>OZ271833.1:0-2852178 GCA_965601665.1 Gammaproteobacteria bacterium | reverse complement strand
GTTAGAATCTGGATCGGTTGCATTAACTGTGGTTACTGCTGTCGTGTTTTCAACAATACTGACTGAAGCAGTAGGCCCGCCGCCATCGCTGGTTATATCTGGTTGATCATTGCTGCCATTGATTGTAATTGTCACAACTTCAGTATCGGTTCCACCATTACCATCATCGGCAGTGACATTGAAACTCAGCGTGATTGTTTCCCCTATAGCTAGGAAGTCGGCTGCCGAATTTGGCACAGAATATGTCCAGCCACTTGCGTTCGCAGTAAATGTACCGCTACTAAAAGCTGTTATTTGAGCGGGAGATAAAGCACCACCGCTCCACACTGCATCATTGTTATAACTACTACTAACCGCCGGGCTAGCGCTGGCGTCAGGATCAACAATAGATATAGTGCCAGTATCAGTCAGGGTCGCAGCGGAATCTTCCGTGACGCTGCCGGCATTATCGATCGTTAATACCGGCGCATCATTGGTGCCATTAATTGTAATGACAATGTTCTGTGTGTCTGTACCACCTTGACCATCATTGACTTCAACGGTGTAAGTCAGGGCCAGGGATTCACCAGCAGCGAGATAATCAAACGCCTCTATACCTGAATCAAACGTCCAGTTAAGTGTGTCGGTCGTTTCCGAGTTATCCAGATTGCCAGTAACAGACAGCATTGCTTGAAGTGTGGCCGGGGCTACACCAGAGGGACTGCCCGTTCCGCTTTCAGCAATCCCCGTCACGCTAGCGGTTACTACATCGATGGTATCGACATCGGATAAGGTCAACGTATCACTAATGCTTAAACCGGCATCAGTTTCGTTTAATGATCCAGCTGCGCTGCCTGTACCTATAGTTATATCAGGAGCATCATTGGTGCCGGTGATGGTGATCGTCACCGTGGCGGTATCGGTATTTCCCAATACATCGGTAACTGTATAAGTAAACGTATCTGTCGTGGTTTCGCCGACGGCCAGTTCCTGGAAGAGGACACCCTGATCATAGGTGTAGGCGCCATCGAAACCGATAGTGACTGTTGCACCTAGCTCGGAAATAATCGTTGCATCATGTGTACCGGGAACGGGTATGCCGCCAGGAGCTAATTCTGTAATTGATACCGGTGCTTGTCCCGCATTCGCCGAGTCTACACTGGATACATAGAGATGATTCGCAATGGCCGTAAAATTATTTTCGACCTGATTTGCGCTTAACGCCGATTCGTAAAAATTAAATTTTGCAATTTCACCGTCAAAGTCGGTTGTTGTTCTTCCGCCAACATTGCTAATAACTGAATTATTACGATCCGTGCCCAGACCCGAGCCGTTACCACCCGCCCAGTCAACAAAGGAACCCACCGAAGTCTGGCTAATAAAAGAACCATTAACATAGATCTTTAATTCGTTGCCTGTATCCGCGTAATCGATGACACCAACAACCTGAATGAAATCGCTTGCATCTATTCCCAGCGCACCGAGGTCGGCTGAGGTCTCAACAGGTGTGCCACCATTATCGCGCGTGATGAAATTTATGGTGTCGCCGTCCAGAGTGATGGCCAAGCCATCAGTGGTCGCACCGGTCTCGAACAAAATTTCTTCATCAGTAGTGGTAAAGTCATTGGGCTTAAACCACAGTTCGAAACTCGCATCACCCGTAGTAGGATTACCACTCAAACTTTGAAACGATATCATTGTCGCACCATCGTTTCCTGAGCCGTCAGGGGTAAAAACAAACGTATCAGTTATACCGGGAAAATTCGTCGTCGCTGTCGTATGCGATACATTGCTACCAAGGGTCCAATTATTTGCACCTGCTTCGTTATCCCATTGACCGCCATCTGCATCATCAATATCAGCGTCATTGCTAACAGTTGCACCGGCAGTTACCGTTGTGGTCGCGAACGTATCATTACTTAAGACATTTCCCGATGTTCCTGGACCATCTTCAGTAACGCTACCCGTGTCACCACTCGCATCAATGTCGCCAACATCGATGGTCATGGTAGCTGTGTTTGAGAAAGCCGGCTCGATCGCATTCGTTATAGTTATATCGTCAAAAAATACCTGTACAACTTCTGCGGCTTCGGTTGATTGATTGTTGAAAGCGCCTAACTGTAATGTGTGTTCACCTGCTGTTAGTGCAATAGAAATGGTCTCCGTCACCCAGCCAGTAGTCTGAGCACCGGACGTGCCATTCCCTACCAGCGTGACTAATGATGTATTTCCATCTGGATTGGTATCATTGCCATAGCGAACACCATCAATGGCGAGTACAGCATCACCGTATTCATTGGTTTCGTAATTTGAAGCAATGTCGAGACGATAAGATACAGTAACGTCAACGGTTGTCGCAGTCGGTACGGTGATCGTTCTTTCCCATGCCCCAGAGATTGGATTACCTGCACCGGCATTAGCACCAACAGTAACCTCTATACCGCCATCACTGGCACCACCGGACCCTATATTTGCACCGTAGGTGCCGTCGGCGTTACCACTTGCCGTACCGCCAAAGACATTATCAGAATAAACAAATCCATCGCTGTCTGAATCAAACGATAGTGTTGGTAATGCAGGGCCATTACCGTCAGTGGCACTGAATGTAAAACTGTCATAGCCAGCTCCGCTACCACCTGGCAACGGGTCGAATGTTAAATTGGGAATGTCTGCAGCGGTGATTACCTGGCCAACAGTGACATCTACACCTGATAGTTGAAGCGAGCCAACACTTTCCAGACTTTCTATCCTGATGCTAGTCAGTGCATCTCCGTCTGTGTCATTAAATACCGAGGTAAAATCAGCCAGCGTAAATGTGTATGTCGTGTCTTCAAAGGTGCTAACAACGTTGTCTGTTACCGTTGGTACATCATTAACCGCTGCCAACGTAACGGTTGAGACAATATTTGGATTACTGGTATCGACGCCACTGCCTGACGTGCCGCCGTTGTCCTGAATACTGGTGATCGTTACTGCGCGCGTGCCGGCATCGGTTGGCGCCTGATTGTCATTCTGATACGTAATGCCATCAACGAGCGTTTCTATGTTAGTTGTCGTTTCACCGGCACCACCCAGTAACATATCAATCGATATGGTTGCTGTGGTAGCAGTAACAGAAACTGATACAACATAACCGTTCGTTGTTGTAGTAGAAAACGAATCCGTTAATTGAATAGCGCTACCATCAATATTCAGTACTTCATCTGCACCGTTTTCTAGGTTGCTGACAGTGAGTTCCAGACCAATGATGGTTTGACCAGCCTCAACCGTAGTGACATCGCCTGGGTTGAGATCAAATAAATCTACTGCAGACCCGTCTTCGGTGAAGGTTGGGTTATCAGCTGTCGCTGTAAGCGTTGGCGCATCATTTGGATCAACCAGGTCAATCGTAACGCTATTCGTCCCTTCTTCTGATAAACCGTCTCCCGTTAAGCCAGGGTCCGTACCCGTATTACCCTGGTCGTTAACGGTAACGGTAAAATCTGTTGTTGCACTTGGTGTGCCGATCGCAGTGTAAGTAATTATTCCGGTACCGGCACCAGTCAACAGGTTGTCTATCTGCGCAATTGTACCTGTTAGCGTGACTGTTCCCGTGCCGTTGCCGGCAATGCTACTGACTCCGGATGTACCCGCAGTCACGTTTATCGTTCCTTCAGTAACACTTAAAGTTAGCGTGGCACCGGCACCGGCTTCATCAACATCGGTAACGGTAAAGCCTGTTCCATGGACGTTGATTGGTGTTGGATCCAGCGCTGATAAATTCGCGCCCGGGGCATTAACAACTGGCGCATTATTCACCGCCTCCATCGTAATGGTGGCAGCAATATTCACTGCATTATTGGTATTGTCATTTGCCCCTGTTCCTGAACCACTATCGGTAATTGTTGAAAGCGTAATTACGCGATTGCTTGTGTCCGGATTGCTACTGCTGTTCGTGTAGGTAACCGCATTGATAACACCATCAGCCGTTGCCGGTAGAACAGTATCTAGTGTGCTTGCAGTCAACGTTATCGTCGCTGTGGAACCGGTCACGCTTACACTAATATCGTAATTGGTACCAGTGGCACTAGCACCATTGGTTAATGTCACCGACGTGCCGTCAATATTCAGAATTTCATTAGCACCGTCAGCGACATTAGTTACCGTGAACACGAGGCCATCAATATTTTGCCCTGCTTCAATGGTGTCGATGTCACTGCTTGCAAAAAGCGGGTTAGTCGCGAGTTCACCTTCAGTAAACGTATCGTCAACACCTGCCAACGTCGCCACAATCGGTTCATCATTGATGTCGGTGACATTAATCGTGACCGTATCCGTATCTGATAGCGGCACACCGCTACTGTCAGTCGAAAGTACCGTTAAGGTATCAGCACCAACAAAATTAACACCGCCCTGGTATGTCAGGGTTGCGAGGGTCGCATTGATATCAGCCTCGCTGCCACTTATGGTCAGATCATTAGAACCATTTGCCCCGGCGCTAATGGTCGCACCACCGCTTAACGAAACATTGAGTACACCATTTGTGACGGTTAACTGTGTGCTGGCAAGGTTGTTATCAACATCGGTAACGCTGATACCACTTATGGAAGAAACCGTTTCTTCGCTAACTGTTTGCGCACCAGGAATAGTATTAATGGGTGCATCATCAATCCCGTTAACAGTTACCGTTACCGTTGCTGCATTAGATGTGTTCGATAAGCTGTCCTGCGCAACGTAGTCGAAAGTAACGTTAGTAGAATCTCCTGCTGCTAAATAATCAAAATCGCCATCCGGATCGAAAGTCAGCGTGCCATCGTTATTAATTGTGACAGCACCGCCGCCGACCAAGTCAACGGTGTCACCAATACTGACCGGCGTGCCCTCGATTTCAATAATATTTAACCCACCGGTTGTTGTATCGAGATAGTTTGCATAAACCTGATCTGCGGTGAGTGTTTGGTCTTCATAGAAACGGAACGTTGCAATGTTTCCTTGTAAATCACTAAAGGTGCCGCCCCCGGCAATCGTTCCATTGACGGTACCGAGACCCATACCGGTGCCGTCATCAAAGTCATTAAAACCGCTGGTAGTAGATGCCTGACTAGCTAGTGAGCCATTTACGTAGAGTTCAAACAGATCGGCAACTGTGTTGTTTCCATATGTGCCTACAATCTGGATGTATTCAGATGTAATTTCGGCGTTTGTACCAATAATCGTGCTAAGGTCCGCCGTTGTTGTCAGCACATCGCCATCAGCATCATCAACTGCCGTCAGGACCAAATCATCAAAGGTTCCATCTGTATCACTGTCAGCCAAAACAATGGATAAACCACCACCTGTACCACCGGTTTCAAAGATGACCTGATTTTGAGTCAAGTCATCCAGCTTGACCCAAATTTCGAAAGTGGCATCGTTTTGATCAGAAGTATTGGCTGCATTAAAGTTAGCTATACCCTGGCCAATAGTTGCTGTTATTCCTCCAGCACCGAATTCATAGGCCTTGCTAATATCAACATACTCTGTGTCAGTGCCAAGCGTTACATCAGCAGGTGTTGCAGGTGCAGATAGTGTCCAGTTACCAAGGTCACCGTTATTTTCATCAGCCTCCCATACGTTGTCATTATCAGTATCGTCAGCGGCGTTAAATTCCCAGTCGACAATCGGTGTTATTATGTCAGTTGGGTTTGTCGCATAGTCATTAGCAAGAATGCCTATCGTGACAGCTGTGTTCTGATCTGTTGTGGCACTGTCGTCAACCGCATCAAACGTAATTTCAAGCTCATTAAGTGATTGGTCAACTGTAACATCCAACCCGTCATCGGTCGTTACGTCAACATCGTATGTCCCTACAGGCAAAGTTCCCGCAGGTAACGTCAGCGTCCAGCTTCCTCCACTAGCTGCAATTTCGGAGTCAGACTGATCATAAGTTGTACCATCAACTGTTACCTGCAGCTCGGAGTTAGTAAGTCCTGCACCCTTGTCACCAAGGCTGGCGTCGTAAGTACCTGTCAGGACAATTGCATCACCTACTCCATAAGAAAAACTATTTACCGTTGGAATAGCCAGCGATGTAATGCTGACTGTTGATGTAATTGTATTACTGTCTGTTTCAGTGGCTGTTCCGCCATCAGTATCATGCAGTTTAATGCTAATAACGCGGTCCGCAGTTGAAGCATTATCAGTGGTAGAAAACTCAACATCCTGCAGTGCTTGTTCAAAATCTGAAATTGTCTGCGCGCCAGTAACACCAGTCCACGTCAATCTGAAAGTATTGGAGCCAGGAAGTGTTTCAGATAAAGAAAAACTAGACGTGCCACTATATGTAAGGGTGTCGCCAATCTGAACGCCGGCACCAATTGTTAACTCTGCGTATTCGACATAGGTGCTTGCATCATAGTTAGTGATTGCAACATCGTTATCGACAATTGAAACCGGACCATCACTAACATTGGAATACTGTGTAGCAAAATTACCATTACCGGCACTGCTGCTATCATCAGCATCGCCAATCAATCGTAAAGAACTACCAAAATAACTGACAAAAGCCGCACTGTCATAATCTGTGTCACGCACATCTGCGATGGCGAACTTTACAGTATTGGTGCCAGCAGTTATCTGATCACTGACGCCGGTTCGAACCGGTGTCATTTGATTTATTTCGACATTAGGAGCGATGTCGGCATTGTTTCCGGGATCAATAAATGTTCCAGCTTGATAGTTGTTGTAGATATTCTCCGTTGCAACTACTTCATAACCTGTACCATCATCAACCCAGATACCGAATGCATCGTTGTATCCAGTCGAATAAAAATCTTCTTCTTCCGTACCAAACGCGTATTCAGCAGCGACCTTGGTCACACCGGCGTCCGGTGTAAAATCGAAGGTCAGAATAACCGCGTCGTTTAATGTATAGACATTGGTATCAGCAGGCGCATTGTCATTGGCCACAACCTGTAGGTCTGCATCGGTAATGGCATCAGGAGCATTAGTGGCATCTCGTATTTGATCACCGGTTGTTGTATCACCGGCAAGCAAGGTCGCATCTGCAGTACTAATGGTGAATCCATTGGCCATTATCTGGTTATTGTTGACTTGCAAATCAGTAAACGTCGCAGCGCCTTCGTGAGCAGCTCCATCACTCGTTGCATTTAACGTCGTTGTACCGACACTGATACCAGAAGCATCGGCAGATACTTCATTTGCCATTGCACCTGCATCACCCGTATTGGCCACAACCAAGTCAAGCGTACCAACCCAGAGTCCCTGTGCTGCTTCTGAGATAACTTGAGATGTTTCGATATCACCAACTTGCGTTTCTAAATCCCAGTCACCGCCCAAGGAAGTGTGGCCCGTAATATCATCAGAGGCTGCAACGTCGGCACCGGTCAGACTAGCTAGCGTTTGAGCTGCTTCCTGACCATTTATACCTTCACTAAAATTACACCCATAAATGAGAATGTCGGCAGACTCGCTAAGGGTAGTCTTTATCAGTTCGAGTTCGTCAGCATGCTCGTTTTGCATACTGTCATTGGTCAACAACGTGTTGCCCAGTTGCAATTGCCCGGCATCACCATGCGAAATGATGTGGATGGCATCAATATCGTTACGGTCCTGGAGTGTATTGGCTATCTGTTCCAGGCCATCGCTATCGCTATCCAGAAATACCAGTTCCGCGCCATTGCTTATTCCAGACAGCAGGGTCTGGTAATCATCGACACTTTTATCTACAAAGATGAGTTCATTGCGGCCTGATGGGGGCTCAAAATCGGCGAGTAATTCGGACAGCGCATCGGAGTCAGATTGTTGATTACTGCTGGCCGGGGGCTCGACATCTTCTGCATTGATTGCCTCTTGCGCCTGCTGTTCAGCGACATCATTGGCTGCAA
Organism: Gammaproteobacteria bacterium; assembly: GCA_965601665.1. Taxonomy (GTDB): domain Bacteria; phylum Pseudomonadota; class Gammaproteobacteria; order Eutrophobiales; family Eutrophobiaceae; genus JANQNX01. The sequence continues at coordinate 2,844,334 of OZ271833.1, read as the reverse complement.
CTTCGGCACCGGTTGCCACACCCGCGGCATCAAACATGATGCGCGGCTCCAGCGCGTGGAGTGAATCAACAATACTTGATTGCTCGCTCTCCACGCCGGCATGCGCACCTTCATAGTGCAGCTTGGGCGGGGTTGGCTTTAAGTGACTGATTCTCTTAATTATTCTATTCAGCATGTCATGCCTGACTTAAACGTAACTCTAATTTGCGATGCGACTTAAATATAATATGGCAACATTCATTCCAATACTTGAAGCATAACGCCTGACTTGAATTAGAAAAAAAAATAATCGCTTAAGTTTATGATTTTACTAGTTTTGCAGTTTAATCATTTTTTTCAAACTGCGCATCAGTTACGGTATTCATATTAAGTTTGCAGTGAATGCGCGGCACCGTTCCTTTTCTTACCCTGTATATGTCGTTTTTCAGCGACAAAAATTCCCGACAGTGTCACTCCATACTCGCAGACTTAGCGAAAAAATCATTGAAAATCATTTATATAGATATCGATAGACTATATTAATCCTTGTTTAGATGCATATAGGTAAATATCCCGAAACAGCTAAATCGATTGAAGAAGCAGTATCATGAATTTAGCGGCGATAATTGCTGTGCATCGCGTTGAAATGTAAAAACCTGCTCATAGCAAATTTTTATGGATGGCGTGTCCTGAAGGATTACTTCGCGCATCCCTGCGCTTCGCCCTTCGGGTCAGCCTGCGGCTGTTCAAATTTGCTCCCGGCAAATTTGTCGAACTTTGTTCTTATCCTGCTGGATACAATTCATAAAAAAACCACCTTGCGGTGGTTGTTTTATAAATGGCGCGCCCGGAAGGATTCGAACCTCCGACCCCCTAGTTCGTAGCCAGGTACTCTATCCAACTGAGCTACGGGCGCGTTGTGACAATATTAATCAGGCAAATTTCCTGTTACGGGGCATATGTTCCTGCAAATAATGAGCGGCGAATAATATCCGACCCGCATATTTAGTCAAATGGCGGAGAGAGAGGGATTCGAACCCTCGATACGGGATAAACCGTATACTCCCTTAGCAGGGGAGCGCCTTCAGCCGCTCGGCCACCTCTCCGAAGTATTGCACTGTCATCCCGGCACGAACTGTCCGTGGTTACACCCTGGTTTGGATGTAGACAGAAACGCGAGTATTGTAATAATTTACTGAACAAATTGCCCAATAATATCGAAAAAAGCATAACCCTGCGCTAGCGCGGGGTAAAGTCCCGGGTGACAATTATTCAGAGGCCTTTGAGGGTACGTCGTCAGTTTGCTCTTGCTGAATTCGGTCGTAAATTTCTTCTCGGTGGACGGCTACATCTTTCGGTGCGTTAACGCCGATGCGTACCTGGTTTCCCCTTATTCCCAGTACGGTTACGTTAACTTCATCGCCAATCATCAGCGACTCACCAACTCTTCTGGTTAGTATCAACATCTCATTTCTCCTAATGCTTCCTTAGTCTTAATAATATCTTTTAGTTAATTATAGCTTCATGAGGCACAGACCTCGTCTGTTATTTTTGCGACTGCCTCACAATACCATTCTATCTCCACTTACTGGCTTGCCAATGCACCATTTTCCAGGCCAAATGCCGAATGCAGCGTGCGAACGCCAAGCTCTAAATATTTTTCGGCCACTACGACAGAAACCTTAATTTCTGATGTAGAAATCATCTGGATATTGATGCCTTCATCAGCCAGCGCCTTGAACATTTTGCTGGCAATCCCGGCATGAGACCGCATTCCAACACCAACGACAGAAATCTTGGCAATCTTGCTATCGCCGGTGACATCTTTGGCCTTGATGTCCCTGGCAACACTTTTCAGGATATCCATGGCCTGTTCGTAATCGTTACGATGTACCGAGAAAGTAAAGTCTGTCGTGTTATCAACACCCACGTTTTGTACGATCATATCGACCTCGATATTGGCATCCGCTATAGGACCAAGAATTTGCGAGGCAATACCAGGCTGATCCGGCACACCGATAATCGTTAGCTTGGCCTCGTCCCGGTTATGGGCAATACCTGAAATCAGAGCCGCTTCCATATCTTCTTCCTCATCTGTGATCAGTGTACCCGGACCATCCTGGAAACTGGAGAGCACACGGAGATTTACATTATATTTTCTGGCAAATTCAACCGAGCGTATCTGTAATACCTTGGAACCGAGGCTGGCCATCTCCAGCATTTCCTCATAGGTAATACACGGTAGTCGTTGGGCATCCTCGACGATACGTGGGTCTGCCGTGTAGACACCGTCTACGTCTGTATAAATTCGACACTCATCGGCATTGAGCGCAGCGGCCATTGCCACGGCAGTGGTATCGGAACCACCACGACCGAGCGTGGTGATATTGCCATCTGCATCGATGCCCTGGAAACCGGCAATCACAACTACATTACCAGCATCAAGCTTGCTGTGTACGCGCCCGGACTCAATGTCCAGAATTCGCGCCTTGCAGTGAGCATCGTCCGTGCGAATGCAAACCTGCCCACCGGTGAATGATACAGCTGGCTGGCCATTCTGGCTCAAAGCCATACTGAGCAGCGCAATAGTTACCTGTTCACCGGTAGAGAGCAGGACGTCGAGTTCCCTGGCTGGCATATTATTAGTGATACTGCTGGCCAGGCCCAGCAACCGATCGGTTTCGCCGCTCATGGCGGATACCACGACCACGACCTTGTTGCCTTGCGAGACGGTTTCCACGACCTTGTCGGCGACAGCCTGGATACGTTCGATAGAGCCTACCGATGTACCACCAAATTTTTGAACAATTAATGCCATCTACCGATCCCATGAAAAGCGCGGGATTCTAGCCGATTCAAAGATTTTAGGAAAGAATTGGAACTATAGCCGGGGAGCTAGAGCTGGCTGCGGATCCAGTCAGGGACTTTTTTCAGGGCACCTTCGAGTGCGGACGGATCGTTGCCACCGGCCTGGGCCATGTCCGGTCTGCCGCCACCGCGGCCACCAACCTGCTCAGCCACGAAATTCACCAGATCGCCAGCCTTGATCTTGTCGGTACTGTCTTTAGTAACACCTGCTACCAGGCTGACCTTGGCATCGTTAACCGTGGCGAGTATCAATGCAGCCGTGCCAAGTTTGTTCTTTAGCTGGTCGACGGTATCACGCAGTGTTTTAGGATCCGCTCCTTCAAGGGTTCGGGCAATCACATTAATACCACTGATGACTTCTGCTTCATCGGCCATGTTAGTACCGGCACTACTGGCCATTTTACCTTTCAACTGGTCAAGTTCCTTTTCCAGCTTTCGAATGCGTTCCACCTGTTGCGACAGTTTTGTGTCAACGGTATCCGTATCCGTTTTCAGTAAATCAGAAACGTATTGCAACTTGCTCTCTACGTTTTCAGCCCAGTTCAATGCGCCCATACCGGTGACTGCTTCAACGCGTCTGACACCAGCAGCGATCCCGGTTTCAGAAATGATCTTGAACAGACCAATGTCGCCAGCGCGTTCAACGTGAGTGCCGCCACATAACTCCTTTGAAAACTCACCACCTATACTGAGCACGCGAACGGTATCGTCGTATTTTTCCCCAAACAGCGAGATAGCACCGGATTCCCTGGCGCGCTCCAGTGGCATGACTTGCACCAGCGTCTCTTCGTTGGCGAGGATCTGCGCATTGATTATCTGTTCCAGCTGCAGGATCTCTTCTCGTGTTAGCGGCTCACTGTGGGAAAAATCAAAACGCAACCTGTCATCTGCTACCAGTGAGCCTTTTTGCACGACGTGTTCACCCAAAACCTTGCGCAGTGCCGCGTGCAATAAATGTGTCGCAGAATGGTTGCGCATAACGTGCTCTCGACGCGAGGCATCAACAGAGGCGTTCAGCACATCACCGACATGCAACTCGCCCGTGCGTAATACACCAAGATGAATATGTGACTGACCCTGCTTCTTGGTATCTTCGACTTCAAAAAAGACATTGCCGACGAACAACTCACCCCGGTCACCGACCTGGCCACCGGACTGCGCGTAAAAAGGGGTTTCCAGCAAGATGACGCCGCCAATATCGCCTTGTTTGAGTGTCTGTACGTTGCGACCATCCTGGTAAAGCGCCATGACTGAGGTTTTTTGCCGTATGCGCTCATAGCCCGTGAAGTTGGTTACAAGATTATCATCGGCACCGGCCACGATACCCGCATCAAACTTGCTGGCGGCGCGCGCACGTTTACGCTGCTCGGCCATCGCAGCATTAAAGCCATCCATGTCGACAGTCAGTTCGCGTTCACGGGCAATATCTGCCGTCAGATCGACAGGAAAACCATAGGTATCATACAATCGAAACACATCTTCGCCGGCAATCTCGGTACTTTTTCCAAGCTTGCTCACCACGTCATCCAGCACTTTCAGTCCCTGTTCCAGCGTTTCGGCGAACCGTTCTTCTTCTGCCAGCAGGACACGTTCGATATGCTGCCGGTTATTGCCAAGTTCGGGATAGGCCTCGCCCATGACCTGTTCCAGCGGCGCCACCAGCTTGTGAAAAAACGGTTCCTTAAAGCCCAGTTTGTTGCCATGTCGAATTGCGCGCCGAATGATTCGACGCAATACATAACCGCGTCCTTCATTGGTCGGTATCACGCCATCACTGATTAAAAATGCACAGGAACGGATATGATCAGCAACCACGCGGCTGGAAGTCAGTTCAAGTGCATCATTTCCTGCCAGGTCTTTGACGGCATGTATCAGGTATTGAAACAGATCAATGTCATAGTTGTTATGGACGTGTTGCATGACCGCGGTAATACGCTCAAGTCCCATGCCGGTGTCGACCGAAGGGTGGGGGATCGGTGTCAGGTTTCCTTCTGGATCGCGATCGTACTGGGTAAAGACCAGGTTCCAGATTTCAATATAACGATCCAGTTCAGCATCGGCACTACCCGGTGGTCCGCCCGGCACCTCTTCACCGTGATCGTAGAAAATTTCGCTGCAAGGTCCGCATGGTCCTGTATCGCCCATGGACCAGAAATTGTCCTTCTCACCGCAGCGGCTGAAACGTTCACTGGAGACACCAATCTCTTTCAGCCAGATATCAGCAGCCTCGTCATCATCCTTATAAACCGTCACCCAGAGTCTGTCTTCCGGTATCTGTAACACATCGGTCAGGTATTCCCAGGCAAAGGCTATCGCTTCTTTCTTGAAATAATCACCAAAACTAAAGTTGCCCAGCATCTCAAAAAATGTGTGGTGCCGAGCCGTGTAGCCCACGTTTTCCAGATCGTTATGTTTTCCGCCTGCGCGGACGCAACGCTGTGAACTTACTGCGCGGTTGTAATCACGCTTTTCGCGACCAAGGAATAAATCCTTGAATTGCACCATGCCCGCGTTGGTAAACAACAGTGTTGGATCGTTACTGGGTACAAGCGAGCTGCTTTGCACCGCGGTATGGCCTTTCGATTCAAAGTATTCGATAAACGATTGGCGAATTTCGTTGCTGCTCTTCATTCTCTCAGAAGGTGGCTGATTTGCTCGGATGTAAAACCGCGACTATATAGGAAACGCGACTGTTTTGCCTTCTTTTGATAATCGCGCGGTATGCCAGCACCAAACTTTTTTTCGCGGGTTTCAGCAGCGAGTTGCTGCCAGTCAAATTCAGTCTGATAAAGACATTCAGAAATTAATACTGCGTCGACACCACGCTGTTTTAATTCCTGTTCAATTTTGAGTGGCCCATGTCCTTTATTATATCGTTGCTGAACGAAACTCTCGGTAAAACGCCTGTCACTTTGCAAGCCTTCTTCGCAAAGCCTTTGCAGTAGTTCTTCAAGTAACGCCGGGTCCTTGCAACAGCGGGCCAGTTTATAGCGTAGCTCGTTACGGCTGTGTTCACGTCTTGCCAGGAAGTCACATGCCTTCTGCAGGACTTCCTGGCGTTCCGTGGTCAGGCTACTACCTCCTCTTCCTGCTCATCAGCAGCGGCCTCTTCTTCACTTACCGGTAATGCATTAGGTAACAATTGTTCGCGAATACTGGCTTCCAGCTGTTCGGCGATTTCCGGGTTTTCCTTGAGATAAGTGCGAACGTTATCCTTACCCTGGCCAATACGCTCATCGCCATAGCTGTACCAGGCGCCGGCCTTGTCAATCAGCCCCAGCTGGACACCGATGTCGATGATTTCGCCATGACGAGAAATACCCTGACCGTAAAGAATATCGAATTCGGCCTGTTTGAACGGTGGCGCCACCTTGTTTTTGACGACCTTGACGCGGGTCTCGTTACCCACCACTTCGTCGCCTTTCTTGATGGCACCGATACGACGGATATCGAGCCTGACCGAAGAGTAAAACTTCAGCGCGTTACCACCGGTCGTGGTTTCAGGATTACCAAACATGACCCCGATCTTCATACGTATCTGGTTGATGAAGATTACACAGCAGTTGGCGCGCTTGATGTTACCGGTCAGTTTTCTCAATGCCTGGGACATCAGACGCGCGGCCAGGCCCATGTGCGAATCACCCATTTCACCCTCGATTTCCGCCTTGGGTACCAGCGCCGCCACCGAGTCGATCACCACCAGTTCCACCGCACCGCTGCGAACCAGCATGTCACAGATTTCCAGGGCCTGCTCACCGGTATCCGGCTGCGATACCAGTAACTCATCAATATTGACACCGAGCTTCTCGGCATAAATCGGATCCAGTGCGTGCTCGGCATCGATAAAGGCGCAGGTCTTGCCCTGCTTCTGTGCCTCGGCGATGGCTGACAAGGTCAACGTGGTTTTACCGGATGATTCCGGGCCATATATCTCGACGATACGGCCATAAGGCAGGCCACCTGCCCCCAGCGCTATGTCCAGCCCCAACGAACCGGTGCTGACGGTCGGGATACGGGCCACCGGCTGATCGCCCATCTTCATGACCGAGCCCTTGCCGAACTGTTTTTCAATCTGGCCCAGTGCCATGCTCAGTGCACGTTTCTTGTCGTCTTCTACTTTTGCAGTTGCCATCGCTTTATCTCCATCTATGCAGTTTGTGGTGGCTGTCGTTCCCCCTCGAACGACCAGTTGCAAAAAGAATAGGCTATACTTTTTTTCATGTCAATATTTTTTATTACCTTTATATTTTTTACTATGTAATAAATTTTATCAGGCATTAATCGTTCCGGTATACTTTCCAGCATGCTACATGAAATCAAGTGGGCAACACGACAGCGGCTACAATTCATTGAAGTAATGGCTTACTACACGGGTGTCGTAACGCGTAGCGATGTCGCGCGCGCCTTTGCGATCTCCGATGCGGCTGCAACCAAGGATTTGAAGTATTACAGTGATATCGCGCCAGGCAACCTGAATTACAAACACAGCGTGTTCGGCTTCGTACCGACCGATGATTTCAGCGCCGCGTTTGCCAACCTCTCACCGGCAACGGTCTTGCCCATGCTGGAAGCCAACCTCACCGTGGTTGGCGGTCCAAACCCTGGTGAGCCTGTGTTCGGCATTGCTACAGAAAACATGGTGTTGCCCAATCGCCTGCCGGACCAGGCCGTGTTGAGCCAGATCACGCGGGCTATTCACGGTCAGAAAAAACTGAAAGTGAGTTATCACTCACTATCTGAAAGCTCGAATGTTGAGCGCATTATCGAACCCCATGCGCTGGTGAATACCGGCTTTCGCTGGCATGTCCGCGCCTATAACGAGGACAGCTTTGATTTCCGTGATTTCGTGCTATCCCGATTCGACGAGGCAGCCTGTCTGGCGGATGAGGCCGAGTCCAGCGCCGGTTACGACGAGGACTGGATCGAGTACGTGGTGCTGAAACTGGGGCCACACCCGGCATTGACCGAGCGCCAGAAAGCCAGCCTGCTGATCGACTACAATGCGGAAAAAGAAGTAATAGAAATTCGCATCCGCCGTGCACTGATTGGCTACCTGTTGAGGCAACTCAGCGTCGATACCAGTGCCGACCAGTCACGTGACCCGCGCCAGTACCAGCTGGTGGTGCTCAACAGGGATGAGATCGAGCCGTTTGCCAGCTGGGCATTCAACTAACGCGGTAACGCATAGTTAATACTTGATATCGAACGGCCTCGAATATCGTAGATAAAAAAGGCATGGTTCTTTACTTTCACACTTCAGGGCGTGTGTTGGCGCATTACCGGGAAAGCTGATGTAGGCCGGACCTTTAAAGCGCTTCTCTTTGCCATCTGAAGATATCAACGTAAATGCGCCCTTTATCCATACATAGAGCTCATCACTTGTGTGAGTATGTTGCCTGACAAGGTAACCCGGCGGCAGTCTCAGGATGGATTCACTGTGATCGTTTGCCAGACTGCCACGTATCACAGCTATTTCAGCGCCGGGAGCCAAACCCTCTACTTCAAGTGGAGACCAGACAATTTGTTCAAGGTCGACAATTGTCTGATCATCGCCAAAAGCCAATGGTTCAAGATTGGATGCGACACCATGGGCTGAAACCTTCGCAGCGCATACCGAAAAAACTATAACTAGCACATATCGATAAATAATCATGACTTACCTCTACATTTAATCTGAATTTGTTTGGTCCTGGCCTTATTGCATCAACCGTTCCAAAACAAGAAATCTAAAAATAAATATTATTAATCAGTAACTTACTGTTTTATTAACATGTCGACGCTACGCGTTGATTGATAAATATTCGTGAATTCTTAACGATAAAAGCGTATATGTAACGAAATATCGTTAACTCTCTAGAGGTTTGTTACATGCAGGATAGCTGGATACAGGTCAATCAAGTTTGATATGGAAAATCAATTGCTGGGTAAGAGCCATGCCCTACTACAAATTCTTAACAGAGTTAGTGCTGTTGCCAATACAGAAGCCCCGGTATTGATTACCGGGGAGTCAGGTGTTGGTAAAGAACTGATCGCGAGCCAAATCCATGTTCAAAGCAAGCGCGCCATGCAACCATTCGTATGCGTCAACTGCGCATCCATTCCTCGTGAATTGTTTGAAAGCGAATTTTTTGGGCATGTAAAAGGTGCATTTACCGGTGCCGTCTCAGAACGCAAGGGACGTTTGGAACTTGCCCATAAAGGGACACTATTTCTTGACGAAGTTGGAGAAATACCGCTTGAACTACAGGCCAAACTACTAAGGGCATTACAACAACAAGCGTTTGAGCGACTTGGCGAAGAAAAAACCAGAACTGTTGATATACGAATCATATCAGCAACAAACAGGAATTTGATTAACGAAATTGATTCCGGCCTTTTTAGAGAAGATTTGTTTTATCGGCTTAGTGTATTTCCGATTGACGTAGCACCTCTGAGAAAGCGTAAAGAAGACATTCCAGTCCTGGCTAAATTTTTCTTTGATAACTTATGTATTAACTATGCTAAGCCCTTCTCGTCACTTTCCGAGGAACAACTTCAATTACTGTCTGACTATGACTGGCCAGGTAATGTCAGACAATTAAAAAGCGTTATAGAACGGGCAGTGATACTTTCCCATGATGTATTCCGGCTTGACCTGGCTATGCCTGAAGAGGCAATGAAGGAAGTGAACGCCAATTTAAGTGATCTTTCACAAACAATTCCCAGGCGTTTCTATACTGATAAAGAATTTAGAAGACTGGAAAGACTGAATATTATTTCCGCACTTGAACATGCAAAGTGGAAAGTGTCCGGCAAAAAAGGCGCAGCAGAATTATTGGGTATAAAAACAACGACGTTAAACTCAAAAATGCGGGCCTTATCTATACAGCGTCCGGGTAATTCTTCGCTCTATATACGACTGGGAGGTATTGTGGCCTTAACCAGTTTCGTTGATGAACTCTTACCAAAACTTCGTGCTGATTCCAGCCTGGGACGATATTGGAACAATAGAGGGATAGACAGTATCCGTAAGGAAAAACAATACCTCATAGAGTATCTGAGTAAAATTACGGGTGGCCCCCATGAATATACCGGAAGAGATATGTCCGTCACACATGCAGGACTAAAAATTACAGACAATGACTGGAGGAACTTCCTTGAAATAGTGGATGATATTTTAACCTCGCTTAAAATTAAAAGCGACGACGCAAACGATATAAAAAAATTACTTATTCAACTGCAGGATGAGATCGTTAACATCTAGGAATTAGTTTCTGAATTAAGCCTGGTCATGTTTTGTTAAGTGCCAGGATTGCAAAACCCGGTAGTTAACACCGTCTTTACCGGACTCAGATATAACCAGTGCAAAGCTATCTGCCCGCCAGGCGACAATAAACGGTTCACACGTTTCAATCGGTTGCTTTGCCTTGCGCGCAATCGTGACATGCGGCCGATATGGTCGCGTATCGATTGTCAGCCCTTGTTGTTGCACCATGTCACGAATGGTATTGACGAGTTGCAGTAAGGCATCCGGTATCGTCTCAGTACCAATGAAGAGAATTTGCGGTTTCTTCCACCAACATACATGTGTTAGCTGTAATTCGAAAGATGGATTGTTTATTGTTGCAGCTCTTTCAAGCAAATGTTTGGTCTCGAATTCGCTGACATCGCCCAGGAACGCCAGGGTCATGTGCAGGTTAGCCTCTTTTACCAAACGTATAGAAGGTTCATCTAATTGTTTGGAAATGCTGAAAAGCTGTTTACGCGTTACGTCATCAGGCCACAGGGCAAAAAACAGGCGCGACATAATATCAGGATGATATGGTGACCATAATAAGTGTTTGATCGTCCTGCTCAGTCGCATTACTAATATGCTGGTGATAGTTATCCATGAAATTCGACATCAACACTTCTGCCGATCCTGCAGGGCTTTGTTCAAGCACTGACCGTAACCGGTCAAACCCGAAATGCTCACCGGAGATAGACTCTGCCTCGATAATGCCATCGGTATACATTATGATGGTATCGCCCTGTTCCAGTTGTATCGATTCAGTTGTCCACTTGTACTCGCGTTCAATGCCGATTGGAATACCCGTATCACTCTGAAGCACAGTAACAGGACCTTCATGATGTTTGATCAACAAAGGCAAGTGTCCAGCCGAGGCATAGGAAAAAACATCGGTAGAGGCATCATAGTTACATAATAATGCAGTGCTGAATCCGCCACGAGACTGGCGTGTGAAATAATGATTATTCACATACTCGATGACCTCGGCAGGACCGGCACCAATCTTTCCCTGGTAGGTACGCAGGATGGCATCAACCATGGCCACCTCCACGGCCGCACCCGGTCCGTGGCCTGATACATCCATTAACCCAACACCCCAGATTAATGGAGGATCTTCAACGCCGGCACGCTTGCGCGCCTCCCTGAGATCCATCAGGTCAAAGTAATCACCGCCGCCGCCAATACTCGGACGATAATAAGTAGCATAGTCCAGACCTTCTATGCGGTGGTCATGTGCGGGTAACAGTTTTTCCTTGATCGTTTTCACTTCCCGGATGTAGTCCTGGTATTTTCTCTCCTTGCTATCGTTGGTCATTTTTAGACGGTCGTTATCAATTAATACATCCACCAGGTTTTTAAACAGCGATTCACTGCAGGCATCGAGATCACTTTTTGCCTTGAATGCAATTAGTAATCGAGTAACTCGTGGCTGGTACAGTACTGGTGCAATGATTAGGTGCACACAGTTTGTAAATAATGCCTGTAGTTGAGATGGCACCATGTCGAGTGGACTGAAGTAGCAACCTGTATGCTCCTGTTTGGTAAATTCGATTGGCGAATCCAGTACAACGGTATTGTCCGTTTCAGGAAATAATCTGGTTGCCAGCTGGTGTTCATGTTGCTCCAGCTTACATATCACTATCTCGGAAACCGGCAAAGCGGATGCGATTCTTTTTGCCAGCGGGATTAAAGAGTGTTGATGTTTCATTCCAGGTCTGCCCCGGTAATATCCAGTAAGCCACGTAAGGCCAGTAAACAGGCCTGCTGCCTGACCTGCTCGCGTTCGCCTTCAAATACGACCCGCGTTGTTGTCACAGCACCATTGACGTGATGCCAACCAAGACAAACCGTGCCCACAGGTTTATCCTCGCTGCCGCCGTCCGGTCCGGCAATGCCGGTAATCGACACTCCGTATTGTGCGCGGCTGTTGGCAACAGCGCCTGTTACCATCTCTGCCGCTATCTCTTCGCTAACAGCGCCATACTGCTCAAGTGTTTCACGCTTGACACCAAGTAAGTCCTGTTTGGCATCGTTAGAGTATGTAACCATACCACGATCAAACCAGTTGGAACTGCCTGGTAAACTGGTCATTGCTGCGGACAAACCGCCACCAGTACAGGACTCTGCGGTAACAACCATGGCGTTCAACCGATTCAGGTTATCCGCAAGCTGTTTAACACAATCTACTGTAATACTTTCAGACATATTGCTAACCTCGTCGCTCCCTGAAAAAAGACTGGATCAGTTCCCGACACGGCTCTGCCAGCACGCCACTAATGATCTCGGTTTTATGATTGAGATCTTCCGACTGTAGTACATTAAAAACGCTGCCCGCAGCACCACTGCGAGGATCAGTGACCGCATATACAACACGCTGTAGCCGTGCCTGCACGATCGCACCGGCACACATGGCACAGGGTTCAAGCGTGACGTACATGCTGGCCCCCGGCAGTCGATAATTTTTCAACGTCTTTGCAGCTGCGCGCAGAGCGACTATCTCCGCATGTGCCGATGGGTCATGACTTGCTATCGGCTGGTTCCATCCGCTACCAATGACTTCGTTATCTAGAACAATCACTGCACCCACCGGCACCTCGTTGTGCTGTCGCGCAAGCATGGCCTGTTCCAGGGCCTGTCCCATCCATTGATTATCGCTTTGCATATTACTGGCTAAGCAATGGCACCCCGGCCCACGAATGATGAATATACAGGGCAATCGCATACACCAGCAGGCCGGCTGTAACGACAATGGCATCGTGCTTTACAGGGTAATGTTGCACTGGCGTGCCGGTTTTTTTGGTTAATAGCATGTCCATCACGGAATACACAGCAAATGCACTAAACAGAATGACCGCGCGCACTTCGCCGTTATTCAACAGATGCAGTATTGACCAGATTAAGACACCCGTCAGCATCGGGTGCTTGATGAAACGCCTGATATTGGTCTTCATATGCGACGAGGCAAGCAGAATAAATGCCACCGGCATCAGGTGTAGCGCTGCTTCCCTGCCATACTTAACAGGCAACCATAAAAGCTCACTATTTGCCTGCCGATAGCCAATGACGATCATCACTATCCCGACTAGGGAAGGCAGTGCGATCAGACCTTTATACCTGTTTTCACCAAGGCGCTGCTTTAGCGTGACTGATAGTGGAAAAAGTGGCAGAAGATGACTGCCAAAAAAAAGCAGCATGCCTGTCGCCATAATAAGCATGGTAAGATCCCGTACTGAATAGACAGGGATAACTTATCAGAAAAATCAAGACGGTTTAATCGTATCTGCTGATTTAATGGCAAACACCTGTTTCCTCAACAGGCTCACTTTCATTGTCAAACAACTGTCGACAGCGTAATCTGCCCCGTTCATATATTTCACGCAAGGCAAGCATGCCATTCTGGTCCCACTTAAGCTGTTCGCCGGACAGTTCGTCCTCATCGTAATTCAGAATCAGCTTTTTATTACCATTATCGTACCAGGTTTTATAAACACCATGGCGCTTGCCGTGCAGGTAGGGGCCTTGCGCCATGATCTTGCCATTGATATGCCACCAGTTATGCATCCCTTCCGGTAAACCATTGACAAATTCACCAGTAAAAAAAAGTTTACCGCGCGCATACCATTCGTACCATACACCTTCTTTTTTACCTTCAATAATTTTCCCTCGCGTAATCACGATAGCGTTATACGAACGGCCATAAATACTGGAATTAGCATAATCACTGTCTATGTTCCCGCTGAACGGTTTGTCATCGCCAATCTCATAATACAGGCCGGCACGCTGCTCCAGTCTGTTAATGTCGTCGGTTGCTCCACAACCGGAAATCAGAATAAATAGCAAAATTAGAATAGAGTGCTTGCAAGACATAACGTTATATAGATAGACAATTTGCCAGCAAAGTACCGAACAAAAGTGTGCATATTCAGACCTAACCCCTGATTTGCATCGGGATACAGGTGAAGCTTTTCTGAATTGTGACGAGGTTGGTATTTCGAACTGAATTATCGTATCCAGCGTAGCACGATGTTCCTCGACAAAGCCGGTCAGGACATAAACCCGTTGCTTCAATCCCCAATCAACCGTTATCTGGTGACCTGCGTCCTGTTCAATTTTTGCGGCCAATATCGCCAGCAGGTTGGCAAAGCGGTTAGCGTAAGCCATTAGAACTACCCGGATATCGAACCAGGGACAATTACTAAAGCGATGATTCAAGGCAAGGAGTAACGATTCGCTAGATATAACCTTTATAAAGGTCAGGCTCTCCCTCGGGCCGGGTTTTAAAACGTCGATGTACCCAATGATACTGGTCGGGTTGCTCGAGTATGCGTTGTTCAAGAAAACGATTTATTACTTCGACATCCTTGTACTCGTCGCCACTGGGATAGTTCTCAAATGGTGGATGTACGGTCAAGTGATAACCACTACCGTCTTGTTTACGCGTTTGTGTAAATGCGATAACGCGTGCCTTACCCAACCGCGCCAGTTGCGCCGTGGCCGTAATGGTTGCAGCCTGAACACCAAAAAAAGGCACAAAAATACTGCTTCTGGGGCCATAATCCTGGTCGGGCGCATACCATATAATATGCCCGGCACGTAGTGCTTTCACCATGGCACGCACGTTATCGCGAGGAATCGCCATCCCCCGTTGACTGTGTTTGGCGCGACCATTGTGTTGAATGTAATCATAAACCGGATTCTTATGAGGGCGATAAGTGCCGTCAATCGGAATCTGCAGTCCCAGACACTTTGCGCCTATGTCTGTATGCGAAAAATGGAAGGCCATGAGGATCACGCCCACGCCCTCTTCCCTTGCCTTTGTTAAATGCTCAAGTCCTTCCAGCGTATAACATCGATCCAGTCGCCACCTGGGCCAGAACCAAGCCATACCGGTTTCAAATAATGCCTTGCCGGTAGAAGCCATGACGCCTTTCACCAACGCAGTTTTTTCCGCCTCAGTCTTGTCAGGGAAACACAAATCAAAATTACGGTAGGCAATAGCGCGACGACGCGGCACGACTCGATACAATAACGTTCCCAGCAAATCGCCCAGCCACATCTGCACACGATATGGCAACCAGCCAAGCGTATACAGTATTCCGAACGCAAACCACGTTGGCCAATACCTGATATTAAGCAATCCGATTTGAAAGCTTGCTCTATACATAGTCATCGGGTAAAAACATTCGTTATGCTACCATGATTTGTTTTTATAGTTACAAGCGTCGACAGTATAAATCTACTGCTTGAAATACGATGAGTTCTTTACCCTCTGCATCATATAAGCGAAGCAGGTTTTCAGGGGTTCGTCTGGATCGTCCTTAAACATTTGTAACGTCGCCATTCTTTCACAACAGGTCATCCTAACAAGACAGGTACTCCAGGTGAGAACAATCCCGGTAGATAACCCTGATCTTATTTATTGATTTACCAGAAATTCTGCGCCTCCAAAACCGCAGTAGCGACATCATTCCCGGAAGCGATCAGTTCAACATGCTACCTGGTGTTGTTTATCTATATTTATGGCGTAGAAAATATCAATGTCGATACTTACCAACATGTATTACTATCGTATAAACATAAGCATTCCTGAAACGCTGCTCATTCTGAACATAAAACCCCGGCAAAGCGCCGGGATAAGAACAATAAACTAGATTTTTATTAACCGGGGATTCAACCGCTATTGCAGCAGCTGCTTTAATACCTAAACTACCAGATTAGTGTTTTAGTTTATTGATCAAGGCCAGTATATCTTCTGCCGGGATCGGTGGGCTATAAAGATAGCCCTGGTAGGCGTCACACTGATGCGAAAGCAGGAAATCCAGTTGTGCCCTGGTCTCAACGCCTTCAGCAATGACCTTCAACCCAAGACTGTGTGCCAGTGATATCGCGCCGGAACAGATAGCAGCATCATTAATGTTGTGTTCAATATCGCTGACAAAAGTACGATCCAGCTTGAGCGTTTGTATTGGAAAAGATTTCAAGGAACTCAGTGAAGAATAACCGGTGCCGAAATCATCAATGGCTAAACTTACCCCGGTTGCACGCATTTGTTGCATTAAACCAATAGCATTGCCCAGATTTGTCATTGCTGCGGTTTCAGTGATTTCCAGTTCCAGCATTTCTTCTGGTACTTCGTAATTGTTAATGAGTTCCCTGAGTCTGTCGATCAAGGTTTCATCGCGTAACTGGGTTGGCGAAATATTAATGGCGATGCCCAGATCCAGGCCTTGTCTCCGCCATTCGGCCAGTTGTCGGCAGGCTTCTTCCAGAACCCAGTCGCCCACCTGGCTAATGAGACCGCTACTCTCAGCAACGGCGATAAATTTATCTGGCGCGACCAGGCCTTTTTCCGGATGTTTCCAGCGGATGAGTGCCTCGACTCCACAAACTTTTTCGTTATCGGCTTTAATCTTGGGTTGATAATAAAGCTGGAACTCCTTTTTCCGTAGTGCGGTGATAATATCGTGTTCCATTTTGATATATTCATGGGCAAGACTGTTAATTTCAGTCTTGTAAAACTGGTAGTTGTTTCGACCCATTTCCTTGGCATGGTACATCGCGGAATCGGCGTTTTTCATCAGGGTTTCAACATCCTGGCCATCATCAGGAAACACACTGATACCAATACTCGGGCTGGTATGCAGATCATGACCATGTATATTGCAATTCCGGTTGACGTTATCAAGTAACTTGGATGCGATCATCGTAATATTATTGGTCTCTTCAATATTTGTCAGTACGACAATAAACTCGTCACCGCCAAGCCTGGCCACGATATCGCTGTCGCGTATGGATTTATTCAGACGTTGGGCAATGTCTTTCAGTAATTGATCGCCGATGGTGTGGCCCAGCGTGTCATTGATAATCTTGAATCGGTCAAGATCGATAAATAAAACGGCAAGTTTCCTGTTTAATCGCTGTGCCTGCGAGATTGATTGTGTCAGTAGTTGTTCCAGGCTGTAGCGATTATGCAGCCCGGTCAAGGCGTCATGATGGGCCAGGTAGTGAATACGTTGCTCACTTGCCTTGCGTTCCGAGATATCGCTGAAATTGGCGATATAGTTGGTGATATCACCAAGGTCATTTTTTACGACTGAGATAGAAATCCATTTTGGATAGGTAGAACCGTCTTTACGGCGATCGACCAACTCTCCTTGCCAATGACCTTCGTCCTGCAAGGCGGCCCACATGTCTTTGTAGGTTTGTTCCGGTGTTAGTCCTGAAGAAAGTATATTCGGGTTTTTACCGATAAGTTCATCTTCATCATAACCTGTGAGCCTGATCATGGCCGGGTTAACCGCGATAATACGGTTAGCGCTATCACTGATAATGACACCCTGAGCACTTTGCTGGATGACAGTCTTATAGAGTTGTATTTCCTCCCGGGCCATATTTTTTTCGGTAACGTCCTGTACGGTACCACGGGACAAAGTCGGTGTACCGTCCGCAGAATAAAGTGTCTCGCAGCGCTCTTCGACAAACTTTATCCTGCCGTCAGGGAATAACAGGCGATGGGTAATCTGATAGGGTTTCCTGGTTTGCAGCGAGGTCTGGTAGACCTCATTGACCATATCGCGGTCATCCGGGTGTACCAGTTCAAGAAAATACTCATAGGATGCTTTGAAATTTTCCTTGTCAACTTCAAACAACGCAAATATCTGGTTTGACCATTCAAGACGATTGGTTTGTAAATCGAGGGACCAACTTCCCAGGTTGGCAATGCGCTGCGCCTCTTGTAGTTGTTCACGGCTGAGTAATATCTCCGTTTCTGCCTGTTTTTTCTCGGTGATATTGATACCGATTGACATCACCAAGCGAACATTGTCATCTTCGTCCAATACCAGGGTATTGGTAAATTCAATCAGGTGCCGCTTGCCATCACGTGAAACCCATTCGTTGATGTAGTGTTGTGCGTCTTCACCCTTGCCGGTGATCCATGTCTTAAATGCCTCTTGCCTGAGCTTTTTGGCCTGCTGCGGCGGGAGCAGTATTTCCCAGAGAAGTTGATCTTTAACGTCTTCAAAGCTGTAACCGGTAAGTTTCTGGCAGGCCTGATTAAAGCGGATAATGCGCCCTTGTTTATCCAGTACCACGACCAGCAGGCCAGCATGCTCGATAATCGCATTCGCCATGTCATGTTCTTCTTTCAAAGTGGAGGACAGCACGGACTGTTTGGCAGGATAATTTTTGAGCTGCGATGTCAACATGGCAATTTCATCCAGCGACACAGATGAGAGCTGCATTGGCCGGACTGCAACCAGGTTTTGATTGTCGATAAACTTTTTAACGGACTAAACATTGCTTCAGACTTTGTCTGACCAATATGGTGTTGGCGATTGCGAGTAAAAAAAGTGTAATAAAAGTCCGGCAGCGGAGTTACTCGAGGAATTTTTCTACACGGGTACATTGCATTTAATGTTGAATGTATATTGGTTTACTATCGCGGTTACAATATTGATTGACGCTGATTGGTACATGCTTATAGCCGCGCTTGACACTGATTCCCGATGCGATGACCGGAGCGCTCGGTCGATTTTGTCCAAAACAGATCAATACGACATCAGTCAGGTTCTGCTGAAATAATTGCAGCGCCATATGCAGTCTGGCCGACATGCGTAATTCAGGGCTATAACGACGTAAGAGCCGGCTGATCTTTGCATGTTCAAGTTTCTCTGGTTTGACTACGGGTGTCGGGTGCAATTTGGTCATGAATTACTAATTTATCTGCTGAATTGTGAATAAGTGATCAAATTTGGCAATTTTAAGAATGGTCATTATATTGTCATTTACGTTGACCACCTTGATCTTGCTGTTTTTCTTCGCTGCCTTTTCCTTTAATTGAAGTAGCATGCCCAGTGCTGAACTGTCCATATACCGGGTCAGCGAGAGATCCACGTTGACTTCGCTGAAACCTGAATTCTTGTCACAGGCTCGCCAGAATTCACTATGTAACTCGAAGGTAAACCGCTCTGGCATTCGAATCGTCATCAGGTTTTTATCTTTGACAATTGTTGTATCCACACTCATTTCAAAACCCCATTTTTAGAAAAGTTCAACGTCGCCTTCCTGCATATTTTCCTGTAATGCCGGCTTGTCACCCGGCATTTGTAACAAGTCATCTACAATACTATTTAATTCTGTATCCAGTTCTGCGAGCTTTTGGCAACTTAAATCGACATCATCGCACTCTTCTATATCACATAGTTCCGTATTCATTTTTTGCATGAATGCTGACAACAGATCAATTTTCTTATCTGCGTGCTCGGCTACCTGGCGCACAATATCCTCGAACTGCAGGTTGCGCACGGCTATGGCAGTCTTTTGCGAGATATCCTGATTTATTGAGCCAGCCTGCTGTACTGATTCTGTTATAAAGGTGTCTAAATTGGACAGTGAGCCCATCATATCATCCACCTTCTTGGTGCTGAGCATTACCTGTGACACATCGGAACTGGCGCTGGCGCCCACCACGGAGCTGGCCTTGTCCAGTTTGCTCTGGGCATTGGTAACACAGAATTTTATTTCATCATTAAGCCTGTTAGATGAGATAGACAGGTTCCTGACCTCGTCGGCAACCACTGCAAACCCGCGCCCGGATTCACCGGCACGTGCGGCTTCAATTGCAGCGTTAAGGGCTAACAGGTTGGTCTGTTCGGCAATTTGCCTTACCTCTGCAAGAAACTTGAAAATTCGGGTCATTTCACTAGACAGGTCTTCCATACACTCAACCACATCCATGCTACTTTTACTGCTGTCCACCAGTGAGTCCACAAAGGAAGTTAATACTATAGAAGTGTTGGAAATGAACTCGTTGATATTGATCATTCCATCCTCAGTGGCTTCTTCACCAGTATGCAAACTTTGTAATTGGGTAGACATAAAGGAAATCAGACTGGCCTGCGAGGACACATCCTCGTTTAACCCATAGAAACTGCCGTTAAGTTCTTCCACCGAACACGCAATCAAGTTCTTGATTTGTTCCAGTTCAGCTTTGAGTGAGTTCATAGAGTCATCGACGGTACCATTGACCTTTTTGATTAAAATATGCAACTCCTCTGACTTGATATCATTTTGCCTGGTGCCAGCATGACACCGTGACAACTGCATATTATCGGAAGGTTGCTTGCTGTTACTGACAAACCAGACCATACATACTATGGCGGTGGTAAGGCATGCTACCGGACCGCTGAAAAAAAACAGAAAAGCCAGACCGACAAGACTGACAAGTAACGGTTTAATTTGCTGTTTAAGCAGCGCCATGATTCTTGCCATCCTGTCTTTCATTCATATTCACCCGTTAACCATATTCTCTACACCTTACTATCGACTTATCACCTGAAAACTTTACATATCAGGCTGCCATGTTTATGGACAGCTTGACCAACCTTGACGCTATCTGGTTCAGTGACAGTACCTCGTCTGCAGCACCACGTTTGACTGCCTCGCCAGGCATACCCCAAACCACGCTGGTTTTTTCATCCTGGGCGATCGTCATCGCACCAGCATTCTTAATTTCCAACAGGCCATCGGCACCGTCATCACCCATGCCGGTGAGTATGACGCCAATAGCATTCTGCCCTACCTGGTTGGCAACCGAACGGAACAAAACATTTACCGAGGGTTTATGCCTGTTGACCAGTGGTCCGTCGCTCAACCTGCATATATAACGTGCACCGCTACGTTCAATTAACAGGTGCTTATTACCCGGAGCAATGTAGGCATGTCCGGGCAGTACCTGTTGTCCTTCGCTGGCTTCATGCACCTTCATCCTGGATAATTTATCCACACGCTGAGCAAAACTGCGGCTGAAGTTTTCCGGGATATGCTGGGTAATGACAATACCGGGAGAATTCGCCGGCATATCGATCAGCACATCCTTGATTGCCTCGGTCCCACCTGTAGAGGCACCAATAGCAATAATGGTATCAGTGAGCTTGTAATTGGATTTTTTTGTGCTTAGTTGCAGTACGGCATCGGCAGAGTTCTTTTTACTCACTGTGCCTGTATCGGGTTTTCTCGCTGCCAGTTTTGCAGCGTTAGGCGAGACTTTTGCGTTGGCTGCGATTTTTACCTTTTCAATCAACTCATCGCTATAGCTCTCGATACTATTACTGAAATCAATCTTGGGCTTGGTAATGAAATCAACCGCGCCAAGCTCCAGCGCATCCAGTGTAATCTCGGCACCAGCCTCGGTCAGTGTTGAGACCATTACCACGGGCATCGGGCGCAGCCGCATCAGGTTACGTAAAAAACTGATGCCATCCATTTTTGGCATTTCGACATCAAGTGTTAATACATCGGGATTAAGCTTCTTTATTTTTTCTCTTGCCATAAACGGATCAGAAGCAGTACCCACGACCTCGATATCTTTATCCGAGCCCAGGATCTCGGTCAGTAACTGTCTTACCAATGCTGAATCATCAATAACCAGTACTTTTATCATTTTTCTGCTCCAATCATAGTTCTCTGCTAGAACAATTCCACATCGCCGTGATCGGAGTTAACTTCCAGTTGATGCTGGTAATCAGTCTCACGTTTAATAATTGTATCGTTATGCAGAGACCTCAGTTTTTTTACCTGTAATTTCCCGGTCATGGGGAAATAGCGCACCTTGCGTGGATAGATTGAACCAACATCGATGCTGATGGCAGCATAGCCCTCTGTTTCCAGATAGTTTTCTATAAACTTGATATTTTTCATGCCGACATCAGACATGTTCTGCATGATTCGTCCACCGCCGGTGATCTTGATTTCAAACCGCTTTTTGGCGCCACCGTGTTTCAATATCTCATTGATCAAGTGCTCCATCGCATCAGTGCCGTAGCGGGCTGCCTTGTCGGTACTATTATATTTCCAGGAATCATCATCCTTGTTGTTGTTTTCCGGTAGCATGAAATGGTTCATACCGCCAATACCTACAATAGGATCACGAATACAAACCGAGATACAGGAACCCAGTACGGTGGATACAATCTCGTTGGCCATGGTTACGTAGAACTCACCCGGCAGAATCTTGACCATGATCATGCGATTATCCCGGCACATGAAACGGTTTACATTCTCGTAACCAGGCAGTATGCGATGATCAAGCCCCTGATTTCCGTGTGTCATCTCTACCTGCATGTCAGGCCGCCTTTTGATGAATGGTTTTGCCGAGCAGCGAGAACCTGTCGGTCACCTTGTACAGGCTCTCGGAATGACCAAGGAACATGTAGCCGTCGTCCTTGAGGATGTTGGCAAAGCGATCAAACAGAACGCGCTGGGTATCCTTGTCAAAATAGATCACCACGTTTCGACAAAACAGCACATCAAACTGTCCCTTCATGGGCCAGGCCTGCATAAGATTTAATTGTTTGAAGGTGATTAGCTCTTTTAGTTTTGGTCCGGCCTTGATCAAGTTGTTGTCCCCGGTACTGGGTTTAAGAAACCATTTTTTTATGTGTTCCTCACTGAGACCGGTTGCCTTGTCAGCGCGGTAAATTCCCTCGCGGGCGGTATTCAACACGTTTGTATCAATATCTGTTGCCAGTATTTTTACATCCCAGTCTTCGATATTCGGCATCGTCTCGCGCAGCGTAATAGCAATGGTGTACGGTTCCTCACCGGTAGAGCAACCTGCTGACCAGATGCGTAGACGGCGTTCGCTGGCACGGGCCTTTAACAAGTACTTCAATGATGTATCCGTCAGGTACTCGAAATGATGGGCCTCACGGTAAAAACTGGTCAGATTAGTGGTAATGGAATTGATGAATTCGACCAGTTCTTCGCCACTATCCTGTTCCAGCAGGCGGCAATAGCTATCAAAGCTATTGATGTTAAGTTTACGCAGGCGACGGGCCAGGCGCCCGTAAACCAGATCTTTTTTCTTATCAGTCAGGGCTATCCCGGCTTTTTCCTTGACCTGTTCAGCAATCCAGTTGAAATGCCTGTCATTAAATTCAAATTCACGACGATCGCTCACCATACATCCCTCAAATTGTTTTGGGCAGTGTGTTTCAGGCGGCCAGCTGCATAGTCTCAGTCAGACCCAGGAGTTTTGCACTATTAACGAGTTTGTCACTGGGATCTTTCCAGTTCACCTTCTTGCCATCATTAATTGCCAATAGAAAATAGCCAACAAGTAGCTGCAATGCGGCAGTGTCTATCCGCTCCACATCGGCAGCATCAAGGACCAGTTCCGCCTGTTCTTTATCAATATTATTCAGTTGTTCCACTAATTCATTGATGTCACTGATAGTCAGCGATGACTGTAGTTTAATCACACCGGCATTACCGACATCTGAGGTAGTTGAAGTTGCTGAATCAGTTTTCACGTTAGTGGTAGCAGCATCTTCCAGCGCTGACTTTTCTTCTTCACTCAGCCATGCTAATGGGTCAACGCCGATTAAATCGGCTTTGTCGTCAGCGGCCTTGTCCTTGTTTTGTTGATCTTCACTCATAGCGTTCTCCTTTACTTCGCTGTCCTGCCGAGCGCCAGATCCGTGGCCAACGCCTGGTAATCCATCGCGCCGTTACTGTTCTTGCGATATTCAAATATCGTTTTACCGAAGCTCGGGCACTCAGCCAGTGCCGCTGCCTCACGAATGTATGTGGCCAGAACTTTCTTTGGAAAGCACTGCTGCAGGGTATGCATCACCTGTGTAGGCAACTTGCGGCGTGTGTTAAAACGGGTCATTACGAACCATTCCTGTATATGATGCCCCAGTTTTTCAAACTTCTTGAAAGTGCCCAACAGGTAGGACAACCCCTGCAATGACAGGTAATCACCGGCTACCGGAATCAGTGTTTCACTGGTTGAAAAAAGCGCGTTTATAACCAACAGACCGGATGCCGGTGGGCAATCAATCAGAACAAAGTCCTGGTCTTGCAGGCGACCCTGTAATGCTTCGCGTAACAATGTGCCACGTTTCACACTGCGCGTGGTTTCATTTTCCAGATTGCCCAGACCCGGGCCTGAGGGCACCAGTGATAACCCGGGCCTGACTTCCTGCATGGCTTCTTCAACTGGCACATCGTGCATCAGCACCGAATCCAGCCCCGGGCGTTGCAGATAGTCAACACCCAGGCTGGTAGACAAGTGTCCTTGCGGATCCAGGTCTATGGCTGTAACCCGGTACTGGTTTAACACCAGTGCGTGTGCCAGGTTGGCAGTGGTGGTCGTCTTACCGACACCACCTTTTTGATTAATTATTGCGATTGTACGCATGGGTTCCCTCCTTGTTTGCTGTTAAACCTATCCCTAGAAATCTTCCCATTCACTATCGCCACCACCGGCGGCTGCCTTTGCCTGCGCCGCCTTGCAAACTGCAGGTTCTGATTTGGCTGTCGGAGCAGTTTCAGCTTTTGGCTGTTCACTCCAGGGGCGGTCAGCCGAGCGACGTTCTGTGGTAGCTACGCGTCGTTCCTGTTGTTCACTAGTGGCTTCCTTATCCCCGGTTTCAAAGTACTGCATCAGTTCGGTCAGACCCTGTGCCTGTTCGTCCATGGACTTGCTCGCGGCAGCAGCTTCTTCAACCAGTGACGCGTTCTGCTGGGTCATTTCGTCCATTTGTGACACGGCCTTGTTTATTTCATCAATTCCCTGTGATTGCTCTGTACTGGCTGCAGCAATTTCAGCAATGATATCGCTAACCTTCTTGACCGAACCCACTATCTCTTCCAACGTAGTACCGGATTCATCAACCAGTTTCGAACCTTCATCGACCTTCTGCACGCTATCGTTGATCAGCGTCTTGATCTCTTTCGCGGCACCGGCACTTCGCTGGGCCAGGTTTCTGACCTCTGCAGCGACGACGGCAAACCCGCGACCCTGTTCACCGGCGCGGGCAGCTTCTACTGCCGCATTCAATGCAAGCAAATTGGTCTGAAATGCAATTTCATCGATAACACCAATGATGTCGGCAATCTTCTTACTGGCCTGGTTTATCTCACCCATGGCATCGACGGCGCGTTTAACAACTTCACCACCTTTTTCAGCCTCGTTGCGGGCACCCGATGCAAGCTGATTGGCCTGCTGGGCATTATCGGCATTCTGCTTGACCGTACCGGTCAGTTCCTCGATGCTGGAAGCAGTTTCTTCCAGTGAAGAGGCCTGCTCTTCGGTACGCTGACTCAGGTTCAGGTTGCCCTGCGCTATCTCATTGGCCGAAGTATTAATGGAATCTGCAGAGGTCCTGATTTCATTCACCATGTTCAGCAGGTTGTTAATGGACGTATTCACCGCACCCTGCATGGTGGCAAACTGGCCGTGGAAATCACCGTCCATACTCTTGGTCAGGTTACCTTCTGCCAGCGTTTCCAGGACTTCGGTATTGGCCTTTAACGGTAACACTACTGCGTCCATCATGGTGTTGATGGAAGTAGCCAGGTTATACATGAAGCCATCGAACTGATCGGCATTCAGGCGGTTATCCAGTTCACCCTTTGAGGCGGCTTCAATCATGCCCTCGATCTGGCGCTCGGCCTCTTTCTGCTCGGTAATGTCGCGCCACTCAACCATGTTGCCCATGTAGTTACCGTCTGAATCGGTAACACCCGTGGCATTGACACTAAATTCCAGTCCACCCACCTTGATTTCAGCAGAGGCCGGCAGGCTGGACAGGTCGCCTAACAGACGACGTTGGTGAGCAGGGTTTTTGTGGAACTGGTCGATGTTCTGACCAACCATGTTATCGACATCCAGTCCGGGCCATATTTCACGTAGCTCAGCCTGACGATTACGCAGCATGTCAACCACAGCAGGGTTACAGTAGGTAATATTCAGGTCATCATCACAGAGCATCAGGTTGGCCTGAGCACCATCCACGGCCGACTGTAGTCTGGAGACCTCAATTTCTTTCGCACGCTCCTCGGTAACGTCTTGCCACTCCAGGGTGTTACCCACGTAGTTACCGTCAGGGTCAATAATGGCCGTCACGTTCAGGGCAAACTTCAATTCACCAATACTAATGTCTGTTTTCCAGGGCAGATTGGCCGGATCAGAAAGCAGTTTACGCTGATGCTCCGGATTCTTATGGAACATATCGATACATTTACCCATCATGTCCGAGGCATCGAAGCTGGGCCATACTTCACGCATGGCAGATTCATGTTCTTTCAGCAATGACTCGGATGATTTATTGCAATAAATGATATTGAAGTCACGATCTACCATCAGCATGGCGGAGCTGGCACCATCTACGGCACTTTTCAGCTTGGCAGCCTCTGCCTGCTGGTTGCGCAGATCGGTACCATCGGTCGCGAATTGTGCTACTTTGAAAGGTTTACCTTCGGCATCAAGGATAGGATTGTAAGAAGCATTCAGCCAGATTTCACTGCCATCCTTAGTGATAAACTTGAACTGTCCTTCCTCGTATTCGCCAGCAGCAAGATTTTGCCAGAAGTTCCTGTACTCAGGACTTTTTCCATATTCTTCTTCAACAAACATGCGATGGTGTTTACCCTGGATTTCGTCAAGTTCATAACCGACTGTTTTGCAGAAATTATCATTGGCCAATATGATAGTGCCATCGAGTTCATATTCGATAACAGCCTGCACCCGGCTTATCGCATTTACCTTACCTAACTCGGCATCATATTGTGCTTGTAGATCTGCCAAATCCTCTCTTAGTTTCTCTACTTCACTATTTGCAACGTTCTCTGTAGCTTCGCTCATTGTTCCATCCTCCTGGTCTTCATAGCCTTCAAGCATACATTCAGTAATAAAATCCAATGCCGTATCCCAGGCATCCATGTATTCATCACTCCAAACATCTCCTGCTACTTCTGCCAATACAGCCAGCAGCGTCTTTTTAACAGCGAGATAATGATTTTTTTCCGCACCATAGTTCTGATGACGTTTTCCCATTTCTTTCAAGGCCGGCAACAATGTTTCCGGCTCCCTGATATTTTCCAGCGTAAACTGCAAGGCACCCAGTAACATGGCCTTTTGTTTGGTCATGTCGACATTTTCAAACATCGGCGCTACGGTTGGGAATTCTGCAAACAGGTTTTGGTAAAACTTTTCAACGATTTCCGCAGCACTGTCTGCAACTGCTGTAAAAGACGTCTCTAGTAGCTCAACCTGTTGTTGTGTTAGTTTTGTTTCCATTGATGTTCCCTCAAGTTCCCAGATGCTACTAGTGCATCATCTGGCTCATCGTTTCCTTCATCTCTGAATCAACCAGGTGGTCGATATCCAGCAATATCAACATTTTGTCATCAATCGTTGCCAGTCCTTTTACAAATTCGGTACTCACTGAACCGCCAAAATCCGGGGATGGTTTTAGCTGTTCATTGTCAATGTTATAAACATCGGAAACCGCGTCTACGACAAAGCCAATCGTCTTTTCATTACTGTTGGAAATCACTTTCAACACGATGACCACAGTTGTACTACCGTATTCAATGGTCTCCAGTCCGAAACGACTGCGTAAATCAATGATTGGAACAATGGTGCCGCGCAAATTAATGACACCCTGTATATAGTCAGGCGTATTCGGGATCTCGGTCACATTGTCCCAGCCTTTGATTTCCTGTACGCGGAGTATATCGACACCGTATTCTTCACCAGCCAGCATAAACGTCAGAAACTGCTCAGTATTACCGGTGGCATCAATTGTGGTCGCGTTCTCTGTTTGTATTTCCTGTTCCATAATGCCTCCTAAGCAGCTTCACTTTTCAGGTTTTTATATGTATCAGTTGGTGGCACATTACGCGCCAGTGTAATAAGGCTTGATACGTCCAGGATCATGGCAACGGTGCCGTCACCAAGTATTGTTGCACCGGACAAGCCTTCTACCTTTTGAAAATTTGTTTCCAGGCTTTTTATAACTACCTGCTGTTGGGCCAGAAGGTCATCTACGAATAAACCAACCTTTTGACCTTCGGATTCAACTACTACCAGCAGTCCATCAACCAGGTTTGTGCTGGAACAGGCAACATTAAATATTGAATGCAGCCTGGCTATTGGAATATAGTCATCACGCAAGCGATATAATTCGGCCTCACCTGCAATTGATTTAATATGATCGGGTTTGACCTGTAGCGATTCCATTATTGAGATTAATGGAACTATATAGGTTTGTGTGCCAACACGGATGAGCTGACCGTCCAGTATAGCCAGCGTCAGTGGCAATCTGATCCTGAATACAGAGCCTTTACCCTGTTCAGATTTCACTTCGACCACACCACCCAGGTCCTTGATGTTTCTTCTTACCACGTCCATACCCACGCCACGACCGGAGACATCACTCACCTGTTCGGCCGTGGAAAACCCGGGGCGAAATATCAGTTCGTTAATCTGATCATCACTTAACTGATCATTTTCACTAACCAGGCCACGCTCAATGGCCTTGCCCAGAATTTTTTCTTTGTCGAGACCAGCACCATCGTCCTCGATTTCAATAACGATGTTACCACCTTCATGATAAGCATTAAGATGTAATATACCCGTTTCAGGTTTGTCAGCAGCGACACGTTGCTCAGGTGTTTCAATGCCATGGTCAATTGAATTACGTACCAGGTGCACCAGTGGGTCACCAATTTTTTCCATGACTGTTTTGTCCAGTTCGGTGCTTTCTCCAGACAGCTTCAATTCGATTTTCTTGTTCAGCTTGTTGCTGAGATCATGCACGAGTCTTGGAAACCTTTTGAATGAGAAACTGATCGGTAACATGCGAATCTGCATGACGCTTTCCTGCAGTTCACGTGTGTTACGCTCAAGTTGCTTCAAGCCTTCTGTCAGCTTTTCTGTATTTATGACCTCGGCATCTTCATCGAACTGTCCCAGCATGGACTGGGTAATCACCAGTTCACCTACCAGATTTATCAGCGCATCAACTTTATCGATATCAACCCGAATAGAGGTTGATTCCGTTGCAGTACCGGTACGACGGTCGGCTTTGCGGCGGTCCGTACCAGAGCGACACTCGCTAGCATCTTCCACTGCCTTGAGTTCGGGCTTTTCATCCTTGCTTTCAACCGGCGACTCTGTTGACTCTGGTTCAAGCTTGCTGATTGTCAGTTCACAATCATCTTCGACCCATTCGAATATCTCCTTGATCTGTTCCTCAGATTGATCCGTCTGCAATTGCAGCGTCCATGACAGGTAGGACTCTTCAGGATCAAATTCGCCAAATGGAGGTAAATTTGACACATCGGCACTGGATTCAAGCTCACCCAGTTCTGCCAGTTCCCTGATCAGACGCAGGGGATCGTTGCCGGTTTTAAACAGATCGATATTGGGAACAAAGACAATCTTCCATATTGCAGAAGCGGAATTTACATTTGTATTTTCCGAGTCCTGTGCAGGCGTATCTGCATCGCCACCCTGAAGCTCCAGTAAAAGCTGATGTACTTCGCTAACATATTCTTCATCAAAATCTGTCTTGTCTCTGGCCGAAGTCAGCATATCGCGTAAACAATCAACAGACTTCAGGAAGGCATCCATTTCTACCTGTCCCATGGTACGCTTGCCGTCACGTATTTGATCGAGCAGGGTTTCGAGCACATGGGTAAAATCGGTAATTTCATTGAAACCGAAACTACCACTACCGCCCTTGATAGAATGTGCAGCCCGAAAGATAGTGTTTATTGCTTCATTGTCAGGATTATCAAGATCAAGCTCCAACAATTCGGATTCCATTGTTGCAAGTCCTTCAAAGCTTTCTTCGAAAAATACTGCGTGGAATTGTGTCAGGTCTATAGTCACTTTCTGCTTCCTTGTATGGTTATTCCGTATACTTCAAGCAATTACTTTTTTTATCGTCGCTAACAGCTGATCAGGGTTAAAGGGTTTAACCAGCCAGCCTGTTGCACCGGCTGTACGACCTTTATTCTTCATTTCAGGTGATGACTCAGTAGTCAACATCAACATAGGTGTAGTACGGTAGTTGGGTAATTTCCTGAGTTCCGTGATCAGCGTAATGCCATCCATATTGGGCATATTGACATCTGTCAGTACTGCATCAGGATTATTTGATTTGGCCTTACCCAGCGCGTCTTCACCGTCGACTGCCTCGATTACGTCAAATCCGGCGCCTTTCAGTGTAAATGTCACCATTTGCCTAATAGATGCTGAATCATCTACTGTCAGTATTGTTGCCATTCTTACACTCCTTTCATCTCGGCTAGTTGCTGTTGTTATATGTATTAAGACTTCAGTGTTGATATCGGCCGGTTTTGTACAGTCTTTAATAAAAATTACTCTGATTGATACGCAGACCATAAACACAGTCTATTTAGAGACTAAGCAAGGAGTGTTCCAGATTGCCAGTACCAGAATGGAGCTGCAGTAAGTTACTAAAATTAATTACTTAATTTATCCGGAAACATAGATAAGCATTTGGTTTGAGAACCCGGTATTTGCGGGAGATGTGAGTAGCGGTAATTCATTGCCCCCGGCAATCCTTCTGGAAATGATAACGCGTCTTCCAGGTCAATCAGATGGTAATCTATCGGTATCGATGCAATCTTAACCATTGTGGTAATTAATCTCGTAACGCTATCAGGCTACAAGGACCACCAGCCTGGCCGATTGTTCATCGATGTACCAATTCCGTCACTTCCTGCTGGACAGTGCGTTGATTCGATGAAATCGGCTTGTGCCCAAGAGAAAAATATTCATCGCTATAAAGGAATCTGGATTTAGGCCGATTTATGGAATATGGCCTGATTTAGCGCCAGGAGTAAAAGGGAATTAATAATGATTGATAAGCTAGGTAAACATATATATCTGTTGACTGGATATCTTGCCGTCGCATTAGCCGTAGTCGGAATGTTTTTGCCCCTCATGCCAACAACATGTTTTCTGATACTCGCAGTGTGGGCTTTTTCCCGGTCTGCTCCAGATAAAGCACGAAAAATATTGACGCATCCTCGATACGGAACAGTAATCAGGAACTGGGTTCAGTACCGAATTATTTCTCGTAAGACAAAAAACATCATCACAATGTCAATTATTTTGATGTTTTCGCTCAGTATGTATTGTTATCGGGAATCCCTGATGCTGATTTACTTATTATTGGCAATAATGACGCCGCTACTGCTCTTTATAAACACCCGCAATGAAAAGATTGATAGCGTGCCTTCTAAACGCACTGGTTTAACAATATGACTAACCCGGTTTTATGCCCGGCTGCTAGAGAGTTTTTTATATTCGAATAGAATATGCAGAAATAAACGGATAATAGATAACCAGCCCCGGTGTTGTATTTATCCGAGTAAAATTGTCAATCGCAAAAATCCAGTGTTTGTCTAAGGGAAACCAGACCAAAGATTTTTGTATCGCCGGTTATTTGAGTTAATGATTCTATTGAGATTAACCACTTATATAAGCGGCTTTTAGCACCTTGTTGATCAATCTCGCTGTTAGAAACTGCTGTCCCTCCATGCCAGGCCTTTCAAAGTCGCTTCTTTGATATCATCCAGGCTTTCAATACCATTAGCGGTAACGTTTGCTGGATCTCTTTTCCGCCTTGCCTGAACCAACTTAATAATATTATTCCACTAATGGTTACTTTTACTTTTGAAATTCTGCCAGACGACTGTTACCGTCGCTTCTGAATCAGAAGTTCATTAAATAAGTACTTCACCAGTTTCGTCAAGGTTCCCTTCAACTTTAACTAATTACAGTTCATGAGGTACGTACGGCCATTGGCAGACGTGGAATCATTCCCATTCGATAGTAGCAGGCGGTTTACCCGAGACATCATAGGTTACTCGGGAAATGCCGTCGATCTCGTTAATAATGCGGCTGGAGACATGACCAAGAAAGGCATAGGGCAATTCAGCCCAGTGTGCCGTCATAAAATCAACGGTGACCACGGCACGCAAAGATACAACATAGTCATATTTGCGGGCATCACCCATGACTCCAACCGATCTAACTGGCAGGAACACCACGAATGCCTGGCTGACTTCATCATAGAGATCATTAGCGTGCAGTTCTTCAATGAAGATATTGTCGGCAAGGCGCAGTAGATCCGCGTATTCTTTTTTCACTTCTCCAAGAATGCGGACCCCAAGACCAGGACCCGGGAAAGGATGTCGGTACACCATGCTACGCGGCAAACCAAGCTCAACGCCAAGCTTACGTACCTCGTCCTTGAATAATTCGCGCAGCGGCTCGACGAGTTCCATATGCAGCGTATCGGGCAATCCGCCTACATTGTGATGAGACTTGATGACATGGGCCTTGCCCGTCTTGGCACCTGCTGACTCAATCACGTCAGGATAGATCGTGCCCTGTGCCAGCCACTTAATACCTTCGAATTCTTCCGCATGTTCCTGGAATACATGGATGAATTCGCGGCCAATGATCTTGCGTTTTTCTTCCGGGTCAACTTCGCCAGCTAACGCCTGTAGAAAACGATCCTCAGCATCAACACGAATGACTGTAATACCCATATGCTCGGCAAAGGTTTCCATAACCTGATCGCCTTCATGCAGACGCAACAGACCATTATCAACGAACACACAGATAAGCTGGTCGCCAATAGCCTTGTGCAACAGTGCAGCAACAACCGAAGAGTCGACACCGCCTGACAGTGCCAGTAGTACCTTATCGTCACCAACCTGTTGCTGAACCCGCGCAATGGCATCATCAACGATATTAGCCGTGGTCCAGAGTGAACGACAGCCGGCTATCTCGTGCAGGAATCGTTGCAAGATTGCCTGGCCCTGGTGCGTATGGGTGACTTCCGGATGAAACTGCAAGCCGTAAAACCGGCGTGTTTCATCTGCCATACCGGCGATGGGTGCATTATCGGTGGAGGCGATGACCTTGAAACCATCTGGCAGGCTGTCAACCTTGTCGCCATGGCTCATCCAGACATTCAGCAGGCCGTGGCCTTCAGTATTGGTTTCATCCTGGATGTCGCGCAACAGATCTGAATGACCGCGCGCCCTGATACGTGCATAGCCAAACTCACGAAGTTCTGAAGACACTACCTTTCCACCCAGCTGTTCGGCCATGGTTTGCATACCATAACAAATGCCCAGTACCGGTATGCCCATGTTAAATACCAAACCGGGCGCACGGAAACCATTAACGACAGTAACGGATTCGGGACCGCCTGACAGGATAATTGCGCTGGGAGCAAACGACTTGATGTCTTGCTCATCCATGTCGAAGGGATGGATTTCACTATAGACACCCGCCTCCCGGACACGACGTGCGATGAGCTGGGTGTATTGCGAACCAAAGTCCAGGATCAGGATACGTTCGGCATGGATATCGGTGGTCATGCTTTACCTCATTAAAAAAGCACTGCTTGCATAAACGAGAAAACGAGCAGTCAGGCGTTGTTCAGGAACGATAATTCGGCGGTTCTTTTGTGATCGTTACGTCGTGTACGTGGCTTTCCTTGTAACCGGCACTGGTCAGGCGTACAAAGCTTGCTTCATCACGTAGCTGCTTGAGACTGCCACAGCCGGTATAGCCCATTGCCGCCCGCACACCACCATTGAGCTGGTGAATAATCTGCGAAACAGCACCTTTATAAGGTACGCGGCCTTCTATTCCCTCGGGTACCAGCTTTTCTATCTCGTCATTTTCCTGGAAATAACGATCTGATGAACCATGCTGTTGTGACATAGCGCCGAGGGATCCCATACCACGGTATGATTTATAGGAACGCCCCTGGTACAACTCCACCTCGCCCGGTGCTTCCTCGGTACCGGCAAACAGACCACCAATCATTATGCTGTGGGCACCGGCGGCCAGCGCCTTGGCGATATCACCAGAGTAACGGATACCACCATCTGAAATCAGAGGCACGCCTTTTTGCCTTAACGCATCGGCAACGTTCATGACCGCTGATATCTGCGGCATGCCGACGCCACTCACAACACGTGTCGTACAAATAGAGCCCGGACCAATACCAACCTTGACGGCATCTGCACCGGCATCTACCAGTGCCAGCGCCGCATCACCGGTGGCAATATTCCCACCTATAACCTGCGTATCCTTGTAGGTGGTCTTGATGTTTTTCACCATATCGAGCACGCCCCTGGAATGCCCGTGCGCTGTGTCAACGATGATGACATCCACACCCGCCTCGACCAGCTGCTCGACCCTTTCCATGGAGGCTTCACCAACACCCACAGCGGCACCAACACGCAATCGCTCAGATGAGTCCAGGCACGCATTTGGAAATTCAGAGGCCTTTTGCATGTCTTTAACGGTAATGAGTCCAACCAGTTGAAACTTGTCATTCACTACCAACACTTTTTCAATGCGGTGCTGGTGCAACAACTGCTGGACTTCATCTTTGCTGGCATTTTCCCTGACGGTGACCAGGTTTTCCTTGCGCGTCATGATATTTCGCACCGGGTCATCCGGTTTTTTCTCAAATCGCATATCGCGACTGGTAACAATACCTACCAGATCGTCGCCATCGACAACGGGCACACCGGAAATCTTTTTCTCGCTGGTCAGTTCCATGACTTCCTTGATGCTCGTGTAGGGCCCGACAGTCAGCGGCTCCTTGATGACACCACTTTCGTATTTCTTGACCCGACGCACGTTCCTGGCCTGCATCTCGGCACTCATATTCTTGTGAATGATGCCAATGCCACCTTCCTGCGCCATGGCAATAGCCAGGCGGGACTCGGTAACGGTATCCATGGCGGCAGATAAAAGGGGAATATTCAGGGAGATTTCCCTTGTCAGCGGGGATTGCAGGGACACCTCGCGCGGCAAGACCTCTGAGTAGTTCGGCACTAACAGCACATCATCAAAAGTCAGGGCTTCTTCAGCAATCTTCATCTTGCGTCCCGGCGTTGCGTAAAATAGGCGCACATTATAGACGCAACTGGCATTACAGCAAGCCGTGAGCGGCCTTGTTTAGTCATTGTTTTCGCTTAATATTCCCATCTGTCCAATGCGATATAGCTACCGGCATCGATATTCTATGACCAGCCGCCTGAATACCTGCGAGTTATCACCTAAAGCTCGAAGGCAATAGGTATAGGATTTTCTAGCCCTTTGGCTGCTGATTAATCCTCCAGTCATAGTCAATAAACTTAACCTTGTACCCCGCTGGAATTGGCTCTTTCAGATAGCGATTAATATAGTCTGGCAAATCTTTCGCTTTGCCGGATTTTACGAAGTCCCTGGTGTAGAAATCCAGAATTTCGGAAACATAGACCCGCTCCTTATCGTGATCCAGGTAAAAGTGACGCTCTTTAGAAAAAAACTCCCGGGTTGCCTGTTCGAGTTGTTGATCAAGCTCAGCTGTTGTGAAAGGTGCCCGCGGAAGACGAGGGCAATCTTTAACCATGCAGTTTAGAGCGAAATGCGCTCGAGGTTCGTCAAGAGGGCGAATCACATCGTTTTCATAGTCGTATAGGTTCGTTTCCCTTTTCCCTATCGTAACTTCCCTGAATTTAAAAAACCTGGCTCTGGAGATAAAGTTGGTAAAGCCCCGTGGAATGCCTTCCGTAATGACGCCATACATAGCTAAAGCGTTATAAGTGTTGATATGGTATGCCATCACCGCTTCCGGCGTAGGAAATAATTGCGGTTGCGACTCTGGACTGGTTGTGCCAATAAAATCGATTACCCGTTTCAATTCGCCCAGGTTTTCAGACAAGGCATAAAAATCGGTCCGGCCTTTATCGTCGACAAATTTTTCAAGAACGTAAGCCCAGTCTTTAATCGCGGCGTCATAAGCTTCCCGGGTTTGAGCAAAACTGTTCAAACTGAGTAACAGCAAACTTATGCTCAGAAAAGCTCTTAACAACATAGTGTACTCCTTGCCTATTTTGTGAAACTGCATCGTTATGTGAAACCACTTTCTGTTCAAATTACTGAATGTCTTCTATTAGAAAATAAGTGGTCGGTCATACGTTGTTATTGCATCCATTGCAGGCGCTTTGCGTACTTGCGCAAGCCTTTGGGCTTGATGGTAACGGCTTATACACTTCCTCTCTTCCCAGGGCATCAACAAACCTTATTGGTTGCAAAATATAGTCGTCGCGATGTGCATTATGTTTACACATCGAAACGGGTCCTTGTGCTGTCATTACCATAAAAGAGCAAGCTTCAATTCGGTCCTGTTCAAGCGCTTTAGCATCCATAAAGTTTTGCACAAAAAAAGACAGTTTATATAGCTTGCCCTTTCCCAGAAAAATATCCCTTTTCATCTGGAAAACCTTTGCAAAACCGGCTTTAAGCAAGCGAGGGATCCAGACAGGACGCTTCAATATTGCAATAGCATAGTTAGTGATTATTCTGCGTACACCATCCTGACGTCTGGTATTAACGTAAGCAAAATCATTAATGAATCTGGAAAAGAGACTTTCATCGTCTACTACCGGGTACACCTGTTTGTTCGCAACCAGTGTTGGCATGTAGCTGTGACAATTATGATGCCCGACACGAATCGTTTCCCAGGGAAGACTTTTTTTGAGTACTTTTTCAATACCGGACCTTACTGTTAAAGGATCAATACAATCATCTCTTGAACCCCATTCTCCTCGACCCGTTTCTGCCTGGAGTTGAAAGGATACGAAGCTGACACTGGCAGCATTCTCGACGAAGAAATGAACCAGTGCGGGTAATTCGTGAAAATTTCCCGTGTGTAAGGTGGTATTGAAAATAACCATTAAATCGAGATCTTTGCAACGTTCGATGTATTCTTTTCGAATTTCGTTTAATGACTTTTCATTGGCATAACCTGCGCGTCCCTGAGTGGTATCGACATGAAAAGCGACGTCGTTGAGTCCGGCTTTAGCAAGGTTTGTCAAAAGCTTGCGTGTTGCCGAGATACCGTTGGTAAAAAGCGCAGTATGCAGTCCGAGCCTGGTTGCATACCCAACAATTTCGATAAGCTCACTGTGTTTACGCAAGGTTGGATCGCCGCCCGTGATTTGTACGTTGGTGCCGGGACCATAGTATCGAACTACTTCATCCAAACGCCTGAATACTTCTTGCAAAGGTATATCTTGAACTGACTGCGAATGTTCTGATAAATAGCATAATGAACAATCGAGATTACACTTTTGCGTGATTTCCACCGCAACACAACCGATGGTAATGTTTCTCCCCAGGACCTGGTTCGAGGTAAAGTGTTTGCCCATGCGCACACGAGTTTCATGCAGTTGGTCTTCACGCTTGTCCCTG
This sequence comes from Gammaproteobacteria bacterium, assembly GCA_965601665.1. GTDB lineage: Bacteria > Pseudomonadota > Gammaproteobacteria > Eutrophobiales > Eutrophobiaceae > JANQNX01. The sequence goes on along the minus strand of OZ271833.1, from coordinate 2,807,114 downwards.
GCGCTTTGCTTTTTATAACCCTTGCCAGATTGCTTTTGATTAACAATTGATGCCGTGGCTGAACTACTCATCGGGTATTGTGTCCCTTAATGCACTAAACAATGCATGTGTAATAAGACTATCGTATGCAAAATGAGACCCTGCGTCATGCTAAATAGTTTCCGCCCATTTTTTTGTTTCCTGTAATGTATTGCATACGTCTACAAACTTTTATTCTTTCAGTCGCTGCTATCGGTTTCACCAATATAGTAGTCGCTGAAACCTATTACGAAAAAGTCAAAACAGTAGTGTTTTCTGACGCCTATGAGACCTTGCCCCAGTATCATGTCAAACGCGACCTGTTCGATAAAGATGGGCGAAACATTCTGTTTGAAGACGCCAAACGAACGCTAAGTTCAGAGAAAGATATAGTCGAATTCACTGCCGGGCAGAAATTACTACAGGCCAACGGTATTTGTTTTGCTGGTATATGGCGAATGTCCGGAGATAGTCCCTACACAGGTCTGTATTCTGCAAATACCACACTACCCGTCCTTGTCAGGGCTTCAGTCTCACTAAGCGGTACCAGGCAAAATGATAAACGCGCTTTTGCCATCGCCGTAAAGGTTTTTCCCAATCATAGTAGGAGTGACACCGTAAAAACCCAAAATATATTCCTGATGCATTCACTCGGTGGAGTAAAAACAGAACATGTTCTGGATTTACAACTAGATAATGAACCCGAACTTGGTTCTTTGCCGCCCTTGAACCAATGGCTAACCGCTTATCGACTGGAAAATGAATTGGAGGAAGCGGATCGTCTGTTTAGCGGAGATAAAGCGAACGCACGTTTTAGGCCTGTATCCCACTTAGCTGCACTGGATGCCAATGGACAAAGAATTACAAACGTAAAAGGGCCATACTGGTTGCGAGCTAGCGCTTCAAGTTCGATGCCGAACGTGAATAAAGATGATTTTCGTGATGAGTTACAGGTGCGCTATTATCCTGACCAGAGACTGGTATGGGATCTTCACGGCGCTGATTATCAGCCAAAAGGGAAATCCGGGTCCAGTTGGAAACATATTGGGCAAATTGTTTTAACGGAGTCAATTGTATCGAAAAGCTGTGATAAGAAGTTACATTTTGCACATCCGAAGCTGAATTGACTGATACATAGGATATTCAGGTAAGTTGGTATACTCGAGGCTATCGTTAATCAAACCAGCCGGCAATACTGCAAATCGTAAGCTGCTTTTTTTACACTTTTTTTTCGCTTAACATTCCCATATGCCCGCTGCCATCCCTGCCGCACACGATATATATACGATCAGTCGATTGAATCGCGAGGTACGTACGGTTATCGAGGATGTTTTTCCGACCATTTGGGTGCAGGGCGAGATCTCAAACCTGGCCCGGCCAAATTCCGGTCATATTTATTTCACCCTTAAAGACGCCAAAGCGCAGGTTCGCTGTGCCATGTTCCGCAATCGCCAGAGCGGTTTGCGATTCCAGCCCGACAATGGCATGGAGGTGCTGGCGCAGGCAAATATCAGCGTTTATGAGGCACGTGGTGAATATCAGCTTATCGTCGAATCCCTGCAGCCTGCTGGAGATGGCGCCCTGCAGCTTGCGTTTGAACAATTAAAGAAAAAGCTGGATGCCGAGGGCCTGTTTTCTGAAGAGCACAAGCAGGCGCTGCCCCGTTTCCCGGAAAGGATCGGCATCATTACGTCTCCGACCGGGGCAGCGATAAGGGACATACTGAGTGTACTGAAACGACGTTATCCATTAGGCGATGTCGTCATCTACCCGGTGCCCGTGCAAGGTGAAGGCGCCGGTGAACAGATTGCGCGTGCCATACAAACCGCCAATCAGCGCAAGGATTGCGATGTCTTGATAGTGTCCCGTGGAGGCGGTTCACTGGAAGACCTGTGGGCATTTAACGAAGAGGTCGTGGCCCGTGCTATTTTTGCCTGCCGGCTACCCATCGTCTCCGGTGTCGGCCATGAGATTGATTTTTCAATCGCGGACTTTGTTGCCGACCAGCGCGCACCAACCCCTTCTGTGGCAGCTGAACTTGTTAGTCCCGATAGTGAAAGGCTGGTCCAGCAACTCGAACGTTATCGTGATCAGTTTGTTCGTGGTCAGGAAAACAGGATCATGCAATGGCAACGCCATGTTGATTACCTGGCCAGGCAGCTACCTGATCCACAACATCACCTGCAGCATTTAGGACAGCGTATAAGAGAATTATTAATGTCGTTAACTTTTAAAATAGAGCAACGCCTGTCCGTACATAAGCTACAAGTGACAAATATGCGTGCCCGGGTAAATGAACAAAATCCTGTCTACAAGATTCAACAACAACAGCAAATACTTCGCAGCATTGGCAGGCAACTGGATAAGGCCATCAACCAACAACTAGCCCGGCAACAACAGCGTCTTGCCTTGCTGGCACAGAAACTCGAGACCATTAGCCCACTATCAACACTGGAACGTGGCTACGCAATCGTTACAGACAAACAGTCAGGCGAACTGGTTCGACAGGGTTCACAGCTGCAAACCGGCAACAAGATTGCTATTCGTCTCGCCCATGATGAAATTGAGTCAACCGTCGATGAAATACATGAAAAATAAAGTACTGTTCTTTTTCTTAATATCACTTTGTATCAATGCTCGAGCAATGCCACTACCAAAGGAATCACCGGTACCGGGCGGTGTTGCTATTGTCTCGATTACAACAGAAGCAAAACCTGTTGCGACCTTTTATGATCGCAAAGTGCTAATTATTGGCGAAGCCGGGAACTGGAAAGCCGTGGTTGGTATTCCATTATCTGCAAAAGTTGGCAGCCATGACTTGTGGGTAAAAAGTGGCGAATTCGATACTCGTATCAGTTTCGATATTAGTGACAAGGAATACGAGGCACAGTATTTGACAATCAAGAACAAGCGTCAGGTAAACCCTAATGATGAAGACATGCGCCGTATCACTGGTGAAAAAAAACGTATTGCCGCAGCCAAGTCACATTGGCGCGATACCGATCAGGTCTCTATGCAATTCATCAAACCGACTGAAGGTCCCTATAGCAGCCCTTTTGGGCTAAAACGTTTTTTTAACAACCAGCCACGGCGACCACATAGTGGTGTGGATATTGCCGCACCCAAAGGCACGCCGATCAAGGCACCTGCGGCAGGTGTTATTATCAATACGGGCAACTACTTTTTTAATGGTAACACTGTTTTTATTGACCACGGTCAAGGCTTGATCACAATGTACTGTCATATGGACAGTATCAATGTAGAAGAAGGGTCAAACGTTGACGCCGGCACGACTATTGGCAAGGTCGGACTGACAGGAAGAGTAACCGGGGCGCACCTGCACTGGAGCGTTATTCTTAATAACACCACTGTCGACCCCATGTTGTTTCTCAATGAAAACTAGACTAATGACGCAACAGGTACCAGAGTAGCCCCAGGTACTCATGCAACGCTGCATGGCTCTCCAGCATGGCACCCATGGAAGGTAAATAAGTACGGACGTCGTCGTACCGGGGTGACATTGCAAAACCCAGCGGGGCTGGCGTGAGTTCAATACCATGCGCCTCATATGCCATGATTGCCCTCGGCATATGATACGCATGTGTCACCAGGTAAACAGAGGTTATTCCTTGCCCCTTAAGTAGCTGAGCAGAGTAACTGGCGTTTTCCCAGGTATTACGTGATAACTGCTCCTGCCAGACCGGCTCAACGTTAAAGCTGTTGTTCAATGTAGTTGCCATCACGGCCGCCTCGCTAATACGGTTTTGATTAACAATGCCTCCGCTAAGCAGAATCGGCAGACTACTTTGTTGGTGTAAAAAAGCCGCGTACTGTAATCGTTGCAAACCTGCGTCACTTTCAATGGCGCGCCCAAACTCACGGGCATGGCTGTTGATGCCCGCACCCAACACCACGATGGCTTGTTCGTTGTCTGTTACCAGCGGTACCGGCAAGGGTGTATAACGTTCCAGGGAATGGATAAGAGGAAACGAAACAGGCCTAAGACTTATTACTACAAGAAGCGACAGGCCTGCTACCCAGCAAAGTCTACCCAGCCATGCACTCCTTTTTTGTATAATTAGACCGCAGGCAATAAGAACGAAGTTAATCGCTGGCGGTAGCAGCAGTGTCTTCAACACTGCAGTCAGACCAGGACTCATTAGCCTTTTGTATTGAGACTCTTTCCTGCCGCTTGTAAGTCGGCATGATAGGAAGAACGCACCATCGGTGCACTGGCGACGTTAGAAAAACCAAGCTCAGTTGCGTATTTACCTATTTGCTCGAACTCTTCGGGATGCACAAAACGCTGTACAGGAAGATGAAAACGACTTGGTTGCAGATATTGACCTATCGTCACCATGTCACAATCATGCTGTTTGAGATCAGTAAGTACTTCCTCGACCTCGGACATTGATTCTCCAAGCCCGAGCATTAAGCCGGATTTTGTCGGTACCTCAGGGTGTTGCTGCTTGAATTTTCTTATCAAAGACAAGGATGCGGCGTAATCTGCGCCAGGACGTACCTGCTTATACAAACGAGGCACGGACTCTAGATTATGATTAAAGACATCAGGTGGTGATGCAGCCAGTATTGCCAGGGCGATATCAATCTTGGACCTGAAATCCGGCACCAGTATTTCTACCTTTGTCGTTGGGCTGGCAAGCCTGATCGCGTCTATACACGCTACAAAATGCGCGGCACCACGATCAAGCAGGTCATCGCGGTCAACCGAGGTAACGACTACGTAGTTTAGTTGCATTAGTTTGACCGCCTCTGCCAGGTTAGCTGGTTCATCAGTATCCAGCATCTGGGGTTTACCATGGGCCACATCGCAGAACGGACAACGCCGGGTGCAGATATCACCCATAATCATAAATGTCGCCGTGCCATGTCCAAAACACTCTCCCAGGTTAGGACAGGATGCTTCTTCACATACCGTATGTAGTCTATGTTCGCGTATCAATTTCTTTAAGCCGAGGACTTTTGGATCGGTGGGCGCCCTGGCCTTGATCCATTTTGGTTTACGCAACAGTTCAATACTGACGGGTATCGGCTTGACGGGATTCTTGTTGGTCTTTAGTCGACCACGTTTATCCTTGTCGGGCTGTTTATAACTTTTATCCTGGTACATGGTTCACGCCACTTCACTTACACCAGGCTTGAACTGATCAAGCTGACGTAACAGGTATCGGGGAAATTCCTGGTACACATTTTCCATATTAATGTTGTCTAGATACTCACTAATTTGAGTACATTGCAAATCAGCGTAGCCACATGGATTAATATTTTCATATGGCGAGATGTCCATGTCCACATTCAATGCTAACCCATGGTAGCTGCCACTTTGTTTTACACGAACACCCAGCGCGGCTATTTTCTTTTCCATCACGTAGACACCCGGGGCATCGCTTTTTCTGGCTGCTTTAATTCCAAGTGAGCCCAGGTAGTTAATAACTGCCGCTTCGATTAGTGAAACGAAACGTTTTACCGAATATGGTCTACGGGACAAATCGATTAATAAGTATGCAACCAGCTGACCTGGGCCGTGATAGGTCACCTGTCCGCCGCGATCGGTTTCGATAACGGGTATCTTGCCAGCATCAATAATATGTTTTCGGCTACCAGCGAGGCCCAGCGTATAAACAGGAGGATGCTGAAGAATCCAAATCTCGTCCTCGGTGTTCGAGGAGCGAGCCTGGTTAAATTCTCGCATGGCAGCATAACATTCCTCATAAGGGACTACATCCAGCTGTTTCACTAGTATCGTCATAGCGCCATCAATACACGTTCATGGCCTGTCAGCTCAAGATAGATATTGTCCAGTTGTTCCCTGCTTCGCGCATTGACAGTCACGGTAATGGACACATATTTCCCTTCACGACTAAGGCGACTTTTCACCGAACCTTCGCTGAGATCGGGCACATGTCGTCTGACCAGTTCCACAACCAGTAAATCGAAATTTCTGTCTGCTAACCCCATAACCTTGATCGGGAACTGGCATGGAAATTCAAGCAGGCTTTCTTCGGGTTCATGACTCATTATTTTCACCTCTATTCGAGAATAACATAATCCCGATAAGTGATTGACTGCATTCCACATGGATTACATCAAATACCTGGTTAGCTAAAATTTATTTTACTAATTTAAGTTTTTGCTACAGCGTGTAATAAAAGGTACTTAAACAGTGCAGATAATGGATTCGCGGTTAAAATTCGGCGCCAAACGCGTTATGATAACTCTGCTATTCTTGCTGGTTTCTTGTTCGATGTGACTAATTTTAAAAGCTTTTTTCTCATTCACATTACCGATTTTGTATGACGGTTAACTGGAAAGACTACGATTCGAAAGATTATTACGATGAATTAATCACGCCATCAGGGGTGCCCCGCGCCCATGCGCGCCAGATCAGCAAATTCCTTAAATCTTTATCAACAGAACAATTAAAGGAGCTTAAAACAGCATCGGAACTGGCCATTACCGTTATGGGTGTCACCTATACGGTCTACAACGAGCAAGGTCGAGTCGAAACCATCTGGCCGTTTGATATCATTCCGCGGATTATTACCACCAAGGAGTGGAACCCGCTGGAAGCAGGCTTAAAACAGCGCGTTAATGCATTAAACCTGTTTATTGGCGATCTGTACGGCGAACAAAAAATATTGAAAGACAAAGTTTTGCCTCGTTCGCTGATTAGTGGCTCAAAGAATTTCAGAAAGCAATCTGTTGGTGTGAAACCACCCCTGGGGATCTGGGCTCATATCTGCGGTAGTGATGTCATCAGAGACAAAGACGGACAGTATTACGTGCTGGAAGATAACCTGCGTGTACCTTCCGGTGTATCTTACATGCTGGAAAACCGCCTGGTCTCCAAACGCATCTTCCCTGAATTGTTCCAGATGTACAGTATCCAGCCTGTTGACGATTATCCGTCGCAGCTGTTTGATACATTGGCCTCCACCGCACCGAAACCGATCGATTTTCCCGAAGTCGTTGTACTTACACCGGGTGTCTATAATTCTGCTTATTTTGAGCATGCCTACCTCGCACAGCAAATGGGTGTTGAACTGGTCGAGGGCCGTGACCTGGTGGTTGCCGATGATGACTGCGTCTACATGCGAACTATAGACGGGCTGGAAAAAGTCGATGTTATCTATCGCCGCATCGATGACATGTTTCTAGACCCCGAGGTCTTTTACAAGGAATCAACACTGGGGGTACCCGGTTTAATGCGTGCCTGGACCAGGGGTAACGTCACGCTCGCCAATGCGCCGGGGTGTGGCGTCGCTGATGACAAGGTCATCTATGCCTTCGTACCGGAAATTATCAGGTATTATCTTGATGAAGAACCAATATTGAACAACGTACCGACCTATCTTTGTTACCGTGACAAAGATCTGGAACATGTACTGAAAAACCTCGACAAACTGGTTGTTAAGCCGGCTAACGAGGCGGGTGGTTATGGCATGCTGGTCGGCCCCAAGGCGACAAAAAAAGAACGCGAAGCCATGGCAAGGATCATCAAGAAGAACCCACGTGAATATGTCGCCCAGCCGATGATTACACTCTCTACTGCACCTACTCTCGTTGGTGAAAGCCCGGAACCACGTCACCTCGATTTGCGCCCGTTTGTACTATCAGGGCAGCAAACACAGGTCACTAATGGTGGATTAACACGGGTTGCCCTGCGTAAAGGTTCAATCGTCGTTAATTCTTCACAGGGCGGCGGAAGTAAAGACACCTGGATAGTGGATTTGAACACCAGGAAATAATAATGTTATCACGCGTTGCTGAAGAACTTTACTGGATGTCAAGACACCTTGAACGTGCAGAGAACATGGCAAGGATCATTAACGTTAATGAAAACCTGTTGCTGGATCTGCCAATGAAAGTACCGTTTGGCTGGCAGTCGACTGTATTTATTACCGGTGTCGATGATCTCTTTTATGAGCACTATGATGACCATGACGAAAAGAGCGTCATTCGATTTATCGTCGCCGATACCAATAACCCCAGTTCCCTGCTTTCATGTATCAGCCGCGCCAGGGAAAATGTCCGGACAACAAGGGATATAATCCCCCGCGAGGCGTGGGAACAGCTAAACGATCTTTATCATAAGATTAAAAATAACATGCCAACCGCCATTGGGCGACGCGGACGCTACGCCTTTTTAAATTCCATTATTGGAAATATTCACCAGATAAATGGCCTGCTGTCTGCAACCATGACCCATGACGAAAGTTACGCATTCCTGAAATTAGGACGTAACCTTGAGCGTGCCGATATGACAACGAGGATTATCGATGTGCGTTCAGCCAACCTGATTGAAAGCCACGAAAACGAATTACTGCCCTTTGACAATATTCAGTGGGTTAGTGTGCTGAAATCGATGACGGCATACCAGATGTATCGTCAATATTGCAAAACCCGCGTCAAGGGGTCATTGGTGCTGTCGTTTTTGTTACAAAACGAACGGTTTCCACGTTCAGTCGCCCACTGTATATCCGAAGTCACAGGGCTTCTCGAAACGTTGCCCAATAATGAAATTGCTTTACGCGAAATATTAAGCCTGCAGCGACTGAATAATGGCACCAAGCTGGAAAAACTGGCAACGTCAGGCTTACACGAACACATTGATAAGTTGCAGGCCCAACTTGCCTCTTTGCATAACACAATTGATAAAAGCTACTTCCTGGCCGACCTGGATATCTAACAACATGCTGTACGTAACTTTTCCCTGATACAACTATTAAAGAGACATAACTATGCATGACAATTTCAAAAATTCGGACGTTTGGGTACGGGGTCTGTATACAGCCCTGTTTGCTGCGATCTTTTACCTTGTTTTTATTCTGGTGCTGTTAATTGCAGTGTTACAGTTCCTGATGAAACTCGTGACCGGAGATCATATTAAGCAACTACTTGAATTAAGTGATGCACTTTCGCTTTATGTTGGACAGTTGCTACGTTTCGTCACCTTTAAAGACGACATGCGTCCCTACCCATTCAGCGACTGGCCGACATCTGAAGCTCCAGTAGCGCCTGAAAAGCCGGTTAAAAAGACGGCACGAAAAAAGCGTACCAGCAAAAAAGCCGCCAGTAAGGCAGCTAGCAATGAAGATCAGGGGCCGATAGATGCTGGCAACGATGGGGATAAGTCTGGGTAAATCACTGATAAATATAGTAAATGTGACCGATTTCGCGGTATTGCGATAAATCCGGCTGTTACCATAGCAAGTAGACAAATCAGCACTGATTTTTCTTGTTAAATTTGTGTGATATTCATTACTATTGAGTATCGGATCTGAGTGAAACCGCAGATAATATCTAATGGAAAAAAGGTAACAGGATGAGTGAAGAAATCGTAACCCCGGAATTGTTGAGCAAAATCTCCATTTTTGCTTCGCTCAGCCACGAAGAACTTGCAGAAATTATCAAGTCAAAAGACAACTCCTGCGAGGAGTACAGTGCCAAGCAACGTATCATACGCGAGGAAGAAATTGGCGACTGCATGTATGTGGTGCTTGATGGCACCGTCGAAGTCAGCATACGAGGCGGTTCTGGTAGTCGAGAAATTACCATTGCCACCCTGCGCCGGGGAGATTTTTTTGGTGAACAATCACTCTTGCCTCACGGGACCGGCAGACGTAATGCCAGTGTTTACGCGTTGCATCCCAGCAAAGTATTCAGAATTGACAAAAAGCATGTTCAACTCAACGTCGGTGGCGTCGAAGAATCTGAAGACATTACTGTTCCTGCAGTTACAAAACAGAAAAAAGACGAGATTCGCGAATTACTTGGTAATTTGCGCCTGTTTAAATCATTATCTGAAGCAGAGTTGGATAACTATAATAACTGGACCGAAGTTATCACTGTTGGGCCAGGCGATTTCGTCATCAAGGAGAACGAAGCGGCTGATTCATTATTTGTCATCCTGGATGGCCATATAGAGGTGTTTATTCTGGACGACGATGGCAAGATACTGATTCTGGCCAAATTACAACCAGGCGAATACTTTGGCGAGCAGGCGTTGATGCCGGGCGCTTCAGGCAAAAGGAATGCCTATGCCAGAACCGATGACAAAACGCGGTTGCTAAAAATACCCAAGCCTTATTTCAAATTGGTGTTAAAACGCGACAGTACCCTTGCACTGGACCTGTTAAAGCGTGGCCAGGCACAGATGAAACAGAGAGTACAGTCCAAACCGTAACCGATACAAGACTGGATTCCCGTCCAGTTTTAGACTTTCACCTTTACCACTATAATGCTTCTACCTGCACGATTGGCTGGTTTATCCATGTATGATTATGCCCGCTCTTGAAATTAAACAACTAAGCAAAACCTATAGAAATAGTGTCGTTGCCCTGCATGAGATAAACCTCAACATTACCGAGGGGGACTTCTTTGCACTACTTGGCCCTAACGGAGCCGGCAAATCGACAACCATTGGCATACTTTGTGGCCTTGTCAACAAGACGGCCGGAACTGTACGCATCTTCGATCATGATATTGATACTGACACCGAGGCAGCAAAAGCGGCAATTGGGGTAGTCCCTCAGGAAATCAATTTTTCACAATTTGAAACCTGCCTCGAAATTGTACTTAACCAGGGAGGTTACTACGGTATTAAGCGTCATATCGCAATTGAACGCGCGGAAAAATATCTTGGGCAACTTGGTTTATGGGATAAACGTAATGAACGTTCACGCAACCTGTCCGGTGGCATGAAACGTCGCCTGATGATTGCAAGAGCGCTGGTTCATGAGCCGCGAATGTTAATACTGGATGAACCTACCGCGGGCGTTGATGTTGAGCTGAGACGATCGATGTGGAAATTTCTGACTGACATTAACAATTCAGGAATTACAATCCTGTTAACCACGCATTATCTGGAAGAGGCTGAAAACCTTTGTAAGAATATTGCCATCATTGATGAGGGCAGGATTATAGAAAATACGTCAATGAAGCAACTTCTTGGCAAACTGAACCAGGAAACATTTATTCTCGACCTTGCCAGTCCAGTCAATGGATCACCGGCGATCTCTGGCTTTAATACAAGGGTACTGGATGAAACGACTGTGGAAGTTGAAGTAACTCGCGATCAAAGCCTGAATGAATTATTTGATGTTCTGTCAAATACGGATATTGCTGTAGCCAGCATGCGCAACAAGTCAAACCGTCTTGAAGAACTATTTTTGAAGTTACTAAAACAATGATGCTTAACCAACGCACACTGATTGCTTTTAATACTATTGTGTACAAGGAAATATCCCGGTTCACGAGGATATGGGTCCAGACACTGGTGCCGCCTGCGATTAGCATGACGCTTTATTTTATAATCTTTGGTAGCCTGATTGGGCCACGCATTGGCCGCATGGATGGGCTGAATTACATTGAGTATATCGCTCCGGGCATCATCATGATGTCAATTATTAATAATTCCTACGCCAATGTTGTTTCTTCCTTCTTTGGTGCAAAGTTCCAGAACCACATAGAAGAAATGCTGGTAGCACCAATACCGACGATCATTATTTTACTAGGCTATGTTACCGGGGGAATTGCGCGTGGTGTACTGGTAGGTATTGTAGTGACAGTTGTCGCGCTTTTTTTCACTGATCTGCGCGTGCATAGCTATGCTATTACATTTGCAGTAGTTTTGATGACCTCTGTCCTGTTTTCGCTAGGCGGTATGATAAATGCAATATTTGCCAAAAAATTTGATGATATATCCATCGTGCCAACATTTATCCTGACACCGCTGATCTATCTTGGCGGCGTTTTTTATTCCATCGACATGTTGCCGCAATTCTGGCAAACGGTCTCAGCGTTTAACCCGATACTCTATATGGTGAATGCATTTCGCTATGGCATGCTGGGCGTAACAGATATTGATATTGGTGCCGCTTTCCTGATTCTGCTCATTTTTACAGTAATACTTTTTTCTATTTCACTCTACCTGTTAAATAAAGGCACAGGTATCAAGAGTTAAAGACCGACTTTACTCGCCTGAATAGACGCAACCCGCTGTGCAGGTTTCCCTAACATGAACCGCGGAGAGTAATGGTAAATCAGGTTGTAGCCTTTCCCACACCCATTTCGCCAGGTTTTCACTGGTCGGGTTTTCCAGTCCGGGAATGTCGTTAAGGTAACGATGGTCAAGTTGTTCGAAAAGCGGTTTGAATAACTTACTGATATCGGCAAAATCCATCACCCAGCCAGTATCTGGATCGACATCACCTCGCACGTGTATCTCTATCTGGAATGAATGCCCATGCAAACGGCTGCACTTATGGTCGTCAGGCAGATTAGGAAGACGGTGCGCCGACTCAATGGAAAAGACCTTATATATCTTCATGGATTACTGACAATAACTCTTTTTATAATCCTGATACAGTTGTTGCAACTGCTGCCATACAGGGCCAGGTGCACCGTTACCGATCATGACGTTGTCGAGCTCGATTACAGGCATGATTTCCCATGTAGAACTTGTTACCCAGATTTCGTCGGCTACCGAAAGCAGTTTTTCCGGCAGCATTTCCACTGAATAAGCGATATTACCAGATGCCAGTAACTCCATGATCAGATCGCGTGTTATACCCGGCAATAACTCATTATTCTTCGGTGGTGTCAGGACAACATTGTCCTTCACCAGGAAGACATTACTGGCAGCGCCTTCGGTAATATGCCCATCTCGAACAAGTATAGCTTCCTTGGCACCCCGCTGCTTGGCCCTGTGTCGCAATAATACGCTGGCAAGTAATGTGGTCGCCTTGATCTGGCAGCAGGACCAGCGTATGTCTTCATGTGTTATTGCCTTAATAGCGATGTCGTTTTGTTTGTGTTGCAACGGACGGCTCATAACGAAAACGGTTTGTTCAGTCGCAAGATCAATATCATGATCACGGTCGCTGACCCCGCGGGTAACCTGTAAATAAATAGACTGGTCAGTTACTGCAACAGACCCTATTAGTTTGTTAAAAATAGAAAGCCATTGTTCTGCAGATAACGGATTATCCATATAGATTTCAGCCAGACTATTATCCAGTCTTTGCATATGCTCTTCCAATCTAAAGATACAACCGTTGAAAACCGGTATGACCTCGTAGACGGCGTCTGCAAACGTGAAACCACGATCAAGAACATTGATCCGCGCGTCTTTCAGCTCCAGGTAATTACCATTTAAAAATACAAGTGACATCGTTACTGCAACATTAATCGAATTTCATCCTTGAGTCTGTTAACAATACCACCTTCTGACACAGGCTCCAGTGTCATCAACGGTACCGAAGCCAGTATTTCATTCTCCAGTTTAATGTTCAGTGTTCCTTTTTGCTGTCCGCTTTCAACAGGTGCAATGATATTGGAAGTCACTTCTACAACGGGTTCAAGATTGTCATACTGCCCCCGCGGAACCGTGATATGGACATCCTGACCTGTTCCGAGGTTGATCGTCTCGACATCTGCTTTCCAGACCGGGGCAGTGGTAACTTTTTCTCCGGCACTATAGAGTTTATGCGTTTCAAAAAAGCGATAGCTATAGTTCAATAATGCCTGGCTGGCCTTGGCCCGGGCATTGGCGCCTTCAGAACCCATAACAACTGAAATCAATCGCATACTGTCTCTTTCCGCTGATGCTACAAGGCAATAACCAGCTTCATCGGTATGGCCGGTCTTTATGCCATCAACGCTGGAATCTCGCCATAAGAGTTTGTTCCTGTTCTGCTGCTTGATGTCGTTATAGACAAACTGTTTGATACTGTGCCACGAATAGATAGCCGGGAAATCGTGAATGAGTGCCTTGGCCAGCAATGCGAGGTCCCTGGCCGTGGTGTAATGGTCAGGATCAGGCAGACCTGTACTGTTACGAAAATTGGTATTGTTCATACCCAGACGTTTGGCATGCCTGTTCATCAAATCAGCAAATACTTCTTCTGTGCCTGATATATGCTCTGCCAGGGCAACGCTGGCATCGTTACCAGACTGGATAATCACACCGTGCAGGAGATCGTCGACTTTCACCCTGGTGTCTACCTCAATGAACATTCTTGAACCTTGCGTGCGCCAGGCTTTTTCACTTACCAACACCTCTTCACTCAGATCCAGATCGCCATTGACCAGTTCATGCGCAACAACGTAAGTAGTCATCATCTTGGTAAGGCTGGCCGGAGGCAAACGCTGATCAATATTTTGTTCAACCAGCAGGTGTCCACTGGAATGGTCCATAACCAGATACGAGGATGCGTTTATTGTCGGGGGTGCCGGAACGATCATTGGTTCAGCTAACAGCTGAACATGTACAAACAGAAGCGAAAATAAAAATGCTAATAAAAATTTCTTCATAAAAATATACTACTCATTGAGTGACGATGTGGTGGTCGTTAATTCCGTAGGCTGCAAGACTGGAAACAATCTCATCAGCCGTGTCTATGTTAGTCAGTGGACCAATGCGAACCCGATACAGTGTATTTCCGGAAATGATAGTCTGACTAATCTTGACCAGGCTTTCTCCGAGTGGACCGAGCTTTCTACGCATCTTTTCTGCATTCAATAGCTCACTGAATGAACCAACCTGTATATAAAACCCCGCGCTGGCACTACGATTACCTGTTGATGTTAGTACCGGAGCACCTGGTCCCGATCCTGGTGCAGGGTTAACCGGTTGCCCGGCTTGCAGTGCACGTACCTCAACCAGACCGGTGCCTTTTTTAACAATATCCAGTTTTTGTGCTGCTACATAAGAAAGATCAATGATGCGGTTTTCATGAAACGGGCCACGATCATTGACTTTAACAATAATGTATTTGCCATTATTCAGGTTGGTCACCCTGACATATGTCGGTAATGGCAGGCTCTTATGCGCAGCCGTCATGGCGTACATGTCATAGGTCTCACCGCTGGAAGTTCTTCTGCCATGAAACTTGGTGCCATACCATGATGCAATACCTTGTTCTGCATAGCCCCTGCTACTGTTCATGACATAATATCGTTTACCAAACACCACATAGGACTTTGGGTTACCGTAACGGCTTTTGGGTTCGTTTTTAGGCACCGCGTTTGGTATTTTGGTAATGTCAACATTCCGCGCAGGGGCAGAATCCTGACTGGAAGATTTAACGCTAACTCGGCCGCAACCACCCAGCATGAATGCAACTAAAATTAGCAAGACAGTACATGTTCTTGCCAAATTATTATCAAAGATGTATGTCATTATTGCTCCAGTTGTTGAGCCAGATTATTTTTTCGCTGCTTGATTTCCTGGGCCAGCTGATACACTGCCATCGCATAAAGCTGGCTGTGATTATAACGGGTTATGACGTAAAAGTTGTGCCTCGCCAACCAGTACTCAGGACCGCTTTCCTGGACGAATTGCAGTAATTTCAGTTTCTCATCAGCCGCGTAAGTATTATCTGACTTTATACCCAATGTCGCCAGGCTTGAGCTATCCAGATCAGGCTTAAGCCCGGGTGTTAACACATTGCGAAATGCATCACCCTCAACATCAACCCGATCAATCACTTCTTCACCCTGGCGCCAGCGATGGGCTACAAAATAATTTGCCACACTACCTATCGCATCGACCGGGTTGTCCCAGATATTAATGATGTCATCACCGTCAAAGTCGATTGCATAATTACGGTAACTGCTGGAGATAAACTGGGGCAACCCCATTGCACCGGCATATGAACCAGTCAAACTTAATGGTTCAAACCCCTGTTCCCTGGATAACAACAGAAAATGTTTAAATTCACTACGGAAAAAGTCGGCGCGCTTGGGATAATGAAAAGCCAGTGTATTTAACGCATCTACCACCCGATAGCTTCCTTTTATTCTTCCGTAAAATGTTTCGACGCCAATGATGGCAACAATGATCTCTGCTGGTACGCCAAACTTAATCTCTGCCCTGAGCAGGGCATGACTGTTATCACGCCAAAACTCAACACCCTTGTTGATCCTTTTTTCGCGCAAAAAAATATCCTTGTATTCAAACCATTTCAGTTTTTTCTCAGCTGGCTTTGAGATGGCAGCAAGAATTGATTTTGAAACAGATACCTGATCAAAAAGTTTTACCAGGTCTGCATTGGCAAAACCATGTTCTGCTACCATCTGCTCAATGAACATTTCCTGGTTAACTGAAATACCGGTATTTGCCTGTACCGTTAACGAAATAGAGAAGAGAAGTGAAAGATAAATTAGATATTTTTTCATATCAGTTATAGTTAGAATGACATAAAGCGTCGATGCGTATGAATGGCCATCAACATCCCAAAACCCGCCATCAACGTAACCATTGAAGTTCCGCCATGACTAATAAGCGGCAGGGGAACACCCACTACAGGTAGCTGCCCGGTCACCATGCCCATATTAACAAATATATATACAAAAAAAGTCAGCGTAAGCCCACTTGCCAGTAAACGTCCAAACGTGTGCTGTGAATGAACAGCAATATATAAACAACGGATAATAATGAACAGGTATGCCAGTAACAGGAATAACACTCCTAACAATCCGAACTCCTCGCACAGTACGGCAAAGATAAAGTCAGTAGAACGCTCTGGTAGAAATTCAAGGTGTGACTGAGTTCCATTTAACCAGCCTTTACCATATAAACCACCCGAACCAATGGCTATCTTTGCCTGTATTGTGTGGTAACCGGCGCCTAGTGGATCGTTTTCCGGATTCAGAAAAGTGAGTACACGGCGCTTCTGGTAATCATGCATAAAATACCAGAGCAAAGGTGCTGCTGCTGCCGCAAGTACTCCAAGCGTCATCAACAACCTCCAGGCTATACCTGCAATAAAAAGGACTGAAAAACCTGCCGCTCCCACCAACAGCGCTGTGCCAAGATCAGGCTGCTTGGCAATCAACAACACCGGGACCAGTATCAGTACACCAACCAACAAGATTCTGGATATACCAGGTGGCAAGGGTTTATCGGCGAGATAAAACGCAATCAACATTGGCACAGACAGCTTCATTAATTCAGATGGTTGAAAGCGAAATACTTTTAAATCCAGCCATCTTTGTGCGCCCTTTCCTATATCACCATAAAGTAACACCGCAACCAGCAGGATAATTCCAAACAGATATAGACCAACCGACCAGCGTGCCAGTTCTGGCGGTGGCAGCTGTGCGATAAGAAACATTCCTACAATAGCTATAGCCAGTTTGAGCCCCTGCCTGTATACCAGTTCAATATTCTGGTTACTGGCGCTGTAGAGTACAATCAGACCGATGCTGCACAGTATCAAGATACCCAGTAAAAGCGGTATATCAATATGTAATCGCTGCGCCAGACTTCTTTCTTCCACAACCTAGTCCTTACTGCCCAGCAGGTTTCTCTCCAGCATAAAGTGATCCAGCATTTTCCTCGCAATTGGCGCGGCGGTTTTTGAACCACCACCACCATTTTCCACAATGATTGCTAAGGCTATTTCAGGATTTTCCACAGGGGCAAAAGCAATAAACAAAGCATGGTCCTGCAGTTCTTCAGCAATCTCTTCTTCCTTGTATTCCTTATCCTGTGCAATACTGATGACCTGTGCCGTACCGGTTTTACCGGCAAATTCATAAGGGGCATTTAGACCACTACGCCATGCTGTTCCACCCTGACCATGAACGACATCGCGCATGGACTGAATGATATAGTCCCAGTATTGCTCATTATGGATTTGAACGGGCTGTTCCGTCTTCATGGGTAAACTGGTTGCATCATTGGTAATAGCATCACTGGTGCTGCTTACCAGTCGAGGAGTAACAATCTTGCCGCGGTTAGCAAGAATAGCTGTGGCCTTGGCCAGTTGCATAGGCGTAGTCAAAGCATATCCCTGACCAATACCAAGTATCAGCGTTTCTCCGGGGTACCAGGGCTGACCAAGTGCTTCCCTTTTCCAGTCTTTTGATGGTAATAGCCCACTCGCCTCACCACCTATATCAATACCCGTTCGTTGCCCAAGCCCAAAACTTGACAGTCCCTCGTATATTTTGTCAATACCAAGTTCATAAGCGAGGATATAAAAGTAAACATCGCATGATTGCGTAACAGCTTTATGCAAGTCGGTATGACCATGGCCCTCTTTTTTCCAGTCGCGATATCGATGCGAATGGCCTTTTAATGAAAACCAGCCGGGGCACCAGGATTCATGCATGAAATTCCGAACACCTGCATCCAGACCAAGTAAACCCATCATGGGTTTAATCGTGGAGCCGGGTGGATACTTGCCCTGCGTTGCACGATTAATCAGCGGTTTATCCCGTGAAGACAGCAAGGCCTTGTATGACTTCGAATCGATTCCGTTGACAAATTTATTCGGGTCGTAACCGGGCGAACTGACAAATGTCAGCACATCGCCGTTGCGTGGATCCATGGCAACGATGGCGCCACGTCGATTCTCCAGTGCGTTTAACGCCACCTCCTGCAACGAAACGTCTATCGTCAGATGTAGATTCTCACCGGGATAAGGCGCATTACGTTCAAGCACTCTAATAACCCTGCCCTGCGCATTCACCTCTACCTGCTGGTGTCCAACAGTCCCATGCAGGATAGACTCGTAGGATTTTTCGATCCCGAGTTTGCCAATGTGGGTTGTTCCGAGATAGTTGGACTCATCAAGACGTTTGATGTCGTCTTCATCAATTCGGGCTACGTAGCCTATTGCGTGTACTAGCTGGTCAGCAAACGGATAATAACGATTCAGACCTGCTACGACGTCCACGCCCGGAAACCGATGCCTGTTTACGGAAAACAGGGCCACTTCTTCTTCATTAAGGTTGAATCGTAGCGGAATACTTTCAAAACGACGCTGTTTTTTTAATGATTTTTTAAAGCGTGCGATTGCATCTTCGTCAATTGCGATGATTTCCTGCAGTTGTCGAATTAACTGATCAACGTTCTGGATTTGTTCGGGAATAATTTCAAGACTGAATGACGGTTTATTCTCAGCCAGTACGACACCGTCACGACTGAAAATTAAACCACGGGTTGGAGGTATAGGCGCTATCTTGACACGGTTTGATGTCGCCAGCGTCGTAAAGTGATCATGCTCGAGTATGGTCAGGTAAAAAACCCGGCCAACAATCATTAACACCAGTAGAAAAATAACTGCACCAGCAACATAAACACGTGATGCGATTAACTGTGATTCGTGTTCGTTGTCTTTAAGATTAATCTCCCTGGCCATTGATGCGCCTTCAGGAGATTTGGAACTTGCGACGTATATCCCTGAGAACAATAAACAGCCAGGGCCAAATCAACATGCTGGTAATGGCTGGCATCCAGTAGGTCCAACCACCTGCCTGGGAACCAATGTAGTTGGTTATTAAAAGCATAATCAGTTCATACAGCAAAAGAAAAAAACAGACGATAACGGCCTGTTGCGCAAGCGGGAATACGCGGATACGTTGATAGGAGTGCAACGTGATAAACGCAACAATTACCAGGCCGAGCGCGTTCTGGCCCAGTACATTACTGTGCATAACATCCAGGAGTAGCCCAAGTACAAAGGCCACCGCGATGCCCACGCGGTCAGGTATTGCCATGCACCAGTAAATAAGCACTATGGGCACCCACGCAGGGCGCCAGCTATTTGCCCAATCTGGAACGGGCAATGCCGTTAACATAATTGCGATAACAAAACTGGCAATGATAATCATATTGCCTTTTTGACCCTGATTATCAGCAATCATCGTTTTGCAACCTCCGCAACATCTTCGGTCATGGAGTTGATATGTTCATACGGCCAGACCATAAGTACTTCACGACTCTTGCTCAGCTGGGCACTCGGGTTAATGACAACCTTGGCAAAAGGTTCACCGGGATCAAGGGTAATCTTTTCAATCTCTCCAACGGGGTATCCTGACGGGAAGCGACGACCCAAACCCGAAGAGATAATCAAATCGCCAACCTTGATATCGGCGTTGTTCGGCAGATGTTCAAGAATCAGTTTGCCACTCTGACCAGCTCCGACAGCAATAGCACGCAGACCGTTACGGTTAATTTGCACCGGGAGGGCATGGTTAGGATCGGTAATCAACAGCACTGTACTGGAAAAAGGGCCGACATGGACTATCTGTCCCATAATGCCTGATGCATCAACTATCGGCTGGCCATCATAGGCCCCTTCTCGCTTACCCTTGTTGATAACAACCTGCCGCTTGAATGACTGCAAGTGTACTTCAATGAGCTCTGCAACCAGCACCTTGTCGTTGAGGCGAAAAGAGGATTCCAGTAATTCTCTTAGCCTTTGATTTTCTGCCTCAAGGATTTCATAGCGCTGCAACTTCGAACTGAACAGCAACTGGTCCTGCTTCAGGCGTTCATTTTCCTCAATCAGGCTTTGCCGGGTAACGAGGGAGTCGCTTACCCATTCGGCTGCATCGAACGGCAGGTTAACTACATACTGTATGGGATAGACAACGGCACTAAGGGTTGAACGTACCGCGGCCAGATAATCTTTCTGATGGTCAATGACCATTAAAGTGACAGACAGAAAACTAAACACCAGCAATCGAATGTTCGCAGAAGCACGTCTTTGAAACAGGGTGTTAATAGTATTTCTCCGTTTTTTACTTATTCCACCGCCAGTATGTCAGTACCGAATTCATCTATCATTTCCAGATAACGCCCCCCGCCGCGGGCAACACAGGTGAGCGGATCTTCCGCAACAATGACAGGTAACCCGGTTTCTTCCATCAATAAGCGATCCAGATCGCGAAGTAATGCACCGCCACCAGTTAATACCAGCCCTCTCTCGGCCACATCTGAACCCAGTTCAGGCGGCGTTTTTTCCAATGCATTTTTCACTGCACCAACGATGCCTGTCAGCGGTTCCTGCAAGGCCTCAAGGATTTCGTTGCTGTTCAATGTAAAACTGCGCGGTATACCTTCTGCGAGGTTGCGTCCTCGTACTTCCAGTTCCTTGATTTCGTTACCCGGATAAGCACAGCCTATTTCATGCTTGATACGCTCGGCTGTTGCATCACCAATCAGGCTTCCATAGTTTCGACGAACATAGTTAATAATCGCCTCATCAAAGCGGTCGCCACCTATTCTGACTGAATCAGAATAGACAATGCCATTAAGAGAAATAACGGCAACTTCGGTAGTGCCACCACCAATATCCAGCACCATGGAGCCTCTTGC
Source organism: Gammaproteobacteria bacterium (assembly GCA_965601665.1). GTDB lineage: Bacteria > Pseudomonadota > Gammaproteobacteria > Eutrophobiales > Eutrophobiaceae > JANQNX01. The sequence goes on along the minus strand of OZ271833.1, from coordinate 2,785,960 downwards.
ATCACTTACCGGCATGCCGGCCCCGATCGCAGCGGCCATTGGTTCCTCGATTAGATGAACGGTCCGCGCACCCGCTCCACTGGCTGATTCACGAATCGCACGTCGCTCAACCTGCGTAGAGCCACATGGGACACAAACAAGTACTCGTGGGCTTGGCTTGAATAGTGTCGAGCCATGCGCATTATGGATGAAATATTGCAACATTTTTTCTGTGACCGTGAAATCGGCAATAACACCGTCCTTCAGGGGGCGTATGGCCGTAATATGGCCCGGGGTGCGGCCCAGCATTCGTTTTGCTTCGGCGCCAACGGCCCGAATTGACTTGGCATTGATGGTGTCACCGTCCTTGCGGATGGCAACTACGGAGGGCTCGTTAAGGACGATACCCTTTCCACGTACGTAAATGAGCGTATTTGCTGTTCCAAGGTCAATGGAAAGATCGTTGGAAAACAGCCCTCTTATTCTATTAAACATTAATTAAACCAATAACTTAGAAAATAACGAGACAGCAAGACAGTGAAATAGAAGGAAGGAAAACGGTGCGCCTGTCCTACGCTGGACTCCTCAAAGCTCTTCATTTTTTGCCACATAAGCGATACTGATTACCGCCCAGATCACCCGCAAATAAAAGCGTCACTTTATCAATGGGTGAGGCTTTGGGCAAGCCAAGTAATATGATAGATTTCCTATTTTTTTCAATTAATAAGAACCACTATTTTATGTCCCTCGACAAATCTGAAATTGAGAAAATCGCCTGGCTGGCGCGGCTGGAGATCGATGCAGAAGATGTTGCCAGTTACAGTCAGGAATTGTCCGGCATTCTTGAGCTGGTTGAGCAAATGAATAGTGTCGACACCGGCGACATTACACCACTGGCTCACCCGCTGGATATTGCTGCGCGGCTACGCGATGACAAGGTCACGGAAACAAACCAACGTGATCGCTTCCAGCACCAGGCACCGGAAACAGAAGACGGTTACTTCCTGGTTCCCAGGGTGATCGAGTAAGAACACAGCACTATTTCGTTATCCTATGTTGCATTCTACCCTTGCACAACTTGCCAACGCGCTGGAACAAAAGCAAATCAGTAGTGAAGAACTGACTAGCCAGTACCTTGAACGCTGCAAAAAATTAAACGATGAATTGAATTGCTTTATCACAGTCACGGAAGAACAGGCACTGGCACAGGCAAAAATGGCGGATGCGAAGCGTGCAAACAGCGAGGCCAGTAAATTAACCGGCGTACCTTTTGCACATAAAGATATCTTTTGCACCAACAATATTAAGACCTCATGTGGCTCCAGGATGCTGGATAATTTTATCGCACCGTATAACGCAACGGTGGTTGAAAGGATGAACGCCGAAGGTATGGTCATGCTCGGTAAAACCAACATGGATGAATTTGCAATGGGTTCATCGAACGAAACCAGTTTCTATGGTCCAGTAAAAAACCCATGGAATATCGATTGTGTGCCTGGAGGTTCATCAGGCGGGTCTGCAAGCGCAGTTGCTGCCCGTCTTTGCCCGGCTGCAAGCGGTACAGATACAGGTGGTTCAATCAGGCAACCTGCTTCTCTATGCGGTATTACCGGGTTAAAACCAACCTATGGCAGGGTATCTCGATATGGCATGATTGCGTTTGCTTCCAGTCTCGATCAGGGTGGTCCAATGACTCAGACCGCCGAAGATGCAGCATTGATGCTTAATGTTATGGCCGGTTTTGACGAACGCGATTCCACCTCAGTTGACAAAACCGTAGAAGATTATACAAGCAGACTAAACGACTCTATTGCAGGTCTTAGGATTGGTTTACCAAAACAGTATTTTGATGATGCGCTGGATAGTACTGTTGCTGGCCTGGTAGAAGCAGGTGTTAAGGAGCTTGAAAAACTTGGCGCCGTTTGCAAAGAGATCGATTTACCAAATACGCAACTTTCGATTCCGGCCTATTATGTCGTTGCTCCAGCAGAATGTTCTTCAAACCTGTCTCGCTATGACGGTGTTCGTTTCGGGTATCGTTGTGAGGAACCAAGGGACCTGTTAGATCTATATTGCCGTAGTCGCAGTGAAGGTTTTGGCAAGGAAGTTAAGCGCAGAATAATGATTGGCACCTACGTATTATCTGCTGGTTATTATGATGCCTATTATCTGCAGGCCCAAAAAATCAGGCACCTGATAAGGGATGACTTCAGTCGTGCATTTGAACAGGTTGATGTCATCGCCGGGCCAACAGCAACGGGGCCGGCATTCAAGCTGAATGAAAAACTCGATGACCCGGTCAGTATGTACCTGTCTGATATTTACACTGTTTCTGTCAACCTGGCCGGCCTGCCAGCCATATCACTGCCAGCCGGTTTTACCGATGAACTGCCTGTGGGCATGCAGTTGATTGGGCAGTATTTTGATGAAGCACGACTATTGAATATTGGACACCAGTTCCAGCAAGTCACTGATTGGCATACGCGTGTTCCCAAGGGGTATCGCTAATGGAATGGGAGACGGTTATTGGCCTAGAAATTCATGCCCAGTTGGCGACCAGTAGCAAAATCTTCTCAGGTGCTGCCACTGCCTATGGGGCCGAACCAAATGTTCAGGCGTGTGCAATAGACCTCGGCTTACCCGGTGTGCTACCGGTAATTAACAAAGAGGTCGTGCGCATGGCAATCCGTTTTGGGCTGGCCATTGATGCATCAATACCGCCTACCTCTATATTTGCCCGAAAAAACTACTTTTACCCGGATCTGCCAAAAGGGTATCAGATTAGCCAGTTTGAACTGCCTATTGTTAGTCAGGGGCATATCGATATCCCGCTTGATGATGGAAGTACGAAAAGGATTGGTATTACTCGCGCCCACCTGGAAGAGGATGCGGGCAAGTCCGTGCATGAGGGTTTTGCCAATATGTCCGGTATTGATCTTAATCGTGCTGGCACGCCGTTACTCGAAATCGTCTCTGAGCCCGACATGCGCAGCGCCAGGGAAGCGGTTAGCTACATGAAGCAAATTCATTCGCTGGTGCGTTATCTCGAAATATGTGATGGCAATATGCAGGAAGGCTCTTTTCGTTGTGATGCAAATGTATCCGTAAGATTGAAAGGTGAAACGGAATTTGGCACCCGCGCTGAATTAAAGAACATCAATTCGTTCCGCTTCGTGGAACAGGCTATTAACTTCGAGGTAGAGAGACAAATCGATATTCTTGAAGATGGCGGAGAGATTATTCAGGAGACAAGGCTCTACGACCCGGGCAAGAATGAAACGCGTTCTATGCGTAGCAAGGAAGAAGCCAATGATTACCGCTACTTCCCGGATCCGGATTTATTACCTATTCAAATTGACGAAGCCTTGAAAGAAGAGATACGTGCAGCATTACCCGAGCTGCCCGATGCGAAGAAACAACGCTTCATTGAAGAATTTAAGCTATCTGAGCAGGACAGCCTTCTGTTGACCAGCCAAAAAGAAATGGCTGATTACTTTGAAACATGTGTTCAAGCTGCATATGGCGAAGCCAAATTATGCGCAAACTGGATAGCCGGTGAATTAAGCGGTGCCCTAAACAGGGATAACCTGTCAATCGACAGTAGCCCGGTTTCAGCCACAATGCTTGGCGACTTAATTAAGCGCATCAAGGACAACACGATTTCCGGAAAGATAGCGAAACAGGTTTTTGAAGCCATGTGGAATGGTGAAGGTACGGCTGACGAGATTATAGAAATCAAGGGTCTGAAACAGGTTACCGATAGCGGAGCCATCGAACAATTTGTTGATGAAGTCATTGCCAATAGTCCGGCACAGGTGGAACAATATCTTTCTAGCCCTCCGGATAAACAGGGTAAACTCATCGGCTATTTTGTTGGGCAAGTCATGAAGTTATCGCAGGGCAAGGCCAACCCGAAGCAGGTCAACGAACTACTAAGGGAAAAACTCCAGTAAAAACCAAAGGTGAATATCTATGCCACTCGTCAATATCTCCATTCCAAAAGGTAAGTCACGGGAATACGTTAAAGCGATTGCCGATGGCGTAAATTCGGCAGTTATCGAAACGATGGATTTTCCAGATGATGATCGCTATCAAATTATTCACGAGGTAGAAGATTACTGCCTTGAATACCAGGGACGAAGCGGAGACAGGGTGATGATGTTTCTAATCATGCGAGCCGGGCGCTCCAATAAAGCCAAGCAAGCTTTTTATAAAAAATGTACCGAGAACCTGAAAGTCAATCCGGGAATCGATCCTGAAAATGTATTAATTACAATAGCCGAGAATCACGATATCGACTGGTCATTCAAGGATGGCCTGGCGTCTTTTGTCGTTTAATTTAAATTAAAAGCAACATTCACGCAGCGCAGCTTGCCTCCAGCATTAAGCGATTAAAAGCAGGCAAGATCGGCTCAAGCCCATGTGATTCTCGCCATTTATCCTGCAAGTCATAGGCTTCAACCTCGATTTCACCACGGCAGCGCGATTTACCCTTACCATTTTTGTATTGAATGTAGTGCACCAGTTCATGCAATAAACGGGAAACATGGTGATTGTCTTGTGCATCAAAATCCGCACCGAGGAAGATCGTTTCCTTTTCATTGTAAAACCCTTTCAGGCCAGATGCCTCACAACGCTGTTTATCCTCAATACCAAACTGTTGGCACATGTTGCCCAGCGTCGTCATAACGACGATAGGTTGAGGGAAATCAACTTCGTAATCGCTATTGGCACCAATCCAAACCAGTAACGCCATTATCACTTCGGTCATTTTATTTCCCCGGCGAATGGACTTATATAAATCTTAGTCCAGCTTTACTGAATTTCCAGCTAGGTATGGAGGTATGTTTCTATAGATTGATAGCTAGTTAGCCGTGATGAGGGTGCCAATACTAATGCCTAACGTTGTTTCAGCTGAGCCCTGGTTAACCGCGATCTCTACCAGACCATTGGAATTGATATACCAGAATGCCTCACCCCTTTTTACAGAAGAAAACGTGTTTGCATGGGCAATGCTGGATCCTTCTATGTTTAGTACCGTTGATTGATCAATCATCGTTGAACGTATACCTGTCATTGCATTACCAAAATGGTCGCAATAAATAATTTCATACAGGTCATCAGGCCACTGATTTGCATCCTGCCACTGTCTGCTTATTCCCGGTACCTGTTCGTTATTGGCAAGTCGCGCGCAAACCGGGGCGTAAATATCGCGACCATGAAAACTAACAGCGATATTTGTTTCATCGGACTGTATCTCCCAGCATTTGACTAACGAATAACGTCTCAGCAAGATATCAAACAGGCCATTATCCGGGCCGACAAACCAGTGGCTATCCGTTTTGAATATTGATGGAATATCCTTTCCGCTGCCCACACCCGGGTCTACAACAGCAAAGATCACAGCATTTTCAGGAATATGCTGGATTAGAGAGGCAAGCAGGTAACCGCTGGCACGAGGATTGTTTCTGGGTGCATCCGCCATCAGGTTAACCACGGACACTGTCGGTGCTGCTTGCAATAGTTTGCAGTGCACCTGCCCCAGATATGGGCCGTCAACGCCATAGTCTGTAAAAAGGAGGATCATGCTGTTTATGTTAACAAGCACGAAACTGATGACAACACGGTACAGGCAAAAAAAACCGGGGTAAGCCCCGGTTTTATAGATAGAAAGTTAGGCTAGTCCTGTTCAGCGCTTTCGGCTTCTACATCAGCAGTTTCGATATCAGGACGATCGACCAATTCAACAATTGCCATTGGCGCCTTGTCACCGGTGCGTACTCCACACTTAAGAATGCGCAGGTAACCTCCTGGTCTGTCTTTGTAGCGGGGGCCGAGTTCATCAAATAGCTTGGTTACAACATCACGATTACGTAAGCGCGAGAAGGCGAGCCGACGTTTCGCTACGCTGTCATCCCTGGCCATAGTTATTAATGGTTCGGCTACACGACGCAATTCCTTTGCCTTTGGCAGGGTAGTCTTGATAACTTCGTGTTCCATAAGCGACGCAGCCATGTTTCTGAACATAGCAGTACGGTGCGAGCTGTTCCGATTTAGTTTTCGGCCACTTTGACGATGACGCATGGTAATTCTCTCTTGTATTAAGCGGTTTCTCTATTAATGTTTAATCCCGGTGGCGGCCAGTTTTCGAGTCGCATACCCAGCGCCAGACCACGTGAAGCGAGCACATCCTTGATTTCTGTTAAGGATTTCTTGCCAAGATTAGGCGTTTTCAATAATTCGACTTCCGTTCTTTGTATTAAATCGCCAATGTAATAAATGCTTTCTGCTTTCAGACAGTTAGCTGAACGTACAGTCAACTCCAAATCATCGACCGGGCGTAGCAATATTGGGTCAATTTCAGGCTCATTGGTTTGTGCTGCCTCAATCGCTTCTTCAGCCTCGAGATCAACAAATACAGCCAGCTGGCTGCGCAAAATGGTTGCCGCCTGTCGCACTGCATCTTCAGGGTCAATGGTGCCGTTGGTCTCTATTTCCAGGACCAGCTTATCCAGATTGGTACGTTGTTCAACACGGGCACTTTGCACCTCGTAGGCAACGCGCTTAATGGGGCTGAAAGATGCATCGAGTTTCAGTCTACCGATGGTTTGTTCTTCATCGGTACCGCCAATGACAACTGGCTTATAGCCGCGACCGCGAGCAATCGTCATGGTCATGCTGAGTTCGCCGGCCTTGGTCAGGTTAGCGATAACATGCTCGGGGTTCTTGATCTCTATATCATGGTCGACAGCAATATCGCTTGCATATACAGGACCAGGGCCACTTTTTTTCAGGCTCAGAGTTGCTTCATCCTTGGCATGCATCATGATTGCCAAACCTTTAAGATTCAACAACACATCAGTTACATCTTCCTGTACACCATCGATTGTCGTGTATTCATGTAAAACATTTTCAATTTCTGCCTCGACAACTGCACAACCGGGCATTGATGACAGTAAAACTCGTCGTAATGCATTACCCAGCGTGTGACCGAAGCCGCGATCAAGCGGTTCTATCGTAATCTTGGCGAAAGTGTTGCTGATGGGTTCAACATCAACTCTTCGCGGTTTTAATAGTTCATTAAATGTCGATGACATGCGTGTTTAACCTCCACACGTTATTACTTGGAGTAAAGTTCTACTACGAGCTGCTCATTTATTTCCGAAGGTAATTCAGAGCGGTCCGGTACTGCCTTGAAAACACCTTCCATACTCTTCGTATTCACATCTACCCACTCGGGAAGTCCATATTGCTCAGCTACGTTCAAAGCATCCTGAATGCGCAGCTGTTTTTTGCTTTTTTCACGAATAGAAATCTTGTCGCTAGGCTGAACCTGGTATGAAGGGATATTCACCACCTGATCGTTAACCATCACAGATCGATGACTAACCAACTGTCGTGCCTCATTCCTGGTGCAACCAAAGCCCATGCGGTAAACAACGTTATCCAGTCGACATTCCAGGAGCTGCAACAGATTTTCACCAGTTGACCCCTTACGACGGGCCGCTTCCTTGTAGTAACGACGAAACTGCTTTTCAAGAACACCGTAAATGCGGCGTAATTTCTGTTTTTCACGCAGCTGCGTTGCATAGTCAGACATACGTCCTGGTCGTGTTCCCTGCATGCCAGGCGTTTTATCAATCTGACATTTTGATTCGATTGAACGCGCACGGCTTTTTAATAGCAGGTCCGTGCCTTCACGACGACTAAGTTTACATTTTGGTCCGAGATAACGTGCCATAAAAAAACTCCTGAATTAAACGCGACGCTTTTTTGGTGGGCGACAACCGTTATGAGGAATCGGCGTCACGTCGGTGATATTGGTTATCTTAAAGCCAATTGAGTTAAGCGCCCTGACTGCAGATTCACGGCCTGGACCTGGGCCCTTGATAAAGACCTCCAGATTCTGCATACCAAACTCCTTGGCAACCTCACCTGCTTTTTGTGAAGCGATCTGCGCAGCGAAAGGCGTACTTTTCCTTGAACCACGAAAACCACTACCACCAGACGTTGCCCAGGATAGCGTGTTGCCCTGGCGATCGGTAATGGTGATGATCGTGTTATTAAAAGAGGCGTGTATGTGCGCGACGCCGTCGACGACAGTCTTCTTGACTCGCTTACGACTTTTTGTGGTTGCTTTGGCCATATGTTATATCCGCTAATTATTTCTTAATCATTTTTCGTGGCCCTTTACGGGTACGAGCATTGGTTTGCGTACGCTGTCCTCTGACGGGCAGACCGCGACGATGCCTGATACCACGGTTCGTGCCCAGATCCATCAAACGCTTAATATTCATGGAAACCTCGCGACGCAGGTCACCTTCAAGGCTGTATTTACCAACCTCTGTACGTATCTTGTCGAGTTCTTCCTCGGTCAGCTGGTTGACCTTCACGTTGGTTTCGAGTCCGGTTGCATTACATATCTGCGAAGCACGGGTTTGACCAATGCCATAGATGTAAGTCAGTGCAATGCTGAGATGCTTGTTGTCCGGTATATTTACACCTGCAATACGAGCCATGAATTATTTCTCCAAATCTTTAGTAATCAGCCCTGACGCTGCTTGTGACGCGGGTCACTGCAAATAACACGTACAGTTCTGTTTCGTCGTATGATCCTGCAATTACGACACATTTTTTTTACCGATGCTCTTACTTTCATTGTCTATCTCCAAACAGATACATTAACGACGGGTATGTCCTTTGAGGTTTGCTTTTTTCATCAAACCTTCATATTGATGAGACATTAAATGTGCCTGTACCTGTGACATAAAATCCATTACTACAACCACGATGATTAATAGTGACGTACCGCCGAAATAGAAAGGTACATTAAACTTCACAATCAGAAATTCCGGTAACAAACAAACAGCCGTAATATAAACAGCGCCTGCCAGTGTCAGTTTGGTCAATACCTTATCCAGATAGTTGGCAGTTTGTTCACCAGGCCGCATACCAGGAATAAAAGCACCTGATTTTTTCAGGTTGTCTGCCGTATCTCGTGGGTCAAATACCATCGCAGTGTAAAAGAAACAGAAGAAAATAATTCCTGCTGCATAACACAAGACATATATCGGCTGTCCGGGCGATAACGTCGTCGCAATATCCTGCAGCCATCCCATGCCTTCACTGTTGGCAAACCAGCCAGCAATTGTGGCCGGAAATAATATAAGACTGGACGCAAAAATGGGCGGTATAACACCGGCCATGTTCAGCTTAAGTGGCAAATGGCTGGCCTGACCACCATATACCTTTCTTCCAACCTGCCGCTTGGCATAGTTCACTGTAATCCTGCGCTGTCCTCGCTCAACAAAGACAACAAAACCGGTAACAACAATTGCAAGTGCAAACAATCCAAGTACTGCAAGCAAATGCATCTCACCTGTTCGCGTCAACTCAAGTGTGCCGCCGATCGCAGCAGGTAAACCTGCAACAATACCGGCAAAAATAATCATTGAAATACCGTTACCAATACCGCGCTCTGTTATTTGTTCACCGAGCCACATGAGAAACATGGTTCCGGTGACCAGCGTCGTCACTGCAACTACGCGAAAACCAACGCCCGGGTCCATAACTACGCCCTGTTGTCCTTCCAGTGCTACCGCAACACCAAATGCCTGGAATGTTGCCAGGACTACGGTGCCATAGCGCGTATATTGTGTGATCTTGCGTCGTCCCGCTTCACCTTCCTTGCGCAACTCTTTTAACTTTGGCTCTACAACGGCAAGCAACTGCATAATGATAGATGCAGAAATGTACGGCATGATACCAAGTGCCACGACAGAAAAACGTCCAAGTGCCCCGCCTGAAAACATATTAAACATATCCAGAATGGTGCCGCTTTGCTGATCAAACATCTGCGCCAGAGCAACAGGGTTAATGCCAGGCACAGGAATATGAGTCGCAATGCGATAGACAAATAGCGCTATGAATACAAATAGCAAGCGCTGACGCAGCTCTTTTAACTGCCCCAGGCCGGACAAACCGCCCGGAATTGCCGGATTCGATACAGACATTACTCTTCGATCTTCCCGCCAGCTGCTTCGATAGCCGCCCTGGCACCTTTGGTTACACGCAGACCTTTTACCGTTACTGCCTTGTCAATGGTTCCCGATGCAATAACCTTGACGTGTTGAATATTCTTGTTCACCAAACGGGCCAACTTTAGTGCCGCCAGATCGACGATATCAACATTGGCCTTTACCAGTTCATTCAAACGGATTTCGGTAGTGACGCGGCCGACACGCGATGTAAAACCTATCTTCGGCAAGCGCCTTTGCAGTGGCATCTGACCACCTTCAAAACCCACCTTGTGGTATCCACCAGAACGTGATTTCTGGCCTTTATGACCGCGACCGCCCGTTTTACCCAGGCCTGAACCAGTTCCGCGGCCTCGGCGCTTGGGTGCTGATACGGAATCAGGATGCGGTTTAATTGAATTAAGTCGCATTGTTTATGCCTCTTCGACAGCCAGCAAGTAACTGACCTTATTAATCATGCCGCGATTTTCCGGCGTATCATCGATAGTAACGGTGTGACCTATACGGCGCAGTCCAAGTCCGGAAACACAGGCCTTATGTTTAGCCTCGCGGCGGTTTGTACTTTTGGTCAACGTGACCTTGATTTTAGAATTAGCTGCCATTTAGCTCACCACTTCTTCAACTTTCTTGCCACGTTTAGCAGCGATCTGCTCGGGCGATTTCATTGAGCGAAGACCTTCTATGGTGGCACGCACAACATTAATCGGGTTGGTTGTACCATTCGATTTAGCCAACACGTTGTGAATACCAACGACTTCAAATACAGCCCGCATCGGGCCGCCGGCAATGATTCCTGTACCTTCAGATGCAGGCTGCATGTATACCTTTGCCGCACCAAATTCAGCCGTAATTGGGTAATGCAGTGTGCCTTCATTTAGTGGCACCTTGACCATGTTTCGGCGTGCGTCTTCCATAGCTTTCTGGATAGCCAAAGGCACTTCACGGGATTTCCCGCGACCGACGCCTACGCGTCCATTGCCATCACCAACAACGGTCAAGGCCGCAAAACCGAAAATACGACCACCTTTGACTACTTTGGCAACGCGGTTAACGGCTACCAGTTTTTCCTGCAGGTCTTCATTGCCTGTAATTGAATTTGCTAATGCCATAATCAGTTATCCTAGAATTCCATACCTTGTTCACGTGCAGCGTCGGCCAATGCCTTGATTCGTCCATGGTATTTGAAGCCCGAACGATCAAACGCGACCCTGGATACACCGGCTTTCTTCGCTCTCTCAGCCAGCGCTTTACCAACGATTGCCGCAGCTTCAACGTTACCGCCATGTTTGACCTGGCCTCTTAATTCCTTGTCTACCGTAGATGCGCTGGCCAGGACTTCTGACCCATTCGGGGCGATCACCTGGGCATATACATGACGTGGCGTCTTGTGCACGCACAGTCGAACTTCACCTTTCTTCTGTATCCTGCCGCGGGCTTTTCTTGCGCGACGTAGTCTTTCTGTTTTCTTATTCATATCAATTAGGCCTTTTTAGCTTCCTTACGAATAATTCGTTCGTCAGCATAACGAACGCCTTTACCCTTGTATGGCTCGGGTGGACGGTAGGCACGTATATTTGCAGCAAGCTGCCCTACCTGTTGCTTGTCTACACCTTTGATGACTATTTCTGTCTGGCTCGGGGTTTCAATCGTTACACCTTCCGGAATTGGAAATTCAACCGGGTGAGAAAAACCGAGACTCAGGTTCAGGTTCTTTCCAGATACGGAAGCACGATAACCAACGCCTACAATTTCCAGTTTTCTTTCAAAACCTTGGCTCACACCGGTGACGATGTTTTGAATCAAGGCACGGGTTGTGCCAGAAAGTGCCTTAGCCTGTTTACTATTATTGTTAACAGTGGTTTTAAGCTCGTTTTCTTCCTGGGTCACATTGACCAGGGGGTGAATGCTATGAGACAACTCACCTTTACTGCCTTTGACAGTAATCAGATTGCCAGCGATATTGACGTTAACACCACTGGGGATAGCAACCGGGTTATTGGCTATTCTAGACATAATTAAAATCCACTTATGAAACGTAACACAACACTTCACCACCGATGCCGTGCTCACGTGCTGATTTATCGGTCATTACACCTTTCGCTGTTGAAATAATGGCAACACCAAGCCCACCCATTACCTTCGGCAAGTCAGTGGTAGATTTATATTGCCTCAAGCTTGGTTTGCTAACGCGCTTGATCATTTCGATTACAGGTTTTCCTTCAAAGTATTTCAATTCAATAACCAGAGAAAGTTTATTGTTATCTTCGATAACACGATAATCGGAGATATAACCTTCCTGCTTCAGAATCTCTGCAATAGATACCTTCAACTTGGATGAAGGCATGGACACGTCCCGCATTTCACGTTCCAGCGAATTACGAATACGGGTCAACATATCTGAAATAGGGTCTTGCATACTCATGCTAATTCTCTCTCTGTTATTACCAACTGGCCTTGACCAGACCAGGAACGTCTCCACGCATCGCAGCCTCGCGAAGTTTGTTTCGTGCCAAACCAAATTTACGATAGTAACCATGTGGCCTGCCTGTCAGGTTGCAGCGGTTACGTAAACGGGACGGACTGGCATCCCTTGGCATCTTGTTTAGTTTTTCACGCGCAGCCTTACGATCTTCTTCGCTTAGTGACGTGTTTTTAATCATCGCTTTCAATTCAGCACGTTTGCTGGCGTATTTGTTAACCAGTTTCAGGCGCTTGTTTTCACGGTTTACCATGCATGCCTTAGCCATATCAATTCAACCTCAAGACCTTAATGGAAATTTAAATGCCGCCAGTAACGCGCGACCTTCTTCATCAGATTCAGCTGTCGTTGTTATGGTGATATCCATACCACGCAGCGTATCGATTTTGTCGTAATCAATTTCAGGGAAAATGATTTGTTCTTTCACCCCCATGTTGTAATTACCACGTCCGTCAAATGACTTTGGATTAAGACCACGAAAGTCGCGTATACGTGGTATTGCGATACTAATCAGGCGATCGAGGAACTCATACATGCGTTCGCGACGTAAAGTCACCTTGCAGCCAATAGGCCAGCCTTCACGCACTTTAAAGTTCGCTACAGACTTTCTGGCCTTGGTAACAATTGGCTTCTGACCAGCAATCTTGGTCATATCCGCAACTGCATGTTCGATAATTTTTTTATCGGCAACCGCTTCACCAAGACCCATGTTCAAGGTGATCTTGGTAATCTTTGGTACCTGCATGGCAGACTTGTAACCGAATTGTTCGGTCAGCTGTTTCACCACGCTGTTTTTATAGTGTTCCTGTAATCTAGCCATTGCTTTGCCTTTACACGTCTACAACTTCATTATTTGATTTGAAATAACGTACCTTTTTTCCGTCTTCCAGGAAGCGGAAACCAACACGATCAGCCTTATTGGTTACTGAGTTCCAGATAGCAACATTGGAAACATCAATAGGGGCTTCTTTTTCAATAATGCCACCTGGTGCGCCCTGCATAGGATTACCCTTGGTATGACGCTTTATCATATTGATGTTTTCAACGGTCACCTTGTCAAAAGTGGCATCAACCGAGAGCACAACACCACGTTTGCCCTTATCTTTACCTGCAATAACGACAACTTCGTCACCCTTACGTATCTTGCTCATCAGAGTACCTCCGGCGCCAGTGAAACAATTTTCATGAATTGCTCACCACGTAATTCACGAGTAACAGGTCCAAAGATACGAGTGCCAATGGGTTGCAACTGGTTGTTTAACAGTACTGCTGCATTGCCATCAAAGCGAATAAGCGAACCGTCCTTTCTGCGGACGCCCTTACGAGTACGCACTACTACGGCGTTGTAAACTTCACCCTTCTTGACCTTGCCGCGAGGAATCGCTTCCTTGATGCTGACTTTGATTACATCACCAACATTGGCGTAGCGCCGCTTTGAGCCACCCAATACTTTTACGCACATCAGACGGCGTGCACCGCTATTGTCTGCCGCATCAAGTATCGTTTGCATTTGAATCATCTGTGCTGTCTCCTAACCCACTAAACAATCTGGGCCTTGCTGACAACTTTCTGCAAGCGCCAGGTTTTATTTTTTGACATCGGTCGAGTTGACTCGATTACTACTACATCACCCTCACCACATTCATTGCTTTCGTCATGTGCCATGTACTTGGTAGAACGACGCACATATTTGCCATACAAAGGGTGTTTTACCGTACGCTCAACTCGAACCGAGATGGTTTTATCCATCTTGTTACTGACAACGGTACCGGTCACTGTTTTAGCTTGCTTCTGATCTTCGCTCATGCTTTGTCACCTGCTGCCGTTTTTTTCTCGTTAATAAGCGTATTAATACGTGCAATGTTGCGACGTGTTTTTTTCATTTCGCTAGGTTTATCCAGTTGCCCGGTTCCTTTGCGCATGCGCAGATTAAATTGAGTACGCAACTCTTCCAGCAACATAGTCTGTAATTCTTCTGCTGACTTTTCTCTGAGTTCTGATGCTTTCATTACATTACCGTCCTGACGACAAACTGGGTTTTAACCGGCAATTTGGCCGCCGCCAGCTCAAATGCTTCACGCGCCAATTCTTCGGGCACTCCTTCCATTTCATAGAGCATTCGACCAGGTTGAATCTGTGCTACCCAGTATTCAACGTTACCCTTACCTTTACCCTGTCGTACTTCGAGCGGCTTCTTGGTAACAGGTTTATCGGGAAAGATACGAATCCAGATCTTCGCGCCACGCTTTACATGGCGAGTCAGTGCTCGACGTGCGGCTTCGATCTGGCGCGCCGTAATTCGTCCACGACCGACAGCTTTCAGACCATACTCACCAAAGCTGACCTTATTGCCTACCTGGGCAAGACCACGGTTACGCAGCTTGCTCTGCTTTCTGAATTTAGTTCGTTTAGGTTGTAACACGTCTCTATCCTGTAATTACTTTTAAATTTAAGCCTGTGCTTCTTCTGTGGCGGTCTCTTCTTCAACACTCTGTTCGTGACCGAACACTTCGCCTTTGAAAATCCAGACCTTGATGCCAATAATTCCATACGTGGTTTGCGCTTCTGCCGTACCGTAATCGATATCAGCTCGCAGCGTATGCAAAGGTACTCTGCCTTCGCGATACCATTCGGTTCGGGCAATTTCGGCTCCGTTCAAACGGCCGCTTACGGTAATCTTGATCCCTTGTGCGCCCAATCTCATGGTGTTAGTCACAGCGCGTTTCATGGCGCGACGAAACATAATTCGACGCTCAATTTGTTGTGCGACGCTTTCAGCGACAAGAAAAGCATCCAGTTCAGGTTTGCGAATTTCTTCAACACTGACGTGGGCTGGCACACCGAGCATTTGCGAAACTTCCATACGCAGGCGTTCAATATCTTCACCTTTCTTGCCAATGACTATGCCAGGGCGGGCCGTGTGAATAATGACACGGGCATTGCCGGCAGGCCGCTCAATTTGAATACGGCTAACCGATGCATTCGCCAGTTTCTTTCTAATGTATTCGCGGACTTTTATATCTGCGTGCAGGTAATCAGCATAATCCTTGCTGTCTGCATACCAGGTAGACGTCCAGTCCTTGATAATGCCAAGACGGATACCTGTTGGATGTACTTTCTGGCCCATACCTGATTACTCTCCGTTTTCCGCAACCGTCACAGTCAGATGACTGGTTCGTTTCAAGATTCTGTCTGCGCGGCCCCTTGCCCGTGGACGCAAACGCTTCATCGTGGGCCCCTGATTCACCTGAATTGCACTGACTCGCAATTCATCAATATCGGCACCGTCATTGTTTTCAGCGTTGGCAATTGCTGACTCCAGGACTTTCTTCAGGATGTCTGCACCCTTCTTGTTGCTGAAGGCAAGAAGGTTAACTGCCTTGTCTACCTGCATTCCACGAACCTGATCAGCAACCAGGCGCAGTTTTTGCGGTGACAAATGTGTAAATTTTAATGTTGCAGAAGTAGCCATACTGTTCGCTCTTATTTAGTTTTCCTGTCTGCAAGATGGCCACGGAAAGTGCGCGTTAATGCAAACTCGCCAAGCTTGTGACCAACCATGTTTTCAGAGATATAAATCGGCATATGTTCGCGGCCATTGTGTACGCCAATAGTCAGACCAACCATATCAGGCATAACCATTGAGCGACGCGACCAGGTCTTGATCGGACGCTTATCATTATTTTCCTTGGCAACTTCCACCTTCTTTAACAGGTGATGGTCAACAAAAGGACCTTTTCTAATGGAACGTGGCACGGTTTAACCTCTCTTGTTCTTACGTTTACGAACGATCAGACTATCAGTTCGTTTGTTCTTTCTGGTCTGGTAACCCTTGGTAGGCATGCCCCATGGGCTAACCGGATGTCGACCTCCGGAAGTACGGCCTTCGCCACCACCATGAGGATGATCAACCGGGTTCATCGCAACACCACGAACAGTCGGGCGGATACCGCGCCAGCGCTTGGCACCGGCCTTACCCAGCGCCTGCAGTGAATGTTCTCCATTGCCAACTTCACCAATCGTTGCGCGGCAATCAGATAACACTTTACGCATTTCACCAGAACGCAGTCTCAGTGTTGCGTGAGGTCCTTCTTTTGCTACCAGTTGCACAC
This sequence comes from Gammaproteobacteria bacterium, assembly GCA_965601665.1. Classification (GTDB taxonomy): domain Bacteria; phylum Pseudomonadota; class Gammaproteobacteria; order Eutrophobiales; family Eutrophobiaceae; genus JANQNX01. The sequence continues at coordinate 2,769,353 of OZ271833.1, read as the reverse complement.
CGGCGCCAGCGCTTCTTGCAAGCTGCGCGCCCTTACCAGGCTTCAATTCCACACAATGTACTGTGGTACCGAGCGGAATATTTCGCAATTCCATACTGTTACCTGCATTAATTCCAGCCTGCGTGCCAGATACGACGGTATCGCCAGCCTGCAGGCCTTTTGGCGCGATGATGTAACGTCGTTCACCATCTGCATACAGTAGAAGCGCAATGTGAGCAGTACGGTTTGGATCGTATTCAATACGCTCTACCTTCGCTGATACGCCGTCCTTGTTGCGCTTGAAATCAATGATTCTGTAGCGCTGTTTCGCACCGCCACCGCGATGACGAACAGTAATGCGTCCGCTGTTGTTTCGGCCTGAACCACGGCTCTGCTTTTCCAGCAGCGGCTCATGTGGCTTGCCTTTATGCAAACCTGGCGTTACGACCTGTATCTTTGATCGTCGTCCAGCAGATGTCGGTTTTGGTTTAACTAATGCCATTATTCGTTACCTGTTAACCGCCCATAAAATCAATGTCGAAGCCGGGCTTTAACTTGACATAGGCTTTCTTCCAATCTGCACGCTTACCCGGCTGGCGCGCGAACGTTTTATTCTTACCTTTAACATTTAGTATCTGCACAGATTCAACTTCTGCACCTTCAAACATCAACTCTACAGCCTGTTTGATTTCCGGCTTGGTAGCAGCTTTGGCAACCTTGAACACGTACTGGTTACTGGCTTCGCCAACCATGGTTGATTTTTCAGTCACGCGTGGCTCAAGCAACACCTTCATTAGCTTTTCCTGATTCATGATAGCCAGGCCTCTACTTTTTCAAGTGCGGCTTTAGTAATTAACACTTTCTCAAATCCGATAAGTGAATATGGATCGATTTCATCTGTATCTATTACGTCCACCTTGGGCAGGTTCCTGATCCCGAGATACAGCTTTTCGGTTAATTCATCAGTAACAATCAATACATCTTTAAGACCCAGCTCAGCCAGTTTCTGCTGAACCAGTTTTGTTTTGGCTTCTTCAATATCAAATTGGTCAATCGCAATCAGGCGTTCCTGACGCAGTAATTCAGAAAAGATAGAGCGCATTGCACCGCGATACATTTTCTTATTCAGTTTCTTACTGTAGTCACGCGGCTTGGCAGCAAACGTGACACCACCGCTGCGCCATATTGGACTACGAATGGTGCCCGCACGTGCGCGACCGGTACCTTTTTGACGCCATGGCTTTTTGCCACCACCGCGCACCTCGGAGCGAGTACGTTGGGCCTTGGTGCCGGAGCGTGAGCCAGCCATGTAGCTAGTCAACACCTGGTGCACAAGCGGCTCGTTAAAGTCAGCAGAGAAAACGCTATCAGCAACTGTCATCTTTGCTGCCTTTTTCTTGCCTGATTGTTGTAATGATAATTCCATTGTTGTTATGCCTTGTTACGCTGCTTGACTGCAGGTTTGACAACGACCTTGCCGCCTTTCGCGGAAGGCACTGAACCCTTGATTAACAAAAGATTTCTTTCACTATCGACACGGACAACTTCCAGGTTCTGGATGGTTTGTTGCTTGTTGCCCATATGACCAGCCATTTTCTTGCCTTTGAATACACGACCTGGAGTCTGGCATTGACCGATAGAGCCAGGTGCACGATGCGACAGTGAGTTACCGTGCGTATTACGTTGACCGGCAAAATTATGACGTTTGATTGCACCGGCAAACCCTTTACCAATGGTGGTGCCAGTGACGTCAACTTTCTGGCCAGCTTCAAACATATCAACCTTGATTTCAGTACCGGCTGGATATTGCTCGGCCTCAGCTTCATCGATGCGATATTCCAGCAAACCTTCAGCCGCTTCCAGGTTAGCCTTGGCAAAGCTACCCGCCATCGATTTACTGATAGCGGCCGGTTTTTTCTTACCCCATGCAACCTGCACAGCGTTATATCCGTTGACTTCAGACGTTAACAGACCTGCCACCAGGTTAGGCGCCGCTTCTACCACGGTAACTGGCACGGACTGTCCATCTTCCGTAAACAATCGTGTCATTCCGCGTTTTCTGCCTACAATTCCAATCGTCATTGTTATTCAACCAGTGTTCTTGTTAGTTAAGTTTAATTTGCACATCAACGCCGGCAGCCAGATCCAGTTTCATTAAAGCATCAACTGTCTTGTCTGTCGGATTGACAATATCCATCAAACGTTTGTGAGTACGTATCTCGTATTGATCGCGCGCATCTTTATTCACATGCGGTGAAATCAAAACGGTGAAGCGTTCCTTTTTCGTTGGTAAAGGAATGGGGCCCTTTATCTGGGCACCGGTTCGACGCGCCGTTTCGACAATCTCTTTCGTTGATTGATCGATAAGGCGGTGGTCGAATGCCTTTAAACGTATTCTGATTACTTGATTATCTGCCATCGAAGTTACTCAATAATTTTAGAGACCACACCCGCACCCACGGTACGGCCGCCTTCTCGTATCGCAAAGCGCAGACCGTCTTCCATCGCAATCGGCGCTATCAGTTTTACCGTGATCTTGATGTTGTCGCCCGGCATCACCATTTCCGTTCCATCAGGCAATTCCACTGCCCCCGTCACGTCTGTCGTACGGAAGTAGAACTGCGGACGGTAGTTGTTGAAGAACGGCGTATGACGGCCACCTTCATCCTTGCTCAGCACATACACCTCGGCTTCAAAATGCGTGTGCGGCGTAATCGTGCCCGGCTTACACAACACCTGGCCACGCTCCACTTCCTCACGCTTCGTACCACGCAGCAACACACCCACGTTGTCGCCCGCCTGGCCTTCGTCCAGCAGCTTCCTGAACATTTCCACGCCGGTACACGTCGTCTTCTGCGTGTCCTTGATGCCGACAATCTCGATTTCTTCGCCGACCTTCACAATGCCGCGCTCTACACGACCCGTCACCACCGTGCCACGACCCGAAATACTGAATACGTCTTCAATCGGCATCAAAAATGGCTGATCCACCGGACGCTCCGGGATCGGAATGTAATCGTCCATCGCCGCAACCAGCTTCTCAATCGACGGAATACCAATATCAGAGGTGTCGCCTTCGATCGCTTTCAGCGCCGAGCCGGTCACTACCGGGGTGTCGTCGCCCGGGAATTCATACGAATCCAGCAGCTCACGTACTTCCATTTCAACCAGTTCCAACAGCTCCGCATCGTCAACCTGATCCGCCTTGTTCAAATAAACCACGATCTTCGGTACACCTACCTGGCGCGCCAGCAGAATATGCTCGCGCGTCTGCGGCATCGGGCCATCCGCTGCGCTACAAACCAGGATAGCCCCGTCCATCTGCGCCGCACCCGTAATCATGTTCTTCACATAGTCCGCGTGTCCCGGGCAGTCTACGTGCGCATAGTGACGGCCTTCGCTTTCGTATTCCACGTGCGCCGTTGCAATCGTAATGCCGCGCTCGCGCTCTTCAGGCGCGTTGTCAATCTGATCATAGGCCTTCGATTCACCACCGAATTTCTCCGACATCGTCTTTGTGATCGCCGCCGTTAGCGTCGTCTTCCCATGGTCTACATGGCCGATCGTTCCCACGTTCACATGCGGCTTCGTTCTTTCAAATTTTTCCTTGGACACGGCTAATCACCTCTTGACTGATTGAATACAATTATTGGTTTCTGTTAGTAATCGTGTCAGCAATATTCGCTGGCACTTCGTTATATTTTGCAAATTCCATCGTATAAACGGCGCGACCCTGTGTAGCCGAGCGTAAGTCGGTCGCATAACCGAACATTTCGCTAAGTGGAACTTCTGCTTTAATAATCTTGCCGGAGGGAGAATCTTCTGCGCCCTGCAAAATACCCCGTCTACGATTCAAATCACCGTTGACGGTACCCATGTATTCCTCAGGGGTTACTACCTCTACTTTCATGATGGGCTCCAGCAGCACCGGTTTGGCCTTGCTGGCACCTTCCTTGAATCCCATGGAGCCGGCGATTTTAAACGCCATTTCGCTGGAGTCAACATCATGATACGAACCATCGTATAAAGTGACTTTTACGTCGACTACCGGGTAGCCGGCGATAATACCGTTTTCCATCTGTTCCTGAACGCCTTTTTCAATGGCAGGTATGTACTCCTTGGGTACAACACCGCCTACTATTTCATTCACGAACTCAAAACCCTCACCAGCCGGCTTCGGCTCAATCCTGAAAATAACGTGTCCATACTGACCGCGACCACCTGACTGACGCACAAATTTGCCTTCGGCCTTTTCCAGGGTATTGCGGATCGTTTCGCGGTAGGCCACCTGTGGTTTACCTACATTGGCCTCAACCTTGAACTCACGTTTCAGGCGATCGACAATAATTTCGAGGTGCAACTCGCCCATACCGGAGATAATTGTCTGACCAGATTCCTCATCAGTATGGACACGAAAAGACGGATCTTCCTGGGCCAGCTTGCCAAGCGCCAGGCCCATTTTTTCCTGGTCGACCTTTGTTTTTGGCTCCACCGCAACCGAGATTACCGGGTCCGGAAATTCCATTCGCTCAAGGGTAATAACGCTATTAATATCGCAAAGGGTGTCGCCGGTAGTGACGTCCTTAAGACCAACAGCAGCAGCGATATCACCTGCAAGTACTTCTTTTATTTCCTCACGACTGTTGGCATGCATTTGTAGCAGGCGACCAATACGCTCTTTCCTGGTCTTAATCGGGTTATAAACGGTATCACCTGCCGCCATGGCACCGGAATAAACACGGAAGAAGGTCAGGTTACCGACAAACGGGTCAGTAGCAATCTTGAAGGCAAGCGCTGAAAAAGGCTCTTTATCATCGGCATGACGTTCTGCCTCAGTCTCATCCTTGTCATCCAGATGTCCCTTAATAGCAGGCACGTCGATAGGAGAAGGCATGTAATCAATGACAGCGTCAAGCATGGTCTGTACACCCTTGTTCTTGAATGCCGAACCACAAAACACCGGTACGATTTCATTGGCAAGCGTCTGAATGCGAATACCTTGTTTGATTTGTTCTTCAGACAGTTCACTGTCTTCAAGGTAAGCTTCCATGAGCTCTTCCGAGGCTTCAGCCGCGCTTTCCAGCATGTTTTCATGCCACTCAGAGGCCAGTTCCTGGTAGTCAGCAGGAATGTCTTTTTCCTCAAACTTGATACCCATGTTTTCATCTTCCCAGTAAATCGCCTTCATCTTTACCAGGTCTATAACACCTTCAAACTTGTCTTCGGCACCGATGGGTAATTGCATTGGCACAGGGTTGCTGGCGAGCCGGGTTTTGATTTGATCAACAACACGCAAAAAGTCTGCACCGGCACGGTCCATTTTGTTAACAAATGCCATTCTGGGCACATGATATTTATTGGCCTGGCGCCATACGGTTTCAGACTGTGGTTCAACGCCGCCTACCGCGCAAAAGACGGCACACGCACCATCAAGTACACGAAGTGAACGTTCAACTTCAATGGTGAAATCAACGTGACCCGGGGTGTCAATAATATTGATTCGATGCTGTGGAAACTGTTGCGCTGTGCCCTGCCAGAAACAGGTAGTAGCAGCAGAAGTTATTGTGATGCCGCGTTCCTGTTCCTGCTCCATCCAGTCCATAACGGCTGCGCCATCATGCACTTCACCAATTTTGTGAGAGACACCCGTGTAAAACAGAATGCGTTCCGTCGTTGTGGTCTTGCCCGCGTCGATGTGCGCCATGATGCCGATATTTCGGTAGCGTTCGATGGGTGTTGTGCGGGCCATGATAATGATACCTGTGTAACCGGCTTACCAGCGATAGTGAGAGAACGCTTTGTTGGCTTCGGCCATGCGGTGCGTATCTTCACGTTTCTTGATTGCTGAACCCCTGTTTTCAGAGGCATCCATTAATTCACCTGCCAGGCGCAGACCCATGTTCTTTTCACCGCGGTTTTTGGCGGCATCCACCACCCAACGCATTGCCAGAGTGATGCTTCGGTCCTGGCGAATTTCAACAGGAATCTGGTAAGTCGCACCCCCTACACGGCGAGATTTAACCTCAACCAGGGGCCTGACATTTTCCATGGCCTTGTTGAAGACCTCCAGCGGCTCCGGGTTGCCCTTGCCACTGATCTCATTCAACGCACCATAAACAATCTGTTCGGCAACAGATTTCTTACCGCTACGCATGATGATATTAATGAATTTGGCCAACACCTTATCCTTGTACTTCGGATCCGGCAGAATCTGTCTTTTATCGGCTACGCGTCTTCGGGACATGTTTAATTCCTGTTACTTATATATAAGGTTATGACTTGGGTCGTTTGGCGCCATATTTCGAACGGCCCTGCTTTCGATCTGCAACACCTGATGTATCGAGCGTGCCACGTACAGTGTGGTAACGAACACCGGGTAAATCCTTTACACGACCACCACGAATCAGGATGACCGAGTGCTCCTGGAGGTTGTGACCTTCACCACCAATGTAAGTGGTTACTTCTTGTCCATTTGTTAACCTTACGCGGGCTACTTTACGTAATGCCGAGTTCGGCTTCTTTGGCGTAGTGGTGTAAACACGCGTACAAACGCCTCGTTTCTGAGGACAAGCTTCCAGTGCTGGAACATTGCTTTTTACGCGCTGGCGTTTGCGCGGTTTCCTGACTAATTGGTTGATCGTTGCCATAATTTTTTATCTATTTTCCAAAATCAAAAGGGCACAGTACCCCCTCACCTGTCCGGACTGTGAATATTCAAAAAATGAATATCGCTTGAAACCAGTACGGACATGCGAATTCGTCTAATTCGGATATCCTGGAGGTGTTAAAAAACCACTGTATCTTATTGATTACAGTGGTATTTTCCGTACTTATAATAAAATGTCAGGCCGGCGTGGAACCCGACCTGACAAGAGGCGGGGATTTTATGTCTTCGAGGTCTTCTATGTCAAGGAAGTTTAAGGGTTATTTTCAGCTTCCTGTTGTACCTTCAACCGACTCAGAATCTTCGCTCCGAGGCGCATCAGTTGACGGAATTTCGACATCTTCGATCTCGCTCAATTCCGCGCTGACTTCAGCCATAGCATCCTCTTCCTCGCGATTCTGACGCTCGGCATGGTAGGAAAGACCGGTACCAGCCGGAATCAGACGACCGACGATGACATTCTCCTTCAGACCACGCAGATCATCGCGTTTTCCGTTGACACTGGCCTCGGTAAGGACACGCGTGGTCTCCTGGAATGAAGCCGCTGAAATGAATGAATCGGTAGACAGCGACGCCTTGGTAATACCCAGCAGAATCGGCTCCCACTGAGCGGGCTGTTTGCCTTCGGCCTCAACCTTCTCATTTTCTTCAAGTACGCGTGGACGCTCCAGCTGTTCGCCTTTGAGAAATTCAGTGTCGCCGGATTCGGTGATCTCGGATTTTCGCAGCATTTGACGCACGATAACCTCGATATGCTTGTCGTTAATCTTTACACCCTGAAGGCGATACACATCCTGTATTTCACTGGCAATGTAGTTGGTTAACGCGACAACGCCCTTGAGGCGCAAAATATCATGTGGTGCCGGCGGACCGTCCACGATGGCTTCACCTTTTTCTACATGCTCACCCTCAAACACACTGACATGACGCCATTTTGGTATCAATTCCTCGTGCACCTGATCACTGGGGCCCGTCAGGACAATACGCTGCTTGCCTTTCGTCTCCTTACCAAAACTCACGGTACCGGAAATCTCGGCCAGCACCGCAGGTTCTTTCGGTTTACGTGCTTCAAACAGGTCAGCAACACGAGGCAGACCACCGGTAATATCTCGTGTTTTGGCAGATTCCTGTGGCAATCTTGCGATAACATCACCAACGCTGACGGCCTTGCCATCACTCACGTTTATCACGGCTTTTGGTGGCAACAGGTAGTGCGCCAGCTGGTCAGTACCCGGAATCTTCAGATCTTCACCATTTTCATCAACCAGTTTGACGGTTGGGCGCATGTCCTTGGAATTTGCAGCACGCTGCTTGGGTTCCATGATAACAATATTGGTCAGGCCCGTGATTTCGTCAACATGACGGGTAACCGTGACACCTTCCTCGATATCCTGGAACTGGACTTTACCCGTCACTTCGGAGATGACGGGGTGGGTATGCGGATCCCAGTTCGCTATCTGCTGTCCTGAATCCACCGCTTCACCGTCATCTGCGGTAATGACCGCACCATACGGGACTTTATAACGTTCACGCTCGCGGCCCACATCGTCAAGGATGGCCACTTCACCGGAACGGGAAACAACCACCCGGTTACCCGTGTCCTGCTCCAATGTTTTCACATTCTGCAGTCTAACGGTACCACCGTTCTTGACTTCGATATTACTGATCGCGGCTGCCCTGGATGCTGCACCACCAATATGGAATGTACGCATCGTCAACTGGGTGCCGGGCTCACCAATGGATTGGGCAGCAATGACACCAACGGCTTCGCCGATATTTACCAGATGCCCACGGCCAAGATCACGGCCATAACACATACGGCAAATACCGTAACGGGTTTCACAGGTAATAGCGGAACGCACGACGACCTGGTCTATACCAACCTCATCCAATACTTCCACATAGTGCTCATCCAGCAAGGTGCCCGCCTTTACAGCCACCTCACCATTCATCTTGACCGCGTCTTTTGCCAGCACTCGACCAAGGACACGTTCGCGCAACGGCTCAATAACGTCGCCACCGTCAATGATGGGCGTCATTTCCAGTCCCTGTTCGGTGCCGCAATCTTGCTCGGTCACTACCAGATCCTGGGCGACATCAACCAGTCGACGCGTCAGGTAACCGGAGTTAGCGGTCTTTAACGCTGTATCTGCCAGACCCTTACGCGCGCCGTGTGTAGAAATAAAGTACTGTAAAACGTCCAGACCTTCACGGAAGTTAGCCGTAATCGGCGTTTCAATAATAGAACCGTCCGGCTTGGCCATCAGGCCTCGCATACCGGCAAGCTGCCTGATCTGCGCGGCAGAGCCTCGGGCACCGGAATCAGCCATCATATAGATAGAGTTAAACGATGGTTCTTTAACTTCATTGCCATCCTTATCGGTACGGATATCAATACCCAGTTTGTCCATCATGGCCTTGGCAACCTGGTCATTTGTGTGAGACCAGATATCCACCACCTTGTTGTAGCGTTCGCCATCGGTAATCAAACCGGAAGCGTATTGTTCCTCAAAATCTTTTACCTGGTCTTCGGCCTTGGTAATGATGTCATCTTTTTCAACCGGAACTTCCATATCCTCTACACCGATAGAGACACCGGCACGGGTAGAGTATTTAAAACCGGTGTACATCAGCCTGTCAGAGAAAATGACCGTATCTTTCAACTCCAGGTTTCGGTAACAAGTATTTACAAGTGAAGAAATGGTTTTCTTGGTCAATACCTTGTTAATCATTTCGAAAGGCAAACCATCAGGCAGAATTCGTGACAACAGTGCTCGACCTGCAGTCGTTTCATAACGTTTCAGGGTTGCTTGCTTATCACCTTCTTCATTAATCGTGACTTCTTTAATCCTTACCTGGATTTTAGCTTGCAAATCAACGACGCCGGTTTCATAGGCGCGGTGCACTTCGTCGACATCAGTAAACAACATCCCTGTACCTTTGGCTGCCACGGTCTCACGAGTCAGATAGTAAAGACCAAGAACAACGTCCTGGGTAGGAACAATAATTGGGTCTCCGTTTGCCGGCGAAAGAATGTTGTTGGTCGACATCATCAACGTGCGCGCTTCCAGTTGGGCTTCAACCGACAGCGGTACGTGAACAGCCATCTGGTCACCATCAAAGTCAGCGTTAAACGCGGTACAGACTAGTGGGTGTAACTGAATGGCCTTGCCTTCAATCAACACGGGTTCAAATGCCTGGATACCCAGACGATGCAGCGTTGGCGCACGGTTAAGCATAACCGGATGTTCGCGAATAACTTCTTCCAGTACGTCCCAGACTTCAGGGCCTTCACGTTCAACAAGTTTCTTGGCTGCCTTGATCGTAGTAGCAAGACCGCGACGCTCGAGCTTGCTGAAGATAAATGGCTTGAACAGTTCCAGTGCCATCTTCTTTGGAATACCACACTGATGCAGGCGCAGGGTCGGACCAACAACAATGACCGAACGGCCGGAATAGTCGACACGTTTACCGAGCAGGTTCTGGCGAAAGCGACCTTGCTTGCCCTTAATCATGTCTGCCAGTGATTTGAGCGGCAACTTGTTGGTACCGGTAATCGCGCGGCCACGTCTGCCGTTATCGAGCAAGGCATCAACCGACTCCTGCAGCATACGCTTTTCATTACGTACGATGATATCCGGCGCGTTTAAATCAAGTAGACGTTTAAGGCGGTTATTTCTATTGATGACCCTGCGGTAAAGGTCATTCAGGTCTGAAGTTGCAAAGCGACCACCATCAAGAGGCACCAGTGGGCGCAACTCAGGCGGTAATACTGGCAATACCTCCATAACCATCCATTCAGGCTTGTTTCCGGAGTTCTGGAATGCTTCCAGCAACTTCAAGCGCTTGGTTAACTTGCGCAGCTTGGTTTCTGAATTGGTGTTTGGAATTTCTTCTCGCAGCTCCGCAACTTCGGCATCAATATCAATCGATTTCAGTAACTCGCGTATTGCTTCAGCACCCATCTTGGCTTCAAATTCATCGCCAAATTGCTCAATTGCTTCCAGGTAATTTTCCTCAGTCAACATTTGACCACGTTCCAGCTCGGTCATACCGGGATCAATGACCGCGTAGGCCTCAAAATAAAGCACGCGCTCTATTTCTCTCAACGTCATGTCGAGCATCAAACCCATTCGGGATGGCAATGATTTCAGATACCAGATATGTGCAACCGGGCTGGCCAGATCAATATGGCCCATTCGCTCTCGGCGTACTTTTGACAGCGTGACTTCAACACCACACTTCTCACAGACAACACCGCGATGTTTTAACCTTTTGTACTTTCCGCACAGGCACTCATAGTCCTTAACAGGGCCAAAAATCTTGGCGCAGAATAAACCGTCACGCTCTGGTTTGAACGTTCGATAATTTATCGTTTCCGGTTTCTTGACTTCTCCATAGGACCAGGAACGAATTTTTTCCGGTGAAGCCAGACCGATGGATATCGCATCAAATTCCTCGACCTGTCCCTGCTGCTTTAAAAGCTTGAGTAAGTCTTTCAAGGTTTACCTCCTGGGAGATGTTGTGAGATCTGCCCGTCAATATATAAATTCATTTCGTATACCATGCCTTTTACTGTTCCAGTTCGATATCAATACCGAGCGAACGTATTTCCTTTAACAAGACGTTAAATGACTCAGGCATGCCGGCTTCCATGGTGTGGTTACCATCGACGATGTTCTTGTACATTTTCGTACGTCCATTCACATCGTCCGATTTGACAGTCAGCATTTCCTGCAAGGTATAGGCGGCACCGTAGGCTTCCAGTGCCCAGACTTCCATCTCACCGAATCGCTGGCCGCCGAACTGGGCTTTACCACCGAGAGGTTGCTGCGTAACGAGACTGTATGGCCCGGTAGAACGAGCATGCATCTTGTCATCAACCAGATGGTTGAGTTTAAGCATGTACATGTAACCGACGGTTACCTTGCGTTCAAATGCATCACCCGTGCGCCCATCGTATAGCGTGGTCTGACCGTCTTCAGGAAGGTCTGCGAGCTTAAGCATGTTTTTTATCTCGGCTTCGCTGGCACCGTCAAATACCGGCGTTGCCATTGGTACGCCACCCTTCAGGTTTTCAGCCAATTCCAGAATTTCCTTGTCGGTAAATGAATCCAGATCTTCCTGTTTGCCGCTGGCGTTATAAACCTTGTCCAGAAACTGGCGCATCTCTGCGATGGCAGCCTGCTGTTGCAGCATTTTGCCGAGTTTCAAACCGACGCCTTTTGCGGCCCAGCCAAGGTGAGTTTCAAGCACCTGACCGACATTCATGCGGGATGGCACACCAAGCGGGTTAAGCACCACGTCGACAGGTGTACCGTCTTCCATATGCGGCATATCTTCTACCGGCACGATGGTTGATATCACACCCTTGTTACCGTGTCGGCCAGCCATTTTGTCGCCTGGCTGGATACGGCGCTTTACGGCGAGGTAAACCTTGACCATTTTCAAAACGCCGGGAGCCAAATCATCACCCGAGGTCAATTTCGCGCGTTTTTCTTCGAACCGACCATCAAAGTCTTCTTTCAATGAAGCCAATTGCTCAGCCGCTTTTTCCATTTGCTGATTAGCCTCTTCGTTCTTTAACCTGATTTCAAACCACTTATCACGGGACAAATTATCAAGGTAGTCTTTGGTGATTTTGTCACCGGATTTAAGGCCTGACGGACCACCTTCTGCTAATTTGCCGTGCAGCAGTTTTTCGATGCGCTGGAAAACACCATCTTCCATAATGCGCAACTGGTCATTTAAATCTTTACGCACACTGTTCAGTTCTGACTCTTCAATTTCCAGTGCACGGGCATCTTTTTCAACGCCATCACGGGTAAAGACCTGTACGTCGATAACGGTGCCATTCATACCTGAAGGCACGCGTAGTGACGTATCCTTAACGTCGGAGGCTTTTTCACCGAAGATGGCGCGTAACAATTTTTCTTCAGGCGTCAGCTGCGTTTCACCTTTTGGTGTTACCTTGCCGACAAGAATATCGCCCACGTTGACTTCAGCGCCTATATAAACAATGCCTGATTCATCCAGTTTGTTTAACGCGCTTTCGCTTACGTTAGGAATATCAGAAGAAATTTCTTCAGAGCCAAGTTTGGTGTCTCGTGCAACACAGGTCAGTTCTTCAATATGGATAGTCGTGTAACGATCTTCTTTCACCAGCTTTTCTGAAAGCAGTATCGAATCCTCGAAGTTGTAACCATTCCATGGCATGAACGCGACCAGCATGTTTTGCCCCAGTGCAAGCTCACCCATATCAGTTGATGGACCATCAGCAAGTACATCACCACTGGCAATCTGGTCACCTGGTTTAACCAATGGTTTCTGGTTAATGCAGGTGTTCTGGTTGGAACGGGTATACTTGGTCAGGTTGTAGATATCGACACCCGGCTCACCCGGAACGACTTCATCATCGTTAACCCTGACCACAATACGGCTGGCGTCAACTGAGTCGACGATGCCTCCACGTTCAGAAACAACAGTCACGCCAGAGTCAATTGCAACACGTCTTTCAATCCCGGTACCAACCAGTGGTTTATCGGTTCGAAGCGTCGGCACTGCCTGACGTTGCATGTTTGAACCCATCAATGCCCTGTTGGCGTCATCGTGCTCCAGGAAAGGAATCAACGAAGCAGCCACGGATACAATCTGTCGTGGCGAGACGTCCATATAATTAATTTTATCTGGCGTCGACATTGTGAATTCGTTTTTATGTCGACTTGATACAAGCTCATCAATCAAGTTGCCTTTCTCGTCTACAGTAGCACTGGCCTGGGCAATGATGTATTCACCCTCCTCAATAGCAGATAGGTATTCGATCTCATCGGTGACCTTGCCATCAACCACTTTCCTGTATGGCGTCTCAAGGAATCCATACTGGTTGGTACGGGCATAAACAGCCAATGAATTAATCAAACCAATGTTCGGCCCTTCCGGGGTCTCAATTGGACAAACTCGTCCGTAATGAGTCGGATGCACATCACGGACTTCAAATCCAGCGCGTTCGCGGGTAAGACCGCCAGGCCCGAGTGCTGAAATCCTTCGTTTGTGAGTAATTTCAGAAAGCGGGTTATTCTGGTCCATAAACTGGGACAGCTGGCTGGAACCAAAAAATTCCTTAATGACTGCAGAGACGGGCTTTGCGTTGATGATTTCCTGTGGCATTAACCCTTCGGATTCAGCGAGGCTCAATCGCTCCTTAACGGCTCTTTCAACCCGCACAAGGCCAACACGGAACTGGTTCTCAGCCATCTCACCGACGCTACGAATGCGGCGGTTACCGAGGTGATCGATGTCATCAATCGTACCCTTACCGTTTCTGATATCGATCAAAGTCCTCAATACATCGGTGATATCTTCATTTGATAATACCCCATCACCTTCAACTTCCTTTCTGCCGACGCGACGATTAAATTTCATCCGTCCTACGGCAGACAGATCGTAGCGGTCTGAACTGAAGAACAGGTTTTTAAAAAGGTTTTCAGCCGCATCTTTTGTCGGCGGCTCACCTGGACGCATCATGCGATAGATTTCTACCTGTGCCTCAAGCTGATTGGTACTTGGGTCATCACGCAGAGTATCCGCAATGTATGGACCATTATCCAGGTCGTTGGTGTATATAGTTTCGAGTTCGAGCTTTTTCTTTTCCTGTAATTTCTCCAGGACTTCTTCAGTAATAATGGTGTTGGCTTCGAATTCAATTTCACCTGTATCAGTATCGACGATATCCCTGGCAATGACCTTATCAATCAGGTATTCGGCAGGTACCGAAAGCTTGGACAGGCCTGCACTTTCCATTTCCCGGATATGTCTGGCCGTGATTCGGCGTTCCTTTTCAACAATGATATTGCCTTTCTTGTCCTCAATATCGAACGAAGCTGTTTCGCCACGAAGTCGATCCGGCACAAGGTCAAGCGTGATGCCTTTTGAAGAGAGATGGAACGTGTCCGTATCAAAAAACAGCGCCAGCATTTCTTCGGTGCTATAACCAAGTGCACGCAGCAATATCGTTGCATGTATTTTACGACGACGGTCTATACGACAGTACACCAAATCCTTGGGATCAAACTCAAAATCAAGCCATGAACCACGGTAGGGTATTACCCTGGCAGAATACAAAAGCTTGCCTGAAGAATGCGTCTTACCCTTATCATGTTCAAAGAAAACACCGGGCGAACGATGCATTTGTGAAACTATAACGCGTTCGGTGCCATTGATAACAAAGGTGCCGGTACGAGTCATCAAGGGCATTTCACCCATGTAGACTTCCTGTTCCTTGATATCTTTAACGACCTTGTTATTTAAACCAGCCTCCTTGTCATAAATTATCAATCTAACCTTGACGCGAAGCGAAGCCGCGTAGGTCAGTCCACGAAGTTGACATTCCTTGACGTCAAACACCGGGGTGCCGAGACTGTAACTGACATATTCCAGTGCGGCATTCCCGGAGAAACTTTCGATGGGGAACACTGATTTAAAAGCCGCTTGCAATCCAGTATCGGTTCGTTCTTCCGGCTGATTGCCAACCTGTAAGAACTGATCAAATGATTCTATCTGCGTCTCAACCAGGTAAGGTACATCCAGAATACTAGGACGTTTACTGAAATCCTTGCGGATACGTTTTTTCTCAGTATAGGAATAGGCCATTACAATTCCTCGTAATAAAGTATTTCATTCAGTGCCAACACATAACTGTGTCGGTATACGTGTCAGGTTTAACCCAACTGCCAAAAAAAAGGCGCACAAAACCAACAGGCAATTTTCATCGCCTGCTGGCCAAGTGTTTGAACCTAATATGCAAGTGATTATTTAAGTTCGACAGAAGCACCTGCTTCTTCAAGCTGCTTTTTGATGTCTTCAGCTTCTTCCTTGTTGGCGCCTTCCTTGATGGTAGAAGGGGCACCTTCAACCATTTCCTTGGCTTCTTTCAGGCCAAGTCCGGTAACACCGCGAACTGCTTTAATGACAGCAACCTTGTTATCGCCAAAACTGCTCATGACGACATCAAATTCGTCTTTTTCTTCAGCAGCACCGGTATCGCCAGCAGCAGCACCAGCAGCAGCAACGGCAACAGGTGCAGCGGCAGATACGCCCCATTCATCTTCCAGTTCCTTAATCAGGTCAACCAGTTCCAGAACAGGCATCTGTCCCAGCGCTTCCTTAATTTCGTCTTTAGATACAGCCATTTTCAAATTCCTCCGAATAAAAACTAAACTTTAATCAGGACTAGCCCGCTTAAGCAGCCTGGTCGCGCTTTGCAGCGAGTACACGTGCGAACTTCGACGGTACCTCGTTGATGGTGCGAACAAACTTGCCCATTGGAGCGGAAAGTAATCCAAGTAACATGGCGCGAGCCTCATCCTGCGATGGCATACTGGCCAGGCGGTCAAGCTCTGACGGGTCAAGCAATTGACCATCGAGCGCAACCAGCTTAACAACCAGTTTGTCATTTTCTTTGGAAAAATCGCGGATAACACGGGCAGCACTTCCAGGTTCATCACTGGAAAATGCATATACCAATGGCCCAACCAGACTGTCTCGCATGCATTCGAAATTTGAATTTTCAAATGCTCTACGCGCCAGAGTGTTACGTACCACTTTGAGGTACACACCCGACTCTCGCGCTGAGGTACGCAGTTTAGTCATGTCAGCCACCGTTAAACCGATGTACTCGGCCGCGATTGCAGAAGGAGCCTCTGCTGCAACATTGGCAATCTCATCTACTATTGCCTTTTTTGCATCCAGATTTAGACCCACTTTTTGCCTCCTTTTTGTTGGATACACATACGCATATCCATTTAAAGTTAAGCCCGGCAACTTGCCCGGACCATGGTCAACGGTGACCTCTGCAGCGAACTGCACCTTGATGACACCGTCTGCGCAGGCGTACCTCCCGGTAAGCATTAAGACATGATTGATTCATGTCACCTGCGGTCTTTGACGTCTGGTGATTACTCACCAGTCACAAAGTCTTGCTACCCAATCAATATGGATTGGGACTCTATCTCTTATTCAGACAAACTTGCCTGATCAATGATCACGCCTGGACCCATGGTGGTAGAGACACTGATCTTTTTAAGATAAATGCCTTTTGCCGCACTGGGCTTGGCTTTCTTTAAATCACTGAGTAATGAATTCAGGTTTTCAAGCAGGGAATCAACATCAAATGACACCTTGCCAATCGCGCAGTGGATAATGCCATTCTTGTCGGTGCGATAGCGAACCTGACCACCTTTGGCATTTTCTACAGCCTGCTTGACGTCGGCAGACACCGTGCCCACTTTCGGGTTAGGCATGAGTCCACGTGGGCCAAGTACCTTGCCGAGTTTACCCACAATAGGCATGGCGTCCGGGGTAGCAATAACGACACCGAAGTCGATATCACCTTTCTGCATGGTTTCTGCCAAATCTTCAAAGCCCACTGCATCTGCTCCTGCTGCCTTTGCTACCTCGGCCTGTTCGCCCTGGGCAAAAACTGCAACCCTTACAGTCTTACCAGTACCTTTAGGTAACACGGTGGAGCCCCTGACCTGCTGATCAGATTTACGTGCGTCAACACCCAGGTTAACGGCTACTTCAACAGATTCATCAAATTTAACTGAAGATACTTCTTTCAAAATGCTGAAAGCATCCTTTATTGGATAAACTTTTCCAGGCTCAACTTTTTCACGATAGGCCTGTATACGCTTGGATAGCTTCGCCATATTTACACGCCCTCCGTATCGATACCCATGCTTCGGGCCGTTCCAGCAATAGTTCGTACCGCTGCATCAAGGTCAGCCGCGGTCAGGTCAGGCTCCTTGGTTTTGGCAATTTCTTCCAGTTGTGCACGAGTCACCTTGCCTACTTTCTTGCTGTTAGGGGTACCGCTACCACTTTTAATGCCAGCCGCTTTCTTTAACAGGATAGCAGCAGGTGTGGTCTTGCTTTCAAAGGTAAAGCTTTTGTCATTAAATACGGTAATGACTACAGGAACCGGCATGCCTGGTTCTATGTCCTGGGTCTGCGCATTGAATGCCTTGCAGAATTCCATAATATTTAATCCGTGTTGACCCAAAGCGGGACCAACAGGTGGACTTGGGTTAGCCTGTCCGGCAGGCACCTGTAACTTGATATAGGTTTCAATTTTCTTGGCCACTAGCCTTACTCCTTGGGTACAAACGCCTTGCGGCTCCCCGTTATTTCAAACACATGTGAACTACGTTCACATAATAAATTATTCTTTCTCTACCTGACCGAATTCAAGTTCGACAGGAGTAGAACGTCCAAAAATAAGAACCGAAACGCGCAGTCGGCTTTTTTCGTAATTCACCTCTTCAACAACTCCATTGAAATCTGTAAAAGGTCCATCCTTAACCCTGACAACTTCGCCGGGTTCAAACAAGACCTTCGGTCTTGGCTTATCAACGCCTTCCTCAACTCGCTGTAAGATAGCGTTGGCTTCCTTGTCACTGATTGGTGCCGGTCTATCACTGGTGCCGCCGATAAAACCCAGCACTTTGGGTGCATCCTTTACCAGGTGCCAGGTATCATCATCCATTTCCATTTTCACCAGGACATAGCCCGGAAAAAATTTGCGATCACTTTTGCGTTTTTTGCCATCTCGCATTTCAACCACTTCTTCAGTGGGAACGAGAATCTCACCAAATTTTTCCTCAAGTCCGCTGCGTTCAATGCGCTCTTTTAATGAACGCATAACCTGGTTTTCAAAACCAGAATAAGCATGAACTACATACCAGCGCTGCGTCATATTAACCCCTGTGCCCCATTAAACTACCAATGGACCAGCCCAGGAACATGTCGAGCAACCATAATATGATGGCAACAAATACAACCATGAGTATTACGATCAGCGTGGTTTGCAAGGTTTCCTGACGAGTAGGCCAAACGACCTTACGTACTTCTATCTGGGCATCATGAAAGTAACCCCATATCTGTCTACCTTTGTCGGTTTGCAAGGCAATGGCAACACTAATGCCTGCTGCTGCCAATAAACCAATAACCCTGTAAAGTAGTGACTGATCCGCGTAAAAGTAAAATCCTACCAGTGCGGCAATCGCAATGAGTAGTGATAATCCCAGTTTTACCGTATCCAGCATGTCACCCGCCGTTTCTACATTCGAACTCATAGTTGTCCAATCAATCCAGGATTTCAGTCCAGTACCAAGTGGCAGGCCAGGAGGGAATCGAACCCCCAACCTACGGTTTTGGAGACCGTCGCTCTGCCAATTGAGCTACTGGCCTAATCCTTAGTTCAAAATTTTTCAGGAATATCGAGCAGAATCACTCAATAATTTTAGAGACCACACCCGCACCCACGGTACGGCCGCCTTCTCGTATCGCAAAGCGCAGACCGTCTTCCATCGCAATCGGCGCTATCAATTTTACCGTGATCTTGATGTTGTCGCCCGGCATCACCATTTCCGTTCCATCAGGCAATTCCACTGCCCCCGTCACGTCTGTCGTACGGAAGTAGAACTGCGGACGGTAGTTGTTGAAGAACGGCGTATGACGACCACCTTCATCCTTGCTCAGCACATACACCTCGGCTTCAAAATGCGTGTGCGGCGTAATCGTGCCCGGCTTACACAACACCTGGCCACGCTCCACTTCCTCACGCTTCGTACCACGCAGCAACACACCCACGTTGTCGCCCGCCTGGCCTTCGTCCAGCAGCTTCCTGAACATTTCCACGCCGGTACACGTCGTCTTCTGCGTGTCCTTGATGCCGACAATCTCGATTTCTTCGCCGACCTTCACAATGCCGCGCTCTACACGACCCGTCACCACCGTGCCACGACCCGAAATACTGAATACGTCTTCAATCGGCATCAAAAATGGCTGATCCACCGGACGCTCCGGGATCGGAATGTAATCGTCCATCGCCGCGACCAGCTTCTCAATCGACGGAATACCAATATCAGAGGTGTCGCCTTCGATCGCCTTCAGCGCCGAGCCGGTGACTACCGGCGTGTCGTCGCCCGGGAATTCATACGAATCCAGCAGCTCACGTACTTCCATTTCAACCAGTTCCAACAGCTCCGCATCGTCAACCTGATCCGCCTTGTTCAAATAAACCACGATCTTTGGTACACCTACCTGGCGCGCCAGCAGAATATGCTCGCGCGTCTGCGGCATCGGGCCATCCGCTGCGCTACAAACCAGGATAGCCCCGTCCATCTGCGCCGCACCCGTAATCATGTTCTTCACGTAGTCCGCGTGTCCCGGGCAGTCTACGTGCGCATAGTGACGGCCTTCGCTTTCGTATTCCACGTGCGCCGTTGCAATCGTAATGCCGCGCTCGCGCTCTTCAGGCGCGTTGTCAATCTGATCATAGGCCTTCGATTCACCACCGAATTTCTCCGACATCGTCTTTGTGATCGCCGCCGTTAGGGTCGTCTTCCCATGGTCTACATGGCCGATCGTTCCCACGTTCACATGCGGCTTCGTTCTTTCAAATTTTTCCTTGGACATTGAAGCTACTCCTCAATGAAAATTAATAGCAATCATATAGTTACAATAAATGGAGCTCATAACCGGATTTGAACCGGTGACCTCTTCCTTACCAAGGAAGTGCTCTACCGACTGAGCTATATGAGCGAAATTCAAACCGTTTATAGCACCTATTTTACCGGTACAATCGCAAATTGGAGCGGGTGATGGGAATCGAACCCACGTGTTCAGCTTGGAAGGCTGACGTTCTACCATTGAACTACACCCGCCTGGATCACCCTGCTGCCGTTGATAAACGACTGACTCAACTCCTCACTAACACAATTGCCCGCGGGCTATATATATAATGTATACTGACCAAATAGCGAATAACGCTGTAATTCTGCCAAGCTAGATTCTGGTGGAGGGGGTAGGATTCGAACCTACGAAGGCTGAGCCAACAGATTTACAGTCTGCCCCCGTTGACCGCTTGGGTACCCCTCCAAAATTCAAGCCGGCCATTTTGGGATAATCAACGACAGCTGTCAATAAAGCGTTGAACTCATTTAGAAATTTATATTTCTCGCAAACATTTCCAGCAGTGCATCCCTGCCCGAATCTGTCTTCTGAAAATGACAAAATAATCACCCGGAAGACCGCAGTTTCGCTAGTTAACAATATAGCCAGTATAGAATTGGCGGGAGGATACCTTGTGCTTTAGCGCTAGTCGAGAGCAGAAAGGCAAATTTTTTTAATAATGTTGCCGCGTAATCTATTTGGATATCCAGGCATGCCTGGCGCGCGCAAGCGAGCAGTTATTCAAACACTTTAAATACTGCGGGTTTCAACTAACGCAATTGAGCAACAAATAGCACTGATTTGTGATAACTGTTTGAATTTCTTATTTTTATGGGAGAAAAGGCTGTAGCCGGGCGATCCTTTGCTCGCTATCCTGCCTTGCGAGCACGTTTTTTCTTGCTCCGACGTCCCCTGGCAGGTGCCGCCGCCAACAATTCTTTACATGCTTCCAGATCGAGGCTTTTCGGCTCGGTGTCCTTTGGAATCTTGGCGTTCTTTTTACCATCCGTCACATAAGGACCATAGCGTCCATTCAACACCGAGATCCCTTCATCTTCAAAAATCTGGATCTGCTTTTCTGCGTCGGCCTTTTTCTTCTCGGCGATCAGTTCCAGTGCGCGTTCGAGTGTCACCGTGTAAGGGTCATCCTCTTTTTTTAATGAGACGAATTTGCTGCCATAGCGGATGTAGGGGCCAAAACGCCCTACGCTGGCAGCGACGTCTTCACCATCCTCGGTTTGTCCCAGATCGCGGGGCAATTTGAATAACTCAAGCGCTTCTTCCAGGGTAATCGTATCAAGTTTCTGGCCTGGTCTGAGTCCGGCAAATTTTGGCTTATCCTCGTCATCCTTGGTACCAATCTGGGCATAAGGGCCATAACGACCAATACGAACAGATACCTCCTTACCCGATTTGGGGTGTGTGCCGAGCACCCGGGCCTGCGCTACCTCGGCACGCGATACATTTTCTTCCTTGTCTTGTACCTGCTCAATAAAGGGCATCCAGAAAGCTTGCATCAACGGAACCCAGTCTTTTTCACCACGTGACACGGCATCCAGTTCATCTTCAAGCCTGGCGGTAAAATCGTAATCGACATAGTCATTAAAATGATTAGTCAAAAAATGATTAACGATCTTGCCCTTGTCAGTTGGATAAAATCGTTTGCTATCCAGTTCCACGTATTCACGGTTTAGCAATGTGGAAATGATACTTGCATACGTTGAGGGTCGGCCGATGTCATACTCTTCCAGAGATTTGACCAGGCTTGCTTCAGAGTAACGCGGTGGTGGTTCGGTAAAGTGCTGTTCATTACGGATATCCTGTAAGGTAACCTCGTTGCCTTCTTTTAACTGCGGCAACAACTTTTCTTCGTCATCCGAACTCTTTTCGTCATCCTTGCCCTCGAGGTAAACCTCCATGAAGCCCGGGTCAGCAATGCTGGAACCGTTTGCCCTGAAGTTATTACCTTCACCACAGCCAAGGTCAACAGCCACCGTATCAATGGTTGCATGCTTCATTTGTGAAGCCATCGCCCGCTTCCAGATCAACTCGTAAAGTTTGAATTGTTCTGCCGTAAGGTGTTTCTTAATGTCAGCCGGTACGCGCGTTACGGATGTCGGTCTAATTGCCTCGTGCGCTTCCTGGGCATTCTTGGATTTGGTTTTGAACTCTCTGGGCTGCGCAGGTAGTGCGCCCTTACCATAGCGTTGTTCGATAAAGCCACGCATTTCCTCAACAGCTTCCTTGGCTAATGTTACCGAGTCGGTTCGCATATAGGTAATCAGGCCTTCAGCACCATCACCAATATCAATACCTTCATAAAGATGCTGGGCAGTGCGCATGGTCCGTTGAGCTGTAAACCCGAGTTTCCTGGCTGCCTCCTGTTGCATGGTAGAGGTAATAAACGGCGCCGCTGGTTGTCGCTTACGCTGTTTCTTCGTTACTTTACTGACTGTAAGCATGCCGTCGGCAGCGGCGTGTAATTTTTCCCTGACCTGTCCTGCTCGTTTTTCACTGGTGATGGAAAACTGTTTCAGTTTTTCATCATCAAACAGGTTAAGCTTGCCAATAAATTTACTTTTATCGAATTCAAGATCCGCTTCAATCGTCCAGTATTCTCGTGGCTTGAATTCGTCGATTTCTTTTTCACGCTCGCAGATCATGCGTAACGCCGGTGACTGCACCCTGCCAGCAGAAAGACCCGGTTGGACCTTTTTCCATAACAGTGGCGAAAGGTTAAAACCGACAAGATAATCGAGTGCACGGCGGGCCTGTTGTGCATCGATCAGGTTTGATGCCAGTTCCCTGGGATGTTCTATTGCATCCTTGATAGCGGTCTTCGTTACTTCGTGAAAAACAACCCGATGTACATCCTTGTTCTTCAATGCCCCCTTGTCTTTTAGCAATTCATAAAGATGCCAGGAAATGGCTTCGCCCTCGCGATCAGGGTCAGTTGCGAGGTAAAGCGTATCTGCCTTCTTTAAGGCTTTGACAATAGCTTCGACATGTTTACTGTTCTTCTCGATTGGTTCATATAACATACTAAATCCATTATCTGGATCCACTGCACCTGACTTTGCACGCAAGTCGCGCACATGACCATAGGACGCAAGTACCTTGTAATCTTTACCCAGGTAACGTTCCAGGGTCTTGGATTTGGCTGGTGATTCGACAACAACTACTGAACTCATGACAAGCAATAATAATTGAAGTGATTAAGTTAACTAGAATTAAATATAGATGTTAATGAACAACAGCATTTATGTCGTCCATTAGTATATCTTCCATCCACGTAAAGGCGGCTTCCTTGCCTGGACGGTTAAACAATACCATTAACACGACCCATTTGAGCTGTTGCAATTCGATAAAATCTGTTTCCAGTGCCATAACCCGGTCTATTACCAGTTCCCTGTCATCAGAATCGATAACACCGGACTGCTCCAGGAACAGCAGGAAGCCCTTGCATTCTACATCCAGTTTTTCATTTTCGATGTCATTAAACACTCTTATTGAACGCGAACGTAACATATCCGTTTCGAGTTCGTCTTTTCTCAATGCCAGACACTCCAGCCAATCGATGGCCTTGGTCACCTGCGTATCGGCGAAGCCGGCCTGTATGAGTTGGGATTTCAGACCTTCCTGATCAGGAGAAATTTCGAGTTCTTCCTCGACGTAGTTATCGAAAAGATAAATTAAGACATCTAGAACTGATTCTTTCATAAACTCCTATCTCTGTGCGCAGCGAATATACTGGCTTCCGTGCCTGCTTTCTACTATTCCTTCTAGCTCTAATATTAACAGCATGGAGGAAACTGCATCCGCCGTCAATCCTGAAGATTTGACCAGTTCATCAATACTGATCAAGTCATATCCCATGATATCCAGCAACTGCTCCTGTTCTGCATCGAGTATTGGAGTATCATCACTGCTGTCTTTCTCGATGTGACCTGTCTCCAGTGCCCAGTTGACTGTTGAACCCAGTTCTTCAAGGATGTCTTCCAGGCTTTCCACCAGTTTTGCTCCCTGCTTTATAAGATGATGCGTGCCACGTGACAGCGGGGAGTAAATAGATCCAGGGATAGAAAATACTTCCCTGCCCTGTTCAAGCGCATAGTTTGCGGTAATCAGCGAACCACTCTTTTTTGCGGCCTCAACCACCAGTACCCCTGTGCTCAAGCCACTCATAATCCTGTTCCGACGGGGAAAGTTTCCGGGCGCGGGCCGGGTTCCGGGCATGAACTCGGTCAATAGCAAGCCCTTTTGCCTGATTTCATCGGCAATCTTTCGATGCCTTGCCGGATAGATAATGTCAGGGCCGTTGCCCAGAACCGCAATCGTCATGCCGGAGGCATTAAGGCTGCCAACATGGGCATGATAATCAATACCAAGTGCAAGCCCACTGCATATAGAAAACCCTGCCTGACTCAGTTGACTGGCAAAATCCTCGGCAAGCCGGCGTCCGCTTCTGGTCGGGTTGCGACTGCCAATAATCGAAAACTGGACTGCCTGCAGGGCACACCTGTTACCTGTTGCATACAATACTGGCGGTGCCGCGGCTATAGCACGCAACAAAGGCGGGTAGTCATCATCGTCCAGTGTAATCAAATGATGTCCGGTTCTTTCCAACCAGCCAAGGTTTTTATCAAGCTGTTCTTGATCAGGTTTGCGTAGCGAATTGATACATGCCTGGTTCAGACCCGCTTTCCTGAGCAGAGCATCATCAGCGCGTAATATGTTGCGGGGGCTGGAAAAAAAATCCAGTAGCTGGTGACATGTTACCGGCCCTAATCCAGGGGCCATTGACAGGGCTAACCAATCCCTGTGCGTGTGGTTGATATCCATATCATTACCTCACTTCCTGTGCAGTTACGCCGCATCCTGCGACATATAATAGTCTACATACTTTTAACAGTATCCATTACGTGAACTGCGCCTTGTGTCTCCATAACAAGTGCATAACTGACTTTACTATAAGTTCGGAAAATCATGGCAACACCAACATATTCTTCAGGCAGTTCTACATCCTCTGATTTACTTTGCTTGTTAGCAAAATGTGGAAATGCGTTATCGAATTTTTCAGCAATGGCGCCCGGAAATTCAGTAATTTTTTTCAGCGTACGCTGGATATCGCTTGGGTTTGTCGCTTCGTATGCATCAGCATCAGCCAATTTTTCTTTATCACTTATTGTCAGGTTTGGGCCGACTATATCCCTGACTATCTTGCCACTTTGATAAATACCTACGACATTACCTGGTTCTAAGCCTTGCTCATCGCCCATACTGAGAACGATAATCTGAAACTGGCCAATCTGTGAGACACCATCAACAACTGACAGAATTTTCCCGTCAACAGCCAGGGAACTCGTTCTGGGAATAAATTCGGCACTGATATCTTCATTCGACTGCGGCACCAGCCTGTCGCCAATCAGAATTTCACGATCAACACCGGTAACCAGTAAGGAAGCAGGGTCACCTGTTTGCTCAAGCACGGCATCGCCGACGTAAATGGCCTCGTAGCCAAGTACGGTTTTCTGATCGCTATCTGCAGGATCAAGATACGCCTCACCTTTCCTGTATATAGAGTAGGCACGTTCTTGATCATCTTTGCTGATACCTCGCACGTAAATCGTATTACCGGTAGCAGCGATCAGATGTTGATCGTAACTCGATACAACATATGGCCAATATTCAAGGTCATTGTCATCAAGTACCAGAGGGCGTGTCAGGAACTGCTGAATTGCATCAACCGGAATACTGTGTATGGCTTCCGCATGAGGGGTGGAACGCACCTCGGGAGATAGCTTCACGGTGCGACTTTCCGTTGCCGCAATACCACCACGGTCAACGTTCAATACCGGCATACCATCATTATAAGTAAGGTAGACCATATCACCCGGGTATATAAGGTGTGGGTTCTCGATTTGGGGATTGACCTTCCAGATCTCTGGCCAGCGCCACGGCTGCTCAAGAAAACGGGCTGAAATATCCCAGAGAGTATCCCCCTTGACGACGACATATTTATCGGGATGATCCGGATTTATCTTGATTACATCTGCACTGACCCCCAGTGCGAAGACGGAAAAAAAGACTGAAATCAGAATTTTATTCAACATGCCTGCTACCTTACATGATTTCCTTAATGTAGATTAGCAAAAAGTCTAGCAAAATGTTAGCAAGTAAACCATCTTCTTGTTGTATTGCTGCAACTTATTGATTTTTATATATACTAATTAGTATTAATACTGTTTTCGGAGAGCTGTTCGCATGGCCAAACTCGAGGTACTTCATTTTCCTGACGAACGTCTGAGAAACAAGGCTTTACCAGTCTCAGACATCAACGGGGAAATCAAGGAAATCGCTCACAATATGCTGGAAACGATGTACGCCGAAGGCGGCATAGGTCTGGCCGCAACCCAGGTAAATATCCAGAAAAGGATCGTCGTGATTGATTTGTCTGAATCCAGGGACGAACCCTTGTTCCTGATCAACCCGGAAGTGCTGGAAAAAGACGGCGTGGAAAGCATGCGCGAGGGATGCCTGTCCGTGCCTGACTATTTTGAAATCGTCGAGCGAGCCGAGCATATTAAATACCGCTACCAGACGCTTGGAGGCGAAACGATAGAATGTGAAACCGGTGGCTTACTCGCCGTTTGCGTACAGCATGAAATTGACCATCTCGATGGCAAATTATTCATTGATTACCTGTCGCCGCTGAAACGACAGCGACTGAAGAAAAAGCTGGCCAAGCAGGAAAAACTGCAAAACGTCCTGTGACAAACACAGGATTACGCCTGGCTTTCGCCGGCACACCGGAAATTTCGCGCCGGGTACTGGAATCGATACTGAAAAAAAACGAGCACCAGGTTGTGCTTGTTCTGACTCAGCCTGACAGACCTGCAGGCCGTGGCCGACAGCTGAAACCCAGCGAAGTAAAGATATGCGCACTTGAGCATAACCTCAAGATCCAACAACCTGCCAACGCACAGGAAATTTCACCCGCACTATTTGACGATATAGACCTGATGCTGGTTGTTGCCTATGGCTTGCTGTTAAGAGCTGATGTCCTGTCGGCACCAAGACTCGGCTGTATAAATATACATACGTCATTACTTCCGCGCTGGCGTGGCGCAGCACCGATTCAGAGAGCAATCGAGGCAGGAGATAAAGAAAGCGGAATAACAATCATGCAAATGGAAGAAGGTCTTGATACCGGGCCAATGTTACTTCAGCAAAGCTGTGTCATCCATGCAGATGATACGGCTGAGACCTTGCATGACCGTCTCGTTGAGATCAGCATCGATAAAATTCATCTACTCCTGCAGCAGCTGGCATTAAACAACGTTGCGCCTGTCAAACAGGATGATACGTATGCCACATATGCGAAAAAAATCAGCAAGGCTGAAGCCGCCATAAACTGGCATCAGTCTGCTGTCGTGATTGATCGAAAAATACGCGCCTTTAACCCTTTTCCCATCGCCCATACCGAATTGCGAGGCATCCCGATGCGAATCTGGCGAGCAACGGTAGAACCACACTTACCCGGTGAACCTGGCAGCGTATTGACAGATACAGAAGACACTATTGATGTCGTAACCGGGGATGGGGTTATTGCCATCGAGCAGTTGCAATTGCCCGGCAGGAAAAAGATGTCTGCCCGTGATTTTCTCAACGGACATCCAGCATTTAATAGCGGCCGGTAACAAGGCACCGTGTCAGCAAGAGTAGCCGCCAGTCGTATCGTCAAAAAAGTTGTAGAAGATAAGCAACAGCTCAAACTTGCATTAAGCGAAGACAGTGGTTTTATCAGCGCCGGGAAGGACAAGGCCTGGATACAGGAAGTATGTTACGGCACGCTGAGATGGTACTTGCAAATGGAATACCTGCTGGATCAGTTGCTTGCCCGGCCGGTTAAAAAGAAAGACAGCATACTTAAATACCTGTTAATCACTGCTATCTACCAGTTAAGGTTTATGCAAACGCCAGATTATGCCGTGGTATCTGAAACAGTGGCTGCATGCAAGGCACTTAAAAAAGAATCTGCCAAGGGTATGGTTAATGCGGTGTTGAGACGTTACCAGCGCGAATCAGAGTCGTTACTGGCAAAACTGGCGCAGACAAGCCATCTTGCTTCGTCACACCCTGAATGGCTGTTTAATCGATTACGAAAAGACTGGCCACAACACTATCCTGCTATTCTTGATGCCAATAATCAAAGACCGCCAATGTACCTGCGTTGCAATAGCCGCATTGTTAAACGGACTGACTATATACAACGACTTAAACAGGCGGGCATTGAAGCAGAAACATGCAAGCATACTGAATTCGGCATTCGGCTTGCGACCCCCTGTCCGGTTGAAGAGTTACCCGGCTTTTATGATGGCCTTGTATCAGTGCAGGACATGGCGGCGCAGCTTGCCAGCGAGCTGTTACAGCTCCATCCCGGACAAAAAGTACTGGACGCCTGTGCTGCACCCGGCGGCAAAAGCGCAGCCTTGCTGGAACGGGAAGCAGGACTGGATGCAGTCACCCTCGTTGAAAAGGACCCCGTCCGTACGAGGCAAATCCGTGAAAACCTCGAACGTTTAAAACTATCAGCTACTATCGAAGTATCGGATCTGCTTGAAATAGATAATTGGTGGAACGGAGAGGCCTTCGACCGTATCCTACTCGATGCGCCCTGCTCAGCAACCGGCGTGATCCGCCGGCTTAGCGACATCAAACTGCTAAGAACCGAACAGCAGGTTAATGAAATCAATAAAATTCAAAAACAACTGCTTGAGTGCGCATGGACAGTTCTTAAACCAGGCGGGTTATTGCTTTATGCAACTTGCTCAGTGTTGAAGCAGGAAAATAGCGATACAATACGGGAGTTTATTGACAGGCGGTCGTCCAGCCAGCAGGCGCCGATTGCGGTACCATGCAGCATTGATACCGGGTATGGCGCCCAGATTTTAACAGGCGCTGACGATATGGATGGTTTCTTTTATGCGGCCATAATGAAAAAGCCCAGCTAGAATATGAAGCAATTTTCGATCATATACCTGTTATGTATGTTGTTTGTTTCAGCAGAATGCCTTGCCGCTGCGATCAAACTCAGTTCTTTTGAAAGTTATGAGCAGCTGGACCAGCATTTTCTTGATGCCAGTTTTTCAGTGGAATTAAACGAAGAAATACTGGATGCATTGAAGCACGGCATTCCGCTGCAAATTAACGCTGATTTTGAAGTGAGGATGACGAGGGACTGGTATCCGGATAAAACTGTGCAGTCGGTGCATTACATGTACCAACTTTCACACCAACCTCTGACAGAAGACTACCTGACTGTAAATTTGAAAACAGGACTACGAGCATCTTTTGACAGTTTAACTGCAGCGCTAACGCAGATTGGCGAGTTCTCAGGCGTTAAACTTGTGCAAAAGCAAATGCTTTCCGACAAACATCGCTACAAGGGACGAACAAGAATGTATCTGGACCTGGATAGCCTGCCAACTCCGATGCGACCACAGGTGTATTTTTCTGACAGCTGGAACATTGGTAGCGAATGGCATGAATGGGTGATACAGGAATGAAACGCGGTGTAAAAATTATTACCGTGGTTGGCAGCGGCCTGTTTATCTTTATGCTTGTTGCACTTGTTCTACTAAGCCAGTCCCTGCAAAACTCGGAACTGTTCGATAAGTATTATTCCCTGCTATTCGGGTTTAATGCTACCGGCTTGTTATTGCTGATTGTTCTGATCGCAATCAATTTTCGTCGTCTGTTACGACAGAAAAGGAATAAGGTTATTGGTTCCAGAATGACCACCCGCATGGTCGTGTTCTTTGCCTTTCTTTCGGTTACGCCGGTTCTTGTCGTTTATTACTTCTCACTGGATTTCCTGCATCGTGGTGTAGACAGCTGGTTTGACCTGCGCGTAGAGCAGGCACTCGATGATTCGCTGCAACTCAGTCGGCTGGCACTGGATATACGCATGCGTGATTTACTGAAGACCACTGAGCAAACGTCATTGGATATAAGCACTTTTACTGATGCTGTGTTGCCGTTTGAGATTGACCGTTATCGCGAAGAGATGGGTGCCAATGAGCTAACATTGCTTGATACACGCGGTGCGATTATTGCCTCTAGTTCCAGCAGTACCAGTGATCTGGTGCCTGATTTACCGGGTGATAACATCATCCTGCAATTACAACAGGGCAACAACTATATTGGCCTGGATGTAATCAAGGACTCCGATTTGCTAATCAGAATTGTCACCACTGTGCCCTCTTCCGGTATCGAAAATCAGCCCCGACTTCTGCAGGCACTGTTTCCGATATCAGAACGTGTTAACCAGTTGACTGAAAGTGTGCAGGCCTCCTACATCAAATATAAGGAACTCTCCTATCTGAGGGAACAGCTTAAGATCAGTTTTATTATCGTTCTGACCCTGGTGCTGTTATTCAGCATATTCAGCGCAGTCTGGGCAGCATTTTATTACGCCAGCCACTTGTCCGCTCCCATTAAAAACCTGGCGGAAGGCACGCGGGCTGTTGCTGATGGTAATTTCAGCACTCGATTACCAGTGCCTGGCAATGATGAACTGGGTTATCTTGTTTCTTCATTTAATGACATGACTGACAAGATTGAACAAGCCAGAAATAATGCCAAACAGAGTCAATTGGAGGCCGAAGCGCAGCGTAGCTATCTGGAAAAAGTTCTGTCTCGGCTATCTTCAGGCGTGCTCGTGATCAACGAGTCGCGCCAGGTTGAAAAGATTAACGACAGTGCTGCATTGATCTTGCAGCTGGATGACAGCGACCTGCTTAATGCCAGTATTGACACATTGATTGAGACTTATCCAAAGCTGAAGCCATTCCTGGAATGTATTTCAACCAATATAGAAGAACATATAGACGACTGGCGCGAACAGATTACAGTTCACGATAAAACCGGAGATCAGATTATAATTATTAGTGGTGCAACACTAACCGGGCGTGACGCTGTAATTGCAGGACACGTAATTGTATTCGACGAGATCACAGCATTAGTGAAAGGGCAAAGGGATGCCGCCTACAGTGAAATGGCAAGGCGATTAACACATGAAATCAAAAATCCTTTAACGCCCATACAACTTGCCGCTGAAAGGCTAAGACATAAATATATGCCCGCCATGGGTGTCGCCGAGGCTGACACCATTGACAGAATGACAAACACAATTATCCAGCAGGTTGAAACCATGAAAGAAATGGTCAACAACTTTTCCGATTATGCCAGGGCACCCGAATACACTCCTGATAACCTGGATATTACGACACTGATTGGAGAAGTCGTCGATCTTTACAGCAACCTCTATGTCAATAATCATATTGAAACAAATTTTGCATCCGGGCTGCCGTTGATCCACGGCGACGAAAAAAAACTACGTCAGGTGTTCAATAACCTGATTCGGAATGCCGTTGATGCGAATATGGCAGGTAATAATAATGAACTGACAATAAGCGTTGACCCCATCACGGTGAACAATGATGAAGTTGTTGAAATTCGGATCAAGGACAATGGTCCTGGCATAGAGCCCTCTGTTGCTAATAACCTCTTTGATCCGTATATCACTTCCAAACAGAAAGGTACGGGTCTAGGTTTATCTATCGTGAAGAAAATCATTGATGAACATCATGGACAGGTCTGGCTGGAAAACAATACCGATGAAGCTGGCGCCTCCGCAGTTGTCAGACTGCCAGTAAGTGAACAACAAACTGGCCTGAAACCATATAGAAAAATTTCATGATCAAACGCAACATACTCGTCGTCGATGACGAACCGGACATTCGTAATCTTGTCCAGGAGATCCTGGAAGATGAGGGTTTTACCGTTGCGACTGCAGAAAATGCCAACGAGGCAAGGACTTTTTGTAAGGAAAGCACGCCGGACCTTATATTACTTGATATATGGATGCCGGATATAGACGGAATCAGCCTGCTAAAGGAATGGAAAGAAAAGGACCATATTGACTCTGCCATCATCATGATGTCTGGCCATGGCAACGTAGAAACAGCCGTTGAAGCAACGCGCTGTGGTGCCTACGACTTCATTGAGAAGCCACTGTCGATAGCCAAGTTACTCCTTACTATTAAACACGCGCTTGAAACAACCAGTCTGCAGCAGGAAAATCTGCAACTACAGCACGCAACCTTTAGCAAGCTGGAACCGATTGGCGACAGTGCCCGCATCAAGGCGATACGCAGCCAGATAGAAAGAGTAGCCAATCATGATACCCCGGTACTTGTGATCGGTGAGTCGGGCACTGACAAGGAACTCTACGCTCGATTCCTGCATTCAATCAGCCATCGCGCCAATGGTCCATTTGTCACGGTGAGTGCGACCTCTCTCAGCAAGGAACATGCAGAAATCGAATTGTTCGGTATGCAAACCAACAATCAGTTGCAAGAAGGTTATTTTGACAAGGCCCTCGGCGGCACATTATTTCTTAAAGATATTGCAGAACTGGAAACCAACCTTCAATCCCAGCTTTATAACGTCCTTGAAAACAAACGTTATAACCATAGTGGTGACTCGACACCGATCGAACTGGACATTCGCATAATTGCAGCAACACGTTACAACCTGGAGACCCAGGTTACCAACGGTGTGTTTCGTGATGATCTGTACTACCTGCTTAACGTATTACCACTTACTATCCCGCCATTACGCGAGCATTATGAAGATATACCTGCCATACTTGAGTTTTATGTAAACTTCTTTATAGAAACAGAGGGTTTGCCGTATCGCCATTTCAGCGTTGCTGCACAAAATCGTTTACGTAGCTATGCCTGGCCCGGGAATGTCAGAGAACTAAAGAACCTGGTGCAGCGACTATTAATCATGGGAACAGATGAAATAATCGAAGTAGATGAGGTTGAGTCGAGCCTTGGAGTCATAGACACCAGTAAGAATGCTTTTCCAAATGACCATTTTAACTTTGATCTTCCCTTACGCGAAGCAAGAGAAAGTTTTGAAAAGGCCTATCTTGAATACCAGTTGGAAAAAGCGGGTGGCAGTGTCAGTAAGGTTGCCACTGCAGTTGGCGTTGAAAGAACACACCTTTACAGGAAACTGAAAATGCTGGGGATAGAACTAAAATGAAGATAATTATCCTCGGTGCTGGACAGGTCGGTATTTCAGTCGCAGCGAACCTGGTCAACGAAGATAATGATATCACCCTGGTAGATAGTAACCCTGCTGCGCTTCAGCTTGTCAGTGAACGTTTTGATCTGCGCACTGTTACCGGCGTAGCTTGCCATCCATCTGTGCTGGAAAAAGCTGGTGCACAGGATGCAGACATGATACTGGCAGTTACAAACAGTGATGAAGTTAACATGATTGCATGCCAGGTCGCCTATACGCTCTATCACACACCAACCAAGATTGCTCGAATACGTGAAAACGAATACCTGATGAATGCACCACTTTTTGCGCAGGAAGCATTACCAGTGGATGTACTTATCAGTCCGGAAAAACTGGTCACTGAATATATCGATCGACTCATCGCACATCCAGGGTCCCTGCAAGTGGTAGATTTTGCCGATGGCAAGGCACAAATTGTTGCTGTCAGGGCTTCTTATGACGGCATGCTTGTCAATCATTCGGTAGCCAACCTGAAAAATGAGCTTGATAACATCGATTATCGAATAGTACTCATTTTCAGGAGTGGCGAGCCAATCATCCCCGATGCAAACACTGTAATAAAGGCAGAAGACGAAGTGTTCTTCATTAGTTCAAGTCAATCTATAAAGCGATTGCTGCACAATATACGCCAACAGGAAAAACCTTATAAAAGTATCATTATTGCAGGTGGAGGTAATATCGGACTCAGACTGTCCAAATCACTGGAAACGGCTTACAAGGTAAAACTGATCGAACTTGACTCGCACAAGGCGAAGTACGCATCGGAAGAACTGGAGAATACAATTGTACTTAACGGTGATGCCGCCGACGAGGAAATGTTGCTGGAAGAAAATATTGAACACACGGATGTATTCTGTGCGTTAACAAATGCAGACGAAGCCAACATCATTTCATCGATGCTTGCCAAGCGTCTGGGAGCAAGGAAGGTAATGGCGTTAATCAATCGTGCTGCTTATGTTGACCTGGTACAAAGCAATGCAATTGACGTAGCTATTTCACCGCAACAGGCAACAATTGGTAGTTTGCTTACCCACGTTAGAAAAGGTGACGTGGTCGTAGTGCATTCATTAAGACGAGGAGCTGCAGAATCAATCGAGGCCATTGCACATGGTGACAAGACATCATCCAAGGTGGTTGGCAAGAAGATCTCAGAACTCGATTTACCAGAGGGCACAACGATTGGCGCAATCGTCAGGGGCGACGATGTCATTATCGCCAGCAGTCAAACCGTGATTGAGGCCGAGGACCATGTCATCCTTGTCGTTGCCAACAAGAAGCACGTAGCAAATGTGGAATCACTATTCCAGGTTGGCATCACTTTTCTCTAGACAGGATAAGAACGCATTATGCAGCTGGCTGTCAT
Organism: Gammaproteobacteria bacterium; assembly: GCA_965601665.1. Classification (GTDB taxonomy): domain Bacteria; phylum Pseudomonadota; class Gammaproteobacteria; order Eutrophobiales; family Eutrophobiaceae; genus JANQNX01. Next base: position 2,734,674 of record OZ271833.1, on the reverse strand, counting down.
TCAGAGAATTCTTGGTTTACTGCTTTCCTTGTTCAGCATAACTATGCTGCCGCCGGCGATTGTTTCTGTTATATATTCCGACAACACGCTGCTCCCTTTCCTTTCTGCTTTCGCACTCATTCTTAGTATCGGTCTAATACTATGGTTTCCAGTCCGGAACATTAGAAAGGAGTTACGTCTCAGGGATGGCTTTATCGTTGTCGTGCTGTTTTGGGCCGGGCTGGGGCTGACTGGCAGCGTCCCCTTACTGTTAGCAGACACGCCTGATCTGTCGATTACCAATGCGATTTTTGAATCCATCTCTGCGCTGACAACTACCGGGGCAACAATTATAGTTGGTATCGATTTTCTCCCCGAGTCAATACAGTTTTACAGACAGGAACTACAATGGCTTGGCGGCATGGGTATCATCGTCCTGGCTGTTGCAATCCTGCCCATGCTGGGAATTGGCGGCATGCAATTATACCGTGCAGAAACACCCGGACCAGTCAAGGACACCAAGCTGACACCTCGCATTACAGAAACCGCAAAGGCGCTCTGGTATATTTACCTGACATTGACCATTGGCTGTGCCGTTGCGTACTGGATGGCGGGTATGTCTGTATTTGATGCGATCTGTCATAGTTTTTCCACTGTTTCTATTGGCGGCTTTTCAACGCACGATGCCAGTATGGGTTATTTCCAAAGCCCGGTTATCGAGGCCATTGCGGTACTTTTTATGCTGATTGCCGGGATTAACTTCAGCCTGCATTTTATCGCCTGGAAAAACCTGTCTTTTGGACATTACTTCCAGGATGATGAAGTTAAGGCCTACTTCACTTTACTCTTCTTCATTTGCCTCATCATCGCTTCCTATCATGTCATCGTTGGGGATTACCCAAGTTTTATGAAGGCACTTGAAGATACAATTTTCCAGACAGTGTCTATTGCAACCACGACAGGTTTCACCACGACTGAATATCAGAGCTGGCCTGGCTTTATGCCTTTACTGTTGCTGTTTTCAAGTTTTATTGGCGCCTGTGCTGGCTCCACCGGCGGTGGCATCAAGGTCATTCGCATCCTGTTACTATTTAAACAGGGGATACGCGAAATAAAACGGCTGATCCATCCGAATGCCCTGTTTATTATCAAGGTAGGGCACAAGCCGCTTGAGGAGCGAATTATTGAAGCTGTTTGGGGTTTCTTCGCAACTTACATAGCCGTATTTGGTTTTCTGCTGCTGGCCCTGATGGCAACACAACTGGACCAGGTGACCGCATTCTCGGCGCTGGCAGCCTGTATGAATAACCTGGGCCCGGGCCTGGGTGAAGTTAGTCTGCACTATGCCAATATCAACGACCCGGCAAAATGGATTTTGTGTTTTGCCATGCTGCTTGGCAGACTGGAAATCTTTACCTTACTGGTTATCCTGACGCCGTCTTTCTGGCGGCAATAGTATGTCGAGTAGAAACAAGTGGAATGCGCGTTATCGTGCAAGTAACGAAGTAACAGCAGACGCGGCAGAAATACTGGTCAACTACCAACACCTGTTACCAGCAAGCGGTCAGGCACTGGATCTCGCCTGTGGTCGCGCAGCGAATGCCTTTTTCCTGGCTGCGCATGGCCTGGATACAACGGCATGGGATATATCGGACGTGGCTATTGAACAGGTGCAGCAAAGCGCAAGACAGAAAAACCTGCCGATAAAGAGCGAACAACGAGACGTGACAGTAGCGCCACCGACCAGAGAAAGCTTTGATATTATTATTGTCAGCCGCTTTTTGGACAGGACAATAATGCCCGCGATTAAAGATGCCGTCAGGCCGGAAGGGCTTGTCTTTTACCAGACTTTCATCAAGGACAAGGTGGCTCCGGTTGGTCCTGACAACCCTGCTTTCCTGCTTGAACAAAACGAACTATTACTTTTTTTCGAAGACTGGGTAGTGTGTGCTTATCATGAAGAAGGCAGCATCGGCAATTTAGATGAAGGGTTGAGAAACCAGGCCGCAATCGTTGCGCAAAAACCCGCATAAATTTATGAGTAAAATTGACACATTCGAAAAAATGCTTGCCAGTGGCAATGATAATGCCTTACTTCGATATAGCCTTGGTAATGAGTATCTACAGGCTGGCGAGCTGGAGACTGCCGTGACGCATCTGCGCAAGGCAGTGGAACTGGACCCGAATTATTCCGCTGCCTGGAAATCATATGCAAAATCGCTTAACAATAGTGGCGACGTATCAGGGGCCATCAATGCTTATGAACAAGGCATCACGGTCGCAGAAAAAAATGGCGATATCCAGGCCGTTAAGGAAATGAAGGTATTTCTGAAACGACTTATCAAATAGTAGTCAGGATGAACTACTACGGTTAGTCATTTAACTCCAGGGAACCGACCAGTTCGGAAACATGGTTGATACCATGCTTATCCAGGTAATCGACGATACCCTTGTTTAATCGAGGGCAAATCAACGGTTCGTAGAACAGTGCTGTCCCAATACCAATAGCCGAAGCGCCGGCAATGATAAATTCGATCGTATCCTCGACGGTGGTGATACCGCCCTGGCCGATAATAGGTACGCCATGTTGTTTCGCCACCTGGTAAACCTGGTGCACCTTTAGCAATGCAATAGGTTTGATTGCCGGACCAGAGAGGCCACCCTGGTTATTACCGATAATCGGTTTACGCGATTCTATGTCAATAGCCATCCCCATCAGCGTATTGATAACTGCAAACCCATCCGTACCCGCTTCAATACAACGCCGGGCATTTTCAGCAATATCGGTCTGGTTAGGAGATAGCTTGGTAATAATAGGTTTACTAGTCGCCTTGCGGCACACCTCCACGACCCGGGCTGACATATCCGGATCGTTGCCAAAGGCTACCCCGCCTTCCTTGACGTTTGGGCAGGAAATATTTATTTCCATCGCATCTATTGGTGAGTCATCAAAGATACGCGTCACCTCGGCATATTCCTCAACAGTGGAGCCTGAAAGGTTGGCGATGAAACGCGTTTCGGTGAAATCCAGGTTGGGCAGATAGTCATCAACGACGATCTTGGAACCCGGGTTCTGTAGACCAATGGCATTCAACATACCCATATAGGTTTCAGCAATACGATGCGGGCTGTTGCCCAATCGCGGCTCCAAAGTGGTTCCTTTTAAACAGATAGCGCCAACATCAGTATTGGAAAAACCGGTAATACGTGTGTATTCCTCGCCAAAGCCCACACAGCCCGATAGGAGTACCAGCGGTGTGGCAAACGGTACACCACAAAAATCTGTGGCGATTTTTTGTTTATCCGCATCACTGAGGGAGAGTTTGTTAATGCTGGCGTTTGTCATCTGGCGCTATACAATCCGGTTATGTTTAATATCGTGTTATTTGAACCTGAGATACCCCCCAACACCGGGAATATCATGCGTCTTTGTGCAAATAGCGGTTCTCAACTGCACCTTATCCACCCACTGGGTTTCGGTATGGATGAAAAAAGCCTGCGCAGGGCCGGCCTTGATTATATCGACCAGTCTATTGTACATCACTATGAAAGTTATCAGGACTACCTCGATAACGCAGGCATTGGTACGCTCTTCGCGATTGAAACCGACGGTCAGCAGGATTATTCCATGGGAAGATTCAAGACAGGCGACAGTTTCCTGTTTGGTCCCGAAACACGAGGTTTACCGGTAGAAATCCTTGCCACCCTTCCAGATACACAGGTACTGCATATTCCCATGCTGGGGGATAGCCGCAGTCTGAACCTTTCCAATGCGGCCAGCATAATTGTCTACGAGGCTTGGCGACAGAATAGCTATACCGGTTGCACTAGGGAGCATCAGTAATGGATGCAGTGATTGTCCTGGATGAATAGGTAACCGTGCCGATTGCGTTCTTCGAAGCTATAGACGTGAGATTGAACACGTTGTACGCACTGCCCCCCTCGTTGACAGCGGTCGAAATACAGGAAAGCTGTATCGTGAAGCCCCCTGTACTGCCGCCACTCAGGGGAAACGAAGGTCCAGCTCCATTACAGTTCAGACCTGCAGCACCATTTTGAATTGCATCATAGACCGCCCATTCCAGACCTGTTCTTGCTGCAAACCATGCCTGTATTGATTGTCCGGATTGAGCCGTATTTACCGCGCTGACATTTGTCAATGTCGACATGTAAGAGCCCAGTAAAGCAAACACGACGATCAGCACGATGGCAATGACTGCACTAAATCCGGCTTGTCTGTTTTTCATTGCTTTCATGGCTGGTTATCAACATGTGCCTGTTGCAATAATGTCACTTCCTGACCAATATCATTATCACGGACAGTAATACCGAGTGTTACCAGGCCACTACGTGTTGCCGTGCCAGGATCATAATCAACCGTGCATGCAGAGATCTGGTTTACCAACAGGTTAGAAGTACCGCTTAGCGGCGGTGCCCGCTGTGTAATTTCAATTAAGTGGTTAAAATAGCGCCTGATCTCTGAACCGGAGCAGACAAAACTGACAGCGGTATCAACGATAAAAAAACGCTGGTTTGGAGACTCATAAGGAAAACGCAATACAGGTGTAAGATTAAAACCCAAAAGGTTTGGCGAACCAACAGAAATAGATGTGACTGCGGCAAGGTTATCATAGTTATAGGCATTGGCGCCTGCCTGGCCCGTGTTAAATACCACCATGCAATCGACTGTCGCATTGGCTACATAACAGTCTGATTGACCAGAACCACCTGTAGCGATCGCGCCCGCGTTATTCATCGTGCCAAAGTATTCAAAGGTATCAACTTGTCTGTTGAACTTGAGACGATTGGAACCCTGTTTACGGTATCTTGCACCGTCCAGCGTGCGCAGGAACTCGAGTGCGCATACCGAATTCACAGAAATGTCACAACTTGATAATGGGCTACCATCTGATATGCGCACACTGTTGGGCAAGGCGAGTCTAATCTCCCGGGTCATTCTTAGTAATGCGGTTTCAGCAATATCGACCAGGTTGGCACGTTGTTCAACCTGGACATACTGTAGTACCGGTCCTCGCAAAATCGTCACCACCACACCTGCGAGTATCGAAATAACGAGTATAACGATTATCAATTCAAGCAATGTGAACCCGAAATTAGACACTCTGCCTTTGTGATAACACGCCATTAAAAATTGATCCGGTATGAACTGATTGATACATCAATATTACTATTGTTTGTATTTGTCACATTGACATCAAACCTGACAAAGCGTCCACTGGTGTCGGAACTAAGGCCATTTAGGCTATTACCCGTTGCGTCAGCTACTGATACTGTCACCCGGTAATCACTTAACGCACTGATTAATACATTACTCTGATCGCGTACAAGGTTATCTGGCAAATTCACAAAGTCACAAATATCGTCGAACAAGGCACGGTTGGTTCCTTCTCCGCCAGATGCCTCATTAGGACCGCCACAGGCATTGGGGAAACCAGTAGTGCAAGCTGAAACACTACAATCGGCACTACAACGGGTAGCTGGATCCGCATCCGGATCAAAATCCGGATCGCAAAAAGGCTTAAGCGCAATCTCCTCCAGGTACGAACGCGCAATCGCGTGTGCCTGCTGACGCAATTGCGGATCGACACTGTTTATGGTTGCTGTGTTGATTAATTGCGCAAAACCGGCCACGCCTATGCCCAGCACAACAATAGCAACAATTAACTCCAGTAACGTAAAACCTGTCGCGCGCTTATTCATAGATGAAACCCGTATTCGCCTCTACATTGAGCGTTCTACCATTGGAAAAAATGATCGTTTGTGGTGCAGAAGGCACGCCTATATTATTAAAACTAAAACTAACAGCAGGGCTTACACCTGGGTCACTATTATCACAAAAGTTCGCATCCCCCGTCGCCGGATTCAGGATTGCTGCTGCAGTACAGCCATTCCAGTTCAACGCGCAATTAGAACTGGTAATTTGCACGTCCACCTGACAGCCACTGGTAATTGCCTGCTTCTGTGCATAACGTATTGCCGCTGTTGCCTGTTGCACGCCGCCAATTTGACGGAATATATTGATATTAAGGTTAGGGAATACCGTTGCCGCAAGAATTGCTGCAACGAGAAGGACAATGATTAGTTCAATTAGGGTAAAACCTATCGAGCGATTAATAGTTGTGCATTTCATCTACGTTAATTAGTAGCTACCAGTCATTTTACCTGCTTCTCTAATAGTCTAGCCAATTCATCATCAGAGGGAAAATAGTCTCTATAAGCTTTATATTGAATTTTTGCAGACTCGGTTTGTTCGAACTGAACCAGCGTTTTTATATACTCTTGCATAATAAATTGATGCACAGGTTGCCAGTAGAGTATATGCTCAAACCACGCCAGAATTTGTTCCCTGGTTGCAGGATTATCAAGCAAATCAGCATGGTCCCGATGCAGTTTGATACGTGCAAACCTGTTGTGATACTCAAACTGGTTTACCTCAGACGCTCGTTCAAAAAGCATATCCGCTTCTTTTGCATGCTGTCGATTACCCGTTGATTCTGCAGATGTGAAATATATTCGACCCGCATTAAAATAATAATCGACGTTATAATCTGCGAAATTGATTGCCGTCAGGTAGTGATTCAGTGCTTCACCATATTGCTGCTTTTGCATTTTATCATTGCCAGCCAACCAGAAAGCCTCAGCAATAGCCGGTTGAGATAACCACGCCAACAATAATGTGGCAATAACAGTCTTTAATAGTATCGTCCTTGTACCTAATATGTGATAAACGGCCTCGAACCTGCTGAAATTGACTTTCTGTTCCGGCAGCAGTCGATTTAAATAGGCAAGATACGATCCAAACAGTAACAGCAATAACGGCGGGTATAATACAAAATCAACCAGTGCATGAATAAAATATGCCGTTAAGGCACCGCCAATTGCAATAGCTGTAATCTTGACACTTGAATCCATTCCTGTTGATACAACTTTATGCACATAGTAATAAACAAGACCCACAAGCACGATCAATAGAGTTAACCCGATCAGTCCGGTTTCCAGCCAAATCTGCAGATAATCATTATGAACAAACCCGCCATAGCGATTTTGACCATAAAGCTCCGGCGATTTGTCGACATGAAAATAATATTTATAGTTTAAATAGCCATAGCCTTTTAAAGGGCTATCCTTTATCTGCTTGAATGCTATATCATAATAATAAATTCGGTCTTTCCAGGAACTACCTTTTACCATTTTATTTAACTTCAACACTTTAAGACCGCTTATTTCGTCTGCGTTGAAAATATGATTCACCATGTATGCAGCGCCGTTAAAATTAATCATCCCAACAAAACAAACAAAGGATAGAAGCAACATTAACCAGCGCTTACGACTGAAAGACTTGACAAAGCGGAATGCATAAAAACTGACAAAAATAAACCCAACAGTGAAAGCAATATAAGCACCTCGACTGATCGAAACCAGAAGCCCACAAAAAAGTACTATTGTCACTATATAGTGCCAACGTTGACCATGTTTGGTACAAGCAAGAATGCTAATCGGTAAAAGGACAAAATTAAGTGCGGCTGCAAAGGTGTTTTTTGTTGTAAAAATAGTATTAGGCGCTGAACTTTTTGATAAATAAAACTCGCCGGTAAAATGCTGTACAAGCGCCCAAACCGACAACACGAGGAAGACGGATACAACGATTTTATAAAGAGTCAACACATGTCTCATTAACAGGGTGCTCGCTAGCAAATAGCCAAGAACCAGATAACAAATATAATAGGCGGCGGCAGCATCATAAACCGGGCTGTAAATGAATATGCTGATAAACACATTGATAATAAATAGACATAGCGTCAGCGTTAACCATGTCCATTTGACCTGCTCAGTTGCAGCAATAGCTATGCAGATGATTCCTATTGCAAGCGGCAAAAACAGCAGGATATGACTGAAATATAACGATCCTGCCAGCGTGATCAATAACGCTAGGGTCAAAAAAAAACAGGGCAACAACGCCCTGTTTTTTCTAGTACTCTCCGGGTTTTGACCGGTTAACCAGAACATAATCCAGCAGGGATGTTCCTGGTGGTACCAGCTTGTCCCCCAACAGTCACGATAACTGTATTTGGAGTAGTACCGGTGCAAGGACCCACGCCAATTAATTGACCAAATGTACCATCACAGACGATATCTGCAGCACCACCGGCAATATTAATATTCACCGGCGACTCACTGGTATCGCACGCTACTTCCGATACGATATTTTGTGCGGTCGAGGCTGCGCCCGAGTTCGCGGCGTATGCAATCACTGCGGCCGACTGAATGGATCCAGTTATACCGTCAGCGACGGCCGTGCGACTCTGGTTTGTTACGGTAGTAAATCGTGGAACAGCAGTAGCCGCGAGAATGCCAAGAATGACAAACACCACGACCAGTTCGATCAAGGTAAAACCACTTTGCTTTTTCATCATAGATTTCCTCTGTTAGCGGATCGCAATCCTGTTAGAGAATGACACGTACATCGCAATGCTGTGTCAGTATTACAACTGTTAAGTTTAGTTCATCAAAAAAATAAAACAAATTCAATAACATAACATGTGAATCAGGTTTGTCTTCTCCTCCTGTGTCTTTAATACATGAAAACCAGTATGTACAGGCATGTGATAATGACCAGCATGCCTATAATTCGTAGTTTGAGTGGCGTCATCGTCTTTTCTGCCACGTCATAGGATTGATCGAGTGCCTGTAATGCACTGTCGCTTTTGAACCATGTATTTGCTACTGCTTCCAGTCCCTTTATTGCGCTTGGACGAATTAACAGCACAATACTCAAAAACAGGGCGACGACGTTGAAGCAGATCAGTATGTAGCGTAGTGCTTCAGCCAACCATTCATTGATCATGCTCGAAAAGAAACTAATACCGATTAATCTTGCTACGTCTTCATCACTAATCACTATCGTTAACGTGTAAAGAATATATAAACAAAGCACCAACATGCAGGCCGCTATATACCGACTGTATTTATAAAACTTACGTTCTGTTGTATGCGTCCGGTTAACAAAGTTAAAGTATTTATCCGTATCTATCCAGGCGTTAAACTTGCCGGATTGTTCAATGAACATGGATGGTAAAAGCAGTAATAAAAAGCCTACAATCAGCACCAATATACTGAAATAATACAGGCTTTCCTTTATAATCGAACTTAGTTGCAGGTCCATAGTTTGCTCCCGCCCGCTACTTTTCTAGTTAAGCCATTCATATTTATTATCTGCCTTTAGAAAAAGTCGATTAAATATATCGGTTTTTTCTTGAAAAATACCATCGCCGTTTATATCTTCATAATCAAATACGATAGAAAAAATAATCCTTTTCTTGCCTTCCAGCTTTGTAAAAAAACGTTCGGTATTAATAACAATATAAACAAGTTTTTTTAGCTCAACATCGAAATACCATGACCCTTTTTTCAGGTTATCCAGATCGGGACGAAAGAGTTCGCCAAGGTAATTTGATGGTTGAATAGAATATAGTTGTTCTATCGCCTGTTTGGCGCCCCTGGTATCTTCATAAAAACTTTTTAAGTCGTCTGTTTCCTGTAGTTCCATAAAGCGCATGGGGTTTGAATCTACTAGCTCGCCTAATTCCTCAAGCTTATTATTACTAAAGTAAATCAGCGATTGCAGGCGCAACGCAGTGTCTATATTTGCAACCGTATAGTCCAGATAATTTTTTTCCGCTACTGCAAACACATTAATTGCCCTTTGCAATATAAAAAAAACAAACAGTACGAACAACAACAATACAACCACAAGTTCCAGTCGACTGAGATTACGATCCCGCCAACGATGCGCTATGTACATCATTTCAAAACTGTAGAGATCTCCCACATGGGCAACAGTATGCCCAGCGCCAGAATCAACACCATCACACCAATGGCAATAATGACAACAGGTTCTATTGCTGAACTCAGGTTCTGGATATCGTAATCAACTTCTCGATCATAGTAGTCAGCAACTTCTTCCATCATGTCGTCAACCTGACCCGTTTCCTCTCCAACAGACAGCATTTGAATAACCAAAGGGGTAAACATACGGGTCATGCCGGCTGTTCTGGTTAGTGAATCACCACGTTCTATGCCATTACGCATATCAAGTATCTTTTCACTGATAAATTCATTATCAACAGATCGGGAAACAACCGTCATTGCCTGAATCAGCGGCACACCTGACTTAAGACCCATTGAAAATGAACGTGCAAACCTTGCCAAGGTTGCCCGGTAAATGATATCGCCGACCACCGGAAATTTTAATTTCACTTTATCCCACTGATATCTTCCCCTTTGTGTTTCCTTGTATGACCTGAAACCGAAAAATGCAACCAGGATGCCAACAAGCAATACATACCACCAGTTCACAAAAAAATTCGATGTCTGAATCAGTAACTGTGTCTGCCAGGGCAATGCTGTGTCGGCACTTTCAAATAATGTAGCAAATGCGGGGATCACCCAGATATTGATGATAGCGATTGCCACGGCAATCGTGACCATCACGATTGCCGGATACCTTAATGCGGCCTTGATTCTTTCGCGGGTTACTTTCTCCCTGCCCAGGTATTCAGAGATACGAAAAAAAGACTCATCAAGGCGGCCGCTTTCTTCCCCAACGCGTACCATGCTTAGATAAAGCTGTGAAAATATGCGGGGGTGCCTCGCCATGGAACTCGACAGTTCCCGCCCGGATTCCAGGTGCGATAATATGTCTCTTAACGCATTAACCAGCTTGAAATTTCTCGACGATTGAATGAGACCTGTAATGGACTTGGTCATAGGTACACCCGCCTTCATTAACGTGTACATTTGTCTACTGAAAAGGATGAGGTCCTCGAGAGTCGGGTTTTTGTTTTTACGTAGCAGTTCTGATATCGACAGATTGCCATCGAGGGTCTGGCTGCGTTCCTGTATATCTATTGGTGTGATACCAGTATTGAAAAGCTGACTGGCAACAGCGTCTACAGAGCCACCATCAATTTGTCCTGTGACCAGTGCGCCACTACTATTTCTGCCCTTGTAACTAAACAAAGGCATCAGGCACCTCGCTCTTCATGCGTTTCCAGTATCTCATCGTCGGTAAGACTATCTATATCGGCCGATATGCGGATAACCTCGTCCATACTGGTTATACCCTCTACTGCATATTGCAATGCCACCATGTTCAATGGTCTGAAATTGCGCGAGTTTCGCGCGGCCTTCATGAACTGTGCGCTATCACCATGAGCAAGTATATTCGCAAGGCTTTTATCCATTTCCAGTAACTCGTAAACACCGATACGGCCGGAGTAACCGGTATAACTGCAACGTGCACAGCCAACGCCTTTTTTAAAGGTGACATTAAATTTATCTTCATCGACAAAACTGTTTAACCAGCCCTTTTGCTGATCCGTTGTTTCAGCAGGTTGAGCACATCCATCACAGACGCGACGAACTAGGCGTTGTGCCAGTATCGCCTGTAAGGCGGAAGCAAGCAGGTAACTCTTGGTTCCCATATCCATCAACCGGTTCACTGTGCTCACCGCGTCGTTAGTATGCAGTGTAGACAGCACAAGGTGACCGGTCATCGCAGCCCTGAGTGCAATTTCAGTCGTTTCTTCATCGCGCATTTCACCGATTAATACAATATCCGGATCCTGCCGTAATGCAGAACGCAGTACGGCTGCAAATGTGCGCCCTATATCACTATTTACCTGTACCTGGTTGACACGAGAAAGCTTATATTCAACCGGATCTTCGACTGTGATGATCTTTTTTTCGGCTACATTAAGGGTTTGTAATGCCGCATAAAGTGTTGTGGTTTTACCACTGCCGGTCGGTCCTGTGACCAGTATCATGCCATGGGGCCGATGAATCAGTTTATCGAAGCGCTCGAGCAAAGGTTTGGGCATGCCAAGGCGTGATAGATCCAGCGTGCCTGCACTTTGATCAAGTAATCGCATTACGATCGATTCACCGTACTGTACGGGCATGGTTGAAAGGCGCACATCAATATTGTGATCTTTTACCCTAAGGCTAAAACGCCCATCCTGGGGTAGCCTTTTTTCAGATATATCAAGACCAGCCATTATCTTTAATCTGAGTACCAGTGCCGGGGCGATGCGGATTTCATCCATTGTGTGTTCCTGCAAAACGCCATCAACACGTTGACGAATACGTAACACTTTTTCATCAGGTTCAATATGGATGTCAGATGCCTTTATCTGTATTGCGTCCTCAAATAAAGACATCAATAACTTTACGACCGGGGCATCGGCGACATCGGCATCTTCAAGTAATGCGCCAAGGTCAATATCACCCTCACTGAGTTCTTCATTAAGCTGTTCGGCAAAACCGCTAATCTGCTCAGTTTTCCTGTAAACCGTGTCAATGGTTTTAAGCAGGTCCTCTTCCCGGACCACGGCCATACGTATCGGCATTTGTAAAATTCTTGCCAGTTCATCATAGGCAAAGATGTTGGTTGGGTCAGACATCCCTACAAGAATGCCTGCATCGTTCCTCTCAAGCGCAATTGCTCGAAAGCGCCGCGACTGTATCTCGGGAATTAACTTGACGATGTCTGGTTTGAATTTGAAGTGCGCAAGGTCAATAAAGGGGATTTTTAACTGTTGTGACAGCGCATTGAGCATGGCTTCTTCGGTTAGATAACCTTCATTAATAAGCACGCGACCCAGTTTCTGGCCACTGGTTTTCTGTTGAGTAAGCGCCTGCTGCAATTGTTCTTCGGAAATCAGCTCGCTTTCAACAAGCAGATCACCGAGGCGAATCTTTTTACGAGGATTTATCATTGATCATCGCAGTTAAATTTTTGAACCGGTCCCTGACAAAGTCCCTGGATTGTCCAACAAGTGTTTGTTTTGTCATTGCCTGTTCATAGGCATATAAAGCGTCACTGTATCGATCAAGCGCTTCCAGAGAGATCGCGAGCCCCATCCAATAAGCGGCATTTGTAGCATCAAACTTTAATAAATCACGATAAAACCTGGCTGCAACCTTATGATTACCGAGCCGCTGCTGCACGGCAGCCTTTATGGCATAGTAATCGGCGTTTCCATCCACGCCTGGCGTAACCTTATTCAACTGGTTTGCGGCGCTTAACAGGCTACCTTGGTGTAATAATATCTTCGCATTTAGCGTGATCCATTCAATTTCTTCCGGCAACTGGTTCAATCCGTTTTGTAAAAAAGATATCGCGCTGGCTGAATCACCCCGCTTGAAATAAATCATCGCTATCATTGTTCGTGCTTTCACATGCAAAGGGTCGATCTCCAGTATAGCCTGCAACTGGGATATACTTTCCGCGTAGCGATTGGCATGGTAATCGCTTAGTGCCTGCCTGAATATGTCTTCCGCCAATGATACGTTATTTTCTTTTGCTGGCGTCTTGATCACTTCACCCTTGAAGACGGTCACTTTTGTATTAGTGTTGTCTGCCAGCGCAGGTACTGCCGCACTATTCACGTCTGGAACTGCATCAGTATTTTCAACAAATTGATCTGCTATATCCTGAAACACAGAAACATATAATTGATGCACTGAGTCGGCAGATTCCATACTAATCGTATCGATCTTCAAGGTATTTTCTGACTCAAGGGTTAACCTGAGTTTGCCATCATCGAGTTGTTCCGCCCTGACCCTGTTAAATGGTATCTCGGGTTCGAGTTGTTCAACAGGAAAGGACAAACTGGACTGATCCAGTTCGATAATAATACGGTTCGGTTCGTGTAAGGAATATACCTGGTAGCTGGAGGCATGGGACAACTTCAGTAAAACAGTAATACCGTCTAGTGTTTTCTCAAATGCTATCTGTTGTAAGTGGCTGACATTAGCGGCAGAAGCGATTTCGGCTTCAGGAAAACTGAGGTTGGTATCAAGTTGAAGTGTTCCCACGTCACTGAGTGGCCGACGTTCATGTTCTGAGTCTTTAGAGTCCTCGCCAATGAAGGTATATAAATCAGAAGCTTGCGGAAATGAATAGCGTAGCTGCAGTTGGTAAATGGCGGCAGCAAATACAGCGAGAAGAAACAGTATTTTGATAAGAGGAAAAACGCGCGAGTAATCAGGTTCATCCGATCTGAAGTCATGAGATGAACTCAACCCAACCAGCACATTATCATGATCTTCATTATTGTAAGCCTGCCTGGTTTCCAGATCGTCGAGTAACTTGTTTATAAGACTCATGAACGTGTTATCCCGTCGCTAACTGCCAAAAATCCAGCGGGAAAAGCCAGGTAAATGCATACTGAACCAGGATGCTTTATCGTTACTAATGTGTTCCATATCTTTGGATGCAAGCCTGATATGCTTATGCGTAACCTGCTTTTTGCCTTCACCATAAGCGCACATCAAACTTTTATGGCACAACACATTAATGAGACGAGGAAGTCCTTCGCTGTGCTTATGCACCGCATCACAGGCGCGCCTGGTAAAAAGCGTTTCTTCGCAACCTGCTACCTGCAAACGATGTTTGATATACGAAGAGGTGGCAACCTTGTTCAACGGTATTAACTTATAGGTATACGTTATACGCTGCTTCAATTGTCGTACTGAAGGTGAAGCAAGCAAATTGTCCAATTCCGGTTGCCCAAACAGAACAACCTGTAACAGCTTTCTTTTCTCTGTTTCAAGATTGGTCAACAGCCTTAACGACTCCAGTGTCTGGACTGGCATTGCCTGAACTTCATCAAGACAAACAACCACTTTTTTTCCGTTACGATGTCTATTCAAGAGTTCCCGGGTCAGCAATTTCATAAGTTTATGCTGGGATATGCCCTCTTCATATTGGACTGAAAGCGCATCCGCAATCGCGAAAAACAAACTGTCCGGTTTAATGAATGGGTTATGAATATATGCTGTGACAAATTCCTTATTGATATTTTTCATCAGTGTTTTGCAAAGAATGGTTTTGCCTACACCGACTTCTCCTGTTACCTTTACAAATCCTTCACCGCTTCGTAACGCGACTGTCAGGACATTCAGTGCATCCTGATAACCTGCCCGATTCATAAAAAAACTGGTATCGGATGTAATGTTGAAAGGAGGTTCTTTAAGTTTAAAATGATTCAGATACATAGGCCTTGTCCATTGATTCAGTTACCCGGGTTTGCAAATAGTTTATCCAGGAATTGATTATCATCTGGCCTGGTTATCTTTTCTCTGATTTGCTTCAGGCCACCTCGAGATCGGTCAAGCTCCTGATTCCACTCGTCGGTACTGTCTACAACGATAGGTTTCAGCAAAATAACCAGTTCGGTTTTCACGCTTTCATCATTTCTCTGCTTGAACAGTGAACCAACACCGGGAATGTCGCCTAAAATTGGCGTCTGCGCATCTCTATCAATGCGCGTTTCCTGCATTAGTCCCCCGATCACAATAACCTGGCCACTCTTTGCTCTAACGATGCTGTCTGACTCTCGTACAGTACTCAGTGCGAGAGGTAGTTGTTGTGTCACGTTACCTACCGTGACGGTTTTTTGCTGGTCAACGACATCACTGATTGATGGATGCACATGTAATGTGACATCACCATTCTGGCTAATCTGTGGTGTCACATCCAGCGCGATACCGGAGAAAAAAGGTGTGAGTGTGACATCCGGGTTCACAATAGTGGCCGCTGCAGATATAGAGTTAACCGCAGACACATCGGTTACGAAAAACTCATCCTGACCAACCTTGATAATCGCCTTTTGATTATTCAGTGTTGCAACCCTGGGACTAGATAACACCTGAACATTGCCCTGGGTTTCAAGTAATTCAATAAAAGCATTAAAGTCGCCCAGATTGAGTGCGAGGGTAAAAACACCTCCAAATGCAGAAGCGGCAGTGCCAAGGATTGCAGATGGGTTATTAGGATCGAGGTTTCCAGAGTTTCCCGCAATAAGACTTCTACCACCTTCATCGACCAGAACCGACCCACCACCAATATTTGATGCTGTAATAGAGTTGCTACCGGGTGACAATACACCAGACCAGTTGATACCTGCCTGGTATTCATTGCTTAACCTTACCTCGAGAATCTTTGCTTCAAGTATAACCTGTCTTTGCACGATCAACTGCGTTGCCTGCAGATAAGACTCGACTTCGCGCAGCTCGTTCGGCAATGCTCGCGCAACAACGACACCCGATTGCGGGTTAACAACCACACTGCGGCCTTCGCCGCTGCCTATAATCGCAGAGATTGAATCCCTCAGTTCAGTCCAGAAAGTATCAAGGTTTTGCTGGGTATTGATACTTGCGCCTGCAGTGTTCACGCTTCGATTAACAGGTGCATTAGGATCGTTATTATTGTTGTTCTGGGTAAGGGAACCCGAACTCACCGACGTGGAAGAATTGCCCGAGCGTTCAATGTTCAGATAGTTAATCTGGTAAATTCGCGCCCGTAATCTGGCAGGAAGCACCTGGAATCCATATTCCGTATTAACAAATTCGAAACCAAACACGTCCCTGGCCGCTTCCATCACCTCTGGAATCGTCACATTCCTTAGGTTCAGGGTAATGCTGCCCGTGACTTCCGGATGGATGACCATGTTGTAGTCAGTGCCATCAACCAGACTTAGAAAGAACTGATCAGCGGGCACACCATTTACAGCAATATCAAAC
The DNA here is from genome assembly GCA_965601665.1 of Gammaproteobacteria bacterium. Lineage (GTDB taxonomy): Bacteria > Pseudomonadota > Gammaproteobacteria > Eutrophobiales > Eutrophobiaceae > JANQNX01. The sequence goes on along the minus strand of OZ271833.1, from coordinate 2,718,087 downwards.
CTTTCATCATCCTTGATTAGGGGTACCTCGCTCATATCCAGTGCAATCGTTGGAATTAGACTATCTGATATCGCATCTGGCACTGCCTGGTTTCTGTTGGTCTCAATCGCTTCCGATATAGACTTTTCCATATCTTCAATCAGGTCTTGCTTGACTTCCTGCTGCTGACAACCGGACAAAAGCAGTAATGACAATATCAGCGTGCTGAAGTAGCCACTTAACATCATACTTTTGTTGGTTGTCATTTGCATAACTAGGGTTCGCTTGCTTTCGTTTTATTCACAACGTCCTCTTTTACTGAGGACGTTGTGAATAATCGCAATATAAGTTGTTTTTGGTCTTCCTCAATAATCACAGACGCATGCTGGATCTCACGGACGATCGCGGTGCTGACAGTGTCACCAACCCGTACCAGCTTGCCATTAATGATCGCAGTGCGATCGTCGGGAGCTATTCTTATTGCTGACACTCGCCATTCTATTTTCCTGCCCGGCTGTTGAACCTGTTCTACGAACACAGGCTGGGACTGCTGTAACCAGTAAGCCGGCCGCGTAGGGTCGGGTAATTCGGATACAGCGTGGGCAGAACCGGATATGACAAAAAACAAAATGCTGCAAAAGCTTGTTGGGAAATATGATTCTGCTTTCATACCCCTATCCAATCCCGCGAAAGACTCAACGTAAATATTTCGATAGACGCGCGGGTATCCGGGTAGCCTTCTACATCAAGGGAAAAGTTATCCCAGAAAAAACCCCACTCAAGCTCCTCCAGTTTTTCGAGATAAGCCATGGTCGAAAAATAATCACCATAAAATTCAATACGAATTCCGTGCCTGAAAGCACTGGCAATGTTGTCAGCACCGACCTTACCTTTGCCTGAACCATTCGCGGAATTATCTTCTTCCTGCTCTACTAACGGGGCCACTTTAAGGCTTTTCAAGCTGTGCAAGGTTAAGCCCCGGGTTTCGTTTAAAATCGTTTCCAGCAAACGCGGCATCTGTTCCGGCTTAACAAGGTTGCTTGTGGAGACCTTGAGTTCAGATTCCAGTGACGCCAGTTTTTCCTTCAATGTTGTTAATCGTGCACGATTATCAGCATCAGGATCTTGTTTACCTTTCTCGATCAATTCCTGCAGGCGTGTAGTTAACTCAAATCGCTCGGCATTCTTGTTATTTAGTTCACTGGTCAGGAGTTTTTGCTTTGTGAGCAACGGTGCATTAAGCATGGTATCCCAAAGGCTAAACAGCACGGCAACCAGGCCAATAAAGATAATCGCGCGCTCACGGACACTGCGTTCGTTTATCTTGTTCATGATTAACCTGATTGAATTCATAACACTAGTTTGTGCTAATCAAAAAATTGATTTCGCTATCGCCTTCCTTGCCTTCAACACGGGCAATTTCCAGCACGTTAAATGCAGCGCCTTTTAACACTGCTTCATTGGAAAGGTTTTGTATGTAAAGTGGTACCAGCTCAGACGCGAGTGTTTTTCCGGTCAAACCCAGTAAGGCGCCGCCGGCCTTTATCTTGACCTGCGTGAGCCAGGTGCCTTCAACATGGCCACGCGCAAATGACTCGAGGTAATCTGAAAAACCGGAGTCGTTTCCAAATGATCGGCTTGCCAGGGTGTCAACTATTCGTTCACGTTTTGCAATTTCACCTGTGATGCGTTCTATCTCATTTTCAAGCAGCTTGCTCCTGCCTTTGGCCTGTCCTGATTCAAGTGTCGTTACCTGTTGTTGCAGCTGCAACAGCTCGTTGTCGAGGGCTGCAATCTGTTTTTCATATGGCTTTATGCGGAACAACTGGTAGGCATATATCGCAGTAAATAAAACTAAAAACAGCCCTGTGAACAACAACATTGATGCCGCTGAGAAAACGACCTTCTTTTCTCTAAGTTCCGGTTGATACAGGTTGATATTCTGTTTCATGCAACCTGTGCCTCTTCTCTTAATGCCGTGCCAAGTGCCAGCAAGCTGCGCGACTGCACATGTCTGGAAACTGGCTCAGTAACATCGATCAATTCCTGAATATCCAGGAAACGTGCAGGAATTTGTAACTGTTCCTGAAGGTATTCGATGAGTCCGGGTACTTCGTGGTCAAGTGGAGAAAGCACTATCGCGGATACCTGTGGTTGACCAAAGTGGCTTTCGTAGTAATCCATAGAGCGTTGTACTTCGATGATGATGTTATCCAGCCATTGGCGGCAGGCATCATCATCAACAACCGATAGCACGGCTTCAGGCAACATACCGTAACCGCCTGCGATCGTGCGTGAGAGATAGAGTTCATCCTTACGTGTAATCGTGATCAGACCCTGATGTTCAGATATGTACACCAACGCGACACCGGCCACATCTTCAGGCAACATGGCAGCAATGTTACGCAAAGCGAGTTCCGGAATATCTATCGTATCCAGGTGTAGACCAACACCCTTTAGTTGATTGATCAACGCCTTGACGCGACTGGCACGGGCTACCACAGCGTAAACCATGTTACTGCCCGAGGCAGAACGCGCAGCCGGTGCCTCAAAAATATCGACAACGGCCTCGTTCACATCAAAATCAATTAACTCACGAATACGATATTTAATTGCGGCACGCATTTCGTCGGGTTCGACGTCGGGGGCTTCAACCAGCAACAGGTTGTAATCACCAAGCTGCATCAGGCTCAAACAGTGATAGTGATCAAGATCATGTGTTTTGGTCAGCTTTGAAAGGACGGCAGCGCGGATAGAGATGTTTTGCACATCCTGTACGTCACATAATTCCAGCGAGGGGGGCATTTCGCCTTCTCGTTTTACCCGGGCAACGGAGACAGAGTTATCGTCGGTATAAACCGCCACTTTTGTTCCTTTTTTCAGCTTCCGCCTGAAAAAATCCAGCAATGGATTTGACCCCTATCTCTAACCGGCCCATAGCCGGAACCCGGTTGCAAGCATGCAATATATGGCGGACGGCTAACAAAGTTAATGTCTTAGCTTAGCTAAGGCATATAACTATATGTAATATATGATATTTATAGAAATATCATATAGTTATCCGCAATTTAGTGTTATCCGCAGTGTAATTCTGCTACAAGATATAGTGTTAATCAATACAATATCTTGTAGTTAGAGAGGATAATTAAAGCCCTACCAAGGCTCACGAATATAGATGTATTCCGAAGGTCCTTCAAAAATCCCGAAGTCTGCCCGTCCGATTGGAAAATCATCGTAAGGACCATCATCGTTACCGTCGTCGTCGTCCCAGTCGAATTGTAACCATGTCGATAAACTCGCTGGGGTGATATCAATGAAGCCGGTACAACCTGCCGGCGGTGCGGCCAGGTTAAATATCAACTCACCAATGCCGTCGATAAAAGGGGAATTACTGACCGCACCGGTTGCTTCCCCGCTACCGCTGCAACCTGGCGCATTGGAGATATCAATCGTGCCATCGGTTTCCGGGCCTTCTACACCACTCACCAGATTTAAGTCAGTCACCACAATCGACGTACAGGCATCGGCAGCATTGACGATAAAATTGGCACCATCAAAATACTCGGTTTGAAATGGCACTGTCACGGGTATCAATTCTGAACCCGCAGCAGTGCCAATTACCAAACGGCCGAATCGTAGTTCCGTGCCGGAGATACCGCTGATGATAAAACCCTGGCAACCTGAACCGGTGTCATAACAGACTGTATCTGTATCAGTAAAAGAGGCTGCGGCAATTTGCAAGTCAATATCGGCAACAAAAGGCGCGCCCTCAGCCGCGTTTAAATCGATAGATGCACGATCGAACAGGAAGGCATCTTGATCAGTCGTTATGTTGGAAACAGTAAATACGCCGACCCCATCAAAATCGTCCGTTCCAGTCGCATTCACCGTAGCCGCCAACGTATCAGTAAAAGTTGCGCCGTTATTGACGCCGTTATCCAAATAAACACGCGTTAATGTAGTGGGCAATTTCCAGTAGTCTGTCGCCGCCGTGCCGCCGTCACCGTAATTCAGCGTCGTATCTCCATTTTCACTAACGGCGGTTATCGTAATCGCAGGTTCATTGCCGACGCCGTAGTAAAATGACTCATCCATGTAGGTAAAATTCCCGGCGACACAGGCACTCTCAAGCACGGGTGTGTTACTGGTGACAACAAACCGATCCGGGATAAACCGACCAAAATCCTGGTGTGTCGCAGTGGCATTGACAGAACCGCCAAGGTAGTTACCGCTTGCGAGCGATGCAGTTAAGTCAATGATGCCGACTTCATCAAATGCCAGGTTCGTGGTCAGCGTCCCACTTGAGCTACTAAAATCCAGGTTGACGCCAAAAAACAACGTGCCCATATTGGTCGGCCTGACATTACCCACCGTGACATTGACCAACTCAGTTGACGTCTCTTCACCAAAGTTCGGCGTTGCGCTGTTATCGGTCAGGTTAGCACCGGTATCCGGGACACCATCATTATCAGCATCGTCAGCGCTTTCCCATAAAATTGAGCGTATGGTAACCGGGAAGGTGTTACTGCTATTACCGGCACGGACGAATACAGATCCATCCGCGTCTGCCGCATAGGACAGATTCGTACCCGTGCTGTCATCAAGGGCATTGTTGTCCAACCAGTCAGCGGCTCTTAGACCGGATGAATCAATATCAAAACCAAACGGCCGAACGACAAACGACGCATTGCCTTCCAGCGTGGTCGCCGTCGTGGGCGGCGTTGCTGCTGGATCGGCAGCCAGTGTTTTTTGTGCTCTCAGCGTGATGTCACCAACATCGTTATAGGAAAAAAAGAATTCGGCCACACCACCGACAAAATCCATGTTGATGGACGTGAAACCTGTTCCTACATCATCAACAAGTTGTGTTTCAGCGGCCGTTAGTGACAATCCATCAGTGGTGATGGCACAGCTGGCAGGATCATTACACTCATAGGCAAACTCTACCGGGATACCGGTACCGTTCAAAGGCGCCTCGCATTCCAGCGTCGTAGTATTGGTACGTACCGAGCGCAGTTGTAACGTTTGATTCCCCGGCGCAATATTTGAAGGTTTGCCCGCTATCTGTGTACCGATAACGGCATCGGTGGTATCAAGAAAACGAAATGCCGCCAGTACGAAATCAACGTTTGGATCTTCATCCGGCGGCGGTGATGCAAACTCCGCCGCACCGTTTGAATCGACCACATCGACACTAACACCGGTTTCAGCGTTCGGATAACTCAGAAATAACTTAACCGACGTTTCTGCACCATTGAAGGTGTACTGCGCCTGGCCCGGGCCGGTTGCTACCAGTGACCCATTGCCACCCGTTCCCTCAATCCAGACGACATCAGCAGGCGTTACGACATTGGCAGTTACGGTTAACACGGTGCCCGCAGTGGGCGCAATGAGTAAACTGTGATCGACCGCATCCTGGTGCGCAGTGATGTCGACTTCCAGCGCCTCGCAAGTCACCGCGGGGGTAACCGGAAAGTCTATCTCATAGTGATCGACGGCATTAACAACGACAGGTACAGCAATAGAAACCGCATTGACATCTTCATCAGTACCGAATTCGGATTCCGAAAAAAAGATAGATGCGGTGTCGGCGGCAACATCGTAAAGCACAACATCGCCATCAAGCACCGGGACACCGCGAATCGTATTGTTATTTGTTAGCGAAAACAAAATAAGGTTGGGATCATCATAGAGTAGGTGCACGCCCGTGATATCCTCATCGCCGCCAGCGTTGGGGATGAGATCACCGCCAGCCGCGGCGCTGGTATCAAGGAAAAAAGTGGCGCATGTATTTGTCACATCCCATTCAACCAGATCATCATCGGCAAAACCCAGGTTACCGCCCCCGCATGCGGGTAATGCCGCGCCACCTGTTGTGGACAATATTATGTTGCCATTGTCACGCTGGTAGACCGCATCGATATCCTCATTGGCATTGGTAAAGTTGGTGCCACCATCAAAGATAATGACTGTCGAGTCATACACACCTGCTGTGCCAGTAGGTGAGATACGCACAATGTCGTCATCGCCAAATGCCACACCATCAATAACGGCATCACCCGTTGTAGTCAGCAAGATATTACCGCTGCCATCATCAATGGCATGTAATCCAGTCAGATTTTCATTATTCGCGAAGGTCGCTTCGTCCAGGAATAACGTGCCGGTTACGCCATCGTATTGTACGGCTTCATCCTGATCGATTGCCTGACCACCCAGCGTCGAGTTATTTGTCGTACTCAAAATGATTTCTGTCATCGGTGGTTCGGGAAATTCAACCACAAACCAGCCAACATCGGAGTTCGCAACCGCGGTGGTCCTTTCCAGGGTCAGTTCAGTAGCGGAGGTCAGTGTTGTTGTATATGAACCGACACCGATAACATCATCGCTCAGATAATCGGAACGTCCCATGTTTTGTCCACCAACGGGTTGTACCGATGCGAAGGCCATTGCTCGTGTTAACTCGACCGTATTAATGGTGACCGTGTTTAGTGTTTCATTAAACGTAACCGGGGTGGCAACGACCTTTGTACTGAGTGACGCCATCGATGAATTACCGTCTACTTCTTCCTGCTCGGTCTGCCCGGCACCTGGCGTGTAATCCCCGGTGTTGCCGTTGCCAACGATGTCTACCAACATCGCATTAGCGGTGAGTGTGTTGATTGATGTGGTGATCGCATTGGTGCCCGTGTTATTACTATTGGTGGCGACGTTTTCCGGGTCGCCCGCGGCGGCATTATTCAGCATGACTGCGGCCACGTTGACTGCGCGGGTTGTGCCCTGCGTGATTATGGATAATTGGGAGCTACCAGCGGAAGGGTTATCTACGTACCACATTTGGGAGCGCATACAAAACCCTGAGGAATCAGTTCTTATCTCTGAGCCGGGGACGAGCGTTAAAGCAGCGCCATCGTATGTTGCTGTATTAATAGTAGCGTCGGTAGCACATTCCGTGTCGGGCTCCTCGACAGAGATGCCGACCATCAATTTGTTAGAACCATCGCCGTTGATATTAAATTGTACCGTGGTGCCATCGGCTACATTGCCCTGGCCACTTGTCACAGCGGTAATGGTACCTCCGGACGGTGCAACAGAGACAACCGCGTGCGCGGTACGATTCGCACCCGTATGTGTCCATGACATATCAGAGGCCGTGCCGCTCGCGGTGGTAAAGTTTTCGGTCCCACGCTGGACTGTGGTGCCATCAAAAAACTCGATCGCCTGCCAGCCGATTTCATCGATCGTATCCCCACTGACGCTGCGATCAATCTGGATATTGGTTGGCGAGGTCAGCTGGGCCCGTAACATCCTGCTACCAACATCGGCGCCACCACCGTTAGTCGTGTAACCGACCAGTATCATCGTATTATTCACATCGACGGCAACCGGTATCGCCTCATTGAGGGTGGTTGTGCCGCCGGTCATTGCGCCGCCGGTAATGGTGTTTCTTTGCACATTGATATCACCGGGCGTAGTGAATTCGATTACTTGCCAGGCGACAGTATGGTTTACGTTAAGCGCCTGTACCCGACACTGTAAATTGGTTGTTGTCGTTAGATCACAGTAAACAGGATCGTCGCCGCTGTAATCACCATCCGTCGTATTTGGTGTTTTCGACCACGTGACAAAGGCCTGATCAATATCTGCAACACCGGCGAAACCTTGTCCAGCACCAATGTCGTTAACCGCCGCAGTCTGGGTGAATTCACCTCGCTGTACCGATACACCGGACGTAAACTCGGCGACATACCATTGAATACTGATCGTATTGGTCTGGTTGGTTGCACGCGTAAAAACAACCTGCGTGCCCAGGTTATTGATCTCGCCACGTAACATCGAGCCACCGGGTGTGTTGTTATCGTGGCGAGAGCTAAACATTAAAAATGCGCGGGTCGGCTCGACGGGTGTCGCGAGGTTTACGGTCACGACCCCGTTACCACTACTGATTGCCGTACCACTTTCAACCTGGCTGATTACAGCAGCAATCGTATCAGTCGGGCATAACAACAGGCTAGCCAGAAGCAAGGCCGGCAATAATAGCCGCAACCGCGCCAGGATACTCGCTTGTGCTATCACGTAATCTCGCAATGCAAACCTTTTTCTCTTTGAGTTAATGATTAGTACTGATTATTGATATCTATTATGCAAGATTAAGTACCTGTTTTTTCTATTTCTTGTCACTCTCTCGGCATCTTTAACGTCAATGGGTAAAGATAAAAACACACGTTGCATCACGCTTTGTAGTTACTCTAGCCGGTAAAGGCATGGTGAAAAGCCAGGCAGTCATCATAAAATTATAGTAAACAATGAGTTAATAGGTTTATTTGCTAACTTAAGCCCGTGTTTAAATGATGAACATAGCGATGCCGGCTCAGGAAATAACTAATAAGGAATTGCTGTGGCTGCGATGCAGAAAAAAGATGGCCCTACAAACAGCCACATTTTAAGTCGCATAATGTGATGCATGTCACATAACCAGTAGTCTGGCAGCGGACTAAAATAGTGACTTAACAAACAAAGCGTCGCTACAGGGCTACGCTGCAGGCTAGTTTTCCGTCGTTTGGCCGCGCGACAGCAGATTTTGTACTGCCTGGACTGGCGAGCATCGTGACTGTAATACATTATTTACCTGCTCGGTAATCGGCATTTCGAGCGCATGCGTTTTGGCTAGTTCCGCAACCTCTGCTGCAGATTTAAGCCCTTCTATAGCCTGACCAATCTCTTCGCTGGCATCAGTCACGCTCATCCCTTTTGCGAGTAATAACCCGAGACTTCGGTTGCGGGACTGATCGTCGGTGCAGGTCAAAACCAGGTCCCCTAAACCCGACAGGCCCATGAAGGTTTCCTGTCGGCCACCTAGCTTCATACCCAGATGGGTAATCTCGCGCAGACCACGCGTGATCAATGCTGCCCGCGTATTGGCTCCAAAACCAAGACCATCGGCGATACCAGCCGCAATCGCCATGACATTTTTTACTGCCCCACCGACCTGGGCACCGATCACATCATCGTGTGTATAGACGCGAAACACGTCATCATGAAAATAGTTGGCAAAAAACTGGGCAGTAGAAACATCGTTTGCCGCAATCGTCACGGCCGTGGGTGACTGCATGGCCACTTCCCTGGCAAATGTAGGACCGGTCAGGATAGCCAGCTTGCAATCAGCATATGTTTCCTGCGCAACAACACTGTTTAGTTTTTGTGTCCCCGGTTCAAAGCCCTTACAGGCGATGCAAACTTGCTTGTTGTTAAAATCCGCCAGCAACTCAAGGCTGGCTCGTAACGCATGGCATGGTGTCGCCAACACGAAAACACCGGTTTCGGCAGGTACAGCGGCAATTGATTCAACAGGATGAATATTGTCGGGCAGTTCAACCCCGGGCATATAGCGATCATTTACTCGGTTAGACTGAAGCTGTTTTATCAGGTGGTGATTGATATCCCACAGATAAACGTCGCTACTGTTTCTTGCCAGCACCAGTGCCAGTGCTGTACCCCAGGACCCTGCACCGAGCACCAGAATGGGTTGATTAGCCATGTGCGTAGTTTAACGAAGCAAGGACGTTAATGTGTTGTTTTTTCCTGCGGTTGCTGTGGCGCATTTTTCTGCTGTTCATATAGCGCTTCAAAATTGACCGGGTGCAGTAATAACTGCGGAAACCCACCGCGCAATACCACGTCCGTCACCGCTTCCCTGACATAAGGGAACAATATATTCGGGCAGGCGATACCAAGCATGCGATCCAGTACATCATCTGGCAGGTTATTCAGTAGAAAGACACCAGCCTGGTTAATTTCTATCAGATAGGCCGTTTCCTCACCAAGTTTAACGGTCACAGTAACCGACAACACCACATCGTAAAGCGATTCCTCGATTTTTGTTGCATGGTTGGTTAAGTGTAAATCCACCACTGGTTTCCATTCAGTCTTGAAGATACGAGGCGTGTTCGGCGTCTCGAATGAAATATCTTTCACGTAGATTTTCTGCAGTTGAAACTGTGCGTCTTGCGGTATCTGTGGTGCATCTTGTTCGGCCATGGTGTTCTCGTTTTAGTAGGTAATTAATTTTTTCCCTTGGTTAAAGGCAGGCTGGCGTTCTGCCAGGCAAGCACCCCCCCTTTAAGGCAGGAAACCTTTTCAAAGCCCTCGTTCATCAGCTTTCTTGCTTCCTTTGCAGAAACGCTGCCATTAGCGCAATTAACAATGACTTCTTTTTGTTTATGGGGTTTTAATTTATCCAGTTGGTCAGGCAGTTCGGCCAGCGGTATATTCATCGCATTAATGATGTGGCCTTTTTCAAAATCGGTTTCGCTGCGTAAATCAATCACGATGGCGTCTTCCTTGTTGATTAGGCGGGTCACATCTGCCGGCTGCAACATTTTTACGCCACTCAGCGAATCGCCAAATAGATTCCAGACCAGTAGCATCAGGATGGCTACCAGCAGGGAAAAAAGAAACAGGTGATTGGCCACAAATTCGGGAAATCGTTCCATACCAAAAGACTGCCTTGCTAAAATTCAGAGGCACGCATCATACGTGATATCGGTGTCTGAAAAAACCGTGAATACGCCTCCAGCAAGTGTGATTATTCAGATGAAGTCGGCCTGTAAAACATGCTACCATTCGCGCAGCTCGAAACGGAAATGACCTGAAATAACCGACATTTACATCTTTATAATCGATTCCGGCAGACGATTTAGCAGCAGGCCCGACTATCTTTTATGCAAGTCACGCATAGACCAACAATTCTGATCATTCTTGATGGCTGGGGCCACACGGATAATACCGTCTATAACGCCATCTACACCGCCAACAAGCCGAACTGGGAAAGGATCTGGAATGAATATCCGCATACCTTGATCAGTGCCTCGGGTATCGACGTCGGGCTGCCCGCAGAACAGATGGGGAATTCCGAGGTTGGACACATGAACATTGGTTCCGGCCGCGTTGTTGACCAGGAATTTACCCGCATCACCAAGGCCATTCGCGATGGCAGCTTTTTTGATAATGCTACTTTAAAAAAGGCCTTTACACAGGCCGTGCAGAACAACCGCGCTATCCACCTGCTGGGACTGTTATCTCCCGGTGGCGTGCATAGTCATCAGGACCATGTTTTTGCATTAATGGAGCTGGCCGCAGAGTGTGGCGCAAAACAGCTTTATTTACATGCCTTTCTTGACGGGCGCGATACACCGCCTAAATCCGCCATGGAATCGTTACACCATGCGCAACTGAAAATGCGTGAACTGGGTGTGGGTGAGTTCGCATCGATTATCGGCCGCTTCTATGCAATGGATCGTAACAAGCACTGGGACAGGACAAGGCTTGCCTATGATTTGATCAGCCAGGGTAAGGCCGAATATACCTCTGCTGACCCATTTATTGCGCTGGACCAGGCCTATGCCCGCGGAGAAACCGACGAGTTTGTGAAACCTACGGCAATCGTAAAACCGAACCAGCGACCAATTATTGTCAAAGGTGGCGATGTGATGGTGTTTGCCAACTACCGGGCCGATCGCGCCCGGCAACTGGCGCGCGCTTTTACCAAGCCTGCCTTTCAGGCTTTTGAACGACAGCATTTTCCCGAACTGGCTGCTTTCGTCAGCCTGACTTCCTACAAGGCCAACTACGAATTCCCGGTCGCGTTTCCGCCGGTCAAGCTGAAAAACGTCATGGGTGAATACGTCTCCGGTTTTGGTCTTAAACAGTTACGCATTGCCGAGACAGAAAAATATGCCCACGTCACCTTTTTTTATAACGGTGGCGAAGAAACCGTGTTCGAGGGAGAGGACCGCATACTGGTACCTTCACCGCATGTGCGTACTTATGATGAAGCGCCGGAAATGAGCGCAGCAGAGATTACCGAAAATCTCAAAGAGGCCATCAACAGCAGAAAATATGACATGATTGTTTGCAATTTCGCCAACGCCGATATGGTCGGTCACACCGGTAATTTTCCGGCGACCGTCAAGGCCATTGAAACCATCGACCGATGCCTTGGGGAAATCGTTGAGACAACAAGCGCAGTGGGCGGAGAAATTCTTATAACTGCAGACCATGGCAATGCCGAACAACTTCGCGCTTATACAACAGAAAAAATAAAATCACAGGCGCACACGGCACATACCAGTAACCTGGTTCCGCTTGTATACATAGGACGCGAGGCCGAGTTCAAACCCGGCACCGGCTCACTGTCTGATATAGCACCCACCATGCTCACGATGATGGGTATATCCCAGCCAACAGAAATGACCGGATATTCCCTGCTATCGCTGTCAAAGGAGGAAACGCAGTCTGCGGTCGGGGAATAGCCTAGCTATGCGTAAAGTGACAGGCACAATTCACCTCCTCCTGCTCCCTGTGGTTATGCTCGCTATAACTACAAGTTTTGCAGAAACCGGACAGGTCAGCGAGGAAGAAGGCCAGGCCAGACTGGAAGACCTGCGTAGCCGAATCAAGGACGTCGAAAATCGTATCCAGGGTGCGCGCACCGAATCTGAAAAATTGCGCAAGGAACTGCGTGAGAATGAGGTCACCAGTGCGCAGACGCTAACGCGCCTGCATGATATCAAGGCGCAGATTACCCAAAAGAATAATGAACTGGAAACACTGCAGTTTGAACAAAAGGAACACGAACAGGCGTTGGAGGCCGAACGCAAACAACTGGTTGACCAGATCAGGGCAGCATATCAGATAGGCCGTAACGACTACATCAAACTGTTGCTAAATCAGGAAGACCCGGCCCGGGTTGGTCGTGCATTGGCATACTACGATTATCACAATCGTATTCGTGCAGAAAAAATCAATGTTGTGCAGCAATCACTGCAGGAGACAAATAGCATTGAGCAAAATATCCGCAAGGAAACGCAACAGCTGGATGCCCTGCGGTTAAGACATGAAGACAAGCTGGGCGAATTCCATCGCTACCGTGCGTCCAGGCGCGACATTATCGAACGCCTGCAGGCCTATATCGAGGAACAGGATATTGAGCTGCACACGCTACAGGAAAATGAGCGCGAACTCGGCAGCCTGTTATCTGAGCTGAAGCAGGAACAGGCGGTGACAATTGAAGTCTATGAAGATATGCCACCGTTTGACACGCTCAAGGGTGCGTTAGCCTGGCCGGTTAATGGCAAGCTACTGAAACGGTTTGGTAACAGGAAGAAAGGTGGCAACCTGCGCTGGCAAGGCGTGTTGATCGATGCCGAATCTGGCACGGAGGTCACCGCGATAAGTACCGGCAAGGTTGTGTTTGCAGACTGGTTTCGAAATCTTGGCTTGCTGATGATTGTTGATCATGGTGGTGGCTATATGAGTCTTTACGGCCACAATCAGAACCTGCTCAAAAACACCGGAGACTGGGTGCTGGCCGGTGAAACGATTGCCACGGTGGGTGATAGCGGCGGCCAGGCCGATACAGCCCTGTACTTTGAAATCAGAAAGGGCGCGGAGCCCCTGAACCCTGCCCTGTGGTGCCAGCGGGGCTAGTACCTGTCGCGATTCATCCGATAAGAACAGACTACAGCTTGTCATGAACAAGCCTGCACGAGTATGCTTATGTCACTCGTCGAACATGAACAAGTGCTGTTCTATCCAGTCTTAAAATTATCGTCGTGATGCTGAACGGAGCAAAGAATGTATAAATCGATATCACTGCTGGCCACTACCATGATGGTTTTCGCACTGAATGCCAGTTTTGCCAACACCGAGGAACCCGCCAATGGCGCAGATACGCTGCCACTGGATGAATTGCGTACCTTTACCGAGGTATTCGCCAAGGTGAAAAATGACTACGTGGAAACCGTTGATGACCGACAGCTAATTGAAAACGCCATCAGGGGCATGCTGGAAGGATTAGATCCTCATTCTGCTTTTCTCGACGAGAGTGAATACAAGGAATTACAGGAAGGCACGACCGGAGAATTCGGTGGGCTTGGCATCGAGGTGGGAATGGAAGATGGCTTTGTCAAGGTAATATCTCCTATCGATGATACCCCCGCATCTCGCGCCGGTATTCTTGCCGGTGATCTGATTATCCGACTGGGCGGTAAATCCGTTAAAGGCATGAGCCTGAACGATGCCGTGAAGCTGATGCGTGGCAAACCTGGCAGCGAATTAATTCTGACAGTCGTCCGTGAAGGCGAGGAAAAACCACTGGATATATCCATCATTCGTGACGTCATTACTGTAAAAAGCGTGAAGGGAAAAATTCTCGAGCCTGGTTATGGCTACGCGCGCATCTCTAATTTCCAGTCGCACACGGCCGAGGATCTGCGTAAGCAAATTGAAAAGTTGCAGCAGGAAAATGAGGAAGACCTGCGCGGTTTGATCCTTGATTTGCGAAATAACCCGGGCGGCATTTTGAATGCGGCCGTTGGCGTGTCTGATTTATTCCTGGATAGCGGCCTGATAGTCTACACCGAGGGCAGGATTAAGGACTCACGCCTTAAATTTACAGCCAAGCCCTCTGATATGTTAAGCGATGCACCAATTATTGTTCTCGTTAACGGTGGCTCTGCCTCGGCATCAGAAATTGTTGCCGGTGCTTTACAGGACCACGACCGCGCCATCATTATGGGTGAAAAAACCTTTGGTAAAGGTTCGGTACAAACCATCTTGCCGATGAATGATGCCGCGGCATTGAAACTCACTACTGCGCGTTATTACACGCCTTCGGGCCGCTCCATCCAGGCCGCTGGCATTGAACCTGACATATTGATTGAACCTGTCAGATTTCAGGGTAAGATTGACACCCGGACAGGCATTATTAAAGAATCCGACTTAAGCGGACACCTGTCTAACGGACAGGATGAAGATAATAACGAGACTGATCAATCAAAGGATCAGCAAGAAGGACCGTCACTGGTAGAATCTGACTACCAGCTTTATGAGGCATTAAACGTACTTAAGGGCTTGGCCATTCATTTAAAAAAGGTGGGTTAATATGTCTCAAAAGCTGCTGGGGTTAGTAGCAAACAGGGGTTTATTTTTTCTTTTTCTTAGCTGGTTCACTTTTACAACATACGCAGAAGATCACATTTCACCAACCATCACGATCATCATTGATGATCTTGGCTATCGTTCGCAGGATGATCAACGCGCCCTCGAATTACCGGGGCCGATCGTTTATTCCATCCTTCCACATGCACCCAACGCACAACGCGTATCACGGATAGCCTTCGAACAAGGCCGCGAGATACTGTTGCATCAGCCCATGCAGGCTGTTGATAGCACAAAAAAACTGGGGCCAGGTGGATTGACAGTGAATATGGAACGCGACGAGTTTGTTGCCATCCTTGAAAACAACCTGCGTCGCGTGCCAAACATCATTGGTTTGAACAATCATATGGGCAGCCTGTTAACGCGTCATCCGGATCATATGCAATGGCTCATGGAAACGCTGAAGCTGAATGGTTATATGTTTATCGACAGCGTGACCAGTAGTGAGAGTATTGCTGCCAACGTAGCCCATGAGAATAACCTGCCTTGCCTGACCCGCGATGTCTTCCTCGACCACATACAGACCAGGGATAATGTGAAAAAGAAATTTATGACACTGGTCGAAACGGCAAAACGTAAAGGCTCGGCACTGGCTATCGGACACCCGCATCCTGAAACCATCGAGGTACTCGGCGAGATGCTTGAAGATATAGAAAAGCACGGCGTCAACCTTGTCGGTATTAAAACCCTTTATGCCAGGAAACATAGTGACAGGCGCTATGCCCAAAAGAGTACTGATACCACTAGCGCAGGGCTGTGAAGAGCTTGAAGCCGTCACGGTAATTGATTTACTTCGCCGTGCCGGCATCAGCGTGGTAAGCGCAGGGCTGGACAAGCAGCCCGTTACCGCCAGTCGTCAAACAGTATTGATCCCCGATACCGACCTCAATACGGCCCTGTTGGACGATTATGACATGGTGATATTGCCTGGCGGTTTACCCGGCGCCGATCATCTGGATAATGATCCACGCATCCGGGACGTACTTGTCAAAATGGCCAACAGTGAAAAATTTACCGCTGCTATTTGTGCCGCACCCAAGGTACTGGCCAGTGCAGGGCTGTTAGTTGGCAAACAGGCAACCGCCTACCCCGGCGTGCTGGAATCCAATTCAGAAACGACGGTTACCGGAGATGCGATCGTCATCGCGGGTAAAGTCATCACGTCAAGAGGCCCGGGCACGGCCATGGATTTTGCACTGACCTTGATAGAAGCACTGGTTGGAAAAGATATAAGGGATGAAGTTGAAAAGGGATTGGTCCGTTAATATTTTCTGTGTAACTCCGTTTTACATTGCTTGCGCCTTTTAACGGCCCCCTACTTTACGGGGTAGAAACTTGTGTCTGCTAACGGCCAGAAGTGGACATCATAAACTGGAGTTATTTATTTCTTGTGAGCAGACATAACGGTTGAACTCAGCGGCGCGGCTTTGCTGCGTCGCTGTGGAGTGACTTGTTATGTTTTTAATCATGGACTATTAGAAACACCGGATATGATAGAAAGCCCCTTTGTTGTTGTTTTTATTTTTTTGAAATCCTGCCCAAGAGGTAATTCCATTGAGGTAGTAGGCTCTACAACTTCAATATATTCTGCTTCTAGTAATTCATTAAAATATTTAATTTGGCCTGTGGCTTTTAAGTAGTCAGGTGATACTGTCCGTTCCGAATATTCAATCAAGAACGACAATGCTTTTAGCGAAATGCCCAGTTGAGATTGAGATTGCTGATTAAGGTTCTGTGCGTATTCCTCTAAGCCTTCAGCATTTGCGAAGGAGATAAATAAATAAAATGGCGCAATAAGTATCAGCTTTTTCATACAGTTTTTCATGTAAACATAACGATCGAGCTAAGGGGCGGCGCTTTGCGCCGTCCCGTGCTTGAGCGACTGGTTATGTGGCAGTAGTAGTATTGGCATCCTCCAAAACACTGCGAAGTGTTGGTTCTGTTACCTGGTCTAGCATTTCTGCTTGGGATAATTCTAATTCAAACCCGCGTGCTTTAAGTTGCATAAGTCTCATAACTAATCTCTGTGATAAATCATTCCATCTAAACATGCCCATTTCATTCATTCCATCCAACGCTTTATTGAAATTCCGATTGCTTTTCCAAGCCAGTTTATCCAGACGCCGTAACTCGCTAAGTATGTGTCGACGCCGGAATGATATGAATGGCCGACCCAATATTCGGCACAGAAAATGATCAAGCTTCGCATCAGCACCTCTGTAGATCCAATTAAACACTAGGCTGCCACATAACGACTGAAGTGAGCAGACGCGTAAGCGATCTGCTCAAGTGATTTGTTATGTGTTTTATCATTTTGTAAATACGTAAGTCAGTTAACGGCCAGAAGTGGACATTTAATTTTAGCTAAATATTAATATTTTCATCTTAGTTTTTTGGAGGCCAAATTTTCAAACCAAATAAAACAAGAGCTCCTATCATTAAACCTTGCATTGCCGCAATAAATGGCACCATAAATACACCAAGCATCATTCCAACGGCACTCTCATCATTGTCTGGAAGTACGGAAACTAATAAACCTAGAAATAAAAACGGAACAAAGATAGCAGTAACACCAGCAAACCAGCCTCGAAAAACGAGATGAAATAGTTCTGTTCCTGTTAACTCTTTATTTCCTGCTTTAATTTTCATTATTTAATATCCGTTTTGAGTAGATTAAATATATTGTTAATTAGTCGGCCAAAAGTGGACATTAATGATTTATGATTAATCATATTGGAAAAATTGATAACAGACAGTAAATGATAAATGATATACCTATCAGGAAACCACAAACCCTATGGGTTTTATACTTTTCTTCTGGGGTAGCTACGAAGCCTCCAAAATAGATATTTCTCTTAAATATAAAATTATGTGTTGGCCAATACCCTAGAAATATTCCTATAAAGTAAGCACCTAAAAAATCATCATTCACTT
Source organism: Gammaproteobacteria bacterium (assembly GCA_965601665.1). GTDB lineage: Bacteria > Pseudomonadota > Gammaproteobacteria > Eutrophobiales > Eutrophobiaceae > JANQNX01. The sequence goes on along the minus strand of OZ271833.1, from coordinate 2,700,177 downwards.
CACTTTTTTGTAACAAAGTTAGATAACTTGAAATTATTATCAAGATGACCACACCTAAAACTATTGATTCATTTTTAGACATATATTCTTTTTCAGTCATAATAATAATTCGCACCTAGATTTTATAATTCCACTTTCAGTCGATATAATTACAGTTAAGTATTCGGCCAGAAGTGGACATAGAAATAATATCATTTTGATCTTCATATAAATGCACGGCACCATTCATCATTACTTAGATTAATAAAGTATTCTTTTTTCTTTGCATCAAATTTAACGGGTAGCCCTGTATATTGATCGGAAATATATGCTTGTTTATCATTTTCAGCTAAATCTTCCGGCTTCAATATACCAGCTAAAATTTCTAACATTGTTTTAATTATCTGTAATTTAGCATTTAATAATTGATCGTTGTCGAAAGTTCTTTTTGCATATCTACTATTTATCAATATTGATCCCATCGGATTATAAATTTCAAACCATATTGAAGATTTGTCATTATGCTGGTCTTGACCACATTGAATATTTTCTGAAGCCTTAACCATAACCTGATAAAGTTTATTCAACGTTGCATTTAATTTAAAATCAACACTCTTTAATTCAGCTCCTGACTTGTAAATAGATAAAATTTCTCCCTCGATAATAATGGGGAAAGATTCTTCAGGTTTATGAGGGTGCAAAACTTGCTCAATGTTTTTTAACTGATCTGAATTTAAATCAACTTTTTTTAGAATATCAGCTAAAGCGGATAAGGATCTAGATAAGTTAAGCATCAATACGGAGTGTGATAGCGCACCTACAGGTTTATTCAATATCATACGCCAAAATCGAATACTATTTATCGCTGCATATATTGCTTCGTCAGTTTTGTTATTAATAATGTTATAAATTATTGTAATAGCGGCAGCGTCGCCTAAACCTATTAGTAATTGTGTATGAATATTTCTATTCAGCTCAACATAATCTTTGTACGTTAATAAAGATGGAACTTGTGAAATAATTTCTTGGTTATTATCCCATATCTGTTCTATAAGATTGTCTGGCCAGCAGCATAATTCTCCACAATTTGGCATTTCTGGGTTATAGCAAAATCCGAGATCATTACTTCCAGTATCAAAAATATTATCTCGATCTATTGTAGACAGATATGATTCTTTACCATCTAGAATTGCACGACCTGTAGCATGTAAAGATATTGAAGATTTATAGCCTATCCCATGTATTGCCAAGTATGCATTGTGTTCATCCTTAATGTTACGTTTAGAACCATTAATAATCTTTGCTACATTTGGCTCTAATTCTTCATCATTAAAAAATATTAAAAAAAAGATTGAAATGATAACAGTGCAAAAAATTAAGATTATTAATAATCTTTTCATAAGAAAGTTCCAAAACAGTATTGAATTTATAAATCAATAATAGGAGCTATTCACTTTAAATCATTTTGTCCGCTTTGGGTCGAAATCAGTCATCTTTTAAACACATAACGTCCAAGCTGAGCGGCGCAAGCAGGGGCGCGCACGAAGGAGCGCCCGCAAGCGTCCGTCTCCAGCGCCATGTTATACGCTGATAGGCTACTCTTCCTCACGGAAGATCCCCACCTCAAAAATATCCTCCAATGGGTAACCCAGAAAAAGCTTATGGGCCGCGGCTATGTGGTTCGGTGCGTGAATGAGAAAACGGATCAATAGCGTATGGACATCGTCTGGGCTCAATGAATCCGGATTCTGGCAAAACGCGTCCCATTGCTCCATATCGCTTAGCCAATCAGTCATGTGGAACGCGACGTCCTGGCTCACTTCGGGCGCGAAATCGTAGGATTCGAGCGCTCCTACGATGGCTCTCTGTATTCTTGCCTCATCGAACGGCATTTACCTTACCTGTGATCGTATAACGTTTGAGCTGAGACGCGCGCGCTTTTCGCGCGTCGAATTTGAGCGACTTGTTAGGCAGCATTTTCGGAACCTTTAACAAAGTGGCCAGCGATAAACACACCAACTGCACTTGATGCAGCTCCATAAGCGCCACCAAAAATAATAGCAATAGGCCACATTGATGCACCACCCCCTTGATATGGCAAAACAAACTCAACAAAAAGAATAAATGCTGGGACGATTGTGCAACCTAAAAGCCATGAATTTAATGGCTTTACTTTTAATAGCCTGGCTACTAACCCGACTACTCCTGCGATAATAATTGCAACAATTGCCATTTTTAATGCTGCCTAACGTTTAAACTCAGCGGCGCAGCTTTGCTGCGTCGCTTTGGAGTGATTTGTTATGTTTCGAGTTCTTCATGATAAATAACCCTACAATCATGATTGCTAGCCATTTGATAATAATATTTTGCTTTTTCAATATCTTTACTAAGATAGAATGTTGCAAGTTCATTAGCTGCAAAATAACACCCTGCTTCAATAGATTTTAATAATAGTTGCTCTGCCATTAGGTTTGACTTTTCATAAATAGGATGCCAATGCCCCATGTAAAAGCTGGCTAGCATTCTCATGGCTTCTCCATCACCATTATTTGAAGCAGTTTCAATTAGCCCTTTTGCTTTTAATGCTAATTTTTCACTCTTTTCCGCATCTGGCTCAATATGCTCGACTGGATACGCGAATCCTTCAACCGACAAATATCTAATTGATAAATCTAGCAATGCCATTGGATGATTTTCTTCCGCAAGCTGCAAAAGTAATTTAAGGGCCTCTTTTGATCCTCCAGAGCGTTCGAGATCTAAAATCTTGAAATAGGCTTCGTTATTCATCTATAGAAACATAACGGTTGAACTCAGCGGCGCAGCTTTGCTGCGTCGCTGTGGAGTGATTGGTTATGTGTTTTATCACTTTTTGTCCCTGCATCTCACTTAACCGCCAGAAACAGATATTTAAATTATGAAAATTGTAAGTACTTACCTAGGAAAAACAATAATATAAGACAACCAATAACAAAGTATATGGGCAACAAGTGCCATAAAGGCTCTTCATTATCTTGTTGCTCTGAATTAGGCTTTTTATTTGTTTTACGGCTCTCAGCCATCTAATTAAATGCCTGCTTTGAATAAAGATTCTTCATCTTTAAAACACATAACGATCGAGCTAAGGGGCGGCGCTTTGCGCCGTCCCGTGCTTGAGCGATTTGTTAGCGGAAAGACGCCAGCCAAATAAAAATGCTACCAAGGCACTGACGGCTGGGAAAATAAACCATGAAATTTGAAATAGACCAAAAAATGCACATGCGGTGTAAGAAAAGAAATAAGTAAAAAGAGCACCTAAAACTACTCTTCTAATGTTAGGGACTGATTGAGATTTTTTTACGCCAAAGTAATATGCCACCGAACACGGAATAGTCAGCAATATCGCATATAAAGCAGAGACCAAAATTAATTTTGGTATGGATAGTGGAGCTTGCCAACTACCATAGATGTTAATGCTAATAGAAGTAAGAAAAAGCAGTGCAGAAAATATAATGATTTTTCTAATATCCATTTTTTATTCCGCTAACGTTTGAACTCAGCGGCGCAGCTTTGCTGCGTCACTGTGGAGTGATTTGTTAGCGATTATGAATTTTCTCAAGGTATCCATTTATGGTTTTTTTCCATGAAGGGGCCAAATATAGAGCTTTTTCGAAATATTTTTTCGATTCTTCGTCATTCTCTTTATAAAAATGTGCTTTAGCTGCGTACCAAGTAGCATCTAGGTGATTTGGGAATTTCTCTAACTTCTCCAGACATTCTTCTAGTACTTTATCGTACTTGCCCTGATCCATATGATTTTCCATATCATTCTCGAACTTCGTATCCCAGGCCTTTTTAAAACCGGTAAATATTTTTTGAATTGACTCCAATATTTTGAAAAAGAACCAAATAACAAAAACAACCATGATTGTTAATACATAGCCACGTATCAGTTCAAGTTTTTGTAATATTTCAGATTCCATATTCTTTATCGCTAACGACTGAAGTGAGCAGACGCGTAAGCGATCTGCTCAAGTGATTTGTTAAGCCGTCGCGGCACGTTGGTATTGCTGGCCTGGTTATCCCCGATGTTCATCATGCCCACACCCCATGAAACTCGCGGTAAGTGAAAGCTGCCCTGAAGCTGTATGGCGTTGTCTGAAACAGCTTCGCTTTTCGCGCAACGTCGATGCGCTTCAGGTATACCATGATTTTCTAACGGCCGCGTCCCCTGCAATAAGGAAATTACTATTGTGTCGTTGTTGAATTGCTGTGCCATGTTCCTGCCCATTCAAATAAACGCGTCTGGTTTAACTATATTTTAATGGACAGGTTGTCATATATGCTTTTATATATTCGTGATGTGGTCATGTCAGGAAACCTATCTGATTCAATGAGATACGTACTGGTTTGAGTATAGCCACTCTATATCAAGGGTGTCCACTTTGCTGTTTTTAATATCCAATAAGGGTATGTCACTCTATATAATATCTAATTTAAAATGATGATTTATTAATTGCTATTCAATGACTTATAATTAGTACTGAAAAAAGCATATCTGACACTTTTCAGTACGCCCAAGGAGTGGGAAAGTATGAATGGAAATCAACCACCAAAATTATTAGATCAAGTCCGACAAAAAATACGTTTTCTTCATTATTCACCTAAAACAGAACAGTCGTATGTTCATTGGATTCGTCGTTATATTTTGTTTCATAACAAGCGCCATCCAAAAGAGATGGGTGGAGAGGAGCTATCTCAATTTCTAAATTATTTAGTAAATAAGGAAAACGTGGCTGCCTCTACTCAAAACCAGGCATTAACAGCAATTATATTTTTATATAAACAAATTATTAATATTGATGTCGGTGAGATACCTGAGTTTCAATATGCCAGAAAGCCTAAACGTTTACCTGTGGTATTAACGCAATCAGAAGTTAAAGCTATTTTTATATACTTGAATGAGCCTCACAAAACGATGGTAGGATTAATGTATGGTTCTGGACTACGTTTGAATGAATGCCTTGAGTTGAGAGTGTTAGATGTTGATATAGAACGTAGAGAGATTGTCGTTCGGAGAGGTAAAGGCAATAAAGACAGACGAACATTAATACCTGAATTTGTGATAGCAGGATTAGAGTTAGCGATAAGTAAAGTGCGTCAATACCATGAGATAGATCAGCAAAATGGTGTCTCGCATGTGCACTTGCCGGACGCATTAGCCAGAAAATATCCGAGTGCTGGTAAGCAACTCAAATGGCAATATGTATTTGCATCACACAAAACATCGGTTGATCCAATTACAGGTAACCAAGGTAGACATCATATTCATACCCGTTCGGTTTCCAGAGCGATAAGTAATGCAATATCTAAAGCAGGCATCATGAAGCATGTGACTGCTCATGTGTTTCGTCATTCATTCGCGACACACTTACTAGAGAACGGTTATGACATACGAACAGTACAAGAACTTATGGGACACAGCAATGTGAATACAACGATGATTTATACTCATGTACTTAATAAAGGTGGACATGGCGTAAAGTCGCCTTTAGATAATCTCTAATGTCCGCTTTGGGTCGATATCGGCATAGTAACACTTTAAAAATATCAGTAGAAAGATTGTATTCATTTCCCCTTTTATCGTGCCGAGGAGAAGCGTGATTTCAGGGGCATTTGAACATGGACGTTCAAATGAGCATATCCATGCAAGGACGCATGTATACGCGACCCTGGAAAATCACGAAACGACGAGGGTATCCGCAGGACATGATAGTGGGGTGCTCTTCTCTTTGGTTACTTTCTCTTGAGCACACAAGAGAAAGTAACTCACCGTAAAAGGCGAAAAGTAATGCTTAAAAGAGAGCTACTTCTCCTGCCAGGAAAGATATAACAGTAACATCCCCGCAAAACCCAACAGCCATGAAACTATCGGCACCGATAAAAAATCGCCGTGGGTGGTATTATCAAGGGCGTAAATGATGGAAGAACATAACAGGAAACCGGAACCAACGACTGCAAGCACGGTACGCCGGTTATAGGTCTCCATTTCCTGGCGTAATTCATGGATCTCGCGCGATTTATTTTCCATCTCGATTTTGCCTTCATAGAGGCGATCCAGAACATCAATCGCACGGTTGGGTAAATCCGGTAGTCGTTCAATCAGTTTCGGTACGTTGACCTTTGCACCCTTGATAACGCCCTTTAGTCCGATGCGTTGTTCCATCCAGTGTTCCAGCTCTGGACGCGCCGTCTTCCATAGGTCGAGTTCGGGATAAAGCTGTCGGCCAATGCCCTCGATGTTAATAATGGTTTTTTGCAACATCACCAGTTGCGGCATGATCTCGACATCAAAACTGCGGGCAATCTGCAATAGCCGTTGCAACAATTCACCAAATGAAATTTCGTGCATCGGTCGGTCAAGTAATGGTTCACAAACAGAACGAACCGAGGACTCCAGTTCATCCATGCGGGTACCACGCGGAACCCAGCCTGATTCGATATGCAACGCGGCAACACGATGATAATCGCGGTTCAAAAATGCGAGGAAATTGTCCGCGAGATAGCGCTGATCAAATTCAGTGAGTGAGCACACAATACCGAAATCAATGACGTTAACCCGTGCTGGTTCACCATCCTGCGCAGGAACAACAAAAATATTCCCTGGATGCATATCAGCATGAAAAAAGTTATCCCTGAACACCTGGGTAAAAAACACCTGCACACCAAATTCCGCCAACCACTTCATGTCGACTCCGGCTGCCTTTAACTCGTCGATATTTTTTACTGTTATTCCCGATACTCGCTCTATGGCAAGAACATTTCTTTTGGTGAGTTCCCAGTTGACTTCCGGTACGTAATACAAGGGTTCATTACTAAAGTTACGACGTAATTGCGACGCGTTGGCAGCTTCCCGTTGCAAATCAAGTTCATTTAGCAGCGTCGTCTCAAATTCCTTGACGACACCTGTAAACCGCAAGGCACGGCCTTTTGGATAGTATTTTTCACCTTTCTCCGCCAGCATTTTTAACAACGCCAAATCGCGACGGATGATACGTTCGATATCAGGACGAATAACCTTGATGATGAATTCGCGACCATCTTTCAATACAGCCCGATGCACCTGCGCAACCGATGCAGACGCCAGTGGTTCTTCATCGAACTCTAGGAAGACATCTTCTATTTTCCTGTTGTAGGCCTTTTCCACGATCTGCATGGCAAGCTTGCCTGAAAATGGCGCAACGTTGTCCTGCAACTTGGCGAACTCATTGGCTATATCTGCCGGCAGTAAATCCCGGCGCGTGGACAAGATTTGTCCGAGCTTGACGTAAATTGGCCCCAGCTCTTCCAGCATCAGACGCATACGCTCGGCACGCGGGCCGCGCTGCCGTCCGAACCAGTTCCACGGGAAGATAAAAAAGATGAATCTGACCGGTCTGAACAAGTGGGTGGCAAAGATAAACTCATCAAGACCATGCTTGATAAGCACACGTTGAATACTAAGGATACGTAGAAACTGGTCCATGCCTAGCTGATCTTTTTTTCTGCGAGCCGCTGTTGAAGTTTCTGTAGCCGCTGCGAAAGCCTGTCGACATCCTCACGCAACGTGGCAACCTCATCGCAATATTCCCTGACTAACAGGTCATCCGGTAACACGTCACTTTCAAACCGCAGGTATTCACTGGCATCCAGCGCCAGGGTTTTACCCGCATTTAGCGCGAACTCTCGCGAGTTACGCATAAATTTACCTATCTGGAATGCGGCGGTATCACCAACCCATGTTGACAAGGGCTCCTCGAGATCCAGTTCGATGGTCTGCATGATTTGCTGGAAACGCTGGGCAAGACCAATATCGCCAATTAACTCCATGTTCGACGGTAATACACCGGAGCTGTTTTTTTTTGAGGCCATCATTGTTAAAAAACTCATTGGCGTACCTTTAATCATGACATCCGGTTTGTCTTTACTTTCCCTGGAAATACTTAACCCCTCTTCTGATGGTGTGAGATACAGGGTCAGGGACGTGTTAATAAAATGAAAACCAATCGTCTTGTTACCCAGTTGCTGTAAGGCCAACAGTGTTTCCTCATCCAGCGTCAGGCCATGATTGACCAGCTTTTCCAGGTGTTGCACCCAGTTAAATTCATCTTTGTCAGGTGCCTCACTCATAGTTTGTAACCGCGGTGAATCGCTACAATTCCGCCTGACAGGTTGAGGTAGGAAACTTTCTCGAATCCCGCTGACTCCATCATTGATTTCAGTTTTTCCTGGTCAGGGTGCATACGGATGGACTCAACCAGGTACTGGTAACTGTCCTCGTCTTTTGCAACAAGTTTACCTACTTTAGGGATAACCTTGAATGAATAGGCATCGTATAACTTTTGCAGTAAAGGTACGGCAATACTGGAGAACTCCAGTACCATGATACGCGACCCATAACGCAGTTTGCTATACATGGATCGCAATGCCTTTTCCTTATCAGTGACGTTCCTTAAACCAAAAGCGATGGTAATGCAGTTAAAACTGTTGTTGGCAAATGGCAGCGCCTCGGCATTGGCTTGCACATAGTCTATTGCTTTAACCTTGCCTTCGTTAATAAAGCGATCGCGCCCATGCTGAAGCATTTCTGCGTTGATATCACAAACAGTCAGGCTGCCGTCAGGGCCAAGCTGTGGCTGGATAAGCGCAGCAATGTCACCGGTACCGCCGGCGAGATCGAGCACGTGATCGTTTTTTTTGATTGAACATAGATGCACAGCATGCCGCTTCCAGAGTCGATGAACGCCAAACGACATAAGGTCATTCATCAAGTCATATTCAGATGCAACAGATGAAAAAACCTGTCTGACACGCCGTGTTTTTTCGCTGACGCTGATCTTCTGATAGCCAAAATCCGTTGTTTGCTGCTCAGTCATGCTTGCGTTCATACCCGGCCTGCTTGAGCCTGTCGAGGTAATCGGCCCAGTTGGCCTCCATATCGGAACCCAGTTCATACAGGTAAGTCCAGGTATAAAGGCCGGTATTATGCCCATCATCAAAAACAAGCTTTACGGCATAGTTACCAACCGGTTCTACATTATTGATATTGACCTGTTCCTTACCGGTTTGCAGCACTTCCTGACCGGGGCCATGCCCCTTCACATCAGCCGAGGGTGAAAAAACCCGTAAATACTCGCAGGGTAATTCAAAATGACTGCCGTCTTCATAGTCGAGCTCGAGATACCTTGACTGTTGATGTAGTTTTATTGAGATCGGTTGTGGCTTGTTATCGGGCATTGTTCTCACTTCATTTGTTACAGTATATATCTGCTTAAATCTTCATCTTCAGCCAGCTCGTTAAGATGTTCATTAACATACATTGCATCAATTGAGACTGATTGACCGTCGCGTTCGGCTGCATCAAATGACAGCGTTTCAAGCAAGCGTTCCATCACTGTATGTAATCGACGGGCGCCAATATTTTCGGTCGACTCATTCACCTGCCATGCGATCTCGGCAATCCGGCGAATACCGTCCTCGGTGAATACCAGTTCGACACCTTCTGTTGCCATCAGTAGTGAATACTGTTCTGTTAACGATGCATCAGGTTCAATCAGGATACGCATGAAATCATCTGTACTCAATGCGCTTAATTCTACACGTATGGGCAAACGTCCTTGCAGTTCAGGAATCAAATCGGATGGTTTGGCCAGATGGAAAGCCCCGGACGCAATAAACAGGATATGATCGGTTTTTATCATGCCATACTTCGTCGATACCGTGCTCCCTTCAACAAGTGGTAACAGGTCTCGCTGAACTCCCTCGCGTGATACGTCCGGCCCACTGCTCTCGGAACGCCGCGTCACCTTGTCCAGTTCGTCAAGAAAGACGATACCGTTTTGTTCCACGTTCTCAATAGCCAGCGCCTTTATATCATCCTCGTTAATGAGCTTTGCCGCTTCTTCTTCTGACAAAATCTTGACCGCGTCTTTCACTTTCAATTTACGGGTCTGCTTCTTACCATCGCCAATATTCTGGAACATGCCCTGCAACTGGCTGGTCATTTCTTCCATACCGGGCGGCGCCATAATTTCAACACCAATGTTAGGTGCCTTTAATTCTACATCTACTTCCTTGTCATCAAACTTGCCCTCAAGGATCATTTGCCGGAACTTGCCACGGGTTGAGTTTACCGACGTATTATCATTTTCTTCACCTGCCATTCGCGCAGGTGGAAGCAGTATATCGAGCACTCGCTCAAGGGCCGCATCGTGTGCCTTGTCGGTTACTTTCTCCAGTTCTATTTCACGTGTTTGCTTGATGGCAACATCAGCCAGGTCCCGGATAATGGATTCGACATCCCTGCCCACGTAGCCAACCTCGGTAAATTTTGTTGCCTCGATCTTGATAAACGGTGCTTGCGCCAGCTTGGCCAGGCGCCTCGCGATCTCTGTTTTGCCAACGCCGGTAGGGCCGATCATTAAAATGTTTTTCGGAGTAATTTCATTTCTCACCGTCGCATCGACCTGGGCTCGGCGCCATCTGTTTCTGAGCGCAATCGCAACCGCGCGCTTGGCATCTTCCTGCCCGATAATATGTTTATTCAGTTCCGATACTATGGCTTGCGGGGTCAACGTGGTCATAAGTCACAATCAGTTTATTGGGTTCAACGGTATCCCGTCAGTTTGCTTTTGTCATACAGGCAAGCACTGACCGGAGATTTACAGTTCTTCTATCGTCAGGCTGGTATTCGTGTAGATACAGATATTGGCTGCAATGGTGAGTCCTTTTTCAACAATGTCCCTGGCGCCAAGCTCGGTATTCTCAAGCAGCGCCAGCGCTGCCGACCTGGCATAATGTCCACCCGACCCTATCGCCATGATTTTGTCCTCGGGTTCAATCACATCGCCATTGCCGGAAATAATCAGTGACGTCGTTTTATCGGCCACACACAACATGGCTTCCAGCCTTCGCAACATGCGATCGGTACGCCAGTCCTTGGCCAATTCAACGGCGGATCGCATTAAATGACCCTGGTGTTTTTGCAGCTTGGCTTCAAAACGTTCAAACAACGTAAAGGCATCCGCGGTACCACCTGCAAAACCGGCCAGTATCTGATCGTTATATAGTCGCCGGACCTTGCGGGCATTACCCTTCATCACGGTATCGCCAAGAGAAACCTGGCCATCGCCACCAATGACAACGTGATCGTCCCTGCGTACGGACAGGATGGTGGTTCCACGGTATTGTTCCAAGATGTTCTCCAGCCTCGTTAAGTTGGGGGAAGCGAATTGTACCTGAGCACGGCCAGTTACTTAAATAGATAAGGGCGAATTCACCCTGTACAAGGGCTATTTGGATTTATCCGGTGTTTTTTTCTGGGCACGAGGATGGGTTTTGTCGTAGACCTGTGCCAGATGCTGGAAATCGAGGTGCGTGTAAACCTGGGTCGTGCTGATATCAGCATGGCCAAGTAATTCCTGCACCGCACGCAAATCACCACTGGACTCCAGTAAATGACTGGCGAAAGAATGCCGCAACATGTGCGGGTGCACGTGGTTGGGCAATCCCTGTTTGATGGCCCACTGTTTGAGGCGTAATTGCACGCTGCGTGGGCTGATGCGCTTTCCTCGCTGGCTTATAAACAACGCCGCTTCATCTTCTGCTACCAGTGCTTGCCTCGCTTTCAGCCATGCCTGCAAGGCGATCAGCGCATGTTGTCCGATGGGTAATGTACGGGTTTTATTGCCCTTGCCCGTCACGGTAATCAATCTGTCTGCCATATCGACATGCGTGGTATTGAGTCCGGTCAACTCGGATAAACGCAGACCGGAAGAATAAATCAATTCCAGCATGGCACGGTCGCGTAGTGAAAGCGGATTGTCTTCCTTTATTTCTAACAGCTGCTGGGTCTGATCAACGTCAAGCACACTGGGTAATCTTTTCTCGGCTTTGGGGGCCGTGATTCCCTCGGCAGGATTGACCTTGACGATGCCTTGTTTTAACAGGTAACGAAAAAATGCCCTGATTGCTGACAGGTTACGCTGCAGTGATCTTCCATTGATACCCTGGCGATGTCGCCAGGCAACAAAACCACGCAACATGCGGCCATCCAGCTTTGACCAGGTGTCGATATTATGCTGTTCACAATAGTTCTGCAGGTGTCTGATGTCTCTGCGATAGGCCTGCGAGGAATGCTGCGACAGGTGGTGCAGGTGCTTAAGAAAACTGTCGAACTGTTCCTGTGCGGCGGCGTTCACGTTGAATGACTGTTATTGCTCAGCTTTCCTTGATCCATGGCTTCAGGATAAAGCTGAGTATTTCTCCCAGGTTGGCGAGGAGTTCCACGCCCATGCCCGGCTGGAATCGCTCTGCATCAAAACTGCCTATTGCCAGTATGCCGCCCCAGCCATCACCATGCAGTGGCACCAGTACCGAGGAAGCAATGTCATCACCGTCGTCACCAAACAGGAAGACCTGTTGCTGATGCTTCATGCGTCCACTCAGTGGCATGCGTTTATCAATGATGCCCTTGAACAGGCTGCGCTCGGTTGCCTCCTTACCGGCAAACTCATCCGTCGGAAAACTATCAACAAAGGCAGGCTCGGCAAACAGCCTTACCACCGCCCGGTCCGCGTGAAAATTCTTTTTCAGGTTGTCATAGATAGTACTGAATACATCCCTTGGGTCCCCGGCGTCCATCAGTGTCAGCGCCAATTTATGCATCCGGCGGGCGAGCTCCTCGTTCTGCCTGGCGATTTCGATGAGTTCGTGCAGTCTTTTCCTGGTTTGCTGGTTTTGTTCTCTTAATACTGCGACCTGTCGCTCAACCAATGAGACAGCCGCACCATGTTCATGCGGAATCTCCAGTTCAGCCAACACTGACGGATGCTTGTTGAAGAAATCAGGATTGCGCTGCAGGTAATCGAGCAGCATATCGTCAGTGATACCTGCTTTTTGCTCATTCTGTTGTTCCGGTGCACTCATATCTCTATCGTCCCCTCAAATACAATATCTCCAGGGCCACTCATGTAAACAGGTTCGCCTTCACCTGCCCAGCGAAGTGAAAGATGTCCACCCTGCAGTTCAGCATCTATTGTCCCTTCCAGATACCCCTGCTGGCAAGCAATAACCATAGCCGCGCAAGCACCGCTACCACAGGCAAGTGTCTCGCCAGCACCGCGTTCATAGACACGCAACTTGAACGACTGCCGGTTAATAATCTCGATGAACCCGACATTCACGCCATCAGGGAAAATGCCGCTGGCCTGCACTGCCGGACCCAGTTCGTGTACCGGCACACTGTCGACATCGTCAACGGTGAAAACAGCATGGGGATTTCCCATTGAAACAGCGCCAAACTCGAGTTGCTGATCATTGAGTTTTAGCAGGTAACTGTCCTCCCTGCTGTCGACCTGTAATGGAATGTCTTCCGGTTCAAATTCGGGCACACCCATGTTGACCGTCACGTTACCGTCTTCCTCGATTTGAAGGATCAGCTGTCCGGCACCGGTATCCGCAGTAATGGTACGCTTGTTGACCAGCCCCTTGGCCCGTAAATAGATGGCGGCACAACGGGCGCCATTGCCACATTGCATGACTTCGCCACCATCAGAATTAAAAATGCGGTAACGGACATCAGCTATTTCCTGAGCCGGTTCCAGCAACAGGACCTGATCGCAACCGATACCATAATTTCGATTGGCGATTCGACGAACGAGTTCGCGCGTCAGGGTAATTGGCTGCTTGAAGGTATCAAAAACGACGAAGTCGTTACCTATGCCCTGCATTTTTGTAAACGTGTATTCCATGCCGCTAGATTACAAGCAAAACGGGGCGACGCAAATACATTACCAACACTGGTAATATTAATTACCCTGGCCTTGCCCGCCATTCAATGCCAGGTTCTCTGGTATGTGTAGCGTACGCGTTGGAAAGGCACACTCAGCGCCGTGGTCATCGATGATATCAATAATCTTCAGCATCACATCCTGTTTAACAGCATGGTACTCCGCCCACACCGTGGTCCTGGTCAGGCAGTAGATAAAAAAGTTGAGCGATGATGCGGCAAACTCATCGAAGTTGACCATGACGATTTGGTTATGATCAATGCCATCGTGTTCATCCAGCATCTTTTTCACGTCTTCAGTAATCACACGCATCTTTGCAGCATCGTCATAACGTATACCGATGACTTCCTTGATGCGCCGATTGGTCATGCGCGACGGGTTTTGTACTGAAATACTGGTGAAGGTCGCATTCGGCACGTATAGAGGTCGCTTATCAAAGGTACGTATCGTGGTGACCCGCCAGCCAATGTGTTCTACCGTACCCTCAATATCCTGGTCCGGTGAACGCACCCAGTCACCAACCGAGAACGGCCGATCAAGGTAAATCGTCAGTCCACCAAAAAAGTTCGCCAACATGTCACGTGCCGCAAAACCAACGGCAATCCCCCCGATACCACCAAAGGCAAGCACACCTGAAATGCTGTAACCAAGGGTTTGCAGTATTACCAGGCCACTGGTTATCACGACAGAAACCCTGATTAATTTCGCGATTGCATCCGCCGTTGTCCGATCAAAAGAAGGATCGTCTTCCAGCTTACGCTCAAAGATGATGCTCTCTGCGCGAGCAATGAAGCGCACGAGGAACCAGGCTATGAGAACGATTACGCCTACCGATCTGATCGGATCGACTGCGTCGAAAATAGCCGCACCTGTTTTGTGCTTGATAATATCGGCGGCAAAACAGAGTCCAATTAACCAGATTAAAAGGTTAATTGGCTTTTCGGCCGAGCCCAGCAACGCATGGTCCCAGGCCGTGCGTGTATTCTTCGCCTTACTCAACAGACGACCAACAAATTTTTTATATATCCAGCTCAGCAAAGCTGTGCCAAATACAATAATAAAATCCTGCACTATCCAGGTTTCTTTCCTGAAATAAGCATTAACGGTATTAAGAATGTCATCGAAATTCATGTTGGACCTTTGAGAATCAACTAGAACACAGGAGAAATGTCGAAGCCTTGTGCTGCCAATAATGAGAGTACACCGTCTTCACCACCAAGATGCAATGCGCCGATAGCAACAAACGTCTGGCCTCTATCGAACAAACCTAGCATGCGCGCCACCATGGCATGATTACGATCGACAATCAAACGCTGCATTAAATCTTTATATAGCTGTTCCTCAACATTACTAAAGCGATTAACGTGATGATGAAGGCCGCCCAGGTCACGTTTAAGGTACAGTTCCTTCATCGCAACAAAATCGGCCTTCACGACATCGTAGTGGCAAACGCTATCAACCAGTAATTGCACCTGTTCATCAATGCTCATCTGATCAAATATTTCACCCTGCTCGGCCAGAGACTCAAGACCATTAACCGTTGCACCATTTTCCTGTGCTATGGATAGCAATACCAAATCCAGTGCTTCTCCGGTATCAGGCGGGTAGTTCATCATTAAAAAAGCGGCCCATGGTTTCATCACCGATACCGACTCCTGGCCCATACCGTAACCTGCCAGTATTTCTACAGTGCTGGCAAAAATATCAGGATCAACAACATCATTCAGGCGTCGTCCATCGAGGAAAAACATCATCTGCGACAGGAGCAGCATCTGATCAGCTTCAGGCAGTGCTTCCATGGCAAAATGATCAGCGGCCAACAAAGCTTTACTGACCGGTGCCGGCAGCGTTGTTACCTCCACGTCGGAAATATGAATCGTGCCAAATACATGTCCCAGTGATTGTCCGTTCTTGCTGACCTGCCACAGCAGGCCCTCGGAATAGGGAATGTCCTCACGCGCAGCATGGGTCTCGACCAATGGTTCACATTCAGAAGACAGCAAACTCGCTGCCTGCGCTTGCGAAAAGCTAAATAAAAAGCCAAGCAGGCACAACCAACTAGATAGTTTCATCATAACCAAGTGATAATTCCGGTTCTCTTTCGAGCTTGCACAGTTTGTCCGAACGTTGTTGCCATAGTGTCGTTTGCTGGAGTTGTTCAAGATCCTGATTGAATTGCCCATGCATGCGAATTAATCGCGAGCGTGATTCCGCACTACTCTCAATACTGGCGTTATCTATTATATTAATCGCGCCTTCACGATTATTGCAGACAAGTATCATATCGCAGCCGGCCTGCATGGCAGCCTCTGCCCGTTCAGGGTAACCACCAATAACCTCGGCGCCGGCCATGCTTAAATCATCACTGAAAATGGTTCCCTGGAACCCCAGTTGTCTGCGCAGGATCTGTTGCAACCATACTGCTGAAAAGCCGGCCGGCATCGTATCCACCGCTGGATATATAACGTGGGCAGGCATCAACGCAGGCAAGCCATCTACGATCATACGTTCAAATGGCACCAGGTCTTTCATGCTTATATCCTGAAAATCACGTTCATCACGGGGAATAGCGACGTGTGAATCCTCGACCACGGAGCCGTGTCCGGGAAAATGTTTTCCAACCGCTGCCATACCTGCCGCTTTCATACCTTTCATATATGCGCGCGCCAGGTGATAAACCTGTTCGGGGTCGGTATGAAAGGCACGGTCACCAATGACCTCACTAATATCGCCGCCCAGGTCCAGTACCGGGGCAAAACTGAGGTCGACTCCCACCGCCAACAGTTCGGCGGCCATTAACCAGCCCGCCTCCTCCGCGAGTTGCCCCGAGTCATCCGGTTTTTCAACCATTCCGATCTTCTTGCAGGAAGGCAGATAACTGAATCCATTCCGAAAGCGCTGCACGCGACCGCCTTCATGGTCGACCGCAATTAGCAAATGTGGTTGGCGCAATGCATGGATTGCTTTAGTCAACGCGGTCAGCTGTTGCGGTGATTCATAATTACGGGAAAACAGGATGACACCGCCTACCAACGGATGCTGCAATAATTCCCGTTCCTCGGCATCCATCTCTACGCTGAGAAGGTCCAGCATCACCGGACCCAGTGCCAATTTATTAGTCATAAATGATTAATACCACATGAAATCACATCTCGCCTATATCCCTTATGTCCAGCCTGTCACGCAAGTGGTCACCAAGCAGATTGATACAGATTACCAGTGACAGAATAGCAAAACCCGGCGCCAGAACCATATGCGGTGCAATCAACATGTAAGCTGTTCCGTCACGGATCATGCTGCCCCACGAAGACGCTGGTGGTTGCACACCCAGACCGAGGAATGACAGGCCCGCCTCGGCAATGACCACGCCGGCAAACGAAAACGTTGCTTCAATGATCAAGGGTGCCATGATCAAAGGTAACACATGCCGACCCACAATAAGATGCGCCGGCGTACCAAGCGCCCTGGCCGCAGTAATGTGATCTCTTTGTTTAACAGCAAGTGTCTGTACGCGAGCAAGCCGCGCGAATCCAACCCAGCTGACCAGTGACAACGCAATTACCGCATTCATCAAACCAGGTCCCAGTAAGCCTGCCAGCGCGATTGCCAGCAAAATGCCGGGAAAGGCGATAAATAAATCAATAATCATCACCAATAACCTGTCGTAGACACCACCATGCCATGCCGCCATCGTACCAAGTATGGTCCCGATCATGAGTGATAGTATCACTACGGTGAACGCGACAGTCAGTGAAGTACGTGCGCCCATGATCAGTCTGTCGCCAATATTGCGACCAAGGTCATCGCAACCAAACCATTCATGCAGGCCGGGTGGCTGTAAAATTTTTTCCAGCGCAATTTGATCAGGATGCAAGGGTAGTACACCGGCAAGCAATGCCAGGATTAACCAGCCTGACATCACTATAACGGGAACGGATAACCAGGTTCGCATCATTCAAGCCTTATCCTTGGATCGATTGCAACATAAAGCAAATCTGTCAGCAGGTTGACGATTACATAAGTGGCGCTAATCAGCAGGACACAGGCTTGCACCACTGGATAATCGCGTTTTTGTATTGACTCAATCAACAGTTGACCTATGCCTGGCCACGAGAAAATCGTTTCAGTGATGACAGCACCGGCCAGCAGGGCGCCAAATTGCATACCCAGTATCGTGATAACAGGCAACGCAGCATTACGCAATGCATGACCAAGCAACACCTGCGCTTCAGTCAAACCACGCGCCCGCGCAGCCCGGACATATTCCTCCTGCAACACCTCCAGCATTGATGCTCGAACCATGCGAGACAGAATTGCCGCCAGCGCTGAACCCAGCGTGATGGCAGGCAAAACAATAGCTGACCATTCTTCTCGACCACTTACCGGGAACCAACCGAGTGACAGGGCGAACACGATGATCAGCAAAGGGCCCATGACAAAATTGGGAATGGAGACACCCAGCATTGCTGATGCCATGGCCAGACGGTCCCAGATAGAGTCCTTGTATACCGCAGCAATGATACCCAGCGGTACTGCAAGTGTTATTGCAACAAGCAGACTGGCGATACTCAACTGCAACGTGGCCGGTAAACGCTCCAGTAATAGTTGACTGACTGCCTGACGCGAATGCAGGGATTGTCCCAGGTCAAACTGCAACACACCAACAACGTACTGCCACCATTGCTGTAACAGTGGCTGGTCCATACCGAGCGCATGAATCAGCGCCTGTCGGTCTGCAGGTCGTGCAGACTCTCCCAGCATGACTTCGATTGGATCACCTGGCACCAGGTGAATCAGCATGAAGACAAGCGTAACGATCCCGAATAAGACCAGGATCGAACTCAGGAATCGTTTTACCAGGTAATTAACAAACACGACATGTGGCGATCAGTTGTGAGAGCTGGTTCATATAATGACTGATTACAGGCTACAATGACGATATCAGTCAAGGATAAACTGGGTTTATAGCTACATTATAATGGGTCAGTATAATTTCGATAACAAGAACGAGGAGCCAACGGAGTTGGCCGAAGAAACAACTATGCAATCATTTAGCAAAGCGACCAACACCGTACTTGGTATTATCGTCAGACTATGCGGACTGGTGTTATTGTTCATTGGTCTCTGGATTGCTATTCAGGTATTTAACGAAGCGCTTGCTCTGTACAAAAACCCGGATAATATCGAAAGAATTGCCGTTGCTATTGAGCGGGGCTCCAACATTGATAAAAGCCTGGTGCCGTTAAAACAGACACTGATGGGAGAAGATGAACAACAGTCAGGACCATCTACAACCCAGGCCAAGACCGCTGCATTAAAAAATGACGCCAACAACATACGTGTTTCCTATTTTGTTGCGTGGGTGGTCGAACTGCTACTGTTAATACTGCTGGCGCGTATCTCGTTAATGGCTGTAAAGACCGGTGGTGAACTCGCCCTGTATGATGCACAGGTAAAAAAACTTGCCAGGCAAATAGTCAAAAACAGCAGGCAAAGTCGCGAATAGCAATTCAGGCAACACTGCGTCAGTTACCGACTAACATGCAACGAGACAATCCAGGCCGGTTCGGTTTTATTGACGTATTACTGTTACTCGGCTGTCTTGGTGTTATCGAGATGCTGATTGCTATCATCTTCTGGGATGAAATTGCCCATAACCAATCACTAAAGTTTCTACGCCCCGACCAGCCTTTGGAAACACTGTCTGTAATTGCAGTCATCGCCGGATTGCTTGGCTTGTTTAATTATACGTTTGATCTCTTTACCCAGGCCGGACGACAGTTGGTGCTAAGACGCTATACTGCAGTCATCTTTATCGTTGGTTTGGTATTACTGGGCATTGCGTACCTTATTTATTGATCATATGGCATCAACCTTTACACCTTTTAGCGCACTCATCGGCGGCATGCTGATTGGTCTTGCTGCAAGTCTACTGTTGTTACTGAATGGGCGTATAGCCGGTATTAGCAGCATCTTTCATAACAGCCTGCGGCCAAATGTTCAGCCCTGGCAGTGGTTATTTCTCGCGGGGCTGCTACTGGGAACGGCGTTATCCAGATTATTCCCGATGATTGACGGTAGTGTTAGAGACGGCTTTCCATTACTACTGTTACTACTCGCTGGCTTGCTTGTCGGTTTTGGCACACGCCTTGGCTCAGGCTGCACCAGCGGTCATGGTATCTGTGGTATCAGCCGGCTTTCGTTACGTTCCATAATTGCCACGCTGACGTTCATGCTGTCAGGTTTTCTCGTCACATGGTATGCGAGACATGTACTCAACCTGATATGAAAACCGGGATAACAGCCCTGGGTACCGGCATCGTGTTTGGTTTCGGACTTAACCTGTCACAAATGGTCAACCCGGGCAAAGTGCTTGCTTTCCTGGATGTGACAGGCAACTGGGATCCCAGTCTGGCACTGGTCATGGCAGGTGCATTAGCGATAGCAATGCCGCTTTTTTCTATCACGCTAAAACGATCCGCACCCGTCCTGTCAAATAAGTTTGCACTACCGGTCAAGCAGAAACCGGATAAATCATTACTCATTGGTGCAGCCCTGTTTGGTTGTGGCTGGGGCCTGGCAGGTTATTGTCCCGGGCCTGCGATAGCATCACTGTTAATCAACTGGCAGGAAGCGATACCGTTTGTTATTGCCATGGCGGTGGGTGGCAAGCTCTGTGACATGCTAATGGCTGTTATTCACGCCAACAGCAGGTAGATGGCACCCGTCATCGGGTTTCAGTCATACCTTCTGGCGCAGGCTTTTGTTGTTCAAACTGCTGTCGAAAATATTGACGGCGTTCTTCGGGATTCATCGCCTGGATCTTCTGGCGCAGCTCACGCCTTTGCCCTGGAGGCATTGCCTGCAAACGTTCGCGCATTGCTGTCCTGAACCGTTTCATGTTCTCGCGAAATTCGCGGCGCTGTTCCGGTGTCATATCGGTAAAGCGTTTTCGTAATGCTGCGCGTTTGTCCTCGGGCAGTTGTTTGAACCATTCCATGCGCTGGCGCAATGCCCGCCTCTGCTCGGGACTCAAGTTTTTAAAGTGCTCGAATTGCTCGCGCAGGGCATTCTTTTTTTCTTCTGGCAGTTGTTGCCAGCGTTGCATCCTGTCACGCGCCAGTTGCCTGTCTTCGTCACTCATTGCTGCCCAGCGTTCAGCACCATTGGCCAGGCGCCGCTGCCGTGAAGGGGGCAAGGTGTCCCAATCAACCTCCAGTTCCTGTAATAAAGCCTGCTGATCTTGTGTAAGGCTCTCCCAGGCCAGACCATCATTGGCAAGCACCTGCATCGCCCAGAAAAAACAGAATAGCAACATCAACAAGCTAACTTTCATACTCGTCCAGCCACTGGTAAAACTCGAGATTTTCATATAGTTCAAGGTCATCGAGGACTGTCACCAGTTCGATATCCTCAACCGGCAATGTCTGCGGTGCCGTTTCATGACCGGTCAATAACAAGACACTAAAAACCATGATACAGGCTGTCGCTACGGCACCGGAAAAAACCCCAAACCAGTTAAAATGTCTTTCTTCGTTTTGTTGCATAACACGCGCTCGAACCTGCCTGATGCGTGCCAGCGTGTCTGCATCGATAGCATTCGCCGATTGCTGTAATGCTGTATTAATCTCACGTTCCAGTTTGTCGTTATCTGTCATGCCTGAGTCCAGTGTTCACCGAGCTTTTCTCGCAGGCTGTGTATTGCCCTTGAATAATGTGTTTTTATACTACCGGTTGATAACTGCATGGCCTGCGCCGTTTCTTCAACACTTAACCCTTCCCAGTTTCTTAGTAAAAAAGCCTGTTGCTGCCGCAATGGTAAAGAAGTTAATGCCCGCTCCAGTTCATCCACGCGACGGTTTGCCAGTAATGATTGTTCAGGTGAAAGCGCATTTTCATCATGCGCGGTCTGGACAGGGTCATCAGTCTTGTTCTGCTCCCTGGAAAACCAGGCAAACACACCGCGCCGTATCTTGTAGCGTCGATACCAATCCCTGATGCGACTTTGCAGAATGGAGGTGAACAACGGCCCCCATTCTGCTGCCGGCTTGTCTGCATAGCGTTCAACCAGTTTCATCATGGCGTCCTGCAGGATATCCAGTGCTTCATCCCTGTTACCGGTCGCGATCTCTGCCATTCGAAATGCCCGTCTCTCGACACTGGCCAGAAAGGTATCCAGTTCCTGTTGATTGCGCAGTGTGAGTCTCCTGTAGCAAGTGCCTTTCGTTCACTGAAACACTATCTATTATTGAACGCTCAGCTACTACCGGCAACGTTACCTTGCCGTTCCCTGAATTGCTGGCGCTTGTCACGAAATTTATTCCACGTCTCACGCGCATTTTGTCGTTCTCTTTCGTTTAACTCGCCATCACCATCCGCATCAAACCTGTCGATGAGTTTTGCCCTGCGCGCCTCCCTGAATGCCTGGCGTTCGGCCTCATTCAGTTCACCGTCGCCGTCAGCATCATGGTTTTCCAGGACTTTGGCCTTGTGTGCGGCTCTCAGCGCCTGACGCTCTTCATCATTAAGTTGGCCGTCGCCATCCTGGTCAAATTGCTGCATACGTTCCTGCCATTTTGCGCGCTGACTCGTTTCTTCGTCTGCCATCACCGGTGCTGCAAACAATCCCATCAGCAGGATACCGGCAAGTGTGGCTACTACGTTGTGTTTTTGATTTAGCATGTTAGCTCCTGTTTTATTTGGCTACAGAAGGATTAACGCAGCAGTCCTGGATTGGTTGACATAAAAATGAGACAAATCTCACATTTTGATGTCAGCCATGGTACTGTAATCAGTTATTAACTATACCGTTGTCAATGCAACACTTTTCTCACGTCTTGTTTCCTGCCAGGAGTTTGTTAATGAAAAAATGCGTCTTTCTGTTTCTTATCACCCTATCGGGCATGCCACTTGCCGCCGAGCAATACAAGGGAGGCTGGACTGATATGGATGTGGGCATGATAGGTCAAAGCTGCCTGTTGGCACTTCGATTTTATGCGACCGTGGATCACATGCAGAAAAACCAGCTAACAGAAGATCAGCTTGGCGAAGATTTTTATAACAATCTGGACAGTTTAATAGAAAGTTACCGTCCGCAGTGCGAATGCGTCAGCAAGAAAATTGCCAGTAAATACACACTGGACGAATACCGACAGGATATGAAAAATATTTCAGCGACGTACACAAAAATGATTATGGAAACGAAAGAGTGTGGCGATAAGCCATTTAAACTTCGTTAGTCGGGCAAGGATTCCCCGCTCACCAGATCTTCCAGGTCTTCACGCTGTCTCAATACATGTACGTTGTTACCACTCACCATTAGCTCACAGCAACGCGGACGCGAATTATAGTTCGATGCCATCGTAAAGGCATAGGCTCCAGCAGACCTCACCGCGAGTAAATCACCCTGCTCCAGTTGTAAGGTGCGGTTCTTGCCGAGAAAATCGGCTGTCTCGCAAACCGGACCGACCACATCGTACTCAACGGCATCGGCATCAGAATGTTCGACCACGCGCTGGATATCATGCCAGCCCTGGTAGAGCGCCGGTCGAATAAGATCGTTCATCGCGGCATCTACCACGGCAAAGTGATGGTACGGCGTGGCATTTAAATACTCGACAGTCGTCAATAACACGCCTGCGTTGCCAACGATACTTCTGCCTGGCTCCATGAGTAATTCAAGCTCTATCCCGTTCATGGTCGAAACAATCGCATCGACATAGTCAGATCGTGACGGTGGTTGTTCGCCCTGATAATCAATTCCCAGGCCGCCACCGATATCCATATGATGTAAAGCAATGCCGTCATTATTTAATGTGTCGACCAGTTCCAGGACTTTTATCAATGCGTCCTTGAACGGACTCAATTCGGTAATCTGGGAACCAATGTGACAATCAATACCAACAACGTCAATTGATTCCAGTGCGGCTGCCTGTTGATAAACCTGCCTTGCGCTTTCAAACGCAATGCCGAATTTATTCTCTTTTAACCCGGTAGATATGTAGGGATGGGTATTCGCATCCACATCGGGATTGACACGCAGTGACACAGGCGCCTGTTTGCCGAGTCGCCTGGCAACGTTGGCCAGTCGGGTTAGTTCATTTTCCGATTCGACATTAAAGCACTTAATTCCCTGTTCCAGCGCGTATTCCATTTCGTCTTCGCGCTTGCCAACCCCCGAGAAGACAACATTGACTGCCTTGCCGCCTGCCTTGAGCACGCGATACAACTCACCTGCAGAAACAATGTCAAAACCGGATCCTAATTTAGCCAGTACATTCAGCACACCAATGTTGGAGTTGGCCTTAACGGCGTAACAAACAAGGTGCGGCAGTTGACCAAGTGCTGAATCAAATTCAGACCAATGCGCCTCGATCATGCCGCGCGAATAGACGTAGGAAGGTGTGCCATGTTGACTCGCTATTTCAGTCAATGGCAGACCCTCAGCGTGCAGTACGCCGTCTTTATATTGAAACCCGGACATAAGCGTTAGTTAGAGGTTATTGTTCAGCTTCTTCAGACAATTCTTCTTCGGGTAAATAGAGATCGCCCTTTTGACCGCAGGCGCCCAGTGTTAGCAGCACCAGCAGTAACGCGCTTGCAGGAAGAGCATTCCAGATTGTATTTTTCATGCCAGTGCCCCGAAGTGTTGAATGTTAAAGAGAATAACAAATTCTGCATGCAGCAGAAACGACGACGGTAAAATTTGATAGCATAACCGCTCTTTCGCTACCAAACAGGAATCAACAATGTCGTTTACACAGGATGCCGTTATTGTCGAACCCGGCGACAAACACCTGGCCAGCATAATCTGGCTACATGGACTGGGAGCAGATGGTCATGATTTTGAACCCATCGTCCCGGAGCTTGGTTTGTCAGCCAGTGCCGGTATCCGTTTTATCTTCCCTAACGCACCTGTCATGCCTGTTTCGGTGAATGGTGGCATGAGCATGCGAGCCTGGTACGATGTTCGTTCTGCCAACCTGCGTGAATTTGAAGACGAAAAATCCATCCTTGCTTCTTCGGAACTGGTCGGAAAGTATCTACAGCATGAAATTGATGCTGGCATCCCCGCCAACAAGATCATCCTGGCCGGCTTCTCCCAGGGTGGAGCCATTGCCCTGCATTGCGGCTTACGATTTAAACAGGGACTTGCCGGTATCCTGGCACTTTCAACCTACCTGCCGCTACCTGCAAAACTGGAAACCGAGGCCAACACGGCAAACAAGCAGACATCTATTTTTATGGGACACGGGGTCTTCGACCCGGTGATTACCGTTGACCAGGGACGTGATTCAGCCAATAAATTAAAAAGTGAGGGTTACAGTGTCGACTTTAACGAGTACACCATGGAGCACGCAGTGTGCCTTGAGGAAATCCGGGCAATCGGTAACTGGATCAGTCAGAGGCTGGCGTAGATTTTCTCCTGCTGCCCTGGCGCCGCTGTCGCGGTTTGCCAGCACCGCGTTTTTTCTTGTGTACCTGTTGCTTGTGATGGCGCCGCTTGACCGGCGCTGCAGGTTCAACCAGTAAATCCTCTGTGATGGATTCCACCGGAATCGGGTAACCAATCAGCTCCTCGATATCCATCAGCGAGTAGATAAATTCCTCGCAGCCAAAACTGACAGCGTCGCCACTGGCGCCGGCACGCGCTGTACGGCCAATACGATGCACATAATCCTCTGCATTCTGCGGTAGATCATAATTAAACACGTGACTGACATCCGGAATGTGCAAACCCCTGGCTGCGAGGTCTGTAGCCACCAGCACTTTTACATCGCCAATAGAAAATTCATTGAATAATCGCTGGCGTTTCTTTTGCGGTACGTCACCCGACAATATAGCCGCATGTATCTCGTTACCTTCCAGGTAAGACCAGACTTTTTCAGCAGAGCGCTTGGTATTCACGAACACGATCGTTCGCGTCGGATCGGTTTTCTTTAACAATCCCAGTAATAGCGGAATTTTTTCATCATTGGCAACGTGATAAAGCGTTTGCGATACCTTGTCTGCTGTCACCTGCTCGGGATTAATCTTGACCAGTTCCGGGCTGTTCATGTGCTCGTAGGCCAACTCCATGACCCGGAAAGACAGCGTGGCGGAGAACAGCATGTTGATACGTTTCTCTGGCTTGGGCATGCGCCTTAGCATATAGCGAATATCACTGATAAAGCCGAGGTCGAACATGCGATCGGCCTCATCCAGCACAACAATCTCGACGTCCCTGAAATTAAACACGCGCTGTTTGAAATAATCGATAAGTCGACCCGGCGTACCAATCAACAGGTCGACACCGTCCGCCAGTGATGCTTTCTGTTTTTCATAATCAACACCACCGTAAACCAACGCGGTTTTCAGGTTGCAATGACGGTTGAAAACCTCGGCGTCCTTATGAATCTGTATAGCCAGTTCGCGCGTGGGTGCGATGACCAGGGCACGCAACGTGGTATTGTCGCGAACCGGTTTGGTGTTCAGAAGATGATGAAATGTTGAGAGCAGGAACGCCGCAGTTTTACCGGTACCGGTTTGCGCCTGTCCTGCGATATCCTTGCCCTGTAGCGCTAATGGCAGACAGGCTGCCTGTATCGGCGTACATTGCTTGAACCCGATCTCGTCGAGTACATTGAGTAGCTTTGGATCCAGATCAAATGCACTAAATTCGGGCATTTCTGTCGTATTTTTTGCCATGTTATTTTGTTGGAGTACCTGTGTTTCTAACTCTTGCTTGCAATTGCAGATTAATTTCGATGAAATGTCTCATTCCAATTTTGACATGAGACCAAGGAATCAATGAGCGAAAATATAGTTCAAGTAACTGATGCCAGTTTTGAAGATGATGTTCTTAAATCTGAACAACCCGTTATCCTGGATTTTTGGGCCGAATGGTGCGGTCCCTGCAAAATGATCGCGCCTATCCTCGACGAACTGGCTGAACAATACAAGGATAAATTGACGGTCGCCAAGTTAAATATCGATGATAACCAGAACACACCCTCCAGTTACGGCGTACGTGGTATCCCGACATTGATTCTATTCAAAGATGGCGATGCCATTGCCACCAAGGTTGGCGCTGCTTCCAAATCGCAGCTGGAAGCCTTTATAGACAGCAATATATAACAGAATAAATGGAAAAATATAGCTGGACGAAACCCAGATCGCGTGCTAGTTTTATAAAAAAGTAATAACTTTTCGTACAACCTAACTCCCTTTTATCTGTAACAAGAACTCTGATCAGCAGCCGCAATCCGTCTGTTGAATCCAACAAAATCTGTTTCAATGATTAGTGTAATCGTATATGCCCATGAATCTGACTGAACTCAAACAAAAACCCGCATCTGAACTCGTCTCCCTCTCCGCCGACCTTGGCCTCGACAATGTAGCCCGCTCCAGAAAACAAGATGTCATCTTCGAAATCCTGAAAGCCCAGGCGAAAAAAGGCGAGGATATATACGGTGACGGTGTGCTGGAAATCCTGCAGGACGGTTTCGGTTTTCTCCGCTCTGCTGGCAGTTCCTACCTCGCAGGCCCGGACGATATCTATGTGTCACCCAGCCAGATTCGTCGTTTCAACCTGCGCACCGGTGATAACGTCGCCGGGAAAATACGACCGCCCAAAGACGGAGAGCGGTATTTCGCGTTGTTGAAGATCAGCGAGATTAACTTTGAATCGCCGGATAAAGCCAAGAACAAGATCTTATTTGAAAACCTGACACCGCTGTTTGCGCACGATCGCCTGACACTGGAAATCGGTAACGGCAGCACAGAGGATTTGACACCGCGCATCATCGACCTGGCAGCACCGATAGGCAAAGGCCAACGTGGATTGATTGTCTCTCCACCGAAGGCCGGTAAAACCATGATCCTGCAGAGCATCGCCCAGTCCATTACCCACAACCACCCTGAAGTTCATCTCATCGTTTTGCTCATTGACGAACGCCCTGAAGAAGTAACCGAAATGGAGCGCTCGGTCAGGGGCGAGGTAATTTCCAGCACGTTTGATGAACCAGCCAGCCGCCACGTGCAGGTCGCTGAAATGGTAATTGAACGTGCCAAGCGCCTGGTTGAACACAAGAAGGATGTGGTCATCCTGCTTGACTCTATTACCCGCCTTGCACGTGCGTACAACACGGTTGTGCCTGCATCGGGGAAGGTATTAACCGGTGGTGTTGATGCCAACGCGTTGCAGCGCCCAAAACGCTTCTTTGGTGCCGCCAGAAATATCGAGGAAGGTGGCAGTCTCACGATTATTGCAACGGCGCTGGTCGATACAGGTTCGCGTATGGACGATGTGATCTATGAGGAATTCAAGGGCACCGGCAACATGGAACTGCACCTGGACAGAACCATCGCCGAGAAACGTATTTATCCGGCTATTAATATCAACCGCTCCGGTACACGCCGAGAAGAATTGCTAACCAATGAAGCCGAACTGCAGAAGATGTGGATCCTGCGCAAGTTGCTGCACCCAATGGAAGAGCTGGCGGCGATGGAATTTTTACTGGAGAGACTTAAGGGCACGAAGAATAACGCTGACTTCTTCGACGCAATGAAACGTTAATACGTGGCTACTCGGCTTTAGCTTCCTGCCTCGCTCTAACACCGACATCCATGTAGGTGTGCGCTCGACTCTTCTTCGTTAAAATCAGAAAACAATACTCATGTACTTGTCAGTACACTCCATTTCCTTTTCTGATTTTGCCTTGAATAGCCATCGCCCGTTACGCCACTTTATATAATAATTGCCCTGATTAATTCAGGCGATTGATATAGCGTTCTTTTTCAGTACGACTAAAACGGTAAAAACGTCGTAGCTCATTTAACAAATCCTGCCGCAACTCTGCTAATTGAAACTGTTGCTGCAGACCCCGGCAAAATTTTCCGGCAAGGAAATTTGCGCGCATATAGCGTTGCATTTCGTCTACATTGAGCCAATCATCATATCCATGTGATTCGAATAGCCAGGCACCAATGTGACCCGGCGCCAGGCCAATATCATGATGATGCTGATTCAAACTGTTCAACATAACGAACTTATCGATCTCGGCCTGCAGCTCCATCTCGAACAACGTTACCTGGCGATCATGCCTGGCATTCCAGAGCAGGTATAAAAAGTGGCTGACGCCCTCAAGCACTAGACAAAATTCTGCATACTGACCGGTGCGTAATAAATCAGTGGGATGAACATCATCTAGCAATTGCATGACCTCTGCAGAAATATACAGCGAGATATCCAGGCCATCATCACATTCTGCAATTAGCAATCGTTCTTTTGCACTACAGGTATTGGCCGCACCGGACAACTGGTTGGCAATCAACTCGTCAGTTAACAGGAAATCATGTGCACGGTGTTGCACATCGATCTCGTAGATGCCCTGCAACTGTTCCTGGAAATAATCAAGCGACATTGTCTGAATGCAGCACCTAGTGCGTTTGTTTGTCCAGCGGAAAAGTTAAAACGCCATTTTCCTCAAGCCGCTTTCTGGCATAGTCACTGCCAGTACTCAACCAGCTTTCATACAGACACAGGATGCTGCTCTCCTGTTTGACCTCGGTGTTATCACGCACCTCCATTAGCACATCGACGTAGTCCAGAAAATGTTCAGACAGATCTGTGAAGACCTCACCAAGGGTCTTGTAATAAGTCGAGCGTTGCGCATTATCGGCCAGCGAGCTGTAGGCACCGCCTCCCATGGAGGCAAAATAATCGACACCGACCAGGCCGCGACTCAGGCTCCCGGAATAGAAGCCGGCAATAAAAAGGGCCACGTCACCCAGTTTTCGTAAACATTGGATACGCTCTTCCTGGGAATGTGCCTCGTTCGCTTCTTTATAGATAAAGGCCAATGGCTTAATAGAACGGCCTTCCATTTCATCACCGTCGTAGACATTTTCCGACAGCGAAAAATGACTAAGCATATTGACAATATAGACGATGGTGTCGTCGTTGCGGGAAAGATGTTGATGGGCTACTGCGGTCTGAATGGCATCGTTGAAATACTCATTCACATTGTTTGCGGTAATTAAATTGACGTTATCTACTGACTGCGTCATGGTGTTACCTCCGGTTACAATCTCTTAAAAAACCTCATCCACCCTCTTCTCTTATCAAATTTATCGGTCTTTTTATTGTTATGCTTTAATAAATTACAAAATGTGATTAAAAATGGGAAGTTAGCACTCTATGTATGCTGCTGATAAAATGCGATGAATAGCGACAATTCCCCTTATCAATACAACCCGGGATGTTAGTATTTTGTTTAACCACTTCGTGAATACGCTGGCAAATCTCACAATTAATACCAGCAAGGCATTATTGCTAATTGGTATTGGCGCCCTACCGGCTTGCTTGTTTATTGTTTCAGTTGCACATGCCGAAAGTGACGAAATCACTACTATTGGCGTCATATTCGATGGCCCGATAGAACGTGAAATCCTGCCTCTGGCCGAGATAATCGATGAAGTAACCGAGCTGGCGGGAAATGAATTCAGGATCGTTTTTCCGAAGGAAAAATTAACCCATGGAAACTGGAATATAGACGATATTAAAGGTGCGTTGGACACAGCACTTAATGATAATGAAATTGATATTATCATCGCGCATGGTCTTGTCGTTTCACATGAGGCGGCGCAAATAAAATCACTGGACAAGCCTGTTATAGCTACGATTATTGCTGACCGCATCTTGCAAGGGCTCCCTTATGATAACGGGGCAAGCGGCAAACATAATTATGTCTACATCAGCGACAATCGGACAGTTGGCGAAGACCTGGAAGAATTTTACAAGCTCAAACCGTTCTCGGAACTGGCCATCATTGTTGACAAATTGTTTCTTGATGCCTTGCCTGAATTAAGAAACGCTACCTATAGCGTTCAACAACGGCTCAATTTCAACATCAATCTGTTACCCGTAACTGATAATCTGCTTGAAGCAATTAATTCCATGCCAGCTACGATTGACGCTGTTTATTTGCCGCCGCTATTGCGTTTTAATGAGGAGAAATTCAGACAACTTAGCGACTCACTCATACAGAAACAATTACCGAGCTTTTCATTACTCGGTCGCCGTGATCTGGATCTGGGTATATTGGCCACGTTAAGTGGCCGTGACATTGATAGCTTACGCTACGCTAGACGCATTGCATTGAACATACAAAGCCTGCTACTTGGCACGAATGCGTCGGCATTGAAGGTGGAAATTGATCAAACACCAAAGATGGCGATCAACATGCAGACGGCACGTGCTATTAACTTCTCCCCACGCTGGGCGCAGCTTGAAACATCAGATTTACTTTATACAGACACGCTGTCTGGCAAAACGCAGCTGGGTCTGATAGAGGCCATAGAACTCGCTATTAACCAAAACCTCGGGTTAAAGGTACAAGAACTTGATCTCGAGTTATCGAGGAACACGGTTTCCGCCAGGCGCTCACAGTTACTACCGCAAATCAATATCAGTGCCGGTACCACGCAAATTGACGCAGACCGTGCCGGGTTAACACAGGCGCAAAGGAGCTCTGACACTGACGTTTCCGCGAGCCAGGTGATTTATTCAGAATCGTTAAAATCAGATTACGACGTGGCCCAGCTGCTGGAACAGGCTGCAGGGTCTGAGTTAAAAACAGCCATACTCGATGTAATCAGTGCCGGAGCAACCGCTTACCTGCAATCCCTGCTGGCACGAGCGACTGAAAAAGTTCGACAATCCAACCTGTATGTATCCGAGGCAAACCTGGAACTGGCCGAATCAAGGTTAAAAATCGGCTACACAGACCGTTCCGAGGTGTTGCGTTGGCAAAGCCAGATTGCTACCGATCGTCAGAATTTATATCTCGCCCGCGCCCAGCGTGAGCAGGCGGAAACCGAGTTAAAACGCCAGTTGAACATAAGTCTGATTGAAGAGATTGCGATCAACGACAACGGGATCGCCGAATTACTCCAGTTGCTTAACAGCGATCGATTCAAGCGTTTTTTTGACAACCCATACAGTTTCCAGATCTTTACCGAGTTTGAAATCGCCAGGGCGATAGATAATGCGCCTGAGCTCGAACAAACTGATTTTGTGATTGCGTCAAATGAGCGTGAGGTGCTGGCGGCAGAGCGCGCTTACTATATTCCTGATCTGCAACTCAACACCCAGTATGGTCGAAACATTGAGCGCGGCGGCGCAGGTGACAATAACCCTAACCTGTTTGATGAAGAATGGTCCGTTGGTGTACAGGCATCCATCCCGATATTCGCTGGTGGCGTTCGTCGAGTAGAAGTTTCGAGGGCAAACAACGCACTGATACAAAACCGCTACCAGCGCGAGAACATTCGGCAGCAGGTTGAGGCACGGGTATTAACGTCGATACAGCAGGCTAACGGGAGTTACCCTGCCATACGCCTGTCACAAAGCGCTGCCGAAGCGGCAGCTGAAAACCTGCAGCTCGTCACCGACTCCTACTCCAAGGGCATACTATCGATTACCGACGTGATTAATGCCCAGGACGCATCACTGGCAGCCAATTTATCTGCTGTTGAGGCCCAGTATTCATTTATGATTGACTGGATAGAGATACAGCGCGCTGTCGCCAATTTTGACTTACTGCTCAACCCGGACGGGTTTGATATCTGGTATGAGGCACTGGACATTTACTATCAAACAAGGAATCAATAGTTCTTCAGTACAGGGTTATCCCATGAAACAATTATTTTTCATTTTAACTACATCCATAACACTGACCTTATCCGCCTGCGGCAGCGATAGCGAGACAGCGAGCGATTCGGAACAGCCATTGAGGCCTGTGCGCTATACCACTGTTAAGTCGATAGAATCAGCAACGGTCAGAACCTACTCCGGGTTATCGCGCGCTGGCCAGGAATCGAACCTCAGTTTCCGGGTATCCGGTCCTATTCAATCATTACCGGTCGAGGTCGGTGATCAGCTGGCAGCAAAACAGCTGATTGCGACTATCGACCCGGCGCAATACCGGTTGGAAGCACAACAGGCAAAGGCCAGCCTGGCCCAGACCGAAGCAACGTTGCGCAATGCCATGGCCAATTTTGAACGCGTAAAAGGGCTGTATGAAAACAACAATGTATCACGCAATGAACTGGACTCGGCCCGGGCCAACGCGGAGTCCAGCGAGGCGCAGGTCAGCGCCGCCAAACAGGCACTTGAACTCGCAAAGCTCAATGTTTCTTATACCAAGTTACGGGCGTCACGGGCATGCGGCGTGGCTGACGTGCTTGCCGAGGTTAATGAAAATATCACTGCCGGCCAGACGATTGTTGCCGTTACCTGTGGCGAACAACTGGAAGTCGAGCTTGACGTACCCGAAAGCATGATATCGCGTGTAGAGAAAGGCATGGCCGCGAGTGTCAGCTTCAGTTCCAAACCCGGGCGTAGTTGGGAAGCGATCGTCAAGGAAGTGGGTGTGGCATCAACGACAGGCACTACCTACCCGGTTACCGTGGAATTAACGGACGCGAAAAACGGTTTACGCTCCGGCCTGGCTGCAGAGGTTTCGTTCGCGTTTGATATGAATGAATCATCGGCGGAGTTCATATTGCCTGCGGTAGCAGTCGGCGAGGATGTAAACGGACGCTACGTATTTGTTGTCAACGAAACACCTGAAACAGGCGTCGGCGTAATCGCGAGAATGTCAGTTGATACAGGTGAGTTAACCACCAAGGGTCTGGAAATCATGAAAGGCATCGAAGCTGGCGATAAAGTCGTTGTTGCCGGGATCAGTTTTATCAGGCCGGGCCTGAAAGTCATGATTGATTAGCCATGAACCTGACACAAGCGGCATTTCGATATAATCGGGTTACGATTATCCTCGTCTCTATCCTCGTGATCAGTGGCCTGATTGCCTTTGTCCAATTACCCAAGGCGCAAGATCCCGGTTTTATCATTCGCACCGCCGTCATTACCACGCAGTTTCCGGGCGCCAACCCCGAGCGAGTCGAGTTACTCGTCACTGACAAGATCGAGAAAAAAGTGCAGGAAATGCCCGAAATTGATTACATCACCAGTGAATCACGCACCGGCATCTCGATTATTAATGTCAACTTTCTTGAATCTTACAAGAACATGCGACCGATATTCGATGACCTGCGTCGCAAGGTTCAAGATATTGAATCAGACCTGCCAGAAGGTATACAGCCACCCGAAGTTAATGATGAATTTGGTGATGTGTTTGGTAGCGTCTATACCCTGACAGGTGATGGTTTTAGCTATGTCGAGTTAAAAGATATCGCCGATGATATTCGTGACCGCTTGTTAAAGCTTTCAGATATTGCGAAGGTTGAGATTCACGGTGCGCAGGAAGAAGTCATTTTCGTTGAATATAATAACGCCCGCCTCGCGGAACTGGGCGTAACGCCACAGCAACTTTCAGGCGTATTGAGTTCGGCAAACATTCTCTCTTCTGGCGGCAACATTCTCACCGGCAGTGAACGCATCGTGCTGGAACCTACCGGTAACTTTGAGTCGGTCAATGATCTGCAACGCACGGTGATTCAATTACCCAGTGGCAGTGTTGTTTACCTGGGCGACATCGCCAATGTATATCGCGCCTATACCGATCCGCCCAAAAGTATATCCCGTGTAAACGGCAAACCTACGCTTGCTATCGCGATTTCCATGCGCGAAGGCGGTGACATACTCAAACTGGGTGAACAGCTGGATCAAGTGATTCCGACCATCAGTGCAGGCTATCCATGGGGGATTGAGCTGAAAAAGGTCTGGTTCCAGGCCAGTCTGGTCGAAGCCAACGTCGATAACTTTATTAGCAACCTGTTACAGGCAATCGGCATTGTCTGTGCGGTTATGCTTATTACACTGGGGTTTCGTACCGGTGTCGTGGTTGCTACCCTTATCCCGACCGCGATGATCATCACCATGTATATCATGCAAATCTTTGACATTACGATAAACCAGATATCTCTGGCGGCATTGATCATTGCACTGGGTTTACTTGTCGATAACGCCATAGTCATGGTTGAATCCGTTATTGTTAAGTTCGATCAGGGCATGTCATCAATAGATGCGGCGATTGATTCCGGCAGGGAGTTATTCCTGCCGCTGCTCATCTCTTCCCTCACCACGGCAGCGGCGTTCATGCCAATCGCACTGGCTGAATCTGCCGTGGGTGAATACACGGCCGATATTTTTTACGTGGTTACTATCACACTGCTGACCTCATGGTTGCTGGCAATGACCATTATCCCGATGCTGGCATCAAAAGCGCTTTGCCAAAAAACCCAGCAGGAAACACATGGAGATCAGTTCAATGGCAAGTTTTATTCGCTTTACAAAAGTGTGTTGCTATTTTCACTAAAGCATCAAGTGTTGTTTGGTATTGTCATCTTCATGGTTTTCTTTTCAGCAATAAAAACGCTAGGCCTGGTACCCAATGTGTTTGTCGAGCCTTCTGAGGACCCAGTTTTTAATGGCAGCTTTGAAATGCCACTGGGAACAGCCATTGAAACCAGCCAGGCCGTTATGGCAGATATCGACAGCTATATTGAACGTGCTTTTCTTAACACCCTCGATGAAAGACCAAGGATTGAAAGCTGGTTGACGTTTATTGGCGATGGGGGACCACGCTTTAACCTGTCACTAAACCCGCCCAAGCAGAACCCGGCCAATTCATTCCTGGTTGCCAACACCGTTGAGGGAAAGGATGTAGAGGACGTCATTGCCGGTATCGAGCAGTACGCGAAAGACAATCATCCGGATCTCAGCATTAAGCTCAGTCGTCTGGAAAATGGTCCACCAGTGGGATATCCAATTCAAATACGCTTGTCGGGTCCGGAGTTTGATCAGCTGTATCGCATAGCCGACCAGGTAACCGCACGACTGTATGACAACCCACTGGTCACCACGGTAAAAAACACCTGGGGCAAACAAACCAAGAAACTTGTCGTAGATGTGGACCAGGACCGCGCGCGCCGTGCGGGCGTCACCAGTGATGACGTCGCCTACTCGTTGAAAGCAAGCCTGTCGGGTATTGAAATGACAGAATACCGTGAAGACGACAAGCTAATTCCGATTACATTACGCTCAATTGCTGCTGACAGGCAGGACATCGGCAAGCTGGATGGCACCAGTGTTTACTCACAGTCCACTGGCGAGTCGGTGCCGCTCAAACAGGTTGCTGATGTAAGGCTGGTCTTCGAACCGGGCATGATTGAACGACGTGACAGGAACCGCACAATTACGCTGAAGGCGCAATTGCAAGACGGCGTAACCGCCACTGAGGTAAACCAGACGCTGTCACCGTGGCTGGCCGAAACCAGTCAAGCCTGGCCACGCGATTATCGTTACGAGGAAGGCGGTGAAGCAGAGGAATCCGGACAGGCCAATGCCTCCATTGCCGCCAAGCTACCCATAGCCGCAATGTTAATCCTGTTATTACTGGTTGCCCAGTTCAACTCCGTGCGCAGGCCGTTTATTATTCTAACGACAATACCGTTAGGAATTATCGGTGTTGCTTATGGTTTATTTATTGCCAGTTCATCTTTCGGTTTTTTCACGATTCTCGGCATTATTTCCCTGTCCGGTATCATCATTAACAATGCCATCGTATTGCTCGACAGGGTCAAAATTGAAATAGAGGAACTGGGCAAACCCGAGGCAGATGCGCTTATTGCCGCGTGCCTGCAAAGACTAAGACCCATTCTGCTTACTACAGCAACAACGGTATTCGGTATGATGCCGCTTTGGTGGGGCGGCACTGCCATGTTCAAACCCATGGCTATTTCTATTATCTTCGGCCTTGCGTTTGCTACATTACTGACACTACTGGTTGTTCCAGTACTTTATAGTCTACTGTTCCGGGTTCGCTATTAGCCAAAGTTCAGCCGTTGCCAGCATCTTTCTGCACCGCGCCTGTTACTCGTTCAATCACTTCAGGTGTTACATGTTGCTCGAAGGCGCTGGACGTTGCCTTGACAGCAATAGCAACGAGAATACCCATCAATATAATGCCGAACACCGCAATAACTGTTGATAGCAGTCTTGAACTGACATGTGTGGGTCGGATATCACCGTAACCGACCGTTAACGCGGTAATCCATGCCCAATAGACAGATTCAAACCTTGACCATGACTCAAGCCGACCGACAATCAATCCCAGCAGAATGATTATTCCGCCTAGCATTAACAACACCGGTGAAATCAGAATAATCCCCCACCACAGGTATTCGAGAAAAGTGATTGAAAAATCCATTGCAGCAGCTGAATCGATGGAATAAAAACTTAAGTATAGATCACGATGAAAATATGAGTCACTTTTACAATCAAGCTGAAGAAGATTGGTGTGAGATCCCTGATGCGTTTGATCTTAATAATATGTTATGACCCGGGATTGACGACCTGATATCGCAGACGTAAAGCATCTTCATTCAGGGGATTGGACTCTAGCAGTTTCAATTGGGTTACATCTACAACATCACCGAATACTGGAACGCCTTCGCCAAACGCAACAGGCTGAAGATCAATGATTATTTCGTCAACAAGTTTTGCTTGCATGTAAGCATGATAAACAGCACGACCACCACCAATAATTGCCTCAGAAACACCTGCTTGTTTAAGAATATCGAGTGCCTCTGAAGCAGACCTTGCATGCTTCCAGCCTGAATCAGAAAAATCAATGTCGCGTGATGACAGTACAATCTTATGTTCTGGATGTAGCGCTGCTCCCATATCGTCGTCTTTCAATTGCTCAACTGAAGTACGACCCGCAATCACGTTGCCTGTGTCATTTACCAATGAACACCAATCTTCCCAGGCGCCTTCCGGGAAAAGCGGTATGCCATCTTTGTTGGCAATGAACCCGTCGATTGATAAAGAGAAGAACAGGGTTGTTTTCATAGAATTCTCCAGGAGGTTAAAGCATTAAGAGTATTTTTCGAAATCAAGCCCCATGCTCAGAAAAATAATCGAGGCTATTCCAATGTAAGTTCTAATATGATTCCAACGTTGCCACTTCACCTGATACTCAGTCCATAGATCAGCACCCTCAGCAGGCTTTACTGCTGCAAGCTTGTCATTAAGAGGAACGTTGCAGGTAACGGTAATACCGAATGGGCCAATGATATAACAGATAGATCCGACAAGTAGAAAAATATTTCGTATGTTGGTTATATGAAACAGGCAATAAGCCCCAATTATTAGACACAAAAATGGTGTGCCTAGGAACAGGATCAGAAACAAAGGATTGATGATCTTTTCATTGATCTGTTGCATAGCAAACATTCCATGTTCATTTCTTAACTCTGCCAGTGCCCGCATGACAAAATTGGAAAAAGCAAACAGTAAGCCAGTAACAATGCCAGCGCCGGTAATTGCTGCAATTACTATGTAAGGAAGAAGTGCATCAAAGGTCATATATTTGATGTCCAGATGACATTTTTTCTTGGGGGAACTAGTCAACAAGCCTAGCATAGCCGCATAAAAAAAAACCGATCTGAAATTTCCCACAGGTCGGTTTGATTATTTAATTCCAGATTGGAATTAATAGTAAACAGGCAGTTGATTACAGCATGCCACACATATCAGGCATTGCTGGCGCTGCATCGTCCTTCGGTAACTCGGCAACCATGGTTTCGGGGGTCAGCAACAGAAGCAACGTTCTGCAAGCCTGAACGCGTTACCCCGGGTGGGTCAAGAATGCCCATTTCGCTTATGATACCGAAATAGTACATTTGGTAAAGCAAGGCATTCATAGTGCCGTGTTGTCTCCGTTTTAAACCCTGCAAAAACCCATCCAGGCTTGTTTGTGCGTTGCATTTACTGCCAGGATACATTGATATATCTGGTTTATGGCCTATTGTATAGTTGTTACTGTATTACAAACGACCACTCACTTAACGTTGACAGCCAAGTTGTGAAAAACGAGCCCAGGAAACAGCTCAGGATAATTGAAAAGGATAAGCTGCAGGACCTTATCAGTTTTTTAGATAATAATGACTACATCGTCTACGGTCCGACTATCCAGGATGGTGCAATTATTTATGATGAAATAAGCGGGCTTACAGATTTACCGGTTGGCTGGACAGACAAACAGGATGGCGGAACCTACAGGCTGGAGCGTCGCGATGATGAGGCCTGCTTTGGATATAATGTCGGACCGCATAGCTGGAAAAAATTTCTTCACCCCCAGCGCTTGCGCTTATGGGAAGCCAGTCGTAAAGACGGTAAGATCAATATCATTCCTCATGAAGAAAACATAAAAAAAATCGCATTTATCGGGGTACGCAGTTGCGAATTACACGCCATTGCCATTCAGGACAAGGTCTTTAATAGCTCCCATTTTCAGGATAACGATTATCTTTCACGCAGGAGCAATTCCCTCTTTATTGCCGTGAATTGCGCGCAGGCCGGCGGCACCTGTTTCTGTGACTCCATGCAAACCGGTCCAAAAGCGACAACCGGTTTTGATCTGTCCTTAACCGAAATTATTAACGACGGTCCTCATCGCTTTCTTGTCGAGACTGGAAGCAAACAGGGAGAAATGTTACTCGAAAGTATCAATCACAAAGAAGCGACGGTAAATGAAGAAATGATTGCTGATAAAATCGTTGCGAATACCAGGCAGCAAATGGGGCGTAAAATGGATAGCAACGGCATTAAAGCTGTATTACAAAATAATCTAGAACACCCGCGTTGGGATGACGTGGCCTCGCGTTGTTTATCCTGTGCCAATTGCACCATGGTCTGTCCGACCTGCTTTTGTACAACAGTAGAAGACGTGACAGATTTGACCGGTGACCATGCAGAGCGCTGGCGAACCTGGGACTCCTGTTTCTCAGGTGATTTTTCCTATATTCATGGCGGCAATATACGACACTCGACCAAATCACGTTACAGACAGTGGCTAACCCATAAACTAGCCAATTGGATCGATCAGTTTGATACATCCGGTTGCGTTGGCTGCGGTCGTTGTATTACCTGGTGTCCCGTTGGTATTGATATTACTGAAGAAGTAAATGCCATTCGATCAAGTAGCATTAAAGGTGACGATCAATAATGAAAGATATCGCAGACCTACTAAACGAGCACCCTTTTTGCAGGGAACTGGAAAGGGAGATCGTTAATCTGATTGCCGGATGTGCAAAAAATGTCGTGTTTAAGGAAAACGACTATCTTATTAAAGAAGATGCTGATGCCGATTTTTTTTACCTGATAAGGCACGGCACGGTCGCTCTGGAAATGTTTATTCCTGCTCGCGGCCCGCATACTTTTTTAACCATTAAAAGTGGTGAAATACTTGGCGCATCCTGGCTGATTCCTCCCTATCGATGGAATTATGATGCACGAGCTGTTGAACTGACGCGTGCCATTGCTTTTGATGGCAAGTGCCTGCGAAAAAAATGCGAAGAGGATCATCATGTTGGTTATGAACTCATGAAGAGATTCATACCACCCTTGATTGAGCGTCTTAACACGGCACGTATACAAAGCATCGATCTCTACGGCAATACAAAGTAATAGATATGGACGATAGCTTTACCCGACCCAATACCATGACGCCGGATTTTCTGGTCACGGCACATCGTCATCATGAAACCGATGATGTCGTGACCTTTGAAATACCTCTGAACAAAGATGCACCTCTGTTTACCCGGTTCAAACCGGGACAATTTAACATGTTGTATGCGTATGGTATTGGTGAAATCCCGATCAGTATCAGTGGTGATCCGGACGATCCGGAACGCCTGGTACATACAATTCGGGCTGTCGGCCCTGTAAGCAAGGCCCTGACCGAACTACGAAAACACGAGCTGGTGGGAGTACGAGGTCCTTACGGTTCGTGCTGGCCGGTAGAAGAAACCACCGGTGCCGATGTATTGATTATTGCAGGAGGCATTGGACTCGCACCGTTACGTCCCGTTATCTATCAACTGATGAAAAGACGCCCGTCGATTGGCCGCTTTTCCATCTTATACGGTGCCCGCACACCGGAAGATTTGTTATTCCGAAAGGAAATTGAAACATGGCGACGCACACCGGATATGCAGATCCGTGTCACCGTAGACCAGGCTACCAAGGAATGGATAGGCGATGTCGGTGTTGTCACAAAAATGCTCGATAAGGTCGATTTCGACCCGGTGGATACCGTCGCAATGATCTGTGGACCGGAAATCATGATTCGTTTTACCGCGAATGCGCTGGTGGACCTGGGCGTCGCCAGCGACCGGATCTATGTGTCCATGGAACGGAACATGAAATGTGCCGTGGGCACCTGCGGCCATTGTCAGTACGGGCCGCATTTCGTCTGTAAGGACGGGCCGATTTTCACCTATGAAAGGATGAAACCGTTGCTAGGCCTGAGAGAAATCTAGGATGAAGAAAGCACATAAACCTAAACTGGCTGTATGGAAATTCGCATCCTGTGATGGGTGCCAGTTAAGTCTGCTGGACTGTGAGGATGAATTGCTAACAGTCGCCAATTCAGTAGAAATCGCCTACTTTCTTGAAGCATCGCGTGCCACGGTAAGAGGCCCATATGATGTATCACTGGTAGAAGGATCTATCACTACCCCGCATGATATTGAACGCATCAAGCAGGTTCGCAAGCAATCCAGGTTTTTGATAACAATTGGTGCCTGTGCGACAGCAGGCGGTATACAGGCATTACGGAACTTCAAGGATGTAACAGATTTTATCTCTGTGGTTTATGCCCAACCTTTCTATATTGAAACACTGCAAACCTCAACCCCGATAAAGGACCATGTCGCGGTCGATTTCGAATTAAATGGTTGTCCTATCAATAAAAAGCAACTGCTTGAAGTGCTGAATGCTTACCTGCACGGTCGCAAACCGAACATACCGACATACAGTGTTTGTGTTGAATGCAAGAAAAAGTTTAATGTCTGCGTCATGGTAGCACACGGTACACCTTGCCTGGGTCCTGTCACGCATGCTGGTTGCGGTGCCTTATGCCCCAGCTTCAATCGTGGTTGTTACGGCTGTTTTGGTCCAATGGAATCGCCAAATACAACAGCGCTGAAAAAAGAGTGGCAGCGACTTGGGATCGATCAAAAGACCATAAAACAAACCTATCAAACGTTTAATACCTGGGCAGACGCGTTTCGCGATGCGGCTGAGAACGATGACCCGTAAAACCATAAAAGTAGATTACCTTGCTCGCGTTGAGGGTGAGGGCGCATTGCACGTTAGCATCAATGGCAATGAAGTTGAAGATGTGCGACTTGAGATCTTTGAGCCACCTCGTTTCTTCGAGGCCTTTTTACAGGAACGCGACTATCGGGAAACGCCGGACATCGTCGCACGCATTTGTGGTATCTGTCCGGTCGCTTATCAAATGAGTGCCGTACATGCGCTGGAAAACCTGCTCGATATCAAACTTACCGGTTCCTTGCGCGAACTACGCCGACTGCTGTACTGCGGTGAATGGATCGAGAGTCACGTGTTACATGTTTATATGTTACATGCGCCGGATTTTCTCGGTTACGAGAGTGCCATTGCCATGGCCAAGGATTATCAATCCATTGTTGAACGTGGCCTGCAATTGAAGAAGGCTGGTAATGCCATTCTGCAAACTCTGGGCGGCCGCGAAATTCACCCGATTAATGTCAAGGTCGGTGGTTTTTACAAGCTGCCATCGAAAAGTGACATGCGTAACCTGGCTGAAGAA
This sequence comes from Gammaproteobacteria bacterium, assembly GCA_965601665.1. Lineage (GTDB taxonomy): Bacteria > Pseudomonadota > Gammaproteobacteria > Eutrophobiales > Eutrophobiaceae > JANQNX01. Next base: position 2,657,744 of record OZ271833.1, on the reverse strand, counting down.
TTAAAATGGGCGCGGGAAGCTGCGATAGATACTGCTCATTGGGTTGCCGGACTTGATTTTCCCGACTTTGAACGAGATTACGAATTTGTTTCCCTGCAACATGACAATGAATACCCCATGAATGAAGGCCGGATTGTCTCCAGCAAGGGCATTGATATCGATGTCTCCGAATATGAAAATTTTTTCCAGGAACAACATATACCTCATTCAACCGCCCTGCATTCTGTCATTATAGAAAGAGGGACTTACCACGTTGGCCCGATGGCACGTTTCAATCTTAATCATGAATTACTACGTCCTGTTGTTCAGGAAGTGATGCAAGAGATAGGTTTTCAGGCGCCCTGCAATAATCCATTCAAAAGTATTATCGTTCGCGCACTCGAAGTAATACATGCCTGTGATGAGGCGTTGGCTATCATCGGTCATTACTCTCCGTCGGAACCTGCGGCTATCGAACATGATATCAAGGCCGGTATTGGTTACGGCTGTACTGAAGCACCACGCGGCATCCTTTATCACCGTTATGAACTGGACGGGAACGGCACCATACTGCAAGCGAAGATTGTCCCGCCAACCTCGCAAAACCAGGGTATGATCGAAGATGATCTGAGAGACCTGATCAAGAAGAATACAGATTTAAAAGATGCCGAGCTGCAATGGCGTTGCGAACAGTCGATACGCAACTACGATCCCTGTATCTCCTGTGCCACACACTTTCTGAAATTGAATGTCGAGCGCAGGTAACACGATTTATCATGTCCTTAACGAAACAGATTGTCATTATTGCACTCGGAAATACCTTTCGTGGCGACGATGGCGTCGGCACAGTGGTCAATGAGGCACTAAAAAAACAACGCAAGGACTGTGCATTTATCGAGGGACAAGATGACAGTCTCGCTATTATTAATGCATGGGAAAATGCAGACTTGTGCATCATTGTTGATGCTGCCGCCCCCGCAGGTACACCCGGCAAAATTACACGACTTGAACTCGAGGATCAGCCCTTACCGCGTGACATGGCCAGTTGTTCCAGCCATGGATTGGGTTTGGCGGAAGCGATAGAACTGGGTCTGACGCTGGGCAAGCTACCCGGGCAGCTGATTGTCTATGCTGTCGAAGCTGAATCCTTTGAACACGGTGAACGGTTATCGCCCGCAGTAGCCAAGTCGGCAGATGATATCGTCAATAATATTAACAACGATGTCTCACGATTTATAAAGCAAAGGGAAAATGAACATGCATGAAGCATCGCTGATGAACAGTTTGATGAACAAGATTAAACAACTGGCCGAACAGGAACAGGCCCGACAGGTCACGACAGTGCGTGTCTGGCTAGGGGCGCTGAGTCATATGTCGGCTGAACATTTTCAGGAACATTTTTACCAGTCTTCAAAAGACACGATTGCTCAAGGTGCGACACTGGACATTGAAGTTTCCTCCAATATTTCTGATCCAAACGCGCAGGAGATCTTATTACGCAGCATTGAGGTTGAAACATGACCCTTGCGTGTCAGGAAAAAAACATTGCCCACCCGCTGGATGACAGTACCCGGCGATCCAGAATCAAAGTAGAGGGTATCGTACAAGGTGTCGGCTTTCGACCATACGTCAAGCGGCTGGCATTCACATCAGGGTTAAACGGCCGGGTATTCAATTCAGGAAGTGGCGTCAGTATTGATATCGAAGGAACGCAAGATGCTATTAACAATTTTTATGATACGTTACTCGAAGAAATGCCCCCGTTGGCAAGAATTGATAACATTCAGCAACAATCACTACCTGCCGTGGGGTTTCGCGGTTTTACTATAGAAGAAAGTGAATCAGCGACAATCAATACAGCCCTGATTTCGCCTGATGTGGCAACCTGTCCGGATTGCCTGGACGAAATCCTGGATAAGCGTAACCGTCGTTATGCCTACCCCTTTACCAACTGTACCAACTGTGGGCCACGCTTCAGTATTATTGAAGCCTTGCCATTTGATCGCCCGAACACCACGATGAAGGATTTCCGAATGTGTGATCGATGTCAGTCCGAGTATGATTCCAGGGACAATCGACGCTATCACGCCCAGGCTAATGCCTGCCCGGATTGTGGTCCACAACTATCGTTTATGGAACAGTCCGGTCAGACCGTGGCAATAAAAAACGCGGCATTATCAGCTGCAACAGCCGCGATACGTGATGGAAAGATTGTTGCTATAAAAGGCATCGGTGGCTTTCAGCTGCTTGTGGATGCTCGCAACAATGAAGCAGTAACAACGCTACGTCAACGCAAGGCAAGACCGGACAAACCGTTCGCCCTGATGTTTCCGACTGTGTCCTCCATTAAAGACCATTGTCTGATCAGCAGAAAGGAACATGAAATACTGCGCAGTCATACGGCCCCCATTGTTTTATTAGAACGGCATAAACATCAAAACAGTGATGAAACGTTAGCCGAGGCAATAGCACCCAACAACCCTTATTATGGTGTCATGCTGCCCTGTTCGCCACTGCATCATCTACTGCTGCATGAACTCGGCTTTCCAGTCATCGCTACCAGTGGCAATCTATCCGGCGACCCCATCGTGATCGATGAAGAGGATGCGCTGGTTCGATTAAACGGGATCGCTGATTATTACCTGGTACACGATCGGCCCATAGTTATGCCGCTGGATGATTCGGTAGTACAACTCGTCGCAGGTCGGGCTTCGATAGTTCGAAGAGCGCGCGGCCTGGCGCCTTTTTCACTTCCGGTTGCTTCCAGTGAAAAGCCCATACTGGCCCTGGGCGGTCATTTGAAAGCAACCGTTGCGCTTGCGCTCGATAACGGCGTTATCATTGGTCCGCATATCGGCAATCTGGATAATGTCTATTCGAGGCATCAATACGAAATGACGATTGATCATTTTCAGAAACTATACTGCCCGCCTGCCTGTATTGCCTGCGATCAACATCCGGACTATTACTCAAGCCGATATGCCCATAACAGGCGATTGAAAACAATGCCGGTGCAACACCATGTTGCGCACGTCATTTCCTGCATGGCAGAAAATAATCTCGAGGAACGGGTACTGGGCGTGGCCTGGGATGGGACCGGCTATAGCAACGACAACACGATATGGGGAGGCGAGTTTTTTATTGTTGATAGTTTATCCATAAAGAGAGTCGCCAGCCTGAGGCCGTTTCCATTGCCGGGTGGTGAGAGGGCAATTACAGAGCCACGACGGGCAGCCATGGGTTTACTGTATGAGCTATTTGGCAATGAGGCCCTGACAAACGAAACGCTGAAGTCGGTAATGACATTTACAGCTAGTGAACGAAAACTGTTACAACGCATGCTGGAACGGAGGATCAATTCACCGATGACCTCCAGCATGGGCCGTCTGTTTGATGTCGTTGCCGCATTAACCGGCCTGCACCAATTCACCAGTTTTGAAGGTCAGGCCGCCATGGCCCTCGAGTTTGCTATCAACAGGGAAAGCGCTGATCGACATTATGCCTTCAACCTGGAAACAGATAAAACATCCGGCTTAACGATTATTGACTGGCAGCCGATGATAGTTGCCTTGATGAAAGATATTAAGAACGGTGTTGCAACATCTCTCGTTGCAGCGAGTTTTCATAATAGTTTGGTAAAAATGATTCTATCCATTGCCAGACAAACGGGTGAAACAAACATCGTGTTAACCGGTGGTTGTTTTCAAAACCGTTATTTAACCGAACAGACCATTCAAGGTCTGAGAGCCGCAAAGCTGGCACCTTTCTGGCATCAACACGTACCTCCGAATGATGGCGGGCTGGCATTGGGCCAGGCCGTATGGGCAGCCCGACATGTAGAGGCGGGTTTAATCTAATGTGTCTTGCTGCTCCCGGGAAAATAACCGCTGTACATGGTGATGATACGATTAATCGTACCGGCAAGGTTTCCTTTGCCGGTGTTATCAAGGAAGCCAGCCTGGCTTTATTACCCGAAGCGGTTGTCGGCGATTATGTACTGGTGCATGCCGGCTTTGCTATTACCTTGCTTGATGCCGAAGAGGCAAAACGTACCCTCGCTTATTTCGACAACATGGAAGGAACAACATGAAATTTGTTGAAGAATTTCGCGATCAGGAAAAGGCAGCACAATACCTCGATGCAATTGACAATCTGGTCACCCAGGAATGGACCATCATGGAAATCTGTGGCGGGCAAACTCATAGTATTGTTAAGTATGGGATTGATGAACTCTTGCCTGACAAGGTAACGTTGGTACATGGGCCAGGTTGCCCGGTCTGTGTCACACCGGTTGGTATGATCGATAAGGCAATCGAGATTGCCATGCAACCGGATGTGATCCTCGCTTCATTTGGTGATATGGCCCGCGTTCCCGGTTCTGAAACCAATCTACTCCAGGCAAGGGCGCGCGGCGCCAGTCTGCAGTTGGTATATTCACCACTGGAGGCCTTGCAACTTGCGAAAGACAACCCGGACAAACAGGTTGTTTTCTTTGCAGTGGGTTTTGAAACAACGGCGCCAACAACGGCTATGGCTGTATACACGGCCAAACGTGAGAACATTAACAACTTTTCCATGCTGGTTGCTCATGTGTTGGTACCACCGGCCATGCGGGCGATATTGAATTCAACGTCAAACCGTATCCAGGGTTTTCTTGCTGCGGGACATGTTTGCACCATCATGGGCTATGAAGTATATCAATCCATTGCCAGTCAATATCATATCCCCGTTGTCGTCACCGGGTTTGAACCGCTGGATATCCTGCAGGGCTTATACCTGTGCCTGCAACAACTCGAACAAGGACGTGCTGAAGTTGAAAACCAATATACAAGGGCCGTCAGCAAATCCGGCAATTCAACGGCGCAACAGGTCATCAAAGAAGTCTTTCAAATCGTTCCACGACAATGGCGTGGCGTTGGTGAGATTGCAGAAAGCGGGCTTGGTTTAAGTACTGATTATTCTGCCTTCGATGCAGAACAACGCTTTGGACCAAGCAAAAAAACTGCAGATATTGAAAACGCATGCATCAGCGGGCAGGTATTACAGGGTATTGCAAAACCCATGGATTGTCCCAGCTTCGGCACAAACTGTACGCCAGATCAGCCACTGGGTGCACCAATGGTATCATCCGAAGGGGCCTGCGCTGCCTATTTCAAACATCGCAAACGTACTATTGACCGCTCAGTGCCTGTATGACTCAGAAAGATAACTTCGAGCTGCACTGTCCTGTTCCGATTTCAGATTATCCCGAGATCGTGCTGGCCCATGGTGGCGGTGGATCACTGACACAACAACTGATCGAAAAGCTGTTCCTGCCTGCCTTTGATAACCCTATTCTCAATACACAACATGACGGTGCTGTAATTGATATTGAAGGTACACAAATTGCCATGAGTACCGATTCCTATGTAGTCCAGCCCTGGTTTTTTCCGGGCGGTGATATCGGCACACTGGCTATCAATGGTTCCCTGAATGACCTCACCATGTGCGGGGCTAAACCCTTGTATCTGAGTGCCGGTTTAATTCTGGAAGAAGGTTTTCCCATGGCGGACCTGTGGAAGATTATTCATTCCATGAAGGAAGCAGCCAATCACAATCATGTTCAATTGATTACCGGCGATACCAAGGTCGTGGATAAAGGTAGCGGCGACGGGATCTATATTAATACTACAGGGATTGGCCTTGTTAAGCAGGGTATTAACATCTCCCCTGCCAATGTGTGCAGTGGGGATGTCGTCATATTAAGTGGTGATATCGGCAGGCATGGGATAGCCATCATGTCTGTCCGCGAAGGATTGGAATTTGAAACCACGATCGAGAGTGATACAGCAGCTGTATGCAATGCGGTAGAATCCCTGCTTGATGCAGGTATAGACGTCCATTGTTTAAGAGACCCGACTCGTGGTGGACTGGCAACGACATTGATTGAAATTGCTGAAGCTTCCAATCTAACGATCACTATTGAAGAGGCATTAATACCGATGGCGGATCAAGTACGCGGTGCCTGCGAGATACTCGGATTCGACCCGTTATATGTGGCTAACGAGGGAAGGTTTATCGTTATTGTTCCGGCACAGGATGAACAACGCACACTTGAAATACTTCAAAAAAACGCCTTATGCCATCAGGCCAGAAGCATTGGGGATGTGGCGACAGGACAAGCGGGCTCAGTGATACTCGAAACAAAAATTGGTGGTAAACGTCTTCTGGACCGACTGAGTGGAGAACAATTACCGCGAATCTGTTAAGAATGGAGATGAAGAATAATCAAAACTAATTATTTATGAGTAATTTATACCGCCAGCAAAAATTTTTAATGATTACAATCAACGTCTGATGGACACAGTTAATGTAAGCAAGAGGAGTCTTCTAATGAGACAAACGCTCGTAATATTCGTGATCTTATTCCTCGCAGTGCCTGGCATTGCTTCAGCACACACTGGCATAGAACCAACAACAGGCTTTCTATTCGGATTCACACATCCGTTAGGTGGCGTTGACCACTTGCTGGCAATGTTGGCAACGGGCATCTGGGCGGTACAGGTAGGTGGCCGCGCCATATGGACTGTTCCTTGTGTATTTGTTGCTGTAATGACCCTGGCAGGAGCACTTGGCATTTTAGAAATACCTGTTCCATATATTGAGCAAGGAATATTGCTCTCAATAATAGTGTTAGGCATATTGATTGCCGGAGTGTTTAAACTTCCTCTTATATACGGAAGTTTCATTATCGGTTTTTTTGCAATTTTTCATGGTTATGCTCATGGAACAGAGATGCCAGCCTCATTTAATGCGTTGTCTTACGCTACCGGCTTTGTATTCGCCACTATAATTTTACATTTATTGGGAATAGGCATAGGCAAGCTAATAAAGACAGCCAATCTGACGACCATGGATCGTCTTGCCGGTAGTACCATTTTTTTAAGTGGCATCTATTTATCAATTTCATAAACATAGATTAATTACTGATATTTTTTGGAGGGATCGCCGTTCCCGATAATTGTTATCAAATATCGTTCTCTTACTGCTGAGTCGTTAATTGACAAGCCTGCACAACAAAAAAAACCGACCTGCACAATCACAGGTCGGCTTCATTTTGTAATTCCGAAATGGAATTAACGGCACACAGGCAGTTGCTTACATCATGCCGCCCATGCCGCCCATGCCGCCCATGTCAGGCATTGCCGGGGCAGCTTCGTCCTTCGGTAACTCGGCAACCATGGCTTCGGTGGTCAGCAACAGGCTGGCAACAGAAGCAGCGTTCTGCAGGGCTGAACGCGTAACCTTGGTTGGGTCCAGGATACCCATCTCGATCATGTCACCGAATTCGCCGCTAGCCGCGTTGTAACCCTGGTTACCTTTGGCTTCGCGAACAGAGTTAACAATCACTGACGCTTCTTCGCCCGCATTGGTAACAATCTGGCGCAGAGGCTCTTCAATGGAACGTTTCAGAATGTCGATACCGATCTGCTGATCGTGGTTTTCACCTTTCAGCTTGGCCACTTTTTCCAGCGTGCGCAGCAATGCGGTACCACCGCCAGGAACAACACCCTCTTCAACAGCAGCACGGGTTGAGTGCAGAGCATCTTCAACTCGGGCCTTCTTTTCTTTCATTTCAACTTCGGTAGCAGCACCAACCTTGATGACTGCGACACCGCCTGCCAGCTTGGCAACGCGTTCCTGCAGTTTTTCACGGTCATAGTCTGAAGTAGATTCTTCAATCTGCTGACGAATCTGCGTAACACGACCTTCGATGTCGGAGGTTTTGCCTGCACCGTCAATGATGGTGGTGTTTTCCTTGGTAATCTGTACGCGCTTGGCGCTGCCAAGGTCGTCGATACCGGCCTTTTCCAGGCTCAAGCCAACTTCTTCAGAAATAACGGTGCCCGAAGTCAGGATAGCGATATCTTCCAGCATGGCCTTACGACGGTCACCGAAACCAGGCGCCTTAACTGCAGCCACCTTGACGATACCGCGCATGTTGTTCACAACCAGCGTAGCCAGTGCTTCGCCTTCGATGTCTTCAGCGATAATCAATAACGGCTTACCGGCTTTTGCCACACCTTCCAGTACTGGCAGCAGGTCACGGACGTTGGAGACCTTCTTGTCGTGCAGCAGGATGAAAGGATCTTCCAGGTCGACACTCATGGTTTGCTGGTCATTGATGAAGTAGGGAGACAGGTAACCACGATCGAACTGCATACCTTCAACCACGTCCAGCTCATTTTCCAGACCGGAACCTTCTTCAACGGTAATGACGCCTTCTTTACCCACTTTTTCCATGGCCTCGGCAATGATGTTACCGATGTCACTATCAGAGTTGGCAGAGATAGTACCTACCTGGGCGATGGCCTTGCTGTCTTCGCATGGTTTGGACAGGCTTTTCAGTTCTTCAACGGCACAGTGAACGGCCTTGTCGATACCGCGCTTGATGTCCATTGGGTTGGTACCCGCGGTTACTGCCTTCAGGCCTTCACGGACGATGGCCTGGGCCAGAACGGTTGCGGTAGTAGTACCGTCACCGGCGACGTCAGAGGTCTTGGAAGCGACTTCCTTCACCATCTGTGCGCCCATGTTTTCAAATTTATCTTCGAGTTCGATTTCCTTGGCAACCGAGACACCGTCTTTGGTAACGGTCGGAGCACCAAAGCTCTTTTCCAGAATAACGTTACGGCCTTTAGGACCGAGAGTTTGCTTTACTGCATTAGCAAGGATGTTTACGCCTTTCGCCATGTGGCTACGCGCATCATCCGAAAATTTTACTTCTTTAGCAGCCATTGTTTTCTCCTAAATATGTAATCTTGAATAATTAAAGAGAGGTGGATTATTCGATGACACCCATGATGTCGTCTTCGCGCAGCACCAGATAATCTTCGCCGCTAACCTTGACTTCGGTACCTGAATATTTACCGAACAGGACCTTGTCACCCTTCTTGATGTCCAGCGCACGCAGCTCGCCACTATCCAGCAATTTGCCATTGCCAACGGCAACAACTTCGCCCTGGATTGGCTTTTCGGCGGCTGAATCAGGAATAACGATACCGCCCGGAGAAGTTTTTTCTTCTTCCACGCGCTTAACAATTACACGGTCATGTAATGGTCGGATGTTCATTTAAGTAGACCTCCTAAATTCCTAACCTATTGATTTATAATAAACTAACATGATTTGTTAGCACTCTTTATTTGCGAGTGCTAAATATAGACAAACCGTTTTTAATGTCAACCGTTTAATGGGGACGGCGCCGGTAATTTCAACACCCGATCAATTTTTCTATTCCGCCAGCGTTTATATAAGTGGAAGCTATAAGTAAATAGCTATCTATTTCTGGCCGCTTTAACGCCTTCTGCTATAATGCCGCGCCTTTCGGGGCTGTCCTCGCCAATCATCAAGCCAAATACCTAGCTAGCATGAGCCAATACAACCTTACACATCTGAAAGAACTGGAGGCGGAGAGTATTCATATCATCCGCGAGGTTGCGGCTGAATTCGACAACCCGGTCATGCTGTATTCTATCGGCAAGGACTCGGCGGTCATGCTGCAGCTGGCGTTGAAGGCCTTTCATCCCGGTAAGCTGCCTTTCCCGTTACTACACGTGGACACCACATGGAAATTCCGCGACATGATCACGTTTCGCGACAACCTGGCCAAAGAGCTGAACCTTGAACTGCTGGTACATACCAACCAGGAAGGAGTGAAAGCTGGCGTGAATCCGTTCACCTATGGCAGCAGTAAACATACCGATATTATGAAGACCCAGGCACTGAAACAGGCACTGGATAAGTACCAGTTTGATGCCGCCTTTGGTGGCGCCCGCCGCGACGAGGAAAAATCCCGCGCCAAGGAACGTGTCTATTCGTTCCGTGATCGGAACCACCGCTGGGACCCAAAGAACCAGCGCCCCGAGTTATGGAACATTTATAATGGCCGTGTCGACAAGGGTGAGAGCATCCGTGTGTTCCCGCTTTCGAACTGGACAGAGCTCGATATCTGGCAGTATATCCACCTGGAGAACATACCTATCGTACCGCTGTACTATGCCGCCAAACGCCCGGTCGTTAAACGCGATGGCGTTTATATTATGGTAGACGACGACCGAATGCCGCTAGGCCCGGATGATGTAGTCGAGAAAAAAATGGTGCGCTTTCGCACCCTGGGTTGCTACCCGCTGACCGGTGCTGTTGAATCAGAGGCAACAACGCTGCCGGAAATCATCCAGGAAATGCTATTAACCAAAACCTCCGAACGCCAGGGTCGCGTGATTGACTATGACCAGTCTGGTTCAATGGAGAAGAAAAAACAGGAAGGCTACTTCTAAGCCTGCTGATGCAACAGGAAAACTACTTATGTCACACCAGTCTGACCTCATAGCCACTGATATAGAAGCCTATCTCGAACAACATGAGAAAAAAGAACTGCTGCGTATGTTGACCTGCGGCAGTGTTGACGATGGCAAGAGTACGCTGATTGGCCGCCTTCTGCATGATTCAAAAATGATTTATGAAGACCAGTTGGCAGCGATTAAATCCGAAAGCGCCAAGGTGGGCACAACAGGCGATGATGTAGACCTGGCATTACTGGTCGACGGACTGCAGGCAGAACGTGAACAAGGTATTACTATTGACGTTGCCTACCGTTACTTCTCTACCGCCAGGCGCAAATTCATCATCGCCGATACGCCAGGGCATGAGCAGTACACGCGCAACATGGCAACCGGCGCATCTACCTGCGACCTGGCGGTGATATTGATTGACGCCCGCTATGGGGTGCAGACCCAGACCCGACGCCATACCATTATTTCGTCACTGCTGGGCATCAAGCACATTATTGTTGCCGTGAACAAAATGGACCTGGTCGATTTCGACGAGGCCGTGTTCAACAAGATCAAGCAGGATTATCTCGATTTTGTTGCCAAGCTGGACCGTATCGACCTGCACTTCATTCCTATCTCGGCGTTGAAAGGCGATAACGTCGTCAATTCCAGTGTCAACATGACCTGGTATACGGAGAAGCCACTGATGGAAATCCTCGAAAGCGTCGAGATCGGTCATGATAAAAACCTGGCCAATGTGCGTTTTCCGGTGCAATACGTGAATCGACCCAACCTGGATTTTCGTGGTTATTGCGGCACACTCGCGGCCGGCATCATCAAGAAAGGAGATAACATTACCGTGCTGCCATCAGGCAAGCAGAGCAGCGTTGAATCCATCGTTACTTTTGAAGGTGAAATCGACGAGGCTTTTCCGCCCATGGCAGTTACGCTGACACTGACAGATGAGATCGATGTCAGTCGAGGTGACATGATCGTCCATCGTGATGACCTGCCACACGTGGGTAATCGCTTTGATGCCAAGATCGTCTGGATGACCGAAGAGGCAATGATGCCCGGCAAGCAGTACTTTGTAAAAATTGGCACCAAGTCAGTGACCGGCTCGGTCGCACGTATACACCACCGCATCGACGTCAATTCACTGGATGAATCCGACGCCAGGGCACTGCAATTAAACGAGATTGGTCATTGCGAGGTCACTTTAAATGCGCCCGCCGTGTTCGATTCCTATAGTGTCTGTAAGCACACAGGCGCCTTCATCATTATCGACCGGATAAGCAATGTCACTGTTGGTGCGGGCATGATCATAGGCGCTACCAGCACGACCGAGTACCAGCCGGTCACCGCAGAGGAACGCCACGCCCGTTTTGGTCAGCAACCGATCTCGGTCTGGATCAGTGGTGACAATACGGTTGCTATAGCAAAGGAAGTTGAGCGTCACCTGTTCGATATGGGACATGCCTGTGCCATCCTGCAACAGTCGACGTTGGATATCGACATACTCAGTGCGGCAAACCTGTTGAATGATGCAGGCCTTATTTGCCTGTGTTGCGCTGACAATACAGACGCCGAAGCCAATACACGCTTTAATACAGGTACCCACACCAGTAAGCAAATCCTGGAAGCTATTACCGCCCTCGCCCAGTTACGCTAGGAACAGCATTTACTGCGGCGTTACTGGCAGAAACAGGCTGCAGGCATTACCATTAAGGTTCAATGCCAATGGGGGAAATATTAATGGCCGATGCAACGCCGGTAGAAGCGCCCGATAGCAGTAAAAAAACCTCGGAAATCCTTGGTCCGGATAGTGATGACGAAACCGTGCAGATGAGTGACATGGATGAGAAGTGCTACTGGAATGACCAGGAATTCGATACTGGAGCGAGGGTAAGTAACAACGGCAAATGCTACGAATGTAGTTTTGGTCGCTGGGTTACTGCAGAATAAATCAGGCGTCCAGTTCCATCGGGCCCGGCACAAATCCATACGCACCATTCACCCTGGTCACATCACCAGTGTGCTGCCTGTATTCACCGGATTGCCGGTCGGCAAAATAATATTTCAACGTTTCGGTAATGGTTCTGAATGCCAGCCGGTCCCAGGGTATATCGTCCTCCTTGTAGAGCTGCACATCCAGGCTTTCCTGCCCGGGGAAAAAGTCTTTATCCAGCAACCGGCTCTTGAACATCATGTAGACCTGGTCGACATGGGGCAGGTTAAACACGGCAAACAGACTTTCCACCTCGACGCGTGCGTTGGCCTCTTCCATGGTTTCGCGCAGCGCTGCCTCAGTCGTCGTTTCTCCCAGTTCCATGAACCCGGCCGGCAGTGTCCAGTATCCGGAGCGTGGCTCAATAGCACGCTTACATAGCAAGACTTTATTTTCCCAGACTGGCAAACAACCTGCTACCACCTTGGGGTTTTGATAATGAATGACATTGCAACTCTGGCAAATATACCTATGCCTGTTATCGTCGTCAGGAATCGCGTAAATGAGTTCAGCGCTGCAGTAACAACAATATTTCATTGTAATGCAAGTTCGTCAGTGATAAGTGTCTCCAGAGACGGCCAGATGTTATCCAGCATCATAGGCTGCGCCTTTGCGACAGGATGAATGCCATCCGGCTGCATTAATTTGTTATCAAGGGCGATATCATCGAGTATGAATCGGGATAAGGTGATGCCATGCTGATTGGCGACCCGCTGGTAAACGCCCTGAAACTTTTGGTTATATACCTGTCCATAATTAGGTGGTAACTGCATGGGTACGAGTAGCACATCGCTGTTACCGGCTTGCAATCGTTGCACTATCGTGGACAGGTTTTGCTCAATTTCCCGAAAGGAAAAACCACGTAAGCCATCATTGCCACCCAGTTCAACGATGGCAAGATCGGGTTGGTGCGTGTCGAGGATTATGTCCAGACGGGTCAATGCACCGACAGTTGTTTCACCGCTGATGCTGGCGTTGATTACGTTAAAGGCATAACCTTGATCCTGTAAACGTTGTTCCAGCAGTGAAACCCAGCCAGCCCTGACAGGAATACCATAGGCGGCACTCAAACTATCACCGAGAATCAACAATGTTCTCTCTGCAGCCTGCAGAGGGTAAACAAAAACGGTTAAACAAAGAATTAATAATGTGCGGTAGAACATGAGCCAGACCTCTTCAAACATTGTGCAAGCAGAACACCTTGGAAAGCAAGTGAATAGTCCTGAGGGCACATTAACGATCCTGAACGATGTAAATTTGTCTGTTAGACAGGGAGAAAGTTTAGCCATTGTTGGTGTTTCCGGTTCAGGCAAATCAACGCTGCTGGGACTGCTAGCCGGACTCGACATGCCGACTGAAGGCCGCGTCATCCTGGATTCACAGGACCTGTCGACACTGGATGAAGATGGTCGAGCACGTATTCGCAGCCAGTCAGTCGGGTTTATTTTCCAGTCATTTCACCTGCTACCGGGACTTACCGCGCTGGAAAATACATCCTTGCCGCTGGAGTTGCTCGGTAACAAGGATGCAGACAGAATCGCGAGGCTACAGCTGGAACAGGTAGGACTGAAAGAACGAATTCACCATTACCCGAATCAACTATCCGGTGGTGAACAACAACGCGTGGCCATCGCCCGTGCCTTTAGTGGACAACCAGCTATCCTGTTTGCCGATGAACCAACCGGTAATCTGGACCAGAAAACGGCAGGACGTATCATCGAACTGCTATTCGATCTCAATGGCAAGAATGGCACCACGCTAATCATGGTGACACACGACCCCTCCATCGCCGAACACTGTGACAGACAGGTGATCATGTCGGGTGGACACCTGGCTGAATCAAAATGAACAGTTTCAGGTTTGCATTAACCTCGTTCCGACGCGACTGGAAATCAGGCGAATTGCGCTTAATTGGCATAGCCGTATTAATTGCCGTTGCGTGCCTGACATCGGTCAGCTTTTTTACCGACCGGGTCAGTCGCGCCACGGAGTTACAGGCTACGGAATTGCTGGCAGCCGACCTTGTTTTAAGCTCAACCAATCCTGTCCCGGATAGCTTTGCCGCTAGTGCGGATGCCATGGGCCTCACCTATTCCAGGAACGAGAGTTTTCGTAGCGTTGTCGTTGTTGATGACAACATGGAGCTGGCCGAGGTCAAAGCTGTTGACGAACGCTACCCGTTACGTGGTGAACTCAGGATCAGCAACGGGTTATTTGAAGCGGAATACAAGGCAGCAAGCATACCCGGTCGTGGCGAGGCATGGCTGGACAGCCGTCTGAGCCAGGCCTTGCAGGTTCAGCCCGGTGACACGGTGAAGTTAGGCGCACTCTCGCTCAGGTTTACGCGCGTGCTCACCTATGAGCCGGATCGCGGTGGTGACTTGTTTAACATCGCACCCAGACTGTTATTTAATCGCGAAGACCTGCCCGAATCCGGTCTCATCCTGCCCGGTAGTCGTGTGAGTTATCGGCTGTTACTGGGCGGCGATAGCAACCTGGTTGAGCAATACCGCAACAGCATTTCATTTACAGATAACGTGCGCGTTCGCGGCATCAAGGATGCCCGACCCGAGATACGCTCGGCCCTTGAACGTGCTGAACAATTTCTGGGCCTCGCGGCGTTGGTCAGTATTGCACTGGCTGGCATGGCCATCGCCATGACCGCACATCGCTATGCCACCCGGCATTTTGATAACTGCGCCGTACTACGTTGTATGGGTATGCAGCAGGCCCAGATCATCCGGATCTACCTGTACCAGTTGATTATGCTTGCACTTATTGCAGGCTTAATCGGTTGCGCGATCGGGTTTGTAGCACAGGAAATCTTACATCAGCTCATGGCCGGGATCATGAACCGGGCGTTACCTTCACCTTCGCTGCAACCCGTCATTAATGGTCTGCTCGCAAGCCTGGTAACAGTACTCGCCTTTGCATTACCTCAGCTACTTCGTCTGCGCAGGGTATCGCCACTACGCGTATTGCGTCGTGATCTGACGCCGCTGCCCATGAACAACTACCTGGTTTATGCGGTGGCCATTATCGCACTGGTTGCGCTCAGTCCATGGCAGTCAGGCAATTTTGCTCTAACCCTTTACACGCTGGGAGGCCTGTTCCTGACGGCAATTGTCATGGGGCTGACTGCGAAACTGTTAATTGCGTGGTTACGCCGACTGCAACCGACGTTGAAACTATCCGCACGCTATGGCCTCGCTAACGTTATAAGAAGGTCGCAACAAAGCATGGTACAGGTTGTGGGTATCGGTATTGGAATCACGGTCATGTTATTACTGACGCTGGTGCGTACTGACCTGCTCGCCAACTGGCAGAACCGTTTACCGGAAAACACGCCGAATTATTTCCTGATCAATATTCAACCTGACCAGATTGATTCAGTCAGCGACTATTTACAACAGCACATTAACGACAACATAGGTCTGTACCCCATGATCAGGGGCAGGTTGACCAGTATTAATGGACAACCTGTCATTGAAGATAACTACGAATCACCCAGGGCACAACGACTGGCAACCCGAAATTTTAACCTGTCCTATCTGGAAGACATGCAATCCGACAATGAACTTGTCAACGGACAATGGTGGCCGCAACAGCGTGATGAAAATTATTTCTCGGTAGAACAGGGCATTGCTGAAACACTGGGTATTAAAACGGGTGACACGCTGACATACCTGATCGGTGGTCAATCAATGACAGGCACAGTCCGCAACCTGCGCTGGGTAGAATGGGATTCATTTAACGTCAATTTTTTCGTGGTCACCAATCCGGAGGCATTGGCAAATTATCCGGGAACCTTTATCAGTAGTTTTTACATGCCAGCCAACAAGCGCGGTATGTTTGTTGAACTGATCCGCCAGTTTCCGAGTATTACCGTGTTTGATGTCGATGCCATCCTCAAACAGGTGCGCATGATCATGGAACACGTGGTCAATACTATCGAGTTCGTGTTCCTGTTCACCCTGCTTACCGGTATTACCGTTTTATTTGCGGCACTACAGAGTACACATGATGAACGCATGCATGAGTCTGCGTTAATGCGCGCACTGGGCGCCAACCAGAAGCAAATCGTGTCAGGCCTGGTAGCGGAATTTCTTTTCCTGGGCCTGGTGACCGGGCTGTTGTCGTCGCTTGCTGCGTCTGCTATCGAGATGGCGCTGGCGGAATACGTGTTCAATATCGATGTCATCGTTAATCCCTGGATTTGGCTGGTGGGTCCGCTTGCCTGCAGCATTATTGTCATCGGCACCGGCCTGTACGGCACACGCAGTGTATTAATGGTATCGCCAATGCGGGTATTACGACGTGCCTGATCTTGAAATCACGCCCGCAGGCGCCATATTGATCAAATAATAATCCGGAGTAGTTTTCAATGTTAAGACTGTTACTGTTTTTCGGAACTAACATGGCCATCATACTGGTACTCAGTATCACCATGCGCCTGCTTGGTGTGGACAGTATGCTGGAAGAGTCTGGTTCGCTAAACCTGAATGCCCTGCTCATATTTTCTGGCGTCTTTGGCATGGGCGGCTCACTGATATCGCTGGCTATGTCAAAGTGGATGGCCAAGCGTTCCATGGGCGTCCAGTTGATTGAGTCACCGTCAAATGCCCAGGAACAGTGGCTGGTTAGCACGGTTGAAAAGCAGGCGCGCGAGGCCGGTATCGGCATGCCGGAAGTCGGCATTTTCAATTCAGCGGCACCCAATGCCTTTGCAACAGGCATGAACCGCAATGATGCGCTGGTCGCGGTGAGCACAGGACTGTTACAAAGCATGAACCAGGACGAAGTTGAAGCCGTACTCGGGCATGAGATCAGTCACGTCGCCAACGGTGACATGGTAACGCTGACCCTGGTTCAGGGTGTCGTCAATACCTTTGTGATCTTCTTCTCCCGTGTCATCGGTCACCTGATTGATAAAATAGTATTCAAGGTAGAGCGTGGCTATGGACCGGGCTACTGGATCGGTGTGATCTTCGTACAGATGATCCTGTCTATCCTCGCAAGCATGATCGTCATGTGGTTTTCGCGCTACCGCGAATATCGCGCCGATGCCGGTGGCGCCAGCCTGGCCGGACGCAAAAAAATGATCGCGGCCTTACGCAGACTGCAGAATGCCAGCAATAGCAGTGACCTGCCTGATGAAATGGCAGCTTTCGGTATCACTGGCGAGAAAAAGATCAACTTCCAGAAACTCTTCATGAGCCACCCCCCGCTGGAAGAACGTATCGCTGCATTACAACAGGTTGATGATGTTGTAACCCGAACCTGATTGTGTTGTTTCCCGGGGATCAGCTAACATGAAGACAGTTAACTTATCCCCGGACCCGCATGAAAAAAGTCTACTTTGGTGATTTCCGTCTTTATGTGCTGGAACATATAAAGGAAATCAACCAACAGGATGTCGAACCGTACTCAACCGAGTGGTTTTTACTGCGTTACCTGAAGCGAATTGCCAGGACAGCCAATGGCAACATCGATTATCTATACATGGAAGGCCCAATACGTTCACTAATTCGTTTTTATGTCGATAACGTTGATGAGAACTCCGAACTGGGTGAACGTTGCCGAAACATTCATGATCAATACCGCAAGGTACTATTGGTCAAGCAATCAGAAAAAAACTGGTAACCGGCAACGATGAGATATTTGTACTGCGTTGCTGTCCCCATGGCCCTACAGGTGTTCGCTGTTTATATCATTGTCGTTATGAATACAGGCAATGGGTCGTGGCTCGGACTGATGGCATTTCTGCTGGCGCTACCGGTCATCCCAATCACCGCGATAATCAATGTCGTCCTGACCAAAAAGAACGAACGGCAAAAAACGTTACAAACCTTTTTCCAATCGATGGTTGTCGCGGTCGCCGCTCCTGCTGTAATTGTTGGCTTATTTATACTATCGACACTCATGGAGGGTTTGGTTGGCAGGTATTTTTAACTAGTCCAGCCTGTTATCACCGGTCTCTGTCCAGGGCGGACTCACCAGTGCAAGAAAATGCAGCGGCTCATCGCCGATGTTATCAATCCATTGCACCGAGTGGGCAGGGATCAGCACACTGTCTCCCTCGACGATCGTCTTCACCTGATCATCGATATGCATGAAACCCTTTCCCTTAAGTACAAGGTAGACTTCTGTTTGTTCAAGTGTATGCTTGTAGCTTCGCTGGCCAGCCGCCACGACTGCTTTTGCAATCGAGTAAGGTAAATCCACGCTGTCATTGTTCGGATGGAGCCATTCCCTGATCTGACACCCGTCATTAGCGGTAAACTCAGGGCAGTCCTGGATATTTTTTACAAACACAAGCGACTCCTATATAAGTAAGACTATGAAATACCTTAACACGCCGGACTATAAACATGATGCTCTGCCCTGCACCGGTATCCTGGTAACAAACCTGGGTACTCCCGATGCAGCAACGGCACCCGCTCTGCGTCGATACCTGGGCGAGTTCCTGTCCGATCCGCGAGTCATTGAAACGCCAAAGTGGATCTGGTGGTTTATCCTGAACGTGATCATCCTTAGGATCAGGCCAAAGCGTTCGGCCGAGGCGTATGAGCAGGTCTGGACTGATGAGGGCTCACCACTACTAACCATCGGCAAAAAACAACAACAGGCGCTACAGCAGCTACTGGAAAAAAAGTTTACCGGGCCCATCAAGGTCGAACTCGCCATGCGTTATGGCAACCCTTCTATCGCTGACGGATTAAAAAAATTGCGCGACGAAAATGCCCAGCGCGTGCTGGTATTTCCGTTATACCCGCAGTACTCCGCCGCGACGACGGCATCAACATTTGATGCCGTTGCCGATTATTTCAAGCAGTGCCGCTGGGTTCCGGAACTGAGAGTGATTAACCATTATCATGATTACGCCGGTTACATATCTGCATTGGCAAACAGTATTGATCAACATTGGCAACAACATGGTAAACCGGAAAAACTATTGTTTTCATTTCACGGGTTACCAAAAGACTACTTCCTCGCCGGTGATCCCTATCATTGCGAATGTCACAAGACAGCCAGGCTTGTTGCGGACAAGCTGAATCTCAAACAGGAAGACTGGATTACCACGTTTCAATCACGCTTTGGACCACGTGAATGGTTAACGCCATACACGGATATCACGCTTCAGGAATTAGGCGGTCAGGGTATAAAAAGCGTTAACGTTATCTGTCCTGGCTTTTCCGCAGACTGTCTGGAAACGCTGGAAGAAATACGCCTGCAAAACCGTGACTTTTTCATGGAAGCAGGTGGTGAGCGTTTTGATTATATCCCTGCGTTGAATGACAACCCGGATCATATTGATATGCTGGCGACACTCATTACTGAACATACACAGGGCTGGCCTGAATTCAGCAGTAGTTTCGATATGGACTGTCTCAAGCAGGAATTACTGCAAACGGCGCAGCGCGCAGAACAACTGCAAAAAACAAGTTCGGCTAGCTAACCACAACACCTTTCCAGAAAGCGATATAGCCCTTGATATTCTCAGCTGCCTGTTTTGGATCAGGGTAATACCAGGCAGCGTCTTTATTCTGTTCGCCATTAACGTCGATCGTGTAGTAGCTGGCCTGCCCCTTCCAGGGACAGTGACTGGTCGTATCACTTTCTATAAAAAATTCGGAATGCAGTGATTGCGGTGGAAAGTAATGATTGCCCTCCACTACCTCGGTATTATCACTTTCAGCAAGTACAACGTCTTTCCAGACAGCTTTTACCATGTTCATTCTCCCTGCACGGTTACAATTACTTTTCTACCATGTGGCGCCGTGCGATGTTCCCACAGGTAAATGCCCTGCCAGGTTCCCAATTGACATCTGGCATCCCTGACTGGCAATGTCAGACTCACATTTGTGATCAAAGTTCTGACATGTGCAGGCATGTCGTCCGGCCCCTCTGTGGTGTGACAAAACATCGGGGCACCATCGGGTGCAATCGATTGCATAAACGTTTCGAGATCGACACGAACATCCGGATCGGCATTTTCACAAAGCATGATTGACGCACTCGTGTGTTGAATGAACAAATGACAAAGCCCGACACTCACCGTTGCTGCAGCTACGAGTTCCTGCACCTCGCGCGTAATCTCATAGGTACCCCTACCCCGGGTAGTTACGTTAAGTGTGTGTTGCTGGTAGGCCACATTACTGC
Source organism: Gammaproteobacteria bacterium (assembly GCA_965601665.1). Taxonomy (GTDB): domain Bacteria; phylum Pseudomonadota; class Gammaproteobacteria; order Eutrophobiales; family Eutrophobiaceae; genus JANQNX01. The sequence goes on along the minus strand of OZ271833.1, from coordinate 2,637,283 downwards.
CTGACGGCTTTGGCGATAACCTTGTCCAGGGTCTCGAATAAATTGAGAACATGCCTGGTATTCGTGCCGAGATCGCCCTTGCCGGTGCGTGACTGCGAACGCATGGAAACGATAACCGTATCACCAGCGCCCCGCTGTAACTTAATCATCACGTCATCCTTGAAACCAAACAAAGGCGTGGTGACGACGGCGGCCAGCGTGTGTTCCTCGTCAAAAGTACTGCTGATATCCCAGCCCAGTTCATCAATCACATCAAGTATGAGTCGTTTGAGCACGTCGATATCAAGGGCATAGCGGCGCGGAATCAGTTCGGGGAAGACCGAATCGATCGTTGTTTCTGCAATATTCGTATTCAGATAGGTTGATAAGCGTTGCCCAAGACCGGGGGGGTCACTCCAGGGAAGATCGTTTTTCAGAAAGGCAACAACAATCATGAACACGGGTACCAGAACAAGGGCAGCGATTATCAAGGCAATTTTTGACGTCATGCTAACTCATCAACGTGAAATACAAATACTCAAGTATCTTCTAACGAAGCATCACTGTTTTGCAAGTGTGCGGTCGGCGCTTCAGGACAAACGAGTGTACCTGCCTTGTATAAGTACATAAAAACTAGTCGAATTGATAAATCGCCAGCCAAGGTGCCGCTGGCAGGAACGGCACAATGCCAGTTGCCAGCGGTAGCCACCAAACCAGCTATGCTCTGCAGTGGGACAGCCATTTCCGGAACAGCCCGGCACGTGTTCATAGCAGTCAACCGTATAAACAAATCCTGCCGGGTTGGTGAATGTATGTGTATGGCTGCCCGAGCAGCTAATCGCCTCGCTGCTGTCCGTTAAGAGAAAATGACAATACGCGCAAAACAGCCTGTCTTTTTTGTCATTACTACTGCTGACAGGCTGCTGCTTAATCGTGATGTCGGGTTCGATATCCCCGCGCTTTACATGCAATGGCGTTGGTAACAGCATCTTGCTACAGGGGTAGTAACATTTTCAAGCCAACGAGGAACAAGACCACCGAGAAGCAACGCTTCAGTGTTAATACCGGCAGTCGATGCGCAAGCCGTGCACCCATTGGCGCAAAAAAAATCGTCATGGTGATAATGATCAGCGCACCCGGCCAGTACAGATAACCCACGCTATGGACCGGCAATTGCGGATTATCCAGACCCGAGATAATCATCGCTGTCATTCCAGCCACCGCAATGGGTAAACCACAGGCTGAAGAAACCGCCACCGCATTGTGAACAGCAACACGACAGAACAACAGGTAGGGTACCGTCAATGTTCCGCCACCAATACCCAGCAACGTCGACAAAAAACCGATACCGCTACCGGACAGCGCAAGGCCTGGCGCAGCAGGAAGGCTGACACTGGCCCGGGGTTTGAAATCCAGTGCAATTTGTATAGCGACGAGTATCTCGAACAGTCCAAATGCGATCCTGAGCACATCGCTACTGAGTGCATCGGCTAGCAATGCACCGAGCCCGGCGCCAATAACGATGCCGGGCGCCAGGCTTGCCACCAGCGGCCACAACACGGCGCCCTTGTTATGGTGTACGCGCGTTGCAGCCAGCGAGGTCACAATGACCGTCGCCAGTGATGTGGTTACAGCAACCTGCATCAGGCTGGAAGCAGGAAATTGCTGCAGATTGAACAGGATATGCAGCAGCGGGACGACGATGATGCCACCGCCAAGGCCAAGCAATCCGCCCACCAGACCGGCGAAGATACCGCCAAGAGCGTAGTAAAAAATAATTAACGGGCTTAGCTCGGCAAACATGGCACATTGTCTGCAATGATAAACAATGTGTCTATGTTAAAGTATATTCAAGAAATATATTGCTAAACTAACGGATAGTAAGCAGAATTCGTCTGCTAGGGGAAAAACATCTAATTCATGAGCAATAAAGCCACAACGGCCAGCGTCTCGACAGCATGGTCATTTCATTACCAACTATTCCGGTTATCGCTGCTGCCAATCTTCATCGTGGCATTGCTCACCGCCATGCCGGTTCTCGCCAAGCCGATCGACGAACAACGGCGTGACTATCTTGCTGCCATCAAGGCGCTGGAAAAAAAGCAGTTAAAGACCTTTGGCAAGATAGCCAATCAGCTGAAAGACTATCCACTGTATTCCTACTTGCGATACGAATACCTGCGCAAGCAACTCTGGAAAGCAAAAGATAAAGAAATGATCGATTTCTTTAATCGCCATGGCGATTTACCCATGGCCAATAGCCTGCGTAAATCCTGGTTAAAATTGCTGGTGCGACGCGGTCACTGGCAAACCTTCCTTGATAATTTTGAGAACCAGTCTGACGATACCCTGCGCTGCTATCAATTACAGGCTCGTATGAAAACGAATAACGAGCATTACCTGCTGGAAGATATCCGCAGCACGTGGCTGAATGGCAAGTCCTTGCCGCCGCAGTGTGACAAACCTTTCCAGTTACTCTATGACAGTGGGCTGGTAACCAACGAACTGGTCTGGCAACGCATTCGACTCGCTATGCAACAGAACCAGGTCAAGCTGGTCTCCTACCTTAGCGGTCGCCTCGATAAGGAACACCAGCAACTGGCTCAAACCTGGATCAACATCCATCACAACCCATACAAGCATACCCATAAACCGAAACTGGCAGATGATGAAACCGGTCGCGAGATCCTGATGCATGGCATCATGCGACTGACTCGTCAGAATGTTAACCATGCGGTTAAACGATTTAACGCACTAAACGACCAATACTCTTTTACCGAGGAAGAGGTTGTCGAGTTGAAACGTATGTTGGCAGTGCGCGCCGCCATGAAGAAAAGCCCCATGGCCCAGCAATTACTTGATGATATCGAGAGTCATCATGTTGATGAAGATGTCTTTCACTACCGGTTAATGATCGCCTTTGTGAAAAAAGACTGGCCATTATTACGACGCTGGACCAACGATGAACCCCCGCAAGGGGATATACGTGACCGCTGGCTGTACTGGCACGCGAGGGCACTTGAGAACACCGGTGATAGTGAACTGGCTGAGACCATTTATATGAAACTGGCGACAGGCCGCGGTTACTACAGTTTCCTGGCAGCCGACAAACTGGATCTCGACTACAACATGAACCACTACCCGCTGCCGGCCAATGAACTGGAGTTGCAACGGGTATCAGAACTACCCGCAATTAAACGGGCCCACGAGTTGTATATGTTGGGGCAAAACTATCCGGCAAGGCGCGAGTGGTACCATGCGCTTAAACATATGACCAGTTACCAGATGCAAATGGCATCCAAGCTTGCAACCCAGTGGGGCTGGTATGACCGCGCAATCTTCACGATGGGCCGTGCCAGGGCCTATGATGATCTGGTGCTGCGTTTCCCTGTGACATTCGACAACCTGCTTGATAAATACGCGAGTAAGCGTGACATTGATCGCAGCTGGGTATACGGGCTGGTCCGGGCAGAAAGTGCATTCATTGAAGATGTTCGATCTCCGGCCGGTGCGCTTGGCCTGATGCAGGTTATGCCGAGGACAGGCAACATGACCGCGAAAAAGATTGGCCTGAAAAATTTTAGAGCGGCAAAACTCAAAACGGCAGAAGTCAATATTCCAATTGGCACCGCATACATGAAACAGATGCTGGATCGTTTTGATGGCAATATGGTATTGGCGACGGCTGCATACAATGCAGGTCCACACCGCGTGGACAAGTGGCTACCTGACAAGGGTTGTAAGGAACCAGATGTCTGGATCGAACAAATCCCTTTTAACGAAACCCGGAAATACGTTAGCCGCGTGCTTACCTATGCGAATATTTATGATTGGCGTTTGAACAACAGGATCACACCAATTGGTGATCGCATGTCGTTAATCTCATCGCCCAATGGCGGATTTCTTGCTAATCTGAGCTGTACAGCATTAAAGATTTCATTCCACAAGCATGATAATTAGAAAAATTGCGGTACTGGGCGGCACCGGTTTCGTAGGTCGCTCACTATGTAATCGTCTCTCCGAACTTGGTTACGAAGTGAAAGTGTTAACCCGTAACCGGGAATACAATCGTGACGACCTGATCCTGTTGCCAGGACTACAGCTGGTTGAGGCAGATATCTATGACCAGGGACAACTGGATGCAGCGCTGTCAGATTGCGATGCCGCTATCAATCTCATCGGCATCCTGAATGAGCGGGGCAATAGCGGTAGAGGTTTTCACAAGGCACACGTCCAGGTAGCAGAAAATATGCTTAAGGCCTGTGTCAGCAATGGCATCAAACGCATCCTGCAAATGAGCGCACTTAATGCCGATGCAGCAAACGGGTTAAGCCACTACCTGCGTACCAAAGGTGAGGCGGAAGACCTGCTCCATAACAATAATGATGGTGTCAGGGTCACCAGTTTCCGACCATCGATTATCTTTGGTCGCAGCGACAGCTTCTTTAATCGCTTCGCAAAATTATTGAAATTGACACCACTGGCGTTTCCGCTTGCCTGCTATAACAGCAGGTTTGCACCCGTGTACGTGCTTGACGTTGTCGAAATCATGGCACAAAGTCTGACCAGGCCAGACAGCTATGGTCAGCGTTATCAGCTATGTGGACCGGCTGTCTATACGCTTGAAGAACTGGTGCAATACACGGCTGACGTACTGGGTCTCAAGCGCAGGATAGTGCCATTGAATAATTTCCTGTCTCGATTACAGGCAACCGTGTTCGATTTTGTACCCGGCAAACCTTTTTCCACTGACAATTACCTGTCCAGCAAGGCAGACAGCGTCTGTACAGTAAACCATCTCGAACTATACGGAATTGAGCCGCGCAGTATAGACAGCATCGTACCGACTTACCTGAACAAAACCGGCTACCGCTCGCGCTACACCGGGTTTCGTAGCGAAGCCCGCCGGGGATAACACCGCACACTCGAGCTTGTTGTTGCCCGTTATCACGGGCAAGATACCGTTTTTTTCAACGTGAATACTATGCAAACCTATCTTGTTGGCGGCGCTGTACGCGATAAATTACTTGGGTTCCCGGTCAAGGATCGGGACTGGGTAGTGACAGGCGCAACTCCCGAACAAATGCTCGAACTCGGCTATAAGCCCGTCGGCAAGGACTTCCCGGTTTTTTTACATCCGGAAACAAAAGAGGAATATGCCCTTGCCCGCACCGAAAGAAAGTCCGGCAAGGGCTACAAGGGCTTTACTTTTCACACCGATACCGATGTCACGCTTGAAGACGACCTGCAGCGACGCGACCTCACAATTAACGCCATTGCCGAAGATGAAAACGGCAACCTGATTGATCCCTTCAACGGAGCTAATGATATAAAGACAGGTCTGCTAAGACATGTTTCAGCTGCATTCAATGAAGATCCACTGCGCGTACTTCGCGTTGCTCGTTTTGCCGCCACACTGGGTTTCAAGGTTGCACCTGAAACAATGACATTGCTAAAAGTAATGGGAGCCAATGGCGAATTGCAAACACTGGTGCCGGAACGTGTCTGGACGGAAACAGAAAAAGCCCTCGCAGGTAAATACCCTGGCAGGTTTGTACTCTTGTTAAGGGCCTGTGACGCACTGGTCGTGTTATTTCCTGAACTGGAGAAGCTGTTTGGAGTACCACAACCGGAGAATTACCACCCGGAAATAGACAGCGGCCTGCATACGATCATGAGTTTAAACCAGGCCGCACGTTTATCGAATAAGACTGTCGTGCGTTTTGCCGCGCTGGTGCATGACCTTGGTAAAGGTACGACACCGCAATCAGAATGGCCAAGTCATCGCGGGCATGAAGCCCGTGGCGTAAAACTTATTGATAAAGTATGCGACCGTTACCGTATTCCAAACCGCTATCGGGAATTGGCGAGACTGGTATCCCGCTTTCACCTGGACTGCCATCGCATCATGGAAATGAAACCGGAAACAGTGTTAAAGAAGCTCGAGCAACTTGACGCCTTTCGCCGGCCTGAAAGACTGGACGATTTCCTGCTTGCCTGTGAGGCTGACGCCAGGGGCAGGGCTGGACTGGAAGAGAAAGAATATCCGCAGGCCACATATTTGAAACAGGCACTGGCTGCGGCAATGAATGTTGAAAGTCAGGTTTTACAGTCAGAGGGTTTTGAAGGAAAGGCGCTGGGCAAGGAACTTGGTAAGCGGCGTACAGCCGCAATAGCTGCCGTAAAAAAGTAAACTAGATAAACAACACCACCAGCACGAGTCCGAGTACCACCCGGTAAATCACAAATGGTAGCATGCCAATCCTTTCTAAAAACTGCAGAAATAAGTGAATTGCCAGCAAGGCACTAATAGCAGATAGTAAGGCTGTAATCAGAAAGCCGGACAAATCGACCGGAGCCTCTCCAGTGATGACGTTAACGAGTTCATAGCTACCCGCGCAAAAGATCACCGGAATAGCCAACAGGAATGAAACCCGCGCGGCGGCTTTTCTGCCCAGACCAAGAAACAGCGCCGCTGTCATCGTAATGCCCGACCTGGACGTCCCGGGAATCAACGCGAGTGCCTGAGCAAGTCCTATGAGCATCGCATGTTTCCACTGCAGTTGGTCAAGTAGTGTACTTCTGTCAGTACGCCTGTCAGCAAACAATAATAACAGCCCAAAACCGATCGAGGCCGCTGCAATAACAAGTGGGTGGCGCAGGTATAACTCGATAAGGTCATGCGCCAACAAGCCGATAACCAACACCGGTAAAGTGGCAATAGCGAGTACCCAGAATAGCTGTTCATCCGAGGTTTTTATTTGCCGATAGATACAGGAATGTATGCCAGCCTGGCCCAGGCGTTTAACATCGGCGCGAAAATAAATAACCACGGCAAGTAAACTGCCAAGGTGCGCAGCGACATCGATCGCCAGCCCCTGGTCCTGCCACGCAGTAAGCACGGGCACCAGTATCAGGTGGGCTGAACTAGAGACAGGTAGAAACTCGGTAATTCCCTGGACAACAGCCAATACGATGAGTTGTATCAGTTCCACCAGTTGCTCGCCCTAGATAGGAATGAATGCGGCTGTAGCTACCCGCTGGATTATCGTTTTCAATGTACGGTTTTGTTTGCTTGCAATAACGCTGGCGATATTGTCCTGAGTGGCAATGAGTTTACCAAACAGTCTTTCATAACTCAGGTTCACTTCTTCACCTGGTAATGAATTACTGTATATGAATAGCTCGTCATGGCTGTCTCTGTTGTTACCAAGTCGCCAGACGGCGATCTCGATATTGCGTGCACTGTTGTAAAGTTTCTGTGGATCGATTGAGTCAAAGATAAAAAATTCGGATTTGTAATCATACGATTTCATTATCATTGATAACAGCCCGCCCACAAAGACAAATACCCTGTCACCGTTATAGTCTTCATCAAAGGCGAGTTTAATCACTTCAATATCATGCTTGCCCTCGAATTCCGGGAAGTCCCAATCGTGTTCCAGATCGAAAAGGCGGACGACATGTTCTTCCGCCATTCGTAATTCGGCTTTTTTTATTTCTCTTGGATTACGCTTGTATAGCTTCAGCATCAACTCGCGTAGTAGCGCCTGGCACTCGACAATGTGAATATCGATGACATTATCGATATCCGTCTTGGCAAGCTGTTCGAGACCGACTGTTTCTTCTACTGGTTGATTCTTTACAACAACCTCACTATTGCATCCACTGAGGATGACTATTAGCAATAAACAAACAGTGACTTTCATGAACTACAGGCGCGCCCGTTGATCGGCAAGCGCAAAACCACGTAACGCAGTTTTCAGGTTACGACATAACGCCATCACTTTTACGTGTTCTCCCATTTCACCGGGCATGGTCAATGTTCTTACCTGCTGCGACTGCAAGGCAAGCTGACGTGCATCAGTTTGATCGGTTTCTGTCAGCATCTCCTGCAAGCCACTCGCCATAAGGAAATACGCCTGTGTTGTAAAACCCCTGACATCCAGCCCGCTATTAACGGCGCTCTCAGCGAGGCTGGTAAAATCTACCGAAGCCGTGATGTCCTGTAATCCGGGAAACAGGAACGGATCGTTATGGGCGCGATGACGATAATAGCAAAGCAAGGTGCCTTCACTTCTGTCGGGATGATAGTACTCTCGCCTGGTATAGCCGTAATCAACTACCAGCATCAATCCTTGTTGCAGATATTCTGTCACCGCACTCAACCAAGATGCCAGACCAGGATTAATTTCCGATACATAACCATGCGGTAGTGGTTTGGGCAGCTTTTCCTCAAGCTGCTGCAGCCTTAACAGTAACTCTGCGTCAGGCTCAACAGCCATCCATGTAAAGCCGGTGTCAGCAAGGCCCACGCCTATCTCTTCGTAAGTCTCACGAGATTTACGAAACCTTGTTACCGACAAAGCATCAACAACCTCATTAGCCAACACGACTCCGTTATACTTATCTTGTGGCAACGCATCCAGCCACATGATCCGGTCGAAAAACCACGGTACGCCGTCCTGCAATAACGCCTGTTGTCTTTCGCGCAGGTCGGCTGCAGGCTCCAGGATCCAGTATGCACCCGGGAGACGATCCAATGAACGCAGTTCATTAATGATGTCTTTCGCCATAACACCTGAGCCCGCACCAAGTTCAAACACAATGGGGTCATCAATATCCTGAAGAACATCCGCGCATTGCCGTGCGACACAGCGGGAAAATAATGACGAGATCTCCGGTGCGGTAACGAAATCACCCGCGTCACCAAACTTTTGACTGCCGGCACTGTAATAGCCAAGACCGGGTTCATATAGCGCCATGGTCATGTAATCACGGAAAGGGATTGCCGGCGGATGTTGCTCAATACGCTGCCTGATCATCGCCACCAGTTGGTCACTTACCTTGATTGCCTCGGTATCCGGTGTTGGATAAGCAGCAACATTATCTAATTGAGCCATAACAACGACATGTTATTCTGTTTCCCGTATCAATCAACCACCCTGCTTTCATGTATGACAAAACTGTATTAATCACCGGTGCTGCGAGACGAATAGGCGCTACCCTGGCGCGTTCACTCCATGATGCGGGGATGAATGTGATCGTCCACTATCACCGTTCTGCAAAAGAGGCGAATGAGCTGGTGCGCGAACTGAATAACAAGCGCCATGATTCAGCCATCACCATACAAGGCGATTTACAGCATCAGGGCTACTATGACGCCATAATCGATACCGCAACCGGTTTCAAGGGCAGACTGGACGTACTGATTAATAATGCCTCTGCCTTTTACCCGACACCGGCCAGTGAGTTTACCGATGAGGACTGGCACAACCTGATAGATACCAATCTCAAGGCGCCATTGTTCCTGTCGCAACTGGCCGCGCCATCACTGCGCAAACACAAGGGCTGTATTATTAACCTGACTGACATACACGCTATTCGCCCCCTGGCACTGCATACGATCTACTCTATTTCAAAGTCGGGTCTGGTGACATTGACGCAATCACTGGCGAAGGAACTGGCGCCGGGCATTCGGGTAAACGCCATCGCGCCGGGTGCCATTGCGTGGCCGGAAAACATTGTCGAAGATGAAAAACAGAACATCATGAAACAGATACCGCTAAACCGTACCGGCGAACTGGACGACATCGCCAAAACTGCGCTGTTTCTGATTCGTGATGCTGATTACATCACCGGGCAAATTATTAATGTGGATGGTGGCCGTAGCCTGTACTCGGGCTAGGTAAACTAGAAGTTTGGGAAATCGGTTTTTATAAACCACTGCTTGTTTTCTTCGCTGTACCACCAGTCCTGCTCAAGCTTTAGCGTCTTAAGCGTGCCCTGGTCCTTAAAATAATACTTCACGATCATCCTTATCTTGGCCTTGTCTTTATCCTCATGCACCAGTTTTTCAAGCACCTCGATCCCGGTAACGCTTATTTCCTTGAGCCTATCCAGGTCTGTCTCAGGTTTAACACCTTCTTCATCAACGTGGTAACTATAAGCTGACTCATGCTCGGCCCAGCGCAGTGCAATCTCGTAAGACGTGACCGACTCCTCGAGATTGTTCATCTTGTTCTTGTCCTTAACGTTCTGACAGGCTGTCAACATGCAAGCCATAACAATGGTGGCCAGTATGTAGATGCGAGCACGATGAATCATTACGTATCCCCTGTCGAATTTGTTTAAATCACATGCATAGCATACATGTCAGAAAACTAATTGAAACTGATTTCATTCAGACCGCTGAAAATCATTTCCGCATAGTGTTGATTTCCCTGACTGGTAATGTGTACCTGATCATCACTGACAAAATCATCCACAGAAATGTTACGTTGTTGCATCTGCGCTGGCAGATCGATTAACTGGCAATCCAGCTCTTCTGCCAACGTTTTTATTTTCAGGTTGTAAGGAACAAAGTTGTCATTAAAACTGCTGCCATTGCCCTGCTCGTCATCGACATCGCCTATCGTATGGTTACAGATGAATACAGGCAGGCTATCATTTTCCAGGGCCAGGCGATGGAATTCGCGCATATTACGCTCAAACTCGGAAAGGCTGACGCGGGGCAGACGCGTATGACCATAGACATTGGCATCATTCAAACCAAACTCAATTAACAGCACGCCGGGTAGCAAAGGTAATACTTCCTCTGCAAACCGATCGAACCCCTGTGACGTGGTATTACCACTGATTCCCCGGTTATGCACCATAAACTCGTTTGGATGAGACTGCTCCATTTTGTCCTGTAACAGCGTGGTCCAGCGTTGGGGTAAGGGATGTTCAGCTTCTTCGGTAATCGAGTCACCAAAACAAACGATGTTGATCATGCCAATTCCAGCTCTACTTCCTGTAGTTCAACTTCACTGGAAGGAAATTCCTGCCATAGTTCGGCAATGGTTTTACCAGTTTCAGGGTGTAATAGCTGGGGCTCAATATCGAGCATTGGCTTTAATACAAAGGCATACTTGACGATGTCTTCACGCGGAATATCGAAATGACTATCAACCCTGTCACCATATAACAGTAAATCGATATCCAGGGTTCGTGATGAAAAACGGGTTTCATTGCGCTTGCGACCAAAATCAAATTCGATTTCTTTCAACTCGGCAGCTACCTGCTCTATATCCTTGTGCGTGATAAACGCAGCGACCATGTTATAAAAATCGTCGCCCTGGAAACCGACCGATGCGCAGCGGTAAACAGGAGACAGCACCAGCTTGCCAAATTTTTCGGCCAGGGCATTCAAACCACCGCGAATGTTCTTTTCGCGTTCGATATTACTGCCAATGCCAACGTAAACTTTTACCATTATGTTTCCGGATTACCTCTTTCTATCACCACGCCGACATCACGTACACCGCGTACAGCACCTTTCTTGTTCAATGACAGTTTTACCCAGGGCGTATTAAATTCCGACAGGATAATCTCCGCCACCTTTTCGGCAAGCGCCTCGACCAGTTCGAACTCACTCTCGCCAACGAAACTCATGATACGTTTGGCCACATCCTTGTAGTTCAACGTATCTTCGATATTGTCACTATTGGCTGCAGCACGGATGTCTGTCGCCATTTCAATATCCAGTATCACGGTTTGCTTCATACGACGTTCCCAGTCGTAAATGCCGATCACTGTCTCTATTCTCAAGTCACGCAGGTAGATAATATCCATGGTTAACTGATTGCTACTATTTGTAGATGATTATTATGCATGATACTGACTTGCCTGCCGAAAAAAATCTGTGAACGCTTGACCTCCCTGCCTGTAGCGATTCCAATACGCGCATGCTAATCACTATCACCTTACTGGTACTGTCCTATCTGCTTGGTTCGATAGCCTCGGCCATACTTGTTTGTCGCATGCTGGGACTATCCGATCCGCGTGCAGGCGGTTCAGGCAATCCTGGCGCTACCAATGTATTGCGCCTGCACGGCAAGGGCGCCGCGGCAGCAACGCTGGCTGGTGATGTATTAAAAGGCGTGGTACCTGTGTTACTGGCCCGATACCTTGAACAGCCAGATAGCGTCATCGCCGCATGCGGTTTACTGGCGTTTAGCGGTCATTTGTTTCCGGTCTTTTTTGGATTCAAGGGTGGCAAGGGTGTTGCGACATTGATCGGCGTATTGTTTGCGAGTCATTGGCTGGTCGGTAGTGGTTTTGTCCTGACCTGGCTGGTCGTTGCCCTAATGTTCCGGTATTCGTCACTGGCCGCACTGGTGGCGGCACTGACATCACCGGTTTACTCCTGGTATTTCCTGCAGGAAACGACTTACATATCATGCCATGCGATCATGGTGGTGTTGTTATTCTGGCGCCATCAATCAAATATCCGCAACCTGCTCAGTGGCCAGGAAGGCAAGATAGGCGCAAAGAAGTCTAAAGATCCAGCATAGACCAGCGCGCACGCGCCTGGAACTGGAGGTCCTCGGTTTGGCCGTGCCGCAAGCGCAGGTAGCCGCAGTAGGCAATCATGGCGCCATTATCGGTACAGAATTCCGGCCGTGGAAAAAATACCTCGCCCTGCAGCTCTTGCATTAACTGCTGCAATCCCGCCCGTAGTTGCTTGTTGGCGCTGACACCGCCAGCGACGACCAGCTTGTTTAAACCGGTCTGTTCCAGCGCGCGTCGACACTTGATGATAAAGGTGTCGACAACGGCATCGACAAAAGCCCGCGCGATATCAGCACGTGTTTGTTCATCGTCAGGCTCGGAATTGCGGGTATTTAATGCATAGGTCTTAAGCCCGCTGAAACTGAAATCGAGACCGGGCCTGTCGGTCATCGGACGTGGAAAGCGAAATCGCTGGCTATCGCCCTTTTCTGCCAGGGCTGAAATTGCCGGGCCGCCGGGGTATGGCAGTCCCAGTAATTTTGCCGTTTTATCAAAGGCCTCACCGGCGGCATCATCGACCGATTCTCCCAGCAGGCAATAATCGCCAATCGCCTTCACCTCTACCAGCTGGGTATGGCCACCTGAAACCAGTAACGCCAGGAACGGAAACGACGGTACATCCTGTTCCAGCAATGGTGCCAGCAAATGCGCCTCCATATGATGCACACCAACCGCGGGTATCGACAGGGCATAGGCAAGACTGCGACCCACGGCCGTGCCAACCAGCAAGGCGCCCATTAACCCCGGACCCGCGGTGTAGGCCACGGCATCCAGGCTCGCCAGATCACAGTCGGCCTGTTCCAGGCAGCCCTGGATCAAGGGCAGAATTCGTCTTACATGGTCACGCGAGGCCAGCTCCGGCACGACCCCGCCGTATTGCTTGTGCAGGTCTATCTGACTGAATAATTGGTGCGCCAACAGGCCGTGATCGGCATCGTAAATGGCGATACCGGTCTCGTCGCAGGAGGTCTCTATACCTAAAACACGCATTTTTGTTACGAATCCTTGAAAAACAGCGTCTGGTGGATTGCATTTTGACCGATAGCCACTAAAATAGCCGCCTTTTTCACCTACGCGTAAAGAAAACAGGAATTTTTATAACTATGCCTTCAGTAAAGGTTAGAGACAACGAACCATTTGATATCGCAATGCGACGCTTCAAGCGTGCCTGTGAAAAGGCTGGTGTGTTGGCAGACGTCCACCGCCGCGAATTCTATGAAAAGCCGACCCAGGTCCGTAAGCGTAAAGCCGCTGCCGCCGTAAAACGTTCACAGAAGCAGGCCTCAAGGAATATCCTGCGTCGCACCCGCCCCTACTAATTCAGGCACATCATCAGCCATGGCTGATATCAAATCCAGGGTCAGTGACGACGTCAAGGACGCCATGCGTAGCAAGGACAAGGAAAAGCTTGCCGCCTTGCGCCTGATCCAGTCCGCTTTCAAGCAGAAAGAAGTCGACGAGCGAATTCAGCTTGAAGACCAACAAACCATCGCTATTCTTGACAAGATGGCCAAGCAACATCGCGACTCGATAGACCAGTTTCAGCAGGCTGGTCGCGACGACCTTGTTGAGAAAGAGCAATTTGAGCTCGATATTATTGAAACCTATCTACCAGCCCAACTTTCCGAGGCTGAAATCAACGAATTAATCGAATCCGCCATAAACGAAACCGGCGCCGAATCCATGAAAGATATGGGTAAGGTCATGGGCAAACTCAAGGGACAGCTGCAAGGTCGTGCTGACATGTCACAAGTCAGTGGCATGATTAAATCTCGCCTGAACCAATAATCGTTTCCGACATCCTGGCACTCGCCTTTTTGTCACTGCTGTTTATACTCTGCTGTCATGGCGGGTTTGATTCCACAACAGTTTATCGACGATCTACTGGCACGTACCGACATCGTTGATGTAATTGATAGCTACGTTCCGCTAAAAAAAGCCGGCAAAAATCACCAGGCCTGTTGCCCTTTTCACGACGAGAAAACCCCTTCTTTTACCGTTAGCCAGCAAAAACAGTTCTATCACTGCTTTGGCTGTGGCGCGAACGGGTCCGCCATAGGATTCCTGATGGAATACCTGAATATGGGTTTCGTCGAGGCAGTAGAAGAGTTGGCGTCGCGGGCTGGCATGACAGTGCCAAAAGAGGCAACTGGTAGCCGCGTCAATTCTGAGACCAGTGAACTGTATGAATTGATGGAACTGGTCAACAAGTATTACCTGAAACAGCTACGCCAACATCCACAAGCAACTAGCGTTATCGACTATCTCAAGGGCCGCGGCATCAGTGGTGAAATCGCCGCCCGCTATGAACTTGGCTTTGCGCCGCCCGGCTGGGACAATCTGATCTCCGAGTTGGGGCGTTCCGAGCCCGGTATCAAGCGTTTGAACAAGATAGGCGCCATTATTGAGAATGATCGTGGTGGCTACTACGACCGTTTTCGCGACCGGCTCATGTTCCCTATTCGCGATCAGCGTGGTCGGGTGATTGGTTTCGGTGGTCGGGTACTGGAGAAAGACGCCAAACCAAAGTATTTGAACTCGCCGGAGACGCCAATATTTCAAAAAGGCCAGGAACTGTATGGGCTGTACCAGGCCCGCAAGGAACTGAAAGACACCGAATGCGTGTACGTCGTTGAGGGTTACATGGATGTCATCGCCCTTGCGCAGCATGGCATCAGTAACGCTGTTGCCAGCCTGGGCACGGCTGCCACGCCCGAGCACATCGATAAACTGTTCCGACATTCCGGCAAACTGGTGTTCTGTTTTGACGGTGATGAAGCAGGCAGCAAGGCCGCGTGGCGTGCTCTGGAAAATGCACTACCCATGTTGAAAGAGGGACGGCAGGTCTACTTTACTTTCCTGCCAGCCGGTGAAGACCCTGATAGTTTCGTGCGTGCCAAGGGTAAGGAAGCATTCGAAGACCCTGCCCTGCAGAAGCCTTTATCAGAATACCTGTTTTGCACCCTGCGTGAAGGCGTCGATCTTGTCACACCCGAGGGTAAGGCTCTGTTAGTTGAAAAAGCACTTCCACTGCTTTTTCAGCTACCTAATGGTCCATTGAAAGAACTATTTTTCCAAGAATTACATCGATTATCAGGTTATGAGCCAAAAACCATACAGTCACAGATTTCTAAACGCACTAAACAACAAGATGGAAAAAAATTCTTCTCTCGTCAAAAAACGCAAGATAAAGGTATTGAGAAAATTCGCTGGTTAGTTCGCGCTTTAATCCACAAACCCGAGTTAGCTGAAAACCTTAAAGATTCCAAAAACCTGGCGGTATTTACATCACCTGGTATTTTATTCTTAACTGAGATGGTTGAATTTATACATGAGCGTCCTCATATCACCACCAGCCATATTCTCGAGAATTGGCGCGAAACAAAATTTGAAGGGAGGTTAAAAGAGTTGGCTGCTGAAGAGGAGTTTTTCGAAGAGATAGGTGTCACAAATGAGGCATTTCTCGACGCAATTAATAATCTCATCAAATTAAATATCCCTCAATTTGATACATTCAAAATGGCGTCCCGGCCTTCTGAACTCTCAGACGAAGACAAAGCCTATTACAGAAGTTTACAAAAATCTCCTGGTGAAACTGAGTCGAAAATCTAATTTCACCTAGCGGAAAAAAGGATCATGTGCTACATTTGACCGTTTTAGCCCGGCAAAATCTTTGTTATTTATCAACGAGTTATAAACTCAATTCGGGACGCGAAAACCACTATTTTCACCTATTTTATTAAGCAATTTATGAGCCAATTCACCTATGGAACCAGTTGAACAAATCCTGCAGGAAGACGAAAAGTCACAATTAAAACTGTTAATTGCCAAGGGCAAGGAACAGGGCTTCTTGACCTATCACGAAGTGAACGATCACTTACCTGATGACATCGTCGAGCCGGAGCAAATCGAAGATATCATCAACATGATCAATGATATGGGCATCAAGGTCCATGAAACCCCGCCGGATGATGTCGACCAGATTACCGACAATACCGAGGGGCCGGACGAAGACGCCGCTGCGGAAGCCGCTGCTGCTCTGGCCAGCCTGGAAAACGAGTTCGGCCGCACGACCGATCCGGTCAGGATGTATATGCGCGAAATGGGAACCGTGGACCTGCTGACACGCGAGGGCGAAATCAAGATTGCCAAGCGTATCGAGGATGGCCTAAACCAGGTACTTGGCGCACTCTCCAGTTATCCCGGCACCGTTATGACTGTACTCGATGCCTTTGACCTGGTGCTTAAAGAAGAAATGAAACTGAGCGAGGTGATCATTGGTTTCAATGATATGGAAGAGTACCCGGATTCAGGCATCCCGGTGAATAATCCTACCGAGAACAACAGTGATGACGACAGTGACAACGAAGATGCAGATAGCGATGACGATGAAGCTGAAGAGGAAGAAGCAGCGCTGACACCGGAAGACGTGCAGGATCACATCGATAAGCTGCGCAAACTCCACACCAAGTTCGTTAAAGCAGTTAAACGTTACGGCAAGGACAATCCTAAAACCAGGGTGCATGAAGAAGAACTCGCACAGTGCTTCCTTGAATTGCGGCTAACGCCGAAATTTATTGACCTGTTGACGGACAATCTGCGCGACCTGATCGATCGTATTCGCTACAC
This sequence comes from Gammaproteobacteria bacterium, assembly GCA_965601665.1. GTDB lineage: Bacteria > Pseudomonadota > Gammaproteobacteria > Eutrophobiales > Eutrophobiaceae > JANQNX01. The sequence goes on along the minus strand of OZ271833.1, from coordinate 2,620,339 downwards.
CGAGCGCACTATCATGGAGATTTGCGTCAAGGAAGCCAAAATGCCGCGCAAGGAATTTATTAGCTCGTTCCCTGGCAATGAAACCAATTTCAAATGGATCAAAAGTGTGCTGAAAAGCAAGGATCCTTATACCAATGTCCTCAAGGAATACGAGGACGAGATTGTCAAAATCCAGGAGAAACTGGCAGCAATATTTGACGACGCCTTGCTGAATATCTCTGAAATAAAGGAGATCAACAGGAAGATATCCATTGGTGAAGCCAAGGCGCGTCGGGCCAAGAAGGAAATGGTAGAAGCCAACCTGCGACTGGTAATTTCCATTGCCAAGAAATACACCAACCGTGGCCTGCTTTTCCTTGACCTTATCCAGGAAGGCAACATCGGCTTGATGAAAGCCGTCGATAAATTTGAATATCGTCGCGGTTACAAGTTTTCTACCTATGCAACATGGTGGATTCGACAGGCCATCACCCGCTCTATCGCGGACCAGGCACGTACGATCCGTATCCCGGTGCATATGATCGAAACCATCAACAAGCTGAATCGCATCTCGCGCCAGATCCTGCAGGAAATGGGTCGCGAGCCGACACCGGAAGAACTGGCAGAACGCATGGAGATGCCGGAAGAAAAGGTTCGCAAAGTGCTCAAGATTGCCAAGGAGCCTATCTCCATGGAAACACCCATTGGTGACGATGAAGATTCGCACCTGGGTGATTTTATCGAGGACCTGAATATTCTCGCGCCAAGTGACTCGGCCAGCTTCGAGGGCCTGCGCCGTACGACGCGCGAGGCCCTGGAAGGGTTAACGCCACGGGAGGCCAAGGTATTGAGGATGCGATTTGGTATCGATATGAACACCGATCACACCCTGGAAGAAGTCGGCAAACAGTTTGATGTTACGCGTGAGCGCATTCGCCAGATTGAAGCCAAGGCCTTGCGTAAACTGCGGCACCCTTCACGTTCGGACCAGCTAAAGACATTCCTCGATTAATTCGAGGGATGTCTCTGGCATAACGTCTGGCAATCCCCTACTATTCGCAAAACTTTTCAGGGCCTGTAGCTCAGTTGGTTAGAGCAGTGGACTCATAATCCATTGGTCGTAGGTTCGAGTCCTACCGGGCCCACCATTCATACCAGTCAGTAAATAGGCAGAATTCAACCCTCCCTGGTGCATCCCTCTGCCTGTTTTCCATGACAGGCGCTCACCAAACTGCGAAAGTCCACCGAACTTTCGGTTTCGCTTTGCCCTACCGGGTCCACCATCTCTTTTTTGAATAATCTCAAATACGAAATATCAATCGATGTGTTTATTTTGTTCCACTGTTTTTGCAAACGAGTTATTTATGATTTTTTTGATCTCATCCGCATACGGGGAATATTTTCAATACTTGGGGTATGCTGCATAGATGTATTCAGATCACATCTGTTAACTGGTGCTTATGAAGCCGACATTGAAACAATTGGAATATTTTCTTGCCATTGTTAAATATGGCAGTATTCGTCGCGCTGCTGAAGAGCTGGATATCAGTCAGCCTACGCTCACCGCTCAAGTAGCAAAACTCGAAAAAATGTTTGATCTAAATTTATTCGAGCGTGCTCGCAATGGCACAGTTTTATCTCCTGCTGGACAACATATGTTGCCATACATCCAAATCATGATTGAAGACATGAACAATTTGCTGGATGCGGCGGAAATAGCGACTAACGGTAGCAAGGCAAATTATCGCCTTGGCGTATCACCCACTATAGGCCCTTATTTACTGGCTTATCTGTTACCTCTCATTCATGAGCAGTATCAGCTGCTTAAATTTATTGTGCGCGAAGATGTGCCCAGCAAGCTGAAAGATGGTCTGCTTGATGGGCTATACGACTTGTTGCTAATCCCTTTGCCGCTGGAACATGATAGCTTCCATATCGAACCGCTGCTAAGGGAGGAACTGTTCCTGGTAATGGCGGATGATCATCCTATGGCTGCAAAAAACGAGATCAAGGCAGGCGATCTGGTAGGGGAAAAAGTTGTCACACTCAAAGAGAATCATATCTATTACAAACAGATTGAACAATTGTGTGAGAAATTTGGTTCTACCTTATTAAGTGATTATCACGGTAATAGTCTGGACGCTCTGCGTGCCATGATATCGACTGGCGTAGGAATCGCCTTTCTGCCAGCACTTTATGTGCATTCGGAGATTAAATCTGATTCCAATCTGTTTGTGACTCGTATCAAAGATGAATCCATTCATCGAGTGCATGCTATAGTGTGGAGACATAGCTCTCCAGCCAGAGTGTTCTTTCGAGAATTTGCCGATGTATTTAAAAAATTAATTCAGAACAGGTTGGGAGATGTTGTAGAGGTAATATGACGGCTTTCGTCAATAAGGTGGCTATCAATTGCTTCGCGGCCCATAGCATCGCTATTGGAGTTGGCATTGTCCGACGATTGATTTGCAGCTAAAGCTTCACTACTAGCAGGGCAGCCCGATAATATTAATTCCATCGGGTTTGTGTGTATCGAAAACGGCGCAACTTTAATCAGCGCACTTAAACCCAGTATGTTACGCCCTGAATTATTCATCACTGCAACTTCCATCTCACCCAAATCGCAATTTTCACCAATACTGAAAGATTCAACCTTATAGAGAGCCATGGTTTGGTACTTGCCGTTTGCTAGCCTGGCTGCAATTTTACCGATCTTTTCCACTGAACCCTCGCGCGAAATTTGTTTGAACAGCGCACGATTCAAGGTAATCATCCCAGCGCCGGTGTCGACCATGAATTGAGAGCGGACCTGCGAATTAATTACGGCATTAACATAGAGGTTGCCTGTTTGTGACTTGTCTATTGGCACATTAACTTCACCAACTTCACCCGCGATACATGTCACATGTGCGAACAATAAAACACTAAGATGGAATAGCTTTATTTTCATTTGTCTGGTCTGCTTTACATGCCGTAATTAGCTACCAAATTGACAGCATAATGCTTGCCATGCGTCAGCAAACCACATTAGTTATTGATTTTTAAATATTTTCTTAGTTTAGATGAGATTAATTATCAAAAAAATTGCACGCTTTTGGTGAGTTTCTCTTTTTTCCGCACTAACACTGTGCAACTTATTGATTTTGTTATAAAAAAAAATATTTATAATATTGTTACTATATAGAAAAAAGCTATATTAAATTGTTATAATATTTATCAGTATCAATTGGTTTTTTAACTACTATGACTCTCAGAATTAAAGAGCATTAGTATGGTCTGACATTTAAAGAAAGACTGTTTGATTTCAATTTTTACAGTGTAGATAAGGAGTGAACACAATATGAAAACATTAGGTATATTAGTTTCTGGTTTAATGATCGCATCAACTTCAGTTTACGCGGCTGGTGACAATGACCAGCAGGCTGCAGCAACCGGTTCCAATGAAACGGTCAAACTGATGGTTGTTGATAAGACACGTAAGCCTTTCAAAAGAACTTTCGAAACCTTGACCGTTACAGAAATCGCGGCCCTGGAAGAAGCACGCACCAATAACGTTGTTGACTCTAGAGACAGACTTGGTGCCAAGCGTATCAATTGGCGCTAAGCATAATATGTAGTTAATTAAACACGCTACCAAAATAGTTAGTTAGCAACTCTCCTAAAAATACTTACTGCTTCGGAAGCGAGCTTAATTGTTGTAAAACTAAACCCCTGGTTTAACGACCGGGGGTTTTTTTTCGTCAATATAACTTACCTATTAGTCATAGGTTCGAACCCCGCCGGACCCACCACAATCCAGGGCAATAACAGCTCTATCAGTAATAAAAAACGCTTTTTTCATCTGTATCCTTTGCATTACCAGATGCATTTATTAGACGACTAATATCTAGCCAATAAAAATAACTATATGATGTACCAGAAATAGGTACGCAACTGACCTGGTATTTTGCTGGTACGCTGAAAGAGTACTAACTATGGCATTCACTTTGTATAAACGCCTTGTAGTTTATCGAGTACTGTTCGTACTTCTCATACTTTTTTGTGTATTTGAAGCAGGCTCATATTTCCAGAGCAAGCAGAACAGACCTGACCTACAGCGCCTGTACATGCAAAGCATGGAAGTACCCGACCAGCCACCTGTTGTGTTCATTCATGGTGTCACCGGGAGCAAATTAAGACACAGTCAAAACAATACCGAACTGTTCCCGGGCTCGGTATCACGCATCGTCACCAGTGACTACTCGGACCTTGCTTACAATATTGATCCAGACACACTGGAGCCAATTGAAGACAATATTGAAGCGTTTGAGATTAATGATTCGGTTATCGGCCAGGACTTTTATGGCAACATTATTAAGACGCTTGCCGATATTGGTCACTATAACCTGTCAGAGCCCGGCCAGGAGGTCGATAAATCAAGAAAGAATTACTATCTGTTTTATTATGACTGGCGCGAAGATAACGCAAAAACTGCGGCCAGGCTTGCAGATTTTATCGATCAAATCCGCGTCGACTACGCCGATCCGGAATTAAAAGTTGATATTGTCGCCCATAGTATGGGTGGACTTATCACTCGTTACTACGTTCGTTATGGGCGTCAGGACGTACTCAATGATAATGACTTTCCGGTTAACATGTATGGCGGAGAAAGAGTAAGACGCGTTATTTTACTAGGCACGCCCAATCTGGGTTCCCTCAAAATTCTGAATATCTTTATCGATGGACTTAAAGTCGGGGGCGCCGATAAAATATATACTGAAACACTGGCTACCATGCCTAGTCTTTACCAGCTACTCCCACATGCGCTGATTAACTGGCTTGTCACCCTGGAAGGTAAGCCACTAAAGCGTGACATCTTTGATGTGCGTATCTGGAAGCGTTTCCAGTGGTCGATTTTTAGCCCTGAAGTAAGGGCACGCATTGCCTCACGTTTTACATCGACCCAGGAAGCTGAAACCTATCTGGAAACACTCGACAAATACTTTGAAAAGCGATTAGAGCGCGCCCGGCGTTTTGTCTGGTCGTTGACCGTACCCTTACCCGAAGACCACCCCAAACTCATTGTATTTGGTGGTTCGTGTGACCTGACACCTGCCAGAATCGTTGTTGAAGAAGTCGACGGCAAATCTGAAATACGTATGCGCCCGGATGAAATTACTGCGCCAGTTGTAGGTATTGATTACGATGCCTTGTTGCTAGAACCTGGTGATGGTTCAGTTACCAAGGCATCATTACTTGGGCGTGACGTGCTGGACCCCAGTATTCGTCGACACAAGTACAATTTTTTTCCACTCGATCATTCGATCCTGTTGTGCGAAAGGCACAACAAACTAACCGGGAATATCAATTTTCAGGATAATTTACTCAACGCTTTATTGTCACGGGACTAACTATGTATCGATTATCTTATGCTGGTTTGGCTTTACCCATATTATTGACAGGTTTGTGTTATTTGCCAGGCACGCTTGCAGTAACTGGCGCTTCCCTTGTGGATAAAGGAATGCTGGATAATAAACAACTGATATTCCTGCAACAAAACTGGTCCAGGGATGAACGTGAATGGTTTTACCATGCAGATCAGGGTTCAAGACTGATCCCATATAACCTGTTTCTTTCACTGGAGCAGCATGATGACAATGCGGCTTTCATTGCAGACGAAAACATGCTGCGCTATGGTCTGATCCCTTCTTCAGTCACGTCACAAAACCCGGACAAGCTACCCATTGGCTTTTCCAGGAATAAGGACGCGCTTGGTCTTACCTGTGCTGCTTGCCACACACAGCAGCTTAAATATAAAGACAAGTTTATCCGCATTGACGGCGGTCAACCGATGTTTGATCTGCAATATTTTCTATCCGACCTGGAAAAAGCGATGCAGTCGACTTTGCTGGATAGCAACAAGCTGTCACGATTTATTCAGCGGTACATAACTTTAACCGGCAATAAAGATGAAAACGCGATTCAACAACTACTTGATACAGAGCACAAGCAGCTGATCGATCATAATCGACGTAACCATTCTGAGGTTGCGTATGGATTTAGCAGGCTGGATGCGTTTGGCGCCATACTTAATAAGGGTCTGTTCCTGACTGGCGTAAAAGACAACTATATCTCTCCAAACGCGCCTACCAGCTACCCTTACATCTGGGATACACCACAGCATGACTATGTAGAGTGGAATGGCTCGCAGTCAAATACAGGACCGGGGGCGCTGGCACGAAATGTTGGTGAAGTGATAGGCGTCTTTGGCCATGTAGACACAGAGCCTACAACGCGGCTGCTCTTCCTGGACGGCGGTTATAAGTCATCAATACAAACAAGAAACCTGCGCAAACTGGAAACAACGGTAAGTAAACTATATTCACCGCTATGGCCCGATTTATTTCCACCGATAGATCAATCAAAGCTGCCCACCGGACGTGCGCTATATGTCAAATACTGTGGTTCGTGTCATGCCGATATCGATCGCACTGACCCTGACAGAAAGATACAGGTCCGGCTCAACAGGCTGGAAACGATAAAAACAGATCCGCTGATGGCGACCAATGCGCTCGCACTTGAGGGCAAGACAGGCAAATTTGCGGGAAAAAAACGGTTTTATAAGTTTGGTGAAGTCATGGGAGAAACGGCACCGGCTTTATATATCGTTAACCACATCATGGTAGGTGTGTTGCAAAACAATCCGCTGCAGGTGTTGCTGGCAAAGCGTGATGCAAAGGCCCTCGGGCATACGAATGATGGCTTGCCAGACAAGATTCTGGATGATGTATTAGTATCGAAAGGTGAAGAGTCATCAGAAGACGCGCTGCTGGCCTACAAGGCGAGGCCGCTGAATGGCATCTGGTCTGCCGCTCCCTATTTGCATAATGGTTCGGTGCCAAACCTGTACCAATTATTGTTGCCCGCTGATGAGAGAGACAAGTCATTTTATATTGGTAGCTGGGAGTTCGATCCTGTCAATGTTGGCTACATAACAAACGATCTACCAGGAGCATTTTTATTTGATACAACGTTACCCGGAAACAGCAATGCCGGCCATGAATATGGTACCGGGTACGACGGACTGCCACGCCTGGAAGAAACAGAGATTCATGCGCTCGTCGAATATATGAAATCACTGTAAATGATTTCGACAAATCATCGAAACAGACTACTACTGCTAACACTGGTCATTGTGGCATGCCTGTTTGTTGCCTATCACTTTACCAGCAAGCCAGTGGTTACTACGGAAGAAGTATACCGATCAGATGAAGCAGAACAGTCCAGGCGTGCGGTAGAAAATTTTTATGCTGTCATAGAGAAAAACGCAACCACATACGCTGCCCGTGGTGCGCATGCCAAAAGCCATGGCTGTGTAAAGGCATGGTTCAGAATAAATGAATCACTGGCACCGGAATTACAGCATGGCATCTTTGCAAAACCCGGCACCAGCTTTAAAAGCTGGATACGTTTTTCTAACGGCCGTTCAAGCATTAACAATAACGACGACACTGACAAGGATGCCCACGGCATGGCTATCAAGGTACTACTCGACTCTGATATTACCAGTGACTACCCAGTGGCTGTACAGGATTTCCTGATGCACGATCACCCTGTATTCTTTACTAAAGATGTTGAGGATTATAATCAGTTCGTTGAGAGCGATAACAAGTTTCTCTACTTCATCTCTGACGTTAATCCACTCAATTGGCATTTACGTGAAATGCGCCACGGCTTAAACACGCTGAAAAAACCGCCGGCCTCACCTCTGCTTACCCAGTACTTTAGTAATACTGCCTATAAATTCGGGCACAACAATATCAAGTTTTCTGCCAAATCATGCACACAAAATAAAAACAAGCATAATATTGAAACAAGTGGGCCGGACTTTTTACGCGAGACAATGCAACAGCAGTTGCGCGAACAGCCGGGCTGCTTCGACTTTATGGTGCAGTTGCAGAATCCAGACAAACCAATGCCTATTGAAGATGCCAGCATAGAATGGAATGTAGCAGACTCACCATATATAACAGTTGCACGTATTGACATCCCGCAGCAGGTATTTGATACCGCAGCTTATGATCAATTCTGTGAAAACCTGTCTTTCTCGCCCTGGCATAGTCTCACTGAGCACAAACCAGTAGGGCAATTGAATCGAATCAGGCAGCGTGTCTATGCAGAAAGCGCCAGAAGAAGGCTGGAATTAAATCAGCAGCAAGAATCGACGCACTTGCTTTGGTAGTGAGGTCTAGACCGGTATCTTGATATGCCAGGGCTCATAACGAACGCCGAGCTGGTTATCTTCAGGGTATCGTAACTGCAGGTATCCCATTTCTGCCAGGCGCTTGAATACCTCTGTTTCTGTGAAGCGTTCAGTAAAATTCGCCTCTCCAAAGCCTTTCTGGCCGACGTCAAAATCACCGTTACCGTGGAACGAGTAACCCGGTGGTGCAAGCGAACGGGATGCCAGAGACAGGTTGCCATTATGCTTATGGGTCTTGTTTAAAAATAGCAGGAACTGCTTCATTATTCCTCGCACACCTGATGTTAGTATTACTTGATCGCCAAGTTCTTTACGGATCGAATCAAATAATTCCAGTGACCTATCCCTATACAGGTAGTGGCCACTGTAAGGCACTTTAAACACATCTGTCTGGCTAACACTGTCCGTTATATCTTTTAACGGTTTCTGACCGAGGAAGCCGTACAAACTGCCCTCGGCATAAAAAATAGACTCCATGAAGGCCAGTTCTTCCCTGGTAAAGTTGCCCACGTCGGCAAAACGGGAAGCGTATTTCAGCCCGTCTGTAAAACTGAGAATATTAAAATTGCCGTAACCGACCAGTCGCTGCAGGCGCCTTAAGCGTTGCACTGCCGACTCGAATGCCGGGTATTGATCGCTGGTAATCCAGATATCCTCGGAGTGATTCTGGTCGAAGTTGCGGATCTTCTGCAGGTAATCGCGAATAGCCGTATCGTGGTCGTTATCACGAAGCGTCTGTTCATTCAGCGATGGCAGGATGCTAAAGGCATGCCCGGCTCTACCGAGGCCAAGACCCAGTGCGGCCAACCCCAACCTCTTTAATAAATGTCTGCGCTTCATTGTTTTAATCATAGCTACCAGATTTGCCCCGCGATTGCCGTCTGGCAAGCCGAGAAAAGTTCTCGGTATGTGCGACAAGTCATTGTTAATTATATGCATACTTTTTGCCACCGGTTAGTCATTTTTTCGTTTTTTGAACCTTTTTGTGTTTGTTATGCCCTGTTCAACGCTGAGACAGGTAACTGCATGAACCTGAATGACATATAAAGACGCGCTGGTGGTATTGATACTTTTTTTGTTCCTGCCTGGAAACAGGAAACACATTGGCCTTCATCATTTGTAACAACGATGTTATAAAATACTCCAAAATTCGTATTACAGGACGTACTCATGTCATCCGCTGTTCAATTACTCTGCCGTATGCTTGCGACAAGCACCGTTTTAACACTGGTAGCCTGCAACCAGGCACAACAGGACGCCGCACCGGTTGGTCCGCCACCCGAGGTCGATATCGCCACACCGCTTAAACGCGTTATCACCGACTGGGACGAGTACACAGGCCGCTTTGAGGCGGTAGAAACGGTTACGGTGATGGCGCGCGTTACGGGGCATCTGGAAAAAGTCCTGTTCAAGGATGGACAGAGAGTCAGGAAAGGTGACGTACTCTTCGTTATTGATAAACGTCCTTTTCAGTATGACCTGGAACGTGCCCAGGCCCAGTTGGCGTTAGCTGAAAAAGAATATGAACGTGCAAAAATGCTCAGCACCAAAAACGTCATGGCCATGGAAGACCTGGATAGGCGAACCGAGGAATTGCGTGTAGCAAAAGCAGATTTAAACGATGCCAGATTGGCACTGGAATTCACCGAGATAAAGTCGCCGATAGACGGCAAGGTCAGCCGTGATTTTGTCAATGTTGGCAACCTGATAACGGAAAATATCACTGTCTTGACACGTATCGTCTCTGTAGATCCGATTCATTTCTATTTTGAAGCAAGTCAGAACCAGTTGATGAAATACATTCGACTGGACCGGGCTGGCAAACGACCCGGATCTGACACGACGCCCAACCCGATCTATATCAAATTGCCGGATGAAGACGAGTTTGTACATGAGGGCAAAATGGATTTCGTAGATAACGTCGTTGATCCGGAAACCGGGACGATCCAGGGCCGTGCCCTGGTAGATAATCCCGGGGCCGTTATCTACCCCGGTTTATTCGGACGCGCCAAGCTGATCGGCAGCGGCGACTACGAGGCACTATTGGTACCCGAAAACGCAATCAATACCGACCAGTCTCGCAAGTTTGTTTTTGTCATTGATGAAAATAACAAGGCACAACGTGCGTATATTGAAACCGGCACCCGTCTTGATGACGGCTTCTTTGTCATCAAATCAGGGCTGGACGAAAATGCCCGCGTTGTTGTCAATGGCGTGCAACGGATTCGTATGCCGGAACAACCTGTTACACCAAATCCAGTTACCCTTTAAGCGGTAGCCAGCGTCATGAAGTTTGCCCATTTTTTTATTAGCAGGCCTATCTTTGCCACGGTCATCTCGCTGATAACAATGATCGTCGGTGCGCTGGCGTATTTCAGCTTGCCAGTAGAACAATATCCGCAGGTTGCCCCGCCAACGATACAGGTCACCGCAAGTTATCCCGGTGCTGATGCAAAGACCGTTGCTGAAACTGTTGCGACACCCATCGAGCAGGAGATCAACGGCGTTGAGGGCATGCTTTACATGCTGTCGCAATCCACTGCCGATGGTCGCATGACACTAACAATCACTTTCAAGCTCGGCACCGACCTCGATGAAGCCCAGGTGCTGGTGCAAAACCGTGTTTCGATTGCCGAACCAAGATTGCCGGAAGAAGTGCGGCGACTTGGAATCACGACCCGGAAAAATTCGCCCGATTTAATGCTCGTCATCCATTTGTTTTCACCGGATGATACTTATGATCAAACCTATCTTGGCAACTATGCAGTCCTCAATATTCGCGACCGCCTGCAGCGCATAGAGGGCGTTGGAGATATACGCATCTTCGGCGCATCCGAATATGCGATGCGGGTATGGCTGGACCCTGATTTAATCCAGTCACTTGATATCAACCCGACGGATGTTATCGACGCGTTGCGTTCACAGAACATACAGGTGGCCAGTGGCACACTGAACCAGTTGCCCCAGCCTGACCAGCATGCATTTGAATTAAGTATCCAGACACAGGGCCGCCTGATAGAACCGGAACAGTTTGAAAATATTATCGTCAAGGCCGGTGATGATGGTCGTATAGTGCGCATAAAAGACATTGGCCGCGTAGAACTCGGTGCCCAGGACTACGTCATGCGCGGTTACCTCGATGAGGATCCTGCCGTGGCTCTACCGGTGTTCCAGCGTCCCGGCAGTAATGCATTGGAAACTGCCGATCAAATCCTGTCGGACATGGAAACACTCGCCAGGGACTTTCCGCCGGGTATGGAATATGACGTTATCTATAATCCGACTGAATTCATTGAAGAGTCTATTGATGCAGTTATCGCAACGATCTTCGAGGCCGTAATACTTGTAGTGATCGTCATTGTCCTATTCCTGCAAAGCTGGCGCGCGGCCATTATTCCCATCGTGGCGATCCCGGTGTCCTTGATCGGCACGTTTGCTGTCATGCAGGCGTTTGGCTTTTCCATAAATAATCTGTCGCTGTTTGGACTGGTGTTGGCTATTGGCATCGTGGTCGACGACGCTATCGTCGTTGTCGAAAACATGGAACGTAATATCAGCGATGGTTTATCGCCAAAAGACGCCGCGCGCAAAACCATGGATGAGGTCGGCTCCGCACTGATTGCGATGGGCCTGGTGCTGGTTGCGGTATTCCTGCCAACAACGTTTCTTGAAGGTATTTCCGGCAAGTTCTACCAACAGTTCGGGATCACGATTGCCGTTGCCACGATGATTTCCGTGCTGGTGTCGTTAACACTCAGCCCGGCCATGGCCGGCATATTCATGAAGCACAACGAAAATGAGCCCTGTAACAAACCGACAAACGGTTTTCGTCACCCGGTAAAATACTTTTTCTGCAGTTTCAATGCCGGACTGGAAACATTTTCAAACCTGTATGGAAAGTTGATAGGCAAGCTGGTGCGCATTGGCCTGGTGATGTTAATCATCTATGCCGGACTTATGGGCGTGGCCAAGTATTTATTTGATGCAGTCCCAACCGGTTTTATACCGCCCCAGGACCAGGGCTATTTTATCGTCTCGTTACAACTGCCTCCCGGCGCATCACTGGAAAGGACCAGTGCGGTGGTGCAGGAAGCGACAAACAAAATTTTGAAGATAGACGGGATAAAAAATACAGCAGGCTTCAGCGGCTTCGATGGGGCAACGTTTACCAATGCCTCAAACGGAGGTGTCATCTTTACGCCGCTGGATGATTTTGAAACTCGAAAAGCAAAAGGCCTGACTTATGATGGCATACTGAACCAGCTACGCGCCGAGATGGCCAGCATCAAGGACGCGTTTGTCGTCGTTATACCGCCTCCACCGGTACGTGGGATTGGCAATGCCGGTGGTTTTCGTTTGATGGTGCAGGACCGCCGTGGGCGCGGTCTAGGCGTGCTGGAACAGTCTACATGGGCACTGGCCGGTGCTGCTAACCAGGCACCCGAAACCACGTCTGTTTTTACGTTCTTCAGTAATGGCACGCCCCAGCTTTACCTGGATATCGACCGCGAAAAAGCCCGGCGCTTATCAGTACCAATTGATAACGTATTCTCGGCCCTGGAAATATACCTCGGTTCTGTGTTTGTAAATGACTTTAACTACCTGGGACGAACATTTCGCGTGACTGCACAGGCTGATGCGCCTTTCCGCCTGACCGCCGATGACGTACTGAGAATTCGCGTGCCTAATGATTCCGGGCAGATGGTACCAATTGGTTCCGTAGCCACAGTCCGTGATACAGCGGGGCCTGCCAGGGTAGCCCGTTATAACCTGTACCCTTCCGCAGCGTTGATTGGCGACAAGACAGCCGGTACCAGCACTGGTGAAGCCATTGCAACCATGGAAAGGCTGGCAGAGCAAGTATTACCTGACGGTATCAGTTATGAATGGACCGAGATCGCCTACCAGGAGAAACAAACAGGAAATACGGCAACCATGGCCTTCATACTCGCTGTGATCTTTGTATTCCTTTTACTGGCAGCACAATATGAAAGCTGGGTACTGCCACTTGCGATCATTCTTATCGTACCCATGTGTTTACTGTCATCAATAACCGGGGTTAACCTCGCCGGCATGGACAATAACATCCTTACCCAGATTGGCTTCGTCGTCCTGGTGGGGCTGGCATCCAAGAACGCGATCCTGATTGTTGAGTTCGCGAACCAGTTGGAACAACAGGGTCGCGATCGCTGGCAGGCTGCAGTCGAGGCCGCACGCTTACGTTTACGGCCGATATTAATGACGTCGTTTGCATTTATTCTTGGCGTGGTGCCGATGGCCTTCGCTACCGGCGCCGGTGCGGAAATGCGGCGTGCGCTTGGTACCGCAGTATTTAGTGGTATGGTTGGAGTAACCGTATTTGGTCTGCTATTTACGCCAGTGTTTTATGTTTTGTGCCGAAAACTGTCGTTCAAAAAATAACTAGTTGCCACTGCCTGCAACCGTGATTAAGCCGATCGCAAGGCCAACTACTACACCAAATTTAACATCCAGATCTCTTACCGGTGTAGCTTCAACCACCGCCGTATCCTCTTCTGCTTCTACCTCGGTTGTATCATCTACTGATTCTTCAGTTGCAACGGTTTCATCTTCACTTGTCTCTGCACCTCGTGCTACCAGCACCTCCCGCAGATAGTTAATGCCATGTATATTGAATGCTTGCATGCCGGTGTTCGTGTATTGAATATCAAGTGCCGCCGGTTTTTTCGCAAGTGTGGATAACATCATTGTTTGACGCGGCTGAACCAATCCCTGGTCTACCCTGAAACCAAAGTGATGTTTCGTTTTGGTAGTTTGTCCTGCATCAAAGCTGACGTTGATATAGAACATGCCCTGTTGCTGCAACTCCGGTTCAAAGGCAAGGCTGTGCATGGAAAAAACAAGTAGTGATAAAAACAGGCAAACAGATCTGAACATGTCGATGCTCCCCTCTACGAGTCATGACGTTCAATACAGGGTAATTAAATCACCTGATAGTGTAAAGATAACTGTCTTATAATCAGGTACGCGTTGTTGTTGGAGGCTCTGTTGGCATGGATTCTTCCAACGAACGCTCAAGTTCATCCAGAAACTCATCAATCTTCCTCTTTATCTCTGGCAGTTGTTGCCTGAGTTCCTGTTCCGCCTCGTTAATGCGGGAACGGATTTCCGGTAGCGCCTTTTCCCTGAACTCTTCAACCGAGCCCTCAACCTGTTCTGCCAGTTCCTTTGCAAACGTTTCGATATCACCCATGAGTTCTATCATTTCCCTGTTCATGCCAAGGAACGACACGCTGCGCTGATAAATTATCTTCCACTCCTTGTCTTCCCTAACCAGGTACGTGGTGACATTGACTGGCATATCGGGATTATCAAAATAGAGCCTGGTCTCTACCTCGGCGCTGTCGCCATCAATAACTATTTTTCCAAGCTGAAATGCAGTCACCGTATGCAGCCTGGAAAAATCATCATTGTCATCATAGCTATCACGACTGCAGAGACGCTTCATAATCAGGCTGTTGTTATTGACCGCTGCTTTCCAGAAAGTCGTTGCAATAGATTCGGCTGATGGTTGTTGCTGGCAACCGGTTAAGACGACCAGGAACAGGTAAAACAGGATGGGGCGACAGGCGTTTATCATTATTTGTCTCTTACCTCGTTCCTCATTATGACTGCGTCTCGCGCCCGTTATTCAACAAAATACAAAAAATATTTCACATTTACGGAAAAAGCGTCTTTACTAGATGCTATGACACACGGTGCAAATCCCGGGACTGACACCACCATGATGCCTTTCTCCATGGTTTGCATGCACCAAAATGATGCTTTTTGGTACAAATGGTAATGATTTTGCCGCCAAACATACCCGCAAAAATCCTGCACATTTCTTCCTTTATTATTGTTTTATATAGAAAAATTGGGGGAAAGCCGTCGTATGGCATAGCTATTGCAGAGCTATAAACGTTACGAGTTTATAGCACTTAACCATTTGGTTGAGGATCACTGATGAAGCGTCACAGTTCATCAAGTTGAATCCTGAAAAGCCGCTAATACTCTTGACGCTCCTCAAACGGGAGGTCCTATCGGCCTCCCACCTGTATGTAAGGAGGCAATGATGTACAGAAGCACGGAAAAAACAGTTGATAGAAGGCATACCTGGTGGCTCCAGTCACTATTTATGCTGGTGCTTCTTGCGGTCTTTGTATCCACCGTTAACGCCTCAGACAAGGCTTACCCTGGCGAACTCTATGATATAGACACGCACCGACTGCATATGCATTGTATTGGCGAAGGTTCGCCAACCATTGTTATTGATTCAGGTGCCGGCGGCTTTTCACTTGAATGGATAGATATACAGAATAATCTTGCCGAGCATACACGGATTTGCAGTTATGACCGTGCCGGCTATGGCTTTAGCGACCCGGGGCCATTACCCAGATCTTCAGCACAGATAGCGTTTGAATTACGCAAGCTACTCGACGAAGCGAAAATTAACGGGCCTTATGTACTCGTAGGTCATTCCTTTGGTGGATATAACATTCGCTACTTTGCTTCTCTCTATCCGGATGACGTTATTGGCATGGTATTGGTCGATGCCTCTCATCCACAGCAGTTTAATACCGAAGAATTCAAACATGTGAAGCTGGCTAGTGATAACAACGACCCGAAGCCCATGTATAAACGTGTCAGAATGATCCGCCCGGTTATTGCCAATAACTACCCGGCACAAAATCGCATTCAAGCCTACATGTTAATGCGTTCCAATAAGGCCAAAATGACGATCATTAATGAACTCGACTACATGCACCATAGTGCCGAACAGGTTCAGGAATATCATGAGTTCAAACCGTTCGACTTTCCTGTGGTTGTCATAACCCGCGGCAAGCGAGTATGGCCACATACCGAACTGGGCGACCGCCGCGAACATCAATGGGCATTGCTGCAGAATGATCTCGGCAATGTTAGTACGCATTCCTACCAGGTCATCGCCAGTAAAAGTGGTCATATCGTTCACCTCGATGAACCCGAGATGGTATCCAGTAATATCCTGTTTGCACTGAACCGCGCAAAAACCTATGAGAATGAGCACAGGCTTATCGAAAAATTTGATATCCGTCTTGCCCATTTCGGTACAATTCAGTATCCACTGAGCGCCAGTTATTACACGCCAACGCCTGGCAATAATGACTTCTTCGTTAAGGACGAGAATTTCCAGCAAGTGCTCTTCGATACCGAAATGAGCCAGTTACAGGCGCTGACTGTAAACCTGCCATACTAATCGCTATTGGCGATATTTTCCCGGTAGACCCTTTATTCCAGCGATAGAGGCGCTATAATCCTGCCTCTTTTTTGTGAATAACGTGGTTTACCGACGTGTCTGAAACACTCTTTAGCAAGATTATCAATCGGGAGATTCCGGCAGACATCGTCTATGAAGACGATTTGTGCCTAGCCTTCAGGGACATCAACCCCCAGGCACCGGTTCATATATTACTTATCCCAAAGAAACCCATTGCCAAGGTCGCCGATGCCAATGAGGACGATCAGTCACTGCTCGGATATTTATTGCTGAAAGCCGCGGATATTGCCAGGGCCGAGGGGCACAGCGACGCATTTCGCCTCGTCATCAACAACGGTGAGGCTGTTGGTCAAACCGTGTTTCATTTACACATACATATCCTTGCCGGCCGGGGCTTCGACTGGCCTCCAGGCTAATTTCAAGAACCAACAACTGTAGTTACGATTATGGATTACATTACATCCGATCTAAGGATCGAGTCGATCAAGGCCGTTACTTCTCCGATAGAAGTATGCGAGGAAATTCCTCTGAGCCAGGCCGCCGCTAAAAATACCGCTATGGCAAGAGAGGCCATCCATAATGTGCTGGCAGGTAATGATGATCGCCTAATCGTGATCACGGGCCCCTGTTCCATTCACGATGTCGAAGCGGCAAAAGAATACGCCTCGCGATTAAAACCCCTGATTGTGAAGCATGCCGAAAACCTGCTTGTCATCATGCGTGTTTACTTTGAAAAACCACGAACGACGGTAGGCTGGAAAGGCTTGATTAACGATCCCGACCTGGATAACAGCTTCCATATTAACAAGGGCATTCGCATGGCCAGGCAGTTACTCCTGGATCTGAATGAAATGGGTGTCGCAGCGGCTACCGAGTACCTTGATTTGATTACGCCACAATACGTAACCGATTTAATCTCATGGGGAGCCATCGGCGCACGTACTACCGAAAGCCAGGTACACAGGGAACTGGCTTCAGGTTTATCCTGTCCGGTCGGTTTCAAGAACGGCACCATGGGTACAACCAAGATTGCTGTCGATGCCATTGGCGCAGCCACGCGACCACATAACTTCCTGTCTATGCGCAAGGAAGGAAACGCCGCTATTTTTTCCACCCAGGGTAATCCCGACTGCCATATCATTCTGCGCGGCGGTAAAGAACCTAACTACGATGCAGATAGCGTTAACACAGTTGCAGCGGAACTTGAGAATGCAGGCCTGCCAGCAAATATCATGATTGATCTCAGTCATGCTAACAGTCGTAAACAACACCAGGCACAGGTGGACGTGGCTGAAGCGGTTGCCGAACAAATCGAATCTGGCGATAAACGCATTATCGGTGTGATGCTGGAAAGTCATCTTGTTGCCGGAAGGCAGGATGTGAAGCCCGACCAGGAGCTGGTTTATGGTCAGAGTATTACTGACGCCTGCCTGGGCTGGGAAGATACGACCGTGTTGCTCGACAGACTGGCGTCAGCATCAGGTAACAGACGCGGCGACTGAGCTAGTTATTATTCGCTGGTTTTAGTGCCACGGAAATAAAGTAGATTACACAGGTTAACAATACGATCACCGACCCCGTGGGCAGGTCCGGTTCATAGGCAATAGCCAACCCGGACAGGCTTAAGCCAAGACAGATTACTGTGGCCAGCGCGAACATCTTGTGTAGCGATTTTACGTACTGATTGGCAATCGCCGCCGGCAATGTCAGTAACGCAATCACCATGATGACGCCGACCAGCTGGATTAATAACACCACTGACAGGGATATCAGGCACAGCAGTAGCAGGTAATAGAAATGCGTGTTAATACCGCGCAGCCGTGCGAACTCTTCATCAAACACACTTGCCAGCAATTGCTTGTAAAACACATAGCTGATCGTGATTACCAGAAGATCCAGGAACAACATTAACACCAGGTCCTGTTCGGTTATCAGCAGAATATTGCCAAACAGGTAACTCATGAGGTCGACGTTATAGCCTGGGGTTTGTGACAGGAATAAAATGCCAATAGCCATTCCAAACGACCAGAAAGCCGCTATCAGGACGTCTTCCTGCTCATGATGTCTGATATTGATCCAGCCAATCAGTAGCCCGGCCAGCAGTGCCGCGACAATCGCACCGAATAGCGGTGAGGCCGACATGAAATAGGCAATACCCATCCCTGCGAGTACCGAGTGTGCAATCCCCCCGGTCAGAAAGCTGATGCGTTTCACGACGACAAAACTGCCAATGACACCGCAACCGATACTCGCCAGCAGGCATGCCAGCACAGCATGTTGTAAAAATCGATATTCAAGCAGTGCGGGGAAAAAGTCCATATCAATGATGTTGGTGATCAATCATTTTTACCGGTGACTGATACAGCTCCTCGATCATCTTGCCACTGATCGACTCCGTACTATGACAGACCAGTGTACGATTAAGACAGGCAACACGATCCACATACGCAGAGATAAATGCGATATCATGCGACACGACGATAATCGTCATATGTACACTGTAGTTCTTTAACAGACCGAAGATGTCTTCCTCAGCCCTTGTATCAACATTTGCCGTTGGTTCATCAAGTATCAATATTTCAGGCTCACATACGAGTGCACGGGCAATCAATACCCTTTGTAATTGCCCCCCTGACAGACTGCCAACCTGCCTGTCTTTGATTTCGACCAGCTCCAGTACTTCCATCGCATGCTGTGCCGCTTTTAGCTGTGTTGCCGAGTAACCAAAAAAACGCGACTGGCTTGTAACATGCCCCAGCATGACCACTTCCTGTACGGTAATCGGAAAATCGCGCGAGAAGGTAATGTGCTGTGGCACATAGCCAATCAGGCCAGCAAGACTGGTTTGTTCGCTATGCTTGATTCGGATGCTACCGCTATCAGGTTGGTACAGCCCCAGGATCAACTTCAGTAGGGTACTCTTACCACTGGCATTGGGGCCGATAATGCCAATGAACTCGTCCTCGTGGATCTGCAGCGATACGTTATCCAGCACCGGTACACTACCGTAGCTGTAACTGACATCCTTGATATCGATAACAACATTATTCACTGGTTAGCCCCTCGGCAATAGAGCGGGTAATTGACAACATGTTTTCTATGTAGTCATAGGCCAGTGGATCCAGACTGTAAATATTGCCGCCCAGTTCCATTGCGATGACGCGTGCTGCCTTGCTATTAAACTGGGGCTGCGTGAAAACCGCCTTTATTCGGTCACGCCTGGCTTCTTCTATCAGGTTTTTGAGTGATGCAGCCTGGATGTCTTTTCCCTTACGTTCAATTGAGAGTTGCTGAAAGCCATAGTCAGCAGCGTAAAAACTCCATGCAGGATGTGAAACAATCATCTTGCGCTTACTCAAGTCGCGCGTCATTGACACGATTTCCTGGTCCAGTTCAGACAATCGTTGAACAAACGCGCTAGCAGCGATGGCGTATTGCTCGCTGTTAGCCGGGTCCAGTTGCACCAGGTGCCTTTCAACCAAACGCGTAATTGCTATGACATTTTTTGGGCTTGTCCACACATGCGGATCTTCCATTGCATGATACGCAGCATCACCATGATCATGTCTGGATGTGGATAAATCTATGATTTCCTCACAACAATGCACGACTTCCAAATCTGGATAGTTTTGCTGAATCCGCCGAAGCCACGCTTGTTCAAAAGGAACACCGATAGCCACGTACATATTGGCACTTGCCAGCGCCGATATCGTTCCGGGTGTGGGCTCATAGGTGGTCGGATTCTCACCGGGACCAACCATCACCTCGACATCAACAAGCCCCTGGCTTACCTGATCAACGAAATATTTTTGCGGCAGGATACTGACGAAAACCAGCGGTTTTGACTCTGCGACAACCGGCGCAGACAGGCATGACAAAAGAAGTAAGGAAAATATTTTCATTATTATTCACCGTTAACCCGCTTGCTGTTTGTTACCGCAGTGCGTACAAGATCCGGTTATTTCAACGGTCTCGCCGATGATATCAAAACCCAGTTTTTCGGCTTTCTCACGCAACAATTCCTTGATATCAGCGTCATCCAGTTCCGCTACCGAGCCACACAGTTTACAGATCAGGAACTGGCTGCTTTGGTGGGAGTCAGCCGGATTACCGCAGCCAATATAAGCATTCAGCGACTCGATTTTGTGCACCATGCCCTGCTCTTGCAGAAAATCCAGGGCACGATATACGGTTGGTGGCGCAGAACTACTGTGCTCCCGCTTCAACTGGTCAAGGATGTCGTATGCCTTTACCGGCTCATGTTTTTGCCAGACCAGTTCCAGCACCTTTTGACGTAAAGGTGTCAGGCGTGACCCGGTCGCTGCACAGTGCTCGCGGGCGGCTTCAATGGCCGTTTTCAGACACTTGTTATGCTGGTGGCTGGTGGGCTGAAATGGAGATATCACCTTGTTTTTCATAAATCAGTCAGAAAATTAATAATGTTATAATATAACACTTTGTGGTTTAATTGACGATATGCAGCAGCATCTTTTGAAATTAGCACTATTTTGCTTCCTGTTTGCCCAGTTTGCAGTAACGGCTCACGCTCTTGAACATGCATTATCACATGACGACGTTCATGAATGTGAGCTATGCCTGCGGTATTTGTCAGAACAGGATGGCATCGACAATGCCATCAACATCATTCAGGTTGCTGAATACAATACCGGGCCAGTTAACCTGCCGGTTTCCCGTTACTCATCAAACCCGACCCGGGATCTACGTAATAAAAGTCCGCCTTTCTCCTTGAAGTAACAGCTGAACAACCTGCCCTTTGACGGGCAATAACTATATATTCGGAGAGAAGTAAATGAACACAAAAATACTGGGGATAGCTTGCCTGACCTTGCTGGCAAACACCCTACATGCAGAAAATATTCAGGAGATGGGCGAAGTCAAGGTAACGGCCAGGCCGTATGGTTCTCAGAGCATCCATGTGCCACAACCCATTACTGTATTAAGTGGCGAAGAGCTGAAGCGCAGACAGGATTCAACCATTGGTGAAACACTTACCAATATTCCGGGCGTGACAACCAACCGCTACAGCCCGCTGGCAAGCCGACCCATTATCCGCGGCCTGGGCGGCGCGCGTGTGCAGATTTTGGAAAACAAGTTGAGCTCGATGGATGTATCGACAATCAGTGTTGACCACCCGGTTGCTATCGACCCCACTAATGCCGAGCAGATTGAAGTTCTACGCGGACCAGCCTCTCTACTTTACGGTAGCGACGCAACCAGCGGCCTTGTTAACGTTGTGACAAACCGCATTCCACAGGTAATCCCGACCACGTTCGATGGCAAGGTCTATACCAGCTATAACAGTAATTCCCAGGAAACAGTGGGCGCGATACAGCTGGATGGCGGCTTGAAAAACATGGCCTTTCATTTCGACGGGTCTCATCGCGATGCCAATGATTACGAGGCAGAGAGTGGCACGGTCATTAACAGTTTCTACGATGTGACCAATATCAATGCCGGTACCAGCTATATCGATGACTGGGGTTTTATTGGAATCAGTGTCGGTCGATTCGACAGCGTCAACGGGATACCGTTGAACCCGGATGAACCGGATGAACTCAAGTTTCTTGACACAGAAGCGGAAAGGTTATCCCTCTCCAGCCGCGTAAACTCACCGTTTTCGGGTATCCAGGCGGCCCTGCTGGACGTCGCTTACAACGATTACAGTCACGTCGAATTCGAGGGACCGGGTGAGCAAGGCACCGTGTTTGATAATGAACAATTGGATGGCAGGATCGAATTAAAGCACGATCAAATTGGTAATTTTAACGGTTCCATTGGCGCTCAGTTTGGTTATCGGAACGTTGCGGCTATTGGTGATGAAGCCTTCATTCCTAAAACCGATCGTAAGTCGGTAGCGGTTTTCATTTTTGAGGAAACCAACATTACTGATGACCTTTACCTGGAACTGGGCGCCCGCTTTGAGCATCAGTCACACGATGCCGAAGGTTTTGGTGACATCACTCATAATATGTACAGCCTGTCGACAGGCGTACACTGGCATTTTATAGAATCGACATCATTGAATGTCGCGATTGGACGAAGCCAGCGTGGACCACAGGCAGAGGAGCTGTTTTCCAACGGCGCACATGAAGCCACCGCAACATTTGAAGTTGGCGATAGCACACTGGATGAAGAAACCGTCAATAGCCTTGATATCTCGTTACGCGATGAACAAGGCCGTTGGCAGTGGACGGCCAACCTGTTTGTCAATTACTTCCAGGATTTTATCTTTCTGCAAGGGGTAGATTCCAATAACGACGGAGAAGTCGACGAAGTGGACGACGATGGCAACCTGGGCGGGGAACTGCTGTCGGTTGCATATCTTCAGGATGACGCCGTCTTCTACGGGTTTGAGTTTGAAACAGGCTATAACCTGTATTCCGGTGCTGAAGGCATTCTTGATGCCCGACTCTTCGCGGACTACGTCAGGGGTCAGCTGACCAATGGCGATAACCTGGAACGGATATCACCTCCGCGTATTGGTGCTGGCCTCGATTACATGAGAGATAAACTCATTGCCGGTATCGAGTTGACCCAAACGCTGGCGCAGAACGATAACGGCGCCCTTGAAACCGATACCGATGGGTTTACGTTGTTAAACCTCCGCGCCGATTACGAAGTGTATAGTCAGGATAACAGCAGCGTTAACATCTTTGCTCGGGCAAATAACCTGCTGGACGAGGATGGGCGCCTGCATACCTCTTTTATCAAGGACCGTGCCCCGATACAGGGTCAGGCCTTCATTATTGGTCTTAATGCAGGATTCTAATAAAATCGGGCCTTATTGAGTTAAACTAGATAAGGCCCGTATTTTGACTGAACAAGCGACTTCAATTTCCCACGATGAATACCTGGATGCCAAGGGGCTGAACTGCCCCTTGCCCATCCTCAAAACCAAGGTACTACTCAACAAAATGTCACCTGGTGATCACCTCAAGGTAGAGGCCACCGATCCGCACTCACAGGTCGATTTTGAGGCCTACTGCGCCCGCACCACGCATGAACTGGTGGAATCCTCGTTCAATGACGATGTGTACACGTTTGTGATAAAACGGGCAGAAAATCCTCGTCCCATCTAGCCGCATTCTCTCTAAACGTGTTCATTTCCGGTCATAAACGACCCGGCAGATCCCCTCATTTAGGTATAAACTAGTTATATAAATATACCCTGTATTGGGTAAAGTTTTTATATCAGTTGCGAGATATAATGTGTTGATTACAAAGAAATATTAGCAATGCCTAGGTTTATTTACGGGGGCTCGATGTCTGACGAAAAGATCCTGGTGGTGGATGATGATTACACTACCGCCAGTGTGATGCAGCTTTATCTTGAAAATTTTGGTTTTACCGTCACAGATATTGCCGTCAACGGCGCAGAGGCCATCGAAAAAGCAGATAAATTCAAACCCGACCTCGTGTTAATGGATATTCATCTAGGCACTGGCCTGGACGGTATTGACTGTGCCGAGGTCATCATGAAAAAGATGAATATCCCGGTGGTCTATGTCACTGCTCACAGCGATGAGGAGACACTGCAGAGGGCACAAATGAGCAATCCTTACGGCTATATTAATAAGCCGCTGCGCGATACCGATCTCAAAACCACTGTACGCCTTGCCCTGGACAAGTCGCGAAACAAGCCGCACCGAGAACCACCCAAGCTGGAAGACGTGCTGAACCAGGTCTATAAACTGACGCCGGCAGAGGCACGGGTCGTATCAAAGCTACTTGATGAACCGGATGTAGAAGTCGCCGCCAAAGCCCTGCACGTGAGCGTCTCCACGGTGCGAACCCACCTCAAGCATATCTATCGCAAAACAGGCACCAACCGCCAGTCGGCCCTGTTTCACAAGATTGTCACCGGACCGGTGGCAATGATCATGAAGACGGGCGAAGACCATCTACATGAATAGTGCTGCTTGAGTTAGCAGCTGGCACCGAAACGCTGCTGCTTGACTGTCTGGGTACACCTACAACGGCTGCAATCCTCACTGCTCTAGCAATAACCACCATGCTAGAAACATGGGGTAACGACATATCCTGTCCCGCTCTGGCCATCACCGAACTGGAAACATCGGCCACTGACGTGGTACAGCCCGGCGAGATTTTATTCTGAATCGAGGCCAACTTTATCGCGATAGCCTCTGGCCCGACGCCCACCAATATCTGGTCAAATACTCGACCTGTTGTACGCTACCCTGCCGGTATTAATACCGGCGATCCGGTCACGCTGAAAAGGTACCTGGCTGTTTAAAGTTTTTCGTTTGCCTGTCGTTATTAAGGTATTAGCCATTTGAACAATTTAGGTAGTAAAAAAGTGATTCAGTTGCCGCCAAAGGACTCCGATAACCTGCTCAGCCTGCTGCATTTGCTGCCGGTGGGAATCTTCCTCGTCAACAAGGATGACCGGATTATCTGGGTCAACAAAACGCTTTGCGAACAAACTAATCTTGAGGCGCGGCAGCTAATCGGCCACATGCGTTCCGAATTGCCAGGTAACAATATCTTCCCGTTAAACGAGAAGATCGCACGCCACCATTTGAGCAACGGAAAGGGTAATGAGCTGTTTAACTTTAACTACATCTGTCGCCGCCTGAACGGTGAATTCCAGGACGTGGCTGAAATTGGTTGCCTGGTCAAATTCAACAACATTTCCGACGAACAAATCCAGTTTGGCTTTGAACAGGTTGATGATCAAACCGGCCTTTACACGCGCCATGGCATTTTGAAAAAACTGTCACTTCATGTTTCGCGCAGCCGTCGCTACCTGAACCCACTGTCATTGATCATGCTGCGCATCACGCCCGAAACCAGCGCCAATCACGAAAGCATTAATTTTGCGATTGGCAAAATCCTGCGTGACAAACTGCGCTGGGTCGATGACGTTGGTCATTGGAACATGACCGATTTCCTGTTAATCCTGCCGGAAACCAATGAAGAATCGGCACAAAAACTGGCGCGCAAGATCAAGTTTCAGATTAACCGCTTCAAACTGCCTGAAAATCAGAAAAAGATTCCAACCACGATCGCGGTCGCCACGTGGGAAAAAGGCCAGGATGAAAATAGTTTGTTGAAACAGCTAACTGACCAGTTGAAAAACGACAATTACGACTCGGTATCCTCAACCACGCGGATCTCGTAATCATGCGTCATTTCGGCAGTCGCGCCGAGCATGATAGACGCGGAGCAATATTTTTCTGCCGACAGGCTGACTGCACGCTCAACCTGCTTGTTCTTGAGACCCTCGCCTGACACGATGAAATGCAGGTGAATCCGTGTAAATACCTTTGGTTCCGATTCGGCGCGCTCTGCTGACACTACCACCTCGCAGTCGCTCACCGGCTGGCGGGATTTTTTTAGAATAGAAACAACATCATAACTACTACAGGCACCAGTGCCGATCAGGAGCATTTCCATTGGTCGCGGGCCCAGGTCGCGGCCACCGCCCTCGGGAGGCCCGTCCATAATAATTTTATGTTTAGCGGCAGATTCGCCGATGAAGGCGGCCCCACCGGCCCAGCTAACCTTAACTTCCAATGAAAGACTCCAAGCAGTTGATTTTCTGGAAAAAGAGTAACATAGTTTGCTATTACAAGCAGACAGAATAAACAGGGGAGCGATATGGCAACCTTCACGCAGGAGAAAGACCCGGTCATCACGTCTTTTCTCGAGCATTGCCACAGCAAGACGTATAACGCGAAGCAGCTCATCATCAAGGAAGGAGACCCGTCCAACGATTTGTATTTCATCGTCACAGGTTCGGTTACCGTCATGGTTGAAGACCACAAGGGCCATGAGATTGTGCTGGCTTACCTTAATGCTGGGGAATTCTTTGGTGAACTGGGACTGTTCGATCCCGATATGCATCGCACCGCGTTTGTCAGGGCGAAATCCAAGTCTGAAATCGCACGCATTAGTTACGACAAGTTAAAAAGCCTGCACAATATCTTCCCTGACCTGTTGTTCAACATTGCCTCGCAACTGGCTATCCGCCTGCGCAAGACCAGTCGCAAGGTTAGTGACCTTGCCTTTACCGACGTCAAGGGTCGCGTGGCGAGGACATTGCTGGATCTCTGCAAGGAGCCCGATGCGATGACGCACCCGGACGGGATGCAAATCCGCATTACCCGCCAGGAACTGGGGCGTATTGTCGGCTGCTCTCGGGAGATGGTCGGCAGGGTATTGAAAAGCCTGGAGGAAGATCACCTGATCTCGGTTTCCGGTAAAACCATGGTCGTCTTCGGTACGCGCTAGGCAGGACTTTCTAGCCTTGACAACCTGACCGGAAGAAAAGAGAATTCGGCTCCTTCCGTTTTATCCATGGCTATGTAGCTCAGTTGGTTAGAGCGCAGCATTCATAATGCTGATGTCGCTGGTTCAAGTCCAGCCATAGCCACCACTCTCTTATATTAAAAATACTTAATCGTTATCGAGATATTTTTCCATATAGTCAAAAGGAATATCTGCGTTCTTCTTGGCCGCAATAGCAAAATAATATAAAGACTCTCCATCAATCGATAATCGATGTCGATATCTTTCAAGATGATAAACATCAAGATACTTTGAAAGAATAAGTTCACGTATCATTCTTGAAAATCCACTTTGATCTTTTTCATCCAAGAATGACTCCTTGATATTAAACCCTATCCATCCTTTCTGACTTATAATATTAAAGGCATTCATAAATGCCTTTGGAGGAATATCACCAAAACCTAAAGCAGCAACTGTCGTGAGGCAGTCCAGTGACCAAGACTCAAACTCCTCATTGGTTTCCGGGTCAATATCACAAAAATCAGTAATGTAATAGGCATCGTAGTATTGTGGTCTATCCCTTTCCATGGCACGTTTAGCTTCAGGAATAATATCAACACCTACCAGCCTGGAGATACCATATTTTTTTAGCGCTTCTCCAACCAGACCGTTACCCGCTCCCAGGTCAAGCACTCTCAAACCATAAAAGTCCTCGTTTGATTGATCGACTGCTTTTTTCAGAATATCAGTAACTTTTACAGGGGAAGTACATTTAAGCCGGTCATAGAATAATTGCTCATAGAGACAGGGGATATCATAGATCTTGTCGTAGTCGTGAAATCGAATCTTTTTCTTTTCTCCATTACTTTCTACAATATAGAAATAGGTTTCTGATTGGCTCAGATTATTTACATCAACTTTTGGGAATTGTATGCGGTGTCTTGTTTTATTTTTCTCCATCGTCCTTATATATGTTCGAATGAGTGAGTCATACTAACAGAACTAATATATTAGTTCAGAGAACCAGGAAATTGTGTTGTGCCAAATAGAGACTGGATGAAACCAGGTTGAACCCTAATTGAACTGGGTTTTGGCACAGGACAGGTGCCGTAAGTGACTGTTTTATTTGTTTAAGAAATATTCTGTTCCAAATTCATAATGCTGATATCGCTGGTTCAAGTCCAGTCATAGCCACCATTTTCAAAAATCTGCTTTACTGATTTTTATAGATCCATCTTCTTCGAATGATTTATCTTCAATCAACTTAACTGCCTTACTCTCAAATAAAGCACGATTATCTTTAAGGATATTCATTGGGTCGAGTGCTTTGTCTGAACATACCAGCCGTAAGACTTCTTTAGGAATACGGCATAACACTCTTTTCTTATCGACTTCAATAGCAATAGTTGCAACTTCATGAAGAGGGTTCCAGGATTCCAGTTTAGGAAATGAAATTTTGGAGCCAGCAGAATTACTTGATTTATTTTGCATAGTTCTCTCTTTTCCGCAATTAACAATTGCTTATGTTTTTACCATTGGAATCAATATCTTTTGCGTTGAAAGTTTTTAGATTTTTCTTTTGCCATATTTACAATCAGGTTGCGCCCATTAAACGATTTACCGTTCATCTCTAGTGCTGTTTCAGCGGCCACCTGCTTTTCAAACGTAAGAAATGCAAATCCTTTTGAGGCCCCAGTCATTCGATCAGTTATAAGCTGGACGTTTTCAAGTGAGCCATATTTAGAAAACTCCGTTTCTATATCTGCCGGTGTTAAAGATGAAACTAAATTGCCAACATAAATCTTGTTCTGCTTCATTATAAAAACCTCTTCAAAATTACTGACTAATTCAATAAGTCAGGTAAAAAAAACCCTGCTAAAGCAGGGTTTTTCTATATTTATTTATTAACAGTTTTACTGGAGGGTGACATTAATAGCAGCAGGCCCTTTTTGCCCCTGCTCAATATCAAAACTAACAGTAGCCCCCTCGGCCAATGACTTGAAGCCATTACCGTTAATCGAGCTGTGATGGACGAATACGTCTTTGCTGCCATCGGAGGGGGTTATGAAACCAAACCCTTTACTATCGTTAAACCATTTTACTGTACCTGTAGCCATTTCGGTTACCTCTTAAATTATTGAAAAAATGTATTAGCAAACTTAATAGTGAAAATTACTCGGGGAGGACTGTTGCAATACATTGCGAGGAACTGCCGGAATTGTTACAAATAAGGTTAACATAACCACATTACAGCATATACTTATTAATTACTATTTTTTATTTGAGTGTCTTACCTGAAAACTTCTTTTAAGCCCTGATAAATAGATACAACACGAACAGAATTGTGCCATATTGAAGCTGGATGAAACCCGATTGAACCCTAATTGAAATGGGTTTTGGCACAGGACATGTGCCGTAAGTGACTGCTTTATAATGTTAAAAAGTATAACGACCCGATGTTCATAATGCTGATGTCGCTGGTTCAAGTCCAGTCATAGCCACCATTAACTTGTCTAATTTCAATTTATTTATTTCTGTGCAAAATCAGCAAAGTCATGTCGTCCTTTATATCACCAGACTGATAGTCTGTTACCCGATTTATAATATAACTACATATCTCACTAGAGGATTTTCCCTGACATTCTGCCAGCAACTCCAGGAAATTATCGTCTCCAAAAAATACACCCTTTTGAGAACGTGCTTCCGGTATTCCATCTGTATACAACACAAGATAATTTTCGGTAGCAATATCAATTCGATTGTTATCGTATGATGCATCATCCAACATACCAACAATTGTGCCCGTTGCATTTGCTACGCTGCTTACTTTACCTTGACTATCTATAATGTAAGCTGGGTGATGACCTGCATTAGCATAAACCAGCTTACCAGTGATAGTGTCATAACATCCGAGAAATATCGTGACATAAATAGGTTGAGTTTGGCTCTCAATTAATAATCGGTTTGTTTCTTCAAGAATCTGAGCTGGTGATTCACCAGTTTTTGCTGAATTTCGAATAATTGTTCTGGTAACAGCCATCATCAATGCTGCTGGAATACCTTTGCCTGAAACATCAGCTATGACAATCATTAATGTGTTTTTATCAATAAAGAAGAAGTCATAGAAATCTCCGGCAACGTGTCGAGCCGCTTCATTTTTGGCATGAAGATCAAACTCATCATGATCAGGAAATGGGGGGAAGGTCATTGGCAAAAGTGACGACTGTATCTCTCTTGCAACCTGTAATTCATTTTCTACCAATTGTCTTGCTGCCATCTCTTGACTAAGCGCGTCTATATGATGATTAAGCTGATCAACCATGGCATTGAAGCCTGTTACCAATTGGCCGATTTCATCAGTTGACTTAATGTCTGTTACCTTACTGTTAAGTTTTCCTTCCCTGATATTATTTACGGTAACAGCAAGTCGCCGTATTGGATTAGTCAGATTGTTACTGACTAGCATAATCGAACAGATAACCAGAAAAATCAGGATAAAAAGCGCTACTGCACCAATGAAAAGTTGACCACGAACATCTTCGGTCATCTTTAATTCCGGAACTAAAATCATAAAAGACCATCCAGTGGATTTGATAGGAGCGAAAAAAATCCAGATAGTACCTTGACCAAAAAATGTACCTTTTAAGCCGTCATTTATTACAGCCAAACCATTACCACCACTTAGTATATCCTCTACTATTTTTTTGAAATCCTGACTATTAAACTGACTTGCATGATTTCTGATATTTCCTTTCATAATCATTTCTGGATTAGGATGAGCAATGAACTGCCCAGTTGGACTGGAAATCATAAATGTTTGATCTTCCAAATTTTCAATTCCGGCATGTTTTTGCAGGTCGTCTAAGGAAATGTCTATTGTCGCGATACCCATGAATTCACCGTTGTTGTAAAAAGGTACAGAGTAGGTATTCATAAGAATATTTCCTGCGCCTTTATCGAAATAGGGTTCTGTCCAGATAGGTTTGTTCAATTCTCGAGGCCGAGTAAACCACTCCCATTCACCACTTGTATAGTCATAGGAGTCAATACCGATATCGATTGATATTAATTCGTCTCCTTTACGATAGACATACGGTGAAAATAACTTTTTATCATCGCTGAATTTAAATGGCTCAAAGGCAATTGCGGCACCATATACTAATGGATTCTGGGATACATTCTTTCGTAATATTTCATACAATTTCTGTTCATTGAGCTCGGTATAAATCTCTAGAAAGTTTGCGGTACTGCGTGCTGCCTGAGCAACAGTTTGAAACTGTCCATCCAGATTATCAGCATAATGGCTTGCTATTTCAGTTGCTTCACTATGAAGTCGTTCCTTCGCATTGGAATACAACTTATCAAATGTCAGCAACATAACAATTGTCGATATAATAATAAGTGGCAATACTGTTGAAAAAATCAATTTCCAACGGATAGACAACTGCATGTTTTATCCTCGAATCATTAATAGCGATGTTTATAGCTATTTCATTTTCTAGCGCAATTATGTGTCAGATTTAGACTGGATGAAACCCGATTCAACCGCAATTTAAATGGGTTTTGGCACAGGACGCATGCCGTAAGTGACTGTTTTAGTTTTACAAGATACTTTAGTTCAAGTCCAACCATGGCCACCATCTATAATTTTTCTCAACTCTTACACTATTTCACGTATAGAAGAATCAGCATCATGAAATCACCGATATCATAGACTGATTAAATACATCTATTTATTGTCCAACGGGCACAAAGAATTTTACCGATGTTGTTTCCGACAATAGCGTCACATGCTGCCGCGACAACCAATCTTTACATTAGTTATAGCTACAAAATCTCATACTCATATATCTGTACTCAAAGATTGTCGAGTACGCGCGAGAATTTACGAAGTAAAAGGTTGCGAAACTTTTTTGCCATCATGATTTCCATCTCCGACCATCGTTGACTACGGTATTGTGTTTCCTCCAGGTATAAATCGAACGAGTTCCTGGGTGATAGCGCTAGTTGCCCTTCAGAAACCTGTACCTGTTTCTGTGGATTACCCGCCCATTTAACCGTTTGCGGTACCTCTTTACGAAACCAGTAAATACGGATATTGCCGTACTGCAATTTCAAACTAGCACTTGTTTGAACCGATAAAACACCGGCAGCAAAATCGGATTGATCTACCCCGGAACGAATATGTTCTGCGAGACAGTCTGTGGAAAAAACTTCCGCTCTAACCTCTTGTATAACCCAACGGTCCAGGTCCTCAATAAATGCAGAAGTCGGGCAACTACCAAACCGCTGAATACCACCTTGATCTATGATGGCTGCTCCATTAGCTTCAACCAGATCCAGGATGATTTTGCCAATGTCTTCCAACGGTGCTTCATCGCCTGCTAATTGCTCAATCAGTTCGATTGCGCGTTCAATCTCGCGATCGACCGAGCTGGAATAAGCGAGGCGCAGGTTAGACTGGTAGGCCATCATACCCATTGAGAAGGCATTGGTGACCTCAGTACAACGACTGCGTACCGTGTAGTCAAGAAAACGCGCGGAACGATGGTGACAGGCGAAAAGACCCCATAGCTTTCCGCCAGCAATAATCGAGAATGATAAAGATGCGCCTACCTCCATATTTTTCAGATACTCGATATGTACCGGTGATACCGCACGCAGGTCGGAAAAGGTCAGGTCAGGTGCAGCACCTTGTTCAATCGTTACGATTGGCACTGGTACTGCAGACACATCGGCAATTTGCCGATGTGGGTTTTTCAGATAAAGCTCGCGCGCGATCCGGGGAATATCAGAAGCAGGAAAGCGCAGTCCAAGATAGCTTCCATAGGAACCACTACCTGCTTCTGCGGTAACCTCACCGCTACCATCTTCCAAAAACTGATAGAGCATAATTCGATCGAAGCCGGTCAACTTTTGGATCATATCCACCGCTTTTTGCGTGTAGGCATGCCAGTCACTTTCGGATCGAGCAGGAGACAATAAACTATGCAATGAGGTATTGACGGTGGAAAAACCGGCATCTTCAGCAGCCGGTTCTAGCTCCAGCAGCCAGCTTTTTTCTCCATAAGACAGCAAACCGTCCAGAACACCATTAGGGCCATCAATCACGCTTGGCAACAGCTGTTTCTCACCCGGTTGTCCAGATAATGGAAAAGAAACGTCAGGTAAGACCTTGGGTAAAGAAGCATTCAGGTAGAAACCGGGTTCATGGCCAAGATACTTTTCGCTATTAGCACTGATTGCGCGGATTACACTGCCATCTTTAGCACCTGAAAGAAGTACTCCGTCAGGTTGTACTTGCCCTATCTCATGTAGTTTTTCCGATTCACAGCCCTTGATCAGACGTTCAATTTCCTCCTTGCTTGCCATAGTAGCAACTCCTATATCATAGCCTTATCAGCCTGATTACCTTTTAGTTAAATATGTTTCCAGATCATCCTTGGTAAGCGGCTTGCTAAACAGGTAACCCTGTGCAAAGTGACAGCAGCGCGACTTTAATTCATTGAACTGATCTTCGGTTTCAACGCCCTCGGCGAGTACCTCTATACCAAGCGCCTTTGCAATACTAATGACGGCCGAACTCAACGCTTGATCATCCGAGCGCGTAGCAATGCCGTCGACGAAAGAACGATCAATCTTCAAGCCATCTATTGTGTAGCGCTTCAGAACCGACAATGAAGAATAACCTGTGCCAAAGTCATCCAGGTAAACCTTGATATTATTGTCCAGTAAATATCTCAGGTTGCTGACCACTGTCTCATTATCTGATAGCAGTGCTGTTTCAGTAAGCTCTACGCCAATAGCTGACGAATCGAGCTCATGTAAAGCGAATTCGGTTTCAAGCAATGCTTCGAGAGATTGACTGGCTAACATCACCGAGGAGATATTAATGAATACCGGAGGTGGTTCGATGCCGCTGTTCTTCAAGGCGCGGATGGTTTGCATAATTGCGCGGATCGAGTACCTGGTCAGTTCATTGATCAGACCAGACTCCTCGGCAACAGCAATAAACGAATTCGGCGAAATGACTCCAAGCGTCTTATTCTTCCAACGCATCAACGCCTCGATAGATACACATCGGCCAGTCTTGAGCTCGATCTCCGGTTGATACACCATGTAAAATTCATTCTTCTCCAAACCAACATGAATTCCATTCTCGATTGTCATACGACGCTCTATAATCTGTCGCAGGTCTTTGGAAAAGAAGCGAAGCTGATTCTTTCCAGAATCTTTCGACTCATACATTGCTGTGTCTGCACTTTTCAGCAGATCATCCGCATCCTTTCCATCCATTGGGTAGCTGCTGATACCCACACTGGCAGTGGAATGTACTCGCTTACCATCGAGAGAATAAGACTCGGCAAGATCTTCGATAATACGTTTGGTGATGGTGGTCACATGCTCGGCATCTATTTCCTCCAGCAACACAACAAACTCATCTCCGCCCCAGCGGGCAACAGTGTCAGATTCACGCACGCAACCAAGAATCCTTTCACCCGCCTCTTTCAGTAACTTATCACCAGCGCTATGTCCGAGACTATCATTGATGACCTTGAAGTTATCGAGATCCAGGAACAAAACGTAAAAAACAGTGTTATTGCGTTCCGCGCGTAGAACCGTGTGATTAAGCCTGTCGGTAAACAGCAATCGGTTTGGCAATTCAGTGAGTTCATCATGGGTAGCAAGACGCTCAATCGCGTATTCCTTTTCCTTGATTTGTGAAATATCACTTAAGATAGCCACATAATGCGTAGTCACTCCCTTTTCGTCTTTAACCGCAGTGATCGTTACCCATTCAGGATAGTGGTCGCCATTTTTCCGTTTGTTCCATATCTCACCCTGCCAGTAACCTGCATTAATCAGTGCGT
Organism: Gammaproteobacteria bacterium; assembly: GCA_965601665.1. Lineage (GTDB taxonomy): Bacteria > Pseudomonadota > Gammaproteobacteria > Eutrophobiales > Eutrophobiaceae > JANQNX01. Next base: position 2,585,697 of record OZ271833.1, on the reverse strand, counting down.
CCCACATTTGCTGGTAAAACCTCGTGTCATGACGACCGGATTTAAGCATTGATGGATTTTTGCCAATGACCTCTTCCTGACGATAACCAGATATTCTCTCGAATGCCAAATTCGCCGAAACAATGTTGGCCTCGCTGTCGGTTACCAGTATCCCCTCACCGGCATGATCGAACACACTGGCAGAGAGTAGTAACTGCTCCCTGCTTTCAATTTCCTCGGTAATATCGTTTGCTTGAGTGCAGATGCTGACAATGTCGCCGTCAGAGTTTCTAATCGGAAACCGGATCGAGAGCAAATGATGCTTTTGATCAGCTCTTTCCATAACCTCTATGGTCTCGGTAGGTAATGCATGTTCGAAAAGTTCGAGATCATTTTTGCGCAGCTTTGCGGCAAAAGTCGTTGGAAAAATCTGTTGATCGTTCCTGGCTATCACTTCAGTATTTTTTAAATCATGAAAATCAAGGAATCGTTTATTAACAAAAGAATAATGTCCGGTGGGGTCCTTTACGCTGATCATGGAGGGGGAATGGTTCATCAACGCCAATAAACGCGCCTCGTTTTCCGCAGATTTTCGCTCGGCCTTGCGAATTTCAGTTTGGTTCAGTATTACCATGATGATGCCACTAAACAGCCCATCTTCTGATTCATAAGCCACTGCTTGCAACAAGTAAAAATGTTCGGTAGTAGCCAGCGGCCTGACCACCGGTTTCTTATTGATGTTTACTGCGGCAGCCACCTCGTTAAGTACGTCGAATGGGGTGGCAAGTTTGAGACTGGCCAACGGTTTGCTCAGCGCCGAGGCGCTTAACTTCAGTACTTCATGTGCTGCCCTGTTAAAGCGGGTAACAACAGAGTCTGAGTCCAGCATAACGATTGGGAAATCGAGATTGTTTTGAACGTTCTCAAATTCTGCATTAAGTCTGACCATATCCGAGGACTTGATTATCAATTCCTCGTTTAGCGTGACCAGCTCCTCATTGCTCGACTGTAGTTCTTCGTTTGAAGCCTCGAGTTCTTCATTGGAGGCCTGTAATTCCTCGTTGGCTGCTTGTATTTCCTCATTCAGGGCCTGCATCTCTTCGTTTGAAGTTTCCAACTCCTCGATGACGGTTTGAAGGTGCTCCTGGGTTGCGGTCAATTCATCTGAAAGTACATTGGTATCATGTTCAATTTCACTTTTTGAACGATTCTTACTGGTTTTCTTTCTTGGCTTAACGGTTTCAAAACTGACAAGAAAACGCTCATCGTCCTCGCGTGGCCGATAAGGGTGAACAACCAGACGCACCAGACCCTTTGGTCCCGGTGCTATTCGGCGTGGATATCCAAGCGCGACCTTTTGCTTGGAACGCGCGTAGTGAACCAGTGTCAATAGTTCAGAATTCAGTTCCTTGTTCAGCATGATAGATAAATCGAGTTGAGGGACACCATCTGGAAACTGAACATACCGGGTGATCTCACCAATGGTATGCAGAATTTTGAATTTGCTATCGATCAGTATCGATGGCGGTATATAGGCTTTGCTTGCCAGGTCATTCGCGATAGCCATTGTCGTTGGCCGTTTTTTTCGTACCGACGGTTGCTGCATCGCCAGTACACCCAGCCTGGCTTTAACCGCGCCGCCCGCAGGCCGTGTTCCACTTTTTGGTTTTGTTATATAGATTCGGTTCCTGCTATCTACAGCCGAGAAAAACTCTTCCGCTTGTGAAATGTTTTCGGAACGCCCCAGGAACAGATATCCATTCTCGAGCAATCCGTAGCGGATGACCGACAGGACCTTGGCCTGTAATTCAGGCGTGAAGTAGATAAGAACATTTCGACAGGAAATCAGGTCCAGCCGCAGGAAAGGCGGATCGAGCACAAGATCCTGCCGGGCAAAAACAACCATATCACGAATATCGCGAACAACCTCCAGCTCGTCGGCATTATGCTCAAAGTAGGTTTCCAGATAATGCGTGGGCATGTCCTCAACAGCAGCATGCGAATACGTTGCGCGCCTTGCCAGGTTCAATGCCTCCATGTCGATGTCGGTCGCAAACACCTGTACGTTGTAGTGGTCTTTGGCATCTCCCAGGGCATCAGCTATCAGGATAGCGATTGAGTATGGCTCTTCACCCGAGGCGCAACCTGCAACCCAAACCCGGATTTCATCACCCGGTGTCTTGCTGTCAATGATGTCATGGATCCTTTTCTTGAGACTGTTGAACGCTGCCCGATCACGGAAGAAACCGGTAACAGAAATGAGGATGTCTTTACAAAGCGCGTCCAGCTCCGCCGGCACCTTATCGACGTAGTGAAGGTAGGCGTCAACATCCGAGCAGCGCGTTGTTGCCATACGCCGCTGAATTCTGCGCCACACGGTACTGTCCTTATAGCCTGAAAAATCAACCTTGGTATGCTCATAGACTTTCTTGATCAAACGGCGATAACGTTCACCATCGGTTTCGTCTACTTTTTCAGGAATTTTAATCTCAGGGGCGCGCTGAACATATTGGGTAATCTCCCGGGCAATGCCGGCGGGAGACAGTACAAAATCGACCGAAACGGTCTCTATCGCTGCCCTGGGCATTCCAGCATACTTTGCTTCGCTTGGGTCTTGAGCAAAAGTCAGCCCACCACCCGCCTTGACAGCGCGAATACCTGCAGAGCCGTCAGTACCCGTTCCGGACAGAATGACACCAATTGCATACTCCCCAATCTCGCTGGCGAGTGAGTTTAGAAACCGGGTTACAGATGGCTTAGGGGCAATATCAGGGAGTGGCTCAACACGCCGCAGCCGATTCTGTTCGAGCACAAGGTCCCACCGGGGTGGTGCAACAAACACGCATCCTGGCCTTAGCTCTTGTCCATCCTCCGCTGATACAACCTCAAGCGATGACTGCCTGCCAATCAGTTGCACCAGCATACTTCGATAGTTTGGTGAAAGATGCTGTAGTACTACAAAACTGCAATTAATTGTAGAATTCAGCGCGCTGATAAGCTGAATTAGCGCTTCAAGCCCTCCAGCAGACGCACCGATGCCAGCAACGAAAAAAGTCTGAGGGTCTTTATTCATGTCAGCAACTGGTGAGTTGCCATTGTCTTCTGTTAAATCCATTAAATAAGCTATCCAAACTGCTAGAACGTATTCGCTGGAATTTTTATTATTATTGCTAAGCCAATTGATTATAGGCGGATTGACTTTATGAACAAGACGAAACTCTACGCCGCACTGAAAAAGAGACAGATTCCGGCTGTAACAATTTTGTCATAATCGAAAAACTGATTATTAAATCAGTCTCGCAAGCTTATGAAATACTTACTTAATCTGTGCTAGATACCCAGACACAAATTCTGCCTTTGCTGCCGATCATTAATACCGCATCGATCGACGAGTTCATGCAGATAGTGGTAGGTTTTGATGGCGCCTACTATTACCCTGTGTGGTTTAATCTGGCCGTTGGTGATCATGTCTTCCAATACGTATTTGAAGTTATCCCACATCGCGTTGCATTGATCGCCATAGGGGTCGAGATAACTGGCGCAACTGCGAATAGCCGGACCGTGATATTTCTCCAGGCAAGCAACGATGTGTTTTCCACCCAGCGTAGAACCTTCTTCCACGTAAAAAAAGCCCATGAACTCATCCAGCGAATTCAACGATAGTGAATAACTCAACGCGTCAGTTGAAACTGTCTGGGCGGAATGCTGAATATCTGATTCGATTAGCATTAACTTATCACGCTCTTCCGGATTTAAACTGGCTGGAATAAGATGTTTGAAGCTGGCTGACTGGCGCCTGACTTCCAGTTGAAAATAATAATAGAACCAGAGTATTTCGTGGTAGGCTTCCAGCGATTTGAAACTGTGCGGAAAATTCAGTTTCTTCTCTAGCTGCTTATGCAGAGAGCGTGTTTCAGATTTTATCAACTCTGAAAAAGAGAGGTCTTTATTAACTGACTGTATGCCCATTCATAAGTTACTAGCGAAAAACCGTTTAAAGACTATAGTTTTTTTACAGGTTAAATACAAACCTAATCAAGACAGTATTAACGGCTAATACATGGAAATAGGCGTGTTGATTTTGCTGCGTTAAATAGCTGGAACCTATTTACAATTATTCTAATTCATCAATAAAAATGATAAAACAAAAAAGGAAGACCCACGATATGGATCGCTCGGTCAGCTATGACGATATATTGTTATCGCTGATGATTGCTGGTTCAAGTTGATTGAGTTGACCTGACACAACCCCTTCCTGCTTCTTTAGCCATGTAGACACTCTCATCAGCGATTTTGATAAGTTCGTTTACAGTAGCTTGTGACTTATCCTTGCAAGAGATACCGATACTTACACTGCTGTTCCATTGTAAATCGGGAAACGCTTTTTTAATTGAAAAAACTCTGGACAAGATTGCTTTAGCTAATTCTATTGCACCATCTAAACGAGTATTCGGACAGATAACAAAAAACTCATCCCCGCCTAATCTTGCAACAAAATCATCGGTCCTAAGCGAATGTCGCAACTCCCGGGCAAGCGTAATTAAGACCTTATCTCCGGAATCATGACCTAGCTCGTCATTGACAACCTTGAAATAGTCGGCATCAATCATCATACATGACAGTGGAGAAGCATTATCCATGGACTCATCCCAATGTGCTTGTAATTGTTGTAACGCATGTCGCCTGTTTGGTAATCCCGTCAACATATCAGTGAGCGACAAAGTCTCGAGCTTTTTATTCGCCTCGTTTAATTCAGCTGTTCGTTCAGTGACTTTTGTTTCTAATGTTTCATTCAGTTCTCTTAGTTCTTTATTGCTGGCCGCTAGTTGATTAAATAGCCCACTTACCGCCGATATCAAAGGCTTTACTGATTTATCAAAATGTTTTTCCTGGTGATCATATGCATCGATCGAAGATGTGCCTTTGTCTATTTCATGAATCTGGTTGGCCATATTTCTGTCTGTTACTAAAATATGAAAAGACAGCCAATTAATTAAGTAATTGAGTAAATATTTTGGCGTAATTAATTGTGAACCTGTTTTTAATTCTTTTTTCATGCGGATGACGTCATCAACAAAATGCTGATGTATTAACTTGTGCTCGTTTTGATGTCTTTCGTCAACACCATATTGCTGCATTAGGGCTTCTTCATTGTTGAAATGGGTCACGGCATAGTTGGCGAGGTCATCGAGTATTTGTAAAGCTTCATAATCGACGCTAGTTTCAGATATTGAAGTGCCTAGTCGATTGACCAAATCGACCAGGCCATGATGCTCGCTGTCAACTTGTTCGAGCCCCAATTGAAATGCTTTATCCCACTCAAAATAGATCATGCAACTTAACTCATCTATCTGTTGTCAGAAAGTTTTCTAATAAGAATAGATATTTAACCTGATGCACCTATTATATTGAAGCTGACTAACGCAAATGTAGATAATCATTTATAACGCGTATCTTCAAGTCATTAAACTTAAATTAATTTTTTATTTAATTTCAATTGTTTATAAGCACTTAATAAATACGCCTGATTTTACTAGTGTCAGCGTATATTCTCGACAAGCCAGTTAAAGTTGGTCGCCATGAGTACGGAGTAACAACAAACACTATCTGAAGCGCTAATTATGCGGAGCGCTGCCGTAACGATACGCAGCGTCTCTCCGGCGTCGGCTATTGAGAGTTAAATCACAAGGCTGGTGCCATAAGTGACTGTTTTAGTTAGTTACTACATATGTAGGTTCAAGTTCATCATGCTGATGTCGCTGGTTAAGGCCCAGCCATAGCTACCATTGCTTACCCGCAACACCAATCTCAAACTCCTTCCAACCAAACATTAGATAGACTTATGGGCGTTCTAATCTAAAATTAGTCGAATTATGAATGAAAAAGATTTACTACTCAGTGAAGAACGCCTAAAAATGGTACTGGAAGGGAGCGACTTGGGTTTCTGGGATTGGAATATAGAAACAGGAGAAGTGAAACGCAACGACCGTTGGGCTCAGATGCTTGGTTATTCGACGATCAAGAATTTTGAAGACAACACTGACACATGGACAAATTCGATTCATCCAGATGATCGTGATGCTGCATGGAAATCAATTAATGATCATCTGGAGGGGCGGACAAGCTCCCACAAACTGGAATACCGAATGCTCACCAAGGAAGGAACTTATAAGTGGATCCTTGATCATGCCAAAATTGTTCAGCGTGACGCTAATGGGCGCCCTCTGCGTATGAGCGGCACGCATTTAGACATCACCGAACGCAAGAACATGGAAGAAAAATTGAAACACATGGCAGCCCACGATCCCTTAACCGGACTATATAATCGTAACGCATTGGAACAACGTTTGAACAATGAAATAGAAAGAGCATCTCGGTATAAACATGCCTTGTCTGTCTTCATGCTGGACCTGGATTATTTCAAATCTATTAACGATACCTATGGACACCTGATAGGGGATACAGTACTTAACAACTTTGCAACGTTTTTAGCGAATTCAATTCGTAACTCAGACTATGCGGCCCGTTATGGTGGTGAGGAATTTGTCGTCATCCTCCCTGAGACAAGGCTTCCAGAAGCCCAGGAGCTGGCGGAACGACTGCGCAAGCAGCTTGACGAATATCAATTTTCTATTGAGGATAACAAAGAATTCAACCTGACTATCAGTGTTGGTATTGCGACTTTTCCTGAACATGCTAAAACCTGGAAAGAAATATTGGAAGCAGCAGACTCGGCTATGTATGCTGCAAAAGAAGCCGGTCGCAATATGGTAAAAGTTACCAGCAGGATTCCCGCTCTTTCCACTTAATACCAGTTCAACGATTTTTTCTATCGATCTGCTTACAGGAACTTTCCACAACACTTCTTATACTTGCGGCCGCTCATACACGGGCAGGGATCATTGCGCCCAATTTTAGGGTAGCTACGAGTAACCGTGCCTTGAGAGGGACAACAACTTTCATCATTGCAACAGCGCGCCTCAGTAATAATATTTTTGCTATCCGTCTCTAATTTTTCGTTTGTCATGACTACAATGTTAGTCAATTAGGCCAAACTAGTTGTCACATGCCGTTTTACGGCATAACACATAATTTCGTACATGCCCCAGCACTAATACTATTCCGCCTAGCACTGTTGCAACTTTTTCTCCAGGCTCACCAAATACGTCATGTCCGATAAACGCCACGATAACAAGCGAAAAAAGACCTGCACATCCCAATAGCATCACAGTCCTATCCTTGTGACGATGACAACCTATAAAAAGCGCGAAAAGGCTAATTGGCAGAACAAACGCTACAAGTATTTTATGGAAAGATTCATCAGCCATGAAAGTTAAAGAAATAACTGGCACTGTAATTATCAGTAGCGGGGTCAGCAAGCAATGTAACATGCATAATGCAGATGCCGATATCGCAACCTTGTCCAGCATCTGCTGTACTTCAATTCTGTCCATGATGTATTTTCCGATAAAGTTATTGAATCATTTATATGGTGGTTTCTTTACAGTGTGAATGAACGTTTTAACGCGAACGAAATCAGCGCATATAATGATTTTACGGTGATTACCGGGTAAGAGATAAGGCACTAGTGCCAGCAGGAAAGAGGCACGTGAAAAACCGCCGTCGACCGTTTTGCCAGACTTACTAAAGACCTGTAAATCGTGTTATTGAATAGATCCCTTACTCTAGTTCGATTTATCGTTTTTAAAAAAATGTTTAAACTATTTCAATAGGTCCATGGTCATCACAGTGACCATTATGCACATGATGCAGGCGCCCACCGACAAGGTAATCAATATGATCTAAATGAGGCACAGCCTCATGCCCGCAACCAGGTCCATGGACGTGTTCCCCGCAGTTATCAAGCGGTGCACATTCATCAGGATTAACATCACTGACTTCTATCACATGTTCATCACAATGCTCATCGTGAGGATGATGAAGATGCCCATCATGTATATAATCGATATGACCATTATGACGAATGGCTGTATGCCCACAATCGGAACCATGAATATGCTCTGGATGTGAATGAGTATTTGAACATTCCATAGAATTTTCTCCTGAAAATGCTTTAGTCGTAATCTATCTCTTGAATTTTCAATTTATTAAAACTCATTGTAAATCATGTCTTTATAGTAAGTCCATCTTTTAAACTGCGCCTATAAGCAATGCACGAGGGTATTAAACCTAGTATCGCGGCGATACACGTAATGCCAGCAATAATGAAAAACGTATAAGTATTCAATGGGTTATTGCCTAGCAATATACCGTACTGCGACATTAATAGCTGTGATAGCGATGACAGGACAAGAAACAATATCGCCACACCGGCCAGGCATCCGGTAATAGTCAGAAATATGGATTCTGTCATTAACAAACAAAAAATATAAACCGGTTTGGCGCCCAGTGATCGTAAGATTGCTAACTCCCGGCGCCTTTCATTTAACCCTGCCAGTAGAGTCGTAATCATTCCCATGATACCAACCATAACCACAAAGGCTGAGATAATAATAAGTATATTCTCAACGACGCCGACAATTTGCCATAATTGAACCAGAGCCAGAGCAGGAATAATTGCCATCAACGGCTCCTGTTGATATTTATTTATTTTTCGTTGCAAAGTAAATGTTGCAATCTTCGATTTCAAACCAATAAAAAAGCCGGTAATTGTTTTTGGTGTTAAATCCTGTTGCAATGATTCTTCTGCAGTAACTTGAAGACCTGGTATTTGCACGCCATGTTGCCAATCTATATGAATGGCTTCAATACCTGCAAGGCTGATATGGATCGTCTGATCTAATGGCGTCCCGGTTGGCTTTAGTATACCTGTCACCGTAAAAGGTTTATCTTCATGCTGACTAAAACTGACCTTTCCTAACCCATGGGACAGTATTATTTTTTGACCTGGCTTATACCCCAACTCCTGGGCAATCTGGTAACCCAGAACTGCATCATAAACCTGTTTAAATCGTTTTCCTTCCAGAAAAGAAAGCGGTTGCTTATTCCCATAAAGATAATGGTCAAAATAGCTATCGTTAGTACCCAGTACACGAAAACCTCTGTGCGAGTCACCTAGTGAGAAGGGAATTGTCCAGGCAACGTTTTTTTCATTAGCAATATCATTATAGCTTTGCCAGGAAATATTATTCGTTGCACTACCAATGCGGAAAACCGAGTAAAGTAATAAATTTACTTCCCCTGATCGCGCACCGACAATCAGATCAGTACCGGATATCGTATTTGTAAAGCTCTCTTTCGCTTCTCGCCGTAAGTGCTCTACTCCAATTAGAAGACATACGCTCAGTGCAATCGAGACCACTGACAGAGTAATACTGGTGCGCCTGTTCCATAAGCTCCTGGTGATCAGTTTTATGAACATTATTAATTATCTTGAGCCAGTTGTTGTATTGAAAAGCTTTTATCAAAATGATGTGCCAAACCGGTATCATGACTAACAAATACAATGGTGCTTTTAGCCTGTTCCACCTGCTCAAGCAAAAGCTTGATAAAGTTATCTCGTGCATCCTTATCCAGAGAAGAAGTCGGCTCATCAGCAATTATTATCTCAGGTTCGCCAATCAACGACCGTGCTATGGCAACACGTTGTTGTTGCCCTACGCTGATTTGTGCTGATTGTTGTTTAAACAAGTCACTATCGATTCCAAGTGATGCTAATAGCTCATGTGTCACTTGTATTGCCGATCCTTTATCGTTGACATTTTGTTTCCTGCGTTTTGAAAAATGACAAGGCACCAGCACATTGTCTTCTACGCTCAGGTATGGAAGCAGGTTGAATTGCTGAAATATAAAACCAATATGATCTGCCCGAAATTGATCGCGTTGCCCTGCTTTCATGGCAGCAGTATCTTTTCCCAACATCATGATCCTGCCACTTGTCTGTTTATGTATGCCTGTAAGCAAATCAAGCAATGTAGTTTTTCCAGATCCTGATGGACCATATAGAAATACCTTGTCACCACTATCTATTTTTAAATCCTTAACGTTGAGTGACCAACGATCGGTATCATTCCATTGAAACTTTAACGAGGATATTTCTATCGCATTCATGTTGTGAAAAATTGGTCTGAATTATTTATACTAAATGTTACAGTATTTACGTTCTAAATTTTGGTTGAACTATGCGTCATTTTGTTATCCTCATTCTCATTTCTATATCCAGCCTGAAGCTTCAGGCCTCTGAATACAGAGAACTGCAATGGGACGATCTTATGCCAGAGGCGGAGTTGAAAATATTACAAGGAATTTCTGAACTCATTACTAACCCTCATCAACCTCTTGATCCTAATGAGAATATTCGCGATGACATTAATAGTGGTATGAAGCAAATGATGGATCCAGATGTTCAGGGTGTGATGTCGTCAATCAATACCCGTCCTGAATTGAACAACCAGGATGTCAGCATTCCGGGCTTTATAGTTCCGGTAGAAACAAACGGCAAAGGCGGGATTACCGAGTTTTTCCTCGTTCCCTATTTTGGCGCTTGTATTCATGTGCCTCCACCACCACCGAATCAGATAATCTATGTCCGATACAAACAAGGACTTGTAGTTGATGGCATCTGGATGCCCTTCGTGATTAAAGGGACGTTATTCACTGAGCTGGTTGACAATGATATTGCCGTATCTGCTTATACATTTAATGCCGTCGAAGTAATTGAATATAAAGATTAAGTCCTAGTCAATTGAGTCTTTCTTTAACTTGTCAAGGTTGTCGAAAACCTTTTGCCGAAAAACAGTATTTCCATCTGAAAATATGTCTACATCCAGTTCTATGCGGAATTGTACAAAGTGCTGTACGGCCTCATAAGCTTCATTTTTAAATTGTTCCCATGAAATCGTCTCGCCCGTTATAAATTCTCTTTCTTTATACAAGTCTATTGATTTGCTTTTAAACACATTATAATTGCTGGCGAGACCTGCCAGGTCTGCCGCTCTAACTATATTCTCATTAGTTGAGCGACATGTTGCATGCATCTTTGTGGAAAGAATGGCATCTGCAACAGCATCTATATGCTGCGTTTTTTCACCTGCTTCAGCAAGAATTGATGCAGCCAAATATGCTGAATAATCCTCTTTACAAGCGTAACCTTCTTTTCTGTGGTCATCTATAAAGCCTGCATCATGAAACAGGATTGCGTGACAAATAATTTGCTTATCATACCTGATATCATTTTTGTCACATTGTTGCAGTAGATACTCTGCGGAACTGAATACATCTATAATGTGTTGAAAATTATGGTAATCAAGTCTATCGCTATATAAATGCTGTGCGGACTTATAGATATAGTCAGTTGTTTTCAAGCTCATGTTTGGCTAAAACAAACCAATCCAGTACCTGGCCAGCATGTCTTTCTCCGTATGTCTGAATGAACTTTTTTGTTTCATCTTTACTTTTATCGCTGAATAATGCGATTCGATTAGCAACAAAATCTCTGGATAATGGAATTCCGCATAATACGGTTATACAGTATTTCCATTCTTGATAATTTGCAGGGATATAATTGCTATCCATTGTTAGCGCGGAAAGTAAATTATTTTATGTTAATTACAGGCTGTTCACTCGTCACAGTTACCATGCTTGACGATGAATTACCTGCCCATTGAACATCAATATTTTCAAACCCTGGAAATTGCTGAAATAACTGCACTTCAATCTGGCTAAGCTTATCGGCCGTGCCACAGCTAACAGAAAAACTCAAATAATATTCGCTATGGCTTTCATGTTCATGATTATCATGATGGTCATGACTATGCTGGGAATGTGCATCTTTGTCATCAAAAGGCATTTCCAGGTAGGAATCGACCTGTTTGCAATTCGCACCCGGGAAAGTCAGTACAGTGGTATATTGAGATAATACCCTCCTGGCTTCTCTTACAATGTTATATTGTTCATCAGTATTAGGCGGATGTTCAAACCCCAATACATTTAATGCTGGCGTCCTAAGTTCAAAATCTACTGTACTGGCATCAAGTAAAATATTTAGTGATGCTTTTCCATGTTCATGTGCATCATGATGTCTATGTCCTGAATGATTTTGTTCATCTGCATAAACAATACTTGATAAAAATAACACATACATTAGCACAGATTTTTGCAACCCAGCCTGGTTCATATGAAATGGCAGTTTCATACAAAGTCCAGAGAAAGTAATAATCTTGCTGATCGCTTTACTTCAGGCGATCTATGGACTAATCCACGACCTCTGTTTTCAGGCCAGGCCTCACCTTTAAGTAGTCCGATATTGAATGGTTCAATAATATTGATATGTTTTTTATTGTGGTAAATACCAGATTCATCGTCTGGTAGTCCTCGATTTCCTTTGCCTAATTTATTTCTATCCACATTATCTTCAGAAAGCCATTCGGTGCCTGTATCCCCATATGTGGTTAACAAACGACAGGGTATATTGTCGACATGAAACCTTGGACACATTGCATGTTCCAGCACCGTTAATCTAAAACCTATCTTTTCGAGATCAAACAATACTGCAAACATATCACAAGCTATGTACAGATCATCAATAAATTCGTCTTTGTATTCTGACTCAGGCAGCCTGTTATTTAACAGTTTTTTTATCTGCTCAAGTTCTACAATTTGCACGATGCCAAACGGTTTCCCCAGCTTTGTTAGCTCATTAGCATATATATTAATACCATCGGATACACTCCGTTTGTATATGGCAATATTAATATCTTTGTTATATATATCTGTTAGCACATCAGGACTAACATCAACCGAATAAAACGGTTCTTTTATATAATTGACGTCAAGGTTTACTAATTCGCCCATGATGGAAACGGATCCTCTAGTGTTTTCCAATAGTTTTTGCCTTTGAGTAAGTCTTCATCACTCAATAGACAGGCATCCAGTTGCTCACATACCGACTTTTCATCCAACGATTGACCAATAAACACCAGTTCCTGTCGCATATCACCAAACGGTTCAACCCATTTTTCCCTGATATACGACAAGTATTCTTCATCATCAGGCCAATTGTCTTCAGGTACTGCTTTCCAGAACATGCCAGCAGCGTCATATCTGGCAATACCGCCAGCCTGACTCCAATGTCCGGCATATTCTGGTCTGGTTGCCAACCAAAAATAGCCTTTTGAACGAATTAACTTTCCCTTATCCCAGTTTTGATGCAAAAACTGATAAAACTTTTTCGGGTGGAATGGCTTACGGGCGCGATAAACAAAACTGCTTATGCCATATTCTTCTGTTTCTGGAATATGCTCTCCACGCATTTCTTTCAACCAGCCAGGCGCTTGCTGTGCTTTTTCAAAATTAAAGCGTTGAGTATTTAGAATGTTGTTTAGTACTACATTTCCATGGCTTATGGGAATAATCTCTGCATCGGGATTCAGGCTGTGTAACAAGCCGGTCAGATTCTGTAACTGCTTATTATCCACAAGGTCGGTCTTGCTTATCAAAATTACATCACAAAATTCAACCTGATCGGATAAAAGGTCAGCAACATTTCTTGTGTCTTCACTATCGAGACTTTCTCCCTTTTCAATCAGATCCATTGCCTCATCAAAATCTTTTTGAAAATTCACTGCATCAACGACAGTAACCATGGTATCGAGCTTGGCTACGTCAGCCAGGCTATGTCCATCTTCATCTTCAAATGTAAATGTTTCTGCTACTGGTAAGGGTTCGGAAATGCCCGTTGACTCAATAACCAGGTAATCAAATTTCCTTTCTGCAGCCAGTTTCTGTATTTCAATCAACAGATCCTCTCGTAACGTACAACAGATACAACCGTTACTCATTTCAACCAGCTTTTCTTCTGATCGGTTTAACTGCACTTCCTGTTGGACGACGGCGGCATCAATATTGATCTCGCTCATATCATTAACAATGACAGCAACTTTTAAGCCCTGCCTGTTATTCAAGATATGGTTCAGGACTGTAGTCTTGCCCGCGCCTAGAAAACCGGACAAGACGGTAACCGGTAACTTGTTGTTATTCATAAAGATATCTCCGCAATAAAGAAATGTTATAACATAACGATATAGACTGCAAATAATCGAAAAAACAGTTAGATAGCGAGCTAAATCCGGGTATAGTTTCTTGATTTACACTGTGTTTTTATTAGTAGTACTTGTCTTTTTTTCCTACGGAGGCGCAATATGAGCGATAAAGAACAGATTGAACAAACAATCCAGCACTACATAGATGGTGCTCGCGAGGGCAAAGGGGACCTCATGAAACCGGCGTTCCATGCTGATGCCACTATTTTTGGTTATATCGGCCCTGACTTATTCGCCGGGCCCATACAGAAGTTATTTGACTGGAATGATGAGAATGGAGCTGCAACCGATATAGACACCAATATAGCATCCATCGATATAGAAGGAACGATAGCCACTGCCCGGCTGGAAGCAGACAACTGGACTGGTCACAAATTTACCGACATGTTCACGTTATTAAAAACAGATGGTGAGTGGAAGATTATCAACAAGGTGTTTCATCTGCACGGTTAATAAAGGAGTGCTATTTCACCAGACAAACCCGAGTTTAAGCTTGTTCCTGGTTTTTGACTGGATTGGTATTGTGATTCACCCGGTGCTACTCAACAACACCGGGTGAATTTGAAGATTATTTAGAATTCAACCAGCATTGCAAACCTGGCGTTAAGCGGCTCACCAGTACTGATATTATTGTCGTTGTGCGAGTTCGGGAAGTAGTCTTCATCAAACAGGTTTTCCACGTTTACCTGCAGCCTTATTTTGTCGGTTAACGTGTAATAACCAGCCGCATCGACGCGGGTATAAGATGGAAGCTCAACGGTATTCCCGTTTGATGCAAATTGCGATGACTGGTGTATAACGCCAAGACCGAGACCAAGTCTACTGGTAACATCGTAACGGTTCCAAACAGAGAACTGGTGTTCCGGTACTTCGCGTAAGGTCCTGTTATCAGAAACGCCACCAACAACGCGACCATCTTCCTTGCCATCCAGGTAGCTGTAACCGGCATTAATTTTCCAGCGTGGCATCAGTTGCCCGACCAGTTGTAATTCAAGGCCTTCTGTCTCACTACTTACCAGGATCGTGTTTAACGGATTGGTTGGATCTACGGTGGTACCGCTATCACGTTCCAGTCGGAAAATTGATGACGTGAACGCCAATGAACCAGTTACATCCCATTTAACACCGAATTCATAGTTTTTAAATTCTTCGGGCTGTAACGATTCCGTCGTTGGCGATAACGTCAGGAACTGATCGCCGGAACGTGGTAGAAACGACTGACTGTAACTGGCATAAACAGAAACATCTTCAATTGGTTTTACTATCAGCCCGACACGCGGTGACACCTCGGTATCCGTCCTGCCCAGAAAACCGCTATTGCCATCGGCTGCACCATCAGCGACTTCAATCTGATCGACGACATCAATATCAAAGCGATCAATACGTACTCCACCTACTAATTGCAGATATTCATTAATAGTGATCTGGTCCTGCAGGAAGGCCGAAATAAACGTGGCATCAGAATCACGATCCCGGGTTGTCGTTGGGAAACTAAAACTGGGAATGGTAATCGGATTAGTGAATATAATGTTATTGCTTGAGTTGGTACCGCTATCGGCAAATAGTGCATTGTTCCTGCCATTATCTGTTTGCTGATCGCCATACTCGACGCCGTATAGCAGTTCGTGCTGGAAGGACCACGTTGTAATGTTTGACAGGAAATTTACCTGCGCGATGAAATTCTCACGGTCAGTTCTGTCGTTATAACCCTGTAGCCTGAAGGTATTGTTTGCCAGATCACTACCTATCGGATACAGGTTTTGATAAAACTTGTCGTAATCAGCATATTGAATGACCGCATTCACACTATGATTGGCATTGAAGTCATGAAACAGTCGACCGCGCACGATGTTCGCTTCCAATGTCGTGAAGTTTGCCGATGGTGAACCAAAGAACGTATCGTCAAAACCGGAAACCGGGCTGGCAGGGTTGGCGCGGGTGCCACCTGCAACGGCCGGCACACCACGGTCAACAACACGGTCGTCATTGACATACTCATAAGAGAGTTCCAGTCTCGTTCTATTACTCAGTTCAGCCGCAATGGTTGGGTTAATTGCGTAACGCTCACCATCAAAAAAGTCGCGGTGGTTATCAAACCCTTCTGCCAGCGCATTTATCCTGATAGCCACGTTATCGGTAATAGCCGTATTGCCATCTACGGTAAACTGGTAGGCACCAAACGTATCCGCGCTACTGTTAATACTGGCAAAACGATCATTCAGAATCGCGGTTTTGGTCACGCGATTGATGTTACCTGCGCCACTACCGCGGCCAAAGATCAAGGCGTTCGGCCCCTTATGCACCTCGACTCGTTCAAGGTTATACAACGGGCGATAATACTGTACGTCATCTCGTACACCATCAAGGAAGAAGTCGGCGGTGGTGCGCTGCCCACGAATCACAATCGCATCGCGATGGCCCTCACCCTGGGAGATGGTTATTCCGGGTGTGTAACGTGTGATATCGCCAATGTCCTGAATTGCCTGGTCCTGGATCTGGGTCTGGGTGATAACAGAAACTGTTTGCGGAACATCGATCAAAGGCGTGTCCGTTTTCAAACCGGCGCTTTTCTCCGTTTGATAGTCCCGCTGTATACCGGTGACAACGATGTCGTCCTGTACGCGTACGGCGTCGTCTGTATCTTCAGCTATTGCATTTGGGATGCCGAAGAACAAGCTCAAGCTACTAATAAATAGTATTTTTTTTGAGTGAGTCATTATTTAGCCTTAACTTTGGAAATATAAACATTACATAATAATGACAATAGGAATGATTATCAATTTCATTTTTGTATAAGACGAAATTGGCTGAAGCACTACTGAGCCAATGCAGCATGTTTTGCAGGCAATGCGGATAAACATTGTTCAATACCCATCAGCAAGGAAGATGTGGTAAAAACCTTTAACGGCTGTAAATGTCACTTACTGCTGTAGAGGGAAGACGTGCTCCACGACACCACCGTCAATGTAACGACGATGCGGTATACCGGAGTTGGCAAAAACACTTAACATCTTCAGGTTGTCTGGCAAAACGCTGGCATGAAGCTCCTGAATATTGGTTGATCTTGCGACCTCAACCATGTGTTTAAGCAACAAGGTTCCAATACCAAGACCGTGGTATTCATCATTCACTGCGAAAGTAAGTTCAGCTATCAAGTATGGCTCATGCTGACAGACAATATAGCGTGAGCCACCAACAACCAATTCTTCGCTACCATCATCGATGATGGCCAGCAATGCAACATGGTTTGAAAAATCCAGCTCGGTTAAATAGATCAGTTCTGCGCGCGATAATTCCTGCTTTGGCTGGAAAAAACGAAAGTATGCAGATTCCGGCTCCAGGTTCTGCACACCATTTTGTAACGCGGTTTTATCTTCAGGACGTATCGCCCGTATCAATAGTTGACGCCCGTCTAACAGTTGGGCGAGTGCTTTATATTGCCTTAACCTGTCAGGGGTGGATACATTGTTAGCCGACTTTGACACTTGTAGAAGCGTATATCATTAATACCACTAAACAAAGTCTACGCGGCGACTATTGCGGTAGTATTAACAATAAAACCGACTTCTATTTCGTTATGTCAGCCAGTTTGGGAAAAGACTGTAATCCTGTCCCTGCCATGGCTCTTCGATTCATATAAACAAAGATCAGCTTTCTTAAGCACGGAATCAATGCTTATATCGTGTTTTTGATATTCCGTGATGCCAATACTTGCTGTGAGGTTAAATTGACTGTTGTTATAAGAAAACACCTTGTTTCTCAGCGATTCTACAAGTCGTTCAACATAGTGCGTTGCCTTTGATGCTGTTGTTCCCGGAAAAAGAATACAAAATTCCTCGCCGCCAATCCTGAACAAGTAATCTTCTTTTCTCAACTGTTGCTGCAGGAAACTGGCAAAGTTGACAAGTATTTTGTCACCCGCCTCGTGACCATGCGTGTCATTGATGTTTTTGAAAAAATCGATATCAATGCTTGCACAGGCAAACGTCATCTTATCACGATTAACCTTAGCAATGAGTTTCTCCCCTATTTGCCCAAGCATGCGCCTGTTAAATGTCGACGTAAGTGGATCCGTAAGTGAGTTTCGTATGGCAATAAACGATTCTTCCACGATTGATTTTAATTGATGAAACCGTCTTATCTGTTCTTCGGTTAACTGTCTCGGTTTGGTATCAATAACGCAAAGTGTACCAACGGTGATATTGTCTTTTATAGTAATCGGCAATCCTGCATAAAAACGAATTTTTGGTTCTCCGGTCACCAGCGGATTATCGGCAAAGCGTTCGTCTTGCAGTGTGTCAGGAATAGTTAATGGCTGGTTAGTAAAAACAACGTGACCACAAAAGGAAATATCGCGCCCTGTTTCATCGGCATCCAGGCCACATTTGGATTTAAACCATTGTCGTTCCCTGTCTACAATAGAAACAAGCGCGATAGGCACGTCAAGAATATCAGCAGCGAGTGCTGTTACCTGATCATAAATACGCTCTGGCGGCGTATCAAGAATATCCAGACTGTTAAGACAGGCGAGTCTTTCTTCTTCGTTATCAGGTATACGTGGTTCTTGCATTGTTATATTAGAACTATATTTGTCTTTGTTTAATTGGTAATGTTGTTAAATTCCTAAATACGCCTGATAGTTTTAATGCCGGGTTTCGTTACCGGGCGCAGAGTTGATTAGGTCTTCCAGGGGCTGTGGCCTGGCGATTCCGTAACCTTGTGCAAAGTCAATACCGATACCATGGAGCAGAGTTTTTATTTCGTCGTTTTCAACAAACTCGGCGATAGTCTTTTTTCCCATTACCTGACCGACCTCCTTAATTGATTTGACCATGGCCAGGTTAATCTTGTCTTTATGAATATTTTTTACAAAGCTACCGTCTATCTTCAGGTAGTGCACCGGTAATTTTCTCAGGTAACCAAATGAGGACAGACCACTACCAAAGTCATCCAGCGAAAAACGACAATCATAACTTCCTAACTTAAGAATAAACTTTTCTGCACGTTCAATATTACTTATCGCTGCTGTTTCAGTAATCTCGAAACAAATCTTGTCTCCGCGAACCATGGTTTTGTCCAACTGGTCGACGATATAATTGAGTAAAAAGTCATCCGTCATCGATTGCCCTGAGAGGTTGATTGAAATCGTATCCGTATCCGCAAGGAAATGCTTATTTTGCATTAATGTTTCGAATGCGTTTTTAATCATCCAGCGATCGATCCTTGATGCCTTGAAATACCGCTCCGCTACAGGCAGGAATAAACCTGGCGCGACTATTTCACCATTATCGTCCAGCATTCGGATAAGTAATTCATAATGATGGCCACTGCTATCCTGTGCCAACGCCTCAATGGGTTGGGCATAGATAACAAATCGATCTTCATCCAGCGCCCTTTCTATTGCAGCAACAATTGTTACCTGTCTGTCCCTTTGTTCACCATGAACATCACACTGATTGTAAACAACAATTCTGTTGCGCCCCTGTTCCTTGGCAAGATAACAGGCAGAATCGACATTCTTCATAATCTGGACAATATCTTTTTCGTCGCTAGTGAACTCATAAAGCCCTACGCTGGCACTCACTCGATAGACCCTGTCTTCATAATTAAGACGATAACTGTCAATTTTGCCCAGAACCTTTTCGGCAATTTTTTGTGCTTTTTTCAGGCTGCATTCTTTCAGTAATATTGCAAATTCATCGCCACCAAGTCTTGCAACGGCATCCCGGTTTCGCACACAACTTTTTATCAGGTTGGCTACTTCCAACAACAAATAGTCCCCGGCATGGTGTCCCCCACAGTCATTTACTACCTTGAATTGGTCCAGGTCTATAAAACAAATAACGTGTGCCGTATTTTTTCGGCACTCATAGTTCAGCAAATCGTTCAAGCGTATTTCAAATTCACACCGGTTGAGCAGAGAAGTTAGGTGATCAAAACGGGCCTGGTGTTCTAGCTGCTGTTGCAGTTCGATTTCTGTTGTAATGTCCTCCTGGATAGCAACGAAATTGATGATTTTGTCGTCATTCCCCCTGACTGCTGCCATTGAATTACGTGACCAGTAAAAGGTGCCATCCTTGCGCTTGTTATATATATTTCCCTGCCATGTCTTGCCTTCTGCGAGCGATTGCCACAGTTGACTGTAGACTTTTTCGGAGGTAAATCCTGATTTCAATATACTTGGTTTGCGGCCAATCACCTCTTGCTCGGTGTAGCCAGTGATTTCCGTGTACATGGGATTGATATATTCAATTTTCCCGAAAGGATCGGTTATATAGACTGCAGCCGTACTATGCTCTACTGCACGCTCCAGCTTTCTCAAATCAAGCGTGGTCTGCATCAACTGGCTGGCATCCCTGAGTGTCTCAACAACACCTTGCAATTGCCCATCATCGTCAAAGAAAGCATTGGCCTCAAAGATGAGGTACTTCAGTCCGGCTGGCGTCTGACACCAGTTACTGGCGCGTAGTCCCCGCTCATAATGCATCGATCTCTCGATGTGATCGTAGAGTTCACTATTGCTCAGCCAGTTATCTTCCAATACGAGATCGGCGAGACAGGGGCGTTCAGTGTCATAAAAACCCCGCCAGTGTTTCCGGGTATTCATCACTTCACTTGCTGCAAGGCCTGTCAGGATTTCACAGGCCTTGTTCCAGTAAACAACATGTCTCGACGCATCAATGACAAACGTTGCCGCGCCGATACTGTCCAGCCACTTCAAGTGTATATTCGCCATAGTCCCAGTATTCTTTAGTAGTCCGGGTAAACCTGTCCGCTCTTAATCACGCTACCAATGCGTTTGCTGCATCGAAGTATGGTAGCCCGAAAGTACTAGGAACTAGTGCAAGTTATGTGCCATGAAATGATAAAACAAGCCAGTGCCGAAGAAGGCGGATAGCTATTTCAATACCGGAGACTGTCTGTCAGCAGAAGAAATCCTGAAAACCTGGCTCATTATGTCAACCAGGTTCCACGCAATCTTGTCTGAATCAGTGCCTTGTCTGAATTTCTCCATGGTGGCGAGATGCACGAATAGCACGCCTTCCATATCAGAGTCACGTAAACGGGAAAATACGCGCATTCGCCAGTCTGGAAATAACCTGCCCGTATCCATGCTCTCCTCCAGCCGAACCCTGATATCGTGGCGTTCATCCTTTTCAATGTTTTCCATTAATTTACTAATATCCATATAGCGGCCTTCAATGTACTGGATGAATGACTCATCGTAATAGACCAGATAGCCGGTCACGTTGAATTCCGTGTTCTTTTTGACACACCACTCCTCCAGTTCAGTCAATTCTGCATCTGAAAGCGGTTTTTTCGCCTTGCTATAGTATAAACAGCGATAAGGCGTATCCGGGCTGATAGCTGCAACATCCGTCATGAGACCGTCCTATTGCTCGTTACCGTCAGTGATAGTCTAGTTATTCTGTTTCATACTGCGTTTGACAGAGTACATGTTTTGGTCAGCCTCTGTCAGCATACGTTGAAAATCCTTGCCAGCGCTAAACTGGCTATAACCAACTGCGGCGCTGATGTCATTAGCTGCAAGGTCTTCATGTATTCGTTGTATCAGTTTATCTGTTTCTGCAGGTTTCGACTTGTAAATAAAAATGCCAAACTCGTCGCCACCAATACGCGCAATAATGTCTGTTTCCCGTACTGATTTTTCCAGAATATTCGCCAGTTTAATAATCATGCGATCTCCGACATCGTGACCGTGCCTGTCATTAACGATCTTCAGATTATTCATATCGACGATAGCGATAGCACATGGCGTACCGTAACGCCTGCTACGGGTTTCCTCGGACTGCAGCATGGTTTTCCAGCCACGAAGGTTCATTATACCGGTCAGGTAATCCGTTTGTGATATCAGGCTGAGTTTTTCATACGCACGCCTTATCTCGACCAGTTCAATTTCCTGCTCGTAAACACGCATCAGCAACAACGCGACGGTTTCAAACAAAACACTGTTTTGCTCCAGTTGCTCCGGTTTTTTTGTATGTTTATCAATACCGCAAAGGGTGCCAAACAATGATCCGTCTGAAGTTTGTAAGGGCATGCCGACATAGGACGCAATATTGAAATTGCCCGAGATTGGTGCATCAAGGTAGGCTGGCACATCCTTGACGTCTGGAACCAGTCGGGGCCCTTCTTGATTGACCATGCGTGAACAAAACGAATCAGACCAGCGAAAGACGTCGCCGTCGGATACACCGTAGCTAGAATCATGGGTAACTAATGCAATCCATTCATCTTCTGCGGGCATGGCCTTGGTGAACATCCATAGGCCAAATGGACACTGCTGCTGCAGCGTATTCAGGCTCTGGATAGCAGTTTTGTAAAAATTTGTCCGGTCCATTTCGACCCCGTTAAATGTAATGGACAAACGATATTCTACTCGTTGCACAAAGCGAATGCTATAAGCCAATATATTGTTTTATATATATTTTTATTAACCCAAATGTACTATGAGCATTGCCTGTCTTGTGCTGGTGTCCAGGCAATGTCGAATCAGTAAGTACGTCGGCCCGTCAGCGGACCTGGCGGGAAGAGATGACCTTGTATGAAATATCCGCCAATTCCACCATGAATGGGATAACACCTGGTGGAATGCCACGGGGGTCAAAATTCAGGTGAAAGCTGTATTTTTGTTCCTGGTCGAAACTGGTGATCGACGTTAATTTAGCCGCGCCGGGAACAAGGGTGGCATTAATTTCAAATGGTTGCGATGTAATCTGCTCGCCGTACATATCCTTGTAGATAATGTAACCGGAAATATCGCTGACAGGCCGGGATGTCGTGTTTCTCACTGAAAAATGCTCCATCTTTGCTTCTGTCATTTTTTTGAACAATACCAGTTCAATGCCCTTGTTTTTCTGCACGCGCTCTGCCGTGTCCCTGTATCCGCTAATGTCTGCCGCAGATACCCGGTCTGTAATAGTTAACAGTGACACCAGGAACAAACTGAAAGCGAGATTATTGAATAAATTCATACGATTTTCCTTTTTTCAGCTTTGTTCTGGTGGCGTTACTTCACTGAGCAACATGTAAACAGCAAGCGCCATCGGTATCAGTAATACCAGTAATTCCTGGGCTACCATGAATATTCTCCTATTTAAATTTTGCCTTACAGACAGCAGGGAGTTGGCCCCGTTCAGGTAACAACCCTTCACAGCCTGCATGTACTGGACAAAAAAAAAGCCCGCAAAGCGGGCTTTTTGTACCTGATGTGCCTGCTATCAGGGATTTGGAAGAGAATTCAAACCAGATTGTGATGAGAAATACGCGGCCAGGTCTTGCATATCCTGCTCTGACAGACCTGCCGCAATGCCATTCATAATGGCGTTCTGACGGTCACCCGATTTATAGTCTTTCAAGGCCCTGACAATATAATCCGGGTATTGACCAGCGAGTCTTGGGTTCATCGGAATGGTGCTGTTGCCATCAGCGCCATGGCATGCTGCGCAAACAGCAGATTTCTCCTGTCCTGCGGCTGCATCACCCCCGGCCATGACGGGCGCAGTCAACATGATTAATAGAAAGGAAATAAACGTGGAAAGCAGTGATTTTGTCATACTCTCACCTCCTACAGTGCGCTGGACAGGTAACTGGCGATATCAGCCATATCCTGCTCGCTTAATTGGGCTGCATTCGCCTGCATGGTTGGATGCCAACGCTGCCCGGCCTGATAGGCCTTCAGGGCGGCGATAATGTAATCGGCATGTTGCCCGCCCAATTTGGGCACATGATAATTTGGTGATGCATTGGTTACCTTGCCGGCGTGACAGCCAAGACAGGTTTCTGCCAGTTTACGCCCGTTGTTTGCATCCCCTTCGGCCAGCACAGGCATGGCTACTAGCGCTATTGTCAGCGCGCAAATAGACATGATGGTTCTCATAATAATTATCCAGATTCTTGATTGAAAGGAAGTACGTCTTCTAATGAAAGCTACTGTTTATAGTTATTTTTCTGATCTGTACAAAGTAGGTAGATTAATAATAATCGCCTTGAAAATCCAGATTTATATTGACCACGACAAACACGATATCTAACGTCCTGGTTAGAAGGAACTAAATCGGTAGTAATCCTATCTAGTGAAGACAACCCAACTTTGAGGCTTATTATGATGCGTAAATTGTTATTGTTTTTAACACTGAATCTGGCCCTGGTCACCACCGCCCAGGCTGCCTGTGCCGATTACTTTGACGCCGATCTCAGGCTGTTACACTCCGACAAAACCGCCAATATCTGCGAGGACTTTTCGGATAAAACCCTGCTAATCGTCAACACGGCCAGCAAGTGCGGTTTCACCCCGCAGTTTGAAGGTCTGGAAGCACTGCATAACGAGTTTAAAGAAGACGGACTGGTAGTGCTTGGCTTTCCAAGCGATTCTTTCAACCAGGAAATCAGGGATGAAGCGGGCGTTGCCAAGGTTTGCTACATGAACTATGGCGTCACGTTTACCATGTTTTCTACCGTTCCGGTACGCGGTGAAAATGCACACCCTATTTTCAAGGCGTTGGCAGAGCAGTCAGAAGCGCCGGGCTGGAATTTCAACAAGTACCTGGTTGATAGAAACGGCAAAGTGATTCAGCATTTTGGCAGTCGTGCACGTCCTGACTCCGAAGAGTTCAAGGAGCTGATTCGTTCTTCGCTCTAGTGCTCGCCTGTTTTTTTCGATCAATAAAGGATTCCGCCATGTCTTCGGCCATGGCGACCTGGTTACCAAATATCTTGTGTTCACCGGTAATTCCCCACATGCGATTCGCCGCGTGGGGATTACCATTTTCATGCGCAGCAAATAGCCACATATACGCCTGCATGTAATCGATATCGACAAACTCGCCGTTTTCGTACATCGAACCAAGATTGTATTGTGCATCCGCAAAACCTGCCCGCGCGCCTTTCTCAAACCACGCTATTGCCTTGCGATAATCGCGCGGCATGCCGAGCCCGAGGTAGTGGTGAATGCCAAGATAATTCATTGCCTCGGGATCGCCGCTGTTGGCCTCGGTAAGCCATAGTGCATAGGCCTCGGTATATTGACCGCGTTCAAAAAAATCACGGGGATCCTGCGGTTTCACACAGGCCGTCAATAACAGGATAAACAGCAGGCCAGGTTTCATAACAGCAACAACGGCATCCTCATGCCTGTTCCAGGGCCTGCTCAATATCCTGCAGCAAATCATCAATATGTTCGATGCCAATAGACAGCCGCACAAGGTCCTCTGAAACACCTGCCTTGTTCAGCTCTTCCGGTGACAGCTGCCGGTGGGTGGTCGTGGCAGGATGGCAGGCCAGCGACTTAGCGTCGCCGATATTGACGAGCCGGGTTATCAATTGCAACGCATCAATAAATCGGGCACCTGCTTCGGCACCGCCTTCAATACCAAAGCTCAAAATCCCCGAGGCCTTGCCGTTGGCGTATTTCTGCAACAGCGCGTAATCAGGATGACTTTCAAGACCGGCATAGCGGACCCAGTTAACCTTGTCATGCTCTGACAGGTAATCCACTACACGTTCAGCATTGTCGCAATGCCTGTCCATACGTAATGGCAGGGTTTCAATGCCCTGCAGCACCATGAAGCTGTTCATTGGTGAAATTGCTGCGCCGGTATTTCTTAACGGCACGACCCGGGCCCTGCCGATATAGGCTGCCTCACCCAGCGCCTCTGTATAGACCACACCGTGATAAGACGGGTCGGGTTCGTTTAAGCGTTTGAATCGTTGCTTGTGTTCAGCCCATGGAAACTTGCCGGAGTCGACGATGATGCCGCCAATAGTTGTACCGTGCCCGCCGAGGTACTTGGTCAGCGAGTGAACGACTATGTCACAGCCATGCTCAAACGGGCGGCATAAATAAGGTGTGGGTACCGTGTTATCAACAATCACGGGCACACCTTTTTCATGCGCAAGCTGTGCGATACGTTCCAGATCGGCCACGTTACCTGCCGGGTTACCAATCGACTCGCAAAACACCGCCTTTGTGTTGTCATCGATCAACGATGCAATACTTTCGACGCCACCGGCGTCGATGAAACGGGTTTCAATACCCATTTGCGGGAAAGTATGCGCGAACAGGTTATAGGTTCCACCATAGAGGCCGCTGGTGGAAATAATATTATCGCCTGTTTCAGCGATCGTATGCACAGCGTAATTTATCGCCGCCATACCCGATGCCAGTGCGAGCCCGCCTATTCCGCCTTCCAGTTCGGCAACACGCTGTTCCAGCACAGCGGTAGTCGGGTTCATAATTCGCGTGTAGATATTACCCTCGACCTTTAGATCAAACAGATCCGCACCATGCTGGGTGTTGTCAAATGCGTACGAGGTCGTTTGATAGACAGGTACAGCGACGGCCTTTGTCGTCGGTTCCGGTGAGTAACCGCCATGTACGGCGATGGTTTCGAGTTTCATGCTATTCCTCCATGGGCGTCACTGCCTGTCACTGCGTGGGCATTGCCCGGTTGACTCTACTTGTTCTTTTTCTTGTCTTTCTTTTTTTCTTTCTTTCCCTTTTTATTCTTCTTATCTTTCTTTTTGTCCTTGTTCTTTTTTCTGTCTTTCTGTTTTTTGTCCTTGCGCTTACCGGCTGTTGGCTTGTTACCGGTTTTTTCAGGTTTGCCTGTCGACGCAGTCGCAGCAACCAGATTGGCGGCGTCTTTCATCGCTGCTTCTGCACGCACAGGTCCGATGCCGGGTGCAGCGGCGAGAAGATCGATGTTGTTTTTTAGCAGTTGCTCTGCTGTCTTGATTTTTTTTGTTGCCAGATAGGCTACCGTTTTCGGACCAATACCCCTGACAGTTTTAACCGGTATCGCCATTGTTCACCTCGCCGTTGAAAAAGTCAGAATAGTATAGCAGTGTCTAGCAACGGATAATGGACTTGTCTTCAAAGCTAAGCCAGGCCTCCTGCCCTACCAACAGACCAAGCTCTTGCAGTTGTTGAGTCGACATTGTGACGTGAAATTTTTCTCCGGCATCAAAGAGCAGTTGAATTCCACCACTGTCTTCAATCATGGAGATAATCCTGCCTCTGAAAACATTAGTATTGCCATTTCCAGGCTGCTCCCTGGACAGTCGTATCAGTCCAGGATCGATAGCAATCTGATCGACATCATTCAATGTAGCAGGCAGTTGAATAAAAATATTACCGGTATCGAAGCGGTTATTGGCCATCGACATCCCGGAGAAAAGGTTGGCCAGCCCGGAGGCAAACACTTTTCCCTGTGTCACGCTGTAGATACTGTCTGCAAGTTGCTGTGCCTGTACGAGGTTGTGCGTGGTCAGGATAATGGTCTTGCCACAATCCTGTTGTAAACGGATTAACAGTTTCTCGAGTTCATGGATAGATGTCTTGTCGAGAAAAGTAAACGGTTCATCAAGTATCAATACATCGGGTTCCAGTACCAATGCTCTGGCGATGGCCACTTTTTGTGCCTCACCACCCGAAAGCTCACTCACATTACGCTGTTGAAAATGAGCGATGCGAATTAACTCCATGACGGCGTCTGACCGCTTTACCCTATCCACCTTATCGACATGTTGTAACTTCAGACCCAGTTCAACATTGCTTGCCACGCTTCCACGTAGCAGGTACGGGTTCTGTTGCACATAGCCCACCCTTTTTTTCAGTAATGCCAGGCTGGCCTTGTTTACCGTTTTGCCGAGGAAAGTAAGCTGACCGCTGCTAGGCAGGGACAGCATTGCTAACACATTCAGCAGTGTACTTTTCCCGGCACCATTTGGACCGACAAAAGCAACAAAGCTGCCTTGCTCAATGGCCAGATTGATATAGCTCAAGCGGAAGCCGTTACCATAGTCAAAGGTGACATCATTTAGTTCATATAGCATGCTCATCGCGCTCTCAACTGAAAACGTTGTAAAACACCGTTAACAACAAAGGCGACCAGCAACAGCATGAAGCCAAGCGCCAGCGCAAACTCGAACTCGCCTTTGCTGGTTTCAAGCGCGATCGCTGTTGTCATGGTACGGGTATACCCGGCAATGTTGCCGCCGAGCATCATGGCGATACCAACTTCACCTATCGCCCTGCCAAAGCCGGTAACAATGGCTGCGATTAGCGCAAACCGGACTTCGCTCATGTATATAATGCAGCGTTGAAAAAAACTGGCGCCAAGGGAAGAACATGTTTTGGCCAGCCTTGGGTCGGCACCGTTAATGGCGGCTATCGACAGGTTCCAGACAACCGGGATGATGAGTACACATTGCCCGACGATGATCGCAGCCGGCGTGTATAGCAGACCATAGTCGCCAAACAAACCTTGTCTATTTAACAGGCCATACATCAGTAATCCAACGACGACTGTTGGTAAGGCCATCAACGTATTCAGGCAGGCCAGAAGAAAATGCTTGCCGCGAAAAGTATTAAGCGCCACCATCACGCCCAGCGGGATACTGATTAGCGCCGCAAATAACACGGCCAGCAATGACACCTTGAGCGAGGTCCACACGACATAATAGAGCTCTTTATCAAGGGCGATGATTAACCGGAACGAAGACAACAACGCATCAAGAAAAAAACTGCCGCGCACCTGCTGCACACTCGTTTCTGCAGCAGACTCAGGTTTGGCATTGGCTGGATGAAATAGCCTTTCCCCTCCGACGCGAAAGTCATTGATAACACCTTGTCCAATCGGTCCGGTTATGAATTCGATGTACTTCTGCGCCAGCAGCGGTTGCACGTTTGCGTGATTGTCAGGATTCACCGCAATTACATGGTAGGGATTCAACATTGTCATTGGAGATTCGAACAACATGACAAGACCAAGCCGGGCTCTGTATGCGAGGAATGTGCCCCGATCTGTCAACGTGTAGGCACCCTGGTTACTTGCCAACATCAATGCCTGACCCATATTGACCCCACTGGCGACATACCATCGACCTGCTGGCTCTATACCTACGCCCTGCCAAAATGCCAGCTCGGCCATGTGTGTGCCTGATTGATCTGCACGACTGATAAACGGCTGCTGTTGTTTCGCAATTGCTGCAAAGGCCTGTTCTGCAGAAGTCGCTGTCGCCACTGCTGCCGGGTCCGCAACCGGACCAACAATAATAAAATCATTATGCATGACCGGTGAGCGTTTGATGCCATGGCCTTCATTGATGAATACTCTTTCCGCGGCGGGAGCATGCGTCAGTAATACATCGACATTACCTTCCTGCCCAAGTCGCAGAGCGTGACCGCTACCGGCAGTAATCGTGTTCACCCTGATACCGGTATGACTCTCGAACGCGGGATTCAGTTGTGACATCAGACCCGAGTTATCGGTAGTGTGGGTGATCGCGAGCCTGAGTACCGGTGGTGATTCAGCACTGGCATTCATGCTGGTGAAGGCCAGAATAATGGCGATTAATAAGCTCGAGTAAGACATTGACTACAGGCTTGGTAAAGGCGCTACGCTTGACTTGATTCGGATAGTAATTATGCTTTTATTTAGCATGGTTACTTCCATATCCCAATGAAAATAGAGTTTGAAACGGATATTAACGGCTATCAGGAAGCACGTAAATTCATATCCCTCATAGATATCATGCTTAAGCATGAGGCTGTCGATACCTCGCTGCAGTCTTTTGCCTCTACGATACGCGCCCAACTCGAGGAATTTATCGCCAAACCGGAATTCAGTCAGTTCCATGCAGATCATGATACTGCCGAAAGATACACGGCCAGTCATGATGAATCTCCTGGCGAAGGCCTGACCCGGTTTATGCGTTTCCTGCTTGGGCCTGGCCGCCGTGAGCAGGAACTCAGTCGGCAACGCTATGAACTGATAGAGCGTGCCGAACGGGCTGAAAACTCGGCTTTTGAAGCCCTGGCTGAAACAGCAAGCATCGGCCGCGAAAGGGATGAATTGAAAGCCCGGTTAAAGACGCTGGAGGCAGAGCTCCGTAAATACCGGGAAAATGCCTGAACAACCGCCAAACGCCCTGTTTTCAAGGGTTTTTCACCAGAATTGGGTGGAAATACACCCCTTTTAAGTGTAATTTAGCCCCCCTTTTCACAACACCAAGCCCGAATGCAACGTAAACTTTTCGTTAAAACCATGGGTTGCCAGATGAACGAGTATGACTCGGACAGGATGGTAGACACGCTAAAGCATAGCCATGACATGGTTGATACAGATGATCCTGCCGAGGCGGACCTGATCCTGCTCAATACCTGCTCAATCCGTGAAAAGGCGCAGGAAAAGGTATTTTCAGATCTTGGTCGCTGGCGGCCCTTCAAGGATGCCAACCCCAACCTGGTGATTGGTGTTGGCGGTTGTGTTGCCAGCCAGGAGGGTGACGCCATTCTGAAGCGCGCACCGTTCGTCGATATCGTTTTTGGTCCGCAGACCCTGCATAGACTGCCGGCAATGTATGCCGACGTTATAACCAACAGACGTCCGATTGTAGATATCTCGTTTCCGGAAATAGAGAAATTTGACAACCTGCCGGCACCCAGTGCTGATGGTCCAACCGCGTTTGTTTCGATAATGGAAGGCTGCAGCAAGTATTGCAGCTTTTGCGTGGTACCCTATACACGCGGTGAAGAAGTCAGTCGACCATTTGATGACGTCATCGCCGAAGTGGTTGAACTGGCGGAGCAAGGTGTTCGCGAGGTCAACCTGCTCGGTCAGAACGTGAATGCATACCGCGGCCACATGCACGATGGCAGGATAGCTGACCTGGCCTTGCTGATAGAATACGTGGCGGCAGTAAATGGCATTGATCGTATTCGTTTTACAACATCACACCCGGTCGAATTCTCAGACAACCTGATTGAAGTCTATGGCAAGGTACCCGAACTTGTCAGTCATTTACATTTACCCGTGCAAAGTGGTTCGGACCGTGTCCTTGCACTAATGAAACGTGGCCACACCAGGCTTGAATATAAAAACAAGATTAAGCGGTTACGGGCAATACGACCGAACCTGAGCATGTCATCAGATTTTATTATCGGTTTTCCAGGCGAAACCGATCAGGATTTTGAAGACACCATGAACCTGATTAACGATATTGGCTTTGATCATTCCTTCAGTTTTATTTATAGCGCAAGACCAGGCACACCTGCAGCCAACCTCCCGGATGACACAACAATGCAAACCAAGAAAGAACGCTTGTCTATCCTGCAAGCACGGATCAGCCAAAAAGCCGCCGAGATAAGCCAGTCTATGGTTGGCACAACCCAGAAAATACTGGTCGATGGTTATTCAAGAAAAGATCCGGAAGCGCTAAGCGGCCGCACCGAAAACAACCGCGTGGTCAACTTCAAGTCATCAGACAACCTGATTGGCCAGTTTGTCGATATCGAAATTACCGAGGCGTTACCTAATTCCCTGCGTGGTGTACTACCGGAAACTGAAACGCTGTCCAAAGCCGCAAACCTCTAAGTCGCTTGCACGCCATCAACCCAACAACTTCCAATGACATTGTGCTTGAGCCTTTCAACAATGAAAGGTTAGCAAACCTCTGTGGCCCGCTTGATAAACACTTGCGGCAGATAGAGCGTTTCATGGGAGTAGAAATAAACAACCGTGGCAACACTTTTCATATAAGTGGTACACCAAAATCGATCGACCTGACCACCCAGGTGCTCAATGATATGTATTCAATGACGTCCGAAGAAGCGCTATCCACAGAATCGGTGCACCTGTTTCTGCAATCGTTGAACCTGGACGAAGAACTGGAAGAAGACGTGGAACAGGATGTCAGTATCAAAACCAGGCGCGGCCTGATACGTGGACGTAGTCCAAACCAGCGTAGCTACCTGCTAAATATACAAACACATGACATCAGTTTCGGCATCGGCCCGGCGGGCACAGGCAAAACCTACCTGGCTGTGGCCTGCGCCGTTGCCGCGATGGAACAGGATCGCGCAAGACGCCTGGTGCTGGTAAGACCCGCCGTTGAAGCTGGTGAGAAACTCGGCTTCTTGCCCGGCGATCTCGTACAAAAAGTCGATCCCTATCTGAGGCCACTTTATGACGCGCTGTATGAAATGCTGGGGTTTGAAAAAGTCGCCAAATTGATTGAACGAAATGTTATAGAGGTTGCACCGTTGGCATTTATGCGCGGTCGGACGTTGAACGAATCGTTTATCATTCTTGATGAGGCGCAGAACACCACGATAGAACAGATGAAAATGTTCCTGACCCGGATCGGGTTTAACTCGACTGCGGTTATTACCGGGGATATCACACAGATCGATCTACCTCCGGGTAAACAATCAGGCCTGCGTCACGTGATTGATATCTTGCAAGAAGAGAATGGCATTAGTTTTACCTTCTTCAAATCCCGGGACGTTGTTCGCCATCCTCTGGTTGCCCGTATTCTGAATGCCTATGAGAAACACGAGCAATCGTGAACCAAGTCAACATGGACGTCACGATTTGTATTCAAAATGAATCCTCCTGCAGCTCGGTCCCGGAAGCAGCACTTCTGGAGCACTGGGCCTCTATACCATTAAATCAATTGGATCATCCGGTCGAGATTACGTTACGGATCGTAGATGAAGCTGAAGGACGCGAGTTGAACAGGAGCTGGCGTAAGAAAGATTATCCGACCAATGTACTGTCTTTTCCAATAGGTGATACACCCGCAGGTACGAAAGAGCTACTGGGTGATATTGTCATATGCGCACCAGTAGTTGAGCAGGAAGCGCTTGAGCAACAGAAGCCAATGGCAGCGCATTGGGCACACCTGATTATACACGGCATATTACATCTACAGGGTTATGACCATGAGCAGCAGGCCGATGCGGAGATCATGGAAAATATGGAAATCACATTCCTGGAGAAAATTGGTTATCCTAACCCTTACGAGACTGAACTCGAATCATGACTAAACAAAAAGGCAGAATTAAAACGTGGCTTAAACAGGCCAACGCATTCCTGACCAGAGAACCGGCAGACAGGGATGCGTTGATAGAGTTACTGCGTAAATCAGAACAACATAAGCTCCTTGATCACGATGCACTGATCATGATCGAGGGTGCTATTCACGTATCGGAGTTACAGGTTCGTGATGTCATGATCCCGCGTGTACAAATGATCGTCATCAGGGAAGATGCAGAACCTGAAGATATCCTCTCTATAGTTGTTGAATCTGGCCATTCACGTTTTCCTGTCATTGGTGATACGACCGATGAAATCATCGGCATCCTGCTTGCCAAGGACTTGCTGAATTATTATGCGGCTCCGGAAGACAACTTTGATATCAAGGATTTGATGCGTTCGGCCATATTTATACCGGAAAGCAAGCGCCTGAATGTACTACTGCGCGAGTTCCGCATGAACCGCAATCATATGGCAATCGTCATTGATGAATATTCCGGCGTTGCCGGCCTGATTACCATTGAGGATGTGATCGAGGAAATTGTTGGCGAGATAGAAGACGAGCATGATTACGAGGAAGAGGACGTAACAATCAAGCCCCATGATAATGACCGTTACACCGTCAAGGCGCTCACCTCGATTGAGGACTTCAACGAATACTTTAATGCCAGTATTCCGGATGAAGAGCACGATACAATAGGTGGCTACATCATTAACGCATTTGGTCACCTGCCAAAACGTGGCGAAACGGTTGAAATAGAAGGCTTCAAGATAAAAGTGTTACGTGCAGATAAACGCCGTGTTCATATGTTGTTATTCACCAGGTTGACAAATAACGACACTATCGTTGACCTGGCTGATACAGAATAACATCCCTACTCGGGCAAATGTGCCTATGCCAAAGTTTGTACCTAACGACCTGCCTTCCAAATTGCTGGGGCTGGCACTTGGCGCAATATATCCGGCCGCGTTTGCACCTGTCGGTATCTATGGCATCGCTTTCCTGTCCCTGGCGGGTTTATTTTATCTGTGTCATAAAACCAGCGCAGCGCAAACATTTATGTTGTCTTACCTGTTTGGTTTTGCCTGCTTTGGTGTCGGCGTCAACTGGTTACATATTAGCATCAACCTTTTTGGCGGTGTGAATCTTGCCGGCGCCCTGTCTATTACTTACTTATTGATCGCCTTCCTGGCATTATTCCCGGCCTGTTTCATGTGGCTGGGAAAGGCTTTGTTTGCCAATGCAGCAATCTATACCTTTCCTTTTTTATGGGTCATTGCAGAATGGACACGCGGCTGGGCATTTACCGGTTTCCCATGGTTAAATGCAGGAACAAGCCAGACAGACAGTCTGCTCGCCAGTTTCATACCCGTCGTAGGTGACTATGGTGTCAGTTTACTGGTTGCATTCATCGCAACATCAATTGCCATCATTGTTGTAGGTAGCGGCATACAAAAGCTTGTAGCTACTGCCATCATCATCATATGCACGCTTGCTGCTTACTTGCTCGGGACTACGCATTGGTCTAAACCCGTTGGCGAAGCACTGGACGTGGCGCTGTTACAGGCAGCTATACCGCAGGAATTAAAGTGGCAACCACAACAAAGACAACCGACCCTGGAACTCTATAGTCAATTAACCAAACCTTACTGGGACTACGACATCGTGATCTGGCCTGAAACAGCAATCCCGTCCGTTTACCATCGTGCCGATGACTTTATCGAACGTATCACTAAGGACAAGGCTGGCAGGCAAGGTGTCTTCATGAGCGGAATTGCATACCAGGACCTGCAAACACGACAATACTACAACAGCATCCTGTTAATCGATGACGAGCACCGCTTTTACCATAAACAACAGCTGGTTCCTTTCGGTGAATACCTGCCGCTGAAAAGCCTGCTTGATCATGTGTTGCGCTTCCTGCAAATACCCATGTCTGATTTTTCTCCCGGTAATGACAGCATGAAGATCATGGAAACCGGTAAGGCAGTACTGGGTATGAGTATCTGTTATGAAGACGCCTACAGTTCACAAATAAGAAAAAGTATGCCTGCCGCGGAGCTACTGGTGAATGTTAGCAACGACGCATGGTTTGGCGATTCACTGGCACCGCATCAACACTTGCAGATTGCACGGGTGCGTGCCATGGAAAATGAACGTTTCCTGCTACGAGCTACCAACACCGGTATCTCGGCGATTATCGATCCTGAAGGCAACATTGCGGCACGTTCACCACAGTTTGAACCGCATGCACTTACCGGGACAATAATGCGCTATCAGGGTGAAACACCTTTTAGTCGCTGGGGTAATCTTCCTGTGTTGGGCAGCAGCTGCCTGATGCTACTCCTGTTTGCTATGTCAATGTTCAGGAAGTCGGGGGGTCGTCACTAGTATGATGTTTCCTGGTTTCACTGACCTGCTCAAGCCTGACCTTTAGCTCAGGTTCCTGCTCTGCCAGAGATAGTACTGCGCTGCGATTCAGTCGCAGTAACGTGGTCGGCTGCACTGCCTTGACATTGGCCATCCTGACCTGTGCTTCCAACAACGCCATTTCACCGAAGAAATCACCGTCGCGTAACTGGGCCAGGGGTTCATCTTCATGCTCGTCTTTATACACGTTCACCAACCCGTGCGTAATTATGTAAAGCGAATCACCCCGTTCGCCCTGTCCGATAATCTGGTCCCCGGCAAGATAGGTCACAGAGCGTGCCGAACTGGAAAGGCGTTGCAACACTTCCGTGGAAAGACCGGATAGTAACGGCACCATACCAATTAAATCATGTGGGCTTAACTTCGGTGCAGGATCGGAGATTGCCTGTAACCCGTCTATTGCCGCTCGAATACGACGCTCAATATTGGTGAACACCTTGGAACCTATTTCACCATTATGATGTGCTTCTTCAATAAAGAATTTTGCCGCCACCAGTGCAACCTTGGCAAACAGCCGGGTCTCGTAACGCAGGTAGAAATCAGGGAAGTTTTCGGCAATATTTTGCAATCGATGCATGCGTTTATCGGAACGCTTCTTATACCTGTCGATGACCGTTTGTTTTAACTCGGGCTTGAAATCTTCCATTTGCTCAAGTTGATGAATCACTTTCTCACAGATGAGGATACCGGCAATATCGCGTTGCAGGCTCTGCGAAAACCGCAGATACTGATAACGTGCAAGCAGGTTTGCAGCCCAGTTCACTTCCCTGAACTGCTTGATGAAAGCCATTTCCATGCGCAGGAAAAAATTCACCTGCTCTTTTTCGCGCTCTTTTTCTTCCTCGCTGGAAAAAATATAGTCACGGTCATGCTGCAAGGTATTCCTGATACTGAGATAGGTGTAGTACTGCAGGAAACCAATATCATAAAGGTATTTTAATTCCTGCATTTCCATTCGTAACGCGGTGATTTGCACCTGCCTTAGCTCTATATCTTCATCGTATTTTTCTACACCGGCATGGAATATCTGTTTTGTTTTTTTCTGTATTAATTGCTGCGTACTCCTCGAGATCAGTTTTGCTGAATAAAATGAATCAAGGATATGCTCGGCATATTGTTGCGATTGACTTAAGCCATGTTTTAACTCGGCAATTTCATCGCCGTCAAAACGATCAAAACCAAGCTTGTGCATCAATGGGCGAATAGTTGACGCATTGACTAGCAATGAGAACAGGACAACACCCAACGTAATGTAAATAAGGCTTTCTCGGCCAGGCATTTCAACAGGAATCGAAAGGACAATGGCAATCGCAAGGCCTCCCTTGAGTCCGCCCCACCACATGATGTGTTGTTCGTCACGGGATATATTTGGTAATGAAAACAAACGTGTAGTGGCGGGAACCATGGTATAGACGCCCGCGGCGCGAGCGGCAAGTACCAGTACAATAGCGATGGCAATACTGTCGAGGTGAGTAATGATCCTGGATATATCGACCGATAAACCAACCAGCAGGAATAACAGCGAGTTACAAATAAGTGAAATAACATCCCAGGTTTCATCAACTGTCTCGCGTTCGTTCTGGGGTATACGACTAACACCAAAAATCCCCAGTGCCAGCGCCGCGGCAACTGCAGCCATCACACCTGAGACGTGCAGAATATGCTCGGCAATGGCAAAACTGCTATACGCCAGCACGATCGACATGATCAGATAGGCGCTGATTCCGGCACGCAGGCGATATAGCAACTCACTCAGCACCAGGCCAATGGCACCTCCCACCAGAAGACCGCCAAAGAAAACGCGAAAGAATTCCACTATGGCAAAATTGATATCGGCCATACCAAATTCGGTAGTCACCGCAAGGCCCAGTAAAATGTTAAAAATCACGATCGCCGTAGCATCATTTAATAATGACTCGCCTTCAACCAGGGTAGCCAGTCTTTGCGGTGCACCCAGTTCCTTGAACAAGGCAATCACGGCTACGGGGTCTGTCGCCGAGATCAGGGCACCGAACAACAGTGCATAAATAATATTGAAGTCTTGTAATAACCACAGGCCAGTGCCGATGATCGCGGCTGAAATCAACAGCGCCGGAATGGCGAGCACGAGTACCGGGGCGATGTCCTTCATCAAAAGTCGTGCATCAAGCTTAATTGCAGACTCGAATATCAACGCCGGTAAAAAAATAAACAACACCAGGTCGGGTGTCAGTTGAAAATGTAATAACAGGGAAAAATCCGGGTTTTGGCGCGCAACGGAACCTAGCAGCACGCCCAGTATGACAAGAAAGACCGTGTAGGGAACCGGGATATTACGGCAGATAACCGCTGCGATCATGGCAACGGTCAGCAATCCCATCAAGACCAGTATGATTTCCGATAATGGCATCAATCTCCCCTCTTTATATTATATCAAGCCATCACGACAAACCGGTAAGCTATCTGGCAGTCTGGTCATGCTTTTCTGCAAATAGCTCCAGCAATATTACCAGTCCAAGTCCTATCAACACCATCAGTAATGCCAGCCCTGCCTGAGTGGATAGCGTGTCTGGAATATAGGGTTGGCTGCTCATTAACCTTTCCTTGTTCCTGACTATTGCATAAACACGATCCTGGAAAGGCCAGATCACATACAACGACGCGATTAACAGGCCACTGATGAACAGAATGGTTTGTCGGTAGAAACTTGCCAACAGGTAAGACAAAAGCCGACTGAATAAAATAATACCGACCAAAATACCGCCAATGAATGGAAGTAGAATAGACATTTCCAGGTTTCCGACCGCATTGAAGATGTAGGCATATTTTTTCATCATTAACAGGATAAATGATCCAGATATACCGGGTAATATCATGGCGGAAATGGCCAGTGCGCCACAAAGGAAAATAAACCAGCTGTCATCAGGCGTGGATGCCGGCACCAGTGTCACCACGAATATCCCGAAGCCGGTACCAATTAAAAGATAAAGAAGCTGTGCCGGGCGCAGCGGTTTTTCAAGATGTCGGTACAGGAAAAACAGTGAACCCAGTATCAAGCCAAAGAAAAGCCCGTAGATTATCTCGGGCTCAGTCTTTATTAAAACCGGCAAAGGCACAACCCGGGTAAAAAAGAACAGCGCACAGACCATGCCGATGGCCAGTGGCACCAGGAAAGCAAAGTGCGGTTTTTTTATACCTGTAATATCCGCTTTGACAAGCGCACGCAGCCAGTCGAGATCGAATGACTTGATGGCATTAATTAACTGTTGATAGATCCCGAGTATAAATGCCATTGTGCCACCGCTGACTCCGGGGACGACATCGGCCGAACCTATACAAAAACCCTTGGCTGCCAGTTTTATGCTGCGGCCTGGCATACGAATACTAGTCCTGGTGGTAAGGCCCGCTCAATTCATGCACGGCATTGATAAATGCGCCTGCATGTTCAGGATCGATATCAGGCGTTATGCCATGCCCAAGGTTAAATACATGGCCACTACCCTTGCCGTAACTGGCAAGAATAGTGGCTACTTCCTGCCTGATTCTGTCGATTGGCGCACGTAATAATGCCGGATCCATGTTGCCCTGTAATGCCACCCTGTCACCGACCAGTTTTCTGACATGGCCAAGGTCCTGGGACCAGTCTATCCCCATCGCGTCACAGCCGGTGGCGGCGATATCCTCAATCCAGAGACCTGCGCCCTTGCTGAACATAATAATCGGTATCGTGTTGCCCTCGTGCTGACGCTCAAGTTGCTCCTGTATGCGCTTCATATAGGCAAGCGAAAATTCGCGATAGGCGTTACCGGTTAACGATCCTCCCCAGGTATCAAAGATCATTATCGCCTGTGCACCAGCATGAATTTGCGCATTCAGATAGGCTGCCACTGCATCGGCCACATGTGCCAGTAACTGGTGCAGTGCTTGCGGTTCAGCGTAAAGCATGGTCTTTACCTTTGAAAAGTCGCGTGACGATCCCCCTTCAACCATGTAGGTCGCGAGTGTCCATGGGCTGCCTGCGAAGCCGATTAGCGGCACCCGTCCATTCAGCTCTTGCCTTATCAGCCGCACAGCGTCCATCACATAGCCGAGATCCTGCTCAGGGTCAGGCATGGGTAAATTACGTATATCGTCATGGGATTTGATTGGTTTGTGGAACACCGGGCCAACCGATTCAATCAGCTCGAGCTCAAGACCCATGGCATCTGGCACCGTCAGAATGTCCGAAAACAATATAGCCGCATCCAGTGGGTAGCGGTCGAGCGGCTGTAACGTTACCTCGCAGGCCAGCTCTGGCGTCTGGCAAAGGGTGATGAAATTACCTGCTTTTTTTCTTGTTGCCCGGTACTCGGGCAGATACCTGCCAGCCTGTCGCATCATCCAGACGGGTGTCTTGTCTACCGGTTGTCTTAATAAGGCTTTCAGGAAGCGATCGTTTTGCAGTTGCGTGGACATAAAAATAGCGTTCTTTTTTATTTATAATATTTGCAAATGCCTGGTCAGGTTCAATATCCGCGCCAGGTATCGACAGTTTACATGAACTGGTGTGGAAAAGGTTTGATTTTTGCCAACTGTTTAATGTTGATATAACTTGTCTATTTACTGTATTCAACCAACATGAAGAGAGAACCTGTATGCTAGTACCCGTTAGTGATTTGATCGCCGCTGCAAAAATGCAATGCAGCAGTAAAAACCCTGCCGAGGCTATGGATTTTTTTACCCAAAATGACAATACCGTCATCATCGATGTACGCGAACCGCATGAAGTCGAAAAATCAAGCCTTTCCATGTCAATCAACATTCCCAGGGGGTTACTGGAGATGCAGGTAACCAATGTCTGCGAAACCGCCGACGTGCCAATCCTCATTCATTGTGCTGCTGGTGGCCGTGCTTCGCTATCTGCCTACACATTGCAAATGATGGGCTATTCCAACGTACATGTCATAGACGCAAAGTTTGATGAGATTAAAGCGATTTTTAAATAGAGTTTGGGAATTGTTGATCTGAAACAAGCATGGCCAGCGCAGGGAGACTACACTGTATAGGAACTAGTCCGACTAACGAGTTCGTATGACGCTTTTACGTTTTTCACTGGTAATACAGTTAATCCTGTTATCATCGCTGGCTTACCCTGAACAGGACAGAAATTCGTTTCTGACTGCCATCCACAGTCCTGAAGTACAGCAAATTATGCGTAATTTGCATGCGCTACTTTTTGAACGCGAGCGATCCAATCTGGAAACACAGCGTTTACGCAGTGAACAGCTTGAATTACTCGTAGAGCAGGCTGAATCCTTGTCCAGCATCGCAGCATCCAGCGCATTGATTGATTCTTTACAGCAACTCGATGTCGAGGAACAAGCCCGATTCAGGGAATTAGCTAACGAATTGTCTCTAACCGCCAAAACTATCAGCGAGGAAAATACAGCGGGGCATTATAGTGAAGTCGATGCTGGTTATTTGAAGCTGCAGGAAACCTGTAACCAATGTCACCAACTATTTCGTGACTGGTGAATACAAAAGTCATTCCACTCTGCTCCGGGCGCTGCCTGCTCATTATTTTTCTCGCGGCACTATCGCCCACCCTGCACGCCGACCACAAGGGAAAGTTCGACATTACGTTTGGTGGCAGGATAAAAATTGATGCGATTTATAATACGAATAGTGTTAGTCGGGATGGGACGAGCAAGGCCGATCTCGCTTTCACCCCACAAACTATCCCTCTTGCTGACAGCGGCAGCTCAACAGATCTGAACCTCAGAGAAAGTCGTTTGTGGTCAACATTACGCCTGCCACTGGCTAACAAGTCGTTGGCAAGCTA
This sequence comes from Gammaproteobacteria bacterium, assembly GCA_965601665.1. Lineage (GTDB taxonomy): Bacteria > Pseudomonadota > Gammaproteobacteria > Eutrophobiales > Eutrophobiaceae > JANQNX01. Next base: position 2,544,585 of record OZ271833.1, on the reverse strand, counting down.
TATCGAGTTTGATTTTTTTGATACCAGGCTGAAGGCAAACGGTACGAGAGTGGTTGCCAACCGTCCGCGACTGAGGCACCTGTATGCTAACTATGGTGGTTTGACACTTGGCAAAACATTTACCAACTTCATTAATATCTCTGCTTTCCCGGAAATTAATGATGCCAATGGACCTGTTGGCATACATGCGCTACGTCATGAATTAATACGTTACCGAAAAACATTCGATCGATTTGAACTGTCGATATCAGCTGAAGACGCCGAATCCTTGTTCGTTACCGCCAGTGGCAACCGGTTCCGGGTGAATGATGATCAAATTCCTGATCTGACTGGAAGGGTCAATATCAACGGAAGCTGGGGAGAACTGTCTTTGGCAACGATGTTAAGACAAGTGTATGCGAATAACCGGTTAAACAGTAATAACGACGATAAACGCTGGGGTTCGGCATTGAGTATTGCCGGCCGTATCTATTTGCAAGGTAAAGACAACGTGCGCTTTACGCTTACGGGGGGCAATGCATTGGGAAGATACGTCTCATATGGCTTATTTGATGATGCTGCTATTGCCGCCGATGGCAGGCTGGATTTAAATGAAATTGTATCCGGCCATTTTTCATATCAACACTGGTGGTCTGACAGGCTGCGTTCATCCATGGTCGTCGGACTAGGCTATGCAAATATCAACACCGACTTTGCCGGTAGTAATATCAACAAGTACGTTGGTTCAGCAGCGATCAATTTAATCTGGAACCCAACTCTAAATAGCACAATTGGCGTGGAATGGTTACATGGCTACCGGCAACAATATAACCAGATGGATGGAAATGTTGATCGCATACAATTGTCACTCATTTATCGAGTAGACTAGCAACATCATGCAAATGAAAAAACAGATCGGCCTGGTAACCGGATTGTGCCTGTTTTTGCTTGTGCTTGTTGTCCCGGCAACAGAATCACTTTCCCCGCAAGCAAAAAACGTACTGGCCGTGGCGATATTAATGGCAATATGGTGGATAAGCGAAGCGATTCCGGTTGCTGCTACGGCGTTACTTCCGATTGTCCTGTTTCCATTACTGGGGGTCATGAGCGGACGTGAAGTTACGCAGCCTTATGCACATCATCTCATTTATCTTTTTCTTGGTGGTTTTCTCATTGCCGTAACTATTGAAAAGTGGAACCTGCACAAGCGCATCGCCTTGCATACTATTAAACTCGTCGGTGTGACTGCCAATCGAATTATCCTTGGTTTTATGCTTGCCTCTGCCGGCCTGTCAATGTGGATTAGTAATACCGCGGCAACAATGCTGATGATAACGATTGGCCTGGCAGTGATGAAACAGGTAATCACCGAAATCAAGCGCGATCCGGCTATGGATACTGATACCAGCCCGGAAAATTTTCAATTTGGCATCGCGCTGATGCTGGGCATCGCCTACGCTGCGTCTATTGGCGGCATCGCTACTTTAATAGGAACGCCACCGAATGCCATCATGGCCGGCATAATTGAGGAACAGTTTGATACATCGATAAGTTTCGGCACCTGGATGCTGTTTGCTTTACCGTTATCAGTCACCCTGCTTATGGTCTGCTGGTATTACCTGACCCGCATAGCTTATCAGAGTGAAATTACAGAGCTGCCTGGTGGCAAGCAGGCAATTAATGCAGAACTTGACCAGCTTGGCCCCATGTCGGTGCAGGAAAAAATGGTGCTGCTTGTTTTTGTGAGTGTCGCTTGTTTATGGATTGGCCGAGGTCTGGTGAAGCTGGAAGTATTTCAAACCATCACTGATTCAACAATCGCGATGGCAGGCGCAATTTTATTGTTTATTATTCCCGCCGGAAAGGGTGAGTTTCTGCTTGACTGGAAAACCGCGCGTAAAATCCCGTGGGATATACTCATTTTATTCGGAGGCGGCTTTGCACTGGCAAAGGGTTTTATTGATAGTGGATTAACAGAAACAATTGCGTTGCAACTGGAGATACTGCAGGATTTCAGGACTATCTGGCTGGTACTGGCTTCGATCTGCGTTGTAATTATGCTCACGGAGATCACTTCTAATACAGCAACGGCGTCCATGTTCCTGCCAATCGTTGCTGCCATGGCTATTGCTGTTTCCATTCATCCGTATTGCCTAATGGCTGCGGTCTCACTTGCCGCATCTTGCGCGTTCATGCTACCAGTTGCCACGCCTCCAAATGCGATAGCCTATAGCAGTCATTACTTCTCTATTTCACAAATGTGCCGCACTGGTTTTTGGATGAACCTTATTGGTGTATTTTTTATTACCCTTTTCGTCATCTATTACCTGCCTGTTGCATGGCAGCTTGATATCAACCAGGTACCTGAAAACCTGTTGAATGTGATGCGATGAACAATTACTGCCAGCGTTCAATCACCCTTACTATCGGTGTTTCTTTTTTCATTGCCGCAAGCACAACTCGATCAAACCTTGATGTCATTTCCAATGCCTGTTCAGCTGCAGCAGTCGCAGACTTTAGTGTATCAACATCATCAACCATATTGATCAACGGTATAACATTGGCAGAGCCCGTATCTTTAAGAAGTCCCTGTTCGGAACTCAACAAGCGGGCTATATGTATAGGCTGGATGATATCCATTTCCCTGATATCAAATATTGATTCCAGTATATCAACGCGGTGTGCAATATCATTGCTTAATGGCTGTCCGATTACTTTTGCTGAAAGAACAGGTATAACAATGTCAGTAAATCCCGATAATACTGGCTCATGCGATGCCGGGGCCTTAACAAAACGACCACGCGCACCATCTGCTTTTATCAGCAACAGCTCAAACTTACCTGCCTGTTTGAATCGCAAAACATTGTCCACTGCAATGCCTGCACGTCGTCCGAATCGACTTGAAGGCCTGGCAAAAGCAATAACTTTCGACTCTTCGTCATTGGCTATCGTTTCCAGTAAGACAGCTTCTTCAGCTACATAACATGTTGCATCCAGATTTTTTGGAAAAAACTCTATATGCGCGGTCGCTGTTATACCGACCCTGCCATTATGGGCAGCGGCCAGTCTGAACATGGTGGATTTTTTCCCTCCAGCACCAACGCAGCTGATTACGCCAGTATGTGCATGCAATGCATCAACCAGATTAGTGACTGTCATGTCACAAGTTTAATACAAGGATTGATTCAGAAAAATCTCTGAAAGTAATGGCGAGAGCCTAGTTAATGCTAGACATTCTGGAATCACCGGACTGGTGTTCGTGAAAATCAACCCAGTTATCACTGATGGATAATGGCTCAGCAAAAACGCGGGCAATTTCACCACTTGGTAACTGCACCTGACGTACATGTATAGGCGCACCGCATATCGGGCATGGAATTGTAGGTACTTTACTCATAACTCGTATATATAGACACCCGTCTTGTTATCAAGTTTTCGTAATCAGTGTCAGATACACGCATAAGCGAGAATTCTTGCCTGTTTCCATATCCTGTCCTGATCTGCCAGATTATTGTGCTGTAACGAATACGGCAACAATAAACAGTTAATCGTTAACTACTCAGCAAGTGCGGTGCCAGTTCCGGTCCTTTGAAAAAAAATTTAGCGCTTTTAATTCAAGCAATTACAAGTATCAGCACGTATACACCGACAATTCCTGCCGAAAACTGGTGCAAGCCTGCATCCTTAAAGCGCAAACAGGGTGGAGGCTGGGGTTGGATTCAAACCAACATCTACGGTCTTGCGAACCGCCGCATAGGATATTCTGCCACCCAGCCATGAACCTGTTAATATAGTGACGGTTAATAGACTTTCAACATTTGGTTAACAAACTGTTGTTTATCCGGGAGAGAAAAGATAAATCCAGTCGATAAATTCCTGCGCTTTGCTAACCGATTAAAATTCAGAAACCTGTTTCTGGTTACTGTCTGCCTGTTCGTGTTTAACTTTTTTATCCCGGATTTTATCCCGTTCATTGACGAACTGATTCTCGGGCTTGTTGCCATCATACTGGCCAATATCAAACAGGATAAATTACTTGAAGACAAGGGCGATATTATTGAAGGCGAAGTTATCAATGATGACAAGGACAACAACTAGAATATTACGCTAACCAATCCCGATGTTTCTCAGGCTGGATTGCAGATAGTTGTATGTCTGCTTGACAAGGATCAAATGTGTTTGCTGTTTTAGCAACTAGAATGCTTGTATGAACCAATAAGAGGAGGTTTTATGCTTTACCAGGTAAAAGGAGATATTTTGAAAACCGGTGCGCAAGCGATTGCGCATGGTGTTGCACCAAACGATCCGATGAACCAGGGGCTCGCCCTGTCACTGCATCAACTTTATCCGGCGATGCATAAGGACTTTCACCACTGGGGCCATCAACAACAACCGAAATCAGGTTCAGCATGGATGTGGGGAGGGCCTGACCATGTACGCGTCATTAACCTGTTAACCCAGGAAGGCGGCTATGAACATGGGTCGAAACCAGGCAAGGCCACACTAAGCAACGTTAACCATGCCTTACGCGAACTTGCCAAAATTGTGCACAAGGAAAAAATCGAATCCCTGGCTTTACCGAAGCTGGCAACCGGTGTAGGCGGTCTTGATTGGTCAGAAGTGTGGCCACTAATTCAGGAACGTTTGGGCGAGCTGGATATACCGGTATATGTCTATACTGAATATCATGCTGACATAAAAGCCAACGAGCCTTCCTAGCTTGCTGGATTGTAGCTGAACAGCCGGGCTGTCCTTAAAACGGTTACTCTTTACGTACACCCTCAATTGAAAGAATGAGTTCTACTTCTTTTGTAGCGGGGCCAAGATCTTTTGGTATACCGTAGTCTGCCAATGCAAAACTGGTTTTTCCTTCAAAGCCAACTCGATAGCCACCCCAGGGGTCCTTACCCTCCCCGGTTTTACTGATTGCTATCTGCAGAGATTTGGTCACTCCCCTGAGCGTAAAGTCTCCACTCAAAATACCGGTACCATCATCATTCATACTGAATGAGTTACTCACAAAACGAGCTTCAGGGAATTTGTCGACATACAGAAAATCTTCACTACGTAAGTGTTTGTCTCTTTCGGCATGGTTGGAATCAACGCTGGCAGGGTTGATATTTACAACGACACTTGAGGCTGATGGATTTTCCTTGTCGTAAGTAAATTCACCAGCGAATTCGTTGAAACGACCATATAACCAACTGAATCCAAGGTGCGATATCTTGAACTGGATAAAGGCATGCATCCCTTTCTTGTCAATTACATAGTCATCAGCCAGTACATTACCCGAAAGTAATGCCATGCAAACGAACATGGTTAACAGTTTGTTCATCATTGTTCTCCTTTAATACCAGGTTTGAGCATACGCTTTAGCGTTACATCTTGATCAGAGTAGTGATGCTTGAATGATGCAACCATATGCAGTGAAAAAAATAATCCAAGTAAATAAGACGTTAATGCATGCGCATCACCAACAAGTTTGGCCTGCTTTATTTCCAGTATTGCGATTGCAGGAACAGTAAACCAGCCAAATATATCGATATCGGCCCCTTTTGCAGTTGTCACCAGGTAGCCACTGATACAAACAAGTGTTAGCAACAAGTACAGCGCATAATGGGTGAACCTGCCTATGATCTTTTCCAGCCAGAAGCCAGGCAAATCCAGCGGACGCTGGTTAATTGCAGACCATAACAAACGTAAAGGTAACAGCATCAACACCAGCATACCCAGAGACTTATGCCACCACGGCGCAGCGTTATACCAGGCGTGATAATAATCGAGTTCTACCATGTAAATACCGATTATGAAAAGCCCAACGATGAGTATCGCCATGAACCAATGGAAGAATATGGCCACCAGTCCAAAGCTATATTTTGTATTCCAGAGTTGCATGTCTATATACCGAGTATAGCCTAGTAGTATAAACGCAATGCATGAGTAGAGTTTTCACTGTTTAATAGAGCTCATCTAGCCAAACAATTTGACAAGATCCATGCTTGAACGTTGGCCAATATCGCTGATGTGCTTCTTCAACCATCTCGACGTCATACGCTTGCCACACTTGAACAGATCGCGTAGAAACCCATCGTCAGCATTCAAGCGACTATGAGTATCGCGTTCGTTGTTCTCCTTGTCCTCGATAAGATGAAGTCTCAATTTGTTTAACCTGCGTTCAAGATCACCAGAACGTAACCAGTTCAGTTTAATCTGCTGCTTGGACATCATGATCGCCCGCATTTCCCTAAGAAAGGTGTTGGTGAACGAAAGCTCATGCGCACGCTTACGTATATCTTCCGCTGTTTTTGGCAGGTTATCCCTGATTAATGGTTGCAATAACACAATAAGCACATCGGAATGCTTCGATTCAAACAACAGCGGGTATAAAGGCGGGTTGCCGGAATAGCCACCGTCCCAGTAGGGCTCGTTATCAATTTCTATGGCCTGGTGTAACGTGGGCAAACAGGCCGAGGCCAATAGCACATCGGCATTCAGTTCATCATTTCCAAACAGACGCATCTTGCCGGTACGAACCTGTGTCGCGCCAACATATAACCGGATTGCATCATCATCACGTAGTCGTTCAAAATCCACAAGCTCATTTAGAACGTCACGTAACGGGTTAAGGTTCAATGGGTTGAGCTGGTAGGGAGAAAAATCACGCGTTAGCGATATATACGCATCCAGCGAACCGGGGTTATCAAAGCCCACCGCCTTCTTCCACATCGATGTAATATCAGAGGCAAACATATTCTTGTACTGTTCAGCGACTTCCTGCCAGAACAACGCCAGCCTTTTCTGCGCGCCTTTGCGGCCGCCATCGAGGTAACCAGATGCCATGACACAGGCGTTCATGGCACCCGAGCTAACACTGGAAATGCTCTCCAGCCGCAGGCTGTCTTCATCAAGCAAGCGATGCAGCACACCCCAGGTAAATGCGCCATGGGATCCATCGCCCTGTAAGGCAAGGTTTAAGTATTTGTAATGTTTCGGAGCCATACGGCACTCCTTCAAAAAACAAGCAGTGTAATATTGCACTGCAGCAAATTAAAGCCTTTTTGGCCTCAAAATGCAATTACAATACTGTGAAGAATATCAAATAAATGAACTAGTTAGCGCATTATATTGGTGCAGAAAATCACTCGGAAACAGGTATAAATGACTGAATTATCAGTAAATCCGGCTGTCGCCCCGTTTTTTCGCCAAAAATTAAGATTCAGCGCATAAAAACCAAAATAGCGCCGACTAATCATCCATGGCAATCAATTCGAGGCGCTTGTTACCGCCCAGGAAGATAGGTGTTTTAGCCACGCTGATCGATTCGCCGTCAAGCTCATAACGTACCTGTTTCACCAGCCCCACACCGGGCGCATACCACTCTTCTACTTTAAAAGGAATACGTGTGTAGCCGTTGACACCATCCGTATAAATTTCTGTCTCACCTTCTCCAACGACTTTGATACAGTGTTCAAATGTACCGGCCGGCACAGTAACGCTTTCATCCGTAGACATGATTTCAAAAATCATGGGTACTTGAGCCGACTTTGCCAGGTGCGTATTCGGGAACACGCGCATCAGGATCATCGGCCGCGTGATTTGTTGCCAGTTTGTTCCCTTGCTCAAAGGGTACTTGAGCACAAACCTCTGGTTAGTATCCAGGCGCGGCTTCAATTCCACCAGTGTCCGTAATGCACTGCGGTAGATACCGGTCTCATCACGATTGAGGTAATAATCGATACCATGGCTACTACGCCTGACGTGATAGGTTTTATCAGTAATGCTTATCTCACCAAGATTCTCAAGCGTCACGGTCTCGCGTAACGTTTCTTCCGGATATGTTGTTGTCAGCAGATAGGTCCAGTTTTTACCTTCCCGCAAAGGAAAATAATCGTTGCTGGCACTGTGTTCACAACCAATAGTCAGCAACAATATCCAGGTGAACAGGAATAATAGTGAATACCTTTGCATAACTATTTTTCCGGCAAACGTACCTCGGGCAAATCAAAAAACTCGAGTTTATGCTGCTTATTGGCGAGTCGACTTGCGTCAGGCGGTAACATCGCTTCTTCAACCCTTTGCAGGTTCCTACCCAGTTGTATCTTGCCCTGTCGAATTTGCTCAAGCGCCTTGTCGAGCGCTGCGTGCAGATCAAGATCATAAGGTAACTCATAAGCACGCGGTCGTTTGACGGGTTTGTTGTCTTCAAAATCTGTAATCCAGATATGGATACTACCGGGATCACCATTACGTTCATCCGGTTCGGTAATAGATGACGCCATCAGCTGGAATTGCGCCGGTAATTCCTGCCTGGTCGGCCAACCAAGCAGACCAAGATAGCTTTGATATGTCAGAAAATAAAAACCGGTGACCAGAAAAACACAGATAAACTTTATCCATACAGATGTGCGTGATAGCAGGAAGATGCCCAGTAACAGGGCCGCCAGTGCCACATACGAAACAGAAAGACCAACAATCGCCTGGTTCATAATTTTTCGCCCTTAACCAGAGATTTAAAAAGCGTATTTTTGCCTGTGACGTTACCTTCCTTGTCTATCGTAAATCGAATGGCTGTTTGTTCGTCACCCTTGTCTTCCATGGTTAACGTATCGTAATAAACTACCTGCAAGCGTGGATTAACTTTCACCACCCTGACTTCCACATTGGCTTGTTCCTTCACCTTTGATTCATAGTAATGTGTGTTGACAACATATTGCCCCGGAACAATTCCACGAATAGTCACAACTTCCTGGTTGAGTGGATTGATTATCTCTGCGCCATCAACTACCAACCTGTCGTTATCAAGCCCCCGATCATCCCTGTCGAGATGTAGCAAACCTACTTCCGGATTCCTGTACCAGACCACACGCCCTTTCGGATCCTCTACCCAGGTATCAATATCTACCGCGCTATTATCCTGCCATTTGACCGTGATAATGAATTCTGCCTTGGGATCAATTATTCCGGTCTTTGCAGGCGGATTAAGAAAAAGAATGGTAATAATAAACAGCAGGGTAAATGCCAGCAGTGAATTAAATAGCAGGTCGGTAAATGGATCCTGTTCAAAATCCCGTTTTTTTCGCGTGATAACAGCCATATGTTTATGCTGATTGTATGTGCATACCGGGGATTAACTCAGTTTCCATAAAGTTGACTGTACGGGAGACCAGTTCATCTGCACCACGATCAAGTAACAGGTATTGAAAGCTCAGCAACATACTGCCAATAAGGCCGAGTAAGGTCGTATTCAGGGCGAGACTCATACCCGCAGTCATTTTTGTCAACACACCCTGTATGTCCTCAATAGCAAAAGACTCAAGGCTTGCCAGTGGCTCCAGCATCATGACAAAGCCAATCACGGTGCCCAGCAAGCCAAGCTTGACGAGCAGACCGGTCATAAACCAGCCAAATTCGTGTTGTGAATGCGCCTGTTCAGCAAAGATTTCTGTAATTAGCTGCTTGTCAGATTCCGGCACACCTTTGTCACGCGCATTGATGGTCTGTCCCTGTAAACTCTTAATCACTGTCCGCAGGAACTCAGCCGGTAATGAATCATTATCGTTCCAGGATATTTTATTTAAATGAATATCAATAATGGCGTTTAACTGGCAGCTTAAATAGTATGAACGTAAGCCACAATGCAACGTTCCACCGAGAAAAATCAGCGTAATAAGATAAGTAACTTTAGTAGGATCGTTAACATAGATAGGTGTAAGAATTCCAATGCTGTAACTTAACCACGCGAGAAAGAACAACACGCCGGTATAAAGTGTCCAATACAACAGCAAACGGAAATGAAAGGTAGTCTTGAGCATAACTGTTATCGTTTTTATTCAGACTCACATCATAACCTGAAACGCTGGTCACGAACTATTGCTCAACCAGTGACTGTTCATGGAATCAAACCCTGTGCAGCCCAGCTGTTGCAAAGTGCGACAGATTTCATCACGGAAAATCTCTATCACCTGCCTGGCACCATCTTTACCAACTGCAGCAACAGCAAACAGAAATGAACGGCCGCTTAGTGTAGCTGTTGCGCCAAGTGCTTTTGCCCGTACGACATCAAGACCTGATCGCACACCGCTATCGAGCAGGACAGTAAACCTGTCGTCCTGTTCTGAATATAATTCAGTAAGCGAGGCAATACTTGACGGTGCTGCGTCAAGTTGACGACCACCATGATTTGAAATCACCACACCATCGACTCCTTCCGCACGGCAGCGCTCAATGTCTTCTTTCCTCAACAAGCCTTTTACAATCAGTGGACCCTGCCATAGTTGACGGATCTCCCTGATACGTTCCATTGTCACGCCCTGCATGAAAAAACGTGTCAGGAACTCACTCAGGTGTTTCACATTGTCTAAATCACCATAGGGGGACAGGTTTACAAAGCGAGGGATACCCTGCCGCAAGGTAGCTGTTAACCATCCCGGCTTGAGCATGGTCTGGGCGATAATTGATGGCGTATATCTGAAGGGCAGTATTAAACCGTTTTTCAATTCCTTGTCACGTTTAGCACCAACAGGAATATCAACAGTAATCACCAGTGCCTTGAAACCTGATTGCTGCACCCGGTTAATCAGGTCTTGCATTACGTCACGTTGTCGCGGCACGTACAGTTGAAACCAGCTGACATCCGGGGCAAGCCGGGCAATATCTTCAAGTAGTGTCGTACCCATTGTGCTAAGGGTATAGGGAATATTGGCTTGTTGCGCTGCACTGGCAAGATAAGCCTCGGCACCGGGCCACATCATATTGGAAAGCCCTACTGGTGCTATTCCAATACCCAGGTCATAGCGCTTGCCGAACAACTGACAACTCAGATCGACGTGACTAACGTCTTCGAGATAATGTGGCCATAGTTTTACATCGTCGAGTTCCTGGCGGTTTCTATTCAACCCATGTTCATGGCCGATACCGGAGGTAAGGTATTGCCAGGCAAAACGTGGAATACGTTGCCTGGCCCTTGCTTCCATATCAGGAATCGAAGGTAAGCGTGGATTGTATTTCATATGTTGTACTATTTTATATATTTGGCAGGTGTACCATTATCAAGCCTATCACGCCAAGCGCGGTCAGGTAATACAATAGCGGCAACAGTGTTCGTCTCAATGTTGCACCTTCTTGCCCATACAGTCCTACTGTCGCCGACGCAGCGACAACATTATGGATGGCTATCATGTTGCCAGCAGCAGCACCGACGGCCTGTAAAGCGACAATCAAGGCCGACGTCATGCCAAGCTGGCCCGCCACCGAAAACTGGAACTGGGTAAACATCAGATTACTAACCGTATTACTACCTGCAATGAATGCCCCCAGTGCGCCAATCACCGGCGCGAACAACGGCCATACTTCACCTACATGCATTGACACCCATTGGGCCAATGCAATAGGCATACTCACCATATCCTGCTCGTTAATACCCGAGTTGATATATATTCGAACCATGGGAATGGTAAAAACCAAAACAAATCCTGCACCAAGTAAAGTTATGGTTGATTCATGCAGCGCATGTTTATATTTTTTTACAGGTATATTGTGAAAAACTATCGTACACAAAGACACGAGCAACAACATAAACGCTGGCAAATACAGCGGCGTTGTTGATGCCGAGATAGAAGTACCCAGGATTTTGTTCCAACTAAACTTTACTATCTTTAACCAGTCGCCGAGGCCAACTTCCGGCAATCGAGTCACAACAAGCAACAGTACAACCATTACATAAGGCAACCATGCACGAAAAAGCGACATATTATGTATTGTTGTTTCTTCATTACTGCTGAGCTTACCCAGCCAGTATGCCGGCCAGTTTGTTCTTTCAGGGAAGTCCCAATGGTCGCGCGGCAAGAGAAAGCCATGACGCACTGCCAGAAGTATCAGGCAGATGCCTATCAATGCGCCAAGCAAGGAAGGGAATGCAGGACCAAGATAACAGCCGGTCAAAAAATATGGCACAGTAAAAGCCAGGCCACTGAATAATGCGAACGGCATTATTGTGAGACCTTCTGTCCATGATCGATTGCCACCGAAGAAGCGGGTCATCATCATGATCATAATCGTCGGCATAAGCGTCCCAACGATGGCATGCAAAAGGGCCGCATATACCGTGACCTGTTGAATGTAGACATCCATATTGCCGATTGCTGGTAACGCTGCGTCTTCCAGACCGCCTCTTACCCCTATGAGTATTGGTGTACCGACAGCGCCAAAAGTCACAGCTGTGCTTTGTACCATCATGCCCAGCATCACTGCGGTCATCGCAGGAAAACCCAATGCGACCAATAACGGGGCTACTATAGCAGCAGGAGTTCCAAAGCCGGAGGCTCCTTCAATAAAACTGCCAAACAACCAGCAGATAATGATGAGTTGTACGCGACGGTCACTGGACAGGTTTGAGAAACCCTGCCGAATCACATGTAGTGCACCGGAATGCTTAAGCGTATTCAGCAACAGGATTGCAGCGAAGATGATGAACAATATGTTAAAAGTAATAAACAGACCCTGAATGGAAGAGGCGATCATGTTTGTCAGTGACATCTTCCAGGCTTTACCGGCAACCAGGGCAGTTATAACAAAAACCAGCGGCATCGCGATTCTCGCCGGAACACGAAAGACGACAAGCATGATACCGGCAACAATAATCGGCAGAATTGCTAGTAAGGCTTGTATGTTTTGTGTCATTTATATCCTGTTACGTTATCTGTTTGTTACCCAGATTACAGGCAAAAAAAACTCCCGCAAGCGGGAGTTTGGAATGGTTTATAGTTATTGTTGTTAATCTATACCGGCGCAGGCAAATCTGTCTCACCCATCAGGTAGGTATCAATACCGGCAGCCGCACTGCGTCCCTCGGCAATCGCCCAGACAATCAAGCTTTGTCCGCGACGCATATCACCGGCAGCAAACACACCGTCGACACTGGTCATCCAGCTGTCCGGATCGGCAACTACGTTACCACGTGGATCAAGTTCACAACCCAGTTGCTCGATCATGCCTGGTTTTTCAGGTCCGATAAATCCCATTGCCAGCAAAGCCAGGTCGCAAGGGAGTTCTCTTTCGCTGCCTGGTACTTCTTCAAAACTCATACGCCCATCAACGTTTTTCAATTCGACATCGACAAGCTGTAATGCTTTGACATTACCGTTTCCATCATCAACGAATTTCCTGGTTGAGACTGAATAGACACGCTCAACGCCTTCCTCGTGTGCTGATGCGGTCCTGAATATTCGTGGCCACTCGGGCCAGGGATTATCAAGCGCGCGTGTTTCAGGTGGCCTTGGCATAATTTCCAGTTGGTGTACCGACGCACAACCCTGTCGGTTTGCTGTTCCCAGACAGTCGGCACCAGTATCACCGCCACCGATGATAATGACGTGCTTGCCCTCAGCACTGATGAAATCCGTCGCCTTGTCATCACCTTCACAAACCCGGTTTTGCATAGGCAGGTACTCCATCGCCTGGTAGATGCCTTTCAACTCACGGCCTTCAACCGGTAAATCACGCCGCTCACAGGCGCCGCCGGTTAATAACAAGGCATCGAAATCGTTCTTTAACTCTTCGACAGGAATGTCTTCGCCAACATTGACGTTGGTCCTGAATTTCACGCCTTCTGCTTCCAGCTGCTCAAGGCGGCGATCAAGAACACGTTTTTCCATTTTGAATTCCGGGATTCCGTAACGTAGTAAGCCTCCAATCCGGTCATCACGTTCAAACACGGTGACGTCATGACCGGCGCGGGCCAGCTGTTGTGCAGCAGCCAGTCCGGCAGGGCCGGAACCAACAATAGCAACAGTTTTTCCGGTTTGTTTCTCGGCCGGCATGGGTTTAACCCAGCCATTTTCCCAGGCCTTATCGATAATCGATATCTCTACCGCTTTAATGCTTACGGGATCATCGTTAATACCCAGCACGCAGGAACCCTCGCATGGCGCAGGACATAACGTGCCAGTAAATTCGGGGAAGTTATTGGTCGCATGCAAACGCTTGATCGCATCGTGCCACTGGTCACGATAAACAAGGTCGTTCCAGTCAGGGATCAGATTACCCAGCGGGCAGCCCTGGTGACAAAACGGAATGCCACAATCCATGCAGCGTGCGGCCTGTTCCTTAAGCGGAGCCACCGGCCATGGTTCCATGACCTGCTTGTAATCTTTTACTCGTTCTTCAACCGGACGGTAAGGTTGCTTGACCCGTCCGTGTTCCATAAACCCGGTCGCTTTACCCATGGGCTGCCTCCATAATTGCTTCATCTTCAGGTACGCCGGTTTCACGTGCTTTCTTGATAGCATTTAGTACACGCTTGTAGTCTTTCGGCATGACCTTTACAAATTTACTTACATAATTATCCCAATCATCAAGGATGCGTTTAGCCACGGTACTCTGTGTATATTGAACATGGTTGCTCAACAAGGTTTTTACCGTGGAGATATCCTCGTCGTCTTCAATCGCATCCAGGTCAACCATGGACTGGTTACAGCGAATTGGAAACTGATCATGTTCATCCAGTACGTAGGCAATGCCACCTGACATACCAGCAGCAAAGTTACGACCTGTTTCACCGATAATCACTACCCGGCCGCCGGTCATGTATTCACAACCATGGTCACCCACACCTTCGACAACGGTATTCACACCGCTGTTTCGAACACAGAAACGTTCACCGGCAATACCCCTGAAATAAGCTTCTCCCATGGTGGCACCGTAAAGGACTACGTTACCGACCAGAATATTTTCTTCCGGCACAAATGAGGAATGACGTGGCGGATAGGCAATAATCTTGCCGCCAGATAGCCCCTTACCAATGTAGTCATTGGCATCACCTTCCAGTGTCAGCGTGACACCTTTAGGCAGGAACGCGCCAAAGCTCATGCCTGAAGACCCATTAAAATGTATCTTGATAGTATCTTCGGGCAACCCTTCCGAACCGTATCGCTTGGTTATATGGTGTCCAAGAATCGTACCTACCGTTCGGTTGGTATTGACGATAGGCAGGATGATATCAACCGGTTTCTTGTTTTCGAGCGCATCCTTACACAATGGCAGGATTGTGGTGACATCCAGCGAATCTTCAAGACCGTGGTCTTGCTTGTTCACGCAAAAAATTTCATCACCCGGTCTCGGGGTTGCTTTGTACAATATCTTGCTGAAATCCAGCCCCTCTGCCTTCCAGTGATCAATCGCCTTGCGCGTATCGAGTTTATCTACCTGCCCAACCATTTCGTCGACAGTGCGGAAACCAAGCTCGGCCATGTATTCACGTACTTCCTCGGCGATATATTTGAAAAAGTTCTCAACAAACTCCGGCTGTCCGGCAAACTTTTTCGTTAGTTCCGGATTTTGCGTGGCCACGCCAACAGGGCAGGTGTTTAAATGACAAACGCGCATCATAATGCAGCCCATAACGACCAGCGGCGCGGTTGAAAAACCAAATTCCTCTGCGCCCAGTAATGCAGCAATGACGACATCGCGACCGGTCTTCAGCTGACCATCCGTTTGTACAACGATACGATCACGGAGCCCGTTTTCTATCAATATCTGCTGTGTTTCAGCCAGTCCCAGCTCCCACGGTAAGCCAGCATGTTTTAATGAACTGATAGGCGAGGCACCGGTACCACCGTCATAACCGGAAATTAAAACCACGTCTGAATGGGCCTTGGCCACGCCTGCAGCAACGGTACCAACGCCGACCTCGGCTACCAGCTTGACGTGTATACGTGCCTCCGGGTTGGCATTTTTAAGGTCATGGATTAACTGCGCCAGGTCTTCAATTGAATAAATATCATGGTGTGGCGGCGGAGAAATCAGGCCAACACCGGCAGTGGAGTGACGCACCTTGGCAATCCACGGATACACCTTTGGCCCCGGTAACTGTCCACCCTCACCCGGTTTTGCACCTTGCGCCATTTTAATTTGTATATCATCGGCATTAACCAGATATTCGCTGGTTACACCAAAACGCCCTGAGGCCACCTGCTTTATCGCGCTGCGACGCAGATCGCCGTTGTCATCGCGGGTAAAACGATCCGGGTCTTCACCACCTTCACCGGTATTGGATTTACCACCAATACGGTTCATCGCTATAGCAAGGGTTTCGTGGGCTTGCTTACTGATGGAACCATAGGACATGGCACCGGTAGAAAAACGTTTCATGATGCTTTCTATCGGTTCAACTTCTTCCAGTGGTATTGGTGTCGGTGCCTTTTTTAAATCGAAGAGACCGCGCAAGGTCGCCAGGTGTTGACTCTGGTTATCAACCAGTGACGTGTATTCCTTGAAAATCTCGTACTGACCCGCACGTGTAGCATGTTGCAGTTTGAAAACAGTATTTGGATTGAACAGGTGGTATTCACCATCACGACGCCACTGGTACTCGCCACCCCATTCAAGATCGGGCCGTTTTACAGGGCGATCCGGGAAGGCATTGTGATGACGTCCACTGGTCTCGCGGGCAACCACATCAATACCGATGCCGCCAATTCGTGATGCGGTCCAGGTGAAATACTTGTCTACAAATGATTTCTCGAGTCCGATGGCCTCAAATATCTGGGCGCCGCGGTAAGACTGTACCGTTGAAATGCCCATCTTGGACATGGTTTTAACCAAACCCTTGTTTACCGCCTTAATATAGTTTTGCACGGCCTTGTCATGTTCCATCTTGGGCAGATGGCCCTTTCCGATTAAATCACCCAGTGATTCAAAGGCCAGGTAAGGATTCACACAACCAACACCGTAGCCAAGCAGAACCGCAAAGTGATGTACTTCACGTGGTTCGCCTGATTCAAGCACCATACTGATTTGTGAGCGTGTTCCCTCACGTACAAGATAGTTATGTACGCCAGACACAGCCAGTAAGGCAGGTATTGGCGCGTTGTGTTCGTCTATGTTTCTATCTGAAAGAATGAAATACGTGTATCCGTCCTTTATCGCCTGATCAGCTTCAGCGCAAAGACGATCAATCGCCCTGGCAAGACCCTGACCGTCTTCGACAACCGGGTAAGTAATATCAAGAACGATAGACTTAAACCCGGGCAAATCCATGTCACGCAGTCGAGCCAGTTCCTCGTTGGTAATGACCGGTGAATTCAATGCAATCTGGCGACAGTGCTCAGGCCCTGGTTTGAGCGGGTTTTTCTCAGGACCAATAACCGAGCTTACCTGCGTCACAAGCTCTTCGCGTATCCCATCCAGCGGTGGATTGGTTACCTGTGCAAAAAGCTGTTTGAAGTAGTCGTACAGTAAACGCGAACGATTTGATAACACTGCCAGTGCCGCGTCCGTGCCCATGGAACCAGTAGGTTCCAATCCGTCCCTGGCCATCGGCGCCATTAATATACGCAAATCTTCATGCGTATAACCAAATGCCTGCTGGCGTTGCAGCAACGTTTCTGCATCGGTGCCGTGCGTTGATTTTGGCTGCGGCAGGTTATCAATAGGAATCATGTTGTCCTTGAGCCAATCAGCGTAAGGATGCTCGTTGACGAACTGGCCCTTGATTTCGTCATCTTCAATGATGCGGCCTTCCCGGGTATCCACCATGAATATCCTGCCCGGCTGTAAACGTCCTTTATGCAGCACGTTTTCCGGCTGCACTTCCAGGACACCAACTTCCGAAGCCATGATGACCATGTCATCCTTGGTCACGTAGTAGCGGGATGGGCGCAGGCCATTTCTGTCGAGTACGGCACCGATAACTTCACCATCCGTGAAGGCGATAGAGGCAGGGCCGTCCCAGGGCTCCATCAGGCAGGCGTGATATTCATAAAATGCCTTACGTTCCGGACTCATCGTCTCATGGCCCGCCCAGGCTTCGGGAATCATCATCAACACCGCATGCGGAAGTGGTCGCCCGCACATGTGTAAAAATTCCATAACATTATCAAAAGTTGCAGAGTCGCTGCCGCCTTCGATAACAACAGGAAATATTTTTTGCAGATCGTCGCCAAATAATTCTGATTCACACAGTGCTTCACGGGCACGCATCCAGTTGGCGTTACCACGCGCAGTGTTTATTTCACCATTATGGGCAACGTAGCGAAAAGGATGGGCAAGTCGCCATTCAGGAAATGTATTGGTTGAGAAACGTTGGTGTACCAGCGCCAGTGCTGATTCTACATCGGGGTCAGAAAGCTCGGGAAACATGGGCTCAATCTGGTTACCCGTCAACATACCCTTATAAACAAAGGTGCGATAAGAAAGGGAAGGAATGTAAAAGAGGTTTTGTTGAGTCAGTTCCGAATTCCAGATTTCATTTTCAATGCGCTTACGTATCACATATAGCTTGCGGTCAAACGCGGCGGCATCCAGGCCTTCGCTCTTGCCAATGAAAATCTGTTTAAACGTGGGTTCATCTTTTTTTGCAGAGGGACCCAGCGACGAATCATCCGTTGGCACATCGCGCCAACCCAGGAAATGCTGACCTTCTTCTTGAATAATACGCTCGAACGCATCCTGGCAGTGTTTAGATTCAGTTTCATCGACAGGAAGAAAAACAAGCCCGGCACCGTAGCTGTTCGTTTCCGGCAACTCAATATTGATCTCCTTACATACACGCTGGAAAAATTTGTCCGGCTTCTGAATCAGGATGCCGACGCCATCACCGGTGTTTTCCTCGCAACCGCAGGCCCCTCTATGCAACAAATTCTTTAAAATGATCAGTGCGTTATCGACAGTCTCGTGGGATTTGACCCCTTTCATATTTACAACAAAACCAACACCGCATGAATCATGCTCGGTAGAAGGTTCATACAAACCGGGTTGCTCTGGCATCTTCGTCATTTTTAGAATTCTCTACTTGTTAGGTAACTACTACGCAGGCATAGCGACACGCCAAATGTCGACTAGGCCCGGGGAAAACTTCCTGAATCTTCCTGATATGTTGTTATAGCGCCCTCTCGAGCTAGGGCGAAAGGGTCGGAAATTATAATATCGCGCTAAAATTATGTCACGGTGCAACACGGAAAAAGCCTTTACTGTCCAGGTGAAAAGCGACTACGCCCTGTGCACTTAATGACAATTTTGCGTATTTTAGCTACATTTTTACAGATTTTAATCGAATTTACTGCTTTATCGTTAATACCTTGATGCTTTTAACCGGTCGTGGCCATGGCGACGTCGCGCGCGCCTTTTGCGGCAGATTTTCAATAGCTGTAACCGCCTGCTGTCTGTTCTCATAGAGCCCATAGACCACGACGTACCATGGCTTACCGTCATTCGTAGTCGTAAAGCTGATAATATCGTCAGCAAGTTCAGAAATGCTGCTTACATAGGCATCAATCGTCGGCTGCTCATAGGCCCCAATTAGCTGCAACACATACTTGTTCTGGTCCTGCTGCAGCAACCAGTCGATAGTCTGTTTACTATCACCGGTTCCTGCATCCGGTTGTTGCGGTTCAATCGTCTGATCGACAGCAACAACCTTTTGTTCTGTAGCCGTTGTTGTTCCGGCGTTGTCATTTTCAATTCCCGTAATTAGTAAGTCAGTCGCCACGGGTATCTCTGTCATCGTTGGCGAATCGCTTGCTGCTTGATTTAAGTCGGCAGTGACTTCATTGCTATCAGTGCCCGGTGTCTCGTCAATGGTTACTAACTGTGATGCTTCAATCTCTACGGCATCAATGGTATCCAGAACGCTGCTGCTGTCAGTTTCACCGGTTATAGTTGAATCTACGTCGGCAATATCCAGAACTGGTGCTGGTGCCAGCCCTGCCGGTTCAATAACCTCAATCGTCGTTTCCGGTTCTTCAACCATGACTGTTGTTTCCGCAGCTGGGAACTGCGCCTGGATATCTATTTCAACATTGGCCGCCACTCCAAGAGAATCATCAGGTAACGACGACTCTTCTTCAGTACTTGTAGTTACTTCCTCTGGTTCTGTGTCCTCCTCGACCGGCGTTGATTGTTGCTCAGGCAAGTCGATGGCAAGCTCGGCTGGTGTGGCGCTTTCATCTGTCAGGGTTAAATCACTCATATTCAGGAGATAGGCCATAACCGCCGATAAAATGACCAGCAAAATCACGACAACAATAATGGCGTGGTTTGGTTTGCCACCTGATTTTTCAGGCGACGCTTGCTCGACTTTCTCTTCAGGTTGCTCCTTGGCAGGGTCGTTCAGATACTGCTCGGCCAATACGTTAATTCTGCCGGGCATCCCATGCGATATCCTGTGAATCTGTTTAACTGTCTTCTCATCGAATACAGAAAGGTCGCTTTCACTATCGGGAAATTTATGATTTAGATACTGTGCCGTTTGCTTCTCATTGAAATTGGGCATTTCAATAATGTGCAGGCTTTGCGACTCATTCTCCTCGAGTCCTTTTTTTCTTGCCAGGTCCAGGAAAGATGGCTCGCAAAAAAGACATACATGTAACGCAGTATTTTCATGCGGTACACACAGTTCGGTAAAAATGAAATCCAGTAGCTCATCGTCAAGCAGGTCAATATCATCTATTAACAATGCAGGTATCTGTTGTTTACTATGGCAGCGACCAAGCCAGTTATGGAAGTCCTCGATACTGGTGCCCCATGGATCAAAGCTGTCTGTTGTTGCATGCATATCAGCAACCATGGCATTCAGAACGTCGCTTTGATTAGTATGCGCAGACGCCTGAAGCTTGATCAGCAACAAACTTGATTCGCCGGGAATGGTGAGCTGTTGAAACAGTGAAGTCTTGCCGGTATCTTTTTCACCCTGCACCAGTATCAGGTGATTGCTGTACTCGAGCAGGTGCTGTATCAGTTCATATCGATGCGTTAGCTCAGGAGTTTTGTAGTAGAACTGCTCTTCTTGTTGCATCGTGTCCGCCATCAGTGACATCTACTACCTATTGTCGCCTAAACCCGTGTTTTTTAACAGTTTCAGCCACGAATTCTATCCTGTTCTGCAAACGCAAAGCGATCCGTCATCCCGGCGATATAATCTGCAATTACTCGGGCCACCTGGTTCTGGTCCCCGGACTGCTGTGCAATTTGAATTAATGCCCTCGATTCATCGTTTAACAACAGGTGATCGTTCATGTAACTGTCAAATAAATAAACAACCGTTTGCCTGGCCTGTTCCGCCATGCCCTTTACCCGTTCGTGCTGGTACAGGTTACTGCGCAAAAAGCTTTTTAAATCCTGGTGGGCTGTTTGCATGTCGTTACTCATACCAATCAGCAAGTGATCATTGTTACGAATGTCTGCTATGGTTTCAGGATTGGCCTCCTTGATTAAGGACTGGCTTGTCATAATGAGGTCACTGACCAGGGCATTAATCATCTTTCTGATTATTTCATGTCTGAGAAGTCGTTCCTCGAGTTCCCCCCACTGCTGTATGACACGTTTATAGTGCATATCGAACAAATTGCACTGCCGTAACTGTTCTATCGTCAACAGACCGGCACGTAAGCCATCATCAACATCATGATTGTTATAAGCGATCTCATCGGCAATATTTGCAATCTGTGCTTCGAGGCCGGGTTTCTTTCTATCCAGGAATCGTTTACCCAGTTCACCGAGTGTTTCAGCGTTCTTACGTGAGCAGTGTTTTAGAATGCCTTCGCGGGTCTCAAACATGAGGTTTAAACCCTGGAAAGCAGCATAGCGCTTTTCCAGATGGTCAACGATACGTAACGACTGCAGGTTATGTTCGAAGCCACCATAGTCCTTCATGCATCGATTTAATTCATCCTGTCCGGCGTGGCCAAACGGCGTGTGACCAAGGTCATGTGCAAGGCAGATTGCCTCGGTCAGGTCCTCGTTGACAGCTAACGCGCGCGCGACTGTTCGACCTATTTGCGCTACTTCAATCGAGTGCGTTAATCGGGTACGGAACATGTCGCCCTCGTGGTTCACAAATACCTGAGTCTTGTATTCCAGTCTGCGAAATGCCGCGGAGTGAATAACCCTGTCCCTGTCACGCTGGTATTCGTTCCGAAAACTGGCGCTATCGTCAGGATGTAGTCGGCCAGCACTGTGTTCCTGTCTGGCGGCGTAAGTAGCTGGAGTTGCAACCGACATGGCCTTGATCAGGTCAGGTATTTTTGAATAGTGTCTGAAAGCGCATCTGTGTCGAACCTGGCGGTGACTATGGCCTTGCCAATCGCTTCCAGCAGTACAAGAAACAGCACACCATCCCTGGCCTTTTTATCGACTTTCATATTTTGCAGCATTTGTTCCAGCGACACATTGGCATGGATTTCAACAGGTAGTTTTGCCTTGACCAGGAGCTGTTTCAATTGCTGCACCTCATCTTCTGTAATAAAACCCATGTGACAGGACAGGTCTGCTGCCAGCAACATGCCGCAACCTACCGCTTCACCATGTAACCACTCCTTGTAAGACAAGGCCGTTTCTATCGCATGACCAAATGTGTGGCCAAGATTTAAAATTGCACGAATACCCGATTCTCTTTCATCGGCGCTAACAACTTCAGCCTTATTGACACAGGAGCGCTCAATAGCATACGCAAGCGCCTGTTCATCCCGGTCCATTAACGCATCCATGTTTTCCAGTAACCACTGGTAGAATGCCCTGTCCCTGATAAGCCCGTACTTAATCACCTCTGCCAGGCCGGCTGACAATTCGCGTTGCGGCAGGGTCTCCAGTATGCCGGTATCTGCCAATACCGCCGCCGGTTGATAAAACGCCCCGATCATGTTCTTTCCAAGCGGGTGGTTCACCGCTGTTTTCCCTCCTACAGATGAATCCACCTGGGCCAGCAGTGTTGTGGGTACCTGGATGAAACGCACACCGCGTTGGTAACAGGCAGCAGCAAAGCCGGTTAGATCACCGACGACCCCGCCGCCAAGGGCAATCAATACGCAGGTTCGACTGAACTTATTTTCCATCAAGTGCGTTATGATGGTATCCAAGTATTGCAGGGATTTGGTTTGTTCGCCATCAGGTAGCACCAGCGTTGCAACGCTATCTGCGTCTATCGTTTTGACCAGGCTTTCCAGATATATAGGGGCTACAACCTCGTTTGAAACTACCAGCACCTGACTGGTTTGCAGGTGGCTGTTAAGGATTGACGCGTTTGATAAAAGGCCACGACCGATATAAATCGGGTAACTACGCTCGCCTAGTTGTACATCAATGGTTTTCATGTTTTCTGATTGTATCCAAGGTTTGCTTAACAATCTGGTTAACAGTTTTACGATCAGTGACTACAATTTCGTCTGCTAGACCTTCATACATTGGCCCCCTTTGCGCAAGTATTTCCCGAATTCGTGCCAGTTTGTCATCTGTTTGTAGCAAAGGTCGTCGCTTATCAGTCTGGATACGCTTTAACAATTTTTCAGGCGATGACTTGAGATAAATCACCAGCCCGCCAGCTTTAAGACAAGCGCAATTTTCAGCATCGATAACAACACCCCCCCCGGTAGATAATACAATATTATGCAACTGGCATAGTTCGGCAATCACTGCCCTCTCTCTTCTGCGAAAGCCCTCTTCGCCTTCAATCTCGAATATCCAGGGAATATCTGCGCCGGTCCTTGATTCAATTTCATGATCAGAGTCATAGAAATCAGCGCCAAGTCTTTTTGCTACCATGCGACCAATGGTTGTTTTGCCAGCACCCATGGGGCCTACAAAAATAATGTTATTTCTTCTTTTCACGAACAATACCGGCTTAAACCTGAAATACAAAAAAGGGATGAAACCCTGAGGGTTGCATCCCTTGAATGATATAAAACTTTATTATTATTAGTTTAATGCAAAACTATCTTTAATAATCTTTGGTGTAATGAAGATCAGCAATTCACTCTTGCTACTGTCAATATTAGTACGCTTGAATAACCATCCAAGGTATGGCAAGTCGCCAAAAAATGGTACGCGGTCAATCGACCTTCTGTCAGATGATGAATAAACTCCACCAAGCACGACCGTTTCACCATTTTCTACAAGCACCTGTGTAGCTACACTCCTCGTATTAATCGCTGGCACACCAAGAACAGTTGTAGCGCTAACCGTATCCTGATTGACCTGCAAATCCATGATAATGGTGTCGTCAGGTGTAATCTGCGGTGTTACGCGCAGGCTAAGTACAGCGTCCTGGAAGTTAACAGCTGTTGCACCACTTGATGATGCTTCCTGGTACGGAATTTGTACACCAGACTCGATCAGCGCCTCAGTCTGGTTAGCCGTAATCACGCGTGGGCTGGCAATATCTTCACCGCGCCCTTCTGCTATCAAGGCTGACAGTTCAAGTTGCAACAGGTATGAACCCAACTTACCCACAGCCAGTGCCAATGATGCAGCATCAGTCGGTACCGCGGGTAAATCAACTATCAGGTTTTCATTAGTACCATCGTTAAAACTGGTAAAGGTATCATAGGCGACGTTACCTGGCTGGCCGCCACCGACAGCGGCAAAAGGCGCATCGTTACTTTCCAGTGTGCCACCTGCCGTATCTCGGGCCAGGCTACCACCTTTCCTGCTGTTTTTACTATAACCAAATCTGACACCGATATCCTTGGCGAAGGATTCGTCGGCATTAACTATCCTGGATTCAATCAGCACCTGTCTAACCGGCACGTCAAGTTCAGTGACCAATTCACGTATGGCCTGCAGACTGGCAGATACGTCCTGGATGATGAGTGTATTGGTGCGCTCATCAATTGAAACCGTGCCGCGCTCAGATAACAGGTTATTCTCATCAGCCTGTATCAGGTTCACCAGGTCGTTGGCATCTGCATAGTTTACCGTAACAAATTCAGTTCGTAATGGAGCCAATTCTTCAATCTGTCTTTCTGCTTCAAGCTCCAGTCTTTCTCTTGCAGCGATTTCTTCAGCTGGCGCAACCATTATCACGTTGCCAGCCTGACGCTTGGATAAACCGCGAGACTTTAAAATAATATCCAGTGCCTGGTCCCATGGAACATTCTTCAATCTCAAGGTTACGTTGCCGGTAACAGAATCACTGGTGACCATATTCAGACCGGTGAAGTCAGCAATCAACTGCAATACTGCCCGTACCTCGATGTTCTGAAAGTTAAGTGACAGGCGCTCGCCGGTATAGCCAAACTTTTCTTTTTTCTGTTGCTCAAGCTGTTCTTTAGTCAGCGGTTTGAACTCAATCGTATAAATATTATTCGACTGATAGGCAAGGTGATCGTATTCATCCGATACTGTATCGATAACCATACGCACATTGTTGCCTTCAGCACGTGTATCTATTTCCTTCACAGGCGTAGCAAAGTCGATAACGTCGAGCTTTCGATCAAGGCTTGAAGGTAGTTGGGTATCGATATAATTAACTACTATTCGGCCGGACTCGGTACCCATATCAATTGGCACTGAAGAATCAGACAGCTCAACAATAATTCTGCCTTCACCTTCAGGACCGCGACGAAAATCTATGTTCTCAATTGAACCGCTACTTGCTGCCATGCTGCTCGGCGCCTGGACAACAGCACTATCGGTACTGCCGACACCACTTTCAAGTGTCACCAGTACGTTGTTTCCTTCAAGGTTAATTGAATAAGAAACAGAAGATGTAAGGTTAATCACGACACGTGTCCTGCCGCCAGCTTCAACCGCATTTAGGCTGTTAGCCATACCCAAACCGATATTTTTTGATTTGGATGGCAGGTTAAGGTCAACACCGGGGAAGTCGAGCGCAATACGGGCAGGATTATCAATAGTGAAGTTCAGCGGATCACTTGATAAAGGTTCGGACATCATCAGTTTGATCTGCACCCTGTCACCAGGCAAGGAAGCAAAGCTGACATCGTCAAGCGAGGCAGCATGCGCATTAACTGACAAGAGGGAAAGCCCTGTCATGAACAGAGCTAGTCTCAGCAAATGTGATAATTGCATTTTCATTGTCGCATGGCCCCTAGTTATATAGTTGTCTCTGTGCATGGCATTCATCGTCGTTACCCCACTGATTCAGATTACTCTTCTATAAGAGCAAGTGCTGCCTCCCTTTCTTCCCATCTTCCGAAACTGTTTTGCACAATTTCGCGTAGTTGAATTTTATCTTCGTAAATATTGGTTATTTTGCCGATGTTGGACCCCATGTAATTGCCGACCTTGACCCGATGTACAACACCATCTGGTGCAAGTACGATGCCCCAGTTGCTCTCGGTGTCTTCAAGGGTACCCACCATCCTCAGACTATCCAGTTCGAACTGCTCCAGTTCTTCCCTGTTCCTGTTGACTATTTCACGTTCCATCTCTGGCGTCAGGCCATCGCCAACAACACCTTCATCTACCTCTGGTTCAGGCAAATCGAAAAAGGGCTCAAACGGATCTTTACCACCTTCTACACCCGAACGATACGCATAGGCTTCATATGGTTTGATTTCAGGTAACGGCTCAATACGCCCTCCTGGTCTGGCCAGTATTTCACTTACCTTGGCTTCAAGGTCACTCATGTCACGAGAAACACAACCAGACAATGGCAACATGGTTGCTATACAACTTAATACAATCAGCGGCCTAAACGTCTTTGATAAAGTCGTCATGATTATTCTTCTTCCAGTGCCCTGTAGGTTTTTGCAATTGCCTTCATTTCCAGTTCACCTGGCCCTTTCTTACCAGCCGAAATCTTGATTTCATGCGTAGTTACAATTCGGGGCAACGCTGCAACGCCACTGATAAAATCACCGAACTGATGGTAAGAGCCGGTGACAGCCAGGTTTATCGGCAACTCGGAGTAGAATTCCTGCTTGCTTTCGCTCTTGGGTTCAAACAGTTTGAATTCCAGACCGGAAGCAAGTCCCGTCTGCGAAATATCGATTAACAGCCCTGCAACTTCAGTCTTGTTTGGCAGCTGTCGCACCATATCGCCAAACGACTGTTCCATTTCTTTCATTTGTTCTTTCAACGCTGGCAGGTTTGACGCCTGTTTTTGCTTGGCTTCTAGTTTGGAGATTTCTTTTTTCTCCTTTGATTCAAGTTCAGCCAGTATTTCCTGCTGCTTGGTCCAATCAAACTTCCAGGCAGCAAAAAGAATCCCGGCAAAAACAACGGCCAGAACCAGCATTTGTACCGGCAGGGGCCACGCGCCAGGGTTGTTTGGGTCAAGATTCTTTAGGTCGTCAGCAAAGCTCATGAATCTTCCTCCTCGGTGGTAGGCAATACCTGGGAGAATGTCAGAATGAAAGAGTTAATAGGGTTTTCAGTGCCTTTGCTCTTACTTTCCTTAATCACTTTCAAATCGGGATTTTTTATCCATTCAGAAGACTCAATACTGCGCATAAATGAAGAAACCCTGGCGTTGGATTGCGCCAGCCCTGATATCGTTACGTTCTTGCCCTTCTGCTCTACCTGGGTCAACGTCATACCTTCAGGCATGGCAAAGATGATTTCGTCAAACAAGCGTACGATTAATGGTCTGTTGCCCTGCAGTTGTTCAATAGCGCGCATGCGAGACAGCAGACGCTGCTTCTGTTTTTCCAGTTCCTTGATTTCCCGAATTTTCTTGTCGAGTTCCTTGATCTTGTCATCAATGAACGTCAGGCGTTGGTTCTGCCTGTCCTGCAACTGAATGTAGTAATAATGCACACCGCCCCAGACTGCACCGCCAAGGGCAGCGACGACGACGACAGAAATAATAAACTGTGTTAGCTGTTCTTTTCTTCGCGCTTCACGCCAGGGCAGCAGGTTAATTCTGGACATTAGCCATCTCCTCGGAGCGCAAGACCACAGGCAATCATCATTGCAGGTGCGTCATTGGTAAGAGAATTAGTGGGAATTTTTGATGCTAGCGCCATGCTGGCAAACGGATTCGCCACCACGGTATTAATATCGACCTTCTCTTGGACCAGCTCAGCTACACCGTCAATAGAGGCGCAGCCACCGGCAAGTATCAGGTGATCAATATTGCCTACTGAACTGGATGAATAAAAAAACTGTATCGCGCGGCTAATCTGCGAAGCCATGTTTTCCTTGAACGGCTCGAGCACTTCCGGACCATAATTATCAGGCAGACCGCCCTGCCTTTTCGCCAGTCCGGCTTCTTCAAATGACAGACCATAACGCCGCTGGATTTCCTCAGTCAGCTGCGCGCCTCCAAAAGATTCCTCGCGTGAATAAATGGTTTTCATGTTCTCGACAACGCTGAAGGTCGTTACGTTCGAACCAACATCTGCTACTGCAATAACTTCAGTTGAAGACTCATCGTTAAAATTATCAGCAATCAAGCCAATTGCATTCTCGATGGCAAAAGATTCGATATCGACCACCTTGGCAGTCAGGCCACCAAGCTCAATGGCTGCAACAACATTGTCAACGATTTCACTACGTGATGCGGCAAGCAAGACGTCTACCCTGTCTGGACTTTCTTCTGATTCGCCAATGACTTCAAAGTCCATGGCAACTTCGTCCAGAGGAAAAGGAATATATTGATCTGCTTCAACCTGTATCTGATTTTCCAGGTCGTCATCTGACAGACCCGAGGGCATGGTAATAATTTTGGTAATGACTGATGACCCGGCGACAGCGACAGCCGCGTTTTTGGTTTTGGTCCCAGCCTTCTTTACAGCCTTGGCAACGGCTTCACCGACAACTTCAATTTCATTAATATTTTTTTCAGATACAGAATTTGGCGGGAGGGCTTCAACAGCATAACTTTCTACACGATACTTACTACCGCTGCGGCTAAGTTCGAGCAACTTTATTGCGGTTGCGCTAATATCGATACCCAGTATTGGCGCTGATTTCTTCTTAAACGAAAACACAGGTTTTTCCTTTCAGGACCATTAGTTATAAACCATATGTGCAATACAGCATTAACTTACTTTGGCTACTATAGCCAAGAGAAAGTTAAAAAACAATTAGTTTTTGAGCATATTTAACGTAATAGCTTCAAATTTACAAATAACTAAAAAAAACAATACATATTGAGTAATTAATATATTATCTACACTAGATGTTGCGGTTTCTCTTCAATTCTCTCCTGGCTATTATGGTTCTGGGTATCGTGATTGTCGTCACAGTTTCCATATATGTCGTCCCGAAACTGCCAAATATCGAAACACTTAAGGATGTAAAGATGCAGGTCCCGTTGCGGATCTACAGCGAAGACAATTCCTTGATTGCCGAGTTTGGTGAGAAAAGGCGTACCCCCGTCGACATCAACGAAGTAAACCCGCAACTCATCCAGGCCTTTCTGTCCGCCGAGGATGATCGTTTTTACAGCCACCCCGGCGTCGACTGGCAGGGTCTGGCCCGTGCGGCATATTCACTAATGAAGACCGGCAGTAAGAAGCAGGGCGGCAGCACAATTACCATGCAAGTAGCGCGTAACTTTTTTCTGAGTCGGGAAAAAACCTACCTGCGCAAGCTTAATGAAATCTTTCTTGCTCTCAAGATTGAGCGCGAACTGGAAAAGGACGACATACTCGAACTGTATCTCAACAAGATTTACCTTGGTCAACGCGCGTATGGGGTCGCCGCTGCAGCCTATGTCTACTATGGGACGGATGTTAACTCGCTCAACCTCGCGCAGGTCGCAATGATCGCAGGGCTGCCGAAGGCGCCCTCAACAACAAACCCGATCAGCAATCCGGAACGTGCATTGAGCAGGCGTAACTATGTACTGCAACGAATGTTGACGCTGGAATACATAAGCGACGAAGAGTATCAGCAAGCCTATGACTCGCCAGTAAGCGCTTCTTTACACTCTGCTCGTGTTGATCTAGAAGCGCCTTACGTTGCAGAAATGGTCCGTCGTGATTTAATCGCAACACAAGGCGAAGATGCTTATAACAGCGGCCTGATAGTGACAACAACGATTAAGGACAGGAACCAGTTGGCCGCCAACAAGGCCATCAGGAAAGCGCTGCTTGATTATGATCAACGGCATGGCTACCGCGGTGCTGAACACCAGATCAATCTACAGGAAGCATTGAGTGTCGAAGAAATCGAGGAACTACTCGATAGCTTCCCAGTTATTGCCAACCTGTACCCTGCGCTCGTCATTGATGTACAAGAGCAAACAGCCAGTGCCTATATTAGTGGTATAGGCAGGGTAGACGTTGCCTGGGAACAAATGCAATGGGCCAGGAAATACATAAGTGAAAACCGACGCGGCGGAGAACCAAAGTCCGCGGCTGACATTCTGTCTCGTGGCGATGTCATCAGGTTGCAGGAAATGGAGGAAGGTAACTGGCGACTAACACAAATACCGGAAGTAGAAGGCGCAATTGTTTCACTTGACCCAAATGACGGTGCACTACTCGCACTGGTGGGCGGTTTTGATTTTTACCGGAATAAATTTAACCGCGCCACGCAGGCAAAGCGACAACCCGGATCCGGGTTTAAACCATTTATCTATAGTGCCGGACTTGCTGCTGGCAATACCGCAGCCACGATTATTAATGATGCACCAATTGTATTTGACGACCCGGGGATCGAAGATGAGTGGCGTCCGGAAAACTACAGTCGTAAGAGTTACGGGCCAACCCGTTTACGCGAGGCATTGATTAAGTCGCGCAACCTGGTATCGATCAGGTTGTTACATAGCATTGGCGTTCCTTTTGCACTCGAACACGTTGCCAAATTTGGTTTTGATACCAATAGCCTTTCTCCCAACCTCTCCCTCGCATTGGGAAGCGCCGAGATCACACCATGGGAGTTGTCACGCGGTTACAGCGTGTTTGCAAATGGTGGTTATCTCATAGAGCCCTACTTTATGAAGCAGGTGAAAACATATGATGATGAGATAATCTCTGAAAAGCTGCCCCTAACCGTTTGTTATGATTGTGATGAGATCGAGGCAAATGATGCAGAGACAGACATACAGTTTCAAGCAGATGCTGCACAAATTTTATCAACAGATGAAATAGCTGCTGATGAGATGGTCGTCGATACGGAAATTGTTAGCGATGACCAGGAGGATATTCAACAGGAATATGCTCCACGCGTCGTTGATGCCGGTAATATTTACATCATGAACACGATTACCCGTGATGTCATTCGCCTTGGCACCGGGCGCCGGGCCCTGCAACTGGGTCGTGGCGATTTATCCGGAAAAACAGGGACCACGAATGACCAACACGACGCCTGGTTCTCGGGATTCAACGCCAACGTGGTTGCCATTTGCTGGGTTGGCTTCGATAAGTTCACGCCGCTGGGCAGCCGTGAAACCGGTGCACGCGCGGCCTTGCCAATGTGGATCGACTACATGCGCGAGGCACTCGATGGCACGCCTGAAACCATGATGGAAAGACCCAAAGGCCTGGTGAACGTACGCATTGATCCAGTCACCGGTAAGCTCGCCAATGCAGCAAACCCTGATGCCGTATTTGAAGTATTCAGGCCTGAAAACGTACCGCAAGAAACCGAGGAACCGATGCAACCGGATGTATTTCTTCAATCACCCGGCACCGATTCAACTACGGAACAGCTATTCTGAATCAACTGTAATGAAAAACAGAATAAGACAGGAAATTGCGCAGGAAGCGGCAAGGATTATTGCCAGCAGTGGTCTGGAAGACTACCTGTATGCCAAAAAGAAAGCAGCCAGCAATATGGGGATAAGCGATAAAAACAGTTTGCCCAGTAATATCGAAATTAAATCGGCGCTGGTTGAATACCAGGCACTGTTTGATCACGACCAGCAGGATGTCCTGATAAGGATGAGAGAGACCGCACTAAAAGCGATGGATTTCTTCAAGGACTTTGACCCGTTCCTAACAGGTTCAGTAGCAACTGGCACAGCGAACGAGCATTCGGAAATTATCCTGCACCTATTTGCCGATACGTCTGAATCTGTCGGTCACTATTTACAGGAAAAACAAATTCCGGTGGAAATTTGTGAGCGACGTTTACAATTCCGGAAAAACAACCCCCTGTATTTTTCAACCTATAAATTCCTGGCGGGCAACTTCGAGATCGTTGCAATCGTGTTGCCACACATAAACAGGAAACAGACTCCTCTTGACCCGGTCAATGGGAAACCAATGCAAAGGGTAAAGTTACACCAGCTCAGGAACCTGCTTAACGTCGATAGATCCGGCCAGACCCTGTCCGGATGATGGGCAAAAAAACTATCCTGCGCGTCGCCGTACCCACGCCGTTGCGGCGCCTGTTTGACTATTTACCCGCTAGTGATACCGATATCGGCAGCCTGTTACCAGGCATGCGTGTTGCTGTACCGTTTGGTAAAAAGAAAGAAATGGTTGGCCTCATCATGGACATCACTAGCAATAGTGATGTCCCCTATTCAAAACTGAAACCAATCAATCGGCTGATTGATCAACAGCCGGTTATCGAACAGCAACAACTCCAGCTAATCAACTGGGCCAGTCGTTATTATCATCACCCGGTGGGCGAGGTATATAGCAATGCTGCCCCAACCTGGATAAGAAACGGCAAGGCGTTGGAGAAACTGCTGGACTACGCCTGGCAACCCACACCATCAGGCATCACGTTATCAATAGAGTCACTCGCGCGCGCACCAAAACAACAGGCACTATTAAGTTATCTTCGTGAGCAAACCGGCCCGGTATCGACAGCGGATCTATACAGTGTCTTTCCTGCGTCCAGGCCCGTACTTAACAAACTCATTGAAAAAAACCTGGTAGAACAAACCCGACTTCACGCTGGCAACAGTCGTCTACAGCCAGACATAGAAGCGTCCAGTCCACGGCTTAACAATGAACAACAAACCGCTGTCGACAGCATTATTAAGAGTATTGGTTCGCATAAAGTCTTTGTACTTGATGGTTTGACTGGAAGCGGCAAAACCGAGGTTTACATGGCTGCCATTGCAGCGACGCTTGAACAGGGATTACAAAGTCTGATTTTATTACCCGAGATTGGACTGACACCACAGCTTATTCGCCGCTTTCAAAAGCGCTTCAACTGCCAGATTGCTGTTCAACATTCTGCACTGTCCGAAACCGAGCGCGCCAGCGATTGGCTTGCCGCCCGGGAAAACCGGGCACAAATTATCCTGGGGACGCGTTCGGCTGTTTGGACGCCACTGGCAAAACCCGGACTCTTTATCGCCGATGAAGAACACGATCTGTCATACAAGCAACAGGATGGTTTTCGATACTCGGCCAAGGACATCATGATCGTACGCTCTCAACAGGAGCAGGTACCGGTTGTGCTCGGATCAGCAACACCGTCACTGGAAAGCCTGGGTAATGTCGAAAAAAACAAACATACACGACTGGTATTAAGCCAGCGCGCGGGCAAGGCTTCGTTGCCGATATACAAGCTAATCGATATTCGCGGAAAAAAAATGCAAGGTCCACTGTCACAGGTGTTAATAGATGAAATGCAGCGCCATCTGGAACAAGGCAATCAGGTATTACTGTTTCTTAATCGACGCGGTTATGCCAATCACCTGTTCTGCCATCATTGCGGTTGGCGCGCCTGTTGCGAGCGTTGTGAGTTGCCATTCACCTATCACAAATCAAGTAATAAGCTGGTCTGCCATCATTGTGACAAACAACGGCCGTATGTTGCCACCTGTCCAGAGTGTCAATCCGGATTGATTCCTGTTGGTCATGGTACTGAACGCATAGAAGAAGTACTGGAAAAACTGTTTCCGGGTAAAACCATCGCCAGGATAGATCGAGATACAACCCGTAAAAAAAACGCGATGACAGAGCTGGTAGAGCAAATACGTGCAGGCAATATCGATATACTGATTGGCACACAAATGCTCGCAAAGGGACATCATTTTCCCGGTGTCACGCTGACAGCAATAGTGGATGCCGACCGCGGGCTGTTCTCCACTGATTTCAGGGCAAGTGAACGACTGGCGCAGTTATTCATGCAGGTAAGCGGTCGCAGCGGCCGTGGTAATAAGCCTGGAACCGTAATGGTACAAACCCATCATCCGGAACATAGCGTTTTTCAACAATTGATTAACGAAGGCTACGCGAGCTTTGCAATGACATTGTTAAAAGAACGCAAACAGGCATTACTTCCTCCATATAGCTATATGGTCTTATTAAGTGCCGAGGCGCATAATGTTGACGATTGCAAATGCTTCCTGAACGCTTCAGCCTCAACGCTGGCCGGCATAGCGAATAACAAGCTTTCGATTTTCGGTCCGTTACCAGCAATGTTTGAAAAACGAAGTGGCCGCTACCGTTGGCAACTTATTGTACAGGCGGAAGACAGGAAAACATTGCACAAACATATCGACAACTGGTTGTTGCAACTTGAACAAATGAAACTGTCTAAAAAAATACGCTGGTCACTGGATATTGATCCCATGGATATGGCATGAAACAACATTTACTGACTTCGACACTTTGTATGCTGGTAACGCTACAGCTATTTACCCTTTCTGCCCTTGCCGGCGAAGAAAGTAATGCCGTGGGCATCAGTCAGGATATTGTCCATGTTGACGTGATGCATAAAGGTAAACCGGTACGAATACAAAGAAACCAGTCTGCCGATAATACTATCAACCCTGCCTATGCCCGCACATCGCGCGAGTGCCCGCCATTTTGTATCCAGCCTGCCCTACTGGCGGATGGAGTAGAAACGATCGCCGAGTTGGAAATGCTCGAATACCTGCGGCAGGTCAGCACTGGCAATACCGATGTACTTGTTATTGATTCCCGGACCCCGGACTGGGTCAGCAAAGGCACAATACCTGGCAGCGTTAACATACCGTGGACCCTGCTAAAACCCGGTGCAGGCGCCGATCCGTTCAGCATCGCAGATATTCTTGAACAGCGCTTTAACGCCATCAGCCTTGAGGGGCTGTGGGACTTCAGTAATGCGAAGACGCTGGTTCTGTTCTGTAACGGTATGTGGTGCGGGCAATCACCGACGAATATTAAAACGCTGCTACGATTTGGCTACCCGGCACAAAAACTCAAATGGTACCGGGGTGGCATGCAGGCGTGGGAAAGTCTCGGGCTCACCGTGGTAAAGTGAAGGGCTCTTCTACTGCCCTGTCAAAAACACTAGAATAGCCGACTTTTTGCAGAGGCTATCTTGAAAAACAGGGTTCAACATCTTATCCAGCAAGCGCTGCAGCGTGTGCTTGCCGACGCCGAAGTCGATGTTCCGGATGCGGCAGCAATACAGGTAGAAGATACCCGCGATCCAGCACATGGCGATCTGGCCACCAACGTCGCCATGATGCTCGCCAAACGCGTCGGCAGTAACCCGAGACAGCTCGCAGAAGAAATCATAAAGCAATTGCCGGCAGATGACCTGGTGGAAAAAACCGAGCTGGCAGGACCCGGCTTTATCAATTTTTTTCTCGCTAACAATGCCTACCATGCGGTGATAGGCGACATTTTCGAACGTGGCGAGCACTTTGGTGAAAGCCAGGTCGGCGCTAACACCCGTATCCTGCTTGAGTTCGTGTCGGCCAATCCTACCGGGCCATTGCATATAGGTCACGGTCGCGGTGCCGCCTACGGCGCCACCGTTGCCAGCTTACTTACAAAGGCCGGCTTTGATGTGACTTGTGAGTATTATATTAACGATGCAGGCAGACAGATGGATATACTGGCCGTCAGTATCTGGTTACGCTACCTGCAATCGCACGCGCTGGATATTCCCTTTCCGGAAAACGCTTATCGTGGTGATTACATTCGTGATATTGCCATGGATCTTAACGAGGCCCACCAGCATCAATTCCTGAAAGGTACAGATGACATACCGGGCCTGCTAGAGGAAGACGATGCTGAAATCAAAATTGATGGACTGATAGCACACTGCAAGTCGTGCCTGGGCGAAACTGACTATGCAACCATATTCAATGCCGGGCTGGATTCAATACTGGCAACAATTAATGACGATCTGGGTGAGTTTGGTGTCCGTTTCGACAACTGGTTTTCAGAGCGCAGCCTGGTCAATTCAAACCAGGTTGAACACTGCCTGACACAGCTCGAGCAGGCAGGTGTCGTCTATGAGCAGGAAGGTGCCAAATGGTTTGCTTCCAGCCGTTTCGGTGATGAAAAGGACCGCGTTCTGATTCGTGACAATGGTCAGGCAACCTATTTTGCATCCGATGTGGCCTATCATTTCGACAAGTACCAGCGCGGTTTCGACAAGATCATCAATATCTGGGGCGCTGATCATCACGGCTATATTCCCAGGGTAAAGGCATCACTGCAGGCTGCCGGTCACGATGCGTCGAAACTGGAAATCCTGCTGGTACAGTTCGCGACCCTTTACCGTGGCTCCGAAAAACTGCAAATGTCCACGCGCTCTGGCGAATTTATCACGCTCAACCAGCTACAGAACGAAGTCGGTAAGGACGCGGCCCGTTTCTTCTACATTCTGCGCAAGAGTGAGCAGCACCTGGACTTTGACCTGGAACTGGCAAAATCGGAGTCCAATGACAACCCGGTCTACTATATCCAGTATGCACATGCCCGTATTTGTAGCGTGTTCAGACAGCTGGATGAGAAGGGCTGGTTCTATTCCAGGCAAGAATCGTTGGCACACCTGTCATTACTGACCGAGCCACATGAACAAAAACTTCTCGCCAGCCTTGCCCGCTTCCCGGAAGTGATCGCAGCGGCTGCTAAAGCGTATGAGCCCCACCAGCTTGCCTATTACCTGCGTGATTTGGCAAATGAATTCCATGGCTACTACAATGCAAGCCAGTTTCTCGTTGAGGACGGCAATATTCGAAATGCCCGGTTGGCACTGGTAGATGCAAGTAAGCAGGTATTACATAATGGTTTATCTGTACTGGGCGTTTCTGCGCCAGAAATGATGTAATGTCTCGAGATTACAAAAACCATAAGAAAAAACAGTCAGAGCCGCTGGTCAGTCGCTTCAGCAACACACTATCTTTCTTCACCGGACTGGCGCTTGGCTTATTCGTTGCCGTTATTATTTACTTTCAACAGCACGGTGAGACTGTTGTTACCCGCAACGTACTGTTAAGCGAAAGTCAGACTCCTGTCCCTGACGCTGCAACCGCTGTAGTAGACGAAACCGTTGCCCAGCTACCCGAGCCACAATTTGATTTCTATAAGATCCTGCCAAACAAGGAGGTCAATATCTCCGAGTGGGAGTCTATTGAAGACGATGCAGAATCGGAGGTACAGCAACAACAGCAGCCAACCATGTACGTATTACAGGTCGGCTCATTCAAGGAGTTCCAGGCTGCAGATGAAATCAAGGCCAAGCTGGCGTTGGTAGGGGTGACTGCTGATATCCAGCGCGTTGTGATCAACGGCCAGGATATTCGCCATCGGGTCAGGATTGGCCCGTATAAAAATTCAAGCCAGCTGCAGCAGGCAAAAGACCGGCTACTCGCCAACGATCTGGATTTCATGCTGCTTAAATTGAAAATGGAAGATATCTAGCATCGACTGACGCTCAGCGTCACATTTCTGCCATTCAGCGGCTAATCCGCCACTTTCAAACGGGGTCTACAACCCGGCTGAACGCCAGCCTAAACAGTATATTAAAGCACTGCCTCAATCGGCTGATTTACTTATGGTTTAATCATTGCATGGAAAGCGGCAAAGAACGTGGCGGGCTGGTAATTTTCGTGTAGTATTTAAATTGCGTTAACCGCTAAACCAATGAAAACGTTAGCAATATGCACGGCTATCAGGGAAGCGACGTTTTTTACAAAAATAAATTTATAAATCAATAGGTTAACTTTTCAGTGCAGCATGCAGATGCAAAGAACGGTTGATAGGGGCAATCATTAGAGATGGACGCACAAATTCCATCAGTCGTTGTCGTTGACGACAACACCACGGTACTGAAGTTGTTCAAACGGGCAACAGAAAATCTCGCGCTCGATTTACATACATTCAGTTCCGCCGACGCCTCCATGGAATTCCTGAAGGAGAACAAACCCAAGATCCTCTTTCTCGATATTATCATGCCTGAAAAAGACGGTTTGACCTTCCTGCAGGAACTACGCAAGTTGCCACTACACCGGGATACCATGGTGATCATGATCACTTCGAAAGATTACGCGCAGGATCGAACCGTTGCCAATGAACTTGGTGCACTGGAATTTCTTACCAAGCCCATGCCTTTGATCTCCATTACCGATATAATCCTGAAGTACATTAATAAAGATAATCCTTACTAGATTCAGTACAATAAAAGGCATGTCTAAATCTTATCTCCGCTTTTGGGGCGTGCGAGGTTCGTATGCTGCGCCTTTTGCGTCGCACCTGAAAGTGGGTGGCAACACATCATGCGTTGAGATTAACGTCGACAATAATTTACTTGTCTGCGATGCCGGTACCGGCATCATCCCTCTCGGCAACAAACTTGCTGCGCAGCAGGATATAAAGGCCATGACACTGATACTGACTCACTATCACTGGGATCATATCTGTGGACTACCTTTTTTTGTTCCTGCCTTTATACCCGACTGGACCATTCGCTTTTATGGGCCCGGCGAATCAGTTCAGGAAATCAAACAAAATCTTGATTCACAAATGCAGGCACCCTATTTCCCTGTGGGTACGGAAACATGGATGGCAAAAACCGAGTACATAGACCCTGCTGAAAAGAATATTAATGCCGGTCCGATTCAGGTTAAACACCACAGCGTACATCACCCCGGTATTACCTATGGCTACACCATCAATGCAGCCAACAAAAAAATTATCTATATTTCGGATAACGAGTGTCAGTTCCTCGATAAATCGATCAAGCAAAAAATGACCGAATTCAGCGAGGAAGAACAGGAAATGTTCGAGGCGATGAATCGAGAAGAATACGAATACGAGTTAACCAGTATCAAGGATGCCGATATCCTCATACATGATGCCCAGTACACGCCGGAGGATTACGAAACCAAACGTGGCTGGGGACATTCCTGTTACGTTGACGTTGTGAACAGTGCTATTGATGCCAGGGTAAAAGAGCTCTATTTGTATCATCACGATCCTTACAATGACGACGATGCCATTGAAAAAATCTTCGAGGCATCACAGAAAATTATTGAAGACAGAAAGTCCGACCTCAAGTGTCATGTTGCCCGCGAAGGCATGGAAATCGAACTCGACTAGTAACGACGTTGCCGGCACCTCATGCAAGTTGTTCTTAATGGAAAAAACCATACTGTTAACGATTCGGCCACGCTTGCCGAGTTGATTACAGGCCTGGCGCTAACCGGAAAATATGCAGTTGAAATCAATGAGGCCATTATTCCCCGCAGCGAGTACAGCGCTGCCGTGCTAAGCCCCGGTGACAGGATAGAAGTTGTACAGGCCATAGGCGGGGGTTAAGACATGTCTGCACCATCAGCAGATACACTTCAGATTGCAGGCAAGGAATACAATTCCAGGCTGCTCGTTGGCACCGGAAAATACAAGGACCTTGAAGAAACCGGTGCTGCCATCGCAGCCAGCGGCGCCGAAATAGTCACTGTCGCTATTCGCCGCACGAATATTGGCCAGAACACAGGCGAACCTAACCTGCTGGAAGTCATCTCGCCAGACAAGTACACAATCCTGCCAAACACTGCCGGCTGTTACGATGCTGACAGCGCCATCCGTACCTGTAACCTCGCGCGAGAGCTACTGGACGGCCATGACCTGGTCAAACTGGAAGTACTGGGAGACGAGAAAACGCTCTACCCGGATATGCCAGCAACGATTGAGGCGGCAAAGGTGCTGGTCAAGGAAGGCTTCAAGGTAATGGTTTACTGTACCGATGATCCTGTTCAGGCGCGTCATCTCGAAGAGATAGGTTGCGTTGCAGTGATGCCGCTGGCTGCACCGATTGGTTCCGGTCTCGGCATTCGTAATCCGTTTACCATTCGTACAATAATCGAGAACGCCAATGTCCCGATTATCGTCGATGCAGGGGTTGGCACAGCGTCTGATGCTGCAATTGCGATGGAACTTGGCTGTGATGGCGTGTTGATGAATACGGCCATTGCCGAGGCAAACGAACCGGTGTTGATGGCAAGCGCTATGAACAAGGCCATACAGGCCGGTCGAGAAGCATACCTCGCCGGCCGCATGCCAAGGCGTGCCTACGCCAGTGCATCCTCGCCGTTGGACGGAAAAATTTTCTAAACACCTTGATTAAGGCCGAACAGCATCGTTCTATTCGCAGTTTCGTCCGCCGTGAGGGTCGACTGACACGAGCACAAAGCCGCGCCCTGGAACAGTACTGGCCTGATTTTGGTATTGAATATAACGAACACCCGCTGCAACTGGAGCATGTATACGGTCGGCGTGCTCCGCTGGTAGTTGATATAGGGGTTGGCACTGGTGACAGTACACTGCAACATGCCCGTGCGCATCCGGAAAACAATTACCTGGCCATAGAGGTACATCGACCTGGAATCGGGCATTTGCTCAACGAGATCGGCAAACAACAGGCGCAGAACATCCGCATCATCAATCACGATGTCGTACCCGTGTTACAACATCAGCTAACCGGTAACAGCGTCGACCAGTTTTTTATTTTCTTCCCGGACCCGTGGCCCAAGAAAAGGCACCTCAAGCGCAGGTTGATCAACCCGGAGCTACTCGCCCTGCTGCAACGCTGCCTGGCAAAGCAAGGTCGTTTGCATATTGCAACCGACTGGCAAGACTATGCCCAACATATCAATGAATTATTTCGTCAACAACCAGCTTTTCGAAACCTGGGGGGAAAGGATGGTTTGTCACCCAGACCGGCATGGCGTACGCATACACGTTATGAATCGCGCGGCACACGTTTACAGCATGAAGTGTATGATTTTTGTTATTGTCTTGCCTAGAAGTTGAGATCGGTAAAGCAGTGTAGCGCGGTAAACTCTCCGGTATCCTGCAAACCGGCCTTGCTATCAGGACTGGCGATAGCAAGTAAATGGGCAATGCCGTATTGCTGAGCTGCCCGTAACACGGTCAGGTTATCATCGACCAGTAACGAAGATTCGCAGACAAAACCAATCTCATCCTGCAATCGTTTCCAGAAAGCCTGCTCTTCCTTGGCATGACCCAGTCGATGCGAGCTAATGATGTCATCAAAGTAGATATCGATGCCGGTTTTTTGCATCTTCAGATCAATCAATCGCTCATGTGAGTTGGTTACCATCACCACCCGAAAGCGACTTTCCTGCAGGCGCTGCAAAAAGTTTTCCGCATGAGGGCGCTTGTCAATCAAGTGTTCTACGTCTGCTTTAAGTGCCAGT
Source organism: Gammaproteobacteria bacterium (assembly GCA_965601665.1). Lineage (GTDB taxonomy): Bacteria > Pseudomonadota > Gammaproteobacteria > Eutrophobiales > Eutrophobiaceae > JANQNX01. The sequence goes on along the minus strand of OZ271833.1, from coordinate 2,503,574 downwards.
ACATCGATGCCGAGTCGATTGGTCCAGTAATCCAGACAATACCATGAGAGCGTACCTGCCTCTTTCTCATACCATGATTTTAATTGCTTCACGGCCTGCTCTGGAGCCATGCCTTTTTGATCTGCCCAGTGCTGCGGCAAATACTGTTGCCAGAAATAATTATCAAAATAAAGGTCGAGCAGAGTACCGTCCATATCAAGCAAGACCGTATCGATTGCCTGCCAGTCAAGCTCGGGTGTTATGTCTTCTTTAACAGAGGTAGAATCATCAATCATCGATTGAAGCATACACTATTCAACAGCATGCCGCTTTTACAACAGGAACAATTACCTTCTCTGGTTCCGGAAATCATGGCCATCGCGGCCGAGGCTGGCGCCAGGATACTGGACATCTATAACACTGACTTCGCTGTGGAAAACAAGGATGATAATTCACCTTTGACCGCAGCCGATATGGCGGCACATTGCCATATCTGTGAAAAGCTGGAACAACTGACGCCCGAAACACCGATACTGTCAGAAGAATCTTCTACCATCCCGTTTTCGGAGCGCAAGCAATGGCAACAGTATTGGCTGGTTGATCCGCTGGACGGGACACGCGAATTTATCAAACGTAATGGCGAGTTTACTGTCAATATTGCATTGATCGAAAATGATCGTTCGGTACTTGGCGTGATCTATATCCCTGTCACCGGTGAAGCTTACTCCGCCTGTCTTGGCAACGGTGCCAGTAAACATGATAAAGAGGGCAATGTCATATCAATAACAGCGAGCAAGACCAACAGGAATGCGATTACCATCGCCGGTAGCCGTTCGCATGGTAATCAGCGATTGCGGGAATTCATTGCCGGGCTTGATAATCCCGAGGTGTTATCAATAGGAAGTTCAATGAAGTTCTGCCTCGTGGCCGAAGGTAAGGCTGACATCTACCCAAGGTTTGGCCCAACTTCAGAATGGGATACCGGTGCCGCACAATGCATAGTGGAAGAGGCAGGTGGATTGGTTGTAGATACCGAGCTAAACAGGTTACGCTACAATACCAAGGATTCACTATTGAATCCGCCTTTCCTGGTTATTGCCGATCCCGGTTTTGATTGGCTAGAGTACCTTTAGTTCAAATGCAGGTTCTTGTTATAAAACAGGAAGTATGACAGCATCATTGTCATAAACTCAGTCAAAAAAAATTCCTGGCCGGTTTTTCGCCCGGTTCCATTGCCAGCATACGAAGTTCACGTTGAATTTCTACATCACGCCATTTTCGCTTTAACGATACCAGCTTCTCGTTGGGTTCAGAAGACACTTATATATCAGCGTCATCATCAAAATCATCAGTCCTTTTCATACCACGAACCTGTGGTTAAAACCTGCATTTACAAAATACTATTTCCTGGAGACAAATAATTAATGATGACTTTTTTCGACCATATCGGCGAGTCTTTCACCAAGTATGTGACTGATGTTGAAGTTGAGCTTGGCAACAATGTTGGGGAAGAATTTCAGGTCTTTCTGCATACGTTCATAGTTAAAGCGCAATGCTTTGATATCTTCGGTAGCGACTACATCGGCAACCCTGCGGGCCTCACGGATATAACCGATTTCGCCAAAGGTTTGTCCGGGTTTAAGTTCTGCCAGCTTGATCTTTTCATTACCATCGTGATGCGTTACCTCGGCACTGCCCGATAGTATCAGGTACATATCGCGCCCCATTGTGTCCTGTTTGACCAGTACATCGCCCTTCTTATATTCCTGGAATTCAGAAATCAATACGGCCTTTCTACGCTGGTATTCATTCATATCACGGAACAACGGGCTTTCTATCAACACATCACAGTTAACCGGCATGGCATAGATCTGGTAAAGACCGACCAGTCGGATTCTTTGCATGATTATTGGCGTAATCAGCAGGTTGGCAAAGATGGAAAACAGCATTGTTGCCGCAGCCAGCGCGCCAAACTGGGCGATAATAGTAAAATTCGAAAAAATCAAAATCCCAAAGCCAAATGCCAGGGCAATACTTGAAATGATAAGTGGGGTGGCCTCCTCCCTGACCGCCGTGTTGACCGCACCGACAAAATCAGAAGTATAACGACAAAGCTCATTGTAACGAGCCAACAGGTGAATAGTGCCATCGACAGCAATCCCAATCGCAATTACCGCCACCATCGCAGTACCCGGGTTCAATGGTATATCCAGTAGGCCCATCAGGCCAAACATAAGCGCAATTGGTATAACCGCAGGCACCAGCGCAATTAATCCACCTTTAAACGAGGTGAACATGACCGACATAATCAGGAAGATAAGTAACAACAGTAATAGTAACGCCTTGACCTGCGCCTCCATCAGACTGTCGGCTGCATGGTTAATCATCAGGTTCTCGCCGACAATGAAATAATCAATATCGGCGCCTGTTAACTCATCCAGTACTTTCTCCAGCTCCTCAATATACTGGTTTAGCGTATGCGAATCGCTGATGTTATGGCGAACGACGATATTGGCACTACTGAAATCATTACTGAGATAGCTTTCGAGGTCGCTGCGATGAAAAAATAACAGGTATTGTGCGACCAGCTTACGTGTTTTAGGTAGCGAATAATCCACTACCGAACCACCATGAAACTCCCGGTTTATGAATTTGAGATGGTCGGCAATCGAAATAGTGCGGTCATAAACGCCTTGCTTGTCGAGAAAATCCTGAACGTAATCGAGTTTTTGAATATTTTCCGGGTTGAGAAATGCATTCTCCTTGTCAGATTCCAGCGTAATAAAAAATAGCCTGACACCGGCAAGGTCTTCATGGATGGCTATCGTATCCTGGATCAGTGGACGATCTTCCGGAAAGTAAGACAGCGGATCGTTGGTAACGTATAGCCGTGTTGCCTGGTGTATAAAGAACAGACAAAGAAGCATCGTAAATACCAGCGTGGAAAGCGGGAAGCGCGATTGCGAATAGCGAAACATTCGCATAATGCGATCCGGGACACTATTGGTCTCAACGCATTTGACCGGTGTATCGTTTTCTACCTTGCCAAACAGTGACAGCATCAAGGGCATTAACAACACGGTAATAAAACCGTTGATCAACATGGCAGCACTGGCGGCGATTGAGAAATGCTTGATCAAGGCAATGTCGGAAAACAGGTTACTGGCAAAACCAAGTGTTGTTGTGAATACCGTTAATAACAACGGTAATCCTATATGCTTGGCCATATAGGTGACAGCATAGCGACGGTTTCTGCTCGTGGAGTGCACGTCCAGTCCACGCAGGTAGGCAGCCATCATGTGCGTGTCTTCGGTAGAGCCAATGACGATTATCAGTGAAGGAATCATTGCACTTAGAATGTTCAGGGGGATACCAAACCAGCCAAGCATTCCAAACGTCCAGATGATCGTCAGTAATGACGTCATTAACGGGATAATCGCCGACAACCAGCTACGCATGAACAACAGGATGGAGATAACCAGGATGGCTGCTGATAAAGGCCCCAGCAAGATAAAGTCGTCATAAAGACTTTGTTTAAGTTCTGCGTTGATACGCGATGGACCTACCTGTACCAGCTGCTCAAAGTCCTGCCGGTATTCCGCGAGGCTCTGCTCAAAGTACTGATTCAGTTCTGCATCGTTATCTTCACCCTCGGGATTACTGGCAATCGAAACGAGCATCGCGGTTACATCACCTTTGCTGGAAAAGTAGTTGCCAAGATACAGCGGGTTGGCCATGGCATTTTCACGGGCCAGGTCGGCTTCTTCCTGTGTAACCGGTGCCTCGCGCAATACCGGTTGCGACACTATCTTGCCTGCTTGTCCACGTACCGTATGCAGGGTAAACAGGCTTTCTACGCCGGAAACACCGGATATGGACTGTAGTTGTTCCTGCAGGCGTTCGAGCAGTTGTAACTTTCCAGGTGTCCATAATGCCGGGTCTTTGATATAGATAATGGTCTTATTATCGGTACCAAATTCTCCCATGACCTTCTGGTACACCATCCTGGCTGGTGCGTCATCCGGTATCAGGCTGTCCAGCGTGGTGTCGATTTCCAGACGTTGCATACCAAACAGGCTAACCAGCGTCATGGCTAGAAGAAATAACAGCACGGGTACGCGCTTGCGGTAGCCAATAAGATAAAGACTGGTAATCATTCCGCCATGGCCTCTCGCAGCAGCGTAATCAACTCGTCATCTTCTGCAGCCACAGGAAGTTCATGTGGATAGTTCCTGTATAGCCAGTCGGCACTGAATACTTCCATAGGGACATAGTCCCTGGAAAAGACCCGTTTTGTAATTTTTATCAATGACTGATGATTTTCCCGTTTATCCATCATCAGGATCATATCTGCACGCCACATGTCACCGTCGACCGCATGCAGGTCATGATGACTTTGCACCCGTTCAACCCTGCCACGTCTGTCGAAGTGATGCGTCAACGTGATATATAGATTGTCCTGCCTGATATAATGACGACGCATGGCTTGTTCGTCTTCTGTAGTTAAAGAGAAAACATCAACCACATAAAAACTGATACCATACATCTCCTGGTCTTCCCGGCGCTGGTAGCGATAATTACCAAGATCTTCACCCGTCAGGCTCTCAATGGTAAAGTCTGTGCCAAGAAAGTTGATCGCTGTTACATTTCCGGCACTTTCCAGCATCATTTCTCCAAGCGCAGGCAAATAAACAAACTTGTTAACATTGCCATTCCGGTCACGCTCTGCAAGCACAGCAACGCCCCTGATATCTTCCGGGTAGTCAAACAGCAACAGGAACTTCATTCCCGTATCGTCAAACAGCCGCGTATATAAACGCGCACGACGAGTGTCTCTTTTACCCTTGCTATCTTCCATCACCATGGAGTGCTCTTCGTATACATAAGGGAATTGCTTATGTCGTTCGTATACTTTTTGCATCAGTGTCAGTCCATCCATGCTGTTATCAACATTTGCAAGTGACGGTTGCGCAACTATCCATATCAAAATCGATATAGCCAGGTAGCAGCGATACTGTTGTAGAAGCGATGGAATCATGGTGATGCCTGTTGTTCCTCGGCCATGATACTGTCCGCTATGTGTTGACAGAGCTGCCCGTAAAGTTGTCGCATACTCGATACCATGGCATCGTAGTCAGACGGCTGCAGTGTTGCAGCGCCCACCAGTTCCCTGGAAAAAACACCGACAGGTTCATTCATATCGGCAACAGATAATTGCCAGCGCGCTAACAGCCTGACCTTGTAATCACTGTCCCGCTCGAACTTCTCAATATATACCTGTAAACGATAATCGGGGCTGGAGGCAGAGCGATTTAACGGCGTGCCAATATCGTTTGTATTCAATAAACCGGAAAGATTTCCTGCCAGCGTGCGTAACAGGTTTTTACGCAGGTTTTCACCCCATTGATGACTTTCAGAAAAAACCAGACGGTTTTCACTAACGCGTGTGGCAATATGGAAACGCTCAAGGTATTGCGGTATATGCAGATCGATGATTTCAATACGCAGTGGTGAGACCGACTCAAGATCCTGTTCATAACTTACGGGGTCTATGAGGTAATAACGCGTAGCCTTTATATTGCCACCTGCGCAACCGGCACACATAGCCAACAGCGACAGCACGGCTATGAATGTTATATATTGCTTTCGCATCTTATTGGCCCTCTTGTGGTTCTTTGCCAAAGATCAGTGCCTGTGGATGGCGTTCCAGTGTTTCAACCAATGAACGTACTGAACGCGCCATCTCCTCCAGTTCGCCCGTCATCTTAATCAGGTTATATTGCATGGGTGAATTCGGTTCGAGCAGGCTACCGGTCTTGTCGAGTGTGTTATTTAAATTATTAAGGACCTGTTTACTGGAAGAGACAACCTGGTCAACATTCGAATCCTCGACAGATTTAAGTATTGATTTAAATGACTGCATTGCTGCCTGCACATCCTTAAGCGCTGACGCAAGTCCAGGTGTGGTGATTAAGGCGTTGGTATTGTCCAGCGTGACATCGGCAGAGCGGATTGTTTCGAGCAGGGCATCAGTTATAGTCTTAATATCGATCTCGTTTAACTTGGCCAATAGTGATTCAGCAGACTGTGTAATCGCTTCGAAACTTGCCGATTCCAATGCCGGTAGTTCAGGATAAGGACCGGTATCACCACTCAGCTTGATTGGTGTATCTGGATACATACCCAGCTCAACAAATAATGCCTGGGTGATAAGGCTGGCAGTTTGCAAGCGCGCACGTAATCCGCTTTGTACCAGCTTATCCAGCGTCTCGGTTGTTGTTTCCAGTGTTTCATCTCCACGTGCAACAATACGCTGGGGTTCAATCTCGATAAGTACAGGAATTCGGAATGACGTATTTTCAGGATCAAATTCCAGATGCACATCAACCACCTTACCCACTTTAATACCCTTGAATTCAACCGGTGCATTACGGCTCAGGCCACGCACCGACGAGTTGAAATAGACCATGAACTTGATCTTCTTGCTGTATTCAATCTCGGAAATACTGGCGTAGTTTTCGTATAGTGTAAAAACCAGGTTATCTATATCAGTCGAGGCGGGCTCTACCGAGTCAGGTGTCTCAAAGGCAATCCCGCCATACAGGATGGAGCGTAATGATTCAGTTTGCACCTGGAAACCTTCTGCGCCAAAAGAAACATCAACACCGCTGGTATTCCAGAATTTGGTATTACCCCTGATAAGTTCATGGAAAGGCGCCTTGATAAATGCATAGATGTAAATGCTGCTACTATCGTTGGCAAGTTCATAGCCAAGCACTTCACCCGCCTGCAGCCCCTGGTAATAAATCGGCGAGCCTGTATCAATGGAACGCAGACGATCTGTAATTAAAACGATCTTTTTACCCTGCTCTTCCGCTGTCACCACCGGCTGTTTTTCGAGCCCTTCAAAGTGGCGCTGCCTGGCGCCCGGCCCGGGTTCGATTTCAATATAGGCACCGGATATCAGCGTTCCCAGCCCCCGGGCCCCACGCAGTGTTAATTGCGGTTTAACAACCCAGAAGCGGGTGTTTCGCTTAAGGAAATGTTCTGTACCCTGTTCAAACTGGACACTAAGAATGACATTGGAAAAGTCATCACTGAACCGGATTTCTTCGACAACGCCAATGTCAACGTTCTTGTACTTGATCCTGGTTTTGCCGACCTCCAAGCCCTCGGCAGTTTTGAAGCTAATCGTTACCCTGGGGCCCTGCTCAGACAGGGTTTTGACAATTAACCAGCCTCCAACCAACAGCGTAATTAACGGGATGATCCAGACAACAGATGGCCCTGCTCGCTTGGTAACTTTTGGACTGGAGGCTTCCATAGATCAGGATTGTTCTTGTTTATTACGCACATTATCCCATATCAAACGCGGATCAAAGCTTTGCGCAGCAAACATCGTGATTATTACCACAGCGGCAAAAAAGATAGCGCCAATTCCGGGACGCACAGTAGATAGAGAACCAAGACTAACCAGTGCTGATAATAATCCGACGAGGTAAATATCTACCATTGACCAGGCGCCAACTACCTCGGTGACGCGATAGAGAATAGTCCTGTCCCGGGGTCGCCAGACTGACTGCATATACACACTGATACAGAGAAAGGCAAGAATACCGAGCTTCAATACCGGGACAACGATGCTTGCAACAAACACAATCATTGCCAGGCCCCACATACCTGCTTCGATCAGTTTCATTACTCCTCCCAGTATGGTGCTGGGTTCACCCTGGCCAAAACGTATGAGCGTCATTACCGGGTAAAGATTGGCTGGAAAGAACAAAACAAATGATGCCAGCAAAAGGGCCCAGGTACGTTCCAGGCTGTTACTTTTGCGACGGTGCATGGGCGTCGAACAACGCGGACAGCGATGAAAGTCGTGTGATTCAGCACAGAGATAACCACAGGTATGGCAATTAACCAACACGGTATCAGGATCAAGATCTGCTACTTTTTCAATTCGCCGGGTCTTGCTCAATGACCACAGCAGCGCAGGATCGAAACTGGTACGTGCATATGTATACACCGGTAGCAATACGGCCAGTGCAATCATTGCAGGTCCATAGATAACATTGGCAATGTCCTGCAACTTTACTATCGCTATCAAGGTACCAAGTAAAAATACACCGACCAGGCTCCATGGCATCAATGCCGTTACCAGGCGATACACCTGGCCGGCATAGGGAGGGTAGAGTTTAAGCTTGATAGCAAATAACAAATACAACTTGCCGCTGATTACGATAGCCGGGAACAGGATACTGGTAAAAAATATGAGCAAGCCCAACTCACCCATACCAAACCGGTACATGGCTATGCCACTTGAGATGAGAGTGTTATCGACCTGTCGTCCAGCCAGTTCCAGTGACAGGAAAGGAAACGCATTGGTAATTATAAAGAGAAGTAATGCTGTCACATAGAGGGCAAGTGACTTATCGACCGAATCTGCAACATGCCTATACAACAGGTTGCCACAAAACTGGCAACTTGCCTTGGCACCAACAGGAATCACTTCATAGTAATGAAGGTGGTCACATTCGTGACAGGCGATCATCTCCCCGGGGTTAAATTGATTCACCGCTTTACACCCAGCCCAGCCAATGTTTGTTGTATTATTGCCGATGGCAAAGTCATTTGCCTCATCCCTTGAACGTTATTATTCGCCTATCGGCGTTGATGATCCAGTCTTCAAGTGTGTCTGAATCAATCAGGAAAATAGTTCTTCAGCTAACTGTTGCATATTTTCCTTTTCGATCTCGAAACGCGCATACAATTGCTGCACATCATCAATACTGACACCAAGTCTGACGAGTCTTGGATCTTCCAGAGTGCGCTGTTGTTTGTCCTGCACGTCAAGGGCAATGGAATTAGCCAGACCTACTGCGTTTACTTCTTCCCAGTATAATCCATTGAAATCTGAATCCGGATACGATGCCAAGACCCTTGTCAGCACGGGTGGCATAGACCAACTGATAGCGAGGTAACGACCGGCATGAGTATAGTCAAAACCAAGCTCAGCAGTTAACGCGTCTATAAGGGAAGAATATTCTCCAGCCTGCTTTTGCCTGATAGCAGTTGAGACTACCACCGGGTACTTATCGGCAAGTAATAGCAGGCCCAGGTTATGAATGAGCCCGGCAGTTCGCAATGTTGCTACATCATGTCGCAACATATCAGGCATCAAACCATGAATATGGGTAGCAATTTCGGCAGTCAGAAAAGAACAATACCAGAAGTAGACAGTATCGAATTCAGGACACTTGTTTTTATCAAAAGGAGAGGCAATGGCCATTGCCAGGCTGGTACTTTTTACAACCGCAAGACCCAGACGTGCGATTGCCCTTTCCAGTGAAGTAATTTCTTCTACGGGCGCAGACCATGCAGAATTCGCCAGCGCAACGAGTCGGCCAGAAATAGAAGGAAACAGCTCTATAGTCTGAGTCAGGCGTTCGATATCAATATCGTCGTCAGCCAGATTTTTTAACAGTCGAGTCGTATTCGCTGGTAGTACCGGCAAGGCTTCACCGGACAACTTTTGTTCGACTGCAGCTTGTGAGTCATCAGCCAACATAGGCATATTCCCGTAAAGACACATATCTTTTCCGGGTCCAAAAACTAGCCGGACGCCGGTTATATAGCGTAACCACGCTGCCTTCCCTACGGGAACTGCAGGGTCACACGGTACAAATCTCTCATGCTGGTACTACTAAACTTGTAGCTGTTATTGTTTTGTTGGCCACAGCTTAATATACACAGTACTTAAGCAGATTCATCACCGCCATAGCTAGCAATGAAATAGCCACTTACTTTTTAACAGCAAGGATTATTCCAACGCAATAAAGAAGAAATACAGTTAACTAAATCAATGACTTGGAATTGTATAACACCTATGTCCAGTACATTTATGTCAAATTAACGGCTCACTATTCCCAAAAGCGTCATATATTTGATTGCCGCATCGCACAATTAACATTGTTCTGGCAAACGGGACTGCTTACTAATGCCGGGGCGTATATGAATTTCATCTTTATCGCATTACTGATAAAAAAACTGTTTAATACGGCAGACCGTCCCGCGATATTTCATACAACACTCAGGCGGACTTTACCTGGTGATATCCAAAATGAGTTATTAACATGACATAATGATTTGCTAATTGTACTGTTGATAACTATCAGCCTGATTACCATGGATGAACAGAAAAAAACCATAAATCTGCGAGAACTTTACGAGGAAAAGCGCGCTTATCCTCGCGTTAAGGTTGACTGCCTCGCCACGATAAAAAAAGACGACGACAATAACTTAAATGGCATGCTGCATGATATTTCACCCGATGGTGTACAGCTGATCGTAGACGCCAAGACTGCAAAGGTGTTGAATCCCAGTGGCAGACAAATCACACAAAAAACCCAATCCGAGGTAGATCTGAAGTTTTATTTGCCCCTGGGTGAACTGCATAAGGAAGTCAATGTGCGGGTAAAGCTTTTCTACTTCAGCATCGTTGATACTGATGTTGTCGCCTTTGGTGGGCAATTCCAGAAATTTTATGACATGGGCGAACGCCACATTAACAGATATATAGAACAAGCCGTTGTGCCAGTCGAAAACAAGGTCGTTAAATTACTGAACCAGCCAATGACTAGCCAGGATCTGCGCGACCAGATTGATGATGAGAATATAAGCCTTGAAGATACGCTGAACCTGCTCAAGAAAAAGAAAGAAATCGTTTCCTACAAGGAAGAAGAGCAGGAGAAATTCGTTAATCTTGAATCGGCCTTAGAATCAATACTGGAACGCATGGACAAGTTTGATAAAAGGCTTACTAACATAGAGACAATCATCCAGAAGGCGACCAAAAAGAAAAAATAAAACTACGCTGGTAACCTTGTCATATTAATGCACACTAAAACGTTGTAGTTATTATTAATACACACCGAGGATCCAGCCTTCCAGGCTGGCAAGTAGTTTCTCATCTGCTGTTAATGGCGGCATAAAATACTGCTCGAGAAAACCACGTCTGTCGCTATCTCTCATCCATGCAGCCGTAGACCAGGCATCATGTTCATCCGCCGTTCGACTTCCCCTGTCATAGCGTCGTTTATAAATTGCCGGATATGCTTCAACGATCACACATTTATTATCTGGAATACCGAAGCCATCAAACGGCCAAAAGTGCAATTTTTCCCGGTTATCCGGGTTGTGTCTGAGCCAATTTAGCCATGGCAGGCCAGTGAACGTTGATTTTGCCACAGAGCCTTGTACATCAAACTGAAAAACACTCTTGGCCGTCGCTGTCCACCGCTCGCATAATCTGAATTCTGAAGTCTGCCCTTGTCTTGCGTTGTCATCTCTGAATAATTCGACTGACGAACCGGGATCCGAAGTAGGCCAGTGACAGGAAAAGTCCTGTAAAAAGTCGTCCCAGTTTTTAATGTTATAGCGTTTCATGTAACTCAGGGGAAAAGAAAAACCATGGTCGATACCAATTAAGGCGGTGTTAGCCGAGTCAATGATGGATTGACAGTAATCAGCTACTTCTCTTCTGTTCCAGCTTGAAAACGGTCGCGTTGACGATACCTCTTTCACCGGTGTCGATGACGCGTCACAACGATACACCTGCAGTCCTTTCAATCGGCTCTCTGGTGTCTTGGCGCCGGAATAGTCAATACCGATGTAGAGTTGAAAATGCAAGGCTGAATCACAGTAGTTTTGTATTGTTATTTAGCATAATACAGAAGCGCAATAACAGCATGACAACTGCATCAATTTCTTACCTTGTCCTGGCAGAAAAAGTACAGTCATCTATATATGACCGTTATATCAGTTTCGTTTTTTTGTTGCAGCGTGTTAGTAGTTACACCCATGAAAATATATAAGGCGATACTTTCCATATTAAAGTGAGAACCCGTAAGTTTGCCCGGGGTAAACCAGAGCGTCACGAGCTTGTTATCGCTGGGCGGTTGGCCTGGATGCGGAAACGAATTGCAACCATTTCTCACATTGCTTCTCCCTGAGCATTAGTTCCGACCTTGCAATTCGGAGAGCGGGCGCCATTTTTCATCTGCTATTAACGATTGCTTAACGTATTTTCGATTTATCCAGTATATCGCATACGCTTTCTTATTCTTTTTTGACGCCAGTATGCGAAATTGATTGTCCTTGATGTGTAAGGCAGCACAATTTTCTACACCAATGGCAACACCTCGTGTTATTTTCATCATGTCTTTTAACGAAGGCTGACGATGTTTCTCTACATCATAATGTGGACATATCAATAAATCGGCATAGTCCAGTCCGCGCACCTTGATTAAAGCTTTATTGCTTTCATCCTGGAATTTGCGGGAATCGCTATTCCCTTGCCGAAACCAGCAAATCGCACCCGCACTGAGACCGCATAACACCGCGCCCCTTTTCCTCGCATTATCGAGATGCCGGTCAATGCCTAACCTACGCCATAGCTTCATCATACGTAAGGTATTGCCTCCACCAACATAAATAATATCGCTGTGAGCGATAAGGGCCTTTATTGTCCTGGCCGGGGGTCTATCTCGATACAATAATAATAGTTGCACATCACAGCCTAGCGCCTGTTCATAATGTTTACGGAACGCTTCACAATATTCCGGGTTATCTTCACTTGCCGTAGGAATGAACAATACCGTTGGTTTTGTCCTGTTTACCTGTTTGACGATTGCTCGATCAATGAAAGCGGTTTGCGGTTCTCGACTTGCCGGTACCATGATCTTACCGCCACCAATGGCTACAATATTTCTTTTCATATATTTTCTGATTATTGATATAGATTAAAAAAATATAAAATTTCTACGGTACGATAAAAAAGAGATAGTGCTGTTGGCTACCTTAAATACAGAAAGATGCAAAAACAATCAAATCATAACGAAGAAGATCTTGGATAAACGAAGCAGGTCACAAGCAGGTAAAAACGCCCTGAACTTATAATAATTAGTATGATTGTAGCTGAATTATTTTAATATGCTGGTGCAGGGATTTTCAGCCTAAAAACTAAAGGAGATGAGGATGTCATGAGAGCTGAAATCGCCCGCTGAAACTGAAGCTCCGTTTGAAAAAGCACCTGAATCAATACTGCCCAAATCGGTATATCTATAATTTAATCCAACAGTGTATGACCCGGTTAAATCATAATATATTCCAAAACCGGCAGACCACGTAAAATCCATATCAGTATTATCATTAAACGCAGATGTTATGGTTGTGACAGTGTCGGGAACTCTTAACTCCATTTCGGAATAATGTACAACACCACCTACTCCCAGACTAATGAAAGGAGTATATTTTGAACTATTTAAATAGTTCCACCTGATATTTCCCATGAGGCTATGACTTCCGGTATTGGCACTGAAAAAGCTCTTTGTGCCTGTGAATAAGGGATTCGGTCTGCTGCCAAATACATAGCCTCTATCGATCCGATATCTCCACAAATACTCAAGTTCATACTCAAAGCTGTTACGCTCTATACCAATTGATGTTCCCAGACCAAAAACTTCATCTTTACTATTGTTGCCAGTGACAGCGTTGTTTGGTAAACCCGTTGCTGAAATATCGTCAGTTTCTGAAAAAGAGGCTAATCCCTTTATTGAAATGAAATAGTCAAAGGCGTGGATATGAAGTGGGTATGAGATAAAAAGACATAAAAAAAGAGAATGTAATACTGAGAATTTCATTTAGAATGATTCCAGATATCAGTTCCCCTGTCCTGTCAAGTCAAGATAGCATAGATTTGATTAATTTGAACGTTGAGTTGGTTGCCAGGGACAGAATCAAACTTACGCTACAGAGATTTTCAGACGATCATAATACCGAGCTCAATTACCAAAATATGCGGCAAGAAATGATTGATATATCAACTATTCAATTAGATTATATATTCAGGTTATGAGACCACCTGAATTATTGGCAAATCAAAATTAGTAAGCAATGAGAGATTAAGTATGCAAGCAATAAAACTAAAAAAGCCGGGAGGCCTGGAAAATATTTATACAGACGATGCATGTGAGGTAAAAAAACCTAGCCATGGAGAAATTTTAGTAAAAATTCATGCCGGCTCTCTCAACTATCATGACTACCTGGTCGCAATAGGCACGTTGGAAACAGATGATGGAAGAATCCTGTTATCGGATGGCGCGGGAGTAATTGAAGAAATTGGCGACGGGGTAACTGAATACAAGGCAGGCGATCACGTTGTTTCGACATTTTTTCCGCAATGGGAATCGGGTGCCGTTGTTACCAGTGCAGGTAATTTCAGCCAAACACCTGGTGATGGCGCAGATGGAATGGCCGCGCAGTATGTCACTCGTCCAGGTAATGCGTTTACGCTTGCACCAGGAAACTGGACGCATTCTGAATCTGCAACCATCACAACAGCCGGTTTGACCGCGTGGCGAGCCCTGGTGTCAGACGGAAAATTAAAAGCTGGCGATACCATTCTTACTATGGGAACCGGGGGAGTCTCTATTGCCGCCTTGCAAATCGGAAAGATGTTTGGCGCCAATGTCATCATTACCTCTTCCTCGGATGAAAAGCTTGAAAAGGCGAAAAAACTGGGTGCGACCGAAATCATCAACTATCGGAAAAAGCAGGAATGGTCAAACGATGTGTTGGATATCACCAATGGACATGGCGTTGATCACGTTATTGAAATTGGTGGGCCTGGTACACTTGAGCAATCGATTAATGCTGTAAAAGTGGGAGGACATATTTCACTTATTGGTGTCTTAACTGGTTTTGAAGGTGTAGTTCCAACTGCATCAATGATGTTTAAACAAGTACGCCTTCAGGGTTTACTGGTTGGCAGTCGAAAACAGCAACAAGAGTATATTAAGGCGCTTGATGCAAATGATATTCACCCCGTTATTGACCAAACATTCAATTATGAGAATTTAGCTGAAGCCTTTGAGTATCAACTTGATAATTCTCATTTTGGAAAGATCTGTGTTGAATGGTAAATCAATCAGACAACCAGGCATCAAAATAGAAATGCTGGCCAGGGACAGAATCGAACTTCCGACACGGAGATTTTCAGTCGAAGGCTCGACCGAGGACGCTGTGCTCTAACCCCAGGATTGTGATCACTTTTTCCACCCACTAAAATTGCTCTGCCCTATGACCGAAATGATCCTGAAATTTGGAAATTTGATACCTGATAAGACCAACTGAATCATAGAGTTACGGATTCGGTGGCCGAAACGGTCCAGGAATCGTCTAAACATGGAACTGATGTTGGGGAAATTTACCAAAATGTAATCGTATAAATATTTATCGACTATTATTAGTTGATACCAAATATTCTCTAACACAAAAATTAAATATGGAGCGTTAATCTGTGTCTTCCGAGAATGATAGATACAAAACACTTTTTGAAAAATCTGCAGATGCCATGTTGATTATCGACGATGACCAGTTTGTCGATTGCAATATGGCAACGGTAAAAATGCTCGGTTATAAAAATAAACAAGAACTCTATAACACCCACCCCTCTGTATTATCTCCACCGACACAACCAGATGGTAGAGACTCATATGAAAAAGCAAATGAAATGATCTCTATTGCATTCGAAAAAGGCAGTCATCGATTTGAATGGGATCATAAAAGATTTAATGGTGAAATATTTCCAGTTGAAGTTCTGTTAACACCGATAACATCAGACAACAAAACTATGCTGCACGTTGTCTGGAGAGATATTACGGAAAGAAAAAAAGCCCATGAAACTATTTCTTATCAGGCAAAACATGATCTTTTAACAGGTCTTTATAATAGATACGAGTTTGAAAGACGAGTAAAAAATATTTTAGAGGACATTGAAGGCAATGATGAACACGCATTATGTTATCTGGATCTGGATCAATTCAAGATCGTAAATGACACTTGCGGACACACCGCAGGAGATGAGCTATTAAGACAGATCGGCACCGTACTTAAAAAAGCTATTAGTGCTCGTGATTTATTAGCACGTTTGGGTGGAGATGAATTCGGTGTTTTATTGGAATATTGCACGATCTCTGATGCACAAAGAGTAACTACTTCAATTTTACAAGCTATTCAGGAATATCAATTTGTATGGGAAGGCCGTGTTTTTAAACTAGGTGTAAGCATTGGATTAGTTCCTGTTACTGGATTAACAAAAAATCTAAAAGATTTATTACGCGATGCAGATGCCGCCTGTTATACAGCGAAAGACAAGGGAAGGAACTGTATTCATATTTCCATGCCTGATGATGCCGATGTCGCAAGGGTCCACGGACAACTGGAATTGGTAAATAATATTAATGAGGCATTATCAAATGATTCTTTTGTCTTATATGGTCAAACTATTGAATCATTATCAGACAAATCAGAAATACATTGTGAAATACTGGTTAGAATGAAGGTAGAAGATGAATTATTGCTGCCCGGTGAATTTCTCCCTGCAGCTGAGAGATATAATCTGACCACCAAGCTGGATTATTGGGTAATAGAAAATACTTTGGATTTATTAAGTAATAATCCTTCTATTTATGATAGCTTCACTTCTTTCTCAATTAACCTTTCCGGTGCATCTGTCAGCATTCCAGAAACAGCAGATTTTATAATTTCCAAAATTAATAACTCAGAGCTAGATGCTAATAAAATTTGTTTTGAAATTACCGAAACAGCAGCAATCTCGAATTTAGTACAGGCAAATGAACTAATCCAAATACTACAAGGCTTGGGCTGTAAATTTGCACTGGATGATTTTGGTAGTGGGTTATCATCTTTTAGTTACTTAAAAAATTTACCTGTAGACTACTTAAAAATAGATGGTCTTTTTGTAAGAGATATTGTTGATGATCCAATAGATTTAGCAATGGTTAAATCTATTAATGAAGTTGGACATTTGATGAAAATGAAGACTATTGCTGAATATGTAGAAAACGAAAAAATTAAAGAAATTTTAAATGATATAAATGTAGATTATGCTCAAGGGTATTATTTAAGTGAACCTGTTAAATTAATTACACTTCCGACGCCAACCTAGTATTTCGCTTATATTCAGTTAGTAAGTAGATAGATAAAAATAGTGATCGGGGCCAGAATCGAACTGCCGACACCGGGATTTTAATACTTTAATCCATATTAAACTTATTGATATTATTAACATCTGTTGTATTTCTTTTGCCAAATAATCCAGGCGTCGCAGGATTATTTCCAGAGAAACAACAGCACAATAAAAACGATAATAAAGAAAGCAATTCTAGTTAAACAAGACGGCCAGCTCCTTTATTTTTTCTTCCTGTTGCAGCAGGTTTGAACAGGTGTTCTGCACAGCATTTTCGCTTATTGCACATTTTTCCAGTTGCCTGGATGTTACGTTTACCTGCTCACTCTGTTGTAATGCCGATACTATCTTGCTGGCAATGCCAACAAAACGTGCTTCCTGCCAGAACTTGCCGCCATAATCAGGTTCAGCATAATGCGCTATTACGGCAACAAGCACTTCCGGCAATGCCCAACTTCTTGCCAGGAAATGTCCCGCATGGGTATCGTGAAACCCGAAGCGCATCAGCATCGCCTGCCGCATTGACTGTATTTCGCCCTCTTTTTTTTGTTTCAGGATAGCATTTAACTCCCGCGGCATTCGATCTGCCAAAACCAGTTGCCCCAGGTTGTGTAATAACCCCGCTGTCCGCAGAGTAGCCTCGTCGTATTGTGAACCATCCTGTACATACTGGTGCAGCAGTGCTGATGCCTCTGCGGTCATGAAGGCACGTGACCAGTAATATACCGGGTCGAAATGTTCACAACGCAAAGGATCAAAAGGCGCTGCGATAGCCATGGCAATACTGGCGCTTTTTACAACAGAAAAACCCAACCGTGTACATGCCATATGCAATGATGTAATTTCACCCGCAGGTGCAGACCACGGTGAGTTAGCCATGGCTACCAGTCTTCCAGCAATGGAGGGAAATAGCTCGATTGCCGATACCAGCTTTGCATAGTTAATATCTTCATCAGCGAGGTTAGTGATCAGCCTGGGAGCACCAGGTGGCAATATCGGTAAATGCTTGTTGCTTTCCAGGTGTTTTTTCAGGGCAGCATCTATCGCTCCGGAGCCTGTATGCATCTTATTTATGTCCAGATGATTGTAATGGCCCGGTTGTTTGATGACCTGTGAAGTTTTGCTGCAGTAGCTGTGTCATCGCTTCTGCGAGGATCGGTTCACTGAAGTAATAACCCTGGATTACATCAATACCGAGGCCAGTTAACACCCTGACTTGCTCTGCTGTCTCTACACCTTCCGCAACTACACTATGTCCAAGTGCCTGGCCAACGCCAACGATGGAACCAAGCAGGATAGATGAATTATCATCATTCAGCATATCCTTGATGAAGATGCGATCTATTTTAAGACTATCGATAGGCAGGTATTTTAACGATGCCAGCGAGGAATAACCTGTACCAAAGTCATCGATGGAAAGCTTCACACCCTGCTCACTCAAACGAAGGAACTGGTTCATGCACTCGTCACTGGTTTGTACAACGCTCTCGGTAACCTCCAGGTCCAGACATTGTGGCGCCAGCCCGGCCTGCTTCAGAATTATTTCTACCGTGTCGACAATCTCCGGCGCACGGAAATGGATAGGTGAGATATTCACGCCAATGTTGATTGGTGGTAACCCCATGTTTTGCCAGGTTACTGCCTGTTGACATGCGGTAGTTAAAACCCACTCTCCCAGGTTCTTTATAATACCAATACGTTCCATGATGCCGATGAACTCGTCCGGTGGAATGATCCCTATGCCGGGACGCTCCCACCTGACCAGTGCCTCAACACCCGAAATACTACCGGTCTTCATATCTATCTGAGGCTGGTAATAAAGCAGTAATTCTTTCTGATCTATGGCGTTGCGTAATTCCTCTTCTATCTGTAATCGCTTTTCCGCCTCCATGGTTAATTCTGGCTGATAAAACGCATAGCGATGCTTACCCTGGCTTTTTGCAGCATACATGGCACTATCAGCCGCTTTTAAAAGGCTTTTCAGCTCGACACCATCATCAGGGAATGTAGCTATACCGATACTGCAACGCGGCCTAATTTTACAGCCATCCACTTCCACTAACTTGTTGGTTTCCTGCAAACAACGATTGGCTACTTCTGCCACTACGAGCTCATCGTAGGCATCATCCACCATGATGCAGAATTCATCACCGCTTAGTCGCGCGATAAAATCCGATTCACGTAATACTTCCTTCAAACGCGTGGCAATTTCTATTAGTAGTTGATCACCGGAATCATGACCAAGACTATCATTCACATCCTTAAAACCATCAAGGTCAAGATAAAGCAAGGCAAATTTCTCGTTACGACGATTTGCTACCTTGATGACATCTTCGATATGCCTGTAAAAGTAAGTGCGGCTGGAAAGTCCGGTTAGTTCATCTGTATATGCGAGTTGTCGAATTCGATTTTGTGCCTGTGTTTGTTGCGTAATATCCTGCACTGTAGCTACCAGCCTGGTACCGGAGTTTCTATCGAACTCAAGAACCTGATGTACGGTCAATTCACACTCATCAAGCGATTGCATTCTATAATCAATGGCTTCCAGTTGACCGTTATTCTTCGCTTCCATTAACACCCGCCTGACATAACTGCGATCTTCCGGATGCACCAGTTCAAGGTATTCAGATAACGTGTAATGATCCTTCAATATATTTAAACCCAGCATTTCAAGCAGATTGTTTGACATGACCAATCTGCCATTGGTGGTTTCCCAGCTCCAGTAACCCAGTTTTGCCAGGTGTTGCGCATATAATAATTTTTCCTGACTTTCACGCAGCTGTTCAGCATCGGCAGCGGCACGTAAATAAAAACGTATTTGATGCAACAGGTTAATAAAGTTAACCGGTTTGTTTACGAAACCATTGGCACCGGCTTCAAAAGCGCGGCTCACTGAATCAGGCTCATCAAGACCGGTGACCATTAACACCGGGATATTGAACATGGTCTTCTTTTCTTTCAGCTTCTTGCAGACCGAAAAACCATCCATACCTTCCATCAATGCATCCAGCAAGATCAGGTCAGGATGCAAATCATCAACCCGTTCCAGGGCATCACTACCATTATTTGCCTGTTCAACCCGAAAACCCGCTGCTTCCAGGGCATCAACCATCGTTAACCTGAAGATCGAATCATCATCGATGACATAGATTAGGTTGTCTGCAGGGACGAGAGCGTGTGTAGTTTGATGTAGATCACGTACCTGTTTGTGTTCAGCACCAAGTGCTTTTATAACCAGCGCAAATTTGTTTCTTATGGAGCCGATTAAATGAATACTTTTACTGATATCATGAGCGATAGCTGCCTTCTCAAGCTCGGCACACAAGTATGATAACGACATGGCACCCAGGTTAGCACTGGATGATTTCAGACTATGTGATATGAGCCTGAGATCATCATAATCTTCTTTCTCACGAGCTGTACTCAGTTTGTCGATTTCGCCGGGCGCGTTCTCCAGGAAATGACCAATTGCCTTGCCAAGCACATCGCGGCCACCAAGGGTGCTCAGGTCACGCAATTGTTGTAGCGCGGCCTTATCAAGCACCTCATCGTCAGCAAGCCCGGAATTATTATTACCGGAAATAGTATGCGCAGCTGTCTCATCAGTTTTGCTTGCCCATTTCCTGATCATTTCCTGCAACTCTTTTCTTTTAAAAGGCTTGCTCAGATAATCATCCATACCGGCCTTTTCGCATTGCTGCTTAACACCTTTCTGTACATCAGCAGTCAGGGCAATAATCGGCACCGGTTCACGCCCGATACTTTTTTCATATTCTCTAATCTGCCTGCTCGCATCCAGTCCGTCCAGATCCGGCATGTGATAGTCCATCAAGACCAGGTCGAATTCCTTGTTTTTGCAGGCATTGATTGCCTGTAAACCATTTTCTACAAGTTCGACTTCACAAGACATGACTTCAAGCATACCAAGGACCACTTCCTGATTTACCAGATTGTCTTCTGCCAACAAAACATGTACCCGCATTTCTGCCAGATCCAAATCTGCTTTTTCATCCATGACCTTATCTTTAACTGTATCCTGCTCGTCCAGTAAGCTATGTAACAACTGTTTTTGTCTTACTGGTTTATGCAGACAATGTGAAATGCCGGCCATACGTAATTTATCGGGGTCCTCGTTTATAATGGTCGAACTAAGCAGGATTACTCTTGCAGGCGGCAATACATTTTTATTTTTAATTTCTAATGCCAGCTGTATACCATTCATGTCCGGCATATTCATGTCCAGCAATATAAACTGGTACGGTTCGCTTTCAGCTGCCGCCCGGTCCACCATTTGCAATGCCTGTTCAGCACAATCGGCTTGACTGCATCGTATCCCCCAGGTACCGAGTTGTTCGTGCAGTATTTTTCCATTAACCATATGATCATCTACAATTAATGCACGCAAACCGTTCAGCTCCTGTGGCTTACACACTATTGCTGGTTTTTCTCCGGATTTTTGCAGAGTCACATTGAAAAAAAAGGTTGAGCCTGTATTAACTTTGCTTTCAACAGTAAGGCTGCCACCCATCAATCTAACCAGTTTTTCAGAGATTGCCAGCCCCAGACCAGTGCCTGTGTACTTGCGCGAAGTACTACTATCTACCTGACTAAAGGCATCAAAGATACTTTCCTGTTCCGATGCTGGGATACCTGGTCCGGTATCTCTCACGAAAATAGACAACGTTACATTATTCGGGTTATCCGCTATCACATTAACACCCAATCCGATCTCGCCTTTTTCGGTAAATTTTACCGCATTACCTAGCAGGTTAATGACTACCTGGCGTAACCTGATCGCATCTCCATACAGATGCTCGGGTAAATCGGGAGGAAGCTCTGATATCAAAAGCAA
The DNA here is from genome assembly GCA_965601665.1 of Gammaproteobacteria bacterium. Classification (GTDB taxonomy): domain Bacteria; phylum Pseudomonadota; class Gammaproteobacteria; order Eutrophobiales; family Eutrophobiaceae; genus JANQNX01. The sequence goes on along the minus strand of OZ271833.1, from coordinate 2,481,693 downwards.
CCGTTTACGACGTGTCTGATCGGCTATCAATTCCAGGCAGTCTTCAAGCAAAGTACGCAGATCAAATTCTGCGGCATGTAATTGCAATTTGTCCGCCTCTATCTTCGAGAAATCAAGAATGTCATTGATGACTTCCAGCATAGACTCTGCGGAGCGGTGCGCGGTCTCGGCCAACCTGTGGGTGCGCATATCCAGACCAGTATCCAGTAATAGCTCTGTCATACCCAGCACACCATTCATCGGGGTTCTGATTTCATGACTCATGGTCGCCAGAAATTCACTCTTTGCCCGACTTGCTTCTTCTGCTTTTTCCTTTGCTACCTTCAGACTCGCCGTTCGCTCTTCAACTTTTTCTTCCAGTTCCTGCTGATAACTGCTCAGTTGTATATCGCGTTCATGGACACGCTTTAACATACTGTTAAAGTGCTGAATCAATGTACCAATTTCATCTTTGTCATGAGTATCAATCTGTATGCTGAAATCTTTTTTGTTGCCTAGCTGTTGAATAGCATCCAGCAATACCTGAATCGGTTTTGAGATTTTCTTTACAAGGATTTTTGAAAGCATGTAGGCGACAAGCAGAATCGCCAGCATCAAGGAAAAGGTTAATGCCACCAGGAAAACTATTTCATCATATATCGCAGCCAGACTCGCCTCGACGTAGATGTAACCAATGACATCATTCTCCAGGTATACCGGTTGAAAAAAGTCCAGATCGTAAAGCTCAAAACGATACTGAATGTTGCCGGACGAATTGAATGAAAATAACCAGTCGTAATCATAAGCATCTAACTGTGCTGCAAAGGTATTCGTCGACGGGTAGCTGACGAACACCTCCAGCTGCGGTGTAAATATTGTTGCGTTGATAATGTCACTTTCCACCTTTAACGAGTCGAGCAGTGATTGAGCTGTGTTTTTGTCTTCGAAGGTAATTGCAGCAGTGGAGTTGATGGCGACAAACTCTGCCAGGATTGATACTCGTTCAAGCAGCATTTCCTTATGTTGATAATACTCAAAAACAATATAGGATGAAGATGCGAACAGTAGCGCCATGGCAGTGACCAGCAATATACTGCTGCGAATTTTTCTTGCCAGCGAGCTTTTCCGTGTTACATTCTTCATCTCTTATGTATCCACGATTGTAGCTAGCTTAAGCAATTGTGACGCAATGCTGAGGCCTGCTTTCCTGGCACTCCTCAGGTTAATCACAAAACCCACTCGACTGTTCTGCTGTTTAAACTCAATCATCCCGCCTCTTTCTGCGAATCCGTTCATGTCACTCAATGTCAATATCGACTGACCCTTCAGGTTGTCAAATATCTCATTGAGAAAAGGCTGCTTTTCATCAGCTATAAACAATATGCGACAATCTTTATCTATGGCACTTGATTGCAAGTAAAAATTGATGACCACACTTTTTTCCTTGATCTTCCTGTTTTCCAGCTGTCGTATTGCCCCGACCAGCCGAGCATTACCAAGCAAACATATCTTAAAACTGTCAGTAATATTATCGGCTTGAGTTTCAGGCCAGCTTACAAACCTGGTCAGTTTGAAAATCAATGCAGCAATCACTTTATCCTGCTCTGATATACTCTTCGCATTTATGGGTCTGGACAAATCCGGGCACAAACTAATAATCGTGATACAGACCAGGCACCGTGTCATATACCTTCTGAATACACTTGCCGCTGTTTTAGACAACATGTCTTGGTCTCTTTTTTATAATTATTATTGAGGCCTTTCTAGAAGTCCCAGCGTAGCTGGCCATAGTAGCTGCGTTTGATTTCTGTCAATGCCTGTATCTCTCCGGCAAACTCGGTATGCCGGTCCTGTAACAGATTCTGCCCTGTCAGTGACAGTTCCAGAGCCTCCACCGGCCGCCAGGCCAGTCTCGCATTGAAGCTGAAATAATCCGGTATTGGGTGGTTATTGGCACGACTGCTATTTGGCAATTCATCAACAAAATAGGCCCACATATCAAATGTGATATTGCTACTGATATCCATTAGCGATCTGATTGAATATTGCTGTTGCGGACTGGAGCCGTCGAGGTCAATGTTAACGAACTCATCGTTACTATCATCTTCCAGTCGAATGAAACTGTATTGGCCAGTAAGTCGCCACCATTCATAGGGGAACCAGTTCATAATAAGTTCAATGCCATAAGCCTCGGCAGAGTTGTCATTTGCGAATTCAAAACTATTCGGGAATGTCCCTACAAATGGAATTGTTACAGTACTGGCTGAACGTACAGAGACTACATCATCATATTTGTTATAGAACACAGCCGCATCAAGCGATATGTTTTCACGTGGCGACCAACGATAGCCAAGCTCATAAGCGAGAAGATCCTCCGACTCAACACTATCAACGCCACTGCCATTGACAGGCAGGTTGATCGGTGCCGGTAAAACAGCAAATACAATAGCCGCGTCGTGTTCTATGCGTGATGGCGAACGTATAGCACGTGAAACCGATCCCCATAAGGTATGTTTTTGTGCTGGATGCCATAGTAAACGCGCGCTGGGTTGATACTCAAAACCGGAGTAATCATTATGTTCAAACTTGGAGCCCAGCGTCAGGGTCAGCTTATCCTCCAGCAGAGTAATGTCATCCTGCAAAAAGAAACTAAACAGATCAGTCTTGCGTTCTGCCGGATTTAACGAAACGTCTGGCGTATTATCAAATTCATCATCTATATGTCGATAATTAAAGCCGATAACAGCTTCATGACGACTGAACGGCTTGAATTGCAACTGGGTATCCAGATCAAATGTGCCGTGCTGTTGCCCGATTAAAAGCTCTTCACGCTGCGCATAATCGTAATACAACTGCATGGTTGCAATGTTACCGTTATTGAATGACTGCTCCCAACGAGCAAGTATATTCCAGCCCGAGGCCTTGATATCACCAGCAAGTGGGCCGCCCTGGATATTCAGGGTCACCAGCTCATTTTCATCTGTCTCATAGGCATCACCCTGTAGAGTCCAGTTGCTGGACTTGCCTGCTGCACCATCGAGCCGAAAACCGGCACGCGCGGCCTGCCAATCATCATTTGCATCCTGACTCAATAGCGGGGCATGGTTACTATCCCGATCATTGTATTTCAGGTAAAAACGGCCATAGGTACCTGGTTTTAGTTCGCTGCCATATCTGAAACCCGCAAAGGCCTTTTCCTGGTTGCCCGCACCTGCTACAAGTAGCCCACCTTGTGTGTCCTTACTATGTTTAGTGATAATATTGATCACGCCATTAACGGCGTTGGCACCCCATAAGGTTGCACCGGGGCCACGTATTACCTCTATACGGTCGATATCTTCCAGTAATGTATCCTGGATCTCCCAGTAAACACCGGAATAGGAAGATGTGTAGACACTGCGTCCATCAATCAATACCAGCAGTTTATTGGCAAACTGGTTGCTAAATCCGCGACTTGAAATAGCCCATTTGTTGCCATCGATTCTGGCTACATGTAATCCAGGCGCCATACGCAAGGCTTCGGGAATGCTGGTCACACCTGAACGCTGTATGTCTTCTTGAGAAATGACGTATATCGCAGCAGGTGCTTCATTCAGTGACTGCCGCTTCCTGGATACAGAAGTTACTTCCAGGGACAATAAGTCTTCCAGCTCCAGGTCCAGGTATTCATTAATCTCGTTTTCCGCATAAACGGGATTGATAGGGGAAAAATACAGAAAGATAAATGCAAGGGAGACGATGCTCCCGTTTATGTGTCTCATGATCCTGACCTCCAACTCCTGTTGGAATGTATTATTATGTTTTAAATATTCCTGGCGTATCTTTCGATGTACTGTTCAGACACGGACAGCTATATGTTTATAGCGTCCGTTTTTGCAATAACTAAACAGCTATTGCCACCGTCATCACCAGGTCAGCGGCATTGCCACATCCACTGCTCATGTTTTTTTGTGCAATAAATATTCCACTCTAGCCATGTTTGTTTTTATTAACATATACATCAATAACTTGGCGATTTACTGAGGATAAGCTTGCATGCAGACAAAGAAACTGGTGTCCGATTCTTGTCGCTGTGATTGCGCAGGCTGCGCTTGTGATAGACAGCTAAGTCAATTAATTAGAAGCCATCCTTGATAAGTGTTCATCGTTCAGTGACTTCATTAAATAATGACAATGAAATGATGGTCGGGGAAACAATCGAACTGCCGACACAGGGTTTTTCAGTCCAAGGCACGATTGCATCTCAGGCCGGGTGAGCTGATGATTCTGACCATTTTCCAGGTTAGTTATAAATTCAACGTTAAATTTTGATTCTTATTAGTTAAAATCTACGATTAACCGCGGTCATACAATGATAATGATACGGATGCTTAGCGGGCACGTCCGCAAATAGTAAGTTGATAGTATCTACATGTAGCAATACACCACTCACTAAAGTGCCATCACTATCGTATCTTTGATAAAAACCACTAGTTAAACAATCCCAATGTTCACCAGTCGTTTCGTGCAGAAACTGCGGTATTTCATGTGCATCCTGTCGGCCGGCTTTTCTGGTGACAAATTCTTTTCCTTTTGCAGGCGAACTGGCAGTTACATTATGAGTAACAACTTTTTTGTTACCAGGTTTAATTTGCTTCGGTTTATGCGTCGGCAAGGGCCTATTGACATGTTGAGGAGCATTACTCGTAAATGCGATAGCTGTCTGCATTTGATTTCCCGTACCAGTTTGCACGATAACCAACCCTGGTATAGCTGTCTGTAACGGCGTCGGTACCGCTGGTTTTTGCGGCTGTGGTGTCGGCACTGACGGTTGCTGTGTGATCTGACGAGCTATTCCCCCGGAGCGTACCGGCAAATGCTTACATCCAGGGGCTACTGATCGAGCTTAACGAGGAGAAGCGTGTGTATGTTGTTTGTACGCTGAGTACGAGTGTCGGGTCAGTATTACCAATTCCAAAAATTATGTATAAGAGTTAGATGTTTGATTGAAACCACTAATAAAGCATCTCCACCAGGCTAAAGCAGAAGCAATATCGACAATATCCCCGATAACAGAAAACAGATTGTTTCCTTTTTCTTCTGTACCTTCTTCGCATAAAAATATCTCAGTTTAATTTTTATTAGTACAAATGTACTAGCCCTCATCTGAGTTGGGTATATATCTAGAATCAGCATCTACTCATCTTAGATGAACTATTCATGACATTCATTTTGATTAATACCTATGTAACAAATTTGGCTTAGTAAACAAGATGTAAAAAAGTACTCAATTAAAGATTGAAAATAATGTTAAACGCGGGCACCTCACAAAAAAATACATCGAACTTAATTAATACAAATCGGCTAAAGAATGATAAGCCAACAATAATAGTTGGCTTTTGGATGATTAGTTTATATCTCATACTGACAATCATTTCTGGAAGTGTATATGCTGCCGATAGTGATAATTGGACCGGTGGACAAAATTGTGTGGGCGGGGGAAGTTATGCTAGCAAAGGCGCGGCAGAATCGGATTGCAGAATCTTATATGAAGCGGCATACAATCAAGGAAACATTCCACTTAGATTTAATCCCCCCGTAGTATACGTTGAACAGCCCAGAAGTAATGGCCTTCGAACTATATATGCTGTAAATGCTTTTAGGAAAGATACTGGTCAGTATTATGGAGTATTTCAGATATCAGAAAACACGTGTGATGCTGGTTACTATTTCAAGGCAGGACAAGGATGTCGGGCAGATACTTTCTGTACCGCACCTTTTCAGTACAACGTCGATACTCTAGTCTGTGAAATCCCATTTGATAAAGAAGAAAATAACGGCAAACAATGCCCAGCTGAAGGCAATCCAATCAACGTAGCTACAGGGAATAAGTTTGAAGTCGTTAGAGATTATGTCGGTGCTGGGCCATCTCCATTAATGTTTGAGAGAACATATAACAGTGACATCTCTGTAAAAACAAAAAGAATCGGTGAACATTGGCAACATAATTTCGACAAAGCTATAGAAGTTTTAGACAACATAACCGTAAAACTACACCTTGGTGACGGTAGTGCTTTGATTTATGAATTACAAAATTTCACAACCAATAAATCAATCTGGGAAGCAGATACAAATATCACTCATATTGTTACTGGCATACTTGATAATTCAACGGATAGAAATACTATCGAGTGGGAAGTAAAGACTAACCAAAATACTGTTGAAAAATACAACGCCGATGGAAAGCTAATTTCCATTACTTATCTTAATGGAAATATACAAACACTTAGCTATGATATAAGTGTCGCCAACGGAGGCGATGGCAACCCTGACACCCTGGACTTAATTTCTGACTCTTACGGACGGCAGCTAAAGTTGTCCTACGACATAAGCAGCAATATACAGTCTCTGGAAGATCCTGCAGGTCAAGTATATACCTATAGCTATGATTCAAATACCAATCTCATCTCGGCTAGTTATCCGGATGAAACACCAGGGAATACGTCAGATAACCCAGTAATTACTTATCACTATGGTGAAAATAATAGCCCAATACATGCTTTAACAGGTATTACGGACGAAAAAGGTAATCGCTACGCTACTTGGGAATATGATTCTCTTGGTCGTGCGATTTCAAGCGAACATTCCGGGGGAGTAAATAGCGTAGATTTAACCTATAACAGCGATGGCACAACAACTGTTACTGATAGCTTAGGTAGAAACCAAACCTATCATTTTGATATCTCATTTGGCAAAGCGAACATCGGACAGTTCGATGGTGAGGCTTGTAATTCATGCGGACAGAGTTATTCAAATACAACGTATGATGCTAATGGTTTCGTTTCATCAAAAACTGATTTCAGAAATACAACAACCAATTACGTTCATAACGATCGCGGTTTAGAAACTAGCAGGACGGAGGCAGTTGGAACGCCTGAGGAAAGAACAATAATTACCGAGTGGGAACTTGATTATCGCTTACCTAAAAACGTCACAGAATCGGGTATGAGGGAGACAACATATACCTACCTTAATGGTCAAGAAATCTCTCGAACAATAACAGATTTGGCCACAAGTGAAGCACGTACAACAACTACTGCTTATGATACTAATGGCCTTGTAGATACAGTGGATGGCCCACGAACTGAAGTCAGTGACATCATTGATTATGATTTTGACGCAAACGGCAATCTCACCAAAATCACAAATGAAATTGGCAACGTAATTGAACTATTAACTCATGATGCCCATGGTCGACCAGTCTCCATGACCGACATGAATAACAATACGATTACGATGAACTACTATCCTAGAGGCTGGTTAAAATCCAGGACTATCGCTGGAAAGACAACAAGCTATCAATATGATGATGTAGGTCAGTTAACTCAAATATCTCTACCAAGTGGCCGAAGTATTAGCTATCACTATGACAATGCGCAACGATTAATAGCAATAGTTGACAATGTTGGTAATCGTATTGATTACACGTTAGATTCCCGGGGTAACCGCTTAAAAGAGGAATACAAAGATTCTTCAGGTACATTGGCTAAGGAAGTTAATCGACAATATAATTCTTTGAGTCAGTTAAGCAAGATAATTGGAAGCAGTTTGCCAGCTTGGGATAACGACTATACATATGATGCTAATGGCAATCTTGTTAATGAGGAAAATGGAAATAATCAATCCACAGTACATGTTTATGACAACTTGAATCGTCGCAAACAGTCTACGGATTCATCGGGTGGTATAACTCTCTACGAATACAACGCCCTTGATTATTTAACTAAAGAAACTGATCCGAATGGTAATGAGACAACTTATACGAATAATGCCTTTGGAAATGTAGTAACCCAGGTTAGTCCTGACACTGGAACGACCACCATGACCTATGATTCAGCTGGAAATATGGTCACTAGAACTGATGCACGCGCTATTACAGCCACCCATATTTATAATGCGGCTAATCTACTAACGCGAATTGATTACCCCGACGGCAGTCATATTCGATACCTTATAGCTGGCAGTAGTAATTTACAGTGGTATGTGGATAACAATAGTCATGGTAGATTATCTTCCACCGGTATATGGGACGCTTACTTAGGCTATAGCGATTATAATGATTTACAACAAAGTTATACTTATGATGAAGAAGGAAGATTAACAAGCGAATATTATTCAATTTTGAACTCATTAAGACACGAAACTAAGTATGAGTATGACGTTGATGGAAATTTAAATAAAATTACATATCCAAGTGGAAGAGTTATAGATTACACGCTTGATTCCAACGGACAAATAACTGTCATTGAATCAACGTATAATGGCGTTACTGAAACACTAGCTAGCAATATAACCTATTATCCATTTGGTCCGGTAAAAAGCTATATTGCCGGAAATGGAATGACTATCTCGAGACAAAGAGATTCTGAATATCGTATTCAGTCAATTGATGCCTCGACCATCTCAATGCTTTATGAAAAACTTGATTATTCATATGATCAGAACAGTAATATTTCCACTATTGTAGCGACATTAGACCAGAATATATCAAGTCAGATAAATTACGATAATTTAGATAGAATCAATAATTTTACTGATTACAGAGGTGATCATGTATATACATACGACAACAATGGAAACAGACTTTCATTAAACCAACAGTCGCCAAACATACTGAACAGAACTACCACTTATACAATTGATATTGGTAGTAACATACTATCGAGAAAGACTACAAACTCAAATCCTAATGACTATATTTACGATGCAGTTGGCAATCTAATAGATGATGGAGAGTATACATACGTCTATAATCAAGCAAATCGACTCAGAGCCGTTTATAAAAATAATGTGCCAATAGCCTCATACTATTATGATGCATTTGGTAGAAGAGTAGCCAAAAAATTACCCGGCACTGATCTAAATAACGTTTCATATAATTATGACCAACAAGGACGTCTGATAGCAGAGATTGTTGGCCTTGGTCATACAATGCGAGAATATGTTTACTTGGAAGATATTCCTCTCGCGCTTTTTTCTAATGAAAATACTTTTCCTGATCATATTATCCGGGTGGGCGAAGTAGTTGGTGACGCTGGTAACTCGGCTTTATTTGATATTAATTTGAATAAGCAATCTGTAGTTATGGAGTCCACTTTAGCTGGCACTTTAGCTGCTGAATTCGAACCAATTGAAACTTACCAAGACACTACAGAATTCTGGAATAGTTCAGATCAGGGCGAAGTTTATCGATCTACATTCGGTGCTTATGGTCTGCAATTCATAATGTTTTTTAATCCAGACGTTGGTATGTTGCTTTCTAATATGGTTTTTAACGATGGAAATTGCTTCTGGACGGATCCAACAAAATGCTCCAGCAATCTGGAGGTTAGAGTGCGGTATAACACTGGTCTTCTTGAATCATTCCAAACAGAAACTGTATATTTACTTTCTCCTCCTGTGTCTCCTGAGGCACAATATTATTTAACTGATCATCTAAATACCCCACTAAAGTTATATGACTCAAACCAAGATGTGACCTGGAGTGCTTCATACGATGCCTTTGGAGAAGCGAATGTAGATACTAACTCAGCAATTACACAACCACTCCGTTTCCCTGGCCAGTACTATGATGAAGAAACCGGCCTTCACTACAACTGGCATCGGTATTACAACCCTGAGTTGGGTAGGTATATTACGAGTGATCCGATTGGGCTAGCTGGGGGGATGAATACATATGGGTATGCTTTGCAGAATCCAATATCAACTACAGATCCTTTAGGTTTAAATCCTTATAAACCAGACCCTAGCATAAAGAGACCAGGCCCCGTTGATCAGTCGGGTAGAAATGGTGGCAGAACTGGTAAACCAGTATCACCTGGTTATAAAACACCAGATCCAATAGGGGAAGCAATTTCTAATCAAGTTCTGAAACGGCTAATAGAAACGTTAGATTTACCTGGAGCGTTAGCTGGGCGAGCTGGAGTAATTTCAGGAGCATATCTATATTTTCGACCTATAGAAATGGGTTGTGCTGATTTTGACTGTAATTCAAACGGGGTAGATGATAGAGAAGAAGGACTGTTGCCTGATACCCCTGGTGAGGACACTTCATCAATGTGTCCGATTGAAACTCCATTGCCAAATTGGACTTCTCCGGCTAATACTGAGTGTTATTGGGATTTTAATCAAACCCCACCAATTCCAGTTTGTCCGTAGTTTATTAGTAAACTAAACGATAATATTAACAGTGAAGCCTTTTGTGTTGGAAAAAACAAAAATTAGCGAATTTGACTTACGTCTTTACCCCTTAATTATTTCTCCATCTTGTGCTGCATTTTTACTGCTTGCAATCATTGGCAGCGGCATAGAATGGCTATATTGGCTTATGTGCTTTGGCGGATGGTACCTTGCAAGCTTAATTTGGTGGCAACTCTACAAGCACTACATGCTGAATAATCATCAACCGAATCGAAAAAAATTCTATATGGTTTGCATTCTTTCCCAACTTACATTATCAGCTTCAGTATTTATTTTTATATTCACACAATAGCTCTTCTATAATTCATATTGCGATCTCAATAGAATTTGTACCCTTTGTAGTGATAAGTTTGCTGTAATTAGAAACTCGTAAATTCCTTCTTTAATGAAATATATCTTTAAATTTAAAGTGTATTAATTCTAAATTTAGTGAGGGAACTTACTGTAAACATTACTTACAACAAAAGGGATATTGAGAATCAGCAGCTATGCTAAATATCACATAAGTAATTGATTTGAATGGTGGCCAGGGACAGAATCGAACTGCCGACACAGGGATTTTCAGTCCAAGGCACGATTGCATCTCAGGCCGGGTAAGTCGAAGAATCCGATCATTTTTCTACCCCTCTGTCTGGCTCGCTCCAGGTTCGACCGATGAGATCCCGAAACCTGGCCGAATTTTGCTGCTGCGATGTAAGAAACTCTGATGTGATTCATGCAGTTACGGATACCGAAAGCCGAAATTGATTGGAATCAAATCAATCTTTCATGTTGTCTATATTAGGCATCCATGGGATATCCGTCACTCCGGGGTCATAATCTAACTGCTTTATCAGCGTAGTTACTTGTCCTCTATGATGCGTTTGATGATTAAACAAGTGCGATACATATACCCACGCATTAGCTGAACGTGTTTTACCGTCCACCATGCTTTTAAATTCAAAAGTAGTCTCTAACCAAGCGCTATCAAGATTTGATACCCACTCTATTAATTCTACATCTAAGCGCACCCGCTCATTTCTGAGTTCTTCAAAATCAGAGTAGATATCCTGTCCTAAGCTTAGATTTATCGGCTTATCTTTAAATCTATTTATCCAAGCAATATCACCATATAAAATGTGATTTAACGTTCCATGTATTGACTTGAAGAAGGCACCCATATCTTTCTTTCTATCTGCATCAGGTATATTACTACAAACATTGTAAATTTTTATATTCATCCATTGATTGTAATTGGCCATCAAAATGTAATGATTTTTATTCATTTTACTGTCAGTGTCTTTTGCCCATATTTATTCTTCCGTATGTAAATCAATAAGTGCTTTTGCTGCAATTTTAGCGTCTTCAGCAGGCTTTTTGGTATGCCCTAAATGTGCTGTAACAATAGCACCTTCTTTTAACAACAATAATTGTTTTGCTAATACATCTGGATTGGTCAGATTAGCCTGTTCTGCTAACTGAATAATATGCCTTTCAAGTATGCGTTTATGATCTGCAGCTTGTTGATGTATAGGGTCGCTGCACTCCTGAAATTCAGAAGATGCTTTAATGAACATACAGCCTCTGTATTCTGGATCGTCAAACCACTCTTGTAATGCATCAAACATTGCAATTAATTGATCTTTCGGCGTATCAGCCAGTTCCTCCATTCTCCTGTATAGCCAGTTCCTGAAGTATTCATCTCGCAGTCGTAGTACAGCCAAAATTAAGTCTTCTTTTGTTCTGAAGTGCTTATAAATCGATGTCTTTGAGATGCCTGTCTCAGCGGCAATCAACTCCATCCCGCTGGCATGAAACCCATTTTTATAAAAGACTTTCAGCGCTTTCTGCACCAGCTCATCTCTTTTTGTCGCTCTCATAATTACCCATATAGTTAACCGAACGGTTAATATTTTATTCATATTTTCAATATTTTTCCAAAAAAATAAAGACAATAAAAACAATTATATAGATTTTTTTAGCGCGGAATATATATTTTTCATCAAATTATTTGTTTGACATTGGTTTACTGATCGGTAAATACTTGCTCTAGGGTTTACCGATCGGTACACCTTAACGCTGCTTAACAAATTAAGGAGAACAACCATGACAGTCTTTACCACGCATAACATCGATTCTGCGCCTGCTGAGTCTACGGCTTTATTACAAGGAGCAAAGGACGCTTTTGGGTTTATCCCTAATTAAAGGTTATGTCGAATTACACAAACCATATCGCAGAAACCGAGCTTGATGCTGCATTCAAACCTGTTGCTTGGACGAAAGCAGAAGTTAAGCGGGCTGCATAAGTATTAACACTACCTAGATAAATATTTCGGAGAAATAATCATGAATACAAAAGAAGATAAAAGTGGTTTACCAGATCCTGGCTTTAGAATTGATGTGAATAGAACTGCATTAGTAGTTACTGATCCGCAAAATGATTTTCTGAGTCCAGATGGCGTGACTTGGGGCGTAATTGGAAAAAACATTGTCGAAAATAATACTGTTGAAAATATTGATCGACTCTTTGCAGCTGCTAAAGACATCAATATGCCAGTCTTTATATCGCCGCACTATTATTACCCTCACGATCATGGTTGGAAATTTGAGGGTGCCTTAGAAAAATTAATGCACAGCATTGGCATGTTTAATCGCAAAGGCCCACTTTCCACAACTGACTTTGAGGGCTCTGGTGCTGATTGGTTAGAGCAGTATAAAAAATACATTAACGATGGAAAAACTATCGTTACAAACCCGCACAAAGTATATGGTCCTGAAACAAATGACCTGGTTTTACAATTACGTAAACAGGGTATTGATCAAGTCATTCTTGCAGGTATGTCTGCCAATCTTTGTCTTGAATCTCATATGCGCGAGCTAACAGAACAAGGGTTCGAAGTGATGGTTGCTACCGATGCAACGGCAGCAGCACAAGTACCTGGGTACGATGGTTATCAAGCAGCAATAATCAATTTCCGAATGATAGCAAGTCACGTGGCAGATACAGACTCTATAGTTGCTGCTATCGCATCAGCCTTTAAACGCGCTGCCTAATGTTACTTCGTGTCACTGACCTAGTTGCCTCCTCTCCCCTACTTCGATGGTCAGTGGCACGTATTTTAAATTATTAATGTGAGGAAAATGCAATGAACAGGCCACCACTCCCTCCTTTCACAAAGGACACAGCTACTCAAAAAGTACGACTTGCAGAAGATGCATGGAATAGCCGCGACCCAAAGAAAGTAGCACAAGCTTATACGCCCGATAGTCAATGGCGCAATCGTGCGCAGTTTTTGACAGGCAGGGAAGAGATAGAGGTTTTTTTAGCAAATAAATGGAAGAAAGAACATGAATACCGATTAATAAAAGAGCTATGGGCATATACCAATGAACGCATAGCTGTCCGGTTTGCATATGAATGGGCTAATGATGAAGGTCGATGGTTTCGTTCATATGGAAATGAGAACTGGGAGTTCTCAGAAAATGGACTTATGGCTGTAAGACGAGCTTCAATTAACGATTTAGCAATTGATGAATCCAGTCGTCTTTTTCATTGGCCACTTGGTCCAAGACCTGAAGATCACCCAGAACTTTCTGAACTGGATCTATAAGGATCCGATTACCACTTACTTTCATGAGGAAAATAAAATGAGAAAGCTAAATAAATATGTCGTAATTGCAACATTGATGTCGTCAATGAGCATAATGTCATCGGTTTATGCAGCTGATGAATACAATGTCTCAAAAGGTACCACTGTCGATGGACAAGGCGTCGCATTTCGAGGAAATGATGTATATGCGTACGTCAATGGTCTCGGAATTATACCTGGAGAAGCAAAATACTCACACGTTGATGACAATGTTGCTTATTACTTTAAGTCAAAAGAAGCATTAGACAAGTTTTCTTCTGCTCCAAGCAAGTATAAACCACAGTACGGTGGTTTTTGCGCATTTGGTGTAGCACTCGGTAAGAAACTTGATGGAAGTCCACGTTACGCTGACATAGTAGATGGCAAGCTCTACTTGTTTCTAAATGCTTCAGTAATGGAAATGTACTTAAAAGATAAAGAAAACGTGTTGGCTAAAGCAAAAACAAAGTGGCCAACAATACACCATCTGACCATATCAGAAGCTAACGGAATTTAGACAAGTAACCGTGCAAGCTATAATCGCACAAATCTTTATTAGTGGCATCGGCCTGACGACAATAGCGATGCTTGCCTTTGCGGGTAATGCATTGTTAAGTCGGGCCGCATTTCAATATACCACTATTGATGCTGCGAGTTTTACACTCATTCGCCTGGCTTCTGGCGCCGTTCTATTAGCTTTTCTTGTCAAACCAAAAGCGATATTCAACCCCAATCATGGAAACTGGTATTCCGCGTTAGCACTCTTTATCTACGCCACAGCATTTTCATACGCGTTTGTAGAGCTAACAACAGCAACAGGTTCACTACTTGCCTTTGGTGCTGTTCAATTGACTATGCTTGGATATGCATATTTTCGAGGTGAATGTTTTAAGCTTATTCAAATAGCCTGCATAGGCATTTCTATAGCAGGGTTATTGGCATTATTACTGCCCAGTTTTGAAAACCCTCCTTTAATATCTGCATTATTAATGTTATCAGCAGGCGCTAGCTGGAGTATTTATACAATTCTTGGCAAGAACAGCCAAGAGCCTACTTATGACACCGCTGGAAATTTTAGTAGAGCTACAGTCATTGCTACAGTCTTTTACTTTTTATTTGCACATAATATCCACGTTGATATTTCTGGATTTATGTTTGCATTTCTATCAGGCGCTATGGCTTCAGGGTTGGGCTACATTATTTGGTACATGGCACTGCCATACCTGTCTGCAACAACAGCCGCTAGTGTACAGCTAACAGTGCCCGTATTAGCAAGCTTTGGAGGTATATTGTTTTTTGGCGAGATGCTTTCACTACGCATGGTTCTTATCAGCACTGAAATAATAATTGGCATTATGATTGTTATTAGATACAGATAATGATGACTTTTTTTCCAAAACACCATAACAAATATTAAATCACAAAAGGTAAATATAATGACTACTTTACTTCATATAGATGCAAGTGCGCGTAAATCTCGTTCTATTTCAAGATCATTAGGAACTGAATTTAAAAACCATTGGCTCTCTGCAAACCCAGAAGACACTTTTATCTATAGAGACGTTGGCAGCTCGCCGCCTGATTTTATTTGTGAAAGTTGGATAGCGGCTGCTTTTACTCCAGAAAATGAAAGAACAGATGAGCAGACTTCATTACTAACGCAATCTGATATGTTGATTGATGAATTATCTACAGCAAGTGTAATCATTATTACAACACCAATGTATAACTATGGTATGCCTGCCGCATTGAAAGCCTGGGTAGATCAAGTTGTGCGAATAAATAAAACTTTCAGCTTTGATTTAAGCCGTGGTGACTATCCGCTAGAGCCTATTCTTACAGAAAAGGCGCTTGTTTTACTCACATCATGTGGAGAATTTGGTTTTGGCAAGGGTGAAGCAAGAGAAGAAATGAACCATTTATCGCCCCATCTTCAAATAATTAGCAAATACCTTGGTGTAGATGAAACATATGAAATACGCGTCGAATACCAGGAATTCGGTGATACTAGACACAAAGAATCTATGGAGAAAGCTTACGGATCTATTCCTAGAGTAGTCGATAAGCTATCAACAAAGCTGACTATCTGTGCCTAGTGTCCGCATTTAGTGATTCGGTATAGATTGAAGTGTCTAGGTCGTTGAGTTAAATGGTGGCCAGGGACAGAATCGAACTGCCGACACAGGGATTTTCAGTCCCCTGCTCTACCGACTGAGCTACCTGGCCATTGTGAAATAACTACGGAAGTAGAATTGCAAAAAGACGCGTATTAAACCGGTCTCGCGCTATTTCGTCAAGTTAGGCTACTCCTCGGGAGCGACGAACTCCTTCGGTTTGTCTGAGCCGCCACCAAAAAAGAATTTTTCCATCTCCTCCTCAAGGAATTTCCTGGCCTTGGGTTCTATTGGTGTCAGCCGATATTCATTAATTAACATGGTCTGATGCTCCAGCCATTGTTGCCAGGCTTCTTTCGAGACATTGTCGAAAACGCGCTGCCCAAGTTCGCCGGGATAGGGCATACGGTCCAACCCTTCCGCTTCTTTACCAAGTTTTACGCACTGTACAGTACGGCTCATCAGTTATTTCTCCTGGTTTTGAGTATATTCATAATGTTGACGACGGGCGCGGGAAACCCGATCTTCTCTTCGGAACCCGGCAACATCCAGCATACATCCGTGGCGTCATTCAACTGCAGCGTTACATTTGCCTTCACGAGCACAGGTTTAATCAACAATTGAAAATGGCTAAACGTGTGCTTGATGCCGGGCAATTCAGTTAATGTTAACACAGACAAACCAAGACGTTGTGCCAGGCATTTGGCGATATCGTCCCGCATATCAAATTCCGGGAAACTCCATAGCCCGCCCCAGATACCGGTTGGTGGCCGTTGCTGTAACAACACCTCACCATGTTCATTTTCAACAATGACAAACACGGTGTCGCGCACCGGCAGGTTCTTTTTTGGCTTGCGCTCAGGGAAAACATCCTGTGTTTGTGTTCGGCGCGCCTGGCAGCCTTTGGCTACCGGGCAGGCCTCGCATGCCGGCCGACTGCGGGTACAGACCGTCGCGCCGAGATCCATGATTGCCTGGGTATAATCCGTAACCTGTTTGGTCGGCGTGTAAGTCTCAGCCAGTTCCCATAATCGATTCTCAACGGATTTTTTACCCGGCCATCCAGCAATGGCATGGTAGCGGCATAAGACGCGTTTGACATTACCATCAAGGATAGGCTGGCGCTGACCAGCAGACAGGGCCAATATCGCACCTGCCGTCGAACGGCCTATGCCCGGCAGTCCAACCAGGGCCTCGATGTCATCAGGGAATGTTCCAGCATAGTCGTTGGTTACTATTGTTGCCGCCTTGTGAAGGTTGCGTGCCCGGGCGTAGTAACCCAGTCCCGTCCAGAAGTGCAACACATCATCCAGTGGTGCTGTTGCCAGCGAGTGGACGTCAGGAAAAGACTGCATAAAGCGCTGGTAGTACGGAATAACCGTACTCACCTGCGTTTGTTGTAGCATGATCTCGGACACCCAGACACGGTAAGGTGTACGCTGTTGCTGCCAGGGCAGGTCCTTGCGGCCATGTCGTTCAAACCAGTCGAGCAACGTATCCGCGAAACTGTTTTGCGGCATTCCCGTCACATTAAAAATCAAACAGTTTCTTCAGACCCTTGCCCAGTTCTTCCTTGATGACATCTTCAGGCTTCAACTGTTTTTGTTGCTGCTGCTCAGCGGGGGTCGATTCAGCAGGTGACTTGTCAGGTTCGGCGGGCGCCGCGTCTTGTGGCGCCGGTGCAGACTGTTTTTGCTTGGGCAAGCCCAACACGTCGCCAAGCTTGTTTTTCAACGTATCCTTGAACAAGGCGTTGATCATGGACTCCAGATCAGGAATGCACTTTTTATCCATGATCTTGCCACGGCATTTAATCAGCACATCGTAGCCACCCAGGTTATAGCGCTCCTCTCCGCGTGTGGCACTGCCAGGGTCAACCAGTACAGTCAGGTTATATTTCCATGTTTCATCATTCAGGTTCACCATCATGCCTTCACCCTTGACTTTGAAACCATTCGCGAGCATCAGCATGTCGTTGTTATTGACAACACCGTTCTTGATATCCATCGTCGCCGTCACTGATTTAAACTGTGTTTCACCTTCGGTATTAATCGGTCTCACCTGCTTCGATTCAAGCAGTATTTCGATTTGATGCAACACGCTGTTGATATCGATACCGCGGAAGATGCCTTCCAGGAATTTCAATTCCCCTTTACCAGACAGGCGCCGTTTCATGACGCTGGTATCTTTACCTGATGTATTCAGGGACAGGTTTATATTGGCTTCGCCAGAAATATCCTCGGTATCCGCCACATCCTTGACCAGCGGCCCCGTTTGCACGCCGGTTAATGACGAATCTGTTACCAGGGTGGGTTCCTTACCGGTAGCATCGAGCCGGATAGTGCCATCATAACCACCGTCATACAGCTTTGCCTTGATGGGTGACAGTTTGATATCGCCCTTGTCAGCGCGGACGCTGAGTTCGAGGTCGGTTAACCTGGCATTCGAAACAACGAATTGTCCCATGGCAAAATCACCCTTGATCCTGATGGCTCGCAAGGTCTCAACCGGGATCTCTGTAGCGACGGCGGCTGCGGCAGTTTCGGGGGTTGCGGCCGGTTTCTGTTGCTGTTCTTTTGGCTTGGGGGGCAGATAACGATCCAGGTTGAATTGATCAATGCCCAAACCAAACTCGAGGTTCAACGGTGACATACTAAGCAGATTAATGTCGCCTTTTAGTTGCGAATCATCCAGCACCGCATCCAGTCCTTTTAATTGAATGCTGTTACCGTCACCGCTAAATGCGGTTTTGAGCGCAACTTTCTTCAGCACATTCGCGTCCGCCGTTTTCGGTACGTCCTGGTTTAGCGAGACCAGCAGTTGCCGCAGGTTGAACGGCGCCACATCAAGATTGCCGCTCAATGCTGGCGAGGTGCTATATTGCTTCGCCGTTAACTGACCGCTGACATCCAGTCCCAGTCCGTTAATGGAAAGGTTGTTGATGGCAACCACTTCCTTGTCGAGATCCACATCGGTAACTGCATTGACAGCTAAAGTAACAGGAGAATCAGGAATCTGCTTGCCGGATAACACCGCGTTAAAAGATAGCGGGTCGAGTTTCATGCGACTGGCACCGCCACTGATGCCCGACGAAAGCTTGAATGAGTTTAGCACTTGCGCGAGGTCCGGTTGCCTGAGCGCGGTTAGTAATGGTTTAGGCTTGTTACTGGCCAGTGTCAGCTGGCCATCGATATTGTCATTTTTACCTGCCAGGTTGGCATCAAGTTCGATACCGAGTGACTTGAAGTCAAGCTTGGGCAGGACAAGCTGACCGGTTCCTGTATTCAGATCAAATTCGGTTGCCAGCGTGAACTGCTTGTCCTTGATTCTGCCCAGATCTTTTGCCAACGTGGCAAGACCGCTGTCCTTGCCTTGCATGCTGCCAGCTACCAGTAACAGCAATGGTAAATCTGGGCCGCTGGCATCAAGTGATCCTGTTAATGTCGGTTTATCAGACAGCGCATTGCCGATACTTAACTTGCCGGCGCTGGTCAGACCCAATGCATTGATTGCCAACTTGCTGACTTCTATCGCATCGGCGCTGGAACCAAACTCGGTTTCAACAGTAAAGGTTGCCGGTACGGCTTTCAGCTGTGTGCCAAGGGCGGATAAGTCCTGGGTGCCGTCGCCGGCAAATGCAGCTGCAATGCGAACCAGTGTGGGTAAATTTTTACCCTTGATAGTGATGCCGCCACTGAGCGAAGGGGCACCGCTTTGCAACTTGTCACCGGTCAGGTTGCCACTCGTGTCTACACCGAGTGCCTGGATCGACAATGCGGGCAATGCCACGGAACCGGCCTGCATATCCACATCAAAATCGGTTGCAATCGAAAAAGCACCGGGGGCAGCTTTCAACTCTTTCGATAACGCAGATACCTTTTCCTTGCTGTCACCCTTGAGCTGCGATGCCAGTGACAGCAGGATGGGTAAATTTGGACCACTGGCCTTGATTGCACCCCTGGCTGCCGGTGTATCCGACTTGACGTTACGGGCAATGACGTTGGCGTTGACCTTGTTCCCGAGCACGTCTATGGAAAGCTCAGGAACGCTAATGTCATTGCGTTTCAGATCGGCATCAAACCGGGTATTGATATCAAAGCTGCGTGGTTCAATGCCTGCCAGCTGTGTTGCCAACGGTTCGATTTCAAATATCTTGAACAGCCCTGGCAGGTCTTCACCTTTGATAGTCAGTTCACCTTTAGCTTGCGGCAAACCTGATTCAATACCTGCAGCCTCAAGTTGCCCCGTGACCGCTGTGTCAAACGCGTTGATTTGCAGCGCACTGATCGTGGCCATATCTTCATCCATATCAACCATGATTTCTGATGACAGCCGGATACTGGATTCGCCACCGGGGATCGCCTTTCCTTTGACAGTGGATTCCAGCAACATGGGTTTGAGAGTCAGTACGTTGCCGCTATCGTCGTAAGTGAGCGTGCCAGTAAAATCAATGCGCGATTCCAGTGCCGGTTTGGATGCGCCGACATTTAGGCCTGCTTTAATCTCAATAGGTGCACCCAGCACCAACTCACCGGTGGAGATCATCAAATCGGTCAACTGTGCCGTAACTGCAGCCTGCTTGTCATCCCAATAGATGTTGATATCTTTGACATCGATTCCGCCCAGTACCAGAGCAGCAAACGGCATTGCAGCGTCCTGTTTCTCCGCCGTGTCATCCGCCGGTTTTGCCAGGTCTTCCCAGTTCGTAATCCCATCAGCATTGCGGGCCAGGTTCAGGGTCGCGCCATGCAATAGCAGCGTATCCATCTCCAACTCCTTGCGCAGCAGTGGCAATAGTTTGACCCGGGCCTTGATCCGGTTTGTCTTCAGAAAGGGCGTGTCACCGAAACCGGCCGCATTTCCCAGCGTGATCCCGTTCAGTTCCAGTCCCAGCCAGGGGTAAATGCTAAGCTGAATCTCACCATCAATTTGCAACTCACGGCCGGTATCTTCCTTTACCTTATCGGCAATGCGCTGTTTGTAATCATTAGGATCAAACGTGGACACGCCAATAACAGCGAGGCCAATGACCAGGAGTAAAACGATTGCGAGGCCGATGGCCAATCTCTTTATTAATTTCATCAGACGTAAATCCTTTAAATCATTTGTTCGAGTCGGGACAGCGCCTGCTCAACCTGCGTCGGGGCAGTACCGCCGATATGGTTCCTGGCTGCTACCGAACCTTCGAGTGTCAGTACGGCGAAGACCTCATCATTAATGACATCACAGAACTGTTGCAGTTCTTGCAGCGTCAGTTTATCCAGCGGTTTGTCTGCCTGAATGGCGAACTGCACGATCTTGCCAACCGCCTCATGGGCATCCCTGAACGGCAACCCGTTAACCACGAGATAATCAGCGAGATCGGTTGCCGTGGCAAAGCCTTTGGCCGCTGCCTCATACATGGTTGCCTTGTTCACTGTAATGGTAGGCACCATGCCGCTGTAGGCCAGCAGGCACATCTTGACTGTATCGAGCGCATCAAATAATGCTTCCTTATCTTCCTGGTTATCGCGATTGTAGGCCAGCGGCTGTGCCTTCATTAACGTCAATAACGACATCAAACTGCCATAGACTCGCCCGGTCTTGCCGCGAACGAGTTCGGGAATATCCGGGTTTTTCTTTTGCGGCATAATCGACGATCCGGTGCACCAGGCATCACCAATCTCGATAAAGCCTGACGCTTGTGACATCCAGATGATCAGCTCTTCTGAAAAGCGTGACAGGTGCATCATGATCAGGCTGCAAGCAGCAGCCAGCTCAATAACGAAATCCCTGTCGCTAACCGAATCCAGTGAATTCTGCGTAACACCGTCAAAACCAAGCTCACTGGCCACCGACTCACGATCGATAGGATAACTGGTGCCTGCCAATGCGGCCGCACCTAACGGTAACAGGTTGATTCGTCGACGACAGTCCTGTAGTCGGTCACGATCGCGCAGCAGCATTTCCGCCCAGGCCAGCAAATGGTGACCAAACGTGACCGGTTGTGCTGATTGCAAGTGGGTAAAGCCTGGCATGATGGTATTGACATGTTGCGATGCCAGCGCATGTATAGACTTTAAGACATCGGTGAGTAATGCATGAATGGCATCCACTTCCGCGCGACAATACAGGCGTATGTCCGTCGCCACCTGGTCATTACGCGAGCGTCCCGTGTGCAGTTTCTTGCCGAAGTCGCCAATCTCCGCGACCAGCGCCGTTTCTATATTCATGTGGACATCTTCCAGCGCGGTTGACCAGCTAAATGTGTCTTGTTCGATACGTTGTTGAATCGTATTCAAGCCTGCAACGATCTGCTCGCATTCATCGTCGGAAAGCACCTTGACCCTTGCCAGCATGCGCACGTGAGCAATCGATCCCATGATGTCATAATGGGCCAATCGCTGATCGTAGGAGACGGACTGCGTGAACTGTTCGACAAATTCATCTGTCGGTGCTGTAAAGCGACCGCCCCAGGGTT
Source organism: Gammaproteobacteria bacterium (assembly GCA_965601665.1). Classification (GTDB taxonomy): domain Bacteria; phylum Pseudomonadota; class Gammaproteobacteria; order Eutrophobiales; family Eutrophobiaceae; genus JANQNX01. Next base: position 2,459,293 of record OZ271833.1, on the reverse strand, counting down.
TGTGCTTGTTATCCTTACTCATTGCTGTCGTGCTTCGTTTATTTGGCGCACAGTATAACGTATGCTGCCGGTAAACCACGCGCTTTTCCCATGACAACTACTGAATCCAGCCAGAGTTCAAACTTCCTGCCAGACTTCTGTAGCGTCCGCGTGTTGTTCGTGGTGCTGTTCAGCGCCGAGATACTTGCCATTGTGCTATCTATTAACAAGATCATGGATAGCCAGCAATTACTCTATAACCTGGCAATGAATTCCCTGTTTATCCAGTGGATCGCATTAAGTTGCGTCGGTCTGCTGTGTCTGTTTCGGCAAACGCTGAACAGGCTCACCATCGTCAGGGCCGTCAGCGCCAGTTACTGCATTATTTTACTGATCACGCTGATTATCACCGAACTCGCCTGGTGGATCGTCTACAGTAGCCCGCAGACGACAAGCAATACGCATATCCCGTTTGTCTTCCGATCACTGGCCATCGCAGCCATCATCGGCGGCCTGGTATTGCGTTACCTGTATATTCAACATGAATGGCGCCACAATATTGAGGTAGTGGCCGAGTCTCGCCTGCAGGCCCTGCAATCACGAATACGCCCGCATTTCCTGTTTAATTGTATGAACAGTATTGCCAGCCTGACCCGCACCGCCCCGGCCAAGGCTGAAACCGCCGTTGAAGATCTGGCTGAGTTGTTCCGGGCCAGCCTGTTGGAACCCACCCGACTTTACCCGGTGAGTGAGGAATGGAAACTCTGTGAGCTGTACCTGCGCATAGAGGGACTGCGTCTTGGTGATCGACTGCAGGTGCGATGGGAGATCGATAACATACCCGACAATGCACTGGTTCCGCCGCTTAGCCTGCAGCCATTACTGGAAAACAGTATCTATCATGGCATCGAGCGTATCACTGACGGCGGCTGTATCAGGATCAGTGGTGAATTGATTGATAATCGCATTCGCATCGCAATCCTGAACCCGCTGCCCGAAGGCAACAGTCCGGATTCACCCCACGGTAATCGCCTGGCGCAGGAGAACATCCGCCAGCGGCTGCTTAATGTGTTTGGCGATAACTGCGAATTACAGATAGATAATGAACCGCGGCAATACCGGGTAACCGTGACATTACCGTACCAGACCCATGAAAATACTGATCGTTGATGATGAACCGCTGGCGCGTGAGCGCATGCAGCAACTGGTAAACGAACTACAACCTGCCGCCGACCTGTTCGTTGCAGGCGATGGCATCGAGGCATTGGAACTTATCAATGACATGACACCCGACATTGTCCTGCTGGATATAAGAATGCCACGCATGGATGGTCTTGAAGTTGCACGCCATTTGTTAAAGCTGGAGTCACAACCCGCGATCATTTTTTCTACTGCCTACCAGGACCATGCGCTCAGTGCATTTGATGCCAACGCGGTTGATTACCTGTTAAAACCCATACGTAAAGACAGACTACAGGTTGCGCTCGGACGGGCCAGGGCCATACAACAATCACGACTCACGTCGCTCAGTGAAACAATCAGTGAAGGCAGCAGGCGCACGCACGTCAGTGCCCTTGTCAATGGCGTACTGGAACTGATACCGATCGAACGCATTTACTACCTAAAGGCCGACCAGAAATATGTGACGGCTGCATGGCCAGGCGGAGACATACTGCTGGATGAATCCCTGGTGAACCTCGAAGAAGAATTTCCGGATACGTTCGTACGCATACATCGCAACGCACTGGTCGCGCGCAAACACATTTGCGGTTTAGGTAAAAACAGTGCCGACCAGGTCGTTATCAGGCTGGAAGACATGGAGGATGAACTTCAGATCAGTCGTCGGCACCTTGCCAGCGTCAAAGAAATTATCAAGCGTCTGGGCAAGCGTTGACGGCCTTAATCTCTCTGGCTGCAGCCAACAGCGCGAGTCGGGCAATCACGCCATAGGTATAAAATCGGTTTTGATGACAATCCGGTGCTTCATCGGGGTCAGGAGAGATACAACTATCGTCGAATGCCAACGGTTCGAAACGCATGCCCGGCGCATTCAGGTTCTGACTGGTCGAACGCTTTTCATGGACCCGGTAAAAACCACCAACCACCTGATGACCAATCATATAAACCACCGGCTCGGCAACGGTATTCTCTGCTCCCCATGTTTCATGGGTGTAGACGCCCTCCTGGATAATAACCTGGGAGACTTTCTGTCCTTCCTTTGTTTTCGACATGCGGGTCCGTTCCTTGCGATTTAGCTCGGTAACATCCTCAACGCTTGTCACCGTCATTACCCCCATGCCGTAGGTACCGGCATCTGCTTTCACGATGACAAACGGCTGGCTATCGACACCGTGCTGTTCATACTTTTTCTGTATTTCTGTAAGCAATGCATCAACATTACGCGCCAGGCAATCCACACCCTCGCGCTTCATAAAATCCACTTCACCACAGTTACGAAACATCGGGTCAATCAACCAGGGATCAATACCAATGACACCAGCGAGATCCTGTGCCAGTTGCTGATAAAAACTGAAGTGTGTCGATTTGAGCCGTGAAGACCAGCCCAGGCAGGTGGGCGGCGTAACAAATTGCCCGAGGTTTTCCAGTATTTCCGGTCTACCTGCGGCAAGGTCATTATTCAACAGGATTAAATCCGGGTCGAAGCCTGCGACACTGACACGGTCTCTGGACCTGTTGATGCGCTCAAGCGTCAAGGTATTTCCCGAAGGCAGCGCTACCGAGATGGTTGACTCAACCTCTTCCATCAAACTGCCGATACGCGTCTCGAAACCGGCCTTCTCGATGATGGTTTTCAAGCGATAGACGTTTTCCAGGTAAAACAGATTGCGAGTATGGTTTTCAGGCACGATCAATATCTTGTCAACAGGAACACGGATATGTTCGATGGCCATTTGTACAGCTTGAATGCTCAACGATTCGAAGGCGACATTGAGGTTGTTAAAGCCAGCAGGAAAAAGGTTGGTATCAACCGGCGCCATCTTATACCCGGCATTGCGTAGATCGACGGAGGCGTAAAACGGCGCGCAAAGGTTGCGCCATGCGGTGCGAAACCAGGACTCAATGCCGGCCTGGTTTTCGAGTACGGCACGTTCGAGGTCCTGAAATGGACCGGAAAGGGCCGTTGTGAGGTGCGGTACGTCTGTTTCTGGCATATATCAATGAAATGTCTGGTTGATCGTAAAGTCGTAGCTACATTGGCATGGATTTAAAAATCGCCCCATCGGGCCTGGCAACAGGCCAGCGCACTGATAACCGCTGTTTCTGCTCGCAGTATCCGCGGACCAAGTCCAAGCACCAGGAACCCGGATTGACATGCCAGTGCAATCTCTTCAGTACTAAATCCGCCTTCCGGGCCCGTTAGTAAAGTGACATTGTCTGGTTTTCCATCAAGCTCTGCAAATGTTGTCTCTGCCTCGGGATGAAACAACAGACGTTGCCCAACCGGTTCACTGGCCAGGAACGCATCGAGTTTGACGGGTTGTTCAAGTATCGCCAGTCTTGTGCGACCACATTGCTCGGTGGCACTGATGATGATGTTTGACCAGTGGCTCATTTTATTCTGCAACCGATCGGCTTTAATCCTGACACTGCTGAATTCTGTTATCACCGGAATGATGCGATGGACACCAAGTTCCACTGCCTTCTGGATAGCCAGGTCCATGTGTCCCCCCCGCGCCAGGCCAAGTGCAAGGTGAATCTGCAGTGCTGATTCCACGTTTTTTTCCATGCAGGCGGTTATTGATAACTCGGCCATTTTTTTAGTTAGCTGCAGTATTGTGGCCTCATACTCATGGTCAGATCCATTAAACAAGATAACACTGTCACCGGTTTGCTGACGTAGCACATTGGCCAGGTAATGAGACTGCTCCTGTGACAGTACAATTGTTGTGCCCTCATCCAGCGCCTGACTGGTATAGAGTCGACTAATGCGCATGGTCAATCGCCGGTCGCAATGTCTATGCCTTCTGCTGCAACATCCAGTACATGTTTGATTTGTTCCTTGTTAATAACGTAGGGCGGCATCAGGTAAACCACGTTAGTCAACGGCCTTAGTAACACACCACGCGAGAGCGCATGCTCATAGACGCGCATGCCGCGACGCTCCTGCCATGGATAAGGCTCAAGCGCTTCCTTGTTCTTGACCATCTCTATCGCCAGGATCATGCCATGCTGCCGCACCTCTCCAACATGAGGATGCGCGGCTAATGGCAAACTATAATCGTGCATGCATGCGATGAGCGCCTTGTTGGCCTCGATCACATTATCGTCACGAAATATATCCAGCGACGCATTGGCTACCGCACAGGCAATCGTATTACCGGTATAGCTATGAGAATGTAAAAACGCGGTCAGCCGCGTGTAATCATCATAAAAAGCCGAATAAACATCTTCCGTGGTCAGCGTCACCGACAGTGGCAGATAACCTGCCGTTAAGCCCTTGGACAGGCACATGAAGTCGGGTGTAATGCCCGCCTGCTCACAGGCGAACATGGTACCGGTGCGGCCAAAACCAACCGCGATTTCATCGGCAATTAAATGTACCTTATACCGGTCGCAGGCCTCACGCAGTAGCGACAGGTAAACCGGATGGTACATGCGCATATAACCGGCACACTGTACCAGGGGTTCGAGTATGACCGCGGCAACCTCGTGCGCATGTTGTTCAAGCATGGACTCCATATGTTGAAACATCTTGCGGGAATGGCTTTCCCAGCTGTCAGCGTGTTTCCGCGTATAGCAATCGGGACTGGGGACAACCAGCGTTTCCATCATTAACGGGCCGTAGGTGTCCCTGTACAGGGCAACATTACCCACTGCCAAGGCACCCAGGGTTTCGCCGTGGTAGCTGTTGTCCAGCGTAATAAAACGTTTCTTTTCAGGTTTACCGCGATTTAACCAGTAGTGAAAACTCATCTTCAGCGCGACCTCAATCGCTGATGAGCCATTGTCCGCGTAAAAACAACGGCTCAGGCCTTCTGGCGCCAGGTCACGCAAACGCTCGGACAACGTAACAACGGGTTCATGCGTGAAGCCGGCAAGAATGACATGCTCCAGTTGTTGTACCTGGTCCTGTATCGCCTGGTTAATGCGCGGATTGGCATGGCCGAACAGGTTTACCCACCAGGAACTCATGGAATCGATATAGCGCTTACCATCGTAATCCTCGAGATAGACGCCCTCGCCCCTGCGTATCGGGATCAACGGCAGGGTTTCATGGTCTTTCATCTGCGTACATGGATGCCATACGACAGACAAATCACGTTCTTTAAGACTGGTCATCAACGGCCTGGTTTATCGTTACAAAACGCTTCTGCTATCATGGTTTCATTATACTACCCGCGGCATAATGGAATGAAACAGGCAAAATTTAACATTGGACAAATTGTGCATCATCGGCTGTTTGATTATCGCGGCGTCATTTATGATGTCGACCCGGTATTTAATGGTACTGAAGAATGGTACGAGGCCGTAGCCAAATCCAGACCACCTAAAAATGAACCCTGGTATCGGGTACTTGTCGATCAAGCGACACAGGAGACCTATGTCGCCGAACAAAACCTGGAAAGCTGTGAGAAGCTGGTTCCCGTCAAGCACCCCCTGGTGAACCAGTATTTTGACAACTTCATTGATGGCCGATATTCATTAAATCAGACAAACAACTAGCAATGATCAATACCATTAAAGACTATTTTGAAGGTCTGTTTAATGCAGAATCAACAGCGCAAGACCATACAACCACGATGGAGCTGGCGACCGCGGTATTAATGATCGAGATTAGCCTTGCAGATCATCACATCGACGACAGGGAACGTGAAGAAATCAAACGCCTGATTACGGCGAAATTCGAACTCGAAGAAACTGCGATAGAGGAATTGATCGACGCTGCGGAAAGAGAAGTTGATCATTCCGTGTCCCTGTTTGAATTTACCCGGCAACTAACGGACAGACTGACGATGGCAGAAAGAATAGAGGTGATTCGTAACCTGTGGAGTGTCGCTTATGCGGATAACGTACTCGATAAGTACGAAGAACACTACATACGAAAAGTAGCAGACCTGCTATATGTCGCCCACTCTGATTTCATCAAGAGCAAACTGGAAGCGATTAGCCAGGATCCTTCCCAAGGATAGTGTTGATTAGCTGATCTTCCAGTTCGATCCTGGCGAGTAATTCCTCGCACAATTTTGATAAATCAGGCTGCAGTTCAGATAAATCACACTCATCATTCTCAGAGTTGTACTTCTCATCGAAGGCCAGAGCTATCTGGGTTGTCTGTTCGATACGTGGGTAAATTTGTACGGCCAGTTCAGACACAGCTTTACGCCTTTCCTTACCCTCGGCAATGCGCTGGTAAAGACCGAAATGCGCAGCCGCAATGTAGTCGACCAGTAACTGTACAAATTCTTCAAGATCTGACTTGGATGCGAATGGATCTTCTTCGGCATCATCAGAAGACACCTGCAACAACAACGAAAAAAGCTGGTTTCTTTCCTCGAGCATGTGCTCGATCACTTGCTGACTGCCACTACGCCTCTCTTCTACTGCTTCCATTTGTTCTGTCATGCATACACCGTGATACTAATTATTAGAATAGCCACACCAGGACTTTATTTTACCGACATACTCACGCATGTCATAAGTACCATCATGCCCGCTTGCCGGTTAGCTTGCAACGACGAAAACTCACGTTATAAGACAACCTTGGCATTACAACTGATTAACACTTGAATTCGTTATGTTTTCGGTCATTTATCAGCTAGACTTCCTGTTGAGTCTGCAACAATTGCGGTTGATGAACGGACACAACAGCATAAAAACAATTATAATCACATCTTTATTTAAACTAGTTTAATAACAATAACCTCGATTCCTGACGCAATGGAAATTCCTGGCTACCGGGTAGAAAAAGAGATTGGCAAGGGCGGCATGGCGACCGTCTATCTTGCTACGCAGGAATCACTGGATCGCTCTGTCGTTCTCAAGATACTGGACCACGCCGGTCGTGACCAGTCCAGTAATCTTACCCAGCGCTTCCTGGACGAGGGACGCATCATTGCCGCATTGCATCACCCCAATATCGTTACTATCTACGATATTGGCACTGCCGGAGATGACATCTATATCTCTATGGAGTATGTCGAAGGGGGTGATCTGAAAAGCCGGCTGCAGAATCACTTTAAACCGGAACAGACCCTGCAGATAGTTTCCAGTATCGCATCTGCCCTGGCCAGTGCTCATTCACACAATATTATTCACCGCGATGTAAAGCCTGGAAATATCCTGTTTAGAAAGGACGACACCCCTTTACTTTCGGATTTCGGTATTGCCAAGCAAACCGACACGGATAATAACCTGACAGCAACCCATGTTTTTATGGGTAGTCCGAATTACGTTAGCCCGGAACAGGCCGAGGGTGCAAACGTTGACGGACGCAGCGATATTTATAGCCTTGGCTGTATCTTCTATGAAATGTTAACCGGTTATAAACCTTATCACTCGCGTTCAGTCATTGATATCGTCATGCAACACCGATCGGCACCGATACCATCGTTACCTGACTCACTGGCAGAGTATCAGCCGTTACTTAATAGCATGATGGCAAAGACCCCGGAGGAGCGCTTTGCGTCTGCGGATGAGGTAGTGCATGAAATTGAGACAATCCTCGCGAGGAAAAAACAGCCTGAAGAAATCAATGTTGTTACACCTGGCGTTTACAGTAAAAAGACCACGATAACTGTATTAGTCATTCTGCTGGTTTTATCGTCGGTTTTTTTCTTCAGCCTGCAGTTTGTCGAGATCCGGATCAAACGCGGTACCACAGTAAAGTTTGAAGACACCATGGTGCCCGTCGTCAACGCAGCGCCGGCACCCATGATAGAACCGGAATTACCCGCCTTAACTCCGGAAACGAGTATTGATATTGAGCAGGAATCAACCAGGCAACCAGAATCCGACGAACAGGCAGCACCGGAATCAACAGATGTCATCAGGGCGCTTGAATGGCTGGGAGCACAGAGCCTGCGCGAAGAGCGGCTGGATTCGCCACCCAACGATAACGCACTGTACTACTTTACCAAGCTTCTAAAAATGCAGCCTGATAACGTGGTTGCCTACAAGGGCATACTGAGTATTGCGGAAAGCTATGCAGGCATGGCAGAGCGTGCGCTCGCAACTGATAATGTTGAACTGACCCGCACTTATGTAGAACGTGGCCTGGAAATTGATCCGAATAACGAGTCCTTGTTGCTGCTGCAATCACTGCTGAACAAGCAGAAACAGGGAATATGGGGGATTTTAAAGTCGCTTTTTCAGGGCTAGCTATCGTTGGCGCCTGACTGGGTGCGTTCCCAGTCTTCAACCATTTCACGCATTTGCTCCATCATGCGCTGCTCTTCTATTCGCTCCTGTTCGGTCATTTCAACATTACTTTGTTGTAACTCTTCCAGAACGGCATCCGGGCTGACATCATCGTTAATATCAGGTATGACTAACTCCTCGGGCTCTTCCTGGTAGGTACTCTTTAGTTCTTTAGAACGAACGAGCTTTTCCCTTGCCGCCTCGCGATCCTGTTCTGCTTTAATGAACGCGCGCCTGCGTAACTCGCGCTGCCCCTGTTGTGACATCTCGATACTGGTGTCGTCGATTAGCCTGCCTTTCTCAAACACAAGCACCCTGGGACCACCAGCGTCACTGCGATACCAGGCGGGGGGTTTTCCGGATAACTGGGTTGTGCCGGTATCGGGTTCAACCCATTGGTACATTCGTGCCAGCGTTTGCTGGCTGATAACAAGTAGTATCGAAACGAAGAGAATTCGTACCATTAGCGCGTAGTAATTTGTTCTAACATGTACAGAAGTATCTTGTTGGTCTTATGACATGTCAACGCTAAAAATTATATCTGGCGGTCAAACAGGCGCGGACCGTGCCGCGCTGGATGCGGCAATCGCGAATAATGTCAACCATGGTGGTTATTGCCCAAAAGGTCGACGTGCCGAGGACGGCAATATCCCATCCAAATACTCACTGATAGAAACCGACTCGAGTGATTACGCCATTCGTACTCGTAAAAATGTGATAACGGCTGATGCCACGCTAATCATTTACCATCAGCAGCCGGATGCAGGTACGGCATTAACGCTGGAATATGCCAGGGCGCACTCCAAGCCGGTGTTACAAATAGATATTGCAGACCCCATTGATCATGCATTTATCATTCAGTGGTTGATGAGGGAAAACGTGAAGGTATTAAACGTGGCCGGGCCGCGTCTGAGCCAGTACCCAAAGATCTATGCCCATGTCTACGCGATTATTGACCGATTACTTAACGACTACACCCGCTTCAGCCATTCCATCTGACTGGATACAACGCATATAGGCAGCCTCAAGCGTGGGTTCAGCAAAGTGATCACAACATTCGGTCGTCGTGCCGTTAAACATGATGCTGCCATTATGCAGGATCACGATACGATCACAGAGATCATCGACATCGTTTAACAGGTGCGTACTGAAAAAAAGCGTCTGCCCTTGCGGTTTAAGCGTCTGCAGGTGATGTTTCAGGTAGGCACGGGCCTTCGGATCGAGGCCACTCATAGGTTCATCCAGCAGTAACAATGGACGTTCACTGAGGAAACAGGCAGCAAGGCCAAGCTTTTGCGACATGCCCTTGGAAAACTGCCGCACCGATTTATCAAGGGCGCTCAGTTCAAGATCCAGCGACAGTAAGCTTTGCTCCATATCCTGCCTGGTGATACTGGTGCCATGCAGTTTAGCCATATAGCAGAGGAAGTCCTTACCTTTAAGATAATAAGGTGGCTGAAAATTTTCTGGCAGAAATGCAAGCTTGTTCCTGGCCTGGGGTCGACGGTGGGACTGACCAAAAATCGATATCGAACCCTGTTCTACGGCAATAAAATCAAGTATGGCTTTTATCAGCGTGGATTTGCCGGCACCGTTGACACCAACAAGCCCGACATATTCACCGGCAGCTATGCTGCATGAGAGCTCATGCAGCACTCTTCTTTGCTGGTATTGACAGACCAGTCCCTCAATATGTAGTGCAGATTTTTCGCTCATAAATAAAAAAGCCCGCTTGCGCGGGCTTTTTCAGCAGTATAACGAATTAATAAATAAACAGGGCACCACAATTTTGTTCAGCACCATCGATATTCCAGATATCGGGCGTACCTGCAGTGATACATGCCGCCGTGGTGCCAAAAACAGTCGTGCCACCGTCATCACCATCGGTATGTCTTAGAACACCGGTAGCGGGTTGTGAGTCATCCACCTTAACATCCAGTTCACGCATGATGTTCACTGGAATCTGGTTACCAAAGACGAATGCTAACCTGGCAGATGCGGCCCCGGTTTCGACATCATACTGGGCAGTACGGGTCAGCATGACGCGACCGTTGAATGCGTTGATTGGAGCAATCGTTGTTGCAACATAGGTCGCGTCGCTGTTAGCGCCACCAGGAAAAGAACCCTGGATAAATCCAGAGCCGGCAAGATGCGCCCATAGTGCCGAGGATTCGGTGTAGCCCTGAGCCAATGTCGCACCGGCAGAAGCATCAAGTGAGCCGCCGCCGTTACCGCCTATCGCGTAAGCACCACAGTTCGCTGCAGCCGTGTTTAAATTACTCAGGCCTATTGCATTACACGCTGCAACCGCATTCCAATCCCCTGGAACAGCACGATATCGGTCGATAAAACCATAGTAGGCAGCCTGAGTACCTGAATTCTGATCCGCCAGGTTGCGTACTCGCGCACTGTTTATTAATTCCTGACCTTTGAGGATGCCCCCCAAAAGCAGGCCGATAATGACGAGTACAATCGCAATTTCAACGAGCGTAAAACCTTTTTGTTTAGCGTTAATCATTGATATCTCCACCACATGATCCCATGTTGCTATATGAACTGCATATACTATGCCATGTTCGTATTTATATGTTTTTATTGATTTTTAAATAATTACCTAATGTAAATTCTAGCTACATATGATGATTTATCAACAATACTGTTGATATTTCGACAGTACGAGCTTAGCGCTGAATAACCGGGTTTGTTTGTTCCTGTAATTGCTGTTCCAGTTTTTGCAGGCGTCCGGCCAGAAAGCGCTGCTGATTAGGGTCATCCAGTTCACCACTCTCCAGCAAGCCCCCTATCAGTATCTTTGCTGCTTCCAGCTCTCCCATATCTTCAAGGACAAAAAACTCCATCTGTCTTGCCCAGTAGGGAACGTGGTCCGCTGTCGCATGTAGTCTGAGGAGACGGGCACATTCCTGTGCCAGTGGCAGATCTTTCAACCTGTGCTTGGCCACATATATTGCATGTGCCATGGATGACCAACGCTCGTCTGGACGTTCCAGGAACCTTGCCTGGATAAACGCAATTATTTGTCGCTGTCGTGCCGGGTCAGGCACTTCTGCATAAAACCTCGCGGCTGCCAACAACGGATACTGCATGGCACTATCGAGTTGCAATATGGTATCCAACCACTCGGTAACGCGTGAATAGTCAAGCTCTCGTAATGACAAACTCAAGCCCGCCTGATTATCAAATGCCTGTAACCATAACATCGTCAGTCTTGCGGCGGTTATTCTGTCACCGAATCCAAGCAGCGCAATATAGTTTGCCGATGGCGGTGATGACAATCTGGTTTTAACGGCTTTTATCTCTGGCTGAACCGCATAAAAAACTACCTGGGCGACAAGGGTGAGCACAAGCATCAGCCTTATAACGACTGGCACATCGCTGCTGGGTCTTGTCACTGTAAATAAAGCTGACATCAGCTAGAGTATCCTGCGATGCAGATCGAACAATGCGGCAGTTGATAACAAGACTACGTAAATCAGTGTTTGCAGAAACACGGCCAGCATATCCATAACATCCGCAATACCGTAGACCAACCACTCTGTCATCGTAAAACGATGTAGATCCGGAATTATATAGGCCAAGAGACCAATAAATGCTTCCATAAACTGATGGCTTAAAGAATGCTGTTCAAGAATCGGGGCATTACTCAATAGCTGAATCGTTTGTATGCAACGGGCTAACAAATAAAATGCGGCAACGGCAGTAAACGCCTGGGTGACATTGTTAAGCGTAAACAGGCAAAGCATGCTCAAACTAACAACGATCAATAGCTCGCAAAACAGGGATAGCGACCAATACAGCAAGTCCATACCCGGCACCAGTAGCAACAAACAAATGCTCACACCGAACGTAACGCAAAACGCAATGGCTGCAAAACCGAGAAATTTACCGAGAAAGTAATCAGTCCTGTTAACCGGATGAGACAGTACCAATTCGAACCCCTTATCATGAAACTCGCGCAGCATGCTGCTGATGATAAACAGACTAACCGTAAATACTGCAAACAAACGTAGCAGAAAAGCCAATGTTGCGGTTTGCATGGATAGACTTTCAGTAACCGCAAGTTCACCAATAAACAACGACACCAGGCTTGCAATCACTAACCCTGCCAATATCAACAGGGTAAAGCGGTCACGAGTTGCTTCCAGCAACAGGAACCTTGTGATCGTCAGCGCGTTTTTATTCATAATCACGGACGTGTCTTTGTCGAGTGTGCATACTAGGCTAATATAACAAAAAACACGCTGGATACGTTTATTTATGGGCATTACTGCTAAAGACAGCTTTTATAAAAGAGAAAATTTTGTTCTCTTTATTATGTTGTTAATGTTGCACATTGCGATCTGGTATGACTTTGGCAGTCTGATGTCAAAATCAATGATGCTAAGCCACCTGGGCATGTTTTTAATCTGGCAACCTGTATGGCGCAGTGACGAAAGGCTCAGCATTGATAATACGCTGCTGTTCTTTATTTTTACACTCACCTTCACTTACTGGCTGAATTACTGGTTACTGTTCGCCTGGTTGATCACGCTAATCGGTTTTATCAGCGGACGTGTTGCATTTGATAAAAATGAAAGAATCGCGTTGTTAATCGCCCTGTCTTTCCTTGTTATGGAACTACTCTTTGGCTGTGTGCCTAACATTGCCAATATTGATTTTGTCCAGGGCCAATGGTTGATTTTCCTGTTACCGTTAGTAGCGTCAGTCATATTTCTGTTTCCGGGTATCAATTCTTCTACCGGGCAGAAATCAGTCGTCTTTATACATGCAATTACCACAGCCATGCTAACCGCTCTCGTCGCCCTGGGTAGCGTGCTTACCATGTTCCTGAGTCAATCGACCTACTTTATTGCTCTTACGCAAACAACATTGGTAATTGGCGTGCTTATCATTGCCATCAGTTGGTTGCTAACCAGTCGATCCGAGTTCAGCGGTGTATTACAGCTGTGGTCAAGCTACATGCTAAATATCGGCACGCCCCTTGAGCAGTGGCTATCAGAACTTTCTGTCATTAATGACAAGGAACTCAGCGCGGATGAGTTCCTGCAGGAGGCAATGGTTGCCATGATTAACTTCAGCTGGATTTCGGGGGTAACCTGGGAACTGGGGGACAAAAACAAGGAAGCCGGAAAAAAAACAGATTTTTATGTGCCCCTCGAAACCAGTCACTTCACCTGCCGCATATACATATATAACACGTCTGGTGTAGCGTTGAAGCTACATTGTGATTTGCTGATTAAATTATTAAACGACTTTTATAGCAACAAATTGCGCGAAGAAGAACTAACGCAGCAAGCACATCTCAAGGCGATATATGAGACAGGCGCACGCATTACACATGACATAAAGAACCTGCTGCAGAGCTTGCAGGCAATCACCAGCATTGTAGGTAATACAGACGAGGGTGGTACAACAGCGGTCTCACAGCAAGTGCTTAGAAAGCAATTACCCAACCTGACCCAACGACTGCAGCTGGCACTGGACAAGCTGCAATCACCGGAAGAACCCAGTACCGAACAGGTTTATATCAAGGACTGGTGGCGCGAACTAAAGCGGCGGCATCAAAGTGTGGGCATCAAATACCAGGACAACTTACAGGAAGACCAGCTAATTCCAGTTGACCTTTTCGACAGCGTCATTGATAACCTGCTTGAAAATGCATACAACAAAATGATTAACGGTACCAATGTCAGGGTAAACGTATCACTATCCTGTGATGAGACGACTATTAGCCTAAGCGTATGCGACTCTGGCAACAGTATTGATGAAACAACCAGCCGTCAATTACTAAAGAATCCGGTAAAGTCAGATAACGGTCTTGGTATTGGTTTGTACCAGGCAGCTAAACATGCGGCTTTATTCAATTACAAACTTGAACTGTTGCACAATGAGCCTGGACGCGTTTGCTTTGAGCTACGCAAACAGGAAGCATCAGGGTAACACACCAGCCTCGACCATCCTGTTTCGTAGTATATGTGGCGACAGCCACAGGACAATATCGTCAAACTCGTTGGTATCGTCGGAGCTATAGTCCCGCTGTACAAAAACGGCGTCACCATCAGTATTTTCTGCTTCGTCTGTTGAAGGCGTGCCCGACCCGTTTTGTCCACTTGAAATTAACAACGCGGGAATCAGGTTTGCGATGGTGTTACCGCCGGCACTATCAAGCACGGTAATATTACCTGTGGAACATAATGCAAAAGAGATGTTTGCTGTTGAAGCGCAGGTGTCCGTTGACTTGCCATCCGTGTTTGGCGGATCAGACCGATCGGCAAATTCATCATCGACCCGGTAGACATAAGCATTGTCCCAGGCGTCCTCGGCATTCACACCAATAGTAGTCGCAGGCACCTGCCCTGACTCACTGGCGCAGGTCAGACCCGGGGCCCCCGTGCCTGCGGTCACCAGGTTTTCAACACCGTCGCCATCTGTATCCGGGCAGGGCAAATAGCCGGTTTCCATGGCGAATCCAAGCAGGATATCCTTGATTTCTTCCATGGCAACCTGTGTCTCCTGGCGGTTTTCAAATTCGATCTTGTTAGCAAGTGGTGCAAGGAATCCACCCAGCAACAGTCCGACAACAAACAGTACAATTGCCAGTTCTATGAGTGTAAATCCGTATTGTCGTATCTGCCTAAACATGAAACATACTATGGTACTGTCGCGATGACACTGACCTGGTCATTAAAACTGTTTCCGTCACGGTCAAAGGTAAACAAATCATCACCGGCGTCACAGTTCTCTAGCTCAAAATAGTTGTTTATCGTACCCGCTGTCCTGTCCTGTGCCACGGCTGTGCCCAGCACACTGCAGCTGGCATCTCGCAGTGTATTGGTCTCGGCACCTGCCGCAATCAGCAAGGCGCGTTTGTTATCCTGCGTCGTCGCATTGGCATTCCAGGTAACATCAACAGACAGGCAGTCCGTGCCGGCGGAACAAACAGCCGCTACCCCCGGCGCGTCGTCGCTACTATAGGCCACATAAACAAACTTATGCCAATCATTTGTGATTAACCAGCCAGGTAAGTCACCACTATTCTCGGCAAGGCTGTACCTGATGTCACTGACACGGAGGCTGCCATTGCTATTTGCAGTGGGTGTAAAGATCGCTGAGCCAATCTGTGTTACCTGGTCTTCTTCATAGTCAATCACGGTTAACAATGGCGTGGCAGAATTACCGGTAAAGTTTGCAGAAGAAATTGACGTGCAGTCTGAATTGTAGCCGAGGCAGACATCCCTGCTCCTGATCTCATTGATCGCGGTCGTGTTCTGGTTGCCGCGGAATCGAGTGTGGATTATATGCTCCCTGGAATAAACATAATCAAAATAAACCGTATAGTTGTCACCACTATAAAACTGATCGTCAGGACCGTACAAATCCGTTGTTATCGTCGTCGTCGTTATAGCTGTTATCTCGCCCCATTCATCTCGCGATGGCACATGAATGACGTCGCCTATTTCTACACCCATGGTGATAAAATCCTCGCTGCCATCGGTCAGGGTATCGATGCCACCGATCTCCGTTTCACTATCGACAATACCTGAAAAAGAGTTTGCTGCCGGTATAACACGATAGTATTCATTCGTATCAAAATCAGGGTTATAGCTGTTAAGCCTGTCAGTATCAACTTCGCTCTGGTTAACCCTGTAATCGACGACAGCGGTACGCGGTGCATAGATCGTGAAACTCTCACCGCTGTTAAACGTGATCGGCGTTGTCGCTGATCCAACATAGGGTTCAATGACAAGGGTGTTTGCGTCGACGATTTCCGCAATGAGTCCGCGCGTACCCGTAGTGGTGTTATGAATCAAAAAGCTGTATGGAATCAGTCCGCTGAAATTATTGCCTGCGTCGATCAGTGTCGTACCGCTGCTGCCACTATCGGCAGTACCAGACATGACCGAGGTTTCATCATCGTAGTTTTGAACAATATCGCCCGTCTTGACGTCATCAGTAACGAATTGCGCCGCGCTGTCGGTTATCCGGTCAGTATTATTACCTGACGTCATGCGTCCATCGATACTGAGATAATCACGGTAATATGCGTTGCAGTCGGCCGTATCTATCGTAATCCAGACACAGGTAGAAACGGTATCGGGAAAAGAGAGACTGAACGAGTTCAGCAGGTTGGTCATATAGGTTTGTTGCAACAGGTTGGCGCTCACCAGGTTCATATCGGCCAATGCGGCTGTGATATTCCAGTCAAGTTGTAAGCCGGTTTGAAAAGGTACACCCTCCTGATGGAAAGACAACAAACCCTCGCGGGTGTTTGTTGTAGCCTCGTGACGGACTATCATATAGAAATCGTTGCTATCAAAGTCATTATCAGTACCGAATAACAGTTCATTTACCGACAATGTTGTCGTTGTTACCGCAGAGATGCGCCCCATGGAGTCATCGGTCAGGTTCCAGACAAGATCACCCACCTGGATGCCCTGTGCGGTAAAGTCCTTGTTGGCATCCTGTAGTGTTAAGGTATTTCCGCCACCACTATGTGATCCATAGTTCGAACGAATGATGTAATCATCAAGATTAGCAAACTGGTTCGTAGTACCACCTGTTAATGCGCTTACCGTAATCGTGCTGCCGGAAATACTATCAATAATACCGCTGGAGCCGTCGGTCAGGCTTTCGACCACATCGCCTGCGGCAATAGGCATAGAGGCAAAACTAACGGCGATATCTTCCAGTACCATCCCGGCACTTCCCCCGGTAGCAGCGCCGGTGTAAATGCTGTTCCTGTCCCTGCTCAAAACAACATAGCTATCATCTTCATCAAAGTCATTATCCACGCCCTGGTAAAGTGCAGTAACAGTAATACGGTCTGCCTGGGTGGGACTGCTGGCTACCAGACCTAGAGAACCATCTGTCGTGTTATAGACAATGTCATTAGTATTGATATTAAGCTGCTGGAAATTCTGGCCACCATCAATCAACACGGTTGTGGTACTACCGCTATCAGCGGTACCACTGATTGGACGACTGGTTGCCTTTGGATCAGCGAAACCAGTTAGCCATGGATAGGCGTTATAGGTGGCAAAATAGTTGGCCAGCACCTGTCGGTACTCACCCATTACACGTCGCTCTACCACACGCATCAATTCTTCTCGACTAATGGAGACAAGACGATCATTGAACACCAGGTTGTCGTTTGCATCGTAAACGCCATCCTGTTGTTTCCTATTTGGCGCCGCTAATGTCGTAACAAAATCAGCATCACCGTCTGCATTTTCTCCATCCAGGAAATCACTGACCACATTGGAACCCACAGTACGTGTTTGCCCCGCTACCGGAATACCCGGTGAGAACAGGATAGCAACGATATCTCCAACGCCATCAACAGTAAGCTGTCCCGGCGTTTCACTATTGAGCGGAATGCGTTTATTGGGGCCGTAACGATAGTTTTGGGAAAGTGCGTACCATAGCGTCTGTCCACTGGCGTCATAGACATCAGTTAACTCCAGTGTTTTCCAGGGGAATCGACCTATAGCAGCGCCAGAACAGTTGGTCTCGGCAAAACCATCGCCGTTGGTATCTGGACAAAGCAGGTATCCGGGACCTTCATCAGGATTCACATTGTCTGGATAACTGGCGGCGTAACCAATCAAGGCCTGCTTGGCCAGTTTCAGTTTATAGGCGGCCTGCTCACCGGCAGCGATTCGGGTTGTATTGGCATTAAAGGTCCTGACCAGAAGATAAGATGAGCCAATCACCATAACCAGTACAAATGCCAGTAGAGTCTGGCCCGACTGTTTGCTCATTATCTGGATCGGACCTTTCATAATGCTGTGCTGGAATGGCATATAAGCCCGTCAATGCGGGTGCCTTAATTATTACTCGTTGTTGTACTGATGACCTGACGACTGTTTGGATCGTACGCTTCACCAACCTTCAATTTTACCCGGGTCTTGTTATCCGGCATATTGATTGTGACGTTGTCGTCATTAATGTCGCCCGAGTTGACCCTGATATACAGGGTATCCAGATCACCTTCATAGGTGTTTCCTTCGTTAATCCATGCGCTATTCTTGCCATCAGACCGCTTCACAAAACCTTTCAGGTTCAGGGTGTCACGTACAACTATCTCTTCGTTAACAGACGTTTCTTCAAATATTTCGTCAATTTCCTCGGTATCAGTAATTGCTTTTTCAACGACCGGTTTCTGCTTACGAACGTATTCCAGACGCGCGCGCTCTTCTTCACTGGTAAAGAGTTTTCCCAGTGTGTCAGCATTAACAGGGACTGATACCATAAAAAATGACAATGCAACGCCAACGCCTACAGGATAAAGTTGCTTCATAATACTTCTATGTCCTGTCCATCGGGCAAGTTGATCGTGATCCACTGCAGGGTGCATGCAGAATCTATATTTGCCTGGTCTTTTTCAAACCTGATTTCGTTGTTCTTTCTTTTGAAACTGCATTGGCTGACGGTATACATCCCCTTGGCATTGTTATTTAACTGTCGAAACAGGTTGAAAATATCACCCTCATGCAACAAACCGAGTTTCAGCTCCATACGCGTGCTATACAGCTTATAGCCGTTGTAATTGATGGTATAAGCGGGCAGGAACTCGTTCTGTGATTCAATAGCGTAGCTTAATTGCGGTATGTCAACAATCTCACCGGATTGTCGCAGGGCCTCAATCCAGTCGAGCCTTCTCTCCCGGCCAAGAATTCCCTTGTTATAGAGTTGTACGAAACGCGGATAGTAGTCAAGCAACAGTTTTTCTTCCTGGTCGATATCCAGATAGCGACGACTGATGCTCTGAAACTGGGCCTTTTGCGCCTTGTATTCCTTCTCCATCGCAGTACTGAAATAATAACTGCCAGCTACAAGGGAACCACCAAGCAACAAGCTGACAAAAAGAAGGATTAATGGCGTCCTGAGTACGCTCCAGTCAATTTCCCCGGGTTTTTTTTCTGCTTTTGCCATTAATTAATCCCCATCACAGCCTGTAGTGAAAAAAGCGCTTCGCGATTGACCTGCTCCGCGTCGCCCTGCAACGATGCTGTCGAACTCACATCAATTGGAAACGATGTGATTGTTACATCAAATATGCTCTCATGCTCACGCAAGGTCTCTGCAAAACTGTTCACCAATGCTATGGCATCGCGATAGTTGCCATCAAAAGACGCTATATGCGCATCAATCCGGGACACCTGATAATATTTATAGGAAGTATCACTACCGACGGCAACCATTACGTCCTGGCCCTGTGAACCGTTTCCTGAAGCATTATCGTAATTTGCTTCAGGACGGGTGCTGAATTGCCAGTTAATGTCATCCAGCTCTATTGCTGGAAACTGCTTAATGCTCTGGCCCAGTACACGTAACATGTCGTACGGGCTTGACTTGTACTCAAATAGCGTATCAGCTGCATCGACTGCGGTTTTTATCTTGTAAGGATCTACCGGCGTTTGCGGCAAGCGCTGTTTAGCCATACTGTAGCGCGCCTGGTAAAAGTCTGCCTTACTTCTGGAATCCTCTGCCTGCTGTTTATAAAGTAACGCGCCCATCAAGCCATACCCGCTATAAATCACGCTACCAAGCAACAATAGCATACTGCACACATTCATTACGACGCGCATACTGCGCATTTTTGCGTAGCGAGTTACCTTGCTAGACGCGTAAAAATTCGGTAGCGACGACTTTAACAGGTGGCTTATAAATAGCAGTTCAGAAAAGGGGATCGTTTGTTCAACCTTGATGCCGGCAGCGGTAGCGAGTTCCTGCACATTTAACGGTCTGAAATTAACACTTGAAAGTGATGACGCTTCTTTTTCTACTTCATCCAGCGTCTTTTTATCAGCCAGTACATACACATCAAGATTTTTGTCTGATGGCACCAGTCTCAGGCTATTAAGGTAGCGCTGTATCTTGTCCGCCTCGGCAGCGACCCTCGGCGCATAGGGTTCGGTGCCGAACCTGGGTAGCTTGGACAGACGACTGATCTTTAACTGTTTTCGTAAAAAAAACGTTTGTCTTAGACCGCTGATGCTTTGCATGGAAACCACAAGCGCATAGTCGGACATATTGGGAATGGTTTGAATATACGACTGTAATAATTGCGGTAACGATAGAATTCCCTTTACCGGCACCTTTTGTTCATCGAGCATATCCAGCCAGGGTTCAAGGATCTCGTTATTTGTTAACGCGGTAAACAGGTACCTGTCGTCACGCCTGCCTTCCTCTTCCCTGCCCTGCAGGTCGGCGAATTGTAGTTTTGCATCCCTGAACAAACGACCCTGTTTACGTTTGATTAAGGCGTCCCTGTCTGCGCCAAACACATGGGGAATCGTATCCTGACGGAATTCCTCCTCGATGATGTCAACCAGGATATAGGCGGGCGTATTCTCTGACTCGGCAAGGTAACGTTTGAAGTTAGCCCTCCCCTCATCGTCTACATCAAACAGGTAAGAGCTTGATAGCTCATTACGCACGAGGTGATGCACCGACACCTTGTCGGCACTGATATAAATCGCACGCGAATTAAAGAAATCAGATTTTGACTTTAGTAATGAGATCATAAATTGGTCCGAGAACAGAAAACATGACCCAGGCAATGATACCGCCAAGAACAATTGTCATAGCGGGCTCTATCATCGACTGCAGGCGTTCAATCGACTCCTTTACATCACGATTATAAAAATAGCTGATATTCAACAGCGCATCCTGAAGTGCACCGGTATTCTCTCCTACGCGAATCATGCGCAATACCAGGGGAGGAAACAGCGATGTAGCGGCAAAACTGTCGCTGAGTGTTTTACCATCAGCGATTTGCTGTCCTACCTGGTTCATGGCGGCGGCAACGGCCTTGTTACCGGCAATATCTTCACCTGTCCTGATGCAATCAATAATGGTAATACCAGACGTATACATAATAGCGAAGAAGCTTGCCAGTCGTGTCAGTATAATTTTTTTCAGTATTGGCCCAATGACCGGAATTCGTAGCTTCATTTCATCACACTTGTAATGAAACTCGGGGCTGGTTTTGATACCAATATAGACACCCAGCACTAACACAACCGGAGATAACAACACGAGGTACCAGTAATCAACAAAGATATTGGATACCACGATCAAGGCCTTGGTATGCATGGGTAATTCCTGGCCCATGGTTTTAACAAACTTCAACAGTTCCGGCACCAGGTAGGTCATCAGGAAGAACACCACGGCCATGACAACGGAACCAACAAACGCCGGATACATCAGCAATTTTTTTGTTTGCGATGCCATTTCATCCTGCCACTTCAGGTTTTCACCGAGCTTGCTGAAGACCTGGCTGATCTCACCTGACTGTTCACCGGCACCGATGAGGCTGATAAATACGTTGCCAAATACACGTTCAAATTGCTGCATCGCCTGGGACAGGGTTTTACCGCCTTCGATCTCCTCGATCATGGCATTCAGCACCTCTGCCAGCCGCGGGTTGTCTGAGCTGTCACGCAGGTCCTGCAGGCTGTCCATGATTGGCACGCCTGCTCGCGAGGTCTGTTCGAGGTGGAAACAAAACGTGATTAAGTCACGACGTTTAATGCCAGCACCGGATACGCCTATATCCAGTAGCCTGGGAATAGAGCCCAGTGCCGAGTTGGTATGCAGGGTGGAAAATACCTGGTGGCCGGTCATAGCAGCGCGAAACGCCATACTGGCGGTGTCTTCATCTCGTATCTCACCGACAAGGATGATATCCGGGTCCTGGCGCATCAGCGAACGAATACCGCTGGCAAAGTCAAGGCGACTGGTTTCGTTCGCCGATGTCTGGCGAATCATCGTCGTAGGATACTCCACCGGATCTTCAAGGGTCATGATGTTGACCGATTCTGTATTCAGGTAGCTAAGAATCGAATACAAGGTAGTCGTTTTACCACTACCGGTTGGACCCGTTACCAGGATGATACCCTCGGGCCGTGCAACCATGAGTTTCAGCGTATTTAACGCATCATCTTTCAATCCCAACTGCTCAAACGAGACGATACCTTTCTGCCTGTCGAGCACACGCAACACGATGTTTTCGCCATGCACAGTAGGAAGCGTAGAAACACGAAAATCGACCTTGCGTCCAGATAGTGACAGCGAGATACGCCCATCCTGCGGCGCACGTGTTTCAGCAATATCCATCCCGGACATAACCTTTACCCTTACTGCTATTGCAGACCAGTAGTTTTTGTGCAGACTGCGTATTTGTCGCAACACACCATCAATGCGGTAACGAAAACGCAGAAAACCTTCTTCCGGTTCGAAGTGAATATCAGAGGCGTTGCGTTTAACCGCATCCGCGAGTAATGCGTTGACAAGACGCACTACCGGCTGACTGTATTCATCACTCTCAGCATCAAGGCTCTGGTAATCGATCTCGCCGGTTTCGATTTCATGCAGGATACCGTCGACCGAAAGCTCAAACCCGTAGAACTGGTCAATGGCTTTTTCAATTTCGGCCTCACCCGCCAACACCGGGATAACTTCAGCATTGCCGCCAAGGTGGGTATTGATCTGATCCAGCGCGACAACATTGAAGATGTCGGCCATGGCGATAGACAATTCCTTGGTAATCGCATTGTAGGTTAGCGGCAACACGCGTAACCGACGAGCCATGTCTTTTGGAATCATGGATATCGCCTCGCTGTCAGCCACGGCTTTGTTCAGATCGACACTTTCCTGTCCGATCACACCACCGATGACGTCACGTATAATGGCTTCTGTCGCAAACCCGAGCCTGACGAGGATTTTTCCGAGATGTTCCTTACTACGCTTTTGTTCGGTAAGCGCAATATCAATCTGGTCAGGGGTGGTTACCCCTTTTTCGACCAGGATCTCACCGAGCCGCATGTTTTTTTTATGAGCGCCTGTCACGGTTATTCCTGTACCAGACCGGTCAGGGTATTAATTCGCCCCTGTATTGCACTGGTGTTGAGACCGGCATCACCGGCAAGTGACAAGTCCATTGCTGAACGGTAATAGGACAATGCAGCAGCATACTGTTCCATGTAATCAAGACTCACCGCCAGGTTCATGGCATAGGCTGCATTCTGATCATCAAGGCGATAGGCGTCAAAAAATGCCTGCTGGGCTTCTGGCCAGCGCTGTTGCCTGGCATAGAGATTACCCAGGTTAAAATAAAGGTACGGGTTTTCAGGCTCTTTATTGAGCAACAACTTTACCGCTGTTTCGCCCCTGACCGGATCGAGGTTACTGTTCAATGACTGCAAGGCAGATATCGCCAACGCATCATCCGGGTCTACTGACAATACGTGGTTATAGTGAATAAAGGCCTCGCGCACATCGTTTTCCTTGATAGCTATCGCGGCAAGACCAAGATGGGCATCACGATTATCTGGAGCAATGGCAAGCGCATCCTTGTACAGTGAGCGTGCCGTTGCAAGCTCATCACGCTGATAGGCGTTAAACGCCTGTCTGACCAGTACGACATCCGTATCCGTTTTTGACTGCTTGCTAATCTGTATCGGCTTCTGATCGAGTGCAATGTATTCAGGCAAACCAGCTGCTGCGTTACTAACCTGTTTCGTGCTGCTATCTGTCTCCGTTGCTGTTATGTCTGTCGCCGCTATTGCGCTGTCGTCCGCAACCGCCTCTTCCACGTCTACTGGCTTTTCAGCAACTGGCCCTTGTTCAGGTATTGACTCTGTACTTAAATCTGTTGTGGCAGTGGCTTCCTGTGTTGCTTGTTCGGCAGCAGCGCTAATTGTTGTGTCTACGGTTGCCGTCTCTGTGGCAGCTGTATCCCGGGCTATAACCTGCTCATCTTCGCCAGCGATAAGCGTGCCGCTAACGCTTTGATTTTCTACTGGCGGGATCCTGGGGATTGCGGCCGGGGTTGACTCTATTCCACGCGCTACATCAGGGGGCGGCATTTGTCTTGCCACTGGCGTAATGGAGAAATAATAAAAGATGGCAAAGGAACCAAGCGCCAGCAATACGAGTAGGCTGAACATTCCCCACTTGAACGAACTCTTGTCCCGAGCTGTACGACCGGCATTAAAGACGGTTTTTGCCGCCACCGGAGTAGGTTGATAGGCGCCGCCGCCAAGATCGCGGGAAAGCTGTTCTGCAGAGACACCCGGCAGTGTTTCCTCGTAATTACTACCATCGTCATCATCGAAAACAACGCCGTGGAAAGTATCGTCGAATGAAGGTCCTGCAGGCTCTTCAGCTGAACTCAGCCCTTCAATAATGACACTGTCATCGAGGTCCAGTGCTTCCTGGGTTGATTCCAGGCTGTAACTATTCTGGGTTTTATCCTGTGACGCTTCTGTTTCGTTGTTTACTGCAAGATGCTCTTCGGTACGATCTTCTGAAAAAGTAGCGTCAAGTTCATCCTGTTTTTTCTTGGCTTCCTCGATCAGGTCCCGGGAAATATCCAGCTCTTCGTGTGTTGAAGAAAGCAATTGCTCATCTTCCTCGGTCAGTCCTTGATCACCAGTTTCGACTTCTTTTGACTCCAGTGGCGCAAGTGTCAGTTCAAGATGATCCGAGGCCGGCTTTTTCTCCCTGTCTGGATGTTCTTCGGTTCCCTGCGTGACTGATTCGCCGGTGTCATCTTTACTTACGGCTTCTTCGGAGCGAGTTGAGCCTTCAACTTCTTCCAGTTGCCTGGCCGCACGCTTCTTTTCTTCTTCTGCCTTTTTCAAGGCATCCATAAGGAGACTCACATTAAATTCCTCTTAATTCGAAGAAACTGTTTCCGGATTGTAGTCTCGGGACAGGTATTTTCTATACTCGTTTAAATCACCATCGAGACTTGGGTTGTTTATAATTAAGGGCCTGATAAAAATAACAAGTTCCGTTTTCGAATATTGCTTTGATGTCGTCTTAAATAAATTTCCAAAAAAGCCGGCATCCTTAATACCTGGCAAACCGGCATCGTTATCCTGTTGCGTATCCGTCATCAAACCGCCCAGTACACCGATCTGACCGTCCTGCATCCTTAACATGGATTCGATCTCCCTCACTGCAATTTCAGGAACCAGGTTCTCTACACCCGCTGGAATTTGCGGGTTAGGATCGGCTACGCCCGGACCAACCTGTCTGGAAATCGTCGGTCTTATATTCAGTGTAATGTTGCCGTAGTTATCGACATAAGGCGTTACGCTCATGACTATTCCAACAGGCACCGTTCTCGCTTCAGTGCTAATAAAGTTTTGTACGTTACCTTGACCGCTGGTAAGTGACTCGGCATTCAATTCAAAATAAACAATATTCTCCACGACTTTAAGTAACGCGGTTTGGTTATTGAGCACCATCAGTTGGGGACTGGACAATATTCTTGTATCACCAAATTCATCCAGTAACGAAACAGTGGCATTAATCGTGTTGTCAACTTGCGGATCCCGGTTGTCGAGATCGAGCACAAAAGAGGACGCTGCAGATGTAACAGGAGCACCAGCCAAAGTTTGGGATATGACACTAAGCCCGTTCTCATTGAAATAATTCCAATCAATACCAGCTTGGTAGTCTTCACTTAATCTCACTTCTACGATTGTCGTTTGAACCAGCACCTGCTTTTTCGCATTGACTAATACTTTATCAAGCAGCTGCTGTATTTGTTCATGTTGAGTAGAGTTCGCTCTAACGGTAATCAGGCCCGCTTCCGGGTTAGGTATCACGTTTTCCGTGCCAGTGATTTGGGCTGAAGTAATCGCGACATTATCTTCTCCGAGGACGGCAGATATGTTTGCTACTAACCTGGACCAAAAATTATTGTTGGAAGTTGAAGTGATATTCGTCAAAGAGGTGTTAAGTGCGCCAGCGCCGCCCTGGCCACCGCCACCACCGCCGCCGCCCTGGCCACCACCTTGACCACCACCGGTATCAACCTGGCCCGAGCTTGTAGATGAAATCTGCGTTGTCACAGCCGTAGAGCTCGTCGTGTCTCTGGACATATTTACGTAATCAACACTGTATGTGCGAATAAACGGGACATCCTGGCTAATAAACAGGTTATCGCCGTCGTACTCGTAGCGCATGTCAACCTGCTTGCCAATACGCTTCAGTATTTGTGGCAACGTTTGATCAACCGCATTAATGGTCACATCACCGTCTATGGCAGGATGAATATCAACATTAATACGTGCATCCCGGGCCAACGCAAATAGCAGTTCCTTAACAGGCACTTCATTGACAACAACCGTGTAACGTTCCTGCGGCTGCGCATCGCCTGGTTCGGGTAGCACAGGTACCGTCTCAACCAGTTCAGGAATAGTTGCGGTCGCTGTCGGTTGATTGGTTGACTTGATATGCCCGGAAGAAGGTTCGAATGGTTCGGGTTCTATCTGCGCACATGCAGCAACCAGCACGGTCAACGCAAATAATGTAATCGTTTTATTCATTCTTGTGACTCCAGTTTTAAGCAGTCTTCGTTGAATCATCTTCTTACCCGCTAACCGGGCCTCCTACAGTTTTCTGTCTTCCTTCAGTGGTCGGTAAATGATGGTGCTACAAAGTTTACAGGTCATGTCCGCTGCCACTGTCGCATCATCCATCATGCCTTCAGGCGGAAGCTCGGCAAACTGTTCCAGTAACTCGGTATCATCCCATTTATTTTCAACCACGATGTTCACCATTGCCGTCGTTTGCGTCTGCCTGGTTTCTTCTTCTGTCACCGGTTCTCCGGCAGTCTCAGGCTGCTGATAGGTGTAAACAGACTGTTCCAGTTCCTGCCACTCGACCTGCATTATCCTGGTCTCTGTATCCCCAACACTATTTTCATTTGCATTGACGCCTGCGGTGCTGCTCTCGGTGATAGACTCATATGAACCAAGCTCTGTAGCGTTCACAGGGTCGATGCTTTTCGATGGAACAGGACTCACTGTTGTAGCGAGCTGTTGCTCTTTTTGTTCCACCCTGGACACACTCACTGGTTCACTGCTTTCCGGTAAAATCAGGCTGGCTTTGGTAGCAGGTTGCGACTCTATCGGATCGAATGACCCGAGCAAATACGGCACTGCTACGGCAACTGCAATCAGAATCAACAGGCTTCCAAAAATGAGTGTCCAGTTATGTTGTTTACCGCCAACCGAAGAATGAAACTCCGTTTCACCAGCAGCAAGCTCGACCTGTTTGCCAGACACACTATTCAGGTTTGCAGCATAGGCAGCCAGTAACGATTTATCGGCCAGAATATTGATACGCCGTAATAAACCCTTTGAATACTTGCTGATCGCCTTGATAGCCCTGTCGTTAAATAAATCGACAGAACGATAACCGCAGGCGCGCAGACGGCTGTTGATGTACTCGTGAATCTCATTCGGTTTTAATGGGTTCAGATAAAAACTATAGGTGATCCGTTCTTTCAGTTGACGAATCTCCTGGCGGGCGATCATGACATCAAGCTCCGGCTGGCCGAAAATAACAATCTGCAATAACTTGCTATCCGCCGTTTCCAGGTTGCTCAACAAGCGAATTTCTTCCAGCGTTGCGATAGGCATGCTTTGCGCTTCTTCTACAAATACAACGACCTGCTTGTTTTCTGCGTGTCTCTCCAACAGGTAACTCTGAAGCTGGTTCATTACTTCCAGCCGTCTCTCGTTGGCAGCAACCTTTAAACCAAGCTCGAATGCAATCGCATGCAAAATATTGTCTGGCGACAGGCTGGGATTCGCGAGATAGACAATTTCTATATTTTCCGGAAGTTCTTTTTCCAGCATGCGGCACAGTGTCGTCTTGCCACTACCTACTTCACCGACAAGCTTTACGATTCCTTCACCACTGACAATAGCGTAAATCAGCGCATCCAGTATCGCGCCGCGATCGCCACCAGGAAAAAACAGGCTGGTATCCGGCGTTATCTTGAACGGTGGTTGCTCAAGGCCAAAATATTCGTAGTACATAACTCTCTACCCCGTTCCTGTATCATTTTTAATATTGAGACGTTCCAATCGACTGTAAAGCGTCGTACGGTTGATACCGAGCAGCTTGGCTGCTTTGCTCAGGTTACCGCCACTCATTTTCAGGGCCTGGCTGACATAGCGACTTTCCCACTCCGTCAGTTTGTCATCAAGATCAAACCCCCTGTCCTCAAGCTCATGGTGCAACTGGTCATCAGTTAGCGTGGTATCGCCATGCTCATAACCATCATCCGTTTCCAGTTCTGACAGTAAATCATCACGGCTTATTGTTTTGCCAATGTACTTGGCGGAAAGTCGAATAACGATATTACGCAATTCACGTATGTTGCCGGGAAATGTATATTCCAGCAGTAATTCACGTGCCGAATCGTTTATGTCAAAACCCGGTGTGCCTTCTGTGTATATCTTGCTAAAGCTATCAAGAAGTAGCAGTACATCCTGTTCACGTTCCCGTAGCGGTGGTACAGAAATCGTCAACACAGAAAGGCGATGATATAGATCCTTTCGGAAACTACCCTCACGCACGGCTTCTTTTAGATCAAGGTTGGTTGCAGCGATGACACGCGCCTGTGACTGGCGTGGTGTCGTTTCCCCAAGTCTATAAAACTCACCGTTCTCAAGTACGCGTAACAGCTTCGATTGCAGATCCAGTGGCAACTCACCTATTTCATCCAGAAACAAGGTGCCTTTATCCGTGGCCTCGAAAAACCCGGCGCGGTCGGAGTTGGCGCCGGTAAACGCCCCTCGCGCGTGACCAAACAGCTGCGCTTCCAGCAATTCGGAAGAAAATGCAGCGCAGTTAATCGTCACAAAAGCCTCGCTGGCGCGGCTACCGGTCTTGTGTAATTCTTCGGCGACCAGTTCTTTACCGGTGCCGGATTCGCCCTCGACGAGGACCGGGAACGGTGTGTCGGCAAACTGGTTAATCAGATCACGCAGGGTATTAACCACTGCGCTTTCACCAATCAGGTGACTATCATTGCTTTGTTGCTCGCTTTTTTCCCTGTTTTCTGCGTGCAGCATCATCATTTGATGTTGCAGCCGCGCCTTTAACAGGGACATATCGCAGGGCTTCGGAATAAAGTCGACCGCGCCAAGGGTTAATGCATGGTGAATGTTCTTTTCGTCGTTCTGCCCGGACAGGATAAGGATCTTGAACGCGTCGTTGAGCGCCATCAGTTCCTCAACAAGCTTGAAGCCTTCTTCCGGTGAATGTGGTTTGGGTGGCAGTCCGAGGTCAATCAGCGCCAGTGATGGCTTGGTCGTCACACCGCGTAGCAGGCGCTTGGTTTGCTTACGTGAATCTGCGGTAACCAGGTCAAAATCATTTTCCAGCACAGCAGAAAGCGACTCGACAATGATAGGGTCGTCATCGACAAACAGGAGCAGCGGCTTCTCACAGCTCTCTATCGTGCTTACGTTCTGAGCTTTGCTTGACAAAGTATTGATTCCTAATAACTTTCACTTGCAAACATACAACCATAAATGGTCTACAGCAAGCGATTTAGGCTATTTATACTTTAATCTAGCAGAAGAAAAGCAGCTTGACGCAGAAATATCCTCGTCAGAAAACCGGTACAATCAGTTATCTCTTTGATCTATGCCAAGATTTTTCCAGATCTGCACACTGGCCTCGGACTGGTTCATGGTGTAGAAATGCAGTCCCGGTGCACCCTGTTCCAGTAGCTCAGAGCACAGTTCAGTGGTCACATCGATACCAAACTTGCGTATCGACACCCTGTCATCGCCAAATTCCTGTAAACGGTGCAGGATCCAGCGCGGTATTTCAGCACCACAGGCCTCCGAGAAACGTCGCAGCTGGGTGCAGTTAATGATGGGCATAACGCCTGCCACGATAGGTATATCTATACCCAGCTTCTCGCAGCTGTCCACAAAGCGGTAATAGGCATACGGGTTATAGAAATACTGGGTGATAGCGCCGTTAGCACCGGCGGCGACCTTTTGCCTGAAATGCTCGAGATCTGCAGACGGGCTTGGTGCTTGCGGGTGAAATTCAGGATAGGCAGCAACTTCTATGTGAAAGTGATCACCGGTTTCGTTACGAATGAATTCGACCAGTTCGTTCGCATAGCGAAGCTGTCCGTAACCCACCGAGCCAGATGGCAGATCACCGCGCAACGCAACGATACGCTTGATGTCATTGTCCTTGTAAGTCGTGAGAATATCCTTAATCTCGTCTATCAATGCACCCATACATGACAGGTGTGGCGCCGCTTCAATGCCGGTTTTCTCCCTGATATCCATGACTGTTTCAAAGGTACGGTCGCGGGTACTGCCACCGGCACCAAACGTTACCGAGTAATAGTCGGGTTTGAGTTTGGCCAACTCGCCCTGGGTGGTTTGTAGTTTACCGGCCGCCTCTGGCGTGCGCGGGGGAAAGAACTCAAAGCTGTAACCGGGAGTGTATTGTTTTTGTGATTCCATCTTCTACCTGCACCAAAAAAA
Source organism: Gammaproteobacteria bacterium (assembly GCA_965601665.1). Taxonomy (GTDB): domain Bacteria; phylum Pseudomonadota; class Gammaproteobacteria; order Eutrophobiales; family Eutrophobiaceae; genus JANQNX01. Next base: position 2,428,583 of record OZ271833.1, on the reverse strand, counting down.
TGAAAAGCTACTGCCATGCGAAGGCAGTATTATAAATAGGATTTTTTTCGTGAGAGCGAGGCGGCCCCGCGCACAGAACCGCAGTGTATAGTTACATACATGAGGATTCGAGCACGGAGCTAACGAAGCTGTCGCGGAAAAAGTACATTTATAAATTAATAGCGGTAGTGATCGGGTTTATAAGGCCCTTCTACTGCTACGTTAATATAGTCAGCCTGCTCTTGCGTCAACGTTGTCAGCCTGGCGCCGATGCGTTCCAGGTGCAGACGCGCGACTTTTTCATCGAGATGTTTCGGTAACACATATACTTCGTTGTTGTATTCATCACCCTTGGTAAACAGTTCGATCTGCGCCATCACCTGGTTGGTAAACGAGTTAGACATGACAAAGCTGGGGTGGCCTGTAGCGCAACCCAGGTTTATCAGGCGGCCCTTGGCCAACAGTATGATGCGTTTGCCATCTGGGAAGATAACGTGATCAACCTGGGGTTTGATTTCGTCCCACTCGTATTGCTCCAGGCTGGCTACATCAATTTCGTTATCAAAGTGACCAATGTTACAAACAATGGCCTCGTTCTTCATTTTCACCAGGTGCTCGTGACGTATGATGTTGAAGTTACCGGTCGCGGTCACAAAGATATCAACCTGATCAACGACGTCCTCAAGCGTCACAACACGATAACCTTCCATTGCCGCCTGCAGGGCGCAAATTGGATCCACTTCTGTAATCCAGACAGTGGCGCCCAGCCCGCGCAATGATTGCGCACTGCCCTTGCCAACGTCACCATAACCCAGCACCAGTGCGATCTTGCCGGCCACCATGACATCGGTTGCACGCTTGATGCCATCGACCAGTGATTCGCGACAGCCATACAGGTTATCGAACTTGGACTTGGTGACAGAGTCATTCACGTTAATGGCAGGAAACGGTAACTCGCCACGCTTTACCATCTGGTATAAACGCTGTACGCCAGTGGTCGTTTCCTCGGTTACACCCTGGATATTATTCAGGGCACGCGAATAGAAGTCCTTGTCGGTCGTCAGCTTTTCCTTAATCGCAGCAAACAGGAACTTCTCTTCAGCTGAACCGGGGTTATCCAGTACTGAAATATCTTTCTCCGCCTTGCTGCCGAGCATCAGCAACATGGTGGCATCACCACCATCATCCAGGATCATGTTTGGTGTACCACCGTCCGACCAGGTAAACAGGCGATGTGTAAAGTCCCAGTATTCTTCCAGTGTTTCACCCTTGTAGGCAAAAACGGGCACGCCCTGATCGGCAATGGCTGCGGCTGCATGATCCTGGGTAGAGTAAATGTTGCAAGATACCCAGCGAACCTCGGCGCCAAGAGCACGCAAAGTCTCAATCAGGACTGCGGTTTGAATGGTCATATGCAGGGAACCGGCAATGCGCGCGCCCTTGAGAGGTTGTTCCTTGGCTAATTCTTCCCGGATCTGCACCAGTCCAGGCATTTCTGATTCGGCTATACGAATTTCCTTATGACCCCATTCGGCCAGGGACATGTCGGCGACATGAAAGTCTTGTTTAACGTCAGATGCTGCTACGCTCATCTTGTTTCTCCTAAAGTAAACAATTTAAGCGAGCGCCGTTTGATATGCTTACAGCTGTGAGCCTAGCGGGAAGACCCGTTGCAACGCTCCTCACAGCTACAGGGTCGTGAAGTATAGTACTCACGACACCAATTTTCAAAACTTAGTATATTGGTATGCGAATAAGTTCCTAACCAAGCGCGGCCTTGAGTGCATCGGCCTTGTCGGTCTTTTCCCATGGTAAATCAAGGTCATCACGACCAAAATGACCATAAGCGGCGGTATTCTTGTAACGCGGTTGCAGCAGATCCAGCATCAGAATGATCCCTTTCGGCCGCAGGTCGAATATCTCCCGGATGGCGTCGATGAGCTTGCTTTCATCGACCTTGCCAGTACCGAACGTATCGACGCTAATCGACGTCGGTTCCGCCACGCCGATTGCGTAAGACACCTGGATCTCGCATTTACTTGCGAGGCCGGCAGCCACAATATTCTTGGCCACATAGCGTGCGGCATAGGCAGCCGAGCGGTCGACCTTGGAAGGGTCTTTTCCGGAAAAGGCACCGCCGCCATGGCGCGACATACCACCGTAGGTATCAACAATAATTTTTCTGCCGGTAAGACCACAGTCGCCAACAGGCCCACCAATAACAAAGCGACCGGTCGGGTTCACGAGATAGCGGGTCTGGTCGGAAATCAAATCTGCGGGCAACGTTGGCTTGATGACTGACTCGATAATGGCCTCTTCAATTTCCTTGTGGGACACATCCGGGTCGTGCTGGGTGGATAACACCACCGTTTCCACCGACTTCGGTTTACCATCCTCGTAAACAACGGTTACCTGGGATTTTGCATCGGGCCGTAGCCAGGCAAGTTCGCCGTTTTTCCTGGCCTCGGATTGCTTCTTTACCAGTCTATGGGCATAGGTAATGGGTAATGGCATTAGCACATCTGTTTCGTCACAGGCATAGCCGAACATCAGCCCCTGATCGCCAGCGCCCTGATCCAGGTCCAGCCCTTCTCCCTCGTTTACACCCTGGGCAATGTCCACAGATTGTTTGTCCATGGCAACAAGTACCGCACAGCTGTCCGCGTCGAATCCCATGTCTGAAGAGGTATAGCCAATTTCGCGTACCGTATCCCTGACAATGGTTGGATAATCCAGTTGCGCGCTGGTGGTGATTTCACCTGACAACACGACCATACCCGTATTGACCATTGTCTCACAGGCAATTCGTGCCGCCTTGTCCTGACTAAAAATGGTATCAACAACGGCATCAGAGACCTGGTCAGCGACCTTGTCAGGATGCCCTTCAGACACAGATTCCGAGGTAAAGAGGAAGTTTTTATTCATACAATAATCCACAGGATTGCTTGAAAACGGCGCAGGATAATACCGTCTAATGAACTTTATCGCACCTTTTAACGGAAATTATTTTACTATTTAACCCCTGATCCGATGAAAGCAGAGTAACAACTAACCATGGTATTAATGCACACCCCCGTTTGTGATTTTGATCGTGACGCCATTGATTTCGACCTGCCGGACTATGATGGCAAGCACTGGTCTCTTACCGACTGCAGGGGCGAAAACGGCACGCTGGTTATGTTTATCTGCAACCACTGCCCGTACGTGAAATCCATACAACAAAGACTGGTAGCAGACATCAACAGTTTGCTTCCACTGGGCATCAAGGCCGTTGCGATTATGTCTAACGACCCTGCCGACTACCCGGAAGACTCGGTCGAAAACATGAAAAAAGTCGCACAGAAGTTCGACTATCCATTCCCCTATCTTTATGACGAGTCACAGGAAATAGCAAAGTCCTACGGGGCGATTTGTACGCCGGATTTTTTTGGCTATAACAGCGACCTGAAATTGCAGTACCGCGGCCGCCTCGATGCCAGCGGTAAAGACAGCGCCGATGAATATACCCGGCGTGACCTGGTTGAAGCGATGCAAATGGTTGCGAAAACAGGCCGCGGGCCGGCTGAACAGATCCCGAGTATGGGCTGCTCAATCAAGTGGCGCAACGAAAACTAGCAGCAGGCATTTCCGGCATGTGTACCCGCGCCGATTCCATCTTGTAGCTTGCCCGAAAACAGCAGGTAAGCGACAATATCGCGCTTAATTTCCGGTGTTTCCTGTCAGTCTCATCCAGTCCCGATAGACAACAACGTCGGCACACAGCATCGCTGTCGTGCTGTTCCTGGCGCAACCGGATATCAACATTTATAACTTAGATACATCAGCTTATCAGGCTGAATTGGGGAGAACAGCATGTTATCCAGGCATGAACTTGCCAACGCTATCCGTGCATTAAGCATGGATGCCGTTCAACGAGCAAAATCAGGACATCCCGGTGCACCCATGGGCATGGCGGAGATTGCCGAGGTCCTGTGGAATGACTTTCTTAAACATAACCCGGAAAATCCAAACTGGGATAACCGGGATCGCTTTATCATGAGTAACGGGCATGGCTCGATGCTCATCTATTCCCTGCTACATCTTTCTGGCTACGACCTGCCCATAGAAGAACTGGAGAATTTTCGCCAGCTGCATTCCAGGACACCGGGCCACCCGGAATACGGCTACACCCCGGGCGTAGAAACGACCACCGGCCCACTCGGCCAGGGTCTGGCAAATGCCGTTGGCATGGCCATCGCCGAGGCTGTGCTGGCCGGGCGCTTCAATCGTGACGGCTTTAACATCGTTGATCACTACACCTACGTCACCGTTGGTGATGGCTGCCTGATGGAAGGCATCTCGCACGAATCCTGTTCTCTGGCAGGCACGCTGGGATTAGACAAACTGATCGCGCTTTACGATAGCAACCAGATTTCCATTGATGGCGATATCTCTGGCTGGTTCACCGAGGATGTCGCTGGCCGTTTTGAGGCTTACGGCTGGCATGTTATTCGAGGCGTCGACGGGCACGATTCAGAGCAGGTCAAAACCGCCATTACTGCCGCGCAGGCAAACACCGACAAACCAACGTTGATTTGTTGCAACACTGTCATCGGTTGGGGATCGCCCAACAAGGCGGGAAAGGAATCCAGTCATGGGGCCCCGCTTGGTGAAGACGAAGTCGCGCTGACCCGTGAAAAAATTGGTTGGCAATACCCGCCATTCGAAATACCAGATGAATACTACAGCGCCTGGAACGCACGCGAGCGTGGCGCCAGCCTGGAGCAAACCTGGCAGGCATTATTCAACGAGTATGCCAGCGCCTACCCCGAGTTGGCTGCTGAGTACCAGCGGCGCATGGCCGGTGAACTGGTTGCCGACTGGGATCAAATCGTTGCTGATTACATCCAGCAAACTGCGGCAAAAGCCGAAACCATTGCCTCTCGGAAGGCATCACAAAATGCGATCGAAGCGTTTGCGGCGCATTTACCCGAGATGATTGGCGGCTCGGCCGATCTCACCGGTTCGAACCTGACGAACTGGTCAGGTTCGGTCACACTAAACCGACAACAACACGACGCGAATTATATCTCTTATGGTGTCAGGGAATTTGCCATGGCTGCGATCAATAACGGCATCGCGCTGCACGGTGGTTTCATCCCCTACTCGGGTACATTTTTGATCTTCTCTGAATATGCACGCAATGCCCTGCGCATGGCTGCGTTGATGAAACTGCAAACTATTTTTGTTTTTACGCATGACTCTATTGGCCTTGGCGAGGATGGTCCTACACACCAGGCCGTGGAACAGGCAGCAACGCTGCGTTTAATGCCTAATATGTCTTTGTGGCGCCCATGTGATGCGGTAGAATCTGCGGTCGCCTGGAAGGCGGCAATAGAACGAAAAGATGGTCCGACAAGCCTGTTGTTCTCCAGACAGGGACTGCCCCACATTGAACGGGACACAGAACAGGTGGCGGCTATAGAGCGTGGTGGTTATGTCCTGATTGCCGGATCTGACGAACCGGACCTGATTATCCTGGCGACAGGCTCAGAAGTCGCCATGGCGCTGGAAGCGGCCGCAACATTAAAAACAGAAGGTAAGTCAGTACGCGTAGTGTCGATGCCATCAACAGATGTCTTCGAGAAGCAGGATGAACAGTACAAGCAGTCGGTTCTGCCAGACAGTTGTCGAAAAAGGATATCCATCGAGGCGGGCGTAACCTCATTCTGGAATAAATACACTGGATTAGACGGACTAGAACTGGGTGTCGATCGCTTCGGTGAATCAGCACCTGCCAAAGACGTATTTGAATACCTGGGACTCACGGTGACAAACGTGGTCAGCGAGGCCAGGGAATATCTGGCTGATAATTAACAAACACAAGTAAAAGCAATAGTAGAGCGGAGTAAAAAAATGACAATCAAAGTCGGTATAAACGGTTACGGGCGAATCGGTCGCAATATCCTGCGCGCCCTGTACGAATCAAATCGCACAAACGAGATCGAAATAGTTGCGATAAATGATCTGGGAGACGCCAGCACCAATGCCCATCTTACCCAGTATGATTCGGCACACGGCAAATTCCCGGGCACAGTTTCCGTCGAAGGCGAGTACATGATTGTTAATGGTGACAAGGTGCGCGTATTGTCAGAACGCGATCCGGCCAGGTTACCATGGGGCGAACTGGGCGTTGATGTTGTACATGAATCAACCGGCTTTTTTGCAAGCAAGGCCAAGGCATCGGCACACCTGGAAGGGGGAGCCAAGAAAGTCATTATTTCCGCACCGGGCGGTAACGACGTTGATGCGACTATCGTCTATGGCGTAAACCATGGCGTGCTCAAATCTTCTGACACGGTTATTTCCAACGCCTCCTGCACCACTAACTGCCTCGCGCCTGTCGTCAAGGTGTTGCATGAAAACATCGGCGTTGAGGCCGGCGTTATGACAACGATTCATGCCTATACCAACGACCAGGTGCTCACCGATGTTTATCATTCCGATCTACGTCGTGCACGATCAGCAACGATGTCAATGATCCCGACCAAGACCGGCGCCGCTGCTGCAGTGGGTCTGGTGTTACCTGAACTGAATGGCAAACTGGACGGTTACGCGGTGCGTGTACCGACAATTAATGTATCCATGGTGGATCTCAGCTTTACCGCTGCGAAAGAAACCAGCATCGAAGAAGTGACCGCGATGATGAAAAATGCAGCAGAGGGCGAATTGAAAGGCGTACTGGCATTTAATGACGCACCGCTGGTATCCATTGATTTCAACCATGATCCCGCATCATCAACGTTTGATGCTCCGCTGACCAAGGTTATCGATGGCAAGCTTGTGAAAGTCGTTGCCTGGTATGACAATGAATGGGGGTTTTCAAACAGGATGCTGGATACAACGTTGGCATTAATGAATGCAAAGTAGCAGTTCGCGCACTGTTGCCCGGCTTCATACAGCCATCGCCCATGAAAGGCTGACTAAATAAATGTCTATACTCGTAAAAATTGCAGATCTCGATCTGAACGGTAAAACAGTACTGGTCAGGGAAGATTACAACGTGCCGCTAAAGGAGGGGGCTGTCGCCGACGACACACGAATACGTGCCACGCTGCCGACAATCAACCAGTTACTGGAAGCGGGCGCCAGAATTATTCTCGTATCGCACCTGGGCAGACCCAAGGCAGGTGAATACGACGAAAATTTTTCCATGGCGCCGGTGGCAACAAGACTCGGCGAGCTGCTTGGCTACGACGTGCCATTGGTTAAGGACTGGGTGAACCAGTTCGATATGGGTGATAACAAGGTCGTCCTGTGTGAAAACGCACGTTTTGAGCCAGGGGAGACGGATGATGATGAGGCCCTGTCGCGCAAAATGGCACAAATGTGCCAGGTATATATCAATGATGCGTTTGCCACGGCCCATCGTGCACAGGCATCTACCCACGGGGTAGCCAAGTACGCTGCGATAGCAGCGGCGGGACCACTCCTGATAAATGAACTAAAGGCGTTGACGAAGGCATTGCGTGATCCGGCAAAGCCGATAGTTGCAATCGTTGGTGGTGCCAAGGTTTCAACCAAACTCACTATACTCGAGAGCCTGTCTGAAAAAGTCGATCAGCTTATCGTTGGCGGCGGCATTGTGAATACGTTCCTGAAGGCTGCCGGCTACGAAATAGGCAAGTCACTGTATGAGCCAGACCTGGTTGACGTAGCGAAGCGATTACTGGAATCAGCGAAAGCGCAAGGCTGTGAAATCCCGCTACCGGTTGATGTTATTTGCGGGAAGGAATTTGATGAAAACACCGCTGCCGTCACCAAGTCCGTAACCGAGGTTGAACAGGACGACATGATTATGGATGTTGGTCCGGAAACCAGCGCGCTGCTGAATAAACATATTGAACAGGCGAAAACAATCGTTTGGAACGGTCCACTGGGTGTTTTTGAATTTGATCAGTTCAGTCAGGGCACCAGAAACCTTGCCGAGGCTATTGCCAGTAGCGATGCCTACTCGATTGCTGGCGGTGGCGACACGATTGCGGCTATTTCCAGGTTCAATGTAGCTGACGGTATTTCCTATATCTCCACCGGTGGAGGCGCTTTCCTCGAATTCCTTGAAGGCAAGAAACTGCCGGCAGTTGCGTTACTGGAGGAAGCCGCTCGCGCATGGGCGGCAATGGAAAGGGCAAGGGAACTATAACAACATTTAATCATGCCTTAATACAGACTTGTTAAAGGTATGTGAGCAGAGTCTTCAGGACAACAAACCTATTCAATGAGAAGAACCAAGATAATCGCCACGCTGGGTCCTGCTACCGATCAGCCAGATATGCTGGAGAAGCTGCTGGATGCCGGTGTCGACGTGTTCCGGCTGAATTACTCTCACCAGACTCACGTCGAGCACGAACGCAGGATGAAAGAGATCCGCAAGTTATCTCTGAAGAAAAAACACGCCGTGGCCGTGATCGCTGATCTGCAAGGTCCAAAAATACGTATCGAGCGCTTCCAGAAAGGCAAAGTCAGCCTGCGTGAAGGAGCAAGATTCAAAATTGATACGCAACTCGCCAGTGATGCCGGCGATGAGACCCAGGTTGGCATTAGCTATAAGGAACTGCCTAACGACGTTAAACCGGATAATTATCTTCTGATTGATGATGGTCGCATCGTATTACATGTTAAATCAGTCGGTAAACATGTGATTGATTGCGAGGTGGTTACTGGCGGCGAACTAAGTAACAACAAGGGTATCAATCTGCAAGGTGGTGGTTTATCAGCCAGCGCGTTAACAGAAAAAGATGCCGCCGATTTAAAGCATGCTGCCTCTATCAAGGTAGACTACGTGGCGATTTCATTTCCCAGTGATGCCGACGATATCCAGGCCGCGCGACAATTGATGGATGATTGTAACTGTGGCGCCAGGATCATTGCCAAGATTGAACGCACCGAAGCCCTGAATAATATAGAAGAAATTATCGAGGCATCAGACGTTATTATGATTGCCCGCGGCGACCTCGGTGTCGAGATAGGCGATGCCGCGCTACCGCCGGTACAGAAAAGCCTGATAAAAATGGCACGCGACATGGATCGCGCGGTTATCACCGCGACCCAGATGATGGAATCGATGATCATGAACAAGATTCCAACACGGGCAGAGGTATTTGACGTGGCGAATGCGGTCATCGACGGTACTGATGCCGTGATGCTGTCAGGTGAAACCAGTATTGGCAACTACCCTCACAAGGCCGTCGAGGCCATGTCACGAATTTGCGAGGAAGCAGAAAAACAACGCAGTGTACGCGTCTCCGATCATCGAATAAACCAGCGTTTCGACAGTATTCCGGAAGCGATTGCCATGTCCAGTATGTATTCAGCCAATCATATTGGCGCCAAGGCAATTTGTACCCTGACGGAAACCGGGGGTACCAGTTTATGGATGTCTCGAATCAGTTCCGGTATACCTATTTTTGCCTTTACCAGGCATACCTCTACCCGCCGCCGCGTCGCCTTGTATCGAGGAGTTTATCCAATTAAATTTGATATCACTCACACCGATCCATTGGAAGCCAACAAGGAGATGATCGATATCCTGCTCAGCTTTGGCGCTGTGCAAGATGGTGATTTCGTCATCATCACCAAGGGAGACTTGCGCGGTCGTCGTGGTGGCACTAACAATATGAAAATCATCCAGGTCGGGCAGGCACTGGAACACACACTATAGTAATCGAAGGTACTAACGAGGAGAGTGAACGTTATGAGCGCAGCAGAACTTGAAGCAACAGCCAGGGCCATGGTAGCCAGGGGCAAAGGTATCCTGGCTATTGATGAAAGTATGCCAACGATAAAAAAACGGTTTGATACGATAAATATTGAATCGACCGAAGAAAGCCGCCGCGCCTACCGCGACCTGCTTATCACCGCGCCAGGCGGTAGTGACTATATCAGTGGCATGATCCTGTTTGATGAAACACTACGCCAGGCCAGCAGTGACGGTACGCCATTTTCAAAAGCCCTGGTCGATCACGGCATTATGCCCGGTATCAAGGTCGATACTGGCGCTAAAGACATGGCCGGGCATCCAGGTGAGAAGGTTACAGAAGGTCTGGATGGTCTCCGCGATCGTCTTGCCGAGTACAAGGAGTTGGGAGCAAAGTTTGCCAAATGGCGCGCAGTTATCACGATCGGTGATGGCATACCCAGCATGGCCTGTATCAAGGCCAATGCGCATGCCCTTGCTCGCTACGCCGCACTATGCCAGGAAGCGGGCATCGTGCCCATGGTAGAGCCGGAAACCTTGATGGACGCCGACAATACAATCGAGCGTTGCTACGAAGTTACCGAGTTAACGCTGCAAACGCTGTTTGAAGAGCTTTACCACCAGGATGTCGCGCTTGAACACACAATCCTGAAAACCAATATGGTCATCTCTGGCAAGCAATGTTCGACTCAGGCAGATGTTCAAACCGTCGCTGATATGACAGTACGTTGCCTGCTGAATACGGTTCCGGCCTCACTGCCAGGGATTGTTTTCCTGTCTGGCGGACAGAGCGCAGAATTAGCAACAGCACATCTGAATGCCATGAATGCCACCTACAAGGATTTACCGTGGCCGCTGAGTTTTTCCTATGGTCGTGCTCTACAGGAGCCCTGCCTTAATGCATGGGGCGGCAAACCAGAGAACGTTGAGGCCGCAACCCAGGCCCTGCTACATCGTGAAAAGTGCAATAGCCTGGCTTGCTCAGGTGAATATTCAGAAGCAATGGAAAGTGCTGCCTGATGGCGGTTATTTGCCAGCGGCATACCTCGTGTCTTCAGTCACTACCGGGAACAATGGCAACATGGCCAACGAACAGGAAATATTAACCGCTGAAGCACGGGTTGCATTCCAGGCATTCCAGGATATGAGCAAGAGCAAGAATTCGTATTTCAGCCTGCTGCAGGAAATCGATGAAAAATACAAGAATGGCGGAGCGCCAAGTATCTCTGAAAGCTTGCAGCTGGAGCAGTTATTAAAACAGCACGATAAAAATGTGTTGGCTTTTAATACTGCCATGGCCGCGGTCGAAGACCATGATGCCAGACTGCAGCTGATTCAGATGATGTCCTGAATTTTACTCCACCGTTACGGTGATCTTGCTCGACATCACCGGTGGATCATGGGGTATGTGCAAATGATTTCCCAGCACTAGTTGTAACGTATAAGTACCGGGCTCGAGCGTCAGCTCCGTTTCTGTTTGACCACCACCGAAGTGTCTATGATTATCGTCTGCAGGTATTGGCAGGCCTGGCTTGACGCTATCAACATTGATGAGCAGGTGATGATGTCCAGTCTTGTCTTTTGTCACTCCGGCCGGCGCAACACCCATACCACTTAAACCAAACTTGACGCTAAACGTGCCGTTCACGGTGTCGCCATCTGCGGGTTCAATAAAATAGACACTGGCATCGGCGGGAGCCGCGGATACGAGATCTGCGGCATAGACCGGGGTCAAAGCCATTAGGGAAAGAAAATATATAACTGCTTTTATACGCATGGTTACCTCAACGTGTTAGTAATCTGACCCATCAATCATCGCGCCCTTGTCTGCTGCATCTTGCGAAAGAATGTCTTCAACTTCCCGCGCCTTGTCCAGCGTGTCGGTCTGGCTTTTCCATACATGCTCTTCGCTAACGGACTGATCTTCGTCAGCAGAACATCCGACTAATAATAATACAAACAGAAACTGTAGAAATATCTGCCTCATAGTTTTGATTCCTTTTTACCTTTCAGGTTCCTATGGAATTCTAAGCGTGGTCACCGGCTTGAAAGTATCATCTTCCATACCCAGCAAACCACCCGTCTTTAAATCGAAGTACCAGCCGTGAACAAAGAGTTTCTCATCATCGATTAGATCCTTTATCCATGGAAACGTCATAATGTTATTCATGGAGATCTTGATCGATTCCATTTCACAGTGTCGACACTGTATCGGAAAATCCTTATCGGCATGCTTTTCCAGCACCTTGTCCCTGGCTGTTGTCGCCAGCGACATCCACGGATCGATGTAACCATAGTCCTCGTTCAGGTGTTCACCTTCCATCAATGCCTTGATACCACCGCATTGGCTATGCCCCATGATGATCACGTGCTTTACTTTTAGATGCTTGACCGCAAATTCGATTGCCGTATTCGTACTATGCGGCTTACCATCGACCTCGTCTACCGGCACCAGGTTAGCTACGTTCCTGATGACGAAAATTTCCCCTGGCGGTAAATCCATGATCTGCTCAGGGTGCACGCGCGAATCACAGCAAGCAATAACCAGCAACTTTGGCTCCTGACCCTGAAACAACTTGTTATAGAGTTCAGGGCTCTCTACAAAGTAACGTTGATAAAATCGCTGATAACCTTCAATTAGTTGTTTTCTTTCTGGCATAGGAATCTCGCTTTATTTTATTAGTCTATCTCTCGCCTCATTATACTTTGCAGAAGTATTGTCTATGACCTCTTGCGGTAACCTTGGACCAGGCGCTTTTTTATCCCAGTCCAGACTTTCAAGGTAGTCGCGTACATACTGCTTGTCAAAACTGGGCGGGCTAATCCCTGTCTGGTAGGAATCTGCTGGCCAGAAACGCGATGAATCCGGTGTTAATACCTCGTCAATCAACACCAGCTGATCGTCATCATCCAAACCGAATTCCAGTTTCGTGTCGGCAATGATAATACCGCGCTCGCGAGCATAGTCAGCGGCCTGCCGGTAGATAGTGAGGGTCACATCACGTATTTGCTCCGCCAACTCACTACCGATTAGATCTGCCATGGCAACATAATCAATGTTCTCATCGTGCTCACCAACTTCCGCCTTGGTTGCCGGGGTAAAGATAGGCTCCGGTAGCTGCTGCGCCTGCTCAAGACCAGCCGGTAAGCGGATACCGCAAACTGCCTGTGTCGCAAGATAGTCTTTCCAGCCAGAGCCAATCAGGTAACCACGGGCAACGGCCTCTACCGGTAACGGTCGCAGTTTTTTTACAACGATGGCACGCCCTTTAAGCTGGTAATATTCCTGCTCGGAAACGACATCCTGCAAAGCTATGTCAGTCAGGTGGTTTGCAATGATGTCGCTAAATTTATCAAACCAGAAATTTGATACTTCTGTAAGCACACTACCCTTACCCGGTACGGGGTCCGGAAGGATTACATCAAAGGCGGACAGGCGATCAGTGGTAACGATTAGCATATGCTTGTCGTCTATATCATAGATATCCCTGACCTTACCCTGGTTTAGTAATTTGAGGCTGTTTACCTCGCTCTGGTATAGCGCTTTAGGTGCTTGCGTCATTCGTCTGTATATTCAAGGCCTGGAAAGTATTCTCCCATACTCATGCAGTCGCTGCTATTGTCTGTTTTTAGCGCCTGTTATACAGTCGCTTTCTCGAAAATGCCTTTTATGAAATGACTAGAAAACAGGACAAACTGCGTCTGTTCGGTTTTAACAACCTGACCAAAACACTTAGCTTTAATATCTATGATATTTGCTATGCCCGTACCAAAACCGGGATCCAGGAATATGTCGACTACATTGACGAGGAATATAACTCTGACAGGCTAACCCAGATTCTGGAAGACGTGACCAGCATTATCGGGGCCAACATACTTAATATCGCCAAGCAGGATTATGATCCTTTGGGTGCCAGCGTTACCTTGCTGATATCGGAGGAAGTACCGGCCATGGCTGGCGTGACCAATAGTGAATCACCCGGCCCTACACCTGAAAGCCTCGTTGCACACCTGGATAAAAGTCATCTTACTGTTCACACGTATCCCGAGACCCACCCTAATGACGGCATCTGTACATTCAGGGCAGATATAGATGTCAGCACTTGCGGCATGATCTCGCCACTAAAAGCGCTAAACTTCCTGATACATAGCTTTGAATCAGACATCGTAATACTCGATTACCGGGTGCGCGGCTTTACCCGCGATACCAGTGGCAAAAAGCACTATATCGACCATGAGATTAACTCGATTCAAAACTATATTGATGAAGAAACCAAATCACTATACAAGATGATTGATGTAAACATCTTCCAGGAAAATCTGTTTCATACCAAGATGATGTTGAAAGACTCTGAGCTGAATGATTACCTGTTCAGGGAAGCTAAAGATGCGTTGACTAAAGCAGAACAGGAACAAATACAAGCGATGATACAGCTGGAGATGGAAGAAATTTTTAACGGTAAGGAAGCTGGCTAGGCGTTATTATTTGTTTTTCTGTTTTGCCCACGAATCCCTGAGCGTTACCGTCCTGTTGAATACGGGTTTGCCATCAACGCTGTCCCTGTTGTCTACACAAAAGTATCCCAGTCGCTCAAACTGGTAACGCTGCTCGGGCTCGGCGCTGGCAAGTGAGGGCTCAAGCATGGCCGCAGGTATAACCTCTTTCGAGTCAGGGTTGAGAAAGTCTTTCCAGTCGATTTCATGCTTACTGCTATCCGGCGCAGGATCATTGAACAGCCTGTCAAACAGGCGTACCTCTGTTTGCAATGCATGCTCGGCAGATACCCAGTGAATGGTACCTTTTACCTTGCGTCCGTCAGGTGCATTACCACCTCTTGTCTCGGGATCATAGGTGCAGCGCAGTTCGATAACGTCACCTGCATCGTTCTTGATGACTTCTTTACAGGTAATAAAGAAAGCATAGCGCAACCTGACCTCGCGCCCCGGTCCCAGGCGGAAGAATTTCTTCGGCGGGTCTTCCATGAAATCATCCTGCTCAATATAAATTTCTCGTGAAAAAGGCAGTTCGCGCTCGCCCATTGCGGGATCATTTGGATGATATGGCGCTGCCAGTCGTTCAGTCTGACCCTCGGGGTAATTTTCGATAACAACCTTCAGCGGTTTCAACACACCAAGCACGCGCCGGGTTGTTTTATCCAGGTCTTCCCGAACACTGTTCTCCAGTACCCCCATATCGATAACGGTATCATTCTTGGTTAAACCAATGCGTTCACAAAAATCCCTGAGTGCAGCGGGAGAATAACCACGACGGCGCATGCCGATTATCGTCGGCATCCTGGGATCATCCCAACCTGATACCAGTGAGTTTTGCACCAATTCGTTGAGTTTACGTTTACTGGTAACGGTATAACTAAGATTCAGGCGTGCAAACTCTATCTGTTGAGGATGGCAGCCTATGTCCAGCTGGTCGAGATACCAGTCATATAGCGGGCGATGATCTTCAAATTCAAGTGTGCACAGTGAATGAGTAATGCCTTCCAGTGCATCAGAAATACAATGCGTAAAATCATACATCGGGTAAATGCACCATTTATCAGCAGTACGATAATGTGACATATACTTGATTCGATAAATGGCAGGGTCACGCATATTCATATTCGGTGCAGACATATCGATCTTTGCACGCAGGACACATTCGCCTTCCTTGAATTCACCGGCCCTCATCTGCTCAAACAAGGCAAGGTTCTCGTCTACGCTACGATCGCGGTAGGGGCTGTTTTTTCCTGGTTCAGTCAGGGTTCCCCTGTATTCACGTGTCTGATCTGCATCAAGATGATCGACATAGGCCTTACCATCGCGAATCAACTGTTGGGCAAAACCATACAGCTTGTCGTAATAATCAGATGCAAAAAACAAACGGTCATCCCAGTCAAAACCCAGCCAACGCACGTCGTTCTCAATAGACTCGGCGTATTCAATATCTTCTTTTTCAGGATTGGTATCATCGAAACGCAGATTGCACTTCGCGCCTTCGTATTCCTCGGCAAGGCCAAAGTTCAGGCAAATAGATTTAGCATGACCTACATGCAGGTAGCCATTAGGCTCTGGCGGAAAGCGTGTATGTACACGGCCATCATTTTTACCATTCTTTAAATCGTCATCAATGATATGGCGGATAAAATTGCTCGGTTCCGGTTTAGTGTTGTCAGACATATAACTGTGATTCCAGCAGAGTACTCGAGGTCAGCGACAAAGAAGCGAAGTGTATCGAAGAAAGGCTTCTGTTTCGAGCATTAAGCCACTGTATAGATTCTTGCCCTAGCCGGCTATCGCTGGCAGATTACCTTGTAAACCCATGGCCCGTTTCATTATGACCTGTTTGACAGCAGGTAAACTGTCAACAACGTCAAGCCCTGCATTGCGCAGCCAGGTTAACGTTGGGTTCCTGTTTTCGAAGAGCAATTTAAACGCATCCATCAGGTAGAGCATGTTGCGGTTCTCACCCTTTCGCCAGCGTTCATATCGCCTTAGCACCTGGTAACGGCCATAATCACGCCCGCGCGATTTCGCATCGAGAACAATTTCGGTCAACGTCGCCATATCGAGTAAACCGAGGTTTGCACCTTGCCCGGCAAGTGGATGAATACTATGCGCACTGTCTCCAATCAAAGCCAGGCGTGGCCTGACATAATGTTCGGCCTGCGCGCGACTCAGCGGAAATACGAAACGTTCGCTGCTTGCAATGATGTCACCTAGTTCATTTGCAAACGACTCGGCCAGCTCGAAATGAAATGTTGCTTCATCCAGCTCCTTTAAACGTTGAACGTGATCCGGACTACTGGACCAGACAATGGCTGACTGCCGGGGATCAGACATTGGTAGAAAGGCCAACGGCCCGCGACGGAGAAAACGCTGCCTGGCAACTTCATCATGTGGATGCTGAGTCGTTACCGTACAGGCAAGCGCTGATTGCCCATAATCATGTTTCAGGTAATTAATATTTGCCAACTTTCTTATTCCGGAATTACTGCCATCCGCTGCAACCAGCAAACTTCCCGTATATTGCAAACCATCACCGGCGGTTACCGTGACCGTCTGTGAAGTAGTCTTGATTGCAGAAGGTTTGACTGACCACAAACAACGTATGTTGTCCATTTCCAGCATGCGTTCCTGCAGGGCATCGGCTATTGCTCGATATGGGACAATATAACCAAGAGTGGATTCGCAGATTTGGGCACTATCAAAGTGGATCTCTCCAAGGCCTTGTTCGTCCCATACCTGCATCTTCCGATAGCAGCCCACGTCTTCTGCAGTGAGTCTATTCCAGGCGCCGGCTTTTTCAAGGATATTGCGCGAGGCTATACTCATCGCAAAGATGCGGGGATCATTTGCTTTGAGCGAGTTTAGCTGGCGCATGGAAGACTCAAGCACGACAACCTTTAATCCTGCCTGCGCCATCAGACAGGCACAGGCGCTGCCAATTATCCCGGCACCAATGATGATGACATCAGTATCTGTTTGCATATGATTGTCTGGCATCAGGCACGGCTCCTTACCATGCCAGGTTGTTGCCCTCGCCTGCCCATAGCAATCTGCACTATCTGCTGCTTCAGTGCAGGTACAATATCTATTAAAACCATCAAGCTATTTCTTGCGACATCCATAAAAGGCCAGTCATTGTAAAACGTCTTTGCCAGGCCATTGGTAAATCGTATGACACGCTGTTGATCTTCAATGCGACCTGCCAGGTATTTTTCCAGAATAGTAATATCGCTTATATCGTGTCCTTCATTTAGCCCGTTTTGAATCGCATCGATCAATCCTGCCACGTCTCTAAGTCCAAGGTTAAAGCCCTGTGCTGCATTGGGATGCAGCGTATGCACCGAGTTACCCAGCAACACCAATTGTGGCTGATACTGTATTTTTGCCTGCTGAAAGACAAGTGGGTAGCTGCGTCTTTGACCCAGTTTTTCTATGCGTCCAAGTCGACGACCTGCTTCACCCTGTACACGCTGAATGAATTCATCATCACTCATGCTCATACAGGCCGTGGCCTTGTTACGTTCAACAACGTATACCAGTATAGAACGGTTATCGCCTATCGGTAATAAGGCAATTGGACCATGGGGGGTGAAGCGTTCATAGGCCGTTCCCTGGTTAGGTTTTTGTGTTGTCACATTGGCAACGATGGCTGTTTGCAGAAAGTCATTCTGTTCAGTATTGATTCCGGCCAGGCGTCTTACCAGTGAATGACTGCCGTCTGCTCCGACCAGTATACCGGCAGTTACCTCACGACTTTGTCCGTCCTGGGTGAAGCCAATCTGGATTGCTTTTCCGACACGCTCAAAGTGCTTTAATTCTGCCGGGCAAATTAATTCGACATTGTTATGCTGTTGCAGCCCAGAGATTAATGACTGACCCAATGCCTTTGCTACAACCACATAGCCAAGTTCGTCCAGTCCGGTGTCGCTGGCACGCAGTCTCGCAAAACCAAATTTGCCCTGCTCACTGACATGGATGTTTTTTATCGGGCAGCAAGCAGATTGCAACTGCGGCCATATGCCAAGATGTTCCAGGATACTACGCGATGCTGGTGAGAGCGTGATGCCACGATCATCGTAACTGCTTTGTTGCGTATTTTTTGGACTGACAGATTCAATGATTGCTATACGCAAGCCGGTAGAGGCCAGACCAATAGCAAGGCTGGCGCCGACCATGCCAGCACCGGCAATGACAACATCGTAATCAGTGGCTGTGTTCATCAGGCTGCGGTCGCCATTAGTTCCATGATCTCATCCGCTTCCTTGGGCACGTCCTTGCTTAACACTTCATAACCATCACGCGTTACAAGTACATCATCCTCGATACGAATGCCGATATTCCACCACTTCCTGGCCAGGCCACGCGTTTCAGCCGTCAGATACATGCCCGGTTCAACAGTCAGAACCATTCCAGGCTCGAGCATGCGCCATTCATCGTCCAGCTTATAATCACCGACATCGTGCACATCCATTCCCAGCCAGTGTCCGGTACGATGCATATAGTATTTCTGGTAACCCTGCTCCTTTAACTGATCTTTCAAGCTGCCTTTCAGCATTCCCAGCTCCAACATACCCTCGGTCAATACCCGAACAGCTGCTTCGTGGGGGTCGTTCCAATGATTGCCAGGCTTAACCTGCTCTATAGCGGCGTGCTGCGCCGCCAGCACAATATCGTACACCTGTCGCTGCGCCTTGCTAAATTCGCCATTCACTGGAAAGGTGCGGGTGATATCACTGGCGTAGCTTTCATACTCGGCGCCAGCATCGATCAGTAATAAATCACCATCATTGAGCGGGTCCTGGTTTTCCGTGTAATGCAATATGCAACCATTCGCACCGCCGCCGACAATTGAAGGATAAGCCGGTGAACGCGAACCGTGCTGCATGAACGTGTAATTCAGCTCCGCTTCTATCTGGTACTCAAACATGCCAGGCGCGCATACCTGCATTGCCCTACGGTGCGCAGCCGCAGCAATTTTCGCCGCACGGCGCATCAGCTTGATCTCATGGCGGCTCTTGTACAAGCGCATATCATGCAGGAAGTGGTTAAGCGAGATGAATTCTTCCGGGGCATGCACGCCAGCGCGTGATTTACCCCGGATCTGGTTAACCCAGTTTTGTACGCGGTGGTCAAATGCCTGGTCGTGACCCATGTTGTAAAATATCCTGTCGTGCCCCTCTATAAGGCCCGGCAAGATTTCATCGAGATCGTCAATCGGAAAGGCGTCATCGGCACCGTAAATTGCACAGGCGCCCTCGAGTCCGGCTCGACGTCCGTGCCAGGTCTCCATGTGGGCATCACGCTCCCTGCAAAACAGAATGAATTCGCCATCCTCACGGTCAGGAATCAATACTGCCACGGCGTCTGGTTCATGAAACCCGGTAAGATAATAGAAATCACTATCGGCTCGAAAAGGAAATTCGACATCCCGGTTGCGCACATACACGGCAGCGGTCGGCAAAATGGCGATGCTGTCTGAACCGATCATATCCATCAAGCGTTTGCGTCGACGTTTGAATTCCTTGTTGTCTTTCAATGTAAAACCTCCGGACGTTGGACTATTTCTGCATCCGGATACCACTCCTGATACAGCATTAATACACCGACACGTATATATTCCACCAGTTCAAACAGTGACGACTCGGCGTCCTCATCGTCCGAGGCATCCGTCTCCAGCCTGGAAATAGAGACAATATCCTTGATAAATTCATCGCAGTCAGGGTGTTGTGACTGTTTTTCGCCAAGCCCGCCAACTCCCAGCCCGGAGATAAAACCTGCACACCACTCGGACAGGCTCGCGGCCCGATGACTCATATCAGCACTGTCATCTGGTAACAGGGGCTGAAAAATAATCTCGGTGGTTTGTAAGCTGGCAATGACGTCAGCGGCAATCAGATCCAGCAGCGCATAGGCCTGCTCAAGTTGTCCGGCATTATCGATGCCGCCGACGAGGTGATCGCGTATTGGCGCCGTCACGGTGTTGTTACTGGCACAGACGTATCCGGTAATAAAACCATGACACTCGGCCGCCCGCGTTCCAGCCTCTATATCAGCCAGACCTGTATCCAGTTCATCAAAATCCAGTGCCATAAATCTTCCAATGAGTGTTTTCTTGCCGCCTGTTATTGTTTCGAAAGTATATGCCCGGGTGAATTGACTATGCCGATCATCCAGGGAATTGTGACACATACCAGCTCCCCATTATGTCATTAAAATGATACATGAATTGCGAAAAGTCGTCGCATTACACCCTGACAACAGGATATCCGGTTGACCGAAATATGCTCGCATTCTATATTGCTAACCTGATTAAACGATCAGTTTCATATAACAAAGTCGGCCCACTCTGGAACGGAACTGCACATGACAAACGAAGATTTGGATACAACAGACCTGGGGGCACTAGAGGCCCGCGTTGACGAACTGATCAAGACAGTCGATCAACTCAAATCTGAAAATTCTGCGCTGCGCAACCAGCAGGAAAGTCTCGTTAACGAGCGCGCAATACTGATAGAGAAAACCGAGCAGGCCAGAACCCGGATTGAATCCATGATAAGCCGACTTCGTGCAATGGAAACCCGCCCATGAGTGAACAGGCTTCTCCCGTAAAGGTTAATATACTCGACAAGGAATACCTGATTAGTTGTACCGATGAAGAGCGCGATCAACTGCGCATTGCTGTAGACATGCTCAATGAAAAAATGCTTGAGATGAAACGCAGCGGGAATGTTATTGGTACCGAACGTATTGCAGTAATGACCGCGTTAAATATGACGCATGAACTTCTTGCTTACAAACAAAAAAATCAGGTCTATACTTCGACAATAGATAGCACGCTAAAACGATTACAGGGCAAAATTAACGACGCCCTTGTCAGAGAAGCACAGATTGATATTGAAGAACCTATTTCTCATAGCGGCTAGATAAATTCAAGCTTGGGTATCTTCTGCGGTGTTCGTTATCATACTCGTGGTAACTTGAGCCTATAAGATATGAACCAGGGAATCCGAAAACAGTGTTGTTGTGCACGTCCTTCCACGGGGAAAGCCTGATACGCTGTTTCCTAGGGTACCCACCTGAATCTCTGGTTCAAGTTCAATGTTTGTGACGGCATTGCGGTTGATACCCTTTACTAATCTTTATAACTCACTATGAATTACTGGTTAATGAAATCTGAGCCCTCCGAGTTCAGTATCGATGATTTAAAAAATCGCCCGAAAAAAACCGAGCCCTGGGACGGTGTCAGGAATTACCAGGCGCGTAATATGATGCGTGATGAGATGAAAAAAGGAGACCAGGTTTTTTTCTATCATTCCAACTGTGACGAGCCGGGTATCGTGGGCGTTATGACCGTATCGCGAGAAGGTTACCCTGACCATACTGCGTACGATCCGAACGACAAGCATTATGATCCGAAAAGCGATCCTGACAACCCTCGCTGGTATTATGTAGATGTAAAGTACAAGCGTAAATTCAAACGCACAATAACCCTTTCAGAACTGCGCGATCACAAGGTATTGGAAAATATGAGGTTGCTGCAAAAAGGCAACCGGCTGTCAATTATGCCCGTCAGTAAAAAAGAGTGGGACTATATCCTTAAGCTTGAGTAGAACGCTAAACCAGTAAATACAGGGTCGCGAGTCCAAGAAAGGTCATAAAACCAACAACGTCGGTAATCGTCGTCAACACCACACTGCCGGCAATGGCAGGATCTACACCAAATGATTTCAGGATAAACGGAATAGTTGCGCCAGCGAGCGCTGCTATAGTCAGGTTAATAAACATTGCCATAGCAATGATAAAGCCGAGTGACGCGGTCTCGAACCAGAGATAGACAATGATGCCCACCACGCATGACCAGATCAGCCCATTTAATATGCCGACTGATAGCTCCTTGTATAAGAGTGGCCTGATATTTCTTTTTACCAACTGGCCCTGGGCTATGCCTCGAATTGCAATCGTCAGGGTCTGGCTACCGGCAATTCCGCCCATTCCAGCCACCACCGGTAGCAATATCGCAAGTGCTACGAGCTGCTCAATCGTATTTTCAAAACGACCGATAACCCAGGAACCAAGAAAAACTGTCATCAGGTTTATGCCTAACCAAACGGCGCGACTACGTGTACTGGAGAGGACAGAGGCAAACATGTCGTCTTCACTACCCAGACCTGCCATGCTTCTTACAGTTTGATCCGCCGCGTCCTGAATAACGTCAACCACATCATCGATTGTAATACGGCCCAGAAGATGCTCCTCTTCATCGACGACCGCTGCAGAAACAAGATCTCGTTGTTCAAACAGCCTCGCGACTTCGGACGTCGATACGTCTGCTTTTAGTGATGGCGTTTCTTCAAGCCATTCCCCTACCGTAGTGTTTTCATCCCTGATCAGTACGTCGGTCAAATGCAGCACACCAAGATAGTGATTATCACGATCGACAACCATGATGTTGTCAGTATCTTCAGGTATCTCACCCATTCGACGCAGGTAACGTGCGACCACATCCAGCGTGACATCAGCACGTACGGACGTCACATCAAGGTTCATCAACCCTCCCGCCGTGTCTTCAGGATAGGTCAGTACCGAAGCCAATCGGTGACGATGCTGTTCATCCATGGCCAACAGAATGGTCTCGGCAACTGTTTCCGGTAGATCCTGCAGAATATCTGCAACGTCGTCGGTATCCAGATCTTGCGTTGCCGTCGCCACTTCGTGCGGCTGCATCTGCTCCATCAACTCTGCACGAACGACATCCTGTGTATGTGAAAGCACATCGCCCTCGATTTCCGAGTCGACCATCTTCCAGACTTCGTAACGCTGTTGTTTAGGCAGGCCCTCTATGACGTCTGCTATTTCAGACGGGTGCAGGGAATCCACTACAGAACGAGCTGTTGACTCATCCTGTTGTTCGAGAGCCTCATGCAGAGAATCAAGCGCTGTTTGCTCTTCTTCCTGTTCTGATATTTCGCTCATGTCAGTTGATCCAAACTTAACGGGTAGCAGTCTATCAGTTAGCAATCAATGCTAGCTACTGTTTTACGAGTGACGAAATACGAGCGGCGCTAAATGCCACTAGTCGCTATCGGGGAAGGACTTCCTTAACAAGTCGTGTACATCTGCGCCGCTTTTTGCCTTCAGGGCACGTTTGGCAACGCGGGTCGCTTCCACGCTATCACTTTCCATGATGATCTTTTTTATCTCCAGCAAACTTCCGGCATGGACACTGAATTCGCGCAGACCAAGACCAAGCAATAGCCTGGTAAAAAGTGGATCGCCGGCCATTTCACCACACATCGCAACAGGTATGTCTGCTTTCTTACCTGCGGCGATTGTCATTTCAATCAACCTGAGAACCGCAGGATGCAACGGGTCATAGAGATAGTTTACTTCTTCATTAACGCGGTCTATTGCCATCGTGTATTGAATCAGGTCGTTGGTGCCAATCGATAGAAAATCCAGTTGCTTGGCAAACGTGTCAGCACAAACGGCTGCAGCTGGTACCTCAACCATGCCACCCACCTGTAGCTCATGATCGAAGGGTATGTCCTGTTCCTCCAACTCAAGCTTTATTTTATCCATCATTGACAATACCTGCTGCATCTCCTGCATGTTGGTCAACATGGGTATCATCACCCTGATTGGTCCATGCGCAGAAGCACGGATAATTGCGCGTAACTGCGGCATAAACAGTTCAGGTTCTTTCAGGCATAAACGCACCGCCCTTAAACCCAGCGCCGGATTGGCACGTTGCGCACCATATTGCATACCAACACCATCCATTTGTTTGTCACCGCCCAGATCGAGGGTCCTGATCGTCAGCGGCAATCCACCCAGCGCATCCATAACGTTGATATAGGTTTCGTAGTGTTCCTCTTCATCGGGCACCGAGTCCCTGTTCATATATAAAAACTCGGTACGATACAGACCCACTCCCCTGGCACCAACATTGCGGACGGTTTCAAAATCACTGGGTAGTTCAATATTGGCCTGCAAGGTGACCGATATCCCATCGGTGGTTTCTGTTTCGGCATTTTTTAACCTGCCTAGCGAAGTAAGATAGCGTTTGTCCTCTCGCTGCCTCTTCTCAAAAAAGGCCTGTACGTTGTCATCGGGATCAGCGAGTAAAACGCCGTTGGTACCGTCAACTATGACAAGATCGTCGTTTTGCACAAACCTTCGTGCGTTGTGTAGACCAACAATAGCCGGGATACCGAGGCTACGAGCAAGGATAGCGGTGTGCGAGGTGGGACCACCATATTCAGTAACAAAAGCAATGATACCATTATGTTGCATCATAACGGTATCAGCGGGTGTCAGATCTTCCGCCAGAATTACCTTGCCCTCAAGATTATCATTGGCGGTCTCATGCATTAACGGTTTCTGGTTAAGCAACACACGCAATATGCGGTTTACAACATGGTCTACATCATCACGCCGTGTACTGAGATAGGCATCCGCCATTTCCTCAAAGACATTAACCAACGCATCACGCTGTAATTTCAGCGCCCATTCCGCGTTACACATACGTTCCTTGATAATCCGTTTTGGTTCTTCCGTGAGGGCAACATCTTCGAGCATCAACAGGTGCGTATCGATAAACGCAGCGATATCAACTGACGTTGACACTGGTATATGGTCACGGACGGCTCTTAACTGCTGACGCGCATCTGAAATCGCTGCATTCAGCCGGCTGATCTCTTCATCAATGCGTGTACTACGGATACTGTACTCGCGCACATCCAGCTGATCGCTTTGCAAAATATGCACATGGCCAATGGCTATACCACGTGAAACGCTGACACCATGTAGGGAGAATGTCATTCGTCCTCACCAAAACGGTTTTCAATTAACTCGATTAGTGCCGTAAGCGCTTCTTTCTCATCAGCCCCTACAGCGTTGATGGTTATCTCCTTGCCCTTACCCGCTGCCAGCATCATGATACCCATGATGCTTTTTCCATTTACTTCCCTGCTACCGTTTGTAACGGTAACGTCTGCCTGAAAAGATGAGGCGGTTTGAACAAACTTGGCAGCTGCCCTGGCATGCAAGCCCAGTTTATTAATAATTGTTATTGTTTCTTCCTGCATCTTTTTATCCCCTGTTAATACTTACACCATCTTTTGCTCCACTATATGCCTTGTCAGCAAGTTGCTCTAAGTCAAGATCCGGGTAATTCAACACGCGGATCATCATCGACAAATTAAGTCCAGTGACGATAATCATCCTTGCATGCTCAAATAATTTACAGGCAATGTTGTTAGGCGTTGATCCAATCAGGTCAGTCAGTACAAGCACACCGTCTCCGGTATCCAGTTCCTGTATAAGGCCGGTTGCTGTTTCCAGTAATTCATCAACATCACTTTCCCTGCTGGCAGAAAGTAGTTTGATATCCAGCGGGCTGTCTTTAATCATGAAGTTCGCAGTGCCGTATACAGATGCGCCTATTCCGTCATGTGAAATTATTAGTATGCCTACACTCATGTCTAAACATCCCTATGCCTGATAATCACCTGTTTTTTCATGCCCCTTAGCCTCGCTGCCAGTTGTTCCGCCATATAGACGGAACGATGATGCCCACCTGTACAACCAAGCGCAATACTCAGATAGCTACGGTTCTCTTCCTCGAAACGAGGTATCCAGTTCGAAAAAAAGTCGACCAGGTCTTCCAGCATCTTGCTTACATTCTCCTGCCCGGAAAGGAATTCTATAACAGGCTGGTCCTTACCCGAGTACGGTCGGAGATCCTTGTCCCAGTGCGGGTTTGGTAAACAGCGTAAATCAAAGACAAAATCTGCATCGGCAGGTGTACCATGTTTGAACCCAAAAGACATGATCTGTAATGACATATTTTTAATCTGCGAGCGCGCGACCCTGACTTTTACCAGTTCTCGCAGTTCGTGTAATAACATACGGCTGGTATCAATTCTGAAATCAGCAGCGTCAGAAAATGTAGTCATTATCTCACGCTCTCTCTTTATGGCCCCGTCAAGGGACTCCGAGTCCGTGGTGAGTGGGTGCTTGCGACGGGTCTCACTATAACGCTTGGTGAGCACATCATTACTTGCATCCATGAATACCAGTTCGATATCCACATGCTGCTTGTCATATTTATGTATGATTTCTGCAAGGCCGGACAATTCATCAAGGCTGTTTCTTGCATCAATACCAATTGCCACCCTTGCAGGATGATTACTCTGCGGATCGGTCAATTGTTCAAGAAAGGTATTCAACAGACTGATAGGCAGGTTGTCCACCGTATAAAAAGACAGGTCTTCCAGCGTGTGCAATACCACTGTCTTACCGGCGCCGGATAAACCGGTAACAATAATCAGGCGTCTACCACTAGCAGTCATATGCCTAATCGCCTGCGTCTATCAGGCTTTGTTGACGTTTGGCAAAAACCTCGGAAGCATTGTAGCCATCGGCACGGAGTATATGGTTACGCGCCGCACACTCCATCATGATGGCAAGGTTTCTGCCGGGTGCGACGGGCAAGGTAATTTCAGGCACATCGAGTTCAAGCACATTTTGTGTGCTGTAACTGCCCTCCAGCCTGTCGAGTGCGAGCAGGTTTTCCTTGTCCATGGGCTGCAGGTTAACAATCAGGCGCAAGTATTTATTCTTTTTTATTGCACTATCACCAAATAATTCCCGCACGTTGATAATACCCAGACCTCTTACCTCCAGGAAGTCCTGCAATGTCTGTGGACAGGTGCCATTAATAATATCCGGCGCTACTTTTGAAAACAGTGGCGCATCATCGGCAATCAGGCGATGGCCGCGAGATATCAATTCAAGCGCCAATTCACTTTTACCGATGCCGCTAGGGCCGGTAATAAGCACACCTATCGCCATGACCTCCATATACACACCATGCAGTGTAAGCATGTCTGCAAACAGGTTGGTGAGGAAGTAATGCAAGACATCAGACAACCTGTCGCTATTCATCGGTGATGTGAACAAGGGGATGCTATGTTCGTTACTTTTTCGTTTTAGCAACGTTGGCGGTTCAAGCCCATCTGCGACAATCACGCAAGATGGTTTACTCTTGAATAACTGTATCACCGCATCCTGCATGGATATATTTCGCAGGCTCTCCAGGTAACGTACTTCAACCTCACCGATGACCTGGATTTGGTGGGGGTGGATCAGGTTCAGGTGTCCAACCAGGGACAGGCTCTTTGGCTCTCTATTTGTTTTACCACGTTTCTTTTTTGTGGTCTTTTTCTTGCCGCGGTTTTTTGCAGTCGGCGCCGGCTCTTCTTCCCGGATAATAGTATGCTTGGCGCCCTGTTGACCGGCAATCCATTCAAGATCGAGTTTATCTTTATGGATGTTATAAAGATCCTCGATACTTAACTGGTTCGTTATACCGACCATGTTCTATTCCGTTAATATCGTATACAGTTCTTGCGGTGTGGAGGCCTTTCTTAAATTAGATACCAGTTGTTCCTGGCTAAACATTTCTGCAAGCTTGGCCAGAATTTGTAAATGTTCATCGGTTGCATCTTCCGGAACTATAAGCGCGAATAATAAATCGACCGGGCGCTTGTCACTGGCATCGTAATCAACTGCTTGCCTGAGCTGCAGAAAAGCGGCCAATGTCTTTTTCCCCTGCTGTAAACGGCCATGCGGGATCGCGATTCCCTTACCAAGACCTGTACTACCAAGTCGTTCACGGGCAAGCAGGCAATCATAAACCTCGGATTGTGAAGTCGCACTGTCTGAGTCGGCAATAGTCTTTGCCAGACGATCAAGCGCGTCTTTTTTACTATGGCAATCCGAATCGCTGATTACACAATCCCGGGAGAGAAAATCTGAAATCTCCATAACAAACCAAACTACTACTTATTAAAATTATTCTGTTTCCTGGTCGCGATGGCGTCCTTCGCCACGATGATGATCCGTCAGTTTTTCTTTATGTTTAACCAGTTGACGATCAAGTTTGTCTATCAAACCATCAATAGCGGCATACATATCCTCTTGCTCATCGTCAGCAAAAAGATTGCCCCTGTTCACATGTACCGTAGCTTCGGCCTTTTGTCTTTCTTTTTCAACAGTAAGAATGACATGAATGTTGGTAATGTGTTCGAAATGCCTCTCCAGGCGAGAAAACTTGCTATCTACGTAAGATTTTAATGAATCAGTAATTTCTACATGGTGACCGGTGACACTGATTTGCATAGTCCACTCCTTGCAGTATTTTATTTATATTTATCAAGCCAGACGCTTTCTTTCATTGGAAGGTGGGATAGACATCGCCTCACGGTATTTGGCAACCGTACGACGCGCTACATTGATCCCCTGTTCTTCAAGTATCGCAGCTATCTTGCTGTCACTCAGGGGTTTACTTGGTGTTTCGGCACTGATTAGTTTTTTTATCAGCGCCCTGATTGCAGTTGAAGATGCGGCCCCGCCGTAATTGGTACTGACGTGGCTGGAGAAAAAATATTTTAGTTCAAAAATGCCGCGCGGTGTGTGCATATATTTACGCGTGGTGACCCTTGATATTGTAGATTCATGCATGCCAAGCGCCTCGGCGACATCGTGCAGGACCAGTGGTTTCATTGCTTCCTCACCATATTCAAGGAATGCACGCTGCCTTTCTACAATACAGGTTGTTACGCGTAACAGGGTTTCGCTACGACTGCGCAGGCTTTTTATAAACCAGCGCGCCTCCTGCAAGTGGGATTTCAGGGATGCATTGTCGGCACTGTTGTCGGCGCGCTTAATCATATTAGCGTAGGTCGCGTTGATTCTAAGATTTGGCATGGCCTCGGTGTTCAGTTCAACTTTCCAGACGCCTTTATCCTTCCGCACATAGACATCAGGGATGACATACTCGGTGCGTGTTTCACAGACGGAACCGCCGGGGCGTGGATTCATCGACTGTATCAGGTTTACAACCTCGGTCAGCTTTTCCCGGTCCAGCTTCATCTTACGCATAAGCTGGTTATAGTCATGCGCGGCCAGCAGATCCAGATAGCTGTCTACCAGCATTCTTGCCTCATCAAGATACGGCGTTTCCGGATCACAATATCTAAGCTGGATACTCAGACACTCCTTGATATCTCTTGAACAAACACCGGGCGGATCCATGGTTTGAAGCATATGCAGTACTGCCTGTACTTCTTCAATACCGATATCATCAGCATCGTCTTCAGTCGTTTCACTGTCCTTGACAGATGTCAGTATATCTTCCAGCGAATCCGTCAGGTATCCATCATCATCCAGTGAATCAATGATGGCCATGGCAATAATCTTGTCGGTATCGGAGGTTGGAGTCAGATTTAGCTGCCATTCAAGATGATCACGCAGCGTCTTCTCACTGGTATCCTGGTTTTCAAAACCATCATAAGCGGAGGCTTCGGAACTCGTCTTGCGGTAACTGGTGCCGCTGTCATAAACGTCATCCCAGGCACTATCGACGGGTAAATCATCCGGAATAGTCTCTCTTTCCATGGAGTTGTCAGCGGAAGTATCGTCAGCAGTTTCTTTTGCCTGCTGGCTCGCTTCAGGACTGGCTTCGCCATTACCACGCTCGGTTTCATTGTCCTCCATTTCCAGCATCATGTTCGAATCCAGCGCATCCTGGATCTCTGCCTGCAATTCAACGCTGGACAGTTGCAGCAAGCGTATTGCCTGCTGCAACTGCGGCGTCATCGTCAGGCTTTGTCCAATCTTGAGCTGTAAGGAAGGCTTCATTCTTATAAGTTTAACTTAAATTTCATTCATTTGAATAAAACTGTTTATCGAACTAATCAAATCTGAAACTTATCACCAAGGTATACCTCACGCACCCGCTCATTTGCCAGGATCTGGTCAGGCGAACCCTCTGCGAGTATGCGTCCCTCGCTGACAATGTATGCCCGATCACAGGTACCAAGCGTTTCGCGCACATTGTGGTCGGTGATAAGAATACCTATACCTTGTTCAGAAAGGCGGTGAATTAAATGCTGAATATCGTTGATCGAAATCGGATCGATCCCGGCAAATGGTTCATCAAGCAGCAGGAAGCGAGGCTCGGATGCCAGCGCACGAGCGATTTCCAGTCGGCGACGCTCTCCGCCTGACAGGCTCATACCGAGGTTGTCGCGCAGGTGCGTAATATGAAACTCCTGTAGCAGGTATTCAAGACGCTGTTCGGCCTCGTCCGGACGGTCCTTCATGCGTATCTCCAGTATTGCCATGATATTTTCAGCTACCGTCAGCTTCTTAAATACCGAGGCCTCCTGCGGCAGGTAGCCAAGCCCAAGATGTGAGCGCTGGTCCATGCTAAACCCGCTTATCTCACGATCATCTATATAGATATCGCCTTCATCCGAGGCCACGAGACCGACAATCATGTAAAAGCTGGTCGTCTTACCTGCCCCGTTAGGGCCGAGCAAACCCACCACTTCGCCACTGTCAACATTCACGCTGACATCAGTGACAACCTTTCTGGATCGATAGGTCTTGGATAAATGTCGTGCAGACAGGGTGCTCATCGGTGGCAATCGGGATTCAAGCGCGTACTGACTGAATACATCACAAACCCGGATGTGTTCGTCAATCTTGCCTGTTACTGTTCCTCTTTCTTTTTCTTGATAATCAATTTGACGCGTCCGCCCTCTTTCGGCTTTTCATCCTTGTCTTTAATTGTCGTTGTTGTCCTGCTTTCTGCCTTGGCCTGGTTTGTTATCGTATTGTACTCAATACGATCACCACTTAGGCGCATACCTTCCTGTGTGACCAGTGCCTCATCAATCAGGATCACATAGTCTCTCAATGAATAATATTCCATCCTTAACGACTCGGCCTCATCGTACACTTCGCTATCGTCGGGCAGTTGACGATAGGTTGCAGGTTTTCCCTCCATCACCACAAGCTTCATATCATCGTTTTCATCAAAGTAAACGGTCATGATGTCACCTGTCATTCGGATACTTCCCTGCACAACGACGACATCACCGCGATAAATGGATATGCCCTTGGCATCATCCATCTCTGCACTGTCAGCTTCGATTTCGATGTCCTGTTGCTTGTCAGAGGTCAATGACCAACAAACAGGACTAACCAGTAACAACGTAATGAATGTGAGTATTTTATTCTGCATTTTTAGGCTCGATCGTTGTTTTTACATTACTCAGGAATTCCAGTCTTTGCTCTGCCATGTAGGCGCGCATTCCTGTCGTATTGGTCACCATTCTGTCTCTTATCAATGTCGCAGAGTTATCTGTTTCAGCATAGTCCTTCTTGACCAGTACCCTGGCATCATCAGCAAGCACCTCCAGCTCGGGCTTGCCTGACTCATCATTTCGATGCAGGTAGACGTTGCCCTTAAGCAGAATAACCTCGTTATCCGACGTCACCCAGCCCTTGTCAGAACTGACATTAATAGGCTGTCTTGTCTCATGAAACACTTCCATCCTTGGCTGGAGTAATTCTGTGGTGTCATCATCGGGATAGTGTGCCATGTAATCGGCACTGATGCGGTTTTTTGGTAAACCTTCCCGGTTCATTGTCAGGGTCGAGAAGTTTTCCATGTAATAATCAGGGTATTGCGCCAGGTCTCGCAACGCAATTTCCTCTTCCCTGGTGATAGTCCGCAACAACCAGAAACTGGCCCCGGCAGCAATTGCAAGAATGACTGCCAATCTGCGCCTGTTCACAAACATGGCTGAAGGCTGCTGATGGCAAACATATTAGTCAGAGACCAGGTAGGTTTGCATTTTTGCTTCAAGATTTCCCTGTGCCTGCATGATTGCCTCGCATACCTCGCGAACCGCACCCTGACCGCCACAGTTTTCGGTTACCCAGTGTGCATTCTCCCTGACCAGGGGATGGGCATCATTGACTGCGACTGCCAGTCCTACCCTGGCCATGGCAGGTAAATCGATGACGTCATCACCGACATAGAGCACTTGTTCAGTAGACAGCGACAGTTCATCCAGCAGCTTCAATAACCGGGCACCCTTGTCCTGTTCACCTTGATATACGTATTTGATACCCAGCTGCGCCATTCGTTCAGAGACGATTTTCGAAGAGCGCGCGGTAATAACAGCAATATGGCAACCACTGCCCAGTAACATGACCAGGCCATGGCCATCGCGCACATGAAAGCACTTGTATTCATCACCGCTCTCACCGAGTATCAACTGGCCATTGGTAAGTACACCATCAACATCAAACACGGCAAGCTTGATGTGAGCCGCCTTTTCCATGTATACATCATGGTCAATCTGGCTCATACCACCCTCGCTCTCAGCAGGTCATGCATGTTTATAATTCCTGCCAGGTTGTCATTTTCATCGACGACCAATAAAGCATTGATACGCTGTGTCTCCATCAAAGACAGCGCAGTCGCAGCAAGCTCATCCTGACGAATGGTTTTTCCCTTTGGCGTCATTACCTGTTTAATCAGGCAATTTTTGATATCGATATCTGCATCAAGTGCACGCCGGACATCACCATCGGTAAAAATTCCCAGCACATTATCTGCAGCATCAACCACGGTGGTAACACCGAGACCCTTTTCACTCATCTCCAGCAAGGCATCGTGAAAACTCGCATCATCCGCCACCTTCGGGATTTCATCGCCTGTGTGCATAATGTCGCTTACATGCAATAGCAGTCTTCGACCCAGGCTGCCGCCGGGATGTGATAATGCAAAGTCCTTTTCACTGAAACCGCGGGCATCCAGCAGAGCGACGGCGATGGCATCACCCATTACCAGTGTCGCAGTAGTACTCGACGTGGGCGCAAGTCCAAGCGGGCATGCCTCTTTTGTGACACTGATATCGATATTAACATCGGCTACCTGTGCCAGCGTGGATTCAGGGTTGCCGGTAAATGTAATCATGGGGGTATTCAACCGTTTGATAACCGGAAGCAGGGCAATGACCTCGTCTGTTTCGCCAGAGTTGGAAAGCACCATCACCACATCCTGAGTCGTAATCATGCCCAGATCGCCATGACTGGCCTCGCCCGGGTGGACAAAAAATGCCGGTGTGCCGGTACTGGCCAGGGTAGCGGCTATCTTGTTACCAATATGGCCGGACTTGCCCATACCGATTACCACTACCCTGCCCTGGCACTGTAAAATCAGCTGACAGGCTTTCACAAAACTATCGTCGATGCGCGAACGCAAGTCCGAGATAGCAATCTCTTCGGTATCAATCACTGCCTGACCGAGGGCAATGAATTGTTGATGGTCAATATCTTTCATTTCTTTCACAGTCTAATTGCCGGGGACACTCTGTGCATACAATATATACTGGTATCCAAAAAAGCATGCCAATAATAACGCGCCTTCTATCCGTAACAGCCTGTTTTTTCTTGATGCGAATAACATGACTGCCAGCAACAGTGTCAGGCCTACCATTACCGGAAAATCCCGGTTTAACACGGCAGCCTCGAACTCTGTCGGGTAAATCAGCGCTGGCATGCCCAGTACTGCCAGCATATTAAACATATTCGAGCCAATAATATTACCAATCGCGATATCAGCTTCATTCTTTCGCAAGCTGGCTATCGACGCAGCCAGTTCCGGCAAACTGGTTCCAATAGCAACAATGGTTAAACCAATCACAAGCTCTGAAACACCAAGAGCGGTAGCGACATTTACCGCGCCGCTGACGAGTAATTCCGCACCCAGTAACAACAAGACCAGGCCGAACAATGTCCTGGCGCTTGCCTTTCCCAGCGGTGGAGGCTGTTTGAATTCCTCCTCATATTCCTGTAGCAGCGGGTCCTTGCCGGAAGTATGCTTTGCGATCCAGACAATCCAGCCCATCGCCAGCACCAGGCAAACCAGCAACGTCACACCGTCAAAGCGATCAAGACTTCCATCCAGCAACAACAA
Organism: Gammaproteobacteria bacterium; assembly: GCA_965601665.1. GTDB lineage: Bacteria > Pseudomonadota > Gammaproteobacteria > Eutrophobiales > Eutrophobiaceae > JANQNX01. Next base: position 2,394,522 of record OZ271833.1, on the reverse strand, counting down.
TAACGTGATAGCCATGGTCAAACACATCAGTGCAAACTCACGTTTCAATGCCTGCGACTGAACAGCAATTGGAATGACGATAATACTAACGGCAAGCACAAGACTGATATTGGCAATGTTTGAACCCAGTGCATTACCAATCGCCAAGGTGGTTTTTTCATTCCATGCGGCAAGGCTGCCAACGATCATTTCCGGCGCCGACGTCGCAAAGCCAACAATCGTCAAGCCAATCATTAATGATGACATGCCAAGAATCTTTGCTATATTGGCAGCGCCTTCAACAAAGACATCCGCTCCGTAAACAAGCAATACCAGGCCAATCACGATAAATAAACAAGAAAGCAACATCCGTCGCTAAATCCTTTAAACTAGTCTTTAATTCAGGAATGATGCCAGAAACAGACTATGCTGGAAAATCACCGATACGGGTTTACCCGACAGCCATAGGACTTTTATCTAAAACCCAATGACTACCCGTCAGCAAGCAAGACAACAATGGCTGCAACAACAGCTGGGAACAAGCGAGTTTACACTGGCACCAGCCTCAGAAGATGCCAGCTTCCGGTCCTACCACCGTGTATCTTTGATTGAACGAAGCTACATACTGATGGATGCACCGCCCGAGCATGAAGACTGTCGTCCATTTATTGACATAAACAAACGCCTGCATGCATGCAAACTAAATGTACCCGTTATTCATGCACACGATGTAGCGCAGGGTTTTCTGCTGCTTAGCGATCTAGGCGACGAACTGTATTTGCCACATCTTGATAGCGGTAGTGCCGATCGCCTGTACAGGGCTGCTATTGATTCGTTAGTGGTTATGCAACTGGGCGCCAATGCTGAAAACCTGCCCGCATATGATCAACAGCTGCTTAACTCCGAGATGCAACTGTTCCCGGACTGGCTACTGGCGCGATATCTTGGATTGGAACTGGATACAGCAGAAAAAAAAATGCTTACTTCGGTATTCAAGCTATTAATACAAAACGCACTCGAACAGCCGCAGCTATTCGTACACCGGGACTACCACTCACGTAACCTGATGCTAACGACCTCAGACATACCCGGCATCATTGATTACCAGGATGCTGTGCTTGGTCCTATTAGCTACGACCTTGTATCACTGCTCAAGGACAGCTATATCTATTGGCAGCCTGAGCAACGCCAGCTGTGGATCGACTACTACCTTGAACAGTTTCAGCAGTCCAATGGTCAGGCGTCTATCAACCATTCACAATTTCTGCGCTGGTTTGATCTCATGGGTGTTCAACGGGAACTCAAGGTAGCGGGTATTTTTGCAAGACTGTACCTGCGTGACGGAAAACAGGGTTTCCTGGCAGATATTCCGCGCACGCTGGCCTACATCATGGAATTGGGCAACTCCTACAGCGAAATTGGCGAGCTGGTTGACTTCATCAGCAGCAAGGTTGCCCCGGCACTGGAAGTAACACTATGCGGGCAATGATCCTGGCCGCGGGTCATGGCGAACGCATGCGTCCGTTGACTGACCGTGTTCCGAAACCGTTGTTAAAGGTTGGCAACAAACCCTTAATTCAATATCAGGTTGAGGCCCTTCAACGTGCAGGCGTGACAGACATCATCATCAATATTGCGCGGCTGGGCGAACAGATCGAACAGTATCTCGGTAACGGCCGCCAGTTTGGCGTAACACTGACATATTCAAACGAGGGGCAAACACCACTAGAAACCGCCGGCGGAATAATCAAGGTGCTGGACTATTTTCAGGGTCAGCCATTTATGGTTACCAATTCCGATATCTACACCGACTTTGATTACTCAAGGTTAACCATAGCACCAGACGAGGATGCCCACCTGGTGCTGGTCCATAATCCTGACCATCATCCAGACGGTGATTTCGTGTTACAAGATGGCCGCATAGTTACCCATGGTGCACCAAGGTTTACATTCAGCGGCATCGGCGTCTACAACCCTGCGCTCTTCAAGGATATTCCCCACGGCCATCAAAAACTGGCACCGTTGCTGGTTGCCGCCGCCGCGCGTGGACGGGTTAGCGGCCAGCTGTTCACGGGCTACTGGAATGATGTGGGCACCCCGGAGCGCTTGGAACAGGTAAATAAAGCAACTTTACCATAATAAAAGTAAATACTTACTTTATTTGTATGGAAGCTATAGAAGAGGGAACTTCGCGCTACCGCGCAGTCTTACTGAATGTGCAACACTTCTTATGTTGCAGTGCAATATAACGTGTGATACGATTCACACTTACGTTGTACTTATTTCTATATATAGCGGTATAAAGTGACGCAGCTACTATATATAGCGTATTTCCCTGTACCAAGCTATGATACCGCTCATATGCAGCGGGTCAGGTGCTGTTAGGTCTGTAACTATGAATATAAAAGGCTTGTACACAATCCGACTCGGCCTGTCTGGCGTATTGCTACTAGCGCTACTGCGAACACCCGTGGCATTGGCGCAACCTGCTATCGCCAATGATTTTTGTCAAAGCCCACCAGAGACAACGCCTGCCCAGTCCCTGTATGAGTTGAGCAGTACCAGTCAAATCGACGCTATCAGCAAGCGCGGCTATTTGCGCGTGTTGCTTGCGCGGGAACAGCACGGCTGTAGCATCAGCCATATTGAGAAACAGTTACTGGAGCAGTTTGCGGAAAACCTGGAACTCGATTTGCACTGGGTCTACGTTGACTATGAATGGAACCTGTTACCGAGTCTATTGGCAGACAAGGGCGACATCATCATTGGCCAGCACAATGCGTTTAACACGGGCATGGATCACCAACTGGCATTCTCCTATACCTGGGCCAATGCATCACAACAAATTGTCCAGCGCACTAACAGCGGGCGCATTAACAAACTCGACGATTTGGCAGGACGACAGGTTGCTGCATACAAGGATGCTGAGGTCTGGTCAGTACTTTCTATGCTGGCCGAGTCGTTACCCGGCTTTGTGCTGGAAGAAATACCTGCAGATATGCCATATATCGATGTGATGCATAACGTAATGAGTGGCATGTACGATCTCGCTGTCGCCGATAGCCTGTTTCTTAAGCATTACCTGCCATACCACCAGGAGTTGAAATCAGAGTTTAGCCTCACCAGTAACCGGAACATGGCCTGGGCAGTCAAATCCGAAGCTGACGATTTACAAGCGAAGATCAACACCTACCTTGGGCAGCAACACGTCACCCACGACGTTACCTCGGTCTACTTTGATGATCTTGGCGGTATTCAAGAAAGGGGCATACTCAGGGTCATTACCAGTTCTAATCCATCGCACTACTACCTGCACAACGGCACGCTCTACGGGTTCGAATACGAACTTATCAGGCATTTTGCTGACAGGGAAAACCTCCGGGTTGATGTTATTGTCGCCAGGACACGCGCAGATATGTTCCGATTATTGCGTGAAGGCAAGGGCGATGTCATTGCCGCGTCTTTACCTGCAGGACTGATGCAAACTGACAGCCGGGTTGAGTTCAGCGCGCCCACTAATTATGGCAACCCGGTCCTGATTAGCAGGAAAAATGAACCAACGGTTATCGATATCCGTGAGCTGGACGGCAGAAGAGTAACATTGCCGGCTGATAGTCCGTACTGGGATTACATGCTGGAACTGCAGGAGCAGGGCGCCGGTTTTGAGCTGGTTCGTGCCGAACCGGGCATTAACATGGAAGGCACCTTACTGATGGTTGCCCTTGGCATGTATGACATGACCGTCATTGGTAATCATCAGTACAAGAATCGTTTCTCTGCTGATATTGGTTTGACATCCATGTTTAACCTGGCCGAGCCTGTTGCGCATCGCTGGGCAGTCCGTTCTGATAACACAGTGTTGCTAAGAGGCCTGAATAACTTTATCCAGGAATCCTATCGCGGCAAGCACTATAACCTGCTGCATGCACGTTATTTTGAACGCGAAACCCTTCCCAAGGCCAGGAAATACAACACCACGAGAATTTCTTCCTTGTCTCCCTTCGATGACAAGATTCAAAAATACGCCAACGAGTATGGTTTTGACTGGCGACTGATCACAGCACTGATGTTCCAGGAGAGTCGCTTTAACCCTGCTGCCCAATCTGATGTGGGTGCAGAAGGCTTAATGCAGCTTATCCCGACGACGGCAGAACTATTGGGTGTAAGTAATACGGCGCACCCGGAAACAAGCATCAATGCCGGTGTACGGTACCTTGATTATCTAAGGGGGATGTTTGAAGAGTCATTGGCACTGGAAGATCGCATGTGGTTTACGCTTGCCTCGTACAACGCCGGCTTCTACCGTGTTAAAGCAGCACGCAAACTCGCGAACGACATGGGACTGGATGGAAATCGCTGGTTTGATAATGTCGAACTGGCAATGATGAAGATGGCTGAACCATATCAACGTGATGGCGAGACAAGAAGGCGTTGTCGCTGCGGTCAAACGGTGGTTTACGTGCGTGAAATTCGTACACGCTACTTTAATTACGTTCGCCTGACAGAAAGCCTGCAGATTGCATCAGCAGCAGGTTATACCGATCGTCGTCAAACACGTGTCAACTAGTTCTTTTCTATTTTTCTATACACCGCAATTTCATATCAGTGGTTAACGGTTGAACTCAGCGGCGCAGCTTCGCTGAGTACGCTTGAGCTGCTTGTAAAGTTTTTTGCTACTGTTGCCCAAAAACATTCCACTCAGTTTCTATAACCCACTTGCTACCTTTGTCTATTATCATACTTCTTATAGCGCCAGCTAAAATCCTTAGTTCAACTTCCTTTTCTAGAGATTCTCTAGGTGTACTTTTGTCGAATTCTTCCTTTGTTGTAACTGTTGCAGGCATTTTTATTCACTCCTTTAGTTGGACTTAATAACCGCTTCCCAGCTAGATAATTCAGCTTCGCTTCTTTTACCTGACATTACCACTCTAAACTTCAGCATCCGCTTAGCTATATCCACATTTCCAGTGGCTCCGGCTCCTCCAAAGTCTGGAGCGCCATCAGAGTTACAATCTCTGTCCTGAAGTCGCTGACATGCCGGATCCATTTGATGGATAACATTATCTGCGGCGGGATCAGCTATAGGCGGGTTTTTGTTTATTGAATAAACTGTGTTGTCATCGAGAAAATCAACTGCTATTAATAGTTTTTCGATTCTCTGTTGGGTTTTTGACTCAGTGAAACCACTCTCTCTTACAAAGCTTACCAATTCCTCAGTTTCAGGAATCATTTTAGGTACAACCTCTTGCCGAATACCCGGTATTGAAGCTAAATAATTGGCCGCATTTCCTGTAGCAAAAAATTGACGCAACAACAGAGAAGAGTCATTAGATGATATTTGATTTTCGAATCCTGCTGTAGAAATCAAAGATGGCAAAGCAACTTCTATTTCATCGGTCGATATACTTTTTTCAATTAAAGGAACGAAAGCTGCTTCTTTTCTTTTGTAACCTAAGCTTAGTGAGTCTGGTATGCCCCCATTTTCAACTGCTAAACCTACCTTTAGACCAAAACTCGTGTCGGTACCAAAAAAATACCGTTTAGGTTCCCCTTTTCTCTTCATAGTGTGAACCTTCAGAACTTCACTGATATTTATAGTATCACCGGTAGTTAGTGTGGCGTTTGATATTAAATACTTAGTCATCAACTCGGCAGCATTACCTGTTGCGAAACTTTGCCCGACAGCTTGATTTACTAATCCCTGCTTAGTCGAAAATGCCGCCATTTGAGACAGAACCTGTCCATTCTCAAAAACCGGAGCAACCGTACCTTCCTTGCGATCATAGCCAACATCGATAGTGGGAGGTTTACTATCTATATCAACACCTAAGCTAGTCTTGGTCACAAAGAGCACATTTTTCTTGCCTAAGCTTGAGCACCCAGAAACCAAGATTACAAATATAGTTAGAATAAATATTCTATTTATCTTCATCATACTTTCCTTGTTCAATTAGTGAATTTGTTGTGTTGAATTTTAAATTGACAGGATCACTCTCTTTCATTTGTACACTTAGAGCGCTGTCTTCCTCAACTGAAACCTCGTAGGTGTTCGTATAACCAATCCCAAAAGATGAGTTTTGCTCCATTGATAGAAAATAGACACCAATGGCCTTTATCTGATGAATGTTAGCAACTGCATTGTTCTTTTTTTCCTTTTTTTGTACGACATGTGCGAATCCAATCGTATGAGTCGCTCCAGATGAATCTACATAATTAATTGCACAACCTTGTAGCATTAAGACTAATGCCAGCATATTTCCTGTTCGTTTCATTCTATACTCAATTTCTGTGAAGCAGTCCTGACACTTAACGCTCTGAATATTTGGCTCAGCACGTAGTGCTTAGTCCTTGATTGATTAGTTTGTTATGCCTCATCGGGCGTATTGATAGCTTCATTTTGTAGGGGGTTCGCCTGGATAGCGGCCCGAATAACAAGAGGTGCTGAAATGCCCACGTTCACTGCTAGAATTGGGGTTAAAGCTGTTTCGGAAGCAATGTATACTTGTGCGAGCCCGCCCCCAAGAATGGGCATTACAAAGAAAGGCACCCAATAAAGCCAGTCTTTCAAGTCGGGTCTTTCCAACTTGTCAAGTTTGTGAAGTTCAGCAAGCTCGAGAAATTTCGCTCCTAATGCTCCAAAAAATGCATACCAAATAGCAGTTTCAAATCCAAACATTACTAGGAACTCCTATTTTTTAGGGCAGACCCTAGTCGAGTTAGCGGGCTTACCTTGTCTCGATATTTCTCCCGTGTAGCGAAAAGCTCTTCTCCTTTTTGATTATGCGAAGAAGATTTAATGATTACGTCAGAATTGGCGGAAATATTACTCTTTACAATTTCAGGGTTTAAACCGGTTTCCGTGGATATACCCCTAATCGTTCTCCATGTGTATTTTGGGTTTTCTAGTGCATCTAAAACTAATTTTGTTTCATCATCGGTCGGCATTTGATCCTCCTAGAGGCATGACTAGCGTTTAAGAGTCAGTTTTGTCCTATAGTGTTATATAGATTTTGAACGTGGACATGCTTGAATCTCGGTTTTCTTCAATCACTTGGACGGTGATAGTTCAGAAATCAGTTTATATACAGGGTGTCTCCTTTGCTATATTCCATATGTACTAGGAAATGTCTCCTTATAAAACAGGGTGCAAGATAACACCCGTTATTGTTTTTATTTCAATAACTTATTAATAAAGGCAAAATCTGTATAGGTAACACATTGTGTTGAGTTATCACCCAGGGAGGGGAGATACATGAAGCAGAAACGTACCCCTAAACTATCAGGTCGAGTAAGAGCAAGATCCGCTTTCTACACTATTCAAGAAAAACTGAATAATCTTTTGCTCACTGGATCCGGCGTTTTATTCTTTTTAAGAATAAACGCCACCTTAAACAAATAAGCGCGCATGGTGTGCCTTCACCATTGGATACGCTTTAGCTTATTGATAGCGCGTCGGGTCGGGCAGGTTGGCAGCAGCAAAACCTTCTTTTCGAAATCGGCAGGAATCACACACGCCGCAGGCACGGCCCTCATCATCCGCCTGGTAGCAGGAAACCGTTCCTGAATAATCAACACCCAGTCTCTGGCCCTCGTGGATAATCCCGGCCTTGCTGAGTTCAATTAATGGCGTATGCAGTGTCATGACCGCACCCTCGACACCGGCCTTGGTAGCCAGGTTCGCCATTTGCTGGTACGCATGTATATACTCCGGCCGGCAATCCGGATAGCCGGAGTAATCAACGGCATTTACACCAATGAAAATATCATTGGCCTTGACGACTTCAGCCCAGGCCAGGGCATAGGAGAGAAACAGGGTATTGCGGGCCGGCACGTAGGTTACCGGTATTCCCTCGGTTGGTGATACCGGCACATCAATACTGTTATCCGTCAGTGCTGAACCACCGAGTTGCCCAAGATCGAGTGTTATCACCCTGTGTTCAGCAACATCATAGTTAGCGGCAATCTCCCTTGCTGCATTCAACTCGGCGACATGGCGTTGACCATAATCAAAGCTAAGTGCATAACACTCAAACCCCTGGTCACAGGCTATTGCCAACACCGTGGTTGAATCCAGTCCACCCGATACAAGCACCACTGCTTTTTTATTTTTAGTCATCGTTACGTTTGATAAGTTGGCGTTTTATTTTCTCATTGCGACGGTTTATTCAGGTTACGAGGCGAAGTGCAGTATGCGTCGATGTGTTAATAAAAAATAAATGAAGGAGGCATACTGTGCTGTAACGAGATAAGGTGAAAATTCGGCCAGCGAGATCAATGGCCGGGTTTATTACCCCACAAATACTTATGCATTTGCAACTGCATACGAACATTCAGTTTATCCTCAAGTATCCAGTCTGCAAGCTCGGTAGGGTTCTGCGATTCATGTTCCGGTGACAGCAGTACTTCACACACATCATTGAGGCGATGCTCACGCATAATTGATTTTACCCAGTCATAATCTGTACGGTTACAGATAACAAATTTGACTTGATCCTTATCGTCCAGGTACTGAATATTTTCGTAGCGATTCTTTTCTTCCTCGGTTGAGGAAGGTGTCTTGATATCCATGATTTTCATGACTCTCTGATCCACATCGGCGATATCGATCGCGCCGCTGGTTTCCAGCGAGACGTCGTAACCTTCATCACACAGCCTGACCAGCAGATCGAAAGCACGCTTTTGCGCCAGCGGCTCACCCCCTGTTACGCAGACATGACGGCTTCGATACTGTGCGACAGTGTTGATGATGCTATCGATTGTTTGCTTTTCACCTTGATGAAACGCATAGGCAGTATCACAATAGCGACAGCGAAGGGGGCAGCCGGTCAGTCGTATAAACACGGTTGGCAACCCGGTCTTGATCGATTCGCCCTGCAACGACAGGAAGATTTCGTTAATACGTAACTCTGTCTGCGCCTGTGTTGACGCAACCATGTTACGCGCCCGAGAAGTAGCCATATCAGGAATTACTTTCTTTTTGACTCATCAGTTTACGTAGGCGATCGCTTGCCAACCTGGCTGCCGTTGTGCCCGGGTAAGTTGACTTAACCTCGTTCAGGGTTTTTTCGGCATCCGAGTTATTACCAAGCTCCGCATAACTGTAGCCAATTTTTAAAAGCGAATGCGATGCCTTCTGACTATCAGGGTACGTCTTCAATAATGCCTGGTATTCGTTAATTGCCAGGTCATATTGCTGCATAACGTAATGGGTTTCACCAAGCCAGTACTGGGCATTATCAGAATAATTCGAATCCGGATAATCCTGCAGATACTGCTTGAATGCTGCCAGTGCCTGCTCGTAACGCGACTCTTTCAGCAGCCGAAATGCACTCTGGTACTCGTTCTGTTCTTTTATCGGATCCGGCGCTATGGGTGCTGCCGGCGCTGCTGCTACTTTTCCGGCAGTTTCAACCTTTTCACTATTTTCAACCTTGTCTGATTGCGCTTCCTTCATATCAGGTTTAGCGCCGTTACTCACAAAGCCATCTTTCTCAATACGCTGCAGGCGTCCGTCGACGTCAGTGTATAGATCGCGCTGCTTCTGCTGTAGCTGTTCAATGTTATATGTTTGTATTTCTATCTGTCCACGTAACTCGTTTACCTCTAGTTTTAACTGCTCAAGTAAATCAAGCATGTCCAGCAATGCAGAATTGTTGAGATACTTTTCGAGTCGATCAAGGCGGCCACTGATATCCTGTGTTATCGGTTCCAGTCCGGGCATTTGTTCCTCAACGGCTATCGATGACTGATCTTCTTCGGCCGACACCAGTCCTGATACTAACAAGCCGATAATCAAAATCAGGTAATGCATAACATTCACTTAATACAGTATTTCTACCCTGCGATTCTGCTGCCATGAATATTCGTCGTGGCCATCAATAGCGGGGCGTTCTTCACCATAACTAACCAGTCTTATCTGGTCTGCATTTGCTCCCAGCAACAACATCTGTTGCTTGATTGACTGGGCACGCCGCTCACCCAGCGCCAGGTTGTATTCACGTGAACCACGCTCATCGGCATGGCCTTCCAGCGTCATTGTTGTGCCGGGGTTCTGGCTAAGGTACAAGGCATGCGCTTCTACAACAGGGCGATACTCTTCTTGTACACTACTGCTATCGTACTCAAAATAGATGATGCGAACAGATAACTGACTGGAAGGGTCGTCCAGTTCACTGAAAGCTGAACCAGACCTTTCATCGGTACCGTATGACTGTGCACTGCTATCATAACCTTCAGTACCACTGCCATCTGCACCCACAGAAGTACTGAGATCTTCAACTTCTACCTGCTGTTCTTCTTTGACCTTACCTGAGCTACAGCCAAATAGTAATGCTGATAGACCAATAACCATTAATAAGCGGACGTGCATAGTTTTTCTCCTTAGCATAATAAGTCCCGGTACCCAGCAGGCGCAGCATAACACCCTCGGACTACACTGTTTAGCAAACCCGGCAATTCCGACCTGTCAGGCAGCAATAATATCATTTCTGGAACGGCCCCCACGCCGGTTCGCGGACTTCAACCGTTTCATCACCAAGCTTTTGCTGGATACTGCCATCAGTGGACACTGCAGCAAGGCGGCCGCCACTGATACCTTGCGTGGCGTAAATGATCATGCCGCCATTAGGGGCAAAACTCGGCGATTCATCCAGCCTTGCCGTTGTTAATAACTCAATATAGCCGTTTTGCGTATCGAGCAGACCGACACGATAGGCGCCGTCCTCGCCGTGTACCAGCGAGATATAGCGACCATCAGGTGAATAATCTGCGCGCGTATTGTAGCTGCCCTGAAAACTAAGTCGCCTCGGCGCGCCGCCATTGATATCAATCTCGTAGATTTGTGGGCCGCCGCTGCGATCAGAGGTAAACGCCAGTTTCCTGCCATCCGGAGACCAGGTTGGCTCGGTATCAATGGCGGAATGGCGGGTCATTCGGCGCAGTTGCTTACTGGCCAGGTTCATAATATAGATCTCGGTGTTGCCGTCCTTTGACAGTGTCATCGCCAGTTGCCTGCCATCCGGCGAAAACGCGGGGGCACTGTTTATGCCAGGATAACCTGCGACCTTTTGTCGCCGTCCTGATACAACATCCTGTACATAAATCGCGGAATTTTTTCCTTCAAAGGAAACGTAGGCAATACGTCTGCCGTCTGGCGACCACGATGGCGACAATAGCGGCTCTGAAGATTCCAGCATAATCTCGACATTGGCTCCGTCTGCATCTGCCAGGCGCAATGAAAATTTCTTGCCGTCATTCTCTTTCTTAACCGTGACGTAAGCGACGCGTGTATCAAAGGCGCCACGTATGCCAATCAGTTTTTCAAATACAATATCACTGATCTGATGTGCGATGCGCCTTAACCTGTCCGGCGGCGCTGTAACACTAAAGCCGGCAATCTGTTTCTGACGATACACATCCATCAACCTGAACCTGATGTTATAACTGCCGCTTTCGGTCAGTGCCATACTGCCAATCAGCAGGTTCTCCATACCCAGTTTGCGCCAGTCGCCATAATTAATACCTGCGCGACGAGTAGGGCGCTGCGGTAGATCCTGCTCTGGCATGACATCAAAGCGACCGCTGCGCGACAGGTCCTGGCTGACGATGGCGGCCATATCCAGTGGGGCAATACTGGAGGCCTGGGACCAGCCAAACGGCACGATAGCAATCGGCAGGGCATTCTCGATGCCGTCCTCGATAACAATGCGCAGTGGTTCGTCGGCAGTGGCTGAAAAAGGTATCAACATGCCAACCATGAATAAAAAGTGTAATACGGGGTTTTTCATCCTAGTTCTTTGGTCTAAATAAAATCTGAATCGTTCGCATCTTGTTAAACACACCTTTCTCGTCCGGCACGGGTAGTGGCGCTGCCGAGAAAACCGCTGTTTGCGCACGTTCATCAAACAGCTCATTACCGCTTGATTTTGCAATTGTTGCTTCGGCAACCTTACCGTCTTGCAGCAACCTGATAAGGATTTCGCACGATAGTCCATCAGGCAAGCCAAGCTTGTTAAACCTGCGTTCAATTGCGCGCGTGATGAGTGCAGAATATTTCTGTATCTCGGTCAGGTCCTGTTGTTCCTGCAGTGCACGCTGTTCTTCTTCCAACTGTGCCTGCAAAGCCTGCTCGGCCTCGCGGCGCTTACGTTCTTCTTCGGCCTTGCGCGCTTCTTCTTCCTCGCGTTTACGTTCTGCCTCGGCCTTGCGCGCCTCTTCCTCTTTTCGCAAACGCTCCTGTTCCTGTTTTTTCTTTTCAGCTTCTATGCGCTTGCGCTCTGCCTCCGCCTGTTTCTTTTTTTCCTGTTCAAGCTTGCGTTTTTTTTCAGCCTCTTTTTGTTTCCTGATTTCCTGTTCTTTTTTCTTCTTGATCTCGGCCAGCTTACGCTCCTCGGCCTCGCGTTGTTTCCTGGCCTCGTTGGCCTTACGTTCCAGTTCTTTCTGTTTTTTTATTTCTGCATTCTTCTTTGCCTGCTCCTGTTCTGCCAGTCGCTGTAATTCTTTTTCTACCTGCTGCTTGTCAACAGATACGGCCTTGACGATATTCACTTTTGGCGGTGGTTCTGGCGCCGGGGTAAATTCAAAACTGAAAACCAGCAACAAGGCGACCACAACATGCAAGGCAAGCGCCTGTAACAACGACCTCGCGGTAGTTAACAATCCCGACCGCATGCTGTTATTGCTGCGGCGGTTCGGTAATCATGCCAACAGAAGGCACGCCGGCCTGCTGCAACAACGTCATTGCCTGTACTACCTGGCCGTACGGAACATTGCTGTCACCGCCTACCAGTACGGGTATCTCAGGCTGGTACTTCAGCAATGCGCTTACCCGGTTGACGAGCACCTCCGGTGCCACCGGCTTATCCTGGTTGTCACCATAGTTAATAAAAAAGTTACCGTCCTTGTCGACGTTCACAATTACCGGTTCTTTTTCATTCTGCGGCAACGGCGCCGAGGGCGCTTGTGGCAAATCCACCTTGACACCCTGGGTCAGCAGTGGCGCTGTTACCATAAAGATAATCAATAACACCAGCATCACGTCGATGTAAGGCACAACGTTAATCTCGGCCATGGGTCTTTTTCTAATCCGCTGCCGCATTAGCTATCATCTCCAAATAATGCTTTAGCAAAAAATGATGATTTTTTTTCGCCTGCGAGAAAGCACCGCGCAGAGAACCGGAATGTATAGTTAATACATGAGGATTCGAGCACGGAGCTGACGAAGCAAGCATGAAAAAAGTGCATTTTTAGCAAAGCATCAGGTGTGTGCATGGCGATGCAGGATCGACGCAAACTCTTCCATGAAATTGTCGTAGCGGTTAATCAGGCGTTCGACGTCAGAGGAAAACCGGTTATAGGCAATGACAGCCGGGATGGCGGCAAATAATCCCATCGCCGTTGCAATCAAGGCCTCACTGATACCCGGTGCAACCATGGCGATAGTGGCCTGCTGCACGTTACCCAGCGCCTGGAAGCTGTTCATGATACCCCATACGGTACCAAACAAACCGATGTAAGGACTGGTCGAGCCAACCGTTGCCAGGAATGATAAATGCGTCTCAAGATCGTCCATCTCTTTATTCATCGCGATGCGCATACTTCGTTGCGCTGCATCGAGCACAACTTCTGCTTCAATATGTTCCTGCTTACGTAGTCGTACAAACTCCTTGAAACCTGCTTCGAAGATTTTTTCCATGCCGGTCGGGTCGTAACGACCGCTGGTTATCCTTGTGTAAAGCGGGCTTAGATCTTCAACTGACCAGAACTGGTTTTCAAACCTTGTTGCCTCCTTGATCGCAAATTTCAGGAACTTGCGCTTGTTGAAAATCATGGTCCATGAAATGACGGAGGCCAGCACCAGTATCAACATCACAAACTGCACCAGCAGAGTGGCATTCATGATAAGGTCGAGAAAGGAATGATCAGTCGACATTCAGTAGCTCCGTCATTAATACGTCCGGCATCGCTGCAGGCCGAAGTGTTTCTGCATTCAGGCAAGCCACTTTGACCTCCGCCTGGCTAAGTAAGGTTTCCTGTTCATTGCTTATCTGTTGTTTAAAGTTGATACTCGCACCGCGATGATTGACAAAACAGGATTTAATCGCCAGCAATTCATCCAGCCTGGCTGGCATAATGTAATCGATAGCGAGTTTTTTTACTGCGAACAACACACCATATTCGTCAAGCAACCGGTGATGTTCAAAACCTAACTGCCTGAGCCATTCAGTACGTGCACGTTCCATGTAGCGTAGATAGTTGGCATAAAAAACAACGCCTGCAGCATCGGTATCTTCATAATAGACGCGGACTTTCCATTCAAATTCAGCTGACATGAATAAGGTTACACTTATGCGTCTTCGCTGTCGGAAAACAGATCTTCGCTACGTGGTGTGTCGGCAGGGACATCAAGACCAAAGTGCTGCCATGCTGTACGTGTGGCAACCCGTCCGCGAGAAGTGCGCATGATAAAACCTTGCTGGATCAGATAAGGTTCCAGGACATCTTCAATGGTGTCACGCTCCTCGCCAATAGCAGCGGCAAGACTGTCTATACCAACCGGGCCGCCATCAAACTTCTGTAAAATGGCGAGCAGCAGTTTTCTGTCCATCATGTCGAAGCCATGGGCATCAACGTTGAGCATATCGAGCGCCCGTGACGCCATATCGCCGGTCACCTTGCCATCACCCTTGACCTGGGCGTAGTCACGCACGCGCCTCAATAGACGATTGGCAATACGCGGTGTGCCCCGTGAGCGCGCGGCGATCTCGGCTGCGCCTGTAGTTTCAATACCAACCTCAAGTATCCCGGAAGAACGGGTGACAATTTCACCAAGTTCCTTTGCAGAATAAAATTCCAGGCGCTGGACAATGCCAAAGCGGTCGCGCAGGGGAGAGGTCAGCAAGCCTGCGCGGGTCGTCGCACCAACGAGCGTAAAGGGAGGGACATCCAGCTTGATCGCACGGGCGGCAGGCCCCTCACCAATCATGATATCAATCTGGTAATCTTCCATGGCAGGATAAAGCACTTCCTCGACGACGGGACTGAGCCGATGAATTTCGTCGATAAACAATACGTCGTGCGGTTCAAGGTTAGTCAGTAATGCGGCCAGATCGCCCGGCCTCTCCAGCACCGGCCCCGACGTCTGGCGCATATTCACGTTCATTTCATTGGCAATAATATGGGCAAGGGTCGTCTTTCCTAGTCCCGGCGGGCCGAATATCAGGACATGGTCGAGGGATTCAGCACGTTGTCTTGCCGCACCAATAAATATCTCCATCTGCTCATGGACAGATGTCTGGCCCAGGTAATCCTTGAGTTGTTTTGGGCGCAGGGTGTTGTCGGCAGCCGCGTCTTCAGCAGATCCCTGTGGGGAAATTACAGCGTTTGGTTCAACCATGTCGGGTGTCTATTTTCCCTTTAATTAAGGCGTTACGCCAGTCCAGGATAGTAAATTTAACACAGCCAGGGTGGCAAACTGCTGACAACATTATGGCAAGGCGCTGACTTCAGGTGCGCTATTGTTTAACCGAGTTTTTTAACGCCTCGCGGATGAGATCTTCACTACTCATGCCTTCTGCAGCAATGGCCAGTACATGTCGACTCGCTTCAGGCGGCTTGTAACCAAGGCCAATCAGGGCGCTTACCGCATCATTGACAGGATCACTCTCTGTCTGCGCCGGCTGCCTGGCGAGCGGACCTTTGGCGGCAGTCGGCAGATCATCAAGCCTGTCGCGCATTTCGACAATTAATCGCTCGGCTGTTTTCTTGCCTATGCCAGGCAGTTTGGTCAACCTTGCCACGTCATCTGCCTGAACGCAGGCAGCAAATTCATCGGCTTCAATGCCTGACAAGATTGTCAGGGCCATGCGTGCTCCCACGCCGTTCACCTTGATTAAGGTTCTGAATAAATGCCGTTCATTTTCGGTAGCAAAGCCAAACAGCAGATGGGCATCATCACGCACAACCAGATGGGTAAACAATTCCACCTCTGTATCGGTCTCGGCAAAGGCATAAAACGTCGTCATCGGTGCTTCCACCTCGTAGCCGACACCCTTGACATCGATTAACAGGAGCGGTGGCTGACGTTTGACGATCAGACCTCTAAGAAAGCCAATCATTGCAACCTCCCGTAGCGAACACCGGATACGCCCTGCATGCGTAACAGACCCTCACGTGAATGCGCATGACAAAGTGCAATAGCGAGACCATCTGCAGCATCAGCCTGGATCGAACCAGACAGGCATAACAATACCTTGATCATGTGTTGCACCTGTTGCTTGGCAGCGTGTCCCTTGCCAACGGTCGCCTGTTTTACCTGATTGGCCGTATATTCATAGACGGGTAAATCGCGAATGGCGCAGGCGGCAATGGCAACACCACGGGCCTGGCCCAGCTTCAACGCAGAATCTGCATTACGATCCAGAAACACCCGCTCGATAGCAATTTCCTGGGGATTGAACTCATCGATCAGGGCGAGAAGCCCGACGTGAATGACCTTGAGCTTTTCGGCAAGGGTCTCGCCCTTGACCTTGATGACACCGTGTTCGATGTGCCTGGAATGATTACCCTCGGTATCGATGATACCGAAACCCGTGTTGATAGAGCCTGGATCGATACCAAGTATGCGTATCATACCTGCTCGGCTCCGGCGTCCTGCTGCGCTCTACTGCCTGCACCCATGCTGGCGTGCGCTCGACGACTCATTGTCAACAATAAGCTCACCATGCTCAATGTATTATTCATACACTTCGCTTGCGAACTCATTTTCGCCGCGCTTCGTCATCATTCGTTACGCCATACAATTGCGTGCGGTTGATTCATAACAATTCACTAATTCAGTTGCTCAAGAATGTCATCAGCAATGTCGGCATTGGAGTAGACTTTCTGCACATCATCAAGATCTTCAAGCATATCAAGTAACTTCAGCATGGTTTGCGCACCGTCAAGATCGAGCGCGCTGGACGTCTGGGCACGCATGGTAATCTCGGCATTCTCGGGCGTTTGCTCGGCGGCGACCAGCGCCTCTTTGACGTCCATAAAGCTGTCTGGCCCTGTAATCACATCAATCGAACCATCGTCGTTGGAGATGATATCGTCCGCACCCGCTTCCAATGCAACTTCCATCAAAGAGTCCTCGCTGGTGCCGGTTGGATAAGACAACAGGCCAACCTTATCGAACAGGTAGGCAACCGACCCATCCGTTCCCAGGTTGCCACCAAATTTCGTAAACGCGTGCCTGACTTCGGCTACTGTTCGATTGCGGTTATCTGTCATACAGTCAACCATCACCGCCACTCCACCCGGGCCATAACCCTCGTAGCGAACTTCTTCAACGTTTTCGCCTTCGCCACCACCGGCGCCACGCGTCACAGCTCGCTCAATGGTGTCCTTGGTCATGTTATTGGAGAGGGCGTTATCGATTGCGGCACGCAAGCGAGGATTGGCTGAAGGATCACCGCCACCCATCTTTGCCGCAACGGTTATTTCCCGAATCAGTTTGGTGAATAGCTTGCCACGCCTGGCATCTTCACGACCCTTGCGATGCTTGATATTTGCCCATTTGCTATGCCCGGCCATGATCGAGAAACTGGTTCCTGTAGAAAATTAATTGCGGCGTATTCTAGCATTCCGATACCTATTGCCCAACAACGCCACCTCAACCCTGCAAAAAACAACCCCGTTCAATAAAGTGTCGACAATGCTGAAACGCTGCCGATGAAATTAGTAAGCCAAAGTGGCTGGCATGCACGACGATATGGTCGAGCATGCCATCAAGCCTGGTCTCCGCGACGGCGATGGTGCCATCATTGGGTTCGGGGATTCCGGGAATTAACATCCCCATACCGAACCTCAGGTCACCGGCAATGACACCCAGCTCGATGGCGGGGTCCCAATCCGGCAATGGCCCCAGTAACCCATTTTCAAGACTGTTGCCCAACAACCAGTGACCGCCCGGCCACTCTTTCAATTTTGATGCAGCGCGACTTGCCTGGTTAGGTGTTCCTAGCATCACGACGCGGTTTATTGTTACTGCCGGCCTATTCGCCAGGTAATGCCTTACCACCAGGCCACCAAGGCTATGGCAAACAAGGTGCGCTGAAACAATGCTGTTGGCATCAAGATAATCTGCAAGACGTTCGGCATTGTCCTCAACCCGGCCTCGCACCGAAGGGTAATGAAAACGATGTGGGGTATAGCCGGCATCGGCTAAGCGATGCATTAACAACGACATGTCATAACCATTCATCCACAGGCCGTGGACAAAAACAATATCGCTAACGCAATGGTTATTACCGATCAGGCATCTCCGGCCAACATTGTGGCGGATTTGTCGCTGGTGAAATCGAGCAGCCGTCGAATCGATACCCTGGCCTTATCAATAATCTGTGGCTCAACATGTATTTCATTAGTGCCGGTTTCCAATACATGCGCAACCTTACGCAGACTATTCATCGCCATCCATGGACAGTGTGCACAACTGATACAGGTAGCACTGCGACCGGCTGTTGGTGCCTCGATAAGCATCTTGTCCGGTGCGGCCTGCTGCATCTTGAAGAAAATGCCACGGTCTGTTGCAACAATAAATTTATTCGCGTCCATGGTTCGGACGGCATTGATAAGCCCTGTTGTTGAACCTACGTAATCAGCCTGCTCGACGACCGCGGCAGGTGATTCCGGGTGGACGAGCACACTGGCATCAGGATGCGTTTCTCTTAACGCCGCCAGTTCCTGCGCCTTGAATTCCTCGTGCACGACACAGGCGCCTTTCCAGATCAACATATCCGCGCCCGTCTGTTGCTGCACGTAATCACCGAGATATTTATCTGGCGCCCAGATGATTTTTTTGCCGTTTTCATGCAAATGCCTGACGACATCCACGGCGCTGCCAGAGGTGACCATCCAGTCTGCGCGCGCCTTCACGGCGGCACTGGTATTCGCATACACGACCACCTCGCGGTCAGGGTACGCATCACAAAAAGCAGAAAAGTCGTCAGCAGGACAACCCAGGTCCAGCGAACAATTGGCATCCAGGTCCGGCATTAGCACGCGTTTTTCGGGGTTCAGGATCTTGGCTGTCTCACCCATGAAACGGACACCGCACACAACCAGGGTATCGGCTTCAGACTCATTGCCAAAACGTGCCATGTCCAGTGAATCCGAGACATAACCGCCCGTGGCGTCCGCCAGTAGCTGGCAATCGGGGTCTGTATAATAATGTGCAACGACCACCGCATTGTGCTGTTTCAGCAAAGCTCGAATCTTGTCGGTCAGCTGTGCGCGTTCGGCCTCGTCAATCTCTTCCGAAACGGTTGGTGGAATCTGGTCGCGGGGCAGTTCGTAAGAGCGCTCAAGTAAAGGAGTTGCAGTCATAAGATTAGTAAATCCGACATTAACAAATTAGACAAGCCGCCAGGGCCTTAATTCCTAGTCCTGTTTGCCGGATTTTGCCAGTTTAATGCCGATTTCACGCAGTTGTCTGGCACCGGCCTCCGCCGGCGCTGCGGTCAACAGGCAGCTGGCCGACTGCGTCTTGGGAAATGCAATCACATCACGGATCGTTGGCGCACCGGCCATTAACATAACGATTCGGTCCAGGCCGAAGGCAATGCCGCCGTGGGGCGGGCAGCCATAGGTCAGTGCATCCAGCAGGAAACCAAACTTCTGTCGTGCCTGTTCCTCATCAATACCCAATAGCTCCAGTACCGCCGCCTGCATGTCAGCATCATGAATACGGATGGAGCCGCCGCCCAGCTCAATGCCATTCAGTACCAGGTCATAGGCACGGGAAAGGGTCTGGCCCGGGTCTGTCTTTATCTCATCTATGTTGGTTGTATTCGGTGCGGTAAAAGGATGGTGTAACGATTCCCAGCGTTGCTCGTCCTCGTTGTACTCGAACATTGGAAAGTCTATCACCCACAGTGGCTGCCACTCGCCTTGCAGCAGCTCGAGGTCGTGGGCAACCCGGTTGCGCAGGGCACCCAGCGCATCGTTGACGACGCTGGTTTTATCGGCGCCAAAGAAAATCAGATCGCCAGCAGCGGCACCGGTGCGTTGCATGATTTCACTAATGACCTCATCTGGCAGGAATTTCAGAATCGGGGATTGCAAGCCTTCGCGACCAGCGCTGGCGTCATTGACCTTGATATAGGCCAGACCCTTGGCGCCAAACTGGCTGACATAAGCAGTGTAATCGTCGATTTCCTTGCGTGATAGTTTGCTACCACCCGGCACCGACAGGGCCGCCACACGACCGTTATCCATTTTTGCCGGCGCAGAAAATACCTTGAATTCAACCTCCAGCATCAGATCGCTGACATCGACCAGCTTTAACGGGTTCCTCAGGTCTGGTCGGTCACTGCCATAGTGATACATGGCGTCGGCATAGGTCATGCGTGGAAATGGCGAGGGTAAATCAACATCCAGTGTTTGTTTGAACAACGTACGCACCATTTCTTCCATCAGCCCGGTAATGCCGTCCTCGTCCATGAACGACACCTCGATATCGAGCTGGGTGAATTCCGGCTGCCGATCGGCACGCAGGTCTTCATCACGGAAACAGCGGACAATCTGGTAATAACGATCCAGCCCGGACATCATTAACAATTGTTTAAACAGCTGTGGTGACTGGGGCAAGGCAAAAAAGTTGCCCGGATGCGTGCGGCTAGGCACCAGGTAGTCACGCGCGCCCTCTGGTGTCGCCCTGGTCAGCATCGGTGTTTCTATATCAAGAAAACCACGACTATCAAGGAAGTCACGCATCTGCTTCACCACCGATGAACGCATCCTCAGGTTGTGCTGCATGAGTGGTCGACGCAGATCTACATAGCGATACTTCAATTTGACATCATCATGCACGTGCTCGTCATCAAGCTGGAAAGGAGGCGTTTTGGCCTTGTTCAGAATGTCAATCGAATGCCCCAGCACCTCTACCTCACCGGTGGGCATGTCGGGATTGACCGTCCCCTCGGGGCGGGCCCGAACTCTGCCGGTGATGCAGATCACGAATTCATTACGCACTGAATCGGCGATTTGGAAAGGTTCGGGACGATCCGGATCGAACACGATTTGGGCGATACCCTCACGGTCTCGTAAATCGATAAAAATCACGCCGCCATGGTCACGACGACGATGCACCCAGCCACAAAGCTCAACTTCCTGGTCAATATGGGTACTTGTTAATTCTCCGCAATAGTGGCTGCGCATGGGTGGTGTTCCGTCCGGGGTTCAAACAAAGGGCGGAATCTTACGAGCCAGTCGCGTTTTGCGCAACTTTATTGCCAGTAATTTTCGCTTTCAACGGACCATCGGGAATGATGACGCCCATCGAAATAATAAATTTGAAACCCTCTTCTATGGTCATGGCCAGTTCCACGACCTCTTTTTTCGGCACCAGCAGGATAAAGCCTGATGTCGGGTTAGGCGTCGTGGGTACAAAAACGCCGACCATGTTACCGCTATCTATGCCATCCAGTTCGTGACTGATATGGTCGTTGGTAAGAAAGCCGATACTCCACAAACCCTTGCGCGGGTATTCCAGCGCAACCACCTTGCGAAACGATTTGCCCTGTGAGTCCAGCAGTGTCGTCGAGATCTGCTTGACACTATTATATATAGTGCGCACCAACGGCAGGCGGTTAAGAATCGATTCCCAGACTTCAAACAGGCGGCGCCCAAAAAGGTTTGAAGCCAGCATGCCGGTAAATAGCAGGATAGCGATTGCCAATACGATGCCATAGCCCGGCATTGAGAAGCCAAGTACGTTGGCAGGTTGATACTCGGGTGGCAATAGCAGGATGGTGCTATCGAGCAGATCGATAACCAGTTTAATGATGGCGACCGTCGCCGCCAATGGTAGCCAGACCAGCAGTCCGGCAATGATATATTTACGCAGGATACCCATGCCGGTTCATTCTACTCGGAACTGGCGGACTTGCTCCCGGAATTTGAGCTGTTGTTGGCCACCTTGGCTGGTGCTTTGGCCTTGTCGGCGCCCTTCTTTTCGGTCGAGTCCTTGCTGGTGTTGGTCGACTTATCGGTAGCCTTGGGCTTTTTGTCCTTGAAATCAGTTTCGTACCAACCCGTACCCTTTAGCTTGAAGGCAGCGGCGGAAACCAGTTTCTTCAGGCTGTCCTGACCGCACTCCGGGCATGTTTGTGCTGGTGGATCGCTGATTTTCTGCAGCTTCTCGCTTTGCTCTCCACACTGTTCACACTTGTATTCGTAAATTGGCACGCCATGCACTCCTTTTATAGATTATTCGCGAAAATAGGGTCGTCCAGGCTCAAAATCAAGTTTTGCCAGAGTAAATAAACGAGAAATTTTACCCGCAGACAAATCTTGGGTATTATCGCCGCCTTTGTGATGCAGCAGGTCAGTCCTGACCGCGATGTTTTCCACGAGGGGCCGTTAGCTCAGCTGGTAGAGCAGTGGATTTTTAATCCATTGGTCGGGCGTTCGAATCGCCCACGGCCCACCATTAAATTCAATAAAAACAAATACTTAAATTATATTTAATTTTCTTCTCAGAAATTTAGAACGTGTAATTAAGGGGTCAGAGCCCTTTTAGAAGGGCGACCACGTCTATCTTGACCTATTTTACATTTCAGTTTCTGTTCTATCTTCTCTCTAAAATAATCATTTCCAAGAGGAGTGCCTGTTTGACAAGCAGACCGAATGATTTTAATCTCTTCATTACCTATATGTGATTTAAATAATGCTCGATAGGCATCAAGACGTTCTGGTTCTGATTTACCTAATGCTTGATATACAGAGTGATGATGAGCCAGCTTAATTTCTTTACCTTCCGCATTTGCACAATAACTTGACCAAGGATAGTGCTTGGGATGGTTTACCATATTCGCCCTCACCGGATTAAGTTCAATATATCTCATACACGTCAGTAAATAATTTTCTTCTTGTATCAAGTTGGCTTTATAACGCCCTTCCCATAAGGTGCCACTTGTACCGTAATGATAATTTATGTAGGGCACATAACGACGACCGACATATTGTATCGTACGACTTATACTGTCTTTCAATCTAGGGGTTATTAGAAAATGAACATGATTTGTCATTAACACAAATGCATGGACCTCACATCGATAACGTTCAGCCGCTTCATGAAACCAATTCAAATAAGCCTTGTAATCACTATCTTCAAAGAAGATAGGTTCACGACTATGACCTCGCTGCACAACATGGGCTGGGATCCCAGGCAAGTAAAAACGCGGTTTCCTAGGCATTGCAATCTCCTTTGCATGTTAGTTATTCCTTTCTTTATTCTACTCTAACTTTTCTTAAAGGGCTCTGACCCCTTTAATTGACAATTAATTATGCGTAGGTACTGTACATAAAAATTAGAATTGTTATTCTCAATAAATCAAAAAGCAGTAGCTTAATAATCCATCATTAGGGTAAAGCGACACTTTAAAGACAAGTGTAGATGTAGGTTAAAATGCATATTCCAGCACAAACGGACCGCCCATTCCGGCAAAGCGGACCACCCGTTCTGATAAACCTGGGCCACCAAAATGAAATTGGACCAGTTCAATTAAAGACAAATAATATATATGGAAATATACACAAAACCTCCAAGTCAATGTTCTGATAAAGAGTTAAATGAATTTTTAGCTTTAGCTCTGGAAGGTGGCGAAGTCATCGCACAAGGACTACTACAACGTATTCAAAGGGCTGAAGAATTAATTTTTATTAAAGATGATGTACTTATTGGAATTGGTGCAATAAAGCGGCCTTATGATAATTATAAAAATAATGTATTTAAAAAAGCTGGGGTCCTAGAACTTGCTGTAAATTACTCATATGAATTGGGTTGGATATATTCACTCCCGTCATCACGCGGAAAGGGAGTAGGTAGAATGATTATGGAGACGATAACAAGATCTGTTGGTGATACTGGATGTTTTGCCACAACTAGAGAAAATAACGGTCCAATGCATCACTTATTTAGTCAATATTCTTTCTCAAAACTAGGAACGTCTTATAAAAGTGATAATGGATATTATTCACTAGTTTTATACGCAACAAACCCAGAAAAAGGAACTGTGTGACTGCAGATTTCCAGCTGAGATCAGTAAATAAAAAAAGCCCCGTGAGGGGCTCTTAGTAATAAATATAATCTGTTTTCCAAATTAATAATCACCTTTATTTTTACGTCGTGATTCAGCTAAATCTAGTTGTTCTTTTAATTCTACTGAATCATACATACTTGATAATTCAGAACTAGTTACACAAGATACTTTGCAACCTTTATGTTCGCTTTCAAGGAAGCTTCCATGTTTTGCATAATCATCAGCAAATTGAAAGTACCAAGTATCTTCATCATCCTCGTCTGATAAATTCATACCAACATAAACAAAGCTTTGGATCATTGAATATAACATCCCAGAATCTGGATAAACTATCCTGTAATAAACCTCACCTTCCACATAATCACTCATAATGTCCTCAACTCATCTATGCTGGTACTCCAAATGGAGGTAATAAAAATAATATAATAAGCCACCAAGGCATTGGTTCAAAATTATTATCTAAACAAGGAGGCTCAGTACAATTACAATTAACACTTCGCTCTTCAACTCTAATAGGCTCTCCACCTCTAACCCCTTTAATCCTCCATTTAATTGAGACGTAGCATCCATCTACTCCATTTGAACATCTTGATTCACATTCCGCCCATTCTTCAGCTTTACATTCACCTGTTGATGGCAAGCTATTATTATCACCAAAAAGAAGATACCACCAAACAGCGAGTCCTGAAGGATCAGTATAATTTATTGGGTTTTGTCCAACATAACCATATGTATTGACCCCTCCTTGTAGCCCAATTGGATCACTCGTAATGTAACGTCCAAGAGATGGATCGTAATAACGATTTAAGTTGTAATGCAGCCCGGTCTCCTCATCATAGTACTGGCCGGGGAAACGCAAGTTATTCGTAATCGCTGCTGTACTCAATGACGCAGCACCAAAAGGCGTGTAGTCCGCTTGCCAAACGACAGTTTGTGATTCATCTGTCATCTGTTGTGGCGTGCCCAGGTGGTCATTATGATAAAAATAGTGCGAGTTACTGATGCCCATCGCGACGGGTTGACCATCGATATAAATATAGTCTACTAATGTCAGACCCGTACTGTCTGTTTCAGTAATAAGTTGGCCGTTTTGATCGTAGTGGTAATGGAACGCGTCCTGGCCGACCTTTTTGACACGCTCACCGCGACCGTTATAGGTATAGGCGACGATGGGTGTGCCATTCTCTTGTACCTGCGCCAGGCGGTTGTTGTCGCCGTAGCTAAAGGCATAGGTGTTGTTACTTAATGTATTGCCATTTGCATCGTAGCTGTACAGGTTCGCGTTGTTGCCTACTATATCGGTCAGTTGATGGCTATTGGCAGCATAGCTATACGTACTTGGGTTGCCATTGTCTAGCTCACTCAGTCGATTACCGATGTTGTCATAGGTGTAATCAATCATGCCAAACACGCTAACAGAGCCTTCGAGGCGGTTTAGGCTATCGTACGTCAGCGACTGATTTCGGTTGCTATCAAGCAGGTTCGTGATACCCGTAATGTTGTTTGCGCCGTCATAGCTGTATGTTCGACTTTGATAGGGGTTGCTGCTCGTCGTTTGTAACTGTGTGAGGCGATAGTCCATGTCATAACTACGGCTATGGCTCAGGCCATTGCCATAGAGCATGCCAGAAATTGGACCAAAAGGAAGATAGGTCATCGCACTGCTCACGGGCTCAGAGCCGGCATTAAACGTGGTGGTGACACCTGACACCTGGCCGAGCACATTGCGGCTGTAATTCACAACGCGACCACTCGGATACGTCATTTGTAATAGCTGATCTGCACCATTGTAAGCATAACTGGTGATGTAACTGATACCATCCATCGTGGCTGTTTGGCTGGTGAGGTTGCCTCTTAAATCATAAGCATAGTCTGTGGTGCCACTTTCGTCTGTCATCTGGCAAAGGCGGCCGATACCGTTCAAACAACTGTCATAAGTATAACTGACATCCTGGTTGGTATCGGGATACTGGATCGCTGTTAATCGATTTAGCGCGTCATAACTGTACACAGACGTCACACCGCGCGCATCCGTCTGCCTGATACGGTTACCCGCCGCATCATTACCAAACGTGGTGATACCGGTGTCCGGGCTATTCTGTTCAATTAATCGGTCAAAGGCATCGTACGTGTAAGTCGTGGTTAAACCCTCTGCATCCGTGACGCTGGTCAGGTTATCGCGTGCGTCATAGGTATAGACGGTCACGCCGTTGTTCGCATCCGTGGTTGAAGAAAGGCGATTCAACGCATCAAATGCCTGCATTGTCGTTTGGTTGACGCCGGCGACCGTTATCTGGTTTTGATTGCCGTTGGCATCATAGCCGTAGGTCGTAATTTGGCCTTCACCACCTGTCATTTGTATCAGGCGATTCAGCGTATTATAGGTTCTGCTCATTGTGCGCTTGAGCGAGCCTGAGCCGTCTTTTACATCCTCCTGAATCCGGTTACCCAATGCATCAAGCGTGTAGTCAATGCGGTTACCAAGATTGTCTGATACGGCAATTAAGCGTTTGGCCGCGTCGTACTCATTCATCAGAAAAGAGCCATTGGGTAACGTTGTTTTGACGACATTACCCACGCCATCATAGTCAAAGGTGGTGCTTTGCCCGTCTGCCGTGCGGCTGATTAAACGCCCCCTGGCATCGTATACGAGTTGGGTCACCATGCCATTGGGATCAATGATCGTCAGCGGACGACCATGGTCATCATGCGCGGTCATGTTAGTCACATGACCAAGGGCGTTGGTAATGGAAATGAGGTTGCCCATGGCATCGTAGTCATACGTTGTGACATCCGATACATCGGTTCTTGGACCGTTACTCGCAGCGATCAAATTCAGTGTATTGTAGCTGGAGGTCGACCTTACTTCTGAATACGCCTCTGCATCCGGAATGCCATCTCCATTTGCGTCAAGGTCAACACTGTCCGGTATGCCATCAGCGTCCTGGTCCGGCGGCGTATCCGATGCATCCAGCGGATCCGTACCGACCTGATTTTCAAAATCATTACTGATACCGTCACCATCGATGTCCGGATCGACTGTATCGGGAATCGTGTCGTTATCAATATCTGAGGCTGTGCTACACGGTGTTGGCCTTGTAATGTTGGTATTAGTAAGGGTTGCTTCCAGTAAGTCGAGTTGTGTACATAAAATGCCGGTATTTCCAGCCAGGAACAGTGTCGACAGCTGCGTTAAGCCAAGTGCAGACAGCATATCCTGTAATTGGTTGTTGTTGATACGCAGGTGCACCATGGCGCTGTTACCGGTCACATCCAGTGACGCTAGCTGGTTGTTGTAGGCGTACAGGTTCTGCAGGCTGGCAAGCCCGGTGACGCCGGTGAGGTTCGTCAGTGCGTTGTTGTGCAGGTACAGCGTTTTTAAGCTAGTGGCGCCGGTCACGTCCACGCTCGTGATCTGGTTGTTCTCTGCCAACAGCGTCGACAGGTTCGGCATCGATGCCGTGCTGCCAATGCCGGTTAATTGGTTGTTCTGCACCCGCAGGTGCACCATGGCGCTGTTACCGGTCACATCCAGTGACGCTAGCTGGTTGTTGTAGGCGTACAGGTTCTGCAGGCTGGCAAGCCCGGTGACGCCGGTGAGGCTCGTCAGTGCGTTGTTGTGCAGGTACAGCGTTTTTAAGCTAGTGGCGCCGGTCACGTCCACGCTCGTGATCTGGTTGTTCTCTGCCAACAGCGTCGACAGGTTCGGCATCGATGCCGTGCTGCCAATGCCGGTTAATTGGTTGTTCTGCACCCGCAGGTGCACCATGGCGCTGTTACCGGTCACATCCAGTGACGCTAGCTGGTTGTTGTAGGCGTACAGGTTCTGCAGGCTGGCAAGCCCGGTGACGCCGGTGAGGCTCGTCAGTGCGTTGTTGTGCAGGTACAGCGTTTTTAAGCTAGTGGCGCCGGTCACGTCCACGCTCGTGATCTGGTTGTTCTCTGCCAACAGCGTCGACAGGTTCGGCATCGATGCCGTGCTGCCAATGCCGGTTAATTGATTGTTCTGCACCCGCAGGTGCACCATGGCGCTGTTACCGGTCACATCCAGTGACGCTAGCTGGTTGTTGTAGGCGTACAGGTTCTGCAGGCTGGCAAGCCCGGTGACGCCGGTGAGGCTCGTCAGTGCGTTGTTGTGCAGGTACAGCGTTTTTAAGCTAGTGGCGCCGGTCACGTCCACGCTGGTGATCTGGTTGTTCTCTGCCAACAGCGTCGACAGGTTCGGCATCGATGCCGTGCTGCCAATGCCGGTCAATTGGTTGTTCTGCACCCGCAGGTGCACCATGGCGCTGTTACCGGTCACATCCAGTGACGCTAGCTGGTTGTTGTAGGCATACAGGTTCTGCAGGCTGGCAAGCCCGGTGACGCCCGTCAGGCTCGTCAGTGCGTTGTCGTACACGTACAGCGTCTTCAACGCTGACATGCTGGAGACATCCAGCGTGGTAATCTGGTTTTGTTGTAGTTGGAGCGTTTGCAGATTGGTAAATACATCGATACCCGCTGCATTCGTGATACCGCGATTTGAACAATTGAGCGAAGTCACCTGGCTGCTGTCTGTCCAATTGGATGCGGTAGCGGCATCGTTTACACAGGCTGCAAGGTTTGCGTCACTGAACGTTAAACCACTGATAGGTGTTGCTGCAGCATACTGAGGCACCAGTAAGGTCGCGAGGACCACACCTACCCGGCAGAAAGCTCTTGAAATAGTCACGCGTTGATTTAATTTGGACGTTTGTATGTGTGCGGCGTCAAAGGTTTTCATCCGTTTAATCATGGCGCCACCTCCTCAACACGCTCGATAAGTCGTCCTTGTGTATCGTAAAAAAAGCGTGTGCGCCTTCCTGGCTCGGTAATCAACACGGGCAATCGAAATGTCAGGTCCCACTCGGTGGTAATGGTTCTTTCTTGAGGTGTGCCAACGGCTTCCGTTCGGCTTAATTCCAGGCCACGGCTGTCATGTACATAGGTAGTGGTAACACCATTAAAATCTGTTCGAGATGCAACAAATCCATTGGCGTCAAAGGTGGAACTGGCATATTGACCGCTACAGTTCATACATTTATCGCCATCGATTTGTTCCACCATAGGCACGCCGTGTAATGCGCGGAAGTGATAAGTCTGCACCAGTCCTTTTGCATCTGTTATGGTCGTTGTTCCGTCAGCGTTATAGACAAGAGATATACTATCCACGGCACCTGCATGTTCAGAGCTGATTGCACGACCTTCCGTATCATAATCATAGGTAGAGTAACGTACTGGTGTACCAGGTGATTCGACATCTGACATGCCGGTTAAATGATGCGGAAAACTCGCGCCTTCTTCATAATGATAAAGCCTGATGTAGTTGTCGGTAGTATCAGACGGATAAGTAACGCTGGTTAAATTACCGTTAGCATCATAGCTATAGAGATACTGATTCAATCCGGGATCCGTTATTGATTCAAGACGCCCTGTCGAAGAATTGAATTCAAATTCCATGACACGACCAAATGGGCCTGTAACCGTGTCAATGACAGACTTCCCACCGACAATTTGATATGCAATATCGGTAGCATGTCCCTCGCGACTGGTTATTCTTGTTAGCTGTCCATCAGCGTTATATTCTTCAACCGTTAAATCATCAGTAATAAACTCCCAGCCAGTGATTTGCCCGGCTGGATAGCTCACTCTAAGCACCCTAAGATTCTCAGTAATATCAGAACCTATAGGGTTGCTTGCTGCGCCGCCACCAGTTCGATAGCGCAAGCGTTTACCATCTGGCCTGCGAACTTCAACCCATCTCCCATCGCCATCTGGCATTCGATTAACATACTGAAAGTAGGTCGCCATCCATTTACGACCAATCAATGCATGCGTTTGGGTATCCGCACTGTTGTAGTAACGTTTAAACTCAAGCCCATCAGGAATAGGGCTGACATAATCCGTCTCTACCTGGTACTTATTGCCTGTAGCAGGATGTATTGGATTCCCCACTTTGCATGTCCTTCCATCGCACCGTCCGTTGACTTTTTCTGGCTCAATCGAACCTTCACAATACGGGCTACCAAAAGTAGGGGCTTGGGTTGTGTACTCCCCCGTCTGTGGACTTCTACATCTCTGCGTTAATACGCAGGCATCTATTTCGGAAACCGCGCCGGGATTATCTGGTACAGCTCTACAGCCGATAGTAATTGGATTGCTTGAATTGAAAGTGCAGCCCCTGAATTCACGCCATCTAGGGTCAGTGTTAATATAATTTGTACACCACTGCACTACTGCCTGAGGATCTAAACGATCACTAAATACATGTTGGCCTGAGACGAAGATATATGGAGGGAACCCTTGGTCTGCTGGTATTGCATGGCTAACAGGAATGTTGAAAGAAAATAATATAAATACGAATAATGCTACAGGCTTTAATTGATTAGTTAATTTTTGTAATGGTGTTCGACTAAGCAATTGTCTTAAAAACACTAGAGTATCAGTTTGCTTATAAGCTTTAATTCCTGGTAAAGCTAAAAAGCAAACGTGGATACAAGAAAAAACAGTAAAACGATTGAAGATTACGGCATAATTTCTTTTTTCGAAAAATAGAAGAGGAGTATTTTTGGTCATAACACTAGCCATAGATATAATTTTTTTCGAGGCTAGTAGTGCTGTGTTACAACAATATTACCGGAATTCTACCAGGATGAATTTCATTTATTGAGTGTAGTACTTAAGAAGTATGTTCTACTCTGGATTAGGTAGATCAAAGCCGTTTTAAAGTAAACGAGCCTATCTAATCTCATTAATTTCCATAAGAATAGATTTTGGAAAGTTCCTTGAACTAATGGTTTATTATCCATTGGTCGGGCGTTCGAATCGCCCACGGCCCACCATTACCTTCCTTTACTTCACGAATTAACTGGTACGTCTCTGTCTGGTGGGAATGTTTAGCGGCCCACGGAATACGGACAATAGCAATGGTTTGCCCTGTACCAGTACAATGCCGTGAGTGTCACGCACGCCGTAACCATGGCGATTCTTGAAAAACGTGGCACGGCTCAGGCCGTCATACCCAACCACTTCATAATAGTCAGTGGTTCTATCACTGGCACGATAACCGTGACGAGTCTCCAACAGTGTCAAATCTGCAGGCGTGAAGCGGGGAAAATGAAGCATAAAGCTTCTCCAATGTTTGGTTAGATGACTGGAGAATAAAGCCCGTCACGTGAATTGACCGTGAAATAAAGCCCTGGCCAACATCAAAATTTGTCGTGACAGGGTCTGTCAGACATTCTGGACAGTTTGCAATAGCTTCCCGGCATGAATTCGTTTCCCCGTTTGTTCACTGCTGTAGCCTGGCAATTGCGCTATCCGTTGCTTGAGATCCAGGCGCTTTAGTAATGCCCTGAGCTCTTTTGCTGCCATTTACAGTGATTGATTGCGATTCACAGCCTGCAACAGCAACATCAGCAAACGTGGGTCGATTGGATCATTGGCGAGCAGCCAAGCGATAGAAAAATTTATCTTAGATTGGCAAACTTTTGCATGTTTAATAGTTTTCTATAAGTCACTATTATAGCTATCTTTTTTTTAAATATGTAAATTGTTACCGTATATAAATATGCCAAGAAAATACACGATTGCCTTTGTCATGCTGGTCACGCTCTGTAGTCAGAACAGCCATGCTAATGAAGCGCCCTGGCGGCTTGCCCAGCAAAACCTGACCCCGGATTGGTTTGTCATCACTGGACAACATCGATCACGCTTTGAAACCCTCAACAATCAATTTCGTGCCGGTCGTTCCGGTGGTGACCAGGCATTGGTTTTCAGGACCAACATCAAGGCCACTGTCAGTCTGGACAAAACACGATTTGCCGCGGAAATGATGGATTCGCGCGCCATGCTGGTCGACACGGGCACGCCATTAAACACGACTATTGTTAACCCGCTGGAACTGCTGCAGGCCTATGTTGAATTCCCGATAACCCAGGCGGCTAACAGCACTGGCTCTACATTGAAAGGGGGCAGGATAACGATGGATGTTGGCAGCCGACGCCTTGTAGCCAGAAACCGTTACCGCAATACCATCAATGCGTTCACCGGGGTCGACCTGAATTGGCGCAACGACAATACCAGTCATTTTCGTGCCTTCGCTACGTTGCCGATCCAGCGTCGAGTGCATGGCAACATTCTTGATAACGAACCCAGGCTGGACAAGGAATACAATGAGGTCAAGTTCTGGGGGCTTTACTACTCGCGATCATCATTACCCGTCGGCGAACGCCACAATGGTGAAATCTATCTACTGGGATTGGACGAAAAAGATGTGCCGGGTGAGCTGCTAACCAGGAACAGGGAACTATATACACTGGTAGGGAGAATATTTACAAAACCAACACCCGGTACCTATTACTATGAACTGGAGTCAGCCATTCAATTTGGCGAGTCACGCAGTTCTACAACGTCTACAAGAGACCTGGACCACTTTGCCTATTTTTTTCACCTTGAGACCGGCTATTCATTTAACACGAAATGGAAACCACAGTTAATATTCCAGTTTGATTACGCCAGCGGCGATAAAGACCCTGATGACGGCAAGAACAATCGGTTTGACACCCTTTATGGCGCCCGCAGGTTTGAATATGGGCCAACGAGCGTTTATGGTGCGTTTGCACGCTCGAACATTATCACGCCAGGCGTCAGGTTAAAGATCAAGCCCCTCAAAACCGTCAGCAGTTTTGTTGCCTTGAGAGGTTTCTGGCTGGCATCAGATCAGGACGCCTGGACGACGGCAGGTATCAGGAATTTACCGGGCCAGTCAGACAAGTATATTGGCACACAGGCCGAAGCGCGCGTGCGCTGGGACATCAAGCCCAAAAACCTGCGACTTGAAAGCGGGGCAGCATTCTTGCTGTCGGGGGATGTGATGAAGAATGCCAATAAAACTGACAGCAGCTATTTATATTCCCAGGTTGTAGTCAGCTTCTAGTATGGATTGTTTATGGAGTATTGAATGAAAAAGAGACTTGTTCGAATTTGCGCGGCCCTGTTGATTGGCCTTTGTTCAGGTTCAGTCTATGCCGATGCAGCCAGGATACGGCTTGCCACCACTACCAGTACGGATAACTCGGGTCTGCTTAGTGTATTAAACCCGGCGTTTGAGAAAAAACACAACGTTAAGGTAGACGTAATATCGGTTGGAACCGGCAAGGCTTTACGCCTCGCGGAAAACGGTAACGTTGACGTGCTCATGGTGCATGCGCCCGCTGACGAGAAAAAGTTCGTACAGGCTGGATACGGTATTAACCGGCTTCCGGTCATGCATAATGATTTTATTATTGTCGGGCCTGCAGATGATCCTGCTGGACTAAAACAGGCGGCCAGTCTCGAGCAAGCCTTGAATAAACTGGTTAGTGAAAAACTGGGTTTCGTCTCACGCGGCGATGATTCGGGCACGCATAAAAAGGAAATTGCTTTGTGGCAAACCATCGGTGGCAAACCGGAAGATGACTGGTATATGTCGGTCGGCCAGGGTATGGGTGTCGTGCTCAGAATTGCGAGCGACAAACAGGCCTATGCATTAACGGATCGTGGCACATTCCTCGCCTTGATGGATAAACTAAGTCTCGACATTGCCTTTGAAAATGATGCGTCATTGTTTAACCCTTACCACGTCATGATAGTAAATCCGGAAAAACATCCTCACACGCAGGTTGATCTGGCAACAATGTATGTCGATTTTATTCGTGGCCAGGAAGGCCAGGATCTCATCAGGAACTTCAGGGTCAATGGCAAGGTTCTATTTCATCCTGATGTCATCAAATAGCCCCGCTTTTTTTTCCTTCCATGGTGTTTATACTCATAACTGAATGTAAAACAATAATGGAGCCAGCATGAACGAAGACCATATCATTGCCGCAATACTTGCTGCCGGATTAATTGCCCAGAACAAGGATGAGGAAATCCAGCCCAAGGACGCGGTCGGCATTTACAGTTTATGTCTGTCCGAACTGATAGATTCAAATAGGGCACCACGCAACGGGGCTACAGAATAGCATCAGGCCGTATTGCGTCTGAAAAACCGTAGATAGTAAATGCTGATACAAACAATCATAACGGCGACGCTGAGCCAACCAAAACTTGAATTGTACTGACTAACCAGGAACTCATAGTTGCTGCTATTCGTTCGCTGGCCATAGTAGTCTGCAATCTTGATCGCCATAACGACACCTGCATGCAGGCCAATACATGCTGCCAGCGTGTTATGCCTTAAGCGTAACAATGACAACAGTACACCAAAGGCAAACAACGTAAGAAAGTAATCAAGGATCGTCCATTGGATAAGCCGGCTGAACGCGGCAGGCAGCATCTGCAAACCGGTTATCCAGCCCGGTTCGGCACCCTCCGGTAACGCCCCGTAGCGAATGAAATGGACAGCGGCATACAAAAAAGAGGACAACAAGACAGCCAACGTTGCCCCTACCTTGTTATGCAAGCCTGCAAAAAGGCCGCCGCGAAAGATCGACTCTTCAAGCAAGCTGATAAAAAGACCTGCCAGCACAGCCTTTAACAGCCGCAAGGCGAAGACATCAAGCGTATAGCTTCTACGTGGATCCAGTTCATGAATAGCAAGGGCATATAACAACAACTCAATGACGATGATGATGGCAATACCATAGCCAAAACCACGTAACAGGTGATGAAAAAAAACAGTGCGGTTACCGGAAAAGCCGAATGCCTTGAGTGACAATAGTGAAAAGCTTTTTAGATAGGCAGCACTGATAACAATACCGTTAATTAATGTTGCATAGGTAAGGTACTTACGATATTCAAGCCCAAGAAAAGGATCCAGCGCCAGCCATAATGGATAGGCAAGCACGGCGCCAGCGACGTATGCAAAAACAACAAACATCAGGAATAGCAACACGGCGCGCATTAAGCTCGGCCTTTATTCAATTGTGGTTTCTACAATATCGGTTTTGCCCTCGGTATCCAGCCAATCCAGCTGCAACGTGTCTCCTGGTTTTGCGCCGGTAAATACGAATGACAGGTATGGGTTCCTGGATACTGCTCTGCTCCAGTCACAGGACATGACAACTTCACCGTTATGCTTGATGGTGACAAGCTTGATGTAATGCGCAGGTACTACGTCCTGGGTTTCTTCATCAAACCGAAAACCGGTCTCCATTGGGTGACGAATGATTGCCCGCACCGTTGTGATACCGTCTTTCAACCTGGTCCTGATACGAATCGTGGACATCAGGCACACCCTCCCTGATGGACGGTTACAAACACCTGAGTGCTATATGGTTTACCACCAGACATCACTACAGCCATCACTTCGGACGACTGATCCATTTTAATCCTCGAAGAGACAAACGCCCTGCATTTTGGCGACAAATCAAAGTTCGCAATCAACGGATTCGGGTTCTTTTCAACGAACAGGGCAATGGACTGAACGTCAGGCAGATCCGTTGTCACCTTAATCGGTACGACCGCGCCGTTTTCTATTTCCTGTCGTACGCCAATAGTGATGCTGTCGCTGGGAACAACATCAAGATCGGGGTAATACGCGTCAAGTGCTGACTGCAGGTTTTGCGCACTAAACGCCGCGTCGTTCCAGACAGCCCATGTTTTCACTGGCCTGAGCAAGCCACCAAAAAACACGGCACCGGCGCCAAGCATCGTCTTGAGTACGTCTCTTCTAAACATTAAATATTTATCGCCTTTTCCAGTTCCAGTTCGTATGTCAATTCAGCCATTTTCGCCTTAACGCGCTCTTCCTGGTAATAATCCAGTGAATACTGCTGTTGAATAAATCGTAGTTTATCAATAGCGAGTTTGGTCTCCCCTGCAAGGTAATAATAATCCGCCTGGATAATCGCAGTTTCTATTTCATTACCAAGCATGGCCTCTGCCTGCCCAAGCAACGCAAATGTATTAAGATCATGCGAATAATAGCGCTCATAATCTTTCAACACCTCCCGGGCCTTACTGCCTTGCTTCACATCGAGCAATGCGCGGCTGTAAGCAACCAGTACCGGTTTATAGTCTGGATAAAGCCTGTATGCCCTTTGATAGATTTCCAGTGCGTCATCATACCTGGACTGTTCTGCAAAAATCCTGGCAGACAATAACATATAGGGCGCACTGTCAGGATCGGCCTTCAACAGCAGGTCACTTTGCACCCGCGCCTGGGCAAAATCGGTGTTAAGTATATGCGCATGGGCAAGACCATAGCGCAAAGGCAACACATTCTCATTTGACAATTGAGCCTGGTTTAAACGCAGATTCAACTGACTCACGGCGCCCCTGGAATTACTGTATGAGTAGGCCATCAGTTTGTATTTCACAAGCTCATAACTCAGTGAATTGGTGTATTGTTTTACTGGATAACTTTCTGCACGCGCCATCGTATCTGCGATACGTGAAGTCGTTAGCGGGTGCGTACGCATGAACTCCGGTGCATTACTCTGTGCAAAGCGCGATACCTGCTGCAGCTTTTGAAAGAAGGCTGGCATGGCACGGGGATCGTGACCGGCTCGGGCCAGTAACTGCATACCGACCCGATCCGCTTCCTGCTCGTTAGCACGGGTAAAATTAATCTGGCTCTGGGCGCTAATACCGGTAACACCGGCCAGCGCTGCCGTTCCCGCCTCCGGGTTTACAATAGCCAGCAAAATGGCACCTACCATGGCTGCGGCACTGGGCACACTGTACTTTTCATGTTGCTCGAACATACGCGCGAGGTGCCGCTGGGTGACGTGCGCAATTTCATGGGCCATCACAGCAGCGAGCTCACTTTCACTGGAAGAATTCAGGATGACACCGGTATGCATACCAATCATGCCGCCAGGCCCGGCAAACGCATTAATGACCGGGTTATTAACCACGAAAAAAGTAAATGGCTGTTGTGTATTGTCACTATGGGATGCAAGCTGGTAACCAATCGACTGTATGTAGGACTCTACGTCGGGTTCGGTATTGATATTGGAAAAGTAACGTACCTGTTTTAGAAACATCTGACCCAGACGGCGTTCGTATTCCGGCGAGATAACGCTACCTGCAGAGTCGGCAAAGTCAGGTAACTCGGAAGCGCCAGCCCACACCAGCAACGGAATCAGGGTGATGATCAGGGCGAGCTTGTATTTAGCCGTGTGTGTTTTGATAATAGCGCGAAACATTGCATCAGCCTGCTACACAGGTTTGCAGCAGTGGTAAGTCACTTTTTGCCAATTATACATAATAATTAAGACCAACTGATTTACTGATCAGTTTCATAACATCATAATTTATCAGGAGCTTTCACAATGGCAGCGGCCAAAAACGCATTTTACGCACAATCAGGCGGGGTTACCGCCGTCATCAATGCCAGCGCCTGCGGCGTCATTGAGACGGCCAGGCAACACCCGGACAAAATAGCCAACGTGTACGCCGGCCGCAATGGCATCATTGGCGCACTTACCGAGGACCTGATAGACACCAGCCAGGACAGTGATGCGGACATAGCTGCGTTGAGGCATACGCCATCCGGCGCCTTTGGCTCGTGTCGTTACAAACTCAAGGGTCTCGAAGAAAGCAAGGCTGAATACGATCGCCTGATGGAGATCTTCAAGGCCCATAATATTGGCTACTTCTTCTATAACGGCGGCGGCGATTCCGCAGATACCTGTCACAAGGTGTCGCAGCTGTCAGAAAAAATGGGGTTTCCCATACAGGCCATTCACGTGCCCAAGACTGTCGACAATGATTTACCGATTACTGATGTCTGCCCCGGTTTTGGTTCTGTCGCGAAGTATATCGCGACGTCAGTGCGTGAGGCGTCATTTGATGTCTGCTCGATGGCAAGAACCTCGACCAAGATCTTTGTTATCGAGGTTATGGGTAGACACGCTGGCTGGATTGCCGCGGCTGGCGGTCTGGCTGCTGACGAAAACAACGATATTCCAATTGTCATCCTGTTTCCTGAAGTGGAATTTAACCAGGATGCCTTTATCGCGAAAGTAAAAGAGAAGGTAGAAACATACGAATACTGCTCTATCGTTGTTTCAGAAGGCGCACACTGGCCCGATGGCAAGTTCCTGGCAGAGCAGGGGACCCGTGATGCCTTCGGGCATGCACAGCTGGGGGGTGCGGCACCCGTCGTCGCGAATATGTTAAAAGATGCACTCGGTTACAAGTATCACTGGGCGGTCGCTGATTACCTGCAACGGGCAGCGAGACACATCGCATCGAAGACAGATGTCGAGCAGGCCTATGCACTGGGCAAGGCCGCTGTAGAGATGGCGTTGGCAGGAGACAATGCCGTTATGCCGACGGTCGTCAGGAAATCCGACTCGCCTTACAAGTGGGAAATAGGACAGGCAAAACTCGAAGACGTGGCCAATGTCGAGAAGATGATGCCAAACGACTTTATCAGTGAGGATGGTTTCGGGATTACCGAGGCTTGTCGGCGCTACCTTTCACCCTTGATCGAAGGAGAGGATTATCCGCCGTATGAAAACGGCTTGCCTAAATATGTCACGTTAAAAAATAATCCAGTTGAGAAGATACTCAAAACTGAATTTAAAATTTAATAAGACGTAGACTGTTATGAGTACATAGCAGACCAATACTGCTAACGGCAAGAAGCAGACATATTTGTGCGATGAATGTAGTAACCCTGCATTACTTATTATTAGTCAGCAGGAATAATATATTTTCTGAAGAAAGGTTCTCGTAAATGAGCGATGTCAGGATTGCCGGTCATGCTATTAAGAAGCTCTCGAGGGTCCTTGTTATAAAGCTCGCGACCTTTATCATAGTAAACCTCAGACTGGACTTCTTCACCCTGCGTTAGTAACTCTGCTGACTTGATGTAATGGCAAAAAGCAGCTCGTCGCTTAACACATGTGCCGTGTTCGCATTCCTTGCCAATATTGAGTGCTTTTTCATGCATTTCAAGGCCAAGGTCAATGTAGTTTGCTCGGCAAAAAACGTTACCAACTATAGATATTCTATCTGCATCTAACGGGTGAGCTTCTTCAACCAGCTGATGACCATAAGCAAGGGTGTTTTCAAATTCATCAGCATACCAGGACGCTTTCATCAGGTGTTCTAACGCCCAAACGCGCGCTTCCCTGGCTCTTGAATCACCTTTTTCATAATTCATGTCAAGTGTGCGCTGATAGTAAACCTTTGAATGACTATGAGCAGAAGCTCTTGTTGCTTGCTCACCTTTGGCATTATGCGTCCATGGGTTTGTCGTTTTAAGGGTAATCGCATTCATCAATGCGTAATCGAGGTTGTAATGATCGCCGGTTACTGCAGCAATCCAGCCAAAATGGGTATAGGCATCAGCATAACCTGGATCCAGTTCGATGGCTTTCAGCAGAATTTCTCTCGAGGTCATTCTTGCTTTATGACCCATATTGAAACGGATAAGGCGAGAAAGCTGGACAAGCGCCGGTGGAAACTCAGGGTCTTGCTCCAGAACCGACTCAATCAGCTTTGCAGCTTTATTAAGATTTCCGTCTTTATCTTCATGACGATCGTAAATAAGCTTCTCAGCCAGCAAAACCTTCTTCATTAAAGGATCGGCTGGGTCGTAATAACTTGGCGTTGCATCATAAGGAACAAGCTTTATCACGATTCGCTTTTCAGCTTCCAAGGCCTCCTGGCGTTGGCGCGGAGTAAGGGGCCCGTTAAGATCTTGTTGCTGACTACTTTCGCCAGATTTTATCTGCGCGGAATCTGTCTCTGAAGTCGCATACGTATGAGAAATTAGCGACAAAGAAAATAAGAAATAAGAAAAAGCTTTAAATGTGTTCATGATAATTCCTCGGCATTATTTGATTCACTGTACGCTGGCATAAATTCAGCATCATATTTTTTTCTAAAAAGATGTACACAAACCCAGGTAGCGGCAAAAAGCAATAATGCGTGAAAAAGAAGGAAGGCGGCAGTCAATAAATTGTACAAGGAATTCCAGGATGCATTTTTCTTGCGGGCTTCATCCATTTCTTGTTGCTCTTCGAAGCCCGGCACCAGCTCACTATCACCAAATCCAGCAAGCTCTAGAGCGTTATATAGCGACTTATCTGTCTCTTTTGTATCAGTGGCTGCTTTATGCTGCAAAAATTTGGTCTGCAGCTCACTAAATAACGCTCTTTGTAAAGTAACGTTCCGGGAGGTGGTGAAAAAACTGACGCCAACTGTAAAAATTAAAAAGCCAGCAAATATCTGTCGAGCGTAAGTTTTTCTTTTCAGCAGAAGGATAGATGCTACGAGCACTCCAGGATACATAATCTGATTAAACCAGAGATTAAACACCTGAAGATCCTGTAATTTTATCGCAGACGGAGTATCCATTGTTTCCGACATTTGAATAGCCTCGAAAAAATGGTAATACATATAAATCTGGAACGCGTGATAGATAGACAGTCCGACCCCGGCAATAATGCCGAGGACACTAATAACGTTTACATATGTGCTTTTTTGTACGCCCATACAACTCTCCATGTCTTTATTACTTATTCTGATAGCAAACAAATAGGTGTGACGCCGCCGTTAAATTACTCTGCTGAATTCTCTTTCTGTTGAATGGCGTTGGCTTTTTCGGCCTGCAATAAATAAAGATCGTCAAAGTCGTCGGTATCACAAGTTTGTTCCAGGCGCTTTTGCACGACACCGTCTATTGTCTCAATGCGCGTAGACTCGTCAATGGTCATGGCGTCATCAAACGGCCATAAGCGGACATTAGTTAATTCTATTAGCCACAGACTTTCTGGCTACCCAAGTAAAAGTCAACGCCATAATAAATGCGATAGCAAAGCCGATATATACATTTAATATTCCAATCTCATAATGCCGATCAATTAAATAGGCAATATAACTTGCAGCGATAAATACAAACGGATAAAAAATTGAAGCAGCAATAATATCAAATTTATTTCTGTGTTCCCCTAGATTGGTAGATAGCTTTCTAATAGTTATATAGGGAATGATTAACATCGCTAAGTATGGCAATCCAGTTAGTACAAATTCTGTTGCTGTTACTGGCATTCGAAAATCAAACTACGTCCGCTTTGGGTCGTATTCAGAAATTATTAATGTCATTTGAAATGACATACTTAATCCTTGGTAACCTTTTACAAATCTATATAGGCTCGTTTACGGGGTCACACGATGACGATTCGTTGCCAATGTAATCGCCGTGACGCCATTCACCCTCGGTGACAACCCCGGTCTCAGCATCTATGTGCTTGCCCTGCCCATGAAAATAGCCTTGCCGAAATTCACCGACATAGCGATCTCCATCGTTAAAATCATAGACTCCTTTGCCTTCCCAATACCCACCCTTGTATTCACCGACGTATTTAGAGCCGTTCGGCATCACTGTCATGCCTTTGCCATCAAGCACGCCGTGTTGGTATTCCGCTTCTACAAAGCCACCATTAAGCCATGTGCATTTAACTTTCCCGTGCAGCATCCCGTTCTTAAAATCGCCTTCACACACACTGCCGCTTTGGGCATAAGTGAAGGTTCCGTGACCATTCTCAATCCCAT
This sequence comes from Gammaproteobacteria bacterium, assembly GCA_965601665.1. GTDB lineage: Bacteria > Pseudomonadota > Gammaproteobacteria > Eutrophobiales > Eutrophobiaceae > JANQNX01. The sequence goes on along the minus strand of OZ271833.1, from coordinate 2,352,943 downwards.
TTTCAAACTCGCCGTTGTAAGTACCAATAGGAGTAATGGATTTCCCAACACCGTGCATCAGTCCCTCTTTGAACTCACCTTCGTAAGTGGCGCCATCACGCCATACTAATTTGCCCTGACCATGAAATAGGCCATCCACGCATTCCCCTGTATAGACAGAGCCATCAGGCAAACTAGCCTCACACGGTTCACCCGAATAGGAAAGAACGGGTACCAGACTCAGGGAAAAAATGACGATTGTTTTAATCAAATTATTCATTTCGCGCTCTATTTTTTTGATAGCACCGAGCGTACTCAGTTCTTTTTAATATTTCGCCCATCTACTACATTTAGATTCGTTATGTCCGCTTTGGGTCGGTTTCAGCCTGATGCACCTATATTCATAAAAGCAAACGGATAAAAGATAACTGTTATCCACTTAGGGATAATTAACCCCAAAATTCCCATAATAACTATGCCTGCTAATATCGAATAGCCAATGGTAGTAAATGAAACACCACCATCTATGATAGCGAATGGCAGGATTAACCCAATCCAAAATCCAGCAATAGACCCGATCACCATTGCTTTTATTCTATCTGCTGTTTTAGTCGGTGTTGCCCACCAAGTTTTGAAGTCATTAATTAGACTCATATCCGTATTGACCGCTTTGGGTCGTTTTCTGTCTTTTTATTCTATCCATTTCCCTGAAAGCGGACATCGCATTTCTGCGATATGCCCTATTAAGGGAAGTCGATAGTACAAAAGAACTACTCTATAAAGATGAGAAATGATGCCCGACCCTGGGAGTGACTCCGTGATTAATATCAGATTCTCAATCCATTGCATGCAATAGTAAAATACCGTTAACGACCAAAGCGCACAAAATAATGGACTCTTTTCTAAGTAAGGAAATTTCGGTAACAAAGCATTTACCATGGATGGGCGTGGTGCCCGCTATCTTCATATCCACGCATATGTATGCATCCCTGGGCCTCCTAGATGCATAAGGAGAGCAGGGAGTGATGAATAATACAATAACAGCAGATAACGTATGAGGATACTCACTCTACTAACTCTTTATTTCATTTGTATTCACGTCTATGCCGAGCAAGATGAATTTCAAAATGAGTATATTGAGCATTATGGATGGGTCCGAACGGTGGCCATGAACGAGGAAGAGCTTGAAATGATGCGGCTGTTTGGTCGACTGCATGAAGAGAGAAACATGGCGGCTATCAATCACCTTCTTACCGTGCCTGACAACACCTTAGAAATGAGTTGTCTACCAAGAAAAGCGATATTTATTGAGCCCGAAGAACCGATTGCGGATATCACAATTACGAACACTTCAAATGCGCCAATTCATTTACTCGAACTGAATAATGAAATGCGATTAGCGGGCATGGCCTGGCGTCCTCAAAGAGTGACAGATGAAGACTGCGTTGACGAGGAAAATATGGAGGAAAAGCCTGAGTCGTATTACAAGACCTGGCAGGATCAGGCCTATATTCGAAATACGGAGCCTCGCTATTTAAAAATACTAAAGCCCAATGAGTCGTTCACCATTGAACTTCCCTTTGCGCCAAGTGGTTATGGTCCGAGAAAAGTATCCGTTAGTGCGGCAGTAAAACAATATACAGAAATGACGGAAAACTCATCACGCTCAACCAGCACTAAAATCGGAGAGACTGATTGTGTGTTTAGCTGGTATGCCAGAGAGCCGTTAAAGGAAGAATAATGCTTAATAGCAACCTGACTTGGCAGCATATCTATTTTAGTCCCAAAGGGCGCGTGAATCGAGCGACCTACTGGATCTATGCGTTGCCTTTTTTTGCAGGATATCTATTGGCTGAATACTTGATAACGCATCACCCGGACAGAGCCCATATCGGTTGGATGCTATATATCGCCATGGCTTATCCAGGCATTATGATTCAAATTAAACGCTGGCATGATCGTAACAAGTCCGGCTGGTGGGTATTAATAAACTTATTTCCATTAATAGGCGCACTATGGGCGCTCATCGAGAACGGTTTCCTGCGTGGAGATGAGCGCATGAATGATTATGGTGTGCCGCCGGAAGATGTCGGTCACGATGCTGTTATCGAGACAGGGAAATGAATGTCGTTCCTGTAGTCGTCAGGCGCTCGAAGCCTTGCAACAGGTGTGGACTGCGTTACCCCAAAAAGGAAACCGAATGTGTCCATTGCGCTCATTTGTCTGACAGAGAGTTGGAGCGATTCAAAGAGGAAATACAGGACAGCCATGTATGGAAGGCAGCGTTTGGCAAGTTCCTACTCTATCTCGCTGCGCTGTCTCTGTTTGTGTTTTTTGTAGCGAGCTTGGGGTGAGGAGTGAATGATGCCGATTAAAGAACTCATCCTACAGACGTTCATGGTGCCTTATGCGATGCGTAAGCGGTTGTTTCAGGCGCTGTGGGTGCCGGTATTACTGACCATGGCTTGCGAGACTTTCATCGGCATACTTTTTACAGAAAAAGTACCCGGGGAGACAACCATGTACTGGCTTGCTGAATTCCTGACATTTCTCATTTATGTGGTGATAGCGATTAATGTTCATCGATTATTACTGATTGGAGGTGACGCAGTCCCCAAGTTGGGCGTATTGAAATGGTCAATGCGTGAAACAAGGTTCTTTATTTGGTTGGTAGTTATATTTGCCTTGGCCTTTGTCACTTTTTATGTAATGGCTATGCCTACTTTGACAATTTTTTTCAATATCATACCCGATAGCATGATTGAAAATGCGGCACCACCCTTTGTTGACTTCATGAGCGTCGTGCTCAATCTGTTCTTTGTTGGATTAATTCTGGGGAGGCTTTCTCCTATATTTCCACATGTGGCACTTGAAAGACATAAAAGCACTAGCCTCCGATGGGCGTGGAACATGACGAAAGGAAATACTTGGCGTTTGCTGATTGTGATTTCTATTGTGCCCTCAGTCCCTTTTTATATTTTGGATTGGATATTTAAGTTGATCGATACCGGCTTGGACATAGTTATTACTCGCGCCCTGTATTCAATACCGTATTGCGTACTAACTGTCTTTATGGTCTCGGCGGCATCCGTGACATACCGCTGGCTGATGCAGAACCAGGAAACGAATGTGGCAAACGCATGAAACAACTAATCGCAATCGCGACAATGCTTCTAATTGTTGGCTGTACTGCACCTGTCAAAGTAGAAGTCGCCCAAGAGCCGGCCTACCCGCTCACGCGCGGCCCGGTCTGCCTGGAAGAGCCTGACACGCCCGTTAATGTGAACTTGGTGTTCGAGGAAATCAAATTAATGCAGGCCGTCCAGTTGATGGCGGATTTTTCCTGTAACTATTTCACAACGAACATGGCGAAGTACGGTGACAAGATGATCAGTGTGGATTACCAGGATTTCCACTGGCGCGATGTCCTTGTGGATTTATGTGAGAAACACGATCTGCATTGCTGGACAGAAGTCGAGCAGGCCTATGCACTGGGCAGGGCCGCGGTAGAGATGGCGTTGGCAGGAGACAATGCCGTTATGCCGACGGTCGTCAGGAAATCCGATTCGCCTTACAAGTGGGGAATAGGACAGGCAAAACTCGAAGACGTGGCCAATGTTGAGAAGATGATGCCAAACGACTTTATTAGCGAAGATGGTTTCGGGATTACCGAGGCTTGTCGGCGCTACCTTTCACCCTTGATCGAGGGGGAAGATTATCCGCCGTATGAAAACGGCTTGCCTAAATATGTCACGCTAAAAAATAATCCAGTTGAGAAGATACTTAAAACTGAATTTAAAATTTAATCAGATGTAGACTGTTATGAATACATAGCAAACCAATACTGCTAACGACCAGAAGCGGACATCAAAATTAATTTATAAAAGTTTCTTAAAGCAGTTTAGCTTTGTAGCTAAGTAATAAAATGTACTAAGGTGTTTAAGATCGGCTAGAGCGAATCGTTATACTTGGTTTCAAATTGAACAGGTTCTGACACATTTGTTTTAATAACGACCGTGCCAGCCTTGTTTCTTCTTATCAATTCCAACCCAAATCAAACCTAAGCCAAGAAGCAGCATTGCTGGCATATAAGTCAAGTATCTACCAAGAGCTTGGCTATATGACATTTTATTTCCAGTTTTAGCATCAACTATTTTAAGTTTTGTTGCCATTTTTCCGAGCGTTCCAAAAAATCGCAACCAAAACCATTTAGTCTTTTAGCTATTGTATAGTTGCTCTATATGTCTGCGAACAGGCCTTTTTCCTGAGTAAGTCAACCACAACAGTAATGGATTTCTTATTTGATGCTATATCAATTGGTAGTTAATTTCATAGAACTATGCTTAGTATGTGCGGATAAGATAGACACCCGAAATTACGAATACTGCTCCCACAACTCGATACCAATTAATTGCATTTATGGGGTTGCCAAAAGCGCCAAAATGATCAAGTAGAAGTGCCATAAGAATTTGACCTGCTATTATCATTACTGCAGTTGTACCAACACCTAATTTTGGTGTAATTATTACTACTGCAAGAATATACAGCACAGCAATCACACCACCTAACCACATTGTTGGTGGCGCCTTTATGAACTCGATTAACACTGGCATAGGTTGTCGAACGAAGAGTGTAATGAAGCCAAGTACAGCTGCTCCAACTAGAAATATTATCAATGCTGCCGTGTAGGGGCTTTTTGTAAAAGTACCAAGTTGCGCGTTGAAGACGAGTTGGAAAGGTATCAATGCGCCTACAGTAAGTGCTGCTGCTATGAAGTAGTGTGTATTCATCGTCTTTTCTCTAAACACGTAACCGGGGCCACTTTATTCATTCGTGGCCCCGATTAGTTAGCTTTATGCGGCTAGTGGTAGTGAAGTTTTTAAGTTTTGTTCAACTGCTTTTGGATCAGTGCGAACGATCGGTAGCATTTCTTTCGCATACGCACCTGGATAAACATCTTCAATGCCCTTTTCAATAGCAGCTAGTGATTCACGTGCAACTTCATGCGGCGTTGCTTTAGGTTCAGGGTAGTTTTTTGCTAGCTCTGTATCAACCTGAGCAGGCATAGAACCAACGACTAAAGTACCTTGTGAGTCAAGCTCTGCACGGACTGAACGGGTCATCGATAATGCTGCAGCCTTTGAAGCCGAATATGACCCCGCCATTGGAAACGTTACGAGCGAAAGAAAGGAGAGTATGTTTAAAATAGCTCCGCCGCCATTGGTCTTAAGTATGGGAGAAAAGGCACGTATGGTACGAGCTGGGCCAAAGTAATTTACATCCATCTCAGTTTTCGCCAAGGTTAAGTCGTCTGTAGACAAGAATCCCTGATCGTAGGTAGTACCGGCATTATTCACCAGCAAAGTGACGTCTGTTGCAATCTGTGCAGCTTCATACACTTGTTTTTCAGAAGTGACATCGAGGGTTACGGGGACGAGTTTATCTCCGTATTGTTCGATAAGACTACTTAAGTTATCTACATCACGTGCTGCTGCATAGACTTTTGCTGCGCCTCGATGAAATAACTCTGAGACGATGGCGGCACCTATGCCACCATTTGCGCCGGTGACAAAAGCGATAGAGTTCTGTATTTTCATGATTATTGCTCCTTTTGATAAACTAATCTGAGTTAATGATAGGTTATCGTTACACTTATCACTCACTACTTACTCTGTACCCGTTGTGTTGCTTTCGAGTTGCTGAATTACCATTTGCGCAACAGTAGCACCTGAGTTTTGCTGTTGACCTGTAATAAGATTACTGTCTGATGTGGCATAATTTGTCCATGGATCTTTGTGAACGAAATTAGCACCTGCCGCTATAGCCTCTTCTTCTATATACCAATCGAAAATCTGAGAGCCGATAGCTTCTTCTGATAGCTTGTCCTCAGCCAAGCTAAAACCCGTGATTGTTTTTCCTTGGATCAGTCGTTTACCGTTTGACAAAGTGACGTCAATGAGAGCAGCCACGCCATGACACAGCGCTGCGGTTGGTTTACCGGCTTCATAGAACTGACGTATTAGCGTTTGCAGAGTCTTATTTTCACGAAAAGTGAACATTGGTGCTTGGCCACCGATAACAAAGATAGCGTCGTACTCATCTGCATCAACTTCTGCAATTGAAACCGTGTTTTTTAGTAACTCGAGATGAGTTGGTGAAGCCAAAAAGCCTCTACTGACGAAGTCTTGAGCTGAATAGCCACTTTCATCGTTTGGATCAGAATAACTGTCAGGACGAATTTCACCGCCATCAATACTGGCGATCGTGATGTCATAGCCATGCGCAGCTAATTCTGCATAAGGGTGAGTCAGTTCAGCTGCCCAAAAACCCATAGGAAACCCTAGAGTTTTATGTGTGGTCGTGTTTGCTGCTACGAGTAGTACTTTCTTGTTAGTCATTGTTTATCTCCTAAAGTGATAGTTGGTATTTGTTGAGTTCTTAATCAACCGTGGATGAACTATGACTGATGTTGTTAAATTGATATATACGAAGATTTCTTACATACTGTTGTATATGAATACAACAATAGAAATAACTGAGCTGAGAGCAATGACTGTCGTTGCGGCTGAGGGGTCGTTTACGGCGGCGGCGGCAAAACTGGGTACTGATAAGGCCCATATCAGTCGAATTATCTCTCGGCTAGAAGAGAAGTTGGGTGCGAGGTTGTTGGAGCGTTCAACGCGACGCTTACACGTGACCGAGTTGGGTCGGGAGGTCAATCAGCGGGCAATCGGTATCCTGCAGGCTTTGGAGAATACAGTGAACACGGTAGCGAAAGCTCAAGGTACGCCGACCGGCTCTCTCAAGATCACTGCTGGGCCTGAATTTGGTACTTTGGTCGTGAGACGATGGATTGCTGAATACCTTAAGCTGTATTCTGAAGTTTCGGTTGAAGCTGAGTTCACCAATCGCATTACTGACGTCATACATGAGGGATTTGATGTATCCATACGTGTTGGACAGTTGCCAGATTCTGATTTATCTGCCCGCAAAATTGGCCAAATGACTTATGGGTTATATGCCAGCCCAGCTTACCTGGAGGAAAAGGGGCGTCCTCAGAGTCCTGAAGACTTGCACACACATAAACTGATTGGGTTTTCGCCAAGAGGAAAGCCAACATGGAGTTTAAACAAAGATAAGGAGAAAGTTACCCTGTCACCTTCCTTTCGCTACTTGACCAACAACAACCAAACCGCAATGGGAGCAACGATTGATGGATTGGGTATTGCCTTACTCCCCTGTTTTATGGCGGAGACAGAAGCGCGTAATAGTACATTGGAAGTAATCTTGCCTGAATGGAAACGAGCGCCTGTGCCCATACATGCAGTATTTGCGTCAAACCGCTACATGGCTCCAAAAGTCAGGGCATTCGTAGATATTGCAGTTCAATATTATAATTCGGAATGAACTAAAAATAGAAAGTAAATTAGAAAAATCAATCAACAATTACATATGCTCTCTTAACTATTTATAACTAGTCTTAATAGAGAATTCCTTATATTTAAATTGAAATCTCATGCGTCATTAAGTGACTAAATACTTATTTACACATACAACAACCAATCCGTTAATATTGCCATTTACAGTAGGATAGGGACAGATAAGCAAGTACTCTTTTTCAACGAATGCAATTAAATTGTACTTAACAAGATAAAGTCTAGGTTCAAAACTATCTATAGTGCAAATGCCATTATGGAATAGAAATTGTCTAACTAATGATTCTATAATAAAGTTAGATTTCACGTCTGGGTAATAATGTTTTGCTATACCCTCATAACTGATGGTAAAAGTAAGTGCATTTTCTAATTCGAAAAAATGATTATCAGGTTTTGTTCTGTCACTACGTTTTAACCATTGCTGGTATCGCTCAATCATCGTCGAATTACAAACCTCTTCAATTGGTAAAAGTGTGCTGCCTTGAAATATTAAAGATGAAATATCGTGCTCTTTATCTGCAAAATCACTCATTGTAAACTCCTTTTTTAAGACAAAACTTGGTGAATAAATTGAACACAAATAGAACCCTCCCCTACTGCTGATGCTACACGTTTTGTAGAGCCTGAACGCACATCTCCAGCAGCAAAAACACGGGGGCAAGTGGTTTCTAATAAATAGGGTTGTCGATCTTCATGCCAGTTATACTCCTTTAACTGTTTTTCTCTAAGGTTATCACCAGTTAAAACAAAACCTTTATCATCCAATGCAACTTTTTCATGCAAAAAGTCCGTTCCTGGTACTGCTCCAATAAACAGAAATAAATTCGTTACTTCTAACGTAGTTATGTCAGTGGTTTTATTATTTATCAGTTCCAAAGTCTCTATCTGGCCATCCCCCATAATTTGTTTAATTTCAGTATGTATATGAAGCTGTATATTATCGATTTTCTGTATACGCTGTATAAGATAATTCGACATAGTTTCTCTTAGACTATCTCGTCGTATTAATACATGTACAGTTTTTGCGTGTTTAGACAAATATACTGCAGCTTGACCAGCAGAATTGCCTCCTCCAACAATAGCGATATCTTTCTTTTTACATAATTGTCCCTCGAAGTGACTAGCTGCGTAATGAACACGTTTAAATTCGTCAAGTCCTTCGATTGGTGGTCGTTTGTAAACCGCACCACTTGCTATTACAACTGATTTAGCTCTTACGATATCATCTTCGTCCAACTCCAGAGTATGGTAAGCATCTCCTGGTGTAAAATTCAGAACTTCTCTTGCAATAATCACTGAAGCGCCAAATTTTTGCGATTGTATGTAAGCTCTTCCTGCTAATCCCTGTCCGGATATACCAGTTGGAAAACCAAGATAATTCTCAATTCTAGAGCTAGTGCCTGCTTGACCACCCGGTGCTCGATTTTCAATTACTAAAACGGTCAGTCCTTCTGATGCTGAGTAAACCGCCGCAGCTAAACCAGCAGGTCCTGCTCCAATTACTACAACATCATAAATAATTTCTTTGTTATAAGTAGTATTCATCCCAAGCAAATCTGCAACTTCACGATTGCAAGGATTAGATATAATTTTCCTTTGTGTTACCAAGAGAGGCAAGTCATCAAGGCTTAAATCTTGCTCATCAAGAATTTTCTCTAATTGATTTTGATCTTTATACTTTTCAAAAAAAGTGTAGGGGATACCATTACGCATTAAAAAACTCTGGATGCGGTTGCTGTCTGAATCATCAAATTCTCCTAGTAATTTTACATCACCTAGATTACCAGCTATGAGACGCATCCTTCTCAAAATGAAACTTAATAAAACTTTCTCTCCCAGTTCGGACTCAGTAGCAATCAATGCACGCATATTTTCATTACTAATACGAATGGCTTTAAGGTTAGTTTTAGCTCGAGCGGCTACTAATGCACCGGCACCAGACATTGTTACTGTTTCACCTGTATAGCCATATGGGCCATGTGTTGCTAATGCAAATTCTTGATCATCACGAACACTTATTATCTCTAATTCACCCTCCGTAATTGCAAAAAAATCAACAGACTTGTCACCTATATTCCAAATCATTTCTCCAGCCTTGAATTGACAATCGCGCCCATAGTCACGGAAGATATTCATATCATCATCGTCTATGTCAGGAAACATTTCCTGTGTTCGGCTTTCGGTTCCGGCAGCCCAAGGAAGCGCCGTATCAGTTTCTTTAGATTTCATAACGTGGAAATTAATTGTGTTATAGGACTTAGTTTAAGTGATTATTGATTGCAAATATTATAGTTTAATTACAACTATTGAGTGCTTCATAACAACTAATAATATATATCCATAATATAAAAAATTTGATGGTAAAAATATTAATGCCAATAAACCATATACAGAACAAGATAAACCTATAAATGAATTAGGTTAATATTTTTAGATATAGTAAATCTTCACTCAATAGTATTACTTTTTAATTAGTCAGGTAAATAGACTATTATTAACATGGTTAGACTCGTTTAGTGAAGAATTTCAGATATTTCATACATTGATAACTTTCAACTAACGACCCAAAGCAGACATGATTGATGGGGCAAGATAAGAGTAAAATATTTCTTGTAGCAAAAATATCCTGCTATATAGGATTTATATTGGTTGCTATTTTTATAGGTTTAATTGGAATAATTAAAATAGAACCACCATATTTCCTTTTTTACACTGGCGGATTTTTTGTGGTAGTTGGCGTGGTACTGGGTAATATTTTCATATTTATGAAGAAGAAAAGTAATAGATAGTTTATGTCCGCTTCTGGCCGATTGTTGACATTAGATAAATTTTTGAATTATTTTCCAGATTGACAGTTTTTCATCCATAGTCATTGCCGCATGCGCCGGGCTGGTTGAAGGCAAGCGTGCGTATACCAGTTTCGATTCCGCAAGATCTTTCAACACGTGCTTGTTGAATAACTGCTCTGCAGCACCACCATTAAAAAATACATGCCTTATATTTTTATGGCGTTGCAGGAAGGTATAAAAATCATTGCAACTGATCGAGTCTTGATCAATATCCGCATCCAGGCTGCCTGATCGGTAACAACTTTGTAGTACATCCCACAAGGCAATATGATGCTCGACTAACAATTGTTTACGCTTTACGTAACTGAGATCAAACGGAGCATTAAACAACTTGCATATGATGGGCCAGAAGGTATTGCGTGGGTGTGCATAATATTGCCGCTCCTGCAGGGATTTCTCGCCCGGCATCGAACCCAGGATCAATATCCGCGCATCTTTACGGGCAATCGGTGCAAATCCAGAGTTGTGTGACATCATTTAATTTTACAACGAGTAAAAACAATAAAGCCGCAACTAGTGCGGCTTTATTAATAACAAGTGTAAGCACTTTCTAGACTAACAGTGGCGCAATCACCAAGCTCACAATTGCCATTACGTTGATGAGAATGTTCATTGATGGGCCGGAGGTATCTTTTAACGGATCACCAACGGTATCACCGACAACGGCAGCCTTGTGGACTTCTGAGCCTTTGCCACCCAGGTTACCCTGCTCGACGTATTTCTTGGCGTTATCCCAGGCGCCGCCGGAGTTCGCCATCATCAAGGCCATGGTAACGCAGCAAATCAGCGCGCCCCCAAGCATGCCGCCCAACGCTTTGGGTCCCAGTAAAAAGCCGACGATAACCGGGGCCAGAACAGCGAGTGAACCCGGCAGGATCATACGTTTCAGCGCGGCCGCCGTGGCGATATCAACACAGCGGGCGGTATCAGGTTTACCGGTACCTTCCATCAGGCCCGGGATCTCCTTGAACTGCCGACGTATCTCTTTAATCATGTCGAAGGCCGCATCACCCACAGCGGTCATGGTCATGGCGCTTACCAGGAACGGGAAAATGCCACCCAGGAACATACCACTAAGCACCAGCGGGTCATTGATTTGCAGTAAGAAATCTTCCTGGCCGGCAGACACCTTTTCAATATAGGCGCTAATCAGGGCCAGCGCCGCCAGTGCCGCGGCGCTGATAGCGAAGCCTTTACCAATTGCCGCCGTGGTATTGCCAACCTCGTCCAGCGAGTCGGTAATCTTACGGGTTTCAGGACCCATTTCCGCCATCTCGGCAATGCCGCCTGCGTTATCGGCAACCGGTCCATAGGCATCGATAGCCATGGTGATACCCACGGTACTTAACATGCCTACCGCCGCAATGCCTACGCCATAAAGACCGGCGAAATGGCTGGCCGTATAAATGATGGCGCAAATAGTCACGATCGGAACGGCCACAGATTGCATGCCTGTCGCCAGCCCGGTAATCATGATGGTAGCAGGTCCGGTTTCACCGCCCTTGGCAATTTTGCGCACGGGTGCGCCACCGGTGTAATACTCGGTCACAAGTCCAACGATGATGCCGCCTACGGCCCCGGTAAGCACAGCTACCCAGACGTTGGTTGCTGCACCTAACGCATTAATGAGGAAAAAGGCAGCAATAATAAAGATGACGGATGAGCCCATGGTACCTATACGAAGCGCTGTTTCAGGACTTTTTGATGAAAACAATTTCACTGCGTAAATGCCCAGCATTGAACACAATAAACCGACCGAGGCCAATGCCAACGGCATGAACATCAACACATCCACGCCACCATCAGGAGCCAGGTCAAAAATTTCGGTTGCCGCCATCGTGGAGGCCAGGGCGATGGTCGCGATCATCGATCCACAGTACGACTCGAAAATATCTGAACCCATACCGGCAACGTCACCCACGTTGTCGCCTACGTTATCTGCGATGACACCCGGGTTACGAGGATCATCTTCAGGAATACCGGCCTCGACCTTACCAACCAGGTCAGCACCCACGTCGGCGCTCTTGGTGAAAATACCGCCGCCAACACGTGAAAACAGTGCCACCGAGGATGCGCCCATGGCAAACCCCTCGATAGCGTGAATAGTATGGGTATCACCAGCAAAAAAGTAATACAGGATTCCAATACCCAGCAGGCCCATGGCCGCGACGGTGAGCCCCATGATGGAGCCGCCGAAGAATGCCACGTCCAGTGCTGCAGCCGCCCCTTTTTGGTTGGCTGCAACCGCAGTCCTTACGTTGGCATGGGTCGCCGTGTACATTCCCCAGTAACCGGCCGTACCAGAGCAAATAGCGCCCAGTAAAAAGGCCAGTGCGGTATTGATGCCAAGCTCGGAAAAGGCAATCGCAACGATACAAATCACGCAGAAAACAGCGAGACGCTTATACTCGCTTTTCATGAATACCATGGCCCCGAGGTGAATTTCGTCAGAAATCTCCCTGACGCGGCCCTCTCCGGCAGATGATTTTTTCACCATGGCGAATACAAAGATGGCCGCAAGCAGGCCAAATACGCCCAAACCAATGGGCAGAAATGCATTGGACATATCCAAAATTCCTCTTGATTAAAGAATGTAATTCGGAGGGCAGTGCTGATATTTCGTTATAATATAACTCCCCGGGCGTTTTATACCGAGTTCGGCCCTGACTGTAAAGCCGAGCGGGGTAATTGCCGCACCAAACCGGCATTTTATTATGATTAATGACCAGACCTGAGATTTGATCTGATTATGACTAACAATTCATTTTTTCAGCTGTTTACGTTAGCGCTTATGATTGCGGCGGCACCCGCCTTGATGGGCGAGTCAATTCTGGAATTTCATCAGCGCCAGTGTGAAGCCGGCAAGCAATCAAGCTGCGAGCGGGCAGAGGTCATGCAGGAAGCCGACGCGCAGGCCAAACGTATAGAGGCGCTGGGTGAGGCGTTTGCCAGGCAAGTAGATCGTGACAGGTATGAAACGAATAATAAACCCGAACTCGAACTGGCATACCCTGAAGTTATGCAGGACTTTTTTGCCGCTGAAGAGCAATCCGGCGTCAAGCAAACGATTGGTGAACAGGGCCTCATGATGTGCGCAGGTCATTTTCATGATCACTGGCGTAACCGTAAGCTGGTTTGGCCAACTGATAGCGAACAACGACCGGACTGGTCGGCTATCTATTACTATATTGTTGACCACTACTACGGCTATTGCATGCGTAACTATCTCGGTGGATTAAGTAACTCATAGGTCTCGTAAAGCGGTAATCCCATAACACCACTATAACTGCCAACAAGCTTCTCTATAAATGCCGCGGCATAACCCTGTATCCCATAGCCGCCGGCTTTGCCTAGCGGTTCCCCGGTGTTGACGTAGGTAGCGATCTCTTCGGCCGTTAATGGTCGAAACGACACCTGGCTTTCGCTTATTTGTGTTCGGGCTGGCCCGCTCACCACGGTAACCGCCGACAGTACACGGTGGGTCTTGCCAGACAGACGCGTTAGCATATCTGTCGCCATCGTTGGGGTATCAGCCTTACCAAGGATTTCGCCATCCAGCACGACGGCGGTATCGGCAGCCAGCAACGGCACATCTGGCGAAACCATGGCGACACCGGCCTGGGCTTTTTCGCGGGAAACCCGGCACACATAGTCTTCAGCAAGCTCCTGCCCGTCCCAGTCTTCATTAACCTCGACATCAACCAGCTCATAGTCAATGCCGATCTGCTCTAGCAACTCGCGCCGCCTGGGTGAACGTGATGCAAGGTAAATTTTCATGCTGCTAACGCCGGTCTTTTTCAATACCGCCAAACTGCTTGATTAACTCCTTGAGCAGTTGCTGTAGCTGCATACTCATTACCGCAAAATCCTGGTCAAACTGGCTAACACGATCGGCGGCCTCTGTTTCAGCCTGCTCCTGCACGATATCTTCAAAACGCAGCCGCTTTATGGTCATATCTTCATTGAGTATAAAACGGATCGCATCTCGCCATAACAGAGCCAGTTGCACGACGCGCTTGCCGGCCTTCAAATGGCTGCTTATTTCAGTACTTTCCAGTTCCTGGTTCTTGCAACGGACAATATTCTTACTCTCACGCGGGTTTTGTAGTTCACATTCGTTGTCGAGCATAAAGTGATCTGGCAAACCGTCTTTCAACCAGTGGGTCATGATGTTTGCCGCATCACCATGACAGGCAAGGGGTACAACAGGCAAACTGCCCAGCGTTGCCCGCAGGTGCTCCATGAATTCCTCGGCGCGGTTGCTGCTGGCCGTATCGATGACAAGCAATTTCTGTTTCTCATCGATATACGCATAAACAAGTGATGAACGTGTTAGCGCCCTGGGCAGCAGGGTATGGACAACGTCTTCCTTGAGCGTACGTTTTTCCTTGCGATACATCTTGCGCGTCTGGGCAGCTTCAAAGTCGGCCGCCTTTTCCTCTACCAGCTCATTAATGGCAGCGGGTGGTAATATTTTTTCCTGTTTTCGTGCGCATAGCATGCTGAATCCAGCGACTGTATGAACGAGCATGTCACTATCGCGACCGAGTGGCGATACCCAGCCGATGCGAGAAAAATCCATGCTGGTACATGGCTTGAACGCCTGTTCAGCCAATGCAGATTGCAATGTCTCGACGGATAAATCGGTATCCTGGGTAAAACGATAGATGCGAAGATTCTTAAACCACATTGTGTTGTGCTCGTAAAAAGCGGCGGATTATGGAGCAAGCGAACAAGGGCAAGCAACCGCTATCAATAAGCGTTAATGTTGTCAGGACAGGAACAGCTTATACGCCGGATTTTCCGATTCGGCCCAGTACAACATGCCCAATTGGTCCAGGAACTGTTGAAACTCGACAGCGTGTTGTTGGCTTACCTGGAACCCCATCAGGACTCGACCATAGGCTGCGCCATGGTTTCGATAATGAAACAGGCTGATGTTGAAACGTTCGCCCAGCTGAGTGAGAAAATGCAATAACGCGCCAGAACGCTCGGGGAACTCGAAACGGTAGATTACTTCATTCTCTGCCTGCGGCGCATGACCACCCACCATATAACGTATATGCATCTTTGCAATAACGTCATTACTCAGATCAGTGACCTGATAACCCTTGTCCTGCAGATGCTGCAGCAGGTTTTCCTTTTCTTCAACGCCATGTTTAAGCTGCACGCCGGCAAACACCTGTGCATCGCTATCATCTGCATAGCGATAGTTAAACTCGGTAATCAATCGCGGCCCGAGATCGTGACATAGCCGCTTGAAACTGCCCGGCCGTTCGGGGATCTGGATTGCAATCAATGCCTCGCGTTGTTCGCCCAGCGCTGACAACTCGGCGATATGGCGCAGCCGATCAAAGTTCACGTTCGCGCCACTGAAAATACTGACTATTTTCTTGTCCGTGATTTTTTCGCGGGCAACATATTGCTTTAGTCCAGCCAGTGCAAGCGCACCCGCAGGTTCAGGGATGGAACGGGTATCTTCAAAGATATCTTTGACGGCAGCACAGATCTCATCAATAGTAACCAGCAAAATTTCATCAACCAGTTCCCGGGTAATACGATAATTCTCTTCACCGGCCTGCTTGACAGCTGCACCGTCAGCGAAGATACCGATTTTTTCAAGCACAACGCGCTCGCCAGCTTGCAAGGCAGCATGCATACAGGGTGCCTCGTCTGGCTCTACGCCAATGATCCTGATCTCCGGGTGTAACTCTTTCACGTACGCGGCGATACCCGCTATCAACCCACCGCCACCAACCGGTACAAAGATGTACTCAGGCCGTTCACGCAGCTGCTCCAGTAATTCCACGCCAACGGTTGCCTGCCCGGCGATGACCAGAGGATGGTCGTAGGGCGGTATGTAGGTCATTTGTTTTTCTTGGGCCAGCTTCAGGGCATGCTCACGCGCATCATCGTAATTATTCCCATGCAAAATGACTTCGCCTTGCATACGCCTGACCGCGGCTACCTTAATCTCTGGCGTTGTTTTTGGCATTACGATGATGGCAGTTGTTTGCATATGCATGGCTGCCAGCGCAACGCCTTGTGCGTGGTTACCAGCAGAGGCAGCAATAACACCGGCACGCCTCTGTGCATCCGATAGCGCTGCCATCATGTTATACGCACCGCGAAGCTTGTAAGAAAAAACGGGTTGCTGGTCCTCGCGCTTTAGCCAGACCCTGTTTTGCAGTCGGTCACTGATAAGCGGCGCAAAATCCAGGTCAGTACGTTTTGCCACAGCGTAAATGCGATGGCTGGCCTCGTCGATCAACTTCTTGTATTCATCAAACATCGGCATAAGATAACATTTAACAAAAGCATGAACATTACCTGTATGGAGCCAGACCATGTCACAGGACGAGAGAAAGAAAGAGGCCGCCAGGGCCGCTATCAAGTTTATTGAGGACGACACGATAGTTGGTGTCGGCACAGGCAGTACCGTCAATTTTTTTATTGAAGAACTTGCGGGCATAAAGGCACGCATTGACGGCGCAGTATCGAGTTCAGTCGCCAGTGAAAAGTTACTAAAAGAACACGGGATTCCGGTCGTGTCGCTGAACAGCGTGATAGATATTCCGGTTTATGTTGACGGCGCCGATGAATCCACGCGCCATCGCTACCTGGTAAAGGGTGGCGGTGGCGCATTAACCCGGGAGAAGATTGTGGCCGCAGCCAGCAAGAAATTTGTCTGCATCATCGATGACAGCAAACTGGTATCGATGCTGGGGGCATTTCCGTTACCTGTAGAGGTCATCCCGATGGCGCAAAGCTATGTGGCGAGAGAGATCACCAAGCTGGGCGGACAGCCCATCCTGCGTGAGGGGTTCACCACTGATAACGGCAATATCATCCTCGATGTATACAACCTGAAGATTGCGAACCCGCCGGAACTGGAAACAAAACTCAACCAGATAGTGGGCGTTGTTACCAACGGTCTGTTTGCCCGCAGGCCCGCGGATATTGTGCTGATGGCTGGAAAAAACGGGATTGAAACCCTTTAATTCCAAGTATTTACAATAATTTAGCGGATATTATTGGCGTAAATACGGAAAATTCGATTAGAATATGAAAAAACAACTGAACCGGCACTTATAGGGGTCCATCCATGCTGTTCTATATTGTATATGTCTTATCTGTCGTCGTACTGATACTGCACTTCACCGGTTTCCTGGCACGCAGGAACATGGACTGGGTTGTACTGGTCGCGGCCGTCGCTATTTTTGCAGTCAATATTCTCGACTTCCTCAAGATAATCTAATCCCTCTGCCCGGCATGTCATGATCGGGTTGTTACAGCGCGTTTCATCTGCGTCTGTTGTCATCAGCGATGAGACCATTGCGGCAATTGAGCGCGGCATCATGGTGCTGGTCGGGGTAGAGCAAGACGACTCGGCAGATAACGCAAGTCGACTGTTCGATAAACTGGTTAACTATCGCGTCTTTCCAGATAACACAGGCAAAATGAACCTTTCGCTGATCGATGTAGCAGGCGGCCTGTTACTGGTACCGCAGTTTACGCTGGTGGCCGAGACCCGGAAGGGGCTACGTCCTAGCTTTTCCAATGGCGCCAGTCCAGAACATGGAAAAAAAATCTACGATTACCTGGTTGACCATGCCGACAATAATTATCAACACACATTTAGCGGGGCCTTTGGTGCTGATATGCAGGTACACCTGGTCAATGACGGGCCTGTCACCTTCTGGCTACAGGCCTAGCTTAACAAGTAAATCGCCAGCAGCATGGAACAGATCAGTACTGCCATCCCGAGCAACCTTTCATTGCCGGCCAGTATGTTCCGCTTGAATCGTGTTCGGTAAAAGTAACTCAGCGCGAGGAAAATAATGATGGCCGTAACACTGGCCAGCTGTCCCGTTAGCGCCTGGTTCAAGCAGTTAACCAGTCGGTGGGTTTAAGAAACACGTCGTAGAGCTCGGCTTCCCTGCTACCTTGCTCAGGTTGCCAGTTATATTCCCAGCGCACCTGCGGCGGTAAAGACATCAATATCGATTCCGTGCGACCACCTGACTGCAAGCCAAACAGCGTGCCCCGATCATAAACCAGGTTAAATTCCACATAGCGCCCGCGACGATACAGCTGAAATTGACGCTCTTGTTCGCCGTAGCTGGAATCCTTACGCCGTTCGACGATAGGCATATAGGCCTTGAGGAAATGATCGCCAACGCTTTGCATGAAGTTGAAACTTTTTTCAAAGCCCCACTCATTTAAATCGTCAAAAAAAAGCCCTCCTATCCCCCTCGGTTCCTGCCGATGTTTCAGGAAAAAATATTCATCACACCACTGCTTGTATCTTTGATAAACATCATCACCAAAATCCTTACAGGCCTCATGTGCCGTTTCATGCCAGAATTTCGCATCTTCCCTGAAGCCGTAATAGGGCGTGAGATCAAAACCGCCACCAAACCACCAGATAGGATCTTCGCCCTCTTTTTCTGCAATAAAGAAACGCACGTTCATATGCGTGGTTGGTACATAAGGGTTCAACGGGTGGATAACCAGCGAGTCGCCCAGCGCCTGGAAAGAGCGTCCGGCCAGCTCCGGCCTATGGGCCGTTGCCGATGGAGGCAGACTGTCCCCGTGTACATGAGAAAAATTTATCCCGCCCTGTTCAAATATGCCGCCGTTACGCATCACGCGACTGCGACCACCGCCGCCGCCCGGACGCTCCCACTTGTCTTCCTGTTTTTCCAATGTCGGATCAATACCCGTCATCGCATCGCAAATTCGATCCTGTAAACCCAGCAAGTATTGTTTAACCTGTTCAATTTCAGTCATTTTTTATCGTTCTGTGTTGGTAATCATTACAGTAGAGGGTATCCTATCACGCTTCTATATCAGGGTATTCAAAATGACTAAACGCAGCGTGAGCGTCAATCGCGACACGAAAGAAACACAAATACAGGTTTCGTTAAACCTTGATGGTAAAGGCAAGTCTGATCTTTCAATAGGCCTGCCATTCCTTGAGCACATGCTTGATCAAATAGCCAGGCACGGCATGCTCGACCTTACTATCAAAGCAACCGGCGATCTTGAAATTGACGCGCACCACACTGTTGAAGATGTCGGCATTACGCTCGGACAGGCACTGACGAAAGCATTAGGCGACAAGAAAGGCATACGCCGTTATGCCCATGCCTATGTACCACTGGACGAAGCACTATCGCGTGTCGTTATTGATTGCTCTGGTCGTCCTGGCCTTGAGTACCATGCTGATTACCCACGTGCCCGTGTCGGTGATTTCGACGTTGACCTTTTTTACGAGTTTTTCCAGGGTCTGGTCAACCACGCGATGCTAACTGTTCATATCGACAACATACGTGGCCGTAATGCACACCATATCGCCGAAACTATCTTTAAGGCGTTTGGACGTGCACTGCGCGCAGCCGTAGAAATCGATCCACGTCAGGAAGGCAGTATTCCTTCTACCAAGGGTTCGTTGTAAACATCTGCCATGTCCCGCGTTGTTGTCCTCGATTACGGCAGCAGTAATCTGCGCTCGGTTGCAAAAGCACTGGAAACCGCAGGTAACGGCAAAGACCAGGTTGCCATTAGCAATGAGGCAAAAACCATTCTTGCCGCGGACCGCGTCGTGTTTCCGGGCCAGGGCGCTATCGGTCAATGCATGCAGCATCTGCGACAGCTGGATCTGGATGAGGTGATCCGCGAATGCATCAACAACAAGCCTTTTTTTGGAATATGTCTTGGCTTGCAATCTTTAATGGATCACAGCGATGAAGATGGCGGCGTTGCCGGTTTGGGTATTATTCCAGGCAAGGTATTACGTTTTGAAAGTAATGTCAGGGATGAACAGGGCGATCTCTATAAAATACCATCCATGGGCTGGAACCGTGTTTATCAAACGAAACCTCATCCTCTCTGGCAGGGCATTGCAGACGGTAGTCGTTTCTATTTTGTACACAGCTATTATGTACAGCCAGATAATGCCAGCGATATAGCAGGTGAAACTGAATACGTTTGCCGGTATACATCAGTTGCGGCGCGAGACAACCTGTTTGCCACACAGTTTCACCCGGAAAAAAGCCAGCACGACGGTCTGGCCTTGCTACACAACTTTATTAACTGGCAGGTTTAGCGTTTCGCTTGCGCGATTTTCGCTGCGCGCTTTTTTGTTTGCGCTTTTTCGTTGCCTTTTTCTTCCTGGTTTTATTTGCTTTTCCCTTCTCGCCCACATCATCAAGCAAACTGATTTGCAACGGTTGACCCGCAACCCTGGTTTTCTGTAGGTCGCGAAAAATGTCCCTGGGCATGCCCGAAGGCAAATCAACCGTTGAATAGCGTTCATGGATGGTCAGGTTCTGAATGTACTGTCCTTCAAGACCCGCTTCATTAGCCAATGCGCCAACAATACTCGCGGCGGACGCGGCGTGGCTGCTACCTACCTCCAGTCGGTAACGGTCCATATCTGCAGCCAATTCTTTTGTTCGCGTTGACCTTCGCTGCCTGTCCTTTTTATTTTGCTGCGGTTTTTCTTCAAGTAAAAACGGTTCATTACCCTGAACCATCGTGGCCAGGGCTGCTGCCACCTCCAGCATACCGGCGCCGGACTCGTGCCGAAACTCCTGAAGGAGCTCACGATAAATCTGACTATCCGGGCTGGCTAAGGCATCCGCTATTTGCTGCTTAAAACGCTGAATGCGTTCCCTGTTAATCGTTTCCGTCGTCGGCATTTGCGTGCGGGCAATTTGTTTGCCCGTCACTTTTTCAATGGTACGCAACAGGTGTTTCTCTCGCTGCGTAACGAACAGGATACTCTCGCCATGGCGTCCGGCACGGCCGGTGCGGCCAATACGATGCGTGTATGCCTCGGGGTCGTTGGGTATGTCATAATTAATCACATGACTGATACGATCGACATCAAGACCTCGGGCGGCAACGTCTGTCGCTACCAGGATATCCAGCTCACCTTTCTTGAGGCGTTTGATCGTAAGCTCACGATTACGCTGGGTGACATCACCACTCAGGGCACTACAGGCGTAGCCCCTGGCAGACAGCTTCTCGGTAAGCTCTTGTGACGCGAGTCTTGTCCGCACGAAAATGATAATGGCATTGAATTCCATTGCTTCCAGCAGCCTGGTCAAGGCGGCCAGTTTTTCCCGGTTATTCACCTGCAGATAGCTTTGCTGAATAGTCTCCGCGGTAATACTTTTTGCCTGCACAGTAATTTGCTCAGGCTTTGTCAGGTAGCGCTCAGATATCTTTCTGATTGGTGCAGGCATCGTGGCAGAAAACAGCGCAATTTGTCGCCGCGCTGGCAGTTGATCCAGTATCCATTCAACATCATCAATAAAGCCCATCCTTAGCATTTCATCTGCTTCATCCAGTACAAGGCAACGCAGCGCATCCAGTTTCAATGTCTTTCGGCGCATGTGATCCATAACGCGTCCCGGCGTGCCGACAACCACATGGACACCCCGTTTTAATTGACGAAGTTGTACGCCGTACTCCTGGCCGCCATAGACAGGCAGGACATGAAAGCCTTTCAATGTTGCTGCATAGCGCTGAAACGCTTCGGCAACCTGTATAGCAAGTTCACGGGTAGGAGCGAGTACGAGCACCTGCGGCGTTTTTTTAGATAGATCGATCTGCGACAGCAGCGGTAATGCAAAGGCAGCCGTCTTACCGGTACCCGTCTGGGCTTGTCCGATGACGTCCCGACCTTGCATAACAAAAGGGATAATTGCAGCCTGTATAGGTGACGGCTGTTCATAGCCGACCTTTTTCAGCGCTTTAAGGACAGGGGTAGAAATCGAGAGATCGTTAAACGTGACAGGTGATGTAGAAGACATAATATTCCAGGATAAGATTCAATTGTCCGCTGAGCCGATATCTGACAATCGAATAGCAAGAGGCGAGCGAGTATACGCCCTTGTGCAGAAGTCACAAGGTGAATTAATCCTGCTGCGTTACAAACCAGTAATGAATCGAGAGTAGTTAAACGAGATTGAGTTAATGTGGGGGGCTGCTTATTTTTCCCTGGCTACGGCGCGATAGCCAATATCCTTACGGTAAAACATACCGTCATAACAAAGTTGACTCAACGAAGTGTAGGCAGCAGATTGCGCATCGGTCACAGATTCTCCTAGCGCGGTCACACACAAGACACGCCCGCCTGCTGTGACAATCTTATCATCCTCGCTTGCTGTGCCGGCATGAAAAACTTTTACGTGATCCGGAAACGCATGGTCCAGACCACTGATTATATCGCCCTTGCTTGAACCTGCCGGATACCCGGCAGAGGCGGTAACTACACCGAGGGCCGCGCGCTCGTCCCAGTCAGTTTCGCACTGATCCAGCTCGCCACGCGTAGCAGCAAGACATAGCGCGACCAGATCGCTTTTTAAGCGCATCATAATGGGCTGGGTCTCCGGATCACCAAAGCGACAGTTAAATTCGAGCACCTTCACTTTGCCATCATCTGTAATCATGATGCCCGCATACAAAAATCCGGTGTAGGTTCGCTTTTCTTTTGCCATCCCTTTAATCGTGGGCATGATCACTTCTTTCATGATTTGTTCATGCATGGACTTGTCGACTACCGGTGCCGGAGAGTAGGCACCCATGCCGCCGGTATTAGGGCCCTGGTCGCCCTCATCTCGCGCCTTATGGTCCTGGGAACTCGCCAGCGGCAGCACATGCTCGCCATCAGCCATAACAATAAAACTGGCCTCTTCACCCTGCAGGAATTCCTCGACAACAATGCGATGACCTGCTTCTCCAAATTTATTGCCAGCCAACATGTCATTGATGGTCGCGATGGCCTCGCTCTCATCCTGTGCGATCACCACACCCTTGCCGGCGGCCAGCCCGTCGGCCTTGATCACGACTGGAAAATCATGAGCCTGCACATAGCTAATGGCCGGGGCAGTTTCGGTAAATATTTCGTATTCGGCAGTCGGAATGTCATAGCGTTTCAGGAAGTCCTTGCTGAAGGACTTTGAACCCTCGAGTATGGCCGCGGCCGAACGCGGGCCGAATATAGACAGCCCGGCATCGATGAACCTGTCAACGACGCCATCAACCAGTGGTGCTTCCGGGCCAACAATAGTCAATTCAATGTTTTCCTTGTTGGCAAAGTCCAGCAGCGCGTCGATATCATCCGCAGCAATAGCCACGTTTTCGAGTTTATCTTCGATAGCGGTACCCGCATTACCCGGCGCAACAAAAACCTTGTCAACGCTGGCGCCCTGTGCCGCCTTCCATGCCAGGGCGTGCTCACGACCACCGCCGCCTACGATTAATACTCTCATATACTTTTATCTATATTGTTAACTAAATTTTAGTGTTTTTGTTTAAGCCAACTGCTCTGTCTGCAGAACAAATACTAACGGCAGAAATTTTCTGCTAATTCGCGGCGCAACCGGTAGCGAGCAACAGAGTTTATAAAGCATAAATGAGTAGCGTAGTGACGGTTTCAACAAAGGAAGTAGCAGAAAATTGCACCGCTAGTGCAGGAAGTGGCGCATGTTAGTAAACACCATGGCAATGCCATGCTCATCAGCGGCCGCGATGACTTCTTCGTCACGCACTGAACCGCCGGGTTGAATCACCGCCTTGATACCTGCCTTAGCAGCAGAATCGATGCTGTCACGAAAAGGAAAGAAGGCATCGGAGGCCATGACCGATCCTGCCACCTCAAGGTTTTCATCTTCGGCCTTGATCGCGGCAATACGCGCACTGTAAACACGGCTCATCTGACCAGCGCCAATACCGATCGTTTGCCGATTATTCGCATAGACGATGGCGTTGGATTTCACATATTTGACAATGCGCCACGCAAATAACAAATCATCCAGTTGTTCAGTCGTGGGCACTTGCTTGCTTACAACCTTTAGATTCTTCGCTGACACGACGCCAGCATCGACATCCTGAACCAGCAGGCCACCGCTTACGCGCTTAAGGTTCAGCTGTTGTAACGGTTGCTCACGATAACCACAAACCAGTAATCGCACACCAGCCTTTTTGGCAACCACGGGAATACAATCTTCATCAATCTCCGGGGCAATAATCACTTCAACAAACTGCCGTTCAATAATTGCAGTGGCTGTCTCGACATCAAGTTTCGTGTTGAAGGCGATAATGCCACCAAAAGCGGAAGTAGGATCGGTGGCATAGGCTCGCTGATAGGCCTCCAGGGGCGTTGAGCCTAATGCTACACCACAGGGATTGGCATGCTTGACTATCACACAGCCGATATCGCTGAAGGAAAGCGCACACTCAAGTGCAGCGTCAGTGTCAGCAATGTTGTTATATGACAGTTCCTTTCCCTGTAGCTGCTTCGCACTCGCCAGTGTGCCTGACATCGGGACTGGTTCAGTATAAAACGCGGCCGCTTGATGCGGGTTCTCACCATAACGAAGCGCCTGCTTCTTTCTGAACTGCATGGAATACGTCAGGGGAAAATCCAGCGCGGTCTTGTCATCTGCCAGGCCACCAAGATAATTGGATACGTTGGCATCATAAGCAGCCGTATGCGCAAACACCTTTTGCGCAAGCCGAAAACGGGTCGCATCAGATAATGCGCCGCCATGTTCTTTCATCTCGGCAAGCACATCATGGTAGTCAAGAGTGTCGACAACGACCGCTACCGAGGCATGGTTCTTTGCTGCGGAGCGCAACATGGCAGGACCGCCAATATCAATATTTTCAATTGCGTCAGCAAAGCTGCAATCAGGCTGGCTTACCGTTTCCTCAAAAGGATAAAGATTCACTACAACAAGATCGATAGCATCGATACCGTGTTCCCGCATCACTGCATCATCGGTACCGCGTCGACCCAGCAACCCACCATGAATTTTTGGGTGCAGGGTTTTCACCCGACCATCCATCATCTCCGGAAAGCCGGTGTGGTCTGATACCTCGATCACTGGAATCCCTGTTTCCGCCAGCAAAGCGGCTGTTCCGCCTGTTGAGAGTATTTCCACTCCCAACTCATGTAAGCCCTGACAAAGTTCAATGATTCCGGACTTGTCTGACACGCTGACAAGCGCGCGCTTTATGCTGGACATAGTTACAGTATTCCTCGTTTGCAAAGAGTAAAAAGCGGATAGTTAGTCAAGCTGATATTTCTTTAGACGGTTACGCAGGGTCACCCGATTCATACCGAGTATTTTCGCAGCGTGAGTCAGGTTACCGCGGCTGTGCTGCATGACGACGGCAAAGAACGGTTTCTCTACCTGCTGCATAAACAAATCATAAAGCTCACCTGCCTCGTGGCCATCAAGATCATCAAAATAGTCTTCCATAGCCTTGCGAACACTTTCCGACAGACACTTGTCCGGCGATTCCTTGCGATCAGAAGACGTTTGCTTTCTTGTCTTCGCCTTGATCATGCAGCCTGCTCCTGCAGCTGATCAAAAAAAGCGAAAACCATATCAACCTGTTCACTGCCTGACTCAACCCGGTTAATTGCCGCACGAAATGCCGTTGCATCTGCATGTTGCTTGCAATACCAACCGATGTGTTTTCGGGCTATACGTACTCCCTGCTGTTCGCCATAGAAAGTATGTAGATGATGCAGGTGTCTCACCAGCACCTTGCCAACTTCAGCGCTGCTCGGGGGTGGTAAACGGGAACCAGTGGCAAGGTAGTGGTTTATCTCACGGAAAATCCATGGGTTACCCTGAGCGGCACGCCCAATCATGACACCATCGACGTGATAGGTATCCAGCAGCCATTTGGCCTGCCCGGGTGTCGTGATATCACCGTTGGCAATAACGGGAATCGACACGCGGCTTTTGATCTCGGCAGCTGTCTCATGTTCGGCCTCGCCCTTAAAGGCACAAGCGCGTGTTCTGCCATGCACCGTTAGCGCCTGGATGCCGCTTTGTTCAGCAATGCGCGCAATCGTCAGCGCATTACGATTATCCCTGTCCCAGCCGGTACGGATTTTCAATGTCACCGGCACGTCAACCGCAGAAACCACCGCTCGCAATATGTCGGCGACCAGTTTTTCATTCCTCAACAGCGCAGATCCGGCTGCAACATTACAGACCTTCTTGGCAGGGCAACCCATATTAATATCGATTATCTGGGCGCCATGTTCCACATTGAATGTTGCCGCTGCGCCCATTTGTTCCGGGTCGGCACCGGCGATTTGCACACTTCGTGGTTCAGGCTCGCCGTGATGGCGTAGTCGCAACTGCGTTTTACGCGTGTGATAAAGTGCCGGGTTGGATGTCACCATTTCAGACACGACAAGACCTGCACCGAGTTCACGACATAACTGCCGAAACGGTTGGTCGGTGACGCCTGCCATTGGTGCAAGCACCAGGCTATTTTTTAACTTATGGGACCCTATATACATGAAAGCGTTACGCCAAAGTCAGCGAAACGTGGATAGTTAATATTATAATAACCGCATACAAAGACATGTAAAGCCGTGATCTTCCAGACTGAAACATCGGTGGTCTTACAGAAATCGAAATTCGAAACTGACTGCCTCATCCGAGGAACCAACCACCTCCAGCACAAAGTGTACCGGCGATGTCACCGGCATGCCCTTATCGATATCAATACTGGCATCCAGATAGTCGGTCGGCGCAAACTCACGGTATCCAATTAATTCGCCAGCCGTATCGTATAAAGTCAGTTGCACCTGCGGATAGGGTTGCCGGACGGCAAGCTGGTTCTGCATGGTGGCATTGACCAGCAGTGTATCCTGATATGCGGGATGCAAGCGCACATCACGATTCAGCAAGCTAATGGCAGCGGTATCTCTCCCTCGTATGACGTTACAGTCGAGCTTGTCACAAAGCTGTTGTACATAGGGTCGTAATTCCGGGTAGTCCTGCAAGACACGGTCACGTTGAAACCATGCCAGCTGCATAGCCAGTATCAGTAACACAGACAGCACGCCAACTGACCATAGTGAAGCGACACGGCGACCAGCATCGTCCGTCTCGCCGTCAAGATCGACATCTTCATCGTCAAACTGAAAACGGGATTTAGTCTCGGCAGGGTCTGTAGAGTCCACCTGTATTTGCCCGGACTCAGCAGCGTCCTGTTCATCAGATTGCTCTATTACCAGGGCATCGTCATCGGCGCTATCTGGCCCGTGGCTGTCTGAAGAGACCGGCTGCTCCTGCTGTGGTAATTCGGTAACAGGTATTGCTGCAGCTAAACTCTGGGCTGGGGCGAGATCCGTATCCGCCTGTTCCGGAATATCAAACTGCGGCTCTTCCAGTTTTGGTTTCTGAGTAGCGGCAGCAGCCTGCTGCTCAGGCGTTAACGGCTGGTCATATAAACGTTCGAGCGCGTTGAACTGCAGCTGGCAAAAACCACAACGTACCTGCCCTGCAGCCGCGGCAATATGCTCCGCATAAAGACGAAACTGGCGCTGACAACCAGGACAAATAGTAAACATTGCTAGTTTTTCCTACTGACGCACACCATGGATACATGCCCACTCTGCTTCGTAACGCGGTTCATCCATAATAAAGTAGCTGGAATAGCTCGCCAAACACTCTTGCGCCTGCGTGTGCAACAGTCCCGATAAAACCAGGTCACTGCCTGTGTTAGTCAACCCGGCAAAGTCTGTTACCAATTCTTTCAGCGGATTCATCAGTATATTGGCTACAAGTACATCTGCGACCGGCAAACGTGCAGCGCCCGGAAGACTAACGTGGATTTTATCGGATAGACCGTTTTGCCTGGCGTTATCGTTTGCCGCCTTCACTGCCTGGGCGTCAATATCAATGGCATAAACTTCACGGGCACCAAGCTTCGCGGCAACCATGGCAAGAATACCCGAGCCACAGCCATAATCGATAACCGTTTTGTTCAGTAACTCATACTGTGCCAGCCAATCAATACACATGGCCGTTGTTGGATGGGCACCGGTACCAAATGCCAGCCCGGGGTCAAGAATTAATGCCGGTTTGCCAGATACCGGTTGCTCGCACCAACTGGGAATTATCCAGATGGCATCTGCAAAAAGAACCGGTCCGTGCTGTGCCTTGAATTCACTGATCCAGTCCCTGTCTTTAACCTGGGTAATACGATGGCTCAGAATTCGATTGGAACCCACCCGGTCGCGGATACATACCAGCAGGATGTCGAGATCAACATCCGGATGCAGCAATGCGCTTACACTGGTTTTATCCCAGTATTCGCGCTGTTGCTCACACTGATCAAATATTGGTTCCTCACTTGAAGCCGACAGGCTTACGGCAACCGCACCCATTTGCTCAAGCAGTTGTGACAGCGTATCAGCTTCGGCCTTTCCGGTTTCCAGCTCAAGTTTTAGCCAGCTCATGTGGAAAAAACACCTGCCGCAAAAATGGCCACCGTTTTCAGCGCTACGGCTACTTTAAGCCCAGCTTGTTCTCCAGGTAGTGAATGTCAGTACCACCCGAACTAAATGCGGCATCGCTAACCAGCTGTTGATGTAAGGGAATGTTTGTCTTGATACCGTCGATTACGATTTCGTGCAGGGCGTTGTTTAGTCTTGCCAGGGCAAGTTCACGTGTTTCAGCATGGGCAATCAACTTGCCAATCATGGAGTCATAGAAAGGCGGCACCTTGTAACCCTGGTAAACATGGGTGTCAACGCGCACTCCTGGGCCACCTGGTGGATGATAATGCTCAATAGTCCCGGGTGAGGGCAGGAAGTTTTCCGGATCTTCCGCGTTAATCCTGCATTCAATAGCATGGCCTCGCAACTTAATATCACTTTGCTCATATGATAAAGGCATACCGCTCGCGATCTGCAGTTGCTCTTTAACAATATCAACGCCGGTGATCATTTCTGTTACCGGATGCTCTACCTGCACCCTGGTATTCATTTCAATAAAGTAGAACTCACCATCCTCGTACAGAAACTCAAAGGTGCCGGCACCGCGATAATTAATTGCCTTGCAGGCTTCCACACATTGTTGACCGATACGCTCACGTGTAGCCTGGTCCAGTCCCGGCGCGGGTGCTTCCTCGATAACTTTCTGGTGTCGACGCTGCATGGAACAGTCACGTTCGCCAAGGTAAATGACATTGCCTTTTTCGTCAGCCAGAACCTGTATTTCAATATGACGTGGATGTTCGAGAAACTTCTCCATATAAACGATATCGTTACCAAACGCTGCGGCGGCCTCCGAGCGGGTAAGCTGGATAGATTTCAACAGGCTGGCCTCACTGTGCACAACACGCATGCCACGACCGCCGCCGCCTCCGGCCGCCTTGATAATAACCGGGTAGCCGATTTTTTTTGCCGTGGTGACCAATTGCTTACCATCGTCTCCAAGCGGCCCGTCGGAACCCGGCACACAGGGAATACCCGCTTCCTTCATGGCGTTGATCGCCGACACCTTGTCACCCATGACCCGAATCGTTTCAGGTCTTGGTCCAACAAAAACAAAACCACTCTGTTCAACTCGTTCGGCAAAATCAGCATTTTCTGACAGAAAACCATAGCCGGGGTGGATGGCTACGGCATCAGTGACCTCGGCCGCACTGATTACAGCAGGGATATTAAGATAACTGTCGATAGAGGCAGCAGGACCAATACAGACTGATTCATCCGAAAGGTAAACGTGTTTTTGTTCCCGGTCGGCCTCGGAATAAATAGCGACCGTCTTTATGCCCATTTCCTTGCAAGCGCGAAGTATCCTCAGCGCGATTTCGCCACGATTGGCAATAACAACCTTATCTAGCATTTATTAGCGACCCTTTAATGAGTGGGAAGAAATGAAAGTACTAACCTTCACCCTGTTCAATAACAAACAAGGGCTGGCCATATTCAACAGCCTCTCCATTATCGACAAGCATCTTGATGACATTGCCGGTAACGTCAGACTCAATCTGGTTCATTATTTTCATGGCCTCAATAATGCAAAGTGTATCGCCCTGTTTTACTTCCTGGCCCTTGCTAACAAACGGCGGATCTTCCGGAGAAGGTGAAGCGTAATAGACACCAACCATGGGTGAAGTAATTACGTGACCGGTGTCGGCATAGTTATCTTTGGTGGAATGCTCTTCAACATTCATGTGCGCCTTAAATGAATCGCTTGCTGCTGGCGCGGCTAGCGGTGCCGCGACGACGGGTTGAGGCGCAACTGAAACTGACGAGCCACGACTGATGCGCACCGACTCTTCGCCTTCATGAATTTCAATTTCGGCAATACCGGACTCTTCCAGTAGCTCGATTAATTTTTTTACTTTTCTTATATCCATGTTGTTGGATCCTTGTTACTTGTTTAAATATTCTTCTGCACCGAGTAATGCAAGCTGGTAACCATAAGCGCCCATGCCACTGATAACGGCCACGGCAATATCGGAAAGGTAAGAATGTTTTCTGAAATCTTCCCGGGAAAAGACATTGGAAAGATGCACCTCTATAAAAGGCAAGCGGGTACCAAGCAGGGCGTCACGCAACGCAATACTGGTATGGGTAAACGCACCGGGATTAAAAAGTATAAAATCAATGCCCGATTTTTTTGCTGCATGAATATGATCGATGAGCTCATGCTCGGCATTGCTTTGAAAACTTTGCAGCGAGTGCCCGCGTTCGCTCGCCAGCGCCTGCAGGGTGCCATCTATGTCTGCCAGCGTTGTTGTGCCATAGACCTCGGGTTCACGTTCACCAAGCAGGTTGAGATTGGGTCCATTCAGGACAAGTACATTCACGCTGTTCCCCAGTTTCGGTTTTATAGTAATTTAGCGATTTTAACCGCAAGATTGCTAACTTTAACAGAAATTAGCGGGGATTACGAATGTCGGCCAGAGCCCGAAATGGCTACAGCAGGGACGTTATTACCTGTTTTGCCTCGGCCTTGGTAAGCGGGCCCTGCCTGGTAAAGCGTATGATACCGTCCCGTCCGATGATGACAGTGTAGGGGAGCGCGCCAATATCGTTACCCAGGCTTTTCGCCGTAGCAATAACATCATCGCGCCCAACCAGAGACGGATAGTTAACGGCATATTCCTGGATAAAACCGCGGATTTCATCGGCTGTCTGCAGGGCGACGCCGATAAATTGCAGACCTTGATCCCCGTAATCCTTTTGCAGATCAACAAAATGCGGGATTTCATCCCGACAGGGTGGACACCACGTCGCCCAGAAATTAACCGCGATCACCTTTCCCTGCCATTCCGAAATAGACCTGCGTTGGCCATCGACATCCGCCAGTTGAAACGGCGGCGCCGATGTTCCTATGACACTCTCGGGCAACGTCACATGACTGTTTCTTACCTCGATCGGGTTTGTCGCCGAAGTTGCCGTTTTTGTTTGTAACAGGTAGCCACCCATGCCTGCACAAACTGCGATTACAACAGCGATAGAGAGAACCTGCCACTGCATCATAATTGTTTCACCTGTTCTATATGTGCAATAAAGTCGTTGGCTTTGATAAATCCGATTAGTCGGTGAGACCGTATTTCCTTACCATCCTCATCAAAGAAAAGGATTGCCGGCGGGCCAAACAGTTCAAATTTATCGAGCAATGCCTTATCAATATCAGTATTGGCTGTGACATCCGTTTGTAACAGTTTAACCGACGCCAGCGCGGACTGAACCGAAGATTCGGAAAATGTATACTCTTCAAGCTCAATGCAGGCAATGCACCAGTCGGCATAAAAATCGAGCATGGCGATCTGTCTATTACCTGTTGACACCTGCAGGGCGTTATCAAGGCCCGTAATACCGCTAATCCTTTCAAACGGTAACTTCCGCTCAACACTGGAACCAGAGAAAGGAAGCGATTTGAATGGTTGTAACACGGTGCCATTGCCATTGGCAGCAGCTAAAACAAGCACCAATCCATAAACAAGCAGTACAAGACCCGCGGCTTTCTTCAACCTGGCCCATGCAGTAACCCCGGGTTGCATTGGATCAAGTGCACCAATAAATATAGCTGTCCCGGTAAATAATAATGACCATAACAATAACGCTACACTTGCTGGCAGTATCCTTTCCAGGAACCAGACAGCCACGCCAAGCATGATAACCCCAAAAGTTCGCTTTATCGTTTCCATCCACGCGCCGGCACGTGGCAGCAGCTCACCGGAAGTAGCGCCTACTGCCAACAGCGGCACACCAAAGCCAAGTCCCATTGCAAACAAGGCCATACCACCCAGTAGCGCATCACCTGTATGGCTAATGTAAAGCAACGCACCTGCCAATGGCGGCGCCACACATGGGCCAACGATCACGGCAGATAACACACCCATTATCATGGCGCCTTTTAACGTGCCCTGGTTGTCACTACTTCCTGCCATCAGCCTGTTCTGCCAACTTGAAGGTAGCTGCAACTGGTAAAAACCAAACATGGAAAGGGCCAATACGACAAAGACAAGACTAAAGGTTCCAAGTACCCACGGATTTTGTGAAGCTACCTGCAGATTTATGCTGAACATACCGGCAATAACACCCAGCAACGCATAGGTGATTGCCATTGCCAGCACGTAAGCCAGTGACAGCAAAAATGCCATGCGTCGGGTTATCTTTTCTCCCTGTCCAACAATGATGCCAGAGAGTATTGGAATCATCGGGAAAACACAGGGGGTCAAAGCCAGCAGGAAACCAAAACCAAAAAAAGATATCAGGTTCAGCAACAGACCCTTGTCTTTAAGGGCAAGCGTTATTGCGTCCTGCTCTGATACGCGCGTTACAGGCGTTGACTGTGCTTGTGCAGCAGTGACTGCCTGTACCGGTATGCTGTAGGTTTTTTCTGTCGGGGGATAACAGACTGAATCTTCCTTGCACCCCTGAAATGCGATGCCAATATCCAGCATGTCCGGCCAGCCATCAGTACTACGCATTGTGATAGAAGTGCCATTGTCGGAATAATATACTTCCACGACACCAAAGACCGGATCGTCCTTACTTTTACCAGCAGGCAACCGTGCTGCATCTAACTCGATGCCTGGGCTCGCGGAGGAAAAGGACAGCTTGTCTCTGTACAGGTAGTAGCCGGGCTCTATCTCCCAGTTGATTACCAGCTTGCCATCGGTATAGGCCTCGGGAAAAAACCGAAAGGCCACTTCGGGATGCAGGATTTCATCACTATCAGGTTTACTATCAAATATCTGGCCCAGCCTGTCACCAAAGCCGCCCGCAGAGGCAGTGCCCGGCACAAACAGTGTAACGGTAAGTAAAAAAACAAACGTGATGAAATTCATGTTGATTTGGTGTTTGACGAGATCCAGTCGAGGTAGTCAGTAAGACCATCAACAATAGGGACTGCAATAATCTCGGGAAGTTCGTAGGGGTGGTGCTGTCGAACCAGTAGCTCTAATGCGGCATAGCTGGCAGTGGTGGTTTTCATCAGCAACAAAATCTCGTTATCCCGATCAAGCTTGCCTTCCCAGTGAAAAAAAGACGTTATACCCGGGAGTGTATTTACACAGGCAGCCAGCTTTTCCTCAACTACCACCTGCGCGATAAGCTCGGCCGTAGCCTGATCAGGGCAGGTACTCAGGACCAGCAGGTGAGAGTGCTCTATGTTCATGATTGGCAAGGTTTGCAGAGTAGGCTTGTATATTCGTATTTTGCCTACACATCATCAATAATGCCATTGTCATCAACTACCCGGAACGCGCTTGTTTAAAGTCCTGTTTATATTATTTCTCGTCATACCCTTGATCGAGATCGCAATCCTGATTCAGATAGGACAGGTTATTGGCGCGGCATGGACGATATTGCTGGTGATCGTCACTGCTGCAATTGGCGCAGGCCTATTCAGACAACAAGGGCTATCTACACTGTCACGCGTACAAACACAGCTTGATAATGGGCATCTTCCGGCTATTGAGCTAATCGAAGGCGTCATGCTGCTGGTGTCCGGTGCCATGTTATTAACCCCCGGTTTTTTTACCGATGTAATCGGGTTTTTAATCCTGGTGCCACAAATACGGCAGAGGCTTGCCAGTAAGTTTCTTTCAGGCTTTATTGCCACCCGGATAAGAACAAACCAGCGCGACAATGGCACTATCATAGAGGGAGAACACTGGGAGATACATGAAAGAGATAGCATTGATCGGGACAAGTAGGATGTTGGGCCATTCACTTTTAACTAATCAGCAATATAGTTTTTACCAAACTGACATATAACCACGCTACTGTTTATACTATGCTGCAATGCATTAAGTATTAAGTTGTTGGAAGTAGTGGGAAAATGAGTTCAGATATTGAAAAGATTTTTATTAGAGGTGTCACCAGGGAAGGCAATAAATTTCGCCCGAGTGACTGGGCAGAACGGCTGTATTACGCGCTTGCCACTTACGATCACAATAGACGCCTGGTTTTCAACCCTATGGTCAACCTTAAACAGGGTGATAAATTCAAATGCGTTGTGATTAACCCACGCCTTGAAGACGCCGAACCAATGACGTTCGACTTTCTGGTTGACTTTGCCCGCAGTAACAACCTGGAAGTCACAGACCAGGATATGAGGCCGCTTAATATCTAGGCTTCTTCTTTTTCCGGCCAGTCCTGAATATAGCGCTTGAGAAGGGTATTCTGATAACTGGTTTCCTCGTGCAAGGCGCGAATAATATCAACTACCGATAACAGACCTGTAACACCATCAGCGTCCAATACTGGAATATGACGTATTCTATTTTCACTCATCTTCTCCATAACCACATCCAGGGTTTCATCGCTCGTTGTGGTAATCAGATCCCGCGTCATAATTTCACTAATCTTTGCGGACTCCCAGTTTTCACCAAGTTTGGCGACATTCCTGAGTAAATCCCGTTCTGTCACTATGCCCGCCAGGCTGCCATCATCGTTAACGACCAACAGCGAACCGATATGACGTGCGATCATCTCATTGACCATGTCGGCTAATGTTTGATCCGGGCTAATGCTATAAACATCGCTGCCTTTCTTCTCCAGTATTGCTTTTATTTTCATAACTTCATATCCCCTGATATCCGGTTATCATTATAGCTGCCAGCATGAAAAAATGTGCTTTACATGGTTTATTACAAACCTTTCTTTTCCTTTATTAACTCATAGGCCTGTTTGATTTCGTGGGTCCGATCCGCAGCTACTTTCATCATCTCTTCCGGTAACCCCTTGGCGACAAGTTTATCGGGGTGATGCTGGCTCATCAATCTTCGATAGGCGCGCTTGATCTCATCGTTGCTGGCAGTTTCAGGCAAATCAAGCACGGCAAACGCCTGCTTTACTGTCAGTCCTTTTGCGTCCTGGCCTTGAGCTGAATAGGAGTGCATACCACCAATCATTTTGCACAGGTGGTCAAACTCATGGTTTGAAATGCCTACAACCTGACAGATATTTAACAGTATCCGACGTTCTTCCTTGTGTAATACCCCATCGGCATAAGCGGCCATGATCTGTATCTCAACAAACATCCTGACAAGGTTGGGTCGAAACCCGGTCTCCCGCCGAAATTGCAGCATTACTTCCTGTAACGGAAAAGACGCTTTTTTTCCTTCATTGAACAGTCTTATCGCGGTTTTACGCTGCTCGGCATCCATATCCATGCGCTGCATGACCTGCTGTGCCAGCTCTATCTCATCTTCCGATACCAGGCCATCAGCCTTGCAAACATGACCCATGACAGAAAAAGTCGTAGCGTAGAATAGCGTCTGAATGCGCTCCTGCTTGCCAAAGCCCTGGTCAGCTGAAGTGCCAGCGGCGCCTTTATCCAGGTTATGGCCAAGCACTACGCCAAGCAAGGCACCAATAGGCCCGCCAATCATCATGCCAAAGGCGCCACCCAGTATTTTGCCCCACCAGTTCATTATCGATAACGTTGATGCAATACAATCAAATTAATATAAACGCTTAATTCACAGTTCGGTATAATTCCAATCATACAATACTATGACGGACATAACGGAACCATGAACCAGATAACAATGGCTGCAAAAAATAAAAAACCAAATAAAAAGCAAACCATGGCGGATGTCGCTGACAGGCATGTTTATTATGAAAAGGCAGTACAATGCGTTGAGTCAGAGATTGATTTCGTTGACGACACGTTCAGTAAACTAAGAAAAAGAAAAGCAAAAACACTGCGTGAAGATTTTTGCGGCACCACCAACACCTCGTGTGAATGGGTAAAGAGACGTAATTCAAATATCGCCTACAGCGTTGACCTTGATTCTGATGTGCTTGAATGGGGAAAGCGTAACAAGATAGCAAAGCTCTCTGCCGATCAACAACAACGAATACACGTCATTAACGATAATGTGATGAGCGTAGAAACAGAACCTACCGACATCGTGCTGGCCATGAATTTCAGCTACTGGTTGCTAAAGGATCGCGAACTCACGACCAACTATTTTAAACGCATACACGCAACGCTGGTTGATGACGGCATATTCTTCCTCGACGCGTACGGAGGTTATGAGTCATTCCAGGAGCTAAAGGAAAAAACCAAGTACAAGAATTTTACTTATATCTGGGAGCAGGCCCGATACAACCCGATTTCCGGCATAGCTAAATGCCACATACATTTTAAGTTCAGGGATGGCTCGAAAATGATGAAGGCTTTTTCCTATGAATGGCGCGTCTGGACCCTTCCGGAGCTGCAGGAAATGCTGATGGCATCCGGATTCAAACCAACAATTTACTGGGAGCAGGCTGATGAAGACGGTGAAGGTAATGGAGAATTCCTGCCGCAAACCGAAGGCGATGCAGATGCCGGCTGGATAGCCTACATCGTTGCGGAAAAACTATAGCTAATCCAGCTCCCTGGGCCTAATCAACTGCATTGCATCAGGCTTGTCTTCACCAGGGTTAAAATTATCATCGCTGTATTCAAACACGGCCAGCGCAGCGGTGGTCATTAGTTTACCGCTCGCATTTCTGCTCAATGCATTATTGGCCAGTCTGTCTACAAGGTAATCCAGCCCGGGGTTATGCCCTATTAACATCAGGCTCTCAGCAGCATGCCTGTACAATAATATCCTGTCTATCAGCAACGATTCATCGGCAAGGTATAAGCGGCGTTCATAAATAATCCTGTCTTCCGGATAAACATGAAAAGACTGGCATACCTGTTCGAGCGTCTGCCTCGCACGTACAGCAGATGAACACACTATGAGACCCGGAATATGATTGTTGGTAGCCAGCCACTGACCCATACGCGCAGCATTATTTATACCCCTGTTAGTCAGAGGTCGATCAAAGTCGATATCACCTGTGGACCAGTCTGATTTCGCATGACGCATTATATAAAGATAAAAGGCCATTTTGACGGGATTAAATCTATGTCGAATTATGCTAAATTTCAGTAACAAATAATGAATTTACTATAACGCTACTCGCCACTACGTTAAACAAAGAATCTTGCTCCGTGTCTGAACAGCTTGAACCATATGCTGCCATTGATCTTGGCTCCAACAGTTTTCATATGATCGTTGCCAACTACGTAGATGGCAGAGCGATTGTTGTCGACCGTCTCAAGGAAATGGTACGCCTGGCTGGTGGCCTTGATGATAAACAATACCTCACTGAAGAGGCTATGGAACGGGCCTTGCTCTGCCTTGAAAAATTTGGCCAGCGCGTCAAGACAATACCATTTGAAAATGTCCGCGCGGTTGGCACCAACACCTTGCGCATAGCGCGTAATGGAAGACAATTCATGCAACGCGCAAACGATGCGCTGGGCCATCAGATCGAGATCATCTCCGGACGCGAGGAAGCACGGCTGATATACCTTGGCGTTGCCAACACCATGTTTAATGAGGCTGATTATCGTCTTGTCGTCGATATCGGTGGTGGCAGCACCGAGTTCATCATCGGTAAGGGCTTTAAGGCCAACGTCACTGAAAGCCTGTTTATGGGTTGTGTCAGTATCAGTAAACAATTTTTTAACAATGGTGATATAAGCAGCAAACAATTACGTAAAGCACGTATTGCGGCATTACAGGAACTAAAGAATATTGAAGGAGAATACCGCGCCCATGGCTGGGACCTGGCCGTTGGTGCCTCGGGTACGATCAAAACCATACAACGAGTTGTTAGCGAACGTGGCTGGAGCCAGGATTCGATCACGCCAGATTCGCTCTATAACCTCAGAAAGACACTGGCGGAGTTTGAACATATCGACAACATTGCGTTTGATTCTCTTTCTATAAACAGGAAACCGGTTTTTACAGGCGGCGTGGTCGTCCTCAGTGCCATTTTTGAGGCGCTTGGCATAGACGAAATGGTCTATTCAGATGGCGCACTGCGTGAAGGCTTGCTACATGATCAGATTGGACGCCGACATGACCATGATGTCCGTGAGAAAACAGTAGCAAGGATATCCAGACGCTACAGCGTCGACGCAGAACAGGCTGAGAGACTCGAGCAAACCGTGATTACGCTGTTCAATGCGCTGGATAGCGATTGGGCTCTTGATAGACAAACCGATCTGAAGATGTTGCGCTGGGCAGCCAGACTGCATGAAATAGGTCTGGCTATCGCGCATAGCCAATATCATAAACACGGCGAATATATACTTGGTAATTCTGACATGCCCGGCTTTTCCAGGCAGGAACAGCATGTATTGAGCGTGCTTGTTAGAGCACATCGGCGCAAATTCCCGCTAGAGTCATTTATCAGCGAACAAAATGAACAACAAAATGAAAAACTGATTCGGCTCGCGATTATTTTACGGCTGGCGGTGGTGCTTAACAGAGGCAGAGAACTGGTCAACGAATCGATAGTGCATATTCTATTGAAGAAAAATGCTATCTGGCTGGAATTCAAACAGGATTGGTTGGCGCGAAACCCGCTAACAGAAGCCGATTTAATGACCGAGATAGACTATCTTAATGTAACGAACTACAAGTTGAAGTTTAAAAGTAAAGAAGAAGTGGGTAATGGCTAACCGCAGTAGTGTTCCAGTAACGTTTGCTGGGCAGATCGCGGTTTTGCGTTGCTGCCTGGCTTCGATTGCCGGTAAGTGCCATCTGCTTGCAATACCCAGGCCTGGGTATTGTCCGAGAGGTAATTCATTAATCCCAGCTTGATAACCTGATCGCGCGGACGCTTTTCCTCTATTGGAAAACAGGCTTCAACACGATGGAACAGGTTACGGGGCATCCAGTCAGCACTTGCACCGTAGATCAATGGCTTGCCATCATTCTGGAAATAGTAAACACGGGTATGTTCAAGGAAACGACCAATGATTGAACGTACGTGGATATTATCGGAAACCCCCTTGATGCCGGGTCGCAGGCAGCAAATACCCCTTATAATCAGATCAACCTTAACACCTGCCATTGACGCTTCATAAAGAGCACGAATAATTTCCGGATCCACCAGTGCATTCATCTTCGCGATGATTCTGGCCTCTTTACCGGCCCTGGCATTGGCTGTCTCCTGTTTGATGTAGTTGAGTATTGCCTTGTGCAGCGTGAACGGTGATTGCAAAAGTTTTTTCAGCTTACTGGCACGGCCCAGCCCCGTCATCTGGTGAAACAACTTGTTTACATCCTCGGCCACGGCCTGATCGGCCGTTAGCAAGCCATAATCTGTGTATAAACGCGCTGTTCGCGCATGGTAGTTACCTGTTCCGAGGTGAACATAGCGGCGCAGACTGCGCCCCTCTCGACGTACAACCATAATCATCTTTGCATGTGTTTTGTAACCAACCACGCCATAGACCACGTGCGCACCAGCTTCCTGCAGATCGCTCGCCAGTTCGATATTGGCCTCTTCATCAAAGCGCGCCCTTAGCTCGATAACAACGGTTACTTCTTTTCCTGCTCTTGCTGCGTCTTTCAGTGCCTTTACCACAGCGGAGTCATCACCCGTCCTGTAGAGTGTCTGCTTGATAGAAAGTACGTCCGGATCCTGCGCCGCCTGTTTCAGAAAATCGATGACTGGCGCAAATGACTGGAAAGGGTGATGTAACAGGATGTCGCCGTTATGCAGCGTGTCGAATATGTTCGTGGTTTTAATCAGTCTGGGTGGCAAGTCCGGTGTGAAACCGGAAAAGGTCAAATCCGGCCTGTCAACCAGATCAATAATCTGCATCAATCGATTGAGATTAACGGGGCCATTAACCTGGTAGAGCGCGTCCTTGTTCAACTTGAATTGATCCAGCAAAAAGTTACTGATTTCCTCGGGGCAGTTATCTGCCACCTCCAGGCGAACTGCATCGTTATAACGGCGGCTGGGTAGCTCACCTTCGAGTGCACGCAGTAAATCATCCACTTCTTCATCATCAACAAACAGGTCACTGTTTCGGGTTACGCGAAACTGGTAACAACCTTTTACGTCCATCCCCGGGAATAGCTCACCAACATTGGCGTGAAGAACGGATGACAACAGCAGCAAGTCATGTGTACGACCAGACATGTCCTTCGGCACTTCAATGACGCGCGGCAGGGAACGTGGCGCCTGTACAATGGCAAAGCCACTATCACGGCCAAATGCATCCTTGCCTTCAAGTTCCACAATGAAATAGAGGTTTTTGTTCAAGACCCGGGGAAACGGGTGTGCCGGGTCCAGTCCTATAGGACTTAACACCGGTAATAGTTCGCGATTAAAGTAACGCTTTACCCAACGCGTTAATTTAGGCTTCCATTGGCTACGGCGCAGTATTTGTATCTTCTGTTTTGCCAGTTCCGGGATCAGTACGTTGTTGAGAATGTCATATTGTTCAATCACAAACTCATGCGCGATCTCACTGATTTTTTTTAGTACCTCAACCGGTGTCATATTGTCTTCACCGGTCTGAACAGAGCCGTATTTCACCTGCTGCGCAAGACCGGCAACACGGATCTCGAAAAACTCATCCAGGTTTGTACTGGCTATACAAAGAAAACGCAGCCTTTCCAGCAACGGGTTTCTATCATTCTTGGCCTGGGCAAAAACCCTGCGATTAAATTCAAGCAGACTTAACTCACGGTTAATATATAACTCCGGTTGCTTCAGATTGATAGCATCAGTGTCAGTGTTTTTTGTCATACTGTTAATGGCTTGCTGTTCTTATTTTTCTTGAAAAAACCCTGGAAAACTCTAATGAATTACATAGCACACTCGGGTGCATTGTCTATTTATCTAATTTTGCCGGAAAGAGAAGAACAGGATGCTAGTCTGTGTTGTTGACGATTTCCCGCTCAACCTTATCGAGACTAACATGTCGCACATCTACACCTTCAACCAGGTAGATAACGTATTCACAAATATTGCGGGCATGATCGCCAATACGTTCCAGGGCCCTGACAACCCAGACAGCATCGAGCGCCCCGGTAATATTTCTGGCATCTTCCATCATGTAGGTGATCAGTTCACGCATTATTGCACTATATTGATCGTCAGATTCGGGCTCTTTGTTAGCCACCTCAAGCGCGCTTTTGGAATCCATACGCGCAAACGCATCAAGCGCATCGTGTAGCATATGCGTTACCAGCGTTCCCATCGACTTGATACTGATGTAATAAGCCTTGGGCCCGCCATGTTGTTCGGTCAGATCCAGTCCACGCTTGGCAATCTTCTGGGCTTCATCACCT
Organism: Gammaproteobacteria bacterium; assembly: GCA_965601665.1. Taxonomy (GTDB): domain Bacteria; phylum Pseudomonadota; class Gammaproteobacteria; order Eutrophobiales; family Eutrophobiaceae; genus JANQNX01. The sequence continues at coordinate 2,311,227 of OZ271833.1, read as the reverse complement.
ATGCGCTCCAGATCAGTAATGGTTTTTGTAATAGCCATAATCAAGCGCAGATCTGTCGCCGCGGGCTGGCGTCTGGCAAGGGTGCGTGTGCATGACTGGTCAATCTTGACTTCGTAGGTGTTTACCTTGATTTCGGCATCAATAACATCCGTTGCCATGGTCACGTTGCCTTCCAGCAACGAATCAAGGGCATAAACTAATTGCTCTTCCGCAAGCCCACCCATGGCCAGAACTTCACTGAGTAGATTCTGCAACTCTTCATCAAACTGTTTCGAAATATGTTGCTTCTTAAAGTTGGCGTTCATGACCCTGCCTCTTTATATAAATACAAGTATAGATTATCCGTAGCGACCTGTAATGTAATCTTCGGTCATCTTTTCAGCCGGGTTGGTAAACAATGTGCTGGTATCATTGAATTCGATCAGCTTGCCGAGATACATATATGCGGTGTAGTCAGAAACGCGTGCGGCCTGTTGCATGTTGTGTGTAACAATAACAATCGTGAATCTTTCTTTCAGTTCATAAATCAGCTCTTCAATCTTCAGGGTCGAAATTGGGTCAAGCGCAGATGCCGGTTCATCAAGCAAGATGATCTCTGGCTCAATGGCGATCGCACGGGCAATGACCAGCCTTTGTTGCTGACCACCTGACAAGCCCATGGCCAGGTCATCCAGCCTGTCCTTGACTTCATCCCACAGCGCTGCGCCTTTCAGCGATTTTTCAACAACCGCATCAATCGTCCTGCGATCATTGACACCCTGGATTCGTAAACCGTAAGCAACATTTTCGTAGATTGATTTTGGAAACGGGTTTGGTTTTTGAAATACCATACCAACACGACGGCGCAGCTCAGCCACGTTTACCGATTTATCAAATATATCCTGACCATCGATCTTGATCTCGCCATTGGTAATTACAGTATCAATGAGATCGTTCATGCGGTTGAAGCAACGAAGCAGAGTGGATTTACCGCAGCCACTTGGGCCAATGAACGCCGTAACTTTTTTCTCGGGGATGACCATGTTGATGTCATCAAGGGCCTGGTCCTGTCCGTAATACAGATTGAAATTGTTTACCTCGATGCATACTTTTTCATCGGCAAGGTTGGGCCGATCCTCGTTGGCATTTACAATGCCACCGAGATTCATCGCATGTGTAGGTGTTGAGTCTGAATTTTCACTCACTGCCTGTTCTCCAATCTCAATGTCTTCGCGTGTATTAACCTTGTTCTGCTGCACGATATTTTTCCCTCAGGTTGTTCCTTATTCGAATCGCAGTAAGGTTCAACACGATAATTAGTATAACCAGTAACAAGGCAGTTGCATAAACCAGCGGCCTTGCAGCTTCAACATTCGGGCTCTGGAAACCCACATCATAGATGTGAAAACCCAGATGCATAAACTTTCTATCGAGATGCAGGAATGGTGCATTCAAATCGAGAGGCAGGGATGGTGCCAGCTTTACAACGCCCACCAGCATCAACGGTGCAACTTCACCGGCTGCACGGGCAACCGCCAGTATGAGTCCGGTTATCATGGCCGACGCGGTCATCGGCAGTACGGTTCGCCACATTGTTTCGGCCTTGGTTGCACCGAGCGCAAGACTGCCTTCACGAATTGCCAGGGGTACCCGGGACAGTCCTTCCTCGGTTGCAACTATCACTACCGGTACAGTCAGAATTGCCAGCGTCAGCGAAGCCCACATTAAACCCGGGGTACCAAATGTTGGCGCCGGTAAAGACTCCCTATAAAAAAGCTGGTCAATATTTCCACCCAGAAAATAAACAAAAAAGCCCAGTCCAAACACACCGTATACAACAGATGGAACGCCGGCCAGGTTGTTAACGGCAATGCGTACCAAACGCGTAAACGGACCTTGCCTGGCATATTCACGAAGATAAACGGCTGCGACCACGCCAAAGGGCGTTACCAGTATCGACATAATGATCACCATCATGACGGTACCAAAGATAGCCGGGAAGATGCCGCCTTCTGTGTTGGCTTCCCGTGGCTCATCCGAAAGGAACTCCCATAGCTTTTCGAAATAGAAACCAATCTTGTCCATTGTGCCCATGCTGTTTGGACGATATGCCCTGACAACCGTAGCAAACCTGGACTGTTTCTCCTGGCCACCTGCGAGTGCAACAGTAAACGACGGCTTTTCCAGCCTTGCATAAAGTGTAGCCAACTGTTCTGTGTAGCCATTGTATTCTTGCTGTAACTCGGCTCGTTCTGCATCGAGTTCAGCAATAGCAGCACGGGTATTATTTCCCTTTAGTTCAAGCGCACGCTCGTCCAGGCGCAGGCGCTCCATCTTGTAGTTGATGCCGCCAATAAGATTTTTCTCAATGTGTCGTATTTCTTCAAAAATCTCGTTACTGCTCGCCACCGTTTCAATGAACACGTTCCATACTCTGTCAGGATCGGTAACAGTCTCGCTTTCAAGCTGTACTGACTTAATCAGCCCGTGCAGGTTGCCCCATTCGCGCCGTTCAATAATTGTCGCCTCTTCCGGATAACTTTCATTGCGTATACCCGCACCGAGTATCCAGCGAAAATCCAGACCGTAGATATCGCGGTTTCCTGTTTTGATCAGGTAGCGGGTTATGGTTTCACCTTCGTAAGGGACCGCGCCTATACGGGAGCGATTAACAGTTTCTTCATCGACGTATTCCCCCATGAGGCTGACCGGGACTGCCTCTGGCGAAGGGTAATAATCAAACACGGCAATATCAGCAGGCCAGAAGTGGCCAAGCCCCCGTGCCGCAATCAACAGGATTAAACCAATTACCATGGTGATTGAAACGGACACAGCTCCTGCGTTAAGCCAGACATACGGCTTGCCGGATGAAAACCAGTTTTGCATTGTCCTTTTCATGATTACAATGAACTGTATTTTCTTCTTAATCGCTGCCGCACTACTTCCGCTAGCGTGTTAAAGCAGAATGTTGCAGCAAACAAGACCAGCCCGGCGAGAAACAGAATTCTATAATGGGTACTGCCCACCTCCGACTCCGGCATTTCTACCGCTATATTTGCAGACAGCGCCCTGAAACCCTGGAAAATATTCCAGTCCATGATGGCGGTATTACCCGTCGCCATCACCACAATCATGGTTTCACCTACCGCACGCCCAAGACCAATCATAACCGCAGAAAAAATACCCGGGCTGGCCGTTAGCAATACCACTCGCACCATCGTCTGCCATGCAGTCGCACCAAGCGCCAATGAACCGGTGGTCAAGTGCTTCGGCACACTGTAAACGGCATCTTCACTGATGGAAAAGATTGTAGGAATAACTGCAAAGCCCATGGCAAAACCAACGACCATGGAGTTACGCTGGTCATAGGTAATACCCAGCTCTGTGCTCAACCAAAGCGGCATGTTTCCACCAAAGAACGCGTTTTCAACCGGTTGGCTTAGCGAGATTGCAATTGCCGTGGCAAGAATGACAACCGGTATCAATAACGCGGCTTCCCAGCCATCCGGCACCCGGTGCTTGAGTTTTTCGGGGATAAACTCCCATAAGGCAGCAGCTACGATGACTGATAAAGGGACCATCAATAACATCAAAAATGTGCCCGGTAGATGGCGCTCTACAAACGGAGCAAGCCATAAGCCTGCCAGAAAACCAAGGATAACAGTCGGCAATGCTTCCATAATTTCAATAGTCGGTTTGACGACCTGGCGCATTTTCGGAGACATGAAGTACGCGGTGTACATGGCGCCCAGTATGGCCAGCGGCATGGCAATCAACATGGCATAAAATGCTGCCTTGAGCGTGCCAAATGCCAATGGCGCGAGGCTGAACTTGGGCTCGAACACGCTATCTGCAGAGGATGATTGCCAGATGTACTCGGGCTGCGAACGGCTCTCGTACCATACCTTGCCCCAGATGGCCGACCACGATATTTCAGGGTGTTCGTTATGCACGTGGTAGTAATTCAGTTTGCCATCATCACTTGAAGTAAGTGCCGCATTGGCCCTCGGTGAAATAGCAATAAAGTCCTGCTTGCCCTCATCGTGCTTGTGTTGGAAAACAGTACGGTGAGCAGTAGTATGGAAAATACCGAGCCCGCCAGAATCATCAATTGCCAGAAAACCCTTGCGGAAGTATTCAGGCTTAATCATTACGATTGAGCCATCAAGTGAGTTAAATGTACGTATCTGCTCAATTGTATAACGGTTGTTTTTATCGCGAACCGGAAACCATTGCGCGATTTGTCCGCGTGAATCGCCTACCAGTATAGAGATACCGCCAGCCAGAAACTCCAGTGCCGTTATACTGGTGTTTCCAGTAACAGCCTGTACCAGCTGTACCAGCTTTGGCTCTGCTTTGTCGCTGATATCGTAATAATGAATTCGGCCTTGCGTGTCGGCAACATAGAGTTCGCGCTGCTCTGTATCAACTCGAATGGCAACCAGCTCCGTGGTATCAAGCAATATCTCACTGGCCGTGGTTACCAGTTCAACTTCATCGCTGAGAAAAGACTCTTCCCTAACGATATTTACAAGGTGTATCGTGGCCGCATCTGCTGTTGCAACGATGCTTGCCTGCTCACCATCATGCTGAATACTCAAATGTTTGACAGCGTCACCATTGGCAATAACCGCTAATGGCTCTTCGCCAAACGGGTAAAATAGACCTGGCGTAATCAGGCGTTCATTATCCGGATAAGTAACGTTATAGGTATGCTTGAACATCAGCACACCGCCATCCGATAAGCCGACAGCAAGCATTTGCTGGGGCAAGTCACCGTAGGAGAAGGCCGTTATCTCCGTATCGGCAGGAAGCGGTAGTTGAAAACGGTCACGTACTTGTCCTGTGCCGGTAGTAAAAAAAATGACCTCGCCTTTATCGGTAACCCTGAGTCCGACTTCACGCTGCTCTTCCATGGCATAGTAGAGTGTGTTACCAGCCCCACCACCCGGGACATCATAACTGGTGATGGGCTCGAAATCGGCGGCCTTGAACATCGGCAACACAACATAAAACAGGTAAAACGCGATGAGCACGATTGCAATAATGACGCTCACACCACCAAACGTCATCAGGTAGCGGGTTAACACGTCCTTGACGTGGCGCATGTTCCTGTGTGCCCGGGCCTTGTTTGAATTAAAGTCGGGCAGTACTGTTTCCGCGACGCCTGGTTCTATATCACTCATGAAAAGCAGTTTAGAGGTGGTTTATGACAAATCCATGAATTCAAGGGTGTTTCAGGTCAGTGAATTTCTTTATCATTCAATAATTTACAAAAAGCAAAACGGTTTCGCTACATATCATGATACCAGCATATTGCGCCGCTGATCAGGCGCATTTACTGGACACATAGCATCTGCATGGCGCTGTGTCAGAGTACCTGTCTATACAAGCGCCGACGTTCACCTGCACACGCATATAACACACGCCATCGCTTGCAAGGATACAGATAAAAAAGCCCCGCGGTGCGGGGCAGGTAATAATTTTCGATTTTCAATTATTCGATTCGTGAAAGCTGGGCTTCTGCTACCTTGGCGGGAAGCGGAATATAGCCATCTTTTACGACAACAAGTTGACCTGTTTTGGAAAGAATCATCTTTATAAACTCTGATTCCAGCGGAGGCAGGCCCTTGTTTGGGTGCTTGTTGACATATACGTAAAGGAAACGGCCCAATGGATAGGTGCCATTCGAGGCATTTTCAGGTGTTGCCTCGATATAGTCATCACCCTTTTTTGCCAGCGGCACCGCTTTCACGCCCGAGGTCTTGTAACCAATGCCCGAGTAGCCAAGACCGTTGATAGACTTGGTCACGCCCTGTACTACAGAGGCCGAACCAGGCTGCTCATTGACACTGTCCTTGTAGTCGCCTTTACACAGGGCCTTTTTCTTGAAGTACCCATAGGTGCCTGATACCGAGTTACGACCATAAAGCTGAATTGGACGATTAGCCCATTCACCGGTCAGGCCCGCATCGCCCCAGGTAGTAATGTCGTTGGCATACCCGCACTTACGGGTTGCGGAAAACATTGCGTCTACCTGCGGGATGGTAAAACCTGTAACAGGATTGTCCTTGTTGACATAAACCGCAAGCGCATCAATAGCAACACCGATAGGGGTAGGCTTGTAACCAAACTTGCTTTCAAATGCCGCCAGCTCGCCATCTTTCATTTTGCGACTCATAGGCCCAAAATTTGACGTGCCCTCGGTTAAAGCAGGTGGCGCAGTTGATGAACCTGCCGCCTGAATCTGAACGTTAACATTTGGATACAGCTTCTTGAATTCCTCTGCCCACAAGGTCATCAGGTTAGCGAGCGTGTCAGAACCAACGCTACTGATATTGCCAGACACACCACTGGCTTTGGCATAATCGGATAACCCGGCATCCACCTTGTCTTCGGCCATCGAAGCAAACGGCACCAAGGTAGATACGGCGACAATAATTGCGGAAAGACGATTTGTCTTCATTATGTATAACTCCCGGAAGCTATGTAAAAAAAGAAAGTTCGACGATTATCTGGACGACAAATGACAGTTTAGTGAAAGAAATATTACAGTTTTATTACAGCCTTTTTTGCATGTATTTCAACAACTTCAGGCACGCATTTTGGCCGGCTCAAGCTGCGCAATCCGTGATTTTGGCAGGTGGCAGGTGAAGGTACTGCCCTGGCCTGACTCACTGGCAACAGAAAGTTGGCCGCCGTGCTTGGCAAGCACGTGTTTTACGATCGCCAGACCAAGACCCGTACCGCCTTTTTCCCGTGAGCGGCCCTTGTCAATCCGGTAAAACCGTTCGGTCAACCGGGGAATATGCTCGCTCGCAATGCCTGAACCATTATCAACCACTGTCAGGTGCGCACCGGCCTCATCAGAATGCCAGCGTATCGATACCCTGCAACCTGCCGGCGTATACTGAATTGCATTAAATATAATATTGGAAAAAGCGCTGTATAAATGTGCATGATTTCCATAAACATAAAGGCTGGGCTCTGCGTCCAGTTCAATCACGTGTTGCTGTTCGCCACTCAGCGTTCTGGCTTCGTTAGTAATCGAGTTGAGCAAATCGGGTACCCTGACGACATCTTTCTCGACATTAACTCCGCCAGCCTCAATAGTGGACAGGGTAAGCAAGTCTTCAATCAGGTTTTGCATACGCGCGGTCTGGGTTCGCATCTGGCGAATATAGGCAAGCCACTCCTGTGGACAAAGATCATCATCGACGAAGCTTTCAAGATAGCCCGATATCACTGTCAAGGGAGTACGTAACTCATGAGACGCATTGGCGATAAAGTCCTTACGCATCTGGTTGGCCTTGTTAATACTGGTAACATCTCTCGCTACCAGCAACTTTTTATGATCACCATATAAACTGACGCGTATCTCGAGGAAAATTTCGGCATCAACCGGTGAGCTTAGCTGCACACCCCTGGCAAGCGCTGACTTATCAACTTTCAGATAGCGGGTCAGTTCAGGCCTGCGTATCAGGTTATTAATGCGAAGCCCGGAATCCTGTGGCCATTTTACGCCCAGGTATTCGCTGGCCTTTTTATTAGCCCATTCAATGTCGTTGTCGAACCCTAGCAGGATAACGGCGTCTGGCAATGCGCTGGTTGCTTTCTGAAAACGCTTCAGAAAGCCACGCAGCTTTTTTTCCCTGACCCGGGCCCGATCCTTTATAAAACCGATCTCACGCGCGATGTCATCAACCATCCCCCGTTGATCCGGGCCGTTGCTTCTATGGCGCTTCCTAAGCCAGGCAAGGACTTTTTTGTATTCATGGTATTGCCAATAGATAAACAGGCTCAGACCTGCAGCAAAGGCAATTGCATAGTGACCGGTAATGTAACCTGTGAAAAAACAGGCGAGAAACGTGATACCGAAACGCAAGGCATCCGGTTTCATTGGAACAAACTACCTGGTAGAGAAGCGGTACCCCACGCTGCGTACAGTCTGGATGTACTTGTCAAACCCGTAGGGCTCGAGCGTTTGCCTAAGTCGTCGAATGTGCACATCTACTGTTCTTTCCTCGACGTATACATTTTCACCCCAAACCTGATCCAGCACCTGTGAGCGACTGTAAACCCGCTCCGGATGACCAATAAAAAAGTGTAGCAGTTTAAATTCAGTTGGGCTGATTTCAATAATTTCGCCACCGGCTGTAACCCGGTAAGTATCCGGATCCAGCGTAAGTCCTTCTATTTCAACTATACCGGACTGGTCGGCATTTGAATATCGTCGTAATACAGCCTTTACCCTGGCAATTAATTCCTTGGTAGAGAATGGCTTGGTGATGTAATCGTCGGCACCCGTTTCCAGGCCTCGCACCTTATCGGCTTCCTCACCTTTCGCGGTCAACATGATAATCGGGATGTCGCGGGTCTCTGGCACTGTGCGAAGTCTGCGCGCGTAATCAATACCACTCATGCCTGGCAACATCCAGTCCAGAAGGATTAGATTAGGTCGGTCAGACTCGAGCATGTTACGCGCTTCGCCAACATCATTGGCTTCATTACATTGATAGCCTTCTTTCATGAGAGCATAGCCAAGCATATCTCGTATGGCTTCTTCATCCTCTACGATCAGAATCTTGTCTTTAAGCTTGGGCAATTCTGCATCCATGATGCTGCGTATTAGATAACAAAGATATTACATCTTCATTACGGAAAAGACTCGAAATAATTACAACAAAATCACGAGATTTAAGAACTTACTTAAACTACGTGCTTGTAGCTAACTATAGCGCTGACTCTCAGGAAGCCCCGACCCGAGACAGAAAAACAGGCGGGCAATGTTAATTGCCCGCCTGTCACTCACACTATCCTAGAATGATACGTCGTATTGCAATCGAAACCGACTGTCATTGACGTCACGAACCGCAACCGTGTCCTCCAGGGTCAGGTAGGAATAATCGGCCGTGATCTTGTTGTTATGGCCCGAGAAGAACCAGTTGGCAGCAAGCGTAAATTCCTCGCGTCTGTTGTTTCTTTCTACATTTGCCTCGTTTGGTTCATCGACAAAGGCATAGCGGCCAGCAATTTCAAGCTCTTTGGGAATGGCTGGCACCAGGTAATGGAAGAAATAACCCATCTGAGCCAAGCCGCCTTCCATATCACTGGTAGTGCCGTTGACGTTATCATCGATGGTTTTCCAGTGATATTCCTGTTGCCAGGCAAAGCCCCTGTATTTAAAAGCGGAGCCCTGGGTGAACTGTTCAATTTTATATTGGTTGTTAGACGCGTCAGCTGGTCTTTCAAAGCCATCCAGGTTGCCGCAACCGCTGGAAGACCAGCGGGTACACCTGCCTTCATTTGACGCATAACCAAACGATATGGTGCCAGTCGGTTTCTTGGTGTATTCAACGTCTGTCTGTCGCAACTTGAGATCGCGGCCCAGAAAATTCCACTGCACCCGGCTTGCGAACATCATGTTTGCATCGTCGTTTTGTACACCGCGGCCTTCACCGGTAAACAGGCCGGCATAGTAACGTAAGTCGGCATTGGTGCCCTTGAATAAACGACCGCGCGCCTGGGCCCCCATTTGACGGTCAATAGTAAACTGTCGATTCACGATAGAACGTTCGACGAACTGTTGACGGCCGGAGGAATCCACACGTTCCCTGTTGTAGTCAATCTTCCACTGACCGATTCGCAAGCCTAACCAGTCATACTTATCGGCGGTGATACGCCAGTCAATAACTCGGGAGCTCGCGCTCGCGCCACTATCGCCGGTATCGCGTGTTGGTTGCAGATCAACCTCAAAATAATACCCCAGCCAGGGTCGGAAGCCGTGACCACCGATCTTCATACGCACCCGACGGAGTTCTGACGTGTTTTCCCTGTTACCAGTAAAATCACCAATATCTCTAGGATCGCTTCTCGTCGGCGTAGTGAAGCGCATCTGGGCACGCCATTGCAGATTTGTTGAAAAGTTTCCGTCACGAGATTCAAGACGGAAGCCCTTTTTACCGTAGCTAACCTTGACCGGGAATTCTTCATCCACTTTTTTCTCTAGCGCCTCGTCGACTTTCTGTTGCACCAACTCCTCGGTTGGCTGAAAGTCCCCGGCGCTGAGGCTTTCTTTTTTCATTAACTCCTCGTGTTGATCTTTTGTTATCGCACCATTTTCCAGGAGGATATCAAGCAGCGCCTTGTCAGCAGCATTGGCACTCGAACTTGCGGTAGCAATGACAAGCAGTGCGCTAGCGGCAAAATATTTGGTACTTGTTAATAGAGATTTCATTAAATAGATCCTGTTGTTGTAATTGTCGGTTAACTTTACTGATGAAACTTTTCACCTGTCTTACAATTCCTTATGGTAAAAACGTGACGCAGATTTATGGCAATTCCATTACCGTCGTAAATTCTTGTATGCGTTGATGACAGATAAGTGACAGAAATATTACATTTTTATTACAAGATCGCTCTTCCCCGACAAATAAGGAATTGAAAATGTTGCACATTTATCATCTGGTTATTACGTGAAAAAACGGGATTACAAGCTTCCAGGCAAATACTGTCACGCGCTTAATTAACCAGCTAAAGTGAGACGGCTGCCGGATCTTTTTCGTAACATCATCTTTAGGAATGAAAACGTGAAGCAAATAAAATCCTCTTTTCAGGGCATTGTTTAGTGTAAATGCGCCTGCTACTTTATGATCGCTAGATTGTTAAAGGGAATTAACAAATACAACAGGGAGCTTAACTATGAAAGTTATCAAACACCTTTTCCTCTCATTACTACTGTTATTACCGATAACCGGTTTTGCCGAGCCGATAAATATCAATACCGCCGACAAGGAGACGCTAATGACGATTAGTGGTGTTGGTGAAAAAAAGGCCGAGGCGATAATCAATTATCGTGAAAAGAACGGTCCTTTTAAATCGGTGGACGACCTGTCCAATATCAAGGGCATAGGCGAAAGCACGCTGGATAAACAGCGCGAATTCCTGACTGTAGCCGATAACTAACCACTTAGCTGAGTATGTGATCCTAAACCCGGTTTCTGCCGAGATCGGATCCTGGCCACCAGGGATGGTGGGGCTTGCCCGCTGCAGACAGGGATGTCGACAGCGGGATTTCTTTTTCTGCTTTTCCTTCCTGGCGTCCTTGTCGGCTGTCGTTGCCCTAGGTATGCTTGCGCACATCGACAGTTTAAGAAGTACGCAATGGAACAAGAGTATCGTCCCGAAATAATTGAAAAAAACATCCAGGACAAGTGGGATTCAAGCCACGCCTTTAAAGCAACTGAAGAGCCTGACAAAGAGAAATTCTACTGTTTGTCGATGTTCCCCTATCCCAGCGGCAAGCTGCACATGGGTCATGTCCGAAACTACACTATTGGCGATGTCATCAGCCGTTACCAGCGCATGCAGGGCAAGAATGTATTGCAGCCAATGGGTTGGGATGCCTTTGGACTCCCTGCCGAAGGTGCTGCGATCAAAAATAATGTGCCACCTGCCAAATGGACGTATGAAAATATCGACTACATGCGTGGCCAGCTCCAAAGACTGGGCTTTGCCTATGACTGGGACAGAGAGCTGGCAACCTGTGACCCGGATTATTACCGCTGGGAACAGTGGTTCTTCACCAGGCTCTATGAGAAGGGGCTGGTCTACAAAAAAACAGCCACAGTCAACTGGGATCCGGTTGACCAGACCGTGCTGGCGAACGAACAGGTCATTGATGGCAAGGGGTGGCGTTCCGGGGCGACAGTAGAACGCCGAGAAATTCCGCAGTGGTTTCTGAAAATCACCGCTTATGCTGACGAGTTGCTCGAAGGCCTGGAAAATCTTCCTGGCTGGCCTGACGCTGTCAGGACCATGCAGGCAAACTGGATAGGGCGTTCGGAAGGCGTGGAGGTCGACTTCAAGGTCGTGGACTCTGAAGAGACGCTGACCATTTATACTACCCGGCCTGACACCATTATGGGCGTTAGTTATCTTGCGGTCGCGGCAGAGCACCCGCTGGCGCATGCCGCAGCAGAAAACAACACTGAGCTGCGCGCCTTTATTGAGGAATGCAAGAGCGGCAGCACTTCCGAACTGGATATAGAAACAATGGAGAAAAAGGGGCTGCCGCTTCATATTAATATTCGGCATCCTGTCAGCGGTGATATCGTGCCATTGTGGGTCGCCAACTTCGTATTGATGGGCTATGGCACCGGCGCAGTCATGGCGGTACCGGCACACGACCAGCGAGACTGGGAGTTCGCGCAACAATATGACATCCCGTTAAAACCGGTGATTTATCCTGCCGACGGCAGTGAACTGGACGTTTCAGAACAGGCATTCACCGACAGGGGCGTTTTAAAGAACTCGGGGCAATTCGACGGCCTTGCTTCAAATGAGGCCTGCAACGCTATTGCCGACTTTGTTGAACAAAACAATTGTGGCAAGCGAAAAATCAACTACCGCTTGCGAGACTGGGGAATCTCAAGGCAGCGCTACTGGGGCTGCCCGATCCCGATAATTAACACGGCCAATGGCGACGCATTAGCCGTTCCGGAAGATGACCTGCCCGTTGTACTGCCCGAAGATGTCGAATTTGAAGGGATAAGCTCGCCAATAAAATCGATGCCTGATTTTATTCAGACAGAGGCGCCTGATGGCAGTGGTGCGGCAGAGCGGGAAACAGACACGTTTGATACTTTCTTCGAGTCATCCTGGTACTTTACGCGCTACTGCTGTCCAGACAACGCCGAGGCAATGCTTGATGACCGCGCCAATTACTGGTTGCCGGTTGACCAGTATATTGGCGGCATCGAACATGCGATCCTGCACCTGTTATATGCCCGCTTCTTCCATAAATTAATGCGCGACCTTGGCCTGATCAACTGCGATGAACCTTTTACGAACCTGCTAACACAGGGCATGGTCCTTAAGGATGGCGTTAAGATGTCAAAGTCAAAGGGCAATACCGTTGATCCACAAACGCTTATTGATAAGTATGGCGCGGACACGGTCAGGCTCTTCATGATGTTTGCATCGCCACCTGAGCAAAGCCTCGAATGGTCAGATACCGGTGTTGAAGGTGCTTACCGTTTTCTTAAACGCCTGTGGAAAATGGCAAGCAATCATATCGACAACGGGGAGACCGCTGAATTAAACAAGGATGAGTTATCAGACGCACAAAAGGAATTGCGCCGCAAGATACACCTGACCATTGACAAGGTTAATGACGATATTGGCCGGCGTTATACATTTAATACAGCTATCGCTGCCGTCATGGAAATGGTAAATGCATTAGCACGAGCAGAGAAAACGAACGCCAATGATGACGCATTAATGCGGGAAGGTCTGGAGACGGCGGTGTTACTGCTGTCACCGATTGTACCGCACATTACGGATGCACTTTGGCAGGCGCTGGGCCATACCGAACCACTGATTGATGCCGCCTGGCCGAGGTCAGACCCGGCCGCACTGGAGCAAAATGAAATAGAAATCGTGGTACAGGTCAACGGCAAGCTTCGTGGAAAAATAAAGACGCCCAGGGATGCGGCAAAACAAACGATTGAGGCCGCTGCAATGGCAGAGGAGAACGTTGCCCGTAATATTGCAGGCAAACAAATTAGAAAGGTGATCGTCGTTCCCGGCAGACTGGTGAACATTGTTGCCACTTAGATGGTATGCTTGGCTATATGAACGGTAGACATAACTTCATGATCAGACTTTCGATCCTGCTGCTACTGTCTATCACAACAGCATGTGGCTTCCAGCTGCGCGGCAGCCAGATGAAAGGCTTTGCTGACGCTGTCGTTTATCTGGATAACAAGGGCGCTTCGCAACTGATGGAACAGGTGCAGCTTCAGCTTGAGGGCGCCGGCGCTACAATTACCGAATCGCCACAACAGGCAGACTATGTCCTTGAATTAAGCGGCGAACGTTTCGAGCGTTCGGTGCTAAGCGTTTCCCCTGTCACTGGCAAGGTTGAAGAGTTTCTCATCACCTACGGTGCGGGAATGGAAGTGCGTAAACCGGATGGCGAAGCCCTGATTGGCGATGAGCGCATAACATTGTCACGAGATTACACGCTGGACGAGGGCGCAGTACTTGGTGCAGCGTCTGAAGAGACTGTCATTCGTGAAGACCTTGTGTTCAGAACCTCCAGCCAGGTATTACGCCGCTTGCAGGCAGTAACAAGTAAACCGTAACCCATATCTATGCGCCTGCGTCCCGAGCAGCTCCCTTCCCATCTCAAACGTGGAGAACTCGCTGCCGTTTATTTTATTAGCGGCGATGAACCACTGCAAAAACTCGAATGTATAGACTCAATACGCCAGGCTGCCAGGCATAATGGCTATGAGGAGCGTTCTGTTTTTAATGTAGATAAGGCTTTCGACTGGAGCGCTTTGCATCATGCTGGCGACAACCTCTCCTTGTTTGCAAGCAAACGAATAATAGAATTGCGCATGGGATCGCCTAAACCTGGCAAGGAAGGTGGCAAGGCTATCGTTGACTTTGTTGAGGCTGATAACCCGGACACTCTGTTAATTATTAGTGCAGATAAAATGGATCGAGCAGCGCAAAACAATAAATGGGTTAAGCTGCTTGAACAGACTGGCGCCCTCATACAGGTATGGCCGGTCAATCCGGCCCAACTACCCGGCTGGATCCAGTCCCGGCTACAGGCCTCCAACAGGCGCATTACCATGGATGCAGCAAGGCTTGTTGCGCAACGTGTTGAAGGCAATCTGCTGGCTGCCAGACAGGAAATTGACAAGCTGTTGCTACTAATAAACAAGGACACCATCGAGACAACCGACATATTGACGACGGTTGCCGACAGCTCACGCTATGATGTTTTCGACATGATAGAAAGCGCCTACCTGGGCAACGTAGACCGTACGCTGACCATGCTATCCGGTTTACGCAGGGAAGGAGCTGAACCACTGGCGCTATTTGGTGCTTTCATGTGGGATTTCAGGAGAACATGCTCGATTGCATCAGAAAGCGATCAGGGCACTAACCTTGACAGGTTATTCAATACGTATCGCATCTGGGATCAAAAAAAGCGGGCCCTGACGGCAATCCTGAAACGTCATACATGTAAAAAGCTGCAGCATCTGCTAACGTATTGCGCCCGCATCGACAGGACGATGAAAAGCAGCAATAAGGACTATGCCTGGGACCAGTTAACACTGTTACTGCTGGCTGTAGCGGGCATGCAGGCCACGAACAAAAAATTCTTACTATGAATATCAAACAATACATGCATGACGTTGGGCAGCGCGCCAGCAAAGCAGCCAGCCATATTGCGCGTGCCGGTACCGCAGACAAAAACGATGCATTGCAGGCCATTGCCACGAACCTGCTTGATCATCGCGACAAATTATTCGATGCAAACGCGCAGGATGTGAAGACTGCGCAAGAGAACAAGCTTGATGCAGCACTGCTCGACCGATTGGTATTAAATGACAACAGGCTGGATGCCATGGCAGAGGGGCTGCAACAGATTGCAACTCTGCCCGACCCCATTGGCACAATATCCAATATGGCACCAAGGCCAAGCGGTATTCAGGTTGGTCAAATGCAGGTTCCGCTTGGCGTGGTTGGCATTATTTACGAATCAAGACCAAACGTCACTGCTGATGCAGCAGGCTTATGCCTGAAATCAGGTAACGCGACCATACTCCGTGGCGGTTCCGAGGCCTTGCATTCCAATCAGGCAATTGCCGATTGTATTCATATGGGCCTGCGTGATGCCGGGCTTCCGGAAGACACCGTGCAGGTAATAGCAACGGCCGACCGTGCCGCAGTCGGGGTACTGTTGACCATGCCGGAACTCGTCGATGTTATCGTTCCCCGCGGCGGTAAAGGGCTCATTGAGCGTGTTAGCAAGGAAGCCATGATGCCGGTTATCAAACACCTTGATGGTGTTTGCCATGTATTTATCGACAAGCATGCGAACATCGACAAGGCGGTGCGCATTGCTTTTAATGCGAAGACTCAACGTTATGGCACCTGCAACACGATGGAGTCACTGCTGGTCGCAAACGATGTTGCGGTCGCGGTACTGGAGCAATTGAAACCGCTTTATGACGAAGCCGGAGTAGAAATAAGGGGCTGCGAACAGACTGCAAAACAACTAGGCAATATCAGGTTGGCCACTGAGGAAGATTATGGCGCTGAATACCTGGCACCCATACTGTCGATGAAAATTGTTTCTGATATTGATGAGGCCATTACGCATATCAACCATTTTGGCTCACAACATACTGATGCTATCGTGACGGAAAACCTGGTCAATGCTAATCGTTTCCTGCGAGAAGTGGATTCCAGCTCCGTCATGGTAAATGCATCAACCCGTTTTGCCGATGGATTTGAATATGGACTGGGCGCCGAGATCGGTATCAGCACAGACAAGTTTCATGCGCGCGGACCGGTAGGGCTGGATGGACTAACGTCAAAAAAATATATTGTTATCGGCGACGGCCATATCAGAACCTAGTATTGCTGGCCAGCTCAACAACAGAGTGACTATCAATAATTCTTAATGCCAAGTTTATCCAGATTAACCATGGCCGCGTCGAAATTGGATTGGGCTATTTCACGCTGCATACCTGCAAAGTAATAGCGTATGCGCGCTTCTGCAGCCGTTTGTTCGCGTATGTTCACCAGAAAGAAATCGCTGG
Source organism: Gammaproteobacteria bacterium (assembly GCA_965601665.1). Taxonomy (GTDB): domain Bacteria; phylum Pseudomonadota; class Gammaproteobacteria; order Eutrophobiales; family Eutrophobiaceae; genus JANQNX01. The sequence continues at coordinate 2,294,620 of OZ271833.1, read as the reverse complement.
CTCCCTGTTGAAAACGTTTGCGCTCGGCTTCGCGCAACAGCTCGGCTTGCTCAACCTCCTGTATAGATAGTTGCAACAGCTCCTGCGAGGTTCTGAGGTTCAGCAAAATATTTCTAACCTCGAGCTGCATCTGGTCCTGAATAAAGCGCTCCGCCTGTCTAAGTGCGGTCAGCCTTGCTTCATTTTCAGCCAGCGCCCCGCGCGCGGCACGCTGTTCAAAAGGTATCGAAAACTGTAGCCCAATAATGATATCCGTATCATCACGAGACACACCGCCCTCACCAACCGTGCCTAGCGGTTGCGCCATTTCCAGTTTCAGGTCGAGCTGCGGCAACAGGTCATTCTGGTTTAATTCGACCCTGCGCAGGGTTCTGGTAATAGTATTGCGAATGGTCATGACCTCGGGACGCTTGGCGATGGCGTCGCTCATATTCACCATGGCGGGTATGTCACTGATGTTCTGTGCTACTGGCTCATATTCAGGCAATCGCGAAGCAGCAACAATCCTGGTCTCACCTTCCCTGTCCCGATAATACAAACTAAGATCGTTAGCGGCCTTGTTAAAATCACGCTGCGCGGCTGCCAGCAGCGACTTGCGCCGGGTAATATTTTGCATGTTTTCCGTAAGAAATATTTCTGGCCTGGCGCCACGTTTCACTTCTTGCTCAAGACCTACCTGGCGATCCAGCGCTATGGATAGCAGCTCCATATAAACGCGCGTTTTATGTCCCAGCGCTACCCAGCGCCAATACGCAATCATGGCCTGTTGCGCTACCCCGATACGTGTTAGTAGCACATCAAAATTTGCTGCACGAACCGCAAGCTGTGCATCAGATAAAAGAAAGCGATCCTTATCGATCTCACGATCCCTGATCAGCGAAAACAGGCCGCCTATTTCAAACTTGCCGCCGGTATTGGTAAAACGCGCATCTTCATAGATGGGGAAATCACCGTTGGATAGTTGGTAACCACCATAAAATTCGGCGCCATACTCCTGTAGCCGACGAGACGCCGTACCCTCTATGGAGCGGCCGTCATAAAAGCCATCTGCCCACCCATAACCTTCCGCATCGAAAACAAGATCAAAGGCGCCCAGAGCGGCAAGCGAGCGCGCTTCCGCAGCCCTTCTGTCAGCAAGGCCTTCGATGATTTTGGGAAAGTTCTCCTGCGCCGATGACTGCACTTCCGAGATATCCAGATACGAGCCATCATTTAACGGGTTGGCATGCGCGGTATGCACGACTGCTGTTAAACAGAAGAAAACAGCGATACTTTTATAACGTGTGTTACGGAGATGATGTAGAGGCCGCATTCTGTCTAAATTCAGGAGGGAAGTTATTGTATTGTCGCCACAGTTCATAGCCGATTTTAACTGTTTCCAGCAATACCCAGCCTCTGACTATGGATCCAAACCTGACAAACTCGTCGCTGGGCCAGGGATTAAGATCCTCAGGATCCTCTTTAACCAATATTCGAAACAAGCCATTATTCTGGGCGGAGGGGTCCATCGCAAAAACAATACCACCAAAAGTACCAACGGCGACAGAGGGCCAACCGCTGAATTGCACCGCAGGCCAGCCTTCAAATTGCAATCGAACCTTATCACCGATACGCACCAGTGAAATATCACGACCGTCGATATACAACTCAACAATTCGCTCGACATTGTCAGGCACAAAGGTAGCGACAACGTCACCGGTTGAAACAAACGTCGACTCATCGCCGGCGTTTACCCTGAGGATAACACCGTCCCTTGGGGCACGAACCACCTGCACTGACTGGCGCGACAATTTGACATCGACACGCGTTAACTCTGCCGCAACCTCCGCGACCTTGGCCTGGTGTTCCTGTAGCTTAATCTTGGCCTGTTCATATTCGCGCCTTGCTGCCAGTCCATCATCATATAGACTCTTGGTCCTGCGGGCATCGATGGCAGCAGTTTGCGCATTGGCCTCGGCTGCCTGCAAACGGGCCATTACCTGTTGCCGTTCGGCCTGCAACCTTTGTAACAGGTTCGGATCGTTATCCACGATCTGCACGATAGGGTCGCCAACCTTGACATGACTGCCATCGCGAATAAACCACTCCTGAATTCTGCCCGACACAAACGCATTTATTTCCTGCTGCCGATCGCTTGGATTCAGTGCCGTCACCGAGCCACTGCCACTGGCGTTTTGCACCCACGGTACTGAGGTAAGGAACAGCTCCAATAGTAAAATGGTAAGCAAGACCAATAAGGCAACCAGTCGCGTAACCTTGGGCGGACGTATGCGATTTAAAGTCTTAAATAAATGTTTGTGTTTGCTGTGCATGCGGGCTACTGATTTTATGAATCAGTCTTGTTAATTAACTCGATCAACTCTTCCTTTCCTGCTCTCAGGCGCATGATATAGTCAAAGTCACATTCATGTGAGTGTGATGTCATATAAAGCACTGTTGGCGCAGACGTTCTGCGTAGAAAATCAAGCGCATTGCTCAACACATTTTCAGGGAGAATGTCATAGATATCTCCCAGCACAATAATGCGCGGCTGCGACAGGATTGCTGCAGCAAGCTTCAGCTGCATAACTTCCATGACGTTCAAAGGCCAACCGCTAACAGCCAGCGTTGTGTCGATGTTATCGTCAAGCTCAGCCATTCTTTGTTCAAGACCCACCGCCTCAATCGCTTCAAGAATCTGTTCCGGCCTGACTTCTTCTGCACACAGTGACAGGTAATTACGTATTGAAATGCTGACAATTCGCGGTCGATCGAGAACGGCAACCTCGCGTCGCAATGCGTACTTGTTCATGGCAAATGAATCCAGGCCACCAACGCTAAAAAAGCCGCCGAAGTCATCCACATTACCTTTCAGAATATCGAGCAATAGCTGTTCGGCAGGTCGGCTTTGGGTTTGTACAATAACCCGGCTGTCGGCCGGTATTTGAAAATCAAGCATGACGTCCTGGTTCCATTCCTTGCCGACAACGTTGTGGAAGACAATTTCCGAACTTTCGGGCCTCGGAGAGTCATTCGTCGAGTCTTCTGCTTTAACTGCGTAAAACAGGCTAAGCTCGTCAATAGCGCCGCACAAATCATAGAAATAGGTCAGGTAAACGCCAAACTGCGCAATGCTGTAAAACACGATTGAGAGTATTAACTCAGCCGCCACCAGCTGACCAATATTCAGCTGTGACTGCAGCACCAACCAGCCGCCAAGACCCAGTAGGACGGCGCTGCCAAAAGCATAGATAACAAACAGCGAGATAGACTGCGAAAAATGCATGCGAAAGTGCCTGATATGCTTCTTCATATAATGGGCAGTGAAATTCTCGGTCTGCTTCAGTGCTTCCTCGATCAGATTTTCAGCATTATAAAAACCGTTCGAGTCGCCGATATTTTCAAGCCATGCTGCTGTTTCGTGTTTGCTATGTGAAAGCTCGACAGCAGAGTGCATGGCACGCCTGCCCCAGATTACCCAGACAAGAGCCAGCAAGCCGATAATGAACATATTAAAAGCAAGAAAATAAGGGTGATAGAAAGAGACCAGTACAAAGCCGACAATGGCCTGCATAATGATGGTAAAGCCACCCACCAGCAGATAAGGCACGACCTTGATAACAATAATGATATCGAAGTAGCGATTGAATAAAGATGTCTGACTACCATCTTCAAAATAGGGATTTAAAGCATAAATTGTCCTTAATGATATTTCAGAAACCATGCGCGCATAGAAACGGCGGCCGAATACATCAACCAGGTGAATACGGAGTGCATTGAGAATGCCGTAACAAAGTAACAAGATAAACAGGACGGTGGAGATGACAACAAGTGGCGCTGTCAAACCGGTATTGATGACGCTGTTGATTAGTATTTGTACTGAAACTGGCGTAGCCAGCGATAACAAGCTAATAGCAATACCATAAATGAGCGCCAACCAGTAAAAGCTTTGCTCCGGCGCGAGAATCGAAATCAACCTTGAAATTAACGCCGCCAGAGACTGTTCCGTAACAACCTTGGCGGTGGCGAGCTGCTTGCCCTCAAATTTAGCCACTTATATTCCTCAGCTTTAATAAACCAGACTGCTCAAGATCCTTGTGTTTGAACAGTCAATGCTTTAAATGAGTATGATACAGCATTCACTGCATCATGAAATTATGAAAATTCAGTTACAAGGCATTGAGACTAATCGAAAAAATAGAAAGTTCCGGCGGCACACTGACAGGCAGCCTCAAGGAAAAGACTGAAAATCACCAGGTGGCAGGTAGCCTGACTGCAATAGCCAAAACAATTCGGTTGAGATTCACAAGAGTTTGATTAATTTAGGGTTTCAAACCATAATCCAGTTATGCTGATCATTAATTTTCGATGCGCCCAATAGGAATACTTGGCGGTACGTTTGATCCTATTCATCTCGGGCACATCAATCTTGCACTTGCGACGTACCACCAGCTCCGGTTATCGCAGGTTCGTTTTATACCCGTCCATATACCACCACACAGAACGATGCCCGTCGCCAGCGCCGATGACCGCAAGTCCATGCTTGAAGCTGCACTGAATAACTTTGATGAACTCACGTTAGACTGCCGTGAGATAGCACGTAACGAAACATCCTATAGTATCGACACACTGGAATCGCTACGCACTGAACTTCCACTTACGCCGCTATGCCTGATCCTGGGCAGGGACGCTTTCAACAAGATTGATACCTGGCATCGTTGGCAGCATCTGCTGGATCACGCACATATTGTTGTTGCTAATCGGCCTGGCGCAAAACCCGAACTATCGGAGACAGCGCGTGCATGGCTGGAGGATCACCAAACAAACGATAACAATACAATCGCGGAATTTTGCTCAGGCAGGATTTACTATGTCGAAATACCTTTACTCAATATTTCATCAACTGTAATTCGAACAGCCATAGCCGATAAAGAAGACGTAAAGCAGTGGTTACATCCATCTACCATTAACTATATTAAAAACCATCAACTCTACCAGGACGCTACATGAAGAATACCGAACAGGTCGATCTGATTATCGATGCACTCAATGATGCCAAAGCAATCGACATCAGCATCTTTAATGTAACAGGAATCACCAGCATTGCTGACTTCATGATTGTTGCCAGCGGCCGCTCGAACAGACAGGTCAGCGCCATCGCTGACAAAGTGATACAAACGATAAAGGCTTCGAAGTATGAGTGTCTTGGTGAAGAGGGTAAAAAAGAGGGTGAATGGGTACTGGTGGATCTGGGCGACGTGATAGTACATGTAATGCATCCGGACACCAGAGAATATTATCAACTCGAAAAACTCTGGCACGACACTGAACAAAAGGTTGAGCGGGAAAAGTAAATGCAGATTGATTTAATCGCGGTTGGCAAGCGCATGCCCGACTGGATTGAATCTGGCTGCAACGAATACATCAAAAGACTGCCGCAACAAGTGCAGCTTTCGTTAATTGAAATCGCCCCCGCTAATCGCTCCCGCAAAAACAGTGTGGAAAACTATAAACGCGAGGAACTGAAAAATATTCAGGCTGCAATGAAACAGAATAGCCTGCGGGTAGTTCTGGATGAAAAAGGCAAGACGATTAGCAGCAAGGGGCTTGCGACCAGGTTAGGCACATGGATTGAAAACCAGCAATCAGTCAGTGTTATTATCGGCGGGGCTGACGGGTTGTCAGACAACATCAAGCAGGAAGCCCGCGAAGTTTGGTCACTGTCGGGGTTTACGCTGCCACATGGGCTGGCAAGGATAATATTTATCGAACAGCTATACCGCGCGTGGTCAATCCTTGGCAACCACCCTTATCACCGGGAATAACGATACGTCCTGACTCGCATGGCCAAGCAGACAGTGCGTTTATGAAACCTTATATTTTATCCTTGACGCTGGACAGGGGCGCAGGCGGCATCGCTTCAAGCCTCCTGCTTTACAGCAAGGCTCTGGCGCAAAAGAACTATGCGCACAAGGTAATACTGCCTGCCGGCTATCCAGTCATTAATGCGCTTCAACAACTGGATAATACCGATGTAATACCCGTATCAGGGGCCATGATAAAAGCGCTCATGGGCACTCGCTTATTGCTTTCTACGAAACTAAAAAAACTCTTTGCTGGCGCAACAGCTATCTTATTACACAATTCAAAGCTGATTAGATATCAACTCTGGCCTGACAAGTCATTTGTTATATGCCATTCAGGAAAAATGCGAAATCTCGATAAGGCTAAAAATATAATTTTTTTGACCTCTTCTGCGCAACGTAGATTCCAGTCTGAGAATTCACAGCGACAACAATATATCAATCAACAGATAGTCCCGCATGGCTTTGAGTTTGTGCGGGATAATACAGTAAGCAGAACTAATAAAGACTCTATCCATATTGTTACGGCCGGGCGCTTTGTTGAAAAAAAAGGATTTGGCGATCTGGTTGCAGCGGCCGAAATTCTTGAACAACAGCAGATAGCATTCTCCTTACATATATTCGGAGATGGCCCGTTAAAGAGTCAGCTACAGGAGCAGGCCAGTGCGGTTAAGAGTGTTTCCGTTATGCCGTGGACCAATAATTTATCCGGCGTATTTAAGAATGCGGATATCTTTTGCCTGCCCTCTCTGGTAGAACCCTTTGGACTCGTGTTAGGTGAAGCAATGCTGACCGGTTTGCCAGTTGTGGCCTCGGATACGGATGGACCACTGGATATCATTGGGCACGATAATCCGGAATCAAGAGGGGGTTATATTTTTAACCGTGGCAACGAAGATCAGTTGGCAATGACATTAATGAAACTGTGTAAAGAACCTCGCTTACGTGAGCAAGTTGGAATGAATGCCAGAAAAAATATTGAGAAAAACTTCAGCCTGCAAAATATGGCAACAAAACTGGAACAGGCGATTCTATCGATTGAACAACACTAGATTCGCTGTAAATAACTTCGTAGATATTCTTCTTCAAACTCCCGCAGGCTCCATTCCTGCCCCGACAACCTGTCTTTATAGGTGTCTGCCAAAACATAAGCATAGGCCGTTGTGATCGATGCCGAAAGGTTTACCGACACCGTCTGCCGCGTGTAAAGGATATCCTCAAACTCATCAAGCAAAACAAGCGATGCCGTATCTATGTTAGTGTAGAGGATGCCGCGCGTTGACGCAGATTCGTCGGGAACTATGGCCGGGTATACGCGATTCCTGATTTTAAAACGTCGGAACCCATGCAATACCGCATCGACAAAGGGAAAGCTGTTGCCGGTGACAGCAGTCATAACTGCGGGCACTTGTAGGGTGCCATAAGTAAAAACAGATGCCATGCCCCTATTAATCAGGGAAAAGTGAAGCTACCAGCGCAATAAAACCCAGCGAGGGATATTGGTATTTTCCAGTGCATTACGCCTGGTATCGAGTTCACCATTACCATTGTCATCTACAAGGTAGTAGGCGGGCCCAATGGCCGGGGTGATTTTCACCATGTACAAATGACCATTCACCCGGTATTCCTCAATGACCGCGTCATCTTTTCTTATAATGGTTACCTGAGGCTCAATATTTTCACCGCTCTGGACAGGATCAGGAAGATCCGGTGGTTCAGGTGCCGGCTCCAGGCCGCCGGGATTGGTATTGCCGGCGCTGGCGGTGACTGAAAACAGCAACAGGCTATAAGCTAAAACAAATTGTTTCATGGTACTGTCCTTGTGATTTTTTCCCACTTTACCACCACATATCAGGCAGATGAAGCCTCTGTAATGAGAACTTCATTCAGCGCTGGATACATACGCAGGATGCGGTTTTTTTTTGTGGAACTGTCATAATGCTTCACCTCATTTTCACTGGCATGCATATCAATGACCGAACGTACTCTCGTCCTTGTTGACGGGTCTTATTACCTGTTTCGCGCCTATCACGCCGTACGCGGACTGAGCAACTCCCGGGGAGAACCCACTGGTGCTATTTATGGTGTCATTAATATGATTAAAAAACACCTGTCAGAAGGCGGGCCGGATTATTTTGCCGTGATCTTTGATGCCAAGGGCGAGACATTCAGGAATGAGATGTACAAGGAATACAAGGCAAACCGACCGCCCATGCCGGATGACCTTGCCAGCCAGATACAGCCGCTACACGACATAATTCGCGCCATGGGCATACCATTGTTAATCATCGACGGTGTCGAGGCGGACGATGTCATCGCGACCTTGTCGCGGCAAGCGTCGGAGCTTGATATAAAAACAATCGTTTCAACAGGAGATAAAGACCTCGCACAAATGGTCAACGACAGGATTCATCTTATAAATACGATGAACAGCCTGTATCTTGATCCGGCTGGCGTAACAAAAAAGTTCGGCATTCCTCCCGAGCGCATCATTGACTACCTTACGCTGGTAGGTGACAGCGTCGATAATATTCCCGGCGTCCCCAAGGTTGGGCCTAAGACAGCGGTTAAATGGTTGACCGAGTTCGGCTCACTTGACGCAATTGTTGAACATGCTGACGACATCAAGGGCAAGGTGGGCGAAAACCTGCGTGAATTTTTACCAAGGATTCCATTAACACGCGAACTTGTCACACTCAAATACGACGTGCAACTGGACGTAACCCCGGAAGACCTTGTTATCGCTGAAACTAATACCGATGAGCTGGGCAAAATGTATCGCTACTGGGGTTTTAAAACCTGGCTGTCCCAGCTGGCTGACGCGCAGGCAACCATACCTGAAAACAAGGACGTCGTTGCCAACAACGACGAACGCCGATACGAAACAATAACTACAGAGCAGCAGCTTGATACCTGGATTAAAAAACTGCAAAACGCAAAACTGATATCCATTGATACCGAAACCACCAGTCTCAACTATATGGAAGCCCGCATTGTCGGCATCTCTTTTGCGGTTAATGAAAACGAGGCTGCCTACCTGCCACTGGCCCATGATTATGCCGGCGCACCGGAGCAGCTTCCTTTTCAGGCAACGCTGGATAAACTTAAGCCTATAGTCGAAGACCAATCAAAAGCCAAGATCGGGCAAAACCTCAAATACGATCTTGAAGTGTTTGCTAACCACGATATTAATCTTGCCGGCATAGAGCACGACACCATGTTGCAGTCATACGTATTAAACAGTACTGCGACACGGCATGATATGGATTCCCTGGCATTAAAATATCTTAATATTGAAACCATTCATTATGAGGACGTCGCAGGCAAAGGCGCCAAACAGATACCGTTCAACGAGGTAGATATAGAAACTGCAGCACCCTATGCAGCAGAAGATGCCGATATCGTACTGAAACTGCACCGAACTCTATCTGCAGATCTTGGTTCCACACCAACGCTTGGCAAGGTTTACAAAGGCATTGAAATGCCGCTGTTAACGGTGCTCGCTGCCATAGAGAGAAACGGAGTAACCATCGATGACACGATGTTGCTGGAACACGCGCATGAAATGAAACAACGTATGCAGCAAATCGAAACCCAGGCGCATGACCTGGCAGGCGAAGCCTTCAACATTGGTTCGCCAAAACAAATTCAGGCGATACTATATGACAAAATGGACTTGCCGGTGCTGGCCAAAACACCAAAAGGACAGCCATCTACAGCGGAGTCCGTGCTTCAGGATCTCGCCGTTGATTATGAATTACCGAAACTGATCCTGGACTACCGAAGCCTGAGCAAGCTTTGCTCTACATATAATGAAAAACTGCCACAGATGGTTAATCCGGAAACGGGTCGTTTACATACTTCTTACCACCAGGCCGTAACAGCTACCGGACGACTGTCTTCATCTGAACCTAATTTACAAAACATTCCAATTCGTACCAGCGAGGGAAGAAAAATTCGTCAGGCCTTCATCGCACCGGAAGGTTACACGCTCATAGCTGCAGACTACTCACAAATTGAGTTACGGATAATGGCGCACCTGTCAGGAGACAAGGGACTGGTTAAGGCATTTGCACAAGGACAGGACATTCATAAAATCACCGCTGCCGAGGTGTTTGGCGCCGGACTTGATGATGTATCTGCCGAACAACGACGCGCTGCAAAGGCCATCAACTTTGGCTTGATATATGGCATGTCGGCATTTGGTCTTGCCAGGCAGCTTGGTATTTCACGCGGCGAGGCGCAGGACTACGTTAACCTGTACTTTGAGCGCTACCCCGGGGTAAAGCTGTTTATGGAAACGACACGTAACAAGGCCAAGGAAGCAGGCTATGTAGAAACAGTGTACGGGCGGCGCCTGTACCTGCCAGAAATTAACGCACGCAATGCGGCAAGACGCCAGTACGCAGAAAGAACGGCGATTAATGCGCCAATGCAGGGGACCGCTGCAGATATCATCAAACTGGCAATGATCAGGATTGCAGACTGGTTACCCGGTTCGGGCATCAGCGCGAAAATGATCATGCAGGTGCATGATGAACTGGTGTTTGAGGTAAAAAGCGACCAGGCCAGCGACCTGATTAGTCAAATTGAAACACTGATGACTCAAAATAATGAGCTGGACGTTCCACTTGAAGTGGATATTGGCCAGGGCGGCAACTGGGATGAAGCACACTAGGCATAATTTGCGCTTTTTTGGCGCTGAAGTTGAGCCTATACTTTTAATAACGATATAATTCCCGAAAATATAAATACAAATTTTTTAGCCCAGGACGCGTTCACTGTATAAGCCGCTGTAGTACCAAACCAACCTTCAGTCATCAGCATGTTAATCATTCCAGCCATTGATATTAAAAACGGTAAGTGTGTCCGCCTTAGTCAGGGCAATATGGACAAGGAGACGATATATTCCGACGACCCGGTAGCCATGGCAGACCGCTGGGTTGAAGCCGGGGCCAGAAGGTTACACATCGTTGACCTTGATGGCGCAGTAAAAGGCACACCTGGAAATGCTGACATTATTCATGCTATTGCCGAGTCCCATCCAGACGTACCGATACAGGTCGGCGGCGGCATTCGCGATGAAGATACCATACAGACCTATCTTGATGTCGGTGTTTCCTACGTGATTATCGGCACCAGAGCAGTAACGACACCGCATTTTGTATCTGATGTTTGCCTTGAATTCCCCGGCCATATAATCGTTGGCCTTGATGCTAAAAACGGTAAACTGGCTACCAACGGCTGGTCCAAGCTTTCCCACCATGATGCAACTGATATGGCAGAGCGTTTTGAAGAAGATGGTGTCGCGGCAATAATTTTCACTGATATCGGCCGTGATGGAATGCTGACCAATGTGAATGTTGATGCCACCGTAAATATCTGCAAAAACATTACTATTCCGGTTATTGCATCCGGAGGCATTAGCAACATGGACGACATTAAAGCACTTTGTGAGGCTGGCGAAGAGGGCATCTACGGCGCAATTACCGGTCGCGCTATCTATGAGGGCAAGCTGGATTTCGAGCAGGCCCAGAAATACGCAGACGAGGCCTGCACCTACCAGGCTGACTAATGGCCCTTGCCAAACGAATTATCCCCTGCCTGGATGTGGATAACGGACGGGTAGTCAAAGGCGTGCGTTTCGTCGATATCAAGGATGCAGGCGATCCTGTCGAAGTTGCCAAACGTTATGATCACCAGGGCGCAGATGAAATCACTTTTCTCGACATTACTGCCAGCAGTGATGACCGTGAAACCATGGTTCACGTTGTTGAAGACGTTGCCAGCCAGGTCTTTATTCCATTAACTGTCGGTGGCGGCATTCGTACGCTGGCTGATATCCAGCGCATGCTCAACGCAGGCGCAGACAAGCTCAGCATCAACACCGCCGCCGTCAACAACCCCGACTTCGTAAAAACAGCTGCCGAGAAATTTGGATCACAGTGTATTGTCGTGGCGATTGACGCCAAACAAACACAAGCGTCACCCGCGCGCTGGGAAGTCTATACCCATGGTGGACGAAACCCGACCGGGCTTGATGTGGTCGAATGGGCAAAGAAAATGGCCGCCTACGGTGCAGGCGAAATACTGTTAACCAGCATGGACAGGGACGGCACGCGCGATGGCTTTGATATTGGGCTTACCCGGGCTGTTAGTGAAGCAGTCACAATTCCGGTCATTGCGTCAGGCGGAGCAGGAAAGCTGGAGCACCTCGCCGAGGGCATTATTGAAGGCAAAGCTGATGCTGTCCTCGCTGCCAGCATCTTTCATTTTGGTGAACACACGGTTGATGAGGCAAAAGAGACGATGGCTGGCAAGCAAATCGAGGTTAGACTATAGCGATGGCTGACTGGCTGGAACAGGTTAAATGGAATGAACAAGGTCTCGTACCCGTCATTATCCAGGAAGCCGAAACAGGCAAGGTGTTAATGCATGCCTGGATGAACAGAGAAGCATTATCGCAAAGCCGCGATACGGGCACAGCGGTGTTCTGGTCCCGATCGCGACAAAAGCTCTGGATCAAGGGCGAAAGCTCCGGGCACTTCCAGAGAATACAATCCATTCGCCTGGACTGTGACAGCGATACGCTGCTTATCACCGTTGAACAGGAGGGCGGCATTGCCTGTCACACGGGCAGGGCACACTGTTTTATCCAGCTGCTTGAGGATGATGAGTGGCACATAACCGAGCCCGTACTAAAGGACCCAAAGACCATCTACAGCAAATAATGAACTGGCAGCCATGAATAACGACATATTAGAGAAATTATGTACGGTGCTGGATGAGAGGAAACAGGCTGATCCGGCGGAGTCCTACACCGCCAGCCTTTTTCAGGGCGGTCCAGACAAGATCCTGAAAAAACTGGGCGAAGAAGCGACCGAGCTGGTAATTGCATCAAAAAGCAACAAAAATGACGACATAATTCACGAAACCGCTGACTTGTTGTTTCATGCGCTTGTGCTATTAAAACATCATGAGTTGAGCATCGAAGACATATATGCCGAGCTGGAAAAGCGTTTCGGGCTATCAGGGCACGAGGAAAAAGCCCGCCGTAGCCAATAGCCGGGCAGCAAGTCGTGTTATATGACCGGTTACTTTATTATTACTAGCACCTCACGTTTGATGGAGTATCGAAATGGGATTTGGCGTTACTGAATTACTGATCTTATTGCTGATAGTCGCGCTGTTATTTGGCACCAAGAAACTGCGCGGCCTGGGTAGTGATGTTGGCGGGGCAGTAAAAGGTTTTAAGAATGCAATGCAGGATGACGATAAAGACAGCCTTGATGATAACAACAATGGCGGCCAGGTTATTGAAGGCAAGGTCGAGCAGGACGAGAAGCAAAACCAGTAGAGCCTGCCGTGTTTGATATTGGATTCTGGGAATTGATCGCCCTTGCGGTCATCACCCTGTTGATTGTTGGGCCAGAACAGCTGCCGCGGGTGGCAAGGGATACCGGACGCCTTGTTGCAAAGATTCGGCATTTTGTGCAGTACACACGCCGCGAGTTGGAAAAAGAATTTAATCTGGATGATAACGGCGATCTGCGCAAAAGCATCGACAAGGTAGAAGAGCTGATGCAAGAGGCCCCCGATCGCATGAGTTCGGGACAACCCAAACGCGAGCCCGACGAATAGTTATCGCATTCCATGGCAACCAATACCGACGCCCCTGACCAGGAAAAACCGCTGGTAGAACACCTCGCCGAACTGCGCGGCTGTTTGCTTAGATCTGTTGTCGTCGTGGTTATTGTTTTCCTGTGCCTGCTACCTTTCGCTAATACGATTTACCAGTTTGTTGCTGCGCCATTAATTGAAAAATTGCCCGCGGGCAGTAGCATGATTGCTACCGAGGTCGCCTCTCCTTTTTTAACGCCTTTCAAGTTAACGCTATTTGTCTCGGTGTTTATCGCGATCCCATATATCTTTTTTCAGATTTGGTCATTTATTACTCCTGGCCTTTACGATAATGAAAAAAAAGTCGCCATCCCGCTGCTGTTCAGCAGCATCATGTTGTTCTATCTTGGAATTGTGTTTGCCTATTTCGTGGTATTTCCGCTGTTATTCGCGTTTCTGGCTGCAACAGCGCCAGAAGGTGTACAGGTGATGACAGACATTAACCATTACCTGAATTTCATTCTTAAAATGTTTTTCGCTTTTGGTATCTCATTTGAAATACCCGTGGCAACCTATGTCCTCGTTAGGGGCGGGTTTATCAGTGTTGAAAAACTGGCCGCCAACCGTCCTTATGTGATTCTTTCCGCATTCGTGGCCGGCATGCTACTGACCCCGCCCGACGTCCTGTCACAAATACTGTTGGCGATACCAATATGGCTGCTATTTGAAGCGGGGCTGGTTCTGGGCAGGCTACAAACGCAAAAGACCGGGACGCATGTGTCCCGACAGTAACAAATTGATTCCTGCCCTCACTCTATTCTGCAATTCAATGAATAAGGAAGCCGCGCCTGCAAAGTACCCTGACAGCCAACAGTAGGGTATTATTGAACGGGTTTACTGCTGGCTATAACATGCTGGCAAACGATTAATCTGCATAACTCATTAACCTTTCGGATTTCGAAGCATGAATATGGATGACCGCGATGGCCTGATATGGCTGGACGGCGAATTTGTTCCCTGGCGAGAAGCCAGGACGCATGTACTGACACATACACTGCACTACGGCATGGGCGTATTTGAGGGTGTGCGCGCATACCAGACCAATAAAGGTGCCGCCATATTCAGACTACAGGACCATACCGATCGTCTATTTGGCTCAGCGCATATTCTGAGCATGCCAATGCCTTTCGATAAAGACCGCATTAACGCGGCCTGTCTTGAAACGGTGGCAAGGAATAACCTGGATTGCGCGTATATACGCCCCATGTGTTTTTTTGGCTCTGAAGGTATGGGGTTAAGAGCGGACAACCTGAAAGTGCATGTCATGATCGCCGCCTGGTCATGGGGCTCATACCTGGGTAGCGACGGTCTTGAAAAAGGAATCAGGATCAAGACGTCATCTTACACCAGGCACCACGTCAACATAACCATGTGCAAAGCGAAAGCAAATGGAAACTATATGAATTCCATGCTTGCGCTGCAGGAAGCCCTGAGCGCAGGTTATGATGAGGCACTATTGCTGGATAACGAAGGTTATGTCGCCGAAGGCAGTGGCGAGAATATTTTTATTGTGCGTAAAGGCGTGCTTTACACCCCGGATCTGACATCTGCGCTCGAAGGTATTACGCGGGAAACGATTATCCAGTTCGCACGGGAGCACGGACTGACCGTCAGGGAAAAACGCATCACCCGTGATGAGGTGTATATTGCTGATGAAGCCTTTTTTACCGGCACTGCTGCAGAAGTAACGCCAATCAGGGAGCTGGATGGCAGGGCGATTGGCAGTGGCACACGTGGGCCCATCACCGAACAATTGCAGGCCCAGTATTTTGAGTGTGTCCACGGAAAACTGGATAAATATTCAGACTGGCTTAGTTATACGCAGGCATGAACATGATTGATAAGGATAAGATAAAAGCGACTGTTAACACCAGTGAGCAAACTGTTTTTCACGTTAGGTCTTCCGACCTTCCACTGCATTGCCCGCTACCGGAAATGAGCTTATGGAACCAGCACCCACGGGTATTTTTGCCAATAGAAGATAGTGGCAAGGAAAAGTGTCCCTACTGCGGATGCGAGTTTATTCTGGACAGTGACTGATCGCGCTAGCGCGCCAGTCATCTGGCGCTTTTCAGACGGCAGAGCCGGACACGACTCACAAAGCAATGGGCTGTGTCACTATCTCAGGGACGAGTACGGCTGTGAAATCATCGATTTCGAATGTCCCTCCATCCCGCAACTCTTATTAAAGTATTTTGTTGGTCATTTCCCGGAGCCCGGGAAACAGTCGGCACCCGATCTTCTGATCGGCGCTGGCCACGGGACGCATTTACCGCTTTTGTTGGCCAGACGCAGCACTGGCGCCCCATGCCTGGTTATTATGAAGCCATCGTTACCGTTGCCGTGGTTTGACCTGTGTCTGATACCTGAACATGACGAAGTCAACCCGGCTGACAACATCGTCAACACCTGCGGTGCATTAAATTGCATTTATCCAGCGACAAACTTATCAGCCGACAAGGGCTTAATCATGATAGGCGGCCCATCTAAACGTCATGGCTGGAACACAGACCAACTGATTACTAACATCGATATACTGGTCAAAAAGACAAACACAGTAAGCTGGCACCTTACTGACTCTCCGCGTACACCTATAGAGACAAAACAGGCGCTGGCAAAATTCAATCAGGATAATCTCGCATACATACCTTACCAGGGTTCAGACAAATCATGGTTACAAGGCATGCTCGGAAGCTGTGGTATTCGCTGGATAACCGAGGACAGCATCTCAATGATCTACGAATCACTCACAGCTGGTGGAAACGCTTACATATTTAAAATGCCCCGGCTTAGACAAGACAAGGTTACTGCATCACTGGACGCACTTTACCAGTCGGGCTACTTACAGGGTTTTGAATCATGGCAGCAAAACGCTGACAGCCTCAAATACGTGACACTAAATGAATCCGCACGTTGCGCAACGCTTGTGCATCAACGTTTTCTTTCACCCCCGGGGACTACAACATAATGACCATGACGGTACTACAGGTATTGCCTGAGATGGAGTCGGGCGGGGTTGAACGCGGCACACTGGAGGTGGCACGGGCACTATTAGCTACAGGCCATAAAGCCATTGTGATCTCTGCAGGCGGAAAAATGGTACGGGAACTTGAAAACATCGGCGCAATACATGTTGCTTATCCCGTTGGCAAAAAAACACCGTTAACTTTTTTTTACGCGTGGACATTACGTAACTTTTTACTGTCACACCATGTTGATGTCATTGATGTTCGCTCAAGACTACCTGCCTGGGTAGTAGTATTTGCATTAAAACTGTTGCCGAAAAAAAAACGTCCGGCATTAATAACCACGGTACACGGTGCTTACTCCGTTAGTCGCTACAGCGCAATCATGACAAAAGGCGAGCGTATTGTTGCTGTATCCGGTTTTATCAAGCGATACATTCTTGAAAACTACCCGGAAACAGACAAGCAAAGAATTACGGTGATTCCCAGGGGTGTATCCAGTAGAGACTACTACAGGGGTTTTAAGCCAAAGGATGAATGGCTGCAATATTGGCATTTGGAACATGCAGACCTGAATGACAAGTTTATCATTACACTGCCGGGCAGAATTTCTGAATTAAAAGGGCAGGATGATTTTTTATTAATCATAAAGAAGCTATTAGATAAGGGTTTAAAAGTACATGGTTTGATTGCGGGGGGAGCCGGCAATCATAAAAAAACGTTGTTGGCAAAACTAAGACAAGACTGCGACTCGTTGGGTTTATACGGCCATGTTAGTTTTCTTGGCGATAGAAGAGACCTACGAGAGATTATGTTTGTTTCTGATGTTGTTCTGTCGTTAAGTCATAAACCGGAGTCCTTTGGGCGGACTATTGTTGAGTCTATTGCACTCGGCAAACCTGTGCTGGCGTATGATCATGGCGGCGCGCGCGAAATTCTTGAAAAATGTTTCAAGGAAGGCCTGGTGCCGGCCAACAACATTACAAGCGTATGCGATGCAATCGAGTCTTTTATTCATGAGAAACCAACAGTATCAGAGCCATGTCCGTTTACACTGGAATTGATGCTGGAACAGACAATACAGCTGTATGAGAGTTGTTGTAGAGAACCACTTGGCACCTAACCAACCAGGTAACGAACACTGTGTCTTCAAAAAAGCTTCGAATAAAATTTCTCTCAAACCTGCATCCTTCCGCATGGCTGCATCAATTTCCTGATAACGAACCCGTTATTAAAAATTGTGAGTTTACCTTTGATGTAGATACCACAGAGTATGACTGGTTGATTGTTTACGATGATTTGCCCAAGCAAGGCAGAGCCGCTTCAGTATATACAGAAAAATTACAATGTAATCCGGAAAATACATTACTGGTGACACAGGAACCATCATCAGTAAAGTACTACGGATCAGGTTTCACGACACAGTTCGGGCATGTTTTGACCAGTCAACCAGAATATGCGCTGCCACACAAAAACCGCTATTACAGTCAACCCGCCCTGTTCTGGTTTTACGGGATAGGCAAGGACAAGGTTACTCCATATAACCAGATAGCTGGTTTAACGCCCGAGAAAACCCGTGATTTATCTGTAGTCTGGTCAAACAAGAAACAGGTTCATACTAATCATTTTCAACGCCTGAAATTTCTTAACTTTATAAAAAAAGAAATAAACGGACTGTCAGTGTTTGGCAGGGATGGAATACCGCTTGACGATAAAGCAGATGCGTTAGACAAATACAGGTATCACATTGCTATTGAGAATCATTTTGCCTTACACCACTGGACCGAAAAACTGGCAGATTCATTTTTGGGTATGTCACTGCCTTTTTATTATGGGTGCCCGAATCTTGAAGAGTATTTTATACCGGACAGCTACATAAGGATCGACATTAATGAGCCGGAAAAATCGCTGGAAATCATCCTGAATGCAATTAAAAACAATGAATACGAGAAACGCAAGGAAGCAATAACTGACTCCAAAAGAAGGGTAATGGAGGAATATAATCTTTTTGTCGTGCTCAGCACTATAATTAATGAACATCATAAGCGTGAGAGGTCAGAAAGTTCGAGTGAGCTTAAGTCAAGAAGACGTGCGAACACGGGCTCGTTGTTTGCAGTATTACATTACCTGATCAACAAATTACGTTTCCGGATCTATTACATATTTCGCAACCTTTACAACAAAGCCTGGCGCTATATAAATGAATAAAGCAACGAGGTTCTTATATTACAGCATCCTTTTCATAACGCCGTTGTTGCTTGCTGTCTCCTATAAAAATGTTGCCAATATCGTTTCTCTTGTATTTTTATTAATTCTGTTTTTTTCCTGGAAAGAAATGGGCACAATAAAAAACAATGGCATTCTCCTGATTTCTTTTCTTCTGTTCCTGGGCTATGCATTACTGTCTTCGGCATGGGCCTATCAGCCAGGATTGGCTTTTGAAAGAGCAATAAAAATCAGCTTGTTGCTAGGCCCGGGGGTTCTTCTACTGGCATCCAGACACCCCGCTAAACATGTTCAGCACGAAACCGCTTTCAAGCTTGTAGGGAGTGCTCTGATCATTTCTGCGGTTTTAACTACATGGCAGCTAAGTGAATCTGTCTTAATAAAAGAAATCATCACGGGAAGTGAAGGCAGGGCCAATAAAGCAGCTGACTTAACTCCAATGATCGCTTGCATGAGTGTTTTAATTTGGCCAATGTTGTTACTCGTAAAGAAAGGAGCCTGGGAGAAACAGATTAAACAGGCCTGCATTGCTATCCTGATTACAGGGCTGCTTTTGTTATTAACACTTGGTGACTCTGGCGCTGCTATTTTGGCAACCATAACAGGAGGGCTATCATTTTTCTGGGTAAAAGCAGGGGGAAAAACAACTGCATTTAAAGGGCTGATTATTATATCAGTGATCCTGTTTATATTTTTACCGCCGAACCTGTATAACAAACCTACATTCAATGAAGCCTTTGTTCGTGGCGAAAGCGTGATAGTTGAAAATGTGTTCCAACCTTCGATTTTACACCGTATAGAGATATGGGACAGGTGCATTGAATTAGCTAAAGAGCGGCCTTTTTTTGGTTGGGGCATTTCCGCTTCGCGAGCTCTACCGAAGACAGATCAGCCTTCAAAATACAGGACGGAGCATAAACGTACCGATTTTATGTATCCGCATAATATTTTTCTTCAATGCTGGCTCGAGCTTGGCCTTCTAGGTTTGATAATTTTGCTGTTTTGGCTAAATGCCCTGCTAAACTGGACAGGGAATTTGCCAATTCAGCAACGACCTTTTTATGCCGCGGCGATTATGTCCGTGCTAACTATATATGCTTTCGGTAATCCTGTATGGCGGAGCTGGTGGATAGTATTCCTGCTTGTGGTGGCGATGATGATCCAGATAGCTGTCAAGCAAGGGGCGGATAGCAACTCATTTACCAATACAAAACCTTGAAAAAATAACGCCCAGAATATCATCGGCAGAAACCCTGCCTAATATCTCATCGAGAGCCAGTAAGGCCTGTCTTAACAGTTCGCCAACGACTTCATAACCAATATCTGCGTCAAGGCCGTCCAGCGCTTTTTCTATATGATTTCTTGCGGCTTGAATAGCGTTGATATGTCTTTGTCGTGCGGAGACGGTATTTTGGTCCGATGAATCCAGGTTTAGAAACGTGCGAATCTCACTGGTTAAATTTTCTATGCCTTCACCGGTTTTTGCAGAAACATTCAGAACCTGTTGCAGTTGGTCATCAACAGGCGATGATAAATCAACCTTGTTTCTTACCAGCAAACACGGGGTCTTCTCGGGGAGGGAATCGGTCAAGGCAAGTTGATCCGTATCGTTATCAAATACGTAAAGAACCAGATCTGCTTTTTGTAAACTATCATGTGATCGTTCAATCCCTAATAACTCAACTTCGTCCTGGCTTTCCCTTATCCCGGCAGTATCAACAAGTTGTAGCTCGACGCCATCCAGCAAGATCGTCTGCGAGACCCTGTCTCTTGTCGTGCCAGGTCTATCTGACACGATTGCAACTTCGTTACCCGAGAGTCTATTCAACAAACTGGATTTGCCAACGTTTGGCTTACCCATAATAACAACATGCAGACCCTTATTAAGTTTCGCGCCGGCCTCCGCGTTTGACAGCAGGTTTGTCGTCAGGGTTAATGCTTCAACCAGGCTGTCCTTCACCGGTTGAATATCAATCTCTATATCCTGTTCATCAGGAAAATCCAGCGCGGCTTCAATTAACGCCCTGCCATTGACCAGCAGTTGTTGTATTTCTGTAATCTGTTCAGAAAACACACCTTCCAGCGATCGTAGTGCACTACGCGCCGCCTTGTTTGATGTGCTTTCTATCAGATCCATGACTGCCTCCGCCTGAAGAAGATCAAGCTTGTCATTTAGAAAGGCTCTCTCGGTGAACTCTCCAGGCCGAGCCATTCTTGCACCAAGGCTGCATGCTTCGTTAAGCAAATTTCGCAACACCACATCACTGCCATGCGCATGTAACTCTATTATGTCCTCACCTGTATACGAACGTGGTGACTGGAAATATAAAAGCAGGCCTGTGTCGATCAACTCGCGGGCTTGCGTAAAAAAAGAAGTAAAAGCAAAGCGGCCTGGTTCAGGTTTAAGACCTGTTAGCCCGGTTGCAATATCAATGGCAGCGGGCCCTGAAACACGAACAATACCTATGCCTGCTCGACCGGGCGCTGTAGAAATGGCCGCAATCGTGTCATTGCTGGACATGGCACTTGATTATTTCAGGCCGGCCTTTTCCAGGTTTTTGGTGATCATCCACTGCTGTGCAATGGAAAGGATATTGTTAACCACCCAATATAAAACCAGTCCGGAAGGAAAGAAGGCAAAAAAGACAGTAAACACGACAGGGAGCATCTGCAATACCTTTTCCTGCACCGGATCCATCGGTGCCGGATTGAGTTTTTGCTGTACAAACATGGTTACGCCCATTAACAATGGCAATACAAAAAACGGATCCGGCGAGGACAGGTCATCGATCCATAGTGCGAATGGGGCCTGCCGTAACTCTACTGACTCAAGCAATACCCAGTATAAAGAGATGAATACCGGGATTTGTATAAGGATTGGGAAACAGCCGCCAAGCGGATTAATTTTTTCTTCCTTGTAAATGTCCATCATCGCCTGGTTTAGTCGAGCGCGGTCATTTTTGTAGCGTTCCTTGATTGATATAAGTCTGGGCTGGACCCGCCTCATGTTTGCCATGGATCTGTATCCAGCAGCTGACAACCTGTAAAAGATGATTTTCAATAGCAAGGTCACCAGAACAATAGACCAGCCCCAGTTATCAGTATAGGTATGTATAAAGTCGAGAACCCAGTACAACGGTTTAGCGATAAACCAGAAAATGCCGTAATCAACAGTTAATTCCAGACCATCTGCCAGCTGCTCAATCGATTTTTGTAGCTTGGGCCCAAAATAAACTCGCTGTTGAAATGTCTGGCTATCACCTGCTGAAACCGTGGCTGCAGGTGTGACCGCACCAATAACATAGCTTTTTTTGTCGGGGTTCAGTGTGTAATAACGGTATGTATCCTCACGTGAGCCCGGTAACAGCGCTGTGAAAAAGTAGTGCTGCAGCATGGCAACCCAGCCATTTGCAACATCCGATGTAATGTTTTCATCCTGGATATCGTCAAATGAAATTTTCTCATAACGCTTGTCGGGAGTAGATATTACAGCACCGGTATAGGTATACAGTAAGCGCGAACCGGCCTGGGCTGGATCGGTTCTGTTTATTTGTGCATAGGCACTACCTTTCCATGTTTGGCCGGAGTTATTAATAACCTCGTGTTTTAAATCAGCAAGATATGAACCACGGTAAAAGGTAAAAATCTTGCGAACCAGCAATCCCTCACTTGTTTGAGCTTCAAACACAACATCGAGACTATCGTCCGTTAAGACATATTCATTAGTATCTGTAGTAAAAATGCTTTTATGGTTTACGGCCGTATCTCTTGATAGCACACCGCTCTGCAGCCAATAAAATTCATTCGACTCATTCTTTAATAATTTAACCGGATTATCGGTTTCGCCTTTTTCAACGGGATAGTCCAGCAGGTTTAATCGCTCTATTGTTGCGCCCAGGGTATTAATTTCTATATCAAGTACATCTGTTGAAACCCTTATTACGCTACCTGCTGATAGCACATCAGTTTTATCGGCTACCAGTTCAGGAAAGCTGTCTGCTGTCTGCTGCCGGGAAGTCGTTGGTAATGAAGGCACATCTGTCCGTTCCTGGTTAATACCTGCCTGACTCTGCACCGCCGGCGATTGATCAGCAACTGCCGGACCGTAATCTTCCTGCCAGGCCTGCCAAATCATTGTTAGCACCAGGCCAAGCGCTATCAGTAAAATAAAACGTGTTGTTTCCATTAAGACTAAACTTCTTTGCGTGGAACCGGATCAAATCCGCCGTCATTTAAAGGATGGCATCGACATATCCTTTTACCAGCCAGCCATGCGCCCTTGATACAGCCAAACCTGGATATAGACTCGTAAGCATATGTTGAACAGCTGGGGTTGAAGCGACAGGATGGTGGCAGATAGAAAGTTATATAGCGCTGGTAAAACCTGATTAAATAAAGCGCAATTGTTTTCATTTTTCCAGTTTGTTCCAGTATTTTTCCAGCACTATAAATAGCGCCTGGTCTGTTATGTCAGTTATGTTTTTTTTAACCAGCACAAGGACATCCTGACCTTGCAACTGCTGTTGGTGTCTGCGAAAACTTTCGCGAACAATTCTCTTTAACCTGTTTCTCCGCGTTGCAAGTGGAACGTTTTTCCTGGATATAGCTAACCCAAGTCTTGCGTAAGGTTTATTATTACTGCGCGTTATGACAAGCAATTCCCTGTTGCCAGTACGTTTTCCGCTGGCAAAAAGCACTTGAAATTCAGCAGGCCTGTTTAGTCTTTGTATCCGACTGAATCGACCGTTGGCAAAGCCCACCGTATATCAAGCAGACAGTCTCTTCCTGCCCTTATTACGTCGGGCCTTAATGACAAGCCGACCAGAACGACTTTGCATACGGGCACGAAAGCCATGTGTTCTCTTGCGCTTTAATTTACTGGGCTGATATGTCTGTTTCATATGCAATGCCTGATTCAATCTTGATGGTAAAAAGGGCGCATATGGTACTGTTCGCAATGTAAATATGTCAATTAATATGGCGCCGGGCTGGTGCTTGAAGTCAAGTTGTGGATAACTTTCAACAGGTATACACTTTGCTGTCTCTTCTATTATTCGTTCAATGAGGTCAGATCTTGTGGGAATATCCCCATGGAAGCGTTGTCTGGAGCGGCTCGAAGGCGAACTGACACCGCAACAATTCAACACATGGATACGCCCGCTACACGCTGTCGAAAATGAGCAAAGCATTTGCTTGCTCGCACCAAACCGTTTCGTGTTGGACTGGATAAACGAACGTTATTTGACCCGCATAGAAGACATGCTCGGGGAATTGGAACAGGAAATAGAATTAAGGCTGGAAATAGGGAGCAGGGCTGGCCAGAAAGAACAGAAGAACAACAAGCCTTTGCCGACACGTCCTGTCGGTACCGAAACTGTTTCACGGCCAGTAAAACATTCGAGCAACCTGAATAGCGGTTTTACTTTCGATACCTTTGTTGAGGGTAAATCGAATCAGCTAGGACGCGCGGCGTCAATCCAGGTTGCCGAAAATCCTGGTGGTGCCTACAACCCCCTTTTTATTTATGGCGGTGTCGGATTAGGCAAGACACACTTAATGCATGCGATTGGCGCGGCTATACTGGAGCAAAAACCCGGCGCTAACATTGCCTATCTGCATTCGGAGCGCTTCGTCGCTGACATGGTCCGGGCGCTACAACACAATGCGATTAACGAATTTAAACGGCATTATCGTTCACTGGATGCCCTCCTAATTGACGACATCCAGTTTTTTGCCGGCAAAGAACGTTCACAGGAAGAATTCTTCCACACTTTCAATGCGCTATTGGAAGGTCAACACCAGATTGTCCTTACCTGCGATCGTTATCCCAAGGAAGTGAGTGGACTGGAAGAAAGACTAAAATCCAGGTTTGGCTGGGGCTTGACGGTAGCAATTGATCCGCCTGAACTGGAAACCAGGGTAGCAATCATTCGCAAGAAGGCGCTGCAGGCGCAAAAAGAAATTCCTGACGATGTCAGTTTTTTCATTGCTAAACGCTTTCGATCCAATGTACGGGAACTTGAGGGAGCATTAAACAGGGTTATTGCCAATGCTAACCTGACCGGCAGTGCTGTTACGCTGGAATTTACCCAGAGCGCTTTACGGGATTTACTTATTATCCAGGATAAACAGGTAACAATAGAGAACATACAAAAAACAACTGCCGAGTATTACAAGATTCGAGTTGCTGATTTACTCTCAAAACGACGTAATCGATCAGTAGCACGACCGAGGCAAGTTGCCATGGCCATATCGAAGGAACTGACCAACCACAGTTTACCGGAAATTGGTGACGCCTTTGGTGGCAGAGATCACACCACAGTTTTACATGCTTGTAGAAAGATCAATGAACTAAGGAAGACAGAACACCGGGTTGAAGAAGATTTTACAAATCTGATAAACACTCTGACAAGTTGAGCAGGAACTGTGGAAAACTTGATACTGGTAAAATCAAGTTGTTTTATTCACAATCTAGAAACAGGTTTTATGAAAATATTAACAACTTACTCACAAACTAAATTATTCTTTAAGTGATTGATTTTAATAAATTTAATTGCTTTTATAACAGATAATATATAACTAATAGTAATAAATATAAGGTATATATATGAAATTTAATATAGATAGAGAGACATTACTACCTGCATTACAAATGCTAAGCGGTGTGGTTGACAGGCGACAAACGCTACCCATCCTTTCTAATCTATTATTCAGCTTCAGTGGTAAGACATTGACATTAACCGCGACAGACATGGAAGTTGAGCTTATCGTTAATGTTGCACTGGGTATTGATGTCAGCGGTGAAATTACACTACCTGCTCGCAAGTTGTTTGATATCTGCAAGGCGTTGCCTGTAGAGGCTGTATTGTCATTTGATATCAAGAACGATAAGGCATTAATTAAATCAGGCAAAAGTCGCTTCACTTTGGCAACCTTGCCAGCTCAGGAGTACCCGGTTATCGACATCAGTGATGCTGTAGCCAGTTTTGTTATCGATCAGGGTATTTTTGAGTCCTTGCTGGAAAATACCCAGTTTGCCATGGCTCAGCAGGATGTGCGTTATTACCTCAACGGCTTGTTATTGGAAGTAGCAAAAGACAAACTCCGCTGCGTGGCAACTGACGGTCACCGCCTTGCTCTTGATGAATCGAATGTTGAGACCGGCATTACAGACGAAACCCAGCTAATTGTTCCTCGTAAAGGGATCACCGAGTTGATGCGCCTGCTGGGTCAGGATGAAGAAAAGGTTGAGGTGATAATCACCGGCAACCACATCAGGATAAAAAAACAGGGGTATTGCTTTACCAGTAAATTGATTGATGGTCGTTTTCCCGAGTATCAGCGAGTGATTCCCGAACTCAGCACTAACGCGGTAACTGCAAACCGTGAGCTACTCAAAAACAGCCTGACTCGGGCGTCGATTTTATCTAATGAAAAGTATCGCGGTGTCAGGATTATTCTCAGCGCGAACAGCCTGCGCGCTTTGGCGCATAACCCGGAGCAGGAAGAGGCTGAGGAAGAGGTGGAAGTCGATTATTCCGGGGACGAAATTGAAATAGGATTTAATGTTTCTTATTTGCTGGATACGCTGTCAATCATCAAGAGTGACGAAGTAAAATTGAGTGTCCAGGATCCCAATAGTAGTTGCCTCATACTGCCGGAGGATGATTCAAGGTGTCAGTATGTTGTTATGCCTATGCGTTTGTAGGTGATGCTTGCAATTAGTCGCCTGAAGGCCAGTTTTGTTCGTAATTTACAAGAACTAGAAATACAGCCAGCCAGCAGTATTAACTATTTTTATGGGCCGAATGCCAGTGGCAAGACATCGGTGCTCGAGGCTATCTATCTTCTGTCACGGGTCAAATCGTTTAGAAGTAGCCGCATAAATAGCGTCATTACGCATGGACACAAATCACTGTCGGTATTCGCTCAAGGTGAATCGAACAATCAGTCCTTCACTGCTGGCGTTGAAAAGGGTTACGGCCTGATGCGTTTAAAGTACAACGGCGCGCAGGTGCAAACTGCTTCAGCACAGGCAAGATCCATCCCTGTTTTCCTGTTAGCACCGGATCACAACCTGCTTTTTTATGGCGGACCGAAGCAGCGCAGGCACTGGCTGGACTGGTCCTTGTTTCACGTGGAACCGGGCTATCTCGATACATGGAAGAGCTATCATCGGGCAGTGCGCCATCGTAACGCCTTGTTAAAGGCCGACCGTGGGTTCAGTAGTGAAGAGATCGCGGGCTGGGAGAGACTGATGGCGGAAGAGGCGGAGAAAATCGACGCGGCCAGAAAAGGCTATCTCGATAATGTATCTGATCTGCTTGGTAGTCTTTATCTCCCCTTGTTGCTGGATGGTCCGGCAGAAGTTGGCTACAGAAACAGTAGTTTTGGTGATGAATTGCTGGACACATTATTCCAATCGCGCCAGGAGGATCAAAAACGGGGGTTTACCGCATCAGGGCCCCAGAGGGCGGATATCAGTTTTGAATTCTCCGGGGTGGACGTGGCCAGGCATTTATCAAGAGGCCAAATCAAGTTGTATGGCGCTGGACTTGTCTCAGCGCAACTTGCCGTGCTGAAGCAGTGTTCAGTAGGCGCCATCATACTGGTTGATGACATAGACGCAGAACTTGATAGCGACGCTTCTCGCAAGATTCTGGATCTGCTGATTAACAATGATGCGCAAACGTTTGTGTCGTCACTCGAATTACCACCCTGGGCCCCATTCGATGCAGGCTGCCATGCCTTGTTTCACGTGAAACAAGGGCAGGTCGAAAAAGTACAGTAGTGGTAGAATAACGAATCCACCATAGAGAACAGTTTATGTCAGAAGAAAATAATTACGATTCTTCCAAAATCAAGGTTTTAAAGGGGTTGGAAGCGGTAAGAAAACGACCCGGCATGTATATCGGCGATACTGATGATGGAACAGGCCTACACCATATGGTTTTTGAGGTTGTTGATAATAGTATTGACGAGGCGCTGGCGGGATATTGTGACCACGTCAAAGTCACCATACATACAGACGAATCTGTATCCGTCAGTGATAACGGTCGGGGGATACCTGTGGGTATGCACGAGGAGGAGGGTCGATCAGCTGCCGAGGTGATTATGACTACGCTCCATGCGGGCGGTAAATTTGATGATAACTCCTACAAGGTATCCGGTGGTTTGCACGGCGTTGGTGTTTCCGTTGTTAATGCACTTTCTGAGCGGCTGGATTTGACTATCCATAGAGACGGGTCTTTACATAAGCAAACGTACGCCAACGGTGACCCCGTATCCCCCCTGGAAAAAGGTGGCTCATCCGCTATTACTGGCACAGAGGTCCGGTTCCTGCCAAGTGAAGCGATTTTCAAGAACATTGAATTTCATTACGACATACTTTCCAAAAGGCTCAGGGAATTATCTTTTCTAAATTCTGGTGTCTGCATTGAATTAATTGACGAGAGAAGTGGCAAGACAGACCAGTTTGAGTACAAGGGCGGCATCGCTGCCTTTGTTCAGCATCTAAACAAAAACAAGACGCCGCTGCATGAAACCGTTATCAATATCGAGGTGGAAAAAGACGATGTTGGTGTGCAGCTGGCAATGCAGTGGAATGATTCATACCAGGAAAATATTTTTTGTTTTACCAACAATATTCCACAAAAAGATGGCGGCACCCATCTTTCCGGTTTTCGTGCGGCATTAACGCGCAGCTTAAATCAGTTTATTGATAAACAGGGTCTGGCGACAAAGGCGAAAGTCTCTATTGCCGGTGATGACGTCCGTGAGGGCTTAACCGCTGTGTTGTCCGTAAAGCTGCCGGATCCAAAGTTTTCATCACAAACCAAGGATAAACTGGTATCAAGCGAGGTTAAGTCGATCGTTGAATCCAGCGTGTCTGATAAACTGCAGGAGTTCTTGCTGGAGAGACCGACGGAAGCAAGGGCTATTTGTGACAAGATTGTCGAAGCCGCACGCGCCAGGGAAGCGGCAAGAAAAGCACGTGAATTAACGCGGCGTAAGACAGCGCTTGATGTTGCAGGGTTGCCCGGAAAACTCGCTGATTGCCAGGAGAAAGATCCAGCGCTCTCCGAACTGTTTCTGGTGGAGGGTGATTCAGCCGGCGGCTCTGCCAAGCAGGGCCGTGATCGTCGTTACCAGGCTATTTTGCCCCTGAAAGGTAAAATCCTGAATGTAGAAAAGGCGCGCTTTGACAAAATGCTGTCTTCGGCCGAGGTGGGGACGCTGATCACTGCTTTGGGCTGTGGTATAGGCAAAGAAGAATTTGATCCCGAAAAACTGCGCTACCATCGAATTATTATCATGACAGATGCGGATGTCGATGGCGCACATATACGTACGTTATTACTCACTTTCTTTTATAGACAGATGCTAGAGCTTATTGAGAGGGGGCATGTGTATATTGCAGAGCCGCCACTGTACAAGGTCAAGAAAGGGAAGCAGGAACGATACCTGAAAGATGACGCCGAACGCCAGGCATACCTGCTTGAGCTTGCGCTCGAAAACAGTCGCCTGCTGTTAACCAGTGAGGCAGCGCCCATAGATGGTGAGGCGTTAAGCGGGCTGGTAGACAAATACATCGATATGAACCAGGCGATTACTCATTTATGCAAGCGTTTTCACGGATCAATTATTGATGCCATGCGTTACATGCCTGTCATAACAGAAGAGGACTGTGAAGACGGGGTAGTAATGAAAAACTGGTTCGGTGAGCTTGTCGGAAATCTCAATGACTCTGGCTCCAAGATCACTCAGTACAGGTTCGAGATGTTCCAGGGGGGCGATGGTGCCTATGGTGCCAAGGTTTCTCTGCTGCTGCATGGCGTCGAGTCCAGCAGCGTTTTTATGCCGGAATTCTTTTCCAGCGGCGATTACAAGAAATTGACAGCGCTGGAATCCAGCCAGGAGCTTGGCACAGGGGCAAGGATAGAAAGAGGAGAGCGTAAGCAAGCGATTACTACGCTTACAGATGCTTTTGACTGGTTGCTAAAAGAAGCTGAGCACGGCTTATCGATACAGCGTTATAAAGGCCTGGGCGAAATGAACCCGGATCAACTGTGGGAAACCACTATGGATGCAGAAAGCAGAAGCCTGTCCCAGGTCAAGATCGAAGACGCGGTTAGCGCCGACGAGATCTTTACCACACTGATGGGGGACCAGGTCGAGCCGCGCAGGGATTTCATCGAGAAGAATGCCCTGGCCGTAGAAAACCTGGATACCTAGTACAACGGCGTTCTTGCGAGTGCCCAGGCCTGTATATCCTCGCAACCCCTATCCCGAAACAAACGTCCCAGCTCGTTAATCGTAGCGCCGGTTGTGATGACGTCATCACAAATCGCAATTCGCATTGCATCGGTATTGTTGTTCAACGTAAAAGCGTCATGCACATTCTTGCGGCGCTGTTTGTGGTCAAGCCCACTTTGTGATCGGGTTTCGCGGTTACGGACAACGATAGTATCGATGACGGGGGCACCCAGTATTTGGCCTAAATGCCTGGCAAGCAGACTTGCCTGGTTAAAGCCGCGTTGTCGCATTCGAGAGGCATGTAACGGAACCGGGACAATGATGTCTGGCAGCATCTCTTCTTGTCGGGCAATTAGCCTGGCCAGATCAGCGGCAACAGACCTGATTAATTCCGGTTTTTGATCATATTTGATCGTGCGCACGTAGCGATCAAATGGATATGCGTAATCGGTTAAGACAATCGTATTATCAATTATCGGCGGATTGAGCAGGCATTGCCCGCATATTTTCCCTGTTACTGTCGTCACGGCACAAACAGGACAGCGATTCCGTGCCCCGGCATATAAGTCCTGCTTGCAATCATTGCAAATGCCGCTGTGCGTGTCAGCGTGACAGAAAAAACACTGTCCCTTTGGTATCCATCTGGCATCCATGCAGATTAGTTAACCTTGTATGATTGAAAAAGTTTACAATAAGCTTTTCAGTTACTTCAAAAAAACAAATGAACGAACAGCCCGTTTTCAAAATTAGACATGACTGGCAACGTGACGAGGTGCTTGATCTATTACGCCTGCCGTTCAACGACCTGATGTATCTTGCGCAACAGGTACACCGCCAATATTTTAGCGCGAACTCCGTTCAGCTTAGCACGTTAATGAATATCAAGACGGGTGGATGCCCTGAAGACTGCGCCTATTGTCCACAAAGTGCACACTATCAGACAGATGTGAACGCCGAAAAAATGGCCGCCGTTGCCGCCGTGGTTGAGCAGGCAAGCGCTGCAAAAGCCAAGGGGGCGACCCGGTTTTGCATGGGCGCCGCATGGCGACAGCCAAAAGACAAGGATTTAGACAAAGTGGTGGAAATGGTGCACGCGGTCAAAGAGCTTGGCATGGAAACCTGTGTCACCCTGGGTATGCTAAACAAGGATCAGTCAGAAAAACTGAAACGTGCCGGACTGGATTTCTACAATCATAATCTCGATACATCTCCCGATTACTATTCCGAAATTATTAGCACACGTGATTACCAGGAAAGACTGGACACACTGGATCATGTTCGTCAGGCAGGTATTAATGTTTGTAGTGGCGGCATTATCGGCATGGGCGAAAGCGACACCGATCGTGCAGGCCTGTTGCAAACCTTGGCAAACCAACCAGAACATCCGCAAAGCGTACCTATAAACATGTTGGTACAGGTTGAAGGCACGCCCTTGTATGACCTGGATAAAATTGACGGCATCGATTTTGTCAGAACGATAGCCGTTGCAAGAATACTGATGCCAAAATCCTACGTGCGCCTGTCGGCTGGCAGGAATGAAATGAGTGATGAGGTTCAGGCCCTGTGTTTCCTGGCCGGGGCGAACTCAATTTTTTATGGCGAGAAGTTGTTAACAACCAACAACCCGCAACTGGAGCGCGATCAGGCACTGCTCGAAAGACTGGGCATACAAACACAACAACATTAACTGTAAACGTGTCTTTTTATAGTGAAGCGGAGCAACAGTTGCAGCATCTGGACGATGATGACCTGTTGCGTCTACAGCGTGTCGTGCAAACACCCCAGGGCGCTGAAATAGATGTAGCCAATAAGCGCCTTATCAATTTCAGCAGTAACGATTATCTTGGCCTGGCAAATAACAACACAATAAAAGCCTGGTTCAAGGAGGCGCTTGATATTTACGGCGTCGGCGCAGGCGCCTCACACTTAATCGTAGGACACAGCATCGCCCACGACGAACTTGAACAATCCGTTTGTGACTGGTTAAGGCGCGATGCGGCTCTGACTTTTTCCTCGGGCTATCTTGCCAATCTAGCCATTGCTTCAACGTTTATAGACAATTCTACGCTGGTGATTCAGGACAAGCTTAACCATGCTTCTTTAATTGATGCGGCTGTTTTGTCGCGCGGCAGATTAATGCGCTACCCTCATCTTGATCTGGGCAGGCTCGAAAAAATCCTTAACGATAATGGCAATAAAAAGAAAGTCGTTATGACTGACGGCGTCTTTAGTATGGACGGCGATGCAGCACCATTACAGGATATGGCAAAGCTTTGTAGCCGGCATGAAGCAATGCTAATCGTCGATGATGCTCATGGCCTCGGCGCTATCGGCAATACAGGCGGCGGACTGCTTGAGCGCTTGCAGTTGACGCAGAAACAGGTGCCATTGTTGATCGGTACGTTTGGAAAATCTCTGGCCGCCGGGGGCGCTTTTGTATCTGGCGATGAACGCTTAATTCATCTCATGCTGCAAAAGGCGAGGACCTATATCTATACTACGGCCATGTTGCCAGCATTGGCGGCGACACTGTCGAAAACGATTGCCCTGGTAAAGGATGCAGATCATCTTCGCCAGCAGCTACATAGCAATATCTCACAGCTAAAGCAGGCGTTGCCGTTACTCACTTCAGATACACACATACAGCCCTTCATCGTTGGTAGTGCTGCCGATGCCATGTCGTTGGCCGCGAGGCTGGAGGAAAGAGGCCTGCTGGCAATGGCTATCAGGCCGCCAACGGTGCCAAAAAATTCAGCCAGGATCAGAATAAGTCTGACCGCCGCCCATAGCAGGGAACATGTACTGCAACTGGCGGAGTCTATCAAGTGGGCGCTGGCATCATGACGGTTGCAGCGCAGGCCATATTTCTTCACGGCTGGGGATTTAGTTCGCAAGTAGTCGCTTTATTAGATGAAGCACACTCTTATCAGGCGCCGTGCCTGTATACACTGGCAAAAAAGTCCGGCTTCTCGGCCATTGTTGACGCAGTCATTGATATGGTCACCAGTGAGTCGCTGTTAATTGGTTGGTCCATGGGTGGGCAGATTGCCATTGAAGTAGCAGCGCAAACAGATAAGGTGCGCGGCCTCGTTTTGTTAGCCAGTGCACCGGTCCTTGTTAACAGGGATGACTGGCAATATGGAATTGAAAAAAAATCATATGAAACACTGCGCAACAGCTTTGCAATAAACCCTGCAGCGGCGATCAGGAAAATATGTGCTTTAACAGCTTTCGGAGAAAGTGATTATAAGCAGGCATTGAATACCTTGTCCGGATTTACAGCTGACATAAACCAGGCCGATGCCCTTGAGGTTTTGCTTAATGAACTGGCCACAAGAGACAGTCGTGAGCAGTTCAAGCGATTAACCATTCCGGTACAAATGTGTGTCGGAAAAAATGATGCATTGCTTAATCCATGCGTCGCAAGCGATCTGCATCAGGACAATACTTGCATCAGCATTCTGCAACATTGCGGACACGCCCCGTTCATTAGTCACGCTAATATCGTCAACGACATGGTAAAACAACTTCGGGTTAACATGTTATGAGTGCTAAAACGAACAAGCTTAGTACTGCGCAGGTAAGGCGGTCTTTTGCCCGCGCAGCGAAAAGTTACGATCGTTACGCGGTGTTGCAGAAAACAATCACGGCAAGACTGTTAGAGTCATTTGAGTTGATTAACATCGAACCGAGCAAGATTCTCGATCTCGGTGCCGGCACCGGTTACGGCGCGCGTTTACTGAAAAAGCGTTACAAGCGCGCAACGGTTGTGCAGGTCGATCTGTCAACAAAAATGCTGTCATTGTCCAGGCAAAATAGCCCCAGGTTTTTTTCCGGGCAGCAGTTTGTTTGTGCTGATGCAGTAAGCTTGCCTTTCGCGCCGGGCCAATTCGATATCGTGTTCAGCAGCTTGATGTTGCAATGGTGTAGCGATTTGGATGTGGTCCTGGCCGGGGTGGCTGAGATGATCAGGCCTGGGGGGCTGTTTATTTTTGCCAGTCTTGGTCCGGACACATTGAAAGAATTGCGCGAGTGCTGGCAACAGGTTGATGATGCCGTGCATGTAAATACCTTTATTGATATGCATGACATTGGTGATGCCCTGGTGAGAAACGGTTTGGGCGAACCGGTGTTAAGCGTGGAGCATATCACCATGCTGTATGACGATGCGCGTACACTGATGCGAGAGATCAAGGCGATTGGCGCCCAGAATGTCAATACTGGACGACGCACCAGCCTGACTGGCAAGCAACGGTTGCAGGACGTAGTAAATCATTACGAAACTTTTCGCAGCAATGGCAAGTTGCCGGCAACGTATGAGGCAGTTTATGGGCATGCGTGGAGAACCGCTGCTTCGATGAAATCCAACGCTGTTGGCGGCGAGTCAACAGTCTCGTTGGCTGAACTCCGACAACAATTACAACAACGACCAGGGGGCAAAGCATCATGAAGCCAGGCTTTTTTATCACGGGCACGGATACCGGTGTAGGCAAGACCTGGTTTACCGTATTATTGATGCGCTACCTTCAACATAAGGGTCTGCGGGTAAATGGCATGAAGCCGATTGCGTCTGGCGCGCAACAACAGTTCGGTGGCCTGGTAAACGAAGATGCAACTGCAATTCTTGCCTCCTGCACTGATCAGCTGGCTTATGAACAGGTGAATCCGCTGGTTTATGAACCGCCCGTGGCACCCCATATTGCTGCAGCCAAGGCGGAACAACCAATTGATACAGATCAAATCTTGCAGGCTTATGCTGCGCTGCAAGAATTAAGCGACTGCACGATCGTGGAAGGCGTGGGTGGCTGGCGTGTACCTATCAATCAACAGCAAACGCTCGGCTATTTGGCAAAGCAGCTTGGGGTGCCGGTGATCATGGTGATTGGCTTGCGACTGGGCTGTATCAATCATGCGTTACTGACCGCGGAAGCTATCCAGGCCGATGGGCTGGAGCTGGCAGGCTGGGCCATCTCAGTCCTTGAAAACGACTACCTGTTTCGCGATGAAACACTGGCAACGCTTGAATCAATGCTGCAGATGCCCATGCTGGCCGAAATCCCTTATTGTCAGGAGAATGCCCTGGGGGCGGCTGTCTTAAACATGACATCGGCAGGGCATGATCGAATTCTTGCCGCCGCAGGTGTTGTTTAAGACGTCGCCCGACGACAAACCAATATTAATATTGTGCATTAATATTGTGCGACAAATTGTCGCCATACTATATTTATTTGTGCATAATACGGCGCTTAAGCAGGTAGTAGCCTATTTTGTAAACAAAAAACCAGTCATGATTGTTAACCTGGATAATTCTGATAGCAGCACCAAGGGTTTTCTGATTATGCCAAACAGGGCCATGCCCTGGAGACAACAGCTGGTTTTTTTCAGTATTTTTGCGGCGTTTTCCCTGGGGATTGCAACAGGCTTCTTTATGCAAGGGTTAACGTTGATACTGCCGTTTGCAGGACTTGAATTGCTCGCGTTGGGTGCCGCTTTATACGTCAGTGCCTGGCGAGGTGGTAGAAAAGAGGTTATCACCATCGGGCGAGATACGGTGACCGTTGAAATCGGTCGTGATGAACCCGAACAGCAATTCGAGTTTGAACGCAGCTGGATGCAGGTCGTTTTGCAAACGTCCTGGAGTAGCTGGTATCCGAGCCGTCTACTATTAAGATCGCACGGCAGGCAACTGGAAATAGGTAGTTTTCTGAACGAACAGGAACGTCAGGCCCTGGCGTTTACACTACGCAAGGCGATGCAGGCCTGACGCAGTGAAATTATAACTATTAGATCGAGGAAAGTAGTATGTCATTCCGTGTTGTCAAATCAGCTGTGCTCAGTTTTGTCGCAGTTTCTCTTTCTCTCTTTTGCGGATTTGCCCTTGCTGAAAGCATGCCCCTGAATCTTACTGAGGGTGTCACTCCTACAAGTAAAAAAGTCTACGATCTCCACATGACCATTCTTTACATCGTTACCGCAATTGGTGTGGCGGTGTTTGCCGTCATGTGCTGGTCAATCTTTCATCATCGCAAATCAAGAGGCGCGGTGCCGGCAAAATTTCATCACAGCACGTTCGCCGAAGTCACCTGGACCATTATTCCTATACTTATTCTCGTCGCGATGGCAGTGCCTGCTACCAAAACGCTAATTTTTATGGAGCAGACCGGCGACTCTGATATGACTATCAAGGTGACTGGCTATCAATGGAAATGGAAATACGACTACCTTGAAGAAGATATCAGTTTCTTCAGCACACTGGCCCAGGATAGCAATGAGGCGCGCCAGCGCGATGCAGCGCTGAGACCAGAAGAAGTAGATAACTACCTGCTGGAAGTTGATAACCCTGTGGTAGTACCTATTAATACCAAGATAAGAATTCTTACCACTGCTGCAGATGTGAACCATGCGTGGTGGGTGCCAGATCTGGGCTGGAAGCGTGATGCTATACCGGGCTTTATCAATGACAACTGGACCTATATTGAGAAGGCGGGCACGTATCGTGGTCAATGCGCCGAACTTTGCGGCAAGGACCATGGTTTTATGCCAATCGTGCTCAAGGCAGTGCCACAGGAAGAATATGTAGCGTGGGTAAAGGAAATGAAAGGTGAAGCGGTTGCCGACGCAGCGGATGCGGTGCGCGAGTGGAACATGGATGAGCTCGTGGCCAAGGGACAAGAGGTATATAACAAAAACTGCGGTGCCTGCCACATGGCTGCCGGCGAAGGTGTGCCCGGAATGTTTCCGGCGCTTGCCGGTAGTGCTATCGCTAACGGACCGGCGGAGGAGTTTGCTACCCAGATTCTGAATGGCAAAAACCTGATGCCCCCTTTTAAAGATCAATTAAACGACGCTGAAATTGCAGCTGCCATGACATTCGTTCGTAATTCCTGGAATAACACGGCCCAGGACTCGATTCAGCCAATAGCAGTCGGCGCAGTTCGGTAAATTAAACGGATAGAGACAAGATTAGTAATTAAGAGGATAGACCCATGAGTGAAGCAGTCATCCACGACGATCATCACGACCACAAGCCAACCGGTATAGGCCGCTGGTTATTTTCTACTAACCATAAAGACATCGGCACCATGTACCTGGTGTTCGCGCTGATCATGTTCTTTGTTGGCGGCGCCATGGCAATGGTCATTCGGGCAGAGTTGTTCTCTCCCGGCCTGCAGTTTGTTGATCCGCAATTCTTCAATTCCATGACGACCGTACATGCACTGGTAATGATCTTTGGTGCGTTGATGCCGGCGGGTGTTGGCCTTGCGAACTGGATGATACCGCTGATGATTGGCGCGCCGGATATGGCGATGCCACGCATGAACAACATGAGTTTCTGGATTCTGCCATTTGCTTTCACCCTGTTGCTGGCAACTTTCTTCATGCCCGGTGGTGCGCCAGCAGGTGGCTGGACGATGTATCCG
This sequence comes from Gammaproteobacteria bacterium, assembly GCA_965601665.1. Lineage (GTDB taxonomy): Bacteria > Pseudomonadota > Gammaproteobacteria > Eutrophobiales > Eutrophobiaceae > JANQNX01. The sequence continues at coordinate 2,257,228 of OZ271833.1, read as the reverse complement.
CCTCTGGTGCTACAGCTCGGCGATGGCTTTCCGTTCCTGATATTTGCCGTTCACTTTCTTGGTATTTCATCCATCATGGGCGCCATCAATATTATTGCGACAGTCTTTAACATGCGCGCGCCGGGCATGACGTTCATGCGCCTGCCGCTGTTTGTCTGGACCTGGATCATTACTGCTTTTCTGCTAATTGCATCGATGCCAGTACTGGCCGGTGCGGTTACCATGTTGTTAACCGACAAGTATTTTGGCACGGCCTTCTTTAATGCTGCCGGTGGCGGTGACCCGGTATTGTTCCAGCACATCTTCTGGTTCTTTGGGCACCCTGAGGTATACATCCTGGTGTTGCCTTCTTTCGGTATTATTTCGCAGATTATTCCGACATTCGCACGCAAGCCGCTGTTTGGCTACGCATCCATGGTTTATGCGACAGCATCCATCGCGTTTCTGTCGTTCTTTGTGTGGGCGCACCATATGTTTACCGTGGGCATGCCGTTAACCGGTGAGCTGTTTTTCATGTATGCAACCATGTCCATCGCGGTACCGACCGGCGTGAAAATTTTTAACTGGATGGCCACCATGTGGAAAGGATCCATGACTTTTGAAACGCCGATGCTGTTTTCAATTGGCGTGTTGTTCATGTTTTCTATCGGCGGCTTCTCTGGCCTGATGATGGGTATCACACCGATCGATTTCCAGTATCATGATACCTACTTCATTGTGGCGCACTTTCACTATGTAATCGTGCCCGGCATTATTTATGGTGTCATCGCCGGTGTTTATTACTGGCTGCCGAAGTGGACTGGCCATATGTATGACGAGACGCTTGGTAAGTGGCACTTCTGGACTTCGACGATTTCGGTCAACGTGTTGTTCTTCCCTATGCATTTTGTTGGCCTGGCCGGAATGCCCAGACGTATCCCGGATTACAACACCCAATTTACTGACTGGAACCAGATTATCAGTATTGGTGGTTTTGCCTTTGGTCTAAGTCAGCTGATCCTGGTATGGGTTGTTATCAAGTGTGTTCGCGGTGGCGAGAAAGCTACGGACCAGGTCTGGGAAGGCGCGCATGGACTGGAGTGGACCTTGCCTTCGCCACCACCATTCCACAGCTTTACCACGCCACCGAAAGTGACGGATGAAGTTGCGCATTCTTAGGCAGTTTCGACAATGATGAGTCATAACGGCGAACAAGCGGAAAACGCACAGAAGGACCTGGCAGCAAAGAACAAGCGCCTGGGAATTATCCTGGCCCTTGTAGCTGCAGGATTTTATGTGGGTATCTTCCTGCTTTACTGGTAAGTCATTTATGCAACAACAAAAAGCCAATCGCACTGCCGGAAAACTTGCCGTATTTGCAGTGGCCATGTTTGGTTTTGGTTACGCGCTGGTGCCTCTTTATGATGTGTTTTGTGAGGTTGTTGGTATCAACGGTAAAACCGGTCAGATTAGTAGCGAGGAGGCCGAATCTGCATTCGTCGACATGAGTCGCACCGTGACAGTGGAGTTCGATACCAATATCAATGCTGAAATTCCGTGGGAGTTTGAGGCCCTCACTCACAAAACCAGTGTCCATCCCGGTGAAGTAGCCGAGGTATTATTCATCGCGGAAAACAAATCGAACCGCACGATTGTCGGGCGCGCTGTGCCCAGCGTCGCTCCTACCACGGCATCACTTTATTTTAACAAGACAGAGTGCTTCTGTTTTACCGAGCAGACTTTAGCGCCTGGCGAGCGAAAGGAAATGCCTGTCCGGTTTGTCGTCGACGCCGATCTTCCCGAGAAGATTAAAATGATGACATTGTCCTACACGTTTTTTGAGACGTTGGAGTCAAAACAGGTAGCTAACAACAATAAACCACGAGTCAACGTGGATAACATTTAATTTAAGAAAAATGACTAGATTCAAAATGGGGTTTAATTATGTCTGATTCACATGGTGCCTATTACATACCTGATCCAAGCCGTTGGCCTATCGTTGGCTCAATTGCTTTATTTGTAACATTTATCGGTGCCGGTCTGTTTTTAAACGGTGTAACACCGGTTGTTTTATACATCGGGTTGGCTGCGGTCATTTACATGTTTTATGGCTGGTTCTCTGATGTAATCAAGGAAAGCATGGCTGGAAACTACAACAGCCAGGTTGATGTCAGCTTTCGCTGGGGAATGAGCTGGTTTATTTTCTCCGAGGTAATGTTCTTTGCCGCATTCTTCGGCGCGCTATTTTACGCCCGGGTTTATTCGGTGCCCTGGCTGTCAGGCGAAGGCGCCAAGCTTTCTACTCATGAATTCCTATGGCCTGACTTTCAGATGGTATGGCCATTATTGACGACTCCTGACATGACCTTGTCACTGTCATCGCAATTCACTGAAATCAAGGAAGTCATTCCAGCCTGGGGCATCCCGGCAATAAATACGCTTATCCTGTTGACCTCTGGAGCGACGATTACCTTTGCACACTGGGCATTGAAGAAAGAAAAACGTGCTGCATTGATATTCTGGATGATCGCGACAGTGGTACTGGGCGCAATATTCCTGTTTCTGCAGGCGGAAGAATATATTCATGCCTACAAGGATCTCGACCTGAAGCTGACATCGGGCATATATGGTTCAACCTTTTTCATGCTGACCGGGTTTCACGGCTTTCATGTTTTCATGGGCGCTACCATGATTCTGATCATTACCCTGCGCTGTATGAAGGGGCATTTTACTGCTAAAGATCATTTTGCCTTTGAAGGCGTGGCCTGGTACTGGCACTTTGTGGATGTTGTCTGGTTAGGATTATTTATATTTGTCTACTGGATTTAGACATTCTGGAAAATTGCTGGAGAAGGCGCTGCCATGGTAGCGCCTTTTTCTATTATGACTTCAGTGGGAAATTACTGGCCCAGACCGTGTGGTTGAATCAGGCCGAAATAAGAGCCAACAAGCAAGGACACAAACAACAGGATGGATAGGCTAATCCTGACCGTGAGCGATGTAACAAGCCGCGTCGATTTTGAGTCCGACTCATCTTTTACCAGGAAAATTACGCCCGCTGCCAATGAGCCCAGGATCATCAACAGTAACACAATGATAAATGCTTTGAATAAAATAGCGGTCATGAAGTCTTAGTGTGTTGTAGTCGGACGCAGTATAACGGGCTAGCTAGCTAATGTATTGCACGATATGAAACTTACTTTCGGAAAATGGTCTTTTCGGCCAAAAATAATGACAAGCATACTAACGCTGCTGTTCCTGGCGCTGTTTGTCAGGCTGGGTGTCTGGCAGTTGGAACGCGCGGAATACAAGGCCTTCCGCCATGCTAACTTTACTGAACGGCAACAACAGACCCCGGTTGATCTGGGCATGCTGTTGGCAGCGGAGAATGTCGAAGACATGCTGTGGCGAAAAACAAAGGCAGCCGGGCAATTTGATGAAACACTGCAGATACTGCTGGATAATCGGGTAGTCAAAGGCAAGGTGGGCTATTTTGTTTACACCCCGTTTCAGTTACAGGACGACAACCGGCTTGTACTTGTTAATAGAGGATGGGTTGAAGCGCCGCCAGACAGAAGCGATATACCAGGCTTAATCTCTGAACAGGCAATTATCGAGCTGGAGGGTGTATTAAAAGCAGAACCAAGAACCGGCATTATGCTTGCTGATGTTGCTCCTGAAGAAATGGGCTCCGGTATCTATCGTGTACAAAAAATTGAGCTGGAGGAAATTGCCGGACTTTTGGGCGAGCAACTGTTGCCATTAATACTAAGGCTGGGCCCCGACGCTGAACATGGTTACAAGACTTTGTGGCAACAGCCCGGTTCAGATGAGCAAAAGCATCGTGGCTATGCGTTCCAATGGTTTGCCTTTGCAACGACGTTACTGGTTCTTTATGTCGTATTGAACATCAGAAAAAAGAAAACCTATGAACAGTAAACAAAAAAATACGCTGACGCTGGTAGTTATTATTGTTGCCTTTTTAAGTCCTATGGCTCTGTCATATTGGTTATTAAACCAACAGGAAGTACTGGACGCGCGCGGCGGGTCAAACAAGGGTGACTTGATCGAGCCACCAAGGCCTATTGATAATCTGCAGCTGCTGGATCCGGTTGCCAATGAAAAATACCGGTTACATGGCAAGTGGAACCTTACCTATGTCACAGATACCTGTGACGATGCATGTGCCAATAACCTGTATCGAATGCGTCAGATTCATATTGCCATGGATAAACACTCGTTGCGCGTACAGCGCGTATTGCTGGCGACACAGACCGAAGTGTCTGCACTGATGACCATGCTGAATGATTACGCCGGACAGCGAGTTATTGTTGAGCCGACTCTTGATAGGACTGTATTGTTGAAAAAATTCATGTTGGGGAATGGCGATCAGCCCATTGAAGCCCAACGCATTTACATTATCGATCCACTGGGCAATCTGATGATGAGTTATCCGCCGGACATCAACCCTCGTGGGATCATGAAAGATTTGAAGAAATTGATTAAAGCATCACGCATAGGTTAATTCCGGGTGAATAAGACGATTTTATATGTTTCCAGGTTTGCCTGTGTACTGGCGCTTCTTGTCATTACCGTTGGTGCTTACACCAGGTTGTCACATGCTGGTCTTGGTTGTCCGGACTGGCCGGGCTGTTATGGACAGCTACTCGTTCCGGCTGATGAAGATACCGTGCGCGCCGCGAATGCGGCCTATCCTGACAGACCTCTTGAAGCGAACAAGGCCTGGATTGAAATGGCGCACCGTTATGTTGCCGGTACGCTCGGGCTCGTGATCCTGTTTATTTGCGCATGCGCGTGGGTGAAGCAGCGCGATACCAGCACCCGCTGGCTCAGTACCGGGCTGCTCGCGCTGGTCATTTTCCAGGCGCTGCTTGGCATGTGGACCGTCACACTACTGTTAAAACCACTGGTCGTCATGTCTCATCTGCTTGGGGGAATGACGATCCTGAGTCTGTTATATTGGCTTAGCTTGAGACAGCAGGGACAGTTACAAGCTGCCGCAATGGTCTCGACACCGGAATTACGGCCGTGGGCGTTGGCGGGCCTTGTCGTGCTTGTCATGCAGATTGGCCTGGGTGGCTGGACCAGCACCAACTATGCGGCCTTGGCCTGTCCTGATTTTCCCACGTGTCATGGTGTCGCCTGGCCAGATATGAATTTTGAAGAGGCGTTCGTGCTCTGGCGCGGCCTGGGTATCGACTACGAGGGTGGCGTGCTTGATGGCCCGGCGCGTACAGCCATACATATGACGCATCGTATTGGTGCTGCTATCACGTTGCTGGTCCTTGCCGCGGTAGCGATCCGCTCATTAACCTGTCGCTCCGGCATGGTTAAATATACCGGAATGGCCATCCTGCTGGTGCTGTTACTGCAGGTGTCGCTTGGCATCGCCAATGTTGTCATGCATTTGCCGCTTTACATAGCGGTGGCACACAATGGGGTAGCTGCGTTATTATTGCTGTCGCTTGTGACCCTGCTGCACCAGAGTATCCCGGTTGCAAGACCATAATAATTAGAGGAAAGTCGTGCAAAACCGCTCCATTACAGAAACTATTTCAATCAGCTGGCGAGACTATTATGCGCTGTGTAAGCCGAATGTCGTTGCACTGATCGTGTTCACTGCCGTAGTGGGCATGTTCCTGGCCGCACCAACAATGCCTGGCTGGGATGCGTTAATCTGGGGAACCATTGGTATCGGGCTCGCGTCTGCTTCAGCCGCGGCAGTAAACCATGTTGTCGACCATCGCATTGATACCATCATGGCTCGTACCATGCGGCGCCCGTTACCAAAAGGGAATGTCAGTATTGTAAACGCCATTATTTTTGCCTGGTTTCTCGGGACTTTTTCCATGGGCATCCTGGCTTTTCTTGTCAATCCGCTTACTGCCGGGTTAACAGCCATATCGCTCATTGGTTACGGCTTTATCTATTCCATGTTCCTAAAACGCGCAACACCTCAAAATATTGTAATAGGTGGCGCTGCAGGCGCGGCGCCGCCGGTACTGGGCTGGACCGCGGTGACCGGCTCACTGGATCCGAATTCGTTATTGCTGTTTCTGATCATTTTTGCCTGGACGCCACCACACTTCTGGGCATTGGCCATTTATCGGCGCGAGGAATACAAAGCGGTAGACGTACCCATGTTGCCGGTAACACATGGTGTTGAATTCACCCGCCTGCATATTCTGTTGTACACGATAATCATGTGCATTGTGACATTGCTGCCGTACCTTGTGCATATGTCAGGCGTCTTTTACCTGGTTTGCTCTACGCTGCTCAATGCGGTCTTTCTCTATTACGCAATCCGTATGCAATATGATCACGACGATCGGCTGGCAATGAAGACGTTTTCCTATTCGATTGTCTACCTGATGTTGCTGTTTGCGGCCTTACTTATCGATCATTACATCCCGCTAGTCGCCAGCGTACTATAGTTCTGGCTTGCTAGTGCCCGTTATTTGCAACGGCGTTGTGTAACCTGGCGCTGCCTGGCTGCATCTCTTAAGCAATGAACTGATTAACCAACAAATAGTCAGTATTTGTGTTGGAGAAAAACATGCACCGTAGACACTTGCTAAAAACACTTACTTTCGGACTAGCGACGCTGCCACTATGGGCAAAGCAGTTGCTTGCGCATCCCGTGGACACCGGTCTTAAATTCACAAAATTGAAAAAAACAGACGGTGAATGGCGAAAAATCCTTTCATCATCTCAGTACGACATTCTGTTCGAGGAAGGCACTGAGCCGCCTGGCTTTAGTCCACTGAATGACGTTAAGGAAAAGGGCACGTTTGTTTGTGCAGCCTGTTTTCTGCCGCTATTTGAATCCGAAACCAAATATGACAGCGGTACCGGCTGGCCCAGCTTTTACCAGGCGATTGATGGACGTGTTGGTACCAAGCTGGATCTAAAACTCGTCTGGCCGCGTACGGAATATCATTGTGCTCGTTGTGGTGGGCATCAGGGTCATGTTTTTGAAGACGGCCCACAGCCAACCGGCCTGCGTTATTGTAATAATGGTCTGGCACTAAAATTTATACCGGAAACCATGCCCTTGCCCGAGTTGAGAACATGATGCATCGCTTTCTGCTCGCATGGGTGCTTACCCTGTCAGTAGGCCTCGTCCATGCTGAAACAAAGGTTGCCGTATTTGCCGGGGGATGCTTCTGGTGCATGGAGCCGCCTTATGACAAGCTTGATGGTGTATTGGGTACGGTCTCCGGCTACACCGGTGGACACACAAAAAACCCGACCTATAAGCAAACAAGCACCGGTAAAACAGGTCACTATGAGGCGTTAAAAGTGACCTATGATTCAACAAAAATCGGTTACGAAGAACTGCTGGACGTATTCTGGAAAAATATTGATCCCTTTAATAGTAGCGGCCAGTTCTGTGACAGGGGGCCTCAATACCGGGCCGCTGTGTTCTACCTGGATGATGAACAGAGGGTGTTAGCTGAGTCGAGCAAAACAGCATTGCAGGCAAGGTTTCCCGCAGGTAAAAACATAGTTACAGAGGTGCTTGCTGCCAGTCAGTTTTATGATGCTGAGGAATACCATCAGGATTATTACAAGAAAAATCCGCTACGTTACAAGTACTATCGTTTCAATTGCGGCAGGGACAAGCGCCTTCAGCAAGTGCAGCAACTGATAAACGGCAGCAGCTAACGCTGTACAAGAGATAACAGGCCTGTGGCATTTCTCCGTAATGCTGTTATCTTTATGGCCCGTTTATTATTTATCTCACAGCAGTGTCAGCGCCTGAGCCAGTTCTTTCAATTCATTCACTAAACAAAACCTATAAGTCCGGTTTTGTTGCACTGAAGGATATTAACCTCAAGATATACAAAGGCGAGATATTTGCGCTGCTTGGCCCAAACGGCGCCGGTAAAACCACGCTCATCAGCATTATCTGCGGTATTGTCAACCCCGGCGCCGGCACTGTTCGGGTGAACGGCGCCAATATCATTGATGATTATCGTGCCGCCAGGACCGAGATTGGACTCGTGCCCCAGGAAATTTCAACCGATATGTTTGAAACGGTATGGGGTACCGTGTCATTCAGTCGGGGTTTATTCGGCAAGGCGCCAAACCCGGATCATATTGAACACGTCTTGCGCACGCTGTCTTTATGGGACAAGCGCGACACCAAGTTGCTGGCTTTATCAGGCGGCATGAAACGCCGCGTCATGATCGCAAAAGCACTGGCACATGAACCCGCAATCCTGTTTCTGGATGAGCCCACTGCCGGTGTCGATGTTGAATTACGCCAGGATATGTGGGCAATGGTAAGAGAGCTAAGGGAAAGCGGTGTAACCATCATACTTACCACGCACTATATCGAGGAGGCGGAAGAAATGGCTGACCGAATTGGCGTGATAAATAAGGGCGAAATAATTGTTGTTGACGATAAACGCGCATTAATGAAAAAGCTTGGTAAAAAACAGTTAACACTGCATTTACAGCAGCCGCTAGAACAAATACCTGAAGAGCTTCAGGGCTATGCACTGGAGTTAAGCGAAAATGGCAACGAACTGGTTTTTACGTTTGATTCACAACATGACCATACAGGTATAGCCGCCCTATTAAAAACACTCAATCAACACAATATTGACTTCAAGGATCTGCATTCGAGTGAGAGTTCCCTAGAGGAAATATTTGTTAGCCTGGTAAGGAGTAGTGAATGAACTTGCACGCAGTTAAAGCAATTTATCTGTTCGAAATGTCACGGACACGTCGCACATTAATGCAAAGTATCGCTACACCTGTGTTATCAACCTCGCTGTATTTCATTGTGTTTGGTGCCGCAATAGGTGCGCGTATGGGCAACATCGAGGGAGTCAGTTACGGCGCTTTTATTATTCCCGGTTTGATAATGCTTTCATTGTTGAATGAAAGCATTTCCAATGCTTCTTTTGGCATCTATATGCCAAAATTTACCGGCACAATTTATGAATTGTTATCAGCACCCGTATCAGCAGCAGAGATAATAGTCGGGTTTGTTGGTGCTGCAACCACCAAGTCACTGATCCTTGGTTTACTGATATTGTTAACTGCAAGGCTGTTCGTAAATTACGATATAGACCATCCTTTATATATGCTCTGCTTCCTTTTCCTGACAGCAACGAGCTTTAGTTTGTTTGGTTTTATTCTCGGGATCTGGGCTGACAGCTTTGAGCGTCTTCAAATTGTGCCCATGATGATCGTTACGCCGTTAACCTTCCTTGGTGGTAGTTTTTACTCAATAAATATGCTGCCTGAGTTATGGCAAAAGATCACCTTGTTCAATCCGGTGGTATATCTGATAAGCGGTTTCCGTTGGAGCTTTTATGGTATTGCCGATGTCCATATAGGCGTGAGCCTGGCAATGATCCTGTTATTCATGCTTGCATGTCTTGCTGTAATAGCGTGGGTATTTAAAACCGGCTATCAGCTAAAGAACTAGTCTTTCTCTCGGTCGAGTAGCCTGCGTTTACGTTTTCCCCCCCAACGGTAACCGGATATGTCACCATCAAGACGAATAACCCGGTGACAGGGAATAATCACCGCGATGCGGTTGGCGGCACATGCCTGTGCCACAGCTCTCACTGCAGATGGCGACCCTGCACGCATGGCTAATTCGGAATAGGTGCAGGTCTCGCCGTAAGGTATCTCCGCCAGCGCTGCCCAGACAGAGCGCTGGAAGGCAGTGCCGCGTGCATCGAGCGCCAGATCGGGCCTGCCTCGCGGAGTCTCTATGTAATTAATGACTTCAACAAGCAGTTTTTCAAATTCCTCGTCACCAGCAATAAACTCGGCCTCCGGAAATTGTTGCCGTAGCTCCATGAAAAGTGTGTCAGGATGATCACCAAGGAATACGGCGCAGATGCCTTTTATCGTGGTCGCAAGCAGTAATGAGCCATAACGGCAAAGACCAATCATATATTCAATTTGTTCCTCAGCGGAATCGATTGAGTCAACCATTGGGATGTCGCTGGCGACTTTCTTTTTGTTGGATTTAATGTCGGGCATGGTTAACCATTATCGTTAATTTTTCGTCAATTTAATATTCATAATATCTCATTCTAATTGTTAATAAATACTTCCATTACTTCATAAAATTGATAAAAGCTTCCGGCTTTTTCGAAAAGGCTTTGTTGAAAAGCTGTTTTGACTCCAGTAATAGGCTGTCAAGTTCACGCGCCAGAATAGTTGCCATTATCTTGCGCTGGCCCTTGTATAGTTTCCTTGGCGGCATCTGGTTAATATATTTTTGTATGACATCAACATCATGTATGTGACCAAGAACCTCACCAAGGTCGGAGATACGGGTTTTTGTCGATTTAGCCCTGTTTTTGAAGCCCTTATTCATATAGCCAATAAGGTAGTTGAGAGTTTTTACATCTTTTCTAAAACGATGCAGATCTTCAAAAGAAGACTGTTGAGTATATGCCTGTTGTGCTGATTTAATTGTGCGCTTGTAAGATTTTTTTAAATCGCTACGCATTTGATTAACAGTTTGCGTACAGATAAACTGGTTTTGATAGGTTCCAAGGTCTGACAGCAACGCGTGTTTTAATTGTGGCCAGTTTATATCAGTTAGTGAGCTATCTTCCGTGCAGTATTTTAATGCCCTTTTTATCGTGGATTTTTCTGCATTGCTTTTTGCCCGAATATAAAACTGTTCCAGTTTTTCTCTGACTATTTGTGTATCGCGAGCCTGTCCTAATGTACGCGCATGGTTCCTTAATTTTTCATCCATCTCTTTCCAGGTATAATCATCGTTTTTAATGCGCTGTAGTCGCAACCATGCGCGAAGTCGTTTAATGTGTAGGCGAATTTGATGTATGTACTCATCGTCTGAACTGTCCGAGCTAAAATAGCCTTCCAGTTCGTTAACAGTATTACGAACCGCCTGTTCTACTTTGCGCTGCCTTGTCTTGTCGCTTTTATTGCTCATTTGCAGTATGTGTTTGTATAGTTTCCAGCTCCACTTCCGAAATGCCTAGTAGCACGCTCAGCGATTCCAGCATCGCCATGTTTGATAAATAAAAGGACCTGTTCATATTTAATAGACTGGAAGTTTCCATGTCAGTAATCTTGTTTTTGCCCGAGCTAGTATAGACATTCTGTATAAGCCTTTCGTAGCTTTTTCTTATGTAGACATGAAGGTCAGCGAAATGATCTGTAACGAGCTCCGGGCTATTATTCAACAAATTCCTCAGGATATGCTTATAGATAATAATAACCTCTGTTATGAAGGTTTCATGCAGGTTTTTTATTTCTTGTGATGAGGAGTGACGGCATTCTGCCAGGTTATGTCTGATGTCTTTAATGAATTTGGCAGCATAGCATGCATTTCTAATCGCATGATTTAACCTGGTTATTTTGCTTAGTTCATTACGGTCCTCGCTTCCTGACTGGACAAGATAGGTATAGCCTAGCATTTCACCTTCAGTCTGTTTCAAATCTGCATAATCCTCTTCATATTGCAGGTTTTTGGTTTTTGCAGCATTTAGCCCGGGTGGAATGACTTTGTCTGCCCGTATCTTAAAGCAGCGTAAATTAAGTGTAAGACAATGTATCAACAATAAACTTAATTCCTGAACTACTGCTTCCATGGCAACGTCTGTCACCTTTGCAGACACCTTGTTAATAATTTCACATTTTTCTTGCACTTCCTTGTCAGGCAACAGCCAGTGTAAAAACTTGATGAATCGGTCAATAAAGGGGATAAATAGACAAATCCCGAAGACGTTAAATAATGAATGGAATGTAACAACAGAGAGTAGCGGGTCTGTCATATTAAATACTTGCAAGATGATAAATAACAAGACGGGCATTAATAACAATGCGGACAGGTCCGTTACCGTGTTAAAAAAGAAATGTGATAACGCTACCCGCCTTTTTTCTCTGCTGCCTTTTAGGGATCCAAGCAGTACTGTGCTGGTTGTGCCCAGATCAGCGCCAATAACAATAGGCGCTGCTTCCTGCAAGGTAAAGGCTCCCGCATGCATGGCGCTAAGTACAATCATCATGGCTACCGAGCTTGACTGAATTAAGGCGGTAACAGCTGCGCCGGCTAAAAAGTAAAACAGTACCGAATGGCCATGAAAGAAAGAGGCGTCGACGTTTTTTGTTAAAATAGAAAAGCTGTTAGTCATTTCTGATAAACCCATCAATAACAGGCCGAGACCCAGCATGATGTTGCAGAAATAATAGGCACGTGATGTATGGTTCAGGAATACTGTGCCGAGCGCACCAAGCGCCAACAACGGTTGTGCATAGTTGATTAGCTTGAGTTTGAAACCAATTATGGTCACAACCCAGCCGGTGAAGGTGGTGCCGAGATTACTGCCAAGAATTATGCCAAGTGCATTACGGAGCTCAAGAATTCCAGCGCCAACAAACGCAAGCGTAATCAAACCAACAAGTGAACTGCTTTGCAGGAAAGAAGTAACAACGGTACCGGTAAAAACACCGCGTAACGGAGAGCGGGTTTGCGCGCGTAGAAATTCGCGCATCGACCTGGAGCCGAGCCCGCGCAACCCCTGCTCCATCATAAACATGCCAAGCAGGAACAGCCCCAGTCCGGCTAAAAACCCCCAAAGCGTAATATCTTCCATATCACCTGGTCGCGATTGTTTATTATATTTTACTGCGAATCCTTCTGAATATAATTGATTTAATTCAAGAAAAAAATCATTCATAAGCACCAGTACTGGTTGTTTCGACCAGAAAGGTTGACGCAGATATCAGTTTCAACATAACCCCCTAAACAAAAGGATGGGTTACTGATAGCTTGAATTCGTAACAAAGTTATGGATAAGAATGATGAAAAAAGTAGTACTAACAAGACGCAATTTTATGCTTGGCGCTGCTGCTACAAGCCTTGGCTTGTTATTGCCACGTGTTGTCACTGCAGCGAACATTCATATGCTTAATGGATCGGTGTTTATCAATAAGCAACCAGCCAGCGTTGATTCAATAATTGGTCCTGGTGACCTCGTAACAACAGGACATAATAGCAGTATCAGTTTCAGGCTGGGTGGTGACGCTGTGTTATTAAAGGAACGCACATCAGTCAGGATTGGCATGGCCAACAACGCTGCCGTGGACACACTTCGCTTACTCACGGGTAAGCTGCTGGGTGTGTTTGAACAGGGTAAAGACAGGACCATTGTTACCCGTTCCGCGACTATTAGTATCAGGGGCGCGGCCTGTTTGCTGAATGTCGAGCCTTTTAGCACCTATCTCTACACCTATTACGGCCAGGCGCAGTTACGAACTGGCGATAGCAGTAATAATGTTAATGCTGCTCATGATGTTGCATACGAACTGCAATATGATGAACAAAGTATGGAATTCAAGGGCATTCGATCTATGCAGATGCTGGACCATGATGATAATGAGCTGCGACGACTCGAGGCCATTGTTGGCCGTAAACCATCATTCGATCAAGGTTGAGAGCATAAGCTGCCAGCCAGGCCGGCGATGTAGCCTGGGCTTGTTGTGACCAGATACAGCTCGTAATATCCTTGCCCCTGATTACGCCTGTACACAGAAACCGGCGGGGGGAGATCGATGCGATACAAGCTGTATTACTGGCCCGATATTCAGGGGCGGGGAGAGTTTGTACGATTGGCGCTGGAAGATGCCGGGGCCGATTACCTGGATATGGCACGGCTGGCCGGGCGTGGCAAAGGCGTTGAGGCGATGCTGAAGATTATGCGGGAAAACACCGATATGCCCCCGTTGGCCCCACCATTCCTGCAGGCTGGCAAGCAATTGCTGGCGCAGACCGCCAATATCCTTCTCTTCCTTGGGCCGCGGTTGCGATTGATAGGCAAATCGGAGGAAAAACAGCTCTGGGCTCACCAGCTGCAGCTAACCATCATGGATTTTGTGACAGAGATCCATGACACTCACCATCCTATTGCCGTTGGCCTGTATTATGAAGACCAGAAGCCGGAGGCTGCACATCGCTGTCGACTATTCCTGGCTGAGCGCTTACCAATGTTTCTTAACTATTTCGAAAATGTCCTTGCCGATAATGAAAAGTCCGACTTGTATGCGGTAGGCAGAAAATGCAGTTATGTCGACCTGTCTTTGTTTCAGTTGATGGCAGGATTATGTTATGCGTTTCCACATACAATGAAACAGAATGAAAACAGTTACCCCAGGCTTTTTGCATTACATCAGGCAGTGAGTGAACGAACGAATATCAAGGCCTATATAAATTCTGACAGGCGTATACCATTTAATACTATGGGAATTTTCCGCCACTACCCCGAGCTCGATAGCTAGTGTCCATTCGTGGCGCTAATGTCATTACGGCATTTTTCCAGTGCGATTTCCGTATCGATTAACGCGACATGCTTATCAGTTAGCTCCAGCTTGTTTTTCATGTTTGACGCGTGCAGGTCACCGTGAATTTGCCATTGGTAAATATTGCCCGCAATCGAGATACTCAATAGAAGTACAAACATGATAATCATGTCTATGTGAAAGCTGACTTTTTTCATAATGTTATTGTTCTAATCCAGGCAGTGATCGAGGAGAGTGTTGAAAAATATGTGAACCAGTTACCGTTTTTTCTGGCAACCCTGATACATGAAGATTATCATACTTATAAATACGATGAGATTTATAAAATGACACTGAAAAAAGTTATTTTTCTGCTACTCAGCCTGTCCTTTCTGGCTGCATGCACGCCTACGAAGATGGCGATTGTCTCCAAAGAGGGAGATAACAAGCGCTTGTTCGTATTGCCTGATGGCACCATGGAATTCAAGGGTCGCGTTGTGTCAAGTGAAGATGTTGTCATCTATAACGATGGACGTGGTGGCGAGCGCGCAGCGGTAAAACTGGATCTTCCACTTTACAATCATGCCTACCGCGACTCTATTCTTGTAGAGCGTATAACCCTGGATATGCCTGTCGCCCGCACCGGACAAAACGAGGCGCAAGGCACTTTTTAGGTCACGCCCTGGTAGAAGTGATCATGCCTTAATGCCGCTGAGGTTGAGGCCAACCACACCGGCAATGATCAGGCCGATACTCATAAGCTTCAAAATGGTTGCGCTTTCTTTAAACAGTGCAATCCCAATAATTGCAATCAACGCCGTACCCGCGCCAGCCCAGATTGCATAAGCAACGCCTACTTCAATCTTCTTAACTGCTATGGCAAGTGCGCCTATCGAGGCAATATAGAAAAGCACCATGAACAAACCGGGTATAAGTTTGCTAAGCCCTGCGGAAAGTTTCAGACACGTTGTGCCAGCAACTTCCAGTAGAATTGCCGCGGCGAGCACCAGCCAGTGTTGCATAGGAAACCTCGGAAGTAATATGTGCGATGTTGTACGTAGAAAGGTTGAAGTAATTTGTTGGCGAAGACACTAGCGTAACTGGCTGTCTTTGCTTCCCCTGCGGTTAAACAGTGACAATTCGTTTTTTTGTTGCTCATCGAGTTCCGATTGACATTGCACACAAAGACGAACGCCCGGAACAGCCTGACGTCGCGCTTCCGGAATGGCGTTATCGCATTCCTCACAGTGAGTAAGGCTCTCTCCTTTGGGCATGCGCTCCTTGGCTTGAGCAATCGCATCCTTGATGCTGGCATCAATTTGATCCTGCACAGCCCCGTCTTTTGACCAACCACCTGCCATATATCTATACGCTCAAAAAATACTAATTATAGTAAACAGTATTTAGTAAAGGCTAGAAGTAAACCTAGAAGCTGGAACCAGGTTGCTTTAAAAACTCGATTTCTTCCGGCGTTGAGTCGCGTCCAAGAATCTTGTTCCGGTGCGGATAACGCCCAAACCGATCAATGATGGCCTTATGTTTTAGTTCGAACTCAAGGTTATTCTCGATGCCGTTTTTTTCATAGAGTGCTACCGCAAGGTCATGGATCATGGCCGACTCACTATGCATGAATGGCATAAACAGGAAACTGTTTTCTTCCGGCGTCAGTTCACGGTCAAACTCGGCCGTGATCGCTTCCTGCGCAAGTATTAATGCCATGCCATCATAAGCAAATGCAGCATGCGTATCTCTAAACAGGTTACGTGAAAACTGGTCAAGTACGATGATTTCAGCCAGCGCACCCCTGGCAGTCAGTCGCCATTCAAACAGTTCTCCCCTGCTTGCCATGTTATGCACACCGGCAAAACGCTTACGTATTAGCCGGTCCAGTTCAGCATCGCTGCGCCACCAGCACTGTTTGTCTATTTCATCAAACCAGAACGTCAATATCTCTTCGGGATTCATGCTGAAAGCTTAACGGCACAGATGTTGAAAAACCAGTCAAGCCGTCCGCCTGCTTGTAAGGCATTTCAACTATACTGTGATGATGAAGAAAGTGTCCCGTCTGCTAATGTTATTCCCTTTCCTGCTAATTACCGGTTGTAGCGATTACCAGGCTGGCTTTATGGATGGCTATAGTGGTGCCGACCAGCAAGGCTTGATAGTGATTGGAAAGGCAGACTATCTAAGGGGCTATCACGAGGGAGAGGCCGACCGGTTTTACAATGATTGGCAAGCGGAGAACGCTGTTGACGGAGACAGGCTGGTATGCAGGACGCCTGTGGCGGTAATCGAAGCAGGCATAGTTACGCCGGTTGGCTACGAGCATGTCGCAGAAGATATCTTTCGCATCGTAGAACAATGAGCCACTAAACGTAGGCATGTCTTCGCGTTTTTGTGCAAAGCAACAATTGCTGTGCGTCGGATAGCTGTCTCACCCAGGTAACAATTAATACAAAAAATTTCCTTTCAAAACTGTCTGCAGTAATCAATGAGCTGGCGCGCCAAGTGCGCTTAACTTAATAAGAAGCGTAATTAAGTTGCTGATCCTGCTTAATCGATGTAACGCCTTGCGAAAGCTACATTTAAAGAATGTGCTAAAGATGTTGTCGAATTTTTCGCTATTATAAATGGTACGAGATTTGTATTGAGAAAGTAAGGCGAGACAATAATGAATGATATAGCTTTACAAAATCAAACCTGTCGTCAGGTATGCAACACGATGTTGTTGATTGGTGTCCTGTTGCTATTGACTGCCTGTGCCACAATCCAGCCTGGCCCGGATGAAGATATGTATGCGCTGTCGGCAATGGAAGCGATGACCATGATGCGCAACATCAAGGACCATCGTGCCCGACCAAACAACATGCCGGTTACCTGTTCTGTCGCAGCGGACAGTCAGATAGAAATATACCTGGCCGATGGATTTGTGATTGAAGAATACTGGATCACACGTAGAGACAATCATTTATACCTCGGCGTGCAGCATGAATTTGGACGTAAACTGTTCGAGCTGTCTGATGGCAGGCTCTACACCATTGTTGAACCTACCTACTTTACCCACACTATTGATGAAACGACATGGGCGCGTTTCTGGCTCGGTCAGATTCCAATCAGCGCTGTGGGTGAAAACAGGATCGCAGGCAAAGTCGCCTACGATGGTGGCGATGAACTGATGGAAAAAATCGGCACGACCAAAATCAGGATTTTCCTGGACCCGGTTTACTCTTTTCTTGATGCCTACTACGGTGCCAACGATGGACTGGCTTTGCAGCTGGTGTTGCCGGAGTTTAATAATAAAAAGGAATGTGTGAACCCTGCGGTGGAAGGGACGATAGTGGGTAAGTAAGTTGATTAACCACTACGGTATTTACAGTTACCTTTCCTCGTTATTAATGTTGCCCTTGCGACGTAAGACACTGTATATCTGAAGGTACTGTAAAAAAAGTAATCAGCACCGATATTGGTACAGCAATTCACGTTCTCAATAACTACTTTATCCACATCCGGATTAATCAGTACCGGTTGCCCATCAACAACCGGTATAACTTGCCCTGCCAATATTTGTTCGCGTACATCTCTTGCTTGTTGCCGTACATCATCTTCTGACCCCGGTGAGAGTTTGTGAAAATAACTTCCAAACTTCGTCTCTTCATCAAAGTACATGATCCCATTAATTGGCTCTTCGTATTTAACAGAAGAGACTTCATCTGACAGATCACAGTAACAATGAACCCCGGGGCAATCTGATTGTGCATAGACAAATTCGCGAAAAGAACGAACGAGGCGATTGCGTATTTCCCTGCCCATACTGTCTCTGTTGAGTATCTCAGTAGTGCCTGGCACAGCCTCGTCGGTTGAGAGGTTCAACCTGCTTTTAGAGGCTGAGATAATGTTAAAATTAGACCAGAACGGCCGTATAGAGCCGGTCGTTTGTTCGCAGGGTTCATTGTTACATGGAGGGATGGTTCCTGATTTTCTCTGTTTCCCTTTGCCCCGGTTCTTTCCTGCCATGTCCCTGCTCCCTGAAATGTATGAGCCTATTAAAAATAATAGGACATTTAACCGCAAAAGGAAGCTGGAATGACGATATTATTTCACAGGTAAATGCGCAGCAGTGAGGAAAACATCACGTATAATAACCACAACACGGGCAGCAGGAATACTATGGCGAACAACCGATAACGTTTATGTTCAGACGATTGATATTGCTTGTACGACTGGTAACTCAGTCCAACAAGGAATAAAGACATTATCGATAGTGGAACAAGCGTAAACATAAACCACAGGTTCAGTTCGGTGGCCTGCCTGGTTTGAATCGATTCTTTCGTTTCTGTTAAGTACTGGTCCGTATTCCTGGCATCTATAAACAACGGTGCCGCCTGCCCCAGTGCCAGCCACGCCTGCATGGCATCCGCCTTCATCTGGCTTTCATGAATCGGGACTGCATTTTTGAGATCATAGATCACCCACTGACTATCATCATAGCGATGTCCGAATAGATAAGGTGAGCTTGTATCCTCGGGCACATTGAGCGCATTAAACGTGGTGTCTATTTTTTCAAAGCTGTCGCCAGAAACCTGAACCAACCTGAGACACCATTTGTTTTCACCCATGCATAAATCTGAAGGATGACCGCGCTCTATCTTTGCATAGTGATTATAATGATAGGTGGAACTGCGTTCGGCAAAACCGGCGAGTGCATGGGCGAGAGTTGGGGACAGCAAAAATAGCAGTAACAGGTTTATATGCATGCTGCTGTCATGCTAGCACTAAACCATAAAAAATGACCCTAAGATCTACTTTCCAAGCTATACTTGTCTGGATACCTACTACAGCGCCAACGAGGAAATGACCTTAGTTGGGAAGTAAAAAAGTATTCTATTTATAAGTTTTAGCTGTTTTTAGCTGTGATGCGCCACTTGCATCATAAGGGCTAGATTTTCTATTTTGAGTTTTAATAGATTTGGTTGTTGGTGTTGGAGTGCTTTTGGGTTGATAAGGACTTGAATAGTTTCTTGTGGACATAAAATTACTCCGCTGGCTCTAAATAAAAATTCCAAAATGCATTTGTTAACATTTCATCTTTAGTCATAACACGAAATACACAGCCGGAAATTTTTTCTACTAAACAAGTATATCTTGTCTCTTCAATCAATTCTACTTCTAATGTCCTCGTAATTATTCTTTTTATTAAATTTGCGCAGTCTTCAGCATTTCTAACAACCAAGACCCCATTTGCCACTCCTGTATCAAGATTAACCTGAATACCTAGTGGATGAATTTCTTTAAGTGTCTTAGCTCTTTTATCATAATTATTCGTCATTTGTTTAGAAAGAATTTCTTTCAAACTATCTTCAGAAATTAAGCTGTTATCATTTAACCAATTTCTTGTTTGAGGTTCAAACCATGCTGAATCATTGTTAAAGATTTTTAATTGGTTAATTAAGGTCGTTTTAAAGTCTTTTTCTGAGTAGGCATTTTTTAAATCAGTAAAATAGCTATTAAGATATTCTTCATTCACACTTGGAACATAGGCAATTACAGGCTTGCCTTGAGCCAAGGTAGAAGCTAATTCAGAGTCTTTCCCAAGCGTATCACTCTCTTGTGCAAGGTAGATTGTACAAGCAGCTCTTCGTAACATTAATGCTTCTGATAATCCTTTGTCGACCCTGTCAATGCAATAAGCTTGAGTGGGGTCAAACCATCTTAACTTTAGCGGCGTTATAGACGGGTTTTTGAAGATTTCTTGGGTAAGTTTGCTAATTGTTAAAAATTCATGGCGCTCCCTCATAGAAGTAGCAACGTAAACATCTAAATGATCAGAGGTTAGGTATGCTTCTTGATTCATCTTGGCTTCATCTACAATTTTCTCACGCTTTTCTTCGAGCTCTTTTGCCTCGGTATCATTAGGGCTGCTTTCTATTCGTGCTTTCAACTGTTTTTCAATGATATAACCAGTTAAATAAGCGTCCTCAGGTAAAATAGTTTTTATTGGCAATATAGGATCATGTCTATTCATGAATATGTTTTCATCTATCGGCTGAGAAATATCTACAATAGTTTTAAGTTCCTTGTCGTCTATTGATAAAGTTTTAAATGCATATTTAACATTGCCATAAACTATTAAAGCAGCCTCGCGAAATAAATTTATGCCAATAGAAAGTTTGTCTAAAGAGGAGAAAGCAATTCCATGTTCATATTCGGAATATACATGACAACCGTTTTCACTTGACTGATATAAATATTGAAAAAAACTACTGGAGACTCTATCAAATCCTAACAAAAGAAGTATTTCATTTAGCTGACTTAAGCCTAAACCGTCATTCATGAAGGTCGGACTGACCCTGTCTTGTAATCCTTGTTGGAATGGTGCTTTTTGACCCGTGAGCTTCTCTAGAAGCTCTTTTATCTTTTCAATATCATTCATGGTTATTAAACTTTCATAAAGTAAGACAGGTGGTGGCGCCAATAACACTAGTAATCCCGGTAGTTATAAATACCCATCTAAAACATCGAGAATAGCTAAAATGACAATTCCATAAAGGATATTTCGATAAGCATGTGGTTGAGTTGTCGTCCGAATAAAATAATGCAAGCTTTGAGAAACTGTCTGGATCATTCTCGAGAAACAATTTATCTAAATATTTTAACGCTTCTTCACCATGATTAACTAACATCCGTGTTCTCTCTTCAAGCTTCCAAAAAACAAAAGAACTAAAAGTAAGAGCCATTGGAAGCAATATATAAGACCCTTTCAAGTTATTCTTTTCAACTAATGTGGCGAACGCGCCAACAATCAATGTTGATAAAATTAAGAAAGAATTGAATGCTTTTAATCTTTGATCAGCATGTAAGGCAAAATACTTCCATGCACAGTTTCTATACTCATTAATTTTCTTGTTCATTCATAATAAAAAAACGGCCCCGAAGGGCCGTTTTGTTTTTCGTTGTATAATCATCCTTGATTAAAACCTTATACTTAAGCTGCTATTGCTTCCCGCAGTTTCTTCATCGCATTGTTTTCTATCTGCCGTATGCGTTCGGCTGAAACATCGTATTTCGCTGCCAGTTCATGCAAGGTCGCCTTGTCCTCTGTTAACCAGCGCCTGGCGATAATGTCCATGCTGCGTTCGTCCAGTTGGGTCATGGCACTCTTCAAGGCTTCCTGTTGTTCTTCATCGAACTCAGCCGTTTCGACCAGCTCTTCAGGGCCGGCACTTTTATTTTCCAGGAAATAGGAAGGCGCGGTGTAGTTACCGTCTTCATCATCGTCATCAGCGTAGCCATCGAAAGAAGCATCGTAGTTGGCCAGACGCTTTTCCATTTCCAGCACCTCGCTGGGTTTTACGCCAAGGTCATTGGCAATGTCGTTGATTTCAGCCTGGTTCATCCAGCCCAGCCTTTTCTTGGCTGAACGGAGGTTGAAGAAGAGTTTTCGCTGTGCCTTGGTTGTCGCAATCTTGACGATGCGCCAGTTGCGTATGATGAATTCATGGATTTCTGCACGTATCCAATGCACGGCAAATGATACCAGCCGCACACCCATCTCGGGGTCAAAGCGTTTAACCGCTTTCATTAACCCAACGTTACCTTCCTGAACGAGGTCTGCCTGTTGTAAACCATAGCCGTTGTAACCGCGGGCAATCTTGACCACGAAACGCAGGTGAGACATGACCAGGCGTCGTGCCGCCTCGATGTCATTGAAATCACGCAGGCGACGCGCCAGCTCGATTTCTTCTTCCTGCGTTAAAATCGGGACCTGGTTGACTGACTGTATGTAGCTGTCAATCGAGCCCGTGGGTAAAGCAATTTGCAGACTTTGGTTGTTCATATCCTTCATTCCCTCAAACGAAACGTTACCTTGTCATCGGTAATTTTTAACAAAATTTTAGCACTCCAGCAATTAGAGTGCTAATTTTGTCTCCGGTTCAGTTTGGCGTCAAGACTAATTCCTTTAAAAAATAAGTACTTAGACAGGTTCTATCGCGTTCATGTGGCGCTTTACTGCTATCCAGGAGCCGACCAAACCCAGCCCAATCCCGACACCAAGTAAAACCAGGCTATGCCTGATGTCCAGTCCAACCAGCTCGAAGTTGCTGGCATAGAGGCTGGACAGCGCCCTTACCGGTTGATCGAGGATAAAAATAGCCGCTGTAATCAGTAACCAGGCAAAAACGCTACCAAAAGCACCGTACCAGAGTCCGCTGTAAAGATAGGGGCGCTGGATAAAGCCATCTGTGCCGCCAAATAACTTGGTGATCTCGATCTCGTTGCGTCGATTATAGATGGCGAGGCGAATCGTGTTGCCCACTATCAACAATACGGCGAGGGCGAGCATGGACGACAGGATAACGATAACCCGGTTAATAATGTCGAGTATTTGTAATAATCGCTGGATCCATTGGCTGTCATACTGTGCGTTATTGATCTCCGGCATCGCCTCCAGTTCTGCAAGTAATGCATCGATCCTCGCTTCTGCTGTCGTATTCATCTTGGGGTGGGCAACAATCACTGCCGGTAACGGGTTTTCATCCAGCGCAGCCAGCGCATCGGCAAAGCCGGACAGGCTCTGGTACTCGGCCAGGGCATCAGCTCGCTTGATCACCGAGGTCGATTCGATTCGTTCATCCTGATTTAACCTGCTGGCGATCTCTGCGGCCTGCTGATCCGAGATAGTATCCTGAAGGAAAAGCGTGATCTGTAATGAGCCGTCCCAGTTTGAAGTTACCAAGCGGGCGTTTTCAAGCAGGACATAGAAACTCGCTGGCAACGCGAGGGATATACCTATCACCGCCGTTGTGAGTAGATGGTTAACCGGGTGTCTAAGGTATTGGCCCAGGCTGTAAACCAGCGCCTGGGCATGTTGTAACAGGTACATATCAAAGCGACGCTTTAACTCCGTGTTGGATTTTTTTCGTTTGCTGGCGCTCATGTCTCGTCAGTGACGTCAGTGCCGGTAAGGATACGCCCGTTCTTTAACGTAATGATGCTTTTCTTCATGCGCCGGATCATGTCGAGGTCGTGGCTTGCAATCAGCACGGTAACGCCAACCGAGTTGAATTGTTCAAACAGTTTCATGGTTTCCCATGAAAGCGCCGGATCAAGGTTGCCGGTAGGTTCATCCGCCAGCAACAGGGCCGGTCTGTGTACGACAGCACGGGCAACGCCAACACGCTGCTGTTCACCACCAGAAAGAGCCAGTGGATAGGAGTTAATTTTTCCCAGCAGGTTTACCTTATCCAATGCTGCCTGCACGCGTTTCTTTATCTCCTGGTGGCGGTAGCCCGAAATGACCAGCGGCAGTGCCACGTTATCAAACACGGTACGATCATAGAGCAGCCTGTGGTCCTGGAACATGAAACCGATCTGGCGGCGAAAGTAGGCAATGCGTTTACGGCGGACACGCTCGAGGTTTTGCCCGTTAACAATAATTTGGCCCCTGGTATGGCGGTCGATGAGTGCAATGAGTTTCAGTAATGTGCTTTTGCCAGCACCTGAGCGCCCGGTGATATAGACCATGGCGCCACTTTCCACGTGCAGGTTTACATTTTTCAACGCCTCGTTGCCACCGGGGTAGGACATGTGCACGTTGGTAAAACGAATCATGCCGGTTCGTCAATCTCCAGCAGCGCATCAATAAAGTCCGACGCATTGAATTCACGCAGGTCTTCGATTTGTTCGCCTACACCGATAAAACGTACCGGGATAGTTAGCTCGGTCGCAAGTGAGAAAATGATGCCCCCTTTTGCGGTACCATCCAGCTTGGTCAGCACAATCCCCGTTACATTAATGGCGTCGTTAAACTGTTTTGCCTGCACCAGGGCGTTTTGCCCTGTGCCCGCATCAAGCACCAGCAGCACCTCGCTCGCCATGTCAGGGTCAAAACGATCGGCGATACGATAAATCTTTTTCATCTCGGCCATCAGGTTGTCTTTATTGTGCAGGCGCCCGGCAGTATCAGCGATTAACACATCAATGTTATTGGCCCGCGCTGATTCCAGCGCGTCATAGATAACCGCACCGGAGTCTGCGCCGTGTGACTGGGCCACCACCTTGATGTCGTTGCGTTCACCCCAGACCTGTAGTTGTTCAATCGCAGCAGCACGAAAGGTATCACCTGCGGCCAGCATGACCTTTTTGCCCTGACCTTGCAGGCGTTTTGCGAGCTTGCCGATCGTGGTGGTTTTACCAACGCCGTTGACACCCACGACCAAAACCAGGAATGGCTTGTTGCTTGTGTCGATTTCCAGGGGCTGTTGTACCGGCTGTAAAACCGGGAGCAATACCTGCTTGATCAGATCAGCGGGACGCGACTCGTCACTGCCCTCACTGTCCTTGAGTGCCGCAATGACCTGATCAGTGGTTTGTATGCCTACATCCGCCACCAGCAGCCTGTCTTTAAGGTCCTCGATGGTATCGGCATCCAGATTGAGTTTCTTGCTGCGCTGAAATAATCCGCCAAACAGGCCGCTACGGGTACGTTTCAGGCCCTTGATTAATGGCGGCTGGTTGTTGTCTTCCCTGGCGTTTTCAGGGCTGGTTTCCTTGTTGCGTTTGAATCCGAACACTGGGCTCTAATTTACTAAAATAATGCGGCAATAGTTGCGGTATCCTACCACCAACTCGAATCGAACTCATGAACAGAATTATGCTCTCATAGAGGGCGTCACAATTAATAATGGAATAGATAATCATGTTTTTTCAAAGTCATTTTTTCCTGAAGCTGACTCTTGCTTGCGGCCTGTTGTTGCCCGCGCTGGCCAGTGCCAAGGTTTACGAATATGAGCTTGATAATGGCCTCAAGCTGCTGGTGAAAGAAGATCACCGGGCGCCAGTGGTCGTGTCACAGGTATGGTACAAGGTGGGGGGTAGTTACGAATATGACGGTATCACCGGCATTTCTCATGCCCTGGAGCATATGATGTTCAAAGGCACCAGCGAATACCCGGCAGGCGAGTTCTCCCGCATCATCTCGGAAAATGGCGGTCGCGATAATGCCTTCACCGGCCCTGATTACACGGCCTATTTCCAGACCCTGGAAAAATCGCGCCTGGAGATCAGCTTCAAACTCGAATCGGATCGCATGCGTAACCTGACGCTGCCGAAGGAAGAGTTTTTAAAAGAGATAGAAGTTGTTAAAGAAGAACGTCGCTGGAGAACCGAAGATAATCCGCAGTCTTACGTCTACGAGGTCGCCATGGCGACTGCCTACCAGACCAGCCCCTATCGCTTTCCTGTGATTGGCTGGATGCACGATTTGGACAGCATGACGATTGAAGACCTGCAAGACTGGTATAAACGCTATTACGCACCAAGTAACGCAATCATTGTTGTCGCCGGCGACGTAGAGCCGGACAACGTCTATCAACTTGCGAAGAAATATTTTGGTCCCTTACCAAAAGGTCAGCCAATCACGATGCCGCTTGATCGCGAGATACCGCAACAGGGTATTAAACGAGTCACGGTCAAAAGACAGGCCGAGCTGCCTTACTTGTTAATGGCCTATAAGGTGCCCACGGAAAACCCGGACAGGCTCGAAGCCGTTAGTCAAAACTGGGAGCCTTATGCCCTGGAAGTGCTGGCCGGTCTTCTCGATGGTGGTAACTCGGCACGACTTTCCAGTCGACTGGTGCGTGGCAGTGAAGTCGCTGCGTCGGTGGGTGCCAGTTACCGTATGGCATCACGACTTGATAACCTGTTTATGTTGATGGGTACGCCATCAGAAGGTAAGACTGTAGAAGAACTGGAGTTGGCCTTACGTAAAGAAATTCTCGAATTACAGACAAGCCCCGTTTCGGAACAGGAGCTACAACGCGTCAAGGCGCAGGTCATTTCCAGTGATGTCTATGAAAAAGATTCTGTCTTTTACCAGGCAATGATAATTGGCATGTTGGAAACAATGGGTTTGCCCTGGAAACTTGCCGAAACCTACGTTGAACGTGTCAACGCCATTACTGCTGAACAGGTCATGCAAGTGGCAAAGAAATATTTTAATGATGAGCAGCTGACAGTAGCCGAGCTTGAACCGCTACCCATGGATGGCAAGCAACCACGAAGACCAGCAGGAGGTATGGGACGTGTACATTAATATGAGAACTTGTATTACGGGACTTGTAGTCCTGTTCTTTTTCAGCAGCGGTATTGCCCACGCCGCGCCAAAGATTGAAACCTGGAAAACCAGTAACGGTGTGCCGGTCTATTATGTGCACGCGCCGGAATTGCCTATGGTTGATATCCAGCTTGTCTTTGACGCTGGTAGCAGTCGCGATGGTGACAAACCTGGCCTGGCCATGTTGACTACAGGCTTGCTGTCTCAGGGAGCGGGCGGTAAGGACGCGGACGCCATAAGCAGTGGTTTCGAATCTCTCGGTGCTGTTTATGGTACCGATACCGGTTATGATTCTTCCTCTGTCAGCCTGCGTTCATTAACAGACGAAACATTATTGGCCAAGGCACTTGCTAACCTGGAGCTGGTGATTACCAGGCCGGATTTTCCAGCTGATGCGCTTGAACGCCGCCGCGCACGTACGCTAATTGGTTTGCGTTCCAAGCAGCAGTCGCCGGGGTCGCTGGCGCAGGACGCCTTCATGGATGCCATTTATAATTCACATCCCTATGCCACGCCCAGTGAGGGTACCGAGGAGTCTATCAAGGACATTAGCCGCGGTGATGTGCAGGCTTTCTTCAAACAATACTATGTTGCGAATAATGCCATGGTGGCCATGGTCGGTGCTGTTGACCGCGCGCGGGCCGAAGTCATTGCTGAACAACTGACGTCTGTTTTGCCTGGTGGCGAGAAGCCGGCGCCCCTGCCCGAGGTCAGCGCGTTGCAAGATGCCAACAGGATTTTCATCGAGCACCCGTCCGCGCAAACCCATATCCTGGTGGGGCAACCCGGTATCAAACGTGGCGACCCGGATTATTTTCCGCTTTATGTGGGTAATCACATACTCGGTGGCGGCGGTATGGTGTCGAGACTCTTTTCTGAAGTGCGCGAGAAACGTGGCCTGTCTTACAGTGCCTACAGTTACTTCTCGCCGATGCGATTCCAGGGGCCTTTTATAGCCGGTCTGCAAACCAAGACAGAGCAGGCAGACGAAGCTCTGTCCGTGTTACTGGAAAACATCAACCAGTTCATTGAAAAAGGTCCGTCGAACGATGAGCTTGTCGCCTCGAAGAAAAATATAACCGGTGGTTATCCGCTACGCATTGATAGTAATGGCAAGATACTCAGTTACGTAACCGTCATTGGTTATTATGGATTGCCGTTGAACTACCTTGAAACCTTCAATGAACAGGTTAATGCGGTCACCGTGGAACAGATCCGCGATGCCTTCAAGCGCAGGGTGATGCCTGACAAACTCGTTACTGTTTTGGTAGGCACTCCGGCCAAAGAAGGAAAGCAGGATAGTTAACCGTTGGCCAGGCCCGGCAAGGTACGCATTATTGCCGGTGACTGGCGTGGTAGAAAACTCGATGTTCTGAACGAACCCGGCTTGCGCCCCACGCCAGACAGGGTCAGGGAGACCCTGTTTAACTGGTTGCAATCTGACATCGTGGCCGCATCCTGTCTCGACCTGTTTGCAGGGACCGGTGCGCTTGGTTTCGAAGCCCTTTCCCGTAACGCCAGTCATGTCGTCATGATTGAATCCAGTCGCGCACTCTGCGAAAAACTGCTTACCCAGGCGGCAACTTTTGGCTCCGACAGGCATGACATCCAGCAGGCGGATGCGTTAAGCTGGCTGCAACAAGTTAATGAGCAGTTCGACATCATCTTCCTCGACCCTCCCTTTAACAAGGGGTTGGTCGAAACATGTTGTCAGATCATCCTGGATAGAGGTTTGTTAAAGCCTGCTGGTAAAATATACATTGAGGCAGAAAAGGCGTTAATACTGCCTGACTCCTGGCAGGTGCTTAAGCAAAAACTCACTGGTCAGGTGCAATCAGTACTGCTGACACATAAAGAAAAATAATATGGTCATAGCAATTTACCCTGGCACGTTTGACCCTGTAACCAACGGCCACATCGATATCATGCAGCGAGCAACCGCGCTGTTTGATAAAACCATTCTCGCTGTTGCCGACAGCACCAGTAAGCAAACCTGTTTTCTCTGGATGAACGCATGGCCCTGGCGCGTGAATCATTGGCCGGCATGAACAACACGGATGTCGTTTCATTTGATGGCCTGGTAACCGATCTGGCCAGACAGGTGGGAGCGAAAGCGATTGTCCGCGGTATTCGTGCGCTGTCTGATTTCGACTACGAGTTTCAAATGGCAGGCATGAATCGTCGTCTGCTTGATGGTATTGAGACTGTTTTCCTGACGCCAGCTGAACAACTGACCTATATTTCTTCATCGTTGGTACGCGAGATCGCTTCCTACAATGGCGACGTGACGCCTTTCGTCCATGAAGTCGTCGTGTCAGCACTAAGCCGGAAGTTTTCCTAGCCGAACATGGTTTTTTCCAGCTTGCGCAGTTGCCTGTCTGTCATTGTCGCGGTATGCCTGCTGTCTATTCAGTTTGCAGCCTTGGCCCAGCCTCTAAACACATCGGCTGTCGCCACTGCACATCCGCTGGCAACAAGGGCCGGTATCGAGATCCTGCAACAGGGCGGTAATGCATTTGATGCTGCTGCGGCAGTCTCCGCTTCCCTGGCCGTGGTTGAACCTTACGGTTCAGGGCTTGGCGGCGGTGGTTTCTGGCTGCTGCACCGTGCCAGTGACGGCCACGAGGTAATGATTGACGGCCGCGAAAAGGCGCCTGGCCGTGCACACAAAAACATGTACCTTGATGATAATGGCAACGTCATTAAAGGTCTCTCCGTTAACGGGCCAATGGCGGCAGGCATCCCGGGTGTGCCGGCGGCCATCGAGCATCTGGTTGCAAAATACGGACGTCTCGATCTCGAGCAGGTATTGGCGCCGGCGATAAGACAGGCGCGCCAGGGTTTCGATGTGACGCCGCGTTACCAGGCGTTGATGCGTTTCAGACAGGATGTGATGGCCAGTTACGACTATGGTGCCTCGATCTTCCTGCGTAATAAAAAGGTACCTGCCCTAGATGAAACCATAGTACAGACAGACCTGGCCAATACGTTACAACTACTGGCAAGGAAAGGGCGCGCGGGTTTTTATGATGGTGATGTTGCGCGCAAGCTGGTCAACAGCGTTCAGGCCAATGGCGGTATCTGGGAGCGTGACGATTTACTTGCCTATGATGTCATTGAACGACAGCCGGTAACGTTTCGTTATCACAACAACAGGATAACGTCAGCAATGTTGCCTTCGTCAGGGGGTGTCGTGCTTGGACAGGCATTGCAGATCCTCGAACATTTTGAACTCAACAGATATGAAGAGGTTGACCAGATACATATTATTAGCGAAGCGATGCGACGCGCATATCGTGATCGCGCTGCATACCTCGGTGATAGCGATTTTGTTGATGTGCCGGTCAAGCGATTACTGGATAAAGACTATACCGAGGGCATGGCTTTAACGATCGATATCGACAAGGCGACACCGAGTAGCGAACTGGCCGATACATTTGCCTATAACCCGGCCGGAGAAAATACAACGCATTTTTCAATTATTGATAACGAAGGTAACCGTGTTGCTGCCACGCTCAGTATTAATTTGCCTTTCGGTTCAGGTTTTGTTGCCGAAGGCACCGGCGTCATTTTAAATAACGAAATGGATGATTTTTCTGTTAAACCATATGTCGCTAATAGCTATGGTTTGATTGGTGATTCTGCCAACGCGATTGCTGCCGGCAAGCGCCCCCTTTCCAGCATGACCCCGACTTTTGTTGAAAATGATGAACGGGTTGCCATCCTGGGTACGCCTGGTGGCAGTCGCATCATTAGTATGGTGTTGCTTGGCGTGCTGGACTTTAACAAAGGTCGACTGCCGGAATCCTGGGTCTCTATACCGCGCTACCATCATCAGTATATGCCTGACCAGTTGCAATTTGAGCTTGGCGGGTTAACGTCGGCGTTACAACAGGGTTTGCAGGCCAAGGGTCATCATCTTCGCGAACGAGGCCGCCAGTACGGTAACATGCAGGCCATCATGTTATGGAAGCCAAAAGGCCTGGTCTTTGCCGCCAGCGATCCGCGTGGCGAAGGCGAAGCGCAGGTCATCTACCTGTCACGTTAATAGTAGAACCGGACGCAACTACACATGAAGATAGGGATGCAAACCTGGGGTAGTCATGGTGATGTGCGCCCTTTTCTTGCCCTTGCCGAAGGCTTACAGGAACAGGGCTACGAGGTGACACTGGTTATTACCTGTATCGATAGCGATAAATATACACAGATCGAATCCGCTGCCGGTGTAAATATAATTAATGTTGCTTCGCCGGTATTCACTGATGCTGAAGCCGTGCAGCAGGCAGGCGAAACCATTTTGCTACAGCGCAACCCGGTCAAGCAGGCGCGAAATATTTTAACACTGGCGTTTGAACCCGCAGTTGAAGCTATGGCGCAGGCGGCAGAGCAATTGTGTATTGAAAATGATGTGTTGATAGGGCACTTCTTTCATTATCCGTTACAGGCGTGGGCTGAAAAAATGCATCGACCTTATATCAGCATACTGTTGCAGCATAACTTTTTGCCGACGCTTAACCATCCCCCCTACGGACTGCCCGAAGTCGGGCAACTGGGTAATCGCCTGGGTTGGTGGCTGGTCAGGAAACTGCTTAATCGTAGTATGAAAGCCTTTCCCGACCGCTACCGCGCCAGTATAGACCTGCCACCAGTCAGGGATTTAATTGATGATGTCTGGACTTCCGAAGCGTTAACATTGATAGGCGTTAGCCGCCATTTGTGCTTGCAGCAGCAGGATTGGCCGGAGAGTCACCATGTCTGTGGCTTCCTCGATATGCCTAATTTTGAACTGGAAGGTGAATTAACAGATGCGCTGCTGGCCTTCCTCAATGAAGGCAAACCGCCGATTTACATGACCTTTGGCAGCCTGATGCCGCATGCAATTGATATGCAGAGGGCCACCATTGACCTGTTTATGCAGGCGGCACATAAATCAGGCAGTCGCGCGATTATCCAGACGCCAGATGCTGCCGCTTGCGGCTATGAAGCGACAGACGCTGTCTTTTTTGTTGACAAGTCGCCGCATGAAACCGTATTTCCGCATTGTGCTGCTGTCGTTCATCACGGTGGTTCCGGGACGACACAAACTGCCTGTCTCGCGGGCAAACCGTCGGTTGTGGTGGCACATATCGCCGAGCAGGAGTTCTGGGGCTCGGAAATTCAGCGCGCCGGCCTGGCGGGCCCGGTACTGCTGCGCAGGAAGACAACCGCTACCGAGTTGGCACAGGCAATCGAACTGGTGAAGGATAGCTTCGATATACAGCGGCAGGCACACAAACTGGGTGCGGCCATGCGTAGAGAGAATGGCGTGGCTACCGCTGTTAACCTGATTGACGAGTTTAGCTCGGCGCTTGGCTAACGTTGACAGCGTGTACAGTAAACAGTAGCCCGTTGCCCCAGACGAACCAGCTTCAATGGCCGACGACAGATTACGCATGGTTGTTCGGCGCGGTCATAAACCTTCAGTTCATTGCGAAAGTAACCCGGTTTGCCTTCGCCGTTGATAAAGTCGCGCAGCGTAGTGCCGCCCTTGGTAATCGCGCTGGCGAGCACCTCTTTAATTGCATCGACAAGCAGTGCGTAGCGAGCCCTTGATATACTCCCGGCCTTGCGCAAAGGATTAATCCCCGCCATAAATAATGATTCGTTGGCATAGATATTACCCACGCCAACAACGATGCGGCTATCCATGATAAAGGTCTTTACCGATTGTTTGCGGTTGGCTGCTTTTGCGTAGAGATAATCTACGTCAAACAGATCATCAAGGGGTTCCGGGCCGAGATGCCGCAATAGATCATGCTGATATGGATGATCTTTTACCCAGTGTATAGAGCCAAACTTTCTCGGATCACGAAAACGTAGCACTTTGCCTGAAAAAAATTCGAAGTCGATATGATCGTGTTTGGTATGTAAGGCGCCTGATGCAACAATACGCAAGCTGCCGGACATG
The DNA here is from genome assembly GCA_965601665.1 of Gammaproteobacteria bacterium. Classification (GTDB taxonomy): domain Bacteria; phylum Pseudomonadota; class Gammaproteobacteria; order Eutrophobiales; family Eutrophobiaceae; genus JANQNX01. Next base: position 2,224,883 of record OZ271833.1, on the reverse strand, counting down.
CCAAGGTGTAATAACATGCAACCACTGTCTGTGTAGAACAGCAGGTATTTTGCGCGCCGGTCCAGTTTTCTTATCGTCGCATCGGTTAACGTGCGTTTTAACATTGCCGGCACTGGCCAGCGTAACTGTCGTTCCCTTACTACTACCTGTTTGATTTTTTCACCGACGACGTAGGGCGCGATGCCGCGACGGGTCGTCTCAACCTCTGGTAACTCAGGCATCGCTCAGGGTTGCGCTGCTGCTTCTACGGGTTGTTGCAATAGTAATCTGGCTGCCTCGTCGCTGCCCATATGGTACTGGATGGCAAGATCTTTCCTGCCAAGTACCAGGTGAGGGCTGGTGGCTATGATTGAAAACGTCATGCTGACATTGTCAGCCGTGGTGATCGTTATGGGAAAGTCCTGTACTGGTTGCTGGTAACTGCTGACCGAGATCGCCTCGGCCTGTTGCCAGCTGAAAGCCAGCTCTTTTAACTGTACAGGCTTGATGTCCATCAAGGTTTGCATTTGCCATTCCCCATCGACCAGTTCGAAACGGTTTTCAGGAAAATCGATGGCCACGATCTTGCTGCTTTCCGGTATAAGTCGCGTGTCGGCAAAGAAGCCTGGTTTTGAGTCCAGTTGCGCATATAAAAAGTCATTGATCATGTAGATAGTGTTATTGAACAGCACATAACGTCGCTGATCGATGGCATCAGTAGCGCCAAATTGAAAGATGTGCTCATTCAATTGCATGATGATCGCCGGCTCATCGAGGCCCAGTTGCGTTAGCTGTGCGCTAGCTGGGTCAAGCTGGTTATGAGATTCTGCGTTAAGCAGGCGCAGCATCGCGTTAATGCGTGCCTTGTTAACACGAATTTGTAACGGTGCTCGCATGTACCAGCCATCTGCATTCCTGTAAAACTCAAGCGCAGGTTTGTCGCGGCGTGTTACCGTGATTGTGGTAATGCTGTCAGGGTCAATAGTGGATAATTGTACAGGCTCAAGTGTATCGCGATCGTTAGTGCTAAAGTTGGCAAACAGCAGTAAGACACCAATTACTGCAAGCAGGCCCAGGTTGATGTGTACATGCTTTTTCATCTACTGTTTTTTTCTTCTAAGGCCTATCGTTATACCTGTTATGATCAGCCCGGTCGGTAAAACAATTAAAAAGAAGATGCCAAGCCCGCCCAGTAGCATGCCGGACATTTCCAGCTGGGCGTCGGTCGCTACCTTAGGCGGGATCACAATAAAATTATCGTCAGCGCTGAGCCAGTTTACTATGCGGGTGCCTAATTCATTATTGCCACTGTTCGCGAGATACGTATTTGAGATAAAGTCACCATCGGCGATGACAACTATGCGTTGCTGTATCGTCACCAGTTCTTCCCCCTCGCTTTGTTCGACATCCCTTTCCAGCCCGATGCCGATAGTCAGCGGACCAATAACATCAATTTGCTCGTTGTATTCGACAGCGCCTTCAAGTTCGCCGGTTTCAACCCAGGTGTGGTCACCGGTGGTGAGGATGGGTTTGTCGTCCCATTGTGATGAATCAAGTATCTGGATCGCGCCGGCAAGTGGAAACAGGGTCGTGTATTCAAATCCCTGCGTAACCGGGTGCGGTGTATAAAGGCTGCTTGTAACCAGGGCAATCGTTGGATCGTTAATGCCGATTAACTGGCCGGCATAGTCGATGACCACGCCGGGATAAAAACTGATCCCCAGCTCCTCTGCCAGTTGTTCCAGTCCATGCATCGGGCCCGGGTCGTATAGCCATAACAGGTTTCCGCCGCGGCGCACATAGTCAATAATCATTTCGACTTCACCGGGCAGGTAGTCAACGCGCGGTCCGGCGATAGCCAGCACACGGGTATTATCAGGAATAGCCCTGACTTCAGACAGGTTAAGCGGTTGCACACGAAAACCCTGGCTGCTCAGCTGCCCCATCCATTCACCAAGATCGAAATTGGCATTGCCCAGTGGTTTGCGTTCGCCATGGCCCTCGATAAAAGCCAGCCAGTTTTCCTGCTTGCGCGCCAGACGCTGTAACGCATTGGTAAGCACCTGTTCGTTATCGGTGCGCACGTTTTCGCTACGTTGCTGGTAGCGGACAACCAGTTCTCCATCAACCTGTATGCCCAGGTTGCGTACTTCTTCGGGTACGGTATCCGGGTTGACAAAACGTAATGAAATATTGTCTTTATGACGTTGATAGCGGCCAACGAACTTTTTGATCGAGTCACGTAACAAAGGGTTTTCGCGGGCATAGGAGATGATTTCAATCTGCTCCGGCATTTGCGCCAGCAAATCACGGCTGGCATCGGATAGGGTGTGCCTGCCATTGGCAGTCCAGTCATATTCCAGCGTGTGCAGGTTGCTGAACCAGGCCAGTATGCCAAGCAGTATCGCCATGAGTATGAACATGACAACGCTATTGATCAGCGCCTGTTTGCGGGTTTTGCTGGTAACAAACATGGCCGTTAACCGTGTGTCTGTTCGGCATCAAGCCGCCAGATACTGAGCACAATAAAAAAAGAACTGACCAGCAGGTAAAAGATTACGTCTGCAGAATTAAACATGCCATCCAGCAGATTGTTATAGTGATTCAGCAGCGACAGGTAGCTAAACAATGCGGCCATACCTTCCGAGGCATTGGTGCCAGCCGCATTAATGATCCACAGGAAAAATAAAACGCCGAAGGTACTGATAGCTGCAGTGGCAGGTTGGCTGGCAACCGTGGATATGAACAGTCCGATCGCCGCAAACGCCGACATCAACAGCAATAAACCAAGCAGGCTTGCCATGATCTGACCAAAATCCAGCTGCGTCCCCAGCATGAGTGTCAACGGCATAAACGTAATCATGATTAGCATCAACACGTAAAACGTAGTTATACCCAGATACTTGCCCAGCACCAGTTCAGTGACACTGATAGGCGATGAATACAGCAGCTTGATTGTACCCATGCGTCGCTCCTCGGTGATCAGGCGCATCGTCAATAACGGTGAAACCAGCAGCATCACCATGCCCGCAATCTGGTATGTTCCGTTAACAACGGTTGCGGTCAGCCCCTGACCGGCCGTCGCTGGTGTCATATATTGTGATAACAGCAGGTAGAAAAAAATGGCGATGAGAAATTGCACCACGGCCAGGATCACCCAGGCCAGGGGCGACTTAAACATACGCCTTAGTTCATTACTGGCAATCATACGGATGCTATTCATCTGCCCCGACCTCCATGTCAGTCTCTTCGCCACCATAGGTTAAGCGCAGGAATAATGATTCCAGTGAATCATCGTCTGGATTCAGTTTGAACAAGCCCCAGTTTTCACTGGCAGCCTGTTGAACGATCTCCCCGGTTGCATCAATGCCATCGCTAAATGTTAAACGCAGCATATGCGTATCAATCTGTTCACACTGTTCAATACCATCAATAGCAAGTAACGCTGCATTTGCAGGCGGTCTACGCAGGCCGATAACCACGCTTTTTGTTCTGTCGCCCTGCTGTTGTAGCGTCTCGAGCTTTTCATCAAGGATGATATTGCCCTGGTTAATGATCAGCACACGATCACAGAGACTCTGTACCTCTGACAGGATATGGGTCGACAGGATTACGCTGTGGTCTTGTGCCAACTCGCGCATCAGATCGCGTATCTCAATGATTTGCCGCGGATCCAGGCCGGAGGTAGGTTCATCGAGGATAATGACGTCCGGCGCATGGATGATTGCCTGTGCAATGCCCACCCGCTGTTTGAATCCCTTGGAAAGGTTGTTGATCAGGCGGGTGCCGACGTCTTCCAGTCCGCAACGTGTTTTGCTTATGTTTACTGCCTCTGCTGTAGCCGCGGTGCTGATGCCACGTAACCGTGCCGTGTAGCGAAGGTATTCATCAACGGTCAGATCAGTATACAGCGGTGGCTGCTCCGGCAAAAAGCCAATGTATTGCTTTGCCGTCTTGGCAGCCTCGTTAATATCATGACCGGCGACGGTAACGGAACCATGGCTCGCCGCCAGGATGCCGCTGATGATTTGCATGGTCGTCGATTTGCCGGCGCCGTTAGGGCCGAGAAAGCCAAGGATCTCGCCCCGGTGCACGTTAAAACTCACATTTTCGATGGCGCGCTGCTGTCCGTAATAGCGTGACAGCTCATTCACCGATATAAGTATTTCACTCTCCATTGCGCAGCTATTATTCTTATTCACCCCTAACTTGCAAGCTTAAAACAATAATGAGGTTACTCGGTATTGATACCGGCGGTACGTTTACTGACCTGGTTTACTTTGACGGGCATGACATTGCCACGCACAAGGTCTTGTCCAGCCCGGAGGCGCCGGAGCGTGCAATTCTTCAAGGTATCCAGGATATGGGGATTACGCTTGACGAGGATCTGCATGTTATCCACGGTTCCACGGTAGCCACCAATGCGGTACTTGAAGGTAAAGGCGCCAGGACTGTTTACATTACCAACCACGGTTTCAAGGATGTACTGACGATTGGTCGGCAGGCTCGCAGGGAACTCTATAACCTGACGCCTGACCCGATACCGCCGCCAGTGCCGCCAGAGCTATGTATTGAAACCGGCGGTCGCATTGCTGCCAATGGTGAGGTACTGGAACCGCTTACCAGCAACGACATTGCCACTGTGTTGCAAAAGCTGGACACGCTGAAGCCCGCGGCCGTGGCGATAAACCTGTTATTCAGTTATCTCGATGCGGGTTTTGAGCAGCAGCTTGCCAATGCGATTGGCAAGCGTGCGTTTGTATCGTGCTCTTCAAGTGTGTTGCCTGTATTTCGGGAATATGAGCGCGGGATTACCACCTGGCTGAATGCCTATGTTGGTCCACTGATGCAAGGTTACCTGGCGAGGTTGCAGGCCAGCCTTGGCAGCACACGCCTGTCCATAATGCGGAGTTCCGGGCAAACCTGTGATGCTATCCAGGCCGGGCAGGAAGCCGTGCACTTGTTGCTGTCGGGGCCGGCAGGTGGTCTGGCCGCTGCACACTATCTTGGCCAGCAGCTGCAAGAGACGAAGATGCTGACCTTTGACATGGGCGGCACGTCTACGGATGTCTCCATGATTGATGGCGCAATCGAACTTACCGGCAACGGCCACATTAGCCATTACCCGGTTGGCGTACCTATGGTGAATATCCATACGATTGGCGCGGGAGGTGGATCAATTGCCTATATGGACGAAGGAGGCATGCTGCAGGTGGGACCGCAGTCTGCGGGTGCGGTACCCGGCCCCGCCTGTTATGGTCAGGGTGGCCAGCATGCAACGGTGACCGACGCCAATCTGGCGCTTGGTCGAATTCCGCCGGATATCCGCTTTGGTGAAGCGCTGTTACCTGATATTGCCGCAGCAAACGCAGTCATTGCTCGCCTGGCTGAACAGCTTGGTCTCGATACGGTAGAGGAGACGGCGCTGGGCATCATTCGGATAGCCAATCAGCACATGGCACAGGCGTTGCGCGTCATCAGCGTAGAGCGTGGAATCGATCCACGTCAATTTTCATTAATTGCCTTTGGCGGAGCTGGCGGCCTGCATGTCTGTGAACTGGCAGAGCAGCTGGAGATGCGCCGGGCAATCGTGCCCGCTGCTTCCGGTGTGTTATCGGCCTTTGGTATGTTGGTAGCAGAACCGGGTCGGCACTTAACCCACACGGTGGGCAAGATATTGGCCGATCTATCAGATGCAGAGGTCGATAGTATGGTGCAGAAACTGATTAGCGAGGGACGCCACAAGTTACAACAGGAAGGTCATGCACCTGATGCTATTATTGCCGAGGCAGGCCTTGAACTTTGTTACCGTGGCCAGGCACACGCGTTGAAAGTACGCTGGAGTGGTATTGAAAGCAGTCAGCAGGATTTCGAGTCGTTGCACGAGCAACGCTACGGTCACCGTTTACGGAGCCCGGTAGAGTTGGTGAATGTCAGTGTCGGCGTTACTATTGCAGAAGGCCTGTCATTGCCTGCACAACCACTACAGCAAACAGCGGCTGTCAGTAGTTCTGATGCAGAGGCTACGATTTATCGACAGGCGATGGTTGCAGAACAGGTATACCATGGACCGTTAAGTGTTTGCGATGCCGGATCTACAATCTGGGTAGCGCCAGGCTGGCAGGTTAATTGCGACAGGGCCGGGCACCTGAAGTTAACAATGCAAGACAGATAATTGATTAGCAGTAAGAGGATTGTGTACATGCTGAATGGTTTGATTGAACTGCCCTGGTGGGGCTACATACTGGTGACGTTGTTATTCACTCACATCACCATCGTTGCGGTGACACTATACCTGCATCGCTGCCAGGCACACCGCGCGCTGGATTTACATCCCGCGGTTTGCCACTTTTTCCGACTGTGGCTATGGCTAACAACCGGCATGGCAACCCGGGAATGGGTGGCTGTGCATCGCAAGCACCACGCCAGGGTTGAAACAGAGACCGACCCGCACAGCCCGCAAGTAAAGGGTCTGAATAAGGTGTTGTGGGAAGGGGCGGAGCTGTATCGTGAAGAGGCGGCCTGCGCTGAGACTTTACAACGCTATGGTCATGAAACACCGGATGATTGGCTGGAGCGCCATATTTACGATGGTCATACCTACCTCGGTATCATGTTAATGCTGGCGATAAATGTCGTGTTGTTTGGCCCGCTAGGTATAACGATATTTGCGGTGCAGATGGTCTGGATACCGTTTTTTGCCGCCGGCGTTATTAACGGCATTGGTCACTACCATGGCTATCGCAATTTTGAATCCGCTGACGCATCTACCAATATTGTGCCTTTCGGTATCCTGATCGGTGGCGAGGAGTTACATAATAATCATCATGCCTTTGCCAGCTCCGCCCGCTTCTCGGTGAAACCATGGGAATTCGACATTGGCTGGTTTTATATCTCTGCATTGAACAAGTTTGGCCTCGCGCGGGTAAAAAAACTGCCGCCGGTATTGCAAATCGATGCCAACAAACCTGCGATTGATGACGACACGGTCAGCGCCCTGATCACCAACCGGCTGCAGGTCATGTCCGATTATGCCAGCAAGGTGATCAGCGATGTGTATCGTGACGAAGTGCGCAAGGCCAACGTTGCCCGTCGCCGTCTGTTACGCAAGGGTCGCAAGCTGTTGCACCGGGCAGACCACCGCCTTGACCATGGGGCCAGGGAAAATTTACAGGAAGTCCTGGCCCATTCGGAAAGCCTGCGTACTGTCTATGAATACCGACAGCGCTTGCAGGCCATCTGGCAGGAAAAGACGGCAACCCGTGAAGTGCTGTTGCAGCGTTTGCAGGAGTGGTGTCGCCAGGCAGAGGAAACGGGAATCGACGCGTTACAGCAGTTTGCTGACCAGATTCGCACTTACACATTGCAGCCTGCAGTAGTCAGGGTTTAGGCAACACGATACATTGCGTCGTGTAAATTCGCGGCTCCTGCGCATCATACGCCCGCAGCATGGATGGCGGGACTATTGGTAATGCAGGCGCACTCACCGACCAGTACCTGCTGCACATAAAAAAACCCGCCAGTTGGCGGGTTTTCATATCCTGTAAAATTCCTGTAGTTATTTGATCTTGGCTTCCTTGTAAATAACATGTTTTCGAACGACAGGGTCGTATTTCTTGATCTCCATCTTATCGGGCATGGTGCGCTTGTTCTTGGTCGTGGTATAGAAGTGCCCGGTATCGGCGCTTGAAACCAGTTTAATCTTGTCACGCATAGTCGCTTACCTCAGATTGTTTCACCGCGTGCGCGGATGTCGTTCAGCACTTCTTCAATGCCTTTCTTGTCGATGATGCGCAGCCCTTTTTTGCTGACGCGCAGGCGTACCCAGCGGCTTTCGCTTTCTATCCAGAAACGTCGTGACTGCAGGTTAGGCAGGAAACGACGTTTCGTCTTGTTATTGGCGTGGGAGACATTGTTCCCAACCATCGGGCGCTTACCCGTTACCTGACATACTCGTGACATGGCAATTCTCGTCAAACTTGATAAAAAAGAGCGCGGATTGTACATGGAATAATGGTCGGATCCAAGCACATAGCTGGCGCCGCAGGCAGAGGTGCAAGGGAAAAACGCCCGGTCATCTGCATACAGCTGTAAGCCATTGAATTATTGTAGTTTATGCCTAGATCAGGCCGCGTTCAGCCAATGACACGGCATCGCCGTTGCCGATGACAAGATGGTCAAGCACCCTCACATCTATCATGGCCAGCGCCTGTTTCAGGTTCTCGGTCAGGCGAATGTCGGCCCGACTGGGCTCTGCAACACCAGAGGGGTGGTTATGCGAAAAGATAACGGCAGCGGCATTGTGCTTGATGGCTGCCCTTACTACTTCACGCGCGTGCACCTGGGCGCAATCAATCGTACCGCGGAATAATTCCTCGAATTTCAACAAGCGATGGCGATTATCGAGATACAGGCAGGCAAATACCTCGTAGGGATAGGCACGTAGTTTCAGCGTCAGGTAATCACGGGTTTGCTGCGGGCTGGTAAAGGTATCCGCATCCTCCAGGTCCGCCTGCAAATAGCGACGTCCAAGCTCCAGCGCCGCCTGGATTTGCACGTACTTGACCTTGCCAAGGCCCTTGTTGGAACAGAATTCAGCTTGTTCGGCATCGATCAGGGGCCGCAGCCCGCCATATTTCTGTAATAGTTCCCGGGCCAGCGCCAGCGCTGAGCGACCTGTATGGCCGCTGCGCAGGAAAATGGCGAGAATTTCTGCGTCTGACAAAGCGGTCGGTCCATGCCGCAGCAGTTTTTCGCGAGGCCGTTCCTGTTCCGGCCAGTTCGTGATTGACATGTCACACTCCTTGTATAGTTTTCCTTGTATGTAAGTACATGCTTAATCCGTGCACAATACGTCTTAATAATAATGTAAAATCCGCGCCTTATGTATCAATTGAATAATAAACGCGTGTTGCTGGGTGTGACCGGTGGGATAGCCGCTTACAAGGCAGCATTGATCATTCGTCTGCTCAAGCAGCACGGTGCCGACGTGCGCGTGGTGATGACGCGGAACGCGTGTGAATTTATCGCGCCGCTCACGTTACAGGCCCTGGCCGGGCGTCCGGTGCATACCGAGTTGCTCGATCTGGAAACAGAATCCGCCATGGGCCATATTGATCTTGCACGTTGGGCCGACGTGGTTGTGGTTGCCCCCGCCAGTGCTAACTTTATCGCCCGCTACGCGAATGGCTTTGCAGAAGACTTGTTAAGCACGTTATGTCTTGCCACTACCGCACCGGTGCTGGTTGCGCCGGCCATGAACCAGCAGATGTGGTTGAATGCGGCAACCCGGGAGAACTGTGAGCGGTTACAGTCTCGTGCTATCGCCATTCTCGGTCCTGGCGAGGGTGACCAGGCCTGTGGTGAAACAGGTCCGGGCAGGATGCTGGAGCCAGAAGCGATCGTTAGCGCTGTTGCTAACACCTTTGCAACCGGTTTACTGACCGGCTCGCGCTTGCTGGTGACGGCCGGGCCAACGCGTGAGGCGATCGATCCGGTGCGCTATATCAGCAACCGTAGTTCTGGCCGTATGGGGCTGGCCATTGCCAATGCCGCGGTTGAGGCCGGGGCCAGCGTAACAGTAGTATGCGGGCCGGTGACACTGGCAAAACCAGAGCGTGCCGAGATTACCGAAGTGCAGTCTGCGCGCGATATGTACAACGCCGTCATGCAGCGGGTTGCTGATGCTGATATTTTTATCTCTGCTGCTGCCGTGGCTGATTACAGTCTTGAATCGATTGCAGAACAGAAAATAAAAAAGACCGACACCGAGCTGGCGCTTCGATTACAAAAAAACCCTGACATACTGGGCGAGGTTGCGGCACTTGAACGCCCGCCCTTCACCGTGGGCTTTGCTGCAGAAACGGAAAACCTGGAACGAAATGCGCAGGAAAAGCTGGCGCGCAAGAAACTGGATATGATTGCGGCCAACCAGGTTGGCGATGACCAGGGTTTTGATCGTGATGAGAACGCGTTGACGTTATTCTGGCCAAACGGCACGCAAACGCTTGCATTAACGCACAAGGAGAAACTGGCCAGGGAGCTTATAGCAGTTATTGCTGAAAGGTATTATGAAAAAAATTCAAATCAAACTCATTGACGATCGTCTGGGAAAGAGTTTCCCGTTACCAAGTTACGCAACCAATGGCTCTGCTGGCCTGGATATCTGTGCCTGCCTGGATGCCTCCATGCAATTGGCACCGGGCAAGACCGAGTTGATCCCGTCCGGTTTTGCCATTCACCTGGAAGATCCGACTTATGCTGCGGTGCTATTGCCACGATCGGGACTGGGGCACAAGCACGGTATCGTGCTGGGCAATCTGACCGGTCTGATTGATTCTGACTACCAGGGACAGGTGTTTGTCTCCTGCTGGAATCGCGGGCAGCAGGAATTCACCATCAACCCGGGCGATCGAATTGCACAAATGGTCATCGTGCCGGTCGTGCAGGCGGCATTTGAATTTGTAGATGAATTTGTTGAATCAGATCGGGGCGCTGGTGGTTTTGGTCATAGCGGTGTATCCGGTAACAAGCAGGAGAGTATGAATGGTTGAGGGACCGGTAGCCAAGCGTCGTATTAAGCGTCGAACCCTTCGCAATGTAATTGTTGGCGGTGTCATTTTTATTGTCGTATCAATCGCGGGCGGCATGGGTTGGAAAGTGTACAGCAACATGAGCGCGAGCGCCGCGCAACAGGCAGAAGCAGACAGGGAGAAACGTACAAGAGAGCTGGCGAGCACGGTTTCAAAGCGCTTTGCCGAGTTGACCCAGCCGCTGAAAGCGCTGGCGAAAGCCGAGGCAACAGTGAGCCTGTTTGAACAGGGCGATGCCGGCTTGTTACAGGAGGAGGCTGACCAGCAGGCGTCCACAAGTCCATACCTGTTGAAGCTTCGTTATCTGGTTCCGGGCAGGTATCAACTCGACACGGAAAGCGTGCCACCGTTTGGTTATGCCTCGATGGATTTGCTACGTAGTGCAGAAAAAACCAGCCAGGTAAATGCCGAGGTGCTGTTATTAGGCACGAAGAAAGAACACATTGTTTATATAGAGCGCGTGGTAACGAATTCACTCGAACTGGTTGGATTGATACATGCCAGCCTTTCAGTCGATCTATTACAGGAACTGGTTAACGGTGTTGCCGTGCAAAATGGTTATGTCGAAATTACACAACAGGGCGGCAAAACCTCGAGACTGTTAACCCTTGGAAACAAGGGCTACAAAAATGGCGAACCAACCACCGTTAGCATCAACGACACGGACTGGGTACTGAATTACTGGTCCGCCACTTCCACGGCGGCGGCATCAGATACCGAAATTGATTTACCCTTGATGCCGATCGCGGCGGCGGTTGTCATCCTGTTACTGGTTGCATTTTTCTTTGTTAAAAGGAAACAGGGTGCGACGGCTGAAAAGCCCGGTAAGAGTGGTAATAGCAAAGCGGATAAAAACACTGCCGAAAGCGTGCAGTTTGAGGGTGCTGTGCGCGCCATCGCTGAGGGCGCGCATGAAGGTGTGTCTGATGTGATCCCGCATTTACCCAGGGTCAAAAAGAAAACGACCGAATCCAGGCCAATCTCACAGGGGCTGGAAGGCGACGATATCACCACGATGCCGAACCAGGCGCGAAAGAAACTGGCAGCAAAAACAAACAAACCTGCTGCCAAAACCAAAAAGCAGGCTGCACCGGCAACCGCTGAAGCTGCCACTGCGGAAACCGCTGCCGATGCGGCCGCGTCCGCACCTACAGCCCAGGCAGCTGCGGCAGGGTCGTCAACCGGCATCGATCCGGTCATTTTTCGAACCTACGACATTCGTGGTGTTGTTGGAGAAACATTAACCGTTGAGGCTGTCAGTGCGATTGCCAGGGCGCTGGGCAGTATGGCAAAAGAGCGCGGCCAAACCAGGCTGACCGTTGGTCGTGATGGGCGCGAGTCTGGCCCCAAGCTGATCAAGGCCCTGATAGAGGGTTTGCTCAGCACAGGAGTGAATGTCATTGATGTTGGCATGGTGCCAACGCCAGTACTGTACTTCTCGACGTTTCAGCTGGAGACCGGCAGCGGCGTCATGCTAACTGGCAGCCATAATCCGGCTGAGTACAACGGTTTGAAGATGATGCTTGGTGGCAGCACCCTCAGCGGTGACGATATCCAGGAGATCAGAAAGCGTATCGAACAAGGTGAGTTTGCTACGGGCAACGGCGAACTCACACAGCAGGAAGTCCATGCCGACTATATTCAGCGTATCACTGAAGACATGCCCATTGCGTTGGGGAATTCGTTAAAAGTCGTTGTCGATTGTGGCAATGGTGTCGCAGGTGTATTGGCTCCCCAGTTAATCAGGGCGCTGAACCATGACGTAATAGAAATGTATTGCGAGATCGATGGCAGTTTTCCAAACCATCATCCCGATCCGAGTCAGCCGGAAAACATGCAGGAACTGATACAGCGTGTAAAGGCTGAGAATGCAGATGTTGGTTTTGCCTTTGATGGCGACGGCGACCGTCTGGGTATCGTCGATAAAGAGGGCAACATCATCTGGCCGGACAGGCAAATGATGTTACTTGCTCGTGATGTCTTGAGTCGCAACCAGGGCGCGTCGATCATTTACGATGTCAAATGTAGCCGCTACCTGAAAACAGTGATTGAAGAAAGCGGTGGCCAGCCATTGATGTGGAAAACCGGCCACTCCTTGATCAAGGGCAAGATGAAAGAAGTGGATGCGCCACTGGCTGGAGAAATGAGTGGCCATATCTTTTTCAAAGAGCGTTGGTACGGCTTTGATGATGCCTTGTATACTGCAGCGCGATTCCTTGAAATATTTATGAATGCCGGTAAAAGCCCGACCGAGTGTTTCCAGGATTTGCCCGACGGGGTTGCCACGCCTGAGTTAAGGTTGCCTATGGCGGAGGCAGAACACGGAAGTTTTATGTCAGCACTGGTGCAATCGCTCAACGATTCAGCGGGAGGCGATGTCAGCGATATCGATGGTGTTCGCATTGAATACGAAGATGGCTGGGGACTGGCCAGGCCTTCAAATACCTCGCCTAATATTGTGATGCGATTTGAAGGCGAGGATCAGACGGCACTGGAGCGCATCCAGGGGGTCTTCAGGACAGCGATTACTTCGGTCAAGGCCGATGCCCAGCTGCCATTCTAGCTGGACTTAAACATTAACAAACACAATGTCAGACAATAAACATACATCGTCGTATATCGCCGAGGTCTTGATCGAGGCGCTGCCGTATATCAAGCGTTTCCAGGGTAAAACCATGGTGATCAAGTATGGCGGTAACGCCATGGAAGACGAGGAGTTGAAATCCAGTTTTGCCCGCGACATCGTCTTGATGAAACTGGTTGGTATGAACCCGGTACTTGTACACGGCGGTGGTCCACAGATAAAAAAGCTGCTGGACAAGATTGGCAAGAAAAGCGAATTCGTTGATGGTATGCGCGTGACTGATACCGAGACCATGGACGTGGTAGAAATGGTGTTGGGAGGGTTGGTCAACAAGGAGATCGTCAACCTGATTAATCAACACGGTGGTAATGCCGTTGGTCTGAGCGGCAAGGATGGTGAACTAATCCGGGCGCGTAAGCTGGTGGTGAAACGTAACAGCCCGGACATGAAGGCAGACGAGATCATTGATATCGGTCACGTGGGTGAGGTCGACAGTATCGATACCGCCGTAGTAAACCTGCTTGTTCAGGGCGACTTTATCCCGGTGATTGCGCCGGTTGGCGTGGATGATAGTGGTCAATCCTATAACATCAATGCTGATCTCGTGGCCGGCAAGATAGCCGAAGTGCTAGCGGCCGAGAAATTGATCATGCTCACCAATACAGCCGGCCTGCTGGATGCCGATGGCAACGTGCTGACCGGCCTGTCGGCTACGGAAGTAGACGAGTTAATCGATAACGGTGTTATACATGGCGGTATGTTGCCCAAGATACGGTCGGCGCTGGATGCCGTGTATGCCGGGGTGCAGTCGGCACATATTATTGATGGCCGCGTCAGTCATGCCGTGTTACTGGAAATATTTACCGACATTGGTGTTGGCACACTGATCCATGGCAGAACAGCTACTACACGTAACCAGGGTTGAAGCGATGAATGCAGAACGAAAACAAAACCGACGCCAGCATATACTTGAAGTCCTGGCCAGTGAACTGGAAACACATCCGGGCTCACGCATAACGACCGCCGGGCTGGCAGCGGCCGTTGGCGTTTCCGAGGCTGCGTTATATCGACACTTTGCCAGCAAGGCGAAGATGTTTGAGGCACTGATTGATTTTTCTGAGGAAACGGTATTTGGCCTCATCAACAAGATTGTCAGCAACGAGGCCAGCCCCGTTGTTCGTTGCGAAAAGATCATGCAGGTATTGCTTGGGTTTTCCGAGCGCAATCCCGGTATTACACGCATACTGATTGGTGATGCGTTGGTTGGTGAAAATGAGCGCCTGCACAAACGTGTTATTCAGTTTTTCGACAGGCTGGAAACACAGCTGCGGCAGATCATGCGTGAGGCCAACCTGGGCGACGGGCCACGACCGATTAGTAATATTGAAGCCGCATCAAATATGATGGTGACTTACGTAGAAGGCAAGATGTCCCAGTTTGCGCGTAGTTCATTCAATAAAAAACCCACTGAACATTGGAATGAACAGTGGGTCGTCATGCAGTCCGGATTATTTCGCTAGCGTTACTACTGGTTTTTCAGCTTTTTGTAGCGTTCCACGTCTGCGGCATGGTTGATGTGGATCTGTTCCTGCTCTGCGCGTTTCTCGGCAATAAATTTATCAATATCGCTAATTTGCCGCTTCAATGAATCGATATCATCAAGTAGTTCCTTATTAGGCTCCTGGCCGCGGCGTTCACGATCAGCGGCGCGGGCAATACGTTTATCCAGGTCGAGCTGGATTTTATCACGTCGCGCTTCGGTCACACCGATAGACGCTTCAAGTGATTGAATACGATCATCTCTAGCATTCTCCAGGTCTTCAACAGAGGAAAATGTTTCCAGCAGGATTCTGTCCTTGAGTCGCTTTTCTTCTTCCTGCTTTAGTTTTTCCTCTTCCAGTTTTGCCAGTCGTGCTTCTTCGGCCACTTCCTCAGGGGTTTTAGCTCTCTCAACTTCTTCACGTACGATACCGCTCTCACCAATTTCCTTGTGCCCACCCTGGGCAAACTCCGGGGGTACCTTGTCACCGCATTCGGTTATTCCCTCATGGTTTTTCCAGCATTTCATTCGAGCCTGTGCGGGCGTGATTAGCATCAGGCTGGAAACCGCCGTGACCACGATGATGCTATTGATAAACTGCTTGTTCATGTTGCCTCCTGACAAGAAACGACTTGTTTAGAGAATTATAGACATTTCACGGTGGTTAATCATGCTGCCGATACGCCATATTCAGCCTTGTAGGCATTGATCGCCTCAAGGTGCGCCTGCATTTCGCCATCGGCATGCAAATAACTAATAATGTGTTCCAGGCTAATAATACTTATGACTTTGATCCCGTGCTGTTGTTCCACTTCCTGTATGGCCGAGGTCGCACCCTGGCCGCGTTCCTGTCGATCCACGGCAACCACGGCACCGACAGTCGTGCCACCATGGTTACCAATAATTTCGACGGATTCGCGTACTGACGTGCCCGCGGAGATCACGTCATCGATGATTAATACCCGGCCATTAATGTCGGCACCGAAGGTAATCCCTCCTTCCCCATGATCTTTTACTTCCTTACGGTTAAACACAAAAGGGTAGTTCTTGCTGTGTTGCTCCGAGAAGGCAATAGCCATGGTCGATGCGAGCGGGATTCCCTTGTAGGCAGGGCCATATATCATGTCGAACTCTATACCCGCGTTGGCTACTGCAGCGGCATAAAACTCGCCGAGCCTGGCCAGGCTATCGCCGTCATTGAATAGTCCGCTATTAAAAAAATAAGGACTCACACGCCCCGACTTTAGTGTGAATTCGCCAAACCGTAACACCTGTTTATTAATTGCGAATTCAATAAATTCTTTTTGATACTGTTCCATGATGCCCCTGTTTTATCAAACTGTCATAAGCCGCTTTTCATTTTTATGTCAGTTTGGCATGCTGCTTCATTTGCTTAGTGCCAAACTTATGCGCTTATCATACCGTTGAATAATACAGGGGGAAATCTTGAGAGTCGTTAGCGTTAACCTGAACGGCATACGGGCCGCACACAGGAAAGGTTTTTTTAACTGGTTGCAAAAGTCTAACGCCGATGTGGTTTGCGTACAGGAAACCAAGGCCCAGACCAGCCAGCTTGGCGAGGAAATTCTGCAGCCTGATGGCTATCATGCTTTCTTTAACGATGCCGAGAAAAAGGGTTACAGCGGTACGGCCATTTATAGCCGAAACAAGCCGGACAAGGTGACTGACTTGCTTGGCTTCCCTGTTGCCGATCAGGAAGGGCGTTACCTGCAAGCGGATTTCGGCAAGCTCAGTATCGTGTCTTTGTATCTGCCATCAGGAACTTCCGGTGATGAGCGTCAGCAAATCAAGTATGACTTCCTCGATTTCTTCCTGCCGTTGATGAAAAAGATGCGCCGGCGCCGGCGTGAATATATTATCTGTGGCGACTGGAACATTGCCCATAAGCAAATCGATCTAAAGAACTGGCGCTCCAACCAAAAGAACTCCGGTTTCCTGCCGGAAGAACGTGCCTGGATGGATAAGGTATTCGACGAGGTGGGTATGGTGGATTCATTCAGGGTCATTAACCAGGAGCCAGACCAATACACATGGTGGTCTAACCGTGGCCAGGCGTGGGCAAAGAACGTGGGCTGGCGGATTGATTACCAGGTAGTGACGCCCGGTTTAAAAGACAGGATCAAGTCAGTTGATATTTACAAGGAAGAACGCTTTTCGGACCATGCGCCGTTGATTACGGATTATGATCTAACTTTATAATTCTTTTCTAACTTAACTTCGCGCCTGATAGCGAGTTCACTGCTCCTTCGCTTTCCTGCAGTTGTGTCTTCAAGTCGCTGTGGAGTGACTTGTTATATGCATTATTCTGCATTGTTTGATACCTCATCAATCAACTCTTTAGACATAACAATACATTCATTACAAATGAATACCCCGATTCCCTGTATCATTGATTCAATTTCGGATGGTACTTTTCCACAAAAAGAACAATATATTAATTCAGGATCTTCTACATAAGGTATTGGAGCTTCTCCATATTCCTTTCTGAGCTTATTCACTTTCTCGAATAGCTCTTTCCTATGTTTTCGGTCTTTTTCACTTAGCACATCCATTTTATTTAATGCATATAACGCCTTGCTAATGGGCGAAGTGCGCAGTACTTTGTCCCAATTGCGCAACTTGTTAAATGGTTGGCTATTTCTAGATTTTTATAGCAAGAAGCTGCCATTAATTTTCCTTGTTCTCTTCGTTGTACTCTTTGATCCATGAAATCCAGGCAAAAACTTCTAAGATTACGCCCAGGAAACCTACAGCTAAGCCTAACGCGGGTGAGAGTAGGTATAGAAGTATCGCTGTCAAAAATATTCCGAGCGTTGATTTCCGTATTTTCGTCATATCTTTATTGAGCCATTTAACAATATATTAGGGAGACCGAGTTTCGCATAATGTTATATAGGTGGTTTGGCGGGACATATTGATAATCTCCTTATAATCAAATGTTTATTAACTGTAGCCCACCTTTTACTCAATATCCAGCAGGCTCACTTTGCCGATCCTATCATTATCCCCCGTTATGTCATGCTAAGGAGTCATCTGGAACAGGGGCAATTGTGCATGGATGCACAATTGAGTGCATTGCGTCAGGGAAGACGCTATGCGCGGCCCGTCGTGACGGATGACGACGAAGGGAGCCGCAGGCCATGACAGTAGGGGAAAGTTCTTTTGCTTACTTTTCTATGAAGAAAAGTAAGTCGCCGTTCAAAGGCGAAACCGATTATTGAAAATAGATTGGTCATCACGACAAGTAGAAACTTATCCTATTAGCAACCGCCGCCCTATATCCGTCAACGGTGTTACCAGCAATATCAGCATCAGGTTAAGCCCAATTAGCACCACCAGTGGCGACCAGTCGAAGCCGCCGGCAGGTGGAATCATTCTCCGAGCGGGTTTCATCACCGGTTCCGTTAACTGGTGCATGATTACCGTCAACGGGTTATAGGCATGCGGGTTGATCCAGCTAATCGCCACCTGGATAAAGACAACGATAATGTATAGCCACAC
This sequence comes from Gammaproteobacteria bacterium, assembly GCA_965601665.1. GTDB lineage: Bacteria > Pseudomonadota > Gammaproteobacteria > Eutrophobiales > Eutrophobiaceae > JANQNX01. The sequence continues at coordinate 2,206,666 of OZ271833.1, read as the reverse complement.
CAGCGTTTTTAACAATTCAGCACAGGTCATGACGAAGATGCCCATGGGTGCCGGTATCATGCCGGCGACTACCAGCGCAGTTAATACGATCTCCAGTGCCTGCACGGCCAACAGCAATACGATGGCTGCCCAGTCGATTGCCATGTAACTGGGAATAAATCGGCGCAGTATCTTTAACGGTGGATTCGTTACCTTAACGATAAATTGCGACAGTGGGTTATGGAAATCGGCCCTTACGGTGGCAAACAGGAAGCGTAACAATACAGCAAGGATATAGAGGCCGAAGATGACCTCAATTAAAAAAACAGCTGCCTGTATGAAGTAATTACCACCCATGTTATTGACTTAATCCTTCGGACATCTCGATTGATCGCTGCTTCGCTGCTTGCATCGCTTTGCTAATGATTTCATCCAGCGCGTTTTTATTAAAGATGTTTAATGCCTGCTCCGTTGTGCCGCCTGGAGAAGTGACCTGTTGCCGCAGCGTTGCCGGGTCATGCGTTGACATCAGCGCCATCTTTGCGGCACCGACAGCTGTTTCAATGGTTAATAGTCTGGCCATCTCTTCTTCCATGCCAAGTTCAATGGCCGCTTTTTCCATCGCCTCCATGAAATAAAAAAAGTAAGCGGGCCCACTGCCGGACAAGGCTGTGACGCTATCCATAAGTGATTCGTCTTCCAGCCACACCGCGGTGCCAACAGAGCGCAACATGGACTCGGCAATATGTTTTTGCGCTTCGGTCGCTGCCTTGTTTGCATAAAGGGCAGCGGCGCCGGCCTGGATCATTGCCGGTGTATTTGGCATGGCCCTGATAATTGCCTCATTACTGCCCAGCCATGACTGCATGCTTTCAACCCCGATGCCGGCTGCGATAGAAATAAGCAGCTTACCCTTACCGGCAAGGTCGGCGGCAATGTTCTTAATCACTTCCTGCATGACCTGGGGTTTTACCGCGAGTAACACTACGTCAGCTTGCTCGATCGCGGCGCTGTTATCACTTAACGTCTCGATAGCGAACTGGTCCTTGATTTTCTGTCGTTGTCCCGCGTCAGGATCGGCTGCGATTAATCGGGATTTGTCGATGTCGTTGGCGATCAGTCCGCCAATCAGGCTGCGCGCCATGTTGCCACAGCCAATAAATGCAATCGTGCAATTCTCCATGTAGAACTCTCTTTATGTAGTTAAAACCAGTTTAGCAATATGCTCACTGGCTTGCATCGCGCGCACCAAAGATAGCGGTACCAATGCGTACCAACGTCGCGCCCTCGGCAATGGCTGCCTGCATGTCCTGTGTCGTGCCCATCGATAGCGTATCCAGTTCCGGATCGATTTGTTGTAATGCATGCAGACATTGCTGTAAGCGGGCAAAAGCCGCGCGTTGATTTTCAAGACCTTCTGTCGGTGCTGGCAAGGCCATCAAACCACGCACCCTGAGTCGATGAAATTCCTGCATGGCCTTGAGAAAATCTGGCGCCTGTTCGACATGAATGCCTGACTTGGTTGTTTCGCCACTGATATTGATCTGGATGCAGATATTCAATGGCGGTTTGTCGGCCGGTCGTGCTTCATGTAATCGTTTTGCCACCTTGGTGCGATCCACCGTATGCACCCAGTCGAAGTGTTCTGCAATAAGGCGAGTTTTATTTGACTGTATTGGCCCAATAAAATGCCATGTCAGCGCTGGATCGTGAATTTGCTGTATTTTGTCTATGGCTTCCTGGCAATAATTCTCGCCGAAATCACGTTGTCCGGCTGCCGCCGCTGCCACTATATCGCTGGCCGGTTTTTTCTTGCTAACCGCAATAAGTCGGACTGAATTTTCAGGGCGCTGGAATTGTTCTTCCGTCTGCCTGATTTGCTCGTTAATAGCGGCCAGATTCTTGGCAATATTCATAAATTTACGCTAATAAGCTAGTCTATAATTTAAAATATCAGTAAGATAAATGACGTGTTCTGGTGAAATAATAACAAATTCACGGTTTTGGGGTTTCGCCAAGTTTCACTCGAATAATTCATTTTATAAGAATGCAATGTCATCTATGACAAAACCAGAATAGGGGGTTTGAATGGACATTGGTGAGCTTTTGGCATTCGGGGTTAAAAACGGCTGTTCCGATTTGCATTTATCCGCGGGATTGCCACCCATGATTCGTGTTGATGGTGACGTCAGACGTATCAATGTGCCGTCACTGGATCATAAAGACGTACATGACATGGTGTACGACATTATGAATGACAAACAGCGCAAGGATTTTGAAGAGTTTCTTGAGTGCGACTTTTCATTCGAGGTCCCCGGTCTTGCCCGCTTTCGTGTTAACGCCTTCAACCAGAACCGTGGTGCCGGTGCGGTATTCAGAACGATCCCTTCCGAGATTCTGTCGCTTGAGCAATTAAATGCCCCCAAGATATTTGAACAAATAGCTGACTTCCCGCGTGGCGTGGTACTGGTTACCGGGCCGACAGGTTCGGGCAAGTCCACCACGCTGGCAGCGATGGTGAACCACAAGAATGAAACCGAGTACGGTCATATCCTGACTGTTGAAGACCCGATTGAATTTGTGCATGAAAGTAAGAAATGTTTGATTAACCAGCGTGAGGTCCACCGTGACACGCTGGGCTTTAACGAGGCGTTACGCTCGGCCCTGCGTGAAGACCCGGATGTTATCCTCGTGGGGGAAATGCGTGACCTTGAAACGATTCGCCTGGCACTGTCTGCAGCGGAAACCGGTCACCTTGTGTTCGGTACATTGCATACCAGTTCCGCGGCCAAGACTATCGACCGCGTGGTTGACGTCTTCCCGGCCGAGGAAAAAGACATGGTACGCGCGATGTTGTCAGAATCACTCCGGGCCGTTATTTCGCAAACGCTACTCAAGAAACAGGGCGGTGGCCGTGTTGCCGCGCACGAGATCATGATCGGTACACCGGCGATACGTAACCTGATCCGCGAAAACAAGATTGCGCAGATGTATTCGGCAATCCAGACCGGTCAGCAGTTTGGTATGCAGACACTGGATCAGAACCTGCAACAACTGGTTGCCAAGAATGTCGTTACGCGACAGGAAGCCATGTCGAAAGCAGCGAACAAGGACAACTTCTAAATGACTCTCTAAAAATGCATATTTTCCACCATTACTTCGTCAGCCACGTACTCAAATCCTCGTGTATTGATACATACACTCCGGTTTTGCGTGCGCGGCTTTCTCGAACTGGCGAAAAAACTGCTATTTTTATAAAGCCATTGCAGCTAGAACTGGAAAAGTAATCGGAGAGGTTAGATGGAAAGAGAACAGGCGATAAAATTTATGCGTGACCTCCTCAAGCTCATGATTGAGAAGAAGGGGTCAGATTTGTTTATTACTGTTGGCTTTCCACCCGCGATCAAGGTGCACGGCAAGGTCACGCCGGTATCCAAGACCGAGCTTAGCGCCGAGAATACCAAGGCGTTGACGTATGCCATCATGAACGACAAGCAATTGAAGGAGTTCGAGGCAACCAAGGAATGTAACTTTGCTGTGGCGCCGGCTGGCATTGGCCGTTTCCGCGCCAACGCCTTCGTGCAGCAAACCTACTGTGGCATGGTATTGCGCGTGATTGAAACCGAGGTGCCAACAATAGAAAAACTTGGCCTGCCGGAAGTAATGAAAGACGTGGTCATGACCAAGAACGGCCTTGTTATCATGGTCGGTGGTACCGGCTCCGGTAAATCGACATCGCTGGCTGCTATGATCGATTATCGCAACCGCAACAGCTATGGCCACATCATTACCATCGAAGACCCGATTGAATACGTCCACCCACACAAGAACTGCGTCATCATGCAGCGCGAAGTGGGTGTTGATACCGATGACTGGGATATCGCGCTGAAAAACACGCTGCGCCAGGCGCCCGATGTGATCCTGCTGGGTGAGATTCGTGACCGTGAAACCATGGAGTTCGGTATCGCCTTTGCTGAAACCGGTCACCTTGCCATGGCCACACTGCACGCAAACAGTTCCAACCAGGCACTGGATCGAATCATCAACTTCTTCCCGGAAGAGCGTAAGCAACAGTTGTTGATGGACTTGTCCCTGAACCTGAAAGGGGTTATCTCGCAGCGTTTGTTAAAGACACCGGACGGCAAGGGCCGTGTGGCCGCGATTGAAATCCTGTTGAATTCACCGTTGATCGCGGATCTGATCCTGAAAGGCGAGGTACATGAGATCAAGGCCATCATGGCGAAGTCAAACGAGCTTGGCATGAAGACGTTTGACCAGGCGTTGTTTGATCTGTACGAGGCGGACAGGATTTCCTATGAAGATGCGCTACGATCTGCGGATTCAATGAACGAACTGCGTCTACGCATTAAACTGGAAGGCAAAGACTCAAAGGGCAAGGACAAGCTCGAAGGACTTGACCACCTGACTCTTGATGAGACCGATGAAGAAAAAGGCCTGATGCGTTAACAACGGCGGTGGACTGAAGCAAGCAGAGCAAAGCAATGGATATCACACCTTACTTGAAGTTAATGGTTGACAAGGGCGCCTCCGACGTCTTTTTCACCGTCAATTCCCCGGTAAAAGTAAAGATTGAGGGTAACCAAAACCCGGTGGGCAAGACCGTATTAACCGGCGAGCTAACCAAGGCCGCCGCGTATGGCATTATGAACGATCACCAGATCAAGCATTTTGAAGACACCATGGAATGCGATTTTGCGATCTCGCTTGAGAAAATGGCGCGTTTCCGTGTCAATGTCTTCCGACAGCGTGGTGAAGTCGGCATGGTATTGCGCCAGATCCCAAATGTTATTCCAACAGTAGATCAGCTTGGCCTGCCTGAGATTCTTAGTGACTTGATCCTGCACAAGCGTGGTTTAATCCTCATGGTGGGCGCGACCGGTTCCGGTAAATCTACAACCCTGGCCGCAATGATAAACCATCGCAATGAACGCATGTCCGGTCATATCCTTACCATCGAGGACCCGGTTGAGTTCAGTCATCCAAACAAGAAATCAATCGTCAATCAGCGTGAGGTCGGCGTTGATACCATGTCGTATGCGAATGCATTGAAGGCATCCTTGCGTGAAGCACCGGATGTCATTCTTATTGGTGAGATTCGTGACCGTATCACGATGGAAGCAGCGCTGGAGCTGAGTAACACCGGCCACCTTGCTATATCTACACTGCATGCGAACAACGCTAACCAGGCAATGGAACGCGTTATCAACATGTTCCCGCAGGACATGCATAAACAATTATTCATGGACCTGTCATTAAACCTGCGTGCGGTGATCTCGCAGCGTCTGGTCATGGCTGTTGATGGTCGTCGTTGTGCGGCAATTGAGATAATGATCAACACGCCGCACATTGCCGAACTGATTTTGAAAGGCGACATTGATGAAATCAAGGTTGCCATGTCCGAGAGTGGTCAGGCAGGGATGCAAACCTTCGATATGGCGCTGTATAACCTCTACAAGGAAGAACGTATCGAACTTGAGGAAGCCTTGAGTAACGCCGACTCAAGGACCAACCTCGAAGCCAAGATCAACTTTGGCTAAAGTCTTACCGGAAATAGCTGCACTGGTTCATAACGTGCAGCTATTTGGATATGAGTGCCTCCTGTTGTAAATAACCGTCCCCGCGCTTTAAACTAAACTGTTGTTTCAAAAAATAAAATCTGCACCCGGCCAATAACTGGTGATGCGGTATAAATATTGCTGTTAACTCATTGATAAATATAAAACAGCGTAAAGAAGAATGAGAGGAGCGATATGTCTAACAATATGCGCAGCATTCTATTTCTAACTGCTGTCAGTGTCTTTTCAATCCCCCCTGCAAAGGCGGATACACAGGTACAGACCCTGGAAGATATTACCGTCACAGCCACCCGCGTTGATAAATCACTGTACGGCGTTCCCGCGTCGGTTGGCGTGGTCGATAGTGTTGATATCACGAATGGTAAACAAAGACTGGGTATAGATGAAACACTGGTGCAACTGCCCGGCCTGTTTTTACAAAACCGCTATAATTTTGCCCAGAGTTTGAAAATATCTATCCGTGGTTTTGGTGCGCGTGCTAACTTCGGTACACGTGGAATAAAGCTATACCAGGATGGTATACCTCTTACTACCGTAGATGGTCAGGGGGGAATTGAAGATATCGATCTTAATTCAATTACACGTATCGAGGTGTTGAAGGGACCTGCTTCATCTTTATATGGCAGTTCTTCCGGTGGCGTCCTGAATTTCTTTACCGGCAATAGTGATTATATTGCTCCTTATATAGAGTCCAACTATAGCCTTGGTGAATACCAGACTCATATTGGAAACATCAAGACCGGTGGCGAACTCGGCAAGCTCAACTATTTCTTTAATTTATCTCATCTCGATACCTCCGGGTATCGCGAGCACAGCCGCGTCAGAAATACCAAGTTCAATTCAAAATTTATTTATGATATCGATAACAAGTCTGATTTTACTGCTGTAGTGACAGCCTTTGATGCACCTGTGGCGCAGGATCCGGGCGGCCTTGATCAGGCAAGTGTTGAAGATAACCGCCGACAGGCCAGGGATAGAAATCTTGACCTGAATTCGAATGAAGATATCGATCAACAGAAACTCGGGCTGACATATCGTCGCCAGATTACACCTGACCAGGAACTGATATTAAGAAACTATTATCTACAAAGAAACTTTCAGGGCCTGTTGCCTTTACCACCAAATGGCTGGGTAGAGTTCGACCGTTTTCAGTTTGGTGGTGGTGCTCAGTACAATATTGGGAGCCAAATCTTTGGGTTAAGCAACCGCACCACGATTGGTTTTGATATCGATACGCAGGAAGATGACAGGCAGCGCTATGCCAATAATAACGGTACGCAGGGCGCGCTGGCATTGGACCAGCTTGAAAAAGGCGATTCAATTGGTATTTATTTCCGCAATGAAACCGACCTGACAAAGCGCCTGGAACTGTCACTCGGTATCCGCTATGACAAGGTAGATCTGGAGGTTGAGGACCAGTTTCTTGGCAATGGGGATGATTCAGCGGAATTGAATTTTGAAGAAGTCAGCCCTATGGGCGGTCTGTTATGGAAAGTTAACCCGGCAATGAATGCTTTTGTTAACGTTTCCAGCGTATTCGAAACACCAACCTTTACCGAGTTAACCGGCGTCGCACCAGGTGGTTTTACCGATATCTCCGCACAGAAAGCGCTGAACTATGAAGTTGGCATAAAAGGATCACCGACTTCGCGATTAAATTATCAGCTTTCCTTGTTCCACATCGATGTTGATGACGAGATCATCAACACGATTAATGTTGACGGGCGTACGGCTTTTGCCAATGCTGACACAACCCGGAAAGGCGTTGAGGCAACAGCTTCTTTCATACCGGTTTCCGGCTTGAGTATCTTGATGTCCTACACTTATAACGATTTTACTTTTGACAGTTTTCCGGGCTCAGAGTGCGGGGTAGCCAGTTGTGATGGCAACAGGTTACCTGGTTTGCCAGATCATAACTTTTATACCGAATGGTCTTACACCCATCCTTCGGGCTTCTTTTCCAGTATGGATTTTCAATACGTCAGCAATTTTTTTGTTAATAATGACAACACGGCACAGAACAGGCCGTACGGTGTTTCCAACTTGCGACTTGGTTATAGTGGTGTTATCGACGGGGTCGAACTGACACCTTATTTCGGTATTAATAATCTTTTTGATGAAGAATATATTGGCAACGTCAGGATAAACGCGTTTGGCAGCCGCTACTTCGAACCAGCGCCTGAGTTGAATATTTATGCCGGTTTATCGGTTCGATACTTGTTTCTGTGACTGTCATAACCTGTTTTTTCATAGTGGGTTTGCCGCAAACAGACTAGACTGAAAAGATGCGCGAGTTTATACGACACCCGGCATCCGTTCCGATACAGGTAAAAGAGCTGGATGGTGATCCTGAAATAGGCCTGTGTACACTCAACAATGTCAGTATTGGCGGTATTTCCTGTATTAGCGCGCACCCGGTCGAGCTAGGGGCCAGCGTAACTATCCGGGTAGAATGCGTAGACCCTGATTTTGAAATGACGGGCCAGGTTGTCTGGTGTCGGCAAAATGAAACGGCTTACGAAGTGGGTGTCGAATTTCTGACCAGTAAACAAAATATGTTTCTGTTACGCATGGTTGAACAACTCTGCCACATTGAGCATTATCGTAACGAGGTTGAGCGCACAGAGGGCCGCGCACTTTCCAGTGAACAGGCCGCGCAGGAATGGATTAGTAAATACGCTGCAACATTTCCGGCATAAAATAGCCGTAACTGCATTCGGTTTTGGTTTGCCATGAAGTTATCACGTAGACAACTCCTGGGTAATTTATTGTATGGCATGGTCGGTCTTGCCCTTGCCCCGCGCACGATAGCCAAACCCTTCAACAAGCCCCTGGTTCTGGATACAGTAAACAATGTTGCGCTGCCGCCGGATTGCCAGCTGCGCCTGGTCGCCGCAAGCAGTAAACCGGTGCTGACTTCTTCAAGCTACAACTGGCATGGTGCCCCGGATGGTGGCGCCTGTTTTGCAACCACAGATGGTGGCTGGATATACGTCTCCAACAGTGAACTAGAGCACGGTCAGGGCGGTGTCGGTGCAATACGGTTTAATGCTGCTGGTGAAACCATAGACGCCTATTCCATCCTGCGCGGAACATCGCGAAACTGTGCGGGCGGTAAAACGCCGTGGCAGACCTGGCTTTCCTGTGAAGAAAACGGCGATGACGGGCGCGTGTTTGAATGCGATCCGCTGGGCGAGCGTGAGGCAGTAGCGCGTCCGATGATGGGTCTGTTTAATCACGAGGCGGTTGCTATCGATCCCGGCTCATCTGTTTGCTACATGACGGAAGATGTCAGGGACGGTTGTCTGTATCGCTTTATACCTGACGTTCAAGCTAACCTGGCAAGTGGAAAACTCGAGGTTGCTGTTACCAATAGGCAGGTCTTAACCTGGGTCCCGATACCCGATCCCGCGGGAAAGACCCTGCCGGTTCGTTACCAGGTCAAAGACGCGGCCCGATTTATGGGTGGTGAAGGCATCGTTTATGACAGGGGCAGTATTTACTTTACCACCAAGCTGGATAACTCGGTCTGGTGTTATCAGATTGCAACCGGTGCAATTAACCGGATTTACTCCGCGTCTGCTTACCCGCAGCCACTATTGACCGGCGTTGATAACATTGAGGTGTCGGCATCAGGTGAATTATTGATCGCCGAAGATGGCGGTAACATGCAAATTATTGGTCTTGATAAACAATACACGCCCTACGTATTTCTTCAGATATACGGCCAGGACCTGTCGGAAATTACCGGGCCCGCGTTTAGTCCCGATGGCAGTCGGCTCTACTTCTCGTCGCAGCGTGGCCGTACGGGGAAGAGCGCAGATGGCCTGACTTACGAACTGCGTTTACCGGCGTAGTCACACGGTATAGCACATGTTCGCTTTGCATGTATTTCTGCTCGAAAGGGCTGATGGCCGCTGCCGGTGATACTGTTTCTATCGTTGCTTGCCTGTTGAGCAAGTGCAGGGCAAAAAGAAATTCGTCGGCGTAGACTTTCCAGTTTGTCCTTAACTCCAACTGTAGCGCCATGTTCACCAGCGTCGCAAACACCGGGTGCCCATGCCAGCGTCGCTTGACCTGGTTTGCCTTGGGCCATGGGTTTGGATAGAGAATATATTGTTTGTCTACTCGCCAGCCGGATTCAGCGATGTAGCGCCAAGTATCAACGAGATCACCCCTGGCGAGAAACAGATTCTTGTTATGATAAAACGTTTCACCATTAAGATACTTGCTCAGCCGATATTGGGATTTATCAATGCCGACAACAAGGTTATCAGGATAATCTTTTGCCAGCTGCGCACTGCTGTCACCGTTGCCGCAACCCGCATCCAGTATAATTGGCAGGTTTACCCTGTCGACAACCTGTCGTAACTGCTCAAAAAGAGCCTCACTAAAGTGTCTATACGGTTTATCGAAGCTTGAGCCTAGATGTTTTTTAACCAGCTGTTCCAGTTGACCAGATATGCCTGCTTGTGAGCTTAGAACAGGGCGTGAATTGCCTGTCATGACTCCTGGAACATCTTGACGTGTGAGGATTCAAACACCGGCCCGTCCACACAGACGCGTTTCATTGCCGGACCTTTATCAGTATCAACCAGTACTGTACAACCTGCACAGCCACCCACGGCACAGGCCATGTATTCTTCAAGTGATACCTGACATGGCAGGTTATATTCTCCGGCAAGCTGACTTACCGCTTTCAACATGGGTGTCGGCCCGCAGGTAAATATTTCAACTTCACTACGCTGGTTGTCATCAAGATTGTCAAGCCAGTGGCGGGCCAGGTCAGTCACATATCCGTGAAAGCAGCCCGGGTAGTTTTGCATGCTGGTCAACCGCGTTGGGATCCCCCAGTCCTCCAGTAATGGCATGCAGGCAATCACGTCAGCCGGGAGTTCCGGCAGCATGATTTGCGACGGTCGCGTTGTAAATGGAAATGGAATCTCAGAGCCCATGATGACCAACGGGCTTAGCTGTTGTTGCGTTCGTTTCAAATGCTCGGCCAAAAACACCATGGGCGGGATCCCGACACCTCCACCAATCAACAAAGGCCTCTGTTTGTATCCATCCAGCTTGAAGGGTTGGCCAATCGGTCCGATCAGATCAATCGTTTCCCCCTGCGTGCGTGTCGACAACAGATCGGTGCCCTGACCATGAACCTTGTACAGAATATCGATGGTTTGCTGTTCGGCATTCGCACGCATGATAGACATCGGGCGCCGCATTAACAGACCTGGATGACACTGCATGTGTACGAACTGCCCTGCCTTGGCCCGCTGGGCCGTTTCCGGTGCGCGCAGTTGCATATGATACTGGCGCTCAGGGTAAGCATCGTGCAGTACGACTTCGGCCTGTTCAACGAACAAGGTGTTTCGGGTTTCCGGATGAGACATCAGGCGTTATCTTTGTATGTAATCTTGCCGTTTATGATGGTCGCGCTTACCCGCGCAGACAGGTTCCAGCCATGGAAAGGTGTATTCTTGCCCATGCTAATCATGTTTTCACGTTCAACCTGCCACGGGTTATCAAGATCAACGACACAAATATCGGCATTGGTACCAACTGCCAGTGTACCCCCTGCAATACCCAGTATTCCGGCAGGTTGACTGGTGATGGCAGCTATCGCTTTGTCTAATGATAGTTGTCCAGCTTCAACAAGATGTAATACCAGTGGCAGCAATAACTCTACTGTTGAGGCACCCGGCTCGGTGAGGCTAAACGGCGCCGACTTGGCATCTCGATCGTGTGGCTGATGATCAGAGCAGACGGCAGTAATCACACCTTCTTCGATTGCTTGTACAAGGCCTTCCCGGTCACGTTCGTTTTTCAGTGGCGGTTGCAGATGACAGTCCACATTATAGTCAGCGATATCCATATCGGTGAGGTGCAAGTGACAGATATCAACATCCGCCGTGATGGGTAATCCTTCCTGTTGTGCCTGTCGTACCATAGCGACCGATCGCGCGGCAGAGAGCCGGCAAAAATGCGCGCTTACCCCGGATTGTTCAATTAATAACAGGGCCCTTGCCAGCGCCACCGTTTCGGCTGTCTCGGGGACCGGTGGTAATCCTAGCCGGGTGCTGATTGCCCCCTCATTGGCAACGCCATTGTTTTGAAGATCGGTATCGTTCGGATGAATAAAAACGGTCAGGTCACAGCTACGGGCATATTCAAATGCGCGCCTCAACACCTCGGCATTTTTAATTGGCTGCAGCGCGTTGCTCATCGCAATGCAGCCAGCTTGTTGCAAGGCAGCCATTTCTGCAAGTTGCTCACCCATTAATCCCCTTGTTAGCGCACCCAGCGTATAAACCCTGGTATGACCGGCTTCACTGGCACGCTCTTGTATCAGGCGAACAACGGCGGGTGAATCCACTACCGGGTCAGAATCAGGTGGCGAGCAAAGTGATGTCACCCCGCTATGGCTGGCGGCACGCAATTCTGATTCCATTGTTGCCTTATGCTCATAGCCGGGTTCACGGGTTCTGACACAAAGGTCGACCAGTCCCGGTATCACCAGTTGACCGGATGCATCAATGGTTTTTGTTGCAGTAAAACCGGACGGCTTTCTGCCAATAGCGACAATCTTGCCTTTATCAATAAACAGGTTGGTTTTCTTATCAAGTTGGCTGGCCGGATCAAATACTCTGCCGTTTTTTATTTCTATGCCCATCAAGCGCCGCCTTCATCATTGAAACGTTGCATGCACATGGCCATCACCGCCATTCTCACCGCAATACCGTGACTAACCTGCTGCAGAATGACCGAGCGCGTTGAGTCTGCGATGCTGGATTCAATTTCCACGCCACGGTTAATGGGCCCGGGATGCATAACAATGGCATCTTTCCTGGCCGACGCCAGGCGTTTTGACGTTAACCCGAACCGGTTGTAATACTCGTGGGCGCTTGGGAGTAGTGCGCCGGTCATGCGTTCGCGCTGTAAACGTAACATCATGACCACGTCCACGTTTTCAAGGCCGGCGCTCATGTCATCATAGACATGTACGCCCAGACTCTCGACATCTTTCGGCATCAGTGTGTCGGGGCCGACGACGCGAACCTCGGTCACGCCCAGCGTGTTCAGCGCATGGATCTCGGAACGGGCCACGCGCGAGTGCAAAATGTCGCCGACGATCGCGACACGCAGCGGTGCAAAATCACCCTTGTGCCTGCGGATGGTAAACATGTCCAGCATGGCCTGCGTCGGATGCGCATGGCGTCCATCGCCAGCATTAATCACACTGATATGTGGTGCAACCTGCGTGGTGATGTAGTGTGCGGCACCGCTATTGGCGTGGCGTACAACAAACATATCGCAATGCATGGCCTCAAGCGTGCGCAGTGTATCACTCAGGGTTTCCCCCTTGCTGGTTGCTGACGTCGCAATATTCAGGTTGAGGATATCGGCTGATAGACGTTTGGCAGCCAGCTCAAACGTTGTGCGTGTCCTGGTGCTGGCCTCGAAAAACAGGTTAACGACAGTTTTGCCACGCAGTAACGGTACTTTCTTTACCGGGCGGTCGGCAACCCCGGCAAAGTTTTCGGCGTGATCAAGAATGGAAGTAAGTAGGGTATGACTCAGGCCTTCCGTCGTTAGAAAGTGTTTCAGCCTGCCTTGATTGTCGGTTTGCAGTGTCTTGCCAGTCATCCCGTTTTAGTTATTTCCAGTGCCAGTGGCTCTGGGCCGGAGAGTTTAACATGTTCTCCCTGTTTCAGCGTCAAACTTTTTCCGACCACGTCGGCGCTGATCGGGAGCTCGTGTTCATTTCTGTCAATGAGCACCGCGAGTCTAATGCTTGCCGGTCTGCCATAGTCGAAGATTTCGTTCATGGCAGCGCGAATGGTTCTACCTGTATAAAACACATCATCAACCAGGATGATATGCATATCGGTAATATCGATTGGCAGTTTGCTTGGTTTGACTTCCGGATGCAGTCCCAGTGTGCTGAAATCATCGCGGTAAAAGGAAATATTCAATTCCCCAAGCGGGCTCTTTAGTTCTAGTTGTTTATGTAGTCGTTGCGCAATCCATATGCCGCCTGTGCGGATACCGACCATCATCACCTGTTCAGGCCGGTAGTGTTTGATCAGTTCATTGATGCCCACCGCCATGTTTTTCAGCGTGGCATCGAAATCGATAGTAGTACTAGTCATGGCCCCGTTGTTCCTTGTTTGCTTTACCCTCGTTTTCCGTAAACCAGGTTTCCAGTATGGCCTGGGCGGCGATCGGATCTACGCTACGGGTGGATTTGATTCGCTGCCTGGCCTCGTAAGACGACAATCGTTCATCAATGACATCTACCGGCAAATGATAGCGTCCATCGAGCTGTCGTACAAAGCGCTCCGAGAATTCTGTCATGGGCTGTCTGCCATCATCCATTTGCAGCGGGTAACCGACGATTAACCTGTCTGGTTGCCACTCATCGATCAATTGTTGAATACGTAGCCAGTCCGGTTTGTTGTGTTTGACTGCCACTGTTTCCAGCGGTGTAGCCGTTTGGGTGATTGTCTGGCCTACGGCTATGCCAATACGTTTTTGACCAAGGTCAAAGCAAAGCAGCGTTTCCTGTTTCACGCGTGACCGACATCAGTAGAGAGTTTATCCAGATCAACGCCAAGGTGTTCAGCCGCTGCCTGCCAGCAATCCTGGTACGGAGTCTTGAAAATAATATCCTGATCGGCAGGACCACTTAGCCAGGCGTTATGTAATATCTCTTCTTCCAGCTGGCCGCTGCCCCAACCTGCATAACCGAGCGCGATGAGTGATTCCTGCGGCCCCTCTCCCTGCGCCATGGCTTCAAGTATATCCTTCGAGGTAGTAACACTTATGTTGTCGGTGACATTGATAGATGAATCCCATGTTGTTGCAGATTTATGCAGGATAAAACCGCGGTCAATGTGTACAGGACCACCCTGGAAAACGGTTTGTTGCCTGGCAATAGCGTTGCTAGTGTCTATTTCCATTTGCTGGAATATTTCTCCCAGCTCTATGTCGAGAGGCTTGTTGATGACAATACCCATGGCGCCTTCCTCATTGTGGGCACAGATGTAGGTGACCGTTTTCTCAAAATTAGGATCCTTGAGGCTGGGCATTGCGATCAGGAACTGATCGGTAAGGTTGGTGTTATCCATAACCCAAGTATTGACAGATACGCACCAATACTCAAGCGACTTTACCTGAAGACGTGCGTGACTAGCGAAAACCCTTGTTGTTAATAAATTGCCATGTCCGCATGATATGCAGGATATCGGTTTCATCCTTGATATGTTGAGGAAAAGGAGAAAAGGGCGCGGACAGTTTGACGATACGCACTGCTGCATCGTCCAGGATTTTTTCGCCGGATGATCGACGTATTGTTATCTCGTTGATGGTGCCATCAGCATTCAAGGCGACATCCAGTACCAGGCTACCGGATAGTTTCTGTTTTCTGGCCTGTTCCGGGTAGTTCAGGTTGCCAACGCGCTCAACCTTGGCACGCCATGCCTCCATGTAAGCGGCATAGTTATATTCCCTGGTTGTGGCGGAGATAAATTTTCGCCTTGGCCGTTGCGCCTTGGCTTCCATTTTTCGCCTGACCTCGGCGCTTAACGATGCGATTCGAAAGCTGTTTGTCAAAAGCTCGGTTGCTGATGGCATGGGTGGTTTCTTGACCGCTTTTAGTACTTTTTTAATGGTCTTTTTTGGCTCTGGATCCGGTTTTACCTTTTTGTTCTCCGCTGTGTCGGTGATAGTCCTTTCCTTGCTTGGCTGCGCTACTTTTTCTGTGACCGGTTGTTTGCTGTTTTCCTCCACCACGGCAATGGTTTCTACCATTTCTTTCTTGACCGGTTCCGGCTCCGGCGTTTCTGTTTTATTTGCCACTGGTGGTGAAGGCACAGGGGGGGCTGATTCAGTCGGCGGTGGCGCGGTTAATTTTGGTGTCAGGTCTGGAAAAGGGGGTGGTAATGGTGTGCTGGGGTTGACGGCCTCTTCGGTGTTGCCGCCCCCCTCGAGGCTGGCCTGCGCCAGCATCTTTGCGTCCTCTGGTGTCTCGCTGGATTGCTGCACCAGTACAATTTCCATGGTGTTGTAACGTGCCTGCGACCGGTCTTCCTCAGTGAAGGTGATGCCAAGTATGACCGAGGCATGCAACAGAATAGCAAGACTCATGGTTAGCCCAAGGCGGTCTAACGGGGTAATGACTGTTTGAATTACCTGGCTGGCGGCCACGATGATTATTTACGTCTGGAAAAGAAGATGACTGTATGTGCGGTTTGCATGCTATCAGTCGTTGCCCTGTATCTCTCTCTCGATGACATCCATGAGCTGTGAACCAATACTTATATTATACAGGCTATCCAGTTCGCGGATACAGGTCGGGCTGGTGACGTTAATCTCGGTCAGGTAATCACCGATGACATCCAGGCCAACAAAATACAACCCCATCCCGGTTAATGTGGGACCAACCTGTTCACAAATCCAGCGGTCGCGCTCGGTTAATTCGACGCCTTTGCCGGTGCCGCCACGAGCCAGGTTGCCGCGAAATTCACCCGTGGCGGGAATCCGGGCCAATGCAAACGGTACCGGTTCACCGTCAACAAGCAGAATGCGCTTGTCACCCTCGGTAATCTCGGGAATAAATTTCTGGGCCATGATATGGCGATGGCCATGCTCTGTTGCTGTTTCGAGTATTGCCATCTTGTTGGGGTCGGTAGCGGTTACCCTGAAGATGCCTTGTCCGGCCATACCGTCAAGCGGCTTAACGATGGTAGTGTCATGATGCGCAATAAATTCGTTGAGAATCTGCATGTCTGAAGTGACCAGCGTTGGCGCCGTGCACTGTGGAAAGTGGGTAATAAAAAATTTTTCGTTTACATCACGTAATGCACGGGGGTCATTGACGACCAATGTGCCGGCTTTTTGTGCCTGCTCGAGAATATAGGTAGTGTAAATATAATTTAAATCGAACGGCGGATCCTTGCGCATCAATAACACGTCCAGCGTGGCAAGTTCCTCGATCACAGCTTGTTGCAGTGCAAACCATCCTTTCGCATTATCTTCAACATGCAAACCACGCATGCGTGCCATTGCCCGATCCTGTTGCATATAAAGATCGTGTTGCTCCATATAAAACAGATCCCAGCCGCGTGATTGTGCTGCCAACAGCATTGCAAATGAGCTGTCTTTTTGAATATTGATCCGCTCTATCGGATCCATGATGATGCCGAGCTTCATGTTTTACGTTGTCTGTACTGACCAGAATTTGCGCTTACTGAACAAGTCTTAAAGTGTATCATTACCGTACGGATATCTATTAATAATTAAGTCAGGAAGCAAAGTGGAAACCATAAGAATAGCAACAAGAAAAAGCCCTCTCGCGCTGTGGCAGGCTGAGCATGTTAAACAGTGTTTAGTGAATGTGCACCCGGATCTGAATGTTGAACTGGTGGGCATGACCACAGAAGGCGATCGCTTTCTGGAAGCCCCGTTAATTGAAGTAGGCGGCAAGGGTTTGTTTATCAAGGAACTGGAGCAGGCAATGCTTGAGCAACGGGCAGACATTGCCGTGCACTCAATGAAGGATGTCACGATAGACATGCCAGCCGGTTTTATCCTGCCCGTCATTATGCAACGGGAAGATACCCATGATGTGCTGGTTTCGAATAACTATAACAGTATTGCCGAGATACCGGAGGGGGGTATTGTTGGCACCTCCAGTCTAAGGCGTCAGTCTCAATTAACAGCCCTGCGCCCGGACATCAAGATTCGTGATTTGCGCGGCAACGTTGGCACGCGTCTCGGTAAACTTGACGATGGTCAATACGATGCCATCATTCTTGCTGCGGCCGGCGTAAAGCGTCTTGGACTCGCTGATCGCATTGCCCAATTGATTCCGCATGATGAGATACTTCCTGCCATTGGCCAGGGTGCTATTGGCATCGAATGCCGTGAAGGCGATGCGGCAATACATTCACTCCTGGCTCCCCTGAACCATGAGGACACGCGAGTGTGTGTCGAAACTGAACGCTCACTCAGTCGGCGATTGTATGGTGGTTGTCAATTACCCATTGCCGGACAGGCAATACTAAATGGCAATACGCTTGGCCTGACCGGCCTCGTTGCCCGGGTTGATGGCAGTGAAATAGTTAAATCGACTGTCGAGGGCGATAAAGATGATGGCGATAAACTGGGCAAGGAACTGGGTGAGCAGCTGCTGGTGAATGGCGCTGATCAAATACTGAAAGAAATTCTCAAGTAAACGTGTCAACTTCTGCAGCAAGTGCAAATGTCTGGGTAACCCGCCCTTCACACCAGGCAGACGGTGTAAGCAATTTGCTGACTGGTGCCGGATTACATGTTGTGCGTTTCCCCGTTATCGAGATCCAGCCCATAACCGGATCTGACAGGTTGACATCCATATTCGGTAACATTGCCCGCTATCAACTGCTTGTTTTTGTCAGTCAAAATGCCGTGGCGCTGTCAATTCAACATTACCTGGACGTGGCATCTGTACCACACGACACGCTGATCGTCGCAATAGGAGGCAGCACTGCCTCTATGCTGCAGCAACATGGTTTGACTAATGTCCTGCACGCAAGTGGTGGCGCTGATAGTGAAGCACTGCTGTCCATGCCGGAATTGCAAGCCGAAATGGTTGTCGACACCAGTATTTTGCTGGTTCGCGGTCAGGGTGGCCGCGGGTTATTGGTCGATACGCTGACAGAACGCGGCGCCAGTGTAGAAATAGCGGAGGTCTACATGCGTAATACGCCACAATATGATACAAACGAGACTAGTCGCTTGTGGCAACAGGTAGCACCAGATGCGATCATTGTGACCAGTAATGAGAGTATTGAAAATCTCGTTAACTTGACGCCTGATGCTAAACGACAAACACTGCTACAAACGCCCCTGGTTGTTATGTCGGCGAGAAATGCCGTATGTGCCAGTGAGCACGGCTTCACAGGTAATATTATCGTGACCAGCGAAATGAACGATAGCGGGTTATGTAAAGCAACCCTGGATCTACTGGAGATAGCGCATACATGACGGATGCAAGCAAAGACAAACAGCCCAACGATGATTCCGGTGCTGATGCACCTGAAAAGACTGTTGAAGAAAACGTCGCTGACGAAATTGTCTATGAAGAAGTGAAACCTGAAGAAAAAAGAAAGTCGGGTGGCGGCTTCCTTGTTTTTCTTGTCTTTATTATCGCCGGCGGTGCGACTGCACTGGCAGCCTATAACTACAAGCAATTTGAGCAGTTCGTTGCATCACTGGATACATCAAGCAGTGCTGATGAAGATATCAAGGCTATTGTGACAGGGCTTGAGGAGGAAATTGGAAAGAGTCGCTCCGGTTTCACCGACATCAATAACAGGCTGGATGCCCTGGCTAAGCGCCAGGATAGTTTGCGCGAACTAATTCCCGAGCCGGTAACTGAAACGATAGAGCTTAATGAAGAATTTGCACTTGCTGAAATAGAACATCTACTCACCATCGCGAATTACAGGCTGCAATTGAATAATGATGTTGCTACGGCGCTTAAGGCAATGGAAACGGCAGATCTGCGTCTGCAAAACCTTACCGTGCCGGGTGCCCTGCAAGTCAGGGAACAAATCATTGCTGATATGAATTCCCTGCGCTCATTAAACCAGGCGGACCTGAGTGGTCTGGGGCTGTTCCTGTCAGACCTGATAAAACGTGTTGATAGTCTGCCAGTAAGGGAGGACGTTATTGTTTCCGCCCCTGAATTTGAAGAGGTTAAGCCGGCTGCCGATGCAGAGAACAAGATCAGCGAATTTTTTCGACTGGTTTGGGCAGAGCTAAAGAGCCTGGTTATTATTTCACGTGACCAGGATATCAGTAAGACCCTGCTACTGCCTGATGAAATTTATTTTCTTCGTTCCAATATCAAGCTGGAGCTTGCCAATGCCCGCTTTGCAGTATTCAACCGTGATACCGGGAATTTCAATGCATCCATTGAGCACCTCCAGGACTGGTTGCAAAACTATTTTGACAAGTCTGATGCGTCAGTGCGAAACGTGTCCGACTCCCTGCAAAAAATGAGTCGTATTGAGCTGGCCTTTCCTAATATAGATATCAGTTCATCTATCGAATCTGTGAAAGCGCTGGCCCGCAGAACAAGTCAGCAACAACAACAGCAGCAAGAAAGCGAAGAATAATGAAGGTACTTCTTTATAGCCTGGTTGCATTGCTGGTAGCCGTATTTATTGGCTCATTGGCCGGATCTGATACCGGTTACGTGGTCATGACGTTGGCGGGCTGGACCATTCAAACCAGTGCGACCTTGTTCGTGATCGCGTTGTTTCTGGGTTTCATTATTCTCTATTTTGTCTGTCGTAGCCTGATGCGGTTCATCGAGATGCCAGCGGATATAAAGAAATGGCGATTGCACAGGCGCCAGCGTCGCGCGGAAAAATACCTTACTGATGGGCTCATTAATATGACAGAAGGTAAATGGAAAAAAGCAGAGCGCGATTTCAAACGTGCAGCACCTTATGGTCGTTCTCCTTATATCAACTACCTTTATGCTGCCCGTGCAGCGCAGGAACAAGGCGCGATTGAAAGACGTGATGACCTGCTAAAACTTGCTTATCAAAAAAACCCCGATGCAAGTCTTGCAGTAGGTATAACGCAGGCAGAATTACAGCTCGAACAGAAACAAACCGAACAGGCACTGGCGACACTGAAGCATTTACAAAACAAACAGCCGGATCAGGCTCAGGTCAAACAACTGCTTATTAATACCTATACCGATTTGCAGGATTGGACATCCATGCTGAAACTGATTCCTGCTGTTGAAAAAACCGGGCTGTATTCACGCGCAGAGATTGAGGCCAAGCAGCTTGAAGCCTATGCTGGCTTGATGAAAAAAGCGGGCGGGATGCAGAACCTTGAAAGACTGAATGAGGTCTGGAACTCGATTCCAAAAAAACTGAAGCAGCATTTTTACCTGATTGAGGTCTACGTCACGGAACGACTGAGGTTTGAGAATACCGAGGATTGTGAGGAATTACTCAGGACTGCTTTGAAGAAGCAATGGGATGGAATCCTGATACGTCTATATGGACTTGTTGGTGGTAAGGATCTGAATAAGCAGTTACAGGTAGCCGAATCCTATCTTGCCAGTCATGCCCGCGATGCGGTATTGCTATTAACGCTGGGAAGAATCTGCATGCGTAACAGGCTCTGGGGTAAGGCGCGTGATTATTTGCAGGAAAGCCTTGATGTACAACCAAACCCGGAAGCCTACTATGAGTTTGCCAAACTGCATGAACATGAAGGTGAACAGGAACAGGCAGCAGCGTGTTACCAAAAGGGATTAACGCTGGCTACAAGCACGCCACCGGCCTAGTCAAACTAGCTGGTAGCAAACTCGAATGAATCAGAATAGATATTTTCCTTATTCAATCCCTGTTCGGGTAGTGTTTCCACGATCGCGTTAATCATGGGCGGTGGTCCACAGGCATAGACATCGTATCCGGACAAGTCACTGAAATCTGCAAGCACTGCCTCGTGAACAAAGCCTTGTTTGCCTGACCATTCCGTATCGCTATCGACCTCTGACAATACGGGGACATAATGAATGTGTTCATTTTGTGCCGCCCACTCTATTGCCATGTTGTTTAAATACAGGTCACTTTCGCCGCGTACGCCCCAATAGAGGAATATGTCACGCTTGTCATCAACATGAAGCGCGTGTTCGATCAGGCTCTTGATTGGCGCAAAACCGGTGCCACCGGCGACCATTATCATTGGACGCCCTGTTTCCTTAAGTGTGAACGAGCCTAACGGCCCCTCAATTCGCAACAGGGCTTTTTCCTGTAGATCATTGAACGCATACTCCGAAAACACACCGCCATCATAATAGCGGACATGTAACTCGATCTGCTGATCCTTATGCGGCGGGTTTGCCATTGAAAACGAGCGCCGTTTATCGCCGCTCATTAATATGTCGATATACTGACCCGCGAGAAATTGCAATCGTTCTGTTTTAGGTAATTCAAGAAACAGACGAATGACATCCTTGCTGAGCTTTTCGCAACTGGTCACCCGGCATGGCAACTTTCGTATACTGATATCACCGGCTGCGTCCACCGTTCGTGCTTCGATGACGAGGTCGCTTTCCGGTCGTGCAGAACACAATAGTGCTTGCCCACAAGCCTGATCCTGTTCAGTAATGGCCGACGGTAAACCGTTATCGTAGTGAACCGTGCCACTTGCCAGCTTTGCCTTACAGGCGCCGCAGGCGCCATTACGACAGCCGTAGGGCAAGCTGATATTTTGTCGTAATGCCGCCTCGAGAACAGTTTCATTGTTTTCGATGGCAAAAGATATATCCTGGTTGGCCAGTGTTGCCTTGAAACTCATAGGTAAAAGGTACTGATTGTTAAAAAAAGTCTAGTTTGCGGGCAGGCTTTTACTACTGGTAAGCCAGCGTAACAATGGGTCCCATTGTTCTCTATCGTAATAAGTCTTATGCGGTGGAAGTTCAAAAATGCTGATACCTTGTTCAGCAGCCCTGATGTAATTCTGACTTTGCCTGAGCATGGTCATAAATGGTAATTTTTTACCATTGGGTAATTTAATACTTTGTAAGTAGTGTTCCAGTTGTGCTGCAATCAAGGTATCTTCCCTGACCCGATTTGCCACCGTCGCAATCTTGATCTTGTTATTGATCGTTCCCTTTAGGGAGAACAATTCCTTGATAAAACGTTCAGCGGCGCGCATATCTACCGGTGAAGCAATAACAGGCATAACCATGGTCTGTGCCTGACTGAGAAATTTTTTCAGGCGTTCGTCATCCACTGCTGCCGGCGTATCGAAAATCAATACCTCGGTGTCTTGCGGTATTTGTAATGAGTTGCCGGATAGGGGTGCACTGTTTATCTGTTTATAGTTTGACGGGCGAACCGCGAGCCAATCCTCACTGGAGCCCTGTGGATCACAATCAGCCAGTGTCACTTTCTGGTCATGCATGGCAAAAAAGCTGGCTATATTGGTAGCCAGTGTGCTTTTGCCACATCCGCCTTTGGGATTTAAAACAACGATAGTACGCATCAGGTTAGTGTATCAGTGTGTGATGAGACGCGCATGGTATAGAAAAAACAGGAAAATTTCATGCCCAAGATCCCTATGAGCGGGTTTTTTCGGCCATCAGTTTGGTGATGACGGGGGTCAGGATCAATTGCATGGCAAATACCATCTTGCCAGCCGGCACAATAATGGTTTCCGGACTGGACATCATGGCGCCGTCCAGCATCTCCAGCAGGTGACGATAATCACATTTAATCTTGTCTGTATTGCGGATATGAATAACCATGAAACTCTCATCGTTGCTTGGTATATACGTGGCGGCAAAGGGATTTGACGTATCAATGGTCGGAACGCGCTGAAAATTAATATCGGTATTGGAGAACTGTGGGGTAATGTAATGCACGTAGTCATGCATCCTGTCGAGAATTAAATTAGTCGCGTCTTCAGCGCTGTAGCCACGAATTTCCCGATCCCGGTGAATTTTCTGCATCCATTCCAGGTTGATAATCGGCGTCACACCAATCAGCAGATCGACATACTGTGCGACATTAATCTTGTCGGCCACAACGCTGCCATGTAATCCCTCGTAAAATAATAAATCAGTATCTTCAGGTAGCGGCTCCCATTCGGTAAGCGTGCCCGGTGGTGAACCATGTTGCTGTGCTTCTCGCGCGTCATGGATATAGTATCGGCGCTTGCCGGCGCCATTCTCACTGTAATTTTTAAATACGCTTTCCAGTTCTTCAAACAGGTTACCTTCGGGCCCAAAGTGCGTGAGGTTGTATCCCTGCTCGTGTGCTTCGCGGCTGAGGTATTCCATTTCAATACGGTTATACTTGTGAAAGCAATCGCCCTCGATAACCGCGGCATCGATGTTGTGCTTGTTAAAGATGTATTGAAACGCATCCTTGACTGCACTGGTGCCTGCACCGGATGAGCCGGTCACGGCAACGATGGGATGTTTCACTGACATGGTATATCACTTATCCTCTAGGCTGATTTTGAGCTGCCCTGCAAATACCCATGCCGGCAACTTGTGCTTGATTCATGCTGTAGGCATTATAAGCCATATAAAACTCTGATTTACAAGGAGAATAATTTGAGCCCAACTATATCTGACGATTTTTCATTGTATCGCAGACTGTTGGGTTACGTGCTGCCTTTCTGGAAAACGTTCCTGTTGTCCATCATTGCAATGGCAATCCTTGCGTTAACGGCGCCGGCATTGCCCGCATTAATGCAGCCATTGCTTGATGGTGCCGTGGTGAACAAGGACCCGGATACGATTGCTATTATGCCCTGGCTGTTCGTTGGCTTGTTTTTTATTCGTGGTGTCGCAGCCTATGTGGGTAACACGGCCCTGCAGTGGGTGGGATCAAGGGTCATCATGGACCTGCGTCTGGAAATGTTTAACCGCTTGATTGAATGTCCGCTTCGCTATTACGACAACAGTCGTTCCGGTACCATCATTTCGCGTTTTACGTTCGATGTTCTGCAGATACAGCAGGCATCAACCACGGTCATCAATACACTTGTACGTGATGCACTGACAGTGGTTGGTCTGCTCGTATGGATGTTTTACATAGACTGGTTCCTGGCATCGATCAGTTTACTGGGTGCGCCCATGATGGCGGGCGTAATCTCGATGATCAGAAAACGCCTGCGCAAGATGAGCCATCATGTACAGGAAGCGATGGCAGACCTGCATCATGTGCTTGCTGAAGCGCTGGATGCAAAAAAAATTATCAAGTTATACGGTGGAGTAAAGAACGAAAAAAAGCGTTTTTTTTACAGCGCCAACAAGCATCGTCAATTCAATAACAAGCAGATTTTTACTGCCCAGGCCAGTAGTCCATCAGTACAGTTTATCACCGCTATTTTTATTGCGCTTATCGTTGCCATCGCAACCAGGCAGGCAATAGAGGAAAACCTGACTGTCGGCGACTTTGCCTCGTTTTTTGCAGCAATGGCGATGCTAATGGATCCATTAAAGCGACTCGCTGGTATTAATGAACACATACAGAAAGGGCTTGCCGCCTGCGATAGCGTGTTCACCTTACTGGATACCGAACAGGAGAGAGACACGGGCAGCAAACAGTTAAATAATCCAACAGGCAAGATTGAGTTTCGTGATGTCAGTTTCAGGTACGAATTGTCAGAACAGAATGCACTCAATGACATCAGCTTTACCATTGCCCCGGGTGAGACAGTGGCGCTGGTGGGCGAATCAGGCAGTGGCAAATCCACGCTGGCTAACCTTATTCCCCGCTTTTATGAGCCACAACATGGCAGCATTCTTTATGATGATAACGATATTCGTGAACTGTCGCTGGTATCGTTACGAAAACATATCGCCTATGTCAGCCAGGAAGTCATCCTGTTTAATGATTCGGTACGCAATAATATTGCCTATGGTGATCTACAGGGTGCCGATGACGCGGCGATTAGAAAGGCGGCGGCAGATGCGTTTGCGATGGATTTTATCGATCAGCTACCAGAGAAAATGGATACCCTGGTTGGCGAAGACGGGACGCGACTTTCCGGCGGTCAGCGGCAGCGTCTTGCCATAGCCCGTGCCTTATTGAAAGATGCGCGTTTATTAATCCTTGATGAAGCGACGTCTGCACTCGACACCAAGTCAGAAAGGCATATCCAGGACGCACTGGAAAACGTCAAGAAAGGTCGCACGTGCCTCATTATCGCCCATCGATTATCGACAATAGAAAACGCTGACAGGATTATTGTCATGGATAAAGGCAGGATTGTAGAGCAGGGGCGACATGATGAATTGCTGAAACTAAACAAGCATTATGCCCGCCTGCACCAGGTCAAGTTTACTGCACCCCGAACCGGTGTAGATGCGGTGACAGGTTAACTGTTGTCATGCCGGTTTGAATCCCTTGCTGGCCTGTTGTAGTTCACCCAGCCTTGCCTGTTGTGAGCGATAGCGCACGGCGACATATAAAGCCGTTATCCTGTCTACTTCAGTTGCCAGGTCCTGCCGTGTTTGCTTGACACGCAGTGCAAAGGCATCCGGTCCCTCTGCATTCCTGCGCGCCAGCCCAAGGCGCGCCAGTTTCCGGCAATAAAGATCATAGGCTGCACGGGCGGGATCCGTTGTTTCTGTTTTACGTGAAAGGACATAAACAGTCAGACCGACCACAGCTACTGATAGTATTGCAAACAAAATGATGGTCAATTTTTTCCAGTCCACCAGTCCCAGCCCGAGTAATTGCATCAGCTGTTTCTGTTTTTCTGGTCCGTAACCCAGTACCCACTGCGCCCACTGGTAATTAATGTTGTCTACCGCGTTGCGTAGTTTTTGCCAGAGTTGCGTCATCAACCGGTTGTTGCTCATCCCCAATGGCACAACGCTGGCAATCTCATCCGGAAGTACCTGTTCTATACCTCGATCGATGCGGTTCGGCGACACCGCGCGTGTTGGATCAATTCGCATCCATCCCTTGTCTTCCAACCAGACTTCTGTCCATGCATGGGCATGATACTGGCGTACAACAAGGTAGTTACCGACAGGATTTATCTCACCGCCCTGGTAACCGGCAACAACGCGCGCCGGGATGCCGGCAGATCGCATCAATACCGTAAACGCGGCGGCGTAGTGTTCGCAAAAACCCTGTTGGTTCTCGAATAGAAACTCATCAATCGTGTCGCCGATGCTGAGCGGTGGTTGCAGCGTGTAACTAAAATTCTGTTCGCTGAACCAGGCCAGCGTCGCTTCAACTATCTTCTCAGGCTGCTGGTAGCGTTCACGCAGCTCCACGCCCAGGGCGCGGCTTTTCTGGTGATACAGTTCCGGCAGGGCCAGGGCCTTGAGTAAATTATTCCTTGAAGATTCATACATTTTATAGTCTGTATAAGAAACGACATCAAAGGCCTTTCTCGATTGTATGGTGTCTCTGGACTTTAACTGCATATCGTAAGTGAAATAGGTGTTAACCGGGGTGTCGGCTGCCATTTCCAATGGAAAAATCCATTTCTTGTTGGTTGGTTCCAGCATCTGGTTATAACGCACGGCCTCGCCCAGGTATTCCAGTTTGACCTGTTCTTCAGAACGGCTGCCTGCGCCGCGGGTCCATTTACGTCCGTCTGTTTGCCAGAGTACAGGGCCGCGCCAGTATAGTTGCGCGGGATCCGGTATCTCACCATCGAACTTTACGCGAAAGGCAATCTCGCCCGATTGACTCAGTTTACTGATTGAACCCGGTGTCATTTGATCATCGATACCCGTGACGGAGTTAAATGCGTCTTCAGGTAACCCCCACAATGGACCGTCTATACGCGGAAACAAAATGAACAGGATAAGTAATAATGGCATCGCCTGGATTAGCATGTTAAATGCCAGCCGGGTTTTCTTTGTCACGGTCATGCGTTTATCTGAATCATTAAAGCCAATCAGACTGGTGGTCATAATGATCACAACGACAAACATATAAACAGCGGTCGGAATCGTTTGTTGATAAAAGAAATTTGTAATGACAAGAAAGTATCCAAGGTAGGCGCAGACATAGTAGTCACGTTCGTTATGACTTTCGAAGACCTTTAGCGCGGAAAGTAAAACCAGCAGCGTAATGCCCACATCACGACCGGCAAAAGTGCCGTATGTGCTATATACACCGATGACGCCACCAAACATGACCAGCAATCGAATAATGTTTAAGAGTGTCTGCTGGCTCTCCCAGTAACGCGGGTATTTCCATGGTACATAGATGCGACTGCCTATCAGTAGCAGGTGCAAAACGGGTATCCACACGGGCAGGCGTTCCCAGTGTGGTAAACCCGCCAGTACAATGCCGGCGGCAAGCCAGCTAATGCTGTCGACGCCAAGCGCATTTGTCTTCATTCAGCGCTCCCGAACAGTGCGAGTTTTTCCAGACACTGGTGACGGTGTTGCTCGCCCGCCCCGGGTTCTATTTCAACACCGGGTATATTCAAGCCGTATTGCAAGCCGCTATCATCAGCAATCAGTATCCACAGGCAAAGTTGTGACAGGCGCGCTTCAATTTGATCGAGGAATGACACATCCTCCCATTCAAAAACAAGGGTTTCGCTACCGCTACCGCTGAATTGTTTAACATGCAGCCCTTGTTCACGGGCAAAGGCCTTCCAGGCTATCGAACGCGTTGCATCACCCGGCCGGTATTTCCTGAAGCCGGCAAAGTCATCAGTACCCGTCTTGTTGCCAAGCTCGAGTTCTTCCTCGAGTTGCGAATGTTCCGGTAACAACCTCTGTCCTGTCGCTTGCGGATATACCACGCAATCCTGTTCAGGGTTGATTTGCGACCATGCCCTAAAGATACCGAGTGGAAAGCGGGTTTCAATGATCAACTGTCCCGCATAGATGCGGCCACGCCTCGTCGTCGGCACCGGGAACAACACCTGTTGTTGCTGCCCGGCGTCGACACTGAACTGGTTGCCCGGGTTCGCATCTATTTTCTTTTGCCTGGACTTTCGCTTCAGGGTGAGACCAAACCTGTCCTGCCCGGGCCTGTTATCGACTTGAATGGGGAACTGTGCCGTCTGGCCTTGAAAAACTGCATCAGGTTTGTGCGCGGTGATGACAAGCCCGGCAAGATTGCGGTAAGTGTGCAACATGCACACAATGCCGAGCCCTGTTAGCAGGAAACACAGCATGAAGGCCATGCTATTGCTGTAATTGATCGCACCCAACAGCATCACGACCAGCATTAGCGCGTAGACCCAGCCCTGTGCGGTTGGAAAGATATAAACGCGCTGCCGTGTCAGTTGTTCAGTATTGAATCCCGTAGTGCCGGTTTTATCACGTTGAACACGTTCCAGTACTACAGACGTAGCCATGATCAGGGTATTGCGACGTTGTTTATCAAATGCTGGGCCGGCGTTAATGCCGGATCATTATCGGTATCATGACTGTACTGAAGTCGGTGGCCTGTCACACTTGGTAAAACGGCCTGTATGTCCTCGGGCATGACATGTTCATGGCTATGCAGCATGGCCCATGCTCTTGCGGCGTTAAGAATGGACAAGCCAGCGCGCGGTGATAAGCCGTGCAGGTAGCATCCGGCGTTGCGACTGTATTCCAGTATGTTTTGCAGGTAATCAAGCAGTGCATCTGCTACATGAATTGAGTCTATGTGGTTTTGCAAGGCGACAAGTTCCTGCCCGGACAATACCGCTGGCAGTGCATCGATCAGTTCCTTGCGATTTTTTCCTTTTAACAGTTCACGTTCTGCCATCGTATCCGGGTAACCAAGATCGATACGCATAAGAAAACGGTCAAGTTGTGATTCTGGCAGTGGAAATGTACCAACCTGGTTGATCGGGTTTTGAGTTGCGATGACGAAAAAGGGAACCGGCAGGTTCCGTGTTTCGCCCTCTATAGTGACCTGGAACTCGGCCATTGCTTCAAGTAACGCGCTTTGTGTGCGCGGTGTGGCACGGTTAATTTCATCAGCCAGGATAACGTTGGAGAAAACAGGACCTGGGTGAAAGTCAAAGCCACTGCTGTCCCGATTGTAAACGGAGACACCAAGGATATCGGCAGGCAACAGGTCGCTGGTAAACTGGATACGCTGATAGCTAAGCCCCATGACGTTGGCAAGCGTATGAGACAACGTGGTCTTTCCTACCCCGGGTGTATCCTCAATTAACAGGTGGCCTCTGGCCAGCAGGCATGACACCGATAGTCGTATTGCCTTGTCCTTACCGAGAATGATGCGATTGACGTTGTTGATTACCTCATCCAGCTTTTGTACCGCAGAGTCAATCAGCGCGCTGTTGTCGTCCTGCATGTTCATAGCTGAGTATTACTCACCAGCGATGGTCATATTCTCAATCAATACCGATCCGCAACGATAATTACCTCGTGTATCGATATCGTTTCCTGTCTGTACGATGTTCATGTACATGTCTTTCAGGTTGCCAGCGACAGTAATCTCTTCAACCGGGTAGGCCAGTTCGCCATTTTCGACCCAGAAGCCGGATGCACCACGCGAGTAGTCACCGGTAACCTGGTTAACACCAAAGCCAATCATATCGGTGATCAATAATCCGGTGCCCATGTCTTTTAGCATCTGCTGCAGGTTATTGGGTCCTGGTTCAACCATCAGGTTATGCACACCGCCGGCATTGGCCGTGGTCTGCATGCCGAGTCGTCTTGCCGAGTAGCCGCTAAGGACATAGTCCTGTAGCACACCATTGCTGACTATCGGGCGTTCACGCGTTGCAACACCGTCATTATCAAATGGCGCACTGCCCATGGCCTTCAGCATATGCGGGTGTTCCCCGATGTTAATGTGATCAGCGCACACCGGTTTACCCTTCATATCGAGCATGAAACTGGCCCGACGATACAGGCTGTTACCCGAAATTGCGGAAATCAGCGCGGAGAACAATCCCGAAGCGACCGGCGCCTCAAAGATAACCGGCGCCTGACGGGTGCTCAGCTTGCGCGACCCGAGTCGATTAATCGTGCGCCTGGCTGCTTCACTACTGATGGCCTTGATATCTTCCAGGTCCCGGGGATCCCGGGTCTTGCTGTACCAGCCATCACGCTGCATGCCGTTGCCGTCTTCAGCGATAACGGTGCAATCGATGCTGTGCACTGACCAGTCCCAGCCGTCGATAAAACCATGACTGTTTCCATACAGGTTGATACCTGAATAGGTACTGACAACGGTGCCATCCGCATTGGTAATCCGCTTATCCTTGTCAAAAGCGAGCTGTTCACACTCCTTCGCCATATCAATGGCCTGTTCAGGCGAAATTGACCACGGATGATGCAGGTCAAGATTGGGTATGTCTCCTGCCATTTCGCTGGCGTCCACCAGCCCTGCATACTTGTCATGGCTGGCATAGCGGGCGATGCTGAGGGCAGCGTTTACTGTTTTTTCCAGCGCTGCCGAACTGAAGTCAGAGGTGCTGGCGCTGCCTTTCTGACCGTTAACATAAAGCGTCACACTGAGGCCCTTGTCTCGCTCAAACTCAAGTTTGTCGATTTCTCCCATGCGGACATTGGCTGTAAGTCCTGAACCTGCGCCAATGTCCGCCTCGGCTGCCGTGGCGCCAAGTGCACTAGCGCGTTTCAGCACGCTATCAATAATGGCTACCAGTTCCTCGCGTTTGGCATTAAGGCCGGTTGTACTAATTGCTTCCATAATTCCTGTTTGTGGGTAATGTCGAGGTGACAGTCTAGCATTCAAGCCTGTCAACGTGCGTGTCAATTTAATAGTCAGATACATTTGCGTACAATCTGTTCCATGGATGTATCCCATATTCTTGATTCCCTGAACAGCGAACAACGCGAGGCCGTGGCGGCCGAGACTGGCAATAAGCTGGTGTTGGCCGGTGCCGGCAGTGGTAAAACGCGGGTGCTGGTGCATCGCATTGCGTGGTATATAGAAACAGGACAGGCATCGCCTTACAGTATTCTGGCAGTCACTTTTACCAACAAGGCGGCCGCCGAGATGCGTGCGCGCATTGAGAAGCTGCTGGGGCAGTCAGTTAAAGGGATGTGGGTAGGCACCTTCCATGGCCTTGCGCATCGGTTCTTGCGTGCACACTGGCAGGAGGCCGGCCTTCCGGAAAGCTTCCAGATACTGGATAGCGAGGACCAGTTTCGCGCAGTTCGGCGCGTGGTGCGATCCATGCAACTGGACGAGTCTCAATACCCGCCGCGTGAGGCGCAGTGGTTCATTAACGCGAGGAAAGATGACGGCCTGCGCCCGGACAAGATTGATGACCATGGAGATGTCACCACGGCGCAAATGATCCGGATTTACAAGGCCTACCAGGAAAGCTGTGAGCGTTCCGGCCTTGTTGATTTTGCTGAACTGTTGCTACGCACGTTCGAACTGTTTCGCGATCATGCATCGATACGCGAACATTACCAGCAACGTTTTGGCCATGTACTGGTAGACGAATTCCAGGATACCAACGCGTTGCAATACGCATGGTTGCGACTGCTGGTTGGCGAGAAAAACACGCTGTTTGCCGTTGGTGATGATGACCAGTCGATTTATAGCTGGCGTGGTGCGCGGGTGGAAAACATGCAGGCCTTTGAGCAGGATTTCAAGCACGTGCAATTGCTTAAACTGCAGCAGAACTATCGATCAACGGCAACCATCCTCAAGGCTGCCAACGAGTTGATTGCCAATAATAACGCACGCCTCGGTAAAGACCTTTGGACCGAGGGCGAAGATGGCGATCGTATCGGGGTATACATGGCGTATAACGAGACTGACGAGGCCCGCTACGTTGTTGATCAAATTCGTTCAGCGCCAGAGCAAGGCAAACCCTATAAGGATTATGCAATCCTGTACCGGGTCAGCGCGCAGTCTCGGGTCATTGAAGAGGCATTAATGCGGGAGACGATTCCTTACCGGGTATATGGTGGTATGCGATTCTACGAACGGGCAGAGATTAAGGACGCACTTGCCTATGTGCGTCTTACCCGCTTCCAGGACGACGATGCCTCGTTCGAGCGTATTGTGAATACGCCAACTCGAGGTATCGGCAATCGCACGATCGATGAGTTACGTCAGGTAGCAAGACAGGACCAGTGTTCGATGTGGCAGGCCGCCGAGCATATTGTGCAACATAAATTACTCAGTGCCCGCGCCCTGAATGCGCTGGAGCAATTTCTGCAACTGATAAAACGTATGCAGCAATCCCAGGCCGATACAGTTTTGAACGAGCACATCGATCAGGTCATCAAGCTCAGTGGACTGATCCAACACTTCCAGAAAGAAAAGGGCGAGAAGGGCAAGGCGCGCATTGAAAACCTGGAAGAACTGGTGTCGGCTGCGCAGGAATTCGAGATTGGTGATGATGAGGAGCTTGCTGAGATGGATGCCTTGTCCGCTTTTCTTGCGCATGCCGCACTGGAATCAGGCGAAACGCAGGCCAGCGAGGCCTCGGACTGCGTGCACCTTATGACGCTGCATTCTGCCAAGGGACTGGAGTTTAATGATGTATTCCTGGTTGGCATGGAAGAGGGGTTGTTTCCCCATCAACGCAGCAGCGAAGACCTGGTGCAGCTGGAAGAGGAGCGCCGCCTTTGCTATGTCGGCATCACTCGTGCCCAGCAGCGACTGACCATGACCCACGCCCAACACCGACGCCTGCATGGTTCGGATTACTATCCAACACCATCACGTTTCATCGACGAGATCCCATCGAGTTTGCTTAATGACATCCGTCTTGGTGGCAGTGTGACTGAGTCCTTATTTAGCCGTCAGCATATCAGTAGCGAAACCGACAAGAGTGGTTTATCACTGGGACAGCGCGTGTCGCATGCCAAGTTTGGAGAGGGTGTCGTGCTTAACCTTGAGGGCAGTGGTGGGCACATGCGGATTCAGGTTAACTTTGAGCAGGCGGGGTGTAAGTGGCTGGTCGCCGCCTATGCCAACCTGCAACCCGCATAGGCATGTTTATTTTTTCCGATTACTTTGTTGCTCGGCCTTTTTCGATGCTCATTGACGCGCTAGTCAATTCCGCTTCTCAAAGACCTCGCGCCTTATATGTTGAAAAATTACTCATTCCAGATTGAACATTAAATATTCAGAGTTTTAGCGATGAGCAGATTAAAACATGTTTCATTATTAGCGAGTTTATTGATAAGTGCCTTGCTTTCCGGTTGTGATGGCAAGCCGCTGATTGATGTCGGTGCGCCCGGTGTTGCTGCCGTCGCTTCTAACGAAGTATTCAAATGGAAGATGGTGACGACATGGCCGGCCAATTTTCCTGTCTTCCAGGAAGGTGCGATCAAGTTTGCCGATGATGTGCGCACGATGAGTAACGGTCGACTGGATATTCAGGTTTATGCCGGAGGCGAACTGGTACCCGCGTTACAGGTCTTCGATGCTGTATCGCAGGGCCTCGTTGAAATGGGGCATGGCTCGCCATATTACTGGGCCGGTGTAGTGCCGGCGGCGCAATTCTTTTCTACGGTGCCTTTTGGTATGACGGCCAAGGGCATGAATGCATGGCTGTACAACGGTGGTGGGCTGGAACTGTGGCGGGAAATCTATGCGCCCTTTAACGTGCTGCCGTTTCCAATGGGCAATACCGGCTTACAAATGGGTGGCTGGTTTAACAAGAAGATTGAATCCATCGATGATATCAGGGGTTTGCGTATGCGCATCCCGGGACTTGGTGGCAAAGTGTTCAAGAAAGCGGGCGGTAATCCGGTCCTGATGTCCGGTGCAGAAATTTATACTGCGCTTGAGCGCGGCATGCTTGATGCGACTGAATGGGTGGCACCGTTCCATGACATGCGGCTTGGTCTGGACAGGGCTGCAAGTTATTACTACTACCCCGGCTGGCATGAGCCAGGCACGGTTTTTGAGCTGATGGTAAACAAGGACAAGTGGACACTGCTGGGTGATGATTTGAAAAAGATAGTGGAAGTCACAGCAGCGGCAACCAGCGAATGGATTTATGCGCAAATGGAATACCGAAACCAGGTGGCGTTGCAGGAATTACAGAAGAAAAATAAGGTCGACATTCTCGGCTTCCCCGATGATGTCATCAGTGAGTTCAGGCAAACCACGCGCCAGACACTGCGGGAAGAGGCGGCAGCCAACCCCGACTTCAAGCGTGTTTACGAGGCCTATGAAGCATTTCGAACCAGTTATAAAAATTGGAATGATCTGTCAGAACAGGCCTACACAAGGTCCTTGCAAACACCATAAAAAAAGGCCCTGCAGGGCCTTTTTTTTTTAATATCTCAAAAAGTCTACTGAGAAGCTTCGACGATATAATCAACGGCAGCCTTAACTTCGTCGTCAGATAATGCAGGGTTGCCACCTCTTGCCGGCATAACGCCCATTTCTCCGGCATAGCCGTTAATGGCATTGTTATACAAGCTGTCAATGCCCTTGGCTATGCGCGGTTCCCAGGCCGCCTTGTCACCAAGCTGCGGCATCATCGCCGCCATTGCCGCCATGCCGTGGCAGTTTTTACACAAGCCGTTATAGACTTCTTCACCACTCTTGCCGCCGCCCGTGTCTGCCGCAGCAACCATAGTTTCAGCTTCGGCTACAGCGGCTTCAGCAATCGCCGTTTCCTCGACAGCCGCCTCTTCACCGGCAACAACGACCTTTCCAACTGGCCTGGTAATCTCGGCGACTTTTTCGTCAGCCGCATCAGCATCAGCGTAGGCATCGGGGCTGACTACCTTGGCCGCGAGAAAGAATATGACCATCATGACGGCAATGCCGCCGACGACCAGTGAAAAATTGCGAAAAAATATTCGATCCTGTTCCTGACTCATTGTTCTACTCTCTGTTGGTAGTTTTATACGTATCTTATTGGCAAATTATACTCAATTGTGCCGAATGCAGGAAATAGTGTCTGTGGCTGGAGATCTGGTCAGTAGTTAGACGGCCTGTTTATATTGCTGTAATGGAAACAGTGCCACGGCCTCGTTGTATAAATGACTGGCGCCTGTCCGGATGGCGTCATAGTCCAGCCGTGTGATGCCGCACAGCTCCAGTGTCCTGAGGTCGATAATCGATGGAAACAGGTCCTCGTCAGGATGTAGTCGCGATGCGCAATACAAAATTGCCGCCTCTGTACACAGTTCAGGACTCATTTCAGGACAATTCTGGTAGCGTATCGGCATGAAAATGGTTTCCGGCAGAGACCAGCTTTCCAGTAGATCGGCGCCTAGTTCACCAAAGTCAAAGCCAAAGGTTGAACGCTCATACAAGTGTAGCGGGTGGCCGGTTTTCGCTTGTTGTTGCATTACCCTCTGCATCAACTGCGGTTCACGAATAGACATGATCATGTGTCCGATATCAGATAGTAACCCGCAGATAAAATGCCGGGCACTGTCCCTGATGGTTAATACTTCTGCAGTGGTGCGTGCCACTGCCGCACGCATTAATGATTCCTGCCAGAAGCAGGTAATATCGTAATTGACTTTTTGCATGCCCTTGAACGTGTGGGCGAGCGACGTTGCCAACACGATATCGTGGGTTGTACGTGTACCAAGCACTGTGATAGCGCGCGTCAGATTATTGATACTGGCGACATGACCATAGATCGAGCTGTTGGCTACTTTCAGGATGCGAGCAGTCATCGCGGCATCATGGCTGAGCAACTCTGCAACCTGATCAAGCCCTGTATCCGGATCCTCCAGTGCATCCTTGACCCTGAGATAGACCTCGGGCAGTGTTAATAACTGATCGGCTTCAATTAAATAATCTGTCGTTCCCGGGGCCACCACACAACCTCCCTGTCATTATCGGTAAGTACTTTTGAATTAATAATCCATGTTGATTTAACATACATGGTTTATGCCAACTTTGTGTTTGGGTTGTCGTTTTACTCTCGCCCGGCGTGACGTTTCTAAATAGATATTTGCTGATATCAAGGGGTTATGGAAAAAATAAAACACCTTATCATTGGTAATGGTTATCTCGGTCAGCGACTTGGTGACCAGCTTGCTGACGGCAACTTCTGGTACACGAATCGTTCTGCATCCAACACCGCTCATGCCGGAGGCATTGGGCTGGCACTGGATATCAATGATCCGGCAAGCTGGGACAACCTGGCTTCATTATCTTGCTGCGATGCCCTCGTTGTTCATCTACTGATTCCTCCCGGTCGGATCAATATCGATGTGTTACCAGAGTTTTTGTTGCAGCTTGATAAATTGCCTGTCAGACGCCGGATCCTGGCGTCGTCAACTGTCGTGTACGGCCAGGAAGAACGCATGGTTGACGCAGATAGCAACGTAATGATTGATAGTGAACGTGCGCAGCGACAATATGCAGTTGAACAGGCATGGTTAAGCGACGCTGAGCACGCATGCGTGGTACGTCTTGCCGGACTGTATGGCCCGGGGCGTATCATTGGCCTGCAAGCGGTAAGATCCGGTCAGCCCATTAGCGGTGATGCTGATGGCTGGTTAAACCTGATCCATATTGATGATGCCGCCGCGTTGTTAATACGGATAGCCGGGCTACCTCATGCGGCAAGCCATGAGCTTGGTAGTGATGGTACACCGCTAAAGCGCAGTGACTATTACGGACTACTGGCCGAGTTATCTTGCAGTCCAGCGCCCGGCTTCGAGGCTGGCGCCGCAGTCAAGCCCGGGCGCTGTTGCGATAACGGGCTGACCGTGGCGCGTACCGGCTGGCAACCGACATATACGGATATCCGCGCTGCACTGGGCATTTTGCTTAAGGAAGCCTGATGACGAAAAAAAATATATTGGTGTTTCAACATCTGCCGATTGAACACCCGGGCATATTCCGGGATTTTGTTAAACAGGATGGTTGGCATTTACATACGGTGGAGCTGGATGCCGGCGATGCCATACCTGACCTGGAACAGTTTGATGCACTATGGGTTATGGGTGGCCCAATGGACGTTTGGCAAGAGGATGAATATCCCTGGTTGCGGGACGAAAAAAACGCGATTCGTCTGGCCACTGAAACACTGGCAAAGCCTTATCTCGGTATTTGCCTTGGGCACCAGCTACTGGCTGCGGCTTACGATGCAGAAGTCGGTATGGGAACGCCTGAAGTAGGTGTTATGACCGTCACTAAAACCGAAGCGGGCAGTCGCTCTCACTTTCTTTCGGGACTGGGCGATACGCTGACCACATTGCAGTGGCATTCTGCAGAGGTCAAACAGGCGCCCGACGGGTTTGCGGTGCTGGCTGGTTCTGAAACCTGTAGCATACAATCGCTGGCTCGTGGCAAGCAGATTCTGTCGATGCAGTATCACCAGGAAATACTGGCTAGCACTGTCTCGGAGTGGAGTGAGATACCGGCATATCGACAGGCACTGGAGGCCAGTCTCGGGGAGAACGCGGTGGCGACGCTGGATAAGGATGTTCGCAGAATCCTGCCGGAATTAACGTCGACAGCCGAACAGATTTACCGCAACTGGTGCGCGGTCGTTTTTTCGGAATAATGATCTTTTCTAGGTGCTGGCCCGCTTCGCGATCTGTTTATTCAGTTTCTTGTCTTTCGCACGGGAGATAGCGCTGAGTTCTTTTTTATATGTTGCCAGTTTTGTTTGTAATGTCTTGTTGCTGGTAGCCAGGATCTGAATAGCGAGCAGGCCTGCATTCTTGCCTGCGCCAATGGCAACGGTTGCGACAGGCACACCGTTCGGCATTTGCACAATAGACAGTAAAGAATCCATACCTTTTAAAGCAGATGACAGCACCGGTACGCCAATTACGGGCAGCGTGGTGTGGCTGGCAACCATACCGGGCAGGTGTGCAGCGCCCCCGGCGGCGGCAATGATCACGCGAATCCCTTTTTTCTCCGCGTTGCGCGCATAGCGTGCCATGTCATCAGGCGTCCTGTGTGCCGAAACGACATGCACTTCACAGCCCACAGAAAACGCCTCGCAAACATCCAGCGCCGGCTCCAGCGTTGGCCAGTCCGAGTCACTACCCATGATGATACCTATTTGTGCTGTCTTGCTATTTTTCATTGTTCCGCTCCAAAGCGAATGAAGTTTGCGGCAGTTTCCGCTTTCTGTTCGGCTTCTGCCATTGTTTGTCCCAGCGCCGTGATATGCCCCATCTTGCGGCCTATTCTGGTGGCCGCCTTACCGTAGACATGAATATGTGCGCCGGCAACGGTTAACGCCTGGTCAATGCCTGCCGGATAGCCACTGCCTTCTTCCTCGCCCAGCAGGTTGATCATGATGGCTGCGGGGGCAATCATTGCGCAGGATCCCAGCGGCAGGCCGAGAATCGCACGTACATGGTTTTCAAATTGCGAACATTCACAGGCCTCAATCGTGTAATGCCCTGAATTGTGAACCCGGGGTGCCATTTCATTGAGGATAATCTGGTTGTCTTCGGTCAGGAACATTTCCACACCTATCGTCCCCACTCCATCTATCGTGGTTACCGCCTTGCACGCCATGTCGACAGCGCGTTGCGCCAGCTCTGGTGCAATGCGCGCCGGCGCCCTGACGACGTGGCAAATATGATCACGCTGCACAGATTCAACTACGGGATAGTTCACCATTTCACCATCCACGCTTCTGGTTACCATGACGGCCAGTTCGCCCTTGAAAGGACAGAAAGCCTCGACATAAAGCTCGCGTTCATCTCCGTTAAGCCTGTTCCAGGCATCGTCAATGTCGCCCGCTTGTTCCACGGTTGCATTGCCCTTGCCGTCATAACCATTGCGCCTGGCCTTCAAAACCATCGGCCAGCCAAGTTTTTCACCGGCAGTAATGATGTCTTCCTTGGAAGTTACAGCGATAAATGGGGCTACGGGTATACTGGCTGCTTCCAGGGTCTGTTTTTGAATCAGTTTATCCTGGACCAGGCCAATCGTTTTCGATGATGGGTACAGGCGATGTCCTGCCTGCTCAAGGTGCGCCAGTGCGTTGGCATCAACGAATTCATTTTCGAGCGTTACTATATCGACCTTGTCTGCCAGCTCCAGTAACGTGCCGGGTTTGTCCCAGTCACCATACAGTACTTCTGCAGCCAGACTTTGTGATGGCGTCCCCTCACTTTTTTCAAGGATAACGACCTCGCAGCCGAGCTCCATGGCGGGGAGTGATGTCATCTTGGCAAGCTGTCCACCACCGACAATGCCGATGCGATGTCCGCTTGCCAAACTTCGTTTGATAGATACCGCCATTCCTGGTTAATTCCCGCTATGCCCTGAAAAAACAGGCGAATTTAGCATATTTCGCGCCGTCATGCTGCAGTTGGCGCTGTTCTGGTCAATAGCTCGCTAATTGCACACAAATTAGTAATTTGCTTCGGCTGCAGTATGCTACGCGTCCAGCAGAAAAAACTTTGAGACCAATGGCCAATACTACGCTGTATCTTTTTCGGAATGATCTGCGCCTGCGAGACAACCCGGCATGGGTGGCAGCGACAAAAGCAAAAGGCCCTGTCCTGCCCCTTTATGTGCTGGATGAAGATAACACACACTCGAAGCCGGGCGGCGCGTCGCACTGGTGGCTACACCACAGTCTGTCTGCCTTGGCTAATGATATCAGCGCTGCAGGGGGTAAATTGTATCTTCGCCAGGGCGATTGTATCGACGTGCTGAAATCAATACTGCAGGATACCCGGATTGATCGTATTGTTCTGAGTCGCGGCTATGAGCCGCGCCAGAGACAGGTTGAACAGGCCATACACGATAACTGGCACGAGCAATACGAGATCAAACGGTATGGAAGCTACCTGCTGTTCGAACCAGAGCAGATACAAAATGGACAGGGTTTGCCGTACAAGGTCTTTACCCCGTTCTGGAAAGCCTGCCTGTCGATGCCAGAGCCGGCGCCAGGCAAATCGAGCGCGGCCACAGAGATTGATTTTTACAAGCCGCGAATTGCGTCAGACAAGCTGGAAGACTGGCGGCTATTGCCGACGAGGCCAGACTGGTCTGGCGGTTTGAAAGCGCTTTGGCAGCCTGGTGAAGCGGGTGCGCATAAGCAACTCCAGCGTTTTTTGAAGGACGGTTTGCAAAGTTATGACAGTGACCGCGACCTGCCAGCCATTAACGGGACCTCCTGCCTGTCACCGCACCTGCATCATGGTGAAATATCGCCGCTGCGTATCTGGTTTGAGGTAAAACAGTTTGCAGCTGACAACAGTGCCTTGCAAACACAGGCCACGAGTTACCTGCGCGAACTGGGTTGGCGTGAGTTTTCCAACCACTTGTTATTTCACTGGCCGGAATTACCCGAACAGCCATTTCGTCCGGAGTTTGCAGACTTTCCCTGGCAAGAGGATGAGCAGTCACTTCGTGACTGGCAACTAGGGCGCACCGGCTATCCGATCGTTGATGCGGGTATGCGACAATTGTGGCATACCGGCTGGATGCACAACCGCGTGCGCATGATTGTTGGTTCGTTCCTGGTCAAGCATCTACTGATCCACTGGCATCATGGCGAGAGATGGTTCTGGGACACACTGGTCGATGCGGATCAGGCCAATAATTCGGCAGGCTGGCAGTGGGTTGCAGGTTCGGGCGCAGATGCCGCGCCTTACTTCAGGGTGTTTAACCCTATTTTACAAGGTAAGAAGTTTGATCCCGATGGTGAATATGTCAGGCGCTGGCTGCCTGAATTACAGCAACTCGGTAAAGCACATATCCATACGCCCTGGGAAGCAGATGCCAATACACTGGCAGCAGCCGGGATCACACTTGGCGAGGACTATCCGCGTCCTGTCATCGATCACGCCGCCGGTCGCACGCGCGCACTCGCTGCCTTCGAAGCATTCAATAATCGGCGAAAATCTGGTTGAACTGGTTGCGAACAACCAATGGATCTGGTTGCGATTAACCAATTCTGGTTCATAACGCAGGCCCTGCTATCACATAATAATTCGTAACTTATTGATAAATATAATGTATATCCGTTGCTGGCAGAATTGGCACGCTGACTGCATTTATATTGATAACCACATTAGTTAACCAACCGGAGGATACGACAATGAAATGGGAAACACCTGAATACAATGACATTCGTTTTGGTTTTGAAGTTACCATGTACATCAACAACAAATAACTTCCTTCTCGCAAAGTAGTTATCTGAAAGGAGCCGCAAGGCTCCTTTTTTATTGCCCGTTGTTCAGCCAGCTTCCCTTACCAGGCTAAGCTGGTTCTCAGCAACAACACAGTTTCTGCCTGAATCCTTGGCCTTGTATAATGCCTTGTCAGCTCTCTGGAATGCCGTATCAATTGTATCTCTGCCCTTGAACTCTGCCAGCCCACAGGAAATGGTTATTGGCACTACTTCCTGTTTATATTGGAAAGCGCACTTTGCAATTGTTTCGCGCAGCTCCTCTGCCACGCCGCAGGCCGCATCAATGCCCGTTTCCGGCAGAATCAGGGCAAACTCTTCGCCGCCATAGCGGGCGAAAAAATCGCTGGGACGGATTCTCGACGCGCATTTTTCAGCAACAGTACGTAACACGATATCGCCTGCCTTGTGACCATAGGTATCGTTAACCGCTTTGAATTTATCGATATCAACCAGGCACAGCGTCAGCCTGGAACGATAGCGTTGCCACCGTTTAAACTCGGTATTGATACGCTGATCAAAAGCCATACGGTTGGCTATGCGCGTCAGTGCATCGTTAAGCGCCTTGTTTTTTTCCTCTTCAATACTTTTCCTGAGCGCCTCGGTCTCCTTTTCCATGTTGCCCAGTTTTTCCACCAGCTCGCGATGCTGCTGGTTGGAAACATGTTTACGTGTTTGTTCGACTTTTATGAAATTGTCCATATTGTCTTGCAGGATCTCTATACGCTTATTGATCGCTTCCTTGATCTTGTCGATGCTGTCGGCCTCATCTACCCCGGACTGAATTAACCTGATTTGCTTATCCAGTTCTTCGTTCAGCGTCTCTGTTTGAGAGAAGCTTTCGTTTTCGAGTTTTTCGATATCGGCGATCTGTAGAGTGATTTCATTAAGCTGGTTTGTGACTTTTTTCAGGAAGCCTTCTGTCGCATCAAGCTCTGATTGCAGTTCCATAAAAGCGTTGTTGATAGTCAGTGAAAGTCTGCGCAGAAGGTTGCCAATCTCGTCACTCTCATGTTGTTCTTCGAGACGGGCCTTGAGGGTTTCCAGTTTTTCCTGTGATTTACCAGGAATGGTAATCCAGTCCAGTAGCGTTAAAACATGGGCGATGCCAGCCTCAACCAGTTTCGTTTGTTCGGTAGCAGTCTGGCTGTGATGTAAGTCTTTAATAATATCGATGCAATCGTGAATAGATTGCATTATTGCCCTGTCTTCATTTAACTTCAGCGAGCGTTTGCAGAAAGCAGCCAGCTCGGCGTCTGCGTTGTCATTACTGGCCAGCTTTTTCAGGAATACTTTATAGTTGTCGGGCTTTTGTTTTTGTCTTGCCAACTGTTGGCTGATTTCTGCTATGACATCATTCACCTGCTTTAGTTGTGATGCTGGAATAATGTCATTGTCCTGTGATTGATCTACGAGGGAGTCTATTTTGTCAGCAAACTGCACCAGCCGTGGATCTGATTTAAGTAGTAACAGGACATTATCGATTAACTGCCGCGTTCGTAAGCGGTCTTTATCGCCCGATTTTTTATTGGCAAGCACGGAATTGATTGCCGCATCTATTTCCTTTTGCGGCAATTTGTCGCGGGACTGCTTAAGGTTTTCTTTTAGATCAAATAGTTTTTTATCAAGCTCTTCATTCTCGCCTTGATAAACAAAGGTAAGGCTTAGCACAGACTTTAACAGCGTTTGCTTGTCCCGATTCCACTCCTGTTCACGGGCATCAAATTCGGTAACGAGCTCCTGGTATTTTTGTTTCAGGGCCGCGTCTTCAGGCGACTTGTTGGACTGTGCGAGCATGGCATTCTCGATCATTTAACGGGTCGTATCGCGCCATGACAGCTTGAGAATTGTAATGCCGGCCTTTACAGGTCGCGCACCAATGTTGAAAACCTACTCTTTTGCGGCCAGCGCTCTCTCTTTAGCGACCAGATCATCAATGACCTTTAATGCATTTTCAAAACTGCCTGCAGAACTGCCGCTTACCAAGTACTTGCCATTGACGACGATAGCAGGAGTGCCGGTCACCTTATAACGCTGGCCCATGACAAAAGCCTGTTTAACCTTGGTATCAACTTCTTCTGAATCATAAATTTTTCGAAATTCATCATCATCGATACCCTGATCTTCGAAGAATTCTTCAAGGCTTTCGTCATCGTAGATTCGTTTTCTTTGCTTATGTAAAGCCGTAAAAAGTGGCGCGTGTATTTTATCCAGTACGCCCAGCTTTTCTGCCGTGTAGTACGCCTTGGCATGTGGTATCCAGCTTTTACGAAATATCCCCGGCATGCGACGGAATTCGACATCATCAGGTTTGGTTTCCAACCACTTATCAATGTAGGGTTCGAAGTCGTAGCAATGTGGACATCCGTACCAGAACACTTCAACCACTTCTATCTTGTTTCCGGTTTGTGTTGGCTGCGCAGGAGAAATGGAAACGTAGCCGTCTTTTGCCTGTGATTGTAAGCTGAATAGCAGCAGGCTGACGCCCAGCAGGGTAATAAATCGTTTCATGGTTATCCTTATGAGTTTAATCAATGCTATTTCTATAGACAGGCGAAAATCCGAAAATACGCCCTGCAAGCTCGATTTATCTCAAGCCCTGCAGATAGTTT
The DNA here is from genome assembly GCA_965601665.1 of Gammaproteobacteria bacterium. Lineage (GTDB taxonomy): Bacteria > Pseudomonadota > Gammaproteobacteria > Eutrophobiales > Eutrophobiaceae > JANQNX01. The sequence goes on along the minus strand of OZ271833.1, from coordinate 2,162,910 downwards.
GAAACCGCCTTGATTTGCTCGTTAGTCATTGGTCCGGCTACTGTGCGCATCACGGCATTGCTGTCATTTGCACGGGTTTCGGTCTTCCAGGCCTGCATCTGTATTTCGGTGTACTCGGCATGTTGTCCTGCAAGTGCAGGATAATTGGCAGCAGGGTTACCCTTGCCTGCAGGTCCGTGGCAGGCCATGCACGCCGGCACCCCGGATTCCCTGATGCCGGCACGATATATTTGCTCACCGAGTTCTACATATTGCGGGTCGGCCACACCATACTTGATTTTTTGGCTGGAGAAGTAAGCGCCCAGATCGCGCATATCCTGCTCACTGAGCGTAGCCGCCATTCCCGCCATAATGGCATTTTCTCGAGCACCAGACTTGTAGTCCTGCAATTGCTTGATAATGTAGACAGAATGCTGTCCTGCCAGTTTTGGCCAGGCGCCGCTGGGGCTGTTTCCGTCAGTGCCGTGACATGCAGCACAGGTGGCAGAAAGGGTTTTACCATTCGCCGGATCACCACTGTCAGCAGTTGCACTGATTGCGAAACCCGAAAGCAAAATTAAAGTAGCTATTTTTCTGATATTCATCTAAGTGATCCTAAAAATCGTCAACTTGATGGGCATTGCCTGGTTACTGATAGTATCCTTGCCCCAATAGTTCCCTGATAGGGGTCGCTAGATTAATCGATATGGCGTGGATCTTCAAAAAAGCTTGAACAAATTCACCGATTACCAGATTGATGACCGATACAAGAAGAAAAACCCATGCCTGACATAGAGCTACCTGATAACTGGTACAGTCGTTTCGAGTTCAAACTCGGGGTTGCTGCCAGTAAACAGCTGCCGCCAGATAAAGGTACTGAAGTTGCGTTTGCAGGCCGCTCAAATGTGGGCAAATCCAGCGTCCTTAATCGCGTTACCCAGCGTAAATCCCTGGCCCGAACCAGTAAATTACCGGGGCGTACGCGCGAACTGAATTATTTTGAATATGACACCGGTATCTACCTGGTTGATCTTCCTGGTTATGGTTTTGCCAGGGTCAGTGAGGCAATGCAAAAGACATGGGCCAGGCTGCTTGAACATTACTTACGCGAGCGGCAGTCTCTACAGGGGATTTTCCTTATTATGGATATTCGTCATCCACTGGGCGATTTTGACCGGCAGATGCTGGATTATGCACGCACATGCGGTATTCCCATGCATATCCTGCTCAACAAGGCTGACAAGTTATCTAAAAGTGCAGCCAGGAATGCAATGCTACAGGTGAAAAATGAGCTGATTGGTCCGGGTGAGACCTGCCAGCTTTTTTCCGCGCTGAAAGGCACCGGGGTTGATGACGCGCGGCAGCAGTTGGCAGGATGGTTATTTGGAAAAGAAAAAAAAGGCCCCGGGGAGCTATAGGGTTAGGCTTACGCCGGGGCAAATTTAACCCGGCTGGGGAGACCGGGGTATTCCCGCTAAGGGAGGTTGCGGGAATGCTAGTGCAATTATTTAGAACCCTGGGTTGTCTTTAAGTTCCAGAAACTGATTAACTTGTCAACAGTCTGCTGAAGGTTATGCACATGCTGGGCCAATCTGGGTTTACGCTTATTGATTGTCCAGGATCTTGGCTGAACGCCTTGCTGATACGTGTAACTAGTTGATTATAAATGTATAGCGGGGCCGGTTAAATATTAACCGATTTAATATAGCGGCAACAAACAGTGGCTGAAGAGTTGTTTGTCTGCAAGCCTTCCACATAGTTATCCACAGAAAATGTGGATAACCGCTGCACGCTGTGACCGGTTGCGACGGTAACTATCAGCGAACGATCTTTATCAATTCCCCTGCGTCCGGCTCGCCATCAGGATAGTGGCCATTTAATAGTCTAAGCAGCGCTTCTGAATCGGTTTCAAGTACTGACTGACTGGAAAGCGACTCGTAACTGCTGTCGGCATCGGCCTGTATCACCTGAAGAGTCATCGGTTGTGCCTTGTCTCGTTCAGCAGCGGTCATTTGATGAAAGCTGCCCGCAGTTTGCCGAAACATCGGGTCGAACGTTGCCATTAGCCCCGCATAGGGCGTCATGCCTGCAAATACAAATGCATAATTGCCATGATAAACAACGGTGAAACGGGCGGGTCTTGGCCCTGCGCCGGTTTTTACAACCGATATGCCAGTATGGGCATCGAGGCCATTGATCAGCAACGCGGACTCTTTATCAAGATTTGTAAGGCCGAGTCGCTCGATCATGAACTGCCTTGGTGTCAGGCTGCGCTCAATTTTTTCGGCAAACAGCTGGAGGACCGCCTTTTCTCCGGGTTCAACCATAACCAGGCGATCTGGCTTATTGGTGACATTCCAGCCGGTTGGGAAGGTCATGGCGAAGTCCAGGTCCAGGTGAAAAAAATCAGATCCACGCTGAATGCCTTCCTTTGGGCTATCGCCAAATACGAGGTTGTCGATGTATGACATGTATTCCTCGTGACCTAAGTAGTTTACGTTACCCTCACCAGCTAACGATTTCGCCGAACTGACTACTTGCTGAAGTCGCGTATCATTGTCAGGGTGTGTGGCAAAGACACCGTGGTAAACATTTGGCTCCCTGCCCTGGTCCCTGGCCTTATCCCTCTCGAATACTTCCTGGTCCTTGAGCACGCCGATTACATCCAGCATCGCTTCCGGATCATAATTTGTGCGCGCCAGGTATTCGGCACCCAGTTTATCTGCCTCCAGTTCGTGTTCCCGGCCATACCCGCGCAGGATGGCAGCACCAAAAGTCTGCATTAGTTGACTGCCGGCCTGTTCCATACCCGGAATAAATAATGATCCAAGCAGTACGCTAATTCCGGTCAATTGCTGTGCGCTGTACTGCCTGACCGAGTGCCGGGCAGTCACATGTCCTATCTCATGGCCTAGTACGGCTGCAAGTTCTGCCTCCGAGTTGAGATAGGCCATCAGCCCTCGTGTGATGTAGATGTAGCCCCCGGGCAACGCAAACGCGTTGACCTCCTTGCTGTCCAGAACAGTGAAGTGGTACTCAAGTTGACGACGATGGCTTGAGTCAGCCAGCTTGTTACCGATCAGGCGCACATAGCTTTGTAATGCCGGATTATCGTAAACCCGGTATTGCTGTAATACCTGCTGATGTGTTTTTTTACCGAGGGCAATTTCATCCTGTTCGGACATCAGGGCGAGGTCCTGTTTCCCGGTAACAGGATTCACAGCGCATGCTGATAAGGTTGTCATCAGGACTGCAAGGATAATCCGAACAAAAAACGACATATTGCCTAACTCCGCCAGTGATGTGCCTTGTCGACTACTTATTTAATTATAGATAGATCAAGTGGAAAGCGTAGACGCATACGTAGTTGACTGTTGCGCTCGTAGAGCCAGCCCCGGGCTTCAATCTGCTTTCCCGTCAACCCTTGTAATTTCGCGTCATCGAAATAGGGCAGGTCTGGTCGAGTGATCCGCAATGCGACATTATTTTCAAGATTGATCCACAATGCGCTGCGGCTTTCTGACAGGTATCGCACCCGTCCGGTGATAATGTGAAAGCCACGTTCGTTACCCGCTAACTTGCTTACTTTGACAGGCTGGTATGTGGGCAATGCCCAAAGTCCCCTGGAAGCAGATCTTGCATCAGCAGCGACATCGGCATAACACTCTGCATACATAACACTTGGTGGAATAAACAGGGGCATGGCAAGTCCTGCTGCCAACAGCTTTGCCTGTATGTTCGTGCCCGTGGGCAGGAACAGGTGTGCCAGTGTTCTGCCATGGCGGTCCTGGCGCTCCGAGTCATAGCGAAGGCCTATGTAGTCGGCATCAGCGAGCAGACCTTTTAGCGCTTTTCTGGCCCTGATAGCACCGGGCTGATGAGGCCTGTCATCATGAAAGATTTCGGGTGTATCTATACCTACCAGTCGTATGTGTCTGTCGTCAGACAGTATGACGGTATCACCATCGATAACCTTTTTAATTTCAACCCTCTCATGATAGTGAGTACTTGCACATTTCTTGTCGTCAGCGCCTTGGGCGGTACTGGCAACAAACAAGAAAACCAGTGTCAGGGGCATAAAAAAACGCCCGGTCAGGGCGTTTTTTAAAATAGCGCTTGTGACTTTATTACATGCCATATTTACGTCGGAAACGATCGACACGACCGCCAGAATCGAGGATTTTTTGTTTACCTGTGTAAAACGGGTGACATTCGGAACATACGTCTATCACCATATCCTGGCCGTTGGTAGAGCGCGTGGTGAAAGTATTACCACAGCTGCACTTGACGTTAACTTCCTGATAATCAGGGTGAATGCTCGCTTTCATTTGATTAAACCTAGATACTCTTTAAAGTCAGGGGCCGGGAGTTTATGTCAAACCTGACCGGGACGCAACGCCAATCATTCCTGTGCCGGCTTCTCGTCAAACAACTGAACCACGGTTGCGGTCTGCTTGGTCTGCTGCTGTTGCGACTGTTCTGCATAGTGAAGACGCTGCAGGTTTTCCAACAGACCATCTTTTTCCAGTACGCTGTCCCACATCATTTGCGAGATACGAATGCACGATGCCATCGGGTTGCTGGTGGTCATGCGCACCTGGTCTACTTGCCATTGAAGACCTTTTAAACGTCGCTGCAGGTCGGGCGAGGCCTGTTCTATGACCGCTGCCAGTAATTGTTCACGTCTACGTTCGAATCCATCCGGATCTTCCGTCGCAAGGCGGGCCATTTCGTCAAAATCGAATGTATTGCTCTGGTTTTCCATCATTTAAGCTACCTTTAGTCAAATTGCGTTAAAGGTCAAATTCTGCGACAACCGGGGTATGGTCTGAGGGCCTTTCCAGTTTTCGGGGCTCCTTATCAATACTACAACTTACACATGTTTCCGCCAACGGCTGGCTGGCCAGGATATGGTCTATACGCAATCCACGATTACGTCTGAATGCAGCAGCGCGGTAATCCCACCACGAAAATCCGGATTCGGCCTGGTCGAATAATCGGTAACAGTCCTTGAATCCGGCAGCAATCAGCTTTTGGAACTCGGCACGCTCAGGCTCACTAACAAGAACGCATCCGGCCCATTCTGCCGGGTCGTGCACGTCACTGTCCTCGGGGGCGATGTTAAAATCACCCAGCACAATTACCTTGTTATTCTGTTGCAGCAATGCTTTTACAAACGGGTGCAAGTTTGAGAACCACTCCAGTTTATAACTGTATTTGCTGGAACCCACTTCCGAGCCATTCGGCACGTAAAGATTCAACACGGTGACGCCCTGGCAGCTAACAGCAAGCACTCGTCGCTGTTGATCTTCATAGTCCGGTATTGCCATTGCCAGCGTTTGCTGGGTATGCCGGCTGAGAACAGCCACGCCATTATAGGTTTTCTGGCCAATAAAACTGGCGTTATAACCGGCCGCCTCAATTGCCTCCACAGGAAAGTTTTCATCCACTGTTTTGGTTTCCTGCAATGCAAGCACGTCAGGTTTGGCCGAGGCCAGCCAGTCCAGCACATGGGGTAAACGTACTTTCAGCGAATTAACGTTCCACGTCGCAATCTTGAACATGCTAATTCAGTTTACGGTGGGCGACTAAACGCGAAAGCCGCCGTGGCGTCGGCGATTAAGGTAATCAAGCAGGAATGCGCCACTGGCGACACCAAGTGCAAACAGGCAGGCTAACGAGACCGCAATCAGTTTCCAGTTACCGGCGCTGATGATTTCTGCGGGCGAAGTCTCTGCCGGCATATCAACGCCGGCCATGGCAAGCTGGGCAACAAGGTCATTATTTGCCTGACGCAGCCGCACCTGTTCTTCCAGCAATTCGCTATTTTCTGCATCACCAATTCGCGCTTTCAGATCAGCCAGCTGTGCCTGCAGTTCGCCTACTTTCAGTCTTTCGCTATCCAGCTGGCGTTCAAGTTCCTTACTGTTGCCTGTGTTTGCCGCCGCCTGTTTTTGCTGTAGCTGTTTTTCAAGGGCCGTGTTGCGCTGCTGAAGTTCGAGCATGCGGGTATTATCAGGCTCTGTATTAATCAGGTAACGTTTATGTACCCAGCCCTCTTCTCCATCAGGCTCTCTTACCTTCACAAGATCGCCTTGTCGGCCAAGTATCTGCAGTGCCGTACCGCTGGGAACAATCTTGACGATTGGGCTCTCGGTTGTGCCATCCTTGTGTAATCCCACGCGCAATTCATCGATAACATAATTCGTTTCTGCAAGAGCGCTGCTGAGCACAGTTGCCAGTAAACAGAAAATAATGAATTGATTAGTGGTCATAACGGTTTATGCATATCGTCAGGCACTAATGCCGGCATGCCTCAACAGAGGCTCTATGCTGGGTTCACGGCCCCTGAATTCAATAAATAAATCCAGTGGTTCCCGACTGCCTCCCTGCTCAAGTATGGTTTCAAGAAATTGCCTGCCTGTCTCTGGATCAAAGATACCGTTTTCCTCAAACTTCGAAAAGGCATCGGCGGACAAAACTTCCGCCCATTTATAGCTGTAATAGCCTGCGGCATAGCCACCCGCAAAAATATGCGAGAAGCTGTGCTGGAAACGATTGAAGTTAGGTGCCGGTACAACAGCAACCTCTTCACGCACCTCGTTTAATAACTGCTGAATATCAAGGGCCTCGTTACCGGCAATCTCATGATGGAGACGAAAATCAAACAGTGCAAATTCCAGCTGTCTGACCATTTGCATACTGGACTGGAATGTCCGGGCGCGGGTCATTTTTTCGTAAAGCTCATCGGAAATGGTTTCGCCGCTATCGACATGTCGGGCAAAAAGGTCCAGTGCCTCTTTTTCCCAACACCAGTTTTCCATGAACTGACTAGGTAGCTCTACGGCATCCCATGGCACGCCATTAATACCGGATACACCACTGAAATCGATACGAGTCAACATATGATGTAAGCCATGACCAAACTCATGGAACAGTGTCGTTACCTCGTCATGCGTAATCAGCGATGGTTTGTCACCGATAGGCGGAGTGAAATTACAGGTAAGGTAGGCAACGGGCGTCTGTACAGTGCTGGCAAGCTTCTTCCGAACCAGGCATTCATCCATCCACGCTCCGCCGCGCTTATGTTGCCGCGCGTAGAGGTCAAGATAAAAACTGCCCCTTACCTGACCGTTGCTATCGAGGATATCGAAGAAACGAACGTCCTTATGCCAGACGTTGATATCTTTGCGTTGCTTGATGGTAACGCTGTACAACTTGCCGGTAATTGCGAACAGCCCGTCAAGCACATTGTCTATCGCAAAATACGGACGAAGCATTTCCTGCGAGATATCGAATTTTTCATGGCGCAACTTTTCCGAATAATAAGCCACATCCCATGCCTCGAGACTGTGCTTGCCGTCTATATCGCGTGCATACTCAGCCACTTCGGTAAAATCTTTCTTTGCTGAAGCGTAGCTATGTGCAGCGAGGTCCCTTAAAAATTCCAGCACCTGTTGCGGATCATTCGCCATCTTCGTGGCCAATGAATAATCAGCATAGCTTTCGTAGCCAAGCAATTTTGCTTTCTCGGTGCGCAGCTTGAGGATATCCTGCATAACGCTGCTGTTGTCCCATTTGCCGGCGCCGGGACCGTGTTCAGACGCACGGGTTACGTAGGCCTCGTACATCTCCTTACGTAAATCGGCATAATCTGCGTACTGCAAGACAGGCATGTATGAAGGCAGTTCCAGTGTGAACAGCCAACCTTTCTTGCCGTTGTTGCTGGCATTCTGCTGTGCCAGCGCCGTGGCGGATTCAGGCAAGCCTGCCAGTTCTGTCTCATCGGTAACCAGCCGACTCCATGCCTGTGTCGCATCCATGAGGTTTTCCTCGAACCTGGTCTGCAGTCGTGACAGTTCCTGCTGGATCTCCCGGTAACGCTTCTGTTTATCCGCTGCCAGGTCGATGCCGGACAGGCGAAAATCACGCAGGGCGTTACTAACGATTTTTTGCTGCGCCGTACTCAGCTCGTTAAAGTCATCGCGGTTTGCGATGTATTCATATGCCTTAAACAGCTGTTTGTTTTGACCGAGCTCGGTCGCGTAGTCTGATAACTTGGATAAGCAGGCATTATAAGCAGTTCTCAGATCCTCGTTGTCTGCAACAGAGTGCAGGTGGCTGACTGGAGACCAGGCTCTACCGAGTTGGTCATCCATATCTTCCATCGGTTGTAGGAGGTTGTCCCAGCTGTAATCGCTGGTTTGTTCCAGCAATGACTCTAGTTGCTTACGGTTTTCGTCCAGCAGTGTATCGATTGCAGGTTCAATGTGCTCGGCCTTGATCGCATCGAAGCTGGGCAGTCCCTGGTTATTAAGTAATGGATTCTCGTTCATACTTCTACAGTGTAATTGATTAATAGATTGCCCGGATGTTAAGTCATCGGGCATTAACTCGCCAGCCGCAAAACAATCAGCCATGCCGAGCTGCTTCCGGCTGCAACAAAGGCACTGAAACAGAAAAGGGAATACCAGTGAAACTTGCTGGTCAGCTCTTCTTCCGGCACCGCAGACAGGATGAAAGGTCGGCGTTTGTCACGTGTACGTGACATAAGATGGACCGGCGGCAGCGTCTTTTGTTGCCTGTGATTTTCCTGTACTTCCTTGTAAGCCGCATCCCTGACCTGCTGCCATTCTTCCATGCTGATTTCGCCATCACCATTACCATCGAATTTTTTTAACAGTCTTTCACTGTCCTGTTTCCATTCCCGGATTAGTTCACGCACGTCATCATTCACATTCAGCTTTGCGCCAGAACCGCCTGTTGTTTTAAACAGTCCGATTGCAAACAAATGCTCGCCAATGCCAAGGCGCTTTTCTGTATAACGATAGCGGCCACTGCTAACGCTAAGCCACTGCCTGCCTGTGGTCAGCGGTTTACGCATTGGCGTTACCTGGTTGCCATACCACGTGTCCTTGCTGACGACGACAACATGTGCGCCTTCAGGGTCGACGACACAGTCGCCGGTTTCGTCGCGTATCAGAAACAGTTCATCACTGGTGCCTTTGCGTATGGTTTTCCAGTCGGAGCGGTTATTGGTTTTTACTTTCTCTTCCACCGTGAACTGGTACCACGAGCAATGGCTTCCAGTCAGTGGGGCAATAATTGGCTGGCCTTCCATGACTTCGCTACTGCCAATAAGCTCCAGGTAGCCTTGCGCAGCAGAACGTATCCTGGACGTGGGTATATCCTCAATGGTGCGTTTCTTATGCAGGTAGTGAAATGCGAAAAAAAAACTGACTAAAGCGAACACGATCAGGGCAATAGCCCAGAACCAGAATTCATCAGTTGGTCCTGACCTGGCCCACGTCGTCAGTTCGTGCAGTGCATTGGACATCTATCAGCTGAATAAAGCCTTGACGTCTACGTCGCGTGTTTCTTCCTCGCTAAACTCAAGCAAGTCGCGGGCGCCAAAGTTAAGCAGCCGTGCAACAATGACGTCTGGAAACTGTTCAATTCTAACATTGTTGGCATTCACTGTTTCGTTATAGAACTCACGTCGATCGGCTATGGACTCTTCCAGCCCCGAGATACGCTGTTGCAAATGTTTGAAGTTTTCATTGGCCTTTAGATCGGGGTAATCCTCGGCCAGGGCAAACAAATTACCCAGGCCCAGACGTAACTGGGTTTCTGCGGGTCCAAGTGATGCAACATCACCCTGTTCGCGTGCCGACGCAACCGCCGAACGAGCCAACATGACCTTTTCCAATGTCTCCTGCTCATAGCCCATGTACTGTTTGCAGGTTTCTACCAGTTTAGGCAGTTCGTCATGTCGCTGTTTTAACAAAACATCGATGTTTGACCACGCCTTGGAGACGTTGTGTTTGAGTGAGACGAGATTGTTGTAAATGGTGACGCCATAAACACCAGCAGCCACGACTATGCCCAGAAAAATGATTGTTGATAGATCCATCTTTGTCTCTCCTGCGAGTGAGTCTGGTTATTGTAGACGCTATTTGCTCAGCTGAGCGGTCTGCGCATCAAATATAAATAATAATAATTATCAATTATAAAACAAGCACTTATTGTTGACATCGCATTATTTACTCCTATTATTCCAGCTAACTCTGAAACCAAATTGGATGCGAATCATGAAAGGCGACAAGAAAGTTATCGAGCATTTGAACAAAATACTTAAGAACGAATTAACTGCGATCAACCAGTACTTTTTGCACTCTCGCATGTATAAAGACTGGGGTTTGAAGCAATTGGGTGACCATGAATACGAGGAGTCAATCGACGAAATGAAGCACGCCGATAAGCTCATCGAACGGATCCTGTTTCTTGAGGGACTGCCGAACCTGCAAGACCTTGGAAAACTTAAAATTGGTGAAAATACCAGGGAAATGCTGCAGGCTGATCTGGACATGGAAAACATCGCCGTGCCTGATCTGCGCGACGCAATTGATTATTGTGAGTCAGTCAACGACTTCGTATCGCGTGAGTTATTTGAATCAATCCTGGAGAGTGAGGAAGAGCACGTTGACTGGCTGGAGACCCAACTGGACTTGATTGAACGCATCGGCCTCGACAACTATCAGCAATCACAAATGTAACGATGGCGGTAAATCGCGATGAAAGGTAGTAACAAAGTAATTAAACAGTTAAATAAATTGCTGGCCGGTGAACTGGCGGCAATTGACCAGTACTTTATTCATTCACGCATGTATGAAGACTGGGGACTAACCAAGCTCTATGAGCATATTGGCCATGAAATGCAGCATGAAACTGAGCATGCTGACACTATCATCAAGCGCATCCTGTTTCTGGAAGGCACACCTGATATGACCAGGCGTGAAGGGCTGCAGATAGGTAAAGATGTGACTGAGATGTTGTCCAGCGATCTCAGGCTGGAGATTGATGTGGTAGCAAATCTCAAAGAGGCTATCGTTATCTGTGAAGCTGAACGAGACTACCCGACCAGGGAGCTACTTGAGGTTTTACTTAAGGACACAGAAGAAGACCATGCTTACTGGCTGGAACAGCAACTTGGCTTGATTGAGAAAATTGGCATGGAAAATTATCTGCAATCCCAGATGTAATTGATTTCTAATGAAATAATTAGAAAAAGGGCAATAATTGCCCTTTTTTTTGTGTTTTTATGTTGATAATAATTCTCATTACTACTAGTATTCCTACTTATAGTATCTGGGAGATTCTTAATTTATGTATGTATGCGTTTGCAATGCCGTGACCGAATCAGATATTGAAAAAGCGGTCAATCAAGGTTGTAACAGCATTCGTCAACTGGAAGACCATACCGGCGCCAGCACCCAATGTGGATCCTGCGCCTGTGATGTTGCAGCTTGCTTGCAACGATCATTGGAAAAAGACCTCGAAGGCATGCCAGCACTGGGAATATAAACGGTTTTTTTTTACTCCAGTGATAATAATGATTCGCATTCTCAATAGATGAATAATGATTAAACTACAAGAATTTTACAAAGGTAGCCCATTTATTTTTTAGTAACACTTCTACATCTCTGGTAGCAATGTTCAGGGTGTCTCATGGCACCTTTTTTTTATTGTATCGTTACAGCATGAGGCCTGTTAGCGTTAATAGAACAAAACAGTGTGAATCCCATATAATTCATCTCCTATTTAGACGAATCACTTTCAAGGTTGTTATGAAGAAGTACCTCTTTATTATCCTGTTATTGTTCCAGCCGAATGTATTTGCAGAAGAAGTAAACATCTACTCAGCGCGCAAGCAAAACCTGATTAAGCCATTATTGCTGCGCTTCACCGAGCAAACCGGGATAAAGGTAAACCTGGTGACAGGAGAGGCAGATACCTTGATCAAGCGCCTGGAGGCGGAAGGACGAAATTCCCCTGCAGATATGCTTCTGACCGTTGACGTAGCCCGCTTAACGCGTGCCAGCGAACTTGGCCTGTTTCAACCGGTAAAATCAGAACTGCTCAATGCGCTGATACCGGCTAACTACCGTGATGCAGATGGACAATGGTATGGTTTGTCACTACGTTCTCGCATTATGGTGTATGCGCCGGAGCGTGTCAGTCCTGGTGAACTGTCTTCTTATGAAAATCTGGCGGACGCTATATGGAAGAACAGGGTATGCGTTCGTTCTTCCTCGAACGTTTACAATCAGTCTTTGGTCGCTTCACTGGTCGCCCACCTTGGTGAAGACAAGACCGAAGCATGGGCAAGGGACCTAGTTGATAATTTTGCCCGTAGTCCAAAGGGAGGTGATCGCGATCAGATTAAGGCGGTCGCTGTTGGGGTTTGCGATGTCGCTCTCGTTAACACGTATTACCTGGCGGGTATGCTGGAATCTGACCAGGCAGACCAGATTGAATTAGCGCATAAGGTCAGTCTGTTTTGGCCGAACCAGGCCGGCCGTGGCACCCATATGAATGTCAGTGGTGCAGGCATAACGAAGCATGCGCCAAACAAAACTGCCGCCATCAAGCTGCTTGAGTTCCTTGCCGGTGATAAGGCCCAGCAATGGTATGGTGAAACCAATCATGAGTTTCCGGTGCGTGAAGGTGTTGCAACTAGTGCCGTTTTGTCTGGCTGGGGAGAGTTCAAGGCAGACACCTTGAATCTGGGAAAGCTCGGTGAATTTAATGCCCGTGCCGTGTTGTTGATGGATCGCGCAGGCTGGAAATAAACGACGACAGTTGGACTATAGCGCCACACAAGCAGAACACCTGACGAACTCCAATCGGTCCGCATATGCCAGACACGGGAGCAGGTTACTGTTGCTTTGCATTACCGTACTTTTTTGCGTCCCCGTTTTTGTCATTATTGGCTCCCTGTTTTATCCGGCAACTGAAATCTGGACACATCTCTATACCACCGTTTTATCTGACTACGTTCTTCATTCGCTGCTATTGATGTGCGGCGTGGGTCTGCTGAGTTTGGTGCTTGGTGTCGTGCCGGCCTGGCTGGTTACCATGTATCGTTTCCCGCTCTCGCGTTATCTTGAGTGGGCACTGTTATTACCGATGGCCATGCCTGCTTATATCATCGCTTACAGTTACACTGGATTTCTTGACGTGGCTGGGCCGATACAAACACAGCTACGAGAGATCATGGGTTGGTCATACCGTGATTACTGGTTTCCGGAAATACGTTCAATTGGTGGTGCGATCGCGATGCTGTCGCTGGTTTTATATCCCTATGTTTATCTGTTATCGCGAGCAGCGTTTATTGAGCAGTCTGTTTGTGTATTGGAAGTGTCACGTACACTGGGCTGTAATCAACGTGCCGCATTTTTCCGTGTGGCCCTGCCCTTGGCCAGGCCCGCGATAATTGTTGGTCTCTCCCTGGTCGTGATGGAGACACTCGCTGACTACGGCACTGTCCAGTATTTTGGTGTGTCAGCATTCACCACGGGTATCTTTCGAATCTGGTTTGGTATGGGCGATGGTATCGCAGCGGCGCAGTTGTCTGCCATGCTGTTGATGTTTGTTGCTGTGTTCCTGTATCTGGAACGGCGATCAAGGAGGCTGGCGCGTTACCATCATACCAGTTCCCGATACAGTAGCCTGTTACAACAGCGTCTCCGCCCCGGCGCTGCAATGCTGGCATCCTGTTTTTGTTCATTGCCTGTGCTGCTTGGGTTTGTGTTGCCGTTCCTGCTGTTGTTGCAATGGGCGTTGTCAACCTTTACGCGTGTCATTGATCAAGGGTTTTATCTATTGCTTGCTAACAGTTTTATGTTGGCCCTGTTTACGGCATTGCTGGCCCTGTGTATTGCGTTGCTTATGACTTACAGCAAGCGAAATAACGCGTCGTTACTTAATGCAATACTGGTTAGAATAGTGAGTATGGGATATGCCATACCGGGAACGGTAATCGCCGTTGGTGTATTGGTACCGTTTGCCTGGTTCGATAATTTTGTCGATAGTTTTCTTACCAATAGTTTTGGAATTAGTAGTGGCCTGTTGTTCAGCGGCACGCTGTTTACTGTTGTTTTTGCCTATCTCGTAAGGTTTCTTGCTATCTCAATCAATACGACAGAAGCAGCCCTGGCCAAGATCAAACCGGCAATGGACGAGGTAGCAAGGACATCCGGTTTGTCGACCGCCGCTATATTGCGTCGCATTCATATGCCAATGATGCGCGGTAGCCTGCTGACCGCGATACTGCTGGTATTTGTTGATGTCATGAAAGAATTGCCCGCGACGTTAATCTTGCGGCCGTTTAATTTTAATACCCTTGCGGTGCGTGCCTATGAACTCGCAAACGAAGAATTGTTGGCAGATGCAGCCGTGCCGGCTTTGGCAATTGTTCTTGCCGGTATTATCCCTGTCATTTTAATCAGTAACAGTATCAGACGCTCGAGACCAGGTGATGCATAGTATAGTTGAAACGAGGGAATTGTCGGTTGCAAAAGGCGGGCGTTCAATACTGGATGGGATCAGTTTTGCGTTACCAGAAGCGTGGATAGCCAGTATCCTCGGTCCCAGCGGTTGCGGTAAAACCACGTTGCTGCGTTGTATTGCAGGTTTTGAAAAACCTCGGCATGGTGAAGTGTGGCTTAATGGTATTCGTGCCAGTAACGGGGATCATGTAGTGCCTGTTGAAGAAAGGGAAATCGGTATGGTCTTCCAGGACTTTGCATTATTCCCGCACCTTGATGTCGCCGATAATATTAAATTTGGCTTGCAACAGCGGCATTCAAGCAGGGCTGCTGACAGGCTGGAGGAGTTGCTTGAATTGCTCTCCCTGCAGGAACATGTCAACAAATTTCCGCATCAATTATCCGGGGGTCAGCAACAACGCGTTGCGCTGGCGAGAGCGATGGCGCCACGACCGAGGGTCATGTTACTGGACGAACCATTTGCTTCGCTGGATGTAGAGCTGCGTGAACAACTTGCACTGGAGCTCAGGCATATATTGAAACACGATGGCGTGACGGCAATTATGGTCAGTCATAATCAACTGGAGGCATTTGCAATGGCCGATGTGATAGGGGTCATGGATAAGGGCCAGCTATTACAATGGGACTCGGCATTTAATCTTTATCATCAACCAGCAACCGAACAGGTTGCTGATCTGATTGGTGAAGGCGTATTCATTGCAGGCCAGGTTATATCCGCAACTGAAGTTAAGACAGAGATTGGCATTATCAAGAACAAGGCCGGGCATGCGTTCGATTCCGGTGTAAAGGTTGATGTGCTGATACGACCGGATGACATAGTGCATGATGATCATAGTCACATGCGTGCCGTAGTTTTAGATAAGGCATTCAGGGGCGCCAATTTCCTGTATACACTGGAAGGCCCTGATGGTATGCGTTTACTAAGCCTTGTACCCAGTCATCACGACCATCCTGTGCATGAAGCCATTGGTATACGTCTTGATATTGATCACCTGGTTATGTTTCCGGTTCAGTCCTGAAGCAGGGCTGCGGGCAAGCTGGAACAGCACAGCGTGGTGACCTACACTATACAAGGCTCTAACTGAACATAAACCCGCTATAGAGAACCTTTTATGCATCATATACCTGGAGAATTACTATATACGAGCCATCATCTCTGGATAGAGCATGTTGGTGATGGAAAATACCGTGCTGGCATAACTGATTTTGCCCAGGATGAGCTTGGCGATATTGTTTTTGTTGAGCCGCCCGAGCTGGGTCGTAGTTTTGAACAGGAAGAAGAGTGTGCGGTTGTAGAATCAGTGAAATCTACCTCTGATATTATATGCCCCGTCAGTGGAAGTATTGTAGAAGTTAATTCCGCACTGGAAGATTCACCGGAAATCATCAATAGCGATCCCTATGCCGACGGCTGGATTTTTATTATTGCAATGGACGATAAATCCGAACTGGAAGAATTGCTTGATGCTGATGCCTATACACAATTAACGGAAGAGGAGTAACAACATGGCAACCATTACACTACAAGGAACAGAAATACATACCAGCGGCGACCTGCCTGCTGTCGGGGAAAGTGCGCCGGAACTTAATCTGGTAGATGCTGAACTCAACAACGTGTCGCTGTCGACATACGCCGGCAAAAAGAAACTGCTAAGCATTGTTCCAAGTCTGGATACCCCGGTGTGTGCCACATCTACCAAGAAATTCAATGATGCAGCAAAAGAGAAGTCCAATGCGGTTTTTTTGATGATTTCAGCTGATCTTCCTTTTGCGATGTCGAGGTTCTGCACGGCAGAAGGGGCCGATAATGTAATACCGTTATCCATGATGCGTTCACGTAATTTTGCCAAGGACTACGGTGTATTAATCGAGGATGGTCCGCTGGCAGGCATAACAGCGCGTGCGGTACTGGTGCTGGATGAAAACGATAAGGTCATACATAGTGAGCTGGTACCTGAAATAGCACAGGAGCCTGATTACGATACAGCACTTGGTAAAGTTTGACTTTAATCGTCAATCAATACAGGGATGTTTTCAGCTTAGGGCTTAATCATGGCGTCACAGGGTCATACAGGAATCACACGTCTTATCAAGGCGACGCAGTATTCATGGCAGGGTTTCAAGGCCGCGTATCAATATGAAGAGGCCTTCCGGCAGGAGGTTCTGTTAGCGTTTGTTACTATCCCGCTTGGTTTATATCTTGGTAATAATGGCCTTGAACGCGCATTACTGGTTGGCGTTATTCTGTTGATAATGATTGTTGAGTTATTGAATACCGGCATTGAGGCCGTTACTGACCGGGTTGGAACAGAGCATCATGAACTGGCCGGCCGCGCCAAGGATATTGGTTCATCCGCTGTCTTACTTTCACTGGTGAATGCATCAGTTGTCTGGTTGCTGGTATTGCTTACGTAAATGCTGGCCACATTTATTCGGCTGGCGCTTTTACTTGGTTGTTTTATCCAGACTGCAATTGCCGATGTTGATCCCCCACACGAGTCATGGACATTCAGTTTTGGTCTTGAAAATGATTTGTTTGCGAATACAGATCGGTTTTATACCAATGGCATCCAGTTAAACTGGATATCTCCCGAGCTGGCATATTTTGAAGATCTGGCGTGGATTAAAAATCGACAGATATTCAGCCGACAACTCAAGCAACTGATTAATCTATTGCCTCATAGTGATGACCCCAGCCGCCAGCGACACTTTTCCTTTTCTCTAGGCCAGAAGATCTTTACACCGGAAAACATACAGGCAAGGACTCTGCTTAAAAATGACAGACCTTACGCCGGTTGGCTATATGGTGATATAGGTTTTCATTCAAAGAACAAACGCCGACTTGACACCTATACGCTGCAATTAGGGTTGATAGGAAATGTATCCCTGGCAGAGGAAGCACAGGACCTGGTCCACTCGATACGTAATATTGAAAAGGCCAATGGCTGGGAAAACCAGTTAAAGAATGAGCTGGCTTTTTCACTGATTTACAATCACAAGCGTCGGGTCTTTCGTCGCAGTGATTTTTACAGGGAACTTGGTTTTGACGCCATTCTCCACGCTGGTGGCGCCGTTGGCACCGTGTTTACGAATATGACTGCGGGTGCCGAATTCAGGTTGGGCTGGAACCTGCCCACTGACTTTGGTTCGGCATTAATACGTCCAGCCGGAAACACTAACGCGCCTGCAGATGCAAAAGACCCTCGTTATGAGTCGGGCAGGCAATCACTGAGTATTTATATGTTCGCTGCGTCAAATGGACGTATCGTTCTGCGTGATATATTCCTTGATGGTAATACGTTTAGAGAGAGTCATAGCGTTGATAAGAATACGCTGGTGGGAGAATATATCCTTGGTGGGGCGATCAGTTATCGAAGCTTTAAACTCTCCTATGCCCAGGTATTTCGTTCGAGGGAGTTTGACCTGCAGCGAAGTGGCCAGAGCTTTGGTTCTGTATCGCTTTCTTACACATATTGACAGGTATAGCGTTTGTAAATGGCATCAAAATTACAACACATATTACTATGGCTGGCGGCGCTGGTCGTTCTCGTGGCCGGCGTTTACCTGACCCATATAGGGTTCATGCAAACGGAATGGCTTAGTCGCGCTGGCTGTGTTGTCGTGATGATAGGTATCTGGTCTGGCCTTGGCGTCGTACTACAGGAGAAGGTCATTACTGCCCGGCTTAAATGGCAGCGACGCAATGCCATCACTGAGGCGCGCGCCAGGCTGGCAGAGCAGGAGCCAGACGAAGAAAAAATCAAGCGTCGAATAGAAGAAATCAATTCCAGTTTTGATTCACGTGCCGACTCACTGCGCCAGCAGATGCAGTTCTCACTCGGTGTGTTAGAAGTATCATTGCTGATAACCGGCACCTTCCTGTGGGGATTTGGTGACCTGCTGATGCGATAGAGAGACATCAACCGGAAAGTGCCGGCTGGTTATTGTTAGCAACCGAAAAAAAGGCCGCGGAGCGGCCTTTTTCTACTGGTTCAAGGCGTGTTGCCTAATTACTGGCAATATTACCAGTGTTGTTAGCAGCCTTGTCACCACCCTGGTTGAAGCGGGTGATGTGTTTGTTCAACTTGGTTGCCGATGATTTGCTTTCGCCCTTGGCAACATAAACTCCGCCTCTGTCGCGATGCTGTTTGAGGTGGCTCCAACGCTGTTTTTCAACATTTTCGTAAGCTGCGTTATCCTTGCCTGAGTAGTTATGTGGGTGACCGGCCGGGTTAGCCATAGCCGTAACTGACATACCGGTTAATGCGCCAACTAATGCAATTGCCTTTAATTTATTCATGTTTTACTCCTTCGTTGTAGTGAACGTCACTGCTGTTTTTCTTTGTTGCTAATAGGAACATAAATATCGGCATAAGTTTATAAGTTATTGATTCATAATGTTTATGAACTTATGAGTTTTGCTGATAAGTGTTGTTAAATTCGCCTCTGCTGATGACATTTCACCGGTCGTTGGCAGTTTGCAGGGCGTCCGAGCAGCATCAGTGCTGCCACAGCAATAATGATAAACGGGTACACTGTCACATGATTTGTAATAAGAATGGTTGAAGATGAAAGACATCGATTTAAGTTTACTGAGGACATTTTCGATACTTGCTGAAACACGCAGTTTTACCAAAACGGCAAAGCGCGTGCATCGCTCGCAATCCGCGGTGAGTATGCAAATCGCAAAACTGGAAGAGCAACTGGACTGCGAATTATTTATTCGAGACAAGCGTAACGTTAGCTTAACAGCCGATGGTGAGCGATTACAGGAATACGCTGTGCAGCTTGGCCGCCTATCGAATAACCTGTTACGGCAATTTTCCAAAAAGCATGTGACCGGTGAAATCAATTTTGGCGCACCGGAAGATTTTGCGACCTATTACCTGCCTGAAATCCTCTCTGATTTTGTCAAGGTGAACCGCGGTGTATTGTTAAACGTAAACTGCAACCTGACACTCAACCTGATCGGGCAGTTTGAACAAGGTATGCACGACCTGATTGTCATCAAGCAACAGGCAGGCAGGCTTTATGCTAATGCCCGTCCGCTTATCAGTGAAAAACTTGTCTGGGTTGGTAATGACGAAGGAATTGTCGAGTATGATTTCAAGCGTGTCAGGCAAAAGTATATTGAAGAACACGGCTTTCTACCTCTGGCGCTTTCACCTTCACCATGCGTCTATCGGCAACAGGCAACCAACAGTCTTTACAAGATAGACCTTGACTGGAAAGTGGTGTACACAAGTCCAAGCTATGCAGGTGTAATTGCAGCGGTAAAGGCTGGACTTGGTTTTACCGTGTTGCCAGTTGAGATGGTGCCAAGAGAACTGATGATTTATGATTTCAAACAGGGCTGGCCACAGCTTAGACCTGCTGAAATCTGCTTGTTGGCCAGGGACGAGACCTCGCCCGCGGTCGAAAGCCTGATCAGTTTTATATTTGAGCGTATTCATGTGTTACATTCATAATTTATTTTCTCTACTACAAGGAACCGTCAAGGCGAGCGCATGAATACCGAGTTACTACTTTCAAACCTGCTGAACCCGGCAGTTATGTTTTTTTTCCTGGGTATTCTTGCTGTGCTGGTTCGCTCCGATCTCGAGATACCACAATCGATATCAAAACTGATGTCACTGTATTTATTGCTGGCCATTGGCTTCAAGGGTGGTGTCGAGTTACACCATAGTGGTCTAGATACGGATATTATGTTGACGTTACTGGCCGCGATGTTGATGTCGGCATGCGTGCCTGTTTACTGCTTTTTTATTCTGAAAAAGTTCACTTCTATTCATGATAGCGCCGCGATTGCTGCAACGTATGGCTCTATCAGCGCTGTCACCTTTATCACCGCCGTTGCTTTTCTGGAAGCGATGGATATCGTCGCCAGTGGCTACATGGTTGCTGCAATGGCGTTGATGGAATCACCGGCTATCATTGCCGGTCTGCTTCTCTATCGAATGTTTCTCAGGGAAGGGGAACAGCTGGATGAAGATTTTTCATGGGGAAAAATTCTGCGCGAAGCCTGTTTCAATGGCTCGGTGTTTCTAATCCTGGGCAGCCTGCTGATCGGTTTTCTTAGCACCGATAAGCATGCCGCCAGTATGTCAGTATTTACCAATGACTTATTCAAGGGTGTGCTCGCCCTGTTTTTACTGGACATGGGTTTAATTGCCGGGCGCAGACTGGGTGCATTGATGGATGCCGGGCTTAGGCTGGTGACTTTCTCACTATTGATCCCGCTGCTGAATGCGATCGTTGCTATAGTCATAGCCAGCATGCTCAAGCTTAGCGTTGGTGACGCATTGTTGTTTACCGTTCTTTGTGCCAGCGCATCCTATATTGCTGTGCCAGCAGCGATGCGACTTTCAATTCCGCAGGCGAATGCCAGCCTGTATGTCACCATGTCGCTTGCGGTGACCTTTCCCTTTAATATTATTGTTGGTTTACCGCTATACATGGCGATTATTCAGTGGGTGATGCGATGAAACCTGTAAAACGAATAGAAATAATTATTGACTCACTTGATTTAAAACCCTGCCTCAAGGAACTGGAAGCAATGGGTGTTTCCGGATACACGGTAATACGAGACGTGATTGGTAATGGTGATCGTGGTTCGCATAGTGGCGATATGTTGAATGACGTTATGAAGAACAGTTATATCCTCATCGCTTGCGAAGAAGATCAGGTTGGCAAGATTACCGATGCATTGCGCCCCAAACTAAAGAAATTTGGTGGTGTCTGCCTGATCTCAGATGCCCAGTGGTTAAAACATTAACCTGGAAAAACAATTCAAAAATTGTTGCTGAGTAAGTAGCTGGTAACGGAGTTGCCTGCTCAAGATCATGAAGCCGTCGTCGTTTTCCTGACGGCGCTACAGACCGGACAGTCCGGATCTTTTTTCAGTATGGCCTGGTTCCATTCCATGTACATGGCGTCCAGTAGCAATAATCTGCCGCACAAGGTATCCCCGATACCCATGATTATTTTCATGGCTTCATTTGCCTGGATACTGCCGATGATACCCAGCAACGGTGCGATGACGCCGTTGGCGGTGCAGGTCTCCTGCGTAGCTACGTCGTCATTGTAAAGACAGCGGTAGCAGGGGGAGTTCGCATCGCGTGGGTCATAAACACTGACCTGGCCCTCGAAGCGAATTGCAGCCCCGGACACCAGTGGTGTTTTTGTCGTTACGGATGCCTGGTTGACTGAAAACCGGGTCTGAAAATTATCAGAGCCATCAACAATTACATCAGCGAGTCTGGCCTGCTCAACAAGTGCGTCTTCCTCCAGCGCGTGGTCAATCGTTTCGATAGTTATATCAGGGTTAAGTGCCTGCAAACGATCGCGCGCGGAATCAATCTTGGGTCTGTCTATATCAGCTGTTGAATGTACTATTTGTCTTTGCAGGTTGCTCAGATCAACCTTGTCAAAATCAACCAGTACAAGATTGCCAACGCCGGCACTGGCAAGGTACATGGAAACGGGAGAGCCAAGGCCACCAAGCCCGATTAACAGAACCCTTGCCGCACCCAGTTTCTCCTGTCCTGCCGCATCAATTTCAGGGAGCATCATCTGCCTGCTATAACGCAGTAACTGATCATCATTCATTGCGCTAGTCCCCTGTCAATCGAATCCAGTGAAAGGTAAAGTTTTTGCAGGTGTTGTGGCCAGCCTGCTGGCAGAGCCATGTTAGCAAGTTCATTATGTTCACAAAAGGTAATCCAGGTTGCCTTTAAACCATTACTGCCGGTAACCACCAGTGGAAGTTGCAGCTCGGTAAGATATCTTTTTACAACAAGGTAACTGCATGCTCCCAGTGTGTATTCAACGTCAATACCGGCACCGCTGGCAGTCGCTGAAATGATCCCTGGATAATGTTGCAGCCTGCCCAGCTTATCGCTGAGGCTGTCCGTGGCAACATCCATTGTTAACCTGAAGTGCCTACGTTTACTTTTTTTGTTCATAGCAGTAGTCCGCGGGTAAAGCGTTCATTACCGGCGAAATCCCGGCCGGTATGTATTTGTGAAAAGCCGCTCTCTGTGAACAGCTGTCGCACGCTCTGACCTTGCTGAAAGCCGTGCTCAAGCAATAACCAGCCAGATGGGCGAAGAAACCGTGGTGCTGTTTGAACAATAACCTGAATGGCCGCCATACCATTGTTATCGGCAACTAGCGCGGTGTTGTTTTCGAATCGCACATCTCCCTTGTGCAGGTGTTCGTCATCTGCACTTATGTAAGGAGGGTTACTAACGATAAGATTGAACGGCTCCCGTATTTCAAATTCAAACCAGTCTGCATGCAGGAAGCTGACATTAACCATGTTTAGTTGCTGTGCATTGTCGCGCGCCACTGCCAGAGTAGCAGAATTAATATCTGTCGCGATAATACTGGCAGTCTTTCTTTCACTGGCCAGCGCCAGGGCAATAGCCCCTGTACCGGTACCAAGGTCCAGCACGTCAAATTCATCATCTGCGGGTATGATTTGCAGTGCTGCCTCGACCAGACACTCTGTCTCTGGCCTCGGTATTAGAGTATCTGTCGTCACCTTGAGTGGTAATGACCAGAACTCGCGCTGTTCGACAATATGCGCAACCGGTTGTCCTGCCGCTCGCCTGGTAACCAGTTCAAAGTAGGTCGAATCGATTGTTTCCGGCAGTTCCTGTTCCGGGTGGGCAAACAGGTAAGCGCGATCCTGTTGCAGACAAAAACCCAGCAGTATCTCGGCGTCCAGCTGTGCGGAATCCGAGTCCACCAGTTTTTGTTTTGCCTGCTTTAGCGCTTCTGCAATTTGCATGCGAAACAGTTGCTCAGTCCCCGAGTGAAGATAGCAGATCTGCCTGATATTCACTTATCAGGGGATCAATGACCATATCGAGGTTGCCGGTAAGAAATTCGTCCAGGCTGTAAAGGGTCAGGTTAATACGGTGGTCGGTAACACGCCCCTGTGGAAAATTATAGGTGCGAATACGCTCTGAACGATCACCACTACCGACAAGGTTACGGCGGTTCTCTGCCTGTTCAGTTTGCTGTTTCTCTTTTTCACTACTCAACAGTTTTGCCTGTAATAGCGACATTGCCCGCGCCTTGTTCTTGTGCTGTGAACGTTCGTCCTGGCACTCGACGACTGTATTCGTGGGGATGTGGGTAATACGAATGGCTGAATCAGTTTTGTTGACATGTTGGCCACCAGCGCCGGATGCGCGGAACGTATCAATACGTAGATCAGCTGGATTGATCTGAACCTCGCTGATCTCATCTGCCTCTGGCAGCACTGCCACGGTGCAGGCCGACGTATGGATGCGCCCTTGAGATTCAGTAGCGGGTATGCGCTGGACGCGATGTGCACCTGATTCAAATTTTAGTCGCGAATAGGCACCCTCACCAATGATACGTAGAATGATTTCCTTATAACCTTCCAGGTCGCTTTCAGCAGCGCTTATCGTTTCAGTCTTCCAGCCTCGTTGTTCGGCATAGCGCGAATACATTTTCAGCAGGTCGCCGGCAAACAACGCGGCTTCCTCTCCACCTGTTCCGGCCCTGATTTCAAGAAAGATATTACTGTTATCAGCCGGGTCTCTTGGTAGTAACAGTAACTGTAACTCAGCATCAAGCTTCTGGTATTCGGCCTCTGCCTGCTCCAGCTCTTCGGCTGCCATTGCCTGGATATCAGCATCACTGTCTTTCAACATCTCTCTTGCATTTTCAATATCCGCCGCTGTTCTGGTGTAATCGCTAAAACAGCTGACGATAGGTCTTAATTCAGCGTATTCCTGCGACAGCTCACGAAATCGATTCTGGTTATTGATAATTTCCGGGTCAGACAACAGCCCATCCAGTTCTTCCTGGCGTTCTATTAACTTTTCAAGTTTTATCCGTAGTGAGTCTTTCATATATGAAGGGAGTTAGCAGGTGTCAGCACAAGCGACACAGATAATGTCGCCAGCCTCGCTAGCGCTTGCTGTTTTTTTGCGGGGTATCGCCGTTGAGATCGTAGAGTTCTTCAGCAGCCTGCAACAAATCATCGCGATTATCTGCGCTGGCATTGCGTAACTTGACGCTGGGAACGTGCATTAGTTTATTGGTCAGGTTGCGCGCTGTTTCCAGCAGCAGTGTTTCGGGATCGGCACCGTGGCGCAACTTGTTCATACTGGTTTCGATGACTTCTTCCTGAATTTTCTCTGCCTGGCCCCGCAACGCGCGAATGGTCGAGACGGCATCAAGGGAATCCAGCCAGTTCATAAATTCAACGGCGCGCGAATCAATTATTTTTTCTGCCTGAATGGCTGCTTCCTGCCGATTTCGCAGGTTTTCCTGAACCATGTCCTTGAGGTCATCGACCGTGTATAAATACACATCATCAAGGTTGCCCACTTCGACCTCAATATCGCGCGGTACCGCGATATCGACCATGAATATCGGTCTATGGCGTCTTTGCTTGATCGCACTCTCAACGGCACCCTTGCCAAGTATCGGTAGCGGGCTTGCCGTGGACGAGATGACGATGTCGGCCTCCGCCAGGTGCCGCGGAATGTCGCCAATCTGTATCGCATAAACAGAGTACTGGTTTGCAAGTCGCTGCGAGCGTTCCAGCGTACGATTGGCAATAATCATTCGCCGCAGGCCGTTCTCGTACAGATGTTTGGTGGCCAGCTCAATTGTTTCACCCGCGCCAATGAGTAAGGCAGTCTGGTTGTTTAAATCCCCAAAAATTTGTTGTGCCAGCCTGACGGAAGCGAAAGCGACCGAAACGGGATGGTTACCGATAGAGGTATTGCTGCGCACCTCCTTGGCAACGTGAAAAGAATGCTGGAACAACCTGTTTAGCTGGTGGCCAACACTGCCCGCATGTACGGCCTTCTGATAGGCATCTTTTAGCTGGCCAAGTACCTGTGGCTCTCCCAGGATCATGGAATCAAGGCCGCTGGCAACGCGTAAAACATGACGCACCGCCTGCACGTCAGGATGCGTGTACAGGAAGGGCTTTAACAGCCCCTGTTTCATGCCATGGAAGTTGTGCAACCAGTCCAGAGGCAGCGGATTGCTTTGCTGATCAAGACTACAATACAGCTCGGTGCGATTGCAGGTAGACAGGATCGCGGCTTCATGCACGCCAGGCTGGTGTTTCAGTTCGGTCAGTGCATCATTGACTACCTCGTTGCCGAAACTGATCTGTTCCCTGATCTCGATAGGCGCCGTTGAGTGGTTTATGCCAAAAGCGATTAAAGCCATGTTGCTCTTAAAATTATGAAATACTTATAAAAAATTTTCTGTCAGAAGCCATCTTAATACAAGTAATATCGTGCCCGTGACTTGATAATTTCACTTCAAATTGTCCAGGTCCACCAATAAAGTGAACAAGCCGGCGTTTTGGGAATCTAGTTATAGTGTATCTATGACGCATATTTGTCATTAGAATAACATTTATAAAGCAGTGTCAGCATAGACACGTTAAGGATTAGAACTTAGTAGCAAGAGGTTATACATGCTGGTTTCAGAATTACAGGCGACATTGCGCTTGCCCCTACTGCTCCTGGCTGCACTGACAATTCAGGCCTGTACCACGATGCCTGCCAGCGATGCCGCCGGAGAAGATCAGGCGTTGATAGAGAACGAGGTTGCTGATATCCCTGAGTCGGTACAGCTGGATGTCGAGCCGATTCAGCCCGCTACCCCCACGCGTCCGCATATTGAACTGACCGAAGACATTATGTTCAAGGTGTTGGTTGCAGAGGTCGCCGGTCAACGCGGTGAGCTGGATATTTCTGTACAGAACTATATGGAACTGGCTCGCAGCACCCGCGATCCCGCCGTGATAGAACGCGCTACCCGGATTGCAGTCTATGCGCGCAACGATGAGGCTGCGCTTGAGGCGGCGCAATTGTGGAGTGAAGTGGATCCCAACAGTACCGACGCCTACCAGGTATTGGCGGTAATGACACTTCGCCAGGGCGATATTGATAGCGCACTGCAACATCTGGAAACAATTCTGGCCATGTCCCAGGGACAAATGGACCAGAAACTGTGGATGATTGCCAACTTTCTTGGCCGTGAAGAGGATCAGGCCGCCGTTATGGAATTAATGGAACGCCTGATGGAAAACCATATGAATGACGCTGAGGCACTTTATGCCTACGCGCATGTGGCAGCCCGCTTGGGTGATCTTGAACGTGCGGAATCATTGCTGGAAAACGTGCTGGCACTGAAGCCGGGTAACGAGGCGGCTATCATGACTTACCTGTCACTGCTGCAGCGTAATGGCAACACGAGCAAGGCGCTGGGTTGGCTGGAACAGGCCCTGGAGGAAGTAGAAGATGATTTCACATTGCGTATGGCCTATGCCCGCCTGCTGACCGATGCAAAACGTTTCGATGAAGCACGACGACAGTTTGAAATCCTGCAGGTGCAGGCTCCGAATAACATCGACACCTTGTATGCATTGGGACTGCTATACCTGCAAACCAGCCGGCTTGATGATGCAGAACAGCAGTTTCTGCGCCTGACCGAGTTGAAGAAACGCGTGTTTGATGCCAATTATTATCTTGGACGCATCGCCGAAGAGCGCGATAGTTTCGACGAGGCTACCAGATATTATCGAGGTGTTCACGGTGGTGAAAACTACCTTGACGCCAATATACGTCTGAGCCTGATCCTGGCTCGTCAGGGCGAGGTGGAGAAAGCACTGGGTAATATACGTGCAATTGAACGTAAACCCGGTAATAACAATCGCTTGATCCTGATACAGGCAGAAGGTGAAATTCTGACGAATGAAAAGCGCTATGAAGAGGCAATGGCCTTGTTCGATAGTGAAATAAGCGAGGGTTCGCACCCGGATTTACTCTATTCTCGCGCAATGCTGGCTGAAAAAATGGGTCGTCTGGATGTGCTGGAAGCAGACCTGAAACAGATATTAACCGACGATCCTGATAATGCGACGGCGCTAAATGCGCTGGGTTATACACTTGCTGATCGTACCGAGCGCTATGAAGAAGCCTACGAATATATAAAGCGCGCCTATGAACTAAGCCCGGATGATTTTTATATCCTCGATAGTATGGGTTGGGTACTTTATCGCCTCGGACGGCTTGACGAGGCAGTGTCATACCTGCAGCAGGCACTTGAGTTACGCAACGACCCTGAAATAGCGGCGCACCTTGGTGAAGTGTTGTGGGTCATGGGAGATAAGGATGCTGCGCGTGAAGTCTGGGATACCGCTTTACAGGCAACACCGACCGACGATCGCTTACTTAAGGTTATTGAACGTTTCCAGCCTTAAAATATTCTGCAGTTTATCGCTGTCTGTGATCATGCTCGGTGGCTGCGCACAACTGACCGAGAAACCCGGTAAAAAACAGCTTGTACCCCTCTGGCAGGACCATCGACAACGGGTTGGACGCATTTCCAGCTGGGATATCGATGGTCGAATTGGTATCAAGACTGTCAACCAAAGTGGCACCGCATCGCTGTTCTGGCAACAACAGGGCAGAGATTATGAAATGCGGATTGTGGCCCCCTTGGGACAGGGTACGTATATCCTGACCGGGTCACCCGAACGCGTACAAATGGCGGGGCCGGACGACCTGTTATTAACTGCCAACAGTGCTGAAGAGTTGATGATGCAGGGCCTGGGGTGGTCGGTAAACCTGCAGGGTCTGCGTTACTGGGTACGCGGCTTGCCCCAGCCAGACATCGCATTCAACGCACTTGAACTTGATAATGAAGGACGGCTGGATTCCCTACAACAGTCGGGCTTTAATATTGATATTCAGCGCTACGTTGAGGTAGCCAGCCAGGTGTTACCTGAAAAAATTGTTATCAGTGGCAAAGACGTCAAGTTGAAATTGATCATTAAGCGCTGGCAACTTTGACTGTTTGCCCGTCAGTAAAGATGAAGATGAAATAATGAGCCAGGACATCCGTGCATCGACGTGGCCCGCGCCAGCCAAGCTAAACTTGTTTCTGCATATCACTGGCCGCCGCCCTGATGGCTATCACCTGTTACAGACCGTGTTTCAATTTATCAGTCTGGGAGACGAGATTGATTTTCGGATTACGAGACATAGTAATGTGCGGCGCCTGTCGGATATGCCCGGTTTGACAGAGGAAGACGACCTGGTTGTGCGGGCCGCAAGGTTGTTACAACAACATACCGGTAACGGCCAGGGTGTTGAGATATCGGTGCACAAACGAATTCCGGAGGGCGGTGGACTGGGTGGCGGTAGTTCTGACGCAGCAACGACGCTGGTAGCATTAAACCAGCTTTGGCAACTGGGGCTTAAGCAATCAGAACTGGCCAGGCTTGGACTTCAACTTGGCGCAGATGTACCTGTTTTTGTACATGGACATGCGGCATGGGCAGAGGGTGTGGGCGAAAATCTAACCAGCATCGAGCCTGAAGAAAAGCACTATCTTGTTATCCATCCGGGCTGTCATGTTTCAACTATGGAAATCTTTAATGCGGCTGATTTGACACGCAATACACCTGCAATCACAATACGCGACTTTCTCGAACGCGGCGGAAATAACGATTGTGAGCCTGCTGTTCGTAAGCGATATATTGCCGTCGCCAGGGCGCTGGACTGGTTGAATCAGTATGCGCCCGCCAGGTTAACCGGTACCGGTGCGTGTCTGTTTGCAGCCTTTGATACCGAAGCCGAGGCACAGGGCACAAAAAGCAATTTACCCGATGACTGGCAGGGATTTGTAGTTTATGGGATGAACCAATCACCACTGCTTTCCCGACTGGCGCAAGAACGCCAGCTGGAAGACTGACAAACTCTGCCAGAATAATTATGATTGAGTAATACATGATGGGATCCGTTTTCTGTCATGCAAACAGATTTGGGGCATAGCCAAGTTGGTAAGGCACAGGGTTTTGATCCCTGCATTCCCAGGTTCGAGTCCTGGTGCCCCAGCCATTTACTTATTATATCAATACATCGGGGATTACGTGTTTATAGCAAAGCCACGCATTTTGCTGGTCAGTTGCGGAATGCCGACAAACTGGTCAACGTTTCCGATACTTCTCTTGTCAATTTAACGTGGAGCTGAACTGAACCATGTCCTTCGCCAATATGATGCTGTTCACCGGAAATGCAAACCCTAACCTGGCTGGTGAGGCCGCGAATTACCTGAACCTGCCACTTGGGAAAATTAGCGTAGGTCGTTTCAGCGATGGCGAGGTCATGGTTGAGATTATCGAGAATGTTCGTGGTCGCGATGTATATCTCATGCAATCTGTATGTGCGCCAACCAACGATAATCTAATGGAATTACTGGTAATGGCCGATGCCATGCATCGTGCATCAGCAGCAAGGATTACCGCGGTGATTCCGTATCTTGGCTATGCCCGACAGGACAGGCGCTCACGTTCATCGCGCGTGCCCATCACCGCCAAGGTCGTGGCGAACATGATTTCGGCGGCCAGCATAGATCGAGTCCTCACTGTGGATCTGCATGCCGATCAAATACAGGGCTTTTTCGATATCCCGCTGGATAATGTCTATGGTTCGCCGGTGCTGCTTGGCGATCTCTGGAAGCATAAATACCCCGATCTGATGGTCGTGTCGCCAGACGTAGGTGGCGTGGTCCGTGCCCGGGCATTGGCGAAGCGGCTCGATGATACTGACCTTGCTATTATTGATAAACGCCGGCCAAACCCGAATGAATCCGAGATTATGAACATTATTGGTGACGTTGAAGGCCGTACCTGCGTAATTATTGACGATTTGGTCGATACGGCGGGTACACTTTGTAATGCGGCCGGGGCGCTGAAGGATTTTGGCGCGACAAAAGTGGTCGCTTACTGTACACACCCGGTGCTGTCTGGCAAGGCAGTGGAAAATATTGAGAAATCAAGACTTGATGAATTGGTAGTAACAGATACAATTCCCCTCCGCCCGGAGGCAGCCTCCTGCGAGCGGATTCGACAGCTCAGTGTCGCCGCCATGTTGGCCGAGAGTATACGTCGAATTTCTGAGGGCGAATCCCTGAGCTCCATGTTCCTGGATTAATCCCGCAGCAACCCATTCTTCCAACTGGTCGCGGTTGGGAGGTAATACTAATTGATTGAGGAGAATCTCAATGGAAACTTTCGAACTCAACGCCGAAAAGCGCGAAGACGTAGGGAAGGGTGCGAGCCGCCGCCTGCGTCGCGACGGCAAGGTCCCGGGTATCGTTTACGGTACCAATAAGGACGCTACCATGATCACGCTGGACCAGAACGATGTCCTGCACCATCTCGAACACGAGGCTTTTTATTCACATATCCTGACGCTCAACGTTGGTAAAGACAGCGAACAGGTCGTGCTCAAGGATCTGCAGCGTCATCCATTCAAACGCCTGCTTATGCATATTGATTTCCTGCGCGTTAAGGCCGATGAAAAAATCTCCATGCG
Organism: Gammaproteobacteria bacterium; assembly: GCA_965601665.1. Taxonomy (GTDB): domain Bacteria; phylum Pseudomonadota; class Gammaproteobacteria; order Eutrophobiales; family Eutrophobiaceae; genus JANQNX01. The sequence continues at coordinate 2,132,186 of OZ271833.1, read as the reverse complement.
CGTACCTTTGCATTTTATCAACGAAGAGAAATGTATCGGTGTCAAACGCGATGGGGGTGCGATTAATCACCTTATGTCAGACCTTGAAATTGAGTGCCTGCCCAGGAATCTGCCTGAGTACATCGAAGTGGATATGCTCGAAGTAGCAGTGGGTGATACGGTACACGTAAACGATCTCAAACTGCCTGAGGGTGTCGAGTCCTACGCCGGTGCACACGGTGGTGAAGAGGACCTGGGTGTGGCTACGGTCTTCATGCCACGCGTTGTGGAAGAGCCTTCAGAGACAGAAGAAGAAGTATCTGCCGAGGTAGAGGCTACCAAGCAGAAATCTGATGAAGGCGGGGAAGAAGATCAGGGTTAGACTACCTGCCTGTGCCTAAACCGGTAAAACTTATCGTGGGTCTTGGAAATCCAGGCCCTGAACATTTCCTGACCCGGCATAATGCCGGGTTTTGGTTTATGGACGCCTTGTCCAGAAAGCTTGGTATCAATTTCAACACAGATAAAAAATTCAGTGCCGAGACCTGTCGTTATCAACAGGCATCAATTGATTGCCGGCTTTGTAAACCACTGACATACATGAATGCCAGTGGCACCGCGGTGCAGGCCTTAATGAGTTACTACAAGATCCATACAGACGAGGTGTTGGTGATCCATGATGAGGTAGATCTTGATGTAGGTGTGGCACGTTTTAAGACAGGTGGTGGACATGGTGGTCAAAATGGGCTGCGTGATATTATTCAGAAAATCGGTGGTAACGGTTTTCACCGTCTACGCATTGGTATAGGTCACCCTGGCAGCAAGGACAAGGTGGTGGGTTATGTACTTGGGCGTCCAGGCAAAGAAGAAGAAGACCATATATTGAATGCGATCGCAGCCGTTGTTGATGACATTGATCTTATCTTTGCCGGCGAGATCAACAAGCTAATGAATCACCACAATCAGAAACAACGCTAAAAACCTTGAGAAACTTTTCCCCACATTCTCCATTTCCTGCATCCATGCGCGCGGGCAAAATGCAACCTCGCTTCGTTGGTAACCGTTTTGCAACGTCGTTTGGTAGGTGATAAAAACTGTTACTTTTCAAACATTGCGCTGGCGTCGACACCGTTATCGCGTAATACCTTACGCAAATCCTGGATAATGGGAAAGATTTCCTGGTTCCAGTCCTCGCCCTGTTCGTCAAAGGCTTTTTGCTCCAGTTCAACGATGTCGCGATCTTCCTTGAAGATACCCTCGGTAAACCAGATGATAGCCGGCCAGAATAACTCCATTAGCCATGGGTATTTTTCCGGTCGCTTGAACATCATCAAGCCAAATGTGTGACAAACACGTTGTTCCTTGTCTATTGGTATGTAGACATTGAACAGTGACAATTCGGGTTCTTTGCTACCCCCGGCCCGAAATGTCAGGGTCTGGTAAGGATACTGGGTACGTATGACCATGGTATCGCGGTCGTCTTCTTCTTCGGCCGTGATATCCATTTCGTTATTGCGCCGAATAATGAGTTTTTCGCCTATGTGTTGTTTGCCTGCACGTCGCGCGAAGGTGTATTCGCACTCGACCCAGTCAGGCCCCTTGTCCTTGCCAAGGAAGACGGTGCGAATACTTCCCATCAGACGACGATGCAGGAACTGATGGTTCATGTCCATCAGGTTTTCATGCATGAAACTGTAATGACACTCAACGCGGCGGTCCAGGTAACGCGTTTTGTAATTGCCGCGGTGCCAGTCTGGTATATCCGGCATGGGCACGCTGTCGGCCTTTGCTGCATCACCCGGGAAAATAAAAATGAGCCCGTATGCTTGCTTGCAGGGATAGCTACGCACACCGGTTGGCAGCCGTTTGTCCTTGTCGAGGTAAGGTACGTTCACACAGCTACCGGTCTTGTCATAAGTCCAGCAATGATAACCGCAGCGAAGTACTTCACCCTTGACTTCACCAAAAGAGAGCGGCACCTGACGGTGCGCGCAACGATCTTCCAGCGCGAAGACCGAATTGGATTCGGTCCTTACCAACACAATTGGTTCGCCGGCAAATTTAACGCCTAGTGGTTTGTTTTTTTTCAGCTTGCTGGCCCGGCTTACCGGATACCAGAAATCAGCGTGCAGGTGGGTTTTCCTCAGGTCCTGGGGCTTGCCGGAGTCGAAGTTTGCCTCGGCGACATTACTGTTGCTACTCATACTGGTTCGGTGATGTATACAAAAAATTTAATGTACCCGAAATCACGCGTGTTTTTAACTGCAATTCCCCAAAAAGCGCGTTAATTGGCAAAAATACTATGGTCGTAGTTTAACAACCTTGTTTTCATTGTCGTTCAGTATATCCAGTAATGGAGTCGGTTTAGCGATGCCATAGCCCTGCATATAATCTACCCCTATCTCTTTCAGCAAGGACAGTATCTCGTCATTTTCAACAAACTCGGCGATAGTAGCCATACCCATGACCTCACCAATCTCATGCATTGACTTGACCATTGCGAGATCGATCTTGTCATTAACGATATCCTTTACAAACATCCCGTCGATTTTCAGATAGTCCACTGGTAACTGTTTCAGGTATGCAAATGAGGACAGACCACTGCCAAAATCATCAAGTGAGAAGCGGCAACCGAGTTGTCGCATTTGCTGGATAAAATCGCTTGCAACCTGCAGGTTAGATATTGCCGACGTTTCAGTTATCTCAAAACAAAATTTCTTTGTGTACGCCTTGTTAGCAAGCAGCTTGTTACGTAGGTGTTCAATAAAATTGTTATCACCCAGTGACTGGCCGGACAGGTTGACTGATATGCAGTCAATCCTGTCCAGAAAACTTTTGTGTTTAACGAGTAAATCAATGATATGGTCAATGACCCATTGATCAACCTTGGCAATAATATTATATCGCTCTGCTGCGGGCAGGAATGCCCCCGGGGGTATCATGGTATTGTCTGTACCAACCATTCTTATCAATAGTTCGTAATGTTCAATGGCGCCGGTTTTGGTAGTCATAACCGGTTGCGCAAAGAAACAGAACTGATCTGTTTCCAGTGCCCTGTAAATCCGTTCAACCCACTGCATTTCGCCCTCACGCATCGCGATCTCGGTATCATGGGTGTAGTAGATATGGATACGGTTGCGTCCCATATCCTTGGCCATGTAACAGGCTGTATCGCCTTGCTTCATGAGTTGTTCGAGTCGATTGATGTTGTTGTCTATCTTAACCAGACCAATACTGATACCCAGTTTGAACGACCGATCTTCCCAGACAAAGGTAAAGTCCTGTATTGCATTGAGTATGTCATTCGCTACCCGGTGTGCCTGCTCAATAGAACAGTGTTCCATGAGTACAGCAAATTCGTCACCACCAAGTCGCGCCACGGTGTCTCGTTTACGTGTTACAGACTTTAATAGACGACCTACTTGTCTGAGTAACTCATCGCCTGCAGTATGACCGCAGTTATCGTTAATAATTTTGAACTGGTCCATGTCCATGAAACACATGGCATGTTCGTCAGTTAAAGACATACTTTCAATCAGCCTTGAAGCCCGGCGTTCAAATTCTCCACGGTTGATTAAGTCTGTTAGCCTGTCGTGGGTCGCCTCATAACTAAGCTGCAGGTTGAGTTCGTGTTCGCGGGTGATGTCTTCATGGATGCAGATAAAATGTGTCACAATATGGTTATTATCTTCAACAGATGAAATAAGACACTTATCGGTAAATTCGCTACCATCACCGCGTTTATTCTGAAAGGTCCCTTTCCAGATGCCATCACGAATTACCTTATCCCAGACTTTTATGTATTGTTGTTCCGAGACAAAATTTGAACGCAGGAAATGGTGACTACGCCCCACGAGTTGTTCCTTGTCGTAGCCCATGGTATCAAGAAAGGCCGGGTTCACGTATTCGATCATCAGGTTCCGATCAACAATGATCATGGGTGAATCGGTAGCCTCCATTGCCCTGCGCAAGATATTCATTCTTTCTTCTGCTACTTTTCTTTCGGTAATATCGTTCACCGTACCAACGTAATGGGTGAGTTCACCCTCGAGGTTGGTTACCGGTGATATTGAGAGTTCATTCCAGAACAGAGAGCCGTCCTTGCGATAATTGCGGATTTGCACCGTGCACTCTTCTTGCTTTAACTGTGCCTGTCTAAGTGTTTCCAGGCCTTCCTGATCGCTATCGTTGCCTTGCAGAAAACGGCAATTATTGCCAAGAAAATCGGCCTTGTTATAGCCTGTAATCTCGGTCGCCTGTTCATTGACATAGATAATGGGCATATCAGGCAGTGTTGCGTCAGCGATGAATACACCCTCGCGCAGTAGTTCCAGCGACCGATCGCGTATAATCATATCCGTCTCGGCTCGTTTGCGTTTACTGATGTTTGTGATCGTTCCGGAGATACGTTTCGCCCGGTCAGTGTTATCGCGTGTAACGATGCGTCCACGCATCTTGACCCAGCACCAGCTATTCGGTTTGGTTCGTAAACGCATTTCCAGTTCGAGATTGCGGGTATTACCGTTTATCGTATTTTGCAATGCCATCAGGATGGCATCTTTTTCATTAGGGTTAATCAACGACTTGAAGTCGTCGATAGTATCAAGCTTGAGTTCATATTCGTTATAACCAAGGAATTCAGCCCAGCGATCGTTGACAGTAAAGTGCCCGCTGGAGACGTCATAAACCCATGTGCCGACGTTTGATGCCCATAGTATTTCCTGTATTTGCTGCTCCCGCTCTTCCAGTTTATTAACATTTGCTTGCAAGCGAGCACTCATGGCATTAATAGAGTCATTTAATTCCCTGAACTCGCCATGCCCCTGCATCGTGCTTTCTATTCCGAGCTCACCGTTGGCAATGCGTCTTGTGATCCTGGTCAGGTAATCCAGTGGCTGGTTAATAAATCGACTCAGGAATAAATAGAAAAAAGCGGCAATACTAAGACATCCAACCAATGCCAGCTGCAATGTCTTCCACGCATTTTGCCAGATTGCAGTAATTGCCAGGCCGAGATCATAGACAAGAAACAGGCCACCGTACTGTTGCTGGTTGATTTGTTCGGGTGTACGCAAGGAAACCAGGGGCTGATAAACAAGTATCAGATGCTGACTTTTATCGATTATGAATGAAGGTTTCAACTCTCTAAGGCTTTGCCTGAGTATCATGGGATCGAAATATTCAACGACGTCCCGGGCACGCTTGTTAATGAGGCCCTTGTTTGTACTCGAGTAGATAATACCGTCGGTATTGATTGCGATTAAAAGGCTGTAGTTTTTTCTGGCACCCTTGCGTGTCAACAGGCGATCGGCTTCTCTCATGTCGTTGTTTATCAGACTTTGCATCATCTGGCGCGACAACTCGGAAAGGTCCTGCTTGATTTCGATATCGCTTCGTTCATAGAGGTCATGTTCATAACCCTTCTGGGTACTGAACAGGAATACAACGGCAAGTAACATGAACATTGCCGGCACCAGTAACGGCAGCCATGAACGCAGTGGTATGATGCTAATACGTCTCATGTCACGATCCTTTTACATAATCGGGATTAAACAGCATCGAAGTACCCACGGTTTTTTTCAGTAATCCTCTTTCCAGCATAATATCCATCAGTGACAGTGTTTGTTCCTGAAGCTCGCCACTTTCGAATAGTTCAATATTGCGTGTCCTCTCGGGCATCAGGATACCTCCATATGATATATTTAGTTCCTTTGCTGTCAGGCCGGTGCGGTTCTGCACGATACGATAAACCTGCGACGGATCCTTGTTAAAGGATTGCAGTGCTTGAAAATAACCGTCAACCAGATCCTGGATTATTGTTGCATAGTCTGAAGTGATTTCTGTTTTGACAACAAGCACATCTATTATACGACCGACAATTTTACTGGAGTCAAACAGTACGATGCCACCCTGTTCGACGAGTTTGGTTTTGTTGGGCTCAAATGTCACGACCGCATCTGCCAACGAATAGCAGTCAATGTGTTGAGAAAATTCGCAGGGCACTGTCTCAATATCAGCAAGTGCCATATTGGCGGATTTAAGTGCGGCCGTGAGTAGCACAGCACCGACTGCAGTATATTCAACGGCTATGGTTTTTCCGATGAGGTCTGTGATTTGTTCATAATCGGGCTTTGCAACCAGGGCATCGCCCCCCGCAGAGATGTCGATGACCATGATGGTCTGCAGATCCAGGCCTTCTTCAAGCATGGTCAAGGTTTCATCCATTGTTAACGCGGCGGCATGTAACTGGCCAGCACGAAGCTCCTGCATAATGTCAGTGCTGCTATTCAATTCGACCAGCTTGATTGATTTCTTGTCGAGGTAACCAAGTTCTCGGGCTACATACAGTGGTTGATTGCCTATCCAGTTATTGGCGCCAACCGTCAGTGGGACTGAAGGCGATTTTGTGCAGGCAGAGCAAAACGATGCAAAAAGAATGAACAGCAGCGTGTGCCGATAGATACTTGACGTTTCAATCAGCAACAATAGTATCTCTTTAACTCGTATCAACGGCATTATTGAACCAACCTGCGATCTGTTACTATTCATCCCTGTTGTCGCGTTATTAAACAGCGATTGTTGATGACCCTAATTGCGTATGTGGTCAGCAGCCAGTGCCATACATGCAATCTAACGTTGAATCGAACACTGGTACAACAAGTATAACTGACTAAACTTAAATATAGTGGGCGAATTATGGGCTTTAAATGCGGGATTGTCGGATTACCTAATGTGGGTAAGTCGACACTCTTTAATGCTTTAACACAATCGGCAATAGAGGCTGAAAACTATCCTTTTTGCACCATCGATCCGCATGTCGGCGTTGTAGCAGTGCCTGATCCCAGGTTACAGCAATTGGCCGGGCTGGTTAAACCGGCCAGGCTGGTGCCTGCGCATATGGAATTTGTTGATATTGCTGGCTTGGTCGAGGGCGCATCAAAAGGTGAAGGGCTGGGAAACAAGTTCCTTGCCAATATCAGGGAAACCCAGGCGGTGGCGCAGGTCGTTCGCTGTTTTGATGACGACAACATCGTACATGTATCCGGCAAGGTTCATCCTGTTTCAGATATCGAGGTCATTAACACGGAACTTTGTCTGGCCGATCAGGAAACGGTGGACAAGGCGCTGCAGAAGGTCAGCAAGATGACACGCAGTGGTAACAAGTCCGCGTTGGCTGAACAGGAACGCTTGCAAACACTGCTGGCACACCTTGACCAGGGTCTACCTGTAAGATCAATGTCATTTTCCGATGATGACAGAATGGCCATCAAGGATCTGCACCTGTTAACCGATAAGCCAACCCTGTATATCGCCAACGTGGATGAAGAAGGAATGGAAACCAATCCATGGCTGGATGAAATCAATGTCCTGGCTGAACAGGAAGGAGCCAGGGTTATTCCTGTATGCGCATCTATCGAGTCTGAAATTGCACAGTTGGACGACGATGAGAAAACAGAGTTTCTGGAGGCGATGGGACTGGAAGAGCCGGGTCTAAACCGAATCATTCGTGCCGGTTACGAGCTACTTGGGTTACAGAATTATTTTACCGCGGGACCAAAAGAGGTGCGTGCCTGGACAATCCCGGTAGGCGCCACTGCGCCCAGGGCTGCGGGTGTTATCCATACTGATTTTGAACGGGGTTTTATCAGGGCCGAGGTGACCGCCTTTGAAGACTATATCGTCTGTGCTGGTGAGCAGGGCGCCCGTGACAAAGGCAAGTGCCGCTCAGAGGGCAAGGACTACGTTGTCAAAGATGGCGATGTCATCCTGTTTAGATTCAATGTATAGACTGTAGTGATGACCAATAGCAAGCCTAGAAAAGAAATTATTGCCTACGCCCGCGATTTTGCCTCTGCAGGTTTAAGTGTGGGCAAGTCTGGCAATATCAGTGTCCGCTATGAGCAAGGCTTTTTGATCACACCGACTGGTTTTAGCTATGAAGATCTGCAACCGCAACATATCGCTTACTGCGATCTTGAGGGGACGTTACTGGAGGGAAACTATCAGCCTTCCAGTGAATGGCCATTCCATGCTGCGATTTACAAGATACGGGAAGATGTACAATCGATAGTACATTGCCACTCGGCATATGCAACGGCGTTGGCCAGTACGCGCAGGTCTATTCCGGCTTTTCATTACATGGTGGCGATCGCTGGCGGCAATCGAATTGAATGTGCCGAGTATGCAACCTTCGGTAGCACGGAACTCTCTGTTAATGCAGTTAAAGCACTGGGTGAGCGTAAGGCCTGTTTATTGGCAAACCATGGTCAGATCACTGTTGGAAACAGTGTGGCAGAGGCATATGCGCTTGCCTGTGAGGTTGAGTCGCTGGCAAAGCAATATTGTCTAAGCCTGCAATTTGGCGAACCGGTATTGCTTGATGACCGGGAAATGCAAATCAACCTGGAAAAATTCAGTCACTATGGGCAGCAAAAAAAAGTGACTAACCAGGCGACTGGCGCGGTTGTCTTTCACCTTGCCATTCCGGTAAAGGATATTGAGTCTACCCGGCAATTCTATGTTGATATTCTTGGCTGTCGCGTTGGACGCGAAGCAGACAACTGGATTGATTTCGATTTCTACGGCCATCAACTGTCAGCGCATGTGAAACCGGAAGAAATTCGCCGGTCAAATACCAACCCTGTTGATGGCGAGTCAGTGCCAGTGCGTCATTTCGGACTGGTGCTGGAATGGAAACAGTGGCACTTGCTGGCTGACCGATTAAAAGCGCAACAGGTAGCGTTCCTGATTGAACCGACTATTCGTTTCAAGGGGGAAACAGGTGAGCAGGCAACATTGTTCATTAATGACCCAAGTGGTAATGCAATTGAGTTTAAATCCTTCGGGGACGTCAGCAGGTTATTCGCAACGGATTGACTGTTCAGGCCTGTTACTGATTAATACCTTGCGCACATGTAATCAATGCCGAACTGCATGACTTCGTTCCATGCAGCAATCACTTTATCGTCAGCCTCGGTATCAATTTCACGAACGGTTGTTAACAATGTTTCCAGCCATAAGTCGTATAAAGTGGCGGGAATATCAAGATCGCTACTGGAGTGCCTGGCAGCGATATTATCGAGATACATGGATGCCGCATGATTACCCTGGGTGGCCAGCGCTATCATATAAAGAGATGCATGCAGCATCATTTTTTGCTTTTCCATGTCAGTATTGGAAAACTTTTTCTGCACTGCCGGGTTGGCGATGACAAAATGATTGTAGAAACGATTTAGAAAATGCGGACTGGCTTGACAGCGTTCGAGGCTGTCGCGAAAAATGCCAAGTGTTTCAGACGCTATATCCATAAAGTGTAACAGCGATTATCAGCAGGCTTTGTTGAAATAGATTTATACAATACACGCATATGCTGGTTATATATCAATCAGACTGATTGTTTAAAACCCTCGTTCAAGACACGTACTTCGCGTTGTGGGAAGGGTATTTCGATATCGTGTTCCTTGAAGGCGTCCCAGATCATCAATAACAAATCTGCACCGACCCGGTTTGGACCGTCATCTATACCTTCCATCCAGAACTCGATCAGTATATCGACCCCTGAGTCTCCAAAGCCGGCAATTTCAGCATCCGGCCTTTCTTCTTTTGACACATCGTCACCACTGATTACCTGCGGATGGCTGGCTACAACTTCGCGTAGCAACTCAAACAGCTTATGCAGATCGGTTTTGTATGCCACCTGGAATTCAAGTGAGTATCGCTGCTTGAGGTTTTTATGCGTCCAGTTGACAAAGTTTGATGTGATGAACTGTTCATTAGGCACCATGATGTCCTTGCCATCATAGGTTTCCACCGTTGTAGAACGCATTTTTAGCTCACGTATGGTTCCGGAACGGCCGTCTTCAAGCTCGATGTGATCGCCAACAGTGATAGAACGGTCGAGCAGGATAATAATTCCTGAAATAAAATTGGAAGCAATGGCTTGCAAACCAAAGCCAAGTCCAACGCCAACGGCGCCACCAAATACTGCCAGCGCAGTCAGATTTATTCCCATGACCTGTAATAACAGTATGAAGATTACAACGGTTAGCGTGACCTGGAACAGCTTGGCAAACACCTCGCGGGTACCCAGGTCGAGATCTTCCTGGCTGCGGATTATCTGCAGGGCAAGACTATTGAGAACCCTGCCAAACCAGAACAGGATAAAACCAAAGATAAGCACACGGGCCAGCCCATGGGCTGATACTCGAATATTGCCAACTTCAAGCGCAATCGTGTCCAGATAGGCGGTGACGTCATCCAGGACACCGAAGATATGTAATAGTGAAACCGGAATAGCGACCCAGGTGACTATCCTGCACACAAGCCTGTTGGCAATAAAACGCGAGATAACCGTGTAAAACATAAACACGACAGCCAGGCTCTGGGCAATCTTGACCAGCCAGGCACTTTCAATAAGTTGTGTGCTCAGATCTATAGCAAAACCCAGAAACGCAATGTTTAACAATGGGAATAAAAAGTCGCCCAGTTGAAACACGATTTTTCTAAATGAGTAGAGATAGCCTGGTTTAGGGCTATTCTTGAGAATCGGAAAATAATTCCTTAGCAGGTTAGACAGTGTAAAGGCGAATACAAGGGCGATAAACACAAGCCCGCACTGGACATAGAAGTTCGGGCTTGTAGATAACTGAATTCCGCTTCTTAAAACCTGGTTAATGAATTCTGTAAGGCTTTCTATTTCCACAATGCCAGTCCTCTTTAAACAGACTAGCATTATAGATCAGAATCATCACATTGACGTAGACGCGTAAAGACAAAACACTTGTTTTTAGATGAATAATTACTATTGCGCCAGGTTTGGTCAAACTGATAACGCAGTTGAGCATAGTAATCCGGGGCCTTGCCGGCCCCGACATATTGAGAAGACTAACTAGTTAGCGCTGTAGGCATTGAGCGTGTTGTCTTTCATCATGGGAATGATGATCATCTCTTTCTCCTGTATGTACTCGAGATCAGCACTGCCTGGATTAAGGTCGAGTAATTCGGAGACCGCACCCTTACGACTGATTAACAGCAATCTACCGTTCATCCAGTCTGTAACGAAAAAGCCTGTCTCTTCCGTGCCTTCTACACCATCAAGATTTCCTACCGGGCTGCCATCGCCGACCGATGAGATATCCTTGTCTTTAAGTGATATTCTTTTCAGGTGGCCGGGTACGTCAGTAGCGAAGCCTTCGGTCATCACTCCCCAGCTTCCCAGCATGATGTCATCCTCTTCAAAGTGCAGGCCATTTGGACTCTGTAGTTCATCGCTCTCAATCCAGATACTAAACTCGCCGTCCTGCAATATGTGAATACGGTTTAACATCATGTCGGACACGTAGATATTGCTCTTGTCGTCAACGGCTACGTCATTCAGAAACTTGGCATCGGCTACTGTATAGCGATTAACAATAGCCGCCTGTGCAATATCAATTTCAACCAGTGTGTCGATATCGGCGACATACAATTTACCGGCATGTATAGCCAGGCCCTTGGGTGCATTTAAACCGCTTACCCAGGCTGCGTTGAGCATTTTGCCGTCCAGTGAAACAGTGCTGATAGTCCCGTTGCCATCCTTATCCATACCGCTACCATTGATGTTTGAAACATAGAGCAGGTTGGTATTGCTGTCATAAATGACTGACTCAGGATTATACAAACCGGTAAGTGTCCACTGCAGTTCGACTGTTGTCGCGTTTATAGATGCAGAGAACAATAGCAGGCCCAATAGCTTGGCAAGTTTGGTGTGCAACATAATCATCTCCCGATTTTTTTTAGTCTGCAAAAAAGCGTTTCTGTAAGTAGGACAATAACGTAAACAAACGTTCAATCTTCAGTATTTGTAAAGAACAGGTTCTTCAGTTCAGCACCTGGATCGGCTGCTTTCATGAAAGCCTCGCCTACAAGAAATGCGTTAACATTGTTTTTGCGCATCAGCTTTACATCCTCAGCCGAGTGGATGCCACTTTCCGTGACGACGGTGCGATCGCTAAATACATCGGTGAGTAAGCCCAGCGTTGTATCAAGGCTTGTTTCAAAGGTGTGCAGGTTCCTGTTGTTAATGCCGATCAATGGCGTGCGCAACATCATACCGCGTTCCAGTTCTTCGCGATTATGTACCTCAACAAGTACATCCAGCCCGACTTCGTTCGCTGTACCAACCAGTTCCTGCATTTGCAGGTCGGTATTCGCGGCGACAATCACCAGGATGCAATCTGCACCCATGACACGGGCCTCATAAACCTGATAGGGGTCGAGCATGAAATCCTTGCGTAACAAGGGCAGTTCACATGCCGCTCTTGCTTGCTTCAGGTAGTCATCGTTGCCCTGAAAATATTTCACATCGGTTAGTACGGACAGGCAACTGGCGCCTGCCGCGGCATAGCTTTTTGCTATCGATGCAGGGTCAAAATCTTCCCGCAGGACGCCGCGGCTGGGTGATGCTTTTTTAATCTCGGCTATGACCGCAGGGTTTCCCTGTTCAATTCTTCGTTGCAGGCAGAAGGTGAAACCCCTGCTGACTGGTGCATCTGCGACCATGGCCTTGAGCTCGGCAAGAGGTAGTTTGCTTTTACACTCTTCTACGTGCCCGGCCTTGTAGGACAGGATTTCCTTAAGTATGTCAGGTGTCGTCTGGTTCATGTCAGGACTTAAACGTTTGGCTATGTTCGACCAATTGCGAGAGTTTTTTCCTGGCTTCACCCGATTCGATGGTCGCCAGCGCCTTATCAATACCTTCCTTGAGAGAGCCTGCCACGTTACTTGCGTAGATGGCAGCTCCGGCATTTAAACAAACGATATTCTTTGCCGCACTGCTGGCACGATTCTCCAGCACAGCCAACATCATTTCGAGGCTTTGTTCAACCCCATCCACAGCAAGATCGGCTATGGGTTCAGGCGTAAACCCGAAATCTTCAGGTGCGATACTGTAGCTCTGTAACTGCCCCTCTATTAATTCCACTACATTTGTCCTGGTGGCAATGGTGATTTCATCCATGCCGTCTTCCGCGTGTACGACAAGCACATGCTGGCTACCCAGCGACTGCAGTGTTTCTGCCAGCGGTAATAACCAGTCGTCGCTGAATACGCCTATTACCTGGTTTGGTGCGGCAGCCGGGTTGGTTAAAGGACCAAGTACATTAAATAATGTGCGTATGCCAAGTTCGCGCCTGGGCCCAATGGCATGTTTCATGGCACTATGATGTAAAGGTGCAAACATGAAGCCGATACCGACTGTATTGATACAGCTTGCTACCTGCTCGGCATTCAACTGCAGATTGATACCGGCTGCTTCAAGCACATCGGCGCTACCAGACTTGCTCGATACAGAGCGGTTACCGTGTTTGGCAACGCTGGCCCCTGCCGCGGCTACGACAAAAGCAGAAGTTGTCGAGATATTGAATGTGTTCGCGCCGTCGCCACCGGTACCACAGGTATCAACCAGATTGGTTTTATCTACAGTGACTTTATCTGACAGTTCACGCATTACCTGCGCAGCGGCTGTAATCTCATCGACGCTTTCGCCTTTCAGGCGCAATGCAACCAGCAAACCGCCAATCTGTGCCGGAGTTGCTTGCCCCTGCATAATGGTTTGCATTACCGCATGCATGTCTTCGCGATTAAGATCGCGACCATTAATAACCTCATTGATAGCGGTTTGTATATCCATACCGGGTATCGCTTATTTATTCAGGAAATTTTGCAGTAGTTCATGGCCATAGGATGTGAGTATTGACTCGGGGTGAAACTGAACGCCCGATATATTAAACTCTTTATGCTTTACTCCCATTATCTCATCAATGTTACCTTCCTTGTCCTGTGTCCAGGCCGTCATTTCAAGACAATCCGGTAATGACGCTTTGTCAATAACCAGCGAATGATATCGGGTGGCCGTGAAGGGGTTATCAAAACCGGTAAAGATATCAGAGTCATTATGGTAAATATCAGATGTTTTACCATGCATGATGTCATGTGCATGCACGATGTTGCCGCCGAATGCCTGACCAATACTCTGGTGGCCCAGGCATACACCCAATATAGGTATCTTGCCCTTAAAGGCATCGATCGTTGCAATAGAAATTCCTGCTTCATTGGGCGTGCATGGCCCCGGCGAAATAACAATGTGATCAGGTTGTAGACTGTCTATCTCTTCTGCCGATATCTGATCGTTACGAAACACCTGTACATCCTGTTTTAGTTCACCAAAATACTGAACCAGGTTATAGGTAAAGGAATCGTAGTTGTCGATCATTAATAGCATGGTGTTGCCCTGTTTATTCCAGTCCTTTCTCTGCCAGGCTTACCGCCCGGAAAATAGCCCGACCTTTATTCATTGTTTCATCCCACTCGTTGGTGGGTACCGAGTCAGCAACAATACCCGCCCCGGCCTGAATATGTAAGGTGTTATCTTTAATTACTGCGGTACGTATCGCAATAGCTGTGTCCATATTGCCATTCCATGACAGGTAACCCACGGCCCCCGAGTAAACCCCGCGTTTAACGGGTTCCAGCTCGTCTATGATTTCCATCGCGCGGATCTTGGGTGCACCAGACACGGTGCCTGCCGGAAAAGTTGCCCGTAAAACATCGATTGCGCTCATACTGTCGAGCAATTCACCGGTCACATTGGAAACGATATGCATAACATGTGAGTATCTCTCGATGATCATTTTGTCAGTCAGTTCCACACTCCCCATGCTGGCAACACGACCAACGTCATTCCTGCCAAGATCGATCAGCATAAGGTGTTCTGCCAGTTCTTTTGGATCCTGCAAGAGGTCCAGTTCCAGTTCCAGGTCATGTTGTTCTGTTTTACCACGTGGTCGTGTCCCGGCTATTGGCCTGACAGTTACCACGTTATCCTCGAGTCTGACAAGTATTTCAGGTGACGACCCCACCACCTGGAAGTCGCCCAGGTCCATGAAATACATGTAGGGCGAAGGGTTGAGGCAGCGTAATGCCCGGTACAGGTTTATGGGTGCGGCGGTAAAAGGAATGGATAAACGTTGTGATAAAACGACCTGCATGCAGTCGCCATCTACGATGTACTGCTTGATTTTACCGACTGCTGCTTCATATTTATCCTGTGAGAAGCCGGACACAAAATCAGTTTCATCTACCGTGCGCGAACTGGCAGACAGTGATGGTTCTATCGTTTTATTTAGCAGTGTTGTTACAAGCTCATCCAGTCTTTTCTGCGCACTGGAAAAGGCATCGGGTTGTTCCGGATCGGCAAGAACAATAATAAAAAGTTTGCCGCCAAGATTATCGAACACAACAACCTCATCAGAGACCATTAACAATATATCCGGACTACCGATTGGGTCGTCTTTATCCGCCCTGTTTAAACGGGGTTCGATATAGCGGATTGTTTCGTAACCGAAATAGCCAACCAGTCCACCATGAAACCGGGGCAAGCCCTCCAGTTCGGGAATACGATATGCCTGCTGCAGCTTCTCTATTTCCTGCAACGGGTCCTCGCACTCATATTCAGAGACTACGTCACCGTTCTGACTAATACTGATGGTTTGACCATAGACACGCAAGATACGCTGTGCCGGCAAGCCGATAATTGAATAACGTCCCCATTTTTCTCCGCCCTGTACAGACTCGAACAGGTAAGAGTATGGAGCAGAGCACAGCTTCATGTAGGTACTTAACGGTGTATCAAGATCGGCAAGCACCTCTCGCATTAGCGGGATACGGTTATAGCCCTTGGCTACCAGTTCCTTAAATTGACTTTCTGTTAACATGTCAGCCAAATAGCGCCGTCAGTTCTTCAAGTGAATCAATGACGGCATCAGGATTGGTATCACGAATGTCATTGCCATGGTTATAACCATAGCTAACACAGACGATCTGAAAATCAGCCGCCCTGGCGGCCTTAACATCACTAACTGAATCGCCCACCATGAGTGAACTGCCGGGGCTGGCAGAAAATGCCTCAGCGGCATGTAACAAAGGCAATGGGTGTGGTTTTCTTTCGGTCAGCGTATCGCCACCGATGATAATTTCCATGTGCGAATGTATACCCAGTTTTTCCAGTATCGGTAAAACGAATCCCTCGTTCTTGTTAGTGACAACGCCCATCGGAATATTTTGATGCTGTATCTGTTCAAGGCCCTCGCGTACTCCCGGGTAACAGTCGCTGAGCTTGCAGGGTTCAGCATGGTAATAGTCCATGAACACGGTTTTTACCCGTGCGTGAAGGTTTGTGTCTGCTTCGCCATCAATGTCATTGGTTAATGCCCGGTGTATCAATTTATCAAGGCCATTGCCAACCCAGTTACGAATGCTGGCAAGATCCCGTTGCGGCAGTGACAAATCGCCAAGTGCCAGATTGAGACACCGCGCCAGGTCTGGAATAGAATCAACCAGCGTGCCGTCAAGATCCAGCAATACCAGTTCGGGTGTAGAGATAGCCATGATGACAACAGTTTTTACAGCTTGGCCTTGCCCAGTTCTTCGCGCATAGTGGCAATGGTTGCTGCATAGTCATCGCTGTTGAAGATAGCCGAACCAGCAACAAAGGTGTCGGCGCCGGCCTCGGCGATTTCGCGAATATTATCGATTTTGACTCCGCCATCGATCTCAAGGCGAATATCGTGGCCACTGCTATCAATTATTTTGCGTGCCTGCCGCAGCTTGTTTAGCGCCGATGGGATAAAGGATTGACCACCAAAGC
This sequence comes from Gammaproteobacteria bacterium, assembly GCA_965601665.1. Classification (GTDB taxonomy): domain Bacteria; phylum Pseudomonadota; class Gammaproteobacteria; order Eutrophobiales; family Eutrophobiaceae; genus JANQNX01. Next base: position 2,115,523 of record OZ271833.1, on the reverse strand, counting down.
CCGGATTCACTGACATCAGTAATACCAAGTCAAGCTTATCCAGCACATGCTCAAGCAGATTCAGCGGGGTAGCAGGGTTAAAGACCAGCCCTGCCTTGCAACCACTGTCCCTGATTAGCTGCAGGGTTCTGTCTATATGCCCGGATGCTTCAGGGTGAAATGTAATATAGGTCGCACCTGCGGTTGCAAACTCCGGGATGATGCGATCAACGGGTTTGATCATCAGATGCACATCCAGCGGTGCGGTAACGCCATAGTCACGCAAGGCCTTGACCACTACCGGGCCAAACGTGAGATTGGGTACATAATGGTTATCCATAACGTCGACATGTACAAAGTCTGCACCAGCCGCAATGACTGCTGCGGTGTCTTCACCAAGGCGCGCCATATCCGCAGACAATATAGATGGAGCTATGACAAAATCTGGCATTTTTTCTCTGTTGTTGCGCTGTTTAAAGAGGCCGCAACTTTACCTCATTGAGTACGGCATCGCTAGGATTTACGGTGTTTTCATGACCTGAAAAGTGATGTAACAGTCGGGAATTTCGTGCTCTAATGACAAGACATTCAGATTTAGTGTTGCCGCAGCCATAAACGTCAAGCGATGAACAATGAAAACCAGAGCGTCCTGCTTATCGAGGACCACCAGGATATTGCGACCATGGTATATGACTACCTTGAACTTAAAGGCTACGTCGTTGATTACGCGGCTGATGGTGTTACTGGCCTGCATCTCGCAGTCAAGAATAGTTATGACGTAATCATCCTGGACCTGATGTTGCCCGGTATTGATGGCATGGACGTGTTGAACAAGCTGCGTTCTGACGCCCGACAGTCGACGCCGGTGCTAATTCTTACGGCTCGTGACACGCTGGATGACAAGCTTTCTGGCCTTGAGAGCGGTGCGGATGATTACCTTGTTAAACCTTTCGAGATTCGCGAGCTGGAAGCGCGTATCAAGGCGCTTATCAGACGCGAGAAAGGTCAGTTAAACTCCGAAGTTTTACAGGTGGGTGACCTGACCTTTGATACCGGTACACTGGAAGTAAAACGTGAGGGGCAGGAATTAAAATTGACGCCGATTGGTCTTAAGATTCTCGGGATACTTATGCGGGCGTCACCACGAGTTGTCAGTCGTCGGCAAATCGAGCGCGAGGTATGGGGAGATATCCTGCCGGATAGCGATACGCTAAGGAGTCATATTTACTCCCTGCGCAAGATTATCGACCGGCCTTTTGACAAGCAGCTGATGCATACCCTGCAAAATACCGGTTACAAACTGGTTGATTCCGATGCAAGCCAGGATCGGACTGGGGCATAGGTTATGGCAGGCCTTTCTGATACAGGCCCTGCTGATCAGTTTTACTGCCATACTCGGTGTCTACGCAGCGCGTTACGTTCTAGGTGACATATTAATCGAGGCAGCACTCACCAGCGAGGCCGAGCATTTCTGGACCCGTTATCGCCAGGACCCGCGTTTTCCGCGCCCGAATACCTATAACCTGACAGCCTACCTGTCCGGGGTTGATAACGTTCCTGACGATTATCGTCAGTTGCAGGCAGGTTTTCATCAATTACAGCGTAGTGATTCAGACTTGTATGTTGTTTATGTCACTGAAAACGATGACAAGACCCTGTGGCTTGAATTCGATGGCAAGCAGGTTAGCGAATTAGCCACAATTTTTGGTCTATTACCGTTGGCGATTGTGTTGATTGTCATTTATCTATCGAGCTGGCTTGGTTACCGTTTTTCAAGGCAGGCTGTATCGCCGGTGATCCTGCTGGCGCGACGCGTACAGGAAATAGAACCCAGGCTATTGTCCGGCGAGGAACTCAAGACGCGTTTTCTTGATGAAAATATGGACCAGGAAGTGGCGATCCTTGCCAGCGCGCTGGAGGAGTTAACCGGCCGCATAGAACAGTTTGTTGAACGTGAACGCAACTTCACCCGCGATGCCAGTCATGAACTGCGCAGCCCCATTACCGTGATCAAGCTTGCTACCGATTTTATCCTGCAAGATGACACACTATCGGAACGGTCGCGACATTACGTAGAGCGAGTCAAACGTTCCGCTGCCGACATGGAAGAATTGATCCATGCTTTGTTACTGCTGGCCCGTGAGTCTGAAGACCAGCTATCTGTAGAGCCGGTGAGCATCAACGAACTGGTAAGGGAAGAAATTGAGCATGTACAGATGATATACGCTGATAAACCCATCGAGGTGTTCACTACAGAAAAATCGAGGCTGGTTATTGAGGCCTCAGAGAAAGTGCTTGGTGTAATGATAGGCAACGTACTCAGGAATGCCTTCTCCTATACAGACAGGGGGCGTATCGAAATAGAAATAAAGTCAGATTCGATTAGCATCACTGACAGCGGGGTAGGCATGTCCGAGCAGCAAGTCGAGCAGGTCTTTAAACCGTTTTTCAGAACGGATACCCGCGCGCGTGGCGGTTATGGTGTAGGCTTGACGATCGTCAAGTTGCTATCTGAACGTTTCCACTGGAAAGTAGACATGGAGAGTACACCCAATGTTGGCACCAGTGTTACGATTACCTTCCCGCCGCACAGCGTAATCCACGTGTAGGCTTACTTTCACACCTATTTCACATACTGTTTACCTGCTGTTCACCCTTCCTGTTTTTTAATGCAGGCTGTTGAAAAGGTGATAAAAATGCAAGCAGTTAAAACTACAACCCACGAAATGTCGACTCGACTGTTTCGCTGGTTGTTTAACATACAAAATGAAGACCAGGAGATCAGCGATAACTCGCTGGATCCGTTTCGTGTTGGCGTTTTCATTTTCTTCCATATAGCTTGCCTGGGCGTTTTTTTCGTCGGCTACAGCTATGTGGCGGTTGCGCTGGCGTTGGGACTTTACCTGGTGCGTATGTTTTTCATTACAGCATTTTATCATCGCTATTTTTCGCACCGGGCATTCAAGGTTTCAAGGCCCGTGCAGTTTCTGATGGCGCTTGCAGGCTGTACTGCAGGTCAGCGTGGCCCGCTCTGGTGGGCAGGTCACCATCGTCATCATCATATTCATTCCGATACGGATAACGATCCCCATTCCCCGGACCACGGTTTACTTAATAGTCATATGTTATGGTTCCTGAGGAAGTGCAATTTTCCTGTCATGTACTCCAAAGTAAAAGACTGGGCGCGCTACCCGGAATTAAAACTCCTCGAACATATCGACTGGATACCGTTCATCCTCCTAGGTGTTGCCTGCTATTTGTTAGGCGAGTTTCTTCATAACTCCTCGCCTCAACTTAATACCGACGGTATGCAGCTGCTGGTCTGGGGCTTTTTTATTTCTACGGTCATGCTGTATCACGGCACTTATACGATTAATTCGCTCGCACACAAGTTTGGCAAGCGTCGTTTTGATACCAGCGATGACAGTCGCAACAATCTGGCACTAGCACTGATCACCCTTGGCGAAGGATGGCACAACAACCACCATCGCTACCCCCATGCGACCCGACAGGGTTTTTACTGGTGGGAAATTGACATCAGCTATTCGCTTATTTTTCTTTTATACAAATTGGGTGTCGTGCAGGAGCTGCAACCCGTCCCCGCGGCGGTGTACAGAGAAGCGGAGCAGCGCTAATGCGCATCGCAATCATCGGCGGCGGTATCTCTGGCATGACAGCTGCCTATTATCTCTCTCGCCGCCACGAAATCGTTCTGTTCGAAGCCAGCGATTACATTGGCGGTCATGCCAACACCGCGCTGGTAAAAGAAGATGCACGCACGGTTCCGGTAGATACGGGCTTTATCGTTTTTAACGAACATAATTATCCTGGGTTATGCCGACTATTTGATGAGCTTGATGTCGCGGCTATCAATACGGATATGAGCTTCAGCGTTCATTGCGAAGCAAGCGGTATTGAATATAACGGCACGTCCCTGAACAAAATGTTTGTGCAAAGAAAGAACCTGTTTAATTTTTCTTTCCTCGGCATGTTGAAAGACATTGCCCGATTCAACAAGGAAGCGGTCGGGCACATGCAACAGGGCCTGGATGACAGGATTACTGTAGAACAATACGCCAGCGACAATAATTATAACGACGCTTTTATTGAGCACTACCTGGTACCGTTGGGTGCCTCATTATGGTCCAGCCCAGCTGACCGGTTTCGGCAATTTCCTATGCTGTTTGTTATCGAGTTTCTAAATAACCATTGCATGCTTCAGGTCAATGGCAGACCGCAGTGGAAAACGGTCAAGGGCGGTTCGCATGAATACGTCAAAAAATTAACGGCCAGCTATGCTGACAATATCCATTTGAATCAGCCTGTTCAGCATGTACGCAGGCACAATGGCAAGGTGGAGGTTACCGTGCAGGGTAATCGCGCTGAATCATTTGATGAAGTGATCATGTCTTGTCATTCAGACCAGGCACTGAGATTGCTTGAAAACGCCGATAGAAACGAGCAGGAAATACTGGAACAGTTTCACTATCAGCAAAATGAAGCCGTTCTGCATACTGATACCAGTGTCTTACCCAGCAAAAAAGACGCCTGGGCCAGCTGGAACTACCGCATACCAGAACAGGAAGAACGTCACGTCTCTGTTACCTACAACATGAATAGCCTGCAGAGCATTGATTCAGATAACACGTATTGCGTGTCACTAAACCAGACGCGCTACATTGATAAAAGCAAAATCATCAAGCGTATTATGTACCAGCATCCACAATTCACGCCCGGACGCTCAGAAATGCAGCAACGCCACGATGATCTTATACGCTACAAGGGTATTTCCTATTGTGGTGCTTACTGGGGTTATGGTTTTCATGAAGATGGCGTGCGCAGCGCTACCCGCGTATGTGAAGCCTTTGATCTGGTGGCATAGACATGTTCAGTCGTATTTATAAAGGCACGGTAATTCATCACAGGCGACTTCCGCATCGTCATCGCTTTAATTACCGGTTATTCATGATGTACCTGGATTTGGATGAACTGCCAACCTTGTTTAATCGCTTTCGATTTTGGGCACTGGAGAAACTGACACTGGCGACGTTCAGGCGTGCTGATCACTATGGCGACAACAGCGTACCATTGTTAACCGCGATAAGAGACCTTGTTAAAGAGCAAACAGGCAAACAAACAGATGGCCCAATAACCCTGCTTACACATTTGCGTTATTTCGGCTACATCATGAATCCGGTGAGTTTTTATTTTTGCTGGAACAATGAACGTACCCGGGTTGAAACAATCGTTGCCGAGGTACACAACACGCCATGGGGTGAGCAACACTGCTACGTGCTTGATGGTGCCATAACGCCGGGTAAATACCGACAGTTTGATTTTGACAAGAGCTTCCATGTTTCTCCCTTTATGGGAATGAAGCAGCGTTATAGTTGGTATTTTAATTGTCCTGATGATCATATACATATCTCAATGCAAAGCTTCGAGGACGAGCAGCATATGTTTACTGCAAGTATGCGACTGCGTATGCAGGAAATTACGCAAAAGAACCTGGACAGGACGCTATTCCAGTTTCCATTGATGACACTGAAAGTAATTAGCGCAATTTACTGGCAGGCGCTGTGCCTGTGGTTGAAAAAGACACCTTTCTTTGAACATCCGAAACACTATTCCAAACAAGGAGCAGAATTATGAAAGCCGGTAGTTTGATTATGAATGTGTTCGAGCAGCTACAAGGATCGAACATGATGCAGACTATCAATTTCTGGATACGCCAGCAGATGCAAAAAAAATTGCATGGATTGAAGTCTGGCCACATTGTTATCCACGATCCATGGGGCTCCTGGTCAGCAGGTGAAATGGGCGGTCATGCAGTCCAAATCACAATCTTTGATGCGAGTTTTTATAGCTGTATTTTTCGCAACGGCAGTAATGGTGCCGCCGATGCCTACCGCCGTGGTCTATGGGGGTGTTCCAGCCTTCAATCGCTTTTCCAGATATTAATCCAAAACACCGATCAACTTGACGCGATGGAGCAGGGGCTGGCAAAAGCAGGCGTACTAAAGGATCGATTACTGCATCGATTGCGTGCCAACACGCGCAATGGCAGTAACCAGAACATACACGACCACTACGACCTTGGTAATGAACTGTTTGAATTATTCCTTGATGAAACCATGACGTATTCATCCGGGGTTTTTGCTTCTGATGATACGAGTCTAAAGGGCGCTTCAGAAATGAAGCTTGATCTTATTTGCCAAAAACTGGGATTACAAGCGCACCATCATATCGTTGAAATTGGCACTGGCTGGGGCAGCTTTGCTATTCATGCCGCCAGACATTATGGCTGCAAGGTGACCACTACCACAATTTCCAGCGAACAATATGAACTTGCTAAACAGCGTATAGAAGACGCCGGATTGGGTGACAAAATTGAGCTGTTATTGACTGACTACAGGGATATGCAGGGCCAGTATGATCGACTGGTTTCCATAGAAATGATTGAGGCGGTAGGGCATGACTTTTTGCCAGAGTACTTTCAACATTGTGCTGCCTTGTTAAAAGATGATGGGCAGATGTGCATCCAGGCAATAGCCATGCCGGACAATCGCTATGAGGCCTATCTTAAAACCCCTGATTTTATTCAGCGTTATATTTTTCCAGGTAGCTGTTGCCCATCGCTAGCTGCCATGACGCAGGCGATAGCGACAACAAATTTAAAAGTAACACATATTGAGGATTATGCGCCTGATTATGCGCGAACGTTACAAGCCTGGCGCAATACGTTCATGGAAAAAGAAGAACAGGTTTATAAGCTGGGTTACAGCAATAGTTTTTTCCGTATGTGGGAATATTACCTTGAATATTGCACGGCCGGATTTGCAGAACGCTATCTTGGTTTGTTGCAACTGGTCATGAATAAACCCGCCTGTCGTCGTGAAGTAACAAATATGAAGTTCCAGGTGAAATAATTATGAAACCTACAGTAATCGTTAATTTTGTTGCATTCCAGGTAATCTGGTTAATGTGTGTTTTTGGTGCCGCTTATGGCTATCCATGGCTTGGTCCGCTTGCCGTGACGGCATGGTTAGTGGTCCATCTGAAAATCCATCGCGCGATTGCCCGGCAGGAGTTGCTGCTGTCCGCATTTTGTGCCTTGCTTGGCTATGGTCTTGACTCGGTGCTCGTCGTGCTGGAAATCATTCGATTTCCGGCAACTGCGCAGCTCGGCTACCCCAGTACGTTATGGATGGTGGCTTTGTGGATTAACCTCGCGATGACGATACGTCACAGCCTTGACTGGCTCAACAACCACTATGTCTGGATTAGCCTGTTTGGTGGCTTTGGCGGCGCACTTGCCTATTGGGCAGGAGTACGTATCGGTGCCATACAAATGAATGATTTATCCATTGCTTTAATCATGGTGTTTTCAGTCTGGTTCTTTGCATTACCTCTTATCTATGTCATGTCAAACTGGTTGCAACAACGTGCTGACAGGGATCAGGATGATTACAATCGCACCCTGGAAGAGAGCAGCAACAATGTTTGATGCCATCTGGCCTGCACTTGCTTTTTGTTGCCTGCTGATGTTGCTGTTATGGGCGGTACAATTAAAAACGCACAATGCGGGTACTGTCGATGTTGCCTGGTCTTTCGCAACCGGATTGGTTGGTATCTGGTTTGCTATTGCAGTCGTTGAAGGCACCTGGTTACGTAACCTTATCGTTGGCGCCATGATTGGCATATGGGGAACACGACTTGGTATACACCTGTTCCGGCGTGTCATGTCTGAAAGTGAAGATGGCCGTTATCGATACATGCGCGAAAGCTGTGGCAAGTATGCCCAGTCGGTTATGTTTGTGTTTTTCCAGATCCAGGCAGGCTGGGCGATATTGTTTGCCTTGCCAGTACTGGTAGCCGTTAGTAACCCGGCCACGCAGCTTGGTGTTACTGATTACCTCGGTATAGTTGTTTGGTTGGCTTCGATGACCGGGGAATACATTGCCGATCGACAATTAAGCCTGTTCAGGCAGGACCCCGCTAACAAGGGCCAGGTTTGTAAACAGGGGTTATGGCGCTATTCGCGTCATCCCAATTATTTCTTCGAATGGTTGCACTGGTTTGCCTATATCCTTATTGGTTTTGGCTCCAGTATCTGGTGGTTATCCTGGGCCATCATGGTTTTGATGCTGGTGTTCCTGCTCAAGGTAACCGGTGTGCCACACACAGAAAGTCAGTCGCTGCGTTCCCGTGGAGATGCCTATCGGCAGTATCAGAAGGAAACCAGCATATTTTTACCATTACCACCGAAACAAGCTTGAGGTAGCCTTATGACACGCGCACTGAATTACGCCATCGATCTTAGCGAACGCGGAATTATTCCGGATCCTATTTTACGCTCCAGTATTCGTCACCTGATTCAGCAGCGCTTGCGTGAATTAAAGGTTGATGACTGTGAATACGGAAACAAGGTGACACAGGAGTTTGTCGCCATGATGAATGAAAGCCCGATTGCTCCTTTACCAGAGAAAGCCAATGAACAACACTACGAGGTGCCAACCTCGCTGTTCGAGATCATGCTGGGCAAAAACATGAAGTACAGTTCGTGTTTCTGGTCTGAAGAGGTACACGATCTGGACTCGGCCGAAGACGCAAGCCTGCGGCTAACCTGTGAACATGCAACGCTTGCAGAAGGTATGGATATACTCGAGCTTGGCTGCGGTTGGGGTTCGTTGACGTTATGGATGGCAAGTCATTACCCAAACAGTACTATCACTGCGGTATCTAATTCACACTCTCAGCGTGAATATATTACTGCCCAGGCAAAGGCAAGAGGTTTAAACAACGTTGAAGTCATTACGATGGACATGAATGAATTCAGCATGGACCGTACCTTTGACCGCGTTGTGTCGGTAGAGATGTTTGAACATATGCGAAATTATAAAAAGCTGTATGGCATGATTGCCGACTTGCTGAACCCGGGGGGGCGCTTTTTTAAACATATTTTTGTTCATCGCTCGGTGCCCTATGAGTTTATTGTGCGTGATGAAACTGACTGGATGAGTAAATATTTTTTCTCCGGTGGAATTATGCCTTCAGATGAATTACCACTATTTTTCCAGCAGAAACTACAGTTGAAGCAGCGCTGGCGTTGGGATGGCACACACTATGAAAAAACCTCCAATGCCTGGTTGCAGAATATGGATGATAACCGTGATGCAATCATGCCACTTTTTGAAGAAACTTACGGCAAGGACAATGCCGTGAAGTGGTTGATGCGCTGGCGCATGTTTTATATGTCATGTGCAGAATTGTTTGGTTACGACAACGGTCAACAGTGGTGGGTAAGCCATTACCTGTTTGAAAAGCCAGAGGCCAGTTGATTGATCAAGAGCATAGCCATAATATCGATAGTGATCATGTGTTTGGCGCTTGGTTACGGCTTTGCCGTCGGTGATCTTGCCCGTGAGGGTAAATTACTGACTACTATGCCCTGGGGTGTGGTAACGCTGGTCGACTTCTATATTGGTATACTACTGTTTTCAACCTGGGTATGTTTCAGGGAATCAAATCCATTATTCATGGTCGGATGGATTATAGCTTTTGTATTTACGGGCAACCTGGCCACGGCGATTTATTTACTCAAGGCCGTATTTCAGGCGCAGGGTAATATGCAAAACCTGATGTTTGGAGAGAAATAACCATGCTACTTCGCAGACACCTGTTTTTATTGCTGTCCTGCTTTTGTTTGCCCGTGATGGCGCAAACTGAAACAAGTGAACGGATTGGCTATGCCTATGATGCCAAATCCGGCGAGCTGGTATACAGTGAAAGTCACAATGAAATGTTCGCAGACGGTAATATAGTCAGTGACAAGGTTACCTACAGGGATGCAAGCGGAAATGTCATTGCTGAAAAAGAAGTGGATTACGCCGGTAATCCGGTAATGCCGGACTTCAGTTTGCAAAACTATGTTACCGGTCACAAGGAAATTGCCAACAAACTCGAATCCGAGCTGCGTGTTGTTTTTACTCCCAACGAGAAAACCAGGCCTGATAGCGAAACAATACCGCTACCCGAGGAAGGTATCATCGATGCCGGTTTTGATCGTTTCATTGTCAGACACTGGCAGGAAATAATCGAAGGAAAACAGCTGGTACAAAAAATGTTGATACCCAGCCTCAAGCAGTTTATCGAATTCCGTATTTATCAGGATAGCGTTGACCAGGTAGCTGGCAAGCGTACTTTAAAGGTTGATCCAAATAGTGTTTTTATTCGCCTGCTTGCCGATCCGCTGGTACTCGAGTATGACTTCGATCAGCCGCGTTTACTAAGCTATAAAGGTAAATCCAATATGCGTAATGCTAATGGTGATAACCTGCAGGTCCGCATTGAGTTCCCACCTGAGGAATATAAGCTCTCCCGTAAATAACTCGGCCTTATGCTGCGATAACAGGTATTATTTTTGCTTGTTTATCAGCATGAAAAATCAGGGCATACAGTTAATGAATAAGCGACACGTCTTGTGGTTTGCAGTTTTCCTCTGTCTGCTCACAACATATGCGCACGCCGGTAGCCGGGACAGTGAGTGGGAACAGGAAATATCAACGCGGCTGGCAGAACAGGCAGAAGTAACAGAAACTGTATGGCTGTCTGCTGGCGAAGAAAAGTTTCTGGCGCTGTTCAATCAACAAACCGGTGACAAGGCCTCCGGTGCGATAATCATGTTACATGGCATGGGCGAGCACGCTGACTGGCCCAGGGTTATCTCACCGCTGCGACTAAGCTTGCCAGCGCAGGGCTGGACTACGTTGTCTATTCAATTACCAATGGTGGCGATAGATAGCCCTGTCGAGGATTATGGGAAAACGCTTCCTGCCGCCAGAGACCGTATCGAATCTGCTGTTCGCTTTCTACGCAAGCGCAAGTACCTCAACATTGTTGTTATTGGTAACAGCTTTGGCGCAGCCGCAGCGCTTTCATATGCATCCGACCAGCAGCGGCCCGGCATACTCGCACTGGCAGCAATAGGGTTGCAGGAATATCCTTTTCTTAAACCGGCTATCGATATGCTGAAAATGATTGAGAGTGCATCATTACCGATTCTCGATATTTATGGTGATCGAGATTTTCGTCGCGTGATTGAACATGCACCTGACCGTCGTCTTGCCGCCAAAAAAGGCAATAACAAGAATTATCTGCAGGTCGAGGTGCCGGGAGCGAATCACTACTTTGACAAGATGGACGAGTTGCTGGCAAAAAGTATTCGCGGCTGGCTGGACAAGGCAGCACCGGGTGTATCCATCATGGTTAATCAGGATTTCGACGGCAATGAAAAAGAACCTGACGAGGATAAAGAGGCGCAATAATTACCGGTAAGGCTATGGTCTTGTAGCCGCTCCTGTGCTTAACTTATCAATATAACTGAAAGCAGGAGTTACACGATGACTGACGAACAGCAAGTCTCAATCGTACCAGAGAAGGAAGAGAAAACATGGGGAATGCTTTGCCATCTTATGGCGCTCACCGGTTATTTTATCCCTTTTGGCAACATAATCGGGCCACTGGTTATCTGGTTAATCAAGAAAGATGATATGCCATTTGTTGCCGACCAGGGAAAAGAGTCTCTCAACTTTCAATTAACCATTCTCCTCGCATTCATCGTTTCAGGTATTCTGACTTTTGTCCTTATTGGCATATTCATGATCATCGTTGTCGCGTTGTACAACGTTGTCATGGTCATCGTGGCCACGGTTAAATCCAATGACGGTATTGCATATCGATACCCGTACACAATTCGGTTTATTAAGTAATCAAGGAGAAGAAAATAATGATCGGGTTGACCTCATTTATCATTTGTCTGGTGATCTTCAGTTTTATCCTGGTGCTGAAGGCCGTCACGGTTGTACGGCAGGGCTTTGAATACACTGTTGAACGCTTTGGTGAATACACGCGTACGTTGACCCCGGGTCTTCACATCATTGTTCCATTTTTTGATCGCATCGGTGCCAAGATGAATATGATGGAGACCGTTGTTGATGTGCCTTCGCAGGAGGTGATTACCAAGGATAACGCCATGGTACAGGTAGATGGCGTGGTGTTTTTCCAGGTACTGAATGCCGCCCAGGCTGCCTATGAAGTGAATAATCTGACCATGGCCATATTGAACCTGACGATGACAAATATACGAACCGTCATGGGCTCAATGGATCTGGATGAACTGCTGTCGCAACGCGACACGATCAATGCCCAGCTATTGCACGTGGTGGATGAAGCTACCGGTCCATGGGGCGTAAAAGTTACCCGTATCGAGATCAAGGATATTTCGCCTCCACGTGACTTGGTCGATGCGATGGCAAGGCAAATGAAGGCCGAGCGTGACAAGCGTGCTGCCATCCTTGAAGCAGAAGGCGAGAAACAATCGGCTATTCTCGAAGCAGACGGAGAGAAACAGGCTGCAATTCTTGAGGCGGAGGGACGACGTGAGGCGGCCTATCGAGACGCTGAGGCCCGGGAACGTCTTGCACAGGCAGAAGCCAAGGCAACACAGGATGTATCTCAGGCAATAGCTGCGGGTGATATTCAGGCCGTTAATTATTTTGTTGCGAACAAGTATATTGAGGCACTGAAGGATATTGCTGCAGCCCCTAATCAAAAAGTTGTACTCATGCCTGTTGAAGCCAGTAACGTAATAGGTGCCCTCGCAGGTATTACTGAGCTGGCTAAAGAATCATTCAAGGATGAACAGAAACCTGGTTAGTTAACACGGGGAATCAAGGTTGGAACAGATAGAATTTTGGTACTGGCTGATTGCCGGGGTTGTCATGGTCATCATTGAAATGGTGGTGCCTATGGCCTATTTCCTGTGGATGGGGATATCGGCATTACTGGTAGGTTTGCTGTTGTTCCTGATACCTTCGACGCCATTAATGATCCAGGTTATCGTCTTCGGTGTGTGTTCTATTGTTAGCGTTGTTTTATACAAGCGTTACCAGAGACAAAATCCGCGACAAAAAGACCAGCCTAACCTGAACCGGCGTGGACACCAGTATGTGGGTCGCGTTTTTACACTTGATGAAGCTATTGTTAACGGTGTTGGTAAAGTCAAGGTCGATGATTCGACATGGAAAGTAAAAGGCATAGATTTACCTGTTGGTACCAATGTCAGGGTGACCTCGGTAGAGGGAACTATCCTGTATATTGAACCGGAGACAGGTATTGCTGGCGCGGGTAAGGCATAGCTACGCTAGGCGCCGTGCTGTTGTAGCGCCCAAAACACATGTTCCCGCACCATTTCTGATGTGTGGGTTTTTCTTGAATTGAGTGCGGCAATCACCTTGTCTGAGCCCGGTGCATTACCAAGGCCGACGGCTACGTTTCTTAACCAGTGTTCATAACCTATACGGCGAATTGCTGAACCCTCGGTATTAACCAGGAATTCCTGTTCGCTCCATGCGAACAGTGTTACCAGTGTTGGCGCATCAAGCCCATGTCTGACACGAAAGTCGTCTTCCTCGCTGTAGCTTGCGAACTTGTTCCACGGGCAAATCAGTTGGCAGTCATCGCAGCCATAAACGCGGTTGCCTATCATTGTTCTGAATTCGATCGGGATAGAACCCTTTAACTCGATAGTGTGATACGAAATACAGCGCCTGGCATCTACCTGTCCAGGTGCCACAATGGCCCGCGTTGGACAGATATCAATACAGGCCTCGCAAGTACCACAGTGATGGCTTTCAAAAGGCGTATCGATTGGCAGCGGAAGATCAGTGTAGATTTCTCCGAGGAAAAACCAGGAACCGGCCTTTGGGTTGATCAGGTTACTGTGCTTTCCGATCCAGCCTAGCCCGGCGTTACGCGCCAGCGCTTTTTCCAGTACCGGTGCACTATCAACAAAGCAGCGATAACCAAACTCGCCGTAGTTTTCGATAATTGTGTCAGCCAGTTTTTGTAAACGCTGTCGCAATACCTTGTGATAATCGCGACCAAGCGCATAACGGGATACATAAGCCAGGTTACTGTTGTTGAGAACTGTTGCAGGATGCTTGCTTGATGGGGGAAGGTAATCCATACGAACCGAGATAATGCTAATAGTGCCTTCGACCAGTTCCCGCGGACGACTGCGGCGTGTGCCATGACGCTCCATGTAGTGCATTTCACCGTGGTAGTTTTTGTCCAACCAGGCTAGCAGATGCTGCTCATCTTCTTGCAAGCTGGTTGTAGTAATACCTACCTGTTGAAAACCAAGCTGCTGCCCCCAGGTTTTTATCCTGTCACTGTCAGTGTTGTCCAGCTTTCTCGTCATCGACTGGCATACCCGCCTGTTATTGCACCGCTACTGTGCCAGTATTTTTTAAGTTGGTGCAATTGTTGGTGTTTATTCATGCAAGCACACTGCTAAGTAATTGAAAAATATATAAATAGCAACTTGGCATAGCTCGTGCAATGTATATTGTGACTGATAGTCTTATTGTTCAATGACCCTTCGACTATCCTCTGCTCTTAACCTTGGGGTGCCAACAGGCGCCCCTTTTTTTTGGCTCGAATATGCGTCGGCGATTATTGCCCGGACTCGCTGATTTTGTCATAACTGGTTATGATTATGTAAAAAAACAGTCAACAGAATCATGTTTGATTTCATTAGTTCCTGGTACCGTCGTTATTTTACCGATCCGCAAGCAGCCCTGCTGGTGGTCTTGCTGGTTATCAGTGTTGTCACACTCGCCTTTTTCGGCAAGATGCTGGCGCCTTTGCTTGCCGCGCTAATTATTGCTTATCTATTGGAAGGGCCCGTAGCAAAACTACAACACTTCAATTTTTCGCGACTACTCTCGGTCAACGTCGTGTTCTTCCTGTTTGTCTTGTTCATGTTATTTATCTTGCTGGGTCTATTACCAATTATCACGAAGCAGGTAAGCCAGTTTTTCCAGGACATGCCCGCAATGATTAATACCTGGCAGGACTTGTTGTTGCGCTTGCCGGAACAGTACCCGGAACTTATCTCAGAGGAATACATCAGTCAGCTTATCGTGACGTTAAGTACCGGGGTCAGTGACCTGGGCAAAAACGTATTATCAATATCACTGGCATCTATTCCTGCCATTATTACAATCATCGTCTACCTGGTACTGGTGCCATTGATGATCTTCTTTTTTCTTAAGGACAAGATCATCATCCAGCAGTGGCTGGGACGATTCCTGCCCAAGGACAGAAAACTTGTCGATGAGGTATGGGTGGAGATGGATGCACAGATTGGAAACTATGTGCGTGGCAAGTTTAACGAAATCCTCATCGTCGGCGCAGTCGCCTATGTGTTGTTTGTGATACTCGGGCTTAACTATGCGCCGTTGCTGGCAGTGCTGGTCGGTCTTTCGGTTTTAATTCCCTATGTCGGTGCGGCTGTGGTTACATTGCCTGTTGCCCTGGTCGGTTATTTCCAGTGGGGACTGGGAAGTGATATTTACTGGTTAATCGGCAGCTATGCCGTACTGCAATTCCTCGATGGTAACGTGCTTGTGCCAATCCTGTTTGCCGAGGCAGTTAAATTACATCCGGTTGCTATTATAGCCGCGATACTGGTCTTTGGTGGTCTATGGGGGTTCTGGGGCGTATTCTTTGCCATCCCATTGGCAACGCTTGTAAAGGCGCTCATAAACGTATGGCCAACATATGAGGACAAAAGTACTGAGATGCCAGAAGGCACCTGACTGTTATCCCGATGTTATTTCTGTTCAGGGGTTGCCAGCGTAAAACCGTTTGCCAACATGGTCTCCACGTCCTGCTGTCGAATATACAGGTACATGGTTTCTCCATTGGGGCAACCACATGCGGCACACGCGATGATGGTTTCACTGGTGATTTTGCTGTCTGAGACTACGATATTTTCAGCGGCAAAGTAGTCATTGATTATCGCGTACTCTTCCGGCAGTCCTTTTGGATAGGTGGTACCTTCATTTGCTGGATTGCTACGCCATGCCTGTTGCCACGGGCTTGACCAGCATTGCGCCAGAGGCGTTGATACCCAGACACCTGCGAGTTCCTGTTTAGCTGGTCCCTGTACACAGGCAACTGGCAGAACCAGAAGCAAGACGAGGCCAGGGGACATATAGTTGTTAAAGGCAAGTTTCATACTGTTTTCGACTGCTTACAACCGGTTTTCACATCAGCGAAGCCGGATGCTCAGTCTTCCCATGTATTTACAGCGTAGTCTTTACCGTTATATGGCAGCACCCACATCTGATACATGCTGGTGAACCACATGAATGTTGACGCAAATGTATACCCAATACCGCCGATCATTGTGAACCACGCAAAGAAAGGAAACCACTTGGTCGCCCACCAGGAGATGATATCCAGTATCAGGAAAATGAACGGTAGCAGGATAACGAGTTCCTTCAGCCATTTCGGTATTCCCACGGAGAAGCTGAAGATAAAACCCATCATAAAAAAGATGAACGCGATACCAAACAAATGAATATGAGACACCCTGGTGAGTGAATCGATGCTTGCTCCTTGATCTGTTGCGGCAGCTTCCTTCATCACTTCATAATCAGCAACGTTAGGCAGACCCGGGATATTGCCGTGGCAACCTGAGCAATACATTTGCACATGTTCATTAATATCCGAGTGCCATTGATCTTCCGGTGCGCCAGAGCGCGCCCATTGAATCAGTTTGGCGCGAACCTCTTCAGGTGCCTTGTCTTTCATCGACCCGTTGAGTTTGGATTCCAGCTTACTGTTACTGCGATTGCCATAGTAACTGTAGACGATATCATCTATAGATAGTCCCATCTTGCCATCGGCCATACCGTGGGTGAGCAGGATTTGTACGCCGGCCATTAGCAGGCCAAAACCAATGGTAAGGAGATAACCGGTGAACAGCATTCTGATTGAAAGCCCGAGGCTGGGCAGGTTAAGCCAGGTAGTTTTATGAGGCTGTTTCATGATGACTCCCGCTCTTTTGGTTAGTTATTATTTTTCTTGTCAGTCCTCATGAGTATAGAGTAATTCCCCGGGACTGTCCGGTTAGAGGACATCGCTGGCAAAATCAGCAAGCCGTGATCGTTCGCCGCGCATTAACGTCACATGACCACTATGCTCCCAGTTGCGGAACCTGTCGACAACATAGGTTAGCCCGGAAGTTGTTTCTGTAAGATAGGGTGTATCGATCTGCGATATGTTTCCCAGAACGATCAACTTGCTACCAGGACCCGCGCGGGTTATCAGCGTTTTCATCTGTTTTGCAGTCAGGTTCTGCGCTTCATCAACAATGATATATCGATTAAGGAATGTACGTCCGCGCATGAAGTTTAGTGAACGAATCTTGATGCGTTTGGTTAACAAATCGTTGGTCGCCGCGCGTTCCCATTCACCACCTTCTTCAGAGTTGGTGAGTACTTCAAGGTTATCCAGCAAGGCACCCATCCACGGAGCCATTTTCTCTTCTTCTGTACCGGGTAGAAAACCGATGTCTTCACCAACCGGTATAGTGACACGCGTAATAATAATCTCACGATAGATTTTCTTATCCATGACCTGCGCCAAACCAGCAGCCAGTGCCAGCAATGTTTTACCGGTTCCGGCCGCGCCAAGTATTGTCACCATGTCAACCTCGGTGTCCATTAACAGGTTCAAGGCAAAGTTTTGTTCGCGGTTACGGGCACTGACACCCCAGACAGAATTACTATCCTTGCGGTAGTTATTTGCGTGCACCAGAGTGGTTTTTTCCGGGCTTATCTGTTTAACAATTGCTTCGAAGCCAGCTCCTTCGTCAGTGTAAAGGCATTGATAGGGATAACATTGTTCCAATGGCGAGCCCGCTACCTCATACAGAGTGCGCATATCTTCCTGCCAGGAAGTGAGTGCTTCCGATTTACTTTCCCAGAAGTTTTCGGGTAGCTCATGGATACCGGTATACAACAGGTCGGCATCATCCAGCACCTTGTCACTGGTATAGTCTTCGGCATGGATGCCGACAACATGCGCCTTGATTCGCAGGTTGATGTCCTTGGAAACAAGCGTGATAAAACTGTCTGGAAACAGTTTTTTCAAAGATAGCGTGGTACCCAGGATAGAATTATCTGCGTTTTTTCCTGGCAGGTGATCTGGCAAGCTATCAGAAAGAATCTCGGTTTGTAGAAACAGGTGTCCCGCGGGTTCTCCGTTCCCGTTTGAAAACCTGACCCCGCCAAGGTCAAGGCCGGCCGCTATCTCTGCTGTGTTGGCCGTACCAATCAGTTCATCAATAAACCTGCTCACCTGGCGTACGTTTCGTGCTACTTCTGAAACACCTTTCTTGGCAGAATCAAGCTCTTCAAGGACGACCATGGGAATAAATACATCGTGTTCCTCAAAGCGGAAGATTGATGTGGGATCATGCATCAGGACATTTGTATCGAGAACAAACAATTGTTTAATCGTTTCAGGTGACATAATTAATTAAGTAATACGCTTGTGAGGGTGAAGAAATAATGACGACAAACGTCGGGTTTTATGCCGGCAAAGCAGTCGCGCCCGGTATGTAAGATAGGGCAATCAGGTAAAAATGCCGGGTTGTCATTGGAGTGTTTCAAGCAGTCTTGATCACAGGGCCTTGACTGCCTCCAGTACTTCGTCGACGTGTCCTTTTACCTTGACCTTGCGCCATTCGTTTCGCAACACGCCTTTTTCATCAATAAGAAATGTGGAACGTTCAATACCCATGACTTTTTTGCCATACATATTTTTTTCCTTGATAACATCAAACAATTTACAGAGCTTTTCATCTTCATCTGACAATAGTTCAAACGGAAAATTTTGTTTCTCCTTGAATTTCTCATGCGAGGACAGCTTATCTCTTGAAACGCCGAGGACGACAGTATTCCTGGCGCCGAACTTACGTATGTTGTCGCGGAAATCCTGTCCTTCCAACGTACAACCGGGTGTGCTGTCTTTGGGATAGAAATACAGCACAAAATTTTTGCCTTTAAGTTCTGATAGTTTGATTGTCTGGTCACCGGTAGCTGCGGCCGAAAAGGAAGGGACTTTTTTTCCTACGCTAATTTTACTCATATCACTCCAGCTTATCGTTAATAGTTTATTTTACAGGTTCCATAATTGCGTCAAGATTAAGACGATCGCAAAAATCCATAAAGTCACCGCGGACAGAGGCAATTGAGGCATCCATTGGTATGTTGATTGTCATATGCAGCGAAAACATTTTTGCACCGGTAGAAGAGGCCAGGTAGTTATTTGAAAACATATCCTGTATCGATAACTTGCTCTTGGTCATGAACTGCGTAATTTCCAGTATTACCCCTGGTTGGTCAATGCCGACAACATCGATTGCATAGGGCATGGCATTACTCTGTGTCTCCGGGACAGTGGTTCTATCGATCAGTATACTTGTCTCCAGTTCCTGTTCCAGTTTATGCAGCATATCTTCCATCTTTGCTATCTCATTCCATGAACCATCGAGGAACAACATGATTGCGCGTTTCTGGCCCAGTACGTTAAATCGGCTTTCGCTGATATTACAGCCGCTGTGTTTTACCAGTTTCGTCAGTTTGTGCACGATTTCATCGGAGTCATCGATGAGTGCACTGACGACAAGAAAGTTTTGCATGTTTGTGGACAGGGGGCAGTTAATTTAAATTCTTAGTCGATGCATTTTCTCATGGAAAACCCGGCCGGGATAGGGCATCGGGTAATCTTCTTGTCATAATCATGCCTGATTCAGTACCATACACGTTTTTGTAAACAATATAATAATCACTATTCTCATGTTTCACGGAAGTATGGTTGCTGTAGTAACCCCTATGCAGGCTGGCGTACGCGCTGACACGGGGCTGGATTCCGAGGCGCTCAGGCAAGTCATTGAATTTCATATTGAACAAGGCACTGATGCCATTGTTTCTGTCGGTACCACCGGCGAATCAGCGACGCTGACCGAGTCCGAACATTGCGAGGTTATCCGGCAAACCGTCGAGTTCGTCGACGGCAGGCTGCCTGTGATCGCCGGAACCGGGGCCAATTCGACTATCGAGGCGATTTCCCTGACCGAGTGTGCGAGGCGCGTCGGGGCCGATGCCTGTTTACTGGTGACGCCTTATTATAACAAGCCTACCCAGGAGGGCCTGTATCAACATTACAAGGCCGTCGCGGAAGCCGTGGATATTCCCCAGATTCTTTACAATGTTCCCGGTAGAACCGCGTGTGATATGTTGCCCGATACCGTCATCCGACTGGCCGCTGTTGACAATATTATTGGTGTAAAAGAAGCAACAGCGGAAATTGAGCGCGTCACTGCTATTCGTCAGGGCGTCAGTGATGATTTTTTATTATTAAGTGGTGATGATATGACCAGCAAGGATTTCCTGCTGGCAGGTGGACAAGGCGTAATCTCGGTGACGGCGAATGTGGCGCCAAAATTAATGCATGAAATGTGTGAATTGGCCATTAAAGGTGATGCCGAAGGCGCAACCGCTATAGATGAAAAACTGACTGGTTTGCATAAAGAACTATTTATTGAATCTAACCCGATCCCTGTGAAATGGGCAGTACACAAACTCGGCCTTATTCAGGCGGGTATACGCTTGCCCATGACCTGGCTGCCCGCGTCGGCGCAAGCGCCCGTTATGGCTGCTATGGAACAGGCTGGAGTAATTTGAGAATGCTAAATCCGCGTTATCTGTTTGTGATGATAATGACTACGGCCATGGCGGGCTGCGATAGTTTACCAAGTCTGGATGATGTTGTACCCGACACCCGGGACGAGTATCGCCGCAGCCAGGATCTTCCACCCCTGGAAGTCCCCCCTGATTTGACCTACACAACATCAGACAGCATGGCCATCCCCGGTGAAGAAGAGGCCGTTACCCTGAGCGAGTTTCAACGCCAGCGTGCACAGACAAGCGGCTCGGCCGTGCTGGGCAAGGGGGAGTTTGCCGGCGAGCAGTGGATCGCCATACAGGCAACAACAGACACGGTGTGGACGGAGCTGATTCGGTTCTGGGAGGCAAAAGACTATACAGTTGAACTAGCCGACCAGGAGCTTGGCGTCATGGAGACAGCTTGGCGGGTTCGAAGCGAGTCTAACAGTGCGCTGCGGGAGCGATTTCGCATTTTTACCGAGATTGGTGAAGAAGGAGAAACCATTCTTTATTTGTCCAGTGAACAACAGTTGGTTACCGAGGGAGAATGGTTTGACACCCAACCAGACGTTGATCGGGAGAAAGAAATAATACGCGCATTAAACCTGTATTTTTATGGCGCAGAGCCGGAAGACACGTCTGCGGTGGCAAGCCAGCAATCATCACAAGCCAAAAAACAGCGTGCCGAGCTACTTTCTGTTGATGATGAACGCAGTATTCTTGTCATGCCTGCGAGCTATGATGTTGCCTTTGGCAACACGCAGACAGTACTGGAGCGTGCTGGTATCCAGGTGCAGGGCATGAACCTGGATAACGGGACTTATGACATCATGTATTACGCGCCCGAATCCGAGAAGAAAAAAGGCCTGCTGGATAAGCTGAAATTTTGGGGGGATGATGACGAGGGCACGCCATACCAGCTAAGCTTGACCGGTGTTGGTGACAAAACTGAACTGGTTATCAATGATGAAAATGGCGATTGGGCAACCACGGAAGAGGCCAAGGAAGTGCTCGATATGTTATTGCGATACTATAACCAGTAATTTCTCAAATAAAAAAGCCCGGGTAAACCGGGCTTTTTTCCCTGCTGACAAACGGTACTAACGTTTCTTGACGTGTTTCATCAAACGCTTGCGCTTGTTCATTTGCCGTTGAGTAAGGACATTTTTCTTGCCCTTATATGGGTTGGCTCCATGTTTAAACTCGATAAGTACGGGTGCGCCGGTTAGCTTTAGTGACTTGCGAAAATACCTGGCAAGGTAACGACGGTAACTCTGTGGCACACTATCTGTCTGGTTACCATGAATAATGACGCGAACCGGGTTATGCCCGCCGAGGTGGGCATAACGTAATTTGATCCGTCTGCCCCTGACCATCATCGGCGGGTTGGCCGTTACCGCACTTTCAAGAATGCTTGTCATAGCAGATGTCGACACATCAAAGTCGAGTGACTTATGTATCTTGCTTATTGTCTTGAACAGGTTGCCCACGCCTGTGCCATGCAGTGCAGAGATAAAGTGGAATTCAGCGTAATCGACGAAACTGAACTTCAGGGAAAGCTGTGCCTTTACCCGTTCCTTGCTGGCCTCTTCCATTCCGTCCCATTTGTTGACGACGATAATAACGGGCTTGCCACTATCTTCAATAAGTCCCAGCAGGCTGGCGTCCTGTTCAGTGACACCTTCACTGGCGTCGATTACCAATATCATGATGTTCGCCGCGGCTATCGCATCAAATGATTTCACGATACTGAACTTTTCTACCATGTCGTCTACACGGCTTTTCCTGCGTACTCCGGCAGTATCGATTAATTCGTAGCGGTTGCCGTTACGTTCAAAAGGCACGCGAATACTGTCCCGGGTTGTACCGGGGTGATCAAAGGTAACAACCCTTTCCTCGCCAACGATGCGGTTTACCAGCGTTGATTTACCCACATTGGGTCTACCCAGTACTGCCAGCGTAAGCCGGTCTTCATCTCCCTCAACGGGTGATTGCTGTTCTGGAAACAGCGTACTGATAGCATCCAGCATCTTACTTATCCCATCACCCCGTTTTGCCGAGATAGGATAGACGTTTTCCATGCCCAGGCTGAAAAACTCACTGCTGGCGATATCAAGGTCATGGCCTTCCAGTTTATTGATCGCCAGGTAGACAGGTTTATCAAGCTTACGAAACTCCAGCGCCAGCATCTCATCGACATGGGTCAACCCTGCACGACCATCAACCAGCCAGACCAGCACCGAGGCCTCGCTTGCGGCCTGCATGGATTGCATTGCCATTAGCCCAGCGACGGCATGACTATCATGTTCTTCCTCGCCAATACCGCCGGTATCGACAATGAGAAACGCGCGCTCTCCATGTTGCAAGACACCGTACTGACGATCGCGGGTAACACCCGGGCGGTCGGCGACGAGTGCATCGCGAGACACAGTTAAATAGTTAAAAAAAGTGGATTTACCAACGTTGGGTCTGCCAACGATGGCGATAACTGGTTTCATGATTCAAGCATAAGCCTGCGGCAGGTAATAACAAAGGCTAAATTGTGAAGCTCGCTACAGCGTTAAATTAATCTTCACCAGGAAAGAGATAATAAGGCATGGCCGTATCCTCGTTTTCTTCATCTTCCCTTGCTTGTGGGTCAGACGACTCTCCCGAGACCGTTTCTGCATCCTTGCTCTGTGGCAGCAAGGCCTCGATCTCGCTGTCATCCAGATCGGTATACTGATAGCTTGCCAGCGTTCCATTACTGGCATACACATAAAGTACATCATCAATGACGGTCGGCTTGACCAGAATTGCTGTATCAGAAACGCGGTTGCGCGCGACAAAATCGCCGGTTTCCTTGTCCATCCAATGCAGGTAACCTTCCAGATCACCGACGACTACCTTGTCACCAATAACCGCTGGCCCGGTCGGTTTCCTGTATTGCAGTTTTTCCTGCTTCCATACTGACTGACCGGAATAACGGTCGAGTGCCCAAACGTTACCTTCAGCGTCACTAACATAAACATGGCTGACATCAACCCCCAGTTCTGCATGCGATGATATATCCCTTTCCCACAGCACCGAACCGGTTTGCAGGTCAAGTGAGGCAACATTGGATTGAAACGTCGAGATGTAAATTGCATCCAGGTAGATGACCGGCCGGGAATCGATATCTACCATTCGTTCGAGTTCACTTCGACCGCGGGACACTGCAACTTTTGTTTCCCAGATGAGCTTGCCTGTATCCAGATCCAGGGATGTCAGGCGGCCACCGTCAAAACCCGTTATCACACTGTCACCGGATATCACAGGTGTGCTGGTACCGCGCAATGTGAGTGCAGGGACAGTCCTGTCATAAACCCAGAGCCTTTCACCATTGCTTGCATCCAGTGCAAACAGTTTTCCATCGATAGTCCTGACGACAACAACATTGCCACTCTCGCGTGGCGGGGCAAGTATTTCACTCGATACTCGCGTGCGCCAGAGTTCTGCACCGGCTTCCGGTTCGAGGCTGACAACGTCTCCTTCACTGCTGCCAACCAGTACCATGCTGAAATCAGCGCCTGGACCACCGGTTACAGGTAGCTTGATCTTTTTACTCCAGATTCGTTTACCAGTGCTCGCATCCAGCGCCTGAATTTCACCTTCAGTATCTGCGGTAAAAACACGGCCGTCCATCAGCGCTGGTGTCAACTTGATATATAGCTCATTGGTACCGCTGCCAACCTTGTTGTTCCACAGGCGATCAACGCGTGCTGTTTCAAAAAAACTGATCAATGGCGTAGGCGGGATAGAGTTGTCCACGTCGCCCATCATCTCGGTGATGGTGCCACAGCCGACAACAGACGTCAGCAGTAGCAGCAGTGACGCTCTAAAACAGGACAAGCAATTATCCTCGACCCAGGTCGTCCAGCTTCATTTCCAGCAGGGATTTAGCCTCAGCAGTTCCAGCAGTGTTGGCCAGTGCTTTCTGGTAGGCAGCGCGCGCCTCTTCCGGCTTACCTTGCTTTACCAGTAAATCGCCGCGCAATTCATCATAGCGTGCGACGAATTTACCAGTATTACTGGTATTAAGCAGAATGCCAGCTGCGTCCAGTTGTCCAGCGGCGATATAAACCCTGGCTAGCCTGAGCGTCGTGACATGCTCCAGTTCTGGCTGGTCATTATTGCTGAGTACCCAGCGCAGGTGTTTTTCTGCTTCATCAAGATTGTTTTCCTGTGCCGCCAGCTTGGCCAGCATCAGGCGCGCGAAAATGGCGTAGGAGGTTGAGTCATGCTCGCTGATAATCCTGTCAGCATAGGTGCGGCTGGTGTCCGCTTCGCCATTTCGGGCGGCGCCAATCATCTGTTCGTAGAGTGTTGATGCTTCCTGTGTCTTGAGATCAACATGCTGGTTATAGCCGCGCCAGCCGAATATTGAGACCAGACCAATAACGACACCGGCGGTAATGGATTTACCATTTTCCTGCCACCACTTTTTTAGCGCCTCGACCTGTTCTTCCTCTGTCTTGTATGGGTCCACTTACTACTCTCCCGGGAGTGTTGGAAATCTGTTCATAGTGCGGGTGGATGTGTACCCGCAAAGGGGCGCACATTATAACGAGGTTTTCGTGTTTGTTTAGCTTTCTGAGCGGGAAAATGCCAGAAAACTAGTTACGCGCAAGGCGTACGCCGAGAAATTCAAACAGCGCGTCCGTGGACATGGTTTGCTGTGGCTCGTCACTACGCAGGAACTTGACGGTGACTTCGCCCCGTTCCAGTTCGTCGTCACCGATAATTAATGCCATGGCGGCGCCGGATTTGTCTGCTTTCCTGAATTGGCTCTTGAAACTGCCACCACCAAAGTTTGTACTTACTATCACATTACTTATTTTATTTCTTATGTCTTCTGCCAGTTTCATGCCCATGTGTTGGGCCTGCTCTCCGGCCAGAACGAGGTATAAATCCGGGCAGTGCGAGTCCTGCATATTGTTGAAGTCAGTAAGTGCCAGCAATCTTTCCATACCGATGGCAAACCCTACTGCGGGTGTGGTTTTTGCGCCGTGCTGTTCCACCAACCCGTCGTAGCGACCACCGGCGCAAACAGTGCCCTGGGCCCCCAGTTTGTCGGTAACCCATTCGAAAACGGTTTTGCCGTAGTAATCCAGGCCGCGCACCAATTTGTCATTGACACGATAACGGATACCGGCGGCGTCAAGTAACGCCTGCAGGCCGGTGAAATGGTCCGCTGATTCACTGTCATATTCCAGTAGTGAAGCAATAGACGGCGCATTTTCTATCAGCGTTTTCATTTCCGGGTTCTTCGTGTCCAGGATGCGCAGCGGGTTTTTCTCCAGCCTGACCAGGCTGTCGTCATCCAGCTGATCGTGATTGTCCTGGAAATACTGCACCAGTTCATCGCGGTAACGTGCCCGAGACGCCGGGGTTCCCAGCGAATTGATTTCCAGTTCAACATCCTGGATACCCAATGTTCGCCAGATGCGGGCACACATCATGATCAGCTCGGCATCGATATCAGGGCCTGCAAACCCGAATGCCTCAACGCCAATCTGGTGAAATTGTCGCTGTCGCCCTTTCTGCGGTCGCTCATGTCGAAACATGGGTCCCGCATACCAGATTTTCTGTGTCTGATTGTGAAACAGGCCATGTTCAATACCGGCGCGTACGCAACCTGCAGTTCCCTCAGGGCGTAACGTCAGGCTTGTGTCATTACGATCGGAAAAGCTGTACATTTCCTTGGAAACAATATCCGTATTGTCCCCGATTGAGCGGGCAAATAGCTCGGTGTATTCAACGATGGGCAAGCGGATTTCCTGGTAAGCATAGCGAGTGAGAATGTCCCCAATCATTTTTTCAACGTACTGCCAACGCGGAGTGTCCTGCATGAGAACGTCATGCATGCCTCGAATTGCTTGTAACTTTGCCATTATTTGATGTGACTCATTTCTCGCAGCCTGTAACAGACTGGTTGTACTTATTCTTCGGGAGGTAACTGGAACCTGGCGACACCGCTATTTGCAGAATACTTCGGGTTTACACTACTGTCGTTAAATTTGATGCCAACGCCGGGTGCATTACCAAGTATGAGGTTAAAAGGAGCAGTGCCCTTGATCTCGAATTGTTCTCCAGTCTTGCCAAGGTCCATGAATATCCTTTGCTCGAATGCGTCATAGATTTCAATCCATGAATCATCCGATATCGTCAATTCGATAATGTCGGAACCAGTACTGACATAGGACCGGATCGTAGTGCCGGAATCAACCGGCAATATTTGCGATTCCAAATCACCATTGATGGACTCTGTGATTTGCATCGTGGGCGTATTATAACCGGTGGCATTAGCCGGTGTTTGCGTGCTGGCATCAGGAACATAAGTGTCCGCGCCTGAAGGAGGCGACTGCCAGCCTTCCGGATGGATTACCACATCAAATGTTGCATCAGTGTTGTTAATAACAGCAGGCTTTGTCGCCGTATTGTCATCAGAGTCGGAAGTTTGGTCATTATCGACGATATAATTACTCTGGAACCAGATGAGCAGCAACAGCACCAGCGCCAGCGAGATCAAATAAGTAAACGCCTTAACCGGCTTATCACTGCTGCTGACCTGTGTAGGTGGTTTTACCTCAGGTAATATCTCGGGAGGTGGGGCCTCGTTGTCGGTGTTGTACAACGACACGATATAGTCGCCATCAAGACCCAGTGTCTTTGCATAGGTTCTCAGATAGCCGCGAGCATAGGTTGGCGATGAAATTTTTTCATAATCATCACTTTCAACGGCCTCGATAATACGTGGTTCAAGATGAATGCGCTGGTATATATCATCAATACTCAGACCCTGCTTTTCACGTGCAGCGCGCAACACTGCGCCAGGTTGCTCCATGCTGGAGTTGGCTGTGTGGCTATCTGAAGAAGCGTCATTCATTACTTGATCCTTGATTGTCTCAGCTTCTCGGCTTCCGGCGAATCAGGAAACGTGTTCCTTAATAACAAGGCATAGCTGGATACGGCATCGTTGTTACCAAGCTCCTGTTCAATTTGAATGCCCAGCCAAAGACTTCGGGGTGTATGTCTTGCTACCGTTTCATAACGTTGCATATAACCACGTGCACTCAAGGCTTGCTGCCTATCAAAAGAAATTTCTGACATCAGTAACAGCGCCAGTGGTACCTGTGGGTTTACCTGTAGTGCTCGACGCAGGTAATCCTCGCCTTTTTCTTCATTGTCGTTGTTATAGGCGCATATGCCAGCATTGGTCAGAGCGGTTTCAGGCGTATCGTAGAGTGGATTATTAACGGCCCTGAGGAACGTTTCCTCAGCTTCGACCGGTCGGTCTTGCTGGCACAGGAAACGGCCATAATTGTTCAATGTCTCGGAATCATTTTTATCCAGGCTAAGTGCTTTTTTGAAATTCTGTTCGGCATCTTCATAATCGCCAAGTTGCTGGTTCAGCAGTCCAAGTACATTATAGGTTGGTGGATAGGCCGGATCCGCCTCGCGAGCCTTCTCGAGTTTTACCAGTGCTTTTTCAAACTGGCCTTCTCTAATATAGGCAATACCAAGGTCCAGGTTTGCGCGTGCTACCTCGTTGGTTTGCGTTGATGGCCGGATATTCTGATTGCTACCGGCAGCCGCATTACAACCGGCAATGCAGATCATGACCAGACTGACAATAATGATGGAGAGACTAGAGCGCATTTGTTCTTTCCATATTCTTTTTCCGATGTCTTGCGGCCCTGGCCATTACCTTACCGGCCAGCTGTCCGCATGCCGCATCGATATCGTCGCCACGGGTTTTACGCGTGATCGTAAAGATACCGGCGCGCATTAATACATCGCGAAAGGCATTAATTGTATTGCGGTCTGAGCAGCGGTAATTCGTGCCCGGAAAGGTATTGAATGGTATCAGGTTCACCTTGGACGGGATTCCCTGCAGGCACTTAACGAGGTTGCGTGCATCTTGCTGGCTATCATTTACACCCTGCAACATCACGTACTCAATGGTGATTGGCTCATCATCACGGGTTTCAGTATAGCGTTTACATGCATCAAGCAATACTGTTAACGGATAGGAACGGTTCACGGGAACAATCTGGTCACGCAGTTCGTTATTACTGGCATGCAATGAAATAGCGAGACTGACATTACTATCATGTTTGAGCCTGTCGATCTCGGGGACAATGCCTGATGTGCTGACTGTTACCTTACGCCTCGCCAGACCAAAGCCCAGATCGTTAGTCAGCAGGTTGATTGTCTTCAGGACATTGTCGTAATTAAGCAATGGTTCGCCCATACCCATAAAAACAATATTGCTAACAACACGTTTCCCGGTGTCGAAATAACCCAGAACCTGGTTAGCAATCCATACCTGGCCGATGATCTCGGCTGTGGTCAGATTTCGGTTAAAACCCTGCTGCGCGGTAGAGCAAAATTTGCAATCAAGTGGACAGCCTACCTGTGACGAGATGCAAAGTGTGCCCCTGTCGGTTTCCGGTATAAACACCGTTTCGATCGAGTTTCTGTCATCGACGCGTATTAGCCACTTACGCGTACCATCGCTGGATTGTTGTTCGGTAATGACCTCGGGGAAACGGATATGGGCTTTTTCTGCCAATGATGATCGCAGCGATTTGCTGAGGTTGGTCATGGCAGAAAAGTCGGTGACGCCATGATGATAAATCCATTTTAGTACCTGCCGTGCCCGAAACGGCTTATCGCCAATCTCGGCAAACCATGCCTCAAGCGAAGGCAGGTCAAAATCCAGCAAGTTTATCCTGTCATTGTCCATATTTGAGCTTATGTTCTGGGGCAAATATCATGAGGGTCAAAGAAAAAATCGATTTCGCGCATGGCGCTTTCCTCGCTATCAGAGCCATGCACCACGTTTTTCATTCCTTCTTCCTGGTCGTCAAGATTGGCAAACAGGTTCCTGATCGTACCCGTGGCAGCTTCCTCGGGTCTGGTCGCCCCCATTAACTGTCTGTATGTCTTGATGGCATTTTGACCCTCTAGCACCATTACCATTACGGGTCCGGATGTCATGAAGCCCAGCAGTGAATCAAAAAAAGGTTTGCCCTTGTGTTCGGCATACAACTCTTCTGCCTGTACGACAGAAAGATGCAACATTTTCGCTGCAATAACTTGCAGGCCGGCTTCTTCAATCATTGCCGTAATCCTGCCAATACTGTTGCTTGTAACCCCATCGGGTTTAATGATGGACAGGGTTTGTTCCAGCGCCATTTAACATATCTCCAGTGGAAAATTTGCAGCAATTATACTTATCAACGCCGCCGGGATGAATTGTCAGGGCTGAAAATATTGCAAAAAACCTGCAATTTTCAGTGATTTGTAGCGTTTTTTGGGCCTGTTTTCCTGATTTTTCTAGTCCCAGCGGTCATCTGTGACCTGAATCATGCCATCCTCGACCCGTACCGGAAACTTGTAGGCGGGTTCAAACGCCGGTGGCGCCAATGCCTCGCCAGTCTTGATACAGAAGCGCGCACCGTGGCGCGGACAAATGATTTGCTCACCATCAATGATTTGTTCCGGTTGTAAACCGCAACCCAGCATTGGAGCGCCGTCGTGTGTACAGATGTCCTCGATTGCGTGAATTTCACCATCAAGATTAAAGACCGCCACCATGACGCTGTCTACCTCGACCAGGCAAGACTGTCCGGGCAGGAAATCATTGATAGCAGCGACATTAAACCAGCCAGCCAAAGCGAACCTCCAAATAGTATTCTTAATTTATTTCTATATATGTGTAATCGAACAAGCAGTATTTTTACGTATTACTTAAGCAACGTAGCGAGTGAAGTGTAGTCGAGGCGAAAATCGATTTTTAAACGCAGTGTATGGATGGATACATGAGTATTGAAAATCGGTTTTCAACGATGAATAGACAAGCGTAGTAGTTGCCCTTCAATACATGCCGGTTTCGAGTCTGGCCGCTTCCGACATCATCTCCTGACTCCAGGGCGGCTCAAAAGTAACGCTCACGTTGACGTGCGTCACGTTGGGCACAGTCAGGATTTTTTGTCGCACGTCATCCGCGAGAAAATCGCCCATTCCACATCCTACAGCGGTAAGGGTCATGACAATATCTACCTGGTTGCCGTCAGCGCCAAGAGGAGTGATATTGCATTCATAGATGAGCCCCAGATCAACAATATTGATTGGAATCTCGGGATCGTAACAGGTCTTCAACTGCTGCCAGACAAGTTCCTCATCGACACTGCCGTCTCCAGTCATTTCCTTGCTGGCCGGATCTTCAACAGCTTCAACCTCAAAGCCAAGCGCGTCTGCATTCTGTGCATCAATACGTGCAAGGTTGCCATTGACATTTACCGTATAGCTGCCACCCAGTGCCTGGGTAATCAATACGTAGCTGCCTTCAGGAATAGTTATCGGCGTCCCTACCGGTATAAGCACCGCATCACAATCGCGGTTTATTGTTACGGGTTTATTTTCCTGCATGATTGTTTTTCCCCTGGGCTTATTCGGTCGTTACCAGGGCTTCATCACCATGCAGAACAGAATTAAGTGTGTGCCAGCACAGTGATGCGCATTTAACCCGGGCGGGGTAGTCCCTGACGCCTGCCAGCGCGGCAAGCTTGCCCAGTTCCACGATGTCGAGTTCATCATCTGTCGTAATAAGATGATGAAACTTCTTAAACAAAGACTCGGCTTCGGCTACGGTTTTACCTTTCATGAGGTCTGTCATCAAAGATGCAGAAGCAACGGAAATGGCACAGCCTGAGCCATCGAAGCTGATCTCTTCAATCCTGTCGTCTTTCGTTTTCAGGTAAAGCGTTAACTTGTCGCCACAAAGCGGGTTGAATCCCTCAAGCGTTTTATTCGCTGAATCAAGCTTGCCAAAATTTCGTGGATTTTTATTGTGATCGACGATCACTTCCTGGTACAGGTCCTTGATATCAAACATTAGCCGAACATCCGTTTACATTTTTCAATAGCAGCAAACAGTGCGTCGACCTCTGCGTGGTTGTTATAGAACGCAAATGACGCCCTTGCCGTTGCTGGAACGCAATAGCGCTCCATTATCGGCATGGCACAGTGGTGACCAGCACGAATAGCAACGCCCTCGTTATCGAGTATCGTGCCTATATCATGGGGATGTATACCATCAAGGGTAAAAGACAATATGCTGGTCTTTTCTGCGGCCGTACCAATCAAATTCAGCCCTTCAACCTGCGCTGCTTTTTCATTTGCATAGTCAAGCAGTTCGATTTCATACTGGGCTGCCCGATCAAAATCGATTGCTTCAAGGTAATCAACTGCAGCACCAAGTCCGATAACGCCAGCAATATGTGGCGTGCCAGCTTCAAACTTGTGCGGCAAATCGTTATACATGGTCTTATCCATCGTTACCATTTTGATCATGTCACCACCACCCTGATAAGGCGGCATGGCCTCGAGTAATCCCTGTTTGCCGTACAGTACGCCAATGCCGGTTGGACCAAAAAGTTTATGCCCGGAAAAAACATAAAAATCGCAGTCAAGTTGTTGCATATCGACACGGGTATGGGGAACCGCTTGCGCGCCATCCAGCAGTACCTTAGCACCGGCTGCGTGGGCTTTATCAATGATCGTTTTCACCGGATTGATTGTGCCAAGTGCGTTGGAAATATGGACCACGGCAACCAGTTTCGTCTTTTCCGATAACAGGTCATCCAGCTTGCTCATTTCCAGTTCGCCAGCGTCGTTTATCGGTATATATTTCAATGTAGCCCCGGTTTGTTCTGCCAGCATTTGCCAGGGCACGATGTTGGAATGATGTTCCATTTCCGTGATGAGAATTTCATCGCCCGGACCAAGTTCAGGTCGGGCAAATGACTGCGCTACCAGGTTAATACCCTCGGTTGCGCCACGAACGAAAATAATTTCCTTGCTGGATTCAGCATTCATAAAGACGCGAATACGTTCACGCGCATTCTCGTAGGCCTCGGTCGCTACCTGGCTAAGCTTATGCACGCCACGATGTATGTTGGAGTTGTATTCGCGATAATAGCGATCAACGGTCTCGATGACTGCGGCAGGTTTTTGCGCGGTCGCAGCGTTATCAAGGTACGCAAGCGGCTTGCCGTTGACTTCCTGGTGTAACACAGGGAAATCGGCACGCACCCGTTCTATGTCGAATACGGGAAGTTGATCCGTTGGAATCACTGCCTGCGGTTTATTCATTGGTAAACTCCCGAATTAATGCCGCATCCGGTAATTGTCCAACGACAAGGTATTCAAGCCTGTTGCGCACCGGCTCAAGCTTGATCTCCTTTATGACTTCCTCGGCAAAAGCGAAAGTAAGCAGGCTGCGGGCAGTATCTTCATCGATCGCGCGCGAGCGCAGGTAGAACAGCATATCCTTGTCGAGTTGACCAACAGTGGCGCCATGACTGCATTTAACGTCGTCGGCATAGATTTCCAGCTCCGGCTTGGTATCTATCTCAGCATCATCAGACAATAACAGGTTGGCATTGTTCTGATGGGCCTCAATTTTCTGCGCATCCTGATGCACGATTACCTTGCCGTTAAAGACAGCGCGACTGCGGTCGTTCAGCACGCCGCGATAGTTCTCGGTGCTGAAGGTATTGGGCTTCAGGTGATCCACGCGGGTATGATTATCGACATGTTGTTTACCGGTGGTCATGTATAAACCGTTCAGATGAATAGCCGCTCCTTCGGCTGCAAGACGACTGTGAATATCGTTTCGCACCAGTGAACCACCCAGCGAAATAGAATGTGATTGCAGCTGACTGTCCTTTCCCTGCTGAATATCGAGGGTACCAATATGCGAACTGTTAACACTCTCCTGTTGTAACTTGTAATGCTGTAAACGTGCAGACTGGTCGAGCGCAACCTCGGTAACAGCGTTGGTAAAATAGTTGGCGTCGTCCATGCCTATATAGCTTTCTACAACTGTTGCCTCGGCATTCTCTTCAAGCACGATGACGTTGCGCAGGTGAGCCGCAAATTCATTTTCCTGCTGTTTTGATAGATACAGAAGATTAATCGGTTTTTCAATTACGGCGTTTCGTGGCAGGTAGATAAATGCGCCATGGCGGATAAACGCGGTGTTCAAGGCAGTGAAGGCGCTGATATTGCTATCGGCATAGCTGGCAAGGTGCTGTACCAATAAGTCCGCATGATGTTCCATGGCGGTAGCCATGTCACAAACGATGGCACCATCAGGCAAATCATCAATACTCGTCAGTTCTGCCGAGTAAACGCCATTAACGAAAACCAGTTCAAGGCAGTCAAGTTCATGGAAACGAACCGCATCCAGTTCGGCCTTATCCAGACTGGCGTCACCACTAGCACTGGCACGGAAGTGGGCTCTTGCTATCTTTTTTACGTCTGTATATTTCCAGTTTTCATTACGGGTGCTTGGAAAACCTGTTTTCTTGAACAATTCTAAAGCGGCCGCGCGCTTGTCTGCCAGTACATCGCCGGTCAGCTGTGAGCCCAGGCTGTCGTAATCGGCAACGTAATTGTCAATCTGTTCATTCTTCATGCGGCTTCATCCTTGACCCAGTCATAACCCTTTTCTTCAAGCTCAAGCGCCAGCTCCGGACCGCCGGACCTGATGATCCGTCCATCGCTTAACACGTGGACATAGTCAGGCTTGATGTAATCGAGCAAACGCTGGTAGTGGGTTACCAGAATGAATGAACGTTCGCTATTGCGCAGATGGTTTACGCCTTCAGCGACAATCTTTAATGCATCAATATCCAGGCCGGAGTCAGTTTCATCAAGGATGCCGAGTTTTGGCTCCAGAACCGCCATCTGAAAAATCTCGTTGCGCTTTTTTTCGCCACCGGAAAAACCCTCGTTGACTGAGCGGTTGAGCAAATCTTCTTTCATCTTGACCAGTTTCATTTTTTCCTTAACAAGGGCCAGAAATTCAACGGCGTCCAGTTGTGATTCGCCACGGTTTTTTCTAATCGCGTTCACTGCCGCTTTAAGCAGATACACGTTATTCACGCCAGGAATTTCTACCGGGTACTGGAATGCCAGGAAAACGCCCGCCCAGGCGCGCTCTTCCGGACCAAGTTCAAGCAGGGGTTCATTCTCGAAAATAACTTCACCCTTGTTGACTTCATAACCATCGCGACCTGATAACACGTTTGCCAGCGTACTCTTGCCAGAACCATTGGGTCCCATGATGGCATGCACTTCTCCCGGCTTAACCTCAAGGTTAATTCCTTTCAATATTTGCTTGTTCTCAACACTCGCGTGCAAATCTTTAATCTGTAACATGATGTTTTCCTGATAATTGAATTTGTTAACCGACCGCGCCTTCCAGTGTGACACCCAGCAGTTTCTGTGCTTCAACAGCAAACTCCATTGGCAATTCCTTGAAGACTTCCTTGCAAAAACCATTGACGATCATGTTGACCGCATCTTCTTCCTTGATGCCGCGCTGCATACAATAGAAAAGCTGGTCTTCGCCAATCTTTGAAGTCGTTGCTTCATGCTCGACCGTGGCGCTGGAGTTTTTGGCTTCTATGTAAGGGAAGGTATGGGCGCCACATTGATCGCCCATCAACAGGGAATCACACTGCGTGTAGTTACGTGCGTTGTCAGCATTCTTGCTTACCTTGACCAGTCCGCGATAGGCGTTTTGTGCATGACGCGCAGAGATACCCTTGGATATGATCGTACTGCGGGTATTCTTGCCGATGTGAATCATCTTGGTACCGGTATCTGCCTGCTGGTAGTTATTTGTTACTGCAACAGAATAGAATTCACCAACGGAGTTATCGCCTTTTAACAGGCAACTTGGATATTTCCAGGTAATCGCGGAACCGGTTTCAACCTGTGTCCATGATATCTTTGAGTTATTTCCGCGGCAGTCTCCGCGCTTGGTGACAAAGTTGTAAATACCACCCTTGCCGTTTTCATCACCGGGATACCAGTTCTGCACGGTCGAATACTTGATCTCTGCATCTTCCAGGGCGACCAGTTCTACCACCGCGGCATGCAACTGGTTTTCGTCGCGCATTGGCGCAGTGCACCCTTCAAGGTAACTGACATGGCTGGCATCGTCAGCAACGATCAACGTGCGCTCAAATTGCCCGGTATTAGACGCGTTAATCCTGAAATAGGTAGATAGTTCCATAGGACAGCGCACGCCCTTGGGAATGTAGACAAAGGAACCATCGGTAAACACGGCTGAATTCAGCGCAGCAAAAAAGTTGTCTCCCACTGGTACCACTGACCCCAGGTATTGTTTCACCAGCTCCGGATAATCCTGCACGGCTTCAGAGAATGAACAAAAAATGACCCCGGCCGCCTTGAGTTTTTCCTTGAAGGTAGTGGCGACAGAGACGCTGTCAAAAACGGCATCCACTGCTACGCCGGCCAGCATTTTCTGTTCTTGCAACGGAATACCAAGTTTCTCATAGGTTTCCAGTAATTTCGGATCTACTTCGTCCAGGCTCTTGGGGCCGTCTTCCTTGGACTTCGGTGCCGAATAATAGGAAATAGCCTGGTAATCGATAGGATCAATATTCAGGTGTTGCCAGTTAGGTTCTGACATGGCTTGCCAACGACGATAGGCCTTAAGACGCCATTCAAGCAACCATTCAGGTTCCTTCTTTTTGTTCGAAATAAAGGCAATGACATCTTCGTTAAGGCCGGGCGGCACTGTGTCGGCGTCAATGTCAGTCGTGAAGCCGTGCTCGTATTCCTTGCGAACCAGCTCTTCCATATTTTCTGATTTAGCGGCCATAATGATCCTCTTTTAATTCTGTTCGTCTTCTTTGAAACTAAAACTTTCGCCGCAACCGCAGCTGTCTTGCACGTTAGGGTTATTGAACCTGAAGCCGGAATTCAATCCTTCGCGTTGGAAGTCCAGTGTTGTGCCAGCGAGGTAAGGCAGGCTTTTCCTGTCAACGATGACCTTGATACCGTGGGATTCAATCGTTTCATCTTCGCCTGCCACGTCTTTGGCGGTTTCGATTACATACTGGTAACCAGAACAACCGGTAGGCTTGACACCGACGCGCAGGCCAATGCCATTCGCGTCTCTGGCAAGTACTTTTTTAACGTGCTCTGCGGCACTGTCAGTAAGGTTAATTGTTGTTTCGTTGGTCATAGTGGTTACATCCGTACTTGCAACATGATGGCATCCTGCCTGTCAGCGACCTGTTTGACGTTATTGCGTTTTATCAGGTCAGCCAGCGTGATACCGTTAAGAAAGCTCGAAATATGCAGATTCAACTCCATCCATAGGTCATGCGTAAGACAGCGCGCGTCTTTTTGACAATTCTGCTTGCCGTGACAGCGTGTTACGTCAATTGATTCTTCAACGGCATAAATCACCTTCGCGATTGTGATTTCTTCCATGGACTGTGCCAGCCGGTAGCCGCCACCAGGTCCTCGCAGACTGGCTACCAGTCCCTGTTTTTTCAGCTTGCTGAAAAGTTGT
The DNA here is from genome assembly GCA_965601665.1 of Gammaproteobacteria bacterium. Classification (GTDB taxonomy): domain Bacteria; phylum Pseudomonadota; class Gammaproteobacteria; order Eutrophobiales; family Eutrophobiaceae; genus JANQNX01. Next base: position 2,078,527 of record OZ271833.1, on the reverse strand, counting down.
TCAAGATAGGTAAGAGAAATGTCCTGTCGACGGGCGATATCAGCAAGATTGACTGAACAATCCTGGTCATGAATGGCCAGGTCCAGCATCGCGGTTACCGCGTAACGGCCCTTGGTTGTCATCTTCATAGCTGTGTTGCGTTCGTTTGCATTGGGCCATCAAGATTCACATAACCCAGTAATTTAGTCAAGTAAATTTCCGACGAATTTAGTCAGAATAGTTGCAAGGCAACAAAAAGACGCAAAGCCTGCCCTGTAGGCGAGGCTAAGCAATTGAAATTAATAGGATTATGTGGCCAGATGCAGGATCAGCTTGACCAGGCCCAGCAAGCCGATGATCAGGATAAAGACAAGGCTGAAACCTAATATGATATAGACCTTGATGCCGTGCTTTTCGATATATTTTTCATCACGATCCATGTTTTGCTGGGACTGCACACCAAAAAAGGATGCCAACAGGCTGTGGAGGATATTGAACAACCCCGGTTCCTTGTCCCTGTCGGCGTTGGAGTCAGTCATTCTTGCTGTTATCACCTTTTAATGTGTCCAGCTCGCCTTCTACCTTGTGCAGGTGGTCCAGAATAGAATCGAGCGCGCTCTGCACCGGGTCAGTGACGTCCTTGCTTTCTGCATAGGCAGTAAACCCGATTTTCTTCGCCATTGCTTCTCGCTGTGCAGACTTACTGCCGGCATCTTTTTTCACAACCACATGGCCGGGAACACCTACTACGGTGGCGGCGGCCGGTATTTCCTTGACGACGACAGCGTTGCAACCGATGCGCGCACCTTCACCTATGGTAATCGGCCCCAGTATTTTTGCGCCGGCGCCGACAACCACGTTATTTTTTAATGTTGGGTGACGCTTGCCCTTGTTCCACGTCGTGCCTCCCAGCGTAACGCCGTGGTAGATAGACACATCATCGCCAATCTCGGCGGTTTCTCCGATGACAATTCCCATACCGTGGTCGATGAAAAAGCGGCGCCCAATGACGGCGCCAGGATGAATCTCAATACCGGTCAGGAAACGGCTGATGTGCGCCGTCAGGCGCGCGATCAGATACAGCTTTTTCTTCCAGAGCCAGTGGTTCAGCCTGTGCATGAGGATGGCCTGAAAACCGGGGCAGGTGAGAACGGTTTCCAGTACTGAACGTGAAGCAGGATCACGTTCAAAGACAACGTCGATTTCTTCTTTGATGGTAGAAAACATCTCTATTCCAACAGTCTTGCGATTTTTTCCAACTGATCCTGATAGGTCTGCAACTCGTTTAGTATATCTGCTCGTCGTTGCTTTGCACCTTCTACCACGTGTGCAGGTGCGCGATCGACAAAGTTGTTGTTTTCTAGCTGTGCGTCCAGCCCCTGTTTTTCCTTCTGTAGTTTCTCCATGGTTTTGTTCAGTCGCCCTGTTTCAGCAACAGGGTCAATGATGTCTGCTAAGGGAACAAGAATGCGTGTTTCGCCAGCCAATGCCATAACTGCATCATCGAGGTCGCCGGTGCTTATCTCTATGTTCTCGATGCGGCCCAACGAGCGAAGGTAAGCGGTATTGTTTTGCAACCAGTTTTTCTCGGCAGCGTTCCCGGGTTGTACAAACACGTTCAGTTTTTTTCCTGGCGCTATATCACGCTCTGCACGAATGCGTCGAACACCCATAATAAAAGCTTTCACCCACTCAAGCTCGGTCAGTGCTGCCGCATCACTATGGAAATCTTCCGGGAGTGGATACGTTTGTAACATGACGCTGTCGCCAGTCAGCCCGAGTAAAGGGGCAACGCGCAACCATAATGCTTCCGTGATAAACGGGATAAATGGGTGCAGCGCGCGTTGCAACGACTCAAGTACCTGTAACAGTGTAAACAGCGTCCCGCGTTTTTCTGCCTCACTGGCGTCGTCACTGTTTAATGTAGTTTTGGATAATTCCAGATACCAGTCGCAATACTCATCCCAGGTAAATTCATATAATGCCTGTGATGCCAGATCGAAACGATAGGTGCGCATACCTTCATGACAGGCACGCAGTGTTTCCTCAAGACGCGTGCTAATCCAGCGTTCTGCGAGACCGAATGTCTTGTCGCCATCGGCAATATCGATGTTTTGCCCTTCTACACTCATTAAGACGTAGCGCGTGGCATTCCATAATTTGTTACAAAAATTGCGGTAGCCTTCGATACGGCCAACATCAAAACGAATATCGCGCCCCTGTGTGGCCAGTGATGCAAAGGTAAAGCGCAAGGAGTCGGTGCCGTAGGCGGTAATACCGTCAGGGAAATGTTTGCGTGTGGCCTTTTCGATCTTTGTCGCCATCTGTGGTTGCATCAAGCCGGTAGTGCGTTTTTCAACCAGCGTATCCAGTGTTATGCCATCGATTAGGTCCAACGGGTCCAGCACGTTGCCCTTGGACTTTGACATCTTTTGTCCATCCGAGTCGCGTACCAGACCATGGATATAGACTTCCCTGAAGGGCACCTCGCCCATGAACTTCAGCCCCATCATGATCATGCGTGCAACCCAGAAGAAGATAATGTCAAAGCCGGTGACCAACACGTTAGTTGGATAAAACTTGTCAAGCTCCGGTGTCTTCTCCGGCCAACCCAGCGTAGAGAAAGGCCACAGCGCAGAGGAAAACCAGGTATCCAGCACGTCCTCATCCTGTGTCAGCCTGGTATCTGCGAGCTGATATTTCTCACGAACTTCTTCTTCATTATGGCCAACGTAAATATTGCCCTGTTCGTCATACCAGGCCGGGATGCGATGCCCCCACCATAGCTGGCGACTGATGCACCAGTCCTCAATGTTGCGCATCCATTCAAAATAGGTCTTGGACCAGTTTTCGGGCACGAAGCTGACATCACCGTTTTCAACTGCCTTGATTGCCGGTTCGGCAAGTGGCTGAATTTTTACATACCACTGATCGGTCAAATAAGGCTCAACGACAGCATGCGAGCGGTCGCCGCGTGGCACCATCAGTTTGTGGTCTTCGATCTTCTCCAGCAGTCCCTGTTGTTCAAGATCGACCAGGATTTGCTTGCGTGCGACATACCGGTCCATGCCGCGATAGGCATCGGGTGCTTGATCATTGACAGCAGCATCGATAGTAAAAATGTTTAACATTGGCAGATCGTGTCGCTGGCCAACCTCGTAATCGTTAAAGTCATGCGCAGGCGTGATTTTGACGCAGCCGGTGCCAAATTCCGGGTCGACATAATCATCGGCAATCACCGGGATTGTCCTGTCTGTAAGTGGCAGGTGAACCTGTTTGCCGACGAGGTTACGGTAGCGTTCATCTTCCGGGTGCACGGCCACGGCTGCATCACCAAGCATGGTTTCCGGCCTGGTCGTTGCAACCACGACATACTCGAGCCCATCTACCGGCTCCACCAGCGGATAACGCATATGCCAGAGCTTGCCATTTTCCTCTGCCGATATCACTTCAAGGTCAGAGATAGCGGTATGCAAGACAGGATCCCAGTTGACCAGGCGCTTGCCACGATAAATCAGTCCTTCATCATGCAGGCGAACGAATACCTCGCGCACGGCGACTGACAGCCCTTCGTCCATGGTAAATCGTTCGCGCGACCAGTCCATTGACGTACCGAGGCGGCGAGACTGTCGCGTAATAGTATTGCCGGAGTGTTCTTTCCAGTCCCATACCGCGTCAATAAACTTGTCCCTGCCAAGGTCATGCCGTGACAATTCTTTTTGCTGCAGCTGTCTTTCTACCACCATCTGGGTAGCAATGCCGGCATGGTCGGTACCACACTGCCAGAGGGTGTCGTTACCATTCATACGGTGATAACGGATCAGGGTATCCATTAATGTTTGCTGGAATGCATGCCCCATATGCAGGCTGCCGGTAACGTTTGGCGGCGGTAACATAATGCAATAAGGTTCGCCATTTCCTGTGGCCGCAAAATAACCATTCTGCTCCCAGCTTTCGTAGCAGCTCTTTTCAATTGTCTCGGGGTTATAGGTTTTTTCCATGATTCACAACATAAAAAAGCGAGCGATATATAGTAAGGGTGGCGTATTGTCCACGGGCAGGCTATGCAGGGCAATGATATTTTGATAACGAATTGTTACTTGTCGCTATCCTGCCTGTCTGGTTGGGAGAGTTCGTGCATTAGCCGGGTTTTCACTTCATCAATAATGCTGTTTTTCAGTATCGCGATCAGTTCATCAAGATCCTGACTGATTTCCCTGTCAACCTTATCGATAATCTCTTCGACAATTTCATGCTCCCTTGTAACAGCAGATCTTTCGGTAGATGAACGTTGTGTACCAAGACTGTCAGGTTCAAACTGATCTTCAAGCACTGGTATACCATCTGTGCCGACTTTCATATGTAACTTTCCGGCCTGGTTCGCCTCGGCTTTTTTTTCAGCCAATAGCTGTTCCAGTTCGTCGATGCGGCTTACCAGTTCGTCACGGTCGTTAACTGATGAGTTATCGTTATTGCCTTGATCAGCTGTCATCACTGACCCGTTGATTCAATTTGATGGTCATGAATATCAAAGTCACTTTCGCGGTAATTACGGTAACGCTGCCGTGCGAGTTTTTTCTTTTCCTCACTACCGCCAACAATCTCAACGATGCGTTCAAACTGTGAAGAAAAGTCGGGAATGATTGCGCCAAGATTGACAAGCACATCAGTGCCTGCTGGATAGTCTTGTCCGTAACCAATCGTCACCGGCGTTTCTTCATCAACGTTGTCACCCAGTTGTTCATGCGGCACGAAACTGATGTCACGGAAAGTCCAGAGCAGGTCGTCAATCCTGCCAGCCTCTTCGGCATTGCCGGTATGAATATGTACGCGGTTTCCCGAGCGCCATGCCTTTGCCGTTATCGTACAGGCGAAACGTTCTACCGCTTCTCCTTCTGGCAACACATAAAAATCGACGCGTGACACGATATCGACTATTTCACCTGGTCCAGAATGAACTGGGTGAGTAGTGGTACCGGCCTGCCGGTTGCTCCCTTCTTTGATCCACTTAGCCATGCTGTACCCGCAATATCTAGGTGTGCCCAGTGAAACTTTTCGGTAAAGCGTGACAGGAAACAGGCAGCAGTGATGGTGCCGGCATCACGACCACCAATATTGGCCATATCGGCAAACGGACTATTGAGTTGCTGCTGGTATTCATCCCAAAGCGGCAGTTGCCAGGCTTTGTCGCCCGCTTCTTCACCTGCCTGCATCAAATCGCGGGCAAGCGGATTGTGGTTGCTTAGCAAACCGGTGGCATGTTTACCAAGTGCGATCACACAGGCGCCGGTTAGTGTTGCGATATCAATCACCACTTCCGGGTTATAACGCTCGGCATAGGTAAGTGCATCGCAAAGGATGAGGCGACCTTCTGCATCGGTATTTAATACCTCAATGGTTTGCCCTGACATGCTGGTAAAAATATCGCCGGGCTTGGTTGCCGTGCCGCTGGGCATATTCTCTGTCGCCGGAATAATGCCAACCACGTTCACGGGCAGCTTCATTTCTGCCACTGCGGCAAGGGTGCCGAGTACGGATGCGGCGCCACACATGTCGTATTTCATTTCATCCATGGCAGGCGCAGGTTTAATCGAAATCCCGCCGGTATCGAAAGTGACGCCCTTGCCAACCAGTACAACAGGTTTGGCGCCTTTCTTCGTACCCTTGTATTCAAGGGTGATCAACTTGGCGGGTTCTGCCGATCCCTGTGATACCGAGAGTAGTGAGCCCATGCCCAGTTTTTTCATGTCTGCTTCTTCGAGCACGTTTACCGTTAATGAACGGTAGCCCTTACCCAGATCGGTTGCCTGCCTGGCAAGATAGGTCGGGGTGCAGACATTGGCCGGGCGGTTGCCCAGGTCGCAGGTCAGGTTTATTCCATTATTAATGGCCTGTCCGTGCAGCAGTGCCTCTTCACCCTGTGGCAATTCACGTCGTGTTGGCACGGTAAACGTGATTTTGCGCAGCGGTCGACGCTTTTCCTTTTTCTTGGTCTTAAGCTCATCAAACTTATACAGCGTTCGACCAGCCGCGATTACCGCCTGCTTCACTTTCCAGTGATGGTCGCGGCCCTTGATATTCAACTCGGTAAGGTAATTAACACACTCCAGAGAGCCTGTTTCCTGTAATGCCCTGGTACTGTTACTGATGATCGTGCGATAGGCACGGTCGTCCAGTTCCCGCTCCTTACCACAACCGATAAGCATAACGCGGTCCGCAATCATGCCGGGCACATGATGTAATAGAAGTATCTGGCCTTTCTTGCCATCCATGTCTCCGCGACGGATCAGATTGGAAAGGTATTTATCACTTGCGGCGTCGATCGCCTTGGCCGGAACGGAAAGCCGACGGGAATCGAAAATACCCACGATGACGCACGCCGTCCTTTGTTTTTCGGGGTCGCCACTCTTAATATTAAAATCCATAGTTGCTCCAGATTGTTGTGACCAGGTGCCCTGGTTCAAAAAAATGCTTTATATTCCTGATATTAAACACATAGTCAGGTACTAAAGAAAGAATCCCGGCAGTTGGGCTTTTTGTAAAAAACGGGTAAAAACTCAAATTTGCTGCCTAATTTGACAAGTTTATTCATTTATCCTTGACTAGGCAAAACCTTACAGGACACAACCAGACAAATTCGTGATCATTCAACGCTATATTTACCGCGAACTCCTATCCAGGCTGTTGTGGATACTCGGGTTGCTAATCCTTATTTTTACCAGCAATCGTTTTGTTGGCTTCCTGGCTGCTGCTGCCGAAGGCCGTATACCAGGCGACCTGGTGTTACAAATGCTGGCATTCAAGATGCTGGCAACGATGCCAAAGATTCTGCCTGTCGCTATTCTCGTGGCCATGTTACTGGCTTTTGCCAGGATGGCGCACGATCGCGAATTGGTTGTCATGCTTGCTGCCGGCCTCAGCCGACGTTTCCAGTTGCAGGTCGTCACTCGTTTCGCGGCCGTTTTCTGTGTCCTTGCAGCGATAATCACGTTGTATGTTGCCCCATGGGCCGAGCAGCGACTGTTTGCGTTAAAGGAGATTGCCAAACAACGCGCAGATATCGCCGGTATCCGTCCCGGTCAGTTCAAGGAGTTCAGTAAGGGTGAAAGAATTGTCTATGTGCAGCGCTCATCCGAGGACAAGCTGGCCATGGAGGATGTGTTCCTGCATGTAAAACAGGACGATGTTAAACCTCGAGATGCAAAGAGCGGCGTGTTAACTGCTGAAAGCGCCCGGTTTCGTGATGACCAGGAATCAGGCAACCGTTATATCGAGTTTAACAATGGCAGTCGCTACGTGATGGAGCCCGGTCAGTTAAATTACCAGATCATTGATTTCGAGACCTATGCGTTGCTGACCGAGGCAGCAAAGGTGAGCGAATCGGGACTGAAGACCGATGCTCTCACTACAGGTACGCTGTTCAACTCTGACAAAAAAGTGCACAAGGCAGAACTGCAGTGGCGAATATCCATGGTTATTGGCTGCCTGATGTTACCGTGGCTGTCGGTGTTATTGATACAAACACATACCCGTGAAGAGCGACGCTTTGCCCCGTTCGTGATCGCTATTTCTATCTACCTGATATACAGCAACCTGCTGGGTATATCGCAAACACTGGTACGACGCGAGGTGCTCCCGGTTTTTATTGGACTATGGTGGGTACACCTATTGCTGGCTGGTGTGCTGTTCCTGTTTTATTATTTTCCTCGCAACAAGCGTCGCACAGCGACCGGGCAGGCTGATGGTACTGGATAGATATATTGGCCGCAGCCTCATTGCGAACTGCCTGCTCGCATTGTTCGTGCTCATAGCCATATTTTCGTTCTTTACCCTTGTTGACCAACTGGGTGATACCGGGGTTGGCAATTACGGTGTGTTAGAGGCAATTCAGTACGTCGTGTTGACGATACCGCGAATAACTATCGAGTTATTACCTATCGCCACGGTGATTGCTGCCATGGCTACACTTGGTATGCTGGCGAACAGCAGTGAGCTTGCCGTTATGCGCACATCGGGTTTGTCGAGACTGCAATTATCCTGGGCGCTTGTTAAAACAGGTATCGTTATCATTACGCTTGCTATGCTGGTGAGCGAATTCATCGCGCCAGGCAGTGAAAGAACCGCGCAGGAGTTACGTTCTGTCGCCCAGACCAGCGAAATTTCAATGCAGACAAGACATGGCCTCTGGTCACGGGATGGCAATAACTTTATTAATATAAAAGCGGTATTGCCTGACGATCGACTGCAGGACATAACCGTTTATGAGTTTGATGATAACGGTGAACTTCGCGCAACGATCAAGGCCCGAGAGGCGAGCTACAGTTCAGGCCAATGGTTGTTAAGCGATATCCAGCACTATTCCATTAGCGATGAACGTATACAGCGTAGCGAATATAACAAGGCCGAGTGGAACGTCTTGCTCAAGCCGGAAGTGATCGAGCTGGTTACTGTCAGGCCACAGCATTTATCTCTGTACGGGCTGGTAAGCTACATGCGCTACCTGCGGGCAAACAACCAGAGTACTGCACTCTATGAACAGGCATTCTGGTCCAAACTAATCAGCCCATTTTCAATTATTGCCATGATCCTGCTGGCATTAACCGTTGTAAAAAGTGAGGCGCGAACTGTATCCATAGGGCAAAGGGTTTTTTTTGGGGCGATGCTGGGGATACTGTTTCATCTGTTTAACCAGGTAGCCAGTCACCTGGGCATCGTTTATGGCCTGAATGCCTTCGTTAGTGTGAGTATACCAACCGTGGCTGTATTGCTATACGTGACTTATTGCATTCGAAAGCAGCCCTGAGCTTTATGATTTACTATGCAAAACCAGCTGCGTAGCTGACAGCCTGTCATGCCAGGTTAACCTGTCGCGATCGATAAGACGCCAGACAAAACCCAAACCAAAAGCCAGCCATGAGAGGATTGCTGCAAAGAACCTGACGCTGGCCTGTTGCAGGTTCAAAGACTGGCCATCAAGGTTAGTGACCTGGATGCGCCAGCTTTTCATGCCCAGCGTTTGACCGCCATTTATCCATTGCCAGCAAAAATAGAGGTAACTCAAAAGCAGCAGGTAAACATTATAAGCGAGATTGCCGCTTTCAATGGCACTGCTACTCGCGAGCGGAAGAATGACAAGCGTGAAAACAAATAGCACTGACACCAACATCATTATGTCATAACAGATGGCGGCAAAATGTCTTAATGGTGATACATAACGTTCATCAGTCATATATTAATTTACCCTGCCCCGTCTCCATGTGTAGGTTGTAGACAGGGCAAAATTCCAGACTGCGCCGGCAAGCGCACCACACAGTCCGGCAAGCCACCAGGTCATACCTATTTCAAAGGCCGAAGCAGCTACAGCCACATTAATTAACGCGCCGAGAGAACACGTAATATAAAAACTCAATAAACCTGACAACATCCTGGCTCCCTTGTGCCTGTTGTCATTGAACGTTAGCAAATTATTTAAAAAGTAATTACTGGTCATGGCGACAAACGTGGCGCTGACCTGGGCAACAATAAATTGTTGCAGCATCAATTTATGAACAAGGTAAAGCACAATTAGGTGTACGCCTACTCCGCTAAGGCCGACCGACGTAAACATGACAAAGCGCAAGGGCAGGTAACGACCAAAAAGCTTGTTGGCAAGTAGCGAGAAGAATTCCCAGACAACAATCACCGAGAGTTTGCTTTCACCATGCTCACGCTTTTTCATGTGATACGGTACTTCCTTGAGCCGCAATGGTTCGCTGGTACTGGCAATGATATCGAGCAAGATCTTGAAGCCCTTGCCGGAAAGCTTAGGTGAAACATGTTCGAACAGTTTTCTGCGTAGCATGAAAAAACCGCTCATTGGGTCACTTAGTTCTTGATCGAGTACAAGGTTGCCCAGGAGAGTCGCCGCCTTGCTGATCTTGACGCGATTTTCAGACAATTCGCCGGTACTGGCATTGGCAACATAGCGACTGGCAACAACCATGTCCTGTCCAGACTTCAGCTCGGCGAGCATGGTGAGGATAATTTGTTCATCATGTTGCAGGTCTGCATCCATCACGCATATATAAGGTGCAGAGCTCGCCAGTATTCCTTCGATTACAGCAGAAGAGAGTCCTCTTCGTTCAATGCGCTGCAGGCATCTGACTCTCCGGTCTTGTAGTGCCATTTTGCGTAGCTTGTCGCTGGTTTGGTCTGGCGAATTGTCGTCTACAAAGATAACTTCCCAATGTGTTTCATGCAGCGCTGTGGACAACAGGTCGACCAGTCGTGCGACATTATCGACTTCATTGTAGGTAGGAACCACGATGGTCAGTTCTGGGCCGCCAGACATATCAGGGAGTTTTCCTCTATAAAGTGGATGAATAGTACATGATTAAACGCAGTTATGTGATGCTCATATATAGAGCAAGACGGACATATGGCTCATGCAAATCACATTATTGCAGTTTATATAAATGGTAATCTGGCAGGGTTGTTTATAGAATGCAGATCCTGAATGATTGATACATATCTTGCATGGCAAGTACTACCAGCGCTGACAACATTTCCCGATTAAAGCCTAAACCGCGAATCATCGCACGCGAAAATCATAATGTGTCGCGTGCCCAGATTAGCGAAAACGCGTTAAAAGTTTTATATCGACTAAAAAATGCCGGTTACAAATCCTACCTGGTAGGTGGTGGTGTGCGTGATCTGCTGTTGGGTCGAGAGCCCAAGGATTTTGACGTTGTTACCGATGCGCACCCGGAACAGATTCGCGAATTATTTCGTAACTGTCGTTTAATTGGTCGGCGTTTCAGGCTGGCCCATGTCCGTTTTGGTACCGAGATTATTGAGGTCTCGACATTCAGGGCGCCGCATCACGTGTCTGATGCAGGTGATGGGCAGGTCGAACAGGGACGCATCGTGCGTGATAATGTTTATGGCGACATTGATGATGATGTCTGGCGCCGTGATTTCACAGTCAATGCCCTGTTTTACAATATTGAGGATTTTTCAATTGTCGATTATGTGGGTGGCGTAAACGACCTGGAGCAGGGACAGTTACGACTGATCGGCGATCCGGCGCAGCGATATATTGAAGATCCCGTACGCATGCTGAGGGCCGTTCGCTTCGCTGCAAAACTCGGTTTACGTATTCACCCTGATACCGAGGCACCAATCAATAATTACGCGGGCATGCTCGCCGACATTCCTCCAGCCCGACTGTTTGAAGAAATGTTAAAGCTGTTTATGGGCGGCTCGGCGCTGCAAACGTATGAGTCCCTGCGCCATTATGGCCTGTTTAAATACCTGTTTCCGCAAACCGATGTTCTGCTCGATACCGTCGAGAAAGACTATCCACATGGCTTCATAACCCAGGCATTGAAAAATACTGATCAGCGCCTGGCCGAGGGTAACTCGGTGACACCGGGTTTCCTGCTCGCGGCTTTCCTGTGGGAACCAATGCGCGTCGAGGCAGAGGAACATCTTGGTCATGCATTGTCAGAAATGGAGGCGGTGCAACTGGCCGGTGACACTGTTATCTCAAGACAAATATCCAGTACCGCCATGCCCCGTCGTTTTACCCAGTTTGCCAGGGATATCTGGTCTTTACAGGTACGCTTGAAACGCATCGGTAAACGTTCCTTCAGGGTGCTGATGCACCCCCGTTTCAGGGCGGCCTATGATTTTTTACTGCTTCGCGCCCAGGCCGGCGAACCGCTGCAAGAGCAGGTCCAGTACTGGACTGAGCAACAGGTGGAGAACCCACAAAGTGATAGCCGACACAAAAAAACAACGGCGAATCGGTCACGGCGGCGCAGGGGGCGCCGCCCAAGAAAACAAGACCAGTGATGACGATAGTATTCGTTGGTCTGGGCAGCAATCTTGAATCACCTGTGCAGCAGGTATCCAGCGCGGTGAACGAGTTGGCAGAGTTAGAGACCACGCAGTTGCTGCAGCATTCTTCCCTGTACCGTAGTAGCCCGGTTGGTCCGCAAGACCAGGATGATTTTATTAATGCCGTGGCGATGCTTGAAACTGACCTGAAACCTCTGGATTTGCTGGATGCACTGCAGGAACTGGAAAACCGGCATGGTCGTCGCCGTTTGCGGCACTGGGGCGAACGGACCCTTGATCTCGATATACTGGCTTACGGTAATAGCAGCATCGCATCAGACAGGTTGACGATTCCACACCCTGAAATTGCAAATCGTACTTTTGTGCTCAAGCCCTGGGCAGAGATAGAGCCCAACTGGTCAATCCCGGGCCTTGGACGCGTTAGTGACGTGTTGGCAAACGCCAAGCAAGCAATGCCGGAGCAACTCATATGAAGCAGGGTGGGCCAGATTACATTGTCGTTGAAGGGCCTATAGGTGTTGGTAAAACCACGCTGGCAACAAAACTGGCCACAACACTTAACACGGACCTGCTGCTGGAGCAGGCTGAAAACAACCCGTTCCTGCCACGGTTTTATGCCGAGCCAAAAACGGCGGCGTTACCAACCCAGCTTTTTTTCCTGTTTCAACGCGCCAAGCAAATCGAGGCCCTGCGGCAAACCGACCTGTTTCAGCCGGTACATGTATCTGACTTCCTGATCGACAAAGATAAGCTGTTCGCCTCGGTAACACTGGATGACGAAGAACTGGCTTTATATCACCAGGTTTATGACAGGCTCACGCTGAATGTGCCGACACCGGACCTGGTCATTTATTTACAGGCGCCGGTAGATGATTTAATGCGACGTATTGAGCAAAGAGGACGGGAGATTGAACGCCCAATCAAGCGTGATTACCTGAAAAAAATATCCGATGCCTATATCGAGTTTTTCTATTATTACTCCGGTGCGCCCTTATTGATCGTTAATACCGAGGACTTCAATCTGTCTTCAAACCAGAAAAACTATGACCTGTTGCTTGAACATATTAACCAACTGCCGCCGGGCAGACATTTTTTTAACCCGCGTTAGGACTGGCGTATGCGACCCGCTGATTTAATTTCCATGAAGCAGTCGGCAGAAAAAATTGCCTGCCTGACATCGTATGACGCTACTTTTGCCCGCTTACAGGAGAAGGCAGGCGTAGATGTGTTACTGGTTGGCGATTCGCTTGGAATGGTCTTGCAAGGCAATGACACCACGCTTGGCGTCACCATGGATGACATGATTTATCATTCCAGAATCGTCAGCGCTGCTGTTAATGAACCCTTAATCATTACCGACATGCCATATATGAGTTATTCGACTGTGGAACAGGCATTGCAAAATGCGTCAAGACTCGTAAACGAGGGTGGCGCACAAATGGTCAAGCTCGAGGGTGGACAAGCAGTGCTTGATATAGTGGCGTGCTTACATGAAAAAGGTATCCCGGTTTGTGGTCATCTAGGGTTGATGCCGCAGTCAATTGACGAAATGGGCGGTTACCGGGTCCAGGCCCGCACCGAAGAGGCTGCTAATCAACTTCGACAGGATGCGTTGGCGCTTGAGCAGGCAGGTATTCGTTGCCTGGTACTGGAATGTATACCGGCCAGCGTTGCCGCCGCGGTGACAGCAGAGTTATCGATACCCACAATTGGTATCGGCGCCGGTATTGATTGCGACGGCCAGGTACTCGTTGCGCATGACATGTTAGGTATGTCACCAAAACTGGCAACATTTTGCAGGGACTTTTTACAGGAAAATGGCTCTATAGCCAATGCGTTTGCTGCCTACGTGAATGCAGTTAAAGCACGTTCTTTTCCGGCGCTCGAAAACAGCTTTTAGTCATGCAGCTAATACAAACGATTACCGATCTACGCAACGCCCTGCAAATATTAAGGCAGGCCGGGAAATCGATTGCGCTGGTACCTACCATGGGCAACCTTCACGCAGGCCATCTATCACTGGTTTCCATTGCCCGCAAAAATGCCGATATTGTTGTAGTCAGTATTTTTGTGAATCCCGGTCAGTTTGTTGAAGGTGAGGATTTTGGTGACTATCCTCGAACGCCGGACGCAGACCTTGAAAAACTCCAGGGCATGAATGTTGATATCGTATTCATGCCTGATGTCAGTGTACTCTATCCCGCTGATTTGAACACCGAGGTCACTGTGCCAGCACTGGATTCCATATTCTGTGGTGAATACCGCCCCGGTCACTTCAAGGGTGTGGCCACCATTGTGGCCAAACTGCTAAACATAGTGCAACCTGACGTTGCTGTATTTGGTGAGAAAGACTACCAACAGTTGCTGGTGATTCGCCGCCTGGTACAGGATCTGAATATTCCGGTAACGATTATTGGCGCCCCTATCATCCGTGAAGCCAATGGCCTGGCAATGAGTTCAAGGAACCAGTATCTGTCGACCGCCGAGCGGGAACAGGCTGCCTTGCTTTACCAGTGTCTGCAACAACTCGCGGCGTCTATCAAACATGGCGAAAACAACTTTGCCGACATGGAACAACAAGCGCTGCGCGAGTTGGTTGAGGCAGGTTTCAGGCCAGATTACGTTAGCATCAGGGATGCGACCACGCTGCAATCGCCGCAGCACAATAAACTGGTTATTATTGCGGCCGCCTGGCTTGGTAAAGCGCGCCTGATTGACAATGTTGCAGTGCATACCTATGATTGACCCGGAAACACCTGTCATCATCGGGTCATAAAAAAATAAGTTATTGAATTATAATGGAAATAACAGTCTTAAAAACCAAATTGCACCAGGCTTGTGTTACTCATTCAGAGCTGGATTATGACGGCTCATGCGCCATTGACGGCGCCCTGTTGGATAAAGCAGGTATTCACGAGTACGAGCAAATTCAGATTTACAACATCACTAATGGTGAGCGGTTTACTACCTATGCAATCCGGGCAGAGGATAACTCAAAGGTTATTTCTGTAAATGGTGCGGCTGCCCACAAGGCCAATCCAGGTGACCGCGTTATCATTTGTGCCTACGGTCGCATCAATGAAAGCGATATCAGCAGGTTCAAACCAACGCTGATCTATCTCGATGAAGAAAACAACATTACCCGGATCAAGGACCATATTCCTGTTCAGGCGGCCTGAAAAAAAAACATAAAAAAAGCGGCTAACTGCCGCTTTTTTGTTATCTGGCTACAAGCCAGTGAAAAATTGGCGGTTACTTGCCAAGCGGCATTTTTATAAGGTTGCCCGGACCAAGCACATCATCGCCTCTTGCCAGTAAATACACATACAGGTCATCGAGGTTATCCATGACGCGTTTATTGGTCTTGTGAGGACGCATCATGGTACCGGATCGGCCGTTAGTAACCACATCCACGAACTGTTCCTTGGTCAATACACTCTTGACGCTGTTCGCCAGGTTTGGTCCTACGGCGCCGACGCCACCCTTGCCATGACAGGCACCGCAGCCGCCACCGTTATAGGTACGCCAGCCGTTCATGGCGTTTTCACTAATTTGGCCATCGGCAACCTGGTACGGCTTGTCTCCATCGGCGTAAGCACTTAAAGAAATACCACATGCCGCCACTGTAGTTACGGCTATTCTTGTAAATGTTTTCACGTTTACTACCTCTGCTATGATTGTCATAAAATAGACGCTATAGAGTTATATTTTTGCGTCCTGGACTTTAGGACTTTTCTTGTTCTGTAAAGTTTTACGCCATCCGATTTTTTTGCCGGGTAAATTTTGAATGAACAGCGAACTAAAAACAGCAGGTGTTGTCGTCATCGGCAACGAAATTTTGTCAGGGCGCACGCAGGACAGCAATCTTGCCTTTATTGGTAGTCGCCTGAGCGCACTTGGAATAGTGCTGGGTGAGGCACGCGTAATTCCTGATGTCGAAGCAACCATCGTGAATACTGTCAGGCAGTTTGCCAATGATTATGACTATGTTTTTACTACCGGTGGTATTGGTCCGACACATGACGATATTACTACTGCCTGCGTCGCGAAGGCATTTAACCGTAAGGTAGAGCGCCACCCCGAGGCGGTGCAGGTAATGGATAAGTATTACGAACCGGGTCAGCTTACAGAGGCACGACTAAAGATGGCAGACATACCAGATGGCGCCGTGCTCGTTGCCAACCCGGTCAGCGCTGCGCCTGGCTATCAGCTGGAAAATGTATTTGTCCTTGCCGGTGTGCCCGACATCATGCAGGCAATGTTTCATTCACTGGAAGATCGTCTGACCGGGGGGCCGCCAATTATGTCCGCCAGTGTGTCAACCAATCTTGGTGAAAGTCGTATGGCAGCAGGCCTTGGCGAAATACAGGCTGAGTGTGAGGCCGTTGATATTGGCAGCTACCCCTATTTTAAAAATGGCCAGTTGGGCGTTAACGTTGTGCTGCGATCAACCGACAAAGAAGAACTGCTCTTGCGGCAGCAGCAGGTGCAGCAACTGGTTGAGTCATTAAATGGAAAGTTGCTCGCATCTGTGTCGCCAGGTTAGGCAAGAACCAAGGCATCGGCGATACAGCGTCTGCAATCTGCGCGAGTGTTGAAGCTATAGTGTAAGCATATAATTCTGCTATTTTGCCTGCGTGTCGTGGAAACACATACACAGTTGCGATTGTCTTCACAACGGCTTCACTCACAGTTAACTATAAGAATACATGCAAAAAAATCCCAACCCCCAGGGCAAGGGCATGGCACTCGTTCTCGACGGACTGGCAAGTGCCCGCGCCAGTGTGCCTTTACCACCCAAGCAGATCGATCAGGTAACAACCGAGTTGTTCACATCGTTGTTCGTATTGAATACGCAGTTTGAATTCCGCCCCGTGCCTGGAAAAAGCTACTGGCTTTATTTTACCAATGACAAGTTCAAGCTATTTGCCATTGCCCCGAATGACTGGGCAACGGGTCAACCTGGACAGTTTGTTGGTGAGTGTGTACTGCGGGATGATGTGACATGGACTGTTAATCTGAGTGACAAAGTTGCCGAACAACCCTGGTTCACCGATTTCCTCGATGAGCAACGACAGCGTGTTGAAGAATGTCTGTTGCAGGCTGAGAAGCTGGAAGATGCGATGCCATACTACCTGCAAAAATTGCCTTACTACAGCCGGTTATTGGCCTACGGCGTTGGCGCTTCCCTGAAGCAGTCAATGATGCTTGCAGGGATAAATTCACTTGATTATGAACAGGCAAAAGGGCTGTTGACGCATTCATCAGACTAGTTGTTTCATGCCGTATGCTGAACCGACAATAAACAAGACGGCTTTGACAAGCAACAACAACAAACGACAGGATACATAATGCGACAGATACTCTTTCTTGCCCTGAGCTTTTATTTACTTGCCGGTAATGCTGCCGAAACCCCGCTTGGTATTGGTAACACTGTACCCGACTGGAGCCTCAATTCCGGTGAAGGCGAAACACTGAATTACTATGAAGACAGTAACGCAAAAGTGTCGGTCATCATATTCTGGGCAACATCATGTATCTATTGTCATTCGTTATTGCCGCAGCTGGATGTCATCTATCGCAAATATCGTAGTAAAGGCGTTAAGTTCTACGCTATAGATGCACTGGGAGATGGCAAGATCGATCCACTTGAGTATTTCACAGCCAAACAGTTGCGATACACATTATTACTGGAAGGCAATCAACTGGCGGAACAGTTTGGTGTTAGAAGAACACCTGCTGTATTTGTAGTCGATAAAGAAAAGAATGTTGTGTACAAACGACCAACAGGGGCCAGTGATGTACTGGTCAAGCAGAACGTAGATCTTCGCATTAAACAGGCGTTGTCGAAATAGGTTCCAGGTAACAAATCGGTTTACGTCGTTAAAAGATTTGGTGCCGGGAGCGAGAATCGAACTCGCACTCTGTTGCCAGAACCGGATTTTGAATCCGGCGCGTCTACCAGTTCCGCCACCCCGGCATTGAGTAAGCAGGCGAGCAAGTATAGGCAAACTGCTGACAGCGTCAAACTCCGTGACTTAAATCTCCCTTATTTCTGTTAACATCGCGCGCCATGCGTACGCGAGATTTTCATTATGAATTGCCCGAAGAGCTGATAGCCCAGTACCCGGCCAGCCAGCGAGATGCCAGCCGCCTGCTACACGTGGCAAGGGGAGGGCAACTAACAGATGCCAGGTTCAGGGACCTGCCCGACTTCCTCCGACCCGGCGACCTGCTGGTGCTGAATGATACGCGCGTTATCCCTGCCAGGTTATTTGCTCACAAGGATACTGGTGGCAAGGTTGAAATCATGCTGGAGCGGGTTATTGACGACAGTACGTTACTGGTCCAGATGCGGGCCAGTAAATCACCCGGCGCGGGCAGTTTGTTACGGGTTGCAGACCGCGATGCCTTCCAGGTAGTGGGTCGGCAAGAGGATATGTATTTATTGAAATTTATCGCGCAAGACGGATTGGATGAATTTCTGCAACAACACGGACACATGCCGCTGCCTCCATATATACAGCGGGCAGACGGCGCGCAGGACCAGCAGCGCTATCAGACAGTCTACTCAGACAAACCGGGCGCGGTGGCTGCACCAACTGCAGGTCTGCACTTTACCGAAGATATTCTGGCAGCCTTGAAAGACAAGGGTGTTGATCATGTGCGACTCACGTTGCATGTGGGCGCCGGTACATTTCAGCCCGTGCGTGTTGATGATGTCAGCAAACACAAAATGCACAAGGAACGCATGATACTGACTACAATCGCAGTTGACCGGATTAACACAGCCAGGGCCAATGGCGGGCGAATTATTGCGGTCGGTACGACTGTCGTCAGAAGCCTGGAAACGGCGGCCCGGGGTGGTGAACTACAGCCCTATGAAGGTGATACTGATATTTTCATTTATCCGGGCTTTCAATTTAACGTGATTGATATGTTGCTGACCAATTTCCATTTACCCGAATCGACATTATTGATGCTGGTGAGCGCATTTGCCGGGAGAGACACCATAATGCGAGCGTACAATCACGCGGTACAACAGCGCTATCGCTTTTTCAGTTATGGCGATGCCATGCTGCTGGAAAGAGATGACGATGCAGTTTGAATTGCTGGCTAACGACGGCAGCGCGAGACGCGGCCGACTTGTTTTTGATCGGGGTGAGGTGCGAACGCCTGCGTTTATGCCTGTCGGTACGTACGGCACGGTCAAGGCGATGACACCCGAGGAGCTGGTTGACCTGGGCGCGGATATCATACTCGGTAATACGTTTCACCTGATGCTTCGGCCGGGAATGGAAGTCATTGAGGATGCGGGTGATCTGCATGGGTTCATGCACTGGGATAAACCGATATTGACCGATTCCGGTGGCTACCAGGTATTTAGCCTGGCCGAGTCACGCAAGATTACCGAGGAAGGCGTGCATTTTCGTTCTCCGGTAGACGGTGCGCGGATATTTCTTGGCCCGGAAGAGGCAATAGCCGTGCAGCACAAGCTAGGCGCTGATGTCGTCATGATCTTCGATGAATGTACCCCGTTTCCGGCAACAGAAAACGAAGCGCGACAGTCCATGGAGTTATCATTGCGCTGGGCAGCCAGGTCAAAAACCGCACACGGGGACAACCCCAACGCGCTGTTCGGGATTATCCAGGGTGGCATGTATGCAGGCCTGCGCCGGCTCTCGCTGGACGGGTTAATGGAGATTGACTTTGATGGCTATGCGGTAGGTGGCTTGTCGGTTGGCGAACCTGTTGAATTGATGCTGGAAGTACTGGATAACCTTGTTCCTGCAATGCCGACAGACAGGCCCCGCTACCTGATGGGTGTTGGCACACCGGAAAATATTATTGAGGCCGTGCGGCGCGGGATCGATATGTTTGATTGTGTCATGCCCACGCGAAATGCACGCAACGGGCATTTATTCACCAGTCGCGGTGATATACGAATTCGTAATGCCAGCCACAGGCATAGTCAGCTGCCGGTTGATGAGCAGTGTGGTTGTTATACCTGCCGCCACTACAGTCGTGCCTATCTGCATCATCTCGACAAGACCAACGAGATCCTGGGTTCAAGGCTGAATACAATCCACAACCTGTTCTTTTACCAGCAATTGATGCAGGGGCTGCGCGATGCCATAGACGTTGGCAAGCTGGACGACTTTATCAGCGATTTTTACGCAAAACGCGAGAAAATTTAGTTGGCTGTGTCATAATACGCCGCTTTTTCAAGTCAGAGATAAACCAATGCTGGAATTTTTTGTCAACAATGCCTGGGCAGCTGCAGAGCCACAATCTGCTGGTCTGATAAGTTTTCTGCCGTTGATCTTCCTGTTTGCCGTGTTTTATTTCATGTTAATACGGCCACAGATGAAGCAGGCCAAGCAGCACAAACAACTGGTCGCCGGATTGGCCAAGGGCGATGAAATCGTTACCAGTGGGGGGCTGCTTGGCAAGATTAAAGAGGTCGGTGACAACTTTATTGTCGTCGAGATAGCCAGGGAAACCGAAATTAAAGTACAGAAACAAGCAGTCTCGGCCGTGATGCCAAAGGGCACGCTGAAAACGCTATAACTATCCAACTCGCCTGATAATCAGTTTACAGTCATGAATCGTTATCCAATCTGGAAGTACCTTCTTATCTTTATCGTGATCGGTGTCGGCATCATCTATGCACTACCAAACCTGTATGGTAAGCACCCCGCCCTGCAGATCTCTGCAACCCGTGGTGGTGAAGTCAGCGAACTCACCGAGTTTCAGGTCAGCACTGCGCTGGAAGAGGCAGGTCTCGAGTATCGAGCCATGGAACTGGGCCTTGCTAATCTCACTATTCGTTTCAGGAACGAAGAAGACCAATTAAAAGCCCAGTCGGTAGTCAGGGAATCACTCGGTCGAGGCTATGTGGTCGCACTTAACCTTGCCCCGGCTACACCGGAGTGGCTGCGCAATATGAATGCAGAGCCCATGTTTCTTGGCCTTGATTTACGCGGCGGCGTGCACTTCCTGATGGAAGTCGATATGGACGCCGCGATTACCAAGGCGGAAGAACGTTACATGTCTGACCTGAGAAGTGACATGCGAGCAGAGAAAATTCGCTACAGGACGATTACGCGTAACGATGAAGGTGGGTTGCTAATTCGCTTCCGCGATAGTAATGAGCGCGACAAGGGTTTGCAGCTTATCGATGATGATTACAACGAGCTTGAGGCCAGCTTGGTAGATACCGATGCAGATGACCCCAGGCTGGTAGTCACCATGTCACAACAGGTATTACTGGAAACACAAAAACTGGCACTCCAACAAAACATCGTTACCTTGCGCAAGCGCGTCAACGAACTGGGCGTGGCAGAACCGGTTATTCAACAGCAAGGCCTGAACCGTGTAGTTGTGCAACTGCCGGGTGTACAGGATACCGCCCGCGCCAAGGAAATACTCGGTGCGACCGCGACACTGGAATTCAGACTGGTTGATGAAAAGAACAGCCCGCAGGATGCAGTCGACAGGCAAGCCCCGGCAGGGTCCGAGCTTTACTATGAGCGTACCGGTCAACCAATCTTGTTGAAGAAACAGGTTATCCTGACCGGTGATTCCATTATCAACGCGGCCTCCGGTATTGATTCCCAAACAGGTGGGCCTAACGTCAGCATCACGCTGGACGGTACCGGCGCTAAGCGTATGAGTCACGGTACCCGGGACAATGTCGGTAAGCGGCTCGCCGTGGTATTCATTGAAAACAAGCTCGAATTCGTTGAAAAAAACGGTGAGATGGTCGAGAGCAAGCAGACTATCAAGGAAGTCATCAATGCTGCCGTGATACGCGAACAGTTGGGTAAACGCTTCCAGATAACCGGTCTCGATTCCAGCCAGGAAGCAAGGACACTGGCGTTATTGTTACGTGCCGGTGCGCTGGCAGCGCCCGTTTACATTGTCGAGGAGCGCACCGTAGGCCCCAGCCTTGGACAGGACAACATCGACCAGGGATTCAAGTCGGTGATGATTGGTTTTGTGCTGGTACTGGTGTTCATGGCGATTTATTACCGGGTATTTGGTCTGGTCGCTAATATTGCCCTGGCACTAAATCTGGTCTTGATTGTTGCCTTGTTGTCCATGTTACAGGCGACGTTAACACTGCCGGGTATTGCCGGCATCGTGTTAACCGTTGGTATGGCAGTGGACGCAAACGTTCTTATCTTTGAACGCATTCGCGAGGAATTACGCAACGGTAACTCGCCTCAGGCAAGCATACATTCCGGTTATGAAAAGGCGTTCTCAACCATTGCTGACGCCAACATCACCACGCTGATTGCCGCCCTCGTGTTGTTCAGTTTTGGTACCGGGCCTATTAAGGGTTTTGCCGTGACACTGTCACTGGGCATTATTTCCTCCATGTTCACTGCCATCATGGTATCGCGTTCACTCGTTAACCTGATTTACGGTGGACGAAAACTTCGGAAATTGTCGATTTGATCTCGGGAAACTAGACATTATGAATATGCAATTCAATTTCGATTTCATGGGAAAACGGAAAATCGCTGTGCTGATTTCCGGGTTCCTGCTAATTGCCTCGGTTTTCTCACTTGCCATGCAGGGCCTGAACCTCGGCATTGACTTTACCGGTGGCACACTGGTTGAAATTGGCTACCAGCAGGCAGCAGACCTGGACCAGGTTCGGTCTCAATTACAGCAGTCTGAATTCAGTGATGCCCTGGTGCAGTATTTTGGTACAGCGAATGACATCCTGATTCGCATTCCACCACTGGAAGGGATGAACAGCGCCGATGTGAGCAACAAGGTGCTTGGTTTACTTGGTGACGATGTTGAGATGCGGCGCGTTGAATTTGTTGGTCCGCAGGTTGGTGAAGAATTAAAAGATGATGGCGGACTGGCGATGATCTACGCGCTGGTCGGCATCTTTATTTATGTGGCGCTGCGCTTCCAGCGACGTTTTTCAGTGGGTGCTATTGCCGCGCTGGTTCATGATGTTGTTATTACGCTGGGCTTTTTCTCCGTTACCCAGTTTGATTTTGATCTTTCTGTTCTTGCAGCCATCCTCGCCGTGATTGGTTACTCGCTCAACGACACTATTGTCGTGTTTGACCGTGTCAGGGAAAACTTCAGGAAACTACGTGAGACAGCACCGGTAGAAGTGTTCAACACGTCAATCAACCAGATGTTGAGTCGTACATTGATAACCTCGTTAACCACGATGCTGGTGCTGGTCGCGCTGTTTGTGTTTGGTGGAGAGATTATTCACAGTTTTGCTACAGCGTTGATTATTGGCGTCCTCGTGGGGACCTATTCATCAATCTACGTGGCCAGTCCAGTCACGTTGGCACTTGGAGTCAGCAAGGAAGACCTGATGCCGGTACAAAAAGAAGGTGCCGATCTCGACGCCTTACCCTGAGTCATTTGTCCAGCAAGCTGAACATTGTTGCCGACCAGCAGATTACGTTGGCGGCAGAGGTATTTGAACAATTCGGCCAGCTGACATTGTTAAATGGCAGGGAAATCAACCGGCAGTCGTTACAGGATGCCGATGTGTTGCTGGTCCGTTCCGTGACTCGGGTAAACAGCAACTTGTTGAATGGCACCCCGGTGCGTTTTGTCGGCTCTGCTACAGCAGGTATCGATCATATCGATGTAGCCTGGTTAAGGAATAGCGGCATTTCCTTTGCGTATGCGCCTGGAAGTAATGCGCGCTCGGTGGCCGAATATGTATTAAGCAGTCTGTTATACCTGGCTCATTGTGATGGTTTTGACCTGAACGGGAAAACCATTGGCATCATTGGTGTTGGTGAGGTTGGCAGCCGGGTGCGCAGGTTGCTGGAGCCAATTGGCATGCGTTGCCTGTTGAACGATCCGCCACGTGCCGAGCAAGACGCGTCTGAAGCGTGGCTGCCGCTGGCAGCACTGACTGACGCTGATATTATTACCTGCCATGTACCGCTTACCGGGACCGGTACCCATGCAACACAAGGGCTAATTGCGCGGGATTTCCTTGAGCAGCTACCGCAGAATGCCATCCTGATTAACACTGCGCGTGGTGGTGTCGTCGATGAAACAGACCTGAAGGCATTTAAAGCGGGCAGGCCCGCGGCGCATCTCGTCGTTGATGTATGGGAAAATGAACCGGAAATTGACCCGGAGTTAATGCAGTTGGCCACAGTTACTACCCCACATATCGCTGGTTACAGCTATGATGGAAAGCTAAGGGCTACTGAGCAACTTGCCAGTGCTTTGCAGGCTTTTCTAAAATCGGGGCCGATTACGATGGCAGGTAAGGATGAACTGCACGATATTGAACTGCATGTTCCTGAGAACATATTGTTCAATGCCGTAACGGCGGTCTATGATGTCGCACTTGATAGCAATGAGCTTAAGCAATCGCTGGGTCTGCCCGCACAACAGCGTGCTGAACATTTCGATAACTTGCGCAAAACATATCGACGTCGACGTGAATTTAATCATACTCGTATTAATGCGCCCGCGTTATCTGAAACAGAACGTCAAAGCCTGCTTCGGCTTGGTTTTATTTTGCGATGAGTAAATTAAAGCTGGGTATTCTTGTGTCCGGACGTGGCAGTAATATGCGCGCAATCGTCGATGCATGCGAGCAGGGGCGTCTTGATGCCGCGGTGGTGCTGGTGCTGAGTAACAACGCTGATTCACAGGCCTTGAGTATTGCCCGTGATAGACAGATTCATGCGCTGCATCTCAGTTCCCGTACCCATCCGGACGCTGAAAAACTTGATATGGCGATGCTGGCAGCACTACGGGAAGCAGGTGTGGAACTGGTTGTGCTTGCCGGTTTCATGAAAAAAATTGGACCGCGTGTGCTTGCTGGTTACAAGGGTCGCATTATCAATATTCATCCGTCTTTGTTGCCAGCTTACGGAGGTCAGGGCATGTTTGGTATACATGTGCACGAGGCGGTACTGAAAAATAATGAACAACAGACGGGCGTTACCATCCATCTCGTTGATGCCGATTACGACCAGGGTGAAATCCTGGCACAGCAGTCTGTTGTGGTGAAACAGGATGATGAACCTGAAACCCTGGCAGCCAGGGTACTAGAAGTGGAACACCATATATACACAGAAACGATACAAAAAATTATCGATGGCAGTATTATATTGCCCTGAATTTTCAAGCCCGGGTAGTCTCCTGCCACCAGGTAATAAACAAAAGAATAAATCACGTTGAATAAAATCATTCACAAAGCATATGCAGCCGTCGTACTCGGTCAGCCGGTTATTACATCCATACTGATGCTGTTGATACTCGGTTTTTTTGCCTGGTACACCCAGGATTTCAAACTGGATGCGTCGGCAGATTCATTGCTGCTTGATGATGACAAGGATCTGAAAATTTTCCGTGAGACGGCAGAGCGTTATACCACGCGGGAGTTCCTGTTCGTGACATTCGATCCTGAGGCCGAACTTTTTAGTCAGCAAAGTGTTGATGTGATAAGACAGTTACGGGATGACATAGCACAGCTGGACCAGGTCGAATCGGTAATCAGCATGATTGATGTTCCATTGGTACAGCAGGTTGAAGGCAGCTTGACCGATGTGGCCGAGAATGTCAGGACCATTGCGCAAGGCAATGTAGACCTTGATAAGGCCAGAACAGAATTGCTGAATAGTCCGATCTTTGAAGAGTTGATCATCAGTGAAGACGGAACAACCACTGCGCTGCAGGTAAACCTGAAACTGGACGTTGGCTATCAGCAATTACAGCAGCAACGCAACAACCTGTTGTACAAGGCAGAAACAGAAGGCCTGTCAGCAGCTGAACAACAACAGCTTGACCGGGTGTTGATTGACTATGCAGAACAGAAAAAGAAATTCGACCTTCTCAACCATGAAAATATAGAGTCAATCAGATCTATCATTGCCAACTACCGGTCTTACGGCACGATTTATCTTGGTGGTGTACCCATGATTGCCGATGACATGATCACCTTTATCAAGAATGATCTTGTCGTTTTTGGCATGGGCGTATTTCTTTTCCTGGTAGGCATGTTAACGATCATCTTTCGCCAATTACGCTGGGTCATGTTGCCATTGCTGAGTTGTTTCTACGCTGGTCTGCTGATGATTGGTCTGCTCGGTCTGGTTGGTTGGAACGTTACTGTCATTTCATCGAATTTTATTTCCCTGATGCTAATCATTACGATGTCGATGAACATCCATTTGATTGTACGTTACAGGCAGTTACGCAATGACTTTCCGGAGTACAACCAGTACGAACTTATCATGCATACAACCAACAAGATGGTTTGGCCTTGCTTCTACACGGCATTAACCACGATCATGGCATTCAGTTCTCTAGTAGTAAGCGGAATTAAGCCGGTTATTGATTTTGGCTGGATGATGACGATTGGCCTGACAGTGACTTTTCTTACCTCGTTTATCCTGTTTCCCGCGCTACTGAGCATGTTGCCGTTATCCACGGAAAAACTCAGTCTCCGTGATGAATTTCAGTTCACCCCAAAGCTTGCTGTGCTAACGGAAAGACACGGTAACCTGGTGATCTTCGTAACGATTGCCCTGACCATAGCCAGCATTTACGGCATCACCCGTCTGCAGGTAGAAAACAGCTTCATCAACAACTTCAGCGACGAAACGGAGATCTACAAGGGGTTGCGTTTAATCGATGAAAAACTGGGTGGAACCACACCGCTGGATATACTGCTGACATTGGAGGAAGAGCAGCCAGTGCAAGAGGAAGAAGAGGAATTCTCTGAACTCGACGACCTGTTTGCATCATTTGACGATGACAGCAGCAGTGACTCCTGGTTTACGCCGGAACGAATAGACAAGGTCAAGCAGGTTCATGACTATGTGGATTCTTTACCTGCAGTTGGAAAGGTGTTGTCGCTGGCATCAATGATAAGGGTGGGTGAACAAGTCAATAAAGGGCCATTTGATGCATTTGAACTAGCGATTGTTAATAAGCGCATGCCTGACGAACTGCGAGAGACCATGATCAATCCTTATGTATCAGAGCAAAACAACGAAGCGCGAATCAATTTGCGTGTCCGTGGTTCCTTGAAGGATCTACGACGTAAGGAACTGATCGAGCAAATAGATCGGGAAATCAAGGAGCGCTTTGGCTTTTCCGATGAGGAGGTTCAAATAACAGGAATACTGGTCTTGTATAACAATATGCTGCAAAGCCTGTTTAAGTCGCAGATATTGACCATGGGCGTCGTTATGGCCGGCATTGCCCTGATGTTAATGTTGCTGTTCCGTTCCGTTTCCCTCGCGCTTATTGGTATTGTCCCCAATATCCTTGCCGCTGCCATTATTCTGGGTCTGATGGGCCTGCTCAGGATCCCACTGGACATGATGACTATCACGATCGCTGCGATTACGATCGGTATTGCCGTTGATAACAGCATTCACTACATATACCGGTTCAGGGAGGAGTTCCCCAAGACCGGTGACTACCTGAAGACCATGCATTATTGCCATGCCAATATCGGAAAGGCCGTGTTTTACACCGCGATCACGATTATCATCGGGTTTTCCATACTAGTGCTCTCCAACTTTATTCCAAGCATTTATTTTGGATTATTGACGGCGCTGGCCATGGCCATTGCCCTGTTTGCCGCGCTGACCCTATTGCCCAAGCTGATATTAATTTTCAGGCCTTTCTCCTGATTTGGCCTGTATTTCACACTTTCGGGCTTTCTCTGCATCCATAATATTATTAGAATTATCTGTCCTTGGGCTCTGAACCGAGGCACGACAACGACAAGGACCCGGCTCTGAACTAGGAATGCAGTGCCTGGGTCTACTCAAGTAACACACGCAGGGGATACACCATGATTTCCAGAGTTTCACGTTTTATCGTTTTGATAGTTGCTCTCGCTGGCTTCCAGGGTGTTGCAGCAGCAACCACACCTGATGAAGTCGTCAAGATGACAGCTAATGGCGTCATTGAGCGAATCAAGCAGGAACAGGATTTGTTAAAAGAAGATCCTGACAAGTTGTACGCCCTTATTGACGAGCTTGTTATCCCAAATTTTGATTTCATCAGCATGTCCAAATGGGTCCTTGGCAAAAACTGGAAAGCCGCATCTGATGCACAGCGCACCGAATTTGTTGAGCAGTTCAAAACGCTATTGGTGAATACCTATGCCAAGGCGCTACTGGAATACTCGGACCAGGAGATTACATTTTTCCCATCAGAATCAACGGACCGTCCTAACCTTGCCGTAGTCAGGACCGAGTTGACCAGTTCCGGCGCCCAGCCTTTCCCTGTGGCTTACCGCATGTATCAGAAGAATGAACGCTGGCGAGTTGTCGACGTTACTGTAGATGGTGTAAGCCTGGTATCGACTTATCGCGGCTCCTTTGCCACGCAAATCAAGAAAGAAGGATTTGATTCACTGCTGAAGCAGTTGGCAGATAAGAATGCAAAACTCGAAGGGGACCTGAAGAGCGGCGGCTAGGCATTATTATCTTTGACGCAAACAGCCGGGCTCTGCCCGGTTGTTTTTTTTTGCGACGAAGAAAAATATTTCGCACTAAAATTTCAGATTCCTTTATCATTGCACTTTTAAGTTCGACGAATCTATGATGAATCCAGACAAGATAAAACAGCTCATTGAAACGGGTTTACCCGGCGCCAATGCCATGGTGCAGGGTGACGATGGTACCCATTTCGAGGCCATCATCGTCTCCGAGGAGTTTGCCGACAAGACAATGCTGCAACAACACCAGCTTGTTTACAAAGCACTTGGTGAACTGATGGGTAAGGAAATTCATGCGCTTTCCATGCAAACATTGACTCCTGAGGAGTGGCAGCAAAGACAATGACCATGAACCGGACGCCCTGCGTGCATGGATAGATTGATCATTCACGGCGGAATTCCGCTATCCGGAGAAATCCATATTTCCGGCGCGAAAAATGCCGCCTTGCCGATCCTCTCGGCAACATTGCTTACCAACGAACCGGTAACCATAGGCAATGTACCCCATCTTCACGATATCACTACGACGATAGAGCTGTTGGCCCGAATGGGTGCCCAGGTAACTGTCGACGAGAAGATGAAGATCGAGATTGATAATAGTCAGATCAATAACTTTTTTGCGCCATATGAACTGGTCAAGACAATGCGCGCCTCTATCCTTGTACTTGGTCCGCTATTGGCGCGTTATGGCAAGGCAGACGTATCACTACCCGGTGGCTGTGCTATCGGCTCGCGCCCTGTGAACCTGCATATACAGGGTCTCGCTGCGATGGGTGCGGATATCGCCGTCGAAGGTGGCTACATCCGTGCCACCGCTAATCGTCTCAAAGGTGCGCACCTGGCATTGGATATTGTCACGGTAACCGGAACCGAAAACCTGATGATGGCAGCGACGCTGGCGGAGGGCAAAACCATTATCGAAAACGCAGCCCGCGAACCCGAGGTCAGTGATCTTGCCAATTTTCTGAATAGCATGGGTGCGCGCATAAAGGGAGCAGGCAGTGACAGGATAGAAATAGAAGGAGTAAAGGAATTACACGGCGCGAGTTATGATATCTTGCCGGACCGGATTGAGACCGGTACTTATCTGGTTGCTGCCGCCATGACTGGTGGTGACATCAAGCTCAAGAATACACGCCCGGAGTTACTCGAATCTGTGCTCGCCAAGCTCGGCGAAGCCGGCGCAAATCTGGAACTGGGCGAAACCACGATCAGTTTGGGTATGGGGGGTCATAAACCCAAAGCCGTGGATATTCATACTTCCCCCTATCCGGGATTTCCTACTGATATGCAGGCTCAATTTACCGCGATGAATTGTATAGCTACGGGTTCCGGCACGATTACAGAGTCGGTCTTTGAAAATCGTTTCATGCATGTTCACGAACTGCAGCGCATGGGTGCGAAATTGAAACTGGAAGGAAATACGACTATTACCAACGGTGTGCATAAGCTGACCTGCGCACCCGTGATGGCCACAGATCTCAGGGCATCGGCAAGCCTGGTGCTGGCAGGGTTGGTTGCCGAGGGTGAGACCATTGTTGACCGTATCTATCATATAGATCGAGGTTACGAGACGATAGAGGAAAAATTATCCCAGCTCGGCGCTGATATCCGCCGTATTCCTGAATAAGCTGTCCCCGTTCTGACCAGCACGAAATCCCGATAAACTTTTCAAGTCCTGCTGTATCTATTGTATTCTGTGCGCCTTTTAATCATCGGGGCGAATAGTCGACCATTGCAATGAAGGATCAAATTACCATCGCAGTTTCCAAGGGGCGCATCTTTGATGAGGCCATGCCGTTGCTGTGCAGCATAGGCATTGAACCCAGGGAAGA
Source organism: Gammaproteobacteria bacterium (assembly GCA_965601665.1). Lineage (GTDB taxonomy): Bacteria > Pseudomonadota > Gammaproteobacteria > Eutrophobiales > Eutrophobiaceae > JANQNX01. The sequence continues at coordinate 2,048,392 of OZ271833.1, read as the reverse complement.
TCCGTCCAGGTCGCGTAAGCTGGTACTTGAGACCACCCAGGACAATGTACGCCTGCTCGTGATACGTGCGACGGATGTGCCTACCTATGTTGAACGTGGCGCTGCCGAGCTGGGAATAGCGGGCAAGGATGTACTGCTGGAATACAACGGTGATGGGCTTTATGAACCGTTGGATCTGGGTATTGCCAGGTGCCGCATGATGCTGGCGGGGTTAAAGAAAGCAGCCCCGGTCAATGACAGGCCACGGGTCGCGACCAAGTACACAAATATTACGCGTGATTATTTTGCAAAGCTGGGTCAGCAGGTAGAGATCATTAAATTATATGGCTCTATGGAACTAGGACCTGTGCTGGGCTTGTCAGACTGGATTGTCGATCTTGTCGACACGGGCAATACGTTGAAAGCAAATGGCCTGGTTACGCTGGAACATATCACCGATATCAGTTCACGCTTGATCGTCAACAAGGCTGCCATGAAGATGAAGAGCGCACAGATAAAACCTATATTGAGCAGCCTTGCAAAAGTTGTTGGTGAATAGTCATGTTAAAGCGGCTTGATAGCAGCCATCCAGAGTTCAGCGAACAGTTGAAAGCATTGCTTTCCAGCAGTGATGAACCTGGTCCTGACGTACTGGCAACAGTAAACAGTATCATTGCTGACATTCGCTCGCGCGGTGATCAAGCACTGCTTGAATACACGAACCGCTTTGATCGTCGCCAGGCGCAGACTGATGACATCGAGATTCCCGCGAGTGAGTTGCAGGCAGCGCTGGAAAGGATTACGTCTGAGGTCAAACAAGGGCTCGAACATGCCGCAGCCAGGGTCAAGGAATTTCACGAACACCAGAAACAACAGACCTGGTCCTACCAGGATGGCGAAGGCAATACGCTTGGGCAAAAGGTCACCGCGTTGGACAGGGTAGGGGTTTATGTCCCCGGTGGAAAAGCGGCATACCCCTCTTCAGTTCTGATGAATATCATTCCTGCAAAAGTCGCCGGCGTTGAAGAGATTATCATGGTGGTACCTACCCCCGACGAGGAACGCAACGATCTGGTACTGGCAGCAGCAGCCATTGCCGGCGCCACGAGAGTCTTTACTATTGGCGGCGCGCAGGCTGTAGCGGCGCTAGCCTACGGCACTGAAACCGTACCTCGCGTTGACAAGATAGTCGGCCCGGGCAATATCTATGTGGCCACCGCCAAGCGCCAGGTCTTCGGCGTTGTTGGTATCGATATGATCGCTGGCCCTTCCGAAGTAGTCATTGTTGCCGATGACAGTGCCAACCCGGACTGGGTTGCCATGGATATGTTTGCCCAGGCAGAGCATGATGAAGAAGCCAGCGCTATCTTGATTTGTACTGATGACAGCGTCATCGACAAGGTTGCAGACAGTGTCGATAAACTGCTTCCGGATATGGAACGTGCCGCGATTATCAAGACCTCACTTGCCAGTAACGGCGCGTTGATCAAAGTAAAGGATCTTGAGGATGCGGCAAACGTTGTCAATATCATTGCACCTGAACACCTTGAACTGGCAGTGAGTGAGCCTGAAGCATTGCTGCCTGATATCAGGCACGCAGGTGCAATTTTTATGGGCCACTACGCAGCGGAATCGCTGGGTGATTACTGTGCGGGCCCGAATCATGTTTTGCCCACGGCCAGGACGGCACGATTTTCGTCGCCGCTTGGTGTTTATGACTTCCAGAAACAGTCTTCATTAATCATGTGCTCCAGCATTTCTGTTACTGAAATCGCCGATACCGCTGCAGTGCTTGCCAGAGGTGAGGGACTGACAGCACACGCACGGTCTGCTGAATACAGGCGCGACTCCGAATAACAACAGGGCGCGTTGATGAAAAAGGAATCACTGCGTCGGCTGTTTAAACCTGCCGTCGTCAATGCCCAGGCCTACCAGGTACCGGATTCGACAGGACTGGTAAAACTGGATGCCATGGAAAACCCGTATACGTGGCCAGAAAGCCTGAAACAGCAATGGCTGCGGTGTTTACACGATAGCAATCTCAATCGCTATCCCGATGCGGCTGCACGAACTATGCAGGTCGATCTGCGGAAGCTGTTTGCGGTGCCGGCTGATGCCGACATGATGTTTGGTAATGGCTCCGATGAACTCATCCAGATCCTGCTGATGGCATTAGCCCCGGCAGCAAACCGTGTGCTGGCGCCTGAACCGACCTTTGTGATGTATCGACACCTGAGCGAATTACTGGGTGTGGAATTTACCGGTGTGCCGCTACAAGCGGATTTTTCACTTGATATGCCCGCCATGCACCAAGCCATCGAGCAACACCAACCCGGCATCATTTTTCTCGCCTGGCCAAATAATCCTACCGGCAACTGTTTTGCCGAAGAAGACATCGTGGAAATTGTCAAGGCCAGTGATGGCCTGGTGATTGTTGACGAGGCCTATCATGCATTCGCAGGTAAAACCATGTTGTATGCACTGGCACAGCATCCGAACCTGCTGGTCATGCGCACGTTATCAAAGCTGGGGCTGGCGGGTTTACGCCTCGGCAGCTTGATAGGACCGGGTTCGGTAATCGCGCAGCTGGAAAAGATCAGGTTGCCTTATAACATTGGCACATTGAATCAGGCCAGCGTCAGTTTTATCTGCCAGCACATTGATGTACTGCACTCACAGGCAGAAAAAATCCTGCAGCAGCGAGCTACGCTTTACCAGGCGTTGTCGAGCGTACCGGGTGTGGAAACCTGGCCGACCGAGGCCAATTTTTTCCTGTTCCGGGTGCAAGGCATGGAAGCGTCAGATGTACATTCGAACTTACGTGAGCAGGGAATACTGATAAAGAACCTTGGTGCAGTCCACCCGCTGTTGAAAAACTGTTTACGCGTTACTGTTGGAACAGCAGCAGAAAACGAGGCATTTATTAACAGCATGCAGCAGATAATAAACGCTGGGTAGCTACGGCATCTTCGAAGTTGGTCTTTGCTGTATTACCGTATCCAGTTGCTGCCTTTCCCAGCCCCTGAGAATATCCAGTGTTACCCTGTTGCCTGGTTTCAGTGACAATACAGTTTCTATCGCCTGGTCGGGCGTGCTGGTGGCAATATTATTTATACTTATCAGGACGTCACCGGGTAACAGGCCAGCAATGTCCGCTGGGCTGTTTTTAATGATCGCCGATACCCAGACACCGCTGCTATCCAGGTTCGCCATTTTTGCAATATTGGGATCCAGCGTTTGTACTTCTATTCCCAGCCAGCCGCGCAGTACCTGGCCATTCTCAACGAGTTCCTGCATGACATAAAGTGCCTGGTTGATTGGGGTTGCCAATCCAATGCCCTCCGAACCGCCGGTGCTGGAAACGATGGCTGTATTGATTCCAACCAGCTCACCACGCGCATTAATCAATGCACCACCGGAATTTCCAATGTTGATATCGGCATCGGTCTGGATGAAATCATCAAAGAAAGAGATGCCCCTGCGTTTACGACTGGTTGCGCTGACGATCCCCTGCGTAACAGTCTGGCCGAAGTTATAGGGGTTACCTATGGCGAGGACAACATCACCTACCTGCAGCGAGGAGGAATCACCAATGGGTATATCTGGTAATGCAGGCAAATCAATCTTAAGAATTGCAAGATCGGTGTCGACATCCATGCCGATAATACCTGCCGGGGCCTGGCGACCATCATTCAGCGTGACACGGATTTCGTTACTGTCGCTGATCACATGTGCATTTGTAAGTATGAAGCCACGACTGTTCATGATGACGCCAGAGCCGATGGAATTGTTTCGGCGTTGCTGTCTTGTGGCGGGTGGTTCGCCAAGGAACCGACGCAGGAACGGGTCGAGGAATAGTGGATGGATTCGTTCCTCGTAGACCTTGCTGGCGTAGATGTTGACTACCGCTGGCGCTGATCTGGCAACAGCCGCATTAAAGGAACCGTTGTTGCGATAGTCCACACCATTATTGAAGCGTAGCGACAAATCATCCGTAGTCAGTAACAGGAACACGAACGCCAGTGCCAGCCCATAGGCCACGTATTGCAATACGAATATAACGCGTTTTTTCAAACTGGTTTTTCCTGTTACCTGGTTAAGGCTGCACTAGCAAGCAGTTCGCGCAGCGCAGTGTAGCCCAACTTCGGTTAGAATCATAAAGCCATAAGTATGTCCCGCTTTGAGAAATTTCACGTCGTCTTCACACTTGTCGCAGACAGCACGTGCGCGAGAGGAACTCCATAAATACATAGCAACTCTTTATTTTCAAACATGCCAAAAATTTGGTAAATTGCGCCGTTGACGTTGCAACTGCGAATATGGACGCAACGTTGTCATTTCACGGCTAAATGCGGTCTTTATATAGTAGCTCCAGATACCGTCAGCGGCAGACTATTGCTGCCAGGCGATTTTGCTACGCAGAAAAGTGAAAAACTGAATTAAATCAGAGAAATAGAGGTTGAAGATGGACAATAGTAATGTTGACAAGAGTCGACGTCGTTTTCTGACAGCGGCTGCCACGGTGGTTGGCGGTGGCGGTGCAGTGGCCGCGGCCGTGCCGTTTGTGGCCACCATGACACCGAGTGAGAAAACCAAGGCCATTGGTGCTCCGGTTGAAATTGATATTAGTAGATTGCGTCCCGGCGAGCGCCTTATCGAGCAGTGGCGTGGTAAACCGGTTTGGGTATTGCGCCGTACCGAGGAAATGCTGGCCGATATCAAGGCTCAAAACTCGGAAGTGAGTGATCCAGCATCTGAAAGCAGTGCGCAACCTGACTATGCAAAAAATGAAATGCGTTCCGTGGAAGATGAATATCTCGTGGTCATAGGGATCTGCACTCACCTCGGTTGTTCACCGAATTTTGTAACCAAGGATGCTGAAAATCCTCCAGCATCTGACTGGATGGGCGGATTTTTCTGTCCATGTCATGGGTCTCGCTTTGACCTCGCCGGGCGAGTCTTCAAGGGCGTACCGGCACCAACCAACCTGGTAATTCCGCCCTATAAGTTTTTGTCACCGACCCGCCTGCTTGTTGGCGATGATAGTGGAGTAGCATAATGGCGAATGGAAATAATCAGGTACTGGACTCACTAATTGGACTGAGAGATTGGGCCGATGCCCGTTTTCCACTGATGAAATCGTGGAACGAGCACCTGGCACAGTATTACGCACCTAAAAACTTTAACTTCTGGTATTTCTTCGGCGCATTTGCGCTGCTTGTATTTGTTATACAGGTTGTAACAGGTATCTGGCTGACGATGAATTACAAACCGTCTGCTGCAGAAGCCTTTGCCTCAGTTGAATATATTATGCGCGATGTTGAGTGGGGCTGGTTCATACGCTATATGCATTCGACTGGCGCCTCGGCCTTTTTTGTTGTGATTTACCTGCACATGTTTCGAGCATTACTTTATGGTTCATATAAAAAGCCGCGAGAACTAATCTGGCTGACCGGTATGGCTATTTACCTGTTGCTCATGGGCGAGGCCTTTTTTGGTTACCTGCTACCATGGGGCCAGATGTCCTACTGGGGTGCCCAGGTAATTATCTCGTTGTTTGGTGCATTACCATTTATAGGTGAAGAACTGGCACTGTGGATTCGTGGTGACTTCGTCGTTTCAGACGTTACCCTGAACCGCTTCTTTTCGCTGCATGTTATTGCTTTTCCATTCCTGATTGCTGGCTTGATTGGTGTTCATATTCTGGCCCTGCATGAAGTGGGTTCAAACAATCCTGATGGCGTCGATATCAAGAAAAACAAGAATGCTGAAGGTATTCCTGTAGATGGCATTCCTTTCCATCCGTATTACACGGTGAAAGATATTTTTGGTGCATCTATATTTTTGCTGTTCTTTTTCGCAGTGGTCTTTTTTGCTCCTGATATGAAAGTTCCTGGAACACAGGGTCTATTTCTGGAAGCAGCCAACTTTATTCCAGCTGACCCACTGAAGACGCCTGAACATATTGCGCCGGTTTGGTACTTCACGCCTTTTTACGCAATCCTGCGTGCTGTTCCCAGTCAGTTAGGTGGTGTTATCGCGATGGGACTGGCCGTATCACTGTTTTTGCTGTTGCCATGGCTTGATCGTAGCCCGGTGAAGTCGGTTCGATACAGGGGTCGTAACTATAAGTTCGCATTGGCGCTGTTCATTATCAGCTTTCTGATACTGGGCTGGCTCGGGCTGCAGATCGCAACACCGCTGTATACGTGGTTAGCAAGAATATTTACCGTTATTTACTTTTTGTTCTTCTTCCTGATGCCGTTTTACACAGGATTAGATAACGATAAACCCGTGCCGGACAGGGTGACAGCATGAATATTATTATCAAACCAGGCTCTCTGTTAGCACTTTTCTTTGTCTTGCTGGCCCCTGTTGCGCACGCTGCGGGCGGCGCCAAGCTAATGCATATAGACGTGGATTTGTCCGATGAAACCTCGCTGCAGCGCGGCGCCAGGATTGTGGCCAACTATTGTATGGGGTGCCATTCTGCCGAGTACATGCGTTATAACCGCATGGGTAAGGATCTGGGTATTAGCGATGCTGTGTTGGAACAAAACTTCATCTTCGATGATGCCAAGGTCGGTGAAACCATGACAATCGCCATGGATAAGGGTGATGCTTTACGCTATTGGGGTGTTGTGCCACCCGATTTATCGGTTATTGCACGTTCACGCGGCGCGGATTATCTCTATACTTATTTCAAGACCTTCTATGTTGATGACTCGCGCCCTTTTGGCGTGAACAACCTGGTGGTTAAAAATGTCAGTATGCCCCACGTGCTTTGGGACTTGCAGGGCATGCAGGCACTGGATGTATCTCACGATGGCGAGGGCACGCACCATACACCAACTTACGAAGATTTGAAGCTGATCACACCGGGGACGCAAAGCCCGGAGAAATACGATCAGACTATCAAGGACCTGGTAAATTACCTGGTGTATATGAGCGAGCCAATACAGCTGGAACGCAAAAAAATCGGGGTCTGGGTCATGTTGTATTTCATTCTGTTTGCAGTAGTGGCCTATATGCTGAAAAAGGAATATTGGCGCGACGTTCACTAGGATTCGCACTGCAGCCCGGTGACTTGACAGGTGTAGTATAATCTCCCGTTTGAAATTCAAGGCTGGAGACTAAATTACCATGGCCAGTATAGCCAACCGCCGCTCCTTAATGGTGCTCTACTCCGATACCGACAGCCCGATCGGGCATGCCGTGAGGATTGTGCTTGCTGAAAAAGACGTTAATGTAGAAATCAACTACATCGGTGAGGAAGATAGCAAGCCGGAAGAACTAAGCGAACTCAACCCTTACAACTCAATCCTGACGCTGATTGACAGGGACCTTGTACTTTATGATGCGCAAATCATTATGGAATACCTGGATGAGCGTTTTCCTCATCCACCGCTGATGCCGGTTGACCCGGTAACCCGTGCTAGTAACCGACAGCTGCGTTTTCGAGTAATGGAAGACCTGTATTCTGTTGTTGATGAGCTGGATAGTGATAACGACATCGCTGCCGCAAACGCCAAAAAGGTATTGCGTGATAACCTGACGGCTATAGCGCCCACTTTCAGCCAGATGCCATATTTTATGTCAGAGGAATACTCGCTGGTTGACTGTTGCATGGCGCCGTTGTTATGGCGGTTATCGCAGTACGGCATCAAGCTCCCGATGTCTGCCAAACCTCTTCAACAATATGCGGACAGGCTGTTCGAAAGGGAACCGTTCAAACAGAGCCTGTCTCCGGTAGAAAAAGAGTACAACGAAACGGTGTAGGTTCATTTTCAGAGCAATGACCTCGAACAAGCCCTACCTTATTCGTGCTCTTTATGACTGGATTGTCGATAATCACCAGACGCCCCATCTGCTCGTTGACACAAGCGGTGATGACCTGAGCGTACCCATCGACTTTGTTGAGGACGATCGTATTGTCCTCAACATATCTCCTTCCGCGGTGCACGACCTCGATCTTAGTAATGACTACATTAATTTCAAGGCACGGTTTTCCGGACAAAGTATGAATGTCTATTTTCCCTGCGCTGCAGTGCTGGCTATATATGCAAGGGAAAACGGTCGGGGCATGATCTTCCCGGAAGAAGAGTTTGATGAAAGCAACACAACAGAGTCAAAAAACGAAGAAGCCACTGAAGATAATAAGAAGAAGCCACACTTAACGGTTATCAAGTAATAGAACAGGCTACTGGGCGATAATCAACCTTAAAGCCTGCATCTCGTAAGTAGCATTTTCAATGACGTCCTTGCATGCATCAAGCTGAAGTTGTAGAAACCCGATCTCTTCATCGCGGATGGCAGGGTTACGTTGCTTCAGGTATTGAAGGCGATTAATTTCTTCCGAAAGAAGTACTTCGGCTCTTTCCATCGCCTGTTGTTTTACCGCTGGTAGTTTTGACTCGGTAAAGCGTGTTGCGAAGCCACACATTTCATCCAGGTCGCTTTTAATCTGTTTGATGATTGCCAGTGAAGTTTGACGATTAATTTTCATGCTTAACCTGTTCAGTTTTTCATGGCTTAGCGCCCTGGCGTAATTTTTTTTATCCTTGCTAATCAATGTACGAAACGGCGTCAGTGGTAGATATCTTTCTACCTGTAAATATCGAGGTGCGACGGTGTTAATGGTAGCGAATGTTTCCAGCAAAATTGTGCCGGCTTCGATGCCTTCCATTTCGATCGTGGTTACAAAGGTGTTACCAATCTCACTGTTCATGACCATATCCATGGCTTCAGAAACAATTGGGTGTTCCCAACTGATAAAGCTGAAGTCTTCTCGCGCCAGGGCGGTGTCGCGATCAAAAGTGACAGTAATACTGTCATCTCCAAGACCGGGGAAATAACCAAGCCGCATATGATCGCTGGGGTGTAGTATCCAGGTCTTGTCCGAGTGTTCTTCATGCTCGACACCGTACGCATCGAGCATCGTTTCCATATATCCCATCAACACTTGCGGGTTCTCCTGCTGCCTGATCTCGGCGATGATTGAATCTGCAATATCTTTGCGACATGAATTGAATTCAACCAGTCTGTCCCTGCCTTGCTGCATGGCCTGCTTTACTTCCAGGTTATGGTCACTGGTTTGAGTGATGAGATCACGGATATCCATGTCTGGTGCGGAAAGTGCGTCATTAATCATGTCTTCAAAAGTTTCGTAGATGCTGAAACCAGCAGCACAGCTTTCATCGAAGATACCAAGTCCCTCATTGTACCAGCGAAATAATACTTCCTGTGCTGTTGCCTGCAGATAGGGAACATGGATGTGGATGGTGTCTGACTGGCCAATACGATCCAACCTGCCTATACGCTGTTCCAGCAAGTCCGGGTTGAGTGGTAAATCGAACAGAACCAGGTGATGAGCAAACTGGAAATTTCTTCCCTCGCTGCCAATTTCCGAACATACCAATAGTCGTGCGCCACCTTCATGATCCGCAAAATAGGCCGCTGCCCTGTCACGTTCGATAATACTCAGGCCCTCATAAAACGCTGCTGTTCGAATTCCCGCTCTGAGCTGTAGATATTTTTCCAGGGCAATGGCAGTTGTTGCATGGGCGCAGATGACCAGCACTTTTTCGTCAGGCACGGTCTGCAAAAGATCGACCAGGTGTTTAACGCGTGGATCCTGTTTTATCCATATATCACTGTCAGTGCTAATTTCCGGGAACATTGTCTGCTGGCCTTGCAGGTCGGCATAGCAGTCTGGCATTGGCAGGGCAGTGGCAACCAGTTTTCTGATCGGAAAACCCTTTATTGCCTCTCTTGTATTCCTGAAGAACACGCGACCGGTTCCGTGAATATCAAGTAATTGCCCTATCCATTTTTCACGTTCATCACTCGTAGCAGGTGAGCCCGGGTCTATATTCATATTCAGGTATTCACTGAGCATATTGCATGTCGTAGCACTGAGCGGTCCTTCATTGTCAAGTAACATGCCTACCATCTGACTCAGTGGTTGATAATTCTTTTCTTCCTGTCGGAAAGCATCAAGGTCATGGAAGCGGGCGGGGTCGAGCAGTCTCAGGCGTGCAAAGTGGCTGGCTAACCCTGCTTGTTCAGGTGTTGCAGTTAACAGTAATAAACCACGGCTGGATTGCGCAAGTGCTTCAATGCAACGATAGTCATGCCCTTCTTCAGTTTCACTCCAATGCAGGTGATGTGCCTCGTCGACTACAACCATATCCCATTCTGTCCGGGTAGCATCATTAAACAACAACGGATCGCTGGTGATATCATCAAGACTGCATATGATTAATTGCTCACTTTCGAATGGGTTGCCTTCAGTTGTTTCACGTAATCCAGCCAGTCTCTCTTCATTAAACAGTGCAAATCTGAGATTAAAGCGACGCATCATTTCGACCAGCCATTGATGCGTGAGTGTATCTGGCACCACGATTAAAACACGGCTGGCGAGACCGGTATGAAGTTGAAAATGTATAATCATGCCGGCTTCAATGGTTTTACCAAGCCCGACTTCATCTGCGAGCAAGACCCTGGGCGCGTAGCGTTTTGCTACCTCATGGGCTATATAGGTCTGGTGCGGCAGTAAACTGGTCCTTGAACCAAGCAGCCCTCGTACCGCTGATTGTTGTAACTGGTTCAGATGTAATAATGTCGCACAGCGCAGTTGGTAAGCGCGTAGATTATCAAGTTGACCGCTCAGTAACCTTTGCTTGGGGGCTATTAGCTCAATAGCACTATTTAGATCCAGTTCATCGATATCGTAGGTATTACCCTTCTCATCATTGGCGCGGTATATCAACCTCTCTTCGATATATGTTACTTCTACGACCTGCAGGTACTGATCGTCATTAGTATGAATACGATCACCCGGCTTGTGCTCTATTCGGGTCAGTGGTGCACTATCGACTGCATAAATACGCCTTTCATCCACAGCTGGAAAAGAAATCTCAATCTTTCGCCCCGCTACTGCAACGATAACTCCAAGTCCAAGATTCGTTTCCGTGTGACTTACCCAGCGTTGTCCTACCTTAAATTCCGACATGGGTCTCAATCATTAAGAAAACGCGGTGAGTGTAACAAACAGTAAGCGTGCTTTATACTGGAAGGAAAGACTTTATAAAAAATCATGTCTCTGCTGCAGATCATCAACGAACTTGGATCAGATAAAACCGAATTGCTGTATTCAAAGAAACTTGATGGCAAGGAGCTAACTGTTCGGCAACATGAAAATTATCGCTGGTTAAGTGCTGATGGTGAAATGATTCAAAGTTTAATTGACCTTGAGAATCCTGCAGCTCTGCTACTACCGAACCTGGTCGCGATGCTGGCCTTGCTTGAACTGGTTGACACGCCTGTCTCGTTACTAAACCTGGGCGCCGGATGTGGCGCGATAGAGCGTTACTTTGAAAAGCACAAACCCGCAATAAAGCTGACCTCGATAGAACCGAATAAGCATATCCTGGAACTGGCAGAACACTACTTTGGAATGAACCCTGATGGCGTTATCCAGGACTCGGCTGAACGTTTCCTGGCAGGCAATACTGACCGCTTTGACATTATCCTGGTTGATATCTATTCCGAGGAAAAACAGCCTCAATGCCTGTATGAAGCAGAGTTTCACCGCGATCTTTGCTCTGCATTAACAGAAAAAGGTGGAATAGCGATGAACCTGTTACCGCACACAGAAGAGGAGTTGCTGCGAATACTGCGACCTTTAAACGAACATATCGACTGTATACTGCTGCATCTCGTGCCCAACCATGACAACGTTGTCCTTTACGCCCTGAACGGGGGCTGTGTCGCGCAGGCTGAATTAGCCAACAGGCTGGCAAAGATTAACCAACAGGGTCTGGAACTCCAGCTAATTTCCAGCAACTAATCATTGCCTAGTATACGCAATCAGGCCGATCTTTTCGGTAGCGGCGCATCGGTCAGTGGTACATGCCTGTAAAGCGATATTCAGTCTAACAAATCCTGGCATCACTTTTTTATTTGAATCAGCATTGTTTACCAGGCAGAGTCGAATAGTCGTGCTGCCCGGGTAGAGCAAAGCGGGTGTATCCTGGTAGTCCACGTGTTTCTCCTGTGCATCAGGGAAATCCAGCACTGTTATTTCCCACTGCTCTGGCAGTGCAACTGTAATGGGTGCATGTTCATTGTTATCTCCTGTTAATGCATTCAGATACCAGTTATCTCGACAGTCCAGGTTTATGTTGATCATCAGGCTGTCTTCCTGGGACCGGGACGTGCACTGTACGAAAATGTTGCCCTCGCCACACCACTGCCGATTATCTTGTTCGCCAGCCAATAGTTCCAGCAGGCCGTCTATCATATAGCTGCTACTGTAAGGGCGCTGGGTAATGGCATCAGAGAAGCTGCGGACCAGCTCCTGTGCATATTGAAGATAAGCCTGTTTACCAGACCGTCGCCACAAACGCACTAATAGTTTCAGTGCGACAGAGTTTCCCGACGCGGTAGCGTTATCCTGAATTTCCTTGGGTATATATGGAAGCAGACTGGCGCCGCTGGCACAGGTCATAAAAAAACCGCCAGCCTTATGATCCAGGAATTGTTCCAGCATTGCATCAGTCAGTGACATGGCATGCTGTAGCCATCGTTCTTCACGCGTTGCATCATAGAGTTCAACCAGCGCCTCAGCCAGATAGGCATAATCTTCCTGCAGTGCCGGAATTGATGCCTGTTGGTCCATGCTGATACGGCTCAAATGATCGTCGGTGAGCTTGTTGGTAAGTAGCAAGTAATTTGCTGCTTTACTGGCGGCTTCAACATAGTCCTGTCGATCAAGCCTGGCGCCGACCCTGGCCAGGGCTTTGATCATCATGCCATTCCAGGCAGTAATTACCTTATCGTCACGCAGCGGCGCCACGCGAGCGTTGCGTGCCTGCATCAGTATTGATTTGTATACATTTAACTGTTCGAGCAAGTCGTCGTATTGCAGACCATTGTCTTGCGTATACTGCAGCAATGAATGTTGTAGATGCGGAATGTTACGCCCTTCAAAATTACCTCCCGGTGATACCTGAAACAGATCCTTGAATTTGTCGGCGTCTTGTCCGAGTAAGCTGTCGATTTCCTCCTCTTCCCAGGTAAAGAACAGTCCTTCTTCCCCCTCACTGTCGGCATCGGTAGCGGAATAAAAACCACCTTGCGCTGTTGTCATTTCTCTAATCACGTAATCCAGCGTTTCCTCGGCAACGCGCCTGAAGTCTCTTTCTCCGGTAAGCTGGTAAACGTCGGCATAAACACAGGCAAGATTTGCCTGGTTGTAGAGCATTTTTTCAAAATGCGGTACCAGCCAGTCGGGATCCGTTGCATAACGATGAAATCCCCCGCCTATCTGGTCATACATACCCCCACAAGCCATAACATGCAGTGTGCGAATCAGGGCTGACAGTATTTGTTCATCCTCTCGCAGCTTGATGTAGTCAAGGAAAAAATACAGGTAAGATTCATTGGGAAATTTCGGTGCCTGCCCAAAACCACCATGTGCTGGATCATAGTGATTCATCAATGTTTGTGCGGTGAGGTCAATGACGTTGCTACCAATCTCATTTAATGATTGCCTTGTTGCCATTGTATCAGCGACCTGGTTGCTGAAATGTTGTGCCTGTTCCAGCAAGTCATTTTGCTGGTTATGCCAGAGTTCATTCACACGATGCATCAGCGTGATGAACTGTCCAGGCCGGAAATAGGTTGCGCCAAAAAATGGTTTTCTTTCCGGTGTTAAAAAGCTGCTCATTGGCCAGCCGCCCTGACCCTGCATCATCATGACCGCGGTCATGTAATACGTGTCAATGTCAGGATACAATTCGCGGTCGACCTTGATACAGATAAAGTACTCGTTCATGACCGTTGCCACATCCTCGTTGTCAAAGCTTTCTTCTTCCATGACATGACACCAGTGACAGGTAGAGTAACCGATGGATAAAAATACGGGTTTATTCTGTTGTCTTGCTGCTGCAAATGCCTCTTCGCCCCATGGATGCCAGTCCACGGGGTTGTGGGCGTGCTGGAGCAAATAGGGGGAGTTCTCCAGGATAAGTCTGTTGGTATATAGTGGTTTACCGGCATCATCAAGGTAGCGGGTCCTTGGTTTATAATCAGAACCTTTGTCCATGAGGACACTATTCAGTTTTTCCGTTAGCGAGGCGGGATGATTGAACATGAAAATATAAAATGAAAATGTTGTTTATTTAATTAGCAGCACAATAACATCTGGCACGAATGATAGAAATCATACAGGACGATATTACGACTCTGGCCGTTGATGTCATCGTTAACGCGGCAAATAGCAGTTTGCAACGCGGAGGTGGTGTTGATGGTGCAATTCATGCCGCAGCAGGTCCAGAGCTGCAGGTATTTAATCATTCCCTTAATGGTTGCAATGAAGGGTCTGCAAAACTTGCGCCCGGCTTCCGTTTACCGGCCCGACATATTATTCATACGGTAGGGCCTGTCTGGCGGGGAGGCGGGCAGGGGGAGTCTGAAATCCTTGCGTCCTGCTATCAAAACTGCCTGAAACTGGCAGCGTCAATGGGAATGAAGCAGATAGCGTTTCCCGCAATCAGCACCGGTATTTTTGGATACCCGATTCAACAGGCAACAGAGATAGCGCTTACGACCATGCTGGACTACGAATCTGAATTTGACAGGATCATTGCCTGCTGTTTTAGCAAGGCTGACAAGGATATCTATCAGCAAGTAATGACAAGCTTGCGGGTTTAGCCCTGGCACCTATTCAATGTATTGAAACAGTTTTACCACCTTTTGTACGCCGCCTGTTTGCCGTGCTATATCCGTAGCGAGTTCAGCCTCGCGCTTTGTTACCAGACCCATCAGATACACGACACCTTTCTCGGTAACAACCTTGACGGCCAGACCACTTATCTCCTGGTCAGATAGCATCTTGGTTTTAACCTTGCTGGTGATAATGGAGTCGCTGCTGCGCGCTGTCATGGAACTGGGCGCAGCGATCGTCAGCTCGTTGTATATATGCGTTACTTTTTCCAGTGACTTGATAATATCGACCGCTCGCTGTCGTAATTCATCTGTTGGCGTTTCACCTGTTAACAGCACAACAGTGTTGTAACTGGTTACATTAATATGGGTTTGCTCATTCAACTCAGCGTCTTCGCGCAACCTGGAACCTGCCTTCAGCTCTATGGTCTGGTCTTCTACCTGTGTGCCCGTTGTGCGCCTGTCGATCAAGGTGCCTGCGGTAACAGCGCTGCCACCTATTACTGCAGCAGCACAGCCAGTAAGGACAGGTAAACAAATAACTAACAGTAAAGAAAGAGTGGCTTTGTTCATCATAATAAATCGGGTTCCCTTGTTAATTTTCCTGGCCGAGTAACTGAAGATCAACCAGGTCACAAATGCAGTTTAAGATAAGAATATGTGCTTCCTGGATACGCGCCGTCGACCAGGTCGGCACACGAATTTCAACATCAGCACCATTGATCAAATCAGCGATTTGCCCGCCTTCTCGCCCGGTTAACGCCAGCACATCCATGTCACGATCGTGGGCAGCATCGATAGCATGTACAATATTGTGTGATTCACCGCTGGTGCTGATTGTTAGCAGGATATCACCGGGTTGCCCGAGCGCACGTATCTGTTTTGAATAGACGTCTGCATACTGGCTGTCATTGGCAATCGACGTCAGTGTTGCCGAATCTGCCGTCAGAGCGATAGCTGGCAGACCTGGTCGTTCCATCTCGAAACGGTTAAGCATATTTGACGAGAAATGCTGGGCGTAGGCGGCAGAGCCACCGTTACCACAGGCAAGAATTTTATGGTCATTTAACAGGGCGCTGGCAACCTTCTCTCCGGCCCTCGCAATAACAGGGGCAAGCGTATCCAGGGAATCGGTTTTAACCTGTATGCATTCCTGGAAGTTTTCTTTTATACGCTGAATCGAATCCATCAGGGCAATGAAAATAAAAGCAGATTATGCCTGAAACGCATTTTTTATCCACTCGATATCCGGCTTTTGCTCATCGCCTGTTATGCCAACAAAATCAAAGCGGCATTGCATTGTTTGATATCGGCGGCTACGACTCAGAAAATAGCGCGCTGTCGTGATAATACGATCGACCTTGCAGGCATCCAGTGTTTCTGCAGGAGATAACTTAACTCGCTTGTTTCGATATCGCACTTCGATAAACACAAGCGTCTCTTCGTCTTTGGCAATCAAATCGATTTCACCAAAACGGCAATGAAAATTACGCTCAATAATCGTCAAGCCATGCTTGTTAAGGTGGCTTGCCGCAATTGACTCAGCCCGCTGACCGATTCGTTTTTGTTCACTCATCCATGAGTACTTGTATTAATTACTTAGTACAGGTTGTCCATTAATAAACCGCGCACGGCGCAGTTTTCGTTGTATGGTGCTCGTTTCGTCCAGTTGCAAGTCGCCTGTTTCCCCTGCATAAACAGTATCTCTTTCCAGCCGCAAGCGATTGATTTCGGGAATAAGGCGATAGGCATCTATACCAAATGCATAGAGGCGCCGATAGTTGGATCTGTCTTGTGACCAGTTGCGGTTCAAAGAGTCCTGTATCAATGATAACTGGCGTCGGGTATCCAACACCCACGGCATATCCACAAACACAACATCATTCATATCCGTATCCTTTGTGCTGTCGTATATTCCGGTAAAAATATGTGAGGTTGAATATATTGGTACATCGTCGGCACGATAAAACCTGACCTGCGGCAATAATTGCCTGGCATCGCCGGGCAGGGCAGCGGCAAAAATAAAGTCGGCATCCTGGCGTCGTCTTTCGGTGGCATTGAGCTTGAGATTTAGCTGTCCGCGTAGCTCCCTGATACGTTGTTCGCTGCTGTCCACATTCAGCATCTCTTTTACAGGTGTGGCGTAGTCTTTCAAGTCACTGGAAAAGTATGCCTGCTCCAGCACAGTACCACCGACTTCATTCCAGCGCTCGGTAAAGCTTTCGGCTATGCGTCTGCCCCAGCTGTTGTCGGGCGTGACGATCAGTGCCAGTTTATGTCCATCCGATAATGCCAGCTCCGCTACCTGCTTTGCTTCTTCCTCCGGCGCCAGACCAAATTGAACCAGCTTGTCGTTGCCTGCTTCATCGGGCTGATCGACGTGGTTTAACGCAAGTACAGGAACTGGCAGCTCGTATTGTCCAAGCAGGCTATTCACCGCTTCTTTTTCAAGCGGGCCGACTACATAATCGACCCCATCAGCAATAGCCTGTTGATAGGCCTCCACGATATTTAGCGAGTTGGCATCGTAGATTTTGACATTTGATTTTCCCTGTCCCTGGCGATCGAAATACCAGGCAGCCAGGAAACCGTCACGTATTGCAACCGCTGCATTTTTGTACTGGTTACTGAGCGGTAGTAACAGGCCAATGGTTTCAGGTCTTTGGACAAAGCCCGCGCTTTGTTCTTTCAATCCGGGTACGATTGCCGTGAAGGCGGGATGCCCCGGATATCTTTGTACCCAGCTGTCAACAGCGTAGTCCAGTTTTTGGGGATCGAAGCGATAGCTACGATAAATGGTAGCGAGGTCAAACCAGCCGCGCAGTGCGTCCTGTGCTACCGATGACATGGCATCAAGGTCGTTGTCTGGTAATTGTTGAAAACTGTCCCAGAGTGCCCTGTAGTTCTGTTGCTGCTGTTTTTCATTAGCAGCATATTGTTGCGCGACGAGTCGTTCTGCTGCTGATGCTGTGAAGTTACCTTGCGCCAGGTAAGCGCGTGCAAGTAAATCATGGTAAGCATAGCGAAGTGAATCCGGGATCTCTGTCGGTTCCAATGCCTCCAGATCTGCAAGTGCCTGTGCAGACTTGTCAAACTCAAGGTTTAATCTTGCACCAAGTATACTGCGCCGATTTTGTTGTAATACATCGTCTTCCTCGGCTGCAGTGTCATTCAGGATCATAAAGGCGCGATCGTAATTTCCGGCCTCAATGAACGCAGCCGTCGCTTTTAAACGGTACGTGCCCGCGTTGATCCTGTCTTTTTCTGCGAGTATGAGATATTCCTCGGCTGCTGCCTGGTACTCACCGCGCAGCATGTATTGTCTTGCAGTCATCTCCGGGTCAATGCCAGGCTGCTGTTCTTCACGTACCGTGCCGCAGCCAGTTGCCAGCAAAAACAAAACCAGGAGTGGGAATAACAATCGCATGGTTGTATTGTACATTGCAGTAGTAAATTCGACAGTATTTATCACGTTAAGTGCAGAGGACAAAGTTGAGCTCTACCTTGTATATAGTGGCAACACCGATTGGTAATCTGGGCGATATAAGCCAGCGCGCAATCGATATTCTTAAAGCCGTGGACATGGTAGCAGCTGAGGATACACGTCATAGCCGATTTCTGCTGCAGTCCTATTCAATTACTACGCCGCTCACTTCATATCATGAACACAATGAAGAGCAGGTCACAGAAAAGTACCTGCAGTTGTTGCAAGATGGCCAATCTATTGCACTGATTTCCGACGCTGGAACCCCATTAATCAACGATCCGGGATACAAGCTGGTTGCGGCTGCCATTGAAAACGGCATCCCCGTTGTCCCCGTGCCCGGCCCTTCAGCGCTAATTGCTGCACTTTCGGTTTGCGGTCTGCCGATCCATCGTTTCGCATTCGAGGGTTACCTGCCTGCGAAAACGGCCGCGCGACAAAAACTGTTAAGCACACTGGTCAATGAAACGCGTACCCTCGTCTTTTACGAGACACCGCACCGTATACGTGATGCATTGGAGGACATGGCTGCGGTATTCGGTAAACAGCGTCGTGTAACCTTGGCGCGTGAACTGACCAAGCAGTATGAACAGATCGTGCTGGCACCACTTGCTGATATGTTGCAGAAACTTGATGATAAAACAATTGCCAGCAAAGGTGAGTTTGTGCTGGTTGTTGAGGGTGCGTCGGCTATCAGCGCTGATGACGATGAAGTGCGCAGGGTGCTCATGATTTTAAATGAAAAACTCGGTAGCAAGGATGCAGCCTCATTAACAGCCAGAATTACCGGCCGCAAGAAAAACGAGGTTTACAGGCTGCTGCTGGATGACAATGAACAATGATTACTATGCATACAATTTTCTGACGCTATAATTATGTACAGGTTCGAACAGGGAGGCGTTTCATGAATAAACGAAAGATTCTCGTAGCCTTGTTACTGCTACATTCAGTCACATTGTTTGCTTCACCTTATGCAGAGGATGAATGTACGCCCGAGAACCCGCTCGAATGTCTGAACGGCGTTGGCCCTGCTGTTACCAACCCGGATGCGATCAGAAATTCCACGACCAACTTTTCCAGGCAAATTAACCGGGCGGCGAATGGCGACGACGATAACGGGGTTGCGTTTACCGGCTCCTCGGCGTTATCAGGCCTGGCTGCCGGAGACGATTACCGCGGTATTGGTATCTGGTCCAGTTATACCTACACCGGATATGACGCAAGCCTGCCTATCAATTCTGCAGTCAGACCTCTCGCTATATACGAAGCGAAGCAGTCAACATTTTTTGCCGGTGTCGATACGTTCGTGCTAGACCGTGCCGTTATTGGTTTGGCAGTGAGCTACGAAGATACTGATACGCGCACAGATTACAATGGCGGAGACAATGAAGCGCAGGGTTATACACTTGCACCGTACATGGCCTATAGCATCAATGATATGTTCAGTATTGATGCCTTTGCCGGTTACTCCAGCCTCGAATATGACACTACCCGTGTCGACAATGTCAGTGGCGGCACAATCGTTGGCAGTTTCGATGCCGATCGATGGTTTATTTCTACCAATGTCAACGCCAATATGATCAGGGATAACTGGATAATCAATGGCCGCGTGGGCTTTCTCTACACCGAGGAAGAACAGGATGCCTACCAGGAGAGCGGCCCAAATACTGCACGCGCGCTAGGTGAAAGGAACGTCGACCTCTCGCAGATGTCACTGGGTTTTAACGTGGCATATAGTTTTGATCGCGTGGAGCCGTTTGCTGGCGTCACCTATTACAATGACATTAGTCGTGATGAAGGAACTGATGCAGGTGGCTTGCCAGCCGCAGTCGGCGCGACCCAGCCTGACGATGACGATGAATTTCAGACCTCACTGGGCTTTCGTTACTATGGGGACGTAGCGACAGGTTCATTAGAATGGATAAAAGTACTGGGCAGGGATCGCTTCAATAGCGATAGTTTTCTGGCGACACTGCGCATCGATTTATAGTCTACTGCTCGGCAGTCAGTATCCAAGCAGTTCAAAGTCCCGCGCGAGGATCCTGTGCGCTCGCTGTTTCTCCTGTTCTGATGGCGCGTAACTTTCCGCGTCTGTGATCGCGAATTTCTCTGAGATGGAGAAATCAGAACCAAATGCCTGTGCAAGATAAGCATCGATTTGTTCCCTGTCTTCATACTTCAACACAGTTTTTACAATGACGTTTTCATCGTCAATGTCACGAATGTAATCAGTCTGGCAATAGCTGGAAGGAAACACAGATCTGTCTTCCTTGTCGCCTTGAAGCTTTTGTTCCAGTTGCTGCAGGAAATTCATGAAATCACCGCTTGTAAAATGCAGGTTTCCGTACTTGATAGTAAATTGCCATAAGGAAACAGCCCAACTCATGGGATGTCGCACGATAGTAAATGTTCTCAACTTCTCCCAGACGTCAGCGCCAACAATATCGGTCATGATAAATGCCGGTATGTGTTGTGGTATCAGGAAGGATTCGACACCTTCAACGGGCTCATTACTGCCCGGAATGAATTTCTTGCCATGCGGGTAACCGTATAGCTTTGAAAGCTTAAGGCGGATAGCGGTCGATGATGTGCGCGGTATATCAATCAACCAGAAACCGTCCTGTAACAGCTTCTCCCTGACAGCAAGCTGCTCCGAACCTATGATACGCATCAGGTGGTTCAGATCCGCCTGGTAGCCATCAGCATGGTTATTAAGTGCCACTTCCAGGTAGTTTGTAGTCATTCAATTACTGTTTCCTGCTGAAATTGCCGGATTGTTCAGTTACATACGATGGCAGTCAAGAAATGCGGTTGCCGGTCGATATAATGATATAGCCTACACTATCTCTTTTCGATATGAACATCATGAAGACAATGGGTCTGATGCTGCTGCTGTTTTTACTGTTGCCACAGTATGGCCGTGCAGATATGAACCGGGTTTTCATCACCGGACAAGACCTACTTGATTATTGCGAGCAAAGCAGCAATTTTTGTTTTGGCTATGTTACTGCCGTTGTCGATGACACCGGCACTATTTATGGTGATAAGGCAGGTTACTGCCTGCCAGCAGATATCAACGCTGAAACATTGCAACAGGCTGTCATCAATTATATGAAAAACAATTTGCAGATACTTGGCTTGCCTGGCGCCTCCGTCGTTGTGATCGCCCTGAAAAATACCTACTCTTGTGCGTAAGCTGGCAGGCACACTCTGCCTGCTAATGCATTGCGAAGAGCGAGTACATGTCAACAAGGTTTCTACTGGATAAGCGGTTGCAACAAGACTGCGTCGAACTGGGTGACTGCCGTGATTGCCTGCTATTGTTGATGAACAATTCTCTGGTGCCGTGGTTCATACTCGTACCCAGGACCGACATCAAGGAACTCTGCCAACTGCCAGTTGATTTGCGTGCTGACGTCGACAGGAATATCGACGAACTATCGCGCTTTGTACTCTCTGAGTTCGATATTACCAAGCTCAATGTCGCTGCTATCGG
Organism: Gammaproteobacteria bacterium; assembly: GCA_965601665.1. Taxonomy (GTDB): domain Bacteria; phylum Pseudomonadota; class Gammaproteobacteria; order Eutrophobiales; family Eutrophobiaceae; genus JANQNX01. The sequence goes on along the minus strand of OZ271833.1, from coordinate 2,026,703 downwards.
CAACGTCGTCAGCCAATTACATATCCATGTCATTGGTCGTCACCCGGGCGATTATTGCTGGCCCGGCGTGGTCTGGGGCAGGGACGAGAAACAACCCTACACCCACCTGGAAATTACGCACATCAAGAACCGGGTGCGCTCAATATTGGCAATCCAGTAATCTTTGTCGTGTTTTTCAACGGAACGTAATGATCTGGACTACCGTTGTCACTGGCATTATTTTTTCCTGTGCTATACCTAAACTTTTCTGGCTGTTTTAATCTGAACTGCTATGTTGATTCGATTAACCGAGGCTGGCCTCTATTGCGAGGCCGGAGACTTCTACATTGATCCCTGGCGCCCTGTGCACAGGGCGGTAATTACTCATGCCCACGCAGATCATGCCCGATCCGGCAGTGATCATTACTACGCTAGTGCATCATCCTTGCCCATCTTGCAAAAGCGACTTGGCCAGCAGGCGTGCATCCACCCGATTGAATACGGTCAGCCCATGGAATTTGGCAAGGCAGTGGCGAGCCTGCACCCGGCAGGTCACATCCTCGGTTCGGCGCAGGTAAGGGTTGAATATGATGGTGAGGTCTGGGTTGCATCCGGTGATTACAAGCGTGATACCGATCCAACCTGTGAGGCGTTTGAGGTTGTACCTTGCGATACATTTATTACCGAGGCGACATTCGCGCTACCGGTATATCGCTGGCAACCGGCGTCGAGCGTTGCTGCACAGGTATTTGACTGGTGGCAGGAAAACCGGCGCGCAGGTCGTGCCTCGGTGCTGTTTTGCTATGCGCTGGGAAAGGCACAACGACTGCTGGCCGAATTGACCAATTACACGACGGACACCGTGTTATTACACGGTGCAGTCATGACCTTAACTGACATTTACCGCGAAGCCGGTATCAACATGCTGCCAACCGAACCGGCTGTGCTCGAAGCTGACAGGAAGAAACGCAACTATGCGGGCGAACTCATCATTGCGCCGCCAGGTGCAAACGGTACCAGTTGGATGCGCCGCTTCGGTCAATGCGCTACCGGGTTTTGCTCAGGCTGGATGCAAATCAGGGGCAATCGTCGGCGTCGTGGTTATGACCGGGGATTCGTTATCTCTGATCATGCTGACTGGCCATCGCTGGTAACAACCATAGAGCAGACCGGTGCCAGCCAGGTGCTGGCGACTCATGGCCAATCTGATGTTCTCGTGCGTTACCTGAATGAGCGCGGTATTAACGCGGCGGCGTTGGCAACGTTCTTTGGTGACGAAGACCTTGAGGAGCAATACGGTTGAAAGCGTTTTGTCATCTTTATGAAGCGCTGGATGCAACGACATCGACCAAAGCCAAGGTGACGGTCATGGTGGATTACTTTAGCCGGGTCGAACCGGCAGAAGCCGCCTGGGCAATCTATTTCCTGTCGGGTCGGCGGATTAAACGTCTCGTTGGCCGAGCAGCATTGAAACGTTGGCTGGTTGCTACTACAGGGATGGAAGAGTGGCTGGTAGACGATAGTTACAGCGCAGTCGGTGATATGGCAGAGACTGTGTCGCTGCTGGTTACAGCAGAACAAGGTGATACTCGCCTGACAACAGTGTCGCTGGCTGACTGGATTACCGAACACATCCTGCCATTAAAAGACATGGACGAGGAAACGCAGGGTAAGGTCGTGCAGCAATGGTGGTGTCAGTTGCCGGCCAACCAGTGCTTCATCATTACCAAATTGTTGACCGGGGCATTGCGCGTCGGCGTCTCGCAGACCCTCGTCGCCCGCGCCCTGGCCGAGTTTGCTGACTTGCCGCGGGCCGTCATCCTGCATCGATTAATGGGTGACTGGCAACCGTCAGCCGCATTGTTCAAGCAGTGGATTGATCCTGACACCGAGTCCGAAGACAGTTCCCGACCATATCCGTTTTACCTTGCGTCCCCGCTGGATAAACCGGTACAGGCACTCGGTAACTGTGCGGACTGGCAGGTGGAGTGGAAATGGGATGGGATTAGGGCACAGCTGATTCGTCGCAATGGTGAGACCTTCATCTGGTCTCGCGGTGAGGAACTGGTAACGCATCGCTTTCCCGAGGTTGCAGCGGCAGCTGAACAGTTACCGCATGGTACGGTGCTGGATGGTGAATTATTGGCCTGGCAAGACGGCGTCTTGCCTTTCTCCGAGCTGCAGCGACGGTTAGGCAGAAAAACAGTTTCAAAAAAAATGCTGGCCGAGGTACCGGTGCGTTTTCTGGCTTACGACTGCATGGAGCGAAATGCAACTGATATTCGCGAACAGCAACAACGACACAGACGGGCTTCTCTGCAGACGGTGCTTGCCGATGTCGATCATCCGGCAATGGGTTTGTCACCAGTTTTGTCCGCTAATGACTGGGATGAACTGGCTGACGCCAGGGCGACATCGCGAGCGCAGCGCGTTGAAGGACTCATGTTAAAACAGCTTGATTCAACTTATGGCAGTGGCCGGCAAAAAGGCTATTGGTGGAAATGGAAAGTTGATCCTTTAACGATTGACGCTGTCATGATTTACGCGCAGGCAGGTCACGGTCGCCGTGCAACGTTGTTTACCGATTACACCTTTGCTGTGTGGCAGGAAGATAAACTGTTACCAATAGCCAAGGCTTACTCCGGCCTGGACGATAGTGAGATCGGTAAACTCGACAAATGGATCAGGAGTAATACCCTGGAACGGTTCGGACCGGTACGCTCGGTAAAACCCGAGCATGTCTTCGAGCTCGGATTTGAAGGCATTAATAAATCAAAACGTCACAAGTCCGGCGTCGCCCTTCGCTTTCCACGTATATTGCGTTGGCGAACTGACATGCGGCCACAGGATGCCAACACGTTGTTACAGGTCAGGGAGCTACTCGATGTCGATTGATGCGCAGTCGACAATCAGGACTCTGTTCGAGAAGCGTGGCTGGAATATTTTTGCCTTCCAGCAGCAGGCATGGGATGCCTATCTGAATGGTGAATCGGGCTTAATCCATTCGCCAACCGGCACCGGTAAAACCCTGGCGGCATGGCTCGGACCGTTAATGGAAGACTTACAGGATGGTGCTGTGTCGTCCTCTTCAACACCCTTGCAGGTATTATGGATCACGCCGTTGCGTGCGCTGGCTGCTGATACCGAGGCCAGTTTGCAAGAGGTCGTCGACGATCTTGGTCTGGCCTGGACGGTCGAACGCCGAACCGGCGATACCAGCGCTGCCCAGCGAGCAAGGCAAAAAAAGAAACTGCCCAGTGCACTGGTGACAACGCCCGAGAGTTTGTCACTACTGCTTTCTTACAAGGACATTGCGACACGACTCCGTGACGTTAAATGCGTGGTGGTTGATGAGTGGCATGAGTTGCTTGGCAGCAAGCGTGGTGTGCAGCTGGAACTTTGCCTTGCAAGTTTACGCGCAATCAACCCAACACTGAGAACCTGGGGACTGTCTGCAACCATAGGTAATGTTGACGAAGCATTGCATGTGTTACTTGGTAATCCTGATAAAGGCACCTTGATCAAGGCAGAACAGGACAAGCAGATTCACGTGCGTTCACTGGTGCCTGACAGCGTTGAAAATTTCCCGTGGGGTGGCCATCTCGGGATCCGCTTATTGCCCGAGGTGATTAAAGTCATTGAGCAGGCGAACTCGACACTGTTGTTTGCCAATACGCGATCCCAGGCCGAGTTATGGTATGAGTCGATCCTCAAGGCCCGTCCTGACTGGCTTGAAACATTGGCTATCCATCATGGCTCTTTGAACCGCGAGATTCGCGACCGGGTTGAAGATGGATTAAGAGATGGCAGCGTGCGCTGCACGGTGTGTACATCGTCACTGGACCTTGGCGTGGACTTTAGCCCGGTCGACCAGGTGATACAGGTCGGCAGTCCCAAGGGTGTGGCCCGGCTGCTTCAGCGCGCCGGTCGCTGTGGTCATCGTCCAGGCATTGATAGCGCGATTATCTGTGTACCGACACACGCGTTTGAACTGGTTGAAATCGCTGCTGCACGTCAGGCCAAACAGCAAGGCCGTATTGAACAGCGTAAGCCACTCAGGAAATGCCTTGATGTCCTCGCACAACACTGCGTAACGCTGGCGCTGGGCAGCGGCTTTGTGCCGGCAGAGCTGCGCAGTGAAATCGAAACCTGTTATGCGTTTGCCGATATCACTGATGCGGAGTGGCAGTGGGTCATGGATTTTATAACCCGCGGTGGCGATGCACTTCAGCATTATCCTCAATATCAAAAGGTGGTGTGCAATGACGGTGTGTACCGTGTTGAGGATAATCGAATCGCACGTCAGCACCGCATGTCGATCGGGACCATTACCAGTGATAGTGCCATGCAGGTCAGGTATATGAAGGGTGGTCGTATCGGCACGATTGAAGAGTCGTTTATCGCCAAACTCAACCCGGGTGATGCATTTCTATTTAATGGCAAGGTCTTGAGCCTGGTGCAGGTGAAAGACATGACGGCCTATGTGAAACAGGCAAAGACCAAAACGCGTATTGTGCCGCGTTGGCAGGGTGGGCGTATGCCACTGACCAATGAACTTGCCGACAGCGTGCGCGAAATGCTGGATCCCAGGATTGATTCCGGCGACATCGACGAACTCGACAAGATCAGCGAACTGCTATTTATCCAGCAGCAGTGGTCGTGCCTGCCGGCGCCAGATCAATTATTGGTTGAGTCAATCCGTTCCCGGGAGGGCCAACATTTATTTATCTATCCCTTTGCCGGTCGACTAGTGCACGAGGGCCTGGCAGCATTGACTGCGTGGCGGTTATCACAACTGGCACCGGCGACCTTTACGACGTCGGCCAATGACTATGGCTTTGAACTACTGACGCGCAAGCAGTTTACTCTCGACATCGATCAGCTTAAATCATTGTTATCTCCTGAACACCTGCCCCGCGATTTGTTACAAGGCATCAATGAATCGGAACTGGCCCGGCGCCAGTTTCGCGATATAGCGCGTGTGGCAGGTCTGGTTTTTCAGGGTTACCCGGGTAGTGGTAAAACGACGCGCCAGATACAGGCCTCCAGCGGCCTGTTGTATGACGTGCTGAAGAAATACGATGCCGGTAACTTGCTGCTGGCGCAGTCCTTAACCGAGGTACTGGAACACCAGATCGAACACCTGCGCCTGCAACAGTGTTTACAACGTATCGCTGGCCAGGAGATTATGCTGCGTGAACCAGCACGGCTTACGCCGCTGGCGTTTCCGCTATGGGCAGAGCGATTGCGTGGACAGATTATCTCCTCTGAAAAATGGCAGGACAGGGTGCAGCGCATGGTGACACAACTGGAACGAGTTGCCGGTAAACACGTGCAAAAGGAAGAGCAGCAAGCGGTCGCGACGGAACCATTATGTTAAGTATAGAACTCGCTGGTGAGCAGCTACAGTTACATCATGAACGTGCCCTGTACTGGGCAGCAACAAACATGTTGATTGTTGCCGATACGCACTTTGGTAAAGATGGCGTCTTTCGACAACACGCGATACCGATACCGCAGGGCACTGTCGCTCATGATTTGAAACGCCTTGGCACGTTATTGGATGAAACCGGTGCGCAAAGACTGCTGGTGCTTGGCGATTTTATTCATGGCTACCTGGATAAGGAACAGCCGTTTATAGAACAGTTTCGCCGCTGGCGCCGGGAACATGCGCATGTTGATATTGATGTGGTGCTTGGCAACCATGACCGCCGAATAAACCGGGCACATTACGACGGTATCAACTGGTATGAAGAATACCGGCAAGGTCCTTTTGTCTTTGTGCATGAGCCTTGCCATCGACAGGAAGGCTATGTGCTTTGTGGACATATTCACCCGGTGATGCGGCTGACGGCGGGTCGTGGCGATGCAATGCGTTTACCGGTGTTCTGGTTTACCAATGCGTATGGCACGCTGCCATCGTTTGGCAGTATGACCGGCGGTTATGCCATAAAACCAGATAAGCAGGACCGGCTTTATGCGGTAGGGCCGGATCAGGTTGTTGCGCTGGGCAGCTAAACGGACTCACTGCTTTGGAGTTGCTTAATGACAAGACTATTTCTATTTAAGTGCTTGCAACTTGGGCGTGCCGCCATACACTTATGCCGTGAGTCGGCCAGGCAATCGCTGTTGGTTTTACCAGCAGAGGAAAGTCCGGGCTCCACAGGGCAAGGTGCCAGATAACATCTGGACGGCGTGAGCCGATGGAAAGTGCCACAGAAAATATACCGCCTGTCTCGTGCAGGTAAGGGTGAAATGGTGCGGTAAGAGCGCACCGCGCTGCCAGCAATGGCAGTGGCAGGGTAAACCCCACCGGGAGCAAGACCAAATAGGGAAACAATGGTGTGGCCCGCACTGTTTCCGGGTAGGTTGCTTGAGGTGCACGGTGACGTGCATCCCAGATGAATGATTGCCTTCGACAGAACCCGGCTTATCGGCCGACTCTTTTTTTCATTTATATATTTTGAGGATAACAATGCACTGGAAAGTTTATTTGTCTGGAGAAATCCATACGGATTGGCGTGAACAGATTGAGAAAGCAGTGAATAAGCTGGATTTACCGGTGAGTTTTTACTCTGCGGTAACGGAGCACGAGGCCAGCGACGCCGCTGGCGATCATCTCGCGCCGACTAACAACGGTTTCTGGCGCGATCACCAGTCGGCCAAGGTCAACGCCATTCGTACCAAGAACCTGATAGAAAAATGCGACATCGCTGTTATTCGTTTTGGCGATAAATACAAGCAGTGGAATGCCGCATTTGATGCGGGCGTGTGTGCCGCGCTGGGCAAACCCTATATCACTCTGCATGATGAGGCTTTGGTGCACCCCTTGAAAGAAGTCAACGCGGCCGCGCTGGCCTGGGCGCAATCGCCGCAGCAGGTGGTCGATACCCTGCAATACGTGGTGGCCGCGTGAGCAGTACTTCCGATCGTGATGCAGAATTGCGTGAGGCCATTGATACCGTCAGCCAGGCCTTTTCCGATGGCCGCAACGAGGAGGCCTTGTTGTTGCTGAGACCGTTGGCCGATGCCGGAGTGGCTGAGGCCATAGGTATGTTAGCACTTGCTTACCAGCGAGGGGCCGGTGTTGAGATGGACAGCGAAAAGGCGATTGAACTGTACCTCAAGGCGATCGAAATGGGCGATGCGATTGCCGCGTATCATCTGGGTATGTTGTATCGCAGCGGTATGCCTGGTGTTGAGCCTAATTCTGAGACATCCGCAAAATACCTGAATCAGGCAAGGGATATGGGTCTGGACCAATCGGGCATAAATTAGTGTTTTCTTTAGCCAAAATTGAAGAGCGTCAACCCTTACTTAAAGTAAATTATTAAGAAAGCATTAAAACAAATTGAATTAAATGAGCTTAATTTTACAGTGCCTTGAATTAATCACGCGTTTTCGAAATTTTTTACGCTAAGTGACTGTAAAAATGAGAATTTTTACCTAAAAAAAATACAAAGAATCCTTGACATGAAAGTCTCCAAATCCCTATAGTTCATCAAGTGGGGAATTGTGGGTAAAAGTGGACTTTACCAACAACTTGGGGATGAAACGTGTTTCGAGGCTTTAATACAATCAGTCTGGATGTGAAGGGTCGCATGGCGGTACCAAGCCGTTATCGTGAGCTTATTTCCGTACAGGCCGAGAATAGTCTCGTCATTACCCTCAACCCGCTGGATCGCTCCCTGTGGCTGTATCCCCTGCCAGAGTGGGAAGTGATCGAAGATAAGCTTGCCACGCTTTCCGATTTTGATAAGCAAAGCCGCCGCACCAAGCAAATGATGCGTGGCTACGCGTCTGATTGTCAGCTTGATGCGCAGGGCCGCATCCTCGTGCCAAAAGAACTCAGGAGCTATGCCGAATTGCAGAAGCAGGCCGTGATCCTGGGCCAGGGCAACAAATTCGAAATCTGGAATGACAAGGCATGGGCGGTCCAACGCGATGAATGGCTGGAATCAGTCGGCGATGAATCGGTACCCACACCCGATGCATTGCAGGACCTGTCACTGTAACTGGCAGTAACGGGCCTTGAATCACATTGGGCTATGAGCATAAACCGGTCTTACTTGACGAGGTGATAGAGGCACTCAACATACGTGCAAATGGTTTTTACATTGATTGTACTTTTGGCCGTGGTGGCCATAGTCAGGCCATTATGGAGAAACTCGATACAGATGGCCGCTTGCTTGCCTTTGATAAGGACCCGTCAGCCTTTGCCTTTGTACCCGATGCCCTTGTCTCCGATGACCGCTTCGAACTTGTACAGGGTTCATTCACGATGTTAATGCAGCAGGTAACCCGGATAGGCATGGCCGGACATGTTAATGGCATCCTGTTTGACTTTGGCGTTTCGTCTCCACAGCTGGATGACCCGCAACGCGGTTTCAGTTTCCGTTTTGATGCGCCGCTCGACATGCGCATGGATACCGGTAGCGGCGTACCAGTATCAACCTGGTTGAACGAGGCGGATGAAAAAGAGATAGCCGATGTAATCTACCGCTATGGTGAAGAACGCGCATCAAGGCGGATTGCCAAAGCGATTGTTCAATACCGTCTACAACAGCCCGTCACTACAACCTGTGAGTTGGCAGACATCATTCGGCAGGTATTACCGAAAAGGAAACAGGACATACACCCGGCGACAAAGACATTCCAGGCCTTGCGAATTTTTATAAACCGCGAACTTGAAGACATAGAGGAAACCTTACCGCAGGCTGTAGCAGCACTTGCAAGCGAAGGCCGTCTTGCCGCAATCAGCTTTCATTCGCTTGAGGATCGAATAGTCAAGCGATTTATACGCGATGCTTCACGACCACCTGAATTACCTGCAGGTTTACCTGTTATGCCGGATGAAAGTCAGATCATGCTCAAACCGGTTGGTAAACAAATACGCGCCAGTGACGAGGAAATAAAAGCAAACCCCAGGGCCCGAAGCGCGGTGTTGCGAGTAGCGGAGAAAGTGAAATGAAACTGCTATTACAAGTCGGTCTTTATCTTGCGATTTTCATCACTGCCTTGCAGGTTGTTATAGCTCGACATGAAACAAGACGTTTGTTTGTTGAATTACAGGCAATGGAACGCACCCGGGATGAACTAAAAGAAGAGTGGGGCAGGCTGCAACTGGAACAGAGTACCTGGGCGATAAACGATCGTATTGAGAGTGTTGCCCGAACACAGCTTGATATGAAAATGCCCGAACAAAGTTCGGTGGTATTACTGGCAAAATGAATATTCGAACGGTACAACCAGAGTATCCTTTCCGCCGCTGGTTTATTCTCGGTGTATTCATGTGCGGGATGCTCGCATTAACTGCGCGCGCAGCCTACCTGCAGCTTCTTAATAACGAGGTGCTGAAAGAACATGGTGATGCGCGTTCAGTGCGTGTTGTTGAAATACCTTCGCATCGAGGCGTCATTACCGATCGTAACGGTGAACAGCTAGCGATGAGCACGCCGGTAGAATCCATATGGGCTAATCCCAGGAAGGTATTTGAAGACGTTGAAAAACTACCCGCGCTGGCAAAAGCGTTGGGCACTACATTGAAGGATTTGCACCAGACGCTACGCGATCGTATCAGCCGTGATTTTATCTATCTTAAACGCCATGCCACGCCGGATGTCGTAGAGTCGGTAACGTCACTGGAAGTGTCGGGTGTTGCCACGCAACGCGAATACAAGCGCTATTATCCTGCTGCAGAAGTCACTTCCCATATCATCGGTTTTACCAATATCGATGACCAGGGCCAGGAAGGACTGGAACTGGCTTACGACAAATGGTTGTCAGGGGAGCCGGGATTAAAGCGGGTACTAAAAGATCGCCTGAACCGCGTTATAGAAAACATCGAGAGTATCAAGGCGCCGCAACCAGGAAAAGACCTTCAGCTAAGTATCGATCGGCGTGTGCAATACCTCGCTTATCGTGAACTCGCAGCAGCTGTTAAATATCATCGAGCGCGGGGTGGTTCGCTGGTTATGCTTGATGTTAAAACCGGTGAAGTCATGGCAATGGTAGGTCAGCCTTCGTATAATCCGAACAACCGCAAGCGATTAAAGAGCCATTATTATCGTAACCGCGCTGTTACTGATGTGTTTGAGCCTGGCTCAACGATGAAGCCGTTTACGATTGCTGTTGGTCTGGATTCCGGGAATTTCAAACCACTCACCCCGATTAATACAACACCGGGTTACCTGAAGGTCGGCGATCATACGATTCGCGATATGCGTAACTACGGCGAGATTGATGTAACTACCGTGATTACCAAATCAAGTAACGTCGGTGCCAGCAAGATAGCGCTGTCGCTGGAACCGGAAGAATACTGGCAGGCGCTGTCGCTGTTTGGTTTTGGTCAACCTACAGGCAGCGGCTTCCCGGGAGAATCAAACGGTTCATTAAACCCCTACAATACCTGGTCTGATGTGGAAATGGCCACGCTGTCATTTGGTTATGGTTTATCGGTTACGCCGTTACAGCTGGCACAGGCCTACTCGGTACTGGCTTCTGGTGGGGTAATGCTGCCGGTATCCTTTCTGAAAGTGGCTGAACCTGCTTCCGGCAAACGGGTCCTTTCGGAGCGGGTAGCCAGGCAAGTAAGGAAAATGCTGGAGACGGTGGTTTCAACAGAAGGTACCGGTAAACGCGCGTCGATAAGGGGTTACCGTGTTATTGGAAAAACCGGTACCGTACATAAATCAGTACGGGGCGGTTACTCCGATGATCGTTATCTGTCGCTGTTTGCCGGTATAGCACCGGCAAGTAACCCAAGGTTCGCGATGGTGATATTGATCGATGAACCAAATGGTGATCACTATTATGGTGGTGTGGTTGCTGCTCCTGTTTTTTCCAGGGTTATGGAGGGCGCCTTTCGCATACTCAACATACCGCCTGATGATCTTCCAGCGATTACCAGTCCCATCATGGCGAATAAACCGACCGGTCAAACGGAACAGGGGTTTGACGGATGATGACAGCGGAAAAGCTTGCACCTGCCGTTTCGCTTTCCAGTCTGTTGACTGGCCTTGCAAGGGTTGAGTCAGATACCCAGGTCAGCGGCGTCGCAATCGATAGCAGGCAGGTCAAACCGGGCGATCTGTTTCTTGCATACCGCGGAACAAGTCATAACGGGGTAGCGTTTATTGATGCTGCCATCAAGGCAGGCGCGGTAGCCGTTGCTGCTGATGCCGAAGAAAAACTCAACGAACAACAATACCCGGTTGTCATTGTCAGGGTAACTGAACTGCGAAAGCAGGCGGGTGTTATTGCCAGTCGTTTTTTTAATGAGCCATCGACTTCGTTAAACGTACTGGGCGTGACCGGTACAAATGGAAAGACGACAGTGTCATTCCTCGTTGCACATGCACTTGGGCAATGTCAGCAGGAGACCGCATTCATTGGCACCCTGGGCTACGGCAGAACTGACGATATACAAGATGGCAGTATGACCACACCAGATCCGGTCAAACTTCAGCAATTGTTTGCAACATGGTGTGATGATATGGAAAACGTGGTGATGGAAGTATCCTCGCACGCGTTAGATCAGGGCAGGGTTGCCGGCGTCAGTTTTGATATCGCCGTGTTTACCAATCTAAGTCGTGACCACCTTGATTATCATGAGACCATGGAGGCCTACGCTGAAGCCAAGGCCAGCCTGTTTGCTACACCTTCACTGCAACATGCCGTCATTAACTACGACGATCCATTCGGACGCGAATTGATTGAGCGCTTCGGTCAACATCTGGACCTTGTTATTTACTCAACGTTAACGACTATGTCCACAGTGCCTGAAGGCACGCGGCTTGTATCCGCTACGGTTACCACCAGTGCCGACCTGATTACTGAAATCAACATCAACAGTCCGTGGGGAACAGCAACAATCTACTCCAGTTTATTGGGAGGTTTTAATGTTTCCAACGTGCTTGCTGCTTTTTCTGTGTTGTGTTTACGCGGGATTCCTGTTGAACAGGCCGCAAAATCTATTTCGTCTTTTCATGGTGTGCCAGGTCGCATGGAATGTTTTACTACATCAGACAAGGCGCTGCTCGTCGTCGACTATGCCCATACGCCAGATGCGCTGGAAAAAGCATTAGAGAGTCTACGCCCATATTGTCAGGGTAATTTATATTGCGTGTTTGGTTGTGGCGGCGACAGGGATATGGGTAAGCGTCCACAAATGGGTGCTGTTGCTGAAAGACATGCAGATGTTGTGGTGTTGACCAATGACAACCCAAGGAATGAACAGCCGGAACGTATTGTCTCGCAGATACTCGCAGGTATGCATGACAAGGATAAAGTTGCCGTCCGCTATGATCGTTCTGACGCCATCATTAATACGTACTTACAGTCTGCACCTGGTGATATTGTCCTGATTGCCGGTAAAGGTCATGAAACTACGCAAACAACAGGTGACGATGTCTTGCCATTTAGCGATCGGGAACTGGCCAGAAGGCTTAGCGAGGAATCGGCATGATTCGCATGACATTGTCCCGCGCAGCAGCTGCTCTTGGCGCACGCCATATCGGTGAAGACGTCGAATTTATCGGCTGCAGCATAGACAGCCGCACCTTACAGCAACAAAACCTGTTTATTGCGATCCAGGGTGAAAATTTTGACGGACATGATTTTATTGATAAGGCAACAGCATCAGGTGCGACTGCTCTTCTGGTACACAAAGAGATAGAGACAACACTACCGACTCTAATTGTTAAAGATACACGTAAGGCGATGGGTAGGTTGGCCCGCGCATGGCGAGAGGAACTGGGCATCCCACTGGTCGCCATTACAGGAAGCAATGGCAAAACCACGGTTAAGGAAATGACGCGCGCAATACTCTCTACTATTGCTGACGTATATGCGACCCAGGGCAATATGAATAATGATATTGGTGTACCGTTAACGCTATTTGCACTGGGCCCGGAGCACCAATATGGCGTTATAGAGATGGGTGCCAATCACCCTGGGGAAATTACATGGCTGAGTTCCATGGCGCGTCCTAATGTGGCGGTAATTACCCAGTGTGCACCAGCTCACCTTGAGGGCTTTGGCAGTATTGACGGTGTCGCAAACGCAAAGGCAGAAATCTACTCGGGGCTGGACGCTTCCGGTACAGCCATTATTAATGCAGATGATAACTATGCCGACTTCTGGAAGGGAATAAGCCAGTCCTATAAGCAGCGTACCTTCGCAATAGATAATCCGCATGCCGATTTCCGTGCCGTCAATATAAACAACACCGGTGATGGCATTGCATTCAGTCTTGTGACAGCAACAGGCGAGACCGAGATCAAATTACCGATCCCGGGACGCCATAATGTCATGAACGCGCTTGCGGCCGCTGCCTGCTGTGTCAGCATAGGCATCGAACCCGCTGTTATCAGTAAAGGCCTTGAAAACATGCAGGGAGTAAAAGGTCGATTGCAGATAGCTACAGGCCATAAAGGCTGTCGCGTTATTGATGACACCTATAACGCCAACCCTACGTCATTATCTGCGGCAGTGAATGTGCTGATGTCGTACCCGGGTAAACACTTGCTGGTGCTTGGTGACATGGGTGAGCTTGGCGATACCGCGACCGAACTACACGCTGATGCAGGTAACATGGCCCGGGAAGCAGGGGTAGATCGCTTGTTGTCGCTAGGAGAATTAAGTCAGCAAGCCAGCCATGCGTTTGGTTCCGACGAAGATCATTTTCAGGACATCAGCAGCTTGAATGCTGCGTTACTCAACACCATAGACGCCGAAACCACCGTGCTTGTCAAAGGATCGCGTTCCATGAAAATGGAACGCGTGGTTGAATTTCTACTGGAGGAACACTAGTCATGTTGCTCTGGTTAACAGAATACCTGGTCCAGTTCGAATCAGGTTTTAATGTGTTCCAGTATCTTACCCTGCGCACGATACTTGGGGTGCTCACATCACTGTTCATTTCCTTTATATTTGGTCCATTCCTGATTCGCAAACTGGCGACAAAACAGATTGGCCAGAGTGTCAGGGACGATGGACCACAGAGTCACCTGGAGAAAACCGGAACCCCGACAATGGGTGGTTCACTCATTCTTCTGTCTATAGCCTTCAGCACGCTATGTTGGGCCGACCTGGAAAATCGTTATGTCTGGGTTGTGCTGCTGGTTACTTTTCTTTTTGGTGTTATTGGCTTTGTTGATGATTACAAGAAAGTGATCTACCAGAATCCGAAAGGGCTGAGCGCCAGGGTCAAGTATGGTTGCCAGTCACTGGTGGCTTTCGTTGCTGCTATATACCTGTACCAGGCGGCAACGATACCAGCTGAAACACAACTAATCGTACCGTTCTTCAAAACACTTATTTTTGATCTTGGTTGGTTATACGTTGTACTGACGTATTTTGTGATCGTTGGTTCGAGCAATGCAGTCAACCTCACCGACGGTCTTGATGGTCTTGCGATCTTGCCCACGGTAATGGTCGCTGGTGCATTGGCTATTTTTGCTTATGTCACCGGCAACATACGCTTTGCAGAATACCTGGGCATCCCCTACATCCCCGGCGTGGGCGAGGTCGCAATCTTCTGTGGAACCATGATGGGCGCAGGTCTGGGCTTTTTATGGTTTAACACCTATCCGGCACAGGTGTTCATGGGTGATATAGGCGCGCTCTCACTCGGTGCTGCGCTAGGTGTGGTTGCCGTTGTTATCAGGCAGGAACTGGCCTTGTTCATTATGGGTGGTGTCTTTGTCATTGAAACAGTATCAGTAATTCTCCAGGTCGGTTCATACAAGTTAACCGGCAAACGAATTTTCCGAATGGCGCCGCTGCATCATCACTATGAGTTAAAAGGCTGGCCTGAACCAAGAGTTATTGTCCGTTTCTGGATAATTACTGTGGTGCTGGTGCTGGTTGGGCTTGCCAGTCTGAAGATACGTTAATAGCGCAGGTTGCAGGAGTGTTGGAACAACAGATAAACATGGTTAGCACAGAACAAAAGCTCGATGCGCTTGTTGTCGGTTTGGGAAAAACCGGTATGTCCTGCGTGCGCCATCTCAAGCAGCAAGGGCTTGGTGTCGCTGTAACGGATACACGTCAGCAGCCCTCGTACCTGCAGGATTTATCGCGCCAGTATCCTGATATCACATTTGTTTCCGGCGAACTTCGTGAAGATCTTTGTCAGCAGGCTCGGCAAATTATTGTAAGTCCTGGTGTGCCACTAAAACAGGCTGCACTGCAGTCGGCTATTGCTACTGGCAAGCCCGTCTTCGGTGATATCGAGTTGTTCTGTCAACAGGCGCAGGCCCCGATTATTGCGATTACCGGTTCTAACGGGAAAAGCACCGTAACTACACTGGTAACGAAAATGGCAACGGCCGCCGGTCAGAACGTATTGTCAGGCGGTAACCTTGGTACGCCAGCATTGGATCTGCTTGAGCAACCTGTTCCCGAGTTTTACATATTGGAACTTTCCAGCTTTCAGCTAGAAAGTACCTATTCGTTAAATGCCTATGCCAGTGTGGTACTCAACCTGAGTTCAGACCACATGGATCGATACGCTGACATGGATGAATACGCATGTGCCAAACAAAGAATTTTCAAAGGTGATGGCGTCATGGTGATTAACGAGGACGACGAGCGTGTCAGGGCAATGGCAGAACGTGGCAGAAACGCCAGGACATTTTCTATTGAACATGCAAGTCCTGCTGATTTTTCTGTTCGTAAAATTGATAAAGATGACTGGCTATGTCGTGCAGACGAAAAGTTAATAACTGCTTCAGAACTCGGTATTAAGGGCAGGCATAACGTGGCCAATGCGTTGGCCGCTATAGCCCTGGCAACCGAGATGAAAGTACCAAAGTCATCTATGCACTATGTGCTGACATCCTTTTTTGGTTTACCGCATCGTTGTCAGTTTGTTGCTAATCTTAATGACGTCGATTACATAAATGACTCCAAGGCCACTAATGTGGGTGCAAGCATAGCGGCCATTGAGGGTATGGCCAGGCCAGGCAGGATTATTCTTATTGCCGGAGGCGACAGTAAGGAAGCAGATCTACAGCCGCTGTTGCCAGTATTAACAAAACATGTAAAAGCGCTGGTATTAATTGGTAAAGACGCAGATTTGCTCGCGTTGCTGGTGACAGATCAGATTCCGTACAGCAGGGCAGCAGACATGCCGGAAGCGGTATCGCTGGCAAAGGAAGCGGCCGTTGCTGGTGACGTGGTATTGCTCGCTCCCGCCTGCGCCAGCCTTGATATGTTTGAAAGTTATCAGCACCGTGGAGATGCCTTTATTCAGGCGGTTACCGGGCAGGAGCAGCAGTGATGGTTATTCGTAAAAGAAACCAGGCAACGGTAACCTCAAACTATCATATCAAGCATCGACTTGTTGCAGGTTACGATCTCTGGTTAATGGGTATTTCCCTGCTTGTTATCTGTCTTGGCCTCGTGATGGTCACTTCATCGTCGATTTCAATTGCCTCCCGTGAGTACGGTGACCCGTTACATTTTTTCTGGCGGCAGGGGTTTGCCGCAGCTATTGGCCTTTCACTTGCACTAATACTTCTCAAGATTCCAATGCGCTTATGGGAAGTCATGAGTTTGCCGTTGCTTATTGCGGCCGTCTTGATGCTGGTTCTGGTTCTGTTGCCAGGCATTGGTAAGGAAGTAAACGGCAGCATGCGCTGGATTCAACTTGGACCGTTCGCCCTGCAGGCATCTGAACCGGTGAAGCTCTGTGTTATTGCCTACCTTGCCGGCTACATTGTCCGACACCAGGAAACTGTGCGTACAGAATTTGCCGGTTTTATTCGACCTATTGGCGTGCTAACACTGATTTCCGGACTACTGTTAATGGAACCAGACTTTGGCGCCAGTGTTGTTTTGTTTGCTACTGCGCTTGGTATGTTATTCATGGGTGGCGTTCCGTTAGGGCGTTTCTTTGCCTGGGTATCGGTCGCCGTTACAGCCTTGTTTACACTCGCCGTTTTTTCACCTTATCGAATGCAGCGGCTGATGAGCTTTATTGATCCATGGCAAGACCCGTTTGATAGCGGCTTCCAGTTAACACAGGCCCTTATTGCATTTGGCAGAGGTGAATGGTTTGGCGTTGGTCTTGGTAGTAGTGTGCAAAAACTCTTCTACCTGCCTGAGGCACATACTGATTTTGTTTTTTCTGTACTGGCAGAAGAGACCGGACTGGTTGGGAGTTTGTTCATCGTGTTACTGTTTTCATTTCTGGTCTGGCGCGCATTCGTTATCGGTCACATGGCAGAGATGGTGCAAAAGTATTTTGCTGCCTACTTTGCCTATGGCATTGGTTTGATCATTGGTATCCAGGCATACATCAATATGGGAGTGAACATGGGTGTATTGCCTACCAAGGGACTGAC
This sequence comes from Gammaproteobacteria bacterium, assembly GCA_965601665.1. Taxonomy (GTDB): domain Bacteria; phylum Pseudomonadota; class Gammaproteobacteria; order Eutrophobiales; family Eutrophobiaceae; genus JANQNX01. The sequence goes on along the minus strand of OZ271833.1, from coordinate 2,009,373 downwards.
GCTGCCACTGATGAGCTATGGTGGAAACAGTCTAATCGTTTTCTGTGTTTTATTGAGCATCCTGTTGCGTATTGAATACGAGAATAGACAGGATACGCGCAATATTGTCCCCAAGGTGGTCACGACCTATGCCTGATAAAACCATCATGATTATGGCAGGCGGCACCGGTGGGCACGTTTACCCGGCACTGGCAGTTGCTGATTACCTTAAACAGCAAGGGTTTCATCTTTACTGGCTGGGAACCGAGCGCGGGCTGGAACATCGTGTTGTCCCTGAACATGGCTATACGTTGTTAACCATCGGCGTTGCCGGTATCCGGGGAAAAGGTATCGTGCGCAGGCTGATCAGCCCCTTCATGTTGCTGTTTGCGCTATTGCAGGCATTATCGATCATGATTCGATTAAGGCCTTCTGCTGTATTAGGCATGGGTGGGTTTGCAAGCGGGCCTGGTGGAATTGCCGCGTGGCTAATGCGCATACCGCTATTAATTCATGAGCAGAATGCAATAGCTGGTCTCACTAACAGGTTACTGGTGCCTTTTGCACGCACTGTCATGTCAGCATTTCCGGGTGCCTTTGAGCAGATGGACAAGTTAATCATTACGGGTAACCCGGTGCGTGATGACATCTGCCGTATCCCGGCACCGAAACAGCGCCTGGCAAATCGTGATGGTGAGTCAATCAATGTTCTGGTCCTGGGTGGCAGCCTGGGCGCCTTGAAGTTAAATGAACAATTGCCTGCAGCTTTTGCCGCGGTGGATCAATGTCAACTTAAGATAAGACACCAGTGTGGTACTGCACATCAGCAGCTTACAGAGCAGCAATATAGTAATAATGGCATTGACGCTGAAATACTGCCTTTCATAGAAGACATGGCCGAGCAGTATGCCTGGGCGGACATTGTTATATGTCGTGCCGGCGCCCTGACGATTGCTGAACTGGCAGCAGCCGGAGTTGGATCAATACTCGTGCCTTATCCATTCGCCGTTGACGATCATCAGACCGTGAATGCGCGCTATCTTGAAACGGGTGATGCCGCTGTGATTATTCAACAGTCTGAGCTTACCGTTGATCGGATTAAACAGGTATTCAATAACCTGTGCGACTCTTACCAACGCTGTGTTGATATGGCCATCAAGGCACGGTCGCTGGCGAAACCGGATGCCACAAAAATCGTCGCCGGTAACTGCATGGAGGCGGCGAATGCCTGATTTGTATTCACATGGTATGGGCCGCGTGAAGCGTATTCACTTTATTGGTGTCGGTGGCGCAGGTATGGGCGGCATCGCCGAGGTTCTTAACAACCTTGGTTATGAGGTCAGCGGTTCTGATGTAAAGGAAAACAGAATTACGAAACGACTGCAGTCGCTTGGCATTGATGTGCATATTGGTCATTCACCTGAACATGTAGAAAAGACTGATGTGGTTGTGGTAACCAGTGCCATAAGACCTGACAACATAGAACTGGATGCTGCCCGCGCTTTACGGATACCGGTTGTTCGTCGTGCCGAGATGCTGGCTGAGCTTATGCGTTTCAGCAAGGGCATTGCTATTGCAGGAACACATGGCAAGACCACGACCACAAGTCTCGTTGCCAGTGTGTTGGCAGAAGGCGGTCTCGACCCTACGTATGTTATTGGTGGTCTGTTAAACAGTTCCGGCACCAACGCGAAGCTGGGTAGTGGTAAATATTTTGTTGCCGAGGCAGATGAGAGTGATGCTTCATTCCTGCATCTTTATCCGGTTATCTCTGTTATCACCAATATTGACGCCGACCATCTTGAAACCTATGGCGGTGACATGGCCAGCCTTAGAAATCATTTCATCGAGTTTTTACATCAATTGCCTTTCTATGGTCTTGCCATACTGTGCGTGGATGATGAAGGTGTACGTAAAATTTTACCTGAGGTTACCAAGCCGATCGTGACTTACGGTATGGATTTTGAGGCCGACTACAATGCCGAGCTTATCAGGCAGGAAGGTAACAAGACGTGGTTCAGGGTCTCACACCAGCATAATCGTGACTGGCTCGAAGTGGAACTAAATCTTCCCGGTCGGCATAACCTGCGCAATGCACTGGCTACAATTGCTGTTGCTCATGAGCTGGGCATAGATGATGAGTCCATTGTTAATGCGCTGCGTAATTTTCAGGGTATCGCCCGCCGTTGTCACGTTCGGGGTCAGGTCACGATAGGTAACAGTACGGCGACATTAATTGATGACTATGCCCATCATCCGACAGAGATCACTGCCTGCTTTGATGCTATTCATACAGGCTGGGAAGGGAAAAGGCTGGTCGTGATCTACCAACCGCATCGCTATACGCGCATGCGCGATCTATTCGAGGATTTCTGCCAGGTTCTGTCCCGCGCCGATGTATTGCTGGTACTGGATGTTTACCCTGCCGGAGAAGAGCCAATTACAAGTGCAGATAGTCGTGCGCTATGTCGGGCAATACGGCTGCGCGGGCAAATTGATCCCATTTTCGTGAAAGACGCGAAAGCATTGCAGGAAGTGTTATCGGGTGTACTGCATGAAGATGACTTATTACTGACCCTGGGTGCCGGTGATATTGGCGCCATGTCGAGAAAACTGTATGAAGATTGTGCGACAACCGTGCACTAGGGGTGGCAGCAATTGTTATACAACAACAGAGAATTCAGAGAGCGCACTCAAGTAATAATGAAATTTAATCTGGATACAACGAGGTTAACTGGTGACTTGCGCGAGCAGGAGCCCATGTCGCGCCACACCAGCTGGAAAGTGGGTGGTTGCGCCGAGCTCTATTTTTCACCAGCCAGTCTTGATGACCTGTCGATGTTTCTGCAGTCGTTACCGGATGACGTGGAAATTACCTGGGTGGGCAAGGGCAGTAACCTGCTGGTCAGGGATGGTGGCATACGCGGTGCTGTTATCTCGGTTGACGGCGTTCTGGATCAATGTGAATTGATTGGTAGCAAAGAGATAAAGGTCGGTGCCGGACTTGCCTGCGTTAAGGCAGCACGCACCGCCGGAAAATTCGGGCTAACCGGTATCGAGTTCCTCGCTGGAATCCCTGGAACGCTGGGTGGCGCATTGGCCATGAACGCCGGGGCCTGGGGCGGAGAAACCTGGCGACACGTCATTGCTGTTGAAACCATCAATCGCCATGGAAAATTACAACGTTATGACCGTTCTGATTTTGAAGTGGGTTATCGCAGTGTGTCATTACCACGAGACGAATGGTTTATATCAGCACACCTGCAACTTGAAGAGGATGACAAGGAAGCCATCAAGGCGCGCATTCGTAATATGCTGACTGAACGGGCAGAGGCACAGCCACTTGGTGAGTTAAGTTGTGGTTCGGTATTCAGAAACCCGGACAACGATCATGCCGCCCGTCTAATAGACAATTGCGGTTTAAAGGGCTTTGTCATTGGTGGTGCGAGGGTCTCTGAAAAACATGCCAATTTTATCATTAATACTGGCCAGGCGTCGGCAACAGATATCGAGACGCTGATAGAAACAGTCAGGCAAACCGTGTTGGAGCAACACGGTATTGAACTGGTGCCTGAGGTCAGGATTATTGGTGATGCAACGGGTGGAGGGCAGCATTGATGCATTTGCCTGAATATAAGCCCGTAGAGTTTGGCAAAGTCGCTGTATTGATGGGCGGTGACTCGGCCGAACGTGATATTTCACTGCAAAGTGGAACTGCGGTACATAGCGCACTTGTGGACGCTGGTGTGGATGCCCATGCGATTGATTTCAGCAGTAAGTGCCTGTCGCAGTTGATCAACGATGGTTACGACCGTGTGTTTATTGCTTTACATGGGCGCGGAGGTGAAGACGGGTCCATCCAGGGAGCGCTGCAATCTATCGGTTTACCCTATACCGGAACCAGTGTGCTGGGTTCGGCCCTGGCCATGGATAAATCACGAAGCAAGGCCATCTGGCAAAACGACGGTTTGCCAACACCCCAGGCAGTAGAACTCAATCATGCCAGTGACTGGAACGCGATTGCAGAAAAGTTGGGCATGCCAGTGATGGTAAAGCCGGTGCGAGAGGGTTCCAGTATTGGTGTTACAAAAGTGACCGAGCCGGAAGAACTGAGTACGGCATGGCAAAAGGCCAGTACTTATGATGACAGGGTACTCGCAGAGCGCTGGATAACCGGTGCTGAATATACCGTGCCAATTTTACATGGTCATGCCTTGCCGGTTATCAAACTGGAAACAAAACGCGAGTTCTATGACTACCAGGCCAAATATCTTGATGACGATACACAATATATATGCCCGTGCGGTCTTGCAGCTTCCAGGGAGCAGCAACTTGGCGAACTGGGGTTGCAGGCATGCAAGAGCCTTGGTGTAAGTGGCTGGGCCCGGGCTGACATGATGATGGATTCAATGGGGCAACCGTGGTTAATAGAGGTAAACACAGTACCGGGTATGACCAGTCATAGTCTTGTGCCGATGGCAGCAAAACAAGCCGGTATCTCATTCGAACAGTTGGTCATCCAAATCCTGGCAACAAGTATGGAAGAGGACAGTAACAAGGAGTGGCGTAACTAATGGGTATTGATATGGTCGCCGACCCTCATAAGCTTGATTTTGATCAACCTGTACACGGTCGTCGTGCCCGGGTGATTGGTAGCATGCTGGCATTACTGCTAGTTGCAATGCTGTTTATGGGCGGTATACATCTTTCTCATCACGACACCATGCCGATTAAACAAGTCCGAATCGAAGGCGATTTCACCAGGTTATCACCTGTTGATATGCAACTACTTGTCACCGACAAGGTACGTGGAGGTTTTTTTAGCCTGAATGTAGACGCAGTAAGAGATGCACTGTTGGCAGAACCCTGGGTAAACCAGGTGAAGGTGCAACGAGTCTGGCCTGATGCGTTGCGTGTCACTGTGACCGAACAGGTGCCAGCCGTGCGTTGGAAACAATCAGGTCTTCTTAACATTGAAGGCACCTACTTTGAACCGGATAAAAATACTATTCCGCAGGGGTTGCAGAAATTATCGGGACCTGAAGGATCGGAAAAAATGTTGCTGGATCGATTCAATTATATGCAGAGGCAGGTCAACAAGGTCGGTTTTACTATCGCAGAGCTAACACTTGATGATCGTCGTGCGTGGTCATTCACTCTGGCCAGTGGCATTCATGTTGTTCTCGGCCGACGTGATTTTGAACAGCGTTTTGAACGTTTTCTAAATCTGATTCCTACAACTTTATCAGGGCGTATTGCGCAAACCGAAAAAATAGATATGCGTTATACCAACGGTTATTCAATTAAATGGAAAAAGCAGGTTCGTTTATGAGAGTTGCTAATAAAGGCGGTTTAAATGGCTAAAAAATCGGACAAGAACTTGATTGTTGGACTCGATATCGGCACATCGAAGATAGTGGCGATAGTTGGTGAGATAACAGTCGATGACGAGATCGAGATCATAGGTATTGGTTCGAATCAATCACGAGGTCTGAAAAAGGGCGTTGTAGTAAATATTGAATCGACAGTGCATTCGATACAGCGTGCTATCGAGGAGGCAGAGTTAATGGCCGGTTGCGAAATACACTCGGTATATACCGGTATTGCTGGTAGCCATATTCGAAGTCTCAATTCCCACGGTATTGTTGCGATTCGTGACAATGAAGTGGCTTATGGTGATGTTGACCGCGTTATCGATGCAGCCAAGGCAGTGGCAATTCCGGCAGATCAGAAGATTCTCCACATACTGCCGCAGGAATTCATTATCGATAATCAGGAAGGTGTAAAAGAACCCATTGGCATGTCGGGTGTCAGGCTAGAGTCCAAGGTCCATATGGTGACCGGCGCTGTAAGTGCTGCACAAAATATCGTTAAGTGTGTACGCCGCTGCGGGCTTGATGTTGATGACATTATTCTTGAACAGCTTGCATCAAGTTACTCGGTACTGACTGATGATGAAAAGGATCTGGGTGTTTGTATGATCGATATCGGTGGCGGTACTACCGATATCGCTGTTTTTACCGACGGGGCCATTCATCACACAGCGGTTATACCAATTGCCGGTGATCAGGTGACGAATGATATTGCTGTTGCACTGCGTACTCCCACCCAGCACGCCGAAGATATCAAGATGCAGTACGCCTGTTGTTTAACACAACTCGCCAGCCACGACGAATCTATCGAAGTACCAAGCGTAGGTGATCGACCAACCAGACGTTTATCGCGCCAGACACTGGCCGAGGTTGTTCAGCCCCGTTATGAAGAATTGTTTTCACTGGTACAGGCCGAACTGCGACGCAGCGGTTATGAAAGTTTAATTGCAGCGGGCATCGTTTTGACCGGCGGCAGTTCGAAAATGGAAGGCGCTATAGAACTGGCAGAGGAGATTTTTCACATGCCGGTACGCCTTGGTGTTCCACAGTATGTTTCAGGCTTGTCTGACGTGGTTAAAAGTCCGATCTATTCAACCGGTGTCGGTCTGCTGTTGTTTGGTAAACGTCAGATGCAGGAAGGTAGTACACCGGTACATGTAAACGAAGGTTTCAAGGGTGTTTTTGAAAGAATGAAAAGTTGGTTTCAAGGCAACTTCTAATTAGCAGTAACTCAAAGTAGGAGGAAATACAATGTTTGAACTAGTTGATGCAGCAAATCAGGCAGCAGTCATAAAGGTGATAGGTGTCGGCGGCGGTGGCGGTAACGCCTTGCAACATATGCTGACCGCAAATATGGATGGCGTGGAGTTTATCTGTGCAAATACCGATGCACAGGCATTAAAAAATTCTACCGCTAAAACCATGTTGCAACTCGGGGTTAATATGACCAAGGGACTGGGTGCCGGTGCGAATCCAGACGTGGGTAGACAGGCAGCACTCGAGGACCGGGACCGCATCATGGATATACTTGATGGTTCCGATATGGTCTTCATTACCGCAGGTATGGGAGGTGGGACCGGAACCGGTGCGGCCCCTATCGTTGCGCAGGTTGCCAGGGAGATGGGTATCCTCACCGTCGCAGTCGTGACAAGGCCGTTCGCGTTCGAAGGTAAAAAGCGTGCTGCCGTGGCCGACCAGGGTATTGTCGAACTGAGTCAGTTCGTAGATTCGTTAATTACCATACCGAATGAAAAATTACTTAGCGTGCTGGGCAGGGATGTCAGCCTGTTAAATGCATTCAGTGCTGCCAATGATGTCTTGCTCGGAGCAGTGCAGGGTATCGCGGAATTGATTACCTGCCCTGGATTGATCAATGTCGACTTTGCTGATGTGCGTACCGTTATGTCTGAAATGGGTATGGCCATGATGGGATCCGGCAAAGCACAGGGTGAGGACCGGGCCAAGGTTGCCGCCGAGGCTGCGATTTCGAGTCCATTACTTGAAGACGTGAACCTTTCTGGAGCAAGAGGAATCCTGGTCAACATTACTGCCGGTATGGATTTGGCCATAGGTGAATTCGACGAGATTGGTTGCACGGTCAAGGAATTCGCTTCTGATAACGCCACGGTCGTTGTTGGTACGGTAATTGACCCGGAAATGTCGGGTGATATCAGGGTCACAATTGTGGCAACTGGCCTGGGCAACATGATGAAAGAAGATGCATCACGCATCAAATTGGTTCAAAATGCTGATTACACGGTAGATTATAAGGATTTTGACCGCCCTACTGTAATGCGCAACCAGGCGCCGGAAGAAGACGCCGAAAATCTCCCCGGAGATACGGATTACCTTGATATTCCAGCATTTTTACGTAGACAGGCTGATTAGTTTTTACTAATTACGTGATATAGTACGGCGGCTTTTTCAGGTGAAAAATGTATTTTCGCCTTTATGGCACTAAAATTGCCTATAATACAAAGAGATAACTAGAATATTTATTAATAGCTATAGGTTTGAAAAACTCGCATGATCAAGCAACGTACTCTTAAAAACGTCATCCGGGCGACGGGTGTCGGGCTCCACACCGGAAAAAAAGTGTTCCTGACGCTGAGACCCGCCCCAGTAAATTCCGGCATCATCTTCAGGCGTGTGGACCTGGACCCTGCGGTTGAAATCCATGCTCGGCCCGATAACGTCGGCGACACGCAATTGTCTACCACGCTGGTTAATGGCGATGTTCGTATTTCTACCGTAGAACATTTGCTTTCTGCCCTTGCCGGGTTTGGTATTGATAATGCCTACATTGATTTGAGCGCGGACGAAGTGCCAATCATGGATGGTAGTGCCGGTCCCTTCGTGTTCCTTATCCAGTCGGCTGGTGTCGAAGAACAGAATGCTGCCAAGCAGTTCATGCGAATTAAAAAGAAGATACGTGTAGAACATGATGGTAAGTCTGCCATGTTTGAACCATTTGAAGGTTTCAAGGTTGGTTTCACCATTGAGTTTGACCACCCTGCCTTCGAGGAAAGACATTGTCAGGCCGAAATCGACTTTTCCACTACGTCGTTTGTGAAAGAAGTTAGTAGAGCAAGGACTTTTGGTTTCATGCGCGATGTCGAGTTATTACGGGAAAACAACCTGGCACTGGGTGGTAGTCTTGATAATGCAGTAGTGGTTGACGATTATCGCATTCTTAATGAAGACGGTTTGCGTTATGAAGATGAATGCGTCAAGCACAAGATTCTGGACGCAATTGGCGATCTGTACCTGCTCGGACACAGCTTGATAGGATCGTTTAGCGGTTATAAGTCAGGGCATGCATTAAACAATGCGCTATTAATGAAATTGATTGCAGATGAGAGTGCATGGGAACTGGTCACGTTTGAAGAAGAGACCAAGGCCCCGATTTCATTTATGCAGGCAATTACAGCGGGCTAATCTTTAGCTTTTTGGTTGCTGGCTATTTTTAATAATGAGTCACGGATAGGACTGTCGCCGAAAGCGTCGGCGGTTCTGGTTAAATAGGACGCAGTTTCACTTGAAAGACTGATTTTCTGTTTCTCCTCCGTGCGTGCATCTTGCTGTTGTTGGGCAATTTTAATTCTTACCGTCGTGACACGGTTTTGCCCAAGCTGATTAGTCAGCACATCAAGAATGACGGGAATTTGATAACGAAGACGTGTTGCCCAGGCAGATGAATCTGCCAGAATTGTGGCTACGCCTTCATGAATATTTGCCAGGGTAAAGTTGCCCTGCAGTGAAGGATCGAGACGGGCTTCAAGTTTTTGCCCAAGTTGCTGGATTCTTTGAGCTTTTTTTACTAGGTTTTGAAGAGGAGAAGTCTCTTTAGCGAGCAGCGACTCAATTGTCCTGCATTTGCTATCTTGACGACTTCTGACCATATAAGGATTTTAACAGATTTTGCCGATACAGAATTATGCACGTCATACTGATACCAAAAAGTAAGACAAGTAGTCGGGCCATTAACCTGGGTCCGCTAGGGCTGTATTTTCTGGCACTGGTAATACTTCTGACCTCTGCGGTTATGTTTTATGCAGGCAAGACGCATAGCATGGCGCAGACCCGCTCTTCTATTAAGACACTCTATTCCCAGGCTGCACCTGACTGGAACAGGGAAATGAATGCGCAGAAAGCCATGCTTGAAGAAGCACAGCAAAATGCCGAAAAAAATCTTGATGCGTTGGCTAGCCGTCTTAGTCAAATGCAGGCACATATTCTACGCCTTGATGCATTGGGATCGCGTCTTGCGGACATGGCTGATATCAAGGATATTGACTTTGATATGGGATCGGCTCCTGGTATAGGTGGCCCCAAACCTCAATCAGTCCAGGGCTCGATAAAGGTTAATGATTTTATAGCAGCACTGGAAAGACTTGATGTTCAAATTAACGATCGATCCGAGAAACTGGCGGCGATTGAATCCATGCTGATTGATAGAAGTTTACAAGACAAGACCACCCCGGTTGGCAAGCCTATTAAAGAAGGCTGGGTTTCATCATTGTTTGGCAAGCGTACCGATCCCATTACCGGGAAGGTCGAATTCCACGAGGGCATCGATTACGCGGGTAAATCCGGCTCACCAATTATAGCTGTCGCGTCCGGAATCGTTACCTGGTCAGGATTACGCTATGGCTATGGCAATATGGTAGAAATCAACCATGGTAACGGCTATCAAACCCGTTACGCACATAATAAGAAAAACCTTGTGACAGTTGGACAGAAAGTTGAGAAGGGACAAATCATCGCATTGATGGGTTCATCCGGTCGCGCTACCGGACCCCACGTGCACTTTGAAGTTGTGACAAACGGCAAGGCAGTTAATCCCAGAAAACTCCGCTCCATAAACTAGCTCTGTTTCGGTCAAGTTAATTCACCTTTTACGCAACAGTTGCCTTGTTGTGAATATGATTAGTCAGCATTAGAAAATGATAACTACAGTCGCGAAAAAGATATTTGGTTCCAGAAATGACCGGGTTGTAAAAAAGCTCGGTAAGACGGTACAACGTATCAATGTATTGGAAGAAGAACTCCAGACATTAGCCGAATCCGATTTTCCCCGTAAGACAGCAGAGTTCAGGCAGCAATTGGCTGATGGCAAACACCTCGATGATTTATTACCGGAGGCTTTTGCGCTGGTCAGGGAAGCAGGTAAACGTGCACTCAACATGCGTCATTTCGATGTGCAATTAATTGGCGGCATGGTCCTGCACAATGGCAACATCGCGGAAATGAGAACAGGCGAAGGCAAGACCCTGGTGGCCACACTGGCAGCATATCTGAATGCGTTACCTGATAACGGGGTGCATATCGTCACCGTAAATGATTACCTCGCAAAACGTGATGCTGAGTGGATGGGCAAACTCTATTCGTACCTGGGTTTATCAACCGGTGTAATCGTTTCCGGTTTGACGGGTGAAGAAAGGAAGCAGGCCTATGCCTGCGATATTACCTATGGTACCAATAATGAATTTGGTTTTGACTACCTGCGCGACAATATGGCATTTAGCCCTGAAGCACGTGTACAACGTGGACTGAATTTCTCCATTGTTGACGAGGTCGACTCGATCCTGATCGACGAGGCCAGGACACCGTTGATTATATCCGGTGCCGTTGATGACCGTTCGGATCTATATATCTCAATAGATAAATTGATTCCTGCATTACAACCTCAGCTTGAGGAAGACGGTCCGGGTGACTTTACCGTAGATGAGAAATCCAAGCAGGCTTTCCTTACTGAAAGCGGCCATGAACGTGTGGAAGAACTTTTACGAGAAGCCGGGATTATCGAGGAAAACCAGGGCCTGTATGACCCTGTTAATATAGGCATTTTTCATCACCTGAATGCAGCACTCAGGGCGCACCACTTGTATAAAAACGATGTGGACTACATCGTTAAGGATAACCAAGTCATCATAGTTGACGAATTTACCGGTCGTACGATGGAAGGACGTCGCTGGTCTGACGGTTTGCACCAGGCTGTAGAAGCCAAGGAAAATGTACCTATTCAAAATGAAAACCAGACCCTTGCTTCCATTACCTATCAGAACTATTTTCGTTTATATAACAAGCTATCCGGCATGACCGGTACCGCGGATACAGAGGCATTTGAATTCCAGCAAATCTATGGCCTGGAAGTAATTGTTATTCCGACACATAAACCAATGGTGCGTGATGATCAAAGTGACGTGGTTTATCTGACTGCCAAGGAAAAATTTGATGCCATCATTGAAGATATTAAGGAATGTCAGGATAAAAAACAGCCAGTTCTGGTTGGTACGGCATCTATTGAAGTGTCCGAATACTTATCCAGGTTACTGGACAAGGCAGGCATTTCACACCAGGTACTAAATGCCAAGTTTCACCAAAAAGAAGCAGAAATTGTTGCACAGGCGGGCAGGCCCGGCGCTGTTACTATCGCTACCAACATGGCGGGCCGAGGTACTGACATCGTGCTTGGCGGTAATTACGAGGCGTCTTTACAGGCGCTGGATAATCCCTCCGAGACAGAAAAAACCAGGCTCTATGACGAGTGGAAGCAATTACACGGTAAGGTCATTGAAAGTGGCGGACTGCATATCATTGGTACTGAAAGACATGAATCAAGACGTATCGATAATCAGCTAAGGGGCCGGTCTGGCAGGCAAGGCGATCCGGGTTCCAGTCGTTTTTATCTGTCTCTGGATGATAACCTGATGCGCATTTTTGCCTCTGATAAAGTTTCTGCGATTATGCAGAAACTGGGAATGGAAGAAGGCGAGGCGATCGAATCGCGCCTGGTTACCAAGGCGATAGAAAATGCCCAGCGCAAAGTTGAGGCACATAACTTTGATATTCGAAAACACCTGCTTGATTTTGATGACGTTGCTAACGACCAACGTAAAGTAATTTATGAGCAGCGTAATGAGTTGCTTGATGGTGAAAACGTAGCTGCTGAGGTGACAGCGATGCGTGATGACGTTGTCAACGCGGTCATCGATGAGTTCATGCCTCGTGGAAGCATGGATGAACTGTGGGATATCAAGGGTCTGGAAGAATCCCTGTTACATGAGTTTGACGCGGACTTTCCGATTCAACAATGGCTGGATGAAGAAAAGAGTCTGCATGAGGAAACACTCAGGGAAAAAATACTGGAAAATATAACCGCAAAAGCATCAGCAAAAGAGCAAACAGTCACGCCGGATTTGATGCGTCGCATTGAAAAACAAATCATGCTCGATGTGCTTGATAGACACTGGAAAGATCACCTTGTTGCCATGGACCAGCTACGACAAGGCATTCATCTGCGTAGCTTCGCGGCAAAGAACCCGAAACAGGAATACAAGCGCGAGGCATTTGACCTGTTCGTGCAGATGCTTGACAGAGTAAAGCACGATGTTGTGGTGTTTCTGGCCAAGGTATCTATCCGCACAGAGCATGATGTCGAAGCGGCGGAAAACAAGCAGCACGAACAAAATATGAGTTTTAATCATCCTGATGCGCCTGATAGCCTGCAGGATGCGACGCCACAGAAAGGCACTGCTGTGCAGCCAGCTAACAATGCGCAACCACAAACACAACAACAACCACAGCCTTTTACCAGGCAACAGCCAAAAATTGGTAGAAACCAGCCTTGCCCTTGTGGTTCTGGTAAAAAATACAAGCACTGCCATGGTCGCCTGAGCTAGGAAGCCAAGGGTAATGGCCGTAGGATTAATTCCCCCGGATAACCTGCTAGCAATAGATGGTATTGCCATGGCTACCTGCTCTGCAGGTCTTTATACCAATAAATCTCGTGATGACATGGTCCTGTTTCAGCTCAGGGAAGGTACGTCTGTTGCGGCTGTTTTTACCCGGAACAGATTCTGTGCAGCACCGGTCATCGTAGCGAAAGATCATCTGACCCGTAACAACCCCCGGTATTTGTTAATCAATGCCGGTAATGCCAACGCAGGTACTGGTGAGCAAGGCCTTGTCGATGCTCGCAAATTGTGTACGAGTCTTGCTGCCAGTTGTCATTGCGACCTGGAACAGGTGCTTCCTTTTTCTACTGGTGTTATCGGTGAATACTTGCCGATAGACGCCATGACGTCCTGCTTACCTGCACTTATAAACGGATTGTCGCCGGATAACTGGGGAATGGCGGCAGAAGCCATTATGACAACTGACACTGTAGCCAAGGCAGTTTCATTACAAACTGAGGTTGGTGGTAAAAAAGTCACGTTTACAGGTATTGCCAAGGGTGCCGGTATGATTAAACCGAATATGGCAACTATGTTGGCGTATGTAGCGACAGACGCCTGTATTGATAATGCAATCTTACAACAGGCAGTTCAACAAGTAGTGAACAAATCCTTTAACAGGATTACCGTTGATGGAGATACATCCACGAATGATGCCTTTGTTGTTATGGCAACCGGTACTGTTGGCAATGAACCTGTAAGTACTGATGAAGACAAAAAGAGACTATTTTCCTGTCTTGATGAGATATGTACATGGCTTGCACAGGCGATTGTCAGGGACGGTGAGGGTGCATCAAAGTTTGTTACGATACATGTACAAAATGGCATAAACAGCGAAGACTGCCTGGCAATTGCATACCAGGTTGCACATTCACCGTTGGTTAAAACTGCACTCAATGCGAGCGATGCAAACTGGGGCAGAATACTAGCCGCGGTCGGAAGTACTGAAGTAGACAGTATCGATATTAAGCAGTTAACGATCTGGCTTGATGATGTATGTATAGTAACAAATGGACAGCGTGCTCCAGAGTATACGGAGGAGCGGGGACAGGCAGTCATGTCCGGAGCTGAACCAGTGATTACCATAGACTTGCAGTCAGGCACACATTCAGAAACTGTCTGGACAACAGATCTTTCACACGATTACGTAACGATTAACGCGGAATACCGAACCTGATTATCCATGCAACACGTCCACGTCGCAGTTGGCGTTATCTTCAATAATAATCACAGCGCTGTATTAATTTCCAAACGCGGCTCACATCAGCACCTGGCAGGTTATTGGGAATTCCCGGGCGGGAAAATCCATAAAGGAGAAACGATAGAAGCCGCCTTACAAAGGGAATTACAGGAAGAATTGGGGATCGTAGTAGAAGAATCGTCACCATTACTGCAGATTCAGCATACCTATGCGGACAAAAAGGTCTTGCTGGATATTCATATTATTACACGGTTCCAAGGTGAACCTGAAGGTTGTGAACAGCAGGAAATTCAATGGGTACCAAGACACGACCTAAAGCAAATAAAATTCCCGGAAGCAAATCAACGAATTGTTACTCGATTGCTGTTACCCGATGTCTGCATAATCAGTCAGCCGAAAACGATTGATCTTGGTTTGGTTAAGCGGCTAATTGAGGTGAGTAATAGTCCAGTGATGTTACAACTCAGGTTTGATGACATGGAAGCAAGTCAATTGAACAAGATCGCGCAGCACATCCAGTTGTTGAACAGTAATAAACAAATCCAGTTAGTATTGAACGGCCAGGCAGCGGATATTGACAGGCACTGCGTTGACGGCTTGCATTTAAAGGCAAGCCGTCTGTTTGATTACTCGGAAAGGCCTGTCAGTAACGATTATATTCTTGGTGCATCCTGCCATAACATTAATGAACTAACGCAAGCGCAACGCCTGGAGGTTGATTATGTATTTTTATCACCAGTGCAGGCAACAACAACACATCCTGATGTCTTACCCATAGGGTGGCAGGCGTTCCATAAGTTAAGCGAAAGTACACCATTACCTGTCTATGCGCTTGGTGGTCTGAAAGTGTCTGATTTAGAAACAGCAAGGCGTTTCGGGGCGCATGGCGTAGCCATGATTACCGGTTTCTGGGATGCTGAAAATCCGATGAGTCAACTATATTCGTGACTAATGTGTTGAATAGGGATCCTTTTCATCATCTATGTGTGAAGGTAGTGAAGATTCCCGATCAGGTATTGCATAACCTTCCTGAACCCATTCGCCCAGGTCAATTAGTCGACATCTTTCAGAACAAAATGGACGGAACCTGTTACTGTTATCGATTGCAGCAGGCTTTTCACAATTTGGGCAGGCCACTGTTTTATTCATAGCATGCAGCAGTGTAATTCAAAATCAACATTGTCACTGGTTTGTGTTGAACGGCTACTGGTTGACGGGTTGTCCATAAAACGGATAGTAAAACGATGCTTGCCGCCACTAATTTCCGGGTAAAACGGGCTGGTTAATGGCAGCCTAACCCTGATCAACTGACAGGCAACATTACTGTCAATGGGTTTCTGGTAAAATCCTTCAGTTGCTGTTTCAGCACTGGGTTGAGAGCTATTACGAATCATGTCCAGTGTGAGGCTTACTGCCTGCTTTATTGGATCAAGATCGCTGAACCAGTTAAGCATATTGTCTTTCATAGCAACCTGCGGCAAATTTAGCCAGTGGTGGAATCTTGGCAGATCGAAGTTGCAGGTACCGCCAGGAATCGCAACGCGTTGTTTAAAATTGGTAACGAGTTCATCATTTTTAAGTTGTGAGCCGGGCTGATAATTCCCAGCCTTCAAACTTTCCAGTAACTCAGTGATCCTGGCAGAAATCGAGTTTAATCTCACTGGATCAACTGCCGGGTTGTCTCTGAGTCCGTTCAACATCGCGGCGTGTTTTTCCAGTTCCTTGATCAATTCAGCTTTAAGATCAGAGCGGGATAGCAAGTCCAGTATCTCCAGCATTGCCTCAAGTATGAAGCGGCTATGCCAGCTGTTTAATTCGACCATATTGCTTTCAATCAGGTCAAACAGGTGCTCCAGCCTTAACAGGTTCCTGACGCGTTCGTTCAGAGGTTGTTCATATGTGATCTTGTTGGACACGGGTTATCTGCAAATTAGTCATTTTAGCCAGCAAGGCCCAGGTATCGTTCATGTAGCTCATCGACCAGATCCTGTAATTGTTCGATTGTAACATCGTTATTGATGACATCATCCGCTGCTGCCAGTCTTACAGGTCGCGAGACCTGTGTTGCCATGATCCGCTCTACAAGGTCTTTTGTACAATTGTCTCTATCCAGGGTACGCTGAGTTTGCAACTCCTCCGGTACATCTACCACCAGAACCCTGTCAAACTTGCTTGCAGCGTCAGTTTCCAGTAACAAAGGTATCACAATGATGCAATATGGAAAGTCTTGTTGTTTTGTCCTGCTGTCGATTTCTTCATAAATCCGGGGGTGCAGTATCAATTCCAGCAATCTTTTTTTGGCCGGTTCATTGAAAACCAGTCGTGCAAGTTTTTTTCTGTCGAGTGTCTGGTCTGCATTAAGTGTTTCCTTACCAAACTCTTCGATAATACTATGCCATGCCGGCTTTCCTGGTTCGACGACTTCCCGGGCGATTAGATCGGAATCAATGACGGGTACCCCCTTGCGGGAAAACAGCTTGGCGACGGTTGTTTTTCCGCTGCCTATTCCCCCGGTCATTGCTATCGTCAAGGGTGAGGCCATTTTCAGAGCATGAGATTAAGATATGCAGACATGATATAGGCGCCCCAAATCATGCTAATCCAGCCGGCGATTGCCAGGTAAGGACCAAATGGAATGGGTACACTGCGATCGCGTGACCTAAAGATGACCATGCTAATACCGACAATCGCACCAACCAGCGAGGACATGACGATAATTAGCGGTAACACTTGCCAGCCAAACCATGCACCCAGCAACGCCAATAGTTTAAAATCGCCATGGCCCATCCCCTCTTTACCAGTTACCAGCTTGAAGACTATGTAAACAATCCATAGCGAACCGTAACCAAAAATTGCGCCAAGGACACTTGCCTGTAAGGTAGTAAAAACCCCGAACAGGTTCAGGGCAATACCAAGCCACATGACAGGGAGGGTAATATTGTCAGGCAGTAATTGTTCGTCGATATCGATGACACTTAGCGAAATTAACACCCATGTCAGAAGGATAGCGAACAGCGCCTGGATAGTTACACCAAAATAAAACGCAACACAGACTGACAGCAATGCAGTCAATAACTCGATTGTCGGGTAGCGGATTGGTATCTTTGTTCCACAATCACTGCAGCGGCCTTTTAAAAAGAGATAGCTGATGACCGGGATATTCTCAAGCGCAGTGATGAGATGTCCGCACTTTGGGCAACGCGATCGTGGAAACACGAGGTTGAAGTTTTCCTGCCCGGTTTGTGTATTCTCCAATTCCAGAAACTCACAACATTCCTCGCGCCATTCTTTCTTCATCATCACCGGCAGGCGCAGGATCACAACGTTGAGGAAACTACCCACCAACAGGCTGAAGACAAAGACTGTCACCAGGTAAAAGGTGGGTTGCGAGGTAAACAGCTCAATAATTAGTGACACAAACAGGCCTTTACTTGAAGCGGAGAATGTTGATACCTGTTCGCACGAACAGGTTGCAGGTAACGATTATACGACGGAACCCATCTTGAAGATTGGCAGGTACATGCCAATAACGATGCCACCGATGACAACACCAAGAAACGCCATGATCATTGGTTCCAGCAGGCTGGTGAGCGCCTCAACAGCATCGTCCACTTCCTGCTCGTACCAGTCAGCAACCTTGCCAAGCATCGTGTCGATGGCGCCAGATTCTTCACCAATCGCAACCATTTGCACAACCATGTTTGGAAACAGGCCGGACTCGCGCATGGCCGCCTGCAGCTGCGTACCGGTAGCAACTTCGTCTTTCATCTTCATGGTTGCTTCATAAAAGACGATATTACCACAGGCACCTGCCACAGATGTCATGGCTTCTACCAGTGGTGTACCGGCGGCAAACATGGTTTCAAGTGTGCGGGCAAAGCGGGCAATAGCCGATTTTTCCAGGATTTCGCCAATCACCGGAATTTTCAGACTTGCCCGATCCAGGAATTGCTGGACGGTTACTGATCGCTTTTTTAACTGCATCAAACCATAAATCGTACCGCCAGCCACCACTGCCATCATAAACCAGTTGGCGACAAAGAAGTTTGAGCAATTAATCAGGAACTGGGTTAAGGCAGGCAGATCCGCACCAAACGAGCTGAATAGCGAAGTAAACTGTGGAATAACGAAAATCATCAGGATTGATACAACGATAACCGCGGCGACAATAACCGCTGCCGGGTAGAACAGGGCGGATTTGATCTTCGATTTCAGCGCCTCTGTTTTTTCCATGTACAGCGCAATCTTGTGCAGGATGGCTTCGAGAATACCGGCGTGCTCACCGGCTTCTACTAGGTTGCAGTACAGTCCATTAAACTGCATCGGGCGTTTTTTCAATGCATCAGTCAGGTTGTTACCCGCCTCTACATCGGCCTTGATACCCAGAATCAACTCCTGCATACCAGCATTTTCGTGGCCGCGTCCAACAATTTCAAAAGCCTGTACCAAAGGTACACCGGAGGACATCATGGTTGCCAACTGGCGGCTGAATACCGTAATGTCTTTTGGTGTAATCTTGGTTTTACCACCGCCGCCAAATAGCGGTTTCGGTTTCTTCTTGCATTTGAGTGGATTAATGCCCTGGCGTCTCAGTACCGCCTTGACCAGCGCCTCACTTTGCCCGGTCATTTCACCTTTAACACGTTTACCCTGTTTATCCGTGCCCTCCCAGACAAACATTTCTGCTTTTTGTGCTTCAGCCATAATCCTTACTCAACAGTTACTCGGTTTACCTCGGTGAGGCTGGTCACGCCGTCGGCTACTTTTTGCAACCCACTACGCCTGATATCCCAGATCCCCTCGGCTGCGGCCTGGTCCGCGAGCTGCACTGCATTTGCGCCTTCAATAATCAGGCGTTTCATCGCGTCGGAGATATTCATTACCTGGTAAATACCCGCTCGACCTTTGTACCCCGGATTGTCTTCTGTTTCTTCTCCGGGTTCATAAATTGTGAGGCCCTTCTCAATCATGTCTTCCGGAAAGCCTTCCTCTTTCAATGCTTCCGGCGGTATCTCGGCCGGCACCATATTCCCGGAATTAAGACGTCGACAAAGCCGCTGTGCCGTAATGAGGTTGATACTGGTTGCGACCGCGAACGCCTGGATGCCCATGTCCTGTAAACGGGTCAGGGTTTGCGGGCCATCGTTGGTATGCAGTGTTGACATCACCATGTGACCGGTTTGCGCGGCCTTTACCGCAATCGAGGCAGTGCCGAGATCACGTATTTCGCCAACCAGAATGATGTCCGGATCCTGACGCAGGAAGGCTTTTAGCGCCTTTTCAAATGTCATGCCCGTGCGCTCATCAACCTGTACCTGGTTTACACCCATCAGGTTGATTTCCACCGGGTCTTCAGCGGTTGAAATATTGACGTCTACTTCATTCAGAATGTTGATACCGGTGTAGAGCGAAACAGTTTTACCACTACCGGTTGGCCCTGTAACGAGGAACATGCCATATGGTTTATGCAGGTTTTCCAGGAACAGTTCTTTCTGAAAATCCTCGTAGCCCAGCTGATCTATTTGCAGTGCCGCAGCGTCCGAGTTAAGGATACGCATACAGGCCTTTTCACCAAACAAGGTTGGGCAGGTATTAACACGAAAATCGATGGACTTGGTCTTGGATAACTTCAGTTTGATGCGTCCATCCTGTGGGACGCGACGCTCGGACACATCCAGCCGGGACATGACCTTGATACGCGCGGCAATCTTGTTCGACAGGGTTAAGGGTGGTCTTGCGACTTCCTGCAATACACCATCAATTCGAAACCGTACGCGATATACCTTTTCGTAGGGTTCAAAGTGAAGGTCGGACGCGCCTTTCTTGATGGCATCCAGCAATACCTTGTTTACAAAACGCACGACCGGCGCATCGTCGACGTCAGAGTCATCATCACCGGTATCGCCACCTTCTTCGGCTACTTCGAGATCGTCAAGATCCTCGAAGTCTTCATCATCCATATCACCGAGGCCGCCATCGGCGTCCTCCAGTGCTTTTTCGATTGTCTTGGAGAGTTTGTCTTCCTCTACGATGACTGCATCAGTATTCAACCCGGTTGCAAACTTGATTTCATCCAGTGCCTGTATATTGGTCGGGTCGGAAATAGCAACGGCAAGTCGTTTGCCGCGTTTGAAAATCGGTAAGGCGTGGTGTTTCTTGATCTGGTCTTCTTTAACCAGTTTTACAACGTCCGGGTCTATATCAAGTAAGTTGATATCGACTAGAGGGAAACCAAACTCGGTGGAAGCAGCGATAGCCACTTCATTCGCGGCAACCATTTTTTCAGCGACAACGTAGGAGACAAACGGGGTTTTTTTCTTGAGCGCGGCTTCCCAGGCTGACTGGGCTTTTTCTTCATCCAACAGGCCATCAATAACCAGCTTTCTGGCCAGACCGCCTAGATTGATTTTTCTGTTAGAAACAGCCATTGCTGCACCTTGACCCTGTGAATATCAAGTATGACAGCTAAATAGTAGATTATATTAGGAAAAATAACCAACAGTTTTAGGGTAAAAACAGTGAATAATTAAGCTGATGCAGCCGGAAATACAGGTATTTCCATAAAACTTCAGGCTGCATCGGCCTCCTTCTGGCTGAACTGCAGTGCGCTTTCAGCGTAGTCCACATGGATGACAGACTCTGGACCAAATTGACCAGACAGGATTTTTTCAGCGATTGGCGTCTCAATCTCGTCCTGGATCGCGCGTTTCAGTGGTCTCGCTCCGTAAACGGGATCAAAGCCGGTCTGTGCCAGGTGATTGATTGCGGCATCACTGATTTCCAGTGAAATCTCCTGTTCGGCAAGCCGCTGACGCAAGCGTGATAGCTGTATACGTGCGATGGCACTGATTTGTTCCTGCAATAGTGCATGGAATACGACTACCTCATCAATGCGGTTTAGAAACTCCGGCCGAAAATGCTGGCTGACCTCGTGCATGACCACTTCTTTCATTGTGTCGTATTCGGAGTCATTGGTCATTTCCTGTATCAGGTTTGATCCAAGGTTAGATGTCATAACGATGACCGTATTACGGAAGTCGACGGTGCGGCCATGACCATCCGTAAGTCGGCCATCATCCAGCACCTGTAACAGTATGTTAAAAACGTCATTATGTGCTTTTTCAATTTCATCAAGCAGGATCAAACTGTAGGGTCTGCGGCGAACTGCCTCGGTCAGGTATCCACCCTGCTCATAGCCTACATAGCCTGGGGGCGCACCGATTAATCGGGCTACAGAGTGTTTTTCCATGAACTCGGACATATCGATGCGTATCATCGCGTCCTCGCTATCAAAGATAAACTCGGTCAGGCTTTTACACAGTTCGGTTTTACCGACACCGGTAGGGCCAAGAAAAAGGAAGCTACCATTCGGTTTTTGCGGATCGGATAAACCCGCGCGCGAGCGCCGTATCGCATTGGCGACAGCCTTGATGGCCTGGTCCTGGCCTACAACACGTTGGTGCAGTGCCTCCTCCATTTGCAGCAGCTTTTCCTTTTCACCTTCCAGCATCTTGCTAACCGGAATACCGGTCCATGCTGCTACAACTTCGGCAATCTCGTTCTCGGTAACCTTGTTTCGTAACAGTTTCATGTCCTGCATTTCTGCCTGGCCAGCCATATCCAGCTGCTTTTCCAGTTCCGGTATCGTGCCGTATTGCAACTCGGACATCGTATTCAGATCGCCGGCACGCTTGGCCGCCTCAAATTCGATTCTGGCCTGCTCCAGTTTTTCCTTTATTGTGTGTGAACCATGCAAGGCAGCTTTTTCCGCCACCCAGATTTCCTCAAGGTCCTTGAATTCCCGCTCGGTATCACTAATTTCACTTTCAAGCAGATCCAGACGCTTCTTCGAAGCCGGGTCGTTTTCCTTTTTCAAGGCTTCACGTTCAATCTTCATCTGGATCAAGCGGCGTTCCAGTCTATCCATTGATTCTGGTTTGGAATTGATTTCAATACTGATACGGCTGGCCGATTCATCGATCAAGTCAATCGCCTTATCCGGAAGCTGCCGGTCAGTGATATAGCGCGTTGATAACGTTGCTGCAGCGACAATGGCAGGGTCGGTAATTTGTACATTGTGATGTACTTCGTAGCGTTCCTTCAATCCACGCAGAATCGCTATCGTGTCTTCAACACCGGGTTCGTTAACCAGTACTTTCTGGAAGCGTCTTTCCAGCGCGGCATCCTTCTCTATATTTTCGCGGTACTCATCCAGTGTTGTCGCACCGATACAGTGTAACTCACCACGCGCGAGCGCTGGTTTTAACATGTTACCGGCATCCATGGCACCCTCTGCCTTGCCAGCGCCAACCATGGTATGGACTTCATCGATGAATAAAATAATCTGGCCTTCCTGCTTTGAAAGGTCGTTCAGCACAGCCTTCAGTCGTTCTTCGAACTCACCACGAAACTTGGCGCCGGCGATTAGTGCGCCCATGTCCAGTGCGAGCAGACGTTTATTTTTAAGCGCATCAGGCACCTCGTTATTAATGATGCGTTGGGCAAGACCTTCAACGATTGCGGTTTTTCCTACACCGGGCTCACCGATCAATACGGGGTTATTTTTGGTTCTTCTTTGCAGCACCTGGATAGTACGGCGGATTTCTTCGTCACGTCCGATGACGGGATCAAGTTTGCCGCTTTCAGCGCGCTCCGTCAGGTCAATGGTATATTTTTGCAATGCCTGGCGGTGCTCTTCGGCATTTGCATCACTAACCTGTTCGCCGCCGCGAACACTATCAATAGCGGCATCAATTTTCTTTTTATCTGCGCCGGCCTGTTTGAAAAGTTCACCCAGCTTGCTCTTGTCATCAAGCACTGCAAGCGCAAAAAGCTCGCTGGAAATAAAGTCGTCCTGGCGCTGCTGTGCGGCCTTGTCCATCAGATTCAGCAATCTTTCGAGATCACGGCTGATATGCACATCACCCGCAGTGCCGCTGACCCTTGGCAGGGAATCAAGCAACTGGGCAATATCGTCACCGAGCTTGCTAACGTTAACATCAGCATTGGCGAGCAGGTTACGCAAAGTACCGCCCTGCTGATCCAGCAAGGCTTTAGCAAGATGGGCAGGTTCAATGTACTGGTGGTCCTTACCAATGGCCAGTGACTGGGCATCAGCAAGCGCCAGTTGCAGTTTTGTCGTTAATTTATCCGGTCGCATGGTTTTTATGGTCTTAATTTATCTAACCTGATAAATGGGGACAGCCATTACATATTCAAGTCTTGCCCTATGCGTGGTGCATGCCGTTAATCGATTAGTAGACGCCGATGTCCTGGTAAGAGCGGGTAAGTTTGCTGACCGCAACGACAAATGCCCCTGTGCGAAAATCCGATATCCTGTCATTGCTATCCAGTACTTCCTTGATTTGTTGAAAGCCGAGGCGCATCGTGTCGTCCAGACCGGAACGCACAAGGTCCAGCTCATCAGCGCCACGCACCAGTTCATGTCGAACCCATTCCGGTGGTTCCTTGCCTGTCATTGCTTCCACCGCCATGAGTATGTTTTCACCGCGCGTTTCGTCATAGCGGCGTTCCATACGGCCAAAACGTATGTGCGCGAGATTACGAATCCATTCAAAATACGAAACGGTCACCCCGCCAGCATTCACATAGGCATCAGGAATGATCGGTATTCCGCGGGCCCGCAGGATTTCGTCACCTTCAAACGTTATCGGACCGTTGGCGGCCTCAAAGATTATCTTTGCCTGGATCCGTGACGCATTGGCCTCTGTTATTTGTGCCTCCAGTGCCGCTGGAATCAGAATGTCACACTCAAGCTCAAGCGCCAGTTTGCCGTCCTCTATAAATTCCGCATCGGGATAGCCCTGGACTGTTTTATTTTCGATGTTGTAGTGGTGTATGTTATCAATATTAATTCCCGCATTGTTTACCAGCGCGCCATCACGTTCGATGATAGCGATAATTTTGCAGTTATCTTCATCATGCAGCAGTTTGGCGGCGTGATAACCGACGTTTCCCAGTCCCTGCAAGACCACACTTTTGCCCGCCAGCCCGCCATCAAGTCCGGCTTTTTTGATTTCCTCCGGGTGGCGAAAGAATTCGCGCATTGCATAAACCACACCGCGACCCGTGGCTTCGGTTCTGCCTCGTATGCCGCCATGGGCAACTGGTTTACCAGTTACACAGCCAGAGTAATTCACGTCTTCGGGATGCAGGTGCTTATAGGTATCAGCGATCCACGCCATTTCACGTTCCCCGGTACCCATGTCTGGTGCTGGAACATTGGTGGCCGGGCTAAGAAAACCCTTGCGCACCAGTTCTCTGGCAAAGCGGCGAGTGATCAACTCAAGTTGATGACGGCTATAGTTGTTCGGATCGATCAGCAAACCACCCTTGGAACCACCAAACGGTACATCAACAATGGCACACTTGTAGGTCATGAGCGCTGCCAGTGCTTCTACTTCGTCCTCATTAACAATAGGAGCGTAGCGAATACCGCCTTTTGCAGGTAGTCGATGAATACTGTGTACTGAGCGCCAGCCAGTGAAGACCTCGATGTGATCGTCGATTACAACAGGAAAATTGACCTTCAGCGTAGAGTTACAGGCTTTCAGTGCCTGCGCAGTCCCCGCATCTATATCAAGTACAGCCAGAGCACGGTCAACCATATGGTTGACACTTTCACTGAAACTCATCTTTTTGCCCATGTTATTATTTTTCCTATCAAGGCTTTGCTGAATGGTGTATTAATAGCTTAGTCGATAATTCATGTTATTCCATCCAGATCATGCTGGCCGTTCGCCCGGTGATACCATCGCGCCGGTAGGAATAAAAAAAATCGCTTTGCCTGTAGGTGCATAAGGCGCTGTCAAAAACCCGATGCACACCAAGTTGTGTCAGTATAAGTATAACCAGCTGGTTCAGGTCGAGTTGCCAATGCGTTTCATCCTTTCGTTCCAGTGCCAGATGTGACCTATCGTAGTAATTGTTACACGCCGAGACAACATCGATGCCGACCTCGTAATAATCCTTGCTGATACATGGGCCAATCCAGACAAGCAGTTCGGAAGGATCGGTAAGTCTTTTAATCGCCTCGTCGATAATACCTGCGCACAGCCCCCTCCATCCGGCATGGATTGCCGCTACACAGGTGCCAGCCTTATCACTGATTAACAGCGGTACACAATCAGCAGTCAGCACTGTACTGATAGTATGTCGTTGGCGTGTCAGGCCGCCGTCTGCCCGTATCGGATCAGGAAGTGTTGTATCGAGATCGACGATCGTTATGCCATGCACCTGTGTCAGCCAGCTAGGCATGGTCGGTAACTCCTGTAGTTCAATAATGCGAGCGCGGTTCTCCTGAACAGCTGTTTGTTGATCACCGACATGGGCGGCAAGGTTGAGGCTGGCATACTTACCTTCACTGATGCCTCCCTGTCGCAGCGTTGTTCCGGCTCGAATATGGGGAGCGACTGGCCATTCCGCCTCAATCCATGATTTGTTGCTACCGGTCATGTTCAGAAAGCAAGCTGACCAGGGTCTGCAAATCCGTTGGTAAGGACGCCGAATATGCCACTGGCTGACCGGTCGCAGGATGCGGAAACTGCAATTGCCATGCATGCAGGGCCTGACGTTTAAAACCTGATACCGCCTCACGCACCGGTTCGGTAATACCTTTTAGTATCGATTTATTCTTTCCATAAACAGGATCACCGACAATCGGGTGTTTTATGTGAGCCATATGAACACGTATCTGGTGTGTTCTGCCTGTCTCAAGCATGACCCTTAACAAGGTGTAGTGTTCAAATTTCTCAAGTAACCGGTAGTGGGTAACCGCATGTTTGCCAGAATTTACAACCGCCATGCGTGTTCGTCGCGTTGGGTGGCGACCGATAGCCGTTTCTATACTGCCTCCGGCGGTTATGGTGCCACACACCAGTGCCTGGTATTCCCGTTTAATTTCACGCGCCTGAAGTTTGTTTACCAGGAAAGTATGCGCCTGTGGTGTACGGGCCACCAGCATGATCCCTGTCGTGTCCTTGTCCAGTCTATGCACGATGCCGGCCCTGGGCAGCTGATTAAGCTTACTGTCATGGTGCAGCAATGCATTGACCAGCGTATGCGTCGGGTTTCCTGCTCCGGGGTGAACAACCAGGTTGGCAGGCTTGCTAATCAGTATGACCTCATCATCTTCATGAACTATATCCAGTGGCATTGCCTCTGGTTCGTTTTCGCTGACAACGGCAAAACTCACATCAAGTTTGACGATATCGCCGACTTCAACAGCATCTCGCGGTCGGGGTTGCCTGTCGTTCATGGTGACCATGCCCGACTTGATCCAGTCCTGGATCCTGGAACGGGAATGCTCGGGCATTAGTTTGCTTAATACCTGGTCCAGCCTGTGTCCGGCATGTGTCTCTGCAATAGTAATTGTTAATTCCAGCTTATCCATAACCTTTGCCTGCAGAGTCTAGCCCTGAACAAGGGTTTAGGCTAACCTAGTTCAATGCGAAATATCAGCACAATATTGCTTTGTCTCCTGCTGGCAGGTTGCTCGTTTTTCGGTGAAAAAGAGGATGACACCATGAACTGGAGTGCCGACCGGTTGTACTCAACAGCCAGGGGCGCACTTGACTCAGGGAATTATGACCAGGCAGTAGATTACTACCAGAAGCTCGAGGCGCGTTTTCCATTTGGCAAACATGCGCAGCAGTCTCTTCTGGATCTGGCCTATGCACATTATAAAAATGACGAACCGGATGCTGCCATTGCTGCCTGCGAACGGTTTATCAAGCTTTATCCCCAAAACCTGCATGTTGATTACGCCTACTATCTGAAGGGTCTGTCGAATTTTAACCGGGGTAAGGGGCTCGCCCAGCGTCTGCTGCCGCGCGATGAAGCGCAACGGGACCCGGGTTCCGCTATGCGTTCCTTTGAGGATTTCTCAGAACTGGTGACACGTTTTCCCGACAGTCAGTACCGCGTGGATTCGGAGCAGCGCATGCGTTACCTGAGAAACAAGCTCGCCCAGAACGAGGTCTACGTGGCAACGTATTACATGCGTCGGGGTGCGTTCGTCGCCGCCGTCAACCGAGCAAGGTACGTAATTGAAAATTATCAACGTACGCCATCGGTTCCTGACGCCCTGGCGATACTGGCCAAGGGTTACCGGGTACTCGAAATGGAAGATCTGGCCAATGATGTCCTGAGGGTGCTTGAAACGAACTATCCCAACCACCCCGGTATTTACGAAGTTCGCCAGTTAGAAGTTTACTAGTTTATTGTTCCAGATAGCCCGAGGTGATCGGGTAACGCCTGTCACGACCAAAAGCCCGGTTCGTAATGCGCACCCCGGGTGCGGCCTGCCTTCTTTTATATTCATTCCTGTCTACCAGACGGACTACTTTTTCTACATCTTCCCTGTCAAAGCCGTCGGCAATGATTTTTTCCGGGCTGATGTCCATCTCTATGTAACGTTCCAGTATAGGATCCAGTTTTTCATACGGTGGCAGCGAATCCTCATCGCGCTGATCCGCCCTGAGTTCAGCGGAGGGTGCGCGAGTAATAACGTTTTCCGGAATAACCCGACCCTGCTGGTTACGCCAAACGGCAAGCCGGTAGACCAGTGTTTTCCATACGTCTTTCAAGGGCGCAAAACCACCGCACATATCGCCGTACAGTGTTGAATAGCCAACGGCCATTTCGCTTTTATTACCGGTCGTCAACAACAGCGTGCCAGTCTTGTTTGACAGCGCCATTAATAAAATTCCACGGCACCGTGCCTGAATATTTTCTTCTGTAATGTCCGCCGCTAAACCGGTAAAGCGTCTTTCCAGTGAGGACAGTATCTCTGAAAAAACAGGTTCAATAGAAATAATCTCGTGTCGTATGCCCATTAAGCTTGATTGTTCAATCGCATCGTCATTACTCATATCTGCCGTGTATCGCGATGGCATGATGAGTACTTCAACGTTGTCTGCTCCCAGTGCGTCCACAGCAATCGCGGTGGTCAATGCGGAGTCTATGCCCCCTGACAATCCAATCACCACGCCCTTGAAATTGTTTTTTATAACGTAATCCCGTACACCCATAACCAGTGCCCGGTATACACTTTCTTCTGTAGAGACATACTCAATAGTGGCCTTGTGTTTAGTTGACAGGTGCTGCTGTGAAATTTCAAGTGTGACCTCGTATATCCCTTCCTCGAACTCAGGTGCGTGAAAAACAACATTGCCCTGGTTATCAACAAGCATGGAATTACCGTCGAAAATCAACTCGTCCTGACCGCCAACGAGATTGGTATAGGCAATGAACAGCTCATTGTCAGTCGCTCGCTGTGTCACCAATTGTTCACGCTGCTGAAGCTTGTTCCGGTTATAAGGCGACGCATTCATGTTAAACAAAATTTGCGCACCTGCATTGGCTGCATCAGCGGCAGGGCCGGGCACCCATATATCTTCACAGATAGTCATGGCGGCCTTGATTCCCTTTATCTCGAATAGTGTTAACTCGTTGCCTGGAGAAAAATAGCGTTTCTCATCAAACACGCCATAGTTTGGTAACTCCTGTTTGCAATAGACCTGTTGCAGTTGTTGCCTTGATATCAGTCCACTGGCATTGAACAATTTACTTTCTTGCTGAAAAGGAAAACCAAGAATGACATGGATATCACCAGTATTGCTGGTTATATTGCTGAGGGCCTGTTGTATGCTATCCAGAAATGCCGGCCTGAAGAGCAGGTCTTCCGGAGGGTAAGAGCAAATACTCAGTTCCGGAAATAGTATGATATCGGTGTGCTGCTCTTCAGCATCCTTGATGGCGTTGATGATTTTTTCAGTATTACCAATAATATCGCCAACGGTAAGGTTGATTTGTGCTAGTGCGATTTTTAGCATATGCAAGGAAATGTAAGTAAGAGTTTTGCTATAAAAATCTGGTTAACAGACTAATCCAATATATTATTCATCAGTAGGCAACTTCGTTAAGTATGCCATTTAATACCTATACATTTTTGGTTTTTTTTTTCACGGTGCTTGTTCTATATGCTTGTACAAGTAACTGGACGGCCAGAAAATCGATTTTACTTGTTGCCAGTTACCTGTTCTACGCAGCATGGAATCCGTTTTTTGTGCTGCTGCTTTATTTTTCCACAGTGTGTGACTGGATCCTTGCCAGAAAAATCTATCAGTCAGGTTCCCGTAAACAAAAAAAACTTCTGTTACTTGCAAGCCTTGGCGCTAACCTTGGTTTGCTTTGCTACTTTAAATACAGTGAGTTTTTACTCAACGATGTGCTGGAAATACTTGGTTTTATAGGCATTGAGTTTGCCCCGGTTGATCTCGGCATCATCTTGCCTGTCGGCATTTCGTTTTATACATTCCAGACCCTGTCTTACTCGATTGATGTGTATCGTGACAAGATAAAGCCAGGTAGTTCGCTGCTTGACTACGCACTGTATGTCTCATTTTTTCCGCAGTTGGTTGCCGGCCCCATAGTTCGGGCTGGACAATTTCTACCCCAGTGCCTTAACCCTGTATTCATATGCCGTCAGCGTCTGGGCTGGGGCCTGACGCTGACAGTAACCGGGTTGTTTATGAAAGTCGTGTTTGCAGACGGATTGCTGGCGCCTTTGGTCGAAAGTGTTTTTGATATGCCGCATGCGTTTGGCAGGTTTGAAACCTGGTCTGCAATTTTTGCCTATTCTGGCCAGATATTTTTTGATTTTGCCGGTTACTCAACGGCTGCCGTCGGTCTCGCACTCTGTTTTGGCTATGACTTGCCGCATAACTTCAGGGCGCCATATGCGGCTGTTGGTTTCAGTGATTTCTGGCAGCGCTGGCATATTACCCTGTCTACCTGGTTCCGTGATTATCTTTATATTGAACTTGGTGGCAATCGTTCTGGCAGTTTCAGGACCGGACTGAACCTTCTATTTGTTATGTTACTGGTCGGGCTTTGGCACGGAGCTTCATGGATGTTTGTCATCTGGGGAGGATTACACGGTCTGTTTCTTATACTCGAAAAAATATTTTACTCCATTTTCAAGAACAGTTTCGCTATTACTCGGGTTACCAGAGTTGCATTGATATTACTGACGTACCTGCTAATTTCCATTTCGTGGGTTTTTTTCCGGGCGCCGGATATGGGAACCGCCTGGTTAATATTTGCCAATATTTTAACACCGGGAATAGTGCAAGCCCCCGTTTCTGGTGACGCATTACTTGCCGCCTGCTTAGCATTCTCCCTACTGGCCTGGCATATTATTCGACGCGATAAATCAATTGAGCAACTGTTCGCATTGACACCGCCGCAATTAAGAGGAGTAATACTCTTCGTGCAGTTATTGATGATCTATCTATTCTCCAGTGGTGATGATCGTGCTTTCATCTATTTCCAATTCTAGTACCAGTCACTTATTTAGAGGTTGGGGGGGCAGCTGGCTGGTTGGTGTCGGAGGGTTTTTGCTGCTACTGGGGCTAGTCGAGTTCAACATGAGACTAGATGGCTGGCAACCATCGTTACCTGATAGTCCTTTACTATGGTCAAGGCAGCGAGAGCGTGCATCAGAACTTGGTGAGCAGGCATTCATTATTATTGGTGCGTCTCGCTCTCAACTGGGTATCTCCACAGAACTCATCGGCTACAGGACAGGGTTTGAACCAGTGCAACTATCTATTGATGGTGCATCATTTATTCCTGTGCTAAAAGATCTTGCCGAAGATAAGCGTATAACTGGCAAGGTGCTGGTTTCTTACAGTGCAGCAACACTGTTATTTAATGACAAGAAAGATCGCTCTGTCGATTGGCTTGCTTACTATCACAATCAGTATCTGGCAAAGGATAATCCTCCTTATGCCATTGTTGATGAACGTATTGAAAACTGGCTGATATCACAACTTGCCACGAGGCTGACGGGCGCAAGACCACTGACTACGTTACTGTCATGGTTGTCGACAAGAGATAGTTCTTCCGGTAACTACCTGATGATGTTGCCTGACCGATCACGTATGGCTGATTACTCAAAGGTCACAATGCCTGACTTCTACCTGCAGCGCGTCGCACGCAGTCTGGGAAGGTCATACAGTGATGATCGCAAAGTCATGTCCAATCAGACTCTGCAAGAATTTTATAGAAAGCTGGCTGACAGTCTGCAAATGGCACCGGATTCCGGGTTGATTGAAGCGTCGTCACGTATTCAGCAATACATTGCAGCAATCGAAGAGCGAGGAGGCGAGGTAACGCTGATTCATTTTCCTGTCGACAAGCTTGTGGCAAGGGTGCTGGCTGCACGCTATCCAAGAAATCGCTATTGGGATGTGGTTATCGGTACCCACCCGCGTGCAATACACTTCCGTGACTACGCTTCTTTAACAGGGATTGACTTACCTGATGGTTCTCACATAGACAAGTCAGACAGGGAACGAGTTACCGAAGCAATACTGGATATCATGCGCAAATAGCTAGTTGCCCATCTTTTTCGCAATGGCGTCACCTAACTCGGCAGGTGATCGAACGGTTAACACACCAGCTTCTTCAAGTGCCGCAAACTTATCTGCAGCCGTACCCTTGCCGCCAGATATGATAGCGCCGGCGTGACCCATGCGCTTTCCCGGAGGAGCAGTGACGCCGGCGATGTAGCCAACGACCGGTTTGGTAACGTTGTCCTTGATAAAACTTGCTGCTTCTTCTTCTGCGGTGCCGCCGATTTCACCTACCATGATAATGCCTTTGGTGTCCGGGTCTTCCTGGAACAGGCCGAGGCAATCAATAAAATTCATTCCATGAATCGGATCGCCGCCGATACCAACACAGGTACTTTGACCCAGCCCATTGGTAGTAGTCTGGTGAACAGCCTCGTAGGTAAGGGTACCGGAGCGGGAAACAATACCGATACTGCCAGCCTTGTGAATACTGCCTGGCATAATGCCAATCTTACATTGTTCCGGGGTTATAACGCCGGGGCAATTCGGTCCGACAAGCCTTACTGCAGGCATGCTTTCAAGGTAGGCGCGCACCTTGACCATGTCGATAACCGGGATACCCTCGGTTATGCACACAATAATCTCTATTCCTGCCTCGGCTGCCTCGGCAATGGATTCCGCTGCATAGGCTGCCGGTACCATGATCATTGACGCATTGGCGCCGGTTTCCTGCACGGCATCGGCAACGGTGTCAAATACCGGTTTGTCGAGATGCGTTTCGCCACCGCGTCCTGGTGTCACACCACCGACTATCTGAGTTCCATATTCAATCGCCTGTTCGGCATGAAACGTGCCCTGTCTACCGGTAAATCCCTGGACAATAACCCTGGTATTTTTATCGATAAGTATGGCCATCAGTCATTTCCTCCCGCTGCAGCAACCGCTTTCTTGGCAGCATCGGTCAGGTTGTCAGCTGCGGTTATGGTCAGGCCGCTATCAGCCAGTTTCTTTTTACCTTCATCGACGTTGGTACCTTCCAGTCTGACTACCACGGGTACACTAACACCAACTTCCTTGACAGCCTGAATGATCCCGTCAGCAATCAGGTCACAACGAACTATACCGCCAAAAATGTTGACCAGTATTGCCTGAACATTGCCATCCGAGACAATCAACTTGAACGCTTCAGCCACGCGATCGGCGGTAGCTCCACCACCAACATCAAGAAAGTTTGCCGGTTCACCGCCGTGTAACTTGATAATATCCATTGTCGCCATCGCCAGGCCTGCACCGTTTACCATGCAGGCGATATTGCCATCCAGCGTGACATAATTGAGGTCAAAACGCTTGGCGATACTTTCTTTCTCGTCTTCCTGTGAAGGGTCGCGCCATTCTTCAAGATGTGGTTGCCTGAACAGCGCATTGTCATCTATGCCAATCTTGGCATCCAGTGCTTCAAGGTCGCCATCCCCGTTGATAGTCAGGGGGTTAATCTCCACCAGGCTCAGATCTTTATCAGTAAAAAGCTTGTATAGGCCGTTTAGTATCTTGTTTAACTGGTCACGTTGACGGGCATCAAGGCCCAGTTCAAATCCAATACGTCGGCACTGATGAGTTTGTAATCCAAGTACTGGATCAACGATAACGGTAATAATCTTTTCAGGATTGGTAGCAGCAACTTCCTCGATATCCATGCCGCCTTCTGTCGACGCCATGATGGCGATACGCCTGCTGCCGCGATCCACGACCATACCCAGGTACAGTTCATCCGCAATTTCTGAAACCGTTGATACCAGCACGCAGTTGACGGGTTGTCCTGTCGGGGCGGACTGTTTGGTGACAAGCCTGCTTTGCAGCATGCTCTTGGACACCTTTTCCAGTTCCTCGATGCCCTTGACGATTTTTACCCCGCCCGCCTTGCCGCGACCACCCGCGTGAACCTGGGCCTTGATTACCCAGCGGTCTCCACCAAGCTCAGCCGCGTAGCGTACTGCATCCTTAATAGAAAAAGCGGGCTTTCCCGGTGGGACGTTTATACCGAAGTCTTCGAATAGCTTTTTAGCCTGATATTCATGTAAGTTCATGTTTTAGCCTAGGAAAATAGTCGAGGAAATGAAATGAATAATACAAAATACATGTTACATCTTTAATAAACAAAGGTAGTCTATCAAAACAAGCCAGAGTTACTAACTGCTTTCTATGACATTAACACCATTTCAAACGCAGACCAAAAGCTGGAAAGACAGAGCACCATGAGCACCGCTATTGCATCTGCCGGGAGTTCTGTTGATTACAGACCCATCAGTTGGACTGCCCTGCAGTACTTTAATCTATATCGCATCCTGCTCGCCGGCTTGTTCGTCTCGTTAATTCATATCGGGCAACTACCAAGACCTCTTGGTCTACTGAATGCAGACCTGTTCAGTATTGTGGCCCATGCTTATCTGGTAATTGCCATACTGTTTCTTGCGTTTATTCAGATGCAGGCGCCGCGTTATTACCTGCAAATAGCGATCCATGCGCTGGTCGATATCATCGTCCTGAGCCTGATGATGTACTCCAGCAATGGTTTGAGTAGTGGCTTCGGTATGTTGCTTGTTATCGCAGTGGCAGGCGGCAGTATTCTTCGTGCTGGCAGGATAGCGATATTGTTTGCAGCCATTGCGACAATAGCCGTGCTTGCTCATGAGCTCTATATCCAGTTTTTTTTACTCGCCTATAACGTCAATTACATCCACGCAGGCATCCTTGGTGCGACTTTTTTTGTTACAGCTATCATTGGCAACCTTTTGTCGGCGCGGGTGCGCGAATCGGAAGCATTGGCGGAAAAGCAGGCCAGGGAGATCTCTGAACTAGCCGAATTGAACGAGCATATCGTTCAAAGGATGCAGTCAGGCATCGTGGTGCTGGATGACAATTTAAAACCACTGTTAATTAATGCTTCTGCCGGCAGGTTACTCAAAAGCAGAGCTAACGATAGTGAAGATACCGTTCAGCAAATCACCTCCAAACTTAAAATTCATATCGACAAATGGCTGAAAGATGAAAATCTCTATAAGGTAATCATTAAACCTGACAACAGTGAGATAGAAGTGCAGGCATCCTTTGTCCGCCTGACCTATGGTTCAAGTTACCAGATCCTGGTATTTCTCGAGGATATAGCCAGTATTCGCCAGCGAGCACAGGAAATGAAACTCGCTTCGCTTGGCAGACTGGCAGGGAGTATCGCCCATGAAATTCGAAATCCGCTAGGTGCGATTAATCATGCGGGACAACTACTGTATGAATCAGACAAGCTCTCCAGTGAAGATCAGCGTCTGGTTGAAATCATTAATGAGCACTCAACCCGTGTCAACAGTATTATTGAAAATGTGCTCAGCATCAGTAAACGCGGCGAGACAGCACCGGAACGGGTTTTACTAAAGCCATGGTTACAGAAGTTTGCCGACGAGGTCAGGAGCAGATACAAATTCACTACTGAATGTATTGAACTTGATACACAAGACGAACAACTGCAAATAAATATTGATCCGACTCAACTACACCAGGTGCTTTGGAACCTGTGCGAAAATGGCCTGCGTTATTCACGTGGCACACCTTTATTAACAATACGCAGTGGTATCGACAGCAATTACCAACGGCCTTATATCGATATAATTGATTATGGCACCGGCATCCCGGAGAATATCAGGGATAGTATGTTTGAACCTTTTTTTACAACAGAAACCGATGGTTCAGGACTCGGGCTGTATCTGGCCAGAGAAATGTGTGAGGCAAATTCAGCAAACCTGTTGCTGTTAAGGAGTTCTGATAAAGGTACAACATTCAGAATCATTTTTATGCATGTGAAAAAACAGACGTAGTGAATCGGCATGTCCAAGCTAGCACTTATTATTGATGATGAACCAGATATCCGTGAGCTGCTGGATATCACACTAACGCGCATGTCGATTAATAGTCATTGTGCTGAGAATCTCGGTGCGGCGCGCGAGCTACTGAAAAAAAATGAATATGACATCTGCCTGACAGATATGAAGCTGCCTGATGGTAACGGTGTTGATTTTGTAAGCGAGATACTTGGTATCTATCCTAAATTACCTGTTGCCGTAATTACCGCGCATGGCAACATGGATACGGCAATAACCGCGCTGAAACATGGCGCGTTTGATTTCCTGACCAAACCAGTTGATCTAAAGGTGCTAAGGACACTGGTCAATGACGCACTGAATCTTGCAAGAAACGAGGTTGCTGATGACCAGGCCCTGATAGGACAAACTTCTATCATCATTGCGCTCAGGGCCAAAATCGGCAAGCTGGCACGCAGCCAGGCCCCTATTTATGTTAGCGGCGAATCAGGTACAGGTAAGGAGCTGGTTGCACGATTGATACATAATATGGGGGCGAGATCAGGTTATCCATTTATTCCGGTCAACTGCGGCGCGATACCACACGAGTTGATGGAAAGTGAGTTCTTTGGCCATACCAAGGGCAGCTTTACCGGGGCCGTATCTGATAAGGGTGGGCTATTCCAGGCGGCTGAAGGCGGCACTTTATTTCTTGATGAGATTGCGGATTTACCACAAAACATCCAGGTTAAATTACTCCGCGCGATCCAGGAGAAGAAAGTGCGTCCGATCGGGGCGCAGCAGGAGATCCCGGTTAACGTCAGGATTCTGAGTGCCACGCATAAAAACCTGGCGGAACTTGTTGATAAGGGCATCTTCAGGCAGGACCTTTTTTACCGTATCAATGTAATTGAACTGAATGTGCCGCCGTTGAGGGAAAGGAAAGATGATATCCCGTTATTGGCACAGCATATACTGGATAAACTGAATGCAATTAATGAAATGAATAAGGTGTCAATTTCGGATGAAGCCATGCGTGTATTGATGGCACATGATTACCCTGGGAATATCAGGGAACTGGAAAATATGCTGGAACGAGCCATAACCATGTGTGAGGCGGATACGATAACGCCTGCTGATATAGGTCTTGAACCCGTACAGGGTAGCCAGGCAATGGGTATACATGATCTTGCGAATAATAACCTTGAAGAATATCTGGCAGGGGTAGAAAAGAAAGCAATCATGGATGCGCTTGCAAAGACGAATGGCAACAAGACTGCTGCCGCAAGGTTATTGGGAATCAGTTTCAGAGCATTGCGTTACAGGATGGAAAAGCTCGAACTGGATGCCTAGTTATAGCCAGTCAAACTGTTGATGACTGGTACTCACTGGACAGAAATGGACAAGCCGTCAGCTGATAAACAATCACTCTCACTATACCTGGTGATCCTGGTGCTGGTTGCGAGCTATTTATGGAGTTTGCCGCGATCCATATTGCTTGAGGATGATGGCTATTTTGTGCTTGCTGCCTATTTTAATGGCGTGGCCCATCCCCCGGGCTATCCTCTTTATACCCTGCTGGGTCATTGGATCACGCTGTTACCTGTTGACAGTGTTGCATACCGTGTACATTTGCTAAGTGCCGCATTTGCAGTCTGTACATGCGTAGTCCTGTGGAAACTTGTGTTTGGGTTACTGGGTTCAACCGTGCTGGCTGCAGTAGCTTCTTTAGCATTTGGCCTGTCTTCCGTGTTCTGGTCGCAAGCCATCATTGCCGAGGTCTATACGTTAAATACATTCCTGTTTCTGTCGCTGTTAGTGTTGGCTATAAACATGCAAAGGCTCTGTAACCAGGCGTGGATATTTCTTTTCATGCTGATCTATGGACTGGCATTAAGCAACCACTGGCCATTGATCGTACTTTCCTCACCGGGACTGGTGATATTGCTCTGGCCATACGTAAGGCGGTTTTTTTCTTTTACGGCCATGATGGGTTTATTTATTGGACTGCTACCTTATATGTGGATGGTAGTGAATTCACGGTCAGACACCCTGATCACGTTTTTCGGACCCATCACATCCTTGTCAGACTTCTGGTTTTACTTCAGTCGTGAGGCCTATGCGCAACAGGACGTCAGTAGCAGTGCAGGTTTATACGATAAATTATTATTCCTTAAATTTGTTTTGCAGCAGAGTTTGATGCAATTTGGTTATGCAGGCTTTTTACTTGCCGCTGTTGGCTTTGTTACACAGTGGAAACTAATTGGAACAATTAAAAGCACCAGTCTGGTTGCCTGCTACCTGGGCAGCTCGCTATTACTGATTTTGTTGCTGGATTTTGACTATGATGTCTGGCACCAGAATATTTTCCGTGTTTACCCCCTCCTGAGTTATGCCGTTTATGTAATCTGGATAGTGACAGGAATGCATTTCCTGCTTGGCAGGGTAAATCAGAAGATTCCGACAGTCTCGCGCATATTAATACCCGGCTTTGTTGCCATACTCGCGATATCAATTTTACCTGTCAGTGTGCAAGCAAACCTGCGTGCAGACGATACCTGGTCAATTGACTATGCGCGAGAGGTGTTGGACAGGCTTGATAGAAATGCTGTCCTGTTTACGTACGGGGATCTTGATCAGGGAGCACTGGCATATCTTAATCTTGTTCTTAAACATCGCCCGGATATAGAATTATACAGTACCAAGGGCGTGCTACTTTCCAATCGTCTTTTTTATCCAATGCGACATGGTCAGGAACACATCAATCAAACGTTAAATAATTTTATTCGAAATAGCGAGCGGCCGGTTTACTTCACCTACGGTCTGGCACATGATTTCACGACAATTGACTATGGTATTGTCAAAAAGATAGTGAATAATCCTGAAGTGACTAAAGATATTGCGATACTGGATGATCAATCAATCAGGCATATTAATCATCTCCTCAATCAAGATGTACCAAACGACCCGTGGAAACGGATGCACTACAAACTATTGTTCAATGATTATTGTCGGATCTTGTTGAAGATACACCAGGAAAATCAGCAATTTCCTGGCTTAAACGGAGAAGGGCACAAGGCAACTCAACAGGTTTGCTCAATGTATCCAGGAAAGCTTGAGCACATAGATGCATTGTTAAATAATGATTTGGTTGATACAACCAAGCTGGCAGCCTTGCTTGAAGAAGCAGAGGCGTTACGGCATCAATCAGTCATGAAAGCAGACAATGCCAGGCTGGAGTTTTACCGTGGTCACTATTACAGGCTGATCGGTAATGACAAAGCCGCGCAGGAGAGTTTTGAGCAGTCTTTACAAATATGGAACCATCCACAAAATCCGGCGCGGAATATGCTGTTACAATAAGCACAATGGCTGGCTAACAGTATTTTTACTATGACAGGAAAGACATAATGAGTATTTTCTTCTGGAAGAATAATAAAAATTATGATGACTTCGCGCAGGAACTGGCAAATGATTTCATTACAGGTTTCCCAAACGATGCTGCGCATAGCGTTCCCAATAAAAAGAACAAGATTAAATTGAATAAAACAATCGACAAGCTAGGCGTTAAGGCAACAGCTTTTGCAAAAGAAAACAAGCTTGGTGTGTATAGTAAGGCCAGAATTGGAAACCAGTTTATGTGGGCCCTGAAAGAACAAAATTACGACGAAAAATTTATCGATGAGATTACCAAGGATCTCGTTGCAACGCTGGGCAGAAAATAGCATTGCTGGGAAATCTGAAAAGGGTGATGCACCAGGACTGTATTAAATCAATGATCTGTAGAGTTTCTCCAGGTTGCTTGTGAATTTAACACCGTCAGTCAAGGTGGAGTCAGACATCATTTTACGTAGTGTTTTTCTATAATTGGTCAGTTGATCAGTGTCGTTTGCAAGCGCTAATGCAGTGCTAATATAGGTTTTGGTGTCCGCGCAGCATAAAGCATCATCCAGTTGCAACTGGGACAGGATACTGAAACCAACCCGGCTACGATGTACATCACCTCTGCGAGCTACCACCGGCACCCCCATCCATAAAGCCTCACAAGTGGTGGTTGTGCCGTTATA
Source organism: Gammaproteobacteria bacterium (assembly GCA_965601665.1). Lineage (GTDB taxonomy): Bacteria > Pseudomonadota > Gammaproteobacteria > Eutrophobiales > Eutrophobiaceae > JANQNX01. The sequence continues at coordinate 1,969,789 of OZ271833.1, read as the reverse complement.
AGGGAACGGGTCAAGTCCAACATCCACCTGGTTATATAAATCCAGGTGCGAAAAGAAGTTTTCTGACCAGCTACGAAATACAATACGTTCTTCCTCAATGTCATTGTTTTTGAACAATGACAGGAAATAGTCTCTTAGTTCCGGATCCTTGTAGTGCTGTGATTTAAGCAACAGCCTGGAGGAGGGTAGTGACTGCAGGATAGATGACCAGGCAGAAATCACGTCCGGGTTGATTTTTTTGGCATTATTAAAACAACCAAATGTGATAACACCACTGTCCATAGAGGGAACGAGTCCGATATCCGGGCTGTCTGCTGGTGGCTTATAACAAAGGAAACCGTTGTCCAGTCGACATAGCTTTTCAGTATATAAGTGTTCGGTGAGTTCTTCGGGATCAGCCTGATTATCGGTAAGCCGATAGTCCATTTTTGTTAATCCGGTCGTATTCGGGTAGCCCAAATAGCTGATTTGCACAGGCGCTACCCGTGAGGCAAACATGGGCAAGCGGCTTGATGCAGTATGACCGGTAAGATCAACGAGTATGTCTATTTCATCCTTATGAATTAATGTTGCCAGTTCTTCATCGGTTAATCTAACTACATCACGCCATTGTTCAACTCTGTCTTTTAAAGACGCTGTAACCTTGTCAGATAAAAGATGATCATGATAAACAACTATCTCGAATTGTGTTTTGTCGTGATGTTGAAAGATGGATTCAATAAAACAACTGACCGGATGTGCCCTGAAGTCGGGTGAAATATAGCCAACTTTTAACCGATTATGTCGATAATCGAAACATTTGCTCCTGTCAGTTGATTGCTCAACAGTTTTTCCCCAATCGGCATGCATCTTAAAAATTGCCTGTTCATCCAGATTAATATTGTAGTTACTACAAAAAAGGTAACTCGTGTGTGCAGAGGCGATAGATGGGTTAATAGCTATCGCCTTATTGTAATTTTTTACCGCCTCATCAAACTGTCCGAGGTTTTCGAGGGAAATGCCTATATTTTGATACACGTCAGCATAATCGGGTGCCAGTACCAGTGCCTTGTCATAATACTCGAGCGATTTTGAATACAGGGCTGCCTGACTATAGGCAACACCAAGGTTATTAACGATGCCGGCATTTTCTGGATCCAGTGCGTATGCTGTTTGCAGGTGTTCTATAGCGGGCTCATGTTTTTTCAAGCCCTGTAAGGCATTGGCAAGATTATTATGCGCAAGGGCGTAATGGTTATCGATTTCAATGGCCTTTTCGAAAAAGGGCAGCGCCTGTTCGAATTCGCCACGGGAGGTTAGCGCGAGTCCCTTGTTGTTGCAGGCAATAGCATAATCAGATTTTAGCTTGATGGCCTGGTCATAAGCCATTTCTGCAGCTTCAAAATCGCGCAGCGCAGAGTAGGCATTGCCAAGCCCGTTGTAAGCAACTGCCAGAGATGGGTTAAGTTTGACTGCTTTCTGATGATAGGTCACGGCATCACCATATAACCCCAGTTCCTGATAGAGGTTGCCTATCTCATCAAAGATATTAGCGTCGTTATTGTCGAGTTCCAGGCATTTCTCAAGATACTGCAGGGCTTGCTGAAAATCTGCTTTTTGCCGAAATAAGTGTGCGGCTTGCTTATTATAATTAAGGTTGTTTGCGTCCTGTTGTAATAGCATGAGTATGCTGGTGATAGCGCCATCCAACTCGCCATTTACCTGCATTTTCGAGACATCTTGCAAAATTGCAGCGACATCAATACTGGCTTTCCTGGATTGTGGTTTAGAGCCGGAGAAAAGCTGTTTTAAGATATTTATAAGCATCCACTAATCATGCGCGATATGTAGGTAATAGATTATATCGTCGAAAAAAGCAGTCGGTAAATGTATGATTATTTACTGATATATCAACGGTATTTGTTAATAAACTCAATGAAGCAACAATCAGCCATTATCCTGTTCGCATTTTCATATACGTTCGCAATCAACCTGGTAAAAACGCTTCTGGTTGCAGTATATTCGGGCGATACATTCAGCCCCGGGCTTGCGCTAAATATCATTAATGATTTTACTGTTGGAATTCTAATCGCTGCTGTTGGTCGAGTATTCTCTCATAAGATGGCAAGCGGTATCTGCGTCTGGACAATATGCCTGGTTGCAATACTGATTGATTTTCTCGCGTTTCATTATTTCCTTGTTTTTGGAAGATTACCTGGTGCAGGCATACTGTTTTATATCACTGAATTGGATCAGTTGCGTTCGTCTTTTAATACTAATGTTCCGGTGTTACTCCTTTTCATTGAAGTGCTTGCAACAGTATGTGTTACAGGGTTTTTTTACCAGTTTTTTACCCGCGCGTTTAACAGACTTTTCCAGGGACCAATACCAATTCTTGTCAGTCTTGTTATTGTAATAGCATCAGTTTTTTTACAACTCTTCCCAACTCTGCTATCTGATGCGTTTAAATGGTATGCACGGCATGAAGTTGTCTGGTTATTGCAAAGCGCCCTGGTTAGAGAGAAGTACAACCTCGAGGATATCAAACTGACCGACAGGAATTTCGATCGCTACCTCAAAGCACTTGGCAATAATGAGGTTAAGCCATTGGTTGATTCAGAATTCCCGCTTTGCAGGTATCAACAACAAGTAGCAGCCATAAACAAACGCAGTGTCATATTATTAATCCTCGAAGGTGTGAGTCGTAATGAAATGCTGGCTGATGTCGATGGTTTACCATTGATGCCCAATTTGCGTGAGATCGAAGCAGACAATCTTTCTCTACAAAATATTTATGCTTCCGGCTCCAAGAGTGCACAGGCACTGACAGCAATATTTAGTGGATTACCGCCTCATACGAATTATCATTACCTCTGGACAAAACCATTGATCAATATGACAGGTTTTCCAAAGCAGTTACGAGAATATGGTTATAACACGGCATATTTTCATGGCAGCGATCTTTCGTTCGAACAACAGCGGCTCTATCTTAAGCGCATCGGTTTTGATTATTTATATGAGTATAGTCCTGACCATGAACATGAGATTTATGGTTGGGGGTACGCGGATGAGAACATGTTTAGCGAGTTGCAGGACTGGATAAAAGCGACAGACGATAATTATCCTTATCTAGCTAGTTTATTTACTATTAGCACGCATGATCCTTACCTGTTGCCTGAAACCTGGTCACCGCGTTTTTCCAGCGTGAATAGTAATAGCAGAAGCAGTATCAATTGGACACTGCTACATGATATTGATGCTATACGACTTGCTGCGAGAGAATCCTATCATTACCTGGATCATCAGCTCGGCAGATTTTACCAATGGTACCAGCAGAATGAACAGGCAAAAGGTACGCTGCTTGTTATCACCGGTGACCATGGTTCATACCTGTTCACACAGGAGGATCATCATAGTCAGCTTGACCAGTTTCGTGTGCCGCTGATAATTGCCGGTAAACATGACAGCCTGGACAATATTACCTGGTCAGTCACTTCTGGACTAACGGGTGGATTACATGACTTACCAGCGACAATCATGGGTCTGCTTGAGGGTAGGCCGCCCGAGTGCGGTGTAGGCATTGATCTGCTCGCTGATAGTAGTAAATATAACGATAGCAGACTTGTATATTCTGTGTCAGGTGATGAACTGGAAGATATTTATATATGGCTACAAGATGGGGCAATAGTACTGGATCGTAGTCAGGAGCAACTATATCAATTCAAGGAAGGAAACAAGACAGATTTATCGGAAACGGATGCCAGTTCTGACGTCATCACAATGCTCGATGAATTACGTGAAGTGCTTAAAGTTAACTATTACCTATTGAAAACCGATTCTTATTATCCCCAGCGCAAGGCTAATGAAGTGTCGATAGTAGCAACTAACAATAAAGACACGATTTTTGTTTCCCATCGTGGAAATATCGCAGGCCCAGGTGATGCCAGCTACGAAAATAGCCGTCGCGCCCTGGATAATGCACTGGCTGCCGGCGTGGATTGGGTAGAAGTTGATGTGCAATTAACGGCTGACGGTATACCAGTACTTCTGCACGATCCCTATATTACGCTGCCTGGTGGCACAAGGGTTGACGTAATATCAAAGAGGTATTCCGAGTTAACAACAGTTGCAGGCTATCAAGATATATTAACCCTGGAACAGATGCTGCAACTGTATAAGGACAAAATTAACATACTTGTCGAGGTGAAAGCGCCAGAGCATATCTCCAACATTCTGCATATGGGCCGGGAAGTAGCCCGGCTGGTTCGCCTATACAGTGGTAGCAACAAAATTATTGTAGACAGTTTTCACGACGAACTGATTACTTCTATTAAGCAACAATGCGATTGTGAAACAGGACTGGATGCACCATTTAAGGTGCCGCTTAACAAAGAAGCGCTGGACTATATCAAGTCGAAAAATATGGACTGGGTTTACCTTCATTATAGCGTTGCTACGCCAGAGACTATTTCACTGGCTCATACCGTCGGATTAAAAGTCATGGTGTATACTGTCAATACCAGTGAGATTTTGTCGCAATGGCGCCATACCACGATGCCGGACGGCATTATTACTGACGATATGTCAATCGTTGCCATGACTAATCAGGCTGATGCAGGCAAGTAACAAGTACCGCTTGTTTATCTGTTTCCTTGCCGGGTTGGCAGGCTTTACACTAATTTACTTCCCTTTGCTGTCCAGGTTCAACGCGGTTGGTATTGTCGACCACGATTACTTTAATGCATGGCAACTCGCTGTGAACAGCAACCTGCGTGACGGGCAGCTATTGCACTGGATGTTCTGGCTATGTGGCGGTCAGCCCGGACTTGCCAATCCTCAGTCAGGAGCACTATCACCTTTCAATTTGCTGGGCCTGATGTTTTCGCCCGTTGTACAGTTCAAGCTGGAACTATTGCTGAATGCAGCATTGGGGCTACTGGGTTTTCTTTTTCTGAGCAAACGATTAAGTCAATACTATTTGCCTGCGTTGCCCGGGTTCATTATCTGGGCGGGTAACGGACTCATGTTCGGACGTGTTCTTCATGGTCAAACTACCTATTTCACATTATTGCTAGTTCCGCTGTTGATATGGGTATTGTTCGACTATTACCTCTCTACTGCCAGTTTCCGCAATGCTGTGAGGCATGTAGTTACCCTGACACTGACACTTTCGCTTATTATTTACCAGGATGGTTACCATGTCCTAATTTATACTGCACCGGCTTTATTGATGGTAACACTGGGTATGGCATGGCAACAACGGCGGTGGGATTTATTGTTGCTTTTATTTGCTGCGAGCTTGATGACTACGTTGATTGCGCTTCCAAGGTTGTTGCCTGTATTCGATTTCCTGACCGCCTATCCACGCAACGTAACACATGTCGAGTCGGTGATGCCTGGCGCGTTAATGGAATTGCTGCTGGATGCCGATCAGCTTCTTTACTATGCAACGATAAGCCGTGAAGGAACGGACTTGTTCAGGTTGGGATATCTCGCCTACATTGGACTTGTGCCGATACTATTGGCTACCATTTACCTCCTTGTTCCAGGTTCAATGATACCAAAATGGTCTATGCTGATTACTATTGTGGTGGCAACCTGGCTATCACTTGGCGCGACTGATACCGGTTCGCTATGGGCGATGCTGTCAAGCCTGCCCTTACTTGAAAACATTCGCGCGCCTTTCAAGTTTATCGCCAGTACCCTCCTGATTGTTTCGCTGTGTATAGTTTTTCTATCGTGTCAGCTAATTCATGGTGGTACTGGAATAATGAAAAAGAATTTTGTGCAGGCATTGACACTATGCACGTTCCTGTTGCTTACACTTCTATATTCCTGGGCAAACTGGCCATTGTTAAAAGTCGCCTTAAAGGATATGCAATCGCCCGCAACAGCGATCAACATGGACAAATCATTTATACAAGTTAATGGTGACTTTAATAACAGTTATCCTATTATTGCGCGAAATAATGGGTTACTTAATTGTTATGAGCCGACAACATTTATCAATCATACAAAACCTGATATACCCATGATAAGACTGAAAAATGATAAGGGCAATCTGGGTATGAAAATTGCGCCAAACACAATCAACGTAAGCTATGATTTAACCGAACCAGACATTGCAGTCATCAACCAGAATTACCACCCTGGCTGGCGACATGGCGAGAACAGTGATGAATTAATTATTGACGACAGTGGTTTGCTGGCTCTGAAATTACCCGCAGGAAAGGGTATGTTAGCCATAAGTTACGAAAGTATCGGCTTTAAAACGGGCTTATATATCCTGTTTGTAATCGTGGCAGTTATAATCTTAACGTCATTAGTATTGTTCAAAAGAACATAACATTAGCATCACACAACAATAATCCGGGAATCAATATGGACAACATAAAACTGGTACTCGTGACACCGGTATTTAATGACTGGGAATCATTGACCATATTACTGCAGGATATTAATCAGCAGGATTTGTCTGGCATGGAGGTCAGTGTTGTTGTCATCAATGATGCATCTACTGTGCAGCCAGGTGCTATTGACGCCCAAATGAACGAATATGACTCTATCAACAGAATTGATGTCCTGCATTTAAACTGTAATCTGGGCCACCAGAAAGCGATCACTATAGGGCTTGCTCATGTTGTTGATAGTCTTGAGTTTGATGCTGTTATTATCATGGACTCGGATGGTGAGGATAATCCGATATATATCCCTGATATGCTCCAAAGCTACCGGGATAAACGCGACAACATTATTATTGCAAGAAGAGACAAGCGCTCTGAGAGTAAAGCGTTTAAGCTTGGTTATTATTGCTACAAATTGATTTTCAGAGTATTAACCGGTGAAACAATTTCTTTCGGCAATTTCTGTTTAATACCAAAATTACAGCTAAAAAAATTAATCTACAAGGAAACCCTGTGGAACCATGTCGCCTCCACGATACTACGATCAGGCCTGCCTTTAACCATGTTATCAACACGGCGTGGAAAGCGTTATGCAGGCCAGGCCAGCATGAACTTTCCCTCACTGGTTTTGCTGGGGCTAAGCGCTATTGCCGTATTCAGTGATGTTGTACTTCTTAGAACGCTAATCGTTTCTTTCCTTTTATGCCTGTTAGCCCTGATCAGTATCGGTATCGTTTTTTTTATAAAATTGTTTACTGCGCTTGCCATTCCGGGTTGGGCATCAAGCACGATGGGTATTTTTACAATCATATTTATCCAGTCGTTGATGATTTCTATTTTTATCCTTTTTATTATCCTCGCCAATAAGTCGAACAGGATGTTTATCCCGGCAAAGCATTATCAGGACTTTATCCTGGAGTTGGAAAACTGGAAATAAACACCTCATACATTCCATCGTTACGGTATGCCTGTGTCATGGTCCAGTAACAGCAGTGTTAAACAGTTCTCTCTGCAGCTTTGCCTGTTGCTTGTGGCTGTGCTGTTTTACCTTTTTTTCTACAACCGTTTCTTCATGGATCAATCTGGAGCAATAGGCGGGGACTACTCTTATTTTTTGCCACAGCTATTGAGCGGGTACTTCTGGTATCAGCAAAATGACGTATTCAGCATTCCATGGTTTACGCCAGCATTTTGTGGTGGATTGCCATTTTTCCCAAATCCTCAATCTACCTATTTCTCCTTACCGCAGTTGTTATTTAACCAGCTTGGCCCAATTAACAGTGTTTATAGTGTCTTCCTGTTGTTTGCCGTTGTTGGACAGCTGGGTAGTTATTGTCTGTTAAAACATATATTTCGATTTGATACGGCCAGCGCGTTTACAGGCAGTCTGCTTTTTCTGTTCAACGGGTTTTACACTTCAAGAATGATAACGGGACATCTCACCTACCATGTATTCATGCTGGTGCCTTTACTTGCCTATTGTCTGCTATGTAATTTTACGACAAGAGATCGCATCCAAACAATCGCGCCCGGACTGATCCTTCCAGCCATGCTGATGGCTTATGTCATTTATGCTGGCGCGGTTAATCTAATGTTGCCGATCCTGATCAGCCTGATAGGGGTTTATTACTGTTACCGGCTGTTTATGGAAGATAAACCAGATTTCTGGTATCGATTTTTCATTTCTGGCTTTATTGCATTGTCACTTACTGCGGCAAAACTGGTGCCGGCATTTTTCTATATCAAGGCATTCCCACGAGATCAATACTCCTTGCCCGGCTTTAACGGTCTGCTTGCTGCATTATTTAATACTGGCAAATCGCTGTTTGACAGCCATGAACCGGGTATTGCTGAAAATCTGGTTAACCTTACTTTTCCTGCAACCGACATCGGCCTTGATTTCAGTATCGGCATTCTGCCCATGCTCATAATCATGAGTTATACGTTGTACGCGTTGGGCCTTTACTTTTACAAGAAACAACCATTGTGGCGAGGACAACAACCGGTCTGTCTTTGTGCCTTACTGGTCGTCTTGCTTGTCCCGGTTGTAGTCAATACCTACTATCCATGGTGGAATGAGCTGCTGAAGTCATTGCCTTATATAAAAAATTCCAGTCTGTTAACAAGGTGGACAGCGATAGATATATTGCCACTGGTGATCATCAGTAGTTACTGTCTAAATAAATTTAGTCACGTCCGCTGGTACATACTAATTGCAACACTAAGCGTTACTATTGTATTGCTTGAAAAGCATGTCAGTGTCGACAGATATAAGCCAGCGTTGATATATGGTGCTGCTGATGTCACTGAATCCTATCGCTTCGTTGCTGCAACAGGCAAAATTACACCAATACATAGTATTGGCGCCTTTCTTGATGACAATAATAATTACGTGATGTTGCATGGTAGAAACGATCTGATGACGACTGGTGTTTCAGTGCTGAATTGTTATGAACCCATTTTTGGTTATCAACTGGAAAATTTTCCAGCTGGCGATTTATTTCCTGGTCCGATAGGCGCATCAGTGAATAACAGGCTTAACATCAAGAACCCTGCCTGCTACCTGTTTGGAACTGCTAATCAGTGCACTCCCGGCGAACACTTTGCAGTGGATGCAAAAGAAGATATGTTGGCATTCAGTCGCTATCAGTCATATTCATTCAGCCTGCCGGGTCTGGTAATGTTTGCCGTTATCTTATCCTGTTGTACATTGGCAGCCTGCTTATTATTGCTGAGCATCACTGTTATCAGGCTCTATTTAGATCGTTAATTTGCCTACAACGTCACTGCTGTTATGACGCTATCGAAATCTTTATTCAGACGCCTTGGTGAACACTATTCGTTATGGGTGTCCGTGTGTTGTATGGCAGTGGTGACCATGTATTTCTCACTCATTATTCCGGAAAAGAGTGTTGGCTTTTTGTCCGATGATGCTGTTTTCCTGCTAATGGCCGATATTTATTCTCCCTGGGTTGATGCGATACAACCACTATACGGCTACCTGGTAGAGCATAATCGCTTTCCACCGTTGTATCCATTGTTGCTGGCGCTACTTGGCGTTGACTCCAATGATGCCGCGCTTGCCTCTCAAATTACCACCTTACTCTGGTGCCTGGGTTTTATCTGCGTGGGCACATGGCTATATCGCGAGCAAGGTTCAAGGCTGCTTGCCTGTTTAATACCGGTTCTGTGCGCACTGACGCCTTCCATGTTGTTACTGTCCCAGGAGCTGTGGAGTGAAAGCTTATATTTCCTGTTAAGTTTTCTTTTTTTTACGGTACTGTCATTTATCAGAAAAGAACACGCTGCGGCAACTGTGCTCTGCGGTTTGCTGGTTTGCCTGTTATTACTTACGCGCTCTATTGGTCTGGTGCTTTTTCTGGCCTTTAGCGCATTTCTCGTGGCCAACAGGCCTGCAGGCTGGCGCTTGGCCATGCTGGTTTCGATACTGCCTTACCTGACTTGGCTTGGCATACAACAATTAAACAGTGCCACGGAAAGCTATTATGTCGAATTGATACATGCGCTAGCCGACCAAGGTGTGGATAACATCATTACTGCATTAGGCTCACGGTTGACCAACCTATGGCAGTCCTGGTGCTGGTTGTTTACGCTGATGTATGCCTCTGAATTGAGTCTGTTCTTACAATTATTTTTCGCTTTGTTCCTGCTACTGGTAGTTGTCGGAGCTGGCAGTCGACTTCGACGAGGATATGCAGACGCATTTTATTTTGTATTTTACCTCGCCGCCTTGTTGCTTTGGCCATATGGCGAACTGCATTTCCAAACACGTTTCCTGTCGCCGTTAATGCCGCTTTATTTTTTCTATGCGTACACAGGCGCCAGAATTATTGTGCGTCGCAATATTCCAGGACTGCCTGTTTACTCGATTCTACTCTTATTGTTGCTCGCTCAGTTGATACCGGCTACTACCACTCTTTTACAAAGAGCGTTCGAACCGGTGACAGCTGAATATGTGCCAGTTAGTCGGAATCGCGAGTGGTTGCTGGCGACTTCACTCGATGCAGGCAGAAAAATTTTGGTCAGTCAGCATAGAACGGTACAGTTGTTGCTTCAAATCTCACGAGAAATTCCCAAACAGGAATGTGTATTTGCGATTCAGGGCCCCATCGTGATGCTATACAGTAAACGAATCGTGGGCGTTTATCCTGATGATGCAGTTAACAACTGGGAATCGTTCAGTCGATCACCAGCGTGTCACTTTTTGCTGGCTATGAATATGGTCGATCATAGAGGCATATTTCCGCCTTTATTTCCCTGTGAGTTAGTGAATAACAATGATAATTTTATAAAAAGGGTTTATTACATCACCGAGCAAAATCAACAACTGGAACATATGTGCCTGATTAAGAAAACTTTTTAACGCGTATCTACATCAGGTAATGGCGATGTCATTGATAGATGTATTTTATTACAATAAACAGGCCGCTAACGCGGCAACTGTGTGAGGAGTAGACAATGCGACAGACAATACAGAACGGTTTTACGTTGGTTGAATTGATGATCGTGGTCGCTATCATCGGTATATTGGCCGCAATAGCAATTCCTTCCTATCAGGACTATACGGCCCGCGCTCAGGTGAGTGAGGCTATCCAGATCACCTCCTCATTTCGTAGCAGTATGGCAGAGTATTACCAGACACGGGCTCTATGGCCTGTCAACCTGACCGCGGTAGGACAAACCACTGCCGGTAAATATACATTCTCCACCGAGATCACGACCGGTGGTGGTGGCACCGGGACCGTTATTATAACCAGTACGATGAGAAATACGGGTGTTAGTCCCCAGGTTTCCAATGAAAGTTTTGCAATTTCTTCTGAGGACGGTGGCGAAACCTGGCAGTGCGGCCAACTCGGTGCCGCGGCCGCTAGCACTACACTAAGTGCGAAGTTCATTCCAAGTGCCTGCAAGTAGTGCCGTTTACCGAATAATGGTTTTTGCCATTGCATTAATTCAAAGAGACATCCATTCAATTCTGGTTTAGTGAACTGGACGTCTCTCTGGCATCGTTTCAGCCGCGCCCGCAACTCCGGTTCCGCAGATATCACCGGGGAACTTGAACATGCGAAGTCCTTGCATCAGCAGGGACAGTTGCAACAAGCTTACGACATCTACCAATCATTGCTCGCACGTTATCCGAATAGTGCAGAGACGTTGAATTCGGCAGCTATCATGGATTCCCAGACAGGGAATCCGGACAGTGCTCTTGCGAAAGTTAACAAGGCGCTGGCAATCCTTCCCGACCAGGTCGAGTTTTACAATACAAAAGGATATGTATTGCAAAGTATGAAACGATTTGACGAGGCCCTTGAAAGTTATAAAACAGGCCTTGAACATGGCCCACAAAATATTGCTGTTCGACTTAATATGGGTAATACCTACCGCTTGCTAAAAAAGTATGAACTGGCACTGGAACAATATCAGCAAATCATACAACTCAGGCCCGCCCACGCCGGTGCCTACTGCAACATGGGCAACGTGTATGACGAAATCGCGGAATATGAAAATGCCATCAAGTACTATAAAAAAGCGCTTGAACTCGACCCTGAAACAAACATGTTCTACACATTGCTGGCAGGAACCTTGCGCAAGGTTGGACAGTTAAAGGAAGCAATTGACTACTGTCAGCAAGCGTTGGAACGTCGCCCTGATAATGCTGAGGTTTATAACGATCTTGGAAACCTGTACCTGCAACTGGACCAGCATGAAAAAGCGCTGTCCTGCTATCAGAAGGCCTATGAGCTAAATCCGGACTACAGCATGGCGCTAAAAAATATGGGCGTTGCCTACCAGGAACTGGGCCAGCAGGAACAGGCATCGGCCTGCTACAAAAAGCTTGAAGATACCGATGACGGTTATGCTGAAGCGCAGCACTACCTGACCATGCTTGACAACACTGCAATTGATGCGGAAAACCTGGCAACGTTACTGCGGGTCTTTGATGACCAGCAGGATCGTATGCACTTGCACTATGCGCTGGGCAAGGCCTATATGGGACAAAAGGACTACAGTCAGGCCTTCGAGCATTTCCGGCATGCCAATGCATTAAAACGCAAAACAATTGATTACGATGCTGCTGTTAACAGTGCCTATATTGATCAACTCATTGATTACTTTAACGAGGGCCTCTTTCAAGCCACTGCTGTTGCTGGCAATCCTTCCCGTTTACCTGTCTTTATCCTGGGCATGCCACGCTCCGGAACGACGCTGGTTGAGCAAATTATTTCCAATCATTCTGAAGTATACGGAGCAGGTGAACTAACGGCGTTTGCAGCGATAGAACAGAACTTACAAAATTTAATCGGCAAGCCATTTCCAGTATCTCTTGATGATGTTGATGGCAAGCGCATGGAACAAGAGGCAACAGAATACCTTCAACAGCTATCAAAACCGGGTAGACAAAGTACGCGAGTCACTGACAAATTACCGGGCAATTTTCTGCGCGTCGGCTTGATTAAGCTATTATTTCCCAACGCTTTTATTATTCATTGTCAGCGCAACCCGGTAGATACCTGTGTATCAATATATACAAATTACTTTGCCGATGGGTATAAGTATGCCTATGAACTGAAAGAGCTGGCTAATTACTATGTTGATTACACCCGTATCATGGCACACTGGCGCAGTCTGTTTTCCGATAGCATGCTGGAAGTACACTATGAGCAACTGGTTCAGAACCAGGAATCAGTTAGTCGACAAATGCTTGATTATCTGGGGTTGGGATGGGAAACGGCTTGCTTTGATTTTCACCAGAATCAACGTGTCGTGAAGAGCGCCAGCAACGTCCAGGTACGACAACCTATTTACCGTCATTCTGTTGCGAGGTGGAAGCATTTCCGGGAAGGGGTGCAACCGATGCTGGATATCTTCAATAAACACGGCCTTACTTTCGAAGATGGACCATAAATGGCACTTGCTGCGGTGCGTACTGACGAAATTTGTCACATCATGACAAAATTGTTAAGGATTATTGAATCGAAGTCGTTAACCTCATTATGGAGAAGTCTCGTTACAGGTGTTTAAATCAGTCAGTTAGCGATAAAAATCGGAACTGGTTAACACTTTTAGCAATAGAGTACACTTCAACGTTTCAGGTAATGCTGTGGCATAATTCATGCTTTAGTTTGAGTCCGTGCCGTTGCTCGGTCAATTATTTTCGAAAATTGTTGAATTAGATTAGTGTAAGTACCACTTTAGGAGAAACATAGTGAAAAAGCAGATACAACAGGGTTTTACCCTTATTGAGTTGATGATTGTTGTAGCTATTATCGGTATTCTCGCCGCTGTAGCTATACCTTCTTACCAGGATTACACCGCTCGTGCACAGGTTACAGAAGCTGTTAACCTGGCTGCTGGTTTTAAAACCGGTATGTCTGAATACTATCAGGATAAGGGCATCTGGCCTTCTAACCTGACCGCGGTTGGTAGCACCACCGCTGGTAAATACGTTGCTAGCGTAGTTTTAACCACTGGTAACGGTACCAACGGTAATACCCAGATTACCGCTACTATGCGTGCTACCCAGGTTAACCCTTCAATCGCAAGCAGCACCTACACCCTGTCATCTGAGGATGGTGGTCGTACCTGGGCTTGCGGCGCTTTGGCCCTGACTTCTGGTAATATCGCAGCCAAATACCTGCCAGGTGCGTGTAAGTAATAGGTTTTACGCATATTATAAAAGGCCGCCTGATGGCGGCTTTTTTTTGCCCGGAGATGCGGTTTGAACGAATCTTACAGCTATAACAAAAAGTCTCTTGCCTTGCTGGTTATGCTTTTGTTTGTGGCTGTATTGATTTATTTCCTGCCATTACAAAGCCCGTTTATCTTTGACGACTTTTATAACCTGTCAGGGCTGTCCGACGTCGAGGAAAGAGGCTACCTTTATTTTCTGTTGAATAGCGGTTTTTCAGGCCCTACCGGCAGACCGGTATCATTAGTCACCTTCGCACTGCAGCATAATGCGTGGCCACAAGACCCTTTTCAATTCAAACTGGTCAACCTGATTATTCACCTTGCCAACGGGGTACTGGTCTGGGTCATTATCAACCATATCCTGAAGATCCTGAACCGGAACAGTTATCAGCGGTTGCTTATCACAAGTGCAACAACAGCCATCTGGCTCTTGCATCCAATACAGTTGACCAGCGTGTTATACACGGTACAACGCATGACTTTGCTGTCTTGTTTATTCAGTTTGGTTGCTGTTGCAGGCTACCTGTATGCCAGGCAACTAACTATCCGCCATGAATCAATTAGAAATTACCTATTGCTGACTCTAGCGGTTATCGTGCCAGCGACACTTGGTATACTTGCCAAGGAGAATGCGGTGCTCGTGTTGCTGTTAATTGCTGTCATAGAAATCACTCTGTTCGCAGACATCGAGCGCCCCCGGTACTGGAAACAATGGGCATCAATTGTTATTGGTTTACCGCTGATCATTTTAATTGCCTATATGGCAAGTCAATTTTCCAGCACCGTGAGCAGTTACCATTTTCGTGATTTTTCCATGATGGAAAGATTACTGACACAGCCAGTCGTTTTACTGGCCTACCTGAAAGATATCGTCATACCGACTTACGGTTCTTTTACTCTGTACCATGACGGCTTTCCTGTTTCTAAAGACTGGTTACAGCCGTGGTATACATTACCCTGTAGTCTTTTTTTATTATTATTAATTGCCTCTGCTGTTTTCTATAGGAAGCGGTATCGATTATTCAGTTTTGCCATATTGTGGTTCATTACAGCGCAGTTACTTGAGTCCACCTACCTAAACCTTGAGCTTTACTTCGAGCATAGAAACTATCTTCCTTCCATTTCGATTTGTTTCGGTGTTGCTTCCTTGCTTGTATCCGCATCTTTTCGTATCAAGCAGGGAAAACTCGGGTTACTCGTACCGCTTGGCTATATTACTGTCATCGCTACCGTGTTATTTCTCGAAGCCAGCCTTTGGCATAAGCCCCTGCTGCAGGCAAATGAATGGGCCAGGCATCACCCCGAGTCAATCCGTAGTCGTAATTACCTGGGCAACCTGTATATGAGCATGGGCGATTTTAACAATGCCAGGCAGGTGTTTGCAGAGATAGACAGCATCAAACCAGATCTCCTGTTCCCGGTTTTGCAAATTCAGCGTATTTATAGCTGCAGGGCACAAGAGGGACAAAACGCTGTTGATTGGCAAGCCACGATACAACGCGCTAAATTGGCAAGGCCGATTAGCCTTGAGATTACCGCACTGCTTGACGTATTGTTACTCGAGGCATTAAAGAAACAATGTGTGCCTGGTACGTTGAAAAACCTTGAGCAATTGCTCAAGGCGCTTGTTGAAAACAGGAATTTTGTTTTTATACGTTCTTATATTTATGAATTCCTTGCTATTATATCCATGTCGCAACAACGGTTTGTGAACGCGTATAAGCACATAGAAAACAGCATTCTTGCCGATACCAGGGTAGAAACACAGGTGTTGCGGTTGCGAATTCTAAATCTTTTGGAACGTGAAGACCTGATCCGGGAGACACTGGATAAACTGGAAAGGAACGCAGGAAAAAACCCAAAGAAACGACTCGCACTGGAACAAATCAGAGAGAACTATAATAATCAATGACTGTCAGCATTATCCTTCCCGCACGTAACGAGTCTGCCTCGTTATCACTGCTGTTACCTGAAATCAGGAAACACTGTTCTGATGCAGAGATAATCGTGATCAATGATGGTTCAACGGATGATACCGAGTCTGTCTGTAGTCAAACAGATGTTAGATGTATAACGCATCAAAATTCGCTAGGAAATGGTGCAGCGATAAAAACAGGCGCGCGTAATGCTACCGGTAATGTACTGGTGTTTATGGATGCGGATGGTCAGCATCTTCCGGAATTGATACCACAACTAATAGAAAAATTAAACGAGGGTTATGACATGGTCATTGGAGCGCGCAACCGTGACTCCCATGCCGGTATGCCTCGCTATGTGGCCAACCTCATTTACAACAGAATTGCCAGTTATATGTCTGGACATGAGGTACTGGACCTGACGTCCGGGTTCAGAGCGGTAAAAGCAGAGCCGTTTAAAAAATTTCTATACCTGCTACCTAACGGCTTCTCCTATCCCACTACAATTACCATGGCCTTGTTTCGTTCAGGTTACCAGATCGCATATTTACCGATAACATGTAAGCAACGACAGGGTAAAAGTCATATCAGGCTTGTTCAGGACGGCATTAAGTTTTTATTAATCATATTTAGGGTAACATCACTGTATTCTCCGCTTAAAATTTTTGCACCGATAAGTGCCTTTCTATTTATGTTGGGCTTAGCGTATTATGGTTATACGTTTTTCGCCTATTCACGCTTTACGAACATGAGCATGTTGTTAATGGTGAGCTCAATCATTACTTTTTTAATCGGGCTCATTTCAGAACAAATTACCTTTCTTATCTACAGTCAAAGCCAGAAAGAAAAGTGATTTCATTGGTCTAACGCTTTTGAGCTTGGCAAATGGCTAATCCCGTTGGAAATACACGAATACTGGTTTTAACCTCGACCTTTCCACGCTGCGCGAATGATACCATTCCCTCCTTTGTCTATGATTTATGCCAACGTTTAACCCGGCAGGGATACAGTGTTGATGTGCTCGCACCTCATGGTAAGGGCGCGAAAATATATGAAGTGATCGGGAATATAAAAGTTTACCGTTATCGCTACTGTATCGAGGGCCTGCAGACACTTGCCTATGATGGCGGTATTGTCGCAAACCTGAAGCAATACAAGTGGCGCTACCTGTTGATTCCATTATTCCTGATATCGCAGCTTTTCCATACCAACAGGTTAATTCGCAGTGGCAACTACAATCTTGTACATGCACATTGGCTAATTCCGCAGGGTTTCATTGCCGCATTGGCGTTAAAGTTTTCAGCAACCCGTCAGGTACCAATACTTGTCACCTCGCATGGAAGTGACTTTTTCGCATTTAATTCGGTACCGTTCCTCCAATTGAAACAGTGGACATTGAACAGGATAGATAGCCTGGTCGTGGTCAGTGATTTTATGAAAGCGCGTTACCGACATTCTTTTCCTGCCACTAGTGACATCCAGGTCTGTTCCATGGGAGTCGATCTAACGCGGCAGTTTGTTCCGGCCAGTAACAGTAGTAATAGCGATAACCGTCTTATTTTTGTGGGCCGCCTGGTTGAGAGCAAGGGCGTCACTTATCTGCTGGAGGCCATTTACTTACTCTGCGAGCAGGGGATTGATATTAATCTGGATATAGTGGGCGATGGTCCTGACATGCCACAGTTATTGTCCCTGGTTAAAAAATTCAAGCTGGACAAGCGCGTGGTTTTCCATGGAGCAAAGCCAAATTCGGAACTACCGGAAGCTTATCATCGCGCCAATATCGCCGTGGTCCCGTCTATTATTGGTAGCAACGATCGCCAGGAAGGACTGGGTCTGACTACAATCGAAGCGATGGGCTGCGAGTGTGCAGTAGTGGCCTCGTCACTGGACGCATTCAAAGAAGTCATCTTGGACGAAGAGACAGGCTTGTTATGCCCGCCAGCGGATGCCAGCGCATTGGCTGGCAAGATTAAAATACTACTGGACGACAGAGAATTACGGCAGCGGCTGGCTCGGGCAGGCCGACAGCGGGTATTACAACTATTCGACTGGCAACATATTGTCGAGCGTTACGCGCAACTTTATGAAAATACGATAAATTCTGCCCATAATACCAATTGAAGTGTGAAAAAAGCGAACTGTGCGCAATCATGTAAGGCATTGTTTCAATTTAATTATTTATCGGGAATCGGTCACACTAGCCAATAAAAACTGTATTTATTGCGATAGAATGCTCTATTATAGTTCTATAAAATAGAACTTAATAACAACTATCCAATGAATACGCTATTTAATGCACTGATTACGTCAAAGATGCGCGTTCGTATCCTGATGCGCCTTTTTCTGAACCCCAGCCAGCATGCCTATCTGCGTGGCCTTGCAGATGAATTCAATGCCTCAACCAGCCAGGTTCGCGAAGAATTGCAGCATCTCAGTGAAGCTGGCTTGTTGACCAGTAAGAAAGATGGCCGCCAGCTCAACTACCAGGCCAATAGTGAACACCCGCTTTTTCCTGAATTGCAATCGATGGTCAGGAAGTCCCTCGGTATGGACCAAATCCTGGAAAGCATCATAGGACGCCTTGGCAATCTAAAGCTCGCCTATCTGGTTGATGATTATGCCCAGGGTAAAGACACTGGCTTGATCGACTTGTTACTGGTGGGGGACATCGATCGCGACAACCTCGATGACCTGGTGAAAAAGACCGAAAAGTACATCGGCAGGAAGATACGCACGCTGGTGTTAAGTGAAACAGAATTTGAGGACTTGCAGCCCTTATTCAAGCAAAAGCCCAGCGTATTGTTGTGGCAGTCCGGCGTTAGCCAGGAACAGTAATATTTACAATCAATTTCCTGTGCCTGTGAGTACTAATTCGAGTACTTGCATGGCGGTAGCGTGCAGAAATAAAAATGAATGTATTAAAAGAAAAATTCGTTCGACTACTTAAAAAACTCATTCGTATTGAGCAACGTTTTATTGATCGATTAGTTCCGGTAGAAGCAAAGCCCGTTGCAAAGATATCAGTAACCAAAGCCCGGCATGATGACGCCTATTATTCCCAACTGGCAAAAGAAATGAGGCAAAACGTCAAACGCGGTGCGCAGCCCGGGTTTGAAGAAATCATAAAATGCACACCGGTAAAACCACAACAGCATATTCTTGATATTGGTATCGGTACCGGCTTGGCGACTGAATACTTTGTAGCACGGGGTCTGCAGGTGACAGCAACGGGTACACATACACATCTTTATGATAGGGCAGAGCAGTTGTGTAATGAAAATCAGGTGCAGCTGCTTGAATGCTTTGTCGAAGACCTGGCTTTTACCAATGACTGCTTTGATGCCGTATGGATGTCACACGTACTGGAACATTCCATTAATACTGGTGTTGCACTAAAAGAAGTATGGCGGGTGCTTAAGCGAGATGGTTGGCTATTCATCATTGTTCCCAGATATAAACCGCAAATAGTGGGGGGGCATTTGATTACCGGCTGGAATGTCGGCCAGCTGATGTATGTGCTGCTACTAAATGGTTTTAACGTAAAAGAAGGGCATTTTGCTGAAATACAGCACAATATCTGTGCCTTTGTTAGAAAAACCAGTGCAACCTTGCCTGAACTACACGGTGATTATGGTGACCTTGAAGCCCTAACCAATTATTGGCCTGTGGATATGAAGCAGGGCGTTGATGGAAACTTCACAAGTATTAACTGGGACCAGTTAGCTCAGGACTAACATGCACACAGAAGACAACGCCAAAATAGTGATGGAAGTGATATACAGCAGGGAATCAGATTTGAAAAAGCCCATTACGATGCTTTGCTCTATGTTGAAAGACATCTTCAGATCCAGAGAACTGGCATGGCGACTGTTTGTCAGGAACACCAGCGCCCTGTATCGACAAAGCTTCCTTGGCTATATCTGGACTATTCTGCCACCGATTGCCGTCACCCTGATATTTTTATTTTTACAAAGAAGCAGAATTATTAATGTGGAAGATACCGGTGTTCCCTATGAGGTATACGTCCTATCCGGCGTCGTTTTATGGCAACTTTATTACGATGCCGTATTCAGCCCTTTGAAAATAGTGGGTGACTCAAAGGCAATGTTGGCCAAAACCAACTTTCCCAGGGAGGCACTGATTATGGCTGGCGTCTATGATGTCTTGTTAAACTCGATAATACGATTTAGCCTGCTGCTGCTGGTTATGGTGTTCTATGGAATAACACCCGCTGTCAGTATGCTTTACGTTCCCCTGGGAATCATATCGATACTGGTTTTTGGCCTGATGTGCGGACTGTTATTAACGCCTATATCCTTACTCTATGATGATATACAGAAGGCATTGGCACTGGCCATGTCAATGCTGTTCCTGTTGACGCCTGTTGTCTATCCACCCACGTTGTTAAATGAAAACAGCGTAGCCCTGCTGCTCAATCCGATAGCGACCTTACTGTTAACCACAAGGTCATGGTTGATTAATACTATGGATATAAATCATTTATCTATCTTTTTCGCTATTACTGTAACTTCTTTTCTGGCACTGATGATTTGCTGGGTGCTTTACCGAGTGGCCTTGCCCCATCTGATATGCCGAATAGGTTCCTGATATGAGTGATGAATTAATCATTGTTGATAAGGTTAGTAAAAAATTCTGCAAGGACCTGAAACGTTCCCTGTTTTATGGTCTGAAAGATATCGTGTCAGAATTTAGTGGGCATACGGAATACGACACCCTGAGAAAAGACGAATTCTGGGCAGTGAAAGATGTATCGTTTTCCCTGAAACGCGGTGACTGTCTGGGACTGGTAGGTAAAAACGGGGCAGGCAAGAGCACTTTGTTAAAACTGCTGACCGGCCTCGTTAAACCTGACGCCGGAAAGATTACGGTAAGAGGAAAGGTGAGCGCGTTAATTGAGCTGGGTACCGGCTTCAATCCAATCCTGACAGGTCGTGAGAATGTCTACATCAATGGCACTATCCTGGGCCTGGGCAAAAAAGAAATAGACAAAAAGTATGATGACATTGTCGCTTTTGCCGAGCTGGAGGATTTCATGGAGACGCCGGTACAAAATTACAGCTCCGGGATGAAAATCAGGCTCGGCTTCGCAGTGGCTGCACAATTGAAGCCGGATATTTTTATCATTGATGAAGTTCTGGCCGTGGGTGATGCAGGGTTTCGATTAAAGTGCTACAACCACCTGGCAAAGGTGCTACAGGATACGGTAGTCATAATTGTGTCGCATTCGATGCCGCAAATCGCCAACTATTGCAATCAGGCCATGTTGTTGTCGGCCGGGCAAATGCAAAAAATTGGACCAACGGATATTGTTATCGATGAATACTACAGGCAGTTCAAGGAAGAGGTTTCGGTATCAAGCTGTGAGTCGGGATGTCAGTTACATGCATTTTCGATTCACGATCAGCATGGACAGAAGACGCATAGTGTTGAATATAAATCTACGATAACAATCAGCTTTCAGGCACAAGTGCCAAGTGCTGTGGAGCGGCCAAGTGTCATGATTACCTTTCATGACCGCGGTCAGCAGGTCGTCGCTGTTTGTGAAACGGAGCCCGGGCAGGTTCAGGCCGAAAATGGCAATTTGAATGTCACCGTCAGGATCTCGCCATTATTATTCAAGGTAGATAATTACAAGATATCGCTACTGGTATTTGATGAGACCAAGCGCCGTCATCTTATCTGGTACAACATGGCCTGGGACCTGGAAGTAACAGGAGAAAACCGTCATTTCAGTAGTGCCAGTATTTATTTTGAGGGTGACTGGACGGCTACCGGTAAAGTGTGAATAAAGCTAAAGCCATAAAGATACTTTTGCTTGGCGTTGGGAACAGCGGCACGAAGCTACTGGGCAAATTGATCCATGAATTGATTTGTCAGCAAGGCGACTATCCATATCACTATGAGCCGCTTTACTGGGAAGGCAGGAACGGTGAAGAGGGTATCAAGCTTAACCAGCAAGGGATAAAGGAACATAAACGCTTTCCACTGTTACCAGAAGAAAACACCAAGGAGTGGCCATGGATGGATAAGTTTCTGAAAGATCTGAATGGCCTGGCTAAATTTATCCGCGCGGGTAGCCGCATACAGTGTATAAAAAGTAATGATGTGAAAATCATCTGGATAACACGAGAGTTATACAGTTTTCTAGGCAGTATGCAGCAAAACTTTCCCAGGGAAAGCCTGGCCGACGGCTGGCATCATAGACCCGGTCAATATGATGACTTTGATCGCCTGCAACAGATTTATACTCATATAGATTTCAGTCAAAGGGAGGCAGACAGGATAGAACTGGAAGCAGTCTGGTGGCATATACATAACATGCAGTGTTATCTGCATAAGGACAAGAAAGACATCTTACATGTTCGCTATGAAGATCTTTGCCAGCGTCCTGAAAAGGTATTAACAGAAGTAGCTGAACATATTGAGTTCCCAATGACTACCCTGGCTTCCATGGCGTCAATATTTCCTGCTAAATCAAGGAAACCTGTATTAAGTAGCAGGCATCGTGAAAACATCAGTCTCATAGCAGGTGAGCTTAACCAGAAGCTATATCAGGGCAGCGCAGCCAGGTGAGGGTCTTATATCAGCATTACTCCTCGCTAAAGCACGGGGCATTCAAGTACATTGATAAAGGTTATATCAATGGCTTTAAAGCCATGGGGCACAGGGTCGCTATCTGGGACGGCGAAGACCATGCACGTCTGGCAAAGGTGCTAGACGAATTTAAACCAGATCTATTTCTCGGTTATTTGCGAAAGCCCGGTGTTTATAACAACTTCATTTGGACTAATTCGCCATCAATTGACAAGCTGCTGGCATACAAAAAACAAAAAGGCTTGAAGGTCGCATTATATACGAACCCGGATGTGCAGTCTGTGTTTGGTGAGATGCAGCTAGGCTTTTGCAATAACGATATTTCCAATGCCCCGGACTTTTATGAACAACCCGCACCACCGGTCGAGCAAGAGAAGGCGTTAATTGATAACAGTTTTATTGATGCAATACTGCATTGTTATAGTGAAACGGTTACCGGCAGTGGCTACCAGTACTGGCTTAAGTCAGGCATTCCCGTCATTGTCTTGCCGCTCGCTGCCGACGATACCCTATATAGCTTGCCATTAATCAGTTGGCATCACCCTCAATTTACCGATCTTCTTTATATTGGAGGATGGTGGCCGTTCAAGGGTCAGCAACTCGACAAATTTCTGGCACCAATGAGAGAGAAATTTCAGGATAGATTGAAAATCTATGGCAAAGGCTGGTCAGATTCAGAAATAAAGCCGGTATCTGATCGACAGTTCAACAGGAAAATTTGGGGCAGCAAGATTAACCTGGTGTTTCATGAACCGTCACAGGTAAAAGGTCAGCCTATTCATGTAAATGAACGTGTATATAAACTTTATGCCAGTGGCTGTTTTACGCTTTGTGATGCTAATCCATGCCTAAAAGAATATTTTGAAGAAGATGAAGTGTTCCTATGTGAGACACCTGAAGAAATGATCGATAAGGCTGAATATTATTTAAATAATAGTAGCGAGAGACTCGCGTTTAGAAAAAAGGCAAGGAATGCAGTGCTGGCTAAACATACCTACAGGCACCGCATACAAAAACTGATGAATGCACTTGATTAATTTATAAGGAATGAACGATGTTCTTTTTTAAGAAGAAAACAAATAAGGTCGCCACTGCTGATCCCGGTAAGGATACATATATAGAACGCGATTTCTCCTTTCTAAGTGGTGAGAGGCAAACGTCGCAAACGTTAGACCAAATCCGTTACGATCATAAGGTACGCTATCAACTCGCAGCTGACTATATAGCCAGTAATGAGCAAGATAAGCATTTGCACGGCTTGGACGTATTCTGCGGCAATGGTTATGGCACCAGTATTATGGCCTCAGCCGATTCTGTAACGATGCTGGGTATCGAGGGTTCAAGTGAAGCAGTTGCCTTTGCTAATGAACATTACGGTGCAGAAAACATACTTTACTCGGCAAAATTATTTCCTTTCAAACTACCGGTAAGCAATTTCGATTTTATCACCTGTTTTGAATCACTGGAGCATGTGGAGCACGATCATGAGTTATTGCAACAAATCGGCTGCAGTCTTAAGCCAGGCGGCTTGTTATTTATATCTTTTCCAAATCAGACAAAATTGCCATTTGACCCGTCATTTCATTCATTTCATTTTCGTCACTATACCCATGATGACTTCATGCTGATGCTGAACATGAATGAAAGACTACGACTGCTGAACTGGTATGGCCAGGACGTGTATAACATGGCGGAGCCTGGTATGAAGGAACTGGATATAAGTCATATGGCGCTTAAGGAAAAGCATGAAGGACAATTTCTATTCTATATATGTGAGAAGCTTGATAAGAATTCTACTATCTGAATGAAGCCCATAGTATCAACTCAAAATCTGACTCTTCACTTTAAAAAGTGAATTTATGAATTTACGACTCGTCCTGAGAAAAATAGCACGTAAAATTTTAAATAAATACTGGAATGTATTTCATGTGCCTGTTGTCGTTAATTTGCTTTTTGATGATAACTATACAAGATTAAACTGGGACGATTACTTCCTTTTTAAGAAAAAAAATATCAAATCAGGCTATGTGAAGTACTCCAGAAACGAATTCTTGAAGTTTGCAACTCCAGATGAGCAAGCCTGGGGTGAAATAGACGCTTTGACCATGAGAAGTTATCGCGATTACCCCTATAACAACATAAATCTCTGGGAAGTTTGCAGAGCCTCAATACTTTCTGATTTAAATAATTATCAACTGGAAATAATAACGGAAAGCGATCTTTCTCTGGTTAAAAAATACTTTAAGGAAGCAACCTTATATATGGGTGCTATGAAAAACATTATTTCCAGGAAAAATATCTCAGCAATATTAATAACACAGGGCACAACCTACGCCAGTAGATGCGTGCTTGAAATAGCCCAGAGATTAAAAATAACAACAGTTGCGATTGAGAACAGTTTTGCCGGGGACAGATTTTTTGCGGATAACAGCAGTGGAATAATCTTGAACAGGCATGCAATGTGTATGCAAATATGGAGTCGTGCATCTTCAAGAGTGCTAACATGCAATCAAAAAAAGAAATTACATGACGAAATAGAAAAATTATATAAAAAGAAGGGCCCCGAGCATTTAACAAATAATACCCATGGAATTAATTACGTAAAAGAAAAATTCAACATAAAAGTAAACAGGAAAATAGCGCTTCTCCTTGGTCAGGTAAATAGTGATGCCTCCATCATTATGGATTCGACTGTTTTTGCAAATGTAGTCGATTACATAAAAACAACAATTAATTATTTCGAACAATCTGATAATGAATGGTATCTGATAGTCAGGCTGCATCCTTATGAAGCATATGGCATTAATAACTCCTCTCTTAGTGGGCAGTTTAAGAAACACGATAATTTGACATATAAGACTCTGGTTGCTCATGGCTATGTTGGTAGTCAAAACTACTGCCTGCTTGAAGGGCAGGATTATGCAACTGATGAACTTATAAAAGGTGCTGAACTGTGCATGACTATCAATTCGCAGGCCGGCCTTGAAGCCTTGTTAATGGGTAAGCCCCTGGTTACAGCCGGCAGGGCTATTTATTCGGGAAAAGGCTATACCATAGATGTGCCAGTTAGAGAGCTCTATTTTCAGGTTCTGGACTATGCCTTGAAAAACCCGAATCTCTCTTCGTTGCAAAACAGTGAAATTGAAAAGTTCGCCTATACCCTGTTATTTGAGTACACCTTCCCTAAAGATCTTGAAAAGATAGGAGGGCGTTTTGATTCGTTGCTAAAGAAGAACCAGGGGTATGTGGATGTTATAGACCAGGAGCAGAGGTGTCTTGATGGATATTGATGTTGCCATCGTATGTGTAAATTATGCCGATTTCCTGAATATCACTCTGAAAAGAAATATCAAAATTATTCCCAGTATATATGTCCTTACGTCCGGGAATGATGAGGACACGATAAAATATGTTGAACAAACAGAAGCTAAACTGGTTATAACAGACGCCTGGTACAGGGATGGTGCTGTTTTTAATAAATCACTGGCACTCAATGAATGGCTTGATGTGCGTGAAACTGAAAGTAACAATCAATGGGTTTTGCTTCTTGATGCAGATATTCTTTTGCATGAAAAAAGCATGGAATACATTAAGGATTTGGATCCGCATAAACTCTATTCAGCCAAACGTAGAATGTGTTATTCCCAACTGGACTGGGTTAGATACAAATCAGGTAAGAAAAAATGGAATGATTTTGAGATTGAAGTTCACGAGGTTATTGATGGTAAGGTCTGGGGACACAGGCCAACAGCCAATCCGGCCGGGATGTGTGGTTATTTTCAAATGTGGAATCCCGGCAAGAGTAGCGGTTCGAAAATGCTGCCGCAGAGTACTACCGCTGGCGGATATGATGCCGATTTCGCAATGTCATTTGAAGATGAAAACAGACGTTACATAGATGGTCTAGAGGTAATTCATCTTGGTGATCCGTACACAAATTGGAAAGGAAGAGTGTCGCGTGATTGGGCAAGAGATGAAAAAAAAATACTTCCTCACATCGAAAAAATCAACATAGATATATGCATAATCACTTACAAGAACTTAAAAAGCCTGTCCCGATTGCTGAATTCGTTAAGGTTATTGGAGATTGATAACGAATGGCATGTGCGATTTATAGTGATCGATAATGATCGAGAACAATCTGCAAAAGAAACTGCTGAAGAGTTTTTCCTGGTGAGCCAGCATGATTTTATATACATAGTCGAGCCAAATACAGGTATACCGACGGCCAGAAATGCAGCTCTATCCCATATAGACGCAGATTATTTTTGTTTCATTGATGATGACGCAGCAGTTGAGCCAGATTGGCTGGGAAACCTATTAGGAACAATACAACACTATAATGCGGATGCTGTATTCGGAAGAGTAAAATGTATTATGCCCGAAACAAAACAGGAGTGGCCTGTTAATAGAAGGTTCAATCATCAGATTGATTTGAAAACAGGCACTAATGTGGCGTTTGGAGGGGCCGGTAACGTAATTATAAAAACGGCATCTTTAGGCGTTCCACGACAACGATTTGATTTGAGTTATAGTCTTATGCGCGGGGAAGATACAGAGTTCTTTCATAGAATGAGTCTGAATGGAAAGAAAATGGTATGGTGTAATGAGGCAGTAGTTAATGAGTATTATGAGCCTCATAGGCTTACATTAACATGGTATGCACTGGAAAGTTTCCGTAATGGTCAGGCTATTTTTCGGACATTCGTTAAGGGCACAAAAAACACCATGAATATGGTTTATTATTTGTGTGGAAAAGGAATGAACGCATTGTTCCTGTTTTTGCTGCTGCCAGTTTTTGCAATAGTTGACTTCAGTCGTTTTCTATCAACGCTGGATAAGCTGTGTATTGCTGCAGGTCAAATATATGCAGCTATTGCCACTAATCTTTCTAAAGATAAGTATAAAAAATCATATTTTTAAATTACTTGCCTGGAATACGCTGCCAGTGAGCTTGCTTTTAGAAACGGTTGCAATAGCTATCTGAAAACTTTCATAGCGCCACAGGCTTATCTTTATTATAAACACGCACCAGACAGGCTTTAAGGCCCGCTACACATTGGTTTCTTGAAAGAAACAATATATATCCTGCTCCCGGTACATAACCGCAAGTCTGTTACTCTCGATTTCGTTCACTGTCTGCAACAACAGACTTGCCAGGCGTATTCGCTAATACTTGTTGATGACGGTTCTACCGATGGCACCGCGGATGCCGTAATGTCAGCACTTCCTGATAGCAAACTGATACAAGGTAATGGCCAACTCTGGTGGGCAGCCTGCGTTAATAAGGCTATTGACTGCTTGTATGCAAATAACGTTGATGACAATAGCGTCATATTAATTATCAATGATGATACATATTTTAATGCAGACTTTCTGCAACAGGCATTAACCTGCATGGCAGATAACCCCGATTCACTGTTGCTGGCGCGAAAGCAGGAACACACTGCCGGAGAAGTTGAAGAGACCGGGTTACACCTGGATATAGATAATATGAATTTTTATCCTGCTAGTGAAAACAGGGAGATTAACTGTTTGTCTACCAGGGGTTTATTCCTGTTCTGGAAGGACCTGAAAAAAATTGGCAAATTGAAGGAGAAATGGTTGCCGCATTATGGCTCGGACATGGAGTTTACCTATCGCGCCTATCGTCTTGGATATAGATTAATCACTGACCCACGTATCTACCTCATTCACGACAAGCGCAATACTAACTATAAGTTTAGTTTACCTGACAACGTACCGTTGAAAGTGCTGTTCAGCCAGCGCTATGACATGAATCCATTCATGTTAACAAGGCTGGCAATCGTTATTAGTCCCTTGCGCTTGATGTTGCCAAATATTTTCCGTGTCTGGTATCGCACGTTCAAGTCTATGTTACATCAAACAACATCATGAACAGTACTTACGCGCCCATAGCCGTATTTGTTTATAACAGACCCGGACATACGGAAAAATTACTGGGTAGTTTGCTGGGTAATGAGCTTGTCAGTGAATCAGAAATCATCGTTTATGCAGATGGTCCAGCTTCAGATCGCGATCAAGTCCTGGTTGATGAAGTGCGCTGCCTGGTTAAAGACAGGCTGCCACAGGCTGAACTGCGCTGCCGTGATAACAATGCCGGTTTAGCCAGTTCAATTATTAACGGTGTTACCGAGCAGTGTGACAGACATGGTAAGGTGATCGTGCTGGAAGATGACTTGATACTATCGCCGCTCTTTTTACAGTACATTAACCACGCGCTTGAACGTTACGAACAGTCATCTCGTGTAATGCATATCTCGGCTTATTTACCTCCAATCGATATAACAATGCCGCCAGCATTTTTTTATCGTGAGCCTAACCCATGGGGTTGGGGGACCTGGAAGAGGGCCTGGGATTGTTTCGAAGCAGACAGCAGAAAACAGGCTCTCGAGCTGTACGAGAAAGGACAGATAGCAGATTTTAATCAGGGCCATGCCGAACCATACTGGGAAATGCTGTGTAAGCAATGGCTCGGTGAAGTAGATTCGTGGGCTATTCGTTGGCATGCGACGCTCTTTCGCCATAATGGTTTGGCGTTATATCCAGGCGAATCACTGGTATTGAATAGTGGTTTTGATGGGAGTGGGCGACACTGTACAGCAGATAACCGGTACGATACGACCATGTCGAAAACACTGCCTGCATTAGCAAACGTTATTGATGAAAACACCGATTATTTAAAGGCGGTCAGGCGACTAAAACTAAACGGGCCGCTGCACAGGTTCTCAAGACAGTTGAAGCATAGACTCAATCGGCGCAGATATCTGCAGGCATTAACTGGTTGATGCAGATCGCACAGGTAAATTACCAGGATAAGCTCGGTGGTGCCGAGCGAGTCGCGTTTGAAATTCACAATGGACTATGTAAACAGGGCCATGACGCTGTGTTATATGTCGGTAAAAAAAATACAGACGCACTATCTATCGAGGAACTCAATCCCGATACCGATAATAATTTCTGGACACAATGCTGGATCAACCAGGCCAGTATACTCGAAGTCAGGCAAAAGAGTCCGTTTACCCATTACGGTAGCAAACTGTTACGCGCCCTTGCCAGGCCCGATGCGTTTTATAGGTGGTGGCATGGACAGGAAGAGTTTGGGTTCAGGAAAACAGGCCGCCTGCTAACACCCTCGGCCAGACCCCCGCAGATTCTGCATTTGCATAACCTGCATGGCGGCTATTTTGATCTGCGTTTGCTGCCGCAATTATGTGCGACACGCCCTGTT
Source organism: Gammaproteobacteria bacterium (assembly GCA_965601665.1). Lineage (GTDB taxonomy): Bacteria > Pseudomonadota > Gammaproteobacteria > Eutrophobiales > Eutrophobiaceae > JANQNX01. The sequence continues at coordinate 1,939,907 of OZ271833.1, read as the reverse complement.
ATCATAACCCTGCATGACGAATGGATGTATACCGGTCATTGTGGTTATTCGGCGGGTTGTTCTCGCTGGCAAGATTCGTGTGGTGAGTGTCCGGATTTAACTTCCTATCCGGCAATCAGAATAGACAATACGCGACAAAACCGGAAGCGGAAACAAGAACTTTACCAGCGAAGCCGTTTTTTCCTGACAACGCCATCGCAGTGGTTACTGGATCGGGCAAAGGACTCAATACTGTCTCAATCGATTATAGATTGCAGGGTAATCAATAACGGTATAGACACAGATGTATTTAAGCCAGCTATCACCGCTAGTGTCAGGCAACAGCTTGGCATAGACGAGCAGGCGTTTATCGGCCTGTTTGTTGCCAATCATTTTAGAACCAGCAAAGCAAAAGACTACAATACTGTCTATGAAGCTATGCGTAAGCTTGCAGCTGCCAACAGGAGCAGGGATATAGTGCTGTTGGCTATCGGCGAAGACCTGGGTGCTGAAAGGTACGACAACCTGCAGGTTAGAACACTGCCATTCATCAGCGATCAACAACGACTTGGTTGCTACTATCAATCAGCTGACATTTACCTGCACGCGGCATTCACTGAAATCTGGGGCCTGACCGTTACCGAGGCCATGGCCTGTGGTCTTCCCGTTGTCGCGACGAAGACGGGCGGTATCCCAGAACAGGTCCGCAGCCTGGCAGGGTATGGAAACCAGACTGGTCATGACAAGCAGGACGCGACCGGCATACTTGTAAACCAGCAGGACAGTGAGCAGATGTATCTGGCAGTAAACCAGTTAATGAATGACCGGCAACTGGCGCGCCAACTCGGTGACAATGCAGCCACTGTTGCCGCGTTGCGATTCAGTCATAAAGTCATGCTGCAGCGGTATATTGAGTGGTACCAGGAAATACTGGCGCAACAATCATACGCAAAAACGCTAAATTAATAGTCTTATGTCTGGTCCCGTAATCAGTATTATTACCGTCGCGTGGAATTCCGAGAAATATATTGAATCGGCAATTACCAGCGTGCTATCGCAGGATTACCCGCAAATTGAGTACATCGTGGTCGACGGTGCATCAACCGATAACACGGTCAACATCGTTGAGAAATACGACAGCCAGATTGACTATTTCTGTTCAGAGGAAGACAGCGGTATCGCTGAAGCAATGAACAAGGGTGTCAACGCGGCAACCGGTGATTATATATTGTTCCTTAATTCTGATGATTTTCTTGCCAGCAAGGATTCTATAAGCAATGCGGTTGCTGCGCTGAATGGTCATGTTGATGAGATACACATCTTCAGGGTCAGGTTTCAATATGATGATGGTCGCGAAATACTATCTTTAAACCACGGTCTAGGGGTGTTGACGAATTTTAAGATGGGTTCCTGTCACCAGGGACAGCTCGTTCCCAGAAATTTATTCAACTCGCTGCAGGGCTTTGATACGTCACTGGCAATCAACTTTGATTATGATTTATTGCTGCGTGCCTACCGAAGTGGAGCCGCAGCTAGGACACATGACGAGGTTATTGCCGTCATGCGACAGGTTGGTATCAGTTCACGCCGTGACTGGCCTGGATTCAAACAGCGTTATGACGAAGAAAAACTCGTGCATCAAAAGAACTGTCCAAATAACACAATGAAAGTCATCTATTTTTTCTACTGGTTGCTTTACATTCCCTATCGCTACCTGCGTTACCTGCTTATCGCTGCCAACCGAAAATTCTTCGGCAATAAGCCTATCAAGGCATTGCAGTAGTTTGAAGATACTGATCCTTTGTAAACGCCGTCCAATGGGGCGGGATCTTTTATCACGTCCTTATGGTCGTTTTTATAATCTGGCAAAGGAACTCGCAGAGCTGGGCCACGAAGTGCATGGCCTTTACTTTAGTTACATTAAAGGCGAAGACGAGCGTTTAACAAAGGCTGGCATGGTAATGGAGTCAGTGATTATTCCGCCATTAATCCTGCCGGCCTGGCTCAGGGCAAGGCAGTGTGCGCAGCAGTTCAGACCGGACTGGATAATCGGATTTTCAGATACCTGGTTAGGTATCATGGCACAGAAACTGGCCCAGACCAGCAACGCCAGGGCCTTGATCGACGCCTATGATAATTTTGAAGCCTATTTACCAGGCGCATTGCCATTGCACTGGTGGTGGCGAAACGCACTGAACCGTGCGGATGTTGTTACCTGTGCAGGCCCCAGTTTAGCAACGCTGCTTGGCCAGCATTGTAATCCTGACAATATCAGGGTCATTCCGATGTGTGCGGATAAAGAGATCCTGCTAAACCTGTCAAAAACAGAATGCCGCCAGAAGTTGGGTCTTAAACAGGAACAAAAGCTGGTAGGTTGTCACGGTTCCCTTTATCAAAGCCGCGGCATTGATACTTTTTTCCGGGCCGCCAGGCTAGTACATGAGCAGGACTCCAGTATTACCTTTGTGACCAGCGGTCGCGTGGATAAAAAAACTACCTTGCCGGTTTTTTTCAACCACCTTGGTTATCTTCCCGATAGCGATATACCCTACCTCGTAAACAGTCTTGATACCCTGGTTGTGCCAAACAAGAACGACCGTTTCGGTAACTACAGTTACCCGGTCAAGATTTGTGAAGGTATGGCCTGTGGTTTGCCGATGGTCGTCACGCGTACCGCATCGACGCAGGTGATGCTGGAAGCGTTTCCAGAAATGCTGGTTGAACCTGGTAATGCGCAGGACATGGCCAATGGCATTCAGCTTGCCTTGCAAAAGTCAGAGCAGCAATACCCACCATTGCCATCATGGCGTGAAAACGCCCTGCAGTTGCAGGCACTGTTACTGGACCCGTAGCAAGTATGAAACAGCCTGCCTGTTTTTTTCTGTATAGCTGACGTTTAGTAAGTCAGTCCAGTCCCTGAAGTAAGTGTAGATATACAAGCCATTGGTCTCGCGCCCGGTTTTTCTGGGGTGCAGGCTGGTAAGATAGACATAGTCTGCGCTAACACTCCTGTCGAGCAGTACCTGGTTATCTGCACCTGATGTAAATTTTATATCTATACCCGTCCTGTCTGCGAATAGCGCGATATAAGCGGGAATAAAATACATGATCCTGTCACCTTGCTGTGTTGTATTTTCAAGCTTCTGCAGGTCCTGATAAATGACGGTTTGTATTTCGGCATTCTCAAGTGCCTCATTACGATCATGTAATTGGTAAAACTCCTTGTAATACTGGTAGCCATACTTTTTCCCTTCCGAATGCCGATTCCAGGTATAAAACTGTGCTGGCATTATGCCAACCAATGCCAGTACCAGTAGCAGACCATGTAATTGCTGCTGACGTGAGCCACCTACTTTCCAGTTAATATGCATGACTGCATGGCTGGCGTGGATAAGCAACAGGAACAGTACCGGGTAGATAAATCGGAATGCCTGTCCTGGATGCGGCCATGCCAGAATGATCAACAGGTATATTAGCAAGTAATATGCATCGAGTTTAAAGGCCAGACTGCGCTGGGCAATTCCAATGAGCGCGAGTATGCCGAGTACCGCGAATACAAGATACGGTACTAACAGGTTACTATTCCAGTAGTAGAGCCAGCCGGAAAACCATGCGTCTGTTATTGCGACAATTTGTTCCAGCAAGTTGTAATTCCGATATGCGTCAATCTCAGTACTGCTTAATACGCTGGTAAACTGATCTATGTATTGAGCGGGAAGAGAGGCATCATGAAGTATCCTTGCTATGACTATCATACCTATAGCAACAACTACAGGGATTACAGTTAGTAGCTGTAGCTTGCGTTGTTTTATGCAGTCAATGCCGCAGACCGTCACATAGGCGGCAAGCATGCTGATACCCACTGTTCTGGTTATTACCATTAGACCTATAAGAATACCGAGTAGAACCAGCGGCCCGGCACGAGTTCGATCGATATGTTGATAGTAGAGAAGGGTAACCACGCTAATCAGCAGGTAAAGGTTTTCGCTCAGTATGCCGAGCGAGTTTATCCATGTCGCAGGGCTGATAGCGACAATAATCGTTAACAGGATTGCATGGAAACGTTTTAGGCCATGTTGCCTGGCAATAAGGTAAATGCAGGGTAATGCCAGCACGAAAAAAACTGCAGTTAAAGCATGGGCCATGAAAAAATCGTAAGCACTACCTGATAAGGCAAGGACGAGTGGAAAAAAAACCGGGTAGTCCTGGTTCGGCCAGGCGTGGGTTATTGCTGCACTGGTGTCATGCCATGGTGACAGATAGCGTGCCATTACCATGTAATTTGCGCTGTCTGTTGCGATCGATGACAGGCTATCGTGCGATACAAACTGGATTAGTGCCCATGCATAGAGCAGCAACAATGTGATAAACGACAGCATGAACACACTGTCGGTGAAGGCAGTGTTGCTGCGTTTGTTATTCATGCTTTGGGGCCTGATAAACAGGTTAGCCGTTATTGCCTACTTTTGATTGGAAGTACTGGATCGTACGGTTTATACCATCGACGAAATCTACCTCGGGTTTCCAGCCGAGTAGCTTTGAGGCCCGGGAAATATCGGGACAGCGTTGCATGGGATCATCTTCTGGTAGAGGCTTAAAAACCAAACTGGACTTGCTCCCCGTAAACTGAAGTATCTGTTCTGCAAGTTCTTTAATAGAGCGCTCCTGCGGGTTGCCAAGGTTAACAGGTTGGTGCACATCTGGCGTATTCATCAGCCTTACCAGGCCTTCGATAAGATCATCGACATAGCACAATGAACGTGTTTGTTCTCCTTCACCATAGATGGTGATGTCTTCACCGGTTAATGCCTGCACGATAAAGTTACTTACTACGCGGCCATCATTGATCGCCATATGCGGACCATAGGTATTGAAAATACGTGCCACCCGTATATCCAGCCCCAGCTCACGATGATAATCAAAGAACAATGTTTCAGCGCAACGTTTACCTTCATCATAGCAGGAACGTATCCCGGTGCAGTTAACATTACCCCAGTAATCCTCGGTTTGCGGGTGCACAGCAGGATCACCGTAAATCTCGCTGGTAGATGCCTGCAGCACAGGAATTTTCAGGCGTTTTGCCAGTCCGAGCACATTGATGGCGCCCGAGACACTGGTCTTGTTCGTTTGTATCGGGTAGCGCTGATAGTAAATGGGACTGGCAGGGCAGGCCAGGTTGTAAATCTGGTCAACTTCAAGATAGATAGGAAAGGTGATGTCATGCCGGACGATTTCAAAATAGGGATCGTTCATGAGTGCAAGGATGTTTTCCCTGGACCCTGTATAAAAGTTATCCAGGCATAAGACCTCGTTGCCTTCATCCAGTAATCGTTTACAAAGGTGTGAGCCAAGAAATCCTGCACCACCCGTAACCAGTACCCGTTGTTTCATATGTCTATCCCGTGCTCACTATTCAGGTATTTCGATTAATTTCCCGCAGCATTGCCTTTAGCATGCGCGGGTTTGCAGAAATAATGTTACCGCTATTTAAAAAGTCAACGCCGCCATTCAACTCACCATTAATGCCGCCTGCTTCCTGTACCAGCAATGCGCCCGCTGCAATATCCCATGAATTGAGGTTGTATTCCCAGAAGCCGTCCAGCCTGCCACAGGCGACATAGGCAAGGTCAAGCGCTGCCGAACCCGCCCGGCGAATACCGGCGACCAGTGGATACAGTCGTCGGAAACTATCCAGGAAAATATCAATATCCTCCCCATGACGAAACGGGAAACCGGTTCCAAGTAACGATCCCTGTAACTGTTGTCTGCTGCTAACCCGTATCTTACGGTTATTCAATTGCGCCCCCTTGCCACGAGAGGCGGTAAATAATTCCTGGCGTAGAGGGTCATATATCACGGCCTGGTCCAGCCTGCCCTTGTGCTGTAGTGCAATTGAAATCGCGTAATGCGGGAAGCTATGCATGAAATTCGTGGTTCCATCGAGTGGATCGATAATCCAGACGAATTCACTATCTCCAGTCTGCCCTGATTCCTCTGCCAGGAATGCGTGCTCAGGATAGGATTTGCCAATCGTCTCGATAATGATCCCTTCAGCCCCCTTATCAACTTCCGTGACAAAGTCGTTTTCAGATTTTTGATCAAACGTAATATCATGAATACGGTCTATTTCACGGACGATCAGGTCACCAGCGGCGCGTGCCGCACGGACTGCAATATTCAACATGGGATGCATATGGATTTCTTTCCTTGTAATTAAACAAGTATTCTACGTTGACTGAAATATCGAGTGAAGTCATTAAATGGGTATAACATCACTGAATAATGTTCGAATCGTCCTGGTTGGCACGACGCACCCTGGAAATATTGGCGCAACTGCAAGGGCAATGAAAACCATGGGGCAGGACAAACTCTACCTGGTCAGTCCCAAGATATATCCTTCTGCAGAAGCAACAGCCCGTGCTACCGGGGCTGACGATGTACTGGCAGCGGCCGTGGTGTGTGACGATCTGAAAACTGCACTTAAGGACTGTGAACTCGTGGTCGCCACGACCGCTCGGCGCCGAAGTTTGTCATGGCCTGTCGTAACGCCAAGGCAGTGTGCTGAAAAAGTGGTTGCCATTAAGCCGGCTACTACGGCGATAGTCTTTGGCAGGGAGAGCTCCGGGTTAGGTAACGAAGAGATGGAACTCAGTAACCTGATGCTGCAAATACCAGCCAACCCGGACTATTCATCACTAAACCTGGCTGCAGCAGTGCAGCTTGTCTGTTATGAATTATTGATAGCCGGTATTGAACAATCTCAGGAAACGGATAACAGCGCGACAGAGGTATATGCCACGCAACAGGAACTGGAAATGTTTTATGAACACCTTGAGCAATGCATGCTTGACCTTGAATATATGGATCCAGACAACCCGCGCAAGTTAATGCACCGTATGCGTCGTTTATTTAACCGCTCGCACCTGGAAAAAAGTGAATGGCGAATCCTGCGCGGTTTTCTTTCAAACATCCAGTCCAAAATCAGGTAGCCAGGCATGGAGCCACGGGTTTATGAAGAAATGCAGGAATTGGAAAACCGGCACTGGTGGTTTCTTGCACGCAGAAAGATTATAGCCACAGTCATATCGCGACTTGCACACGGAAAAAGACTGAACATTCTTGATGCCGGTTGCGGTAACGGCGATAACCTTGCCATGCTTTCCCAACATGGACAGGTAGCTGCAATGGAAAAAGATGCTACAGCATTAAAACGTGCGCAGGACAGGGGCGTTTGCCCGGTTTATGCATGCGACCTGCCTGCAACGCTCCCGCACCAGGTAACCGGTAATTATGATCTGCTGGTGATGCTTGACGTGCTGGAGCACATAGATGCAGACAGGGAAAGCCTGATGAAACTACGAATGCAGCTGGTGGATGGAGGTTTATTGTTGTTAACCGTGCCTGCGTTTCCTTTTTTATGGAGCCGACATGACGAGTTACATCATCATAAGAGAAGATATACAAGGCAACATTTGCTTAATGTATTAACAGATAGTGGTTTTGAAATTGAGTTTGCTACTTATTTTAATACGTTGCTTTTTCCACTGGCGCTGCTGGATAGAATGGCAAAAAAACTGACTGCCAATGATGATGTTATGGCGTTGCCGCCGGCATGGCTGAATACGCTATTGCGAAAAATATTCGCACTGGAAACTGCATTGGTAGGAAAAATCTATATGCCATTTGGCCTATCGTTGATTGCTGTTGCCAGGAAACAGCAAGGTAACTAGATATAGATTACCGAGGCTGGCAAGTTATCGTTGGGTACTATCTCACCGATTGCCCATGCATCCTCGCCAAGTTCACCAAGTGCTTGCAGGGTTTTTGCTACATCACTATTGGCAACACATACCACCATGCCGACGCCGCAGTTAAATGTTTTCAACATTTCATCACGATCAATGTTGCCGCCGTCCTGCAACCATCCGAACAGTGGCGGCTGCGCCCAACTATCAAGTCTAATCGTAGTATCAAAACCATCCGGAATGACACGGGGGATATTTTCAGTCAGTCCCCCACCGGTAATATGTGCAATGGCCTTTATCTGAACATGGCTGGAAAGTGACAGTATATTTTTGACGTAAATACGCGTTGGTTCGAGTAAACAATCAAGTAGTGATTTACCATCCAGCGACATACCCAAATCTGGCATGGTTTCGTCGATAATTGCCCTTACCAGTGAGTAGCCATTTGAGTGGCAGCCGCTTGAAGCGAGCGCGATAACGGTGTCTCCCTCGCCGACCTCGCTGCCATCAATAATGTCTTCTTTTTCTACCACACCGACACAGAATCCTGCGAGGTCATAATCACCCGGGGCATACATACCAGGCATTTCTGCAGTTTCGCCGCCAATCAGGCTGCAGCCAGCCTGCTTACAGCCTTCAGCAACCCCCAGAATGACTCGTTCGGCCACATCGACATCCAGTGTCGAACTGGCAAAATAATCAAGAAAATACAAAGGGTCAGCACCCTGAACAACAAGGTCGTTTACACACATGGCTACCAGGTCGATGCCTATGCTGTCGTGCCTGTCATGTTCGATTGCCAGTTTTATCTTGGTGCCAACACCGTCAGTGCCGGATACCAGGACCGGGTGCCTGTAGCCGAGGCTGCCGATATCAAACATGGCACCAAAGCCGCCAAGACTGCCTAAAACGCCATCTCGACTGGTAGCAGCAGTGGTGTTTTTTATCCGCTCTACCAGCTCATTGCCATGTTCAATGCTGACGCCGGCATCCGCGTAGCTAAGTTTCTTGTTTTTACGTTTTGTCATTGGAGTATGGTATAGATAGCACTGTTGTCCCGCAATCCTTGACTTGAGCAGCACTCTTGAATAGCTTGACCTTCATGAAAACCAGTTCGCTTATGGTCTGTTTACTGCTGTGGCTGCCACCTTCTTATTCCCTTGCTATTACAGTTAACGGTTTGTATCAGACTACAGTCCCGGTTGCTGATGAAAGTGCAGCAGCGCGTTCAAGTGCAATGCAACTCGCACTACAGCAGGTGTTGATAAAACTGAGCGGAAATAGAAATATCGCCGCAGTGCCTGGTGCAGAGCAAATCATCAATAGTTCTCAGCAACTGGTACAGCAGTTCAGGTATCAACAGACGGCTGCCAAAACAGGTGTGCAGGGCGAAACAGTTTTGCAGGTAAAATTCGATGAAAATGCAGTGAATAATGAAATACGCAATTATGCCTTGCCGCTGTGGGGCAAGGAGCGACCTGCCGTATTGGTCTGGATGGCAGTAGATGATGAGACCGGCCGCAATATTGTCAGCCTGGAAAATAATGCCGAGCTCGTTGAACTGGTTGAGGCAGCCGCCACTGCACGTGGCGTACCGTTGATATTCCCGTTAATGGATCTTGAAGACAACGCACGAATGAATATCAGCGATCTCTGGGGTAACTTTCAGCAACCCATACTTGCTGCATCGGAGCGTTATTCGTCTGATGCTATTGCCGTTGGTCGTTTATCCCTGGCTGGTGCAGCTGGATGGCAATCGCAGTGGACATTATATAATGGCCAGCAGGCAACCAGCTGGACAGTTGAAAATAGCGATAACACACTGTTAGTTGAAGAAGCAGTCAACCGGCTCGCTGACGTACTGGCAGAGCGCTACGCAGGTAGTGGCGCCAGCGGTGCAGAGCTGTTTGAAATTACTGTCAGTAATATCATGACAAATGATGACTATGCACATACATTGACATATCTGCAGTCACTGCAATCAGTAACCGAGGTCATGGTAAAAACCGTAATGCCGGAGCAGGTAACCTTTCAGGTTATCGGTCACGGCGGGCAGGATTCTTTTGCCAGGGCAATACAACTCGGTAATGTTTTATCTCCTTCAGGCTCCGATCAAAAGCGTTATATCTTCCAGGGCAGGTTCTAGATGGTCTCGGATGCGCAGAAATGGCTGATACTGGTAATTACACTGGTAACCGGTTACCTGTTATATCTGCTTGCGCCTATCCTGACCCCGTTTCTTGTTAGTGCCTTACTGGCTTATCTTGGTGACCCGCTCGCCGATCGACTGGAACAAAAAAAATTAAGCCGTACACTGGCCGTTTGTGTGGTCTTCATGGTGATGCTGGTAATAATTGCCGTATTCCTGTTTATTGCCATGCCGCTGATCGAAAGCCAGCTACTGCGACTGATAAAACGCATACCCGAGATAGTGGACACTTTGCAGCAGAGCTGGTTACCGTGGCTGGCCACCACCCTGGGTGTTGATCTCGGTAACATTAACCTGCAGGGCATCAAGAACTCACTGGATGGTAACTGGAAAGCCGTGGGTAATATGCTGGGTATGTTAATTAGTCGGGTATCGACTTCCGGGCAGACAGTGTTACTTTGGTTGAGCTATCTTCTGCTAATACCCGTGGTGACATTTTACCTGCTCCGTGATTGGGACCATCTTGTAGAAAAAACAGCAGTGTTAATTCCGAGGAAGTATGTGCATACCGTCACCAGTCTGGCGACAGACTGTGATGCCGTACTTGCTGAATTCCTCAGGGGGCAATTACTGGTGATGCTGGCACTGGGAATTATCTACAGTACCGGTTTATGGCTGGTCGGCCTGGAATTTTCACTGTTGATAGGCCTGGGCGCCGGGGTTGTCAGCTTCGTACCTTACCTGGGGTTTATTGTTGGCTTTGCTGTTGCATCGGTAGCGGCCTTCATGCAATTTCATGACGTGATACATATTATTTACGTGCTACTCGTATTTGGAGCCGGTCAGGCCCTTGAAGGCATGGTGTTATCGCCCTTGCTTGTGGGCGACAGGATTGGTCTACATCCGGTGGCGGTTATTTTTGCCGTAATGGCCGGGGCACAATTATTTGGTTTCTTTGGTATGTTGCTGGCCTTACCGGTAGCCGCCGTCATTACCGTGGTACTCAGACATTTTCACCAACAGTATTTGAACAGTCCTTTATATACACCATGAGTTCCTCATCAGGATTACCAAGGCAAATACCTCTGCGCTTCGGTAATTTCCAGCAATACGATTTTGATTGTTTCTTGCCATGTGGTAATTCCGGGCTGGTAGAGTTGTTAATTGACGTTGCCAGCGGTCAGTCTCGTCATCATGTCTATATCTGGGGCCCGCCAGGTTCAGGTAAAAGCCATCTATTGCAAGCAGCATGTAAAAAGGCCAGTGAATCCGGGTTACAGGTTGCCTACGTACCGCTCAATCATATCGCTGAATTCAGTCCTGACATGTTGCATGACCTTGGCACGCTCGACCTGGTTTGTGTCGATGCGTTGGAAAACCTGTCGACTCATGTTGACTGGCAGCAATCCCTGGTGTGGTTATACAACGAATTACGTGACAATCATCAGTCGATGCTGATTGCCGGTCGTGAGGCCCCTCACGCTGTACAACTGGAACTTGAAGACCTGCGTTCCCGTCTGGGCTGGGACCAGGTTTACCAGCTACGGCAGGCCAACGACGATGTAAAAAAAGACATCATGCGACAACATGCCGCCGATCATGCCTATGACTTACCGGAAGACATCATTGATTTCCTGATGAACAGGGTAGATCGTGATCTCTCCAGTTTAATAGGCTTACTGGAAAAACTGGATGAAGCCTCACTGGTAGAAAAACGTAAGCTGACGATACCATTTATCAAGTCAATAATTGAATAGGCACGTTATTCTATTGCAAGCATGAAACCGCCACCGACAGCATTATCTCTATTCTACTTTTTCCGGTTTATCTTCTTTACGATTAAGGAAGGCAGTGCACGTTTCCTTCGCTATTACCCGGGGCATTTCAGTTCGCCTGTTCCCTCTTACAGGGATATCAGGTCCAGAAAGGACAAGCTATTTACAACACCGCGCAAATTAAATGATGGCGTAATAGTAAACGAGGCGGGACAACTCGAAGTACTAAACGGCCTCTATCAATATGCAACAGAATTTGATTTTCCTGCAAACCCGGAACAGGACAAGCGTTATTATTACAACAACCCCATGTTTGGCCCCAGCGATGCGTTTGTTTTGTATGGATTTCTTCGACACTATAATCCACAGCGCTATGTAGAGATAGGCTCCGGCCATTCATCCTCGATGGTACTGGATTACAAGGACAGGTATGACAGCGGGTTGCCCGTGTTGACGTTTATCGAACCCTATCCGGATCGTTTAAATCGCTTATTAAACGAAAGCGACAGGCAGAACACGACAATCATCATTAGCAATGTCCAGGATGTAGATGTCGAGCCATTCAAACAGCTTGAAGCAAATGACATACTATTTGTTGATAGTTCACATCTGTTACGGATTGACAGCGATCTGTCTGCAATCATGTTTACTATCCTGCCCGTATTGAAAAGCGGAGTGTTGATCCACTTCCACGATATCTTTTGGCCGTTTGAAAATATTGAGTCTGTTATCGATGATGGCAGACTCTGGAACGAGTCATATGTGCTGCGTGCATTCCTGCAATACAACAGTGAATTTGAATTACTTTATTTTCAACATTATCTGCAGACTTTTTATCATGAGGAAATGGCGGGTAATGTTCCGGCGTTTAGGAACAGTGGCGGCAGTAGTTTCTGGATGCAAAAAAAATAGCGAACGATCAACCCAGCGTTTTTGCAATTTGTGCCAGGCGTTTGCCAGCAGCAATGCAAAGTAATTTTTCATTATCGCTAATCGGCATGTCGTTATTGATGCCGGCAACATGCGTAGCACCATAAGGCGTACCGCCACCAGCTTCCATTGCACTCAGGCCCGGCTCCGAGTAAGGCAAGCCAACCAACACCATGCCGTGATGTAATAATGGCAGCATCATGGAAAGCAAGGTTGTTTCCTGCCCACCGTGCAGACTTGATGTTGAACTGAACACCGTTGCAGGTTTGCCACTTAACTTGCCTGACAACCAGATATCCGACGTCGAATCGATAAAAAATTTCATCGCAGCGGCCATATTTCCAAAACGGGTAGGGCTGCCCAGCGCCAGTCCATCACAGTTGGTCAAATCCTCATGTGTAGCATAAGGTGGCCCCGAATCCGGCACCTCTGCTTCACTTGCCTCGGTATTGGCAGATACTGAAGGCACAGTACGTATCACTGCCTCGCAGTCCTGTACAGATTCGATGCCTTGCGCAATATGCCTTGCCATTTCAGCAACGCTTCCATGTCTACTGTAATAAAGCACCAGGATTCGCGTCATCAGATAATATCCAGCACATTTTCAGGTGGTCTGCCAATAACAGCCTTGTTGTTAGCGAGCACAATAGGTCGTTCAATTAAAACCGGGTTGGCAATCATCACATTGATAAGTGCCTGTTGATCGTCAAGTATGTCTGCAACCTCAAGTTCCTTGAATGCCTTTTCTTTCCTACGTAGCAGGTCGGCTGCGCTTATCCCAAGCTTGTCGAGAATAGCGGTCAATTGCTTGTTATCTGGCGGCGTTTTCAGGTATTCAATTACCTCGACGTCAATGCCTTTATCCTGCAGCAGAGACAGTGTTTGTCTTGATTTCGAGCAGCGTGGATTATGATAGATAGTTACTTTCATAAAACATTGATTTACGTGTATTCTTCCTAAAAAAAATGGCGAATTACTTATATACTTTGCACAGGTGATCATAATCAATAACACAGGGGTTGACGAGTTGTTATTCGCATGGACATGGAAATAATAAAAGAGAAACTAACGGCAAGTTTCATACATGCCCTCCACTTCTCACGTTTCTTTAATCGCCACTTTAATGAAACTCGTGGTATGCAAACTGCCTCGTCTTTGGCATACACGACACTATTGTCTATAGTGCCATTACTTGCCGTCATGTTTGGCCTTTTTGGCAAGATTCCTTTACTGCAGGGCGTTTCTACCGCGATACAGGAATTCATGTTTGCGAATTTTGTCCCGCAATTTGGTGAAACACTCAAAGGCTATCTCGGTCAGTTTTCAAACAACGCCTCCCGCTTAACTTTTAGCGGTAGTATGATCCTTGTGTTGATTGCGCTGATGCTTATGGCAACGATAGAGAATGCCTTCAACCGCATCTGGTTTGTTACCCGTAAACGTAACCCGGTATCGCGATTACTGGTTTACTGGGCCGTATTAACCATGGGCCCATTGTTGATTGGTATAGGCATGGCGTCGACGTCATACATATTGTCGCTGCCTTTGTTAAATGAACTTGATAGCTCGCTCAACCTGTCAGCAAAATTAATCAGCTTTTTACCTTTTTTAACGACCTCAATTGCTTTTTCCCTGCTATATATCCTGATACCAAACTGCTTTGTCGTTAAGAAGAATGCATTTATCAGCGGCATACTTGGCGCGGTTTTGTTTGAACTTGCCAAATATGGTTTTGGTATTTATGTGCGCACAATGACATCGTATCAAAACATTTATGGCGCCGTGTCTATCATTCCGCTGTTTCTAATCTGGATATACGTATCGTGGACAATCGTACTTTTTGGTGCTTATATGTCTTTTTGCCTGACGTCTTTCCGTCTACAGGACGAAATGGAAAGTCGTAGCAAGGCGGGCTGGCGCTTCATGGATGTATTGCGCGTGCTGTCCTATCTTTACCAGGCCCAACGTACCGGTTACACGGTGAGTATTCCCGATCTGCGCCGCGATGCCATTAAACTACCTCACTACCAGATGAATAGCTTACTTGAAACGTTGCAACATGCGGGCTGGGTGAACCAGAGTTCCAATGGACAATGGTTACTATCACGCGACATGACGGAAACATCGCTTTACGATTTACATAAGGTGCTGCCAGTAAGACTGCCAATCTCTGAAAAAGAGCTGGATAAGGACAAGCTATCGAGGAGGTTTAAGTCGCGGCTGGGTTCACACAGGGAAAACCTGGAGGAAAGCCTGTCAGAATCGATAGATCAATTTTTGAAGTCAGATGTCGTGCCTGAATACACTTCTTATAAAGAAGAACCTAACTAGGCTTCACGGAAGCTGAATATCTCGCATACTACTCCTGATTCAATCAACTGATCGGCAACGAGATGATTTTCCTTATCGCTCTTGTACGCAATTAATGGTCTATCTTTTTTGTACAGACCTTTTTCAGTAATGATTTGCAGTACCTTGTCCCTGCTTTCTACAAGGAAGCCGGGTTGATACTTGCGTTCTGTATCACTACCTTCAGTGGCCCTGATCGCAATGATGCGGGCCCGGCGTGACAGTTTTTCAATGCCTATTTTGTGTACTTCCTTGCTGATCATGAGCCATCTCACCATGCCAAGGATATAGCTGCCCTTATTTTCTCCCACTGCAATAGCTACAAGTTGGCCTACTTTTATACTTTTATCCGGCTTTTCCTGTCTAACCAGCGCAAAGCCGCCACTGCTTTGATCAACAACGCGCCATTTTTCACTGGGATAACTGCGGGTTTGTGCGCCCTCGTTGCCGGTAATGTTGGTGATATCTATATCTTCGCTATCTGTCTCGCTGCCCTCAATATAGGGTGGTTCAAACGGCTGCTTGCCATTCATATGATAGAAAACATTTTCTATGCCGGCACAAACCTCGACCTGGCCCTTGACTGCCGTTCTTTCTGAGCCGCGGGTAGCTGCCTCGCCCCAGGAAGATGCCATGAGTGAAAGCACCTGTTTGAGATAAAAAGCTGAAATTATCACGCCTTCCAGACGTTGCTTCCCCTTATTTACTGCAACCAAGTGTTGATTAACCAGGGCCAGTAAATCACTCGCGTCCAGTAACCGGGAACTGCTATTGCCCTTGCTGTGATTAAATTTTCCCAGTGGCACCGGCTTTTGGTCGGTATCCAGGTCAATGGCAAACCTGGCGATTACATCACCTGAGTCGGGTCGGGTCTGTAGTCTTGTATATTGTGACCAGTCTTTCATTTGTTCATACACTTCCCAGATAGCGCCGAACGGAAGATGATGAGGATCCACAAGTGAGGTCATGACAATACGTTTATACGTATCGGCAAAGTTTGCTGTGATATCGGTACCAGGCAGGGTGAATGTCTTGTCTTGTATATTACTTGCCTCGGCCAACTGGTAGATGCCGTGTAATTGCTTCCAGACATTTTTTGGTACTGGCGAATATTCCAGGTAACTGAATAACAACGCATGGGACAGGTAGTGCATCGACATCAACAAGGCATCATGCGGTATCTTGTTGGCTTTCCATATTGATTTATGTTGTGAAATGTTATCAAAGGCGAGTTTGCTGCTGAACGCCAGGTGACTGGCAATCTTCTTCATCACCCGAATTTGTGCCTGCATGGCGCCCATTGTCGAAAGCGTGTGCTGTGCGCCTGCCTTGATCTGGGATTCAAGGTAATACTGGTAGGGGCGATGATAAAGGCTATTCAGTTCCTGCCGGATGCCAGGCTTTACATCGATCGCATTTGTTGCGGCCAGTGCCTTCTCTATCAGGTTCGCTGTCTTGTTGAAGTCAATGTAAGGAAGTGTGTCCAGCCATTCCTCTACGTACATCGGGCGCGTGTCGACCTGTTCGCCCCGAGCTGATTTCTTCATCGGTAGTTCGGACATATTGATTACCGCTAGCCTGATTTCTTATAGTTAAATATTATGTTGTAAACAGGTTGCAACTTGCGTTCCAAAAATCCCTTTACCTATGTAAAAGTATGAACCTGTCAGCGTTTTTGGTGCAATATAGTCTGAACAAATTGTAATCCACACCGGCGCTATGCAGATAGAGCTAATGTTGTTTGCTTTATATGGATAAAGGCCGGGGCATAGACAGGCAGGAGGGGTGTCATTAATGTTTTCTGTCGTTACATTGCGACAGCAACAACACACCGTAAGCTACTGATTAAAAATTATAAAAGTTTACACGCCCTCGTCGAGGGCCGTGTACAAGGTGTTTTTTTTCGGGCGGAAACCCAGAAAAAGTCCATGCAGCTAGGGCTACGGGGCTGGGTCAGGAACCTGGAAGACGGCAGGGTAGAGGTATTTGCAGCAGGTAGTGAGCCCGCCCTGCAAAGCCTGTTTGCCTGGTTGCAACAGGGCCCGCCAAGGGCGGATGTGACAAACGTCGATTATACTTACCAGGACTACCAGTCCTTCCCTGATTTTTCAGTACGCTTCGATTAAGCCCGCCCCAGCTGTTGCTGGATAAACTGGCAGGCGTTCTCAAGACGGATGTTTTTATTGTCGCTATCAGCCCTGGCCTTGTATTCAAGCTGGCCTTCATCGAGTCCGCGTTCGCTGAAGACAATGCGATGCGGTATGCCAATTAATTCCATGTCTGCAAACATGACCCCGGGACGCTCACGACGGTCATCCAGTAACACATCAATACCTGCCGCAACGAGTTCCTTGTAGAGCTGCATCACAGCCTTGCGAAGCCGTTGCGACTTATGCATATTGATTGGAACAAGGGCCAGTTCATAAGGTGCAATGGCCGCAGGCCAGATAATCCCCTTATCATCATTATTCTGTTCGATCGCCGCTGCAACGATACGGGACACACCGATGCCATAACACCCCATTGTCAGCGTGACTGATTTGCCCTGTTCATCCAGGCAGCTGGCCTTCATGCTGCTACTGTACTTGTCGCCGAGCTGGAAGATATGTCCCACTTCTATTCCGCGTGCATAGCGCAGTGTGCCAGAACCATCGGCGGCCATCTCACCTTCTACAACGTTGCGTATATCAACACTCTCCGGCTCCGGTAAATCGCGCCCCCAGTTGACGCCGGTCAGGTGGTGATCGTCCTTGTTAGCGCCGCAGGTAAAATCAGCCAGCTGCGCCGCCGCATGGTCAACATAGCAGGGAATACCAATATCAACCGGCCCGATAGAACCAATACCGCATCCAAGTGACTGCCTGATGTCATCCTCGCTGGCCAGTGTCAGGGGACTGGCCACGCCGTCCAGTTTTTCACTTTTGACATGGTTTAACTCATGATCACCCCGTAGCACGAGTGCTGCCAGCCCGGCTTCGCCATGAACGACTAATGTCTTCAGGCACTGTTCCGGTTCCACTTGCAGGAACTGGCTGACGTCTTCTATCGAATGCTGGCCCGGCGTCGATACAGTTTGTAACTGCGCTGTTGCTGCGGGCCTGTCCGCATCCGTTTTTGCTGCCTCGGCGCGCTCTATGTTGGCTGCGTAATCGCCGCCGTCAGAAAATACGATGAGATCTTCACCGGAATCGGCAAGTACATGGAATTCATGCGACTTATTGCCACCGATGTTACCCGAGTCAGCCATGACCGCGCGGAAATGCAGGCCCAGTCGCTCAAAAATCCGGGTGTAGGTAGCAAACATCAGGTCATAGGTTTCCTGTAGAGACTCATCGCCCAGGTGAAACGAATAGGCATCCTTCATCAGGAATTCGCGGGCCCGCATAATGCCAAAGCGAGGTCGAATCTCGTCGCGAAACTTGGTCTGGATCTGGTAAAAATTGGCAGGAAGCTGCTTGTAGCTCTTTATCTCCCTGCGCACGAGATCGGTTATGATCTCTTCATGGGTCGGACCAAAACAAAACTCGCGCTGGTGGCGGTCATCGATACGCAATAGTTCAGGGCCGTATTGCTCCCAGCGACCGGATTCCTGCCACAGCTCTGCCGGTTGTACTGCCGGCATCAGTAGTTCCTGGGCGCCGGCACTGTCCATCTCTTCACGGACAATGTTTTCGACCTTACGCAGCACCCTGAGGCCCAGCGGTAACCAGGTATAGATACCTCGCGCCAGCTGCCGAATCATGCCGGCGCGAAACATCAATCGGTGACTGACGATTTCGGCGTCAGAAGGCGCCTCGCGCAGGGTTGCCAGTAACAGCTGTGATGTCTTCATTGTTGGCTATGATTCTGGTTTTAACAGCCCGAAAGCAGGCTATGTAGTATTTAATGAGTATCGTTTTCAGGGCTTGGCACTATAAACGACAAACTGTCGCAGGGTAAGTACCGCATGGCTCTGTTGTTATTGCCCATGTCGGAATATTCAAAAATACAGACGATCGCGGCCGGAAACGTCGACATAACTTGACCTGACCCCGGATTCTCAGTAACTTCCCGCAGTTTCGACTAATAAAAAGTTAAGGCGTGGTTTTGAGCAGTGGCTAAGAAAAAAGAGATACTTAGAGGCGCAGAGATATTCTGCCGGGCGTTGAAAGATGAGGGTGTTGAGCACATCTTCGGTTACCCTGGTGGAGCTGTACTCCATATTTACGACGAACTCTACAAGCAGACGGACGTGGAGCACATCCTGGTGCGACATGAGCAAGGTGCGACGCATGCCGCAGACGGCTATGCGCGTGCTACCGGTAAGCCAGGCGTTGTCCTGGTGACCTCGGGTCCTGGGGCCACTAACGCTGTCACAGGCATTGCCACCGCCTTCATGGATTCTATTCCACTGGTCGTTTTCACCGGTCAGGTGCCGACCCATATGATTGGCAACGACGCGTTCCAGGAAGTGGATTCAATTGGAATTACCCGTCCGTGTGTCAAACACAATTTCCTCGTTAAGGATGTCAAAGAACTCGCAGCGACGATGAAAAAGGCGTTTTATGTCGCCACCAGTGGCCGCCCGGGTCCGGTTGTGGTTGATATACCCAAAGATATCACGGCAGATACCTGTGAATATGAATACCCGGAAGAAGTTGACATGCGCTCTTACAAGCCCGTGGTCAAAGGTCACCCGGGCCAGATAAAGAAAGCAGCCAGGCTTATCCTGTCGGCAAAAAAACCCATGGTGTACTCCGGCGGCGGCGTTATCCTTGGAGAGGCCAGCGAGGAACTGACCGAATTCACCCGCATGCTGGGCTATCCGATCACCAATACGTTGATGGGTCTTGGCGCATACCCTGCAACTGACAAGCAGTTTGTCGGCATGCTGGGCATGCACGGCACTTACGAGGCAAACATGGGAATGCACCATTGTGATGTCCTGATTGCCATCGGTGCGCGCTTCGATGACCGCGTTACCGGAGACCTGGAAAAATTCTGTCCATACGCAAGGATTGTTCATATTGATGTTGACCCTTCATCGATTGCCAAGAACGTCCCGGTTGATGTGCCTATCGTTGGCGATGTCAAACACGTACTCAAGGACCTAATGGCTATCTTAAAGGAAGAAAAAGCCAGGCCAGATGCTGGCGCACTTGAACAATGGTGGAAACAAATCCATGAATGGGCTGCGATCGATTGCCTGAAATACGACCGCAATACGTCAGTCATCAAGCCACAATACGTGATTGAAAAATTATGGGAACTGACTAAGGGTGATGCATTTATTACCTCTGATGTTGGCCAACACCAGATGTGGGCAGCACAATATTACAAGTTTGATAAACCGCGCCGGTGGATCAATTCCGGCGGTCTTGGCACGATGGGATTTGGTTTGCCTTCAGCCATGGGTGTGAAACTCGCTTACCCGGATGAAGAAGTCTGCTGCATCAGTGGTGAAGCCAGCCTCGTGATGTGTATTCAGGAATTGTCTACCTGTCTGCAATACAACACGCCGATAAAGATCATCAGCCTGAATAACCGCTACATGGGTATGGTTCGTCAATGGCAGGAATTTTTCTATTCCAGTCGCTATTCACACTCTTACATGGATGCCTTACCGGATTTCGTCAAGATGGCAGAGAGCTATGGGCATATCGGTATCCGTGTTGACCAGACCAGTGATGTTGAAGATGCGTTGAAAGAAGCACTCTCACAGAAAAACAGAACAGTCTTGATGGATGTCATTACTGATCAGACTGAAAACGTTTATCCGATGATTGCGTCAGGCAAGGGTCATCACGAGATGCACCTGTCGCCATCAATGTCTTCCGAACAACGGGAACTGGCCTGATATGCGTCACATACTTTCTTTGCTTCTGGAAAATGAAGCGGGAGCGCTGTCTCGTGTATCCGGTTTGTTTTCAGCACGGGCGTTTAACATTGAGTCGTTGACGGTTGCGCCAACACAAGACCCGTCAGTATCGAGAATGACGCTGGTGACCAGCGGTTCAGATGCAATCGTCGAACAAATTAACAAACAGTTAAACAAGCTGGTCGACGTGGTCAAGGTGGTCGATCTTAATGAATACCGTCATATCGAACGCGAGTTGATGTTGATTAAGATATCTGCGCAAAAGAACAACCGCGAAGAAGTAAAGCGCATGGTAGACATTTTTCGTGGTCGTATCATCGATGTTACTGAAAATACCTACACGATTGAAATGACCGGTACCGGTGAAAAACTGGATGCCTTTATAGAGGCAATGGATGAAAAATGGATTATGGAAGTGGTGCGTTCAGGAGTATCGGGGATCTCACGTGGCGACAAGGCCATCCTATCCTGAACTAAAAAAATTATTATTAACGAGAGCTAGTTATGAATATCTATTACGACAAAGATGCGGATCTGTCCCTGATCCAGGGTAAACAGGTTGCAATTATTGGTTACGGTTCACAAGGCCATGCACATGCCAACAATCTTAATGATTCTGGTGTAAATGTATGTGTTGGTTTGCGTGAAGGTTCATCTTCCGCAGAGAAAGCAAAAAACGCCGGTCTTGATGTTAAATCAATCGCTGATGCCGTTGCCAGTTCTGACGTTGTCATGATCCTCGCACCGGATGAGCACCAGGCCGAACTGTATAAAAACGAAATCGAACCGAATATAAAGCAGGGCGCTGCGCTTGCATTCGCGCATGGTTTCAATATTCATTTCCAGCAGATCCAGCCACGCGCCGATCTGGATGTCATTATGATTGCGCCCAAGGGCCCGGGACACCTGGTGCGTGCGACCTATCAGGGCGGTGGTGGTGTTCCATCCCTGATCGCGGTTTACCAGGACGCATCCGGTCAGGCCAAGGAGATTTCACTGTCTTATGCTTCTGCTAATGGTGGGGGTCGTGCCGGTATCATCGAGACCTCGTTCAAGGAAGAAACCGAGACGGATCTTTTTGGCGAACAGGCGGTACTTTGTGGTGGTATCACGGCATTGATCCAGGCAGGGTTTGAAACACTGGTCGAGGCGGGTTACGCACCTGAAATGGCGTATTTTGAATGCCTGCATGAAACCAAGTTGATTGTTGATCTGATTTACGAGGGCGGCATTGCCAACATGCGTTACTCCATTTCCAACACTGCTGAATACGGTGACTTCACCCGTGGTCCGCGCGTGGTGACAGAAGAGTCCAAGCGTGAAATGAAGAAAATCCTGTCTGAAATCCAGAATGGTGAATTTGCCCGCGAGTTCATCCTGGAAAACCAGAGCGGCGCGGCCGTGCTAAAGGCGAAACGCCGCATCAGTCGTGAGCATGGCATTGAGGTTGTCGGTGAAAAACTGCGATCGATGATGCCGTGGATCAAGGACAATAAACTGGTAGACCATAGCAAGAACTGATCTGGCTGAGTATTCATGGGGGAATACCGGTCTAATACATCATGCCAAGTAATCGATACCCCTTTATAGCCCGTGAAGGTTGGCCGTATCTGATAGCACTGCTAATACTGGCAGTGCTGTCACAGGTCTTTATACATACGCTGGCGATGCTGTTCTTTTTGTTATTACTCGCCGGTCTTGCCTACCTGTTTCGAGATCCAACCCGCCCGATACCATCCCAGCCACTGGCCGTGCTCAGCCCTGTTTACGGTGAAGTAACGCTGGTTGAAGAGGCCGATGATGTCAGGTTAAACACACGCGCCATGCGGATCCAGATACACACCCGCACACACGACATTTATTCATTGCGTAGTCCAATTGAGGGCAAGGTTGTACAGCACTGGTGCTCCAGCCCGTGTAAGGTCGAGTCTCGCCGTCATTTTGATTTTCATATCAAGTCAGACGAGGGTGACAACATTGTCACTGCTATTCGTTTACGTGACATCATTCCGGCTTTTCACGCTTACCTGCATACCGGCGAACGGGTAGGGCATGGACAACGTTGCGGTTATATCTTCTTTGGTGGCGTGGTCGACATCTTTTTGCCGCTGGAATGTAAGGTCCAGGTGGAGGTCGGCCAGGAAGTGGAATCGGGCAGTAGCATACTGGCACAGTTGATCCATTCCGAGGCGGCCAGCGTCATACCCAAGGTGGAATAGCCTGTTAATTGGTGACTTTCCTTTAAGTCGTGGGATAACCTCGCTAAACTCACAAAGAAAACATTCGCAACACGGATAGAACATTGTGAGTAATCGTCGACGCGGTATTTACCTGTTACCCAACCTGTTTACGACCGGTGCGTTGTTCGCCGGTTTCTACGCCATCGTTGCGGCCATGAATAACCGCTACGAAGCGGCCGCGATCGCCATTTTTGTTGCCATGGTGCTGGACGGTATGGATGGCCGTATTGCCAGGCTCACCAATACGCAAAGTGATTTTGGTATGCAATATGACAGCCTGTCCGATCTGGCTTCATTTGGCCTGGCACCGGCGTTGGTCATGTATCAGTGGGCGCTGTTTGAAATGGGTAAGATTGGCTGGTTGGCTGCTTTTATCTATGCCGCGTCTGCAGCACTCAGACTGGCGCGCTTTAATACACAGGCCAAGAGTATCGACAAGCGCTTTTTTCAGGGCCTGCCCAGTCCGGCAGCAGCAGCGGTTATCGCGAGTACTATCTGGCTGGCAACCGATTACGGGTTTCCGGATGGCCATGCTTTTCTGGTCTTCTGTCTTCCCGTCACGATGCTGGTCGGCATCCTGATGGTCAGCAATATTCGCTACCATAGTTTCAAGCAGATTGACCTGAAAGGACGCGTGCCGTTTATGGCCATCCTGTTAACAATTGCTGTATTTGTATTAATCGCTATCCAGCCGTCATTGATCCTGTTTGGAATGTCGACCATCTATGCGATATCGGGCCCTATCCTGACACTGGTGACGATACGCAAGCATAAAGCCGCGCGCCAGTCGGCCGATACCAGTGTAGAAGACGCTTAATACTTGAAATTCGACAGAATACGATTATATTCCAGTTATGAATTCCAGAGATGCAATAACTATTTCTACTTTTGCTGGTTGCAACTTGCAACCGGTCTCTACTCGCCTGTCTCTACTACTGCCCTGAGGGGCACATATTTCACTCAACAACGCTGTTTTACCTGCGTCTTTGACGCAAGAATCCTATTTGTATTGCCCAGTTTAACGAAATAGACTTGGGCTAGTATCCGGAGTAGAAAAAATGAAGGACAAGTTAATTATATTTGATACGACGCTTCGCGATGGAGAGCAATCACCCGGCGCATCGATGACGAAAGACGAAAAGCTTCGTATCGCCAAGGCCCTCGAGAAGATGAAAGTCGATGTCATCGAGGCGGGTTTCCCTATTGCCAGTCCTGGCGATTTTGAGTCTGTTAAAGCCGTGGCTGAGCTGGTCAAGGACAGTACCGTTTGCGGTCTTGCGCGCGCACTGGACAAGGATATAGATCATGCTGCCGAGGCACTAAAACCGGCCAATTCGTCACGTATACATACCTTCCTTGCGACTTCGGCCATTCATATGAAGGAAAAGCTGCGCATGTCGCCAGACGAAGTTGTAGAAAATGCGGTCAAGGCTGTGAAGCGGGCGCGCAACTATACTGACGATGTGGAATTTTCTCCCGAGGATGCCGGTCGTTCCGAGTTTGAATTTTTATGTCGCGTGCTTGAGGCGGTGATCGATGCAGGTGCAACAACGGTCAACATTCCGGACACCGTTGGCTATAATCTGCCGCAATTTTTTGGTGAGCTGATCGGTAATCTGATTACAAACGTACCGAATTCCGACAAGGCCGTGTTCTCGGTGCATTGTCACAACGATCTTGGTCTTGCCGTTGGTAATTCACTGGCGGCAGTGTTGAACGGTGCCCGCCAGGTCGAATGTACGATTAATGGACTGGGCGAACGCGCGGGTAATGCAGCGTTGGAAGAGGTCGTCATGACCGTGCGCACACGGCGTGATATTTTCAGTTGTGATACGGAACTGGACACAACGGAGATCATGCATTGCTCACGTCTTGTGTCGACGATTACCGGTTTCCCGGTACAACCCAATAAGGCGATTGTTGGCGCCAATGCCTTTGCCCATGAGTCCGGTATCCACCAGGACGGTGTCTTAAAAAGTCGTGAGACATACGAAATCATGCGCGCAGAAGACGTCGGCTGGCATACCAACCGCATGGTGCTGGGCAAGCATTCCGGTCGGAATGCCTTCAAGACCCGGCTGGAAGAACTGGGTATTCGTTTTGACAAGGAAGAAGATCTCAATACCGCGTTTGCATCGTTCAAGGAACTGGCCGACAAAAAGCACGAGGTCTTTGATGACGACCTGCAGGCACTTGTTAGTGATACGATCCAGGAAACGTCGGACGAAAAGATCAAACTGGTGTCATTAAAGGCGAGTGTCGAAACGGGTGAGGTCCCGAAGGCGGAGATAACGTTGGCCATCGATGGCAGCGAACAACACGCCAGTGCCGAGGGCGGTGGACCGGTGGATGCCACGTTTAAAGCAATCGAAAGCATGGTGAATAGCGGTTGCAACCTGCAACTGTACTCGGTGAATAACATCACGACCGGTACGGACTCGCAGGGTGAGGTCACTGTTCGTATTGATAAGGCTGGCCGAATTGTCAATGGGTTGGGCGCCGATACCGATATTGTTATGGCCTCGGCCAAGGCCTACATCAACGCATTAAACAAGGTCATGGAGAAGTCGCAACGGGAACACCCGCAGCGACTGTAGCAGTATGTATCACGATCCAACCCGCCTCCAATACCTGAAAGAAATAGGCATCGATGTCTGGGTCGAGCGTGATGCTGCACAAGCGGAAACGACGCCTGAGGTTATGCCGGTAGTAAAGAGTGCCACCAGTCGTATCGAGGACAATCCAGACCTGGTTAGCTTGCGTGATGAAGTCGCAACCTGCACCAGCTGTAGCCTGCATGAAACGCGTACACAAACTGTGTTCGGCGTTGGTAATGCCTCCGCCGACTGGTTGGTGATCGGCGAGGCACCCGGTGCCGATGAAGATAAACAGGGTGAACCATTCGTTGGTCGCGCAGGAAAATTGTTGAATGCCATGTTATTGGCCGTCGGGCTAGAGCGCGAGCAGGTCTTTATAGCCAATATCCTGAAATGTCGGCCGCCCAACAACCGTGATCCAAAACCGGACGAGGTGCAGGCCTGTGAGCATTTCCTCAAGCGCCAGGTTGAATTGATCAAGCCCAAAATCATTTTGTGCGTGGGCAGGATTGCCGCGCAAAACCTGCTCAAGGTCGACACGCCGATCGGTAAGATGCGTGGCAAACAGTTTCAACTGGCAGGTTCGGATATCCCGGTGATGGTGACGTATCACCCGGCATACCTGTTACGTTCACCACGGGAAAAGCGCAAGGTCTGGGAAGATTTGAAAAAAGCGATGCGTTTATACGCGGAACAATCATGAGTGCAGTACTAAAAGAATCGGAATTTCTTATTCGCCCAATGGGTGAAGACGATATCGACGGCGTGATGCTGGTGGAAGAAAAGGCCTACAGTTTTCCCTGGTCGGCGCAGATCTTTCGCGACTGCCTGCGTGTCGGCTATTGTTGCTGGGTGCTGGAACATGAAAATACCGTTGTCGCCTACGGTATTATGACCGTGGCCGTGGGTGAGTCCCACGTGCTTAACCTTTGTGTCAGCCCGGATTTTCGTTCACGTGGCCTGGGTAAAATGTTGATGTCACATTTACTAACGGTGGCCAATGACCACGATGCACACATGACGTTTCTTGAGGTCAGGCCGTCCAACTTTGCCGCTATCAAGCTATACATGGATCTAGGTTTTGAAGAGATAGGTATTCGTCGTAACTATTACCCGGCAACAATGGGAAGGGAAGATGCGTTGATACTGGCACGAACCAGAGACAGGAAAGACAAGGTACAACATGAAGCAGGATAATCATTTACCTGATATAGCCACGCTGGAATCCTACGTAGGTAATACCCCGTTGGTGCGCATGCAGCGCTTGCCGGGAAAAACCAGCAACCTGGTGCTAGGCAAGCTTGAAGGCAATAACCCGGCAGGCTCCGTCAAGGACCGCCCTGCGTTGAGCATGATCAAACACGCGGAGGCGCGTGGTGAAATCAAACCGGGCGATACCCTGATTGAAGCCACCAGTGGCAATACCGGCATCGCCCTGGCCATGGCGGCAGCGATCAAGGGTTACAAGATGATCCTGATTATGCCGGAAAGCATGAGCCTGGAGCGTCGCGCGGTCATGAAGGCATTCGGTGCAGAGCTGGTGTTGACCTCTGCTGACGGCAGCATGGAAGAAGCAATAGATGTGTCGCGTGCGATGGAAGCAGATGGCAAGGGCAGGATACTGGACCAGTTTGCCAATCCCGATAACCCGCGCGCGCACTATGAAGGCACCGGCCCCGAGATCTGGCGCGATACGCAGGGCAAGGTCACGCATTTTGTCAGTTCCATGGGAACCACGGGCACTATCATGGGTACATCGCGTTTCCTGAAGGAACAAAATCCGGATATACAGATTATTGGTGTGCAGCCGGAAGATGGCGCCAGGATTCCCGGCATAAGGCGCTGGCCCGAGGCCTATATGCCAAAGATCTACGAACGCCCCCGGGTGGATCGCATTATTGATGTCGGCCAGGAACTGGCTGAAGCAACCACGCGTAGGCTGGGTGCAGAGGAAGGTATCTTTGCCGGTATCTCTTCCGGTGGAGCGATGGCCGCGGCCTTACAGATATCGAGTGAAGTGGAGAACGCGGTAATTGTTTCAATTGTTTGCGACCGTGGCGATCGCTACCTGTCGACTAACGTTTTTCCCGGTTAAGCTGGTCGGCTAACGACCCAAAGCTGACATGTATGTATAGGTCAATATTTTATGCTGATTCACAAACAATCAGGCTCGTTTTACACCTTATTTGTAGGATAAACCTGCCTGATACGCGCAATTATTTAGAATCAATAAAGGGCCCTGGGAAGGCTTGTTAATCACAAGTTAGGGTTATAAAACTTGGAAGTATCTGAAATTACAATTACCAAAAACCAGCTGGAAGACTTGCCAGAATTAGAAAGGACTCTAGTACTTCAATTTGGTCATGCTTGTAATGAATTATCATTTTTAAATAAATTGCTTCTTATTGTATCGGACACAGATACGAAAGAGGTAAACAATTCTGGTATGGTTGCACAATCAATGATCGTAGCAAGAATATTTATTGGCAAGACATTCGAAGCTTGGCGGATGTTAGAAAGAGACTTTTTTGCAAGTAAACTTTCAAAAGAAATAGAACCACAATTGCCAGAAGAAGGGAAAGATTCATTAAAAAAATTGAAACAATATTTTGGAAAAAATAATCTCATTTCCACAATTAGAAATCAGTACTCATTTCATTATGTTTCTCATCATATGAAAGATATTCTCACTCCCTTTGATGACAAAAAGAAGTTTAAACTAATTCTTGGTCCAGGCTATGCAAACACGTTACATCATTTCTCGGAGGAATTAATTTCCTTTTCTATGCTTGGTAAAACCGATTGCGACAAGCCACAGGAGGCAATGGATAAAATTATCGGTGATTTGGTATCTGTTAGTGGAAGTATGATTCAATTCTTAGGCTACGGCTTAGCGCAAATATTTATATTAAGGCTAGGTAAAAGCTGGGAAGATTTCGAATACAAAAATCACGATATTGAAGTAAAAGAACAGTTGGATGAATTCAAACTACCTTTTTTCTTTAACCTTGATGACAAAAAACCCTAACAATTCACTTGACATCCACGCTCGTACCTCGCGCAAGTTAGCGTGACGTTAATGTCCGCTTCTGGCCGAACCATGACTGATACTACTTACGACGCAAAGCAGCAATTTTTGAGTAATATTTGTATTTATGAATTATCGGACACGTTTTACATGGGTTTGGGATGATATGTTGCGTAGCAGGGACACATATACGGGAAAATCAACGGGAACTGGGGAGGCTTGTTAATCACTAGCGAAGTGAACAGAGAATCAGCGATGGTCGCAGGAACTGAAGGCTATGAAAATTTTACAGAGCACTTTATTAAAAGCAGTCAAAATTTAGATTTCGACGAGGTTTGTAAAGATTTTGTCCCTTTTTTACCCGATCTTCCTGCCAATATACTGGATGCTGGTTCCGGCGCCGGGCAAAATGCAGCTGCTCTTGCATGCATGGGGTTCCTGGTTACTGCATTAGAGCCTATTTCAGTATTCCTGGACGCAGCAAAAGAGACTTATAGAAATCAATCAATTCGTTGGCTCAACGACAGCCTTCCTTACATGAATAGCTTATGTCGAGAATCTGAGCAATTTGAATTCGTACTTATTGATGGGGTCTGGCACCACTTGGATGAATTAGAAAGGCAGCATGCAGTTGCCCGTTTAGCCAAGCTGATAACCCCAGGTGGAAAATGCGCAATTTCTCTAAGAAATGGCCCACCTGGCATGGGTACACGAGTCTACCCAACTGATTCCATGTTAACTATTAAACAATTTGAAAAAGCCGGTTTTAAATGCTTGCTTCATTTACATAACCAGCCGAGTATTTTTTCTTACAAACAAAAAGTCAGGTGGGCGCGTGTTGTTTTGCAAAAATGCTAGCATATCACCTTACTGATTACGCAAGTGTACTCCGGGACTTCGGGTCTCCGCGGGGCATATTAAGCTTCGCTAAAATTGGTCCTTGGAAAGCGTAATGTTAGCTTTTGGCCGAATCATGACATATAGAAATAACGACTCATAGCAAAAATAACCGCTATAAACATTGATAACTATCGTGAAATCAAGCTATCAATTAATTCAAACATCTATACTACGAATTGTTGCCTTGTTTTATTCATATGGTGCGTTAGTTCATGTAATGAATATTGCCGGGTTAACGGGTTTTGACTGGATGGATGCACCGGTGAAGTGGCAATTGCTGGACATTATCTATTTGGTACTGGATGTCGTGGTAGCTGCTGGATTCTTTCTGGGATGGTCCATTGCGAAATATGCCTTTTATATTGCCGCAATAAGTCAAATATTTTTATATACGATATTGCGCGACTGGATTATTGATGTCCCTGCAGATTTTGCGGTTTCATCTGAACAAGTTGAGTATTTGGATATTTTGATTATTTTTCACATTACAACAATAGCTCTTGTGAGTTTTGCTTTATTTTTAAGTTACAACAACAATAAACGCGGTATTCATAATTGAAAATGCAGTATCATTAATAAAAAATGCTCGCTTCTGACCGATTACAGAAATTAAACACATAGTCATATTTAAGCTAATAACGCGTAATAATGAATTCAATTATCTATTCCAGCTTATCGGTAGGGCATGTCAATAATGCTATTCTGAACAGGATGGCGAATAAGTTTTCCGAGAATAATGGAAAAGCAGGGGTAACAGGCTACCTGTTTTTCTTTAATCAGCGATACCTGCAATTTATCGAGTCTGAAGACGATACAGTTTTTGAACTCATGGAAACGATACGTAAAGACCGCAGGCATAACATACTGAATGAGAAAGTTTTTAAGTATGACGAACAACTATTGCCTGGCTGGTGTATGAAAGCAATCGATAAAACCCTTGAGAATCTCGAGTACGCGGAAGAAGTGCTGGAACAACACCTTATGATGAATAAGCTGCTTAATGACTCAAGCCTGGATATTTCTGAACAACTATTCCAAAGTATTCAACATGTCGCAGAAATAAAATCACGCATGATGCTGGAAGGCGAAGAGTAATTTGTTGTTTATCGAATTACCCTATATGAACTCTAATTACTAAATCATGAATATACTTGTCTTTGATATTGAAACCGTTCCGGATATTGATTCCGGGAAACGGCTTTATAACCTGGAAGGGCTGGATAACGACGCGGCGGCCGAGCTGATGTTTAACCAGCGTCGACAGGAAACCGAGGGCAAGTCAGACTTCCTGCGCCATTACCTGCATCGCATTGTTGCGATCTCGGTGGTGTTACGTAACAGGGACAAGGTGACCTGCTGGTCACTGGGCGATGTCGATGCCGATGAGAAGGAACTGATCACACGCTTCTTCGAGGGCATTGAGCGGTATACACCAATTATTGTTTCCTGGAATGGTAGTGGTTTTGATTTACCGGTTTTGCATTACCGATCATTACTACACGGTGTAGTGGCCCAGCGTTACTGGGAGAACGGCGAAGACGATAACAGCTTCAAGTGGAACAATTACCTGTCCCGTTTTCATAGCCGCCATACCGACCTGATGGACGTGTTGTCAGGTTATATGCCGCAGTGCAAGGCGCCACTGGACCAGATTGCGACGATTCTCGGCTTCCCCGGCAAGATGGGGATGAGCGGTGACAAGGTCTGGGACTGTTTTAATGCCGGTGACATTGAGGCGATACGTAACTACTGCGAAACTGATGTATTGAATACCTACCTCGTCTACCTGCGCTATGAGTTTATCCGTGGTCGCCTGACCGACAGCGCCTATGAGCAGGAATGTGAACTGGTCAAGACCATGCTGGAAAGTGATCCGCAACCACATCTGCAGGAATTCCTCCAGGCCTGGCAAGGCTGACACTCCCTCAACATGGGCAAACGCCGACGACGAAGCAGGATCCCCGCCGGGCTGTTCCAGGCCGAGATCATAGCGATATCGCATGAAGGTCGCGGTATTGCGCATATCGACGGCAAAACCACCTTTATTGAAAATGCGCTACCGGGTGAAACTGTTGAGTTTAGTTATACCAGTACGCGGGCAAAGTTTAACGAGGGCGTTGCCAGTACTATCCTCAAGGCCAGCAGTGAACGCGTCACGCCCGGTTGCGAATATTTTGGTTACTGTGGTGGTTGTAGCATGCAACATATGAGTGTTGCCGCACAGCTAGAACATAAACAGAGCGTATTAATGGAACAACTTGAACACGTTGGTAAGGTAAAAACGGATACGGTACTGGAACCACTGACCGGCCCTGACCGTGGCTATCGACATAAAGCGCGGCTGGCGGTGAAACACGTCATCAAGAAAGAAAAGACCATGGTCGGTTTCCGCGAGAAGGGCAGTCCTTTCGTCGCCGATATCAGAGCCTGCGAGGTGCTGCATCCGGCGGTCGGTAAACAATTGACCCTGTTGCAAGCGCTGATCGACAGCCTGTCGAATTTCAACCAGGTACCACAAATCGAGGTAGCGGTAGCCGACGCTGATACCGCGTTGGTGATACGCCACCTGACACCGTTCACCGCTGAAGACCTTGATAAACTGCGCGCGTTTGAACAGCAATATGGTTTTCGCCTGTTTCTGCAACCGGGTGGTTATGACACGGTGGCGCCGCTGGATCCGGCAGCGAAAGTGTCATTGAGTTATTCGTTGCCAGACTATGGACTGACCTTGTCTTTTTTGCCCACCGACTTCACGCAAATCAACACCGACATCAATCGCAGCATGATCCAGCGCGCACTGGCGCTGCTGGAACTCGATAGCGATGACGATGTGCTGGATCTGTTTTGCGGTATCGGCAACTTCACGTTGCCCATGGCAACAATGGCCAGCAAGGTAAGCGGTGTAGAAGGCGATGCCGGGCTAATTGAACGCGCCGGCGCCAACGCCGCGGCAAACGGGATCAGCAATGTCGAGTATCACGTTGCCGATCTTGCTGCCGACGACATGGTGTACCCGTTCATGCAACAGCGTTACAACAAGTTATTACTCGACCCGCCACGCACCGGCGCAAAGGAAATACTGTCGGTCCTGAACTACAAATCGATTGAACGCATCGTCTACGTCTCCTGTAACCCGGCTACACTGGCACGCGATGCGGGCATACTGGTCAACGACAAGGGTTACAAGTTGATAGCGGCGGGCATCATGGACATGTTTCCGCATACCAGTCATGTTGAATCTATTGCTATGTTCGAGAAATAGCATGCTTTTATATATGCGATTCTGCCTGTTTGCAGTTGTTCTCGTATTAACAGGTTGTGCCGACAAGCAGCGGGATTCGATTGCCTTTGGTCTGAACACCGCGCCGGTGACGCTGGATCCACGCTATGCCACTGATGCAGTGTCGTATCGAATTACCCGCCTGCTTTATCGTAGCCTGGTAGATTTCGATGACCACTTTAAGCCGATACCACAACTGGCTACTTGGGAAACACTGGCGCCGGATCATTACCGGTTTACGCTGCAGCAACAGGGCAGGCAGTTCCATGATGGCAGCGTACTCACCGCTCATGATGTTAAAGCGACCTATGAATCCGTGCTCGACCCGGCACGGGTATCACCTCACCGGGGCTCGGTTACCATGATCGCGCGCATCGATGTTGTCGATGAATCGACCGTGGATTTTATTCTCGCCAAGGACGATCCGTTATTCCCGGGACGCCTGGTGATTGGCATCCTGCCAGCAACTTTGATCCAGGCTGGACATCCTTTCCAGACACAGCCGGTTGGCAGTGGGCCAGTGATTTTCGAACAATGGCCTGACGAATCCCGCCTGTTGTTAACCAGGTTAAGCGATGGCCAGTCACTGGAACTGTTAACGGTCAAAGACCCCACGGTAAGAACGTTGAAATTG
Organism: Gammaproteobacteria bacterium; assembly: GCA_965601665.1. Lineage (GTDB taxonomy): Bacteria > Pseudomonadota > Gammaproteobacteria > Eutrophobiales > Eutrophobiaceae > JANQNX01. The sequence goes on along the minus strand of OZ271833.1, from coordinate 1,906,444 downwards.
TTACGTGGTGAACTGGATTTGTTACAGGGCAATTTGTCACCGGAGGTCGTACGCTGGTTAAAGGAACAGGATGCCATTGCCATTCACAAGCGCGAGGGCGACACGTTTACCTATCTCGGCTTTAACTTGCAGGATGCGACTACAGGTCAGTTACAAGTAAGACAGGCAATTGCCCATGCTATCGATCGTGAAGCCATTATTCATTTCGTGCTGGGTGATAGTGCCAGGCCGGCCGCCGCGATACTGCCACGGATACACTGGGCTGGTCATCCTGATCTGGAAGGAAGTTCATACAACCCCGACCGTGCCCGGCGGTTACTGGCAGAGCTGGGCTATAGTGAATCACGGCCGCTAACGCTTTCTTACAAGACATCGAACAACCCTTTTCGCTTGCGTTTGGCGACCATCATTCAAAGTCAGTTACGCGATGTGGGGATCGATGTGGATATTCAAAGTTATGATTGGGGCACGTTTTATGCCGATATTAAAAACGGTCGTTTCCAGATGTATAGCCTGTCCTGGGTAGGCCTGAAGATGCCGGATGTTTTCCGCTACGTATTCCATAGTGCTTCTGTCCCGCCTGCGGGTGCAAATCGCGGGCGGCTGCAGGATAGCCGTGTTGATGCCTTGATCGAGCAGGCCGAGGCAGTACAAACATTGGCTGATAAGGCAGCCTCTTACCGGCAGTTACAGTCTTACCTCGGGGACGTGTTGCCTTATGTCCCCCTCTGGTACGAGGACAATGTGCTCGCAGTAAGACAAGACATAACAGGGTATACTCTCGCCAGCGATGGCAATTTTGATTCGCTAATCACCGTACAACGCATAAAGTCCAATGACAGTTCCGAGCAAACATATACACGTCTCCATCAGTGAACAGACCTTGACCTTGTTCGAGGGCGACAAGCTGCTCGTCCAGTACCCGGTGTCGACTGCCAATAATGGTCCGGGAGAATTGATGGATAGTGAATGCACGCCACGTGGTGAACACGTGATTGCCGAAAAGGTTGGCGCTGGCAGTCCTGCCAATACCGTTTTTGTTGGACGCTTGCCCACCGGTGAGATCTATGAGCCGGCGTTGCGTGAACTGCACCCGGAACGTGACTGGATACTTACCCGCATCTTGTGGCTGGATGGCCTCGAACAAGGTAAAAACAAGGGCGGTAATGTTGATACCTATCGACGCTATATCTATATTCACGGCTCACCGGACGACATCGATATGGGCTGTCCGGGATCGCATGGTTGTATTCGCATGACTAACAACGCTGTCGTTGAATTGTTTGATCTTGTTAATGAAGGCGACAGGGTCACGATCCATGAATGAGAGAGAAGCGAAACTGGAAAGACCGCCCTCGACGTTTGAGCGCATAGGCGGCGATGAAGGGCTGAAGCAACTGGTGCAGGTGTTCTATGATGAGATGGAATCACTGCCGGAGGCCAAAGTCATACGCGACCTGCACCCGAAAGATACCCGCAGTGCGCGTGAAAAGTTTTTTATGTTCCTGAGCGGCTGGATGGGTGGTCCGGATCGTTATATCGCGGCATTTGGTCATCCACGTTTGCGCGCCAGACATTTGCCGTTCCCGATTGGTGAACAGGAAAGAGACCAGTGGCTGCTCTGCATGGAGAAAGCACTGGATTCACTTGAACTGGACAGTGCTTTCAAAATGCAACTGTTACAGTCATTCAGGCAAACCGCGAATCATATGATGAACAGGGAAGCCTGACTACGGCGTGGCACGGTCATTATTTCCACGTCCGGGCGGATAGCGCCACCAGGCCCAGGCCACCAGTAACGCGAAACCTGTATAGACAACGGCAAATATCCACAGCGGTGCATCGTAGTAGAGTATTCGCTGCACCCAGTACTCAATGAAGCTCGTTTCATATCCGGTCTGCCCGGCCTGTTTGCGCAAGTAAGATTCCAACATGGTCAATGCGCAGTACTGTCCCAACCACGCCTGCAAGACCACGATTGCTATTGCCAGCAGGTGTGCGATACGCCACGGCAGGCTGTTGACCCAGCGCCATCCTGCCTTGTTGCCAAGCACGATAACCGGCAGACCCAGGATCACGAATAGCACAATAGTCAGGTGAAAAAGCAGGATGGCATCTGCCAGTGCCTGGTAGGGTAGCTGCGACATTACCTGGTCTGCCATCTGTTCCATGCATCAACTATAGTTAAATTAATAAGCAACATAGTAGAAACGGTGACTGCATATCAGACAGAAGGAACGTAACCCATATGACAGTGAATTCCCGGACAATGCAGGCCATGCGCCTGCACCGCCAACATGCCCCGCTACAGCTCGACAGTTGCCCCATACCCGAGCCGGGTGATGATGAAGTATTGATTAAAGTCTCGGCCTGCGCCGTGTGCCGTACCGATCTCCATGTGTGTGATGGTGACCTGACCGAGCCTAAGCTACCGTTGATCCCTGGCCATGAGATCGTGGGTTATGTCGAGACATGTGGTCGCAACGTCACCGGCCTGAAACCGGGTGAACGCGTCGGGGTGCCATGGCTGGGCTATACCTGTGGGCACTGCGACTATTGCGATAGCGGCATGGAAAACCTGTGTGACCAGGCGCGCTTTACCGGCTACCAGATTGATGGCGGTTATGCCGAGTACACTATCGCTAACCAGCATTTTGTGTTTCCGCTTAACAATGCCATGACCGACGAAAACGTGGCGCCGCTATTATGCGCTGGCCTGATCGGCTATCGCTCATACCGCATGACGGGTGACGCCACACATATTGGTCTGTACGGTTTTGGTGCCGCCGCCCACATCATTACCCAGGTAGCGCTGCAGCAGGGAAAACACATCTATGCCTTCACCCGACCTGGCGATACACAATCCCAGGCATTCGCCAAACAGCTGGGAGTTGACTGGGCAGGCGATACCGATCAAACAACACCGGTGACACTGGACGCAGCCATTCTCTATGCGCCAGCAGGCGAACTGGTGCCGCTGGCACTTAAATCAGTTAAGAAAGGTGGCATGGTGGTCTGTGCCGGTATCCATATGAGTGATATTCCATCATTCCCCTACGATATTCTCTGGGGTGAGCGCACGGTGCGTTCGGTTGCCAACCTGACGCGCAGAGACGGTGAAGCATTCCTGGGGCTTGTTGAGCAACTGCAGATTCATACCGAGGTGACAAGCTTTGCATTACCGGAAGCGAACACGGCACTGGATAAACTACGGGCAGGCGAGTTGCAGGGCGCGGCGGTTCTGGTCAATCAGTAACTAACAAGCTAATACGCAAACGCATCAAAATATTCTGTAAGTGATTGTAAATAAATACTTATGAAGACCATATTTAACAACGTTTGATATATGGTGACACCACATAGTACATAGGAAATATAGTATTCAAGTTAACCAGCTTATAGACTGTTTTGTAAAATGAATGAGTTTTTGATTACCAGGAAAACAACGAGTAATAGAGTTAAGAGTAATGGAGCAGATGGCACAGGAGAATAGGATATGTAGGCTCCTTTTTACCTCGATTTGGGGTGATAGGGTGCCAAATAGGTACACATATAATTGAAAATTAAAGGGACTCCGGCGGACTCTATAACCACTAGTTAGAGGGTGGAATGAGTTTTAAAGTAGCAAGCATTTTGATGGCGTTATGGGCAGTACTACAGGGATACTTTCTGACTGAAGTAGGCTTGGCTTCCTCTGGTCTAGGATGGGGGCTTTGCCTTATTGCATTAATTTTAGCGCTATTACTATTGACGGGTAAAAATTGGGCAAGAGTGTCAGCACTGATAGCCAGTCTATTTATACTTACTATCTACGGATATATTTTACTTCGTAGTGGCGCTCCAGATTTGATTGCATGGGTACAACCAGCATTGGCGTTAATTTTGGTGGGTGTATTGGCGAAGCCGCCCTCTAACCAATCACTCCAAAGCGACGCGCCAAAGGTGCGGCGCTGAGTTAAGACGTTAGGAGATATTTAGTGTTAAGAACATCAATGTTATTAGTAATGCTCTTAGCATTGCCATTCTCTTTACATTCAGAAGTGGTGAAGGGGCATTACGTAATTTCGAGTCAGTTGAGTGATTGGTGTGTGGGTGATGTCGGACAGCAAAATTTCTGTCACGGTTTTTTAATGGGGGTATATGACAGTGGTAATTGCAAGGAAGTACAAGAAACACCTGACTGGGAAGAACTAAAACATGTATTTGTTAAATGGGTATTTGTTAAGAAAGATGATGCGTTTGTATCTGCACAACTTTCAGCTAAAACTGCATTTAAAGAAGAATACGGTTGTGAATAATGGATAAAATATCTCCTAACCAATCACTCCACAGCGACGCAGCAAAGCTGCGTCGCTGAGTTCAAACCTTAGTACTGCCAATGAAACCATGTGTAGTCGTCGATAAAAGCTATCTATTGGGAGCATCAAAAACTGAACTGGGGGAAATATTTGATAATTTTGTTTTCGTGATGACGGAAGCTCTGTTTTTTGAGCTACTAACGACATCTGAATCCCAAAGAAGGCAGTGTTTCGCACGAATACCTCAAGTAACTAATCCGGTGTTGCTAATATCAAATATTGGCCCGATTTTGCAGTGGGAAGTAAAGAATAGAAGACCTTTAACTGATCTGAGAGAAATAGCGCAGGTAGAAAAATTTAGGTTCAATCCGAATTTACCAAATGAAGGATTTTATATGGGCGAGGCCCAATCTAACGCGCTAGTTGAATGGAAAGCTGTGATGGCAGAGTGGGTGAGAAATTTCTCGGAACACTCAAGCGCAACTATTAGTGTTTTTGAAGCACTGAAAGAGTATGCGCCTGGACAAGATACAACAGTCATAGAAGAGCTCAAGGAGCGAGTAGTTTCTGAAAGAGATATGGTAGAAAGCTTCTACGATCAAGACTACGAGAACTGGCCGGAGTTCGATCTAATCGATAGCTCATGGGCTCTATACACCCACTTACAGATTCGCCTAGTTGCAGCGCTCGATTACTATAAGAGATACGGTAATCTGGCATTTTCAAACCCCAATAAATATATCGAAAACGAGTATATAGATCTGGAGTATTGTCTCGTAGGATGCATATGCGGTGCATTGGCGACACGAGATGGAGTCATGGCCTCTAGATTTAAGGCACTCCGTGAGAATGGCCTATTGATCCAGTGACCGGGAGTACTCACAATTAAATCAATCAAGGACTCAGCACTACGTACTGAGCCTATTATCTAGGGCGTTAGGCAAATATGAAAATGGTTGATGCTAAAGAAATTGACACTTGGACGAGTATTCTGCAACGAATCGTTATAATTCTTGGAATCTTCATTAGTGCGTGGCTTTTCATTTTCAGGGAAGAAAGTTCTCCTCATGTCAGTCTTATTATAAGTCCGGAATTGATGCCTGAATGCATTATTAGAGTAAATTCAATTGTAGAAAACAAAGGAGGCCGTGTATGGAATCTTGAAAAAGCTATAGCGCGTGTATTTACTCCATCCATGGAAAGAATTAGAACCTCAAATTTAGACAAAACGCAGGAAGTGGGCACTCAGATAATCAACACTAATCAATCATTAAAAATAGGTGAAGCTTCAAGTGTAGGATTTAATATCGCACTAAAACATGAAACGAAAGCTCCGTTTTATATAATTAAAGTAGCAATAACAATAAGCGAGGAAGATGGCCAATGGATACGAGTTACAGAAAGCTACATAAAATCAAATGGGTGCTAAATACATTTTCGGTTGTTGCTCTTTTATATATGGGTGGTTGTGTGGCGAATTTTAAGGGCGGTGCAGGCATATTTGTTGATGAAAAATGCAATGGTCTTGATGAATTGGGATATAAAGCGCCATTTTCGTCTCAAGATATAGAAGATATCGAGGCTTTAGGATTCAATCAATGCGCACAACATATAAGAGACTCGAAATAATATGCCTAACAAATCTTTTCGGTCGACCCGCTACGCAGCAGGCCGCATTAAATTGTTAGAGTCTTTACTGAGAGGAACAAGTAATGAAACGCGACATGGATTTAGCCAGAAACATTCTTCTCATCATGGAAAATGATGACAACCCTCGTGGCCCAGGCAGTATTTCAATACCCGATATTGAAAATGATGTAATTGCATATCATATAAAGTTACTGCGCGCTGCAGGCTTGATAGAGGCTATTGATGCTTCGAGTTCGTCTGGTATGCACTTTATACCGACATCTTTAACCTGGGAAGGGCATGAGTTTATAGATGCTGCAAGGAATGACGGAATATGGAACAAAGCAAAGGATTTAATGATAAAGGAAACGGGTGGTATGAGTCTTGATGTGCTGAAAACCTTGCTTACACAACTTGCCACTAAAGCAGTTTTAGGTGGATAGCATTCTAACCAATCATTACTCAGCCATGCAGCAAAGCTGCGTCGCTGAGTGCAATCGTTATGATCAACAAATTTAGTAAATTTTATTTCATACTCCTGCCATTGCTTTGCATGTCCAATATTTCATATGCAGAGATCTACAAATGGATCGACGAGAGCGGCAAGGTGCATTTTTCCGATAAGCCATCACGTGATCATACAAGCGAGGCTATTGAAGTTAGGATCAATTCCTATGAAAGCGTGAGCTATGATAGCTCCAGCTTTGACGTTGGCAAGAAAGTCGTGATGTATTCGGCGAGCTGGTGCGGCTACTGTACGAAAGCGCGGAATCATTTTAAAGATGAAGGTATTCGTTTTACTGAATACGATATCGAGAAAACGGCTAAGGGAAAGTCCGACTACAAACGACTGAATGCCAAGGGTGTACCGGTTATTCTTGTTGGCAACAAGCGCATGAATGGCTTTAGTGTGTCCGGTTTTGATAAGCTATACGAGTAGTCTTGTTTCAAATTATCTCGCATGGAACGTATACCCGAACCTGAATTAATGGATGAGGCCGATCAGGCCCGGGCCTATGCGCAAGCCGATTTCGAGGAGCCCCATAACCACTTTATCGAAATGTTAAGCGCGGCCTGTGGTTCGGCCTTGCCGGAATCGGGCAGGGCGCTGGACCTGGGCTGTGGTGCCGCTGACATCAGTATTCGCTTTGCCAGGGTCTTTCCAGGTTATGTTATCGATGCCGTTGATGGCGCCGAGGCGATGCTGAACGAGGCAGAAAACGCGTTGCTGGAGATGGATGATCAGTTCCAGGATCGTATCAACCTGGTTCAGGGTCACTTGCAGGATTTCGCTGTTACAGAACAATACGACGTGATCTTTTCCAACTCATTACTACATCACTTGCACGATCCCATGGTGTTATGGCAAGTACTGAACAAGAACGGCCTGGAGACGTGCATTTTTATCATGGACCTGATGCGGCCCGAAACAGAGCAGGATGTCGACGCGCTGGTCACACAATACGCGGCAGCAGAGCCGGAAGTATTGCAACGAGATTTCAGGAATTCATTATTTGCTGCCTTTACCCCACAAGAGGTTGAGCAACAGCTTGCCGAGGCCGGTTTAAACCAGCTGCTGGTGGAAGTTGTCTCTGATCGGCACCTGGTCGTGCGTAACAAGTAAGCTACAGGCGAAAAAAAAACCGGGAAGCAAGCTCCCCGGTTCTCAGACGGGCGAACAAAATGATTTGCTTAACCGGCTTCCTTGGTGGTTTTCACGATGGCCGCGGCAACCTTGTAAGGATCGGCATTAGATGCCGGGCGGCGATCTTCCAGTCGACCAATCCAGCCATCTTCCACGGTACTAACCGGGATACGAATTGATGCACCACGGTCAGAAACGCCGTAGCTGAATTCGTTGATCGACTGGGTTTCGTGCTTACCGGTCAAACGGTGTTCGTTGTAAGCACCATAAACATCGATGTGACGTTTGATGTTCTTACCGAACTCTTCACAAATTTTGGTAAAGGTATCTTCCTTGCCCGATTCGCGCATTTCCGAGTTAGAGAAGTTCGCGTGCATACCGGAACCGTTCCAGTCGGTATCACCCAGTGGCTTTGGATGCCATTCAATACCCAGGTTGTATTTTTCAGCAGTGCGCTCCAGCAGGTAACGTGATACCCAGATTTCATCACCGGCGAGCTTCGCGCCCTTGGCAAAGATCTGGTATTCCCACTGACCAGCCGCGACCTCGGCGTTGATACCTTCAACGTTAAGACCGGCTTCCAGGCAGTGCTCCAGGTGTTCTTCCACGACTTCACGCGCATAGGCATTCATTGCACCGACCGAGCAGTAGTAAGGACCCTGCGGTTTCGGATAGCCGCGGTAAGGGAAGCCCGGGGGTAAGTTCGTTTCCGGGTCCCACAAAAAATATTCCTGTTCGAAACCAAACCAGAAGTCATCGTCTTCATCATCAATGGTGGCACGGCCGTTAGACTCATGCGGGGTACCATCGGCATTCATGACCTCGGTCATAACCAGGTAGCCGTTCTTGCGGTCTGGATCGGGGACGATATACACCGGCTTCAACAGGCAGTCAGAAGAACCCCCTTCAGCCTGTTCAGTCGAACTACCGTCAAATACCCACATCGGGCAGTCTTCCAGCTTTCCGCTGAAATCAGACCGTACCATGGTCTTGCTTCTTAAACTTTGCGTTGGCTTGTATCCATCCAGCCAAATATATTCCAACTTACTTTTCATGATTTGAGCTCTCCTCCAATTAATTTTGTAAGTAGACTGAAGCCTGTTTATTGGAGTCAGTCATTTTGCAATATGTATTCCAGCTATTGTCGATGGCTGAAAAACAGTGATTCATGCCCTGGGGAAGTCACGCGGCGGAAATTTTTTTCTCTATAAATCGTGGGCTTAGCGGCCTTACCCGGATCAATGCCAACGCCATTTATTACAATGAAAGCCCGCTAGAAACGATCATAAGCACCAAAATAATGCACAATAATTGTGCAAATCGACCATTATCGCACTATTATAGTGCTTTTTTGCTTACCAGTCTTCTTCCAGTAAGCGCACCAATTCTGCACAACTATCGATACGTTCATCCGGCGCCTTGGCCAGGCATGTCATGGCTACCTTTTCAAGCAGTTCGGGTACGCGCACGCTGGTCACGTCGGAGGGCAAGGGAGGCGTCTCATGCCTGATTTTATTCAGCATGTCCTGGACGATGTCTTCATCAAAAGGCGGCTGCCCGGCCAGCACCTCGTAAAGAATCGCACCAAGACTGTAGATATCAGTACGAAAATCGATATCCGGGTCCCGGTTGGTCTGCTCGGGAGACATATACAAGATCGAGCCCTGAAGTTGTTGTTCATCAGTTATTGATTGCACTGGCCGATCGCCTTTTATCGGTTCCATGCCTTCTGATAAATCGATACTGGAACCATCTTCCGTCCAGACTTTGGCCAGCCCCCAGTCCATCAATAGCACCTCGCCAAATGGTCCCACCAGGATATTTTCAGGTTTGATATCACGGTGTATGACGCGATGCGTATGCGCGTATTCCAGTGCATGCGCAACCTGTACGATAACGTTAATCAACTGATTCAGATCATAACGCTCCCGGTAATCAAGAATTTCGCGCAGCGTGTAGCCATGTACCAGCTTCATCGTGAAGTAGATCTGGCCTTTGGGGTCACGACCCAATTCATACATGGGTACTGTATTTGGATGTTGTAGCATCGCACCCACGCGTGCTTCGCGCAGGAAACGCTTCTGTTCTACCGGGTCCTTGGCAAATTCGGGTTTGAGCGTCTTGTAGCAAACCACGCGGGACAGGTGTAAGTCTTTGCAGGACTGGACGATGGCCTTACCGCCACGGGCAATGGTCTTGAAGTAGGCGTAGCGCGTGGCAGGATTAATCTTTTCCGGTAAAGGCGCATCCGTACTCTCCAGGTAAACAAGGGCATAATCGTCAGTGGGGGGTTCTGGAAAACTGGTCATTAGTTATAAATAGTCCTTAAATGTTATTTACCCAGCACCGACAGGTTACTGGCTGCAAGGTAATTTGTGAACCTTTGCAAATAGTGAATGCTTTGTATGAACTGTGGCCGTGCTAATTCTGTCTTACAGTATATGAAAATGCTGCTGGTTTTATTGGCCTTGGCTCCCTTCCTTGTGGTTGCTGATACCGTTTACAAGTCTGTAGATGAGCAGGGCAATGTTGTTTTTTCCGACCAGCCCTCGGCCAATGCTGAAAAAACAGAGGTACAGGTGGCGCCTGCGATCGACTTTGAGCAGGTTACGCTTCCCCGTGACACAACCAGGAAAACTGATGCAGGTCCAGCATATGAGCAAGTCATTATCCTGGAACCTGCAAATAAGCAAACTATCAGGGACAATCCCGGTAACCTGAACGTGTTGCTGCAAACCGAACCAGCGCTGAAACCAGGGCATAGCGTTGGTTTATATATGGACGGAAAACAGGTTAACCTGGGTACAGACGCTTTAGTACAGTTGGATACAATTGATCGCGGTGAACATGTGTTGGTGGCGCGAATACTGGATGCAGATAACAAGGTGATACTGGCCTCCAAGCCCGTCACATTTTATATGCATCGCATTAGCAAGCTTACGTCGCCATTAAACCGGGATAGTGGAAACGGCGCTGACGCTGTAAGTCCTACCAACCCACCAAGGGTGAGAACTGAAGGTGTCACTCCCGTGAATCCGCCGAGACCCGGTTCTCAGCCCGCAGCGCCAGCGTCTGTTCAGGGACCGTAATGAGTTGCGTTCGAACCTGCTTGGGCTATGCTAGCCCAATGAAATCGATATTCTCGCTGTTTCTGTTGTTTGTTTGGTCATTAGTGCCTGCTGAAACGGTTTATAAAACCGTGGATGAAGATGGCAATGTCGTGTTTAGCGATCAGCCATCTGACAATGCAGAAGTCATACAACTGCAGGAGGTTCAGACGATAGATAACCCTAACAAGGCCCGGCTGCCTTCTCCGTCCAGCAGGCGTGAGGCAGTGGATCCTGCTGATTACTATCAGGCCTTATCATTCATCAGTCCCGAGCCGGACGAGGGCTACAGAAATAATGCCGGTAACCTGAGTGTCAGCCTGTCGCTGCAGCCAGGTCTTCAACGTGGTCATAAGGTGGTCATCAAGCTCGATGGGTCTGAAATAGCGAGTGGCAGGGCCTTGTCTGCCTCGGTAAAGAACGTTGATCGTGGCACCCACTCCCTGTCTGCCGCGGTTGTCGATAGTTCTGGCCAAACACTGATATCTGCCAGTACAAGTTTTACGATGCTTCGTGTATCAAAGCTTGCCCCGTAAGTAAAAACTCACTTCAAGCGTCTTTTTTTCACCCTGAGCCGTGCCGGTTGTGCATTTAGCGCATTTATTGGTGCAAATGCCTAAGAATCGTGCATTTGGTCTGCTTCTTGCTGTATCTCAATGCAGCGATAAGGAATGCTGTTTATAGTCAGCGTAAACTATTGATTAAATTGAAATAATTATTTTTCTTAAATTTGAACTGAAGTTAGCCCAGTGAACAACGCACTAAAAGAGTGCAATAATGCGCCAATCATGACCTTTAATAGTGAAATCGCAGATAAGACGATAGAAAACCTGTCGACGGCGATTTTATTATTTGATGCCGATTTGCGCCTTATCTGCATGAATCCCGCCGCCGAAGATATGCTTTCCGTCAGCAGTAAACGTGTCGATGGCATGATGCCCGAGGACATCTGGCCAAGATCGACATTTTTCAACCGTATCCTTAGTCAGGCCAAACCGGCACTGGAAAAACGTATCGAGCGTGGTGCGCTAATTACCCTGAACAATAATCGTAAGATCCGTGTCGATTGTATTATTACGCCGATACTGGAAAACGACTACGTTTCTGAATTATTGGTCGAATTGATTGACTCCTATGCATACGAACGTGTTATGCAGGAAATCAATCAAAAGACCTTACAGGAGGCCGCGAAGGAAGCGGTACAGGGGATGGCGCATGAGATCAAGAATCCCCTGGGAGGAATTCGCGGTGCTGCCCAGCTACTCGAAGCGGAACTACAAGATAAGGATTTGCAAGAGTATACCCACATCATTGTTGCCGAGTCAGACAGACTGCGTAATTTCATCGATAAGATGCTGACACCCAGCAAGGCCTCGCAGAAGACACGAATGAATATTCATGAGGTGCTGGAATACGTGGTGTCACTGGTCCAGGCTGAGAACACGCAACCCGTTAATATTGAGAAGAGCTACGACCCCAGCATTCCCGAGATCATTGCGGACAGGGAACAGATTATTCAGGCAGTGATTAACCTGATTCGAAACGCGATACAGGCTATTCCTCCACAGGGGAAGATTACCCTGAAGACACGAATACGCAGGAAAGTCACGATTAACAACAAGCTAAATCGGCACGTTATCGTTCTCGAGGTGATCGATGACGGCCCCGGTATTCCTGCCGATATAGAGGACGCTGCCTTTTACCCAATGATTACAACGCGTGCCGAGGGCACGGGGCTGGGTTTGACACTGGCCCAACAAATTATTCAGGCACATGACGGTTTAATCAGTTATGAACGAGAAAACGACAAAACTTACTTCACCATCCTTTTACCACTGGACTAACGACATGGAAGCGAGACAAAACGTTTGGATTGTAGACGATGATAAATCGATACGCTGGGTTCTGGAAAAGGCCTTGCAGAAGTCCGATGCCAATATTGAAAGTTTTTCAAGACCGGACGATGTACTGAAAAGATTGCCGGCAGAGCAGCCAGACGTGGTTATTTCCGACGTTCGTATGCCGGGCATGGACGGTATTACGTTGCTGGATCAGATCAAGCAGGTGAATCCCGATATCCCGGTTATCATTATGACTGCTTACTCTGATCTCGATCGGGCGGTGTCAGCCTTCCAGGGAGGCGCGTTTGAATATATATCAAAACCCTTCGACGTTGATGAAGTAGTCAGCCTGGTCAAAAGGGCCATCGCCCATCGCCTGAAATCGCCGGCAAAGATAGATACCGATGAACAACGAGTCAGTTCACCCATTATTGGCTCGGCACCCGCAATGCAGGAAGTGTTTAAGGCTATCGGGCGTCTTTCCACGTCAAACCTGACTGTATTGATCACCGGTGAGTCTGGCACCGGCAAGGAACTTGTCGCCAGTGCCTTGCATGCGCACAGCCCGCGTTCCGATGGCCCGTTCATCGCTATTAACACAGCGGCGATTCCCAAGGACCTGCTGGAATCGGAGTTATTTGGCCATGAAAAAGGCGCGTTTACCGGCGCCACCGCGCAGCGCCAGGGCCGGTTTGAACAGGCCAATGGTGGCACGTTGTTTCTTGATGAAATAGGCGATATGCCGGCAGATTTGCAGACGCGTTTATTACGTATTCTTGCCCAGGGCGAGTTTTATCGCGTTGGCGGACATATGCCCATCAAGGTTGATGTACGTGTTATCGCGGCGACTCACCAGAACCTCGAACAGTTGGTGAAGCAGGGTAAGTTCAGGGAAGACCTGTTACACAGACTAAACGTGATCCGCGTGCATGTTCCTTCATTGCGCGAAAGACGCAGCGATGTGGTGGACCTGGCCAGGCATTTCCTTGGCATCGCAGCCCGGGAACTGGGCGTAGAAACCAAGCAGTTGTTATCGGAGACGCAGGAATACCTGACCAGTTTGCCGTGGCCCGGAAACGTACGACAGCTGGAAAACTTTTGTCGCTGGGTCACGGTAATGGCATCAAGTACCGAGATTCATATCGATGATTTACCGCCTGAACTGAGGATTGACACCGAGGTCACGGAAACATCCGACGAGTGGGAGGCCAATTTCAGACGCTGGGTAGAAACCAGCCTGCTAAATGGCGACACCGAGTTGTTGAGAAGTGCAGAGCCGCGCTTTGAAACCATACTGATAGAAGAAGCATTAAAGAAGACCGGCGGTCGCCGTCAGGATGCAGCAAGACTATTGGGGTGGGGAAGAAATACATTGACCAGGAAGATCAAGCAGCTTGCGCTTGATGTCTAGCCTGCTGGCTTGTAACAATAAAAACGACTAGCTGTCTTGCTGTAGCCAGGTAGCAACCTGCTTTGCGTAGTAGGTCAAAATGCCATCGGCGCCGGCTCGTTTGCAGGATAGTAACGATTCCATCACGGTGGCTTTTTCATCCAGCCAGCCATTTGCAGCAGCAGCTTTTAACATCGCGTATTCGCCACTGACGTGATACACGAATGTTGGGCGCATAAACGTAGTCTTTACCCGTTGCACGATATCCAGGTATGGCAGACCGGGTTTGACCATCACCATGTCGGCACCCTCATCAAGATCAAGTTCTACTTCCAGAATTGCTTCATCCGAATTGGCAGGATCCATCTGGTAAGTATATTTGTTGCCACTGCCGAGATTGCCAGCCGAACCCACGGCGTCACGGAATGGTCCGTAGAATGATGAGGCGTATTTGGCCGCGTATGCAAGAATGCGAGTATGTATCAGGCCATTGCCTTCGAGTTCAGCACGAATGGCGCCAATGCGACCGTCCATCATGTCAGAAGGCGCAACGATATCCGCCCCGGCTTCGGCATGTGACAATGCCTGTTTGACCAGGACCTCGACGGTTTCGTCATTGAGTACATAACCTTGTTCATCGGTTAAGCCGTCCTGGCCGCTAATCGTATAAGGATCCAGCGCGACATCAGTAATAATGCCAAGATCGGAATGACGTTGCTTGATTTGCCTGACGGCAGTTTGCACCAGCCCTTCCGGGTTATAGGCTTCACTGGCATCATCGGTCTTCCTGTTAGTGTTGATGACCGGGAATAAGGCAATCGCCGGAATGCCAAGTTTTACCAGTGCATCTGATTCTTCCAGCAGCGCAGCGATAGATAATCTGCGTACCCCCGGCATGGAATCGACATCGACCTGGTCTTTTTCGTCCTCGGCAATAAAGAGCGGGTAAATCAGGTCATCGACGCTGACCTTGTTTTCACGTACCAGGCGCCGGGAAAAATCGTCGCGGCGCAGGCGTCTTGGACGCGTCATCAGGTATTGGCCGTAGGAAGTTTCTTTTGTCATTGTGGTTTGAATTATTCTTTTCTGTTTGGTCTCATAGTGTAACGCAAATGCAGGATTACACTAGAGTAGACAGGACATGGCAGCGCTGGAACTAATCGTAATTGAACAACAGTCGTTACTGCGACTGCTGGTGTTCATTCTGTTGCTGCTATCTATGCTGTTGCTGGAGCGACTCTTTCCCAGACGACAGGTAACTAACAATTCGACTTTGCAGCGACGAATATACAATCTCAGCCTGTTGGTCATCAATGTTGTCGCAGTCAGGATTCTTGTGCCGTTGGCATTGTTCCAGGCCGCCTTGTTTGCGGCAGGTGAGGGTATAGGCTTATTCAATTTCGTGAAACTGCCACTGTGGCTGAATCTGGCTGCCAGTATTGTGCTGTTCGACTTGCTTATATACCTGCAACATGTCGCGTTTCACAAACTGACTATATTATGGCGAATACACCGTATCCATCACACTGATCTGCAGTTTGATGTTACAACCGGCGTTCGTTTTCATCCGTTGGAAATCCTGCTGTCAACGCTATACAAGTTAGTCGCTGTCTTTGTCTTTGGGCCAGCCGCGTTTGCGATCATTATTTACGAGATCGCATTGAACGCGGCAGCATTGTTTACCCATGGCAATCTCAGGCTAACGGGAACCATCGATAAGGGCTTACGACAGTTCGTTGTGACACCGGACATGCATCGTGTTCACCACTCCGTCATCAAGACAGAAACAGATAGTAACTATGGCAATATTTTTTCTTTCTGGGACAGGTTATTTCGCACCTATAAAGACCAGCCGGAGGCCGGACATGAAGGTATGCAAATAGGACTGCAGCAATATCGCGATGTTAACGATCAGAAGCTTATGAGCCTGTTGACCTTACCGTTCAGGGCGTCATGAAATAGCAGATTTATTCCGGTATTGCCGGGTCCGGCAAGGCCGCAACTGTCTCTTCTATCCACTGCTCCACTTCCTGAGTGATCTCACTCGCCTTCTTGCCAGCGGGATCAATAACCGGACCGATAACCAGCGTAATGATGCCAGGTTTTTTAATAAAACTGTTGCGCGGCCACAGATGGCCGGCGTTGTGTGCGACCGGTGTAATCATGGCGCCGGATTTTTCAGCCAGTAGTCCTCCGCCGGGAAGATATTTTTTCTTGCTGCCCGGCGCAACACGGGTTCCCTCGGGAAAAATAATGACCCAGAGGTTGTCTTTTAGTCGCTCACAACCTTGTTCGACAATTTGTCTGAATGACTTGATGGCCGATGACCGATCAATAGCGATTGGTTGCATGGATGCGAGCCCCCAACCATAAACGGGTATTTTTAGTAGTTCCCGTTTTAGTATCCATACCTGGGGTACAAACAGTAACTGCAGCGCCAGGGTTTCCCAGGCGGATTGGTGCTTACACATAACAATTCCCGGCTGTTGCGGAATATTTTCTGGTCCTTCTATGCGATACCTGACACCGCAACAACACTGCAGCCACCACAGGTTAAATACCGTCCATCGCGTCACAATGTAGTAGCGTGTGCGAAAATCCAGCGGGAAAACGATCAGGGAAACAGGTACAAACACCAGTGTGCTGATTGCCTGTCCCAGGTAGAAACACAGCGAGCGGATTAACAACATCGGCCTAGTGGTCGGTAAGCAGTTCGTCGACAAAAGTAGCCAGGTTTTTGTAGATTGGAATGCCTGGTGGCACGTTGCCCTCATCGATTTCTTTTTGCCCGCAACCGGTTTTCACCAGTATGGGTTTGCCGCCTGCGCTTTTTACGGCCTCGACGTCGTTCATTTTGTCGCCAATGCAATACACCTTGGTCAGTGATATGCGTAATCGCTCTGATATCTGGTTATAAAGACGGGTTTTCTGTTTTCGGTAATCGTCATCGTCGCGTGGTACGTCGGGACAGAAAAATATCGCATCAATGGTGCCGCCATACTGGGTCAGGTGAGAATGCATCTTCAGGTGGATAGCGTTGAGGTCGTCTATAGTGAATTTTCGTCGGCCAAGCCCTGACTGGTTGCTGACAACGACGACCTGGTAGTTGTGATGCGTAAGCTTGGCAATGGCCTCCAGACTACCGGGGATTGCACGCCACTCATCCGGCGTTTTGATGAAGCCTTCATTGGCTTCGTTGATAACACCATCCCTGTCAAGAATTATCAGCGCCATCTTTTAACCCTGTAGTTTAGAGATATCTGCAATCTCCAGGAAAAGTTTATTCAGATCTTGCAATAAAGCCAGCCTGTTGTGCCGTAATTTTTCATCATCACACATGACCATCACCTGATCAAAGAAACGATCAACGCTGTCACGTAAACCGGCCAGTAAGGACAGGGATGCCTGGTAGTCCCTGTTGCTGATTAATGGCGCCAACTTTTTTTTGTGGTTGCGAAGCTGTTCGGCTAATACAGTTTCGGCCTCCTCCTCGAGTAACGTCGTGTCTATGCTGCCAGTGTCGGATACATTATTCTTTTTCAATATGTTGGCGATGCGCTTGTTTGCAGCCGCAAGACTGTCCGCTTCTGCTAGCCCCCGAAATGCCGTCACCGCCTGCAAACGTTGATGAAAATCCAGTGGTCTCGTTACATTAATTGCCATTACAGCCGCAAGGGTATCGCTGTCTACGCCCTCATCAAGATAGTAACGACGCAAACGTTCCTGCAGGAAGGACTGTAAATCGCTGATTGATTCACGCGCCTTGATGGTCGCGGGAAACGCGTCGGCAGCATATTCAAGTAACGCCGCCAGGTCGATATCCAGTTCGCATTCCACGAGGATTCTCATTAGACCAATGGCTGACCGCCTCAATGCAAATGGATCCTTGGCACCGGTTGGTGCCTTGCCAATGGCAAAGATACCAAGCAGGCTGTCGATTTTTTCTGCAATGGCCAGACATTGACCCACGGCGTTGCCAGGCAAATCATCGCCGGCAAATCGGGGCTGATAAAATTCTTCCAGCGCCTGGCAGACATCCTGGTTTTCACCGGCGGCGGCGGCGTAATATTTGCCCATGGTTCCCTGTAATTCGGGAAATTCATACACCATTTCAGTTAACAGGTCACAAAAACAAAGTTCTGCTGCACGCTTTGTATTCACTGTATCTGCGCCGATTGCTTGTGCCAGAAAATCACAATGGTGTTGCAGACGTTTCATCCTGTCCTGCAATGTCCCCAGTTGTTTCTGGTAAACAACCTGTTTTAACCCGTCAACATGGCTTTCCAGTCCACGGTCAATATCTCGCTTCCAGAAGAAACTGGCATCGCTCAAACGTGGCTGGATGACGCGTTCATTTCCCTGTCGAACAAGTTCGGGCTGCCTGCTTTCCAGGTTGGCAACCGCGATAAAACAGGGTAACAGTCTTTGTTTATTGTCTTTTACCGGAAAGTATTTTTGATGGTCTTGCATCGAAGCCACGAGCACTTCTTCGGGTAGCTGCAGAAAGTGTTCATCGTAGTTGCCAATAAAGGCAACCGGCCATTCAACCAATGCCGTTACCTCATCCAGTAGATCCTCGTCTATCACTGCCTCACCGCCGGTGCCGGCAGCAAGCTTGTTGATCTGTTCAAGAATAAGGGAGCGGCGTTCATCAAAATCGACGATCACCTTTCCTTTTGTCTTTAATACATCGATGTAGTCAGTGGCATTGTTAATAGTTATTGCGTCTGGATAATGAAAACGGTGCCCGTAACTACAGTTGCCGCTTTCGATATTCATCACACGGGTTGAAATCACATCGTTTCCATGAAGGAAAAGTAACCATTGTATTGGCCTCACAAATTCTACGTCGCTATCACCCCAGCGCATGCGCTTGGCAATGGGTAGTTTTCCTAGCGCAGTCTCGACCATCGCAGGTATCAGTTCGCTGGTTTGCTTACCCTTGATGAGCTGCTTGAAGGCCAACCACTTGCCTTTTTCTGTTTCTATCGTTTGCAGCTCATCAACAGCAGCCCCGACGGATCTTGCAAAGCCCTCGGTTGCCTTGCTCGGCTTGCCGGCATCATCAAATGCGGCATTCACTGACGGCCCCCGACGTTCCTGTTCAAGGTCATCCTGGGCAGTATCCAAATTTGAAATATATAGTGTCAGACGACGTGGTGTTGCCAGCCAGCGTATCGATTCATATAAGAGCTTGTTTGAATCGAGTAGTTGGGTCATTTCAGACTGGAAAGCCGTTGCCAGTCTTTTCAACGACGTGGGTGGCATTTCCTCTGTGCCAATCTCGATTAATAAGTCTTGTTTAGCGGTCATGGCATACTATTGCTGTTGAAGTAACGGAAAGCCCAACGCTTCGCGGCTTTCCAGAAAGGTTTCGGCCACCTTGCGGGAAAGTGCTCTGACCCTGAGTATATATTGTTGCCTTTCAGTCACCGAGATCGCGCTGCGTGCATCAAGCAGGTTAAAGGCATGTGAGGCCTTGATGACCATTTCGTAGGCGGGCAGGGCCAACCCATCTTCAATTAACTGTATGGCTTGTTGCTCGCAAGTATCAAACCAGCTAAAGAGTGAAGCCGTATCAGCGAGTTCAAAGTTGTAGCGTGACATCTCGACCTCGTTCTGGTGATAAATGTCGCCATAATTGACCGTTTGATCCCCATGCCGTGTCCAGACAAGTTCATAGACGTTACTGCATTCCTGCAAACACATCGCAATTCGTTCCAGTCCGTAGGTCATTTCTCCTGTCACCGGTTTACAGTCCAGTCCACCTGCTTGCTGGAAATAGGTGAACTGGCTGATTTCCATTCCGTCCAGCCATACTTCCCAGCCCAGACCCCATGCGCCCAGTGTTGGTGATTCCCAGTTATCTTCCACGAAGCGGATGTCGTGTATACGGGTATCAATGCCCACGGCTGTCAGTGAGTCAAGATAAAGCTGTTGAATATCATCGGGTGATGGTTTCAACACAACCTGGAACTGGTAGTAATGCTGTAAGCGATTCGGGTTGTCACCGTAACGTCCATCGGTAGGGCGTCGGCACGGCTGTACATAGGCCGCTCGCCATGGTTCCGGTCCAATAGCCCTGAGAAATGTAGCAGGATGAAACGTTCCTGCGCCCATCTCCATATCATACGGTTGGGCAATGACACAGCCCTGGGCGGCCCAGTAATCATGAAGTCTGAAAATAAGTTGTTGGAAGCTGCTGGCGATGCCGGTTTCCAGTCCGGACCTGGTATTTTCTGTCATGAAATTCAATTCTTTAGCGAAGCGCGAAGTATAGCGTGAGTAATCAATATTGTGTACGAAACTGACCGGATTCGGCTCAAGTTTGTGGGTTTTGCAGCCGCTATAACAGATGAGGTTCAGAGCAATGGATTATAGTGTGAAAAATATAGCAATCACCCTGTCGGAAACTGCACAGTGGCATGCCCTGCTTGGACGGGCAGAGTACCTGTCGCAACAGTGTCTGCCGGAAGATGTAGCACATTACCTTGTACGTCTTTTTTTACTGCTGACCCGGGAGGACATGTCTGATGAACAGATGCAGATCCGGCGAGATAATGCTGTCAGTGAATCTGAAGAGAAACTGCAGCGAATCGCCAATAAATGTTTGTTGATCTGCGGTTTTTACCCTGATATCACCCGCGCTTATGAGGTTGCGCCGGAAGATTTTATTAAAACCGGAAAGAATGCTTATCAGACACTGGCAAAGCATACAGATATGGATACTGCTAAGGTATATACCTACCTCGCTAACAATTTTGACATGGTCGTTGAAATGCTTAATCGCATATCGCAGCTATCATCAGCAAATATACTGGCAGTAGGCAGTTTTTCGAATGCATATTCAAAAGGTTTCGAAAAGGCAGCAAGGAGTTCCAATGCAACGCAACGATCACTGGTGGCACGTCAGCTGAATTAAATGCAGTTACGTAAGGGGCTCCTTTCACAATCATGTCTGCTCAAATCTGCATGATTGAAACACAGGCTGTATACTAGAGGTTAAACACATGGAAAATGTCGAACAATTTCCCATTATCGATCAGAAAGTAATACAGGATTTGCACGCTATTATGGATGATGAATTTCACGAGGTGTTACGCATTTTCCTCGAGGATTCGTTATCACTCATGACTGATATACATACCGGTTTTGAAAATCAGTTTGATCAAGTTCTTATCGCGATATATAAACTAAAATCTACAAGTAATAATGTGGGTGCAAGGAGGCTGGCAGCGCTGTTACAGAGAATAGAAACACTGATACAGCGTAATGAAATAGATGCAGCAGCCTTGATGCTTGATGTTCTACAGGATACATTTCTGGAAGCGCATGCAGCGATACGTGAAATGCTAAATACTGATGCCATGCTTGACCAGGTTAAATAAGAAGGCGATGAAACTAATTATCAATTTATGGCAGCGACGAATCAAAAAACCATACTGGTTATCGATGATGACACGGACCTGCAAAACCTGCTCAAGCTGAGGCTCGAACAGAATGGTTTTCAGGTTATTACCGCTGACAACGGTGAAGCGGGGCTTGGCCTGCTGGAGCGATGTAACCCGGATATGGTCATGGTTGATGTGCAAATGCCAATCATGGATGGGTTCGAGTTCTGCGTTCGTGCAACGCACTACTTAAAAACCCGACATTTTCCAATCATGATAATGACAGCATCCGATGACGATGAGTCAGTCAATCGTGCCTATCAATGTGGTGCTACAGATTTCATAACCAAGCCAATTAACAATGCAAAGCTAATTCACAGGATAATGTTTGCGCTAAAAGCAAGCGCTACTGCTGAACGCTTGTCAGAACGGGAAAAGTTACTGTTGTCCGCCCAGAAAACCGCGAAGATGGGCGAGTGGACATACAACATAGATGCAGATGAATTTTACTGTTCAGCAGAAGCCGCTTTACTGTTCGGTCTTGAAGCCCGTCCTTGCGATGATTATAAATTACTGTTGATGTTAATCAGCGATAACAACCTGGAAAGGGTTGCGTCTATTTTTCAGGATGCGACACATAAGGACAAGAATTACAGCATTGAATTTGAAATTAAAACTGGTACAGGCAACATACGTAGAATCAGGCAGACGGTGGATTACGAACAGAACGCGCATAATGAACGACGCTTGCTGGGTGTATTCCAGGATATGACTGACCTGCGCGAAGCCGAGAAAAAAATACAAACGCTCTCGATGTATGACAGCCTGACGGGTTTGCCCAACCGTGATTATTTCAGAAGACAACTTGCCCGATCTATTCGTACTGCCCGGCAGTATAAACAGCGTTTTGCCCTTATAAAACTCAATATTGACAATTTTATGCGCATCAATGCCAACCTGGGCCATGCTGCTGGTGATACGGTGTTAACAGAAATCAGCAAGCGACTTGCTACTTGCGTTAATGAGTCTGGTATGGCGATGGCCGGTTACGGAATTGATGCCACCGAAGATATCGTTCTTGGCCATCTTGGCGCTGATAATTTTGCTATGGTCGTGAATAACATTACAAAGTATGAAGACTCTACTGAAATTGTGAAAAAACTATGCGATGAGTTAAACAATAATCTTGTTGTTAACGGTGAATCTATTCATCTTTCTACCAGTATTGGTATCAGTTTTTATCCTGGAGACGCGTCCAGTGCCGAAGATCTGATTATGAAGGCATCACAGGCGTTGACTCATGCCAAGGAACTGGGACCAAACAAGCATAGCTATAGCTATTACAGTCAGGAGTTCAACAATAGAGCGAATAAAAGGCTGCAGATTGAAAGTTTATTAGCGAGGGCACTGGAGAGCGAAGAATTTATTATTTACTTTCAACCTAAAATTGATCTGGCAACTGACAGTATCATCGGCGCCGAGGTCTTGTTACGTTGGCATAGTTCGGAATTAGGCATGGTTTCGCCTGCACACTTTGTACCTATGGCGGAGAATACCGGTTTAATGGATGACATTACAGAATGGGTAATCAGTCAGGTATGTTCACAGCTTAAGCATTGGCAGCAACAAGGCTTTTCCCTGCCCTCCGTTGCGATTAATCTTGAGCCTTCGGCATTACTGGATGAGGGATTCAGAAAACGACTGCTTATCAAGCTCGGACAGCAGGATGTTGACCTCGGCAGGTTAGAGTTTGAAATAACAGAATCTACCTTGATGGATAATATCGACGTTGTGCTGCCGGTGCTCAAGGAATTACAGGGCATGGGTTCATCAATATCTATTGATGATTTTGGGACTGGTTATTCTTCACTTGCCTATTTGAAAAGCCTGCCAATATCAATGCTTAAGATTGATAAAAGCTTTATTCAGGAGTTAGAAGACAATCCTGATGATGCCGTGATTGTGAATGCTGTCATCAGCCTTGCACATAACCTTGGCAAGAAAGTGATTGCGGAAGGCATAGAAACTGCAGCACAGTTGGCTTTTCTAAGAGAAAAGGGTTGTGACATTGTTCAGGGTTATTATTACAGTGCACCGCTTCCTGCCAGCGAGTTTCACGATTGGTGTATTGAGTACGAAAAGAAGAACAGTGCTGTTGATCAGAAAGATGGATTTAACGAATCAACCAGTATTCACTAGTTATTCGCATCTCTGTACAGTTTATCTGATTTATTATTAATAATATCAAACTTGAAACCCTGGATCTCGAATACCCAGTCCGCAAGTTTTTCGTTCATTCTGTTTACATATTGTTGCAGGTCAGCAACGTCGATTTCTTCACTTTCGTTACTGGTATCAATACGTGTTATATCAAACGTTGTATAAGGTCTACCGTTTAAAGAAAAAGCCTGCAGCATTATTTCCAGGCCATCAAACGTCTTTACAGTAGCAATTATCCTGTCCTGGATATCATCAAGTACCTTTCTGCCACGAGCTGAACTGATTTGTACATCAGCCAACAGGGCGCCAAATCGGTTAAGAATAATTTCCGGTGCGGCTTTCTTGCCTTCAGGCAGGTTCTGAACCAAAAAGCTATCCTGGCCTTTTTCGGTTTTAAATAATGTATAACTATCACCATCAGGGTGGGCAACGCTGACAGACTGAATTGCTTCTGCGGGTATATCCAGCAGTGAGCGTTCCAGCCAGTCTGTCTTTTTTGCCGATATTTCAAGCACACCATCGACCAGGTACGATTGCGCATCATCGGGTTTTCTTACGTACAGACCCGATGCCCCCTGTGCCGCGCTGCTGCGGCGTGGTTTGCCGACGATAACGGTTACTATTTCTTTCTGCTTGCCATCTTTCAGCGTCAGTAGCTTTGAGGTTGACTCGTCAGCAATTGGGCCTTCTACGCCAAGACGTGGATAGAGTCTCTCAAGGGCGGTCTTGGGGGCATTCAGTTTTAAGTCTGCGGCACCAAGTACGGTACTCTTGACCTTGTCAGGAAGGGCAGGGTAACCATCAAACTCATCTATTCCCCAGACATTGTTCCTCAGTGTCAGGCTGATGCTGTCGTCAAAGGACTGTATCTGTATCTGGCGGACATCGCCGATATTCTGTTTCAGTTCAGGAAAGAACAACGGTTTTTCGATTTCTGGCCGGGGCGCTCGCAGGCTAGCGAATATTGCTGCCGTGATGATGACAACGAGAGTAACGAGTGAAAAAACGGTGAGTTTCTTATTCATGACGTTCAGGTTCTTTTGTTGGCCCTGTATATGCCGATAGTCAACGCCAGTATAGTAATGAGCAGTGGGATGAGACCGATATTAATAAAACGAACCTGGGAGCCAAGTTTTTCAATATTCTTCTTTAACTCGTGTTGTACGCGTCGCAATTCTTTACGTATTTGCAAGCGTTCACTACGAAACTTCTCTATCTCGTCAGTCAATTTACTGTTTAGAAGGTAAGACTGTTCTCCGCCTTGTTCCTGTTGCAGTTCCTGGATCTTTTTCTCTGTTTCATCGAGACTGGCCTGTAGTTCCTGTTCCCTGGCGCGGAAGCGTGCCTCGGCTTCCTTGGTAATTTCCTCGACCAGTGTAAATGGTCTGGCATATTTTCCACGACCGCGCAGGCTGATGAGGTCCGTGTTACCTGCCAGATTTTCAACGCTGTTGATCACGAAATCACCGTTGCTGGCTATTGGTTGCGGCACCTGAACACCAAACATGTTCTGGTTTCTTACCCAGAAGTGGTCAGCAAGTATATCTGTGTCGGAGACTATGATGACATTTAGTTCTCCCTCGCTGACAAATGACTGGTCCTTTACGGCTTCACCATCTTCTTCATCTGATGGCATACCGTCGGGAAATGCGGTATTCACTTTACCCTGCACGCGAGTTGCCAGCAGCATTTTCCTGTCTTCGGATTTAAAATTATTCAGAATGACGGTCGGGTCACGCTGAAAAAGTATCAGGTCACGTTCAAGCAGGGTTGATTTGGTTGATGTCTGTATTAATGGCGTTAGTGTCAGTCCCTTATCCTCTGCGACTTCAATCGCGCCAACCGTACCCATGTGTATCAGGTTTAATTCACTGCTGGAAAAGTCATCCGGGTTAAAATTGTCCGCACTCAGACGTAACCAGGGCAGATAATCGATTTCGGTCATGCCTCTTGGGCTATTTGCCTGTACACGCATGGCCGCCTTGATATCCCCAACAATTTTTTGATCAGCCATCTTTAAACCCCAGGCACCAAGCAGACCCGGCAGGTATGAATCAAGCCTGGGTATTACCTGCGGGTTAGCTTCATCGGGCGTACTTCGATCCTGCTCTGCCAGTGGGTCAAGAAACAACAGCGCCTTGCCGCCTCTTAAAAGATACTGGTCAATTGCAAATCGGGTGCGATATGTCAGATCCTTGGGATGCACGATTAAGAGCACATCGACCTTATCATCAATAGTTTCAAGTCTGGTTCCAAGATCCTGCACCTCAAAAAATTCTTTAAGCGCGTTGACGACCGTCCATGCCGGTTGCTGGTTGTCATTTTCTACGCCCATGATCGGTAATTGAGATACGACACCTACAACACGTTTCTCTGGATAGGCAAGGTTATAGATCATCTTGGTCAGATCATATTCCAGTGCCGCTTCACGGTTGCTCTGGAAGAACGGGATCACCTTTTCATCATCGGTAGAGTTGGTGCCAACCAGTCCGAAGTAAACACGGTCACTGGTGGCATTTGCTGAAACAGTACGTAAGCCACTGGCGACGGCCTGGTCTTCGGTGTCGGAAAAAGTCTCCGGTTCGATGATATTAAGAATCAGTTTTCCATCGGCATAGGCAGCGTATTCTTCCAGCATATCCCTGACTCGCGAGCCATAGTTGGCAAGTAATGGGAAATCAACCATACCCTTGCGCGAGAAATAAAAGTCAAACTGGATAGGTTCTTCCAGGTTTTTCAGGATATTCCTGGTGCCATCTGATAACGTGAAGAGCTTGTTTTCAGTCAGGTCAATACGCCATGTCGTCAATGCTGTGTTGGCAAGAATGACCACGCTGATAAACAGGCAGCTTGCAAGTACAACACCGGTAGTGGAGACAATCCTGTTTTTTACCCTCAGCTTCATCGTTAACTTGCCTTTTTCGTTTCTATTACAACAACATTGATGTAAAGCCAGAACACAATAAGCGCAGCAAAGTAGACTATGTCGCGTAAGTCTATGACCCCTTTCGTGATCGAGGTGAAGTGCGTCAGGAAACTGAAAGAGGCAATGGCATCAATCAATGTTTGCGGCGCCCAGCCCTGGAATACATCCAGTACCATCGGGAAACCACTTAGAATAAACATGAAACTGATTACCACGCTTATAACGAAGGCAATCACCTGGCTTTTGGTCAATGCGGAGATACAGGAACCAATCGCAAGAAAGCCGCCCGCCATGATGAGGCTGCCCAGGTAGCTGGCCATGATAACTGTGTTGTCGGGGTCGCCAAGATAATTAACGGTGATCCACATTGGAAAAGTCAGTAATAGCGCTACTGCGGTAAAACACCATGCTGCAAGGTATTTACCCACCACCGCATCTGTAATTGAAACGGGTAGTGTCATTAACAATTCAATTGATCCGCTTTTACGTTCGTCTGACCAGAGGCGCATTGAAATAGCAGGGATAAGGAACAGGTATAACCAGGGATGGAAGCGAAAAAACGGCTGCAGGTCTGCCTGGTTTGATTCATAAAACGCGCCCAGGTAGAAAGTAAAGATACCTGTCATGAACAGGAAGATAACAATAAATACATAGGCCACAGGCGTTACGAAATAGCTGGTGAACTCGCGTTTAAATATAGCCAGCAGTGTATTCATACCACGCTTTCCTCGCTGGCCGCGGTCGTAATTTTTCGAAACGCATGATCGATATCACCATGTTCGGAATTGTTAATCAATTCTGTCGGCGTGCCATCAAACAGTAACGAACCTTTGGCAATAATGATGGCACGTGAGCAAACTGCATCTACTTCCTCAAGGATATGGGTAGAAATGACAATTGCTTTATCTCTTGCCATATTCTGAATCAACTTGCGCACTTCATGTTTCTGGTTCGGATCAAGGCCATCGGTTGGTTCATCAAGAATCAGGACGTTCGGGTCATGCAGAATTGCCTGTGCCAGCCCAACACGACGCTTGTAACCCTTGGACAGGGTTTCAATGCTTTGTTCTACCACACCCTCGATGTTGATTAGATCGACAACTTCATCAATTCTCTTCGTGCGCTCCTTGCCCTGAAGTTGACGGACGTCGGCAATAAAATTAAGAAAACTGCGGACGGTCATTTCTCCATAGGCCGGGGCACCTTCAGGCAGGTAGCCAATTGAGCGTTTTACCGCGAGCGGGTTTTCCAGCACATCATGCCCGTTAACAATCACGGTACCAGCGGTTGGCTCAAGGAAGCCGGTAATCATTTTCATGGTTGTCGATTTGCCCGCGCCGTTGGGTCCAAGGAAACCAAGGACCTCTCCGTGATTCACATCGAACGATACGCTCCTGACCGCGTGAATCGGGCCAAATGACTTACTTAACGACTGGACTTTAATCGCTGCGGGCATAGTGGTTTTATTCTGGTGTTGTCAGTGATGTTGCCGTAAGGGCGGCTATTCTGCACAAATAGACGTTGGCGTCAATTTCAGATCGACACCAGGACCGATAATCAGTTCCCTGATCAACTCATTCGAAGATCTGCTGTTTCAGGCGAAACAGTGCCGAAATATCTTCATCACCGTGACCCTCGTCCATTAATCGCTGGTAATGTATTAATGTCATCTCGACGACCGGTAGTGCGTTTTCGCCCAGCTGCTGGATCATTGCCTGGCAAATAGACAAATCCTTATGATGCAGGGCAAGTTTAAAACCCGGTTGGTAACTGTCTGCCAGCATGGTCTTGCCCCTGTGTTCCAGGAACCAGTTGCCAGCCGCACCGGTGGCAACAATATCGACCACCTTGTTCATCTCAAGGCCCATGGCCTTGCCGAAGGCCAGTGCCTCGGTCACCGCCTGGTTGATCCCGGCAGCCATAATCTGGTTTACAGCCTTGGTGGCCTGGCCGGCACCACTGTTCCCCATGTAAACAATATTTCCCGCAATTGCCTCCATTGTTTCGCGCGCCTGTTCCAGTACGGTCTCATCGCCACCGACCATCATAGCCAGCGTGCCGTTTTTGGCGCCTTCGACACCGCCTGATACCGGGCAATCAAGGAAGGCAGCGCCACGTTGCTGCAGCCTGGCGCTGGCTTCTGTGGCCGTGTCGGCGCTTACCGTTGATGTATCGACAACGATTGTGCCGGTTTGCAAAGCGGGTGCAATGGCATCAACCATCTCCAGTACGTCAGCATCACGAGAGACACAGATAATGATGAGTTCGCATTGTTCAGCAAGTTCGGCCGGTGAGATCGACATTCTGACATTACATTCCTTTGCCACAGCTTCAGCGGTTGTCGTTGTTCGGTTATAAACGGTCTGCAGCTTGTTCCGGGCCGCCAGGTTCCTGGCCATGTGCGCACCCATGGCGCCCAGGCCGATAACGCCTGTTTTCATAGTTAAACTCCAAAGTACATTGATTATCGGTTATAGCAGTCACATAACAGCGCTGTAAAATAGCACAGACTCAGTCTTCTTCCAGGTAGGTATAGCCGTCAAGTCCGTGCAAAAGCTGTTCAAGCAGCATGTTTTTTTTCTCGCTATCCATACTGCTATTGTTTATTAAGTGTTTGTAACGCTGTCGTAGCCTGTCCGGATCGATATGTATAGTCTGAAACAGGTCGACGACCTTGTCGCCAAAATCAAGCTCGGATAACTCCAGTTCACCCTCCCTGGAGATACTGACATTCACGGAGGCGCTATCCCCGAAAAGATTATGTATATCACCAAGGATTTCCTGGTAGGCGCCCAGTAAAAAAATACCAATCAGGTATGGTTCATCTTCTTCAATGGCGTGGATAGGTAGGCTGGTTTCTATGCCTTCACCATCAACATAAAAGTCGACACGTCCATCAGAATCGCAGGTAAGATCCTGCAAGGTACAGCGATGCCCGGGTTTTTCCAGCAGCCTTTGTAGCGGTACAATGGGAAATACCTGGTCGATGGCCCAGGTATCGGGCATGCTCTGGAATAATGAAAAGTTGGCAAAGTATTTCGATGCCAGTTTTTCACCAAGTTCGTTGCTCAGCGCCCCATTGTCATGGTTCAAAGCGTTTAGCTTCTTCAACACGGCGTAATACAACTCGTCGATATCAGCCCACTGCTGCAGGTCGAGATCGCCGTTGCTGAATTGTTGTCGCGCTGTCTGGTATAGCTGCATACATTCACGGTAGCTTGCATCAATCGGGTTAGATCCACAGTGTTGTAATAATTCGAGATACGCATCAATCAAGCTTTGTTTGCCGCGCAAGCTAGGCTCGTCTACGCTCTGTCCAATCGGGTTTTCAACATCAATAATGTTGGTGACCAACATGGCATGATGTGCGGTCATGGCACGACCGGACTCGCTAATAATATGTGGTGCTTCAACCCCGGCTTCCAAGCAAATAGTATTCGCCGTCGCTACTACCAGCTGTGCGTATTCTGCAACCGAGTAGTTCATTGAATTCAAGCGGTTCGTCCTGGTGCCCTCATAATCTATGCCTAACCCGCCACCGATATCCAGGCAATCGATGGGTACTCCTTGTCGTTTTAGCTGTACATAGAAACGAAGACCTTCAACCATGCCGCGCTGCAGGTCCTGTAAATTGGCGACTTGCGAGCCAATATGGAAATGTAATAATCGCAGTGTCTCCAACTTGCCATGCTGTTTAAGTGTTTCTATCGTTGCCAGTACCTGGTTTGCATGTAAACCAAACTTGGATTTTTCTCCGCCAGTGTTTTGCCAGTTACCATTAGCGATGGAGGACAGGCGTACCCTGATGCCAAGTTTAGGCGTGACTTGCAATTGCTGCGCACATGCCAGTATCTCGCGTAGTTCAGACAGTTTTTCCACAACGATGTAGGTGTCGAAACCGAGCTGCATGGAGATCAGGGCCAGTCGAATATATTCGCTGTCCTTGTAACCGTTGCAGACAAGTTTGCTGCCATGTCTTGCCAGGGCGATATTGATCAGTAATTCAGGTTTACTGCCGGACTCAAGTCCGACCTTATCTTCGCCTGCTGCAATGATGTCCTCAATGACGCGGCGTTGCTGATTGACCTTAACAGGATAAACAGCGGTATAACCGGCATCATAATCATGTTCGGTAATAGCCTTTTGAAATGCATCAATCAGCCCACGTACCCGATCCTTTAATATGTCAGAGAAGCGGATGAGGATAGGTAGCGACAGGCCTTCCCGCTCCAGTTGCTGAACCAGTTTGATTAAATCAATCCGGGTCCGCGGCTTGTCAGCATCTTGCTGGACGCATAGATGCCCTTGTTCATTAATATCTACGTAGCCACTTGACCACGCTGACACATTGTATAGCGCCATGGTTTGTTCCCTTGACCATGCCATGTCAGGCGACTTGTTTAAACTGCTGGTAATGACTGGCAATGACCCGCGCAACACAGCAGGTCAACTTTTTTGCCATCGGGATATGCAGGAATTCATTTGGACCATGGGCATTGGAGCCAGGACCAAGCACACCGGTTATCAGGAACTGTGCATCAGGAAATTTTTCGCCCAACATACCCATGAACGGGATCGACCAGCCTTCACCCATATGCACTGCAGGCTTGTTGAAAAATTGCATGGAGGCCTCTTCCATCGCCTGTTCAAGCCATGGTGCGACTTCCGGCGCCATCCAGCCACCTGCGGCCCAGTCCGGTTTAAAACTGACCCTGGCGCCGTAAGGAGGGCTCGTTGTCAATAGTTGTTCGAGTTTTCTGCTTGCTCTGTCGGCATCACAGGTTGGTGGGAGTCGCATTGATAGCTTGATAGCGGTGGCAGGTCTTAACACATTGCCGGCTGATTCAACATCGGGTATGCCCTGTATGCCAATATAGGAAAGCGCTGGTCGCCAGCTGCGGTTGAGTATTAATTCAGTCGGGTCGTCATGTACGGGTTGCAGGCCCTTTTTCACCGGGAAGCGATTAAATATGGCATCACCCAGCATTGCTGCAGCCTGTTGTGCCTGTTCAACACGCTTGGCCGGGATGGGCACATTGAATTCCTCGTGGCTGATGTTTCCGCTTACCGGGTCTTCAACGCGGTCAAGTAGCTGTCGCAAGATTCGAAAGCTGGAAGGTACAATGCCGCTGGCATCTCCGGAGTGGATGCCTTCATCCATAACTTCAATTGTTAACGTCCCTCCGATCAAGCCGCGCAGAGATGTTGTGGCCCAGAGTTGTTCATAATTTCCGCACCCGGAGTCAAGGCATATGACCAGTTCGGGTTTGCCGATGCGATCAGCCAGGTGGTCAATATAATAGGGCAGATCAAAACTGCCACTCTCCTCACATGCCTCGATGATGACCACGCAGCGAGAATGCGCCATTCCCTGTTCCTGTAGCGCCTTGATCGCGAGCAGAGATGAAAACATTGCATAGCCATCGTCAGCGCCACCGCGCCCATAAAGCCTGTCCTGCACAAGTACCGGTTGCCACGGACCAAGGTCTTCGCGCCAGCCTGTCATTTCCGGTTGTTTATCCAGGTGTCCGTACAACAACACCGTGTTATCACTCTGTCCGGCGACCTCCATGTATATCAATGGGGTTCTCTCCGGCAGGCGCACAACCTCTATCGAGATGCCTGTCAACTGCAAGGCTTCAGCCCAGTTAACAAATTGTTGAACAACCTGTTCCATGTACCCGTGTTGTTCCCAGTCGGGGTCAAACATGGGTGACTTGTTAGGTACGCGAATGTAGTCAACCAGTTCGGGAATAATGCTTGTTTCCCATACCTGTTCACAAAATGTTTCAATCTGCCCGGTTTTCATCTTGAACTGCGGTCTGATAAGCTATAAACATAATAATTAAACCAGAATACTGAAATAACATACCGCCATACAGATATTTTTATATACATGGGAAGGAGTTTAGCGATGAATCAATTAAACCAGTTTTTCAAGCTGTCAGTCCTTGTATCTTTCATGCTCGCACTAGTCGCCTGTGGTGACAGCGACAAGGGAACCGCAGCCGCACCGGCTGCACCTGCGGCAAGCACGCCAGCTGCACCTGCTGCAAGCTCACCAGCACCTGCAGAACCTGCTGAATTTGACATCAGTACTGTTGAAAAAGCCGAGGGTGTTGTTTACCAGGACGAAATCTACGCCAACTGGCCATACAACTAACTGCTTCAATTGCTGGTTAGCAGACACAGTTTTTACTTGCTGTCTCTCCTTGCTGTTGCCTATGGTTGCAGCGAAGGTGAACAATCGACATCTCAAACTATTTCTGATCAGGCGAATAGCAGTATTGGAACTGCTAAAGAAGAAGCAAAGCAGAGTATCGCTACGATTGAAGAGAATACCGCGGACGTAATCGAAGAGGCTGTCGTAAATAGCGAGGATACGGTGACCGCAGCAACAGAACAAATGCAGGCCGTCGTTGATACCATCCAGGCTAACGCCGAACAGGCGATGACTGATTTGAAGCAGGAAGCCGCAAACGCAACCACGAGCTTGCAGGCTGCTGTCGATAGTGCCAAGGCAGATACCGGCGCAGCAACGGCAGACATCGTATCCGCCGACAAGCCTTATCAATTGGTCGCAGGCACGATTAGCGACAATGCCGTAGAAGGCTGGAAAACCTATAATGGCGGTGGCTGTGGCGCCTGTCACGGCAAGGGCGGTATAGGTGCGGTAGGCCCTAACCTCGCAGTGAGTGTCACCCAGAAACTGAGCAAGGCAGAGTTTGTCGATGTCGTTACCAACGGTCGCTCAGGCACGATGATGCGGCCGCACAAAACCAATATCCGCGTCATGGATAATCTTGATAACCTTTATGCTTACCTGGTTGCCCGTGGTGACGGTGTGCTTGGTCCTGGCAACCTGATAAAGTCTCCACTGGGTAAAGACTAGACTAGGTCAGTTATTTCCCGTTAACAAGCCGTTTAGCCTCATGGCTAAGCGCTTATGTTATTGGCAAACTATGACGGAAATCACAGTTGTATGACAAGCTATGAAGTGTAGTGGGTAGACTACACCAAATAAGCCATACAAATGAACAATATCAAAGCCGGGCTTTTTTCTCTGTGCAGTTTTTTTGACCGTATTCAGTGGTGCTCATGCCAGCCCGACAGGCGAACAGGTCATCGCCGACCAGGCGCAGTTTGCTCGCAATGGCAGTAACCTGGTGATTATGCAGGGTACACAGCGCGTAATCATCAATTGGTAGGATTTCTCCAATGCCGGTGGCGACCTGACCAAATTCATCCAGCCGAATAGCAGTGCGGCGGCACTAAATCGTGTGATTTCCGGTAGCCCCTCCGCTTTGCTGGGCGATCTTCATGCCAATGGTCGTATCTACTTAATCGATCATTATATGGATATTGTTGATCAGTTAGCCAGCAACAGTTTCCTCTACAATAAATAGCAATCAGCCCTTACCTTTTAGTATCCCTATTAATAATTTCTCAATGAAGCTTGATATAGGTCAATGTTTTAAACGGTTAATAACTTAATAATTAACAATAGAGGGCTGGATTACTCGTTCTGAGGAGGGGGTATGAATATTCGACTTAAACAAGTTGTTATTTTTCTTGCCACATTTTTACTCGTTTTTACGAGTAGTGTTAGCGCTAACCCATCCGGGGAACAAATCGTTGCCGGACATGCAGGTTTTAATCGCGCCGGAAATCAGCTCAATATCAATCAGCTCAGCGACCGTGTCATTATTAACTGGCAGGATTTTTCTATTGCGAATGGCGAACTGACTAAATTTATTCAACCCAGCAATACTTCCGCCGCATTGAACCGCGTAGTCACCGGTAACCTTTCTTCGTTACTGGGTGATCTGAAAGCCAATGGGCATGTTTATCTGATCAACCCTAATGGCATCGTCGTTGGTGCCGGTGCGAATATTAATACCCAAAGTTTCATTGCCTCAACGCTGGATGTCGATAACGCGGCATTTATGAATGGCGGTGATCTCAACTTCATCGGTGATAGCCAAAACAAGATTGAAAACCTCGGCACGATTAACGGCGGCGATGGCGACGTATTTTTGATTGCCCGGCATGTTGATAACAGCGGTACAATTAACGCCAGTGGTCAGGTCGGCCTCGCTGGCGGTAAAGATGTCTTATTAAAAGCCAGTGGCGATGATCGCTTGGCCGTACGCGTGACGGATAACGACGGTCGTATCGATCAAAAAGGTCTGATCGAAGCGGCGAAGATAGAACTCAAAACAGCCGGAAATAATCCTTATGCCTTAGCCATCAATCACGAAGGCATTAGCCGTGCTACCAGCGCGTTCAATAAACAAGGCCGGATCATTCTTTCCGGTGGCGATCACGGCACAGTACAGGTCTCAGGTACGCTGGATGCTTCCGGCAAAGATAGCGGTGAGACGGGTGGACAAGTGATGGTCCTGGGCGAAACGATCGCGCTAGTCGATGAGGCCAGAATAGATGTATCCGGTGATGTTGGTGGCGGCGAGGTTTTAATTGGTGGAGATTTAAAGGGTAAGAATCCTGATATTAAAAATGCGCAAACAAACACAGTCGGAGAAAAGGTCTTTATAAGCGCTGATGCTGTGACTAGTGGTAATGGGGGGAAAGTCATTGTTTGGGCGGATCAGGATACTGCTTTTTTCGGCAAGATCAGCGCACGTGGCGGTGTACTTGCAGGTGATGGTGGTTTTGTTGAAGTGTCAGGCAAGGAATCATGGCTTTTCCCCAACTGGTTCCGGGCCGTAGACATCTCTGCGCCGTCAGGTAACTCCGGCACCTTTCTGATCGATCCTAACGACATCACCATCCAGGATGGAAGCGGGAGTGCGATTGGCAGCAGTCCGACCAACGCTAATACACTCAATGATGGCGATATCGTGGATTTTCTGACGAATACGGGATCTCTGGAAATCGAGACCACGGGGAGCGGCGGCAATGGTGATATCACTGTGGACAATGACGTTGATATCGCCTGGGCTACGGCTAATGATCTCACGCTTGATGCCGATCGCGATATCACCTTCAGTAGCGGCGGAACGCCTACTTTTCAAGCTTCCGGTGGCGGTTCGATTACCTTTGAAGCGGATCGTCATATTACGCTTGAGGCTGGTTCAAGTATCACAACGAATACCGGTGCCATTACCCTGACTGCTGACTTTGACTCCAATGGAATGGGTGACTTCATGATGCATAGTGGAGACACGATTCAGGGGGGAGGTGTGATGATTTCTGGCTCACAGCTTGACCTGGGGAATGTGAGCACGAGTGGGGCACAGACTTACACGGGCACGAACATCGATCTGAACGGGACGAGTTACACGAGTGATGATGGGACTATCGCGTTCATCGGTGCGGTAGATTTGGTGGGTGCTGGTATCAGTGTAGACAGTGATGCGGATAATGACAGCACAGACGGTAACATCAGTTTCAGCAGCACAGTGGATGGGGCACAGAGCCTGAACCTGGATGCCGATAGCGGTAGTGTGACGCTGAGCGGTGCAGTTGGGGGCACGACGAAGCTGAGCAGTTTGATGGTGAGTGCGGCCTCACAGGTGGACCTGGCGGATGTGAGTACCACCGGGGCGCAGAGTATCACGGGCACGAACATCGACCTGAACGGGACGAGTTACACGAGTGATGACGGGACTATCGCGTTTATCGGTGCGGTGGATCTGAATGCTGGCGGCGCGATCACGGTGGACAGTGATGCGGATGCTGACAGTACGGATGGCAACATCAGTTTCAGCAGCACGGTGGATGGAGGACAGAGCCTGAGCCTGGATGCGGATACCGGGACGGTGACGATGTTCGGAGATGTTGGCGGTACGACAAGTTTGAGCAGTTTGCTGGTGAGTGCGGCCTCACAGGTGGACCTGGCGAACGTGAGCACCACCGGGGCGCAGAGTATCACGGGCACGAACATCGATCTGAACGGGACGAGTTATGTGAGTCATGATGGGAATATCGCGTTTATCGGCGCCGTGGATTTGGTGGGTGCTGGTATCAGTGTAGACAGTGATGCGGATAATGACAGCACGGACGGTAACATCAGTTTCAGCAGCACGGTGGACGGTGCACAGAGCCTGAGCCTGGATGCGGATACCGGGACGGTGGCGCTGAGCGGTGCGGTTGGGGGCACGACGAAGCTGAGTAGTTTGATGGTGAGTGCGGCCTCACAGGTGGACCTGGCGAACGTGAGCACCACCGGGGCGCAGACTATCACGGGCACGAACATCGATCTGAACGGGACGAGTTATGCGAGTGATGACGGGAATATCATGTTTACCGGCGCGGTGGATCTGAATGCGAGCGGCGCGGTCACGGTGAACAGTGATGCGGATAATGACAGCACGGACGGTAACATCAGTTTCAGCAGCACAGTGGATGGGACCCAGGATTTAATCTTGAACGCCGGCACAGGTGACGTGACCACCAATGGGTCTATCGGAACAGGTGGTAGTTCTATTGGTGCCCTTACGATAAGCGGGAACGATATTAATATTGATGCGAATGTCGAAGCGTCGGCTATTAGTTTGACGGCATCTGAGGGAAGCGATGCCGACAGTATTGATATTACCGGCGTTACGTTGGACGCCAACGGCGGGAATATCGATATTGCCACGGATGATTTGATTACCGGCGGTACGGCAACGCTGAGTTCAAGCGGTGGTGCGAATGCAAGCGTGACGATTACCGGTGAAACGGCGGGGTCGCGCATCGAGATCGGCGACAGCACTGCCGGAATGACGGCATTGTCGCTATCGGAAGCCGAACTGCAAGATGTGGATAGTTCTATTTCCGAGATTATTATCGGCTTTGATACAACGCAATCAGGGACGATAGAAGTGGATGAGAGTGGTGGTTTACAAAACCTCAATACGGGTCTGCGCTTGCGCGGTGAAGCCGGGCTTGTCGACATAGACAGCGCTATTGATCTGGGTGCAACTGCGGGCGCTAGTTTTACCGTCGAAGGCCCGAGTGATCTCAATGGCGATATTACGACTGCGGGTGGAGCAGTGACATTTACCGACACAGTGAACTTGCTGGCGAATACAGTAGTTAACACCGGTACGGGAGTAGGCGATATTAATCTAAATGGCATTGTGACGGGGAGTAACAATGATCTGCAATTGATCTCCGGCAGCGGTAGCACCACTGCCAATGCCGCGCTGAATGACATTGGTGAACTCACACTGCAAGAGAACGCCGCGACGTCAACGGGCGCTGTGGTGTTAAATAACAATGTTACGGCCAGCACACTGACGACGTTTGGGCAAAACTATGCGGTGTCACTACTCGGTACGAATAATATGGTGACTACCAGCACCACGTTCAATAACACCGGTGGGGTAGTACTGGGGAACGGTAGCGGCGACTCTCTAACTTTTTCCAACGGTGTTACTTCCACGGCCAGCACAACGAGCTTGGCAGGAACGGTCCAGACAGCCAATGATTCAACCATTACCCTGGGGGTAGCGAACCTGACAACTGATACGACATTGATCTCGGACGAAATCGACCTGGGCGGTGCCGTTGGCGGTGGTGGATTCGCCTTGGTGCTTCAACCGGATGAGATTGGTGACGGGATCCAGGTGGGTACTGGAGCAACGGGCGGTGCAGATATCCTGGTGATCGATGCCGCCGAGATTGGACGATTCACCGACGATACCTTTAGTCAGATAACCATCGGTCGCAGCGATGGCGAGCATGCTATTACTGTCAATGCAGCAAGCTTTGTTGATCCAGTGACAATACAAACCCCGGCTGGTGGTTCCATTACGGTTAACGGTCAACTGGACACTCTCGCCGGGAATGATGCCGCCGCGATAGTATTGGACGGTGCGGGGTTCACGACCTTTCTTAATGCTAATGTTGTCACTGCCGGCGGTGCGATTACTTTTTCTGACGCGGTGCAGGTGGGTGATGATGCAAGCGTAATCGTAGATAGCACCGATGGCGGTAACGTTTCAACAGGGGCAACGATTACTTTTGACAACAGCGTTGACGGTCACGTGGTCTCGAGTAACGGTGGTGAAGCTCTGCTGGTAAACGGTGGCACGGGTGG
Organism: Gammaproteobacteria bacterium; assembly: GCA_965601665.1. Taxonomy (GTDB): domain Bacteria; phylum Pseudomonadota; class Gammaproteobacteria; order Eutrophobiales; family Eutrophobiaceae; genus JANQNX01. Next base: position 1,867,948 of record OZ271833.1, on the reverse strand, counting down.
GACGGTGACATTTGATGGCGCTGTGGGTAGCAGCCAGCCCCTCGATACATTGACTGTGACCAACTCAAACGGGACGGTCTTTAACGACGCAGTGAATGTCGGGTCATTGGTATTAACCGATACCACGGACGGCCAGGCAATCGCATTTAATGGAAACACGACGATTACCACCGGCCTGACAACCACCAACGAGGGATATAGCCTATCCCTTACCGGAAGCAGTAACAGTGTAGCGGGGGAAACAACCTTCAATAACACCGGCGGGGTGACTATCGGCAATGATTCCTCAGGAGATGCGTTTACTTTTACCAACGGTGTCATTATTGAAAATGGAGTTACGCTTAGAGGTGACAGTAGTATCGTCGGTGATCTTACTGTTAAGAATGGCGGCATTATCGCTCCGGGTAGTAGCGATACCGTAGCGGGCATATTTAATCTAACCGGGAATCTTACTCTTGAAACAGGAGCGACTTTTAAAGCAGATCTTAATGTTGTCAGTTCTGATACTGCCGGCGTCGATTATGATCAAATTAAGGTGTTGGGAGCAGGACAAACAGTCGAACTGATAGACGGAGCTATTCTCGATTTTGAGATTAACTCTGTTCCGCAAGATGATTTCTCCGCGGACATTACTCTCATTGATAATAATACGGGTAATGCGATAGTCGGCACTTTCGACGGCATGGTCGATGGCTTTAGCGATGGCAATCCTGATGATCTAAGTGATGGGGCACTCTTCACCGATGGTGATTTTGTCGGCCGGATTGAATATACCAGAGGGGGCGGTAACGATGTCACCATCTTCTCCAAGACAGTAAAAGTCGATAATCCCTCTGGATCCAACTATACCTTGAGCCGTAACGGGAATAACCTGGAATTCGCAATATCAGGAGGTTCTACCAGCGCTGTCGAGTTTATCGATTCAAGTGGCTCCATTGTGCTCACTCAATATGTGATCAATGCGGGTGCTGGTGACGATAGTCTGACGGTGGACTATGGTTCTGATGCGTTCTTCCCCATACTCGTTATCTTTAATGGAGGAGACGCTGACGGCGCTGCAGATATGCTAACACTGAATCACACTAGTCCCGTTTTTGACACCGTTACCTATTCATCCCTAAATAGTCTGAACGATGGGACAATAGAAATTATAGAAGCGGTTGATCAAGTTAATGGCACGATCAGCAAGGGCAAGGTTCAATATACAGGTCTGGATACATCGATCAATCCCATTACCGATAATATAACGGCAACAAATCGGGTATTCAGTTTCACCGGGGGTGCAGAGACGATTACGCTTTCGGATAATGTTATTACTACGGACCCTCTAAACCCTCCAGCCTCTGATTCTATTACTTCGATTTCTTCTGATCTTGCAGGCGGTGTCGATTTTCTTAACCCGACTGTTGGGGGTTCTTTGACGATTGAAACGCGATTGGGTGCAGGCACAGGCCCTGACACGGTTAATATAGGGCTATTAACCCCTGTCCTAGGTCCATTAGATCCTGCCTTTGATGCGAGTTTAACGGTCAATGGCGATAGCAATGCTGGCACTGGCGACACTATCAATTTGAATGGAACGCTTTCAGTGCAGAGTGGGGCGCTAAGTTTTACGGGCAATGAGATAAACTTCAATACGGGCGAGATTAACTCGGGTGGCGGCCAGGTTTATAACGCAACGGACACTGTTACAACAGAGAGCATCACCTTCAACGATTCGGTTACTTTTAATGGCGATTTTAATATCCGGACTAACAAGGTTAGCAAGAATGATGTAATGGATCCTGGCAAGATTACTGACCTTCAGACGAATAGCGTTACCGCTACCTTCAATGCAGAGGCCACTTTTAATAATAATTTAATTATCGAGTCGAGTACTGTTGAGACTACTGACCAGACTACCGGCGAGACCACTATCGAAACGAATGGCGTTACCACTACCTTCAATGACACGCTTAATTTTAACAGTGATTCAAGTGTTGAAAGTAACTTGACTGTCGAGAATGCCGCCTTCAGCAAGACGATCGACGTTTCCGGAGTGACGACTAGTATCGAGGAGATTACCAGTGGGACTCATAGCGATATGAATATTACTGTCAATGGAAGTGTCAATGCTGAGAACAGTACGTTCACGGGAGGGGCTGGAAACGAGACGTTTAATTTTGTAGGTGATTCCAGTGGCACCGATACTCTAATACTGGAAGCGCTCAATGGGGGTTCTGGTGACGACAACTTTCAATTCTTTGCTTATGATGAAGTGACTATTGACACTGTCAATGGAGGAGCCGGAAGCGATGATTTTGTATTTGGATTTTCAGCTTTCTTGGGTGGTACGAATCAGGGAGCAGGTTCCGTCGATCGTGGTCCTGGTAGCAATAGCGTAACGATCAATAACAACATTGATGAGAGCGGGGACGCCGGCATTGACCGCTTTCTCTTCCATGAAAATGGAACAGTGACTGTCAACGGTGATACCAATCTGGGAGATGGCAATGACCTTTTTGATTTTTTCGATAATGCACTGGTGGAAGTTAACGGCGACCTTGCTGGAGGAGATGGCGATGATATCTTCATATTTGAACACGATGCCAATACAACAGGGACAATCAACGGCAACGTTAATGGTGGAGATGGCGCAAATCAATTTAGGTTCTTAAACGCTTCCCCCACCATAATAACCGGTGATCTGATAAGTGGAACCGGGGTCGATACGTTTGAGTTAAGTCGTGATGCGTCCATTCAAGTAACCAATATCAATAGTGGAGATGGTGACGACATCTTTGATTTAAATACTAATACGTCAATCCAGGCAACCAATATTAATAGTGGAGGCGGTGACGATACCTTTACGTTACAGAGAAATGCGTCCATCGAAGCAACCAATATCAACAGTGGAGGAGGTAACGATAACTTTAACTTGGCTAATGACTCCTCTATACAAGCGGATATTGATTTAGGAACCGACGACGATATATTTAAAGGTGGTAATAACTCTGCGATCGACGGTTTACTTGATGGGGGAAGCGGTAACGACACCCTTGAATTTGCTGCTTTCGGCCTGGCGATAGATATAGTCCTGACGGGTCCAGGGACGATTGATGGTTTTATGGGGACAGCATCCGCGATAAGCGGTGGTTTTGATAACATCAATGAGGCCATTGCTAGTGTGATTAACATAGAAGATCCTGTCGGCGATAGTGAGGCTGAATTGTTTGATGCTTTTGAAGCATTTCAAGCTAGCCTGCAAAACGAAGTAAACAACAGTAATAATAATCAGAGTAAGCGGGGAAGCTGGAAATTCAGATCCTGGCGAGATTACCTTAAATATATCAACGATAATAAACGCCGAATTAACAGCAATCTCTGGTTGAGTTATGCATCCAGTTTTGATGAAGATGATGATGAAGAGTAGTTGGTTTGAAATAGAATAAAGAACAATTACAGGTAGTCTTAATTTGAGCTTACAAGTTAATCACATTTCATGTGGTTTGTTATTATTATCAATCAATTACCTGGTGTTCGCCGGTTCACCAGATATCGAACGTATTGCACCAAAAGAAGTCCCTGCTGATGCGACGGGTGAATTAATACAGGACGATTTGCCAGAATTAATTCCTGCCCCTGATCGAAGTGCTGTTCTGGTAGATGCATTAAAAGGTATCGTGTTTATTGATAGTGCCAACAAGCTCGATCCAATGGGTAGGCCTGATGCAAGTGGAATATTGATTGATGGTGATTTGGATTTGCTCGAGCCTGCTAACTTTCAGCAACGCTTTGAAGCGTTCTTGCAACAGCCGATTACTCTAAATCTGCTTGATCGTATTAATCGGGAAGTTATTCGTTATTATCGAGTTAACGATCGACCTGTTGTTGATTCGCTGGCCCCGGAAGGACAGGATATCACCGATGGCGTATTACAGGTCGTCGTCATACTTGGAAAAAGAGGAGAGATCCGTGTCGAAGGAGCAGAACATTTTTCTGAAGACAAACTGGCTTCGACTGTCCGTTTAAAGGAGAGTGATACGATCACGCAACGTAAACTGGAAGAAGACGTTGCCTGGTTAAATAACAACCCATTCCGTACCGTGAATATATTGTTTGAACGAGGCCAGGAGTTTGGACAAACCGACCTGGTACTGGATGTCGAAGATCGATTTCCGTTTCGTGTATATGGTGGTGTGGAAGATAGTGGTGTTGAGTTAACTGGTTTGCGTCGTTGGCTAGGCGGGTTTAATTGGGGTAATGCCTTTGGACTGGATCACCAATTCAATTATCAATTCACGTCTTCGTTTGATAATGACGTATTAAACGCACACAGTTTTAATTATGTTGCGCCATTAGCCTGGCGACATACTGCTACCTTGTTCGGTGCGTATGTCAAATCTGATCCAGATGTCACCACTGCGGGGTTTGACTTGGATGGTGAAAACTACCAGTTAGGATTTCGTTACAACATACCCTTAACAAAATATAAAGCACTGAATCAAGAGGTGGCTTTGGGTTACGACTTTAAACGCAGTAATAATAACCTTGAGTTTGGGGGGTTACGTGTATTCAGTACCTTTACCAATATCTCGCAATTTTCAGTGGCATATAACGGGAGTGTAGCCGATGTATTTGGCGCTACTTCTTTTGGTAGTACATTATACTTCAGCCCGGGCGACATGATGGCAGATAACAGCGATGCTGATTTCGTTGCTTCGCGTGCGCTGGCTTCTGCTGATTATAGCTATGCTCGTTTTAATTTTAATCGAATCACACGCTTACCTAACGAGTTTAGCTGGGTAAGCGAATTACAATTGCAGATTTCAAATGGAAATCTTTTAGGTAGCGAGCAATTTGGTATTGGTGGCTATCAAACTGTTCGCGGATACGATGCGTATGATGCTGTGGGAGACGAAGGTCTAATATTTCGAAATGAAATCCGTTCACCTGCGATTACATTCATCAAGCGTTTCAACATCACAGATATTCAGGATGAACTACAGTTACTTTGGTTTCTGGACTATGGATCGGTCAGGAATGTCGACTTGCTTCCGGGAGAAGGGGGCACCGATCTGATGTCAACTGGCGTGGGTCTACGTTACTCGGTCTCATCATACTTTACATTACGGGCTGATTACGGTTGGCAATTGAAACAACTGGCTGTCAATGATGACAGGGATAGCCGGTTGCATGCCGGATTTATTTTGTCATATTGATTTAGCCAACATGCTATTCAATGATTGGTAGAATAGTGATTATGCTCTATATTCCGAAACTATGACTGTTAGAGACTTTAACAACACTTCTCCAAGCATTGCTGAATCTGCTTTCGTTGATGAGACGGCACTGGTTATTGGTGATGTGAACATTGGTGCAGATAGTTCTCTCTGGCCAATGACGGTTGCACGCGGGGACGTTCATTCGATAATAATCGGTGAACGTACGAATATTCAGGATGCAAGCGTGTTGCACGTTACCCACGATGGTGAGTTTTCTCCTGGCGGGTTTCCATTAACTATTGGTGATGACGTAACGGTCGGTCACCGTGTTCTGTTGCATGCCTGTACTGTGGGCAATCTCTGTTTAATCGGTATGTCAGCCACCGTGATGGATGCTGCGGTGATCGAAGACAAGGTGATTGTGGGGGCTGGCAGTCTTGTTCCAACCGGTAAAAAACTGGAAAGCGGTTATTTATATGTAGGCAGTCCCGTCAAACGCGTACGCGAGTTAAATAAAAAGGAATTGGCCTTCCTTGAATATTCGGCCAGGCACTATGTCAATTTGAAAGCAAGGCATCAGGTCTAGGCATTATCTATTCTCTGCTCGAAACCCCTTTGTAAAATCGATAATATTTTATTTCTTTAGCTTACCACTGGAGTTGACAGGTTATGTCCGTGGATGACGATTGGTTCACCGAAACCGCCGATGGTTTTGGTATGTCCCTGCAAATTAAACAGAAACTGCACGAAGAACAAACACCATACCAGAAGCTTGAGATCTATGAGACGACGCACTTTGGTCGGCTGATGGTGTTAGACGGTTTTACCATGCTGACATCACGCGATAATTTTATTTATCACGAAATGATGGTGCACCCGGTTTTGTTCGATCATCCCGACCCTAAAAATATTGCCATTGTCGGTGGTGGCGATTGCGGTACCTTGCGCGAGGTCCTAAGGCATGACGGTGTTGAGCACGCCACCATGGTCGAGCTGGATGAACGTGTCACCCGGGTTTCAGAAACTTACTTTCCGGAGCTGTGTGAAGCCAACGATGACCCAAGGGCCGAGCTGCTGTTTGAAGATGCGATTGCCTGGATGCAGCAGGCCGAAGCGGACTCGCTGGATGTGATCATCCTCGACACAACTGACCCGGTTGGTCAGGCAGCACGGTTGTTTGCCGAACCATTTTACCGCGATTGCTTTCATGCATTGCGCGACGGCGGCATGGTTGTAGCACAAAGTGAATCGCCGCTGTTAAACCTGGATTTGATCCAGTCTATACGAACCGGGATGGACAAGGCCGGCTTTGCCGCGATCAGGACGATACAATTTCCACAGGTGACCTATCCCTCTGGCTGGTGGTCAGCCACGATGGCACGAAAGGGTTGTGATTTTGCTGGTTTCAGGGAATCAGCTGCCCGGAAAAAAGCATTTGAAACGAGGTATTACAATGCTGACATCCATATCGCCAGCGCCGCTTTGCCGCAGTTTATGTGCGACCTGTTCACGTAAAAATAGCGGCCAAAACACTTCCCTTCGACGCTTCAGCCGCTAGAATACCGGCCATGTCGAGTTACAGCGAAAAATTTGACGTCATTATTGTCGGCGGTGGCCATGCAGGAACAGAGGCTGCGCTGGCCTCTGCACGTATGGGTGCGCGTACATTATTACTGACCCACAGCGTGGATACACTTGGGCAAATGTCATGTAACCCTGCCATCGGCGGGATTGGCAAGGGCCACCTGGTTAAGGAAATTGATGCCATGGGTGGGCTGATGGCCATAGCGGCCGATCACAGCGGTATCCAGTTTCGAACACTGAATTCCAGGAAGGGACCTGCCGTACGTGCTACCCGGGCCCAGATAGACAGGTCTCTTTACAAACACTATGTACGTCCTGCACTGGAGCAGCAACAGAACCTGTTTATTTTCCAACAAGCCGTTGATGATCTGGTGGTTGAACAAGACAGGGTCCGTGGGGTCGTGACGCAGACCGGGCTCCGCTTCATGGCCGATGCTGTCGTGCTGACTGTAGGGACTTTCCTCGGTGGCAAGATACATATCGGCGACACGAATCACAAGGGTGGTCGGGCCGGTGATCCACCATCCATCGCCCTTGCCGACCGTCTTCGCGAATTGCCGTTTAACGTTGGCCGCTTGAAGACGGGTACGCCGCCACGCATAGATGGAAAAACCATCGATTATTCGCGCTTACAGGTACAGCCAGGTGATGAACCCGTGCCGGTGTTTTCCTACCTTGGCAACGCAGACCAGCATCCTCAACAGATTCCCTGTCACATCACCTACACCAATGAAAAAACACACGACGTGATTCGCGCGGCGCTGGATCGCTCACCCATGTTCAATGGCAATATTGATAGTACCGGACCACGTTATTGCCCCTCGGTAGAGGACAAGATTGTCCGCTTTGCTGACAAGAATGCGCACCAGATCTTTATCGAACCAGAGGGATTAAACACCAACGAGGTTTATCCAAACGGTATTTCAACTTCACTGCCCTACGATGTGCAAGTGGAACTGGTGCGCTCTATTGAGGGTTTTGAGCAGGCACATATCACGCGCCCCGGCTACGCCATCGAATATGATTTTTTTGACCCGCGTGAGCTGCACCCCTGGCTGGAAACGCGCTTTATCCAGGGCCTGTATTTTGCCGGCCAGATCAACGGTACCACCGGCTATGAAGAGGCGGCCGCACAGGGTTTGCTGGCCGGGCTTAATGCGGTGCTCAAGGTTAAAGACAGGGAGCCCTGGATTCCGCGTCGTGACGAGGCCTATCTGGGCGTGCTGGTTGACGATCTGATTACCATGGGCACCACCGAGCCTTACCGTATGTTTACCAGCCGCGCTGAGTACAGGCTTATGTTACGCGAAGACAATGCCGATCTCCGTTTAACCGAACAGGCACACTCGCTGGGCCTGATTAGTGAACAGCGCTGGCGCAGTTTTAATGAAACCCGTGACGCGATAGATGCCGAGACTGAGTATCTGCGCAACCTGTACGTTGGTTCAAAGACATTGCCGCAGGCAAACGTTGAATCGGTACTGGGCATATCTGTACGTAAGGACCAGAACCTGTTGCAGCTGTTAAAACGTCCAGAGATTAACTACAAGGATATCGCGCGACTTCTCGATGAAAGGCAAGACTGTTCGCCACGCGTCGCCGAGCAGGTTGAAATACAGGCAAAGTATTCGGGTTATATCGAACGTCAGGAAGAAGAGATAGAACGTAATCGACGTCATGAGGAAACCAGCTTGCCTGCAAACCTTGATTATGCGCAGGTTAGGGGCTTGTCGACAGAGGTAGTAGAAAAATTATCACAGCATCGACCTGTTAATCTTGGCCAGGCCGCCCGTATCCAGGGCATCACGCCGGCAGCTATTTCACTGTTACGTGTGCATCTCAAAAAACAGTCGCTATTGTTAAAGCAAAGCGCCTGAGTTGAATGCAGTCACAACTGGAGTCCGGGCTCCATCATTACCAGATAGAACCCAGTCAACTGCAGCTTGAGCGTTTGTTGGCGTACATTGAGTTGCTGCAAAAGTGGAACAATACCTACAATCTTACCGCTATCAAGCAACCGGAAAAGATATTGAACCGGCATGTGCTCGATTCCTGCTCTATTTATTCATACATACAAGGTGATCACTGCCTGGATGTTGGCACGGGGCCAGGTCTGCCCGGTCTAATCCTCGCTATCCTGCAGCCAGACAAGCACTGGACTTTGCTGGACAGTAACCAGAAAAAAACGCGTTTTCTGCGTCATGTCCAGATGCAATTAAAACTTGATAACGTTGATGTAGTTAATGCAAGGGTCGAGTCCTTTCACAGCGATGCCGGTTTTTCCACCATTGTTTGTCGCGCCTTCAGTTCACTGTATGACTTTCATCGACAAAGTCGACACCTGTTGCAGCCAACAGGGGTACTATTGGCAATGAAAGCACAAATCGATGAACAGGAATTAAACGAGCTAGAACCTGTTGTTTCAAAACTGGAAAAACTTGAACTGGACGTGATTGATGAATCCACGCAACGCTGCTTAATCAGGTTAACTGACTAACGCTTTTTCGCTCAGGTTGGACAGGGCTATCTACCGGCTTTGGTATAAATTTGAGTGCACCTAAATTGAGCACTTTTCGCGGGTGCTTTGCTGCATTTTGCCTGCGACAACGATAGTCAGCGTGTTTAGGGCCTGTAACAAATGAAAATATTGAGCCTTTATTAAGAATAAGTCAGTGGTTTTTTCAGCCCGCATTCAGATTCGCGAGGGTTGATTAAGGCGTGACAAGGGCCTAAAGAACTGGAGATAATAAGCAGCCCTGAATTTTGTATGGACGTATTGTTGTGACCAAGATTATTGCTATCGCCAACCAGAAAGGTGGCGTTGGTAAAACGACTACCGGAGTCAACCTTGCCGCGTCACTGGCTGCTACCAGGCGCAATGTGCTACTTGTCGATTTAGATCCCCAGGGCAACGCCACCATGGGTAGTGGTATAGATAAGCAAATTCTCTCTGCTTCCAGTTACGATGTGTTAATGGGCGAAAAGACTGCTACGGAAGTGATCGTTCGCTCGGAAGAAGGCGGTTATGACCTTATCCCGACCAATGCCGACCTTACCGGTGCCGAGGTTGGGCTGCTTGATGAGATGGCACGCGAAGTTCGACTGAGAAATGCGCTGGATACCGTGAAAGGCGATTATGATTTTATTTTTATCGATTGCCCACCTTCATTAAATATGCTGACGGTGAATGCGCTGGTCGCCGCTGACTCTATTATGATTCCGATGCAGTGCGAGTATTATGCCCTGGAAGGACTGAGTGCACTGCTACAGACCATAGAGAAAATACGCAAGTTTCTTAATCCTGCTCTGCAGATTGAGGGCCTGTTGCGTACTATGTATGACCCGCGTAACAACCTGGCCAGCCAGGTTTCAGCCCAGCTGCTGGAGCATTTTGGCGAGAAGGTTTATCGCACTATCATTCCACGAAATGTTCGCCTTGCCGAGGCGCCCAGCCATGGACTTGCCGCCATGGCATACGATAAATCATCCACCGGTGCGGTCGCCTATCTTGCCCTTGCCGGTGAAATGTTGCGTCGTGAAGGACTGCCGGCCAAGCTGGCCTGAAGGGTAAACCGGGTATATGGCCGCAAAAAAGCGTGGATTGGGAAAAGGCCTGGATGCCCTGCTGGGCACTTCTTCTGAAACGACTAACGAGGCAGAAAAGAGCTCACTGGATACACTTGCCGTAGACCTTATCCAGCGAGGTCAGTACCAACCGCGTAAAGATTTCGATAACGAGGCGCTAGAAGAACTTTCGAATTCCATTAAGGCGCAGGGCATGGTGCAACCGATTGTTGTCAGAAAACTGCCACGGCAGGGAAGTTATGAAATTATTGCCGGCGAGCGTCGCTGGCGTGCCGCCCAGCTGGCTGGCCTGCATGAAGTCCCGGTTGTCATCAAGGACGTATCTGACCAGACGGCAATGTGCATGGCGCTGATTGAAAATATCCAGCGTCAGGACCTGAATCCACTGGAAGAGGCCGGGGCGCTGTCGCGACTGATCGAGGAATTTGACATGACCCACGAGATGGTCGCCGAAAGCGTTGGACGCTCACGGTCGGCGGTATCGAACCTGCTTCGATTGCTGGATTTGGCAGATGAGGCCAAGTCTTTACTGGTTGAGGGTGAGCTGGAAATGGGGCATGCAAGGGCCATACTAGCGCTGGCAACGAGCAAGCAGGTAGAGGCGGCGCGAACTATCGCCAAAAAAGGCCTGTCTGTTCGGGAAGCAGAGGCGCTGGTAAAACGTCTGCAGGCAGGCAGCAACACCAGGGCAAAAAAAAGCGGTAGCACGGTGAAAGATGCCAATATTACCCGGCTTGAGAACGAACTGTCGAATAAGCTAGGTGCACCGGTAATGATCAAACATTCGGCGAAGGGTAAGGGAGAATTGAAAATTCACTATAATTCACCGGATGAACTGGAGGGCATACTCAAGCACATCAAATAAACGCCAACGCCCGCGGTTCAAATATTATTGGCGCGATATTTCTCTCTTAGCTGCAGAAATTCCCATAGTTGTGCTTCATCCTTCGGTGTTGAGACGTAATATCCCTGCACGACATCGCAACCGAGTTCGCGCAGGCACGCCAGTTGACCTTCTGTTTCCACCCCTTCTGCAACCACCTGCAGTTCAAGGTGATGCGCCATATCGATAATAGCGCCAACGATATTGCGGTTCTTTAACGTTTCCTCTATATCGCGAATAAAAGACATGTCAATCTTTAAGACATCAAAGGGAAACTTTTTCAGGTAGCTTAACGACGAATAGCCGGTACCAAAATCATCAATAGCCAGGCCGATGCCCCGGTCTTTTAAAGCATGCATGGTCGTAACCAGGTCATCGGTATTATCAATCAGGGCTTCTTCAGTAATTTCGACTTCGACTAACGCAGGGTCAGTTTCATATTCATCGATATATTTCAACAGGCAATCAACCGAGCGGGATGTGTGTATTTGTCTTGCCGACATGTTGATCGCGATGCTTGCCTTTTCCAGACCATCACTGTTCATACGTTTCAACATTAGCAGTGCTTTTTTGAATGTTTCAAACCCAATCGGCATGATCAGCCCGCTTTCGTCGGCGACTGGCAAAAACTCGTTCGGGGGAACCAACGTTTCCTGTTTCCAGTACCAGCGGCACAGTGCTTCGAAGCCGACAATATTACCGTTAGCCAATGACAATTGTGGCTGGTAGTGAAGTAGTATTTCATTTCTGTCTACCGCGTGCTGGAGTCGCTCTTCGAGTTTTAGCCGGTTTTGCGCGGAGATAGTCATCTCCTGCGTAAAAAAGCAAAAGTCATTGCCCCCTGCCTGTTTCGCCTTGTACATGGCCGTATCGGCATTACGCATCAACTCTTCAGGCGTGATGCCATGTGTCGGGAACAGGACAATCCCGATACTCGGTGAAACAGCGACCTTGTGACCAAGCAACTCAAAGGGTTGCTTCAAATTTTCAATGATTCTTTCGGCCACTTCTGCTGCTTGATAGGCATCATTGATTTCCTGTAACAGGATTGTAAATTCATCACCACCGAACCGGGCCACGGTATCATCACCGCGGAGTACTTCCTTGAATCGGCATGATATCTGCACCAGTAATTCGTCACCTACACTGTGTCCAAGTGAGTCATTGATACGTTTGAAACGATCCATGTCCAGGAACAGAATCGCATGCTGGTGCGATTTTCTCTCGCCGCGCTGGATGGCCTCTACCAGTATATCGGTAAAGTAGCTGCGATTGGTCAGGCCGGTAAGCGGGTCGAAACTGGCGAGTTTTTGCAGGTTTTCATCACGCTCCTCGATATTCGCCAGCATTTCATTGAACCCCTGGCACAAATTATCGATTTCTTCATAGTTATCCAGTTCAACCCGGACACTGTAATCCTTGTCATCGCGAATGCGCTTGGTTGTTTCGGAGAGTTCATGGATAGGCGAGGAGATGAGCTTTTGCAGTTGCACTGCCAACAGAAAGCAGAACACCAGTGAGAACAGGATAATGACGGCCGCAATAAAAAGATTGTGTTGCAGTTGCAGGTAGAGTGTATCCAGGTTCGCCTGCAGATAAAGCTGTCCGAGCAAGTCAGAACCGTCATTCAGGGTAATGGGATGCAGTATATGCAGCTTGTTCGATTCGTAGAAATAGCCATAGCTATCGGGTTTATCCGGTATCAGGGCTGCCATGTCAGCTGATCGATATTCGGCAAAGATGTCGCTACTTTGCTGCTGGAAAATAACTGCCATATCTATCCTCGGATCGTTGTCCAGTTCGGACAGTGTCTGATTTGCATCCTCGGCGTTATCAAATGCCAGTGCGGCCTTGACGTTCTCGGCCGTAATCGTTGACAGGGCAGTAAGGTTTTCAGCTAGAGCGGTTCGATAATCACGCATTTGCATGAGCGTGAACATGCCGGCAGAGATCAGCAAGGTAATACTGCTGACCATTATAATGATGAAGATCAGTCTGTACCTGATAGATGTCTGGCGTTTGACTCTTTTCTCTATCATTTTCCTGCCACCAGGCGCACGGCAATCTTCAGCACATTGGACGATATTTTCAGTCCGGCCCTTTTAGCCGCATCGACATTGATTTCAAAACGTATCTTGTCTTCTATCGGCACGAAACGGATCATGCCACCCATATCGAGGAAGTCATTTGCTTCGCCTATAGTAAGGCAGCCCTTGCCCTGCATACGCTTAAGCACAGCGGTGACTTGATCTTGATTTTTCGTGGCGATGTAAATTAACTGACAGTTATCTAGTCTTTCCAGGCTGTCGTTGGTCTGCACGAAAGACACGATGAGTCGCGGATCGGTTTTTATTTCTGCAATGGAACCAAACGCAGCTTCATTTTGTGCTGGAAGTCCATACGTGCAGATCCTGTATCCGTCCAGCGGCTCGTCTGGCCAGCTTACGAAGCGCAGGAAGTTATACAGGAAGGCCGCCTTGATCTTCTCTTCGGGGTATTGCTTATGGCCAAGGGCAACGGTTGATACCGATGCCAATACTATGCAGATCAGGACCGAGGCAATGCGCCTTGCCAACACGTTTGTCGCCTTAACAGCAACGACTCGTTGCCTGATAAAACGATAAAATAAGGTTCGCTGATGTTTATCGAAGCTGTACATACCCGGCTTGAATCCTTTCAGTGTTATCAAACCGGCATTAATCTAGAAGTCATAGCCAAGGCTAAGGTAAATACCTCTGCCTGCCAGGTCCGGTATGGAATTAATCGCCAATCGTCCAGCTGATGGTACATAGATTTCTTCATCAAGCAGGTTTTGGCCGAAGACAGAAACCGATAGACCCGACAACCGTGCATTGTTGAATAACTCGGCCGGTTCGATCACCAGGTTTGCTGATAACAGGTTATAACTCTCTACCGGCGGGTTGACGTTAGAGGCCGGATTCACATCCGGGATCTGCGTCGGTGAGGCACCGAAATAGCTGTTAAACAGGGAAAGCTCTACACCCTGATTCGTGTTGTAGCCAAGTCCTGACTTCACCATCCAATCCGGGGCAAAGGTGCTGAACTCAAGGCCGTTGTTGTCTTCATTGGTCTGGTAACTGGCATTACCGATTAACATCAGGTGTTTTGTCAACTGCCATTTGCCTTCCCACTCTATGCCGTAATAGTCGATCTCGCCCTTATTCTGAAACTGGGTCAGGTTGAGCGGATTGCCGGGGATCGGTTCAAGAACCTGCAGGTTTTGCTGGTGACTGTGAAAGAATGTCAGCGACGTCGACAGTTGTTTATCCTGGTAGGCTAACTGCATATCGACGGTTTCCATGGTCTCCGGTTCGAGCGCAGGATTGCCAACGCTGCCGCCCGGCACGGCCAGATTCACAAATTGTGAAATCAAGGTTGGGTTACGAAATGCCTCGCCATATAGCAACTTCAGGGTCCACTGCTGGTTAAAGGAATAGATTGCGGCAAGACGTAGAGACAGGTCACCGCTCAGCATCTCCGGTTTGTTGTATTGCAGACCGGCGACCAGTTTTAGTGGATCGATAGGTCGATAATCACCTTGCAGATAAATGCTGGCCCTGTCGATCGTCGAGTCGGGCATAAACAGGTCATCCTCTCCATGTAACCGCTCATAGCTGCCGCCCAGCAGCAGGCCAATGTTGTCTGTCAACCGGCCTTGTGTGTTGGCCTCAAACATAATGCCATTGAAATTATTGACCGTGAACGAGTCCACGCCATTAAAGGTCATATTCGCATTAAGCGACCAGTCCGGGTTAATAGCATGCTGGTAACCGAGGTCGAACCAGTAATTCTGAACCGTATTTTCGGTCGACGGAAAAACAAAGGCCTGCGTTGGTGAGTCCTCGCGCAGATTGCTGAGGTAACTATTCAACGTGAGACTTTTCCAGCTTGCCTGTAAGGTCAAGGCCAGGCCTTCCTCGCCGGTGGAGAAGGTGCCGGTAGAGCCAGCTGTGCCGGTAATGTTATTGAAGTTATCGCCCTCGATATTGATGGCCCTCAGCGTTACGTCTGCCGTGAAATCGTTCGAGTTTATTCCGGCATGCACAACAGCACGGCGATGTGCGAAGCTACCATAGGTCAACTTTGCTGCTGCCTGTTTGCCTTCCTGGGTACGCCTGGTGATGACGTTGATGACACCGGCCATGGCATTGCTGCCATACAAGACCGAACCGGGTCCGCGAATGATCTCGATTTTTTCAATGGCCTCGACCGGAAAGCCTTTCATAAAGCCGATATAACTGCTGCTCAGATTCTCATCCCGGATCGGCCGTCCATTCAGTAGCAACAGCACCTGGGTAGGCAGCCCTGTGGTACGTACCCCGCGAACAACGACATTCGCCTGATCCAGTACATCATGACCGGTTACCAGCATATGCGGCTGTCGATTTAGTATGTCAGGCAGGTTGCGGTAACCAAAACGTTCGATTTCCTCAGCCGTGATCACGCTTATGATGCCTGGTGCTTCGACCACGGCTTCATTTCGCTTGGAAGCGACACTGACCGTGATCAGCTCCTCGAGGTCCAGGCTCAGGATCGTTTCCATCTCTGGATCCAGCGGGGCAGCGTCTTCGGCAAGTGTCAGACTTGACAGCAGTAATAACGCGTACAGGCTATGGCGAAATTGCGTCAGTTGTCTTGCGACGGTACGCTGGCGAGGAAAACACGATTGATAGTTTTTGAATGTCCAGGCTGCCATTCCTGTCCTCTTGTTTATGTGTACTCATAGTGTTTGATTTGTATAACTATCGGTGATGCGTCAATAAACCGCGCCTCTACTTTAAAATATAGACATAAAGCAATAATTAAGCCACATGCTTATGATTTCTCGTGAAATTTTGCCGCGGGGGCCTTCATTCGGCATGATTGATTAGGGTGGCAACTGCGGCTTTCCCATCCGTGCCAATGGCAGGTGTACCGGGTAACAACCATGCCGAAAAGACGGCATTGAATTATTGCGCATGTTTGATCATATCGTTTCAACTCTTTTTCGTTTTAAGTAATTGAAAAAAAATAGGGTTCTATACATGACGTCAAGCTTTGGAGTTTGCTTGCGCCCCGTTTTTTGACGGACTTGCTTTGTCCAGACTCCGGAAAAACTGTGTTAACCAGAATTGTGCAATGCAGTGATTGATCATTCACGGCCAGAACCTTATACTTGCGACGCTCGCGTTTCAGGATAATAAATACAAAAACCTGTTTTCAGGTTCATTGACGCGAAACAAGCAGAGGTTTGAGGTCTGGCGAAATGGACGAAACGCGACATAATCGCAAGACCGCCTACCGATTGTTAATTATTGAGGCCACAACGATTTTCGTCTTTAGCCTCCTGATTTATGCATTTACCAGTCAAGAACATGCATATTCTGTAATTCTGGGTGGTTTGGCTTTTATCCTTCCAAACGCACTGTTTGTCAGGCTATCCCTGGGGAAGTCTGCGGCTGAAAGTAACAATGTTTTAGCCAGATTTTATTTGGGTGAGGCAACGAAGATTGTCAGCACCATTGTTATATTTGCAATTTCAATTTACTTGATATCGCCCCTGAATATAGGGTTGATGTTCGTCGCGTACGGACTGACCTTGCTGGTCAACCTGACAGGTTTAGCGATAACGATGGGAAAACAAACCGAGAGTTAACTGATGGCAGGCGGAAGCGAACTTACTTCGAATTCTTATATCCAGCATCACTTGCAGAACCTGGTCTTCGGACAATTACCAGAGGGCTTTGAACGTTACGACGGGACTGTATTGCAGGAAGCGACATGGACACTTGCCAAAAGCACACCTGAAGCCATGGCCATGGGTTTCTGGTCATTGAATGTTGATACGCTGGGTTGGTCAATTTTTCTCGGTATTATTTTCTGCTTTTTCTTTCATCGCGCTGCTAAAAAAGCCCCTTCCGGCGCACCTTCAGGTTTCGTCAACCTGGTGGAAATGATTGTCGAATTTGTCGATAAAAATGTGAATGACATATTCCATGCCAAGAATGACGTCATCGCTCCATTATCATTGACGATATTTATCTGGGTATTCATGATGAACACAATGGACCTGGTGCCTGTAGACTGGTTGCCAACGCTTGCTGGCGTAGTCACCGGTGACGCTGAACACACTTATTTCAAGGTTGTGCCTACAACCGACCCGAATATTACATTCGGTATGTCAATAACAATTTTCCTGATGATCATCTACTACAGCATCAAGGTTAAAGGTGTCGGAGGTTTCATCGGGGAATTGACGCTACAGCCATTTGGTAAATACATGATTCCGTTCAACCTCCTGCTTGAGGGTGTTGCCCTTATTGCCAAGCCGGTGTCATTGGCACTGCGACTTTTCGGAAACCTTTACGCGGGTGAATTGATTTTCATGTTGATTGCATTACTGGGCTATTTTCAATTGCCCCTGCATTTTGTTTGGGCGGTGTTTCATATTTTGGTTGTGCTGTTACAGGCATTTATTTTCATGATGCTAACCATTGTTTATCTGGCAATGGCCCACGAGCATCATTAATTTTATTTAGTTATATATCCTCTGGAGGAGAAAGATGGAAACTATTCTGGCATTTACATCACTGGGTGTCTTAATCGTTCTTGGTATGGGTGCTTTTGGTACGGCGATCGGTTTCGGTCTGCTTGGTGGTAAATTTCTGGAAGGCGCTGCTCGTCAGCCGGAACTGGCCCCGATGCTTCAAGGTAAGATGTTCCTGGTTGCAGGTCTTATCGACGCGGTAACCATGATTGGTATCGGTATCGGCATGTGGTTCACACTGGCCAACCCGTTCATCGGCCAGCTTTAATCTGAAGCCCGCGATAATCCAGAAACTCAATAAACAGGAGTATTCAGGTGAATTTTAATGCAACCCTGATCGGACAATCGGTTTCATTCATTATCTTTGTGTTATTTGTAATGAAGTTTGTCTGGCCATTGCTGCTTAACCAGATGAAAGAGCGTGAAGCACGTATTGCCGATGGTCTGGCTGCAGCTGAAGAAGGCCAGAAAGAACTGGCGCAGGCACAGCAAAAATCGATCGATGAAGTGAACAAGGGCAAGGAAAAGGCCGCTGGCATTATTTCGTCTGCGCAAAAGCGCGGTGATGAAATTGTTGAGGAAGCCAAGGAAGCCGCGAAGCGGGAAAGTGACCGCATCAAGGAACAGGCCCTGAGCGAAATCGAACAGGAAAAAGAGAAAGCCAGACAGGACCTGCGAGACCAGGTTGCCACTTTGGCGATTACCGGCGCAGAGCAAATTCTGATGCGCGAAGTGGATCAGAATGCTCACAACGAGGTACTGGCGAAAATCAGCCAGCAGTTATAACCGCAAGCAGGATTTCAGCAGATGTTAGAAAAAGCCACGATAGCCCGTCCTTACGCCGAAGCTGCCTTCTCACAGGCACTGGATGAGGGCGCTTTGGGCGACTGGTCTGTCTTCCTCGGCAACCTGAAGCTGGTTGTCGGTGATGAAAACATGCGGCACGTTATCAACAATCCGCGACTCGGCGACCAGCAGCTTGCTGATCTCATCATTGAGCTATGTGGTAATGCTGTTTCCCAATCCCACAAGAACTTTGTCAAAATCGTTGTCGACGCAGAGCGCATTTCACTTGCGCCTGAAATAGCAGGCCTGTTTGAGCAAAAGAAAGCCGCCGCCGAAGGCATGAGCGAGGTCGATGTCATCAGCGCATATGCACTGGATGATAGCCAACTCAACGCTATTTCCGATGCCATTGCCAAACGACTCGGCAAGAAAATCGACATTAACGCCAGAGAAGATAAAGACCTGATCGGTGGAATTGTGATCAGGGCTGGTGATGCTGTTATCGACGCCTCTGTCAAAGGCCGTTTGAAAGAATTAACCAACTTATTTGCGCAATAGCTATTAACTAGAGGAAAGACTTATGTCTATCAGTGCAACTGAAATTAGTGATCTGATTAAAAAGAAAATCCAGTCGATGGACCTCGACACCGAGGCGCGTACCGAAGGTACCGTTGTCAGCCTGGCTGACGGTGTTGCCAGAATCCACGGCCTCAGCGATGTCATGCAGGGCGAAATGATTGAATTCCCTGGTAACACTTACGGCCTGGCGCTAAACCTAGAACGTGATTCCGTTGGTGCCGTTATCCTGGGGAACTACGAACACATCTCCGAAGGTGATGTTGTTAAATGCACCAAGCGTATTCTGGAAGTACCAGTTGGTGAAGCTTTGCTTGGCCGCGTTGTCGATTCACTGGGCATGCCCATTGATGGTAAAGGCGACATTGATGCCCAGGGCACTTCCCCAATCGAAAAGATTGCACCTGGCGTAATTGCACGTAAGTCAGTAGGTCAGCCTGTACAGACCGGGCTGAAATCAATTGACTCCATGGTGCCGGTGGGTCGTGGCCAGCGTGAGCTGATCATTGGTGACCGCCAGACCGGCAAGACAGCGGTTGCGATTGATACCATCATCAACCAGAAAAATACCGGTGTTAAATGTATTTATGTCGCGGTTGGGCAAAAGGCTTCTTCCATTAACGTGGTTATTCGCAAACTGGAAGAGCATGGTGCCATGGACCACACCATTATCGTTGCTGCGACTGCATCTGACTCCGCAGCCATGCAGTACATCGCTCCCTACGCAGGTTGCGCGATGGGTGAATACTTCCGCGATCGCGGTGAAGACGCCCTGATTGTTTATGATGACTTGACCAAGCAGGCATGGGCCTATCGACAGATTTCTCTGCTATTGAAACGTCCGCCGGGCCGTGAAGCGTATCCGGGCGACGTGTTCTACCTGCATTCACGCCTTCTGGAACGCGCGTCGCGTATTAATGAAGATTACGTGGAAAAGATCACCAATGGTGAAGTGAAGGGGCAGACTGGTTCTCTAACAGCGTTGCCGATTATTGAAACGCAGGCCGGTGACGTATCAGCGTTCGTACCGACCAACGTAATCTCAATCACCGACGGTCAGATTTTCCTTGAGACCGACCTGTTTAACTCAGGTTTTCGTCCTGCTATTAACGCGGGCCTGTCGGTATCACGCGTGGGTGGTGCGGCCCAGACCAAGATCGTTAAGAAACTCGGTGGTGGTGTTCGACTTGCTCTCGCGCAGTATCGCGAACTGGCGGCATTCGCCCAGTTTGCGTCAGACCTTGATGAAGCTACGCGTAAGCAGCTGGAACGAGGTCAGCGTGTAATGGAGCTGATGAAACAGAAGCAATACACGCCGCTATCCGTTGCCGAAATGGGTGTCAGCCTGTTCGCGGTAGAAAACGGTTTTATTGACGAGGTTGAACTGGAAAAAGTTGGCGCGTTCGAGGCGGCGCTGCATGATTATATGCACAGCGAACAGTCAGAGCTGATGAACCAGATTGGTGATGATGGTAACTATAGTGATGACATCGAGAGTGCCCTAAAAGACGCAATCCAGAAATTCATGGAAACCGGCAGCTGGTAATGTGCAGCACGCAGAAGAGCGACGCGTGTAACTAACTTGAGAAACTAATAGAAGATAGAGTTGATTAATGGCAGGCGCTAAAGAGATACGAGGCAAGATCGCCAGTGTAAAAAATACACAGAAGATCACCAAGGCCATGGAAATGGTGGCC
Source organism: Gammaproteobacteria bacterium (assembly GCA_965601665.1). GTDB lineage: Bacteria > Pseudomonadota > Gammaproteobacteria > Eutrophobiales > Eutrophobiaceae > JANQNX01. The sequence goes on along the minus strand of OZ271833.1, from coordinate 1,847,086 downwards.
GCGAGTAAGATGCGCAAGGCACAAGACCGCATGCATGCGGCCCGTCCTTATGCACAAAAAATTCGTAATGTGATCTCTCACCTTGCCCACGCTAACCCGGAATATAAACATCCCTATATGGTTGCCCGCGAAGAAGTGAACACCATAGGTGTGATTGTTGTTTCTACCGATCGTGGCCTATGTGGTGGTTTAAATGCAAACCTGTTTCGCTTGATGCTACGCAAGTTCAAGGAATGGGAAGGGGAAGGCAAGCAAGTGCAGCTTTGTGTTATTGGTTCCAAGGCTTCCGGCTTCTTCGGTTCAATAGGCGCCAACATTGTTGGCCAGGTTACTCATATTGGCGATGAACCAAACCTGGAAACACTACTTGGCACTATTATGGTCATGTTGAATGCCTTTAAAGAGGGTGATGTTGACAAGGTGTATATGGTCTCTAATGAGTTTGTTAACTCAATGACACAAACACCAAACCTGAAACAACTGATTCCAACCGAACCAGCGGAGTCGGATGACTATTCGCACCATTGGGATTACCTGTATGAACCTGATGCAGAAGAGGTGCTGGATCAGCTGTTGACGCGCTACATCGAATCACAGGTATACACCGGCGTTGTCGAAAATATTTCATGTGAGATGGCTGCGCGCATGGTTGCGATGAAGAGCGCCTCTGATAATGCAGGCAAGCTTATTGATGAACTTGAATTGATTTATAACAAGGCGCGACAAGCGGCGATTACGCAGGAACTGTCGGAAATCGTGGCCGGTGCCGCAGCTGTTTAAACATTATTAAACCTAGAATTAGAGTAAAAAACGAGGAACGAAAACCATGAGTTCTGGAAAGATCGTACAAATCATTGGCGCAGTTGTGGACGTCGAATTTCCAAGTGATTCGATTCCGAATATCTACGATGCATTGAAAGTCGAGGGTGAAGGCATCGAGACAACACTGGAAGTACAACAACAGATCGGTGACGGCGTGGTACGTACCATTGCATTGGGTTCCACCGACGGCCTGAAACGTGGCCTGGATGTAAGCAATACCGGTGAGGCGATCGCAATTCCAGTAGGTACCAAGACCCTGGGTCGTATTATGAACGTACTTGGTGACCCCATTGATGAAGTTGGTCCGATTGAAACGGATGAGAAGATGGTTATTCACCGCGAAGCGCCAAAATTCACCGAGCTCAGCCCGTCTACGGAATTGCTTGAGACAGGTGTAAAGGTGATTGACCTGGTTATCCCGTTCGCAAAGGGCGGCAAGATTGGCCTGTTTGGCGGTGCCGGCGTGGGCAAAACCGTCAACATGATGGAGTTGATTAACAACATCGCGACCCAGCACTCGGGACTATCAGTATTTGCCGGTGTGGGTGAGCGTACCCGTGAAGGTAACGACTTCTATTATGAAATGCAGGAAGCCGGTGTTGTTAACGTTGAAAACTTTGAACAATCGAAGGTATCAATGGTGTACGGTCAGATGAATGAGCCACCGGGTAACCGTCTGCGTGTGGCGCTGACCGGTTTGACGCTGGCAGAAAAATTCCGTGATGAGGGTCGTGACGTCCTGTTGTTCATCGATAACATATATCGATTTACCCTGGCCGGTGTGGAATGTTCTGCGCTACTGGGTCGTATGCCTTCTGCGGTGGGCTACCAGCCAACGCTGGCAGAAGAAATGGGTAAGCTGCAGGAGCGAATTACGTCGACCAAGACCGGTTCGATTACTTCTATTCAGGCTGTCTATGTACCTGCTGACGATTTGACTGACCCGTCACCGGCAACGACCTTCGCTCACCTTGACTCGACGGTGGTACTGTCTCGTCAGATTGCCGAGCTGGGCCTGTATCCTGCTATTGACCCACTGGACTCTACCAGTCGTCAGTTGGATCCATTGGTTGTTGGTCAGGAACACTACGATATTGCTCGTGGGGTGCAGAACACGCTACAACGTTATAAGGAACTGCGTGACATCATCGCGATCCTGGGCATGGATGAACTATCAGAAGAAGACAAACTGGTTGTGGCTCGTGCCCGTAAGATACAGCGCTTCCTGACCCAGCCTTATTTTGTTGCAAAGGTATTTACTGGTCAGGATGGCGAGTTTGTTCCGCTGAAGGAAACCCTGCGCGGTTTCAAGGGTATTATCGAAGGCGAGTACGACGACATCCCGGAACAGGCATTCATGTTCGTCGGTACGATTGACCAGGCTTTAGAAAAAGCCAAATCCATGTAATCTGAGTCCGTAATTATTATGGCAAACACAATACATGTAGATATCGTCAGTGCGGAGCACGAGATTTACTCCGGTGAGGCAGAAATGATTTTTGCACCTGCTGAACTTGGTGAAGTCGGTATCGCACCGGGGCATACTCCACTTGTGACCAAAATGGGACCGGGTGAAGTCAGGGTAAAAGATACCGAGGGAAACGAGTCCGCTTTTTACGTTTCCGGAGGCATGATCGAGATACAGCCCAAGGTAGTGACCGTACTTTCTGACACTGCGCAGCGGGCAGAGGACCTTGACGAGGCTGCTATTTTGAAAGCCAAGGAAGAGGCTGAGAATGCCTTCAATGACAAAACCGATGCCATTGATTATGCCAAGGCGAGGGCACAGCTAGCCGAGACTGCAGCACAGTTGCAAACCTTACAGCGTTTGCGCAAGCGTAGCGGTCGATAAACTTCCAGCAAATCCCGCTTTCTGGCGGGATTGTTTTATCCGCATTGTTTTTTTCAGGCTTATGCTAAAAACGCTAATCGTTTAACATACGTCAATGAGCGTCAGTATTGTTATCCTCGCCGCCGGTCAGGGTACGCGCATGTACTCGGACAAGCCCAAGGTTCTGCATGAACTCGCAGGCAAGCCGCTGCTGGAACACGTCTATCAAACAGCAATCGCTATCGAACATAGGGCCATACATATCGTTTACGGCCATGGTGGCGAACAGGTGCCTGAGCAAATGCAGCACCTGGAAGCCAACTGGGTTGAACAGAAAGAACAGCTGGGCACCGCACACGCTGTCGAGCAGGCCTTACCTGCTATTCCCGACGATGATCAGGTCTTGATCCTGTATGGTGACGTGCCATTGATAACTGATTCATCATTGCAGGCGCTACTTGCAGCAGCCAATGAGAGCGGTTTTGCATTGATGACTGCTTATCTTGAAGATCCAAGAGGCTATGGTCGAATCATCCGTGATGAACTCGACAACATGCTCGCCATCGTTGAAGACAAGGACGCGAATGACGAGCAGCGACGTATCTGTGAAATCAACACGGGTCTGATGGTCGTCAACGCTGGACTGCTTAAACGCTGGATTTCCGCAATTGAGAATAACAATAAGCAAAAAGAATATTACCTGACGGATATCGTTACCCTGGCAATAGAAGATGATGTGCCCGTACATTCGATATTGGCCGAGGCATCTATAGAGATACAGGGAATCAATAATCGGGTACAGCTGGCCGAGGCTGAACGCTACTATCAACTGTTGCAGGCTCACCACCTGATGAAACACGGCGTGGGTCTCATGGATCCGTCCCGGTTTGACCTGCGCGGCGAACTGGAGACCGGCAGGGATGTGCTGTTCGATATCAATGTTGTCCTGGAGGGCAGGGTGATATTAGGAAACAATGTGCGTCTGGGCACAAACTGTTTTCTCAGGAATTGCATCATCGGGGATGACACCGAAATATTACCAAATACCATGATTGAAAATGCTGTACTGGGAAAGGGTTGCCGTGTTGGCCCGTTTGCCCGAATTCGCCCCGATACCTCGCTGAGTGATGATGTGCACATCGGCAACTTTGTTGAAATCAAGAAATCCGATATCGGCAATGGCACCAAGATCAACCACCTTAGTTATGTGGGTGATAGTAGCGTAGGTCAACAAACCAATATTGGTGCCGGGGTGATTACATGTAATTACGATGGCGCAAACAAGCATCAAACGATTATCGGTGATCATGTTTTTGTCGGCTCGGATACCCAGTTGATTGCACCGGTCACTATTCATTCCGGTGCGACTATCGCAGCAGGAACGACAGTGTCGAAAAACGTGAAAGCAGAAGCGTTGGCCATTACACGCCCCGCACAGCGAGAAATAAACAACTGGAAGCGACCAACAAAAAAAAAGAGTAAGTAGGCCATGTTAAAAACCGGTTTTTTCCAGTTTCGCCCCTTGTTTGGCAAGCCTGAACGCAATTGCCAAAAGATGGTGCATGCACTCGAACAGATGGATGCCGACCTCGTGGTGCTTCCTGAGTTGGCGTTATCAGGTTACTACTTCAAGGATAAAAATGAGGCGCTGCAGTACTCGGAAGATATCAATAACAGCGAAAGCCTGGACAGGCTGGCGAGTATCGCAGCAACAAAAGATATGTTCCTTGTCGTGGGCTTTGCTGAACGTGCAGGGGACAGGTGTTATAACAGTGCGGCATTAATCGGCCCCGACGGTATCGAACATGTGTACAGAAAGGTACATCTTTTTAACGAGGAAAAATTCTGTTTTGATGCCGGCGATATTCCATTTACGGTTAACACAGTCAAGGGGGTGAAAGTCGGGTTAATTGTCTGTTTTGACTGGGCGTTTCCCGAAACAATTCGAACCCTGGCCCTTCAGGGTGCCCAGGTTATTTGTCAGCCAGCCAACCTGGTGTTGACGTTCTGTCAGCAGACCATGCTGGCCAGATCTATCGAAAACCGTGTCTTTATTATTACCTGCAACCGCTATGGTGAAGATAAACGTCCACAAGGTAGCCTGAAATTTACTGGTAGAAGCCAGATTGTTGCCCCTGGAGGGGAATTGATATACCAGGCCATGGCACAGCGAGATGCCTCTTTTGTTACCAGCATAGATCCAACATTGGCCGATAACAAAATGATTACCCGGCATAACCATTTGTTCGATGATCGTAGGCCGGAGTTTTACGATTGTTAATTAATTTTTTTCAGATTAAACCAGGAGAATACCGTGAGTTTTGCAACCGCTGATCTTTATGACAAGTATGAAGAGAAACTGCAAATTGCGACCCCTATGTTTAATGACTATGGCGGTAATAAACAGTTTTCAGGACCGGCAGCGACCGTCAAGGTGTTTGAAGATAACTCGCTGGTTAGAGGTGCACTGGAAGAGCCCGGCGAAGACAAGGTCCTGGTTGTCGAAGGCGGTGCTTCCATGCGTTGTGCCTTGTTGGGAGACATGCTGGCAGAGCTGGGTATCAAGAACGGCTGGGCCGGCGTGATTGTATACGGCTGTATTCGAGACTCTGGCGTGATTGCCGAAATGAATATTGGTGTTAAGGCACTGAATACCAATCCGAGAAAAAGCGTAAAAAAGGGGGCAGGAGAGCGCGATGTGCCTGTGAGCTTTGCTGATATAACGATTGAACCCGGTGATTATATTTATGCCGATGTGGATGGTATTGTCGTTAGTAAGGAAAAGCTGGATTAAACGTGAAGTTTTCACTGTTTCTGACTCTATTGATAATCGCGCTTGAGATTGTTTGCGAGGGAAAACATGACTGTTAATGGCTCGTTACAATATTAGTAATACACTGGTGCTTATCTTCTGGCTAACCTGTTTAACTAATGGATAAGAAAGAAAAGCATATACAGCGAAGTATCTCTATCCTGTTAGTTGCCGGGGTCATTCTGTCCCTGGCCATCCTTGCTATCAATCGCAATGCCCTGGCCTGGGCCACGTCGGTTTCGTGGGCTGAAATACACTGGTCGAACTGGCTTGCACTGGTCGTTTTGCTTGTTGTTGCAGTACTTGCCCAGTATTTTCTTCTGATGCTGTTGTTTTACAGCAAATTGAAATACCTGGTGTTGGCGGTAATTCCCGCTATCTGGCTGTTCAATAACGGCATCATTGCGATGAGCCGGTTTCTGGACTGGACTACGGATATCGGTGCAACGATTGGCTGGTTATCGATTGCCGATTTGTTTAGCTGGTTGGCCGCCGCCATCTATTTCCCCATACTACTGGGGACTGGTGCAGTTGGCGCCATACTTGATGCCAATGCGTCATCGTTGAGTCAGTCATGCTACTACGCGCGTATGGCGTTGGATATTGCCGATATCAGTGCCTGGCAAGTCATCGACTTTGGTATGAATATTATCAGCATCGCCTGGGACCTGGTGGCCAATTCGTTTTCGCAAGAGGTTATCAAGTATACCAGCGACACTGACTCGTTATTTGATTTTAGTCTGCAAGGCATCTTTAGCATGCCAAACTGGACATCGGGTACCGGTTATAACCTTGCATGCCTGTCACTGTAACCAACACTAATCGATAGTTTAGCCTGATTTATCAGGAATACTTATAACTGCAATTATTGATGTTTAGGCAACTCGTGTTTATATTGGTTTATGTTGTAAGGAGTGAGGTGTAGTTATGTGTAAATCAAGATTTCTTGTCATTTTCCTGTCATATTTCCTGTTCAACCAGGTCGCCGCTGAAGAGTACAAAACCGATTACTATCATGTTAAAGATGGAGATGTAGACGAACAAACGTTTATGGGTTGGAGCGTCTATCATTATGCCTGTGTTTCCTGCCATGGCGTTGCTGCCAAGGGAACAGATGTGGCGCCTGACCTGACTGAAAAAATAAAGTCGCTTAGTCCTGCTGAGTTTGAAGCTAAAGTATTGCGCAAATATTTGGTATCAATGTCACGAGAGCAGGCTACCGGTGATAACACTGCGGTTAGAGAAGCCTTTATGCACGAGATCAGGAAACAACAAGCGCGGGAAAAAGGTGATATGGCGGCAATGCCAAAATGGGAAAATAGCCCCGTGGTTAAAGATAGAACTGCTGATCTATACAGTTATCTTAAAGCCAGAGCAGATGGTGCGCTTGGCGAAGGCCGGCCGGATATCATTAAACAATGATTAAAGCAATGCGGTTTTACCAGTTATGTGGTAAGACCGCAGTTGCATAAAAATAGACCATCAAAAAAGGCAGTGCTTGGTGTAGTCAGCCAGTTCGTTTGCTGTCCAGTCCCCCTTGGGTTTTTCCTTGAGTTGAGCACACCATTTTTCACTACCTATCTCCGGGGCGCAGCCACCTAGAAGTAACAGCGTGGCGCATAATGAAATGACGGTAAAAACATTCGCTGCTTTCATAGTTACCAACTCAATTGTCCAGAGTCGCGAAGACCCTTGCCGCAGCTTCGACTGTCTTCTCGATGTCTTCACTGTTATGTGCCAGTGAAACAAAGCCAGCCTCGAACGCAGAAGGCGCAAGGTAAACGCCCGCCGCAAGCATGCCATGGAAAAATTGTTTGAATTGCTCCTGGTTGCATGCCATGACGTCGGCAAATGTTTCAACTTTTTCAGCGTCTGAAAAAAACAAGCCAAACATTCCGCCCATTGAATTACTGGTCAGACTCACGCCTGCCTGTTTCGCTGCTGACGTCATGCCCCCGGTCAGCGCGTTTGTTTTTTGCTCTAATTCCTCGAATACGCCGGCTTTGCTGAGTAGCTCAAGCGTGGTTAACCCTGCAGCCATGGCAACCGGGTTCCCGGATAACGTGCCTGCCTGGTAAACCGGGCCATCCGGTGCCAGGTGATCCATGATTTTCGCCGGGCCACCGAATGCGCCTACCGGCATGCCTCCACCGATAACCTTACCCAGCGCAGTAATATCCGGTTTGATGCCGTAGACAGACTGTGCTCCGCCCAATGCCACACGGAAGCCGCTCATCACCTCGTCAAATAGCAATACCGACTCGTACTGGTCACAGAGCTCTCGCATGGTTTGTAAAAATTCCCGGGTGGCGGGTACGCAGTTCATATTTCCGGCAACAGGCTCAACAGCGACAGCAGCAATCTGCTCACCCATCTCTGCAAAAACCTGGCGCAGCTGTTCAGGATTATTGTAGTCCAGCGTTAGCGTATGCCGGGCGAGATCTGCCGGGACACCAGGTGACGTGGGCACCCCAAGGGTTAATGCACCTGAGCCGGCCTTGACCAGTAATGAATCCGCATGGCCATGGTAACAGCCCTCAAACTTGATGATTTTGTCCCTGCCGGTTACGCCGCGGGCAAGCCTTATCGCGCTCATGGCCGCCTCTGTGCCGGAACTGACCATGCGTACCTTTTCAATAGAAGGAATAATCTCGCAAATCCGGTTTGCCATACTGGTTTCTATTTCAGTCGGTGCGCCAAAACTAAGGCCGTTTTCCGCCGTTTCCTGGACAGCCTTGATCACCATTGGGTGCGCATGGCCAAGTATCATTGGGCCCCATGAACCGACATAGTCTATATACGATTTATCGTCTGCATCATAAACATAGGCGCCTTTGGCTTTTTTGAAAAAAACGGGTGTTCCGGATACCGACTTGAATGCACGTACCGGTGAGTTAACACCGCCTGGAATGTGCTGCTTGGCAGCGTTAAAGAGTTCTTCGTTGGACATCTGTGATTATTGCTCTTGTTCAAATAGAAGATTGAAATTATGTATGGCTTTAGCTGTGTCTTTTACACCATAAAGTGCACTGATGACGGCTATCAAATCTGCGCCACCGGCAATTAACACTTTAGCATTTTTAGGCGTAATTCCGCCAATGGCAACGACCGGAAGATGAATTCGCTTAGCTGCTATGCCAAGTAATTCCGGCTTCGCATTGACCGCATCATGCTTGCTTGTGGTGTTGTAAAAGGCGCCAAAAGCAACGTAATCAGCACCGGCAGATTCAGCCTGGTGTGCGAGCTCGACAGAGTTGTAGCAGGAACAGCCAATAATAACCGGGCCGAGTAACTCCCGCGCGGCATTGATACCTGCATCGTGTTTTCCAAGGTGTACACCGTCTGCCTTACACTTATGGGCGAGACTGATATCGTCATTGATAATCAGTGGCGTATTGAATTCATGACAAAGTGCCTTTAGTTCAGTAGTCCTTCGTAGTCTGCTTGTATCCTCGCCGGATTTATCACGGTACTGGAGCATACTGACGCCGCCACGGAGTATGATTTCTGTTTTTGCATAAACGTCAGTTTCACTAAGTGAACTGAAGTCCGTGATGGCATAGAGACCTGGTTTAATAAGCGGCATTGTCGTTATCGGTTGTAAAACCGGTGAGGGAGCCATTGCCCTTTTCCGACAGCCTCGGCATGTGCCAATGTTTGCCATGTGTAAGCCTGCGCATGCTTCACGGCATCGGTAAGGTTCTCACCAAGGGCAAGCAGGGCAGCTATCCTTGCCGCCAGCGTACAGCCAGAGCCATGATACTCATTGGCGAGCCTTGTCCATGAGTAATGCTTTGCAGTACCACCACAAATATACAGCGTGTTTTCCACTTCGGCCGTGTCTTCATGTGTACCGGTGATCAATACAGATTCGGCTCCGGCAGCAAGCAGATCATTGGCTGCAGCATCGAGTCTGGATTGGCCAGTTAGTTGTCTTGCCTCTTTACTATTAGGCGTGATGACGGTGCTCAGGGGTAACAGCCTTGCCATTATGGCCTTGATGATCATGTCACTGGCAAATGTCATACCTGTACCAGACGCAAGTACCGGGTCAACAACCAGCGGAATTTGTCTTTGCTTGAGTATCTCTGCCACGGTCTGCACGGTTTCTGCGTGTCCAAGCAAACCCGTTTTGCATGCATGTACAGGAATATCATCCAGTAACACCTCCAGCTGCCGGCCAACCTGTTCTGCGGGCTGACAACAAAAGTCGACAACACCCCGGGAATTTTGACTCGTCAAAACGGTAATCACTGACAGTGCCCGACAGCCGGCATCAACAACGGACTCAATGTCAGCCTGGATACCGGCGCCTCCACATGGATCATGTCCGGCGATGATTAAGATATTTTTTTTCCTGTTGCTATTGCTCATTGTGAAGGTATCCTACTTAGCGATATAAATTACAACAATCATTTTTACCGGAGATACAATGAAACAGTACATGTGCGTTATATGTGGCTTTGTTTATGATGAGGAAAAAGGCTATCCGGAAGACGATATTGCCCCGGGCACCAAATGGGAAGACGTGCCACCGAACTGGGCCTGTCCGGAATGTGGCGCACGCAAGGAAGATTTTGAAATGATTGAAATCTAGTCAGCTAGAACGGTCTGACCACTGCCAAAATAACAATTACGACAAGAAACAGCACTGGTATTTCATTAAACCATCTAAACCAGACGTGCCCCCTTTTATTCCTGTCATACTTGAAATCCTGTAGCAGGAACCAGCAGTAAACGTGGTACACCACCAGTAGGAACAGGCACAGTAATTTCACGTGTAACCAGATCTGTCCACTATAGGCAGAGAAGCCATTCTGTAGCAACAAGGCAATACCAAAGCCAAGGGTTAACAGACCGCCCGGGGTGGTGATGCCATAAAACAGCTTTCTTTCCATTATTTTAAAGCGATCAATACTGACCTGGTCGTCTGCCATGGCATGGTAGACGTACAAACGGGGCAGGTAAAAAAGGCCAGCAAACCAGGTGACCATAAAAATAAGATGTAGCGCCTTTAGCCAAAGCATAGAGTTTTCAATCCCGGCAGGTAAATGAATGACAGGTGATAGTCGATTAACTGGCCCTGGTCATGATGAAGGTGGTTCCAGTGAGTGCGTATTTGCACCTCTATTGCGATTGATAAATTCCCGCGCCCGGGCAACCAGTATCTTCAGGGCCCGCCAGATTTTCGGTAATAACCACGCCATTAACATAATAAATGCCAGCAGGAACACGACAAACACCCATGGATGTACCAGTGCGGCCCAGATGCCTGCAATGACCATTAGATCCTCTCCAATCGAGGTTGTCCAATTAGTGACTGGTTCAGGTGAGGTATTAATAAGCGCCCGCCCACCTGTCTTCGTGGCATGGGTTGCGGCGGTCAGGCCACCACCAATAAGAAAGGCTGCCAGCTCAACGGCGGGAGTGGTGTCGCCTACAGCGGTCATGGCAAGTACAGCGCCGAGTGGAATACGGATGAACGTATGTATCGTATCCCAGGCGGTATCGACGCCGGGCGTCTTGTCAGCAAAAAACTCGACGCAGTACATCAGGCCAGCGGCCGTCATCACCAGTGGGTCCGTGACAACCATGAGGTCCGGGGGCAGGGCAATGTTGCCCGTGCTGCCCAGGTAGCCCAGCATGAAGACAGCTGCATAGAGGTTTATTCCGCTTGCCCAGGCAACGCCCATGCTAAGTGCAATGTATTGAATGGTATCCATAAACCCTCTCTGAACCAGTTATTACCAGTAAATATAGCAATCAATCAATGACTTGGAAAACCTTGCACATATAGTCACATGTCAGGCGAGCGCTACAGGCGCCCTAAATTTCAGACCTTTTTAAGGGGTTCCTGTTCCCGGTTTACTGCCCGCAAGGCACTAAAATACTGCAATTGACAGGTTTACGGAGTCATATTACTATTTATCTCGAATTTATTGTTTTAGCAGTAGATTCTTAACTAATAATAATTATAAAAACCTGAATTCAAAGCGGCTCACGCCGCTTTTTTATTTTCCAGCCACTGCGTAATATTCACTAGCACAATTTTTCTGGATTAGTCACATGATCAACGTAGGTATTGTTGGAGCAACCGGTTATACGGGATTGGAATTGCTGCGCCTGCTTGCAACGCATGCAGAGGTTGAAGTGAGTGTAGTCACGTCGAATGCCGAGCAGGGTAAAAAACTGACGGATGTATTCCCGGGTCTGAACGGCCTCTATACAATGACATTTGAGCCACATGAAAGTAAGGCATTAAAACAGTGTCAGCTGGTTTTCTTTGCGACGCCACATGCCACAGCAATGAACTATGTGCCCGCTTTGCTCGATGCCGGTTGTAAGGTCATCGATTTATCGGCCGATTTCAGGTTGAAAGATGCCGAACTCTGGCAGCAATGGTACGGCGTTAAGCACGCGGCGGAAGCGTTGCTGGCAGATGCAATATACGGTTTGCCAGAATTAAACCGTGAGGCCATCAGGGGTGCCAGTCTTGTGGCCAATCCCGGTTGTTACCCAACCGCTATCTGCCTGGCACTGATACCTGCGCTGCAGAACAATTTAATCAGTACCACAGGCATCATCGCCGATGCCAAGTCGGGTGTGTCCGGAGCCGGTCGCAAGGCGGCCATGGCAACATTACATGCCGAGCTATCCGAATCTTTCAAGGCTTACTCGGTTAGTGGTCACAGGCATCTTCCCGAAATAGGACAGACACTGACAGTTGCCGCCAACGGCAAACTGGTTCAACTTGTGTTTGTGCCTCACCTGGTGCCAATGAACAGGGGCATTCTGGCAACCGTCTACGTCGAGCCCCACGACGACGACAATGACTGGCAGCAAATTTATGCCAGTTCTTACGATCAGGAGCCTTTTGTCGAACTGCTTCCGGCTGGCCAATACCCTGAAACGAGGAATGTCAGGGGAACCAATATGTGCCAGTTGGCATTGCAGACGCCCCCCGCTAACTCGAACAATCTTGTCGTGTTATCTGCTATCGATAACCTTGTCAAAGGTGCGGCGGGGCAGGCAATACAAAATATGAATTTAATGTTCGACTTTCCTGAAACCCAGGCACTGCTCCTGCCCCCCCTGGTTCCCTGACATATTCAATGTCAAAACTGGTTGTAAAAAAACATCGGCCTCTGGAAATCGCGCTTTACTGCGTTTTGTTCAGTATTGGCATTTCGGTAGTGGTCTGGTTTTTTCTGGATGCCTCGTTCTGGAGCAGTATCAAGGGACGTTACGAACGTGGTCAGGAAGCCAAGACATTGTGGCAGGAAAATCGCAAACTGGAGACCGAAAACCGGCAACTGGGCGAGAAGGTGATCATGCTGGAAAGGTTGACCAAGCTTGATGAGGCCACAGCCTCGGAATTACAGGACGAGATACGACGCTTGCAGGATCGGATCTATGAGTTGACCGGGGAACTGGAATTTTATCTCGGTATCATGTCGTCGACTACCAACTCCAAGGGATTGAATGTGCAGGGATTAAAGGTGGAACAGACCGAGCAGCCGTCCCTGTATCGCTACAAGCTGATATTAACCAACCTGGCAAAAAGTGATAATATCATCCGCGTCAGTTTTGATATGTTTGTCGAAGGAATTAATGGGTCTGATTCACAAATATTGCCATTGCGGGAGATTAGTACTGGTAGTTCACCCAAACAGACCCTAAGCTTTAGAAACTTCGAACGTATCGAGGGGAGTATTTCAGTGCCGCCCGGTTTTCAACCGCTGAGAGTAGTGGTTGAAGTCAAACAAAAAGGCGTTGCCAATTCGTCAGTCCAGCGGGTGTTTGAATGGACAGAAATTGCTGGATAATGGAGTAAAATATGTTAGGTGGTTCAAGGAAGCGTAAATCAACTCGTATTGATACGCTCGTAGGGCAACATACAGTTATACAGGGTGATGTCCGTTTCAGTGGTGGACTACATATAGATGGTACTATCAAGGGTAATGTTATCGCTGAAAACGACGGAATTTCGATGTTATCGCTGAGTGAAAATGGCACCATTGAGGGTGAGGTCAGTGTTCCCTACGTTGTCCTCAATGGCGTGGTTATTGGCGATGTGCATGGCAGTGAACACGTGGAACTTCAATCGAAAGCTAGAATCACAGGAAATGTCTATTATAATTTGATTGAAATGGCGATAGGTGCAGAAGTGAATGGTAAGCTCGTGCATTCGCTGGAGCCAGCGGAAACCCCGCTTGCACTTGGTCAGATTGAACCGGCAGAACAATAGATTTATATATCAGGAAATTAATTATGAGTACTTCAGCAGAATCAATGACAGAATCTCCGCTACTTTTTAGTGAAGCAGCAGCCAGTAAGGTTAAAGAACTTATCGAAGAAGAAGGTAACGATGAGTTGATGCTGCGCGTCTTCGTTTCCGGTGGCGGCTGCTCCGGTTTTCAGTATGGATTTACTTTCGATGAGACACTTCAAGATGGCGACACCGTGGTCGAAAATGGTGGCGTGAAGTTACTCGTAGACCCAATGAGTTTCCAGTACCTGTCAGGTGCCGAGATTGATTATTCCGAGGGTATGCAGGGAGCGCAGTTTGTAATTCGAAACCCTAATGCCTCCACCACGTGTGGTTGTGGTTCCTCCTTCTCGGTTTAACTCACTCCCTTGTAAATCGCACCAGCCAGTATTGGCCTGTTGGCACCGGTGATGCTCGTCAGGTTCAGCTTCGTTTCCGTAACCCTGCAATAGGCCAGCCATGCAAATGTGACTGCTTCAATGGCATCCGGATGAATGCCGAGTTCTTCTGTTGTCATGAGCTTTGTTGACGCCAGTAGTAACTGCAGCCTGGAAAGCATGGCGGGATTGCTTGCCCCGCCACCGCAGACATAGATCTCTTCGCATTCCTGAAAATGAGTCTTGATGGCGTTTGCTATCGTTTGCATGCTGAATTCCAGTAACGTTGCCTGAATATCTTCGGGACACAGATCTCTGGTATTTGCCTGCCGTTGCAACCAATCCATATTGAAGTAATCCCTGCCGGTGCTTTTTGGTGGCGGGAGTTTGAAATAGGGATCCGCCATCATTTCCTGCAGCAGCTTATTGTTGATCTCGCCGGTGCTGGCCCATTGGCTGTCACGGTCCATGTCTGTTTGATTATGCCTGTAGTTCCAGTCATCGAGTAAGCCATTGCCGGGACCAGTATCAAACCCGGTTATCTCAAGACTATTATCCGATGGCAGAATGCTGATGTTGGCGATGCCGCCGATGTTCAATACTGTTCTGTTTTTACTTGCACTGTGAAACTGGTAACGATGAAACGCCGGCGCCAGTGGGGCACCCTGTCCGTTGCAGGCCATATCCATGCGCCTGAAATCTGCCACGGTATCTATACCCGTGCGCGCGCAAATGACGTTGGCGTCACCGAGCTGTATAGAGGTTCGCCAATCATGCCCCGGGCGGTGATAAACGGTTTGCCCATGGCTGCCAATGGCAGCAATGTGATCTGCCGACGTGTTGCTGTCAGTCAAAAAGCGGTTTATTGCATCGGCAAACAATTGACCAAGTTTATTATCGATCTCTGCCACTTGCTGCAGAACGGTGTTGCCATTGATCGCACGCACCTGTTGTTTCAGATTTTCAGGTATAGGGTACTGGCGGTAATCAAGCAAGCTGGCATGTTGAGCAAACTCGACCATGGCGACATCGACAGCATCCATACTGGTACCGGACATGAGGCCTAGGTATAGCATGTAACCGCTTTACATGGTGGAAGAGGATTTACCCACCATCTTCATTGACAGGTGAGACACCACTGTCAGACAACAGTGAAGGTTGTGAAGCAAGGATTGTTTTTCCAGTGATCCGATCAAGTTCTGCCAACATGGGTGTAATGGATTTCCTGAAATCAGGTAATTCGTTTTTGTTGATAGATTCAACATGGGGCAGATCCACGGTTAACGGATTACGATGGACCCCATTAATACGGAATTCATAGTGCAGGTGTGGACCGGTGGCCAGGCCGCTACTGCCGACATAACCGATAACCTGTCCCTGTTTCACACGCTTACCATTACGTACGCCCTTAGCGTATTTATGCAAATGCGCATAGACCGTACTGTAATTTCCGCCATGCCTGAGAATCACAGTTTTTCCATAACCACCTTTGCGTCCCGCATGTAAAACAACACCGTCTCCTGTGGCCTTGATCGGGGTCCCTGTTGGCGCAGCGTAATCAACTCCCTTGTGGGCCCGAATCTTGTTCAGGATTGGGTGTTTTCTCTTCAGGTTAAAACGTGAACTTATACGTGTGAAGTTAACCGGTGTTCTCAGGAATGCCTTGCGCATGGCATCGCCGTCGGCGTCATAGTAATCAATACTGCCGTCCTGGTGCGCATAGCGAATGGCGCGTATGGCATGTCCACGGTTGCTAAATTCGGCTGCCAGTATGGGTCCATCGGCCACTTTTTTACCGTCCTTGTATTTTTCTTCATAAATCAGCGTGAAGCGATCGCCCTTGCGAATATCCAGAACAAAGTCGATATCCCATCCGTATATAGCGACCATTTGCATAATCAGGTTGTCGGACATACCGGCACGTTTGCCTGCCATGAATAACGAATCGTTAATCACGGCACTGGCATTTTTAACCACGCTATCCAGTTCATGTTCAACCACTTCGGCTGTAAACTGACCTTCTACAAGATTGATGCTGAGGGTCTTGGTGAGGTTGAGTTCATACTCCAGCCCTGCCAGCCTGTTATCCACGATATGAAAATGGATAAGTTGGCCAGGCTTGATATTCTTTAGCCGCTTTACATCTTTACCCAGTGACATAACCCGGTATAGCTCGGCAGGGCTAAGACCAAGGCGGGAAAAAATCAATGCCATGCTGTCACCGCTCTTGACGGTAACGGTATGCCAGTCAGGATCCGGGCCTTGATCAGGAGTAGTTGTCGCTGCTTCGATAGCGTTGCCGGGAATATCTTCCGGTATTTCAAGTAATGCCGCCTCTGCCGCTTCGTTAACGGGTTCAGGTACGGTTGGCTGGTAATAGGCGACTGGCAACGCAGTCGCGACTGCATCAGAAGATTTGATCTCTACCGGCGCAGGTTCAGTGATAACGGCAGGCGTGATCCTGGCTTCATGCCTGATGACAGGAGTAAATGCCGGACCCGCATGGGCGAGTTCAGCTGCACCTTCCTGTGTTTTACCGATGTAATACACAGTGGAAAGAACAGCAACAAGGCTCAGGACACCAAAGGAAACCAGCCGGGTACGGTTGTTTCGCTGCTCAACCCATTTTACCTCGGGCTTATAGTCCTTCTTGATATAAACTCTGTAAGTCACAGTTTATCCTGATTAAATTGGCTAACAATAGCGTCTGGGGTCGTTGTCGTCAATAAATCATCTGCAAACTGCGAGCCATTTCACGACTGTGGTAAGCTACGCGCGATTTATAGTCTGTAGAGAGAAACCATGGCATCAGTACAGGAAGCCCTAGAGGTGATTGCCAGAGGCTCGGACGAGATTCTGGTCCCTGAAGAACTACAAAAGAAAATTGAGTCTGGAAAACCACTCAGGGTAAAGGCCGGGTTCGACCCGACGGCGCCGGATCTCCATCTCGGTCATACCGTTCTAATAAACAAGTTGCGACAGTTCCAGGACCTTGGCCATGAGGTACTGTTCCTGATCGGCGACTTCACTGGCATGATAGGCGACCCTACTGGCAAAAGTGCCACCCGCCCACCGCTGACCCGCGATGATGTCATTGAAAATGCGAAGACCTATGAACAACAGATATTCAAGATACTGGATCCGGAAAAGACGCTGGTCATGTTTAATTCCAGCTGGATGAACGAGATGACTTCAGCCGAATTAATCCAGTTGGCCGCTAAATACAATGTCGCGCGCATGCTTGAGCGAGATGATTTCAGCAAGCGATACAAGTCTGGACAGACCATAGCGATACATGAATTCCTGTACCCGTTGATTCAAGGCTATGACTCGGTCGCCATGAAGGCCGATATAGAACTTGGCGGTACCGATCAGAAATTTAACCTGCTGGTTGGACGTGAGCTGCAAAAGCATTATGGCCAGGCCCCGCAAGTCGTGTTGACGATGCCTATCCTGGAAGGCCTTGATGGCGTGCAAAAAATGTCCAAATCGCTGAATAACTATATAGGTATTAACGAACCTGCCAGCGAGATGTTTGGCAAGCTGATGTCGGTATCTGATGACCTGATGTGGCGCTATTTCGAGTTGCTCAGTTTTCGGCCCATGGTAGAAATAGATAAATTCAGGAAGCAGGTCGAGGATGGTGAGAACCCGCGTAACATCAAGGTGTTGCTTGCCAAGGAAATCATCACCCGTTTTCATGACAGTACCGCAGCTGACGCAGCTGAACAGGACTTTATCAACCGTTTTCGCAACAATGCCATACCGGATGAAATAGCTGAAAAACCACTCAGCGCCGGTGCTGAGGGTCTGCCATTGGCCAATGTGCTGAAGGAGGCAGGCCTGGTTGCCAGTACCTCTGATGGTCATCGCATGGTCAAACAAGGGGCCGTTAAGATTGATGGCGAACGCGTCGATGACAGCAGGACAATACTACAATCAGGTTTTTCCGCGGTAGTTCAGGTCGGAAAGCGGAAATTTGCCCGCATTGTTCTGAGTTAGCGTTTATTTCCATGGCCAAAATTCTGTGTTATGTTGCAAATTGCAGCATTATTGGCAGACTGCTACATTTTGTTTTATCGCCAAGGAATACGGCGTTAAACTAAATATAAATAAGTTAGTACAACCGTAAATGAGTTAGTATAACCATAAATAAGTTAGTACAACCGTGCATTAGTGAGAATCACAATGCAGAATGCAACAGAGCAGATCCTCAAAATAGAATCCAATAACCGTATCGCCGAGGCGTGGGAGGAATTTACCGATACCGGCGATATTAGTGCGGCGGTTATTCGTAATGTCATTCGCCAGAGTTGGGTAACCAGCAAGAAGCTGGGCATCGACCACAAGACGGAGCGTGCGCCCACTGCCATTAGCGCGGAACAAATTCAGCATATGTTACAGACCCAGGACCTGAGCCGGGCTGGAATCAGTACCCTTAATAAACTGGAAGATATTCTGCACGACACAAAGCATGTCGTGGCATTGGCCGATCCCCAGGGTCATCTTCTTTACTCGGTTGGCCACACACAAGTCAGGGAAAAACTGGAGAACATCAATTTCAGACCTGGCGGCAATTGGTCTGAGTCAGTCGTTGGCCCTAATGGTGTTGGTACGCCACTGGCACTGGGTCGACCTGAACTGGTTATGGGACATGAACATTACTGCCAGGGCTGGAAACCATGGGTATGTTACGGCGCACCAATATTCGATGCCACTGGCCAACATATTAAAGGGGCCATTGACATCACCGGGCCCGTTGAACAATTAAGCAAGGAGTCTATGGCCCTTGCCATCTCTGTCGCCCTGTCTGTGCAATCCGGGTTGGCGATTATCCAATATGGACGTCGTGACCAGCTACGCGACGAGGCCAGGCAGTTATTCGAGCGTTGGCCAAACGACGGCATCATGGTGCTTGATGAAAACGGTTGTATCGTCGAATTTAATTCACGCGCATTAAGAATGCTGAAGCTTGAGAACTTTGACTTGTTGAACCTTTCAATTACGGGACTGATTCCTTCAATTAATGGTTCATTTAGTGAATGTTTCAACAATAAATCAAGTATTGAACTCGAGATTCATGCGCAAGAGCGTGAGTTATGCAGTGGTAAACTGCGGGTTAAATTAAAACCGGTCATCAATGGTAATGAGTGTATCGGCGTATGCCTGATTTTTGTCGATAGTTCAGCCTCGGCACCTGGTAGACTGTCAACTAAACCTGTCTCCCGCCTGCTGCAAGCGCAATACAGCTTTGATGATATCTATGGCAAGTCACCTTCAATTTCCAAAACGGTTGAATTGGCAAAAGCATGTGCGCAGGACAGGTTACAAAATAACGTTTTATTGATTGGTGATACGGGCACAGGTAAGGAACTACTCGCTCACTCTATTCATTCTGCAAGTATTCGTAGTAACGGCCCGTTTATTGCCGTCAACTGCGCGGCAATACCAAACGACCTGATTGAAAGTGAATTGTTTGGTTACGAACCGGGCGCGTTTACCGGGGCCAGAAAAAATGGCATGAAGGGTAAGTTTGAGGCTGCGCATAATGGCACATTATTTCTTGATGAAATTAACTCCATGAATATCAATGTACAGGCAAAGCTATTGCGTGTACTTGACTCAATGGAAGTGAACCGTGTTGGCAGTGCTGGCCCTGTGAAGGTAGATGTCCGCATAATCGCTGCAGCAAACAAGGATATACTGGCAGCTGTCGATGAAGGACGTTTTCGTTCCGATTTATTTCATCGCATAAGCGTGCTGGAAATTGATATTCCCGCTTTGAGCGAACGCGAGGGCGATATTATTTCGCTTGCCCAGCAGTTTATTAATTCTGAGCGCCAGGCCACCGAACTTGGCTCGCTGAAACTGGACAAGGAAGTAAAAAAATTATTGCAGGATTATTCATGGCCAGGGAATGTGCGTGAACTCTACAACGTTTGTATGCGCTGGGTCCTGACCGTAACAGGTGACACCATCACCAGGAACGACATCCCGGCGAAACTACTATGCAATATGGAAGCGAAAACTGACAGCACCCAACCAAATAACCTGCAAGAACTTGGCGATGAGTTGATCAAATCCACGCTTAAACAAACCAATAATAATATATCCAAGGCCGCCAGGATTCTTGGTATTGACCGCAGTACGATTTATCGAAGAAGTCGTAAATGGTCAAATAACTAAACGAAGCATCTGCAACACTTCTGTAGCATCCTGCAACAATTATCTGTGGCCAGTGTTAGAGCTGGTGCAACGCCAAATAGCATCAGTGCCTTGTAACTTACTGTTTTGTAAAGTCTGCATAATAATTTATTTTTTATGTAAGTTCGTTGGTACGAAACCTGCCTTATTCTGATGTAAGCCTGACTTTACACAGCTGTTCTGTGACTTTAGCAAGTGTTTAGATTGGGCTAATACTACAAATATAACTAGAACTAGTATGAATAATATAAGCACCAGTGATCCCATCATGGTTTGTGCCGTTAATTCATAGCAGTTGATTAACATTAAGAGGAGTTTATTCAAATGAAATCATTTACTCGTGGTCAGGATACTGCCGCGCTTGCGCTTGCAGTATCTCTGGCTGTCCTTCCAGCTACCGCCGTTGTTGCAGCAGGGGTAACTGACAAAGACATAGTTAATGACGCAGCAACCACCGGGGATGTTGTTTCATATGGTTTGGGCACGCAAGGTCAGCGTTACAGCACCTTGACGACTATAAACGATAAGAACGTAGGCAAGCTGGTTCCTGCCTGGACTTATTCCTTTGGTGGCGAAAAGCAACGTGGCCAGGAGTCTCAACCACTGGTTCACAATGGTAAAATTTTCGTAACCGGTTCTTATTCGCGAGCGTTTGCTCTGGATGCAAAAACCGGTGAAGAAATCTGGCAGTATGACCATCGTTTGCCTGAAGGCATTCTTCCCTGCTGCGACGTAATCAACCGCGGCGGCGCCCTGTATGACAACCTGTTCATTTTTGGCACGTTGGACGCACAAATCGTGGCGCTTAACCAGGAAACCGGTAAGGTCGTCTGGAAAGAAAAAATTGATAACTTTAAAGACGGATATTCAAATACGGCTGCACCAATAATCGTAAAGGGCATGGTCATCACCGGTGTCTCTGGTGGTGAATTCGGTATTATCGGCCGTGTTGAAGCACGTGATGCCAAGACCGGTAAAGTCGTCTGGATTCGCCCTACCGTTGAAGGACACATGGGCACGTTGAACGGTAAAGACAACGGCATTACCGGTAAAACCAATGCTACCTGGCCTGGCGACCTCTGGAAAACAGGTGGTGCTGCTACCTGGAATGGCGGTACTTATGATCCTGATGTTGACCTGATTTTCTTCGGTACCGGTAACCCGGCTCCATGGAACGCGCACATGCGTCCAGGTGATAACCTCTATTCAACATCTACAGTTGCGATTGATCCTGATACCGGAAAAATCAAGTGGCATTATCAGTTCACGCCAAACGATGGCTGGGACTATGATGGTGTAAACGAAACCGTATCTTTTAATAAAGATGGCAAAAAACTCGCCGGTCACGCTGACCGTAACGGTTTTTTCTACGTTCTTGATCGCACCAACGGCAAACTGGTCAATGCATTCCCGTTTGTTAACCAGATTGATTGGGCCAAAGGTGTTGATATTAAGAGCGGACGCCCAATCGAAACCGGTGTTCGTCCTGGTGATCCAAGCAAAAGTGCAGATGGCAAGAAAGGCAAGCAGATCTTCGTTGCTCCTTCATTCCTCGGTGGCAAGAACTGGATGCCAATGGCCTACAGTAAGAAAACTGGTCTGTTCTATGTTCCTTCCAATGAATGGGGCATGGACCTTTGGAACGAGCCAGTTACCTACAAGAAAGGTGCAGCCTACCTGGGCGCCGGTTTTACCATTAAGCCTCTAAATGAAGACTACATCGGCGCCCTGCGCGCTTTCGATCCGATGACCGGAAAAAAGGTCTGGGAAGTTAAGAACAAGGCACCACTGTGGGGTGGTGTTCTGTCAACCGCAGGTAACCTGGTATTCACTGGTACGCCTGAAGGCTACCTGAAGGCGTTCGATGCCAGGACTGGCAAAGAATTATGGAAATTCCAGACTGGTTCCGGCGTGGTTAGTAGCCCGATTACCTGGGAAGAAGACGGTGAACAATTCATCGCTGTTGCTTCAGGTTGGGGCGGCGCCGTACCTCTATGGGGTGGCGATGTTGCCAAGTCAGTGAAATACCTTAACCAGGGCGGTAGCCTCTGGGTATTCAAACTGCCTTAATTCCAGTTTGTGGGTATGTATACCGGGGTCGTTAACACCCGGCCCCGGTATCAGCATTAGCTTGTCGCGTCGTGTCATGACCTCCTCCTGCTAGAATTATATTCTATAAAGGTTCTCTGTCGGTGACGCGACAGGCTTTCTCACTTTTTTGTATAAGAATGACAGATTTGTGGAAGGTTAAAATGAATTATTTGTTCAAATTTAAGTCGTTGTTGTTCGTGGCGACACTATTAATCCAAACTTCACTGGTAATGGCGCATGGTGATGTACAACCACAGCCCGTTGACGTGACCGGCCTTGAACCACTTGGAGAGGAATGGGTAATGCGTAATCCTTACAGCGGCAACGACGCCGCGATAGAAATAGGCTCATCAGCCTATAACCAGAATTGCGCGCGCTGCCATGGCCTTGGCGCAGTGTCTGGTGGCATAGCACCGGACCTTCGTTACCTTGAGCATACCCTGGATGGTGATGAATGGTACGTTTACCGTGTTACAGAGGGTGCAATACGTAATGGTATCACCTATATGCCTGTATTTGCGGAATCTAATGGTGGACCACTTAGCCAGGAAGCACTCTGGGCGATCAGATCCTGGCTGGAAACGGTCTATACTGAAGAATAACTATCAGGAGATGTTTTAGTGAAATTAGGTCGTCTGATTTTCTGTGTTATTGCTATTTGTTTAACCGGCGTTACAAATGCGGCTACGTTGGAAGCCATACTGCAAAAAAAATATATGGAGTTTGCTGTTTACGAGAAGTATCCGCCTTTTTCATATAAGGATGAAAATGGAAAAACAGTTGGTGTTGATGTTGACATAGCAAAACTGATTGCCAATGAGCTTGGCGTTAAGGCCGGTATCCGAACGGTAATGGCCGATGAATCGGTTGATGACGACCTCAGAAACTTTATCTGGAAAGGGCATTTTACCGCTGGTGGTCCTTCTGATGTGATGTTGCATATCCCATATGATCCTAACTTTGCGAGAAACAACGAAAAGGTCGCCTTCATTCAACCATACTATCGGGAGCTTGTTGCATTTGCGGTAAACACTTATCGTATCCGTAATGCCATGACCCTGGAAATCTTTCGACAGGAGCCTATCGGTGTTGAGAGTGATTCACTTGCCGATGCTTACCTACTCGGCGCTTATAGCGGTGGTCTGCGCGATAGCGTACGTCGCTATCCAAACGTCGATAAGGCGATCAAGGCAATGGTCGAAGACAAGGTTACCGCGGTAATGGCGACTCGAAGTGAGTTGGAGTTTAGCCTGGGTAAGTACGAACATGAGTTTATTGTTACCAAACTGCCAACACCTGGATTAATGACAGATGGGTGGGCATTGTCCCCGGCGGTTAAGGCGGATAACGTGAAGCTGGCCCAGAAACTGAACGAAATCATTGGTAAATTAAAAGACTCGGGCAAGATAGAAGCAGTGTTTGAGAAATATGGCCTGCATTACAATGAGGCTATAGAAAAAGATATCATAACGCCTGTTGATGCGAAGTATGCGGTACAGTAGTGTTCAGCTCGCTTCCTATCTGCTAACTCTTTTCTTTAGTGTTAACACTTTCGCCACAGATGTCCTTGTTGGTACCAGATCGATAGCGTTAATCAATAGTGATGGTGAACCATATGAAATAGCCAACATCCTGTTTGTACAACAATCAGACAGGATAACTTACAAGATAGAGTTGGATGAAAGTAAATTCAGCGATGAATTCTTATCCATGCGTCCGTTTAAATGTATTCGCGAGGTAAAAATGATGGTATGCCATCTTGTTTACCCTTATGAAAAAAAAGGATACATCACTCCGGATGACCTTACTGATCTTGAATATGATTTGCTGTTTCTGCATAAGTCCGCAGGTGAGTATGGAATTAATGCCTGGAACGGACTGTATTACACGTTACAGATGGAGTCCGATAAGATTAGCGGTCAATTACATGAGGTAGATCTGAATATACTTGCTTCACCACCTGAGGCAGGTGATATAAGACCTGTTACCTCAGATATGCTCTATGCTGCTGATCCGGTTCATCATATGTATCCGAAACTCACCATAAGATAGCCATGTTTACGCGCGTCTGTGTTTTCTTGCTTGTTTGTTATTTCCCTGTAGTACAGGCGAATGAACAGGTTATTGATCCACTTGGCTCACCGAGCTGGAAGATCATGCATGAAATCCTGTTAAATAATGAACCGGTTGTGTTTGATAATAACGTTCAGGTCAGTGTGCCTGACTTTGCAGAGGACCCGCTAAACGTGCCAGTCACGTTGACAGTAAACGGATTGAAAGACGTTAAAAATATCATCCTGTTTGCTGATTTGAACCCTATACAACAAATCGTAAATTTACAGCCAGCGTCTTCTTCCATTTCTTTTTCATTCAGATTTAAGGTTGAGCAGTCAACACCGGTACGTGCCGCTGTTAAAACTGGCGATGGAGTTTGGCATGTAGGCGGGCGCTGGGTGGACGCTGCTGGTGGTGGTTGCACGGTATCAAGCATGGGTATGGCAGAGGGCACATGGCCGGACACACTAATGAATGTGTCTTCACGTTACTGGTCTCGAACTGATCACAACCGACTACGATTCAAGATAATGCACCCCATGGACACAGGTCTTGCTCCGGGCATTCCGGCTTTTTTCATAGAAGACCTAATATTGACTGATGCTAACGATGTATCACTAGCCACGCTACAGGTTTATCAGCCTATAAGTGAAAACCCTGTCTTTACGATTGATTTAAACAAGGAAGTGGAAATGCCATTTTCACTAAGTGGCAGGGATAACAATGGAAATACACTTGATGTAAAGGTTGTGCATTGAAATTCGTCACAATTTTAGTCATTTGCCTATTCGTTTCAAGCGCGTATACATCAGAGCTTGATTATCAGTTAACCGCAACCAAAGTCGCGAAAGACACCTATGTCATTAGTGGTGTCACCGAAGACTTCAATAAGGCTAACGGCGGTAATATTCTCAATACTGCTTTCATCATAACCAATGCCGGTGTCGTACTAATTGATACGGGCCCCTCGCGTCTTTATGCGCAACAGGCAAGTGCATTGATTGGTACCTTTACCAATAAACAGGTAAACACAGTCTTTTTAACCCATGCCCATCCTGACCATATATTCGGTAATGAGTATTATAGCGAAGCGAGAATATATGCGACTGAAAAAACGGTAAGTATGATGCAGCACTTTTCAGAAGACTTTTTAAATAATATGTATCGTATGAGCGGTGACTGGATGCAGGGTACAACCATCATCGATCAGGAATACCAGTTGTTATCTGAAGAGAGCATGTCTTTTGGCGGACACAATTTTCGTTTTTACTATTTAAAAGGTCACACCGATTCCGATTTGATGATACTGGATGAAACTACGGGTGTACTGTTTACCGGTGACCTTGTTTTTCACAATCGCGCGCCCAGTACCGCTCATGCCGACATTGAACGTTGGCTGGTATCCCTGTCTTTTCTGTCGAATATACAATATACCTTACTGGTGCCGGGGCACGGTCCGGTCGCCAGTGATAACACCCCGATTGCCCAAACCAGCCAGTATTTACGCTGGTTAAATGATCGCGTGCTGGTGGCCGTCAATGACGGGCTGACTATCAACGAGGTCCTGCAGCAGCCTATTCCTGGCAGATTTGATGGCTTCGGGGCACTTGCTAACGAGTATCAACGCTCCGTTATGCAGTTATTCAGTCGCTATGAACAAGCATTTTTTGGTGGCCGCTAGTCAGCTGTCTTGGCGCAGCAAAATAGCTGCCAATAATGCCTGAATTCATTGCATTCTGTGGTTAATAACTGCATAGAAAACAATTACTTAAATATTTGTAAAATTAATGTAAAGTTTTGTTGACCACCTGCTTTCGATCTGTATAATGCCGCTTCCCGGTTGGGGCTTACCAACCCTGTTCTTTAACAATTCCTGATCAAGTAATTTGTGTGGGCGCTTACGTTAAGGGCTTGATTCACCAAAGCAATTTTCGGTGAGAAAAGCTTTTGAAAGAAGCGTCTTAACACGTCAATTTTTAAAGCAAGTATTCATCGAGCCAAGATTTGCAGCCATAAGCTGCTAACATGATTAAACTGAAGAGTTTGATCCTGGCTCAGATTGAACGCTGGCGGCATGCCTAACACATGCAAGTCGAACGGTAACGACAAAAACAATCCCTTCGGGGTGCGATTTTGGGCGACGAGTGGCGGACGGGTGAGTAATGCTTAGGAATCTGCCCAGTAGCGGGGGATAGCTCGGGGAAACTCGAATTAATACCGCATACGCCCTACGGGGGAAAGCAGGGGATCTTCGGACCTTGCACTATTGGATGAGCCTAAGTCAGATTAGCTTGTTGGTGGGGTAAGAGCCTACCAAGGCGACGATCTGTAGCTGGTCTGAGAGGACGATCAGCCACACTGGGACTGAGACACGGCCCAGACTCCTACGGGAGGCAGCAGTGGGGAATATTGGACAATGGGGGCAACCCTGATCCAGCAATGCCGCGTGTGTGAAGAAGGCCTGCGGGTTGTAAAGCACTTTCAGTAAGGAAGAAAACCTCAGGGTTAATACCCCTGTGGCTTGACATTACTTACAGAAGAAGCACCGGCTAACTCCGTGCCAGCAGCCGCGGTAATACGGAGGGTGCGAGCGTTAATCGGAATTACTGGGCGTAAAGCGCGCGTAGGTGGCTTGGTCAGTCGGATGTGAAAGCCCCGGGCTTAACCTGGGAATTGCATTCGATACTGCCTGGCTAGAGTATGATAGAGGAAAGTGGAATTCCCGGTGTAGCGGTGAAATGCGTAGATATCGGGAGGAACATCAGTGGCGAAGGCGACTTTCTGGATCAATACTGACACTGAGGTGCGAAAGCGTGGGTAGCAAACAGGATTAGATACCCTGGTAGTCCACGCCCTAAACGATGTCAACTAGCCGTTGGGTTCATTTAAGGACTTAGTGGCGCAGCTAACGCGTTAAGTTGACCGCCTGGGGAGTACGGCCGCAAGGTTAAAACTCAAAGGAATTGACGGGGGCCC
Source organism: Gammaproteobacteria bacterium (assembly GCA_965601665.1). Classification (GTDB taxonomy): domain Bacteria; phylum Pseudomonadota; class Gammaproteobacteria; order Eutrophobiales; family Eutrophobiaceae; genus JANQNX01. The sequence continues at coordinate 1,819,649 of OZ271833.1, read as the reverse complement.
GCACAAGCGGTGGAGCATGTGGTTTAATTCGATGCAACGCGAAGAACCTTACCAGGCCTTGACATCCTCGGAACTTTCTAGAGATAGATTGGTGCCTTCGGGAACCGAGTGACAGGTGCTGCATGGCTGTCGTCAGCTCGTGTCGTGAGATGTTGGGTTAAGTCCCGTAACGAGCGCAACCCTTGTCCTTAGTTGCCAGCACATTATGGTGGGAACTCTAAGGAGACTGCCGGTGACAAACCGGAGGAAGGTGGGGATGACGTCAAGTCATCATGGCCCTTACGGCCTGGGCTACACACGTGCTACAATGGTCGGTACAGAGGGTTGCCAAACCGCGAGGTGGAGCTAATCCCACAAAGCCGATCGTAGTCCGGATTGAAGTCTGCAACTCGACTTCATGAAGTCGGAATCGCTAGTAATCGCGAATCAGAATGTCGCGGTGAATACGTTCCCGGGCCTTGTACACACCGCCCGTCACACCATGGGAGTGGGTTGCAAAAGAAGTAGGTAGCTTAACCTTCGGGAGGGCGCTTACCACTTTGTGATTCATGACTGGGGTGAAGTCGTAACAAGGTAGCCGTAGGGGAACCTGCGGCTGGATCACCTCCTTAAAAGATAGTGAACAATCTCTTTCGTCAAGCGCTCACACAAATTTCTTGATCAGGCTGAACATGCGTGAAGGTCCAACTGGCTCATATTTATTGGACCGGAAAATAACACCGATAGGTCGTTAGATTTTGGGTCTGTAGCTCAGTTGGTTAGAGCGCACCCCTGATAAGGGTGAGGTCGGTGGTTCAAATCCACCCAGACCCACCAACATGTAGTCACCGAGATTACCGTTTACGCAGTTATCAGGGGCCATAGCTCAGCTGGGAGAGCGCCTGCCTTGCACGCAGGAGGTCGGCGGTTCGATCCCGCCTGGCTCCACCAACTTTACATGTTTATCTGGTGAAACCTATTTTTTGCAGATACGTTTCACGAGATAAACATCTCGATGTTCTACATGAACATTTGTTCTTTAAAAATTTGGAAAACTGATTGCCACACACATTGCTCTCAATATGTGTGTGGTTTTGAATATGTCCTCTAGTCGGGACATATTCGGGTATTGCATTTGTAATAGCGTCAGCAAACATGTGATCTCTTAGATCCAGGCTTTATACAAGAGGACTGGATGAATAGTTACTAGAAGTATGACGACGTTGTTTTTTGTGAGAACGAGGCATGAGGTTTTTGAATGACTGAGCATACAAGCGAGTATGTGACCGAGTGAAAAAAACTGAATAACGAAGTTATCGCGAAAAAGAACAAGTCAGACAGACTGTTTGAGATTATATGGTCAAGCGAATAAGCGCATACGGTGGATGCCTAGGCGGTAAGAGGCGATGAAGGACGTAGTAGTCTGCGATAAGCCTCGGGGAGCTGACAAACAAGCTTTGATCCGGGGATTTCCGAATGGGGCAACCCACTGCTTCGGCAGTATCTGCATCTGAATTCATAGGGTGTAGAGGCGAACGCAGGGAACTGAAACATCTAAGTACCTGCAGGAAAAGAAATCAACCGAGATTCCCTTAGTAGCGGCGAGCGAAAGGGGAACAGCCCTGTTTACCACAAGCCTGAATCATTTAGATGAACATTCTGGAAAGTTTGGCCGTAGCGGGTGATAGCCCCGTAATCGAAAAGTGGCTCAGGTGGGGTAACGATGAGTAAGACGGGACACGTGTTATCTTGTCTGAAGATGGGGGGACCATCCTCCAAGGCTAAATACTACTTACCGACCGATAGCGAACCAGTACCGTGAGGGAAAGGTGAAAAGAACCCCGGAGAGGGGAGTGAAATAGAACCTGAAACCGTATGCGTACAAGCAGTGGGAGCCCCTTCGGGGGTGACTGCGTACCTTTTGTATAATGGGTCAGCGACTTACTTTCAGTGGCAAGCTTAACCAATAGGGAAGGCGTAGGGAAACCGAGTCTGAATAGGGCGACTTAGTCTCTGGGAGTAGACCCGAAACCGGGCGATCTATCCATGGCCAGGGTGAAGGTGGGGTAATACCTACTGGAGGCCCGAACCCACTAATGTTGAAAAATTAGGGGATGAGCTGTGGATAGGAGTGAAAGGCTAACCAAGCCCGGAGATAGCTGGTTCTCCTCGAAATCTATTTAGGTAGAGCCTCGTGTCTCACTCCTGGGGGTAGAGCACTGTTATGGCTAGGGGGTCATCCCGACTTACCAAACCATTGCAAACTCCGAATACCAGGAAGTGTAATCACGGGAGACACACTGCGGGTGATAAGGTCCGTAGTGGAAAGGGAAACAGCCCAGACCGCCAGCTAAGGTCCCAAAATCATAGCTCAGTGGAAAACGATGTGGGAAGGCATAGACAGCTAGGAGGTTGGCTTAGAAGCAGCCACCCTTTAAAGAAAGCGTAATAGCTCACTAGTCGAGTCGGCCTGCGCGGAAGATTTACCGGGGCTTAAGCTATGTACCGAAGCTGCGGATACGTACTTGTACGTATGGTAGAGGAGCGTTCTGTAAGCCGTTGAAGGTGGACTGTAAGGTCTGCTGGAGGTATCAGAAGTGCGAATGCTGACATGAGTAGCGATAATGGGGGTGAAAAACCCCCACGCCGAAAACCCAAGGTTTCCTGCGCCATGCTAATCAGCGCAGGGTGAGTCGGTACCTAAGGCGAGGCCGAAAGGCGTAGTCGATGGAAAACAGGTTAATATTCCTGTACCTCGCATAACTGCGATGGGGTGACGGAGAAGGCTAGGTCAGCCGGAGATTGGTTGTTCCGGTTTAAGCGTGTAGAGAGTGTTTTTAGGCAAATCCGGAAACACAATCTCAAGACGTGATGACGAGCTCCTTTTGGAGTGAAGTGATTGATGCCATGCTTCCAAGAAAAACCTCTAAGCTTCAGGTTATGCGGGACCGTACCCCAAACCGACACAGGTGGGTGAGGAGAGAATCCTAAGGCGCTTGAGAGAACTCGGGTGAAGGAACTCGGCAAAATGACACCGTAACTTCGGGAGAAGGTGTGCCCTTTGTATGTGAAAGCCCTGCGGCTGGAGCAGAAGAGGGTTGCAGTGACCAGGTGGCTGCGACTGTTTACTAAAAACATAGCACTCTGCAAACACGAAAGTGGACGTATAGGGTGTGACGCCTGCCCGGTGCCGGAAGGTTAATTGATGGGGTTAGCTTAGGCGAAGCTCTTGATCGAAGCCCCGGTAAACGGCGGCCGTAACTATAACGGTCCTAAGGTAGCGAAATTCCTTGTCGGGTAAGTTCCGACCTGCACGAATGGCGTAACGATGGCCACACTGTCTCCACCCGAGACTCAGCGAAATTGAACTTGCTGTTAAGATGCAGTATACCCGCGGCTAGACGGAAAGACCCCGTGCACCTTTACTACAGCTTTGCACTGGACTTTGAATCTATTTGTGTAGGATAGCTGGGAGGCTTTGAAGCGTGCTCGCCAGAGTGCGTGGAGCCAACCTTGAAATACCAGCCTGATACGTTTGAAGTCCTAACCCAGGTCCGTTACCCGGATCGGGGACAGTGTATGGTGGGTAGTTTGACTGGGGCGGTCTCCTCCCAAAGAGTAACGGAGGAGCGCGATGGTACCCTCAGCATGGTCGGAAATCATGCAATGAGCGCAAAGGTAAAAGGGTGCTTGACTGTGAGACAGACACGTCGAACAGGTACGAAAGTAGGTCTTAGTGATCCGGTGGTTCTGTATGGAAGGACCATCGCTCAACGGATAAAAGGTACGCCGGGGATAACAGGCTGATACCACCCAAGAGTTCATATCGACGGTGGTGTTTGGCACCTCGATGTCGGCTCATCTCATCCTGGGGCTGAAGCAGGTCCCAAGGGTATGGCTGTTCGCCATTTAAAGAGGTACGCGAGCTGGGTTTAGAACGTCGTGAGACAGTTCGGTCCCTATCTGCCGTGGGCGTTGGAGATTTGAGAGGAGCTGCTCCTAGTACGAGAGGACCGGAGTGGACGTACCCCTGGTGTTCGGGTTGTCATGCCAATGGCATTGCCCGGTAGCTATGTACGGAAGGGATAACCGCTGAAAGCATCTAAGCGGGAAGCCCACCTCAAGATGAGATCTCCCTGGGAACTTGATTCCCCTGAAGGGCCCTTGAAGACTACAAGGTTGATAGGCTGGGTGTGGAAGCGCAGTAATGTGTGAAGCTAACCAGTACTAATTGCCCGTGAGGCTTGACCATATAATGCTCAAGCAGTTTGTAACGTGATTACAAACAATATCAATCAGTTTTCCGAATGCGGGATGTTGTTAGTAACAGCATCCCCAAACAGTTTGCCTGGCGGCAATAGCGAGTTGGAACCACCCGATCCCATTTCGAACTCGGAAGTGAAACGACTTAGCGCCGATGATAGTGTGGGGGTTCCCATGTGAAAGTAGGTCACTGCCAGGCTTTTATTCAAAACCCCTGATGAGTAATCAAATCATCAGGGGTTTTTTCTTACCAGTATGACTATGGATTTTATTATTGTAGGTCGTCGCTCACGCGCTTCCATGCGCGCCGCGACATAAGCACATCCATGTGCATAATTGCCAAGCTTCTAAACTACAAAAAGCCGCTCTTTTAAGGGGCTTATTTATAGCTAACCTAAGCTATTTCTACTTGTACATGGGAGGATTAAGCTTTGAATTCGAGCGTAGCAATTACACCCATGTGTGCGATTCTCAAATAACCGACATCATCAAGAACCAGATTTACATATTGAAAATAATTGACGCATTGCCAGTCAGATATTCGGTAATTATTTTTTGATATCTCTTCTAAAAGACTATAAAAGTTATCTATTACTTTCATTCATATAAAAACCTTTAATTTTTATAAAAGAATGTAGTGAAAATTCAATAAGGTGTAAGTTATGTCATTTTCTGAAAAATAAAGAATACATATAACTTTCCATTGGAAGTGACAGGTCCAAATGAGTTTAAAAGATCATAATCTTTAGCTTTTGTATTCATTAATTTTTCTAATTTTTTTTCTAAATTCGCATCTATTTGTAATCTTGCAATTTCAATTAGTTTTTTTGCCATTGTCTAGATCTCCCTATTCTAATAATCTATGTTTAATCTCCTTCACCAAAATTATCAGGATCGTACGCATTGATCGCTTTTTCCAAATTTTCTAATGATGTTTCGGAAATGTTTCCATTAGCATCCTTTGAAAACATAGCAGCAGCCCCCAATTGAGTAACCGCTTTCTTGCCAATTGCTAATCTTTGATAAATGCCTGGGTGTGTATCGCTGCTACCACCATATCTTAATTCCATTAATACATTAGCAACATCTTCTCCACCAGCTCCATCTTTAAGTTTCTCATCGCTAACAAAAGCAACTTCAGCTCTGTTATAACCAAGCTTCATTTGCGGTGTTTGGGTTGCTGCATTTTGTGATAACTCTAAGCCGATACTAGTTCCAGTTGCTGCGACAACTGAATTTTTTGTAGTTGAACAGCCTGATAATAAAAAAAGAATTGTCAAGGTTAGTATTGATAAAAATTTATGCATGTTATTATCCTTTGATAATGCTTGGTCAAATATGATTTTTTAATCTGTAACCATATCTATGGTCGTTTTATCTGTAGTCTCATCTTCAATTTCTATTATCAAATTATCAACATCATTAGAGACTGAAATTACCTGACTATCAGCATATCCCAGATTGAATTTTAGACCTGGTCTATCAGATACAGATACTCCAAATGATTTTGTTTTTGTTACTATTGCACCATCTATAGAGTCATCACTTATTTTTACTACCCCTATACCAATAATAAGATGATAATTATTCAATTCATCGACTTTTAAGGGAAATGAACATGAAGTTAGAGAAAGTATTGTGAAAAAGCTCAGTATTGTTTTCATCTCACTACATGTTTTTAAATATAATAACTTATTAATATATAAGAAAAATTGGGGTCAGAGTGAAATTTGTAAAAAGATCTTCTAGAATGTAGGGAAAATAATAATAAGTAGGGATCTATATATGCACACGGGAGGAGTGCAGTGGCAAGGCTGCCCAGAATTTCAGTATCGGGGATGACCCAACACGTTGTTCAGCGCGGAAACAATCATTTACCATGTTTCTTCAGTGCTGATGACCATGATCTTTATATCGACTTTCTAGAAGATGCGATAGAAAAACATGACGTCGCGCTTCATGCCTATTGCCTGATGTCCAATCACGTCCATCTCCTAATGACAGCAATTAACGTAGACGGAATATCCAGAGCGTTGCAGGACCTAGGAAGAAGATATGTAAGGTCGATTAATAATAAATATGGACGGACCGGCACACTGTGGGAAGGCCGCTATCATTCCTGCCTTGTTGAAGATGGCCAATATATTCTGGACTGTTATCGATATATAGAGACGAACCCGGTTCGTAACGGAATTGTAATAAAAGCCGAAGACTATTCGTGGTCCAGTTTTCATTGTAATGCATTGAACAAATCAGATTGCGTAGTAAAACCTCACACCGAATACTTGCGTTTAGCTGCAAATCCGACAGCGCAGCGTGATCGGTATTTTGAATTAGTTAAACAAGATTTGAGTGAATATCAATTAAAATCGATTCGAGAAGCCACACAATCAAATCGCATCTATGGTTCAGATAATTTTATCTATTGGATTGAGAAGGAGTTATCGATCAGAGTCCGGAAGAAAAAGGCGGGTAGGCCAAGAAAGCAAATAGCTAAAGTTTGAATTACTAATATGAACACTTTGCAAGTGTTACCTCGGATCTCTCTCCCGATTCGTTATATCTTTAGAATGTATTCACGATATTCTCTACCACTCACTTCCATATAGGTGTCCTACATCGCTGCAGTCGTAATCGAGCGAAGTGATAAACTTGCCAGGATTTAATTTTCGCAGCGTAAGAAGCAGATCGCCGCGGCAAATAGATAAATTACTCTAATATATTAATAATTATTCCTATATTTTTAGACAGTTATATTTGTAAATTAAAGTTTAAAAAACATCATTCTTTCTTGTAAAGAATAAACACATTGTTTCAGCAGTAAATTTTAATCAAATAGATTAAAGATCTATACATGTTGAAGAATGAGTTTATAGAAAAACACATCAAGCAGACCTAACATTCTTGAGTAATAGATAAATGTTATACAATACAAAATTAACATTGCTGTTTATGACGCTGGGCTTTATAACAGTTTCTACTAATAGTATGGCTACCGAAGAAATATTCACGCGCACACCTGAAGACACGATTCAGGTGCGAACCCTGCCAGCTGCTCGTTGGATGACAGCAAGTAGTAGTGGTAGCTATTTTCAGAACTCTGGCAATTTGTTCGGTAAATTATTTAACTTTATAAGAGACAATGATGTATCTATGACTGTGCCGGTAGAAGGAAATTTGACACATGCAGAAATGAGATTTTATGTCGGTCAGTCTGATAAGCGAAACCTGGCCGATACTGATGAAGTTCGTGTTATTGATGTGTCGGAAAGAAAAGTAGTCAGTATGGGTGCAACAGGTTCTTACAGTGAAGAAAATATCAAAGACGTATATAGCAAACTTAAAAAATGGCTAGCTTCACAGTCTGAGTGGATTGCAGATGGGGCTCCTTATGCAGTTTTCTGGAATGGCCCAATGACCTTGTGGTTACTCAAGCACTTTGAAGTTCATATCCCTATAAAAAGTAATGCTCAATAGCTGTAGAATTATTCATGTTTAATAACATACTGTTAGCCGGATAATATAGGGAATACAGCAGTTAGCGCCCATGCAAATGCAAATGCACTGGCGATGGCACCAATAGCCGGATGGCCAGTAGAATGATAAGTCCAGCGGTTAAACAAACCATAGACTACAAAGTAAATCAGTATGACTACTGAAATGATAAGTAGAAAAAACAGTTCCTCCATTGATAAAGCCACGGCGATACCGAGGGAAAAAAGAAAGCATGATTTTGTAAAAAAGCTTGCAAAAGCTGGCGTTGATGGGCCTCTAATCAACCATTCTTCTGCGATAAAATAAGTCAATGTGCCGATTAGCATTGCTAATAATAATGGTAGCCTGTTCGCATTGAGTGCAAAAGAGGTGAACGTTGTATCAATCGCATAACCTGTTAAACCCGATGTGTAAAATATTACCAGTACTGTTGACAGCACCGCATTCCTGACACTCATGTCGGTCCCAAAATGTTTCCTGTGTACAAACCATAAACATAACAGTGTAATTAGACCATAAACGGCAAAATGGACAGCAAGGTAACCTCCCACCAGCAGTGACAGGAAATCGGCAGGGAAAGATATCAATAGTATAGGAGTGAGAATCGCGGGTATACATGCCACAGGTAATAGTTTTTTCCAGGTGAGGTTAGCCCCCCAAGGTTGAACGCTTACTCGTGGTAACAGTTTTGACAGCGGCCATGCCAGTATTACGATTCCAATGAATAACCAGCAAATAATAAAACCGCGGTCATCAACATACGTGACAGTATCAAGATGAAAAACCTCGTTTAACCATTGCACTGTTTCCAGCATGGTTTGCCTGCTATACAAAACAGAAATATGTTCTGTATTGGCTGAAAAAGTCGCTCGACGTGCACTGCCATCAGTAAAGTCGCCATAGGTTTTTGCTACTTCAGGTTTATCTGTCACCATCGCTAATACACGTAGTGCCTCTTTTTTCAGGAATTGCTCCCAATCACCAGCAATAACAAGCAGGTTTTTTGGTTCATTACTTGTAACTTCTGGTGAAAACATCGAAACGGCAACCGTGGCAGCAACCCTGCTGTCTTGTTTTGCATAACGAACAACAATATCAGATGCCATTGAGTGCCCAACAAGCGCAAGCGATTCAGCCTTGCCTGAGCGTAAGGCAAAATCAACCATGGTTCGGGTTTGCTCAATAAGGTTTTCTGTGGCCCCCTTAACATCCACTATGTCACCGCCTAGAGGCTGAGTGTGTCTGCCATGACCTAGATAATCGAAGGTGATTGCTATGTACCCATTATGGGCAAGTGTATACGCAAGCGGTTGCATCAGTTGTTGGGAGCCTGCAAAGCCATGAGAAAGAACCGCGAGCGGGTACGATTTCCCGGTATCGAAACTCGCAGGTTTATAGAGGGTATAAGGCGTGTTGTTCAGTGTGCCTCGATCTATTTCGAGATTGTCATGCAGGCCCAGTAACTGCTGCCATGTGTAGAAGACGATAAAAATAGACACAATAGCGATAACCATCATGATTTTGGTTATAGGCGAGGTAATCGAGAACATGGTTGATTTCTGTCAACAGTGAATGCCTGCTGGACAGTGCGGGATGAACTACAAGCGGCTGATTTGCTCTGTTATTTCCCGCTGGCCGAAGGTGTGATTTACTTGTTAATTACTGATCAGGTTCCATTACTTTGGTGGTGGCGCGTGAATTAACAAAACGCTCCAAATCGATTTTCGCAATACGGTATTCCCTTTCCAGTTTAACTGCCCGTAGTTCCTCATGCTTAATCCAGCTGCGTACAGTCGCGACGCTAACCTTAAGCAAATCGGCTACTTCTTGAATTGTCATAAAAGGTGCTCGTAACATATTGATTTATATCTTTTTATATGTAGTTATTATATTTGGTTAACGTTTGTTTCTGGAAGCGTTCCCAAACTTGAACGGGTTATATTTACGGACATACTATACCTTTAATATAGCTTAATTTACGCTATTTATTTGCACAAGACTTCAAATATTTGCGCTGCGCGTTTAAGCATCCTGCAACTGTCTATAACAACGCGGTAAAAAAAACCCGCTAAACATAGAATGCTAGCGGGTTAATTATCACTTAAAAGATAAACAATTAAGTGTTACTCACTTTTAACAACAAAACTATTGCTACCAGGTCATGCCGACGTTTACTTTGTAAAAATCAGCACTGCTACCACTCTGAATTTCTGAACCACCGGTCAATCTTGCAAACATTCCTTTTGGCAGAGAGAATTGTACGTAGCCACCTATCCATTCGTAGACAGTACCGCCATCACCGCCTTCAGCAGTGGTCAGATCCAGCATTTCGTAATGCACGCCACCTGAGACGTATGGCGTAAACTTATAGCCACCATTGCCCCAAAAGTGGAGGAAATCCGCCGCGCCGGCATCGCTGCGATTTCTCAACGCAGCGTAGTAGCCGCTATACCATTCAGCTTCCCACTGGTCATCGCTGTAATTGACTGTCAGGCTGGGAACAATACCGTCGGCAAAATTGCCGCCATCGTTTGTGCCATCTGCATTCGGGTTACCGGTTGAGAGTAGTGCGCCATTGGTAATACCAATCTGTGGCTTCACCATTAATTTTCCATCCATTAAGTGGAAATTCACGCCTGCACCAAATTCAGTCCATAGATCATCTCCGCCTGTAGATGAATCACCAGGACTAGTTCCAAAAGAATCTCTGGTCCATAAGATACCGTAAAAAGAAAAATCCAAATCTTCGTCTATGGCCAATAATCCATTGAACGAAGGGTAAAAACCGAAAAAGCTGTCCTGGTTCATCATCAGTGTGTAAGAGCTGTCAGGCTCAGCATAAGCTGCTTGGCTGACGGTAATTGATGTACCCAACGTAAGTGCAGCGGCAAGCTTAAGAATGCTGGAACCTAACAGCCCCTTTGCTTTATTGGGTTCCTGCGAATTAGTAAAAATGGACATCTTTACTCTCCCTTATTAGTTAAAGTTAATAACAATTAGTTAAAATCAAGAAAAATAAATAGAAATAAATAACAATTAGAAATTGCGTTTGGTCTAGAGCAAAGGCTGTGCCAACTAGATAAGCTACTGAAATATATATAAATAAAAAGTTGACCGGGTTATTTATTCATCAAAAACGAACCATTCTTGTGCATAAATAACTTGCATTGAGCAAATATGAGGCATAAAAAAAGACAATGGAAAATATATATAGCTATTTAAGATCAGTAAGAACTAATGGAGATAAATAAAGCGAAATAGCTGTATTTGGTCAGTTCGCTGTATAAATCAGAGGAGTCAACAGCAGGCAGCAAGTACCGAGATTACATCTCTATGAGTAACTGCGGCGATGATGCTTGCCAGCAAAAACGGCGATCAAAGATGGTCAAATTAAATTGATGCTTCGATATTGTGTATGGACAGGATTGTCAATTCGCCGTAAACAGTTTATTTCACCGATAGGCGTCGATGAAAAAGTGAGGGTTTGAAATAATTCGCAATATACTAATTTTGTGAATTATTAAAATGACATTTGAACAGTTTGAAGCAATAGGGCTATATCTCGGTATCGGCACCCTCATCGCTTTCATGATATTTATAATATGGGATATCAGTAAGCAAAATAATGCCGGCATATTTGGAACCGTCATACTTTTTGGAACCCTCGGCATGGGTATGGTCGGCTTCCTCATCAAAGTTGTGGTTACTGAATTTCTCGTCGTCTAATCGGCAATTTATTCATCATCCATAATGAGTCTGCAGGAACGCAGCGCCCGGACGACATCAGTAATAGAGATTAAACCGATCATCTTCCCTTCCTCAAGCACGGGTAGATGACGAATCCTGTTGTTTGACATAATTTTCATACATTCCTGTAACAGGTCCGTCTTGGCTACAGAGATAACCTCTTTAGTCATGTAGTCGCCGACCACTATTTCCCACGGCACTTTTCTTTCAGGTATCGCCTTTCGAATGTAATCACGCTCAGAAATGATGCCAATGAGTTTATTACTCTCATCCATAACAGGTAGTGAACTAATCTTCTCACTGGCCATTATTTCGAGTGCCTCTTGCAAGGTGTTATCAGCTTTAATCGTGAAGATATGGTTTTCACGTTTTTCCAGTAATAGCCCAACAGTAATCATGATGCTCTCCCTTTTGGTTTGTTGATATTGCGTCGCACAAACTACTTTTATCCAGAGGTACATCTACAGACTATTTATTATAGTTATCCGGGATCAATTTGAGGTGAAGATGAACACTTTATTTCGCCATGATTCTATGCAGGCCATGAGTTGAGAATAATTATCATTATTAGCAGTTTGCCTTACAGATTCGGAGGATGAAATCTTGAAAATTCTGTGCGAAAATTGAACTTAGATATAGAGGATAGGCAACTTTGTTTAGGCTGCATGTTGGGGAGCAGGCATGCCATTATGAGGATTGTGTGATGAAGAAAATCATAATAACAGCGGTGCTGGCTTCACTAAGTATGTTTGTACACGCTGGTGATGTAGAAGCCGGTAAGCAAGCTTATGCAACTTGTGCGAACTGTCACGGAGCAGAAGGCCAGGGTAATAAGACACTGAATGCCCCGAGTCTGGCAGGACAATATGGTTGGTATCTGGAAAGGCATCTAAAATATTATCGTAGTGGAGTACGTGGCAAGGAAAAAGGCGATGTATATGGTAACCAGATGTATCCGATGGCATTGACATTGGTTGATGATGCAGGAGTAGCAAACGTTGTAGCTTATATTGAGACTTTCTCTCCTTCCAAACCCGAAACCACAATTGATGGTAACCCTGGCGCTGGTCAAGCGCTGTATGCAGTTTGTGCTAGTTGTCATGGTGCAAATGGCGAGGGTAATACGGCATTAAATGCACCGAAGCTGGCAGGTCAACATGATTGGTATCTTGCACGACAACTTCAGTATTACAAGAATGGAGCGCGCGGAGCTAATCCTGGTGATGAGCACGGTGTGACTATGGTAGGTATGGCAGCGACGCTCGCCGATGAACAGGCCATCAATGACGTGGTTAGTTATATCAGCACATTACCTGCAAACTAGTATTTTCTTTCCTTCATGAAAACAGCGCTTCGGCGCTGTTTTTTTTTACTTACGTTTCGCCAGTATTAACAAATCAATTAAATGAGCAATAAAAGACAGGCCAAGAAATAACCCTATGATATGCCACTCAGAGCCTGTAAGTGCTTCTCTTAGGCCCAGAAAAATAAACACACCAGGTAAGGAATGAAAAAGGAAGTTTAACGGCGCAATACCTTTGCCCTTATAAAAAAAGATAAACGATACAAACAGCCATTCTATAAACAGAAGTACAAGGATTAAATCTACGATGCGGCCTGTTTCAAATAACGCTGATAGCATTGATTCCATAATTAAAATGGGCCATTAAGTTCGACAACTGTATAGTTCAGTATTGTGGCAAATGATACCCATGCCAGGTAGGGTAACAATATCATACTGGCAGTTCTGGACAGCTTCCACGTTACTAAAACGAGACTGGCCACTGATAACCATAACAGAATGTTCTCATACAATGCCCAGTCTGGCCGCTGTAAGTGAAAAAAAATAATGCTCCAAAGTACATTCAGTGCGGCATTCAGAAAAAATAAAGTGGTTAGCCAGTTTTTGAGTCTCTTATCCTCGATGGCAGTCCATGCTGTAATAAAAGACAAAACGATAGTGGCATACATCAATGTCCATGCCGGGGCAAACAGCCAGTCGGGTGGTTGCCAGGATGGTTTTTGCAGGGATTGATACCAGGGGCCTACATCGGTCATGATTCCGCCCATTGCCGCAACAAACAACGCCGTTAATGCAGCATACGTAAGCGGCAGATACTTCTGCCGCTTACGTTCGTTCATTGGGGAGATACAATACCCAGCAAGTGCGCCATGTCCTTAAAGAAAATGCGTGCATGCGCGGCAGGTTTTGCCTTGACCAGCTTCTTATGCATGTAGGCCTGCCATGTCAGGTATTGCACATCCGGATCGTCACAAATACTGACAAAACGCTCACGCCGTTTATCACTTGCATACCAGAATTTCTGCATCATACCCAGCACCCAGAAAACCCGGCCATGACCTTTCATGAATTTTTTTCTTGCCTGTTTCAGTGCTTTCGCATCACCGGTAGCGAGCGCATCGCTAACAGCATCGGCTACCAGTCGGGCACTATGCATTGCGTAGTAAATACCTTCGCCCGATGCGGGCGCAACAACACCCGCTGCATCTCCGGCAAGAATCACATCATGGCCGTTATCCCACCTGGACATTGCCTTTAACGGAATTGGCGCGCCTTCCTTGCGAATTGTCTCTGCGTCTTCCATACCAATGATGTTTCTCAGTTCGCCCACTGCCGCGCGCAATGAGAACCCCTTGTTTGCACTGCCGACACCAATACTGGTTGTATTGCCATGTGGGAAAACCCAGGCATAGAAATCAGGGGATAACTCGCCGTTGTAATAAATATCACAGCGTTGTTTATTAAATTTGATTTGATTGGAATCACCGGCAGGTGAACGCACAATCTCGTGATACGCTGCAACATAAGGTACGCTGTCAGCGCCGGCTACGGCCTGTCGGCCAACTTCTGAACGGGCACCGTCAGCACCGATGATATAGCGTGCCCGTACTGTTCGCATATCACCATTTGTTTCTTCGTATTTGATATGCGCAACATCATGACTATCACGCTCAATTTTTCTGAAACGACCCTGGCGACGCTCTGCCCCTGCACTGGCAGCACGCTGTCTTAACCATTCGTCATATTCGTCCCGATCAACCATGGCGACATATCCACCATCAATGGGCATATTAACCTCACGAAAAGTGGGTGAAACAATGCATGCCGAATTGACTCGTGCAACTAACAAACTCTCGGGAATGCAGAACTCCTCGATTAGTTTGGGAGGTATCGCTCCTCCACAGGGTTTGATTCTGCCGCCACGATCCAGCAGCATGACAGAATGACCCTGTCGTGCAAGGTCCGTCGCCGCGGTAGCGCCAGCGGGTCCGCCGCCAATGACAACAACGTCAAAAGTATCTTCGGAATTAATCACCTTCATTGTTCTACTCCCGTTGAGTAACGTGGATTGCCCGTTGTGAATATATGGGGTTTCTGTGTCGAATCCGCGTTTTCTTCAGCGCCGATTCTTGCGGCCAGTAACGCTGCAACAAGAAACATCATGCCTTGTGCAGCAAAGACAAATGCGTACGCGGTTGCCACGTTGCCAATAGCATGGCGCATGACGTCAACTGCGACAGTTCCCAGAAAACCGCCAAGTCCAAAAGCGATGGCTTGCGCGGCTCCCCACAGCCCCATGCGCACACCTTCCCGGGATTCTCTTCCCTTGCCAGCGAGTTCCATCATGGACGCAATGGCAGCGACGGCAAAAGCACCGTTGGCAAAACCCAGTGCGAATACAGACAGGCGTAATGGCCAGGGCGGCCCTGTTACACCGGCTGCAGCCAGCCCGACCAGCGCAGCTGCTGAGGCAGCGCAGCCACCAACCGTCCAGATTCTGAGCGCGCCGATTTTCCTGTGGTTGAGCAAGGTGCCAACGACTGCAACCAATATCATGCCGGTTAATAGCCCACCGTTTTGTATGCCTGCAAGCTTGGTGGATTCACCGGGGGTAAAGTCAAACACCAGACCGGCAAAAGGTTCAAGGATAAGGTCCTGGGCACTGTAGGCCAGCATGGAGACGAACACGAATATCGTAAACCTTCTTGCCTGTGGCTCTTCCCAGACCTGTTTTAAGGCGACCAGGAAAGGCGGCTTGTCTTTGTTCTGATCGGAATCATCGTTTACTGACTGGCGTGATGTCTCGACATTACGTACGGCAAAAACAGTAACAACAAACGCGATGACTGATACGCATGACGTTACCTGTACCAGGCGTTCCTGTGAAAACGGGTCAAGGAAATGCCCAGCGATTGCAGCGGTAATGATAAAACCACAAATCATCATTAGCCATACAATGGTAGCGGCCGCAGCGCGACGATGCGCATCGACTTTCTTCGCCAGCAGCACCAGTAACGAGGTGCCCGATGCCCCAACGCCAACGCCTACTAACATGAAAGCAAATACGGCAAGGGCAATGCCCTGCATAACATTAGTGGCCATTAATGCGGTAGCCATGGCAGCCAGTATGCCGCCTGCAGCAAGCGTCGCCATGCCGCCAATAATCCAGTTCGTTAACCTGCCGCCTACATCTGAACCATAGCCAAACCTGGGTCGCAACATTTGTATAGCGTAGTGAAACGCGACCAGTGCGCCTGGCAGCATTGCCGGCAAGGCAAGTTCCACGACCATCACACGGTTTATGGTCGATGTTGTCAGGATTACAATAGCACCGAGTGATGTTTGTACCAGGCCAAGCCTGATAATACCTAACCAGCTTAAGCCCCTGTTACTCATGCCAACACCATGCTTCGAATACCAAACGCACTAATCATCATGCCGGTTACGTATAGGCTGATACCGGTTGCGTTATACCAGGGCGCAAGCTCACGTGGCTTTTTTAAAAGGCGAGACATCAATATGACTTGTACGATTAAGACAATGCCTACCATTAAAGCATGGATTGACAATCCCCAGTTGAATAGCAAGGCAACTACAACTACCTGCGGTAAAGCCATCACGATGCAGGCGAGTTTAGCAGCCCGTTCAGCACCAAGTTGTACAGGCAGGCTTTTTACACCCATATGTTTATCGCCTTCTATGGCCTTGAAATCATTCAGTGTCATGATGCCGTGTGCGCCGGCACTGTAAAGCAAGGCCAACATAATGATACCGCTGTCAGGTAAGACAGATGTAATCAATGCAGCGCCGGTAAACCACGGTAAACCCTCGTAACAAACAGCGCATGCCGTATTTCCCCACCAGCCATTTTGTTTCAGTCGAAACGGCGGCGCGCTATACGCCCAGGCCAGCAGCATGCCCACAACGGCGGCATTAAATACCCAGTTGCCAAGCTGGTAAGCGAACAGCATCGACACAGCAGTCCAGGTGATAGCAATATATAATCCCCAATTACCGGGTATTCGACCTGAGGGTATGGGACGATCAGGTTCATTAATCGCATCGACGTGTCGATCGAACCAGTCGTTCACTGCCTGACTGGTACCGCAGACCAGTGGTCCGCAGAGCATGATGCCAGCGATTATGAGGAACAGATCATTGCTGAGGCTGCCGCCACCAGAAACAATACCGCACGTGAAAGCCCACATAGGGGGAAACCATGTAATAGGTTTTAACAGTGTAACGATAGCGGCCGGTTGAGGCCGTGTTTCCAGTGTGGTTGTCAGACTATCGCGCATTTCGGTCCTGCCAGCGTGAAACTATTAATCTCCACCCTCGGGTGCAAGATCGCCAAGCCCATAGCGACGTAACTTGGTATACAAACTTTGTCTGCTAAGCCCCAGCATCTCAGCAGCCGACGCGCGATTATCGCCGGTGATCTCCAGTGCCGCCTCGATACAATAGCGTTCGATCATATCGGTAGACTCCTGTACCAGTTCCTTTAATGGCACGCGGCCAACAAGTTCAGTTAACTGCTGCACAGGACGTGGCATTTTTTTATCTTTACTTGCCTGGCTATCGAGTCGCAAGCCGATATCACGAATGATAAATGCAAAATATTGTTGTTCATCATGAGTCAGTGACGTCGCAGAGATTTCAACCTGTATAGATGAACCATATTCACCGCGCAGTGATGTTGCAAACAATCTAACCTTGCCTTGCTCGCGCAAGTTGGCCGTCAATACATTTAAATCAACACCGGGGCGACCCAGCCATTTGGAAAGCGATTCACCTTTTACCTGTTCCTCTGTAAACAGCTCAGCCAACTCAAGAAATGCCTTATTGGCTGCGATGACCTCGCCATTGGAATCGGTAACCACGAACCCATCTGGTGCATTTTCAACCAAAGTAAGCAATTTTTCCCTTGGATTGACGCTTGCACTAAGTTCTGCAGCGCTTGATAAGGGGGATAAACGAATCAAATACAGCGAAGAACCATTCTGTGGAAATAACGAGATTGAGATACTGATATCGCTGTTGTTATTCGTCAGATTGACATTGCCATTAGCAAGTTTGCCGGTAGCCCTGACATCAGCAAGCAATTTATCCACTTCCTGCATGCTGGATTTTGTAAAAAGTTTACTAAAGCTGCTGCCAGCGAGCTCGCCTTCTTCCTTATCGAGAAATTTATGTGCATACGGGTTCGCTTCAAGGATATTCTGGTTTTGAGAATCAACAATGAAGACCGCCTCTGAAGACAGTTTGAATAGCAGGCGATAACGTGTTTCAAGATGACGGAACTGCCAGTAATGCCGTTCCATTGACTGCTGGGCATTAAGTAACTGTTGTTGTAGAGATGCAATTGAACCAAGGTAGCGTCCTACTGCAACCATGCTGCCTTTTGTATCCAGCGGCATCGTGACATATTGCACGGGTATATCACCAGCGCCTTCAGTCGGGTGGTTGATCTGGCGCCAGCGGTTTTCGGAATTTTCCAGTTTTGCAGCCAGCAGGCTTTCAATCTTGGGAACACTTTCGACGCTGACAACGTCGGTCCATTTTTTACCAATCCAGTCGTTAAACTCTTCATTCTTGAGTTCTTCAGCATAGATGGCAATGTCTTTAATGGTGCCATCGGCCGAGATAACCAGGGTTATATCATTGGCAACAGCTATCAGCTTGGCGGCATTTTCAACTGCAAGCTCGCTAAAGGATTCACCAGGTGAATTAAAGTCTTTCAATTGTTGATAGTGCTCCTAACATCATGGTTATGTCCTTGTACATGACCATTGCACTAGTTAAGAAAATCATTGAAGCTCAAACAAATGATCAGCCTTATGTAATGCCTGTGGCGCATCTGCCGCATAGGCATCCGCACCGACATGATCAATCAATTCAGGATTACTGCTAAAGGCATAGCCACCTACCAGAATATTGACAGATGGGTTTCTGGACGCCTCTCTAATCTCCTGGATAGTTCGGATCAAGGCATCCTGATGGATTTGAGCAAACATGGATATCCCGACAACGTGGAACCATTCGTTCTTAACCAGTTGCAACAGGTTATGGTCTGATACACTCGGCCAGCCCCAGACTTCCCAGCCAGCACGGTAAAAAAATTCGATAAGCATGCTCATGCCAAACGTATGTTGTTCGCCTGGCACAGGTGTTAATAATATGCGGCGCTGTTTTTCCTCTGCTTGTTGTTCCCGGTAGCGCACCTCGGAACTGATTTCGCGCAGTAGTTCCTGCAATCGACCAACACCAATTGTAACCTCTGTAAATGTGCATAAATCCTCTTCCCACATGTGACCAAAATACCTGGCTACAGGCGAAAACAGATCTAGATAAAGCGTCTCCGCAGAGACACCTTTTTCACGCAGAGAAATAATGTAGTCCGATGCCTTTTCAAAATTGGGCCCGATCAGCAACACGGAGAACATTTTAATTTGCTCTTCCGGGATGCTAGCTGGCTTTGCCGTGAGGATTCCTTCGCCGCTTTGTCGGTGGGTTTCTACCAGTCGCGGAATGATGTCCCCTTCGACCGTCTGCAATAGATGCAGTAATTGCTGTTTTGATTCAGCATGTAATTGTTCAGGATCGTGCAACCGATCAGGGTCACGGAACTCCTGTTCCCTATCGCAGCTACCGTTGAATGTTGACTCACGATTAGAGTAAACCGTCATTTGTGCCTCCTCACTTAGCGGCGAACACTTTGGAAATTTTCGTTCACTGCTATTTATCACAAGACACCCCCCTTTTTGTTAGGTCTGACTGCGGTTGTTCCCATCGCTACGTCAGAAAATGACCCGGTTACTTTAATTTAATGAAACTACCCTAGATTTGTAGGATACGCTCAAGGCCATCTATGTCAAGTAATCTTTACGTTCAGTTTAGTTGACAGATCAGTTATACTGATCTAGATTGAAATCCGGGATCGGAGCAGGGGGATAACGCGCACCACAATGAAAATAAACGGATCTCAAACGCATCATACTTTATATACGCCGGAAGAGAGACTGAGACGGGATGAGTCTCCGTGGACACTGGTCCAGGGCATCCTCGCTATCGTGCAATTCTTTGTTTTTCTTGTAAGTTTGGCCCTGGTACTCCGATACCTGGCCACCGGTGAAGGGTTTCTGTTAGCGTCTGTTTCAATCGTAATCAAGACGCTGGTCCTGTATACGATCATGGTGACTGGTTCGATCTGGGAACGTGATGTATTTGGCAAGTACTTGTTTGCCAAGCCTTTCTTCTGGGAAGATGTCGTTAGTATCCTGGTGCTGGCCCTGCATACCGCCTACCTTATTGTCTTTTTTTTCGGCATTTTTACCGCGCACGAGCAAATGTTGATCGCTTTAGTAGCTTACTCCTCGTACATAGTGAACGCAATGCAATTCCTTTTTAAGTTCCGTCTCGCAAGGCTAGAAAATACAACGCTTTCAGACGATACCGGAGCAGCACTGGGAGCGATTAGATGAGCCTGGCAACCTCCCCATCTAGTGCGGCAGGCGGTTGCAAAGAACGTCCAGTTTTACGCGAGCGCGGCCAGCGCGAGGTGTTTTGTGGACTGACCGGTATCGTATGGCTGCATCGCAAGTTACAGGATGCATTTTTCCTCGTAGTGGGTTCTCGAACATGTGCCCATCTGATCCAGTCTGCTGCTGGCGTGATGATTTTCTCCGAACCACGATTTGCGACGGCAATTTTGCAGGATCGCGACCTTGCCGGAATGGCCGACTGTAACGAGGAACTCGACCGTGTGGTGGAAGAGCTGCTGGCGCGTCGACCGGATATCACAACATTATTCCTTGTGGGCTCTTGCCCTTCCGAGGTCATCAAGCTGGATCTGGCAACTGCTGCTGAACGACTGTCAGTCAAACAGCAGGGAAAGGTACGCATCCTTAGCTATTCCGGCAGTGGTATCGAGACAACCTTCACGCAGGGTGAAGATAATTGCCTGAAGGCCATGGTGCCTGAACTCAAGCAACAGGATGATAGTGAACCTTCACTATTAATCGTCGGCACGCTGGCCGATGTGGTTGAAGATCAGTTTTCACGCCTGTTCAAGAATCTCGGTATCGAGAACGTGGACTTTTTTCCACCGCGTCGGGCCACTGAATTACCCGCAATCGGTAAAGACACCAGGATCCTGCTGGCACAGCCGTTTCTGGGTGAAACGGCGCGTGCCTTGCTGGCACGTGGCGCCACGTTGATTGAAGCGCCGTATCCGTTTGGTGTTGAGGGTTCCCTGGAATGGTTTCGTGCTGCTGCAGCGGAATGGCACATCGATCAGGAGCGGTTTGACTCGGTGATGGCCATGCCGGTTGCCCGTGCTGAAAAAGCGTTGGCGCGCTACAAGGAAAAACTGGCCGGAAAACGTATTTCATTCCTGCCTGACTCGCAGCTTGAAATTCCGTTAGCCCGATTCCTGCAACGCGAATGCGATATGGAATTATGTGAGGTAGGCGTGCCCCACCTGGATAAAAAACTCATGGCCAGCGAACTACCTTTATTGCCGGAGTCAGTCAGGCTCTCCGAGGGCCAGGATGTGGAAAAACAACTCGACCGCGTGCGCGCAGACAAACCTGATATCACTGTCTGCGGTCTCGGCCTTGCTAATCCATTGGAAGCCGAGGGCTTTACCACCAAGTGGTCAATAGAACTGGTGTTTTCACCGGTGCATGGATTCGAACAGGCCGCTGACCTGGCCGAACTGTTTGCACGACCCCTTAATCGTCGCGAGCGTCTGGCGGTATAGCATGCAGTTAACACTCTGGACATACGAAGGCCCCACACACATTGGCGCGATGCGTGTAGCAACGTCCATGCAGGACGTGCATTACGTCTTGCATGCGCCGCAGGGTGATACCTACGCCGATCTGTTATTCACGATGATTGAACGCCGTGATAAACGTCCCCCCGTAACCTACACCACGTTCCAGGCGCGCGACCTTGGTGGTGATACGGCCGGTCTCGTCATTAACACATTGCAGGAAGCCTATGATCGTTTTCAGCCCAACGCGTTGCTGGTAGGTGAGTCATGTACCGCCGAGCTGATCCAGGATCAACCCGGTGCGCTTGCATCAGGTATGTCTCTGCCGGTGCCGGTTGTGCCATTGGAGTTGCCTGCTTACTCAAAGAAAGAAAACTGGGCGGCCAGTGAAACCTTGTATTACCTGGTGCGCACGCTGCTCGCAGAGCAGATCAACCAGCCAATAGAAAGTGAGCAACGCGAACGCCCCACGGCCAACCTGTTGGGTCCTTCTGCGCTGGGTTTTCGCTGCCGTGATGATGTGAAAGAGATTACCGGTTTGCTTGCCAGCATCGGCGTCGACGTCAATGTAGTTGCCCCGGAAGATGCCAGTGTTGACGATCTTAAACGTATCCCGCAGGCAGATTTTAATATTTGCCTGTACCCGGAAGTCGCACGTACGACTTGTAAGTGGCTTGAACGGACATTCAAACAGCCAACAGTTTATACAGTACCTATTGGTGTTGGTGCCACGCTTGAATTCATTAAGGAAATCGGCGAGATCACCGGAATTGATGTTAGTGCAATGTGCAATGAAAACAATTCTCGTATGCCATGGTACTCACGTTCTATTGATTCGACCTACCTGACGGGCAAGCGTGTGTTTATCTTTGCCGATGCCACGCATGCACTGGCTGCGGCGCGTATTGCTAAAGAAGAACTTGGTTTTGACGTTGTCGGCCTTGGTACCTACAGCCGGGAATTTGCGCGCGAGGTGCGTTTAGCCGCTGAAGAGTATGGAATCGAGGCGTTGATTACCGACGATTACCTTGAAGTAGAAAAGCAGGTCGCGGCTGCAGAGCCTGAACTGGTGCTGGGTACGCAAATGGAACGCCACATAGCCAAGCGACTTGGCATTCCCTGTGCCGTTATTTCATCTCCGTTTCATGTACAGGATTGTCCGGCAAGTTATTCACCGCAAATGGGTTTCGAAGGCGCCAACGTTATCTTCGATACATGGGTGCATCCATTAATGATGGGCCTGGAAGAACACCTGTTAACCATGTTTCGTGATGATTTTGAATTTAATGACAGTTCTGCGGCATCACATCTCGGTAATGTCACCGAAATAAGTAGCGATGCCGCCAGTCAGCAGCAACAAGCACCGGTAACGACGAACGATCACGTTAACTGGGAGGCAGATGCTGAACAGGAATTAAAAAAGATTCCTTTCTTTGTACGTGGCAAGGCCCGGAAAAATACCGAGGCCTATGCACAGGAAAAAGGAATACAACAAATTTCAATTGAGACTCTTTACGATGCCAAAGCTCACTTCGGCCGTTAAAAAGACACCAGTAAAGGTTGTCATTGTTACACTGGATAACCATCTTGCCAGCGCGACCGATCGTGCCAGGGACATGTTGCAAAAAGACCTGCCTGGCCTGCAGCTAAATCTGCATGCTGCCGCAGAGTGGGGAAGTCATCCGGATGCGCTGGCACGCTGTCGCAGTGATATTTTGGATGCGGATATTATTATTGCCACGATGCTATTCATGGAAGAACACATCAAGCCGGTACTGGACGTGTTGGAAACAAGAAAACATAAATGTGATGCGTTTGCCGGTGCTATGTCTGCTCGCGATGTAATGAAAATGACACGTCTTGGTGGTTTTTCCATGGGCGGAGCACAGTCCAGCGCCATTACCATGCTGAAAAAACTGAGTGGCGTTGGCAAGAAAAAACGCACCAAGTGTTCAAGTTCCTGTTCGGATGCCTGTTTAAAACAGTGCAAGGCCTCGTCCGGTGCTGGACAAATGGCCATGTTGCGCCGGTTGCCACGCATACTGCGTTTTATTCCGGGCAAGGCGCAGGATGTACGAGCCTATTTTCTTACCTTGCAATACTGGCTTGCAGGTTCCGATGAAAACATCGCCAACATGGTGCGGTTATTGATTAACCGTTATGCCGATGGCGATCGGCTTGCATTACGTGGCAACATTGATGTGACTGACCCGCATGAGTACCCGGAAATAGGTATCTATCATCCAAGAATAAAAGAGCGTATTTCCGATACGCTTAAGCCTCTTGCCAACATGAAGCGTAAGAATGAAGGCTGTATTGGTTTACTGGTCATGCGCTCCTACCTGCTTGCTGGCAATACCCGGCATTATGATGCAGTGATTGAAGCACTGGAATCGCGTGGTCTGAAAGTCATCCCGGCATTCTCAAGTGGACTTGATTCAAGACCGGCGATTGAAAAGTATTTTATGAAGAACGATAAGTGTGTTGTTGACGCCGTTGTGTCGCTTACCGGTTTCTCCCTTGTTGGTGGTCCCGCCTATAACAACGCACAAGCTGCTGAAGATATGCTGGCGAAACTGGACGTGCCTTATATAGCAGCGCAGGCAGTTGAATTCCAGAGCCTGGAAGAATGGCAGGAATCAGATCACGGATTGATGCCGGTAGAGTCAACGATGATGGTGGCCATTCCCGAGATAGATGGTGCTACCGGTTCTTGCGTATTTGGTGGACGTTCTCGTGAATCTGATCAGCCACGTGACATGCAGGCACATACCGAGCGCGTGTCGACTCTCGCGGATAGAGTGAAACGAATTATTACGTTGCGTAATACGAAACGTGCCGATAGAAAACTGGCGATTGTTATCTTTAACTTTCCGCCGAATGCCGGTAAGACCGGTACCGCTGCCTATTTGTCTGTTTACAGTTCCATCTATCACACCTTACAGAATCTGAAAAAAGAAGGTTACACCGTTGACCTTCCAGAAAGTGTCGATGCGTTACGTGACAATATTTTAAAAGGTAATGCCTCTACCTATGGCACCGATGCTAACGTGCATGCAACGATTTCTGTTGATGATCACCTGCGACGTGAACAATGGCTTGATGAGATAGAGGCCCAGTGGGGGCCGGCACCTGGCAAGCATCTGACAAACGGTCAGGACCTGTTCGTTCTTGGTAAGGAGTTCGGTAACGTACTCGTCGCAGTGCAACCCTCGTTTGGTTATGAGGGCGATCCAATGCGATTACTGTTTGAAAAAGGATTTTCGCCCACACATGCGTTTTCTGCCTTCTATCGCTATCTGCGTGAAGATTATGGCACCAATGCCGTTCTGCATTTTGGTACACATGGCGCACTGGAATTCATGCCGGGTAAGCAGGTCGGCATGTCTTCCGAATGCTGGCCGGATCGCTTAATTGGCGATCTGCCAAACTATTACCTTTATGCGGCCAATAATCCGTCTGAAGGCATCATTGCCAAACGGCGTGCGGCAGCAACGTTAATTAGCTACATGACCCCGCCAATGAGTCAGGCCGGTCTTTATAAGGGACTGCTTGATTTGAAAGAGTCTGTCCAACACTGGCGTGGGCTTGACCCGTCTGCACCTGACTCAGAACGTCAACAAATATGCGCACTGATTCAAACGCAGGCAGTTGAACTTGATATGGCAGAAGCTGAGCCGGCATGGGAGCTTGAAAAGGCTGAGGAAATCATTCGACAGTTAAATGCCGACATACTGGAGTTGGAACACACATTAATACCTCACGGCCTGCATGTCGTCGGTGAAAACATGGATAACACGCAGCGCAAGGAAATGTTGATTGCCATCGCCACCGCTAATGAACTTGAACTGGAAGAAGAAGTCGCTTCTTTATTGGCTGAGGGAAGTAAGGCAAAAGAGGCATTAAAGGTTTCCAGCCATGCTAGTGACAAGCAATACACTGAGCAGGTTGAACAACTTGCAGAAACCGCAGGGTTACTCGCGAATGAATATGAAACGCCGGCCATTATTAATGCGCTTGACGGTCATTTTATTCGACCTGTATCAGGCGGTGATGTATTACATAACCCGGATGTATTGCCTACTGGCAGAAACCTGCACGGTTTTGACCCCTACCGTATGCCAAGTCAGTTTGCCGTCTCGGAAGGCGCACGCCAGGCACAGTTGCTATTGGCACGTCACTGCCATGAAGGTAATGCATTACCAGAGACCATTGCCATGGTGCTTTGGGGTACTGACAATATGAAGAACGAGGGTGGCGGCATTGGTCAGGCCCTTGCACTGCTTGGTGCCAAACCACGATTTGATAATTTTGGTCGTCTCTGTGGTGCTGAATTGATTTCCCTGGAAGAACTGCAACGACCGCGTATTGATGTCGTGATAACCACTTCCGGTATTTTCCGTGACCTGCTGCCGCTACAAACAAGATTGTTGGCCGAGGCCGCTTATCTTGCTGCCAGTGCCGATGAGTCGGTTGCACAAAACTATGTTCGCAAGCATGCCTTGGCATATATGGAAAAACATGACTGCGATATGGATACGGCCGCTTTGCGCGTGTTCAGTAATGCCGAGGGTACATATGGCTCCAACATTAACCACATGATCGATAACGGTTGCTGGGACGATGAGGACGAACTATGTGATACCTACCAGAACAGGAAATCATTTGCATACGGGCGCGGTGGCGTTGCTACCCAGCAAACAGAGTTACTGCAAAGCGTGTTGGGAAGCGTCAACCTGACTTACCAGAATCTTGAATCTGTTGAACTGGGTATAACCACGTTAGATCACTATTTCGACACTCTCGGCGGTATCAGCCGTTCGGTTAAACGTGCCCAGGGAGAAGAAGTGCCGGTTTATATTGGTGACCAAACGCGCGGCAAGGATGTGGTACGCACGCTTTCTGAACAGGTTGATCTTGAAACCCGTACTCGCATGCTAAATCCGAAATGGTATGAAGGCATGCTCAGTCATGGTTATGAGGGTGTCAGTCAAATTGAGCAACACATTACGAATACGATGGGTTGGTCGGCAACAACGGGCCAGGTAGCTAACTGGGTCTATGAGCAGATTACCGAAACCTATGTGCTTGATGAACAAATGCGCGAGCGACTGGCTGAATTAAATCCGGCAGCTTCTGCCAAGGTAGCTAACCGCTTGCTGGAAGCGCATGAACGTGATTACTGGAAACCTGACGAGGAAATGTTGGAGGCCTTGCGTAAGGCTGGCGATATTCTCGAAGACAGGCTTGAAGGAATTGGACAAGAGGCAGCAGCATGATGACTACAACAAGAGTACCCGTGTCTTCTATTAAACGCCGACACCGTGACGATGGTGAAGGCAGTGTACAGGTGCAGATGGATCCAAATGTAAATATTGATACCGCAAAGGTTTTTGCCGTCTATGGCAAGGGCGGCATAGGCAAGAGCACAACTTCGTCAAACTTGTCCGTCGCTTTTTCGAAATTGGGTAAGCGTGTGCTACAGATTGGTTGCGATCCCAAACACGATTCAACGTTTACGTTGACCAAGAGTCTGGTGCCGACGGTCATCGATACATTAGAGCAGGTTGAATTCCATAGTGAAGAATTACAGCCAGAGGATTTTGTGTACGAGGGTTATAACGGCGTTATGTGTGTCGAGGCTGGCGGTCCACCAGCAGGTACCGGTTGTGGTGGCTACGTGGTGGGGCAAACAGTAAAACTGTTGAAAGAACACCATCTGCTGGAAGACACAGACGTGGTAATTTTTGATGTGCTGGGTGATGTAGTCTGTGGCGGGTTTGCCGCACCGTTGCAACACGCAGAACGGGCGATGATTGTTACCGCTAACGATTTTGATTCTATCTTCGCGATGAATCGAATTGTTGCCGCGATTCAGGCCAAATCAAAAAATTACAAGGTACGCCTTGGCGGTGTTATTGCCAACCGAAGTGCGCAAACTGACGAGATCGATCGATTTAATGAAAAGATTGGCTTGAACAGGATTGCCCACTTTCCGGATCTTGATGTGATTCGTCGCAGTCGATTGAAAAAATCCACGTTGTTTGAAATGGAACATTCGCCAGAACTGGAAGCGGTACAAAACGAGTACCTGCACCTGGCACAGCAGCTTTGGGATGGAACCGAGCCACTGGTGCCAACGCCAATGAAAGACAGAGAAATTTTTGATCTACTGGGGTTTGATTAATGTCTGATATTACTTACCAGCAACGACGTTCTGAACTGGAAGTCTATTTTGACAAGACTGCAGCCGATGCATGGCAGCGTTTAACGTCAGATGCACCAGTGGGTCGTATTCGTGCCACCGTGCGTGCCGGTCGCGATGAAATGCGTAATACGCTACTTGGCTGGTTGCCTGATGATTTAACCGGTATGCGTTTGCTTGATGCCGGTTGCGGTACCGGTACGTTCTCAATTCAGGCTGCGCGCCGCGGGGCCGAGGTTGTTGCCATCGATCTGTCAGAAACGCTGGTTAACCTTGCTAAAGAAAACTATGCAGGCAAAACCGGCGCGGGTTCAATTGATTTTCATATCGGTGATTTTCTGGACGAATCGCTGGGTGAATTTGATTACGTGATAGCCATGGACTCGCTGATTCACTATCGAACGGAAGATATTCTGGATACGTTGGCTACGCTGGCAAAACGTACGCGTCAATCCATCCTGTTTACGTTTGCACCGAGTACGCCGTTGCTAACTGTCATGCATGCTGTAGGTCGTTTTTTCCCGAAAGGTAATCGTGCACCCGCGATTGAGCCGGTAGGACAGCGTTTACTGCACAAGGGCCTCGGTAATCACGATCAATTGGCTGCATGGTCGGCACAGCGTTCGCACCGCGTAGCTGGCGGCTTTTATATTTCGCAGGCGATGGAACTTGTTAACAATGGTTAAACTGTCACAGCTCCTGTATCGATTTAGAATGGCGACTGGCACGCGCTTGTTACCGTTCGCTGATGCTGTTTCGCCAGAATTACCATTCTTTAAACTGTTAAGGCTGTCCATGTTCCAGGTCTCCGTAGGCATGGCAGTGGTCTTGCTGAATGGAACGTTGAACAGGGTAATGATCGTTGAACTCGATGTCAGTGCATCCCTGGTTGCAATAATGGTGTCGTTACCCCTGTTGTTTGCTCCTTTTCGGGTGCTGCTTGGTTTCCGTTCTGATAATCACGTGTCAGCGCTTGGCTGGAGAAGAGTACCCTATATCTGGTTTGGTTCACTGTTGCAGTTCAGTGGACTCGCGATTATGCCTTTTGCGCTGATTGTCTTGTCTGGCGATACCACTGCACCTGTGTGGGTTGCACAAGCGGCTGCAGCTTTGGCGTTTTTACTAACCGGTATAGGACTGCATACGACGCAAACTGCGGGACTTGCACTTGCTACAGATGTCGCGCCGAAGAAGTCACGTCCACAGGTGGTTGCATTACTGTATGTCATGTTGCTGGTTGGCATGATGATCAGTGCCCTCGGTTTTGGCGCGCTATTATCTGACTTTAGTCAATTACGCTTGATACAAATAATACAGGGCGCAGCCGTAGCGACCATGGTGCTAAATGTAATTGCACTCTGGAAGCAGGAAGTGAGAAATCCTGAATTAACAGCCGAAAGCAAGAAGCGTCCAAACTTTTCCCAGGCATGGTCACAGTTTAGTGAGGGTAATCGTGCAGTACGCTTCCTGGTCACGATCGGTTTGGGTACAGCAGCATTTAGTATGCAGGATATACTGCTGGAGCCTTACGGGGGGCAAATTTTAAACCTGTCAGTAAGTGCGACAACGGTACTTACCGCATTACTTGCGGGAGGTACACTAGTTGCTTTTATGCTTTCGGCAAGGCTTTTGAAAAAAGGTGTCGATCCCTACAGGCTCGCAGCTGCTGGCGCACTGTTCGGTATCTTTGCTTTTGCGGCAGTGATCTTTGCTGAACCCTTATCGTCTCCAACAGTTTTTCGAATAGGCACTACCTTAATAGGGTTTGGTGGCGGTTTGTTTGCTGTTGGCACCTTAATCGCCGCGATGAGTATGGATAAACATGGTAACTCGGGACTTGCTCTTGGTGCATGGGGTGCTGTGCAAGCAACTGCGGCCGGTGTTGGCGTAGCTTTAGGAGGAGCATTACGAGACGTAATCTCAACACTGGCAGAAAATGGCCTGTTAGGTCCCGCGCTTAACGATGCTGCCACGGGATATAGTGTTGTTTATCACATTGAAATTTTATTGCTGTTTGCCACCCTGGTGGCTATTGGTCCGCTAGTTCGTACCGTTAAATTTTCTGAATATCAATCTAGCAAAAGGTTTGGCCTGGCGGAGTTTCCAACCAGCTAGCCGTCAATAAAGGAGGTATATGATGTCAAGTAACATAACAAGCTACGTAGATTTAGCGCAAATATTATTGTATGTCTTTTGGATCTTTTTCTTCGGTTTAATTCTACACTTAAGAACAGAAGATAAACGCGAAGGTTATCCAATGACTCCGGATCCTGCCAATCCATCTGAAAGAAATAAACGCCATATGGTTGGTTTTCCCGATATTCCGAAGCCAAAGGAATTCAGGATGCCTGATGGAACTGTTCGTTATGCACCACATCCTGAAAGACAACCTGAATTGCATGCCAAACCGGTAGCCAAATGGCCGGGTGCACCACTGGCACCAACGGTAGATCCAATGGGAGCAGGGGTTGGTCCCGGTTCTTATGCTCTACGTGAAGACAAGGCAGAAATGAACCTCGATGGCAAGCCAAGGATTGTACCTTTGCGCACTGATTCTGCATGGTATGTCGCTAAAGAAGATCCCGATCCACGTGGCTTTGCTGTCGTTGGTTGTGACGGTAAGCAAGCCGGAAAGGTTGTTGATATGTGGGTTGACAGGGCTGAGCCAAAGATTCTGTACTTTGAAGTCGAATTGCCAGGTTCGGGCGAAATAGTTGGCAAGCGTGTCATGCTGCCTTTTAACTTCAGTCGCATCGATGCTTACTACAAACGCATCAAAGTAAAATCAATCAAGTCCAGTCAGTTTGCGAATGTACCGGGCCTCAGTAATCCGGATCAGATTACCAACCTGGAAGAAGAAAAAATACTGAGCTATTACGGTGGTGGACATCTTTATGCGACACCTGACCGTCAGGAGCCATGGGTATGAGTGAAGAAAGTATCGACGAGAATGGGCAGGGTCTTCCAGAGACTCTGCCTGCTGATGAGAAAGTGCTCTGGCAAGGTTCACCTGAGTGGCATAAATTTACCTTTCAATTATTTCATATTCGTAAACTCGCGATATATTTCCTTGTAATTCTCGTTATTCAGGCTGGGTATACCATTAGTAATGGGCAGACACCCACAGAGGTGCTGACTGCCGCAGCTGGACTGGCCTCGTCTGCACTAGTCGCTATAGGGTTGTTTCTACTGATTGGTTGGATGATGTCGAGAGCAGCACTATATACCATCACTAATAAAAGACTGGTGATGTCAGTGGGTGCCGCATTGTCTATTGATATCAATATACCTTTTCAACAGATTGATGCCGCTGCGGTGAAATTGAACAGTGATGGTAGCGGAGATATCCCGTTAACGGTCAACAAGGATCAGCCTGTTTCGTATTTCCTGATGTGGCCACATGTTCGGCCATGGAAATTTAGCAAACCTGAGCCCATGTTGAGAGGAATTTCGTCGGCAGCAGAGGTGGCAGAAATATTGTCGCAGGCTTTACAGTCAGATGCTGGCAATATTGTACAAAAAGGCAGCATCAAAGCTGTCAGGTCTGAAACACAGGTTTCGACAAACAGCGAGGGTCAGGCGCCATTACCGGCTTGACCAGGAGTATGTTATGAGTAACAAAAATGAAGTACCGCAAGCAGCATTGAATTTTGGTTTTCTATTGATAATTACATCCATCATAGTGGCCGCTTATTCAAGCCTTACCGGCGAAGGCAGAACGGAAATTCCTGTATCAGAAACAGTGGAACACCTGGATTTATTTTTTCAGGATCGTGACGATGGTGCAGTCGATGTTGTGTCTGCCGTAGAAGGCAGGGTTCTGGAAACGTTACAAATTGACGAAGGTGGATTTGTCCGTGTCGTTATGCGTGGCATGGTGCGCGAACGTAAATCACGCAACATTGGTCCAGAAGAACCTTTCAGGTTAATCAAGCGCGCTGACGGAAAATTAATGATGACTGACCCGGTACTTAATAGCCAAATTGATCTTGAACCATTTGGCTCAAATAAAGATTCATTTGGGCGCTGGTTAGATGCCGTGCCACAGAAATACACAACAGAATCAAAATTTAGTTTGCAGCAGTCCTGAGTTGAGGTTGGAGAAAAGTTATGAATACAGCAGTGATGAGAGAAAATATTTCGGAAGAAACAACCGAAAAGGCGATGCAGGAGTCTATTATTTCTCCGCGTTTTTACACCACCGACTTTGATGCCTTCGACAAGATTGATATAAGCTCTGTACGAGAAGAGTGGGATTTGATGATGGATGAGTATCGGCGTGATGAAAATGCCGGACACTTTGAGCGTACCGAGGACTTCAAGGCGGATATTGAATCACTACCGCCTGAACTGCGAAAAGAGTTCCTTGATTTTCTGGTGAGCTCGGTTACTTCAGAATTTTCCGGCTGCGTTCTATACTCGGATATCAAGAAGAAAGTCAATAACCCTGAAATCAAGGAACTGATGGGTTATATGGCGCGTGATGAATCTCGTCATGCCGGCTTTATTAATCACGCACTGAAAGACTTTGGTATGGGTGTGGACCTGGGCTTCCTTAAGAAAAGCAAGAAATACACATTTTTCAAACCGAAATACATCCTGTATTCATTGTATCTGTCAGAAAAAATTGGCTATGCACGCTATATTAGTATTTACCGCCAACTGGAAAAAAATCCTGAATATCGTTTTCATCCGATATTTCTATGGTTTGAGCGTTGGTGTAATGACGAATATCGTCATGGTGAAACCATTGCCCTGATACTTCGAACCAATCCGGACCTGTTGAAAGGCTATAATAAGCTATGGATTAAATTCTTTCTGCTCGCGGTTTTTTCCACAATGTATGTACGCGACCATACGCGACCAGCCATGCACGCTGCTATGGGGCTTGATCCTACTGAATATGATAAACAGGTGTTTGATATCACAACCGAGATATCAAAGCAGATCTTTCCTGTAAAACTGGATCTTGATAATCCGGTGTTCTACGAACATTTTGATTACCTCAGAGAAGTAGGAAGACGTGCTGACGCAGCGAGAAAACAGGGCGGAATCGCAGGGATAGCCAAACGCGGTGTTTGCTATGCTCAGGGTTTGTTTACCTTTGGCAGGCTAATGTTCATGCCATCTGTCTCCAACGAGTTACCAGACAAGGTAAGAATGGCGCCGGTCTGGTAAACAGGATTATCCATGCTGGAAATCGGACTTGGCATTGCGTATGTGTTATTCCTTTGGTGGTTTAGTACGGGCCTTATCGTTTATCTGGATGGCTTGCCCAGGCGCACCCACCGTTCGACTTTCGTCACGACCAGCGTGCTTGCTTGTATTGCCCTGGCAGGGTTGGTCTATTACAGCAGCGAAACTACCACGCTAGCCGCATTAATGTCTTTTAGCTGTGGTCTGATGCTATGGGCCTGGCAAGAACTCAGTTATTTCACAGGCTTTATTACCGGCACGCGCAAGCATCGCTGCGGAGAGGGTTGTAAGGGCTGGAAACACTTTGTCCATGCCATACAGGTAAATCTGTATCATGAAATTGCCATAATTTCGGTAGCAATAATCGTTCTAGCCTTAACCTGGGGACAGGTGAACCAGATTGGTACCTGGACCTACGTGTTGCTATGGCTAATGCAGTTGAGCGCCAAATTGAATGTCTTTCTCGGTGTTCGAAATATGAGCGAAGAGTTTCTACCTGCACATATGTCCTACATGAAAAGCTTTTTAAGAAAGAAAAAAATGAACGTGTTGTTTCCTTTCTCGATTACTGTGTTGACAGTATTGTGCGTTTATCTTGTTCAGCAAGGCATGAATGCTGAACCTTCTTCCTTCCAATCACTCCAGTATTTCCTGCTTTCAGCCATCGTGGCAATGGCAGTACTTGAACACTGGTTGCTTGTTTTGCCTATATCTTCAACAGCATTATGGAACTGGTGGTTAAAGTTACGGGATAAAAAGAATGCAGAAAGCGACGACTTCAGGAACCGGTTGTTATCTATTGGTAGTGCTGCCTTTCCACAACAGGCACTGGTTGCCGCAGGTGGTGAGCCAGCTATCAAGGATAAGCATCCGGTTGCAGCGACTCAGGTAACAGTTGGGGAAAGCCGTCGTGACGACGTCTAGAACGACAAGAAAGCAATCCAGCGGCACAAAAAAAACAACAGCTGAACGCTCAACACGGATTGAATATCCGTTTGCAGCTATTGTTGGTCAGGAAGAGCTCAAGCAGGCATTGATGTGTGCCGCAATTGACCCGACACTTGGCGGCGTTCTTATCTTTGGTGACCGCGGTACGGGTAAATCTACCACAATACGCTCATTAGCTGCGTTGTTGCCAAAGATGAGGGTTGTTCTCGAATGTCCATACAATTGTGAACCTGATAAAACAGTAGGATTATGCGAGCGCTGCAAAGACAAAGAAAACGAAGGTAAATTAAAAAACCGACAGGTACCGGTACCGGTGGTAGATCTTCCACTTGGAGCAACGGAAGACAGGGTTGTCGGTGCGCTCGATCTTGAGCATGCACTAAGCAAGGGTGAAAAGTCTTTCGAACCGGGTTTATTGGCCAGGGCCCATCGTGGTTTCCTTTATATTGATGAAGTCAACCTGTTGGAAGATCATCTCGTCGATCTGCTATTGGATGTGGCTGCATCAGGGGAAAACGTTGTTGAACGTGAGGGCCTCAGCGTTAGACACCCGGCAAGATTCGTACTGGTAGGAAGCGGTAACCCCGAAGAAGGCGAACTTCGACCCCAGTTACTGGATCGATACGGTCTGTCCGTTGAGGTAAAAACACCAACTGATATCAAGCAACGTATAGAAGTTGTGCGACGTCGAGACGCATATGAACAGGATCCTGCAAAATTTGCCGACGCATGGAAAAACAAGAATGCCGGTTTGCGACGCAAAATCAAAAATGCACAGGAAAGGCTCAACAGCATTAAAGTACCTGACAAGGTACTTGAGCATGCTTCGCAACTTTGCATTGCGCTGGGAACCGATGGTCTTCGTGGTGAGTTAACGTTAATGCGTGCCGCACGCGCATTGTGCGCCTTCAGTGGTGACGAGCAGGTTGCCGAACAACACGTCAAGAGTATGGCTCCGGCGGCACTTGGTCATCGTTTGCGTCGCAATCCATTGGATGATGCCAGTTCCAGTGTACGTGTTGATCGGGCTATAGAAGAGGTTTTTAGCTAGATGACCAGTAATATTCCCGATGAATACAACGCCTGGACTGATGCGGCGCTGACAGCAGTCTTGTTCGCTATCGATCCTGATGGCATCAAAGGTATTACCCTGCGTGCACAGCCCGGTCCGGTAAGAGATGCCTGGCTACAACATTTGAAAGCACTTTTTCCTGTTGAAAATCCCTGGCGAAGGGTACCGGTAAATATACCCGAATCGCGTCTCCTCGGCGGACTTGACCTGACAGCGACATTACAGGCAGGTCGGCCAGTTGCCGAGCGTGGTTTGTTAGCTGACGCTAATGGCGGCGTAATAGAACTGGCAATGGCCGAAAGACTGACAGCAACAACAGCCGCTGTACTTGGGCATGTAATTGATGCTGGTGCAGTCACCATGGAGCGTGATGGCTTAACCAGCAAACATGCAACCCGTTTTGGTGTGATAGCACTTGATGAAGGTATAGGTGACGACGAACATGCTCCGGCAGGACTACGTGAGCGCTTTGCTTTCGAGGTAGATCTACAACAGGTGAACTATCAGCAATGCCAGTACTGGCCGTTTAGTGCTGATACAGTCATTGCCGCACGCACCTGTCTGGACAACATCATTTTTGATGATCGATTGCTGGAAGTGCTTTGCTCGGTTGCGCTGGGTCTTGGGATTCATTCTTTACGTGCACCCATTATTGCCAGGCGCGTAGCGTGCGCCATAGCTGCGCTGGAGGGTGCCGATAGCGTGAATGAGGACCACATACAACTCGCTTGCAAGCTTGTGTTTGCGCATCGTGCTACCTGTGTGCCAGCTTCAGAACAGGAACAGCAGGATCCGCCACAGCCACAGCAGGAAAACAGGCAGCAACAAGACCAAAGTGAAGAAGATCAACAGCAACAAGAACCTTCAGTTGAAGATTTACAGGATATCGTATTGGCAGCAACAGAAGCCGCCCTCTCCAGGCAGATCCTGGAACAACTGCGTACTAACGCTTTGAAGAATAATAGTCGGAATCAGTCAGGCCGATCGAATAATTTCAAATTCAGCCAGTTACGAGGTCGCCCGGTAGGTGTGCGCCAGGGCGATCCTGCTAACGGGGCACGCCTCAGTGTAATTGAAACACTACGTGCAGCCGCACCCTGGCAAAGGCTTCGGCAACGTAATACAGCTATCAATAATGAAGAAAACAGTATCGCTGTAGCAAAAGAAGATTTTCGCATCTGCCGTTTCAAACAACGCACGGTGACCACGACGATATTCGTGGTTGATGCTTCCGGTTCAGCGGCTTTGCACCGACTGGCTGAGGTCAAGGGCGCGGTAGAAATGCTGCTCGCTGAATGTTATCAGCGCCGGGATCAGGTGGCATTGATTGCATTTCGCGGCACAGCAGCAGAGCTGGTGTTGCCGCCTACGCGCTCTCTTGTCAGGGCAAAACGTTTACTGGCAGGGCTACCGGGAGGGGGAGGAACACCCCTGGCAGCGGGAATAGACGCTGCTGTCGCCTTGGCCGAACAAATCAAGCAGCGCGGCGAAATGCCGTCCATCGTATTATTGACCGACGGACGCGCGAATATAGACAGGGCCGGAAACGCCGATAGGGCGAAAGCTGAGCAGGAAGCCATCAGTGCAGCCCAACAGGTCAGGTTGCAAAATGTGGCTGCACTATTGATTGATACATCGCCACGGAAACAGGCTTTTAATGAACAGGTAGCCAATGCAATGGATGCAAATTACCTGGCACTACCGCACGCAGACGCGGCTGCGTTGTCCAGTGCAGTCATGGGCAAGCCATCCAGAACAGGGGTAAATCGTGGTAGAAAAGCAGTATCTGTATAACAATAAAAACTAAGGTACGCCTATGAGTCAGAATTTGCTTGGAAATAACAGTGACCTGTTACACCCGTATAGCAGACAGCGCCCGGGTAAAAATGCGTTTGATTGGGAAACTGATGGACAGGATTGGCCAAACAGGGAGCACAGTCAGTTTGTTAACGTAGCCGGACTACGCTGGCATGTGCAGGTTATGGGACATGGCCCCCAAATCCTGTTACTCCATGGTACCGGTTCCTCAACGCATAGCTGGCGTGACTTTGCACCCTTGCTGGCAGCGGAGTTTACCGTCATTGCGCCAGACCTCCCTGGTCATGCTTTCACTGAATCCCCCTCGACTGATGCATTATCACTGCAAGGAATGTCCAACGCCGTCAGTGAACTTATCAAGGAAATGGATATATGTCCCTGTATCGTTGTAGGACATTCAGCCGGGGCGGCGATTCTTGCCCGCATGGCGCTGGATAAGGTGATATCACCACGCTGGTTAGTGAGTTTGAACGGTGCTTTGTTACCGCTAGGTGGTTTTTCAGGGATTTTGTTTGCACCGTTGGCACGGCTTTTTACGTTAACAGAGTTTGGCACCAGGTTGTTCAACTGGCGTGCCACTGACAAGCAGGTTGTGAAACGCCTGATGGACGGTACAGGCTCAACGATTGGAGAACGCGGCATAAAATTCTACACGCGTTTATTTCAGAATCCGTCACACGTGGCAGCCACCTTGAACATGATGGCTAACTGGGATCTACATCAATTAGTGCAGGACTTGCCTGGTCTGGAATCTACACTTGATATGATAGTTGGTGAAAATGACAAGACCATTCCTCCAAGCGATGCTGAACGTTTGCAAACCATGGTTCGCCATAGCAAGGTATATCACCTGCCCGAACTTGGACACCTTGCACATGAGGAGAACCCACGGGCCGTTGCTCATATAATCTCACGTCTGGTAAGAAAAGCCGGATAATCTTCAGTTCATTACGTTAGGTCGTACCATGCAGTTACCAGAAAATCATCCGCTGCGCATCGATCTAAATAATGAAGTCCATGCGCGCCCACCCGAGCCACTTGTTGCTCCACTCAGAATCTCCTACCTTGCTTTATTTAACGACTGGCCACTGCGAGAAGATGATTGTCAGCCAGTCATCGATCTTGCGCGGGAATATGGTGTTACACTTCCAGAAAAAGGTGTAAATCATTATTCAGCCGATCATGGCGCCTTCAGATTAAAATGGGAACGACATACGGAATTTACTCGCTACCTTTTTATCAGCGAGTTACGTAACAATGATGCGTTTAAAGAACCAATTATCAAACAGTTACCTGAAAAATGGTTGCAAGGATTGCCGGGAGAGTTATTAACGGCAACGAACATAGCGATAGTCGAGGATCAAAGTCCACCCAAGAACTATGAAACACTGTCTGATAATATTTTTGATGGTAACGTATTAATAGGCTCGTCATTGGCTGGCCTCGCCACCGCGTTGACTGACTTCAGGATCAAGGACGATGGATTTAGTCGACTCTGGATAGCAAACCATGGCATGAAACCCTGGCAGGCAGGGCGCATGGTTCAGCGGTTACTGGAAATTGATACATACAGAATGATGGCGCTACTCGCTCTACCCGTGGCCAAGCAAATGGCGCCGCTTATTGGCGACAGTGAAACAGAACTGGTTGCAATAACAAAGGCATTAAGTGAAACAAGCGAGAATGAATCAATCTTGCTGGAACGCTTAACCCGTCTGCAGGCGCAAATAGAGAAAAATGAAGCTCAAAACCATTACCGTTTTGGCGCCGCCGCCGCTTATTACTCACTGGTAGAGCGACGCATCAATGAACTGCGCGAAGAACGGATACGTGGACTGCAAACATTCAGGGAATTTACACAGCGTCGCCTGGTGCCTGCAATGGAGACCTGTCAGACAATGGCAGATCGGCAGGACTCACTGTCGACACGTGTCGCGCGTGCTACGCAATTGTTGTCTACACGCGTTGATATGGCGCGTCGCGAACAAAACCAGAACGTGCTGGAATCGATGAATAAACGCGCAGAACTACAATTGCGATTACAGTCCACCGTGGAAGGATTGTCGGTGGCGGCTATTACATACTACATTGTTGGACTGATAGGTTATGCAGCCAAGGGCGCCGAGACCATGGGTATTCCCGTTAACAGTAAGGCGCTGACAGCGATAAGTATCCCGCTGGTCATCGTACTGGTAGCCATGGGAATTAGAAGGGTAAAAAAGAAAGTGGTGCACCTGGAAGATAACTGTGTGGATTAATAATTATGGGCAAGCCTGAACAGAAACCGGAGAGAAAATCGCATGCCGTGGTCATCGGCTGTGGCTTTGGCGGTCTTGCCGCGGCGATACGACTCGGTGTCCGTGGCTATCAGGTCACCATCTTTGACAAGCTTGATAAAGCTGGCGGTCGGGCCTATGTCGATGAAGTAGACGGATATATATTTGACCGTGGTCCAACTATTGTTACTGCCCCCTTTGTTTTTGAAGAGCTGTGGGAATTATGCGGACGTAAGCTGGAAGACGATGTAAAACTGGTACCCATGGATCCTTTTTACAAGATCCGCTTCCATGATGGTCGTGTCTTCAGTTACACCGGTAATATTGATTCCATGCGTGCCGAGGTAGAAAAGTTTAACCCTGGTGATGTAGAAGGCTTTAATCGCTTTATCAAACGCAGTGGAGAGATCTATGACATTGCATTCGAGCAGCTTGCTGCACAACCTTTCCACAGCCTGATGTTTACGCTCAGTACGGCCCCGGACCTTGTCCGTCTTGGTGGGCACCGTACTGTATACAGCACCGTGTGTGATTATTTTACTGATCCTGCTCTGCGCATTGTATTCAGTTTTCATCCCTTGTTGATCGGTGGTAATCCGCTAACAACCACAGCCTACTATTGCCTGATAGCGCATCTTGAGCGCAAGTTTGGTGTGCATTACGCCATGGGAGGTATGGGTTCATTGGTGGATGGGATGTTGAAACTGATTGATCAACTAGGC
This sequence comes from Gammaproteobacteria bacterium, assembly GCA_965601665.1. Classification (GTDB taxonomy): domain Bacteria; phylum Pseudomonadota; class Gammaproteobacteria; order Eutrophobiales; family Eutrophobiaceae; genus JANQNX01. The sequence continues at coordinate 1,779,849 of OZ271833.1, read as the reverse complement.
GGGCAGATCCGCTATCAATCAGAAGTGAAAAAGATTACCGAAAAAAACGGTAAGGCGACGGGGGTTGAACTGGCCAATGGTGAGCATATTGCTGCGGATGTTGTTGTTTCCAATGCAGATTCTGCCTGGACGTATAAATACTTGTTAAGTGATCATAAACCAAAAAGGTGGACGCCTAAAAAGATCGATCGTGCACGCTTTTCCATGAGCCTGTTCGTCTGGTATTTCGGCACCAACAAGCGTTATGAAGATGTTTATCATCACCTGATATTGTTAGGCCCACGTTACCAGGGTTTACTAAAAGATATCTTCAAGAAGAAACAACTGGCAGACGACTTCAGCCTTTACCTTCATCGACCTACGGCGACTGATCCGGCACTGGCCCCGGAAGGGCACGATACGTTCTACGTCCTTTCACCGGTACCGCACCTGAAGAGCGGCGTAGACTGGGAAACACATGGTGAGAGCTATAAACAAGCTATTCAGGAGCGCCTCGAACAAACGGTGTTACCCGGCCTGGGCGATGCTTTAACGACGTCTTTTTTTATGACGCCAAAAGACTTTGAAACACGTCTGCTATCGGTAAACGGTGCCGCTTTTGGGCTGGAGCCGCAACTGCTACAGAGCGCCTGGTTCAGGCCACATAATAAAAGTGAAGAACTGGAAAATCTTTATCTCGTTGGGGCGGGCACACATCCCGGCGCTGGCGTTCCTGGTGTCATTTCTTCGGCAAAGATACTGGATGAGATCGTACCGGAACCAGGCTACTGATTTGGATGCCTGACATTAAACACTACGCAGTTTTTTGACCTGGAATTGTTGATAAATAATGATTACCAGCCCTGTGATGAGGGGGATGGACCAAAGAAAAGGTGTTAATGCTGCTTCAGATAATAACCTGACTGCATCAAAGGCAAGGAACGCAGTGTAAACTGATATACAAGCAATTTTATAATTGTAAACTAGTTCATGCAGCAGGTTTAACAGGCATTCTAGTTAAATCAATATAGAAACGAAAATATCGGTGATCGATCGAATTAGACGGTGAATGCCACAGAGCGATTAACATACGATCTTTCTGGATTAATCGGCGTCGACTAGGGCGTAGCCTAAGTATCTCATTGCCAAGATTTGTAGCTGTTGCAGCATCTTTAATAAGAAAAACGTCTACACCAATATATGCATATTGATCACCGTCTATTCGTTGATATATGGGCGATTTAGAGCGATATTGTCCAAGTGCAACTGCTTCAATGCTGTCACGGTATGCAAATGGCACACGATGATGATTTGCGAGCTGTTCGATAGTCTGTCTATTTTTAGTAAAGACAGGTGTTGATAATTCAATCTGACCAGCGTCATCTTCGTTAAGATAGGTACTAATTTGCATCCAGATATTACGAAAATATTCTTTTAAACCTTCAACACTCCAAAGCTCATGCATTGGTTCTTCCTGTAAGTGAAGAGTTGCCTCAACTGGTTTCAATTTTAGATGTGATATTGAAATTTCACTTGGCATTGAGGCAAGTAAAACATCGTCCTTGGTAAAAGTTTTAGGAGTTTGTCTCGGAAGTGGAACAATACGTGCACTATCTTTCAGAACTTGAATACGAGACAGTCGCGATTTTTCCTGCCGGGCCTTATTCTTATCATCAATTCGTAACTCCCATTTATCGTATGCATCCTGTAAGTCAGGAATTATATCCTGCGCCTTTGCTCCATAACTTTGCAATAAATACCATTTGCTCAGTGCCAATTGCTGATCATTATCTGTAAGCTCAACCAGTAGTGGTAAAGCTTCCATAGGTAATTCATTCCAAGTAGATAAAATTTTTGCAGCTTGCTCGCTAATTGACTCATCTCTGTTAACGAGATCTTCTAGCAATATAGGTAATGCTTTATCCCGCATACTTTCTCGAAGCCCCAATAACATTGTCTTGCGAGTAGCAGCATTCTGTTCGATTTTGAGCGCATTAATAAAATCATCGTGAAGATTGGGGAACGAAGAGGTACTGTAATGTTGTAAGCATTCAGCAGCTTTTTCACGAATGTTAGCTTCATAGTAAATGGCTGTATTGCCGCGAGTCTTAATCGGATCTTTTCTCGTTATTTTAAAAGAAAGATAAGGTCGCATTGTAGCTAGTACGTCTTCGGACAAACAAACATTGTCTACACTTTTTTTATTTTCGGAAATAATTTCCATAACCTGCTTTAGTAGTTCATAATTATCCCGATAGCGAGTAAGTAGCTCTTTCACCAATCTACGAAGGTCTCCTGGGCTAATTATTGCTGTTCCTTCTTTTAGAGAAATAAATTTCCACAATTCCAAGTCTTCACTTTTTTTAAAGTCCGGTGAGTCATCTAAAAAGCCTAGTAATTTGTCAACATTAATTGTGTTGTTGGAGACAATTTCCTGACATTTTTTGCATTCCGAAAGGTCAGCTTTAGCCAATATTGCTGGCAAAATATTTTTAAAGGCTGTCTTGTCATTGATCTTTGCACCTTTAATAGATAAAGAGGGATTAGCGTTGTATGAGAGACGTGGTAATACCGACTCTCTTAGATCAGCTCCATTAAAAATGTAAGATCTATAATTCAATTCTGACATGTCAGTTCCCCTTAGATTGCTTCCTTGCAAATCCAAGATTTTTCCATGATTAGATGGAAAAGCATGGTCTGACAGATTTACTTCATCACATTTAACTTTATCTATGCCTAGGTCGCATTCATCAATCGTATACTTAATGTCAGAAACATTTATTTTTTCTAGTAATAGCTTGTTAAAAAACAGGCTATCTATTAAGTTAAAACCTTTAGTATGTAGTAAATTAATTTTTTGTAGCTCTCCAATTGAGTCTATGGCTATGTCTGTAAGATTTGCTCCCTCAAAATTAATATTTCTAAATTTTTTACCTGATAATATTGCACCTTCAAGGTTTGCCCCAGAAAAATTACAATCATTACAAGCAATATTTTTAAATATTGCGCCTCTCAAATCGGCACCGGAAAAGTTAATGTTTCGTATAGACGCGCCGGTGAAGTCAGCAAAACGCAAATCACTATTTACGAAGCTGGTTCTATTCGCTATGTCTGCTTCCACAAATTTCGCGTTTTTGAGATTTGAATCATTGAAATTTATGTTGTTAATGGGTAAATAACTATAATCAGCATTTTCCAGATAGCGAGCCTGACACGCCGCGCTTGAATATGGTGCACAATTTAATTTTTTTACTTTAGCTATTTGATCTATTACCGATGTAGATCTGCCACGTTTTCTTAATACCTGTTTAATCCATTCTTTACTCCCAGTTTTTAGGTTAGGATCAATTTTAGCATTTGGATTAGTTTTAGATATTCTGGCTCCGCCTCCTGTAACTGTTGGCACTTTATCAAGAATTTCACTCTTCAATTTGTTTGCTATTGGTTTATCAAATAAAATATTACGTTTTTCTTCATACAATCGCCTATTATTGAGTAAACCCTGAAATGTCCATTTGCCAGGCTCATCTGTAGCCGGATTAGGTGATATTTTTGTTATATAGTAGAACGTACTTCCAGTCGGCGTATAGCTTTCTTCCTTTTCAAAAATCAGTTCCCCTTTCGCATCAAGAATTCGCGACTTATATATGTATTTTGTAAAACGATCAGCATTCATTATTTTAACATAGGCAAAAAATGTCCGATTGGCCTGGTTTATATTCACCTCCAGTAAACTCTCAGTTGGTTGATCATTTTTCATTTCCGTTGTTAATACAAACCGGGCTGGGTTAGGTGAACGTCTTGCAGGCATAATGAAAAAGTCTTTTTTGAATCCTTTTCTTAGGCTATCGGTAGACTCAGCGTCGATTATATTGATATTACTTGGCTCAACTTTTTCGACCTGATGTTCTGCAGGAGGCTTATCAGCAAAGTGTAATTTTCCATTCTCATCAATCCATTTATATATTTCGGCATGACTGAAGGTACTAAAAAAAATAAGAGAAACAAAAAAAGCACTGCAGAAAGTTGTTTTGAATACGTTTTTCACTAAGCGTCCTTGTTTTATATAGAGTTAATTTAACTAAATGGGATAAGCTAATTCAAATAAATAAGCAATGAATTATCCTATTCTTTTTTTACTAAGCAATGTGTAAAAAATAACCGTTTTAAGCTAGAAAATATATTTCTCATATACCTTGTTCAGGGTATTACATAATTGTATATATATATTGAATCTATTTAACGTGTACGTCAGTAATAGGAGATGTTTGAATATATTATGAGGTGAATAGTAATTTGCGAAAATTACGCTGTTTTTCTTTTAACTTGCGTCTGTTGATAAATAATAATCGCTAAGCCCGTAATCAACGGGATTGACCAAAGGAAAGGTGTCAACGCGGCTTCGGGTAATAATCTTACTGCACCAAAGGCAAGGAATGCGGTGTAAACCGATATGCCGGCACCGACCAGCCCTTTAATATGTTCCAGCAACCAGTCGATGGATTTAGCTTTTGGTTTATAAAGAAACCAGACATTGGTCGCGACGGTGGCAATGCCCACGAAAGAGATACCAGCAACAAGAAATACGTCGTTTACCAAACCATGATACATCGCATTCAGAGACAGGATTAACAGGATGATCTGTGACACGTTTTGTTCCCAGCGGCGGTTGGCCTCGCGATTGGTCTTGGTACGCACACAACGCCAGCCATACCAGGCCAGGTTAATTGTAAGAAATGCGAGGTACAGCATCATCCAGCCAAAGATAATCCGAACGCTCTCTGCGTCACCAAAATCAGGGTGGTCTAACAACTGTGGATGCGTCTCTAGCGGCGCCAGTAATGTGCAGCTGCTAATGCCAATGGCAATCGTGCCTGTCGCCAGCATGGAGTAAACAAACACCAGTCCACTTTTCTTATGCAGTGTATTTCCTTTTTTCGTGACGATAGGTATCCACAGGCTGACCAGGCCGACGCTGCCGGTCATAATATGCATAATGACAAGGGTTTCGAACAAGTGAACAATAAACATTGATATCATTGTATGAAAAGCTCAAGGCCATGAAAATAACTAAATCATGAACAAAACGATACCCTTTCGACCACCTGCGCCCAGGCCATTGTCTCCCATGATGGGCTTATTGCGCTGCATTGCAAAAGGCGAGGGTAATTTATTAAACCTCTTGCCACGCGAGGCCTATGAAGTCGATATCGGTCCGCTGGGTTATTCGAGACGTTCAATTGTTGTCGTTAACAAGCCTGAATATACCCGGCACATAATGACTGACGCGTTGGATCTGTTTCCAAAAAACGATTTGATGAAGGGGGCATTGGCGCCGCTGGTAGGTGATTCCATCTTTGTTTCCGATGGCAAAGTGTGGGAGCGACAGCGCAGGATGGTTGAACCAGCCTTCTCGTTTATCAAACTAGGTGCCGCATTCGAGGCAATGTATGCTGCCGTTGCCGATTTTAAACAGAAGTTACAGCAACAGGCGAAGGACGACGAGGTATTTTCACTGGATTTCGCAATGAGCCATTTAACCGCCGATATCATTTGTCGCACGATGTTTTCAACGTCTTTGCAATCTGATGTTGCGCTTGATGTGTTCAGGAGCTTTGCTGTTTTTGAACGCAGTTGTTCCAATGTCAAACTTTCACAGCTCATATTTGGCAAGGCCTGGAGCGATGTTAAACAATCGGCGGAGGTACTGGATGCGTGCAAACGTATTCGGCATCAATTGGGGGTATTGATTGATCGCTGTATCGAAGATCCTGAACAACGCGAAGGGCTGGCGCGCTCGGTCATTGATGCCCGTGACCCGGAAACAGATCAGGGTTTTACGCGGGAAGAATTAATTGATCAGTTGGGTGTGTTCTTTCTGGCAGGGCACGAAACCACAGCCAGTGTACTGACATGGGCCTTTTATATTATTGCTTCACAACCGACTGTTGCCCAGCGTATTCGAGATGAAGTTAAAACAGCCGTTGGTGATGGCCATATTGGTTTTGATGATATCAAGAAACTGGTTTATACACGCAACGTGTTTCGAGAAACGCTGCGCTTATATCCACCCTTGACATTTATCCCGCGTGTTGCAGCTGAAAACTGTGAAATAGATGGTTACCGTATCAAGCGCGGGGCCATGGTAATGATTGCACCATGGACGATACATCGACATCGAAGTTACTGGGAAGAGCCCGAATGTTTTGATGCTGATCGTTTCAGCACGGAAAGAGAGCACGAAATAAAAAGAGGCACCTATATTCCATTCGGCCAGGGACCACGTGTGTGTGCAGGGGCCACGTTTGCGCAAATTGAAAGTACGTTAATACTGGCAAGCATCATACGCGAATTTAATTTTGAAATAATTGATCCTGAAAAAGTGTTTCCTGTCGCGCGCTTAACCACGCGACCACAGCATGAAATCAGGTGTAGAGTGTATCAACAGCACTAGTTCAGCTGTTCTGCAGATGGCTCCTGCCATTCAATGTCACAAATCGCTGCCTCACCCAGTGACATCTTTTCCAGAAAATATTTCTTCAGTATTTCACCGGAACAAAAGTTCAGCATGATAAAAGGTAACGGGTCTTTTTTGCTCCAGAGTACATCAGCACTGGAGAGAAAGTGCTTCAGGTTTTTTCTGAACGGTGCGCTGGTTACCAGTGACATTTCGGTGGCACCCAGGCATGGCCAGAAATGCTGAAAGGCCTTTTGCTGTTTAAATCGAATTGGTGGCATAAAATTCTTGTTAAGCACAGCCCGGGCAACATCGTTGTTATCAAGTAAATGGATGCCGCTCGTTAAACGCGCGTTACATTCAATTGCGTAAGCAAGACCATCTTCTTCTATGAACAAGTCAAACGAAATAAAGCCGGTGTAATTATTCTTTTTTATAAAAGTATCAACAAAGTGATGAACTGCAGGGCAATCCTTCACGCGTTCGAAAGCAATCGCAACACTACCAGTCATGATTGTTCCTTCATAAATGCCCGTACCCAGGCACAGGCCATTCCTGGCAACAGAAAAACTGGTGAGCAGTTTCCCCTTCATTTGTTGTTGTAGCATGGAAGCGCGTCTTGTCTTTACAGGCAGCGTTTCAGTTCGTTTGATAAATTGCACATCAATACCGGCCGAGCCGTGAACGGGTTTGAGCACGCAATCATGTTTATTGATAAGTGACTGTGCTTTATCACTTTCCAGCAGGGCGCTATCAGGCGCAGGTAAATCAAGCGAGCCCAACAGTTGGTTAAATTGATATTTGTTGTGTAATCGTCTGGCCACATCAAAGCCGGGACCAAAATAGTCGACACCTTCAGGGAGCCGTTTGATGATCTGGGCGGTATACACGGACTCCTCAGACACCGGCACAACAATATCAATCGACTTGGTCGCCACTATCTCCAGTAATTCATTCAGAAAGCTATCGGTAGACACGTTTGGTGCCGTCACATGAAAGCAGTCAGTAATGCTGTTGGAATACTTGCTGATGTGCTTTTTATGCGGATCAGCCACGTAGACCTGGCAACCCTCATGGGAAAACCCCCGTGCTAACTCCAGTCCTTTCGGCATACGGCCAAGTGTTAATAAAATATTCATTCAAACTTCGGTCAGTTTTTGCATCAAAAGGGTCTATACTTGTCAATAATCTGTTACAATAATAAATGTTATTATAAATTGACACTAAATTTATATAATAAAATCAATGTCATAGAGTATACGCCTGTTGTGCTCTTGTGAAAGAGGGTTTATTCAGGTTTTTCTACTCCATGATATGTAAGAGGTAGGGAGTTGATGACACATTCAAGGCAGCATGACACAAAATTGTGTTTGCGGAGACTACGTGGTGGCTCCTTATCGTTTTATACCGCGTCACTGTTATTACCAAAAGCCATAAGAACACCTGCTGCCGCATTATATGGCTTTTGTCGCGTCGCCGATGACGCCATCGATCTCGCTGAAGATCCTGCCAGTGCATTACAGGAATTGCGACTGCGGCTAGACGACATCTACTCCGATACTTCGATTACTTTACCGGAAGACAGGGCATTCGCTCATACAGTCAAGGCATACTCAATTCCGCGGCGCTTTCCTGAAGGTTTGCTTGAGGGTTTTGCGTGGGACGCTGAAGGCAAAGAGTATGAAAGCATCGCGGATTTACACGACTACTCGGCACGCGTAGCAGGCACAGTCGGCGCAATGATGGCCACGATCATGGGCGCACGGTCTGAACAAGCTATTGCACGTGCCTGTGAGTTGGGTATTGCTATGCAGTTAACCAATATCGCTCGTGATGTCGGGGAAGATGCACGGCTGGGTCGTTTGTATCTGCCGAGGGAATGGTTCAAGGAAACGGGTATTGAGCCAGACGACTGGTTAGCTAACCCTGTATTTAGTCAACAAATCGCCAGTCTGGTGCAAAGACTTCTGGACAATGCGGAGCAGTTGTATCGGCAGGCAGAAAAGGGCGTTGTCTTCCTGCCTGCGACTTGCAGACCAGCCATCGTTGCCGCGGCAATGATATATCGCGAGATTGGATGCGAATTATTACGCCGGGGCAGTGATTCAGTCTCACAGAGAACAGTGGTTCCCACAGGCAGGAAAATATTTCTACTATCATGCTCTGTGGCTCGTGCTACTACACTAACGCAGAGTCAGCCTGTTGTTCCGCATCAGGCGTCACTTTTTCTTGTGGAAGCGATGACCAGTACAACCCTGGATAAAACCGAAGAGTTGGAACAGGAATGGAATCCAATACCATGGTGGAATGTCAAACAACAAATTATTTCGGTTATTGACCTTTTCGAACGTTTGGAAAGACGCGATAAATTGGCGCGAATGGAAACTGCCAATTAGTGTCAGGAGGTAAATCATGCAATATATGGTGGGAATAATATTAATTTGTGTTGGAACGTGGATGCTGGTTTCGGCGCTGAATCAAAAAAAACGCGTTCTGGAAATCAGGCAGTCTCGTGAACAACAAAATCTGGGACTGGAGACGAAACCAACACACCCTTCCATGCAGATGATGGGAGATATATTACCTCCCTTGATCCGATTCGGACTGGGCACCCTCGGCATTATGTTCATCATTCTTTACTTGGTGATGGATAAGAGTAAGTACTTTACCTTATTCGATCTGGCAGGACTTCTGTTTATGCTGACCGCGTATGGAGTGTGGATTACACTAACAACTTCATACCGTGAGGTTGAGTATGTAGCCGCAGACGACGCCGGTTAACAAACCAACCAGGTAGTGACGATAAGTAACGCGTGATTTGGAAAACGCTTCTTTTTTTCGGTTTCATTATATTTCTTGCGGTTCTTGACCTGGTCTTGATGGAAAGAAAGGATAACAAACAGGCTGGGACGCCGAAGTTGCAGGATAAATCCGATTCTAGCTAGTTTTTGCCTTCCTTCTTGGCATTCTGAATGGCAGCAGTAGCTGCACCCAGCGTGATTTAAAACGGTCCAGATCCAGGCTCTCGTGCATAGCGGTGGTTTGTTTACCTTCCATTGTTGTTGCCAAGAGTGATCGGGAATAAAACGGGGTATCTTCAAGGGTTTTAATGACCTGCGCTGTCCCTTGTTCACTATGGGTGCCGCGTTTTACCCGCCAGCCTGTCATTGGTAACGGTGCATATTGTCCGGGGTCAATAGGTGTTACTTTATTTTCATTAGATATCTTCAGTGCGATGGTGGTGCGCGTTTCATCTCGGCGGGTGGCATCATAGATAATATCTGTGTGATCTTTGTAACTGATTCTTGACCAATCCCAGTATTTAAAGTCTTGTTCCAGTGGCGCATCACCGCGGTTGCAGTCCAGGTAGGCATGACCTTTCCATTTAAGCTCTGGATATGTCATTTTTATTTCTGCCCTTGAACATGGAGCTAATGGATACCACCAGTGTCGACCTCTACCATCAAGTTGTTCGCTGTGATCGGTAAGATTATTTGGATAGATCAAGACCTCACCCTGTAATCGTGATGGTACGGGCACAGTCGTTTCGTTAATAGCAACGCGCAGATGATCACCGTACCAATACATATTGCTCGGCCCAATGTGCAGGTTATTGGCCTGCCGCGTTACTGATTCTTTAGGGCGTTCTGTCATGGCCCAGCGTTTACCATCAGGACGGTATAAGACGACATTCATGGCGCAATAATTCATCGGGTCAGTGGGGCCCTGGCGACGAGCCCATGCATAATAAGGCGAAAACACGTTGCCAAGCATGGCGATGATAGTCAGTGCCTCCTGCCCATCATCGCTAATCGCGTCGACGTACCACCAGATATAGCCATTATCGACGACAGGCTGATCAAAGACTGGAAAGTGATCGTTCATATTCTGTTTACCTGCCTGTATCCTCCAGCAACGCCTCGGCGGCAAGACGACCGGATGTCGCGGCCATAGGTACACCGGCACCCGGATGGATACTGCCACCGGCAAGGTAAAGGCCTTTAATTCGTGTGCGTGAACCCGGGCGTTGAAATGACGCGAGCCAGCCATGTGAGGCACGGCCATACAGGGCCCCTCCCGTGGCCGGGAATAACCGGTTGAATGTTGTTGGCGAGGTAATCGTATCGTCGCGCTCGTTAAACGTAATTTCCAGACCGCAAGACGCCATCAGTCTGAATGCGCTTTGCTGGCACCGCTGTTTTTCTTCGTCAGTAAAAGTATGGCGATCACCTTTTGCCGGCGCATTCACAAGACAAAACAGGCGTTCATGTTCCAGAGCTTGATCGGCATTGGTCTCATTTCTGTCCTGCGCGCAGACATACACTGTTGGTGTTTTTGGTAAACGCTGTTCCTGGAAAATATCGCGAAATTCACTGGCGTAGTCGTTACTAAAAAATACGTTATGCCTTAGCAAAGGGAAGTTGCTTGTTTTGGCCGACATAGACCACGTCATTGCTGATAGTGAACGTTTGCCTGACGGTGTTGGTTTACCAGCATGACTTACTGCTTCTCCCAACAATCCATTTGCCAGTGCGGTCAGCTCACCATTAAAAATAACCTCATGAGTATTGATTGTTGTTTCATCATCCAGCGTAATCGACTGAATATGATTGTTGTTGGTATCAATTGTCTTTACGGCATGCCCGTATTGGAACCTGACGCCAAGTTGCTCGGCAAGTTTTGTCATTGCCTCGACCAGGCGATACATGCCGCCTTGAACGAGCCAAACGCCATCCTGTTCTACATGTGCGATTAGCATTAACGTGGCCGGTGCAAGGTAAGGTGAGGAACCCATATAGGTACTGTAGCGGCCAAACAACTGTTGCAGGCGCGGGTCGTGAAAATGTTTCGCAAGTGCCTTCCACAAACTGACAAACGGGTTAAGTTGCAATAGTTGTTTAATGTTGGTTACGCCGATGCGCAGCGTCAGGTCTAGCGGTGATGGGCGTGATGCGAGGATGAATGACTGTTCCAGCGACTGGTAAATACTGCGCGCTTCATTACAAAAGTCACGATAACGTCTGCCTTCATCAGGGTTAGCAAACTGGCTAATGGCATCCACTGATTGATTAATATCGGCGAACAGGTCCAGTCTTTCAGAATGACTCCAGGCATGGCGCGCAAGGATAGTGACCGGCTCAAGCGTGATATGCGTTGAGAGATCCGCGCCAACCTGCCTGAAGATGTCCTCGAATACGCGGCGCATCGTAAACACGGTCGGACCGGAGTCCACAGGCCCCGAGGGGGTCTGAATTTCACGCATTTTACCACCTGCCGCACCGGCTTTTTCAATGACGATAACCGGTTTACCGCGTGCCGCGAGTAGGACCGCTGCGGTCAGCCCGCCTATACCTGCGCCGATGATAACGGCTGGTTTTTCCTTCAAATCCATGTAGCTGCCGGTGTCAGAATTGACTTACATAAACCATGTGTCTATATTACATTACATATAAAAGCGGTACTATGTGTCAAAATAACTTTACACTTGGGGGTAGGGTGATGGATACGACAAAAAGAATAGAAGCCAGTTTGCAAAGTGCTGTGCAGATTGCCTGTACCGAGGAATGTCCCGCCAAGCTCGCGGAAGCCATGCAATACACGGTATTTGCCGGTGGCGCCCGTATCCGTCCAAAACTGTGCCTGGCAGTGGCCATGGCCTGTAAAGACGATCAACCTGCAGTCGCGAATGCAGCCGCCATGGCCATTGAACTGCTACATTGTGCTTCTCTGGTCCATGATGATTTACCCTGCTTTGATAATGCCGCTATGCGCAGAGGCAAACCATCACTGCACCGTGTCTACGGTGAACCATTGGCAGTATTAACCGGTGACGCCTTGATTGTTTTGGCTTTCCAACTGCTTGCCAGAGAAGTCGCTTGTCAACCTGACAGACTTGTAACACTGCTAAGAATTATTGGTGATGCGGTGGGTGCACCCAACGGTATTTGTGCCGGGCAAGCGTGGGAGTCTGAACCAACAGTTTCACTGAGCCGCTATCAACGCGCCAAGACCGGCGCCCTGTTTGCGGCCGCCACGATGGCAGGTGCCGCGGCAAGCGGTCAGGATCCGGTGCCATGGAGCATGCTGGGCGAATGCATCGGTGAGGCCTACCAGGTTGCGGATGACATTCGTGATGTTGCCGGTGACCCGGAGAAACTCGGTAAACCTGTTGGCCAGGATGTCGCATTGGACCGCCCCAGTGCCTGCGCCGAACTGGGTATGCCCGGTGCCATCAAACGTTACAAGATGCTCATGCAACAGGCAGTGGACTCAATTCCTGATTGTCCCGGTGCTGATGCTTTGAAAGCACACATGCTGGCCGAGTCAGAGCGCGTGTTGCCAAAAGAAATTATTCGCAACGCTGCCTAGACTGCTTCTTCATTTTATTCAGTACTTGCGCTGCGCCTGGAAAAGCTGACATGGCTGCGCGTCGTCCACTATTGTCCAGCTACTATGCTTTACGCGATCGATTGCTGGCCAATCCCGGCTTTCGAAACTGGGCTGCACGATTTCCGCTGACCAGACCTCTGGCACGAAAACGCGCCAGGCAGTTGTTTGATCTGTGTGCCGGCTTTGTCTATTCACAGGTGCTTTATGCCTGTGTTGAACTGGATTTATTCCAGTTGCTCAAGGATGGTCCCCGATCGCTGGCTGATATTTCTCGACATTGCAACATGGACGAATCGGCAACGGCACGCTTACTGGATGCGGCGGTATCCCTGGAATTGCTTCGTCGGGAAGATAAGTCATACGGGCTCGGTATCCACGGTGCAGCACTGGCGGGTGATCCGGGTATCATCGCCATGATCAGGCATCACGCCATGCTTTACACGGACCTCAATGATCCGGTCGCGCTATTGCGCGGTAAGGTAACCAATAAAAAACTGGAACACTACTGGAACTACACTGATGAAGAACAGGTAACCGATTCGGAGCTTAACAAGGTCTCTGCGTATACAGAGCTGATGTCGGCATCACAATCGCTGGTAGCGGAACAGGTACTGGATGCGTGTTCATTAAAACGCCATGATTGTTTACTCGATGTCGGTGGCGGCGATGGTACATTCCTGGCCCATGTTGCAAGTCGCTATCCACGTTTAAAGCTAATGCACTTCGACTTGCCTGCTGTTGCTGAACGGGCTCGACAAAAATTTCAGCAGCAGGGCTTGTCCGAACGCATCCAGGTGCATGCCGGCAGTTTCCTGCAGGATACCCTGCCCGTCGGTGCGGATGTCATCACGCTGGTACGTATCATCCATGATCATGATGATGCGGCAGCATTAACAATACTCAAGGCTGTGCGTAAGGCGCTGGCACCCAATGGCCGTTTACTCATTGTCGAACCAATGTCAGGTGTGTCCGGGACTGAGCCTATGGCCGATGCCTATTTCGGTTTTTACCTGTTGGCCATGGGGCGTGGGCGCCCTAGAAAGGAAGATCGTTTGAAAGCCATGCTTACGGAGGCAGGGTTTTCGAGTTTTTCTAATATCTCGACCCCAATTCCTTTACAAACCAGTATCTTAGCTGCCTCGTAGAAGTGTCAAAATTACTTGACAATTTAACTTGTCAGGTTTAACTTACACCCTATGTGGTCAAGTAAACTCATTATCAAAAGTACACGTAACGTATTCGCATGAATTCGCTTGCAGTGGTACTGGAGCAGCCGGAGCGCATTGCGCTAAGAGAGCTTGAGTTAGCACCACCGGGAGTAGGGGAAGTCACAGTCGATATCGATTGGAGTGGTATCAGTACCGGCACCGAAAGACTACTGTGGACAGGAAAGATGCCTCCGTTTCCAGGTATGGGCTATCCGCTTGTTCCGGGCTATGAATCAGTTGGTCGTGTGACCGAAGTTGGTGAAGACGCCAGCCTTGAAATCGGACAACAGGTATTCGTGCCAGGCGCAAATTGCTACGGTGATGTTCGCGGTCTTTTCGGAGGTTCCGCATCACGTGTGGTGGTGTCAGAAAAGCGTGTCACTCCTATCGACTCTTCACTTGCTGAGCAAGGTATATTGTTGGCTCTTGCCGCCACCGCGTATCACGCAAGTGGAGGTATGACCGGCAAACAGCCCGATCTGATTATTGGCCATGGTGTACTAGGTCGATTGTTGGCACGTATTGCGGTGTTACTTGGACTTGAACCACCGGTTGTCTGGGAGAAAAACCCTGCGCGTCAATCGGGTGCTGATGGTTACTACGTTGTTGATCCGGCTGATGACGATAGAAATCATTACCGTCACATATACGATGTCAGTGGCGATTCAAAACTGATCGATACGCTGGTTGGCTGTCTTGATAAGGGCGGTGAAATTGTCCTCGCCGGTTTTTATGCACAGCCTGTCTCGTTCCTGTTTCCGCCCGCGTTTATGAAAGAAGCGCGGTTTAGAGTTGCAGCCGAGTGGCAATCTGAAGATCTTGTTGCAGTTAACGACCTGGTTGCTTCCGGCGATTTGTCACTCGCTGATCTTATTACCCATCAACATGAAGCGCAGCAGGCCGACCAGGCATATCGAACTGCATTTGGTGACCCTGCTTGCCTGAAAATGATTCTGGATTGGAGAACGTGCGCATGAGTACAAATGCAAGTGTTCCGGCACAGCCGGTAAAGATATATCAAAATGTTGACCATCTACGTGCGGAAGCAGCGATGGAACCGCCACCTGTTTCTACTGAATCTCCGACCAAGGAAACGCAAATCATCGCGATCTATGGCAAGGGCGGAATTGGTAAAAGTTTTACGCTCGCTAACCTGTCTTACATGATGGCGCAGCAGGGCAAGAAGACACTGTTAATTGGCTGTGATCCGAAAAGTGATACCACGTCATTGTTATTTGGTGGCAAGGCCTGTCCAGCCATTATTGAAACCTCTGCCAAAAAGAAAGAGGCCGGCGATGAGGTTGCAATCGGTGATGTTTGTTTCAAACGCGACGGTGTTTATGCGATGGAACTGGGTGGACCGGAAGTGGGTCGCGGCTGCGGCGGTCGCGGCATCATCCATGGTTTCGAAACACTTGAGAAGCTTGGTTTTCATGACTGGGATTTTGATTACGTGTTGCTCGACTTTCTCGGCGATGTCGTGTGCGGTGGTTTTGGTTTACCGATTGCCCGCGATATGTGCCAGAAGGTTATCGTCGTTGGTTCCAATGATCTGCAATCCCTTTATGTTGCAAACAACGTTTGTTCGGCGGTGGAATACTTCCGCAAGCTGGGTGGCAACGTCGGTGTTGCCGGCATGGTCATCAACAAGGATGACGGTACCGGTGAGGCCAGTGCCTTCGCTGAAAAAGTCGGTATTCCGGTACTGGCTGCAATTCCTGCCGATGAGGACATCCGTCGCAAGAGTGCGAACTACGAAATTATTGGTAAACCAGGCGGCGAATGGAGTGAGCTGTTTGACGGCCTGTCCAGTAACGTGACATCGGCGCCGCCGGTACAGCCATCACCTTTGTCGCAAGATGAATTGCTAGACCTGTTTAGCGGCGATGAGGTTGGTCGTGATGTGATTCTGGAGCCGGCGACGACAGAAGACATGTGTGGCAAGAAAGAAATAGATAAACCATCACTTGAAGTGATCTACGACAGCGTCTAGAGACATGACAGATAACAACAATAACAAGATAGCTACCGGGGAAGTGAAGTATGACACTGCCGCGGATAGTGTTGCGCTGGAACAAAGCAAACAGTCTGCTTCCTTATCAGCGCAACCCATTAACCAGGCGGCAACGCAGGGTGATGGTCTTGGTTGTCATAGTGGCGCCAATAAAATGCGCGAAGCTGCCGAGGCTGCCGGCAAGTCAGAAACCCTTGAGCAATATGCGAAAGACTATCCCATGGGCCCGCACGATCAGCCACAAAGTATGTGCCCGGCATTTGGATCATTACGTGTTGGTTTACGTATGCGCCGCACGGCAACTGTTTTGTCTGGTTCAGCCTGTTGTGTTTATGGCCTGACATTTACCTCACATTTTTATGGCGCCCGCCGCACGGTGGGTTATGTCCCGTTTGATTCTGAAACACTGGTTACCGGAAAGCTGTTTGAAGACATACGCGAGGCTGTTTATAAACTGGCCGACCCGGAAAAATATGATGCCGTGGTCGTGACCAACCTGTGTGTACCAACGGCATCGGGAGTCCCGCTGAAACTGTTACCAAAAGAAATTAACGGTGTACGAATTATTGGCATCGATGTCCCCGGCTTTGGTGTGCCCACGCATGCCGAGGCAAAGGATGTACTGGCTGGTGCCATGTTGAACTATGCGCGCACCGAGGCCGAACTTGGTCCGGTCCAGGCGCCAAGGGAAAAACAGGAACGCGACACGGTCACGCTGGTTGGTGAAATGTTTCCGGCCGATCCTATTGGCATCAACATGATGCTGGAACCGATGGGGCTGGCCGCTGGTCCGGTTGTACCAACGCGCGAATGGCGTGAGTTGTATGCGGCGCTTGATTGCAAGGCCGTCGCCGGTATTCATCCTTTCTATACCAGTGTATTTCGTGAATTCGACAAGGCAGGTCGTTCTATTATCGGTTCAGCACCTGTCGGTCATGATGGTACCGAGGCCTGGTTGCAGGCAATCGGGGAAGCCTGCGGAGTCGCCAGTCAAAAAATTGCCAAGGCCAAAAACGGCATGTTACCAGCTATCAAACAAACGCTGGCCGCTGCACCGATTAAAGGCCGCATCACACTAACCGGTTACGAGGGATCCGAATTGCTGGTTGCCCGGCTGTTAATCGAGAGTGGAGCCGAGGTGTCGTATGTCGGTACCGCCTGTCCAAAAACGCGTTGGTCTGATCCGGACAGAGAATGGCTGGAAGCAAAGGGTGTGCATATCCAATACCGTGCATCGCTGGAGCAAGACCTCGCGGCGATGCAGGATATCAAACCGGATCTTGCTATTGGTACGACACCGGTTGTGCAAAAGGCCAAGGAATTGGCGATACCTGCCATGTACTTTACCAACCTGATTTCTGCGCGACCGCTGATGGGGCCAGCCGGTGCAGGATCATTGGCGCAGGTCATCAACGCGGCACTTGCCAACAAGGAACGGTTTGATGTGATGAAGGAATTTTTTTCCGGCGTGGGAACAGGGGATAACGCCGGCATCTGGGAGGATGTGCCTCGTACGCCTGTACAGGCAAAGAAGGTGAAAACAGAATCCAACACTACCGTGCCGGGGGCGGTCTGCTGATGCTGGTACTTGATCACGATCGGGCAGGTGGTTACTGGGGTTCAGTTTATGTGTTCACCTCAATTAAGGGGTTGCAGGTAATCATCGACGGTCCTGTCGGTTGTGAAAACCTGCCAGTCACGTCGGTGTTGCATTACACCGATGCGCTACCGCCGCACGAGTTACCAATAGTGGTTACCGGTCTGGCCGAGGAAGAGTTGGGACAAAATGGTACCGAGGAAGCCATGAAGCGTGCGCATGAGACGCTCGACCCGAATCAACCGAGCGTTGTGGTTACCGGATCGATTGCAGAAATGATCGGTGGCGGTGTGACACCGGAAGGTACCGGTATAAAACGCTTCCTGCCGCGTACCATTGATGAAGATCAATGGCAAAGTGCAAACCGTGCCATGAACTGGCTATGGACGGAATACGGTAGCAAGAAAGTGCCGAAGCCCAAGGCACGTAAGGAGGGTGAAAAACCTCGCGTCAACATTATTGGCCCAACCTACGGCTATTTTAATACCTGGTCTGACCTGGCCGAGATTCGACGTCTTGTCGAAGGTGTGGGTGCCGAGATAAACATGGTCTTTCCACTTGGTAGTCATATCAATGATGTTAAGAAGCTTGCCAATGCTGACGTGAATATATGTATGTATCGCGAGTACGGTCGTTTGCTTTGCGAAACGCTGGATCGTCCCTACCTGCAAGCACCTATCGGCCTGCATAGTACGACGAAATTTTTGCGCAAGCTGGGCGAGCTACTGGATCTGGATCCGGAACCGTTTATAGAAAAAGAAAAACACACAACGATTAAACCATTGTGGGACTTGTGGCGCTCGGTCACACAGGATTTCTTTGGTACTGCCAGCTTTGCGATCGTTGCCAATGAAACCTATGCTCGCGGTATACGCAATTTCCTCGAAAACGAGATGGGACTGCCGTGTAATTTTGCGTTTTCCCGTAACGCAGGCGTGAAACCTGATAACGAAGCCGTGCGCGAAGCGGTACAGGAAAAAACACCGCTGGTTATGTTTGGTAGTTATAACGAACGCATGTATCTCGCCGAGATAGGTTCGCGCGCCATGTATATACCGGCGTCATTACCTGGCGCCATTGTCAGGCGCCACACCGGTACACCGTTTATGGGTTATGCCGGCGCCACCTACCTGGTACAGGAAGTATGCAACGCGTTGTTTGATGCACTGTTCAATATCCTGCCATTGGGTAGCGATCTTGACCAGGTGGAGGCAACGCCATCGCGCCTGCATATGGAATTACCCTGGGACAGTGAAGCAAATGCATTGCTGCAGGAAGTCGTTGAGGCGCAGCCCGTGTTGGTACGAATCTCGGCGGCAAAACGATTACGCGATTCAATAGAACAGACCGCGCGTGAAGCAGGCGAAGAACGAGTGACGATTGAAAGAGTTACCCAAATAGCGGGCACATTCAAAGAGGGGCAAGCAGCATGACACAGTTACTTAGCACAAATGAACTAACGAATGGAAACGACTGTGAGGGATTATTACATCAACAAGAGGAGCAGTTACCAATGACTACAGCGACTCATGAAGATTTAGTTAATGCAAACACGCGTGAAGAGAGACAGTTTCGCCGACTATACATGGCGTTCTTTGTCATCTTCCTGATGGTTGCGTTAGTTGGACGTGTGTTACCTGAAAAATGGCGTCCCTGGAACGGGGATGCGGTAGCAAAACGTTCAGTGATTGGGGAGGCGAAAGCAGCAGCAAATACAATCCTCCCTTACGTCTTTATGGCGTAGTTTAAAGAATGTTCATCTGGAAATTTCAGGTGGAATAGATCGGAACACCTAGGATCCGATTGACCTGGCCGTAGGGTTTACGGCACGGCCAACTGGCCATTTTTATAGGAGGTATAACCCATGAGTGATGATACTGGAGGTTCATTGTCAGGATTGTCTGCCAATGAAGCGAAAGAATTTCACAAAGCTTTTGTCACTAGCTTTTTGATCTTTGTAGGTGTCACCTTAGTTGCTCACTTACTGGTCTGGAGTTGGCGTCCTTGGTTCTAAGGATACTAACAACAGATTTAACCATTATTGGAGGACAATAAAATGTGGAAAATATGGATGCTATATGATCCGCGCCGTGCATTAATTGCTGTCGGTTTGTTCGCCTTTTTGATGGTCATGACCAATCATTTCGTCCAGCTTAGTACGCCACGTTATGGCAGCTGGTTGAATGAAGGTGCTGATTCATCAATGGCTATGAACAGTAGTGCTGCAGCTGCAAGTGAACAGCAAATTGCACAAGTGCAAAAGTGAGGTACTCAGGCTGTGGTGTCACCAGGAACAAAGCAGCAATGCCGAGTTCCGGTGCACCCTTCCTGAACATGGACGTGTCAAGGTAAACGTTGGTGAGGGCCAACGTTTACCTGATTTACTGATACAACTCCAGGGTTGGCAAGCTTGGTACTAACGCGATCATTAGCGGTGTAACGGTAGTTAAAAACAGAATATCGAGAGGAACATATTATGGCTATGTTGTCATTCGAAAGAAAATACCGCGTCCGTGGCGGAACACTGCTGGGAGGAGATCTATTCGACTTTTGGGCAGGCCCGTTTTACGTCGGTATATTTGGGGTCAGCACGATCTTCTTTGCTGTGCTCGGTACCATTTTAATTATTTATGGGGCGGCGCAAGGACCCACCTGGAACCTGTGGCAGATTAACATCGCACCGCCTGATATCAGTTATGGACTCGCCTTTGCGCCCTTGAACGAAGGGGGGCTGTGGCAGCTAATAACGATTTGCGCAACAGGTGCTTTTGTTAGTTGGGCATTAAGAGAAGTCGAAATCGCAAGAAAACTGGGGATGGGCTTACACGTTCCATTCGCTTTTAGTTTCGCAATACTTGCCTATCTTGCACTCGAGGTCATTCGACCAGTTTGGATGGGGGCCTGGGGTTATGCATTTCCGTACGGGATTATGCGGCACCTGGATTGGGTAGGTGAAGTTGGTTATACCTACGTAAATTTTCACTACAACCCGGTTCATATGATTGCGGTTACTTTTTTCTTTGCGACAGGCCTGGCACTTGCCATGCACGGTGGCGCCATACTGTCGGCGGTAAACCCGGGCAAGGGTAAGACAGTCAAGGGCGCCGAACATGAAAACACTTTTTTCCGCGATACGATTTTCTATTCAATCGGCACGCTGGGTATCCACAGACTGGGTTTGTTCCTGGCGCTGGCAGCCGGTTTTTTCAGTGCGGCATGTATTGTAATTGCAGGAACATTGTGGACGAGAGGTTGGCCAGAGTGGTGGGAAGTCTACTGGCTTAATCTGCCGATCTGGTAAGGGGAAGGAGAAGAATCATGATTGAATATCAAAATATATTTACGCGGGTACAGGTACACGGTCCCGCATATGAAGGTGTTGATCCCAGCGGCGATATCTGGGATCGCGAAAAGGGGTCGTCCTGGCTTTCCTACTGGATGGGCAAGATTGGTGATGCGCAGATAGGGCCGATTTATCTTGGTAGCTATGGTGTAGCTTCCCTGGTGTTTGGCTTTATCGCATTTGAAATTATCGGTCTGCACATGTGGGCATCCGTGAACTGGGATCCCATTGAGTTTATCAGGCAACTGCCTTACCTGGCGCTTTATCCGCCTGCTCCTGAATACGGTTTACGCTGGCCACCCATGAATGAGGGCGGGCTCTGGTTATTAGCCGGCCTGTTTCTGACTATTTCCATTTTGCTTTGGTGGGCGAGAATGTACACGCGTGCTAAAGAACTGGGTATGGGAACACATGTCGCCTGGGCGTTTGCATCAGCTATCTGGTTGTACCTCGTACTTGGTTTTATCCGCCCATTGTTAATAGGTAGCTGGAGTGAAGCCGTGCCGTTTGGCATCTTTCCGCATCTTGACTGGACCAATTACTTCTCAATTCGACACGGTAATCTTTTTTACAACCCGTTCCACATGCTGTCTATTGTTTTCCTGTATGGCACCGTACTGTTGTTTGCCATGCACGCAGGCACAATTCTGGCAGTCAGTCGCTACGGTGGAGACAGGGAAGTAGAACAAATTGTAGACCGCGGTACGGCATCAGAACGTGCTGGACTGTTCTGGCGTTGGACCATGGGTTGGAACGCTACCATGGAGTCTATCCATAGGTGGATATGGTGGTGTGCAATACTAACCACGCTCACCGGCGGTATCGGGATACTCTTGTCTGGTACGGTCGTTGATAGTTGGTTTGAGTGGGGTGTTAAACACGGCCTGGGTTATCCCGGCTAAACCTTCTCTATATCTGTAATTTACCCTCTGGTTCCCCACCAGAGGGTTTTTTTACTCTGCGCTACTGGTCTCTACTCTCTGGGCCAGTTGTAACACCTTCAGCGTGTTTTCTACAACGGTCTCGGGCGCTTCCTGGTGAATACTGTGACCACTGTTTTCAACAATAACCTGCCAGGAATTGTCAGTCAGTGAGACCAGGTCACGTTGCATTTCTTGCCACACATCTTCCAGTGAGCCCTTACCGGGAACATCTGGTAGTTGTTTTTTACCACGTGTTAATACCGCGAGCGGGATAGGTGGTAAGTCGGTACGCGTTTCAATTACTTCCTCGGCGCTCTCCTCGAAACTGCCTAGCTCATCCATCTGCGACCAAACAGATTTTCGCTGCGCATTAAGGTGTTTCCAGTAGCGTTGCTCAGAGGTCAACAAGCTTTCATCTTCAAATTTATAACCGCCCACTGTTTGTTTTGGCATTACCTTTATATCATCCAGTGCAGACAGTTTTTCTATTTGCTCGGGATGAGAAGAATCAACCAGTACAAGCCCTGCAGTCTTGCCAGGTAATATCTGTGCCCAATATTGGGCTATATAACCGCCAAAGGAATGGCCGACAAAAATATACGGCCCTTCAACCTTGGCTTTTTCCAGCAGGTAATACAGTTCCGTTGCGATTTGCGAAGGTGTACGAGGGCCAGGACCCGGATCACTTAGCCCCATGCCGGCACGGTCATACAAACAAACCTTGGTGTGTTTGGAAAGCTCCTGTTGGATGGGAAGCCAATTTGCAAGACTGTCGCCAATACCCGGTTCGACGATGACCGGAATAGTACCTTCTCCCTGGCAGTCAATGTACATGCGAAATTGCTCGAACATTAAGTACACTTCACCTGGCGGCAGGTAATTTTCGTCAAAGGCAGCGACGCCCTGGATTCCAGTAAGAAGTATCAGGTATGTAATGAGGCTGCAGGTGACTTTTTTCATAAGCATCGTCCGGTCTGTATATGACTTACCTTTTACAAGCTAACTCAAGCTTGGACACCCTGCAATGAAGAAGGCGTGAAACCTGGTCAAAAATTGTTCAAGACCTGGACAGAAAACGGTATCTGACCAACTTGTCTGGTGCTAACCGCCCTCGATGGCAGGTATCACATCGAGCACGTCTCGTATGCTGACGCGGTTATCCAGATTGTGTTCGCGGATGAGGGTGTTATTGTGGAACAGCAGCACCTGTGGATTAAGCTTGTTGCCTTTCCAAACCGTATTTTCGACCTCGGGATAGCGCTCCCGCGTATGGGCAAGACATTCAGCCACCGTTTCACCCGGCAGTGAGAACTCCAAGGCGTGGTCATGTGAAAGTTGCAGTGACGGCGATAGTCTCAGGGTCAGGCGCATAGTCTTTCTATCTCCTCATCGAAACGCTCAAACACGCGCTGCTTCAACTCGTTTACATATGACGGTGTAAGAAAAGACGGTGTTTGAATATTTGGATTGGTTTTCGTGTAGACCTGAGCTGGCAGATCATAGTCGGAGTCGGTAAAACCCTGTTTACGTTCCAGCCACAAGCCCCTGATAAACGCATTCCTGACTGCCGTCCGCAGGTCTTCCTCGCTGATAGACAGGCCGGTGAGTATCTGAATCGCGCCGGTCAGGCGTTGACCGTCAAGATTCGCGAACTTGCACATACCGGTCAGGTCATCGCGAACCATGTAGAGTCCCTTGTTGACGATAGCGTTGACCCAGTAATCCATTGAGGTATCGCCATCCGCGGCGAGCAGGCCGTAAGTCTGCATGCTCATATGACCTCCAGCGATCGCCCAGATATATCCCGGGTTGGTTTCAGGGAGGTATGAAGGCAGTTCCAGCCCTTTTACATGCATGGCGTAATCGACTTCATTTAGCCTTTCTGACAAGCGCTTAACACCATGTCCTAGCTCAGGACACTGGCCTGTACCGACCATGATTACCAGGTCTCGAATTTGCTCATAATCACCAAAGCGAGCGCCATTCAAATAAGGATCTTCCGGGTGGCGTTCGTTGTAATCAAGCACATAAGCTATGGTGACACCAAGTGAGATGGAATCCATGCCATAGCGGTCGCACAAACCAACGAGCTCTGTGGCCATTCCCGCATCATGTATGCCCAGGTTGGTGGACAACAGGTTGAGTGGCTCGTAGTCGAATTTGGCAAGAAACTTGCCGCGACTACCATCATCGGTTTTTTCATATACATTCTTGTGACAGGCAATCGCGCAGCGAAAACAGTTTTCACCCTTAACAACATATTCTTCCTCGACGCGTTCGCGCACGAGCTTGTCTGACTGACTGTTAGCAGGGGGATAAAAATTATTTTCCGGGACGATATTTAACTTACCGAGTGCAGAGTAATTCGACCAGGTACCTCCAAGGCCGCCTTTTTTCTGTTCACGATACTTCCTGGAACCTGGTCCGCTGGCGATAAACTTGTTCAACTCCTTCAGTTCATCTGTCAGCTTGATTTTTTTATCACGGGAGTCGGCAATAATACCGATAACGTTCTTATAACCCATGACAGATCCCATGCCGCCACGTCCGGCCCAGCGACACTTGTCGTCACCGGATTTCAGCAGGTTTTCAGTACTGCAGCCGACGGATCCGAAATAACAATCTTCATAGTTCTCACCAGCGGTACCTATTACGGCGAAGTGGCAATCCTTGTATATATCTCGCAGCTCGATAATTTTTTCATGACAGCCCTTGCCGACATAATCATCCGCTGGCAACAGCGTTACTTCAGGGCCGTTATCGGTTTGCTTCACATGAATCAACACAGGTGTTGCCGAACGGCCTTCGAGTACAATCTCGTCAATACCAGTCCAGCGCAATTTGGTACCAAATTTACCGCTGGCGGCAGACCACATCGCACCGGGTTTACCAGAGTTGGATACTTTGAGCGGGCTATAGCTACTGAAGTAGGTGCGCAGGCCAGTCATGATTGGCGTACCGGTTAATAAACCAGTTGAAATGATTAACGGGTTATCTTCACTGTAAGCATGTTCCACATTGCGTTTTGCCAACTGCTGATAGGCGCGACCAAAGCCACCGAGCACGTCCTCGAGGTTTTGACATTGTTGTTCGCCAATGCGAATGTCTGCATCATTGAGATGAATGACGCATTGCGTATAGCTGACTCTGTTCACAATGAGCTTATTGCCATTACTGTTACTATTCATAACGTGTTTAAGTGAATTAATACTGTTTTTTCCGGTAAACAAAACGGATATGGCATCAAAAGCGGGGATACTACCCAGATACATCCATTTACTGTGCGCGCATGCTAGCGCAGCTTCTTCATATGACAAAATAACTTTTTGTCATATCTAAATTACCAAAATAAATACTTGATATGATTAATAGAAATAGCTGAACATGAATCAATTTCACATGCTCGCCGTGAAAGCTGCGTGAAGACTAGTAGATAACCAGTTGCCTGACGACCTCGGTGTGCGCAAGCACCTCGTTGATTTCATCAGCAATCGTGTCGCGGGTTTCCTGTGCCAGCGATGGATCGTCGCGAGTTAGTACCATCACCGTGGCTGGATGTACAAACATATCCTTGGTGTGGTAACACTCGATAGGTGCTTTAGGCAATACACCATCATGGTGATAATCCTGTTCCAGTGAATCATGACTGATCGTACCCAGCGACTGACGCAGTTTAAGTGTCCTGGCAAGGTAGTCATCACACTGGGGTAACCTGAAGCGGGCGCTTTCAATGACATCAGAAGAGAGGTTGAGTAATTCGGTTGCCTGCAGGTTGACTTTTTCGGCCGTCAGTTTGTTGTCAGTTAACGAATCAACCAGCTTCCTGGCCTGAATCTCGTACCTGGCCATCAGGCCGGCGGTGACAGAAAGTCGTTCACGTTGTTCTTCTGTATTGAGTTCAGCCTTCTGAATGTTATCAAACTGACCTTGCTTGATCGTCGTGCTCGCTGTTGCTGGCGATATCATTAACGTTACACAGAGGCCAAGGTAAAAAGTGTTTACTGATTTCATCATAATAATGGTATCTGTATTTTTATATGGTAACTATGCTCATTTATTATTAAATGTGTTGTTTAGTAGTCGTAACTAAAACGGGTTCCAGGTCTTCTCCCGTGTATATTTCATGTAACCCACATTAACCCCTGCGCGTAAGCCGGCCCCTAATCGCATGGGCGCGAGAATGATGTCGCCTGACTGGTGATAATTGGCACTGATGCCGCCAATAAAATAGAGGCTACCGTCAACTGCCGGGAAGCGCTGCATTAATGCATCAGTGCTGGTCAGGTTATAGACCAGTACATAAACCTTGGAGACATTGCCGCCGGCGTCGAAGCCAATTGACGGGCCGGTCCAGTGCACGCGTCTGTTACCGCCAGACTTGAAGTACAGTTCGCCATCGCCATAACGGGCACCGATACCCAGTGCGCCACTGGCCTCGGTTCCCTTAATCACGGCATTCGGCCTGCCATGTTCCTCGAATATCTTTTCAATTACATCGCCCACACCTTCAGCTCCTTCGCCGAAGAAATCGGCGGCGTCATCAATGACCGAGTCTTTCGCATAGGTATCGTCGGCAAAGACAGGAGAGGCAATGAATGCATAACCAAACAGGATGATAGCCAGTGTCTTTTTCAGCATGTCTTACTCTTCTTTAGTAGTTGTTAAAATAAAAACTATACTAATATCTGTATGACCATGATACGACGTGCATCACAGGTCGGGAAAAAGTGTTAGCTGGATATTTTCTTGTTCAGGTGGGGTATGGAATCAGGGTCGCCTGCTTTCATATAGCGCTTTTCCCCATCCAACGCGGTGACATTTTCATAAATACCATCGTCACGTTTAACCAACTTGGTAAACCCCTTTTCCTTAAGACTGGAATTTGCGATCGGGATATTAATGCCCACCGGATGGATTACTCTTCTAACTGGCGCCGAGAAGTCGGTCTCTCCCAGCGGTATCTGGGCGGCAAAGCAGACTTCTCCCCATGTGGTGAGCTTGGTATTCATACCGTGTGCGACTTCGACGGTTTTTCCATTTTCTTCGCAAAAATAGTCGTAGCTGGGCATTCAAATTTCACCTTGATATTTTATACGAAGAATAAACCTACTCCCATTCAAGTTCAATGAAAGCCTTGCTGACATTGCGTTTATGCTCCTGTTCATGCAGTTGCCATTTTAATGCTTCTTCAGTGCCAACTTTGTCGATGACTTCTTCCATAAATGCGCCCTCGGCCAGCATGGCACGGGTATCGACCAGTAAGGTTGTCAGGTAATCTTTCTGTGGTTGTAGTGCAGCAGCAAGTGAATCGCTGACACTACCGTGACCCGGAATCACATAGCTCACTTCCATGCTTGCAATTTCTTTTAACACAGCAAGCCAGCCTTTAAGCGATCCGTCCCAGACCGGTATGCGTTCGACAAACAACAGGTCAGATAGCCATAATGTACCGCTACGCCTGTCGAAAATAGTGAGATCACTACGCGTGTGTGCAGGTGGGTAAGCACGTAGTTCAAGCACACGATTACCGAGATCTATTTCAAGCCTGTCTTCTACCAGCAATTCGGGCTTAATGATGAGTTCAGCGTTGTCGCTGTTATTTAATTCCCGTTTAAATTCCTGCAGGAAAAATTCAACGTTTGCTTCAAGTACATCTGGCAGGTTGTAGTGCCCGACATAGCGGGTTGTACCATTATCGAACGCGGCATTGCCTAACACGTGGTCAAAGTGAGCATGTGTATTAATCACATAACAAATTGGTTTGGATGTGATTGCAGTAATATCTTGTTTGAGCTGTTTGCCTAACGCAACTGAACCACCGGTATCAATCACTGCGACACATTCATCACCAACAATGAAACCAATATTCGCGATATCATCACGACCGTCGTCGTCGATGCCAAGATGCTGTCCCTGGTGCACATAAATTCCCTCGACGACTTGATCCAGTTCCAGCGCATTGACCGCGGTAGCGGCAAACAGCGTTAAGGTGGCAAAACCGATGACAACGTGTTTTTTCAATAGAGTAATGATGGTCATAGCAAATTCTCTTCAATCATAATCTGTATCACGGGTACAAGTCATTCTATGCAATAGGATTTCTATTATAGAGCTAAAATGATGCCGAAAAATTCCCTTCAGGCATCATGCCCCGGTTTAAAAAAATAAGCAAAAACAATTACTTGTCGAAATATTTGCCGGTGAAAAATAGCTGGCTGAATGGCATCGGATCGTCTAGATTAATGAAAAAGGTTAAGAGAAGAAAAATGAAGGGCCCTAAATTTACTCATGGGAGGGTATATGTTCGATCAAGATAAGGAACTTGTGACTAACTTATTAGAAGAAAGTAACGATTTTAGAAGACTCTACGAAAAACACTCCAATCTGAAAAAAACTGTACAGCAAGCCAATGAGGGAGAAATTGGCATCGACGAATTCGAACTCGAACATTTGAAGAAAGAAAAGCTCCAGCTAAAGGACAGAATGTCCGAGATGATTGAAGACTACCGTCAGCTGTAAATGAACGATGAAACCCCGCTTTGACGGGGTTTTTCTTGCCTGTAACTAAAATACCAGCCTGACACCGATCGCAAACAGCATGGTTGCGAGCAGTGGCCGCATTATTTTTTCAGGTAGTATGGATCCGATATGGCTACCAAGATAAATTCCGGGTAACGATCCTATTAATAATGTACCCAGCAACAGGTAGTTGACCGTTCCAATATGCGCATGACCCAGGCCGGCGATGGCGGTAATGGGTACAGCATGGGCAAGGTCAGTGGCCGCGATTTGTATCGTCTTTAAGCGCGGGTAAAGGATGAACAGGAACACAGCGCCAATTACACCGGCCCCAACCGAAGACAACGTAACCAATGTGCCAATCAGCAAGCCAGCAAAAATTGTTGCCGGTATGCGAAGCTTGCGATGAATTGCTTTCATGGACTCAAATTTTTCATCCTTGCTGAGAGTGTGCAGTTTGTTTCGCAGTAGCAGGAAAACCGCTGTCAGGATCAGTGCGATACTGAGCGTTGTCATGATGATGTGGTCATAGTCGACACCCGAGCGGTCCAGGTGCCGGATAATCATTAATGAAATCAGCGTAGCAGGTACACTGCCGAGGCTCAGCCAACCGATCACATGCCACTGCACATTGCCCCGGGCATGGTGAACAAAGATTCCCCCCGATTTGGTAATGGCGGCATACAGCAGGTCGGTACCGACTGCCACCGCGGGCTTGATGCCGAAGCCGAGTACCAGTAGCGGCGTCATCAAGGAGCCGCCGCCTACACCGGTCATGCCGACAACAAAGCCGACCACGAAACCGGAAAGAATATATAAGTACTCGATTGGCATGGAAAAAGTCAGTGGCGAAGTGGGGCGACTAATTTACGATACATATGTATTATCAAAAAGAATTATTCTGTATATTTTTATAATCAAATCGTATATAGGTATTGCCTATGAAGTTGCAGCAGCTCAAATACATTTGCGAGGTCGCCAACCATGAGCTGAACGTATCGGCAACAGCCGATAGCCTTTATACCTCGCAACCCGGTATCAGTAAGCAGATTCGCATGCTTGAGGACGAGCTCGGTGTGCAGATATTCCAGCGTAGTGGCAAGCACCTGACCGCCATTACACCGGCAGGGCAGGTCATTATTGATATGGCCGGTGACATCATGGATCGCGTCGATAATATCCAGCGCGTGGCAGATGATTTCAGCGATAACAGTCAGGGTAACCTGTCCGTAGCGACAACCCACACGCAGGCGCGCTACGTGTTGCCAACGATCATCCAGGACTTCATCAAGCAATATCCCAATGTTGCGCTGCATATGTACCAGGGTACGCCCATGCAGATTTCCGAACTGGCGTCACGCGGCAAGGTCGATTTTGCGATCGCAACCGAGGCGCTGGAACTGTTTGAAAACCTGGTAATGATGCCGTGCTACCGCTGGAACCGCAGTGTTATCGTCACGCCAGATCATCCATTGGCCAATGAAGAAAAGCTAACGTTGGAAAAACTGGCCGACTATCCTATCGTCACCTACGTTTTCGGTTTTACCGGTCGTTCCCAGCTGGACAAGGCCTTTCGTGATCACGAACTCGTACCCAGGGTTGTGTTTACCGCATCGGATGCCGATGTCATCAAGACCTACGTCAGGCTAAAACTGGGTGTCGGAATTGTGGCCAGTATGGCCTACGATCCAAAGGCCGATGCTGACCTGGTGGCACTGGATGCCAGCCATTTGTTTGAACATAGCGTAACGCGAATCGGTTTTCGCAAGGGGGCCTACTTGCGTACGTATATGTATGACTTTATCCGCCTGTTTGCGCCACACCTCACTCGGGAACTTGTCGAACATTCTGCGGCGACCACGAGCAGGGAAGAGCTGGATGAGATCTTCAGCTGCATAGACTTGCCCGACCATTAAACCTGGTTACAGGAAATCCAGGTCCGGGTTGGATTCCATAATGTCTTTTGCCGCGTCTTTTTCCGAGGTCTTCTTTTTTAATACCTCGTTGACGAACTTGAAGTAAACGGTATAGATGCGCGGCTCGCTTCCTTCTTCCTCGACAAGAAAAAACGGAGCGCGCTCAACCCCGTATCGACGTGCGAGCTGCATGCCAGCACTATTTTCATCGCGTTCATCAGCGATCACGGTTTCATCAATGTGGTTCAGCAAACCCTCTTTTTCCAGTCGCTGTTGCACCTCGGCACATTTTCGGCAAGGGCTACCGTCGGCCAGTATCTTTTTTACCAGTGTTATCTTCATGCCAATTATTTCTTTATATTGTCTGCGTGCAGGCCGCACTCTTTTTGCGTTGCTTCTTCCCACCACCAGCGACCCATGCGCTCATGTTGGCCGGGAAGCACCGGGCGTGTACACGGTTCGCAGCCGATGCTGATAAAACCCTGTTCATGTAATTCATTATAGGGTACGTCATTACCGCGAATGTATTCCCAAACCTTTTGTGAACTCCAGTTTGCCAGAGGATTAAATTTCACCAGCGTTTTGTCAGCAGTGGAAAAGGCGTTATCTTTTTGAATCACCGGAACGTTGTTACGGGTGTCCGGACTCTGGTCACGGCGTTGACCGGTAATCCACGCATCCAGTGTTTCCAGCTTCTTTTTCAGCGGTAACACCTTACGAATTCCGCAGCACTCCTGGTGGCCATCACGATAAAAACTAAACAGGCCTTTGCTGGCAACCAGTTCCTGAACAGCGTTGGCGTCCGGAAACAGTACCTCGATATCAATGCCGTAATGTTCGCGCACGCGATCGATAAATCGATAGGTCGCAGCATGCAGGCGCCCTGTATCCAGGCAAAATACCTGTACGTTCGGGTTGATTCTCGCGGCGATATCGATCAGCGCCACATCCTCGGCGCCGCTGAAAGAAATTGCGACATTATCAAAGCAATCCAGCGCCAGTTCCATGATGGCGCGAGGCGACTGCTCAGCGTATTCGCTGACGTACTTGTCAATGTCAAAATCGGTCTTGCTCATGGGGCTGTTATCTGCTGTAGCAAAGGCCGCAATGGTAACAGAAAAAATCCGCCCCGATAGACGAACTGCTTATATGCATAGCTGGATTTTTTCTATTGCGACCGCCGTCAGGCAGTTTTACAGGAATGACTGGCTATCCAGGTATTTGGCGGGCAAGTAGGTGCCGTGCGATGAAAAGTCGGTCAGGTACAACGTATTATCTTTATCCAGGTCGAGTACTATGTGGGTCCTCGACACGTCCCGGAGTTTTGGATCAATCAGGATCGTACACTTGGCATCACGTCCAATCGTTGTCTTGCCCACCTGCAGATCGTAACTACGGCCGGCCTGGTCGATAAACTTGTTTGGCGATCCCGGCACAATCGTGCATTCATGCTTGGACAGGAAGATAGGAATCTTTTTGCCTTCCTTCAGCGCGATGGTAACGTTTTCACCTTTTAACATACGTTCCAGCTGCGTATTGCCACCGGAATCAGAAAGTGGTTCAAACACGGTGTTTTCCAACACCAGCGTATCCTTGAGTAATTCTGCGCTGATATCACCTTCTTCATCATTGGTAGTAATCTTGGCGCTTTTTTTCTTCTCGGAGTAAAGGTACTTGATGATTTCCTGGCGTGATGACAGATACTGCATGTATTTGACCAGCGCAACACGTCGAAAAGGATTGAGGTCATCGTCTTTATCGGTATTCAGCGCATGGATGATCGCGCGCCACTGGTTGTCCTGTGAAAATATCTGTGAATCCAGACCTCGCAGGGACTGGTTGATGCTGTCGGTATCTTCGATTGACTCAGACAGGATGGCGACAAAACGTTTTTCGACTTCCTTAATGGTGCGCGCCTCTTTCTTAAGTTCATCGAGGCTGAACTTCACCATTTGGGTAATTTTCCTGGATGGGACGCAGGTACGCCCGGCAAGACAGAATTCAAAATCAGCCAGGGAACTGAATTTCAGGACTTGTTCACCGACCTTGAGCTCGATGGGTTTGGCAAAAAATTTATCTAGCATGATGTTGTGTTACAGCTGCACCAAGTTTTCGCTGATGATCCTATATCCATAAATTGCAAGAAGTGTGTCAATAATCACGACCGCTCACAGATAACAAAGGGAAATTCGTATACGTTCACCAAAAATTAACTACTAAGTTTCTTATTTATTAGTTTTTACAATCTGCCGACAATCGACGATTTTCTAGTAGTTTCCGGCGCTGTTCTGCCTTACAGCGCCCAAACATCGCCATTATGTCATAAAATAATGGCATGTTGTTACCCAAATCTGCATAGATCGCCAGCATATCCTTGGTGTATTTCCGATAGGTCAAGACCGAAGCCAGCCTGGCATTATTCAGCTCCTGCTGAAACCAGCCGTCATAAGCGTCTTGCACCTCCGTCGTTTTCAGGGCCTCGTAATCAAGCCGCATGGCATCAAATAGCTGCTTTTTGCGACTACGCATGGCAGTGTCACTATTACCCGACTCATATAAATTCTGTAGCTGCTGGCGATAGTACATGACCAGTTGTACGAACGCTTGATCGTGATCAAGTTCTTCCTGAAATCGTCTCAAATCCTCAATATTGCCACTATCTTTTAGCCACCGTTGCACACCAATCAGCGCTACTGTCTCGGCGAAAGATTCATTGAATGTCGTATCGCCTTTCACGTAAAGCTGCTGGTGTGCCAGCTCATGGAACAGGACCCGTGCGAAGTAGGTATCTGACCAGTGCAGCATGGTATTCAGCACCGGATCATCGAACCAGCCCAGCGTCGAGTAGGCCGCCACGCCACCAACGAACACGTCAAAGCCCTGTTGCTGAAGTCGCTGTTGTTCACGCCTTGCTGCAACTTCGCTGAAATGTCCGCGATACTGCAGGCAGCCCACGACTAAAAAGCAGAACTGTTTTAGCTCAAGGCTGAACTCATTGGTAGCAAATACCGTCCACACCACGTAACGACGTTCAAGATCGGCATAGGTGCTGTAACTATCGTTGTCTGGCAAGCCAAGTTTTTCTGTTGCGTATTGCCTAAGGGCCTGCGCCAGTAGTAATTTTTCCCGTGTTTGTGCTTCAAGTGCGTCTTCTTCAAGCAGTTCGGCAATAGGCGCTTGTTTCAGGAACAGCTCTGCTTGTCCGGCAATGGCACTGGAGTAATAACCAATCGATCCACACCCTTGTAACAAAAGTCCGGCAATGGCGAAGAGTGTTGTGTAAAAATGGCTACGTGCGATCATGGCAAGCTGAACAATACACCGGGCATGAGATTATGTTTGCAACACTGATTGATATCGACAGTTTACTACGAGAACTGCAAAATCCCGATTGGCTTATCTGTGACTGTCGCTATGATTTAATGGACAGCACGGCAGGCATCAACGCTTACCAGGCGTCCCATATCCCCGGTGCTGTATACCTCGATTTGCACGATGACCTCAGTGGTCCACCGGTGACCAACAAGGGCAGGCATCCGCTGCCAACGGATGACGTCATGCAAAACCTGTTTCGGCGCCTTGGAATCAAACCAGCGACCCAGGTTGTAGTCTATGATAACGCTGCTGGTTCCTTTGCCGCACGCTTATGGTGGATGTTACGCCATATGCAGCATAATCATGTCGCTGTGCTTGATGGCGGGTGGGAGGCCTGGCAACAGCAGGGCTTGCCTGTAGACGGTTCGGCCAACCTGCGCGAAACAAGCAATACCGCTTTCAATGCGCGACAGGATGATGTCGTGCTGATTGATGAAGTACTGGATCATGAATGCCTTGTCGATTCGCGTGACGGTGCCCGCTACCGCGGCGAGATTGAACCCATTGATAAGGTTGCCGGACATATTCCCGGCGCAAAAAACCGTTGTTGGAAAGACAATCTCAATGCAGATGGCCATTTCAAACCGGCAGCGACGTTAAAACATGAATTTATAGGCCTGTTGGGCGATTCCAGCAGTGGTGAGGCAGTTTTTTACTGTGGTTCCGGTGTCACGGCATGTCATAATTTACTGGCTGCCTGTCATGCCGGACTCGATGAACCCAGGCTGTATGCAGGGTCGTGGAGTGAATGGAGTGCCATGCCAGGTCGCCCCGTTGCAACGGGTAGTGAGTGACAAGAAAACATTTTGCTGGCACATTTGCCCTGTAGCAGTTTCTGTAAACAACATATAATATTGTTTTAGTTAATCATTTTTGCCCGGGTTAAGCATGCTCAGACAGATTTTGTTCATCACACTGGTTTTCCTGTTGAGTCAGGTACGCGCTGGCGATGTCTCCGATCTGGATACGCTTGTCGATAGCGTTGTCGATCAGGCGGAGTCCACGATCGAGGATCTGGAGGCACAAATCCTTGCCGGTGAGTCAGTTGCGGATGATGTGGACACAACTACCTTGCTCGATGGCCCGCTGTTGAAAGACGTCTTTCTTGTGCTGGATAACTCCGGCAGCATGAAGCAAAACGATCCGGATTTCCTTGTCAGTGAAGCCGCGCGGAAATTCATCACTTTGCAGGACGAAAATACCCGGGTCGGCATTGTGATTTTTGACCAGTCGGTCAAGTTACCCACACCGCTTACCGAGGCGTCGTTGGCAAATCGCGAAACCATTCTCGCCAGCCTGAACGGTATTGATTACAAGGGTCTCTTCACCGATAGTCCTGCGGGAATCGAGCGCGCTATATACGAGCTGAAAAATAATGCGCGTGATGATGCCCAGAAATCCATCATCTTCATGACCGATGGTATTGTTGATACCGGTAATGTAGACAAGGATATTGAAAAGGCCAAGTGGTTGCGCGAGGACCTGGCCCCTGATGCCGCTGATAACGACATCAAGATTTTTGCTATCGCCTTTACCGAACAGGCGGACTTTCAACTTATTCAATCCATTGCGCAAAAGACCGACGGTGAATATTACCGCGCATTGAAGGCTGAAGACCTGCGCCAGGTGTTTGAGCAAATAGACACGATTATCAATGAACCACCGGAACCCGAGCCGCTACCTGAGCCGATTGTACAGCCACCGCCACCCCCTGCGCCGATTGTGCAGCCAGCGCCTCAGCCGGTGATCATCGAGGTACCCACGCAGGCCATGGGCGAAGAAGAGCGAATTCGTTCCATCATCATGATTGCAGCGGCTATTATCCTGACGCTGACCCTCCTTGCCATACTGTTCCTGCTGATTAAACGCCACAAGGAGCTAAAAGCCGGTATTGAAGAGACAGTGCAGGAGGCCTACATCAATGATCTGTCAGGCAAGACATCACAAACCACGCACAAGCTGGGTGCCAGGCCAACCATGTTTGGTCGTGTTGCCGGACAGGATACCGATCATCTTGATTATATCGTCGTTAATGAAACCACTATCGGCCGCAGGCACGCGCTAATCGAGTACAAGGACTATGCCTTCTGGATTGTGGATCAGGGCAGTATCAATGGCACCTATGTGAATGGCGAACTGGTAAAATCCGAGGTGCGGCTGAAGCATGGTGACAAGATACGTCTGCATAAATGTGAGTTTGAATTTGTGATGCCAGAGATGGATGAAAGTGGTATGACCGTTGTTTCCAACACGGTGTTCGCCGCACAGGGCGACAACGACATGGAAGAAGCGACGCTGTTAAAAGGTGAGCAGCTACATGATGTGACCAATACCGAATCAGATCCTGCCAATGCCGAAATGGATTTTGACTTGACAGGTGGTGCCGGCGAAGAAGGTATTTCTGATCTGTACGAGACTGATGAAGACGAGGAAGAAACTATCATACGCGATCTGCCAGCTGATGATCCGACAGCCACGCCTTATGCAAAACCTGATTTCAATATCGAAACAGAGGAAGTGGACAGCGAAGATGATGGCACCATCATTCTCGATGATGAAGACGCAACGTTGATGCCCGGCGAAGATGAACCGGACTCGGACGCGACCTTGCGCAAGGAAGACAAGTAACACGACTGCCAACCCCCGGGCATTACACTATCCACGTAAACCGGTATCAATTTCAGGCCTGCACAGTGACCAGCCAGCATTGTCATCATTCATGCTATGAATAATTCCAGACAAGCTTTGTTGCAGCAGATAAATGACGGGCAGTTCCATTCCGGTGAAACGTTGTCTGCTGAACTGTCAGTATCTCGTGCAGCCGTATGGAAAACCATCAAGCAACTACAACAGCTGGGACTGGATATTGAGTCCCGGCACGGTATGGGTTACCGGCTGATGCAGCCAGTTGAGTTGTTAGACAGCAACTTGATTTTGCAGCATCTGGATAAAAAGGCGTTGCCTTTATGTAAAGGCATAGAGGTCCTGTTTGAAACAGACTCTACCAACCAATACCTTGCAGAGCGTTGCACGCGCGAGTCCTGTTCCGGCCATGTCGTGCTGGCAGAGCACCAGTCGCGTGGACGTGGCCGTCGTGGAAACCAGTGGCTGTCTCCAATGGCAGGTGGTATTAGTTTGTCGGTTGCATGGCGCACCGATTACTCCTACGCATCACTTGGCCTGTTATCACTGTTTGTTGGTGTTGCCGTAACCCGCGCATTAACAAAAACCGGTATCCATGAACTCGGTTTAAAGTGGCCAAACGATATTCTTGTTAATCATAAAAAACTCGGTGGCATCCTGGTAGAGATGCAGGGCGAGGCGAATGGCCCCATCGAAATGGTGATCGGTATTGGAATTAATCATGCTATCCCGGCAGAACTCAGGCAGGCCATCGACCAACCTGTTACTGATATTGTCAGTCACGCGGGCAAAACGGTCTCCCGAAACGAACTGACTGCAACATTAATTTCTGAACTGTTGCTGCTATTGGACATTACCACGGAAGATGACCATGAAGCGTTGCTGCAAGAGTGGCGACAGCATGACTGTTACAAGGACCGCATGGCAAACCTGCTGTTGCATGAATCTGAAATCAGCGGACAGATAATGGGCGTCGATGACGATGGCTGTTTGCTTATAGTTGTCGATGGCCAGGTACAGCGTTATATGAGTGGAGAACTTAGCTTGAGACTGCAGTCATGAAGCTGTTATTCGACATTGGTAATACCTCGATAAACTGGGCACAGCATGATGGCCAGTCCTATGTTGAACAGGGTCGTTTCGATTACCAGGAAAGTGAGCTGCTTGACAAGCTGGAACAATACCTGCCGAAGGCCACAGGACTTGAAGCGCTATTGGTTGCCAGCGTAGCCAATGATGAACGCAACCAGATAATCACAAACTGGATGTCAAACAGGTGGCAGGTGACACCGTGGCATGCCCATGTGGATAGCGTTTTCGCAGGGTTAACCAACAGCTATATCGAACCGAAGCAGATGGGTGTCGATCGCTGGCTGGCCATGATTGCAGCCTGGACCCGTTACCAATCTGCACTATGCGTGGTTGACTGTGGTACTGCGTTGACCATCGATCTTGTTGCTGCCGATGGCAAACATGCGGGTGGCTTTATCATGCCGGGCCTGCACTTGATGCAGGCCGGTCTGTTACAACATACCGACAGGATTCAGGCCACCGTCATGACTGAAGGTACTGTAGAACCGGCGAACAATACCCAGTCAGCAATTACGGACGGTGCATGCCTGGCTATGGTAGGAGCCATCGAACGCGCATTTGCTGACTTCAAGGCAAACTGTTCGGGAACCTTGCAGGGTGTTATAACGGGTGGGAATGCAGCGAGGGTAATTGACTTCCTGCAGTATCCATTTGAACTGAAACATACATTGGTGCTTGATGGTTTGTTAACACGTTACGATGCAATAACATGAAGTGGTTTTTTATCTTTTTGCTGTTACTGAATGTGGCTTATCTCGGTTGGGAGATCGATCGAAGTTCAAAACAGTATCGTGCCAATAAGCAAACAGCAATCAAGGTGCCGGCCGGGGCCACCCGCCTGCAACTGGTCGCTGAACTGGATGCAGCACCAGGGCAACGTCAATTGGATAACGAACCTGCCGCAGATTACAAGGACGTGCAACTTTCAAACATGTTACCAATTGAAATGAATCCCAATACAGAAAACATGGTGCAGAGTCTTTTGGGTGAAACCGTGGTGACGCAGCCGGTTAGCAGCGAACAGGCAGAAACCGAAGCCGTCTTATTGGACGAGGAACAGGGCAGCATCACGATTTGTTTCACCTATGGCCCGATTCCTGAAGAAGAAGGATCGCGATTAATGTCAGACTGGCTCGATGAACGAGCGATTAGCTATGCACAGCGACAAACTACCGAGGATGGGCAACCCAAGTTCTGGGTCTACCTGGCACCGCAGGCATCGATGGCCATGGCTGAGCAGACCGTTGCCGAATTGAAACAACAGGGCATCAGTGATTTACAACTTATCAGGAGTGGTGATTTGCTGAATGCTGTGTCGCTTGGACTATTTTCGACCCAGGCCGCCGTCAACCTGCGCCTGAACGAAGTCAAGGCAACCGGTTACTCGCCGGTTGTGGTCCCGTATGCAGGTGGCAGACAACTGCACTGGTTTGACGTCAAGTTGGTGCAGAATTCGTCCTACGTCAACGAATTGTTTACCGGTTATCCGGCACGTTTCAAGGCGCAGCCGGTAGACTGTGATGAAATTGCTATGCGCTAGTGAAATCCTTAGAATAAGCCGCTGTTACGCTCACAAGTCCGGCTGCGAAGTGAATAGTTCGCCCCGATAGTTAAATGGTATAACCGTTGATTTGTAATCATCAATTGGGGGTTCGATTCCCTCTCGGGGCTCCATAAACATCTCTTTCAGCCATCTAACTGTTTTTCAGTGGAGTTATTTAAAGAATTCAAATTACAAGTATATGTAATTAAACCTGATTTTTTGCCTTGTGCATTTCTTTACACAGGTTTAGCTTTTTATTACTGCTGTACTAACAATGGTTTTTACATCTCTTATTAAGCTGTCGTAATAGTGTAATTTTGTTGCTTGAAAGAAAATTACGTTTAAGTTTTCATCTTTTATAACTGCCGCAATATAAGCTCTTCTAGGCACTTCGTCTTGTGCGACATATTCCAGTTCGAACTCAAATCCCTGATCAGCACCAATTTTGACCGGACGCAAGGCGGCCTTATTTGTTATTTTCGCATCTAGAGCTAACAACAGTGTAGATTCAACTAATTCAATAATTTCGTTTGGTAACATATCTTTACTATATGTATCAAATTTCTTGTCGTTAGTATTTGGTAGCAAAGTATCGCCATCTTCTACATCAGGAATAAACAGAAGCGAATTTAAACTTCCTCCATCAACTGTCCACGTGGTTAATCCGGATATAGAGAACTGGCTTGGGACTTTGTTCCATTGATTTGATGGAGAAACAATAAATGAGCCTACTTTCTGCTGCCCTGATTCAATTACCGTGTGTTGAACACAAGAGGCAAGTAGATATAAAAAAGGCATTATGAAAAAATAGTGTTTAGACATCTTACCCTCCGGTAGTAATGTAAAATTCAATCATTTCTTTGTCGTGTGCGTTTGGATTACTTGTCAAGTATTTTTGAAAATACTCTTTAGCTTTGGTGAAATTTCGTTGTTTGTAATAATTTAAACCGAGAGCTCGATATGCCCTGGGGGGATGATCCTCGTGTTGTAATGACTTCTCATATTGAGACAGTATTTGATTGTCATCAGCTTTGTCATCATTCAATCTATATAGCTCTCCAAGATAGAAATGAATCAAGCCTGGAGTTACGTTGTCGGCGAGTAATTCCTGAAATATATATTCTGTTTGCTTAAACTGTCTTAAGTTTATCTCATCCTGAAAAGCCATGGGTAATATAGGAGAAATTTTTTCAAAATAGATTCCTGAGTTTTTTGTAGCATAAATTTTCTCTGTATTTTCAATATCTCTTGCGTGTTTCTCCAGGTTGCCGATTCTTTCTCCAGGATCCGGGTGAGTTGCATAAAAATAAGAACCAGAATTAA
This sequence comes from Gammaproteobacteria bacterium, assembly GCA_965601665.1. Classification (GTDB taxonomy): domain Bacteria; phylum Pseudomonadota; class Gammaproteobacteria; order Eutrophobiales; family Eutrophobiaceae; genus JANQNX01. The sequence goes on along the minus strand of OZ271833.1, from coordinate 1,739,527 downwards.
TATTTTCGTCGGCGGCCTCGTTTTCTTCGGTTAGATTTACCCAGATTTCTTTTGCTTCATTAATATCCAGTTTTGCATCCTGTAGAAGCTGAATTCCATATTTGTCTGCCTCCCTTTCATGTTCCCTGGAATAGGCAAAAATGCTGCCGGTCAATAATAAATTAGTTAAATCGATCGTGGCACTACCTAAATCTGCATTCATGTTACCAGTGCCAACAGCTCCAGCTATTCCTAGAGTAAAGAAAGCAAAAAAACTACTTTTTGCTTTTACATCGTTAAAGCGTTTTATAGAGTGTCTTTTTAGATAGTGGCCAATTTCGTGTCCTAATACGGATGCCAACTGAGCTTCATTTCGTACACGGATTAGAAAACCCGTGTGTATCTGCATCATGCCATTAGGCGCCATACTTGCATTGAAGTAAGGATTTCTAACAACATAAATACGAATATCATTACAGTACTTGGTTGTTAGTTTGCATAAGACGTTTTTCAAATACGCATTAAGCTCAGGATCATTCACCCTGATCGGAGAATGTTTTAAATGCTCCTCATAATCGGACATCTCCATCCACAAGCCTGCCTCAGTGTTGCTTAAATCTGGCGAGTAATTAGAGCTGAAATCAGGTGTTAATTCTTCAAAGCTAAATGCCACTGTTGTCATGCAAAACACAATCAATGCAAGGAAAATGTCACGAACTGTTTTTTTCATTTTCAGTCCGGTAAGTCTTTCAATAACAATTGTACAGTTTTCAGTGCGGGTTCTTCCGTCCGCATATCACCCGCCGTAGCCTGCAAGTAGTTAAACCAGACAATATCACCATTTGATAAATCCACTAATGATGCAAAACCAGCTTGTTGACCACCTTGAAGTCCAACACCAAATAATGCTGCAGCCACTTGAAGAAGGACTCTGCCTCCAGAGCTATAACTATCATTAAGATAAATGAATAATGCGTAATCTGCGCCTGTATAATCTCGTATAGCTTGAGTGCCAATACCTAGAGTCCAGTCAAATACATCTTTTTTTGTTGGTAGGGGAAATTGCAGCTTGTTGAATAAAATTGCTTGGCCAACGGCACGGTGCAAACGTTCATGCTCAACAATTGTTTTATAAATTGGTTTGCTTTCTTCAGGTTTTACATAAGTAATAAACCTCGACGAGCGTTCTTGATCAATTACTTTTAACGATTTATCTATGTGTTTGAGAGCTGCCTGAGTCCATTCTGCTTGCGGTTCCAAGGCGCCACCGGCAGTTAGAATCGACAAGGTAACATCAGCAGGCATGACCGCAATTTTGCTGACATTTCCCTGGTAGCTTTCATCCAGGGCATTGACCGAACTAAAACTCTGTGTGGAAGCACAGCCAGTTGCCATAAGTGCTAAAAAAAACAGTAAAATCAAATAAGCAGCATTTTTCATGGAATTCCTCAATAAGGGCCAGTTAGTTGTATGTATTGCCAAGCTGATAATTCGTTTATTAATAATTCTTACATCAAGTTATAATCCAGCTAGAGTACTTGTAAATAACACTTTTTATTTATAATTAGCTAAAAATAGACAAAATTTACTTTGTTATTGACGATTAATATTCTGATTTTGAATGGGCATTTATTCATTAAGAATTAGAATTCAATAGAAAAATCTTTAAAAAACAAATATATAAAGCATAACTCGATACTCTCGGGGCTCCAGTCTGATTAATAATGCCATGAACCTTTAAACTACCTGACGCATGCATGAAAACGATTAATAAATTCATTTCCGTATCCCTCATATCTATTTTGTTTTCTTTCCAGGCACTGGCCGATTCCTATGCGGATATCCAGAATCTGATCAGGGAAAATCGTTTGCAGCAGGCCCTGGAAAAAGCCGAAGGTGAACTGACTGCCAGTCCTAATGACATAAAGTTGCGGTTTCTTAAAGGGCTGGTCCTGACCCGCATGGAACGGTTTCCACAGGCAGAAACGACCTTTGTAGAATTGATCAAACTGAACCCGGATTTACCCGAGCCTTATAACAACCTGGCGGTAGTTTACGCGGCGCAGGGAAAATACGGCGAAGCCGAACAGGCGCTGAAAAACGCGATCAATACGCATCCAAGTTATGCCACGGCACATGAAAACCTGGGTGACATCTATGCAAAGATGGCAAGTCGCGCCTACAACCAGGCGCTGGAGCTGGACAATACCAATGATTCAGCCCGGGCCAAGTTGTCACTGGTTAATGAAATGATCTCTGATCCCGGGGCTGCCGCACCTGCCAGTAAACCGGAACCAGAACAGGTCGCCGCGGCGCCAGCGCCAAAGCCGGTACCGAAACCAGCGCCGGCACCGGATAAGCCCGAAATCATCACTATTCCACCAAAACCTGAGCCGGAAAAAGTTGCCGCCGCACCGGAGAAGGTATTTCCGCCAATGCCGGCAAAAGAAGAAGTGGTCGAACAGGTACAACCCTCGCAGGAGCGTGATGATGTTGAGTTGGCGGTTCAGGCATGGGCCGCTGCGTGGTCAGACCAGGATGTCCAACGCTATCTGGACAGCTATGCCAACGAGTTTGTCCCCGGTAAAAACCAGAGCCTGGACGCGTGGAAGGCAGAACGCAGCCAGCGCTTGAATAAACCCGGTTATATCAAGATCACGTTATCAGATATCAAGGTCAACCTGCACGGCATGGACTACGCGGAGGTACGTTTCCGCCAGCGCTACCAGTCCGATACCTATGGTGACGTGGTGACCAAGCAACTGCTGTTGCGAAAATACGATAATAAATGGTTGATAACGCAGGAAAGAACACGATAATAATGCAGTTTACAGGTATCAATTACTAAACGCATGGTATTACATCGTTACGTTTTATTACTCTTCTGCCTGCTAGCTATCACTTCAGCCCGGGCTGGCGACCTGCTCTCCAAGGCAACATCTGATGATGGTCTGTCTGTCTATTCCGAGTCGCTGCTACTGAACGCGGTAGATCATATTCACAATAACAATACCGAGGCAGCGCTGTCAGACCTGCGCCAGTTAACCCGCATCAATCCGGACTTCAAGGCAGCGCAGATGATGTATGCCGACATGTTAATGGCCAGGGCGCAGCCATTGACTGACTTTGGCAACGTCTACAATGCGCCTTATGACAAGATCAGCGCCTTGCGCGAGGAAGTACGTGCGCGCTGGCAATACCATCAACAACCGATCGACAAGGCGAATATCCCTGCCTCTTTAATTGAACTGGATAGCAAACAGGATCATGTCATCGTGGTCGATAGTTCCCGGTCTCGCCTGTACCTGTTCAGAAACCAGGGTGGTGTACCGCGCTTGGTCCGTGATTTCTATGTCACCATTGGCAAGAACGGAACCGGCAAGTACGTTGAGGGCGATCAGAAAACACCGGTCGGTGTTTATTTCGTGACCGGCTTTATTAACCCGGCAGAACTACCTGACCTTTACGGCGATGGCGCCTTTCCAATCGATTACCCGAACGTGTGGGACCGTCGCCATGGTCGAACTGGATACGGTATCTGGTTACACGGAGTGCCAAGCAATACCTACAGTCGCCCACCGCGTGACAGTAACGGCTGTGTCATTGTCAGTAACAATGATTTAAACACGCTGGCGCCTTACATCCATAAGGGCGAAACGCCGGTCATTATCTCCGATGGCATCGACTGGATCAGCCGGTCAGAGTGGCAGCAACGCCAGTCACGCTTCGAGGTGTTTGTTGAGCAGTGGCGCAAGGACTGGGAAAGCAAGGACGTGAAGCGCTACATCAGTCACTACTCGCGTGATTACTCCGGGCTGGGTAAAGATTATGACTCCTGGGTCGAGTACAAAAAACGCGTCAACCAATCAAAGAAGTTCATCAAGGTGAATATCTCTGACAAGAGTATCTTCATGTACCCCGGCGAAAAAAAGCTGATGGTCGTGACCTTTGTACAGGATTACCGCAGTGATAATTTCAAACGTCGGTTTACCAAGCGTCAGTACTGGCGTAAGGAAGAAGATGGTAAGTGGCGTATTGTTTACGAGGGCGCTGCGTCCTGATCCCGCAACAGCTGTTGCGTTTCCATATACGCTTCCTCGGTAATATTTCTGCTTAGCCAGCGTACCAGGTCACGCCATATACCTCTTATCTCGACATCGGTTGGCATAATGCCGGCATATGGTAATTCAATCGTAACCACGGGGATCTTGCGTTGAATGCCGGCATAATTTCCCAGCGAACCGGGATAGGTTCCAAGCAGGTTAAGGTGTAAACGTCCGAGTTTGTAAGGACCATTGCGAACGCCATCGTAATCATAGTCAACGATGCCATGCGGAGCGTGCACGGCCACGATCACATCTGGATTAAACTCATTAATTTCATCAACCAGCCAACTGGACTCCGGTTCGCTCAGCGGTGCCTCGCCCGGGTAATAACGCGGGTTACTGCCACGATAATTTTCCCAGTGCCAAAGCGCGGTGTTCTCCCAGTCCTCCATCGGGAAGTTACGGTTGAGATCGATGTCGTTAGCATTCACGCGCTGCGATTTTTTTTGTAGCAGGCCGTCGGGGTTTAACAACGGCACCACATGCCAGTGAAACAGGCCAGAATGATAAATGTCCAGTATCTGCATCCATTTGAAGACGATGCTGACTGATGAGTACTCATCGCCGTGAATACCACCAACCAGTAATACCTTGCCTAGGGGGTTGCGCGAGGGTAACGGTGGGTATTCTTTCAACAGGATGGCGGCACCCTTGTTAGAGCGACCGCCGCTGTCGGTGAGTTCGATTTCCAGGCAGTCATTGATGCTGACGCTGCCCAGTTTGCTACCGATACGCTGGCATTCCTGTGCAACGAAGTCGGGAGTTTCTTCGGCGTGCGCGATGAGTGGGAGCAGGCAGGTTGTTATTATCAAGAGTCTTTTTATCGACATGCTATGACATTATATAGTGCAGGACGATTCCAAGAAACACCGTCAGACCAAACCAGTTGTTATTCAGAAAGGCCAGCATGCAGTTGGCCGGTTGCCGATGCCATATTAACTTCAACTGGTGGGCGAACAAACCGGCGGCAATCACCAACGCCAGGAAAAAAGTCAGGCCCAGACCGGCCTGGTTACCTGCCAGCAACAGTGTCACAAGTACCATGCCCTGAATGATAGCGATGATGATTCGATCCGCATCATCAAACAGTATTGCGGTAGATTTAACACCAATCTTGAGATCATCCTCGCGATCAATCATGGCATAGATGGTGTCGTAGGCGACCGACCACAGTACGTTGGCAATCAACAATACCCAGGCGACGCGCGGTACGTCCCCCGTTTGCGCGGCAAACGCCATGGGTATAGACCAGCCGAAGGCCAGTCCCAGGAAAAACTGGGGCAGGTAGGTATAGCGTTTCATGAACGGATAGATGCCGGCCAGTACCACGGCGACAAAGGCAAGCTGTATGGTCAGTTTGTTCATGGTTAATACCAGTAAAAAAGCCACCAGTATGATCACACCGGCAACCAGTAATGCTTCTTCTGGTGATACCTCGCCAGTGGCCAATGGTCGCTGGTGCGTGCGTTCAACCATGGGATCAAAACGGCGATCAGCAATGTCATTCATGACGCAGCCGGCCGAGCGCATCAGTACCACGCCTGCAATAAATACCACCAGTACATGAATATCCGGCTTGCCTTCTGCTGCGATCCAGAGTCCCCATAGCGTTGGCCATAACAACAGGTAAATACCGATGGGTCGATCGAGACGCGTCAAGCGTGCATAGCACGCCAGGCGCCGCGCCAGTAGCGGGTAGCGCACATTAAACTGTGACCACCATTTGCTTATAGTTTGCTTAATCGGGTTAGTGATTGCCATGCCACGTATTCAGGTTAGCAATAACAGGCTTAAGAACCATGAAGCATACGGTCGACATTGGGTAGAAAAACTTCCAGGATCAGTAACGGTTTCTCTTTAAGGTAAAACAATGACTGCCTTGCCCATAATGGTTGCTTGCTATCGTTATGATCAAGTGTTGCATTGAATAGAGGGCAGTCGCCTGGTACGCGTGCGTAGCGCATTTCGGCACGGTAGCTACCGGTATCAGAAAATAACAGTTCACCCAGGGGTCTTGTGCCCAGCTCTTTTAGCTGTGTAGAAAATTGCTCATAGGTATCACGCGGCACAATACTGCGTGCATAGATGAGATATTCGCCACCGGTCTTTAACCAGGACTCTCGTACAAAGGCCTGTTCATTACCGGACAGGTTCAACTTGTCTGTTTCTTCGGGTAAAGGTTGTTGCCAGGACTCGGATTTCAGCTCTACCTGCAACGTGCTGTTACATTCGTCCTCAATGTAGCGTGTCAATGATCCGGTATGAAACAACAGCCCGGACAGCGTTGTGTTGCGTAATCGCAGTCGTGTCAGCCATTTGTTTTGCCAGTGGAGTTTCAATACAGGATTCCGTAGTTTCTAGACATTGCCATAATCAACGTTGCTGCCCAGCCAGCGACGAATGAGCAATTCTACCTGTTCAGGATATTGTTTGAGCAAGATTTTTGCTGTTTGTTGTATATCCGGCAATAAATGCGCATCACGTACCAGGCTCGCCACGCGGTAATCAGGCAAACCGGCCTGTCGGGTACCCAGCACTTCGCCCGGTCCGCGTAACTCGAGGTCTTTCTCGGCGATAAAAAAACCGTCGTTGCTGCTACGCATCGCTTCCAGTCGTTGCTTTGCAAGATCACCAAGCGGCGCCTGGTACATTAATATACAGTCACTGCTGACTGCGCCGCGGCCAACGCGGCCGCGGAGTTGGTGTAACTGTGACAAGCCCAGCCGTTCCGCGTTTTCGATAATCATCAAACTGGCGTTAGGTACATCCACGCCGACCTCGATCACGGTAGTAGCGACGAGTAAGTCAGCCTTACCTTCCTTGAACGCGCGCATGACGCTTTCTTTTTCATCGTTCTTCAAACGACCGTGGATCAGTCCGGTGGTCAAACCGGGTAACTTTTGCGTTAACGTTTCGTAGGTGGCAATGGCTGTTTCGCACTGCAGGTTTTCCGACTCCTCGATCAGCGTGCATACCCAGTAGACCTGTCTTTTTTCATGGATCGCGGTATTGATACGTTCGATGATCTCGTCACGCCGCTGGTTGGAAATAATACTGGTCGTTACCGGTTTGCGGTCAGGCGGCAGTTCATCAATGATGGTGTGATCCAGATCGGCATAAGCGGCCATGGTCAACGTGCGCGGAATCGGTGTAGCCGTCATGATCAACTGGTGCGGGTATTGTGCAAGTTGTTGGCCTTTCTCCAGCAGTGCCAGCCGCTGATGCACACCGAAACGATGTTGCTCATCGATAATGACCAGTCCCAGCTTGCCAAAACTAACACTCTCCTGGAACAGCGCGTGCGTGCCAATCACGACCAGCGGCTTGTTATCCTGCAGGCGTTCGAGTGTTTCAGTTCGTGCTGCTTTTTTTACCTTGCCGGTCAGGTAACAAACGTCAATACCTAATGGTTCAAACCATTTATTGAAGTTGGTATGGTGCTGTTCGGCCAGTAATTCGGTCGGGCTCATCATGGCAACTTGGTAGCCGGCCTCAATGGCCTGCAGACTGGCCAGCGCAGCGACGACAGTTTTGCCTGAGCCAACATCGCCCTGCACAAGGCGCAACATGGCCAGCGTCTGTTGCATATCGTTCGCTATCGTATCGATAGCACGTTGCTGTGCACTGGTCAGGCTGAATGGTAAGGCCTGTAAAAATGCCGGTACCAGTTTCTTGCTGGCAGGAAATGCTGGCGCCTGTTCGTCACGTAGCTGTTCACGTAATTCCTGCAGGCTAAGCTGGTGCGCCAGTAATTCTTCATAGGCCAAACGCAGTTGCGTGGGATGGCGGGTTTCCATCAGGCTGGTAACGTCGGCATCGGGTGGTGGTCGATGCACGTAGCGCAACGCATCCGCTAATCGCGGTAACTGTTGCGCGGCAAGGATATCATCCGGCAATAGTTCACTAAGCCCGTCATGATCGTTGTCCAGTACGCGCAGCGCCTGATCTGAAAGCCTGCGCAACCTTGCCTGCTGCAGACCTTCTGTTGCCGGATACATCGGTGTCAATTGTTCATCAAGGCCGGTATCGTGTTCCAGGTTAACCTGTCGATACTCGGGGTGAACGATTTCAAGTGATCCCGGACCACGGCGTACCTGACCATAGCAGCGTAGCGTGCGACCCTGTTGCAAACCCTGTTGCTGCTGTTTTGAAAAATAAAAAAAGCGCAGCATAACGGATCCGGTGCCATCGCTGATACGACACAGTAACGAGCGGCGGCGACCGTACTTGACCTGGGCCAGTTCTATTTCACCCTGGATATAGGCATCGTGCCCCGGCCGTAGTGCGCCAATCGGAGTCAATCGTGTGCGATCGATATAACGGTAGGGCAGGTGGAACAGGATATCCTGGATCTGCTGGATACCAAGTCTGGCCAGTTTTTGCTGCAGGTTGGGACCAACACCGGCCAGTGCTGTAATCGGATCGCCAAGGGCAGCTTGCTTGCGTTTAACCAAGATGGAAGATGGCGTTACACCGTCATGATGGCATCCATTTCAACCTGGGCACCCTTGGGCAAACTGGCAACGCCGATAGCGGCACGGGCTGGATAGGGCTCGGCAAAATACTCGGCCATGATCTCGTTAACCAGTGGAAAGTGCGCAAGGTCAGTTAAAAAGATATTCAGTTTACTGATATCAGCCAGTGAGCCGCCTGCTGCCGTGGCAACGGCACTCAGGTTATCAAACACGCGGGTAATCTGGGTGCGCATATCGCCTTCTACCAGTTCCATGGTTTCCGGTACCAGCGGTATCTGTCCGGATAGGTAAACGGTGTTACCTACCTTAACGGCCTGTGAGTAGGTACCAATAGCCTGAGGTGCATCACTGGTAGCAATGATTTCTTTTTGCATTGTGTTTCTCCGGTTAAACGCGACAGATATGCGAAATATTTTTAATAAGGCGGGCCTTGCGAATCACGCGGGCAAGGTGGGTACGATCCTTAACATCAAGAATAAACGTGATGGTTGTATAGGCATCCTCGCGATCGGCCATGTCAACATTATCGATATTGGCACCGGCATCGGCAATTGATGCTGCCACCGTCGCAAGCATGCCGCGCTGGTTTTTTACATTCATAATAATCTTGACCGGGAAATCCCGATCAATATTGTCTTCCCATTCAACCTGCAGCCATTTTTCCTGCTGGTTCTGGAACTCGGCGATGTTCTTGCAGGTTTGTCGGTGTACGACGATACCCCTGCCAGCACTGACAAAGCCGTAGATTGGATCGCCCGGTATCGGGTAACAGCATTTTGGAAATGTTACCAGTATGCCTTCCGTGCCCGAGATCGTCAGTGGTTTATTGGTATCAAAGTCAACATGCTTATGGGTCTTGGGTTCCAGTTTCTGGTGCGAGACGATGTGCCTGGCAATCAGCTGTGCGACGCGGTTACCCAGCCCGATCTCCTCGAACATCTCATCCATTGTTTCCAGCTTGTTATCGGCAAGCACGCACTGCATATCGGCGGGATCGATATCCTGGTAACTGATATCGAATGGCTCCAGTTCACGATTAAGCAGGCGTTTGCCCAGCGATATGGCTTCATCGTATTGCAGGTTTTTCAGGAAGTGCCGGATCTGCGCGCGGGCCTTGGCCGTGACCACGAAGCCAAGCCAGCCCGGGTTAGGGCGACCGCTTTCGGCGGTAATAATGCGTATCGTATCGCCGTTGGAAAGTACGGTGCCCATGGGTGCCAGCTTGCGATTGATACGCGCCCCAACACAGTGGTTGCCAACATCAGTATGAATGGCATAGGCGAAATCCACTGCGGTAGACCCGCGTGGCAGTTCGATAATCTTGCCCTTGGGCGTGAACACGTAGACCTGGTCAGGAAACAGGTCAATCTTGACGTTCTCAAAAAATTCTTTTGGGTTGCCAGCCGTCTTGTTCATCTCAACAATATTGCGCAACCATTCACGCGCGCGTCGGTGTGCGCCGCTGCGATCGACACTGCGACTGACGGCCGACGGGTTTTTACCCTCGGATTTATACAGCCAGTGGGCCGCAATCCCGACTTCTGCGACATCATTCATTTCCTTCGTGCGGATCTGGATTTCGATCGGAACACCGTAAGGACCAAACAACACGGTATGCAATGACTGGTAACCGTTGGACTTGGGAATGGCGATATAATCCTTGAACTTGCCCGGTACCGGTTTATACAGGTTATGTACGGTACCGACCGCACGGTAACAGGTATCCACTTCATCCACGATGATACGGAACGCATAAACGTCAAAAACCTCGGCAAACGATAAATGTTGTTCCTTCATCTTCTTGTAGATGCCATACAGGTGTTTTTCCCTGCCCATGATCTGGCCCGGGATCTTTTCCTGGCGCATGCGGCGTTTTAAAGAGGTGCGGATCTTGGTAATGATTTCCTTACGATGGCCACGGGCCTTGTTGATCTGCTCGGTAAGGATGCGGTGTCGCATCGGGTACAGTGTCGCAAAGCCGAGTTCTTCCAGTTCCAGTCGAATCGAGTTGACGCCCAGTCGCATGGCAATAGGGGCATACACTTCCAGTGTCTCACGCGCGATGCGGCGACGTTTCTCCGGTTTTAACACTTCAATTGTGCGCATGTTGTGCAGGCGGTCTGCAAGCTTGACGAGGATGACACGTATGTCTTCGCTCATCGCCATCAACATCTTGCGGAAGTTGCTGGCCTGCGCCTCGGCAAAACTTTCAAAGTGGATCTTGTCGAGTTTACTGACGCCGTCGACAAGTTCGGCAACGCCCTTGCCAAAGCGGCGGCGAATTTCGTCCTTCGCGGTAGGCGTGTCTTCTATAACGTCATGCAGTATTGCAGCCATCAGCGTTTGATGGTCCATATGCATATCGCCAAGTATCTTGGCAACTTCAAGCGGGTGATGGATATAGGGTTCACCACTGGCACGCTTCTGGCCCTCATGTGCCTTGGCGCCAAACTGGTAGGCGCGTTGAATCTTGCCTACCTGGTCTGTTTGAAGGTAAGTACCTATCGACTTACTAAGGTCTGTGATGGTTAACACTATATATTAAGGTCTATTCGGTTTAGACCTCTAGTGTACAGCAAAGCCCGGCTGGAAATAAAAAAGGGCGCTATAGCGCCCTCTACAGAAATACGTGTTGTTGTTACTCGTTGGCCGGGGGCAGATCGAAATCACCCTCGTTAAATTCGTCTTCGGTATCGAACTGGTTAATGGTATCGATATTCTCGTTGGTCACCAGGTTGTCTGCAATCTCGCGCAGCGCGATAACCGTTGGCTTGTCATTGTTCTCCGGTACCAGCGGGTCAGCACCCAGAACAATCTGTCGTGCGCGCTTGGACGCCAGCAGTACCAGGTCGTAGCGATTGTTGACATACTCAAGGCAGTCTTCAACTGTCAGTCTTGCCATGTTCTACCTCAGATAAGTAGTTATAAATTAAGTAGTTTTTACACCGACTCGATGCAAGGCCGTGTATTGTACTGAAATCAGTCGCTCTGTGCCATTATTTGGCCGACAAAATCGTCATAATAGTCCGACTGTCGGCAACTGCCCAGGTTGGTAGCGGTAACGATAGCGGCCAGTTCGTCAACGGCCAGTTTAAAGTCATCGTTGATGACCACGTAGTCATACTCCTTGTAATGCGAGATTTCCTCGCGTGCCTGTTGCATACGGTATTCAATCGTCTCGTCATCGTCGGTATGGCGATTCCCCAGGCGTTTACGCAAAATATCGTAGCACGGCGGCAGTACGAAGATAGCAACGGAATTTCGCATCAGCGACTTGATTTGCCTTGCACCCTGCCAGTCGATCTCAAGGATGATATTCTTTCCCTGTTCAAGGTCTTCTTCTATATGCTGGCGCGAAGTGCCATAGAAATTATTAAAGACGCGGGCATATTCAAGAAACTGGTTACTATTGATCATGTCACGAAAGCAGTCTTCGTCGACAAAGTGATAGTCCTTGCCATCGACTTCTCCGTCGCGTGCAGAACGGGTCGTGTGTGATACCGACACGCTGAGATCGTTAGAGCGTTCCAGTAATGCCTTAACCAGAGAGGTTTTTCCCGCACCGGACGGCGCCGAGATAATGAATAAACTGCCTGTTTTATACGTCATGGTTTACTCAATATTCTGGATCTGTTCACGCATCTGCTCAATTAATACCTTCAGGTCCACCGATGCGTTACTGGTATCCAGGTGCGCTGATTTTGACCCCAGCGTGTTGGCTTCGCGATTCATCTCTTGCATCAAAAAATCAAGACGGCGTCCGATGGGACCCGACTGATCCATGACACGCGCGACCTCGCTAATATGTGCGTGCAAACGCTCCATCTCCTCGGCTACGTCCATCTTTTGGCTTAGCATGACCAGTTCCTGCTCCAGCCTGTCGTGATCGATCTCGGTAACCAGTTCCTTCGCGCGTTGCTGGTATTTGACCCTGAGTGATTCAATTATCCCGGGCATTTTTTCCCGTACCGAGTTTACAATCGCATTGGATTTATCGCAGCGCTCGAGGATCATCGACCGTATTTTTTCACCCTCGCGCGCACGCGTGGCGACCACGGCCTCCAATGCTTCGTCGACAATCTGGTAAACAACTTTGGTAATGGTTTCCTGGTCGGCTACCTCGCGATCGAGCACGCCGGGCCAGCGTAGTAATTCCAGCGGGTTAACCGGTGCACTGTCGGCAAGCTTCTTTGCCGTTGCTTCAGTGGTGTCAATCAGCTTATCGAGTAATTCCTGGTTAACAGGGATACTGTCACTGCTGACCGCGTTTAATTCAAAGCGAATGTTGCAATCGACCTTGCCGCGTTTCAATTTTGCTGAAATGCGATCTCTTAACATTTGTTCCAGTGCACGCAACTCTTCAGGTAATCGCACGGACATTTCCAGGTAACGATGATTCACGCTACGTATTTCACAGCTGGCCTGGCCCAGCGCATCCCGGTATTCAGCGCGACCGTAGGCCGTCATACTGACGGTCATATTTCTTTCCTGTATTTGATCTGGCGCTTAATACTATCGTTTCACCCGGTAACTGAAAACATGAAAATGATTTATCGGTATAATGCAGCCCTTTTTAGATGGAGAGTGCCCATGCGCCCTAGTGGACGTCAACCGGATCAGCTGCGGCAGATCAGTATTACCCGCAACTACACTTGCCATGCCGAGGGGTCGGTATTGATCGAATTCGGCAACACCAAGGTGATCTGTAACGCCAGTTTCGATGAAGGCGTACCCGGCTTCCTGCGCGGCAAGGGTCAGGGTTGGGTCACGGCCGAGTACGGCATGTTGCCACGCTCGACCAACAGTCGTATGCGCCGCGAGGCAACGCAAAGCAAGCAGGGTGGCCGTACGATGGAAATCCAGCGACTGATCGGTCGGTCACTGCGTGCCGTCATGGATATGAAAGCACTGGGTGAAAACACCGTCGTTGTCGACTGTGATGTTATCCAGGCCGATGGCGGTACGCGTACCGCGTCCATTACCGGTGGTTACGTGGCACTGGCTGATGCCATCAACCACGTTCTGGAAAAAGGCTTAATCGATACCAACCCCATCACCGGAAAGATTGCCTCGGTCTCGGTAGGTATCTTCAACGGCACGCCGGTACTGGACCTGGATTATGCCGAGGACTCTAACGCTGAAACCGATATGAACGTCGTCATGAACGATGCCGAACAGTTTATCGAAGTGCAGGGCACGGCAGAGGGCCATCCTTTCTCCGCCGATGAATTAAACACGATGCTGGGTTTGGCCAGGAGCGGCATTAATGAACTGTTTGCAAGCCAGAACAAGGCATTAACCGGCTAATGGCTGACTCGAAAATCGTACTGGCCAGTAACAACGCCGGCAAGGTAAAGGAGATCAACCAGTTGTTACACGAGCAGGCTATCAGTGTTATCCCGCAGGCCGAGTACGGCGTTGAAGATGCTATCGAGGACGGATTGAGTTTCATCGAGAATGCCTTGATCAAGGCCAGGCATGCAGCAAGCAAAACCGGGCTTCCCGCCATCGCTGATGATTCCGGCCTCGAAGTGCCTGCATTAAACGGAGAGCCGGGTATCTACTCGGCGCGCTACGCCGGTGAAGGCGCCAGTGATGAAGACAATATGCATAAACTCATCAACAAGATCAAACCACTTCCCGAAATAGAACGTCGCGGCAGATTTGTTTGCGTCATGGTCTACTTGCGTCACGTCAACGATCCTGTACCGATCATCAGCGAGGGGCTATGGGAAGGAAAACTCGTCACCGAGCCGGTTGGCGATTACGGTTTTGGCTACGACCCAATGTTTTATGTTGAACAACATGGCTGTACATCGGCCGAACTGGAACCTGAGGTAAAAAATGCGATCAGCCATCGCGGCCAGGCATTATTGTCGCTGGTTGCCAGCATGCAAGCACGTAAAGAGTAACAGGGAAAGCAGGGAGTTGATTTCCCGACCCATCCATGGGCCGGGAAAAAAGCGCAGGACCGCATCCATTCCAATATTCCGTGACCTGCTATTCTTTAAACGTAGCCCATTAATATGACATGCGTATGAAAACGCCATGACGAATTGCTTTCCGTGCGGTAGTAATTTCACGTGAACTTCAGTCAAACGTGTTATTTTTCCCTAAATACATGTTTAACTTTGAATTTCAGGCCTAGAATAAAGTCTTAATACCGAGCACCTTTGTACTAAAACCATGCGACTTTCCTTTATCACGATGACGATTTTGCAACGCGGCAAATTTTTCGCCGTTACAGCGTTGCTATTGTTCACTGCAACAACCCAGGCGGCCGATCCGGTGACGCCGGTCAGTATCGTCACGGCCAAGACCGGCGAGCTGCGCGAGGAAGTGCCGTTGACCGGCAGTGTCGCATCCATCCGCAGTGCGCAACTATCCCCGAAAGAAGCCGGCTATATTGACACGCTGCGTGTCGACGAGGGCAACGTCGTGCGCAAGGGCGATGTGATCCTGCTACTGGACCAGCAACTGGCTGAACTGGAAATCGCCAGTGTCAAGGCACAGTTGAACGAGGCCCGTGCCCGCCAGCATGAACTCGCGCGGCAGCGTGACGAGGCCGCCGAACTGGTCAAGAAAAAACATATTGCCTCGACGGCTTTCGAAGCCGCCGCGGCCGAGGTTGAGATCAACAAGGCCGTCATTGAACGGCTGGAAACGGAATTGCAAAGGCAACGGGTTATATTTGAACGGCACATCGTCTACGCACCGTTTGATGGTGTCATTGCCGAGAAGCTGGTGGAGGTCGGGCAATGGGTCGATACGAATTCCCCTTTGTTTAATCTGATCGAGTTAAACCCGTTACGCATCGAAGTCTCGGTGCCGCAGTTTTATTTCAATCGGCTCGATGTGAATACACCGGTGACGATCCGCTACGATGCGATCCCCGATCAGGAATTTACCGCCAGTGTGACGGCAAAGATCCCGGTCAGTAACCCGACCGCGCGCACGTTCCCGATTTTTATCCAGATAGAAAACACCAACCAGGTGATTGCACCGGGTATGTCGGCACGCGTTTCATTCCAGTTGCGCGGCAAGGAGACCGTGAAGTCATTGTTATTGCCGCGTGATGCCGTCGTGCAAAAACCGGACGGTACCAAGACCGTCTGGATTATTGCTGATAAAGACGGCGCCAGTCAGGCGCAACCGGTAGAGGTGACTACCGGCAAGAGTGTCAGGGAAAATATCGAGATCAAATCAGACGGTATCACCAGTGGCGATCGTATCGTGGTTAAAGGTAACGAATTGTTACGTCCCGGCCAGACCGTCAACGTGATCGAGCAACTCGACTACCAGCTGTAATCTGTCATGTTCCGCTTTGCGATCAATCGCCCCATCATTGTTACCGTTGCGATCCTGATCGTCTGTTTGTTTGGTGTGCTGTCTTATTTTCGTGTGCCGGTGCAGATGATCCCGGATACTGACCCGCGCGTGATCTCGGTGCGCACCCTCTGGCCGGGCGCCACCCCGCAGGACATTGAAAAAGAAATCCTGATTGAACAGGAAGAGTACCTGCGTCGCGTGTCCGGGCTGGAACGCATGATCTCCACGGCCACAACCGGCACCGCTACAATTGAACTTGAGTTTCCTTTCAACGTCGACATCAGTGATGCATTGTTACGTGTTAACAATGCCATCACGCAGGTGCCGGGTTACCCGGAAAACGTCGACGAGCCACGCCTAACGGCCAGTTCGTTTTCCAGTAACTCGTTCATGTACTACAGCGTCTACCCGGTCGAGGGTAACCCAAAGAATCTCAACATCGTCGCCATGCGCGACTTTCTCGAAGACAACGTGCTTGCTTATCTTGAACGCGTACCCGGTGTCGACTCGGTACGCCTGCGCGGTGGTGAAGACACGCAGATCCGGATCTATGTCGACCCGGTCAAGCTGGCCGAGCGCGACATCAGTTTGATCGATGTCAGGAACGCTATTCGTGCGCGTAACCGCGATGTGTCCGGTGGCGATCTTGATTCCGGCAAACGTCGTTACATTCTGCGCACCGTGGGTCGCTTTCGTGACCTTGAAGACATGGAAAATATGGTGGTTGCGCGACAGGGGGATGCCTTCGTGCGGTTAAAAGACCTGGGCTATGTTGAGCGCGACATCTCGGAGATCCGTTCCGTTGTATATACCGATGGCGAACGGGTGGTGAATCTTTCGGTGAAACGCCAGATCGGTTCCAACGTGATCGCGATCAAGCGCGATATCACCAGGGCCATCGAAGACCTGAATGCAGGTTATCTTAAAGACAACGGCATGCAGATAAAACTGATTTCCGAAGACGTTCGCTACGTCGAACAATCCGTCAAGGTCGTGTCGCAAAGTCTGTTGATTGGTTCCCTGTTGGCCACGCTGATCCTGTTTTTGTTTTTACGTTCCACGTCGGCGACACTGGTTGGCGCACTGGGTATCCCTATCTGTACTGTCACGGCATTCCTCGGTTTATTGATCACCGGGCGCACGATGAACGTTATCTCCATGGCGGGTGTTGCCTTTGCGATCGGTATGACGCTGGATAACAGTATTGTAGTGTTGGAAAATATCTACAAGCACATGGCCATGGGCAAGACCCGTATGCAGGCCGCCTATGAAGGTGTGAGGGAAGTCTGGTCGGCGGTGCTGGCGTCAACATTAACTACCGTTTTTGTTTTTCTGCCCATCGTCTTTATCCAGGAAGAGGCGGGGCAGCTTTATTCAGATGTCGCCGTTGCCATCTCTGCCGCCATTCTAATGTCGATGATCGTGGCCATTACCGTGATACCGGTCGCGTGCAGTCGCTTCCTGTCACCCAATACATCCATACCCGGGCGAGCGAGTATTTACGGACTAGGCCAGGCGTTTGGCAACGTGGTCATGACGTTTCTCGACTGGTTATTAAAAGGCGTGGTTAGACGAGTGGTATTGATCGCCGGGGTGTTACTGGTAACCGGGTTGATCCTTGAATTCCTGACGCCCAGGGCCGAGTATCTGCCCGAGGGTGAAGAAAAGAAAATCTTTGCGCGCGTGTTTCCGCCACCCGGTTACAACATTGAACAAATGAACCAGATCGCAAAGCGCCTGAACGAGATGTTCGTGCCGCAGGTTGGCAAGAACGCAGACGAGTACGACATGGACAGTGACGAGATACCGCCGCTGGATTACATGGTGACGTTTGCCAGCTCCGGTGCAACGATGTCAGTAATAGAAGTCACGTCGCGACAACACCTTGATAAGCTGACCGAGGTTACACAGGAAAAGATAAAGGAATTTCCCGGTGTGCTGACGTTTGTTTCCCGCGGCAGTATCTTTTCCAGTAACTCCGGTGGTACCCGCAGTATCAACCTGGATATCAGCGGCTCTTACCTTGAAGAACTCTACGACACGGGCCTGAAGGCCTTCCTGCGCGCAAAGGAGATCTTTGATAACCCGCGCGTGCGTCCAGAACCGTCGTCGTTAACGCTGGGGCAGCCCATGATCGAGATTCGACCGGACTGGGAACGCGCGGCGGAACTCGGCATTGATGCCAACGAACTGGGTTACACCATCTGGGCCTATTCCGACGGTGCCTTTGTCGATGAATACTTCGAGGGCGACAACAAGATAGACATGTTTCTGTATTCCACCCAGGGCGTGATTTCGTCGCCGGCCGACATCGATCACCTGATGCTGTATTCACCCCAGGGTGGCATGGTACCGCTGTCCGCGGTGGCAACGGCAGAAGACGCGGTTAACACCGAACAGGTACGGCGTGTGAACAGTCGCCGTACTATCACGTTATCGATCATCCCCCCTGACAATGTCGCCCTGGAAGAGGGTGTCGAGATTGTAAAACGCGATCTCATTCAATATATGCGTGACAGCGATATGCTGGGTGACACGATCAATATTGATATTACCGGCGCCAGCGATCGCCTCGATGCCACACGCGACGCCATGCAAACCAACTTTATTACCGCGATCCTCATTGCCTACTTATTAATGGTAGCGATCTTTTCGCACTGGGGTTACCCGCTGTTAATCATGACATCGGTACCGATAGGCATCAGCGGTGGTATCGTTGGCCTGTGGCTGGTTAATTTTATCGGTGGTCGGCTCGACTGGTTTGGTTTCCAGACGATCAACCAGCCGTTCGATATGATCACCATGCTTGGTTTCCTGGTATTGATCGGTACCGTGGTGAATAACCCCATCCTGTTGGTTGAACGAGCAATGCATAACCTCCGCGAACGGTCAATGGAATTAACCGAAGCCGTCCGGGAAGCGACCGAATCGCGCCTGCGTCCGATCATGATGTCAATGATTACAACCATCGCTGGTTTGTCGCCGCTGGTGTTTAACCCCGGTGAAGGTACCGAGCTGTATCGTGGCCTGGGTGTCATCGTGTTATTCGGTTTATTGTTCTCGACATTAGTCACACTGACGTTTATGCCCAGTCTGTTGTCACTGGTGTTGCAGTTACGCGCACGCTTTGGTGGCTTGAAGCTGGGCAAGAACACTGAAGTCCTCAAGGCAGAGTAAGCCGGTATGCTGAATTTCAAGGAGGCAGTGCCGCTGTCGCTGTATGTGCACCTGCCATGGTGTGTTAAGAAATGTCCTTACTGTGATTTCAATTCACACGAACACGTTGTCGATGCAGACACCGAGCAACAATATGTCGATGCGCTGATCCGCGACCTTGAATTTGATCTGCCCAACATCTGGGGCAGGCAAATCGTCAGTGTCTTTATCGGTGGTGGTACACCCAGCCTGTTTTCCGTTGCCGCGATAGACAAGTTGATGGTCGCACTGCGGGCAAGGCTAAACCTGCACCCCGGCATTGAGGTGACAATGGAGACCAACCCAGGTACGACCGAGGCAGAAAAGTTTACTGGTTACCGTGATGCCGGTATCAATCGACTCTCTATTGGCATACAAAGTCTTAACGATAGCCACTTAACAGTATTGGGACGTATTCATGATAGTGAAGCGGCCCTGGCCGCGGTAGCCATGGCGAAGGCCGCTGGTTTTGACAACATCAACCTGGATTTAATGTTTGGCCTGCCGGAACAAACAACCGAACAGGCGCTATCAGACCTGCAACAGGTGATCAATTTACAGCCCACGCATATCTCGTGGTACCAGTTAACACTGGAACCCAACACGGTATTTTATGCAAAACCACCGACGTTGCCGGATGACGATCACATCTGGGGTAGTCAACAGCAAGGTCAGACACTGCTCGCCAATAACGGCTACAACCAGTACGAGATATCGGCCTACGCCAGCGACGGTAAACGTTGCGAACACAACCTTAATTACTGGGAGTTCGGTGATTATCTCGGTATTGGCGCAGGTGCGCATGGCAAGTTGACCAATGTTGCCGAGGGCAAGATAGAACGTTTCAGCCGCCACCGGATACCGAAGCGTTACATGGCGCTTGCCGGTAGCGAGCAGGCGTTAACCAGTCGCAAGGCATTAACGCGCAATGACTTACCACTGGAATTCATGTTGAACACGATGCGCCTGGTTAATGGCGTGCCTTCCAACCTGTTCCTTGAACGCACCGGCTTGCCGCTCAGTCGTATCGAACAACAGCTGCAAAGGGCAGAAAGCCTGGAACTGCTCGACTGGGACGTGCAACAACTGGCGCCGACGGAAAAAGGCCAACGCTATCTGAATAATCTTTTGTCCCTGTACATGGAAGACGAGTAGGCACATTCCAATGCGATTCCTGTTAGTCTTGTTGATTAAATGAGCCAGTGGACCGTATATATTTTGCGCTGTGCCGACAACAGCCTGTACACCGGGATTACCATCGATATTGGACGCCGTGTGCAGGAACACAATGGCGACAAGAAAAACGGCGCCAGCTATACCCGCGGTCGCAGGCCGGTAAAACTGGTCTATCAAGAGCAGGTGGCAGACCGTGCCATGGCCACACGTCGTGAACTTGAAATCAAGCGCCTTGATCGCGTGCAGAAAGAACAACTGATAGGCAATGCATGAGCAAAAAAGATAAATACAGCGACAGACCGAAAGCGAAAAGCCTGAAGCCGTTGCGCATGGCATTTCCGTTCATGCGCCCTTACTACGGTCGCTTGATGCTGGCGTTCACGTTCCTGACGCTGGCCTCGATCACGATGCTCGGTATGCCGGTCGCATTACGCTATGTGATCGACTACGGCTTTTCAGCAACCAATGTTGATTCGATTAACTTCTATTTCATTGCGCTGTTTTTACTGGCGTTGTTGTTCGCCTTGTTTGGCTCGTTACGTTATTACCTGGTCATGTGGATCGGTGAACGTGTTGTCGCCGATATTCGTTCCGCGGTCTATCGGCATGTGATTAACATGAGCCCGACGTTTTTTGAAGTAACGCGTACCGGTGAAGTGTTGTCGCGTTTAACGACGGATACAACGCTGGTACAAACTGTGTTTGGCGCCAGCCTGTCGATTGCGTTACGCAGCACGTTCAGCATCATCGGCTGCCTGATCATGTTGTTTGTTACCAGTGCCAAGCTGGCAATGATGATCCTGTTACTGGTGCCGCTGGTTGTTGTACCGATACTGTTATATAGCTACAAGATCCGACGCCTGTCACGTGACAACCAGGACCGTATCGCCGACTCCAGCAGTATCGCCGATGAATCGCTGAACGCGATCCAGGTGTTGCAGGCCTACACACTGGAAAATTTCCTTGGGCAACGCTTTGCTGATTCGGTGGAAGATTCGTTCGATTCTGCCCGTAAACGCCTATGCGTTAGCTCGTTATTGTCCGGCGCCATCGTGTTAACCGCGTTTGGCGCCATGGTCATAGTGTTATGGTTCGGTGCGCATGCGGTTATTAATGGCACGATGACGCCGGGTACGCTGGGCCAGTTTATTTTATACGCAACGTTCCTGGCTGGCAGTACCACGTCACTGGGTGAAGTCTGGAACAACGTTATGCGCGCTGCCGGCGCTATGGAAAGACTGATGGAATTGTTGCACGCTGAACCCGATATTCGCGCGCCGGTAAACCCTGAACCGATACCGGTGAATGGCAAGGGTGAAATTACCTTTTCGCATGTCGACTTCTGCTATCCGTCACGCCCCGACACGCTGGCACTGCATGACTTTAACCTAACGATTAGCCCAGGTGAAACAGTGGCGCTGGTAGGCCCGTCCGGTGCCGGTAAAAGTACCGTGTTCCAGTTACTACTGCGTTTCTACGATCCACAACAGGGCAAGGTATTCCTGGATGGCGTTAATATCAAGCAGGCTGACCCCGGCGCGGTACGCGAACGCATTGGCATCGTGCCACAAAACACGGTGTTGTTTTCAAACACGGCGCTGGAAAATATCCGTTTCGGTCGACCAGGTGCAACCGATGATGAGGTCAGGCAGGCTGCCATTGCCGCGATTGCCGACGAGTTTATCGAGAAGCAGCCGGATGGTTATCACACGTCTCTGGGTGAAAAAGGCATGCGCCTGTCCGGTGGTCAGCAACAACGTATCGCCATTGCCCGCGCGCTATTAAAGAACCCGCCTATCATGTTGCTGGACGAGGCCACCAGCGCGCTCGATTCCGAGAGTGAAAAGCTGGTGCAGGAAGCACTGGAACATCTGTTGTTGGGGCGTACAACAATGGTGATCGCGCATCGCCTGTCCACCGTGATCAAGGCCGACCGCATTGTCGTCATGGATGAAGGTCGCGTGATCGACAGTGGTCGCCATGAAGAATTATTAAAACGCTGCGATCTGTACAAGCGACTTGCGGCTTTGCAGTTTGGTGAAGAAAAACCCGGGACAACGTCAGAAAACTTACAGGCTGAACTGGAGACCGCCTAGTTAGCCACCGTCGTTGAACGACGCATTGTCGCTTTCTTTCTGTTTATCTTCGGCCGCATCAACCGGTTTATCGGCAATGATTTTTTCCCCGGTAATCATCGCAGACACCAGGCCGTTTTCTTCCTTGACCTCGGTAAATACGACACCGGCCAAATGTACCACCACTAGTGCACACAATACGAAAAAGCCAAATTCATGTAGGCTGATAAACGGTTTTCGAAAATCACGCATGGATTGGTATAACTCCGGCACAACAACTGATTTGTCACCGGGAACCAGCGCGGCAAGGCGGTCGGCATCGCCGTCGGTGACCCAATCGGCAAAGTAATGACCAAACGGTGGAAGATACAGATCGGTACCGGCGACAACGAGTCCGGTGACCATCTGCAGAATAAAGATCAGGAATAACACAGCAATCATGAGACGACCCAGCGGGTTATGCCCAAGGTAGTGTTGCGGCTTACCCGACAGCAGGGACGTGCTGTAATCCTTCAACGATTTCATGTAACCCCTGCCAATGGGCAGCAACTGACCCCAGCGAGCATAGTGGTTGCCGGTAAATCCCCAGACAATTCGCCACAACAGGTTTAAACAAAACACGTAGCCGACATAGGCATGTACGGTTTTGAGTAACACTTTGCCCTCGCCCTTGATAGCAAAGGCATCGGCATTCAGGATCATTGTGCCAAGGAAAATGAGTACCAGTATGCAGGCAGCATTTAGCCAGTGAAAAAGTCGGGTGCCTTTGTCCCATACCTTGTAACGTTGTAAGTTTGTCGTCATACCGTTTTCCAGTTACTGTTTTCACTACATACTGGTTTACTGGCTGGGAAATGAACATCCTACATTTGTGAATGATAATAAAATCAATATGTTAAGTATTAATGACATGTTGCTGGAAAGCCGTTATCGGTGGCTGTTACCGGGCCTGTTTTTTTTGATCAGTACGTTGGCTGCGATCGATATCATTGCCGATGTACGGGAAGGCACCGATCTGTTTCACGTTATTATCGAGGTACTGGTTTTTGTTATCGCTTTAGCCGCTGCCACCATTACCGCCATTCAACTCGTCCGGGAGGCCAGAAAAACCCGCCAGCGGATGCAAGATATGCAGCAGCAGATCGTCAGTTACCGTTACGCGGCCGCGGAATGGCGACAGGAAAACCATGACCTGATGCAAGGCCTGGGCGCATCAATTAACCGTCAATTTCAAAAGTGGCAGCTGACGGTAACGGAAAAAGAGATTGCCATGCTGCTATTAAAAGGCTTGAGCCATAAAGAGATCGCAGATCTTCGAAATGTTAGCGAGACCACTACACGGCAACAGGCGCACTCGGTTTACCAGAAGGCAAGGGTTAACGGTCGCAATGAACTTGCTGCTTTTTTCCTTGAAGACCTCGCGCTACCGCCTGACCATGATGTTGCAACTTAGCTGTCGCTTTATAACTATGAGCGTTACTATTGAAAGATAAAAATTGGAGGGGAAGGATAATGACCGAAGAGCGAGACCAATTACTGGCAAAAAAACAGGAACTACAGCAGCGCCTGGAAAAAATTAAACAGGACATTGCCGGTGGCGTCAGTGCCGATTTCGAGGAGCAGGCCACTGAGCTGGAAAACCGCGACGTTTTGCTGGAAATTGCCAGGGTTACCGAGCTGGAGCTGGAATCAATCAAGGCCAAGCTGGATGACCTCGACTGAACACGGCATCGATTGCGATAGCCCGGTCACGATCATCATCAAGCGAAAGCCCAGGCCGGATCGCATCAAGGAGTTCGAGGAAATAATGCAGGGAACCACGCGTGATGCCATGCAGTTCGAAGGGCATTTGGGTGCCAATATCATATTGCCCACCCATCCGGGTGATTATTACCGCATCGTGTTCAAGTTTGATTCCATGCGCCATTACGTCGCATGGGAAGGCTCGACGATACGTGAAAAATGGATGCAGCGTTATGCCGAGGTCGAGCTGGAACCGCAGGAAATCGAGATACTGAGCGGACTGGAAACCTGGTTCACGTTGCCGGGCCAGGAGGCGCTGGTGCCACCACCAAAATACAAGATGTTCCTGGTGACGTGGCTGTCAATTTTTTGTCTGACGTTGCTCATGTCGTACAGTGTGCGTCCATTTCTGGGCGATTTACCGCTATTGTTACAGGTGGCAGTGTCGACACTGATCCTGGTCGCATTGATGACCTACGTGGTCATGCCCAACATATCACGCCTGTTGAAGCGCTGGCTCTACTGTAATAAATCAAGCTAGACCAGCTGTTTAGCTGAACTACTTCGAAACAATCTGGCTGCTGTCCTTCACGCGTCATATTCGCACGCTATAAATTAAAGATTCAATTGTCGCTACCGCTACATATGGCATAGACATTGCTGCTTGTTAACCACCAACCAGCCAGGAGGTGAACTATGGTACCCACGAATGTCATCCCTTTCCCGGAAGTCCAGTATTCCATGCGCTGTGGTGCTTGCCCTGATTGCGGCAAGAGCGACGGTTATTTCAATATCGGTAAGGAGCACTGGTTCATTTGCAGGGACCATAAGAACAAATGGCTGGGCGGATATAACCTGTTTGATAACTGGAAAGATCAAACTGTCGCCCAGACAGAAACCATTAATGAACTGTTGGAAAACTACACGGAAGTGTTACCGTACCGCCAGCAGGAAGCATCGCCGGTCAAGGTATCAGGCGAATAGACTCTTCAGCCATGGCGATGCAGTGCGTCGCCCTGGCCCGCAAACATGGCTGCCTGGTCATCGTGTTATCACGATTAATGCTAGAATGGAACGCAGACGAGTAGCATGATGACCTTGTAAATCCATGACTGTTGCACCCTGTTGTTCATAACAACAATAATAGATGCCGATGCCTGTAAATAGACTCACCAATTTACCCACGATTATCGATGTCGAGGCATCCGGCTTTGGTCCGCATAGTTACCCGATCGAGATCGGCGTGGCATTGGATACCGGTGAGAAATACTGCACGCTGGTTATGCCCGAACCAGACTGGATATACTGGGACAAAAATGCCGAAAAGGTACACAACATTTCGCGCGAAACCTTGCACGAACACGGAAAACCGCTGGAACTGGTGGCCACCGAGCTGAATTTGTTACTGGAAGGGAAGACCGCCTATACCGATGGCTGGGTCGTGGATAAACCCTGGATTTTAAAACTGTTCGATGATTGCAGCCTGATCCCGGCCTTCACGACCAGCCAGCTGGAACTGATCCTCACCGAAGAACAAATGGCTTCCTGGCACGTCACCAAGGCAGCTGTATTGAAAGAGTTAAACCTGCAACGCCATCGTGCCAGTTACGATGCCTACATCGTGCAGCAAACCTGGTTAAGAACTCGCGAGCAGCGAGCAGTCAAAAACCAGACCAGCATTTCGTAAATCCTGCTGTTTCTATTCTCTATACTGTTAAACATGCTTGTAGCATTAATCCATCAACAACATCTCGATCTGCGCGAACTGTTTGCCCGCCACCAGGAGGCGTTGGTGCAGGGCGCGTTTGACGAGGCGCAACTCTGGTTAAAACACTACATGGATTGCCAGCGATCACATATCCAAATCGAGGAACAATACCTTTTTCCACTATTTGAAAAGATCGAGCGTGAATCACGCTGGGACGTATCGCTGTACAGGCAGGAACACGAAAAACTGGAAAAGTTTATGCAGGATACCAGGCACGACCTGGAATGGTTGATGCAACAGGACTTATCGGACTCCGATTTACGTCGCAATATCATTGCGCTGATCGACAAGCAAAAAACACTGAAAGGCCTGAACGAACACCACGAGGACCGGGAAGAAACCGCCATGCTGAAAGACCTGGAACAGCAGCTGGACGAACAGGCACTGAAGTTTCTTGCCTCTGATATCAAGTTCACGTGGGCCGAGGTTAAGGCCGCTGTTGCCCATGCTGAATAACCTGAAATTACTAAACGAACTGCGACCGTTGTTCAATGAGCAACAGTTAACCGCGATCATTGACACTGTCACGAAGGCTGAAGGCACGCTTGCCGAACGTAAACAGGATTTACAAAGGTTACTGCAAGACGTTGACCTTGAGGCGATGCGCATGCCACTGGGTAATCTTCTGGCACAGCAGTTACCCGTAGAAGAGCTGGTGCCCGAAATCTATGCCGACTGGAAGCCGATAGTGCGCGAGGCGGTCGCTTACATCGGCGGACACCTGTCAATCAAACGCCTGTTACCGAAGCTGTTGGACCAGTTATTAATCGCCGACGACACACCGTTGGAAAAAAGACTGGTCAGCTTCGTTGCGCAAATGCCCAGCCTGCAAAAACTCGGGCAGGTCATTGCTCGCAATCGCAACCTGCATCCGCAACTGCGAGCCGAGCTAACGCAATTGGAAAATGATATCCACGATACCAGCTATAGCGAGATCCGTGAGCAAATAGAACAACAGCTTGCAAACAAACTCAAGACAGGCAAGGTAAAGATAGCTGCAGGCATTTATGCAGAGGCCAGCGTTTGTGCGCTGTTACGCTTTAGCTGGCTTAACCCTGAAACCGGCAAGCGCGAGCAAGGTGTGTTCAAGGTGATCAAGCCGCATATCGAAGCCAACTTTAATGAAGAGATGCGGCTATTGCAGGGCATGGCTGATTACCTGGATCAGCAACGCGCACATGTCCTGGCTGACGTTAATCTCGGTGAAACCTTTGCCGAGATCGCCAATGTGCTACAACAGGAACTGGATACACAAACCGAGCAGGCCAATCTCAGGGAAGCGGCACAGCGTTATGCTGCGATAGACGATCTACGTATCCCGCAACTGATCGAGTCACTTTCGGCAGAAACGATTACGGCGATGAGTTATGAGCCCGGTCATAAGGCAACAACCGCGCATCGAAACAATAACAAGCAGCGTGAGCAGTTGGTGGCACAAATCGTCGAGGCACTGGTGGCTATACCGTTATTCTCAAGCGATGAAGATGTCTTGTTTCATGCCGATCCGCATGCTGGCAATGTTTACGTGGATCAAGAGCAACAGCATGTCATCCTCTATGACTGGGCCTTAACCGGTCGCCTTGGGCTGGAAGAACGGCGCCGGATTATCCTGTTGTTGCTGTCGCTATACCTGCGGGATGAAGCCATGCTGGTGCATACCCTCACCGGTTTGGCCCAAAACAGGCTATCAAAAAGCAAACTCGCTGAATTGAAGCAACACGTGCACGACTTCGTTTATTCGCTGAACCTGTATCAACTACCGACGATGGACGATGTACTGGCATTAACCGATGACATGTTATTACTGGGCGTGCGGTTTTCATCCTCTATGATGTTATTCAGGAAAGTGCTGTTGACACTGGACGGGGTGTTGCACGACATCAGCGACAACGTTGCCATGGAAAAGAGCCTTAGCGACCATGTGCTCCGACACTGTCGCCAGGAATGGATGGGCATTAACGCGGCACGCTGCTTACAGCCGGACTTCAAACTGCCGCTATCCGGCTCAGACACCTTGTCCCTGGCCATTAGCGCACAATGGTACCTGTATCGAACCGGTATGCAGGCAAGCAACCAGGTATGGCGCTGGCTCCAGCCAGATTAGGTGCCTGTCTCTGCTCGTCACCCGCTAACTTAAATAAATCTTAAAGTCCTTGCCGCGATTTCCGATACCCTTTTACAGGACGAGGTTTTTATACGGAAAGACGATGAAATCAAGCTGTACACACTGTCGCAGGGAATTGGAAACGCGCTATTATGAAGGAGTCGCCGTACAGCTTTGCATGGATTGCAAAGGGGTATACTTGAGTGAAAGGAAGCTGGCTATCATTGAAGGTCGCCATGAAATGCATAATAGCAAGGATGCTTTACCCCGACGACGTTGTCATGATGTCCGCCCCTGCCCGCAGTGTGATCAACAAATGCTAAAAGTAAAACACGGCGAATCACACCCGGTGTTTGTTGATTACTGCCAGTCTTGCCATGGTATCTGGCTGGATAAAGGACTGCTGCCTTACATCGACGGGCTTTATGATGTCTATGACGCGCACACCGATCAACGGCACTTACACGTCGCCTGATTCACTCCCTGTTATCTATCCAGGAATTCGCACAGCTTCCTGATACGTGTTGCCGTTACCTCATCCGGTTCGTTATAGCCCACACCCAGCTTTGATGCTGCCCCGTCGATGGTATGGTTGACAATACGTACATTGAGTTCCAGTTCGTTTTTATCATTGGGTGCGGTAAACGACAGTTTCGCCTCGATACTGTCTTTCTCGACTTGACGATATGTTTTCTCTGGCAACAAAGGGATTAAACAGCGACAGCCGCACTGGCTGATATCCATGATCGTGCCACAGTATTCCTCGTTTTCGATCGTCAGCGTGCAGTTAATAAAACAGTTCACCCGCTCCGACTTGCGTAACGTCACGCTGGCAGATTTTTGCGGATAATAGATGATCATCATCGTCCGCGGCCTGGTGATCAGCGTCATGATTTGTGTTTCAAACCCGTACACGAAGCCGTTGTAGACGTAGCGCACGGTAACCTTGTTACCTTCACCGAGCTGTTCACGGATGCCGGACACACCGATAGGTGCAGTAAGCACAAGGAATTCACCGGGTATCAGACCAACCACCTGGCTCTTTACCTTGCCGTCGTGACCATCAATGTTGAGTGAGACTTGTAGTCCCGGCTCGATATTGACATGTTGACCGAATGTACTGGTTGCGGCCTCGGCCATGCACCATTCTCCTCGTTATATAAAAAATGAAAAATATGAAAACAGAGGGGTATGTCTACTTAGCGGCTATTTTTCCCTGATCTTTAGCAAAGGGGAACAGAACAATGTCATGTCCCGGACATATCTTTATTGTAAGATACCATGCGGTTTGTAAGTAACAACAAGAATGAATAAATGATTAACCATGAAGAGGTTCGCAATGAAATACACTATTAATGTTGTAAAGTCTTTCTCATTTCTCGTACTGCTGGCAGCAGGTGCACAGTTACAGGCAGCGGATAAAGTCGTCTGGACATCCGGTGGCGGTACAATCTGGAAATCAGGCGGCGGTCTTTGCTGGCAGGCAGCCTTTGAGGGTGGTAAAACCTGCGAACCCGCACCCGAACCGGCGCCAGACGGTAATTTCTGGGCCGACGACAGTGATTTTGACGGCGTGGTTGATAACAAGGATAACTGTCCTTTCACGCCTGAAGGTGTTGCCGTTGACAATATGGGTTGTGCGCTTGACGAAGACAATGACGGTGTACCCGATTACCTGGATGCCTGTTTAGGCACCCCGGCTGGTACAACGGTTAATGTGTCTGGTTGCCCGGTATTGTTACTGTCGTTAACCAACATCACGTTTGAAACCAACAGCGCCCGCTTGACCGATGCCGACAAGCGTATCCTGGATGATGCCATAAGCACCATCAAGGCCAGCAATAGCAACCACATCGATGTCATCGGCCATACTGATAATAGCGGCGCGGCCAGCTACAACCAGAAGCTATCTGAAAAACGTGCACAGTCTGTGGTGGCCTACCTGATCAACAACGGTGTTTCTTCAACCCGCCTGTTTGCATCCGGTCGTGGTGAATCTGAACCTATCGCATCAAACGATACGAAAGAAGGTCGCCAGAAAAACCGCCGCGTAGAATTGCTGGCCAGGTAAATAACAACACGTTGTTCAATAAGAAGGCAGGTCTTTGACCTGCCTTTTTTATATCCATCCACAAACATTGGCAAGTTAGATTTTTAACCCGCACAACGCTACGATGTTGTCATGAGTTTTTTAGGTAACGCGCAGTTTTTGTACTTAATGGGATCACTGTGGATTTTAAATGGCACGGTGTGTGCCGTCGCGACGATGCTGGCGCGCGAACTGAACGAACGTAACTTTATGTTCAAACTGTGCGTGACCAGCTGGATGGTCGGTTTTGGTCATATCGTTTATGCATTTCTGGTCTAGACTATACGTAGTAATTGCAGGGGAAAGTGACATGGGTATTACTCGATTAGGCCTGACCATCATCATTACCGCATTGCTGCTACCGGTCAGCGTGTTTGCCGACAAGAACATGTCCACCGATGTGGATACACGGTTGATACATTCACGCCAGGCAGTAAGGATGTTTGCCGATGCCCTGATGGCCGAACTGAAATACGCGCTGGGCGAGGGCGGCCCGGGCCGCGCGATCAAGGTGTGTAATATCGAGGCACCGCAAATCGCGAAAGACGTTTCCGATGCGCATCGTTGGCAGGTCGGCCGCACGGCGTTGCGCTACCGTAACCCGGACAATGCACCAGATGCCTGGGAAGAAGCCGTATTGCGACAGTTTGAACAACGACTCGCGCAGGGTGAAGCCATTAAGAAGATGGAATACGCCGAGGAAACAGAGGCGGGCTATCGCTACATGAAGGCCATACCCACCAAGCCACTTTGCTTAACCTGCCACGGCGATAAACTGAATGAAGAAGTACAAACAACGTTAAACGAAGTCTACCCGGACGATAACGCCACCGGTTTCAAGGTTGGAGATATAAGAGGTGCTTTTTCAATAGTGCAACCTATTAGAAAAAGCACTCAATAAGTCACGACCTACATGGATGTAGGGACGACTACAGGGAAGTAAGAGGTAGAGAATGTCGGAAACACTTTCTCGAGATAGAGCAACGCAGGAGCAGTTGGCAGCGAATAATGGGAGCGTTCACTATTATTCAGCCAAATAGATAGAATTACAGATAGCGTCTACAAGACGGTACCAATTATAAGAAATAGGCCGAAGCCACCAATAAGCACACACATGACGTAATGCGCGACGCTGGCAACTGCGCCCGGCTTCACTGTTTTCAGTCGATAGTGAAGATGCCTGCCAATAGTCGTAAAGAAAAGCACCAGTCCAAGCCCCAGACCAATGCCAGCTCCCATAACCCCGGGTCCCGCCTTGCCGTACCGTTCCTGCTTTACACTTGCATTGCTTGCCGTATAGGTCGTTACGCCAAAATAATCATCGTTCTCATCCCAGTGTAATTCGATACGCTGCTTGTCTGCTCCCAAATCGGTAGCAAGGTAACGACCAGTTAACTCATGTATCTTGCCTGTACCGTATCTACCTTTCTGTTCGGGTAGCAGGAAAGTTAACTCATTATTGGCTGCAACCTTGGCAAATAATGCCGCGGCATTTTTTTTACTTGCAGAGCTGGTCGTAATCTCGCCTGATGACTTGTTATAAATAGCAACCGGAAAGAACACGTCTTTCATCACACCGGAGGGCACGGACCACCTGCCGCCATTTCGTAGCTCTGCCTCGATAGACAGCTGCATCCCACCGAAACAGCCACCCAGCAAACAAAGCAATACAAACGGCGCAGACATTAGCACGCCACCGACGGGTGATTTCGGATCTGGCTCAGACATCTAGGTAAGTTTTTTTAAACTGGATGACCTAACGATACCACGGCAATGATTACTCTGCCGTTTGCTGCACCAGGTACAGCCTGGGTTTTTTCTTTTTCTTGCCTGACACACAGACCTGGTTCTTGCCGCCGTGCTTGGCGCGGTATAACGCATCATCGGCACGGGCAATACACTTCTCTGGCTGCTCCTCGTCATCAATCTCGGCGACGCCAATGGATAACGTGACCGTGAACGACATGCCGTCGTATTCAAACTTGTGACTGTTCACCTGGTTCAGGATACGGGTTGCAACCTGTGTGGCCTGCTCCAGCTCGGTTTCCAGACACAGTACCAGGAATTCCTCACCACCCCAGCGGGCAGCGCTGTCCTGCTTTCTGATCATCTGCTCGATTAAACGACTGGTTGTGGCCAGTACGTAATCGCCGGTTTCGTGGCCATAGGTATCATTAATATTCTTGAAGTTATCGACATCGGCCATGATGACGGAATACGCCTTGTAAGAACGCTCATAGCGCCCGCTTTCATAATTGATGAGTTCAATGAGTTTACGTCGGTTGAGTAAACCGGTGAGCATATCGGTGCTGGCCAGCTTTTGCAGGTCAACCTCGTTTTCACCGGCCCACTGTGTATACAGGTGCGCGGCCACGGCCAGGAAACCAAAACACACGCCCATGTTAAACAGGTGAATCATATACAAATCGTGTTTATCGAGTATCACCAGCGGCGGCATGTTATTGGTGTAGATAAACATGCCACTGTATATGGCAAAGATGCCGGTCAGCGTTGCAAGCTTTAACCACTGCGCACGTTTGGCCGACACAAAGATGATCGGGATAAACATAATCAGGTAATACTGGAAGCCGGCTGTCCAGCCAAGAACGCTAATCGCGGCAATACTGTGCGTAATGAGTTCAACGCTACTGAGCGCGATAACAGAAAGGTAACGCTTGTCACTGATGAGCTTCAGGCATAACCCATAGGCAACAAAGCTGCCGATGTTACCAATAGCAAGCGGCGTGGCGCCGAGGTATTTAAACCAGGTAATAAAACTGGCGTGCAACAGCATCGACATCAACACGCCCACGCGATACAGGTACCAGTAATGCTTTTCCAGTTGGGATTCGAAGATCATGCTGCACCAATCAAGCCGTTGCCGGGTAGTATTCTTGTATCGGCGACAGCCGCGAATTCTTGACGAAAAAATGCCCTCCGAAGAGGGCCGTTCTAGAAGGGATAAAGGTGTGATTAGTTGCCGGGGAGAACAACCAAGCATAATTTTAAGTGTAGACAGCAATACCAGGCAGGCAACGTGAGAAAGGTTCAAACTTAGGCGGATCCGCTCTCGCCGGCAATAAACAAAGTCTCGTAAGTTATTGATTTAAAATTTTAATTCACAGATCTGCAATAAAAAACGTATTTTCAAAACCGGATTTTTCGCTTATGCTAATTCCCACTCAATAACCATCGTGGCTCATTACCAGCCACCCTGACTATGGAGGACAAGCGATGCGCAACACGTTTTCTCGACCAGGTTCAGCGTCATGTATTCCAGTGACGTTTCGTAAAGAATCTTCTCATGATGACAACGCAACAACCATCGAGCTTGTGGATGTAGAAGTCACCCTCGAGGAAGAGGGTAACGAAGAAGAAGAAAAGTAATCTTTGCCAATCAGGAGTTCTCCTGGATAAGAAACCTCCCTCGCGGAGGTTTTTTATTGCCCGGCGATCGCACTTGCAGCCTTGCCGAGACAGCGACAAAATCGAAGTAAGCACCCACACGAAAAAAAGCAACGCATGAGCATGCTGGACGATAACGAACAACTCACGGTCATCACTGGCGCCGGTATCTCTGCCGAGAGCGGTATCCCGACTTTTCGCGGGCCGGAAGGTTACTGGACCGTGGGCGCAAAGGAATACCACCCGACCGAGATGGCCACCAACCAGATGTTCCGGCAACAACCGTGGGACGTGTGGCAATGGTACCTGTATCGCGCCAGCGTGTGTGCACAAGCGAAACCTAACCGCGGCCATGAATTATTAGTCGAGCTGGAAACAAGGCTACAGGACCGCTTCCTGCTCATCACCCAGAACGTGGATAACCTGCACCCACGCGCCGGCAGCTCCAAACAGCGCACTTACCAGGTTCATGGCAACATCTTCCAGATGCGCTGCTTCAATGAATGCCAGCCACAGCTTTACCCGTTACCCGACAGCGTATGGCCAAGAGAAAAGCAGCAGCCAGTGACCGATAAAGAAAAGCAAATACTCACTTGCCCCGTCTGTGGCGGCATCGCCAGGCCGCATGTATTGTGGTTCGACGAGTGTTACGACGAGGCGTATTTCCGATTTGAGAGTGCGCTACAGCGCGCGGCACAGACCGACGTGCTACTGGTACTGGGCACGTCGGGTTCCACCAACCTGCCGCTACACGTGGCCAACACGGTGTACCGGCAGGGCAAGACCATTATTGAAATAGGCATAGAAGACACGAACTTCACCGATATCGCGCGCGCAAGCCGGGGCGGACAGTCTATTCGCGCTACCTGCACAGAGGGATTGCTAACCCTTTCGGGCTATATCGTTTAGCTGACTTTCTTAACCTGTATTCTAGTAAAAATAGTTAAGCTATTGCTCTATAAAAGCGAACCTTTCTTATCCACATTTTCTGTGGATAAGTCTGTGGATCAGGTAGACACAAGATGATCTAAAAGGCTAAAAAAAGGCTTTGTGACAAATCGGTTAAAAATTGACCAGGTCAATAATAATTATTTAAAATCAATTACTTGTATGATTCTATTTGGGATAGAAAGCGTTTTTTTCGCGCAGCAGCATGTTGCAGTGCAAAAGGATAAATTCTTGTGAATAAAATTCGGCAGAACTGTTGACATGGCCCGGAAATTGTTAATCAGAAATGCCATTTTGACGAGATTGTAACAGGCCATTTTTCACGCAATAATCACTGAAAAAAGTCATTCATAAGGTAAAAAAGTAGG
The DNA here is from genome assembly GCA_965601665.1 of Gammaproteobacteria bacterium. GTDB lineage: Bacteria > Pseudomonadota > Gammaproteobacteria > Eutrophobiales > Eutrophobiaceae > JANQNX01. Next base: position 1,704,767 of record OZ271833.1, on the reverse strand, counting down.
GTTAGTTATAATAGTCTCAACCCAGTTATGTGAGGTAATTTCTGTCCAATTCCAACTAATTTCGTTTATCTGTGAGGAAAGCATAAACTGCATACTCTATATATTGAATAACATACGTAAGTTTGAAGACTCTTACACATTACTTATCTGCTTTTCGTAATCTAAGTGTAAACCGCAAAGATGGACATTCGAGTCCCCATCAGGTCTGTTTGTTACTTGCGGTGATGAACTTAATTCAATCGGGGAAAGTTACTGATAATAAATTTTCTTTTGATGAAATACTGATAAGTGCCTATAAAAATGAATTTTCTATACTTCAAACTGCTGTAGATAGCCCAAATCCGCATTTACCTTTTTTTCACCTGAAAAACTCAGGTTTTTGGCATCATGAAGTTAAACTTGGTAAAGAATCTCTATATAACGAGTTATATAGTTCTATTTCCCAGAAGCGTATTAGAGAGACAATCGAGTATGCATTTTTAGATGATGAATTGTTTGAATTACTGAAATACGCTGCAACTCGTGAACTGCTGAAGTTTGAACTATATGAAAATGTTGATGAGAAGTTGCAAGAGGAACATCAGGGCGGAAGAGCCGGATGGAGTAAATTAGAGTGCGAGCTAATCACAGCTGATTATTTGAACATGCTCTATAAAGAGCTTTCAGATGAAGATTTTGTAAAGTCACATCATAGACAAGATTTAATTCCTTATCTTGAAGATCGTAGTGAAGGATCAATTGAATATAAATATCAAAATATAAGCGCAATACTAATAGATTTAGGATTACCTTACATAAAAGGATATAAACCGGCTTATAACTACCAAAAATTATTATTTGATGTTGTTCAATCTCAGCTTTCTACTCGCTTTGAAAACCTCAATCACAAAACTGAAGAAATTCTAGTAGATGCACCTATAAGACATGTAACTTTAGACTGGAAAGAGGTGCTAGAGGATTCTCCTGAAATATCAGATAGACAACCTCAAGCCATTAGGCATAAGTACACTCCAAGAGTTTATGATTATTCTCAGCGTGAATCAGAAAACAAGAGGTTAGGTGCGCGTGGAGAAGAATTCGTAATTGAATTTGAGAAAAAACGTTTAGAACACATGGGGCGAGTTGATTTAGCAGAAGAGATCGAATGGACAAGCAAGAAAAAAGGTGATGGTGCAGGTTATGATATTCGTTCATTCAACGGTAAAAAAGATGAAGAACTCTATATTGAAGTGAAAACTACAAATTCTGGAAAGTATCAACCATTTTATATGTCGGATAATGAAGTAGCATTTTCTGAAGAAAATCCAAACCAATATAGTTTGTACAGAGTCTTTGAGTTTAGAAAGCAACCTCGCATTTTTACATTAAACGGTAGTATTCATGAAAATGTATTTCTCATAGCAAAACAGTACCAGGCTACTTTCAAATAAGTCATTTACGCTTGCTAATATTTAAAAAAAGAAAAATCAGAGAATAAAAAAATTAATTTTTGATTTACAGTAATTACTTATATCAATCAGCATTTAAGGATTAGAAAATAAATATTTCATGAGTATCGAGTTTAATAATAGATACCTTAATTTAGGTGATCGATTTTACGAAAAGATTGAGCCAGTTCCGATTACTTCGCCTTCACTCATAAAATACAACCAAGCTCTCGCTACCGAGTTAGGTCTTATCATTGAAGAAGAAAGCTGCCTTGCTGATATTTTTTCTGGCAATGTAGTACATGAAAACAGCGAGCCTTTAGCGATGGCCTATGCTGGGCACCAGTTTGGTCATTTTAATCCTGGCTTAGGTGATGGGCGCGCGATTTACCTGGGTGAACTGATGCATGCCGATGGTCATGCTCGTGATATCCAGCTTAAAGGTAGTGGCCGTACGAAGTTTTCACGCGCTGGCGATGGCCGTTCGGCTTTGGGCCCAGTACTACGTGAATACCTGGTGAGTGAAGCAATGTACAAGCTGGGTGTTCCGACCACACGGGCATTGGCGGCAGTGTTGTCCGGTGAGAAGGTGATCCGTGAAACCGTGAAGCCCGGTGCGGTGTTCACTCGAGTGGCATCCAGTTTTATCCGTGTTGGGAGTTTCCAGTATTTCGCCATGCAGCAGGATATTCCGTCTATCAAGGCATTGGCGGATTACGTCATTGAGCGCAATTATCCTGAGCTGGCTTATGCAGAGAACCCCTATCTTGGATTACTGGAAGCGGTGGTGTTGCGGCAGGCGCGTTTGATTGCGCAATGGATGCAACTGGGTTTTATCCACGGTGTCATGAATACCGATAACATGTCGGTGGCGGGTGAGACCATTGACTATGGCCCGTGTGCATTTATGGACCATTACGATCATCACAAGGTGTATAGCTCTATTGACCACCATGGGCGTTACGCCTATAGCAATCAGCCGGATATCGGTATCTGGAACCTGACCCGGCTGGCGGAATGCCTGGTGCCGTTACTGGATGAGGATGAAGATACAGCGGTAGAAAATGCCGAGGCCGTGTTACAGAAATACGTTGGTGCTTATAACGATGCCTGGTTGTCCGGTTTCCGGGCGAAGTGTGGCATTACTGCTGTTGACGGTGCCGCGGATGACACCGATCGCGGTTTATTGATGGGCTTGCTGAATGTCATGGCGGATAACGAGGCGGATTTTACACTGTGTTTTTATTACCTGTCGCAACTGGGCAGCAAGGTTTCTGCTGCCGATGATGCCTTACGTGCATTGTTTGCTAAGCCAGAAGCGATTGATGACTGGCTGCTTCGCTGGCGTGAACGGTTGTCTTTGGAAACTGTGTCAGATGCGGAACGCCAGGCCAGCATGCAGGCGGTGAACCCGGTGTATATCCCGCGTAATCATCAGGTTGAAAAGGCTATACGTGCGGCAGAAGATAATAATGATTTCTCTGTATTTCATGCACTGTATGATGTGTTGCAAACGCCGTACGAATACCAGCCGGACAAGGATGACTACATGCAGCCGCCGGAGCCGCACGAGGTGGTGCAGCAAACCTTCTGCGGTACCTGAGCCAGTGGCAAGGAAAAAATCCGGACTTTAGATTAGTGAAATTTTAAAAAGGAGTTATGTATGTTCAACTGGAGGGAACACCCCGTATTATTTCCTTTTGTCATTCTTGTTCTCATCTACTTAACTATAAATATAATCTTTATAACGCAGCTAGTAGTGTCAGCTAATGGAAGTAGCAATCAGGATAAGAAACACGCAGTAGAATATACGAATGCGAAGGTTAAGCGTGACACAGTGGCGATACACTTAATTGATCAGCTTAAGGAAAATAAAAGTGCTTATAACAATAATGTCTGGACGACGCTTGCCACATTGGTTGCTGCAATAGGCATGGTGCTTGGTTCAGATAAGTTTCAACGTATAATTCGGTCAGATAAACAGGCAGTTTGGGTTATAGAAGGCGCGGTAGTGCTTTTATTTGCGGTGCATGCTTATGCCTATTATTTTTATCTTGTGATGAACTCCGATCTCATGGATTTCCTGGAAAATTTTGTCGATTCACTTCTCTATTATCAAGGCTATAAGATGCGCTATGGTGGGGTGATTTTAAACCTGGTTTTTGATACGGCCCTGTTTTTATTGCTGTCTTACATTATTTTGCATATACGACAGGTAGAAGAGCAGGGCTAATGAATTTAAACATTTATTTTCTATTATTCCTGTTTGCGTTTGTGACCAGCGGCTGTGCAACAGGAGAGCGCTTCGAGCGCAAGCCTGAATACACCCTGTTCGATATCGATGCGGCGGCATCGTATGCAGAATATCAAGCAACTACAACAAGGAAACTGAAAAACAACTGGGATGAGTTGGCGCGAGAAGACCAGCAATTTACAGATCGATATAAAGCAACGGTAGGTCAAATCGTCAGTGCGAATAGTCCAACGGATGAAAAAGCAAAATGTAACGGTGCGCATGAAGTAGAACGAGGCATGTTGCTCATCCATGGCTTGTATGATTCACCGCGGGTGATGCGTGATCTGGAGGCCTACTTTAACAGGAATTGTTTTCATACACGATCCATGCTGCTTCCCGGCCACGGCACCCGTCCAGCCAGCCTGCTGAAATTCAGCTATGAGGGATGGATCGAGGCGGTTGATGTGGCGATGCGGCAGTTCAAGCAGGATTTCCATGGCGATATTTACATCACCGGGTTTTCAACCGGTGCCGCTTTGGGCTTGCGCTATGCAATGGAACATGAAAGCGATGTTCAAGGCTTGTTCTTGTTCGCCCCGGCCCTTCAATTACCAAATGGTGCTGCAATTCTGGCGAATGTTCTGTCATTTTTTGGCGTTGACTGGGTGCCCACTCAAAAACTAGATGACACTGATTACGTGAAGTATGAATCCATGACGGTGGACTCGGTGCTGGAAGTGAATAAGCTGTCTAGAAACGTGCGCCAGTTGGTTCAGGAAAACGGAAGGCAGGTGGATATACCCGTTTTGATCGTGCTGGCGCAGAACGACTACACGATAGATTCAGCGACGACGATTAAATATTTCGAACGAGGTCTGTTTGGCAGCCGCGCGGACATGTTGATTTATCGTCCCCCTGAAGAAGGCGAAACCTGCGCTACCGAGTTCAAACCGTGTGTTACCGCCCCTGTGCAAAATAAAGCCGCTTGCCAGTGCAGTGTATTAACGCATGCAGACGATCATGGCAAAGAGTACCTGGTTGCCGATTACTCGCACATGGCGCTGACCCTCGACTGGCGGGACAGGCACTACGGCCTGGACGGAAACTATAAATATTGCACGCAATATTTTCGTTCTGAAGAGAAAGAAAACACCTGTAAGGGTAATACTGCAGGTACGCAAGAAGTGTGCTACGGCGAGCGTGCAATGAGCGATGGACAACACTATCCGGCCTGTGTTGAGCGCGGCCTTGTGGTCAGACGGCTGACCAGCAATCCGCAATTTGACTCATTGACCCGCTACCTCGATGAGTTTTTAGAAGAGTTGTAATGGCTGCTGTAGCGCACCTTCGCTATTTAAGCGGCTATGCCTGTGGCGTCTGGGAAGGTCAACATGAATGGGGCAACTGCTCGAACATTATTTGGTGGTATCGTCGTTCTGAGCCTTCTGATTAATGCTATTTTTATACTAATAAAAGTAAACAACGATTTTGCTACAGGGTGATCTTGATATTGTATTTTAGCTGAATGATTGCACGTCATAATCATTCTTGTGACGTGTAATTTTCGTTGGAGACCATAGCCAGGAGGGGAATACACATGTTCATTATCACCAATCGAGAAGTTAGCAACAGGAAATCCGGTTTCGATCAGGTCGGTGCACGGCCCAACAGGAAGGGACCAAATGAGTTACGCATTCTGGAAGCTACCCGGTCCGGCAATAACTGGAACCTGGAGATCCTGTCGGACGTGCTAAGTGCCGATATGAAAAGGGAGATCGATGTGGCGCAGAATAAAAAATTTTATGCGAGCACTTACGTGGCAAAGAAGGTTCTTGGGAAGATTCGCAAGGAGAAGAAAAACCTGTTGCTGTTCATACATGGTTTTAATAACGATCTTGAAGCCGTTGTGAATCGGGCGCAAAACCTTGCTGATACATATAATGTTGAAGTCGTCGCTTTTAGCTGGCCGGCAAATGGCGGTGGTATTAAAGGCGTAGCCAGTTACAAGAGTGACAAGCGCGATGCAAAGGCATCGGTTGGTGCGCTTGATCGCGTGTTGGAGAAATTTTCCGGTTTCCTCAATGATTTTAATAATGAAGTCAGGCTGGCCGTTTATAAGGAAGCGGAAGAGAAATACGAAAATAACCTGGAAGATAGGAATATTTATATTACCCAACGCATGGAAGAGGAATGTCCATTCACCGTTAACATGATGTTACATAGCATGGGCAATTACTTATATAAGCACCTGCTGTTATCTTCGGTTTATACTGGCAATCGACTGACCTTCGATAATATTGTTCTGGCCGCAGCCGACGCCAATAACAATGAACATGATGTCTGGGTAGACCGCATTCAGGCTCGAAAACGGGTTTATGTCACCATTAACGAAAACGATTTTGCGCTGCGTACCTCACGCATGAAATCGGGCGATGAACAACTGGCCCGGCTTGGGCATTATCCCTATAACCTCAATTCCAGTCATGCTGTGTATGTGAATTTTACCGATGCAAGTAAAGTCAGTAGTTCACATGCCTATTTCGAAGGCGAGCCGCTGGGAAATAGCGTGGTGAAAGATTTTTTTTCGAAGGCGCTCAACGGTCAGGTCGCGGAAACGAAACTGGATTACAGCTCGGCCAGGGGTCTTTATGAAATACAGGGTTGATGCTCGCATGCAGTGTTAAACAATCGCTAACTGGCGCTATCTCGCGGCTTCCTTTTGCACGCTGCCGGTTGGCACACAGGCCGGACGGGCATCTTAACTGGCTACTGGATATATACTGGTTAAATACAGTAAAGAGGAGGTCGTGCCATGAGTACCGAAACCGTTTCTGCATTGCTGGGCTGGTCCAGCATTATCAATAGTGTGCTGTTATTGCTGGCGGCGTTTTTTGTGATTGTCTTGCGTGACAACATTACCAGGCTTCATGCCAGTATGTTCAATGTCGATGAAAAAGAACTTGGGCTGGCCTATTTTCAATACCTGGGTCAGTACAAGATTGCTATCCTCATGTTAAATATTGTACCGTGGTTGGCGTTGCAGCTTATTTAATTGTGTAGAGAAATAAATGCGAGCCGTTGTTACTTTGTTATTGTGCCTGGTACATATCAGTTTGTTTGCGTCGCCGATCCTTGTTTGTTTCGATGAACTGGGGCGCAAGAGCACGATCCTGACGTTTGCAGAAAATACTACCCGCGTAGTGGTGGAAGAGTCGGGTGACGAGTTTGCCTGCGCGCCGGATTTTGCCGAGTACTGTACGACATCCGAAGGGTCGGTGGTGGAAACCGCCAGTAGCTGGCAGGTGAGCTGGTTCAGTGAACCGTCGGGCGAACAGAGCGTCTATGATATCGACAAGCAAAGCCTGACCTACACGGCCGAGTATGCCGGTGCCGTCTGGGCCAGCACCTGTGAACAACAGTTAGATAAGTAAGTTTCGAGGAAGAAAACCATGAAAGTCCCCGTGATGATCCTGAATTCCATGTTCCTGTTACTGTTCGTCAGCGTCATCATCGGCGAATGGGGCAGCGCGCCGGCCGTCGTTGCCGGTATCGCCATTGTGAACCTGCTGGTGAACGCGGTTTACATTCAGATCAGAATCAAGAATGAATTTGGCCAGGAATCTAACGGTGCCTGATTAACCAGGCGCCTTTTTAATTAAAGCTGGCAATCTAACGGCCAGTCTCTTTTCTACGTCAGTTAACTGCTCGCGGTATTCCACCGACCACTACAGCACCCGCAGCTGCGGGCAGTCTTTCACCATCACCATGCTAAACGACAAACCAGTTATAGATGCCAAAGGCATCGACACAGATAAACACGATTTGTAATAACAGCAGGGCCTGGTCTTTTAGCTGGATGGCGACGTACGACCAGAAAAAACTGCTCACCATGAAAATCGGGTAACCGTATTTACTGATGTCAGAATTGGATGCGACCATGAGCGCGGCCACGATCGCCAGCAACGTACCGGTCCAGCGCTGTAGTTTGAGTACGTCCAGTGTTGCAGCGGCTTCCATGGCAGTCGTCCTTAAGGCCTAACAGCAGCCGGTAGATTTGGCGTTGGTGGTGGTGTCAAACGGCATGCCTGCCGCCGTTGTGTCAAAGCTGCCCAGGTGCTTGTCGCGGCTACCGATGAACTCGAAGTGTTGCTGGAAGCGTGAGCCTTGCAGTATCGCAAACGTGTTGCCACTCACGGGCGTCGCTGCAGTAGCGGTAAAGCTGTGATGTTTATCCAGCTTAAAGCACTCTTTTTGCTCAGGCAGCGTGCCTTTGTACATTACGGCCTGGCCGTAGTTTTCAGTGCCGGGTTCCAGCTCTGCGACCTTGAACAGGCGATAGGTGGCCGAGTAAAAATTGATGTCGCCGGTCCTGGCCTTTAACTCGTCGTTACCGATTTCCAGTGGCCGATCTTCGACCAGGCGCGGGTCGAGAAAACCGCACTGTTTGGCGAGGTGGATAAAATCCTGCCAGTACAGTGCGCCGCTCAGGCATTCACCGTACAGCGTCGGGTCCTGTACCAGGTGATCGGGGATGCGCCGATCGGCATACACATCGGAGAAATAGATTTCACCGCCCGGTTTTAACACGCGGTAGGCCTCTTTCAATACCGCCTCTTTCTCGGGGCACAGGTTAATGACGCAGTTGGAAACAATCAGGTCGTAGCTGTTATCTTCCAGCTCTAATTCGTCCAGTGCCTCCAGATGGCCTAGCAGGAACTCGACGTTGGGTTTGGCATAGCCAAACTGTTGCGTGTGGTAGTCGATATGTGCACGCGCAACCTCAAGCTGTTGCGGGGTCATATCAACGCCGGTGACCTGGCCGTTTTCACCCACCAGTGCGGATAGCAAGTAGCAGTCCTGGCCAGCACCGCTGCCGAGGTCCAACACCTTCAGGCCTGCCATTAATTCCGGCACTACCAGGCCACAGCCATAGTAGCGAGAGGTCACTTCTTCATGCAGCAGCGCCATGATGTCCTTGATGTGCGCCGGTGGCGCGCTGGCCGTGCAGCAGGCGTTGGTTTGCAGGTCTGCCGAGCCGGTAAGTGTTTCACCGTAATATTTTTGTACTTCTTCTTTCATGCGAGTGATTCCTTGAGTGTGAAACGGTTAGATGCCAACAGCGGGCTAATAGTAACCCTTGCCGGGGATTAAGTGGCGGATGCCGCCCCTGGGGTTCTCGACATCGCCTCGACGCCGCGGGATCAGGTGAATATGGCAATGGAACACGGTCTGGCCGGCATCGATGCCGCAGTTCATGCCGATGTTAAAGCCGGTGACGTTGACGTCGCTCGCCATGATGCGGTGTTTCTGCCGCTCCAGTAAATACTTGCAGGCCAGCGTCTCTTCATCGGTAAGGTCAAAATACTCGGCCTCGTGCCGTTTCGGAATAATCAGCGTGTGGCCCTCGGTGACGGGGTTAGCGTCGCGAAAGGCGAGGGCATGGGCATTTTTATCAACAACGCGATCGTCGGATAATTCGCAAAAGATGCAGCCTTTTTCCTGCATGTTTACGGCTGCTCCGGCGCAGGCTGTTTCTTGCGGGCAACAAACAAGGCCATGCCATACAGCAACGACGGCACGGCGATAAACAGCTGCAGTAACAGCACGCTAACGATCATCATGGCGCCGGTATCCATATGGAACAGCAGGGTGTTCATCAGGTTGCAGGTGAACATCATCACGGTCGCGCCAATGTAGAACTGCTGGTTTTTTATCAGTTTGGCCGCGAGCAGGCAGATGATGACCGGTATCGCAACGAACAGCGCCATCCAGTAAATGCTGGCGACCGCGTCATCGTAGCTGGCGGCGGCAAGCACGGCCGAGACGATGGGCGCGAAGATCGCGAAAGTGTTCATGAAGATATAGCTGCGATTACGTAATTGCATGGGGTGATGGTGAACGATGTCAAAGACGTGATTTTAGTAACCATTATAAGCAGCAAGTTCAATGCTTGCCTATACCGGCCGGTTTTATCGTAGACAGTGGCCTAGTAGTCGACGCGTACGGTCACGCTCAGGCGATCTTCATCGAAGTTTTCACGCAGGAAACGTTTACTGTATTCAAGGTTGCCGCTGAGCCCGGATTTTTCGAAATAGCGGATACCGGTGGTCAGCAGGATGTCGTCCTTGTCATTGGCCGGTTGCGGGCCGGTGCCGGCACTGACCTCTACCAGCATGTAGTCATAGTGATAGGCCAGGTTCAAAAACGGTTCATAGTTGCCAAAGCTGTAGGCGGCATCCCCGGCCAGCGAGAACGTCCCCACGCGGGTGGCACGTTCGGCAACGGTGGCGCCATTGCTTTCGGTGTAGGTGTCGATCTTGCTGCGCGCATACAGGAAGCCAACGCGGCTGCCGAACACCCAGCGGTCTACAAAATACGTGGTACTGAGATTAAAGGCGCCAAATAAGCGGTCGGCCGTGGGGGTACTGGATACGCGCGTGGCTCCGCTGGTGCGAAACTGGTCGTAGTCGACATAGGAATAACCAAAATTAAAATCGACACTGAGTATGTCGCTCAGGATCGCGCCGTAATAGGGGGCAATGGTAAACGTGTCGGCCTTCTGGTTACCGCTGTTAAAGCCGGTATCGATATCGGCCATGTCAAATCCCAGTGCGACACCAATAATGGCGTTGTCCCATGCGGCCACGTCAACACCGCCCAGGAAACCGTGGCTGCTCCCGTCAAACGCGGTACTTGATAAGTCGTTTTCAAAATCGGTATAGCTGTAGTTACCCCAGACGCCAAACGGCAGCGCGTCACCATCACCGGCGTTTAATCCTGTCTGGCCCTCGAGGCTGAAACCGTTGTCGGAAAAACGCGGCGTGACCAGCGTTTTTATCGCGGCCAGTGCACCGGTAATGCGGTTGTTAATACCGGTAACGGTGTTTTGTATTTGCGTGTTGAATAACAGCGTATCGGTCACCGAGCTACCGGGTGTTTCGGAGGTGACAACCACTTGCCCGCCGAGAATGAGATTATCCAGCGTGACGGAGATAGAGATATCCACGCACGGGGCCTGGCCCAGGATGTTGAGCTCCGGTGCCGGGCTGTTAACGATATCCAGCTTTTCGCCGTTTTGCTGGTAAACAAATGAATTCAGGAAAGACGGGTCATAGGTACCGTCGATGCCGGCATCGCCAACGTTGATTTGCGCCTGCCCCGTGGCGCTAAAGATAAAACTATTGCCTGACTGGCTGATGCCACCTGTGCCGTTATAGCTGTAGCGACCGGCAGGATCGTTGAGTGACAGGCTAAAGCTCGTGCCGGTCGCGATCAGCACAACGTTCAGGTTGGCGTTAAACGGGCCAATTGCCGGTGCGTTACATTGAAACGAGGCGCTACCCTTGCCGGTATAGGTACCGTTGAGAGTGGCAAAGGCCGCGTTGGAAAATCCCAGTAAAAGGATAAGTAAAAGACTGCCTGGAATGGGTCTGAATTGCATAGCGACACCTTATTGTTTTACAGCATTATAAACAGCGACCTCACTGCCTGCATGTGTTTGTTGTGTTTTACAGTTGCTGCGTTTTCGCCTGCGCAACTTGCTGGTTTAACCACCAGTACGTGGTCCAGAAACCATGCGCGAACAGCGACACCGATTGCAACACCATCATTAACAGCAGGATGGCAATAACGGGTTTGATCAGCGGATGGAAAAAGCGATGTGTCAGGGCCTGTATCGGGCCATACATGCTATACCACGATAAGCGCCACAGGATAAACGTGATTAATAACACGATGGGGCCGGCAAACGCGATCGCGAAGATATAGAAGATCGATACGCGGGCCGTGGCCAGGTCGAAGTTCTCCGGTCGTGGTGGTGCCATGGAGATATTGCTGAACGTATAGAGGATTATCAGCCAAACTTCGTACACGGCGACGACAATCAGCGCCCAACTGAATAACTTCATCAAGTAGAAGGCAAACTGGTTGTGTTGGCAGGCATCCAGAAATTTGCGCGTGCGTGAGTGCGCATGTTTGCTCTTTTGCCTGGTTTCGAGAATACGCGCCTCGAGTTGCTTGCCAAGCTTTTCGAAGAAGCCGATTTTCCTGTATTCCAGTCGGCCTTCCTGGCGCGCCACGCGGTATTTATCCACGACGACCTGGCAGCGTTTGCAGCTTTCGGCCTTGTTTTGTTCCAGGCCGCACTTCGGGCAAGTCATACGCGTGCCCGAGTTCTTTTGCTGGTTGCGGCGCACGACGGCGGCGTCGTATTCAATGCGCGTAAGCGCCGTTTTGTTCAGCCAAACGCTTTTACAGCTGTCGCAGGTGTCAACTTCAGTCTTTAATATGCGCCCACGCAGATGGCGGGACATGCTACTGTGGCAGCCCGGACAGTGATAACTCGGTTCACCCCCACCGGGTAAGATTTTGGGTGCTTCCGTATCAAGATCGATGTTGGAATTAACCGTGATTTGCTCAAGTTGTTCCGGTTTCAGGAAGAAACATTTACAGGCGAGGCAGAAAGTGGAGCTTGCACCGTAATAGATCACAGAACGCATTTGATTGTTACAACCGGGGCAGGTGATTGCCATGTTGCTAACGCCGACGGACTTGTGGTTTTCGAGACGATGCCATGCGCATTCTTCTTTTTTCTAAAAAATATAAATAGCAACCGGCGTTGATGCATGTATTACACGCAAAGGGTGCTGTAAACATATGTGTCAGGTAAATTATTTTTTATTTTCCCAATTAATGCACACGATTTTTTTGTCATTAAAAAAAATCAGTGTTTTTTCTGCTGAAATAGCCACTTTTTTTGTTTCAAGCGTAGTCGTAATTTTTTTTTGTCGTTATAATCGCCAACTGTCTACAGTATGGGGCATCAGTAGCGAGTGTCTTTTTTTCACTAATTGATCTTGAAAATAACAAAAGAGGTAATTAAATCTAATGTCATCTCCAAAACGTACCGCCGTTAAAGAGCGTCAAACCAAGGCTCAAATCGTTAAAGCGATTGCTGAAGAAACCGGTCTATCAAACAAGGACGTAAAAGCCGTACTTGTGTCACTTGCTGGCCAGGCAGAGCGTCATCTGAAACCACGTGCCGTTGGTGAATTTGTTGTTCCTGAGCTGGGTGTAAAAATGAAGACTGTTAAAAAGAAAGCTACCAAGGCACGTCCTGGTCGCAATCCATTTACCGGTGAAGAAATTATGATTAAGGCCAAGCCTGCATCAACTTCTGTTCGTGCAGTAGCGCTTAAGGCCGCGAAGGATTTTGCGACCTCCTGAGTCGAATCCAGAATTGAATTAAAGGGTGCTTCGGCATCCTTTTTTTTCGCCTGAAATAAATGATTCAGGAATTCTCGGTAGTCAGTTCCTCGTAACTGCTTAGCGGTGGGCAACTGCAAACGATGTTGCGGTCACCGTAGAGGTTGTCGATACGGCCAATCGGCGGCCAATATTTATCCTCGTGCAGTTCCGGTGCCGGGAAGAAGGCAATCTTTCTGGAATAAGGTAGCGTCCACTCTTCCTGCTCCAGCAGCAATTGCGAATGCGGAGCATTTTTCAGCGGATTATTATCCCTATCAAATGCCCCCATCTCGACCATCTTGATCTCGTTGTGGATGGCAGCCATGGCGTTGATGAAGCGGTCCAATTCGCGCTTATTCTCGCTCTCTGTAGGTTCAATCATCATGGTGTCGGCCACGGGAAAGGACACGGTCGGAGCGTGAAAGCCGTAATCGATAAGACGCTTGGCAATGTCTTCCACCGTGATGCCGAGTGCTTCCTTAATGTGACGCAGATCGATGATGCACTCGTGCGCGACCATGTCGTTTTTACCAGTATACAAAATCGGGAAATACGGTTTCAGCCTGGTCGCAATGTAGTTGGCGTTCAAGATGGCGATTAATGTTGCCCGGTGCAGACCCTTGTCGCGCATCATGGCGATGTAGGCCCACGAGATTGACAGAATGCTGGCTGATCCCCACGGCGCTGCAGCGACCGTGCCCACGGTACCGGCCTCACCAACATCGGGATTGACGTCATCCACCACCGGGTGATCCGGCAAGTATGGGGCAAGATGTCGGCGTACTCCTATCGGACCTACACCGGGGCCGCCACCGCCATGCGGGATGGCAAAGGTCTTGTGCAGGTTCATATGACTAACGTCGACGCCTGAGTGTCCGGGTCGGCAGATACCTACCAGTGCATTGAAGTTGGCTCCGTCCATGTATACCTGACCACCGTGTTTATGGATGATGTCGCAGATGTGGGTAAAGGCCTCCTCGTACACGCCATGCGTGGAGGGGTAGGTGATCATCAGCGCGGCCAGTTCATTTGAATGCTGTTCTGCCTTCCGGGTAAGATCGTTAACATCAACATTGCCGTTGTCGTCACACTTTACGACCACCACCTTCATGCCGGCCATAACGGCACTGGCGGGGTTGGTGCCATGCGCCGACGACGGTATCAGGCAGATGTTACGCTGTGCGTCACCGTTGACCTGGTGATACTTGCGGATCACCAGCAGGCCGGTGTACTCACCCTGTGCGCCCGAGTTCGGTTGAAACGAGATGGCATCGAAGCCTGTCAAGTCGCAGAGCATGGACTCCAGTTCTTCCAGCAGCTGAATGTAACCCTGGGCCTGGTCAGCCGGGGCGAACGGATGCATGGCATTGAACTCGCGGTAACTCAACGCCAGGAGTTCCACCGACGCATTCAGTTTCATGGTGCAGGAGCCAAGCGGGATCATGGCGCGGTCCAGCGCGATGTCTTTGCGTGCCAGTCGGCGCATATAGCGCATCATCTCGGTCTCGGAGTGGTAGATATTAAATACCGGGTGGGTGAGGAATTCGCTGCTGCGTAATAGCGTATCCGGGATGCATTCGACCAGGTCTTTGTCGATGTCGTTGATATTCAGGTGTTCCGAGTCGGGGTTTTGAAAGACCTGTTCCAGTCGTCGCAACGTGCGCCGCGTGCTGGCCTCGTCGAAACTGATGCCGAGCGTATCGCGATCGATGGGACGCAGGTTGATACCGAGGTCGCGGGCCTTGGCCACATAGCGGCGTGCCTTACCCGGTGCGCGCACGGTAATGGTATCGAAGTAGGCCGCATGTGCGATCTCGAAGCCCTGTTGTTTTAACCACGCGACCAGTATCTGCGTGTAGCGATGTACACGCGTGGCTATGTTTTTTAAGCCCTCGGGGCCATGGTAGATCGCATAGAAGCCGGCCAGGATCGCCAGTAGTGCCTGCGCTGTGCAGATGTTGCTGGTAGCCTTGTCGCGGCGTATATGTTGTTCGCGGGTTTGCAACAACATTCGCAAGGCCTGCTGGTCGTGTACGTCTTTTGAGACGCCAATGATGCGGCCGGGTAACGAGCGGATATAACTTTGTCTGCTGGCAAAGAAGGCCGCGTGTGGTCCACCAAAGCCCAGCGCTACACCAAACCGTTGTGAACTGCCTACCACGATATCGGCATCCATTTCACCGGGCGATTTTAACAACACCAGGCTTAACAGATCGGCGGCCACGGTCACCAGGGCATTTTTTTCATGGGCCTGCTGGATCACCGCCTGCGGGTTGCGGACATGGCCACTGGAACCCGGGTACTGTACCAGCACGCCAAACACATCGTGTTGTGCCAGGTCTTCCCATGGATCGCCGACCTCGATCATGTAACCGAAAGGTTCAGCCCGGGTCTGAATCACTGCGAGTGTTTGCGGGTGACAGTCGGTATCGACAAAGAAGGTGTTGCTCTTTGATTTGGATACGCGCTTGGCCATGCACATGGCCTCGGCGGCGGCCGTGGCTTCATCCAGTAGCGAGGCGTTGGCGATCTCCATGCCGGTCAGGTCTTCGACCATCTGCTGGAAATTTAATAATGCCTCCAGGCGACCCTGGCTGATCTCGGGTTGGTAAGGCGTGTAGGCGGTATACCAGCCCGGGTTCTCAAGCACGTTGCGCTTGATCACGGAAGGCATCACCGTGCCGTAGTAGCCCATGCCGATCATGGGTTCACAGACGACGTTGCGTTTCCTGAGTTTCCGCATGTAGGTAATGACGGCGCGTTCGCTCAGGCTCTCGCTCAGTGATAACGGTTCTTTCGACAGCACATCGGCGGGGACTACCCGGTCGATGATCTCTTCCAACGAATCCATACCCAGGTACTCAACGATCCGGGCTACCTGTTCGCGGTCTGAGCCGATGTGGCGACGGATAAAATCGCCGCGCATCTCGATGTCTTCCAAAGGTCTTTTGGTTGGTTCCATGCGCAACTCCTTGAGGTTGTTTTTAGGCAGTCAGTTTGTCGTACTCTTTCTTATCCATGAGTGAATCCAGCTCAGCCGGGTCCGCCGGTTGTACCTTGAAGAACCAGGCAGCGCCCTCGGCATCATTGTTAACCATCTCCGGGCTGTCGTTCAGCGTCTCGTTGATGGCAACGACTTCGCCACTGATGGGGGCCTTGACGTCGCTAGCGGTCTTGACCGATTCCACCACGCAGACGTCACCGTCCTGCTCGATGGTGGTTCCGGTCTCGGGCAGCTCGACGTAAACCACGTCACCCAGTTCTTTCTGGGCAAAATCGGTAATGCCGACGGTCGCGACACCGTCATCACCGATCTCCACCCATTCATGATCTTTGGAATATTTCCTGGTCATTGTTGCTTCCTTCTTATCGCTTATAGTTAGTTTTTACAAATGGTAATGTCGTGACGCTGACCGGCAGCAGTTTCTTGCGTACCTGTGCCAGCAGTTTTGTGCCGGCTGTGGCATGCGTACTGTCGATGTAGGCCTGCGCGATCGGTTTATTCAACGTTGGTGAAAATACACCGCTGGTGACGACACCAATCTCGTGATTATCTTGATCAAGGATGATCGTGCCTTCGCGCACCGGCACCTTGTCTTCCACGATTAGTCCCGTGCGACATCGATTAACACCTGTTGCCAGCTGTTGCAGCATGATGGCCTTGCCGGGAAAGAGTCCGTCTTCATCACCCTTGCGTGCAATCATCCAGCTAAGTGTTGCCTCCACCGGGCTGATGTTCTCATTCAATTCATGACCGTATAAACACAGCCCCGCTTCCAATCGTAACGAATCGCGTGCCCCCAGACCCGCAGGTTTGACCCGTTCATCGGCCAGCAGTGTTCTGGCAAATTGTTCGGCCCGACTGGCGCTCACCGCGATCTCGAAACCGTCTTCACCAGTGTAGCCACTGCGCGTGACAAAGACAGTTGCCCCATCGATTAAAAACTCGCCGGCGTCCAGGAAACGCATGCTGACGACATCGGGAATGACTTGTTGTAAGACCTTTGCTGCGGCAGGACCTTGCAAGGCCAGCAATGCCATGTCAGCGCGGTGTCGCAACTGTTGCCTGGGTGCGAGTGTCTCCCGCAGGTGATCAATGACGATCTGTTTACGACTACCGTTGGCAACAATTCGAAAGCCGTCATCAGTTCGGGTTAGCATCAGGTCGTCGATGATGCCGGCCTGGCAATTGGGCAGCACGGTGATCAAGGAGCGATGCAGTTCCAGTGCGGCCACGTTGGCAGGCAACAGCGATTCAAGTGTCTCAACCAGGTTGCTACCTGTTAACTCGATGATGCCCATGTGTGAAATATCGAACAGGCTTGCCTGCGCACGCGTGTGCAGGTGCTCTTGTATAAAACCCTCGAAGTAGAGTGGTAGTGAATAACCGGCAAACTCTGACATCTTTGCCTGTATTTCTGCGTGCAGGGCCGCAAGGGGTGTGGGGAGTACATCTATACTGGCTGACATCGCGTGTTAATGTGTCACTAAAGCTGGTGCAATGCAACAGTGTGGACTGGTCGGGAGTTATAAGTTGAGCTGTTCCTTTTCAAGGTCCAGCATTTCCTTTTCGCGGATGATGCGTTTAATGCGTTTTAACAGGTCATTTAACTGTTCCGATTGTGGAAATAGTTTACGTAGTGTTTTCAGTTTTTCCTCTGCCTTGTTGTACTCGCGGTTATTGGCGGCTGTGCGTGCATCACCGAGCACCGTGCGCGCTATCTTTTCCATACCTTGTTTTGCTTCCCTGTTGTCAGGGTCGCGTTTGAGTACCTGCTTGTATTTTTCATAGGCATTCAACCCGGGCGGGGTAAACAGGCGACCGGCATTCATGTGGTAACGTGCATCCTGTAACAAGCGCCGCGTGGATACCTCGCTGGACACGGCCGGTTTTGCCTGTTCCGCTATTGGCTCAGGTTCCTGTGCAGTGTCTTGTTGTTGCTTGCTTGCGGCAGGTTTGTCGTTGTTGCTAATTGTCTCGGCCTCGGTTGGCGCTGGTCGTTCGGTGACTGCTGCAGGTGTTGGCATAGACCCAGACATAGGCACGGGCGCGCTGGTTTCTGTTGAGAGCTCAGCTTGTAGCCCTGCTTTTTTCTTTTCAGACACAAACAGCAGCATGATGAAGACGCCAAGGGCAAGCAGCGGTACGAATAACCAGCGTTTCCTAAACCCTTTTTTCTTTTCCGGTGGCGGTGTTGGCGGCGGTGTTTCCTTTGCCTGCATACGTGGTAGCTCCACGGTACCGGCCAGGGTTTCGGTATGTGGGTCTATCCTTACCGATACCGCTGCTGGCGGCGGTGTTGCCTGTGATTGAATACGTTGTAGCGCTTCGGTACCGGGGACGGTTTCAGCCTGCGGGTCTACTTTTTTCGTTACCGGTTTTACCCTGATCGTGGCCGGGGGTTCAGTCGTTATCTCCTCTCGCCATGCGGCGATAGACTGAGGGCGGTCTTCAATACGAAAGGCCAGCGCATGGTCTATTGCTTCCAGTAAGTGTTTAGCGTACTTACCGCTGGCAATTTCCATTGCAGAAACGATAGTGTCGCTGTTGGTTTTCAGGATCGCATTACTGCGGTCCACGGCCTCATGTGGGGCGATACCGGTGACGGCACGATAAAACGTCGCGCCCAGTGCATAGATGTCGCTCCATTCACCCTGTTCGCTGCTGCTACTGAAATACTGTTCAAACGGTGCATAGCCAGGCGAGATCAGCGTGGTCAGGGTTTTGGTCTCTTCGCCCAGTGCCTGCCGTGCCGAGCCAAAATCAAGCAATACCGGGCTGCCGTCCTTGCGGATATAAATATTTGCCGGTTTGATATCGCGATGGATAAATCCGGTCCGGTGCACTATCTCAAGCCCATCGAGTATCGGCATGAGTATTTGCAATACCTGATGCTCGGGAATGGTCTTTTGCTGCTTCAGAATCGTTTGCAGACTTTCGCCATCTTCGTACTCCATGACCATGTAGGCCGTATTGTTTTCTTCCGTGACCGACAACACGTGCACAATGTTAGGGTGTTTGAATTTGGATAGCGTGCGCGCCTCGGCAATAAATCGTTCCAGTCCCCACTCGTAACTGCTGCCGTGATCGTCAGACACCGGGTGTACCGATTCATTGCCCTCGCGCACGGCGATGCCCGCAGGCAGGTATTCCTTGATCGCAACGTGCTTTTCCAGGTTGGGATCAAACGCCAGGTAGGTAATGCCAAAACCGCCCTGACCGAGTATCTGTTTAATCTCGTACCAGTGAATCCTGTGCCCGGGCTTGAGGGCGTTGCGGTGTTGCTTGTTAGTCATAGGGCTGACAGGTGCCAATCTTCATGTAAGGTGATTGCTTGCCTTCAGGCAGGTGCGGCATGTATTCGTCGACGACGTAACCGCGGTCATTAAGGTGGCGAAAGCGCAGCGTGTTTTTATTCATCATAAAGTCGCCACCGAGTCCACGGCAGTAGAGGAAACCGCGTTCATCGAACTCGTCCTTGCAGGCGATGCCAAATTCCTTGTCGCGTTCGGATACGAACCAGGCCGGGCCAATGTTCTTGCTGCCATCTTCAGTACTGTGCTTGACGATAAACGTATCCTCGCTGGTCGATGCGCCGGCTTTCCAGCTTTGACTGGCAGGATTATAGATAAAGCCTGCCAACTGCTCCGCGGTACACAGGTACGACTCGGCATGGGCAAAAGCCGACAACAATAATAACAACAAGGGTAAAAATCTGGACATCTTCAAGACTACCGTTTTTTCCACATCAGCATAGCAAATGCGCTGTTTCTATGCCCGCATACAGTGCTTTCTGGTGTAAACTGCAATTGTAGGGAGGCTATACAATAATTATTACAATAATGATGATAACAATATGCCCGTAAGAATAGGCAAATATGAAATTATCGAAGAAGTAGGGCGCGGCAGTATGGGGACTGTCTTTTCTGCCTACGATCCCTTTACCGACTCCAACGTTGCCATCAAGCTTGCCCACTCCGAGCTGTTAAAAAAAGAGGACGGCCGCGCCAAGTTTGTCAGGCTGTTTTTTAACGAGGCGCATGCGACCAGTGTGCTCAGTCATCCAAATATCCTGCGCGTCTACGATGCCAATATCGAAGATGATTACTATTACCTGGTCATGGAATTTATCCCCGAGGTCTGCACGCTTGGCGATTTTTGCAAGGCAGACCGATTATTACCACTCAGGGATGTCGTTAGCATTGTTTACCATGCCGCCAAGGCACTGGACTACGCACACCGGCAGGGAATTATTCACCGTGATGTGAAGCCATCCAACCTGTTACAAACCAGTACCCGGCAACTCAAGCTGGCCGACTTTAGTGTGGCGCTGATCAATCGTGATGACTACGAGGAAACACATATCGGTGGCCTGATGGGGTCCCCGTTGTATATGTCGCCGGAGCAGATCACGGAACGCGATGTATCGAGTAATACCGATATATTTTCACTTGGTGTGGTCATGTATGAATTACTCACTGGCCAACACCCGTTTCGTGCTGATACGTTGAACGCATTGATAGCCAATATTTCAGCGCGGAATGTACCGCCTGTCTGCGAATACAGGAACGATGTACCGGAAGACTTGCAACAGGTCATGGATAAGATGCTGGCGAAAAATGCAGCCGATCGTTACCGCATGGGACTGGACCTTGCATCGGATCTCGCGCGTATCTTCAAGGAACTTGGCCAGGTCGATGCAGAAGACATCCTCCGGCAGAAATTTGAAACCATCAAGAACCTGGGTTTCTTTGAATATTTCACCGATGTCGATATCTGGGAGCTGATCCGCGCCTGTGACTGGGAAAACTATAGCAAGGAAGAATACGTCATCCAGGAAGGGGAAGAAGACAGTTCGTTTTACATCATCATCTCCGGCATTGTCAGCGTTGAGAAGAATGGCCACCGCATTGACTACCTGCAGGAAGGTGACTGCTTTGGCGAAATGAGTTACCTGACAAACGAGCGACGTACGGCATCGATCAAGGCCAATACCGATGTTTCACTAATCAAGGTTAACAGCACCACGCTGGAACGTGCCAACGAAGGTACACAGCTTCGTTTTCTGAAGGTGTTTGTGAAAACGCTATCGACACGCCTTGCGATGACCACGCGCGCACTAACAAGGAACTGATCGACTAGCCCGAGAGCTGTAGCCGTAACATAACGTTAGGTTCAGGAAGGCAACCACAAAGGGAGGAACCGTATGTCCGCGCAAACTGACGTGAAGTATGCTGGATTCTGGCGGCGTTTTATCGCCATACACATTGACCTGTTCGTTATTTCCACGTTGCAGCTATGTTTGTATGCCGGACTCAGCACCCTGGATGAGTCACTGGTTCAGGCGTTTGCCGGTGTCGTGCAGCTTTCCTATCTGGTTATTTACTGGTTGTACTTTGCCGGTATGGAGAGTTCTTCCTACCAGGGTACGCTTGGCAAGGTACTGGTCGGGATTATTGTTACCGATACTGACGGCAATCGGATTTCTTTCCTGCGTGCCACGGGTCGAAACGTCGGCAAGATCGCGTCCAGCCTTATTCTTGGCCTTGGCTATCTGCTTGCCGCATTCACAAGGAAAAAACAGGCGCTACACGACATGCCAGCGCAATGCCTGGTGCTGCGTGAACGTGATACCAGCCTGGTTAAGCTGTTTTTCATTGCTGTTTTATTTATCTTCCTTGCCTTTGCCATGTTGTCTGGTTTCGCTGGCTTGGTGCTTTGGACTGAAATCCAGAAAATCCTGCCAGGTTTGCTCGGTGGTACTGGCGTCGCAATGAATGGTCAACAGGGGAGCAGCATCCCATATGAGCCAAACATGGACATGGATGAGTTCATGACGCAGGAACCGCAGCAGGAGCAGCTTAAAACAGGGAGTATCCCTGCCAGTGAACGTAACCTGAGCCTTGAGCAATATGAACAGTTGCTTGCTGCCGGGGCGCCGGCAATAGATGTGTCTGGCCCCTCTGCCACGGCGGGTCCTGCGCTGCTGGAAGTCACGACATTTTTTACCGATCTGTTCTGGCTTGAGGTCTATATGCCAGGGATACCAAACTTCAGTGATGGTATGGCCGATGCTGCCGTCAAGATTACCGAAGTGACCAATAAGAGCGGTGCCAACAAGTACGATCCGAACAACAACTTTGAATCGGACTTTTTTTCACGCTTGTCTTTTAGTAAACAGCAATCACCGATGCCGCATATGAAAGCGATTCGCCAGGTTAATCATATGCAGGGGTTGGATGAAAATAATTTTGCCGGTGTTAAGGGAACGCTGACCCTGAACCTGCCAGTCAATATCCAGTCGGTGCGATTGGACAGTGGCGAAGCAGGTAATGCACGGCAGGTCGCAGGCAGCACCGTGTCGTTACAATCGATCAAGGGTTCCGAAGTCAATATCAGTTACAAGGGCATGGGTGAACACTACCTGGGTATGAGCGGATTTAACGCCGCTGGCCAGGAACTCGAGTCGGCATCGCATTCCATCCTTTCCGATAAAGGTGAAGTCAACACGTCATTGTTTATCCAGTTCCAGGGTGAACCAGCCAGTATCGAGGTTATCGTTGCCAGCGACATTGTTGAAAAACGCTACCCGTTTGAAATCAAACGCTAGTTCGCAGTACGTTTTGTTATGTCTGTACCAGAGAAGGATAACGACGGCAATAAAGTACTAAACGGTTGTCTGCTGGCGCTGTTATTTCTGAGCTTCCTGGTAGTAGGTAGTTGCCTGCTGATATACAAAAACCGGGATGCGTTACTGGATTCAGCCGCGCAGGGCATGCAGAACGCTGCGCAGGGGATAGAAAACCTGGTTGACTTACCATATTACGGCAGGGAAGAATATATCAGGCTAAAGCAAGGTGCATTCATTGAGCAGCTCGATAACCTGGCGACGAATAATGACAGCCTGTTCTCGTTTGCCGCCGCCGTAGAAAAAATGCACAAACCGGATGACCTGTTGTATGTCGGTATAATGCATAACGGCGAAACCGTGGATGTTATCAAGGTTGATAAGTGGTCAGGTCACTCCACTATTATTATGAATGGCTATGGTGCAGGAACAGTAAAAATTAACGGTAACGACGTCACTTTTATGATCTATCAAAATAGCGGACCGTGGGACTACATGGAACGGGTCAAGGTCTATTTTCGGCATGCTGTTGGGCAACCCGTTCCTGATAGTGATTCTTTGTCCTATTGAACAAACATTCTGCTATGATTACGAAAAGATAAGGCAAAACACGCACTTGTTTGGCGTTTGTGCCAAAATATAAGAACAACATTGCGACATTGAGATGAGCGATACAACTACCTGGGCCGTGTTAACAGACGGTCGTTATATCCGGGTTTTAATCAACAAACCCCCCGCCACGTCATTGACCACCCTGAAAGCAGATGATTCGGAGGCGCTCGCACAGCTTGCTTACCATGTTGTCACCGGTATCAGGCACGGTGCTACCAACGGCACGGCATCACGCGAAAAAACGAATATGCAATTACTGGCTGAATTCCTGGCTGATCAGCAGCAACAGGATATGTACCAGAAACTTGTTTTTGCAGCGCCGGCAGCACAGATGAACAACGTCATTGCGGAACTCAATGACAACGTCAAGGGCGTTATCCTTGGCCAGGTGGAAAAGGACTTACTGGCGTATTCCATCGACGACATTGAAAAAGAACTACACGATTTATTGACACAGGCATAACAATGGCAAGACAGTTTGCACAAAATAAACCGAAGGGCGATAAGTCCATCAAAAATGGCACCGAGCGCGAGATCGATGGCAAGTTGTGCGTTTACTACGACGGCTACTGGGTCCGCAGTTACCATTTGAATGAAGGCAGCTTTGCCGACAAGAAACAAATGATCGACCAGTTGACCCGGCGCGTTTTTCACCACCTTGAACCCGGTATCAATACACCCAGTCATAGGCTTGATCAGATACGCGCCATCTATGAGTCCGAAGATGACGAGGCCCGTAAACGTGTCAAGGGTGCGATGCTGGCTGGCGCTTTATTAAACCGCGGTCGCTTGATATTACAGTCCGTTGTCGACCTTGAAGAATCCGGCATCAACATTGAAAGCAGCAATGAATTAATTCGTGAATGCGGACGCTGTTTCATGGAGGCGTTATCGCTTGGCAAGAACATCCGCCTCAGCGATGGGGGTGAAGGGGTGGATGAGCTGTGGGGCGAACCGTTCAGGGTATTTACGATGCCCATTGAAGACTACTTCCACACACGTTATCTAAAGGTGGCGCAAACGATGTTTGACATCGACCGCGTGGCAGAGGCCTTACACAAGGTGATGGGCGAATTTGAACTGTTTGATCCAATGCAGGCGCGTTTAAGCGAACTGGCACAGAGTGCCAAGCTTGCCTGTGAAACGATACGTAACGACCCCGCTATTTTTGATGTCTGGCCGCGCTACATTGCAGCCCAGGAAGCTTATCAGCGCGACCTGCATGACATCATATTGCAGAAGACCAGTACCGAACATAAGGATAGTCTTAATACCTACAGGCGGTTACTCGATGCAAACCGCATACTGCGCGAGGGCGGGGTAGTATTAACCAAGCTTGCCACGTTGCGTGTACCCTTGCCCAAGAGCGCGGGCAGTATTTGTGATAATGCTGATGCTTTCCTGCAGGCCGAAACTCATGGCTAGTTGCTGTCGTGCCACTACTATAGATCACTATTGCTGTAACAATGTGGTTGATCGATAAACTCGCCGACAAGCATATAACCGACGCCATTGCCAAGGGCGAATTCGAAAACCTGCCCGGCGCGGGCAAACCATTGGCACTGGATGACGACAGCACGGTGCCGGAAGCGTTAAGGGCCGGGTACCGATTATTGAAAAACGCCGGCTTCCTGCCGCCGGAGATGAAGTTACGTAAGGATATCGCCAGCGTGGAACAGCTGTTGGCCGAGGCAAGCGACAGCGATGAGGCCGAGGTGCTGGATCGTCGCATGCAGTTGCTGCTAACCCGGCTGAACATGATGCGTGGCGATAGTCGTGTCTGGGAAGAACCCTGCTATGCCCGCAAACTACAAGATAAAACCAGGAACCAGTCATGACTCAACTTAAAGACCGTGAATGCGAGGCCTGTCGTAAGGGCGCGCCGTTGGCAACCCGCGAAGAAATCGACGCCATGCTGCCGGAGATCCCCGATTGGCAGATCATGGCTGACGACGATATCAACAAGCTTTGGCGTGACTATACGTTTTCAAACTTTGCCAGTGCATTAGTCTTTACACAACAGGTAGGTGAACTGGCCGATGACGTCGGTCATCATCCAACGCTGGTCACGGAATGGGGCAAGGTGCGCGTCATTTTTTTCAGCAAGAAGATCCGCGGACTGCACGTAACCGATTTCATCATGGCAGCAAGAACCGACGACCTGTTCAAACAAACCGCTTAAACACAAAGTCTACTTGTTCTGATAACGACTACGATTGATAGTGTTTCAATGAAGTCAGGAAGGCGGCGGCGGACTTTCGCTATCGTTACTGCCTGGTGTTTGCTGTTGTGATTGCCCGGGTTGCGGCTGTCCGTAATTACCAACCACGCTGCGTAACGGACACACCTTAACGATAGTACACTTATCACAACCTACAGAATTGGCTACTGGACAAATGGCCATGGCTACCTCCCGTTTGTTTGCAGTGCATCATAATTATCGCGCTAAATTAGTGCACTGAAAAGCAGCTAGTGGTGTTTATTACTGCGTTTACTGGATTTTTCTGCCTAATGTTCTAAACTCTGCGTTGATACACTCTACATTGGAACATTTTTCAGCCGTACCCTGTAGGTCAGTACTGTTAATTTCCTTGGTTAGATCTGTAACACCCATTAATTTATTTACAACCAACGAGGTTATTAACATGGCAACAGGTACCGTTAAATGGTTCAACGAATCCAAAGGTTTTGGTTTCATTACCCCATCTGATAGTGGCAATGATATTTTCGTACATTACTCAGCAATCCAGAGTGAAGGATTTCGTACGCTGACCGAAGGTCAGCAGGTGACTTTTGACATCGAAGATGGTGCAAAGGGTCCGCAGGCCGCCAACGTACAGGTCTGACTTGAGATAGACTGTATGAAAAACCCCGCACTAGCGGGGTTTTTTTATGCCTGCAGGTTTAACTCGATCACCAGTGTCGTCGTTGCCGGCGCCTTGATAAAAGCATGGACCTGTTTTTTAAAGGCGGGCACATCAATACCAAGAAACTCGCTGTTAACCAGGTGCATTTTATCCAGTCCATCGGCCGCCATGCGTTGCGCGACATCCGTGAACGCCTGGTGTTGTTTCAGTAGCGCCACGGCAACCTGGATCAAACCCTGGATAAAGTAGCCGATTGGCGTGGTCCTGCCAGCCGCAATCCAGACGCCTTCCAGCGCTTCGTGTGCTTCCCACCAGTAACCATGGTTAAATAAATCAATGCCGTAGAGGTACTCGTCACAGTCCTGCCAGTGCTCCGGATCGAACTCGACCGCATCGTGTTGCAGTTGGCCAAAGGAATGGCCACCCGGATCACGCACGGGATGTGGATTTTCACCCGGGACGAAGGTATATGGTGGAAATGCCTGCGAACTGTAACGGGGTAGCGGTGCAGTCTCTTTACTCATATCAAACCTGTTAGTGTCTATAATGACACTGTAGCGAATTAACGGATGTAAGCACAATGCGCCTTCATGATGATGAACCCGTAGACGTAGTCGATCGGCAGGAATACCAGTCTGGCTGGTTCTGGGTGGTAGCGGTCATCCTGCTTATTGCGCTGGCGATATATGCACCCACTCTCTACAGGCAGGCTGTTGCCAAGGCGGATACGACGTGGCAACAATTGAAGCGTGACTATCACGAGTTTATGGGTAATACAGTCACAACATCTGTAAAGCCTGATGCGCAAACAACACCTTCGCAACCGTCGCCACTGGATCAACAGGTGGCCATGGCGTTGCAGTTGGATAGACAAGGCGACCGTGTCGAAGCGAATGAGCTTTACCAGCTGTTATTAGCAAGAAAGTCGCAACTCTCCGAGCGCAAACGCGTGTTGTTAATGGCCTACGCGACAGATTTTTACGGTCGCGGTGATGAGTTGCCCATCCGCCTTGTAGAAGCGATGTACCGGGATGCCTATGCCGAGATAAAACGTGTTTACCAGCATGCCTGGCCCTACTGGGAACGGTTTTACCTGGGGTGGGAAAACTTTGAAGTCCGCAATAATAATTACGATGGCGCCATCAGCAGGGTAAACCTGTTACAGAATTACTATAGTCAGCGTTACCTGTCAGTCGAGGCGCGTGACAGGAATCGCTTTGATCCGCAACGCTATTACACGTTGTATAGTGACCTGGTACAGCGTAAAGCGCGCTACCTGGTAAAAACCGGGCAAATCGCCAGGGCGAAGACAGTGTTAAATGACGCAATCGTTTTTCTTGAAAAGAAGAACCACGATTCAAGCAGCCTGGTGCAGTTACAACAGGCCATGCGCATTACCGGTCAGTAATTCGTTTTCCCGCGGCGAGCGACTTGCTACTTTTGATAAGTCGCAGCCAGCATGTAATTGACACCGAGGTTTGATGTCAGGCTGAAGTGTTTGGTAAATGGATTCACTTTAACACCAGCATGCAATGAACTGGTCATCGCGTCTTTAGCCAGTAACTCGTCAATCTCGACTGGCTTTACAAACTTATGCCAGTGATGAGTGCCTTTCGGCAGCCAGCGCAGGATATATTCCGCACCAACAATAGCGAACAACCACGATTTAAACGTGCGATTGATGGTTGAAATAAACATGATGCCATTGCGATCCAGCAATGCAGTACACGCCGCCATGAAATCGGGCAGATCGGCGACGTGCTCGATGACTTCCATATTCAAAACCACATCATAGGTTTGCTCCCGCTGTTGTAATGCTTCCGCGGTGATGTGCTCATACTGAATCGACAGCCCTTCACCGTCACTGTGTTTCTTTGCGACGTGAATATTTTTTTCAGTAACATCGATACCGTGTACGTCAGCACCCAGCCTGGCCATTGACTCCGACAGGATGCCGCCGCCACAGCCAATGTCGAGTATCTTCAGTCCGGACAGCGGTTTGTCTTTTTCGGTATCATGCCGGAAATGTGTGCCGATGTGCTGCTTGAGGTAATCGGTACGGAGACCATTGAGGCGATGCAGTGGCCACAG
Organism: Gammaproteobacteria bacterium; assembly: GCA_965601665.1. GTDB lineage: Bacteria > Pseudomonadota > Gammaproteobacteria > Eutrophobiales > Eutrophobiaceae > JANQNX01. The sequence continues at coordinate 1,676,659 of OZ271833.1, read as the reverse complement.
GATGCCACTGTCATCCCACCACATATCGCCCAGTTTTTCGTAATAGGCAACTTCGTCAGGGTCGACGCTGCTCGCGGTCATGCCAGTGTTTCGCTAAACAGAAATGCCAGGTTGATTAACACGAATAACGTTACCAATATGTTAAACACATTAATGATAACCGATCGTAGATGCAGCGCATCGAATGTTTTCTTCATACTGTTACCGGCATCCTTTGCTGCATTAATACGCGGCACCAGTACCAGTGAGTATATGCTCAGTAACAGGATCGTCACTGAGCCAACGGTGGACCAGAGTAATGCTGCTGACAGTTGCTCGGTGAGTGGTATCAATGATAGCAATGCAATATGTAGAATCACGCCGCAGCCAATCCCCAGCTTGTAATAGCGGGGGAATAACGATCGCAGAAAAATACTCGCGCCTTGCTGGCTAAGTACCCTGAATACCATGGGCGCCAATACCGCGGATAAAAAAATCATGGCACCAAACCAGGTACTACCTGCCAACAATGCCGAAAATAATGAGAGTTCAAGCATCGCTATTGTTTGCCAGTGTAACGTGTAGCCTGTTTCTGCATTCGTAATTTCTTTGTATAAGCAGATTGATGGTAATTTGAATTACGTACAGGCACGTATGCCTGCTGATGAAATAATGAGTAAACGGCAAAAATACCGCTCAGCCTTCGCATCATTCCGGAAATGACTGTTTCAAAATAATTCATGTCATACCTCCGTTTAAAAAGGGCCGGCTTGGGAGAGCCGGCCAAGGCAGTTTCATGGGGGAGAAACTATGAATGAAACTGTTGACCACTGATGAACCGGATATAGGCAATAAACGTGAAAGAGGAGAGTTATGCAACACGAACAGGGTTCGTTTCATAACTGCCAGTATCACCAATGGCCAACATGTGATGGACTGGCGGCCTGGCAAAAAATTTCAAAAGCGTGGTAGCGAACGTATTTTTGTACAGGTCAAACCAATAAGTTGCCCGTTTGTCCAGCTCCTGTAGAGATAGTTACACGGCCTTGGCGAGTTGTACGGCAGTATTTGAACCGGCAGCAACGATGCAGCGCCATGCCTTTTGTATCTTTGAATGTTGCTTGATGCCATGTTTAGTCGCCGCGTCGTGCTGGTGCGCTATTTCCTCTGCACAACAGCGATGCAGCACGGCTTGTAACGCCGGATTACTTCTGGTTTGTTCCAGGCAGTGAATCTGTTCCTGGTAATGTTGTTCAACAAAGGTTTCCACCGCGTCAATCGTGATACAAAAGGCCCGATAACCACACAGTCCTGACAGAAAACCCAGCATAAAACCACTAAGCCGCCACAACGGCAGAAGTCGACTATGTTGCTCTGGTGCCAACAGGTGTTCAATCACCAATAAGTGTTGTTGCTCAGTCTGACCATGTTCACTGGCCATATCGATGATGCGACTGTTCCAGGCAATATACTTTGCACCCCGGTAAATCCATACCGCACCGGTTTCGCCGGCATGGTTTGATCGCATCCATGCGACCATGTCTTCGTGCACGCAAACGTTGGTTGCGCCATAGTCATTAATAATGGCTTCTTTATTCATTGTCATGGTAACCGTTCGTTCAATGTATTCGCGAGTGCAAGACCACTCAGGTGCGCCGATTCAATGCGGCCCTTGATACACCAGTCGCCAATCGCTGCCAGGTGCAGGTCCTGGTCGAGGCGATACCGATCTCCTTCCTGTCTGGAGATATTGGCGTAACGCCAGCGGTGAAGATCAACATGCACGGCGTGCGACAACGACATATCCATCACCGCGGCGGTTTCATCTGTCAGATGTGTAATCACGTCGCCATCATCCAGTTCCATGTTGGTCTCGGCCCAGCGGTTGGTCGCATGTACCAACAAGGTAGGATTGGCTGTTCGGCCCGGCTTGCTGTGATTATTACAGGCCCAGCTGATATCAGCACCTTTTACCAGCGCTGCGTCCCATGCCAGTGGCAGTTCCTGTTCAAATCCCAGCATCAGTGAATAACAGCCCAGCATGGAAACAGCGTTTAAACCTGGCTTGAAACTGCAGTTATCAGGAAGCAGCGCCGCCACCTGCGCAGCTGGCATCGCCAACACAACCCAGTCGAAATCACCCAGCTGTTTTCCGTCGCCATCGAGCAACAACCAGCGCTCCCCGGATCGTTGTAACGTATCGATTTGGATTTGCAATCGCACGTTGATGTCTGCTGCCATAACCTCGCACAATGCATTCATGCCCGGTACGGCAACATAGTGTGGCAATTCCTCGTCCCAGCTACGGCAGCCGGTTACCTTATTACGATCCAGTTCGACAAAGCGTGCATCCCAGCGAGCAACGCTGCCCTGATCAATATAAGGTTGCAGGAATTGTTTAAAGTGTGGTGTGCGTGCAGTAAAAAATTGTGCGCCGTGATCGAACTGGAAACCTTTGCGCCTGCGTGTCGCCATGCGACCGCCGTAGCCGACCGATTTTTCAAACACGGTAATGCTGGCACATTGGTTAAGCTCCCGTGCCAGGGTCAATCCGGCCATGCCGGCACCGATGATGGCGATCTCTGTCATGCCTGGCTAGACTGCATGGCGCGCTTTTTTGCCTTGTTCCAGTAGCGGAAAAAACGGCCCAGGTTGGGTGGTTTATCGAGTGTCACGAACGGGACATCTTCTATGACCTGCGTATCAACGATTTTGGTCAGTTCGCCGATACGCTGCCGCAGTCCCGGGTTAGGTGTTGCCGGAATATATAACTGGTTGCTGCCTTTGTCCTGCATTATGTTAGTTAAGGTGTTTACCGTATCACCCCGATATATCGTTACCGGCATGGTACACAAGGTTTCATAAATAAATACCAGTCGTTTAAAGCCATAATCCATGGTTTGCAGGTATTGATCGTCCCAGACGAATACCAGTTCACTCTCATCTCCCGCCTGCAAAACCGCCGGGTGGTCGGCACGTAGTGCATCTTCGTGTATCCAGACCAGTGCGCTCATGTTGCTGCCCCCATGTTTGGAAAGAGTCGTTGTGACAGGCTTTCATACGAATCGTCTAACACAGTATTGGCACTGGCCGTAGTATTGATATCGGCATGCGCATATTTACGCACGTTATCGAGATTAAAGATGTAAGGCTTATTGCTAAACGTGCTGGCAACCCATTGCCAGGACAGATTATTGCTGGCCGGATCGCCATCCAGCAAGTGATGCAGGAACCAGCGGGCGCCAGCCTGCCATTTAACCCGGCGCCAGTGCACCACGTAGGCAGCCACATACATGCGGGTATGATTATGCATGTACCCTGTAGATAATAGATCCTGGATAAACTGGTCTATGCAGGCAACACCGGTTTCACCGTTGACGATATCTTCGGGCAGGTTGTCACTGTAGTCCGCTGCCGAGTAGCCTGTCTTGTAGGGCTCGATATCATTCCAGATATGTTCTGGCTGCTCGTAGTAAACGCGCTGCCAGTAATCACGCCACGCCAGCTCCTGGATAAACTTCTCGATTTTTTGTGCTGATCCGCTGCGGTTGATGGCCTCATTACGGACTGCATCGAGTGTCAGTATGCCGTGCCGTATATAGGGGGAGAGGCGCGTCACTTTGCCATTGAGAAAATTGCGGGTACGGCAGTAGGCGACAGGATCCATTTCCTGTAGCCGTGCCGTAGCGGCATCAGCGCCACCTGTGATTGCTGATGTATTGTCATCATCCAGCCATGGCGACAGCGATTTTACGTGGTTGATAAGTGCTTCGCGCGATGAAAAGGTGTTGTTAAGTTGTTCAGCCATTATCTGGTATCGATTAATTATCACTGTCGATTAGGAATCATCGTGCGTGAAAAGTTCACCGGTCTAACAAACACGTGCACGTCGAATAATGCTATTCTGTTTATGATTAGTCCTGGAGGAACAAGTATGCAGGCTACCGCAGAATTACAGTTAATACCTTTGGGTGAGGGTGTATCAGTAAGACAGCGCATCACCCGGGTTATCGAGATATTAAACGAGTATGATTTTGTCCTGGAAACGCATGCCTCGGGTACCGATATCGAGGGTGAAATGCAGGATGTACTGGATGCCGTTCGCAAGGTGCATGAAGACCTGCATGCAGAAGGCTGTGTCAGGTTGATTAGCTACCTGAAACTGGAATCGAGAACAGATAAAACCCCGACGCTGGCCGGTAAGCGACTTTAAAAGATGACGACGCAATCCCGGACAATACGGCTTTGTGGCTATGGTGGTTTGTTGCCATTTCTACTGGCACTGCTCGGCGTTTATTTTGGGCCAGCTGGATTTAAATCGTTTTTTGCCGAGTCCTTTATCGCCTACAGTGCCGTCATACTGAGTTTTATCGGCGCGGTACACTGGGGCTTTATCTTCAACGCAGAGCCGTTCGATAACGCAACCAAACTGTTGGCACTGGCTGTTGTGCCGTCACTGGTCGGCTGGGTGGCGCTGTTGTTCCCGCCAGTAGTTGCCCTGATCGTGTTTGCATTTGCCTTTCCCGCGTTGTTTATCTATGAGAAATTTACCGAGCTGTCGACACTCTTACCCGACTGGTATATGAACCTGCGAATACAATTGACCTTGCTGGTAACGATTATGCAATTTCTCGCGATAGGCGCTTTGTTGTGAAGGTGAAGCGCGAACAACCTGGCCCGGGACAGGAGTCAGTCTGGGACTATCCGCGCCCGCCGGCCCTGCGAGCATGTAAAAAACCGGTGCGAATAGAACTGGATGGCGAAATACTGGCCAATACTGACAAGGCGTTGTGCATACTTGAGACCAGTCATCCACCGACTTACTACCTGCCACCGGAAGATATTGAAATGAAATGGCTGATACCGACGGCGCATAGCAGTTTTTGTGAATGGAAAGGCAAGGCAAACTACTACGATATCCTCAAGGATGGTGAACATTACAAGCAGGTGGCCTGGACCTACCATAGTCCAAACCCTGCTTACGCCGCTATCAAGGATCACATCGTTTTTTATGCGCAGTTCATGGATGCCTGCTACGTTGGTGATGAAAAAGCCTTGCCACAGCCGGGCGGGTTTTATGGTGGTTGGGTAACGTCGGATGTTGTTGGGCCGTTCAAGGGCGACCCGGGTACCATGGGTTGGTAAAGTGATGCGATTATTATTATTAAGCCTGCTGGCATGCCTTGTTGGTTGCACCACGCCGCCGAAAGGCATAGAGCCAATAACCAATTTTGATATCGAACGTTACCTGGGTACCTGGTACGAAATAGTGCGACTCGACCATGGGTTTGAGCGTGGTCTGACACGCGTCACCGCAAACTACTCGCTACGCGATGACGGTGGCGTCAATGTAACAAACAGCGGCTACGATGAAAAAAGTGGTAAACGCAAGGAAGCCAACGGCAAGGCATATTTTGTCGAAGGCCCTGAAACAGGCCAGTTAAAGGTGTCATTTTTTGGCCCGTTTTATGGGGGCTATACGATTATTGAACTGGACCAGGATAACTACCAGTATGCGCTGGTATCCGGTCCGACACGGTCGTACCTGTGGATATTGGCGAGAACGCCGGACCTGTCGAGTGCGATAGTTGAAACACTGGTGGCCCGCGCCGATGCACTGGGTTTTAATACGGACGAGTTAATCTATGTAGAACATGACTAGAGTGAATCGCGGATTTTTTGATCAAATTCCTCAGAATCACTCGGCGGCCTTGCAGATTTAATCTTCGCTGTTTGTTCTTTTTGCCATTGCTTGACCTGGTCCCAGAAGTTTTCATTTTTTTCTTCCACGATTTCAACCTTGTCGGGTTTCCTGGGCGCAGGTGCGGGCTTTTCCTTTGCCACAACCGCTTGCGGTTTTTTATTCAGTTTACTGTCGATTAAGCGCGCCTGCGCATTGATCACCGTTTCTGATTCAGGCGAGATTGCCTCCGCTTTTTTCAGGTATGAATCCGCCTTGTCGAGGTCGCCGCGGTTGATGGCATTATTGGCAAGGCGGACATACTCATCGCTGATGGTGCGGATGCCTTGCAGCGCTTCTTCGTTGTCTTCCTCAATACTCAGTACCTTCAGGTACTTGTCGAAGGCGTTGTTACTGATAGGGCTGGTCAGGCGCCTTGCCTTCATATCTTCCGCCGCGTGGATCAAAAGCAGTTTTACCTGGGATTGATCCAGCCTGTCCTGTTCAGCCTTTTGTGGTTGCGCGCCTGCCTTGCTACTGGCCAGGGTTTCTATGGCCGGTGTTGTGGTCGCCTGCGGTGTTGCTTTTTGTTGTTGTTGATTGAGATAACCCAGTCCGGCAAAAATAATGACGCCGATAACGATAATAACCACGCTGGCGACGAGTGCTGTCGAGACGCCACCGGGTTTGTTTGCCAGCGCATCGGCCTGCACGGTTTCTGCTTCCTGGTCAATATCATCATCCACTACTTTTTCTGTTACCTGTTCAGATATCGGTACCGTGAGTTCCTGTTTTTTCGTCGCGATATCATCTTCATCAAACAGCAGTTCCGTGTTTAACGGATCGACTTTAATGGTAGGCTCGTAGCCAAATATCGTGCGCCATTCGGCAACATCTTTTGGCCTCTCCTGCACGGTAAAGCTCAGCGCCTTGTCGATAGCGTGCAGGAACTCTGCCGAATAGCCAGCAGGTTTTTCGTCACTCAGTGCCAGCAGTACGTCTTCCTCATTGTGCGTGATGGCCTCGCTTCTATCGATCGAGTCTGCCGGTTTGACACCTATCACGGCCTTGTACAACGTTGCACCCATGCCATAGATATCGGTCCATGGCCCCTGGCGCTCGCTTTTCGTGCCATATTGTTCAATCGGGGCAAAGCCGGGTGACACCAGCGTGGTCAGATCACCGACGTTGCCGCCGGTCCTGTCGTCACTGGCGCGAGTTTGGCGGGCCGATCCAAAGTCGAGTAACACCGGCGTACCGTCAGTACGAATAAAGATGTTACCGGGTTTGATGTCACGGTGGACGAAGCCCTTTGCGTGCATGACCTCAAGCCCGTCCAGCAGCGGAAACAGGATCTTTTTTATTTCATCCTCTTTAAGCGTTTTCCGGCTTTTCAGGATTTGTTGCAGGCTTTTTCCATGTTCATACTGCATGACCATGTAGGCCGTGCCGTTCATTTCAAACACGCTGGACACCTTGACCAGGTTTGGGTGTTCAAAATTGGTTAGCGTGCGTGCCTCACTGATAAAGCGGGACAGTCCCCATTTGAAGTCTTCTTCATCCTGTTCGGACAGCGCCTGAACCAGGTTGTCCTTGTTGCGGGCGGAAAACTGCGTGGGCAGGTATTCCTTTAATGCTACCTGGCGGTCAAGGTTGATGTCATGGGCCAGGTAGGTAATGCCGAACGCGCCCTGGCCGAGCACTGCTTCTATTCGAAACCAGTGCAGTTCATAGCCAACCGGCAATGCCATTTTGGGTGTCTTCGCGTTCAAGTGTCAGTCCGTTAAATTCTATTGTTCTATAATAATAATTGATCCTGAGGCTGTAAGTCATTGTACAGGAAAATTATTAGTGATTTTTTTGCCGAACGCCGCACATATGAACTAATACTTTGTTTGTGCCTCTGTATTGAAGCAACATGATTTCAGTAACTTATCGGCTGCACCGAGTTCGGGCATCTTTACTCACGAGAGCGAGAATATGGATAAAATTCATCACATTGCCATACAGGTAGAAGACGTAAACAAGGCCGTGGAATGGTATTCCAGGCAGTTTGACGTTGAATTGGCCTACCAGGATGAGAGCTGGGCCCTGCTCAGGTTTGACAATATCAGTCTTGCGATCGTTGTCCCCGGAGAACATCCCCCACACTTCGCCGTTGAAGATCATAACGCGGAAAAATACGGCGAGTTAACGCCACATCGTGATGGCACGGCGTCTATTTATATCAAGGATCCGTTTGGCAATGCCGTTGAGATTCTGAAAACCTGAATGACGTTGTTGTTCTGCCCATGCATAAAAAGCCTCACCTGCCTTCGAAGATCTGTGCCTGCTGTGGTCGCCCGTTTAACTGGCGACGCAAGTGGTCAAGTGACTGGGACAACGTGAAATTTTGTTCCGAGCGTTGTCGCCGTAGCAGGCACGCCGCTTCCTGACATGCCAGTTTTAAGACTCGTACTTGGCGACCAGTTGTCGCACTCGTTGAGCAGTCTGCGCGATATCAGCACTGATGACCTGGTGTTGATGGCCGAGGTCAACGAGGAAGCGACGTATGTTAAACACCACAAGAAAAAGATCGCGTTCCTGTTTTCAGCGATGCGTCATTTCGCCGAGGAACTGGAGCAGAAGGGCTACCGGGTTCGCTATGTAAAATTGAATAACCCGCATAACAGCGGCAGCCTCAAGGGTGAGGTGTCGCGCTGTCTGAAGCGCGAAAAGCTGGATGCTGTTGTTATCACCGAGGCGGGTGAATACCGTTTATTAAATGACATGCAGTCATGGCACAAAGAATTGGGTTGTGACGTGACGATACTGCCTGACGATCGTTATATCGCCACGCATGAGGAGTTTAATGACTGGGCTACCGATCGCAAAGAGCTCATCATGGAATACTGGTACCGTCTCATGCGAAAAAAAACAGCACTGTTGATGGAAGACAGCCATCCTGTCGGTGGTCAATGGAATTACGATAAAGACAACCGCAAGCCACTCAAGAAGAAAGATGACAAGGTCGGGCCAAAGCAATTCAAGCAGGACGATACAACCCGTGATGTTTTAAAACTGGTAGCGCAGCATTTCCCCGATCACTTCGGTGACCTGGAACCGTTCTGGTTTGCCGTGACAAAAAAACAGGCCAAGCAGGCGTTTACCCACTTCGTTAAACATGCGCTGCCATATTATGGCGATTACCAGGACGCGATGCTGAGCGACCAGCCGTTTAATTATCACAGCGTGATTTCGCAATACCTCAACTGCGGGCTGCTGGATGCCATGGAAATATGCGAACAGGTTGAGGCCGCTTATCACGATGGTGTGGCGCCACTAAACGCGGTTGAAGGGTTTATCCGCCAGGTGATTGGCTGGCGTGAATACATACGCGGTGTGTACTGGCGCTATATGCCAGATTATGCAGAACGTAATGCATTACAGGCCAAACGCAAGTTGCCCGACTTTTACTGGGATGCCAATACAGACATGCATTGCCTGTCACAGGTTGTATCGATGACGCGTGAGCATGCCTACTCACACCACATCCAGCGCCTGATGATCACGGGTAACTTCGCCAACCTCGCCGGACTCGACGTCAAGGAAGTTTGTGACTGGTACCTGGCCGTTTATGCCGATGCCTATGAGTGGGTGGAGTTGCCGAATACGCTGGGCATGGCGTTATATGGTGATGACGGTGTCGTTGGCACCAAGCCGTATGTCTCCAGTGGCGCCTACGTCAACCGCATGTCTGATTTTTGTAAACAGTGTAAGTACGATGTAAAGCAGCGTACCGGCGACGACGCCTGTCCTTTTACGTTCCTGTACTGGGACTACCTGATGCGCCATGAACAGCGTTTCAAGGGTAACCGTCGTATGGCCATGCCTTATCGCAACCTGCAGCGTTTTAGTGATGAAGAACGCAATGCGATCCAAAAACAGGCAAAGGCGTTTCTCGACAAGATGTAACTATCAAGCTGGGATCTCGCTGCCGTCCCACGCAAACACTTTCCCGCTGGCATCCTTATCGACCTGGTTAATCACATCGTACAGGTGTTGCGCAGACTCCGTTGGCGTTTTTAGCTGCCCCGCTTTGACGCTGGATTGGAATGGACTGGAGAGCCGGGTATCCACGGTGCCGGGATGAAGCCCGATAACGATCACGTTGTTGCAGCGCCGCTTCATTTCAATCGCCACGCTGCGCGTGGCCATGTTTTGTGCAGCCTTGGACGCGCGATAGCCATACCAGCCACCGATCCGGTTATCAGAGATGCTTCCCACGCGCGCCGAGATAGTGGCCAATACGCCTGGCTCATCATGTTTTAACAAAGGCAGTGCGTAACGCGCAATCAACAATGGCGCACAACTGTTTAGCTGGAAACTGCGTTGCAGGTTTTCCATCTCCAGGTCTTCCAGTCTTTTTTCCGGTTGCATGCTATCGTCATGCAATAGCCCTGTGCAATTCATTACCAGGTGTAATTTTTCGGTGTGCTGCTGCAGTTGTTCAAACGCGGCCGCAATACTGTGCTGTTGGGTAAGATCTAGCTCTATTAATGGTAAGCCATTTTCGTTGGCAAACTGTTGTGTGTTTGTTTGGCTAGACAGGTTGCGACAGGTCATGTGTACGTCATGTCCATGGTCCAGCAATAACCGTGACATGGTCGCGCCAATGCCGCCACTGGCGCCAATCACCAGCACTTTTCTTGTTTGGTCGAAAAACATATGCCGAGGATAACCGCTGCGTTAATGCACGCAAATGATAATGGAAAAAAAGTGCCCGACCGTGCTGCTGTTCAGGACAGGTGTAGCTTACAGGTAAATGTGTTGCCCACTGAGTAGTTCAAATATCTCGTCGGCCGGTGCTTTCACCTGCAAACTCTCATTACTGATATTAGTCACCTCGTGACCAAAAGCGGTGAGCTTGTCGGCATAAAATTGTATGCCCGGTGTTTCTTCAATATTACGATCGGCCGTACGATGAAAATCCTGTAGTTCATGCAGGGACAGGCTCAATACTCCGGATTCACGATCGTAGTTACTCATTACAAAATACAGCGCCTAGAGTTTATAAATATAGATTTTTTTCGGGTACGCCGCGCAGCGTTCACGCAGGATGTTTTGTAACCCGGTCATTGTCGTTTCTGCATTCAGCTTGCCGTAAAGGTGTCCGGGTAATGGCATTGCCAGCCTGGTGATTCTGAGTTGTTCACACTGTTCCAGTACGGTATGCAACGCCAGTTCTACCCATTCCGGCTGGCAGATAGGGGCCTGATCGATATCGTAAACTATCGCGATAAAGCGCTTCGGTGAACAGGTTTTCTTGATGATCACATCACCCGGCAACTGCTGTTGCTGGGTTTCCATGCGGTTAATCAACGCCGGGAGGCTTTCAACACTGGCCTTCAGTACCGGTGCGGGTCCGAGCACCATGGCCGTATCCTGTTCCTCGACGATAGCATCGACGGACAACAGGGCAGGGTCGGTCGACGTAAAACAGATATGTGTTTTACCGGCAATCCAGTCCAACTGCGTCAGCTTTTCTTCAAGCATACTTACAGCATAGACGTTTTAGCTGATAAAAAAAGCGGTATTTAACCGACCTGTGTGAGCGCGCCGAACGCCTGGTACGGTTGCTAGACTACATGTTGTTGCTGATCAGCAAGGGCGTTTTCCAGGTCGACCGAAAATTGTTCAAGCCGCTGACAGAAATGGCTATCGCTGTAAGTCACTCCCAGGCCCGGCGCGAGTTCGGAAAATTTTTCAGCGGCAGCGGCCGTCAATCTTGACAGTTTTATTGCATCGCATGAATAGAGATTGTTATGCCGACCAAGGAATGTCTCCACATCCAGCAAAAGATCTATTCCCTTATTCCCGGTTTTGATCAGTTCACACAGTTCATTACCGTAATTAGTCGCGTAAATCAGTATGTCCTCATTATCTTGCACTGGTGTCAGTTCACCCTGCGGTAACGGGTTCATGCAATTGATGATCATGCCGGGAAAATTCCATTTTCGCGCTACTGCCTTGCCTATGGCCGCGGTAGATGTGGCCAGAATCCGGCGTTCTGCCCTGTCAGTCTGTTCACCGGCATCAACCAGTTTCATGATCTCGTCGTATTCATCCGGCAGGTAGAACACGAGCAGGTGCGTGCCCAGTTTGTGAAACAATGCGCAGATAAATGCCTCTTCTGCGAGTGAACGTTTTACCGTTGATACAACATGGCGGGCAATCAGGCCCGCTACAAACGATGCAACAAGAATATCCTTCAGTCGTTCGTCCTTGCCTTCAACCTGTTTGAACAATAGCAGGCCATTACAGATCATCCTGACGAGCTTCAGCCCCAGCCTGGATATCGCCTGCGAGATTGTTTTTACTCCGCCACTACCGCGATCAAAAATCACCGAGTTCGCAATTTTCATAACGCGGTTGGTAAGACTGTAATCACGAATAATCACTGCCCCCAGCTTGTTAAAGTCGGTATTGGTTTGTTCGTCAGTGAGCTTGTTGATTTCCATGATGCTGTTGGAGCAGGCTGGAAACTCCGGTCGTCGATTCAAGCGACGTAACAGGAATTCAATCGACAGTGAATCGTGATCATCCTGGCGCTTGATTTCGATCACTTCATCGAGACCGCTAACCAGAGCGGCGGCATCCTGGTAGCGATATTTCGGGTTGACCTGCAGCATGTCCCGCATGACGGCAATTATCTCGGCAGAAGTATCGAGCTTTTGGAATACGGACCAGTCAATTTGTGCCGTCTTTATGGCCTTACAAATAGTATCCATATCCGTATGCTGGATAGCATGGTAACCGGTCAGGCACTCGTAGAAAATCAAACCCAGTGCATAGATATCGGTGGCCGGCGTCAACGCATCACCGGCAATATGCTCCGGCGACATGTAGCGCGGTGTACCGACGATCTTTTCCATTTTTTCGGCATCCATTGCCGCACTGATACGCGCCAGGCCGAAGTCCATGATCCGTGGACGCTGTTGTTTATCGATCATGATGTTGTTGGGTGACAGGTCAAGATGGACGATGCCCTGTTCATGTGCCGACTGTAACCCTGATGCGATACGAACCATGATAGAGAGGGCGTGTTTTTCATCGAGCTTGCCCTTTTCCTTGATGTACTGTTTCAGTGATACGCCATCGACATATTCAAATACCAGTAGCGGGTTATCACCATACATGCCGACTTCATACAGTGGCACGACGTTTGGGTTGGCGATCCTGGCCACGATCTTTGCTTCCTTGATAATCTCTTCCGAGTAGTTGCTATCACCGGGGGTGGTGTTGATCAGCTTGATCGCGACCTCGCGTTCCAGGCCCGGATCCCAGCCGAGGTAAACCTTGCCCTGCGAGCCTGCGCCCAGGCGATTGCGAACCTCAAATCGACCAATTTGCATTTTCCGGACCTGACTCATGATTATTTTCCCTGACTTTCCCCTTTGTATCGGAAAACGGGACGTAATCTTGAGTGTTTTGCCCGTTGGTAGGGCAGGTAAGCGTGCAAACAGGCGCAGGGCATTGATTGAAATCGCGGGTGTGCTGTAATAACGCCCTGATAATCACAATGACAACGCACAAGGGACGACCATGAAACCAATTCGAACAAGCCTGCTACTGGTGTTACTGCTGGGAATATTCACCACGGCACATGCCGCTGAAACTGAACTGGAGCAGGCGCAAGCCCGCATCGCCGAGCTGGAACAGGAGAACGAGGATTTAAGGGAGCAGCTCCAGGACATGGAACAGGAAGTCAGCGATATTCAACAGCTACTGGATAACCACGACGTGGACAAGTTAAAAGCTGAAATGGAAACGTCAGGAGACGATGAGGAGATCTAGCCGGCATTGCGGCTGATTGCCACTCCGGTCTGAATTTCCGGCGCATAGGTTTTTACCAGCGTCGCCAGCCCCGGTGTTGGATGCTGCAGTTCCAGGTTACGGCCGGCCACTTTTTGTTCTGTTGATGTGAACGTTACGTGCGATGCCGGGTTGTTACTGCTATCGGGAAAGATATCCCTGTTAACATGCATGCGGCGTTGATTCGCTAACTCTACGTTTTCCATCGCTACCGGTGCTGTTGCCTGTTCCTGGAACGGGTAGGTATTCGCAACCGTGGCAGGGTCAACACCACCGAGAGGGATTTCCGGTTCCTGCTGTGTACTGTTGAATACCTCGGTCGCGACCGATATGGCAGCACCCAGTGGACCACCGAACAGTGCGCCACCAGCAATCTTGATAACGGGTTGTATGCTATCGCCGCTGAAATGGCGATAGAGGTGGCCGACAACAGGGATGTGTTGCAGTGGATTAACAAGATCAACCAGGTCGCCGAACCCAAGGCCTGCAGACACGTGTTGACTGTCCGGATTTGCCGAACGCGTCGTTGCCGCTCGCGCGGGTAGTGCGGTACCGGGTTGCAGAGAGTGATGTATGGCAGTCACGTTTAGGTCCTGTTGTTTGCTATACAACAGAGCAAGCAGCGTACCAACCCGGCTAAAAAAATAAGCATATGTTTTTATTGGAAAAAGTAAATCAGACTGGGCAAGGACTGGCAGGCATTGGCAACACCTTGCCGCCACTATGGACGCGTATTGGACCCATGCTGGTTGTTATGTTGTCAGTGGCGATGCGGTAGACTCCAGCGTACTCAAGAAAAAGTCATGATGCGTCCGTTTTTTTATTACATCTTTATTCTCCTTGCTGTCTCACTATTACCTGCCTGCGGTGATGACGGTCCCGGTCTTGCACCACTGGATGGTGATGCCGTGGTCCTTGCATTTGGCGATAGTCTGACCGAGGGATACGGCGCCCGTAAGGATGAGAGTTACCCGGCGCGGCTGGCCTCGCTATCCGGCCTGAACGTCGTCAATGCGGGAATATCCGGTGAAGTCTCGGCATTGGGTCTGAAAAGATTTCCCGGTCTTCTTGAACAACATGCCCCTGACCTCGTCATACTTTGCCATGGTGGTAATGACATGCTGAGAAAGAGGAGCATGAATGACATGGAGCAAAATATTCGCGAAATGATAAGGCTTGCGCAGGCGCAAGGTGCAGAGGTGGTATTGCTTGGTGTACCCAAACCGGGCCTGTTCCTGTCTTCGTTTGAAGTCTACGAACGCATCGCAGCTGACACCGGCGTCGTCTTTATCGATGATCTGATACCGGAAGTGTTGGGCGATAAGTCATTAAAATCCGATACCGTGCACCCCAACAGTAATGGCTACCTGCTCATGGCCGAGACTATTCATGCCGTGCTGCAAGAGCAGGGCGCACTCTAGTGATTTAACGCATGTCTGATTTTACCTTTATCGATACACCCTCCGCACTGGCACATTGCCGTGATGCGTTGCAGGGGTGTTCATGGCTGGCAGTGGATACCGAGTTCGAGCGTGTCAATACCTATTACCCGAAGTTGTGCCTGGTGCAGATTGCCAGCGCTGCTGACAATTACATTATTGATCCGATCGCGCTCAACAATATCGATCCTCTGCTGGACCTGATGTACGACGCATCCATCATCAAGGTCTTGCACTCTGCCCACCAGGACCTGGAGATTTTTGTTAACCTGACCGACAGGATACCGGCGCCGCTTTACGATACACAGCTTGCGGCCCCGTTATACGGTTTTAACAAGGGCATTGGCTACGGCAACCTGGTCAAGGAAGCGCTGGATGTCGAGCTGGACAAGGGCCATGCACGCACCGACTGGACCAGGCGGCCGCTTGGTGATGCGCAATTGCGCTATGCCATCGATGATGTGATCTACCTGGCAAGGATCTACCAGCTGTTTATGCAAAAACAGCAACAACAGGAGTTAGCCCGGCTGGAAGAACTGTTTGCCGTGTTATACAAGGACGATACCTACCATCCCGATCCGGAACGCATGTGGAAAAAGATCTTTGCCGCGCGGCGTCTGAAAGGGAAGTCATTGTCGGTTGCCAAGCAACTGGCGGCCTGGCGTGAGTTGACCGCGCGCAAGCAAAACCTGCCGCGCAAATGGTTATTGGCCGATCACGCCCTGGTCGAAATAGCGAAACGTTTTCCAGCTTCAATCGAGGAATTTACTGCAATCGACAAGATCAGCGACAAGATGGCAAAGCTTTATAGTGAAGACTGGTTGGCCATCCTGTCAGACTACCGCTGAATCAGGCAGCGTGACGCTTTCCCTGCAGGCCACCGCTGTGTAACGCTACGATCCTGCTTCCTGGAGCAATCTTTCCCTGTTCGATAAGCGAAAAAATGGCGTAGAACAGTTTGCCCGTATACACCGGCTCTATCGGAATACCAGTTTGCGATTCAAAGTCGTTAACAAACTCGTCCAGCTCGCTGTTGGAACGGGCATAGCCACCACAGTGATAGTCAAAGTTGAGTGACCAGCTATGGTTAATCCGCTGGTTAGCCAGCAGTTTTTCAATATCTGTCTGCATAAAAGATTCTGCACGCAGCACAGTAATTCCGGTTAACGGGTAGGACCCCGCGCCGGCGATAAGCCCTGCCAGCGTGGTGCCGGTGCCACAGGCCACGAACAGTTGCCCGCTAGTATTGTCGATTTCCCCGGCCAGTTCGCTAATGCCGCGTAGCGCGCGCCTGGTTGCACCACCCTCGGGTAACCAGTAACCAGTGTAAGATTGTGCCGGTGGGTCCGCATGATGGCGATACGCGCGCAGTTGTCGAAATGTCGTGCGGTCGACGAAGTGTAGTTGCATCCCCCAATCCCGGCAATCCTGTAGCGTTGGGCTGTCAGCATGTCGCTCTTCACCGCGTATCACGCCGGTTGTGTTAAAACCCAGTGTATAACCGCTGTAGGCGAGGGCATGGAGATGGTTCGACCATGCACCGCCCATGCTGATGATGTGCTCGTGGCCCGAACATAAGGCATCCTGGATGCAGTATTTCAGTTTTCGCCACTTGTTACCTGATACTACCGGATGCAGCAGGTCATCACGTTTGACCTCAAGACAAATATCATACTTTTGCAGTAATGAATGCTGGATTGGCTGCTGTATGGAAGCGGCATAGTTAATGCCGAGCTTTGCTTCAAGCTGCTGCAGATCGATCACAGATGGCATCACTTGCATAACAGGGCAAGTTCAGTTTTTAGCCGTTAGCGCCTCGTTGCTCTCAAAACGAACGCCATCCCAGCCATGCTGCATGAATTGTCGAATGTTTTGATGGTCGTCACCATCAGGGTTTTGCATGACATCGTTTCGATAGTAGTCGCCAAAACACTGCAGCGTTTGCTCAAGTGTTAGTTGCTGTTGTACGCCAAAGGCGAGAATTTTGCACGAGCCTTCGTTGCATCCAGCATCATTATGCTGGTCGCCGTTTCTGAATGCGGTCGGTGTATAGTGGTAGTGTTGCTCGATGACAGCCATCGTGTCTGCAAACGAGATGGATTGTGGCTCCGCTTGTAGCCTTTCCAGGAAATCAGCCAGCGTCATTCGTGATCGTGCCCACCTTCGCCATGCACATGGCCATGTTCTATTTCGTGCTCGGTAGCCTCTCGTATGTCTACTACTACAACATCAAAACGCAGGTGTTTACCAGCCATGGGATGGTTGCCATCCACAACAACTTCATCACCGTCGATAGAATCTATGGTTACGATCACGGTGTCACCGTTGGATGATTGGGCATGAAACTGCATGCCCTCCTTGACGTCGACTTCTTCGGGAAACATGTCACGTGGTAATCGCTGTATCATTTCCAGGTTACGTTCGCCGTAGGCATCTTCGGGTTTGACATCAACGCTGACTTTGTCGCCAGCCTTACTGCCTTCCAGCGCATTTTCCAGACCGGGGATGATATTGCTGGCGCCGTGTAAATAGGTAAAACTGCTGTCACTGGACTCGTCCAGTATATTGTCTTCCTTGTCCTTGAGTATGTAATTGATTGTCGCAACTTTATGCTTGGTTAGCTGCATGTTAGCCTCCGCTGTAATGTGTGCCCAACGGACCAGCGAAAGATGTGCCAGGACGTGCGGACGATGATTGAAGTTATAGCCGACACTATGCAGTTACAGGTGCCATATTACAAATCTAATTCCCGCTGCCGGGAATATTGCAAATGAAATCGATGGGCAAGGTCTTTATTTCTCTTTTTTTACCGCTGTGCCTGGCAGCGACAACAACAGCAAGGGCAGAACCGGACATGCCTGGCGGCGCAGAACTGTTGGCGGCGTGCGAGCATGCCAGCAATCACGGTTATGACAATACCCTGGGCATGTTATGTATTTGGTATATCACGCCGTGCGATTGCACGGTAAATAAATCGCCATCTCTACCGCGCGTTTGTTTGCCACCTGATGTTCATCACGATGTGCTGGCGCAACGCGTGATGCAGGCGCTGCGGGAGCGCAGGGCATTACTTGAACTGAGCGCCGAGGAGGCCGCCGCGATTATCCTGTCCGAATATTATCCCTGTGGATAAAACTGGTCGCGAAACGTCTGGTGGCAGGCATTGCAGGTACGATTCAGGCGATGATAGGCATCGTTCAGCAACTGGTGTTGTGTAGCGTTCTCCATTTCATAAGTGCTAACCAATTGTTGTACATTCAGCGCTTCGTCATATAGACGGTCGGCAAGTGCACTAAAAATAACAGCCTCGGTTTCTTCCAGTTCGGAGACAGGTACCTTGTTTGACATAACCTCGGCGAAAAACAACAGCTCTTCAACTGACTCAACCAGATCGGTTATCTTGTTCTGTTTCATCTCGCCGCTGGTGACCTTGTCTTCATCATGCACGACGGTAAATAGCTGGCGCATGATCGTGACCAGCCGTTCGCTGACTTCGGCGTGGTCACCCGCATTAGCCGCAGTATCTTCGGCGTGAATGCGATGGGTAACGGTGAGAGTAAAAAGGGAAATGAGTGCCAGTAAGTAACCGGCGCGAAAACATTGTTTAACCATCTTGTTTTTGTTCTACCAAATCTTTCATCCTGGGATGCGTTATTACATATTCCTTAAGTAGTGCCTGCAATTCATCGGCATGCCGTTTGTTGCCGACATTGATTGCGTGTTTGATATCATCAATGATCATCTTCTTGATTACCAGTTCGCCATCTTCGCTGCGAATCAGATATTCACCCAGCTCCAAAGCCAGCATGTCGGGAACATGCTCATGTTCCGCGATTGCGGCTATTTCTTTTTCAGTCAGGTTGCATAGTGCCAGGCAGTCCTCAAACGTCAACATACGTATACCCCTAGTGTATTTTGGACAAGTATAGACTGCTTTTTTTATTATCGCCTTGTTCCAGATCAAGCGTTATGCGTTTTAGCTCTTTTTTCGTTTTTGCGGTTTCTTGCCGGGCAGGCTAAACCAGTCTTCACTGGTAATTTCATGAAAGTAGTCCGCTTCTTCAAGCATTAGTTTGGACGTGGTATTCGCAACCGCCGCGATTTCGACACGGACGCCTTCCGATTTCAGATGCCGTACCAGTTCAATATAATCGGCGTCACCGGACATGATAATAATCGTGTCGACCTTGTCCGCAACCTGTACGGCGAAGATGGATAATGGGATGTCCGCACTTTTATGGCACGGTCTGACCGAGCCATGAAAGTAGTTGTGCAGGCGTTCCTGCAGCTTGCTGGAAATGTGCTTGCCTTCGCGAAAATACATCAGGCGACTCAGGCCGCGGTTGACCAATAGCCTTGGAATCAGGCTATCGAAATTCAGCATGGTACTGGAATCCTGCGCCTCGCTGTGAATGCTGCGTTCTATGTTGTTTCCGTCTATCAGAATCGCAACGGACTGTGAGATGAGGATGCTTTCGACCGGGTTAGGCACATCCTCTTTGACATCATTCATACACGTTCTCCATGTGATAAGTGCATATTATTGCAGTTTCTGGAGATGGCGTCCTGTCATTCAAGCAACTCTTTTACTGCATGCATCACATCTGTTACTACCATGGCAGCAGGTTCAACCCTGGATTCATCACCTGGGCGGTATTTCCCAGTGGTTACCAGGCGAGACTGCATGCCACTATTAATCGCACCCTGGATATCGCCATAGACGTCGTCACCGATCAATGCGACGTCAGCCGCGGGAAGTTGAACACTGTTCAAAACCTGTTCAAAGAAAGCAGGTGATGGTTTACCGGTTATGATGGCCTCGATATCACAGGCATATTCAATAGCCTCGACAAAAGGCCCCGCATCCATATAAAACACATTGTCTTTTTTGAAATACCTGTTGTGACCTATTGCAATCAACGGGGCGCCTTCCATACAAATGCGAAATGCTTCATTCAAACGTTGATAGGTGAACCCTTCAGCGGCATCACCTATAACGACCGCATTTGGATTGTCCTGTTCCAAATCGGCAAATTCGTCACGCAGGTTTTCGTGTATCAGGCAATATGGTCGTAACCCCTTGTTGCTCAGATAGTCGTGTGCTGCCATTGGCGCGGTATAAATATGAGAGACATCCACATCCAGGCCAGCTTTTTCCAATTGCCCGTGCAACATAGCGCATGTTTGTTGCGATGTGTTGGTGACCAGCCGATAGGGAATTTCTGCCTGTTGTATCAGCTGTAGTGCCTGCGCGGCGCTCGGAAGCGGTGTTGAACCGTCCAGCAGTACACCACTGATATCAAGGAATATGGCCTTAACAGGCATACAGCATGTGCTTACACATCATGATGATAAGTCTAGGATATCTCGCTTCGGTTTGCAGACTAGTCGCCGGTCTTGAAGCGGTTGACTTGCACAGACAGTGATTCAGACATCTGTTTCAGTTCCTGCACAGACTTGTATAACCTGGAACTCTGCTCCTTGTTAACGCCGGCAATTTCACTAATGCTGATAATATCGCGGTTCACGTCTTCGCCAACTATCTTCTGGTTATCCGTTGTATTTGCAATTTCAGTTGTCATCGTTGACAGCTTTTTCATGGACTCGGAGACGTGACTGAGGGCCTCTGAGGCTTTCATCACTTCAATTACGTTGTGTTGACTGCATTCAACACCGTTATGCATTTTCGCCACGGCCTCGTTGGATGCTTTCTGTAATTTTTCAATGATGGCCTGGATTTCATGCGTGGAGTCGTGTGAGCGACTGGCCAGTGTCCTGACCTCATCGGCAACCACGGCAAAGCCACGTCCCTGTTCACCGGCACGGGCTGCCTCGATAGCTGCATTCAGTGCCAGCAAATTTGTTTGTTCGGCTATATCCTCGATCACATTGAGTACAGAACTGATTGAACTGACGTCTTCGTTAACAATGTCAATCATGCGCGCGGTATCTGCTATTGTGTCGGCCAGGTTATTGGTAGATGCGACAGAATCATTAACAATGGCATGGCCTTGCGATACCTGGTCATCAACCTCTCGTGATTCCTCGACGGCTGACTGGGTGAAGCTGGCAATCTCCTTGCTGGAAGCGACCATTTCCGTGATGGCGGTGGCCAGGCTATCGGCGTCACGTTGCTGTGCGGTGATCCCCTCGGCATTCAAATCGGCAATCTCTAACATTGATTGACTGGCATCATTGACCAGTACCGATGAAGTACGTATTTCGTTTACCAGGATAGTCAGGCTATCCGTTAACTGGCGTATGTCGGCATTCAGCTTGTCAATCTCGTTGTCGCTGTCTCCCAGTCCGGGTGCAGGTAAATGAACCAGCAGGTTCCCCTGGCTAATTTCGTTAATTGCAACGCTGATCTGATTAAGCGGTTTTAACCGCCCACGCAGGATGATATAGGTCAGGGTTAGTATCAGCAGGCTGCATATGGCGCCACTGACCATGAGCAGGTATTGCAGGTACACACTCCCGGATGCCAGTTCATCTACATAGCCCTCGGCCATAACCAGCATGTTCCATGGGCTGAATTTTCTATAGGAAACAACTTTTTCATGTGCGGTATTTTCCTCAACACTTATAAATAAGCGGTTGCCTTGTTGCTGTTGCAACATATCCTGGTAAATGGGATCGCCATTGACGTCCGTTTTTTCGATCACATTGTCGATTGTCTTACCTGCAGATGCGATGGTATTACCCTGCTTGCTGCCTGCACCGCTATAAATAAGCCTCATGCTGCCGCTGCTGCCAATGCGGATGGCCTCCATGCTTTGATAGAACTCCTGCAGGCTGTCAGTGAAATCAAAACCGGTATACAGGATGGCAATCACCTCGCCAGCCGTGCTGAGCACGGGTGAATAGACCGTCATATAATCGCGACCAAACAGGTGCGCCCGGCCAACGTATTTATCGCCACTGAGTAATTGTTGGTAAGCCGGGTGTTGTTTCCCAAGTAACGTGCCATAAGCACGGGTATTGTCGGCCTTGCGCAGTGAAGTGGCAATACGCAGGAAGTCGTCCTTGTAACGAACGAAAATGGTTGCCGTACCACCTGTCAGTCTTGTGAATTCATCCGGGTAGGTATGGTCCATGTTTAGTATTTTTCCATTCAGCATCAACACCGGACTGTTGTATTCCCCGATATAAACATGGTCGAACTCGTTTAACACAAGTTCGCCGCGCAGCATTGAAAAAAACGTGTTGCTAATTCGTTCTGCATTAATACGCAGGTTCTTCTCATAAGCATGCAGGTTGTCGACTATCAGGCTGGTCTGGTTGTCGAGAGCGTCTATAGACTGATTGATGATCGCGTTTTTTGATGTTGAGTAGGCGATGTAGGCAAACAACATGAAACACGACAGCATTGCTATAGCGATAGGGATCAATGCCTGCTTTATCAGTGACAGCTTGTTAATGGTGTTCAGGTTCAAAAATCGCATAGTCAAATCCTTTTTTTACATGACGAAATGGTTTTCCTGCAACATGGCTTCTTTTGAAAGCATCGATAGCAGTCGGTTTAACAAACGTTTCTGGACTCCAGTCAGTTCCGAAAACGCCATGCCAACACGGTTCTGACTCAACCAGCAAGTGTACATTTTTATCTCCAGGCTCTTGTTCGAATTCAATTGCAGGGTCAGGTCGCATGACTGGATAATCACAGGTTTCCATTTGTCGGGACGTTGCAACTCGACGCCCCAACGAGATATTCATAATCTGGGTCTGGAAATACGTTTCCTGGTGGCAAACACCAACATTCCAGCTTGATGCCAGCCTGGTATGCGTCCTTCTGTCGTGCACGCCTGACTCCTGTGCCTGGTTCGATGCCCATGTATCGGCACAGCTGGCGACAAGTTTAATTTCAGCACTGTAACAGTGCTGCGTTGGGGCAGGGTGTCGTACACCTTCTCGATAGGCACTATAATGCAGGTAATAAATCCAGGTTTTTCAATGATATGTATGATGAGATAAAACAGGCTGAGTTACAGGAACTGGTGCAAAAGCTGAATTCAGAAACAGCCAAAATTGCGTGGACAGAGTTACAGACTTTTTTTGCCAGTGGTATGACCGTGTACGTGTCGCACAAACTTGATTTGATCAAGGTTGCCTGTGAGCTGGCTGAAGATAACAAGGCACAGGTAGAGGACTGGATGCAACAGGGATTGGTCGCCAATGTCAGTGACGAGCAGGCAAGTGCCTGGCTCGACAGCGATATTATGGTCTGGGCAACTGTGATTCATCCATGGGTGCTGGTGCAACCCGTTGTAGACTGATACCGGTCAGCGATTACTGTGCTATCTCGACTTCATGTACCGGAAGTTTTTTTCTGTCCGGGTTGAGTGCCTGCATTGACGTTGTCATGGCCGCGAGGTTTTGCTGACGGTTTCCAGGTGATGGGTGCGTGCTCAAAAATTCCGGCGGGCGTTTTTCACTGAGATCGTTCATTTTATCCCACAACGTGACCGCCGCATCTGCCTCATAGCCGGCAAGGGTCGCCAGTT
Source organism: Gammaproteobacteria bacterium (assembly GCA_965601665.1). Lineage (GTDB taxonomy): Bacteria > Pseudomonadota > Gammaproteobacteria > Eutrophobiales > Eutrophobiaceae > JANQNX01. The sequence goes on along the minus strand of OZ271833.1, from coordinate 1,653,203 downwards.
TCATGCCAATTTTATCGGCCTCGCTTTCAGCCGTGCGGCTATTGGGTAATTCAATGGCCAGCTTGGCGGCCAGGGCTGCACCGGTTAGCGTCAGTCCGGGTTTATCGCTCGCAACGGCCAATGCCAGCAAGCCGGCATTCCTGGCCATCGCCATGGACATCCGCTCGGCCGTATGGTTTGCCAACGCATGTGACACTTCATGACCCATGATATGGGCGAACTCGTCATCGGTCAGCTTTAGTTGGTCGAACAGGCCGGTGTATACGGCCATCCTGCCACCCGCCATACACCACGCGTTGACCGTGTCGGTGTCGTCAATGATGGCAACGCTCCATTTCCAGTTTCTCGATTCCGGATAGTTTTGAATAGCGGCGGTAATGACTCGACCGGTAATCGTCGCCACCCGGTCAATAATCGCCTCGTCTTTCACCAGTTTATCTTCACTGTTCAGTTCATCGACTGTGGATATGTAGGCTTTTTCAGACTGAACAATGGCGGATTGAGGCGATATCAGCATCAGTTGCTTACGCCCGGTCGGGCTTGAAGCGCAGCTGGCGAGAATCATGGCCGTGATTGAAATGAGGGTGATGATATTGATGCGATAAATCATATTGCTATTCCGTAACCAACTATTTCAGACGCGTCAGGGTTTGTTCTGATTATATCGCTTTATTAGCATAAGTATTTCTTTAATCAAACCTGAGAACTTTGTTATTGTTGAGTACCACATACTTTTTTCTACTGCGTCGCTTATTGATGAATTCTACTCGAGTCCACGTACTGTTTGTCTGTATGGGTAACATTTGTCGTTCGCCTTCGGGAGAGGGTGTGTTTAAACATTATGTTGAACAGCAGGGCATGCAGGAGTCGATCATGATCGACTCCGCGGGCACCTACGCCTATCACTGTGGTGAACCAGCCGACAGGCGAATGCGCGATGTGGCGTCGAAACGCGGTTACCGGCTTGACTCCATCGCCCGCAAGGTTGAGCAGGAGGACATCTCCCGGTTTGACCTTATTGTGCCCATGGACAGTGATAACCTGTATGACCTGGAGCAACTGGCTGGCGGCGCACAATCACACATTCGTTTACTGGGTAGCTTTCTCGATGGATATGACAATAATGCCACGGCGCCGTCGGTGCCCGATCCGTATTACGGTGGCATCGCAGGTTTTGAAACGGTGCTTGATATGATTGAAGAAGCCTGTCCGGGCATGTATCAACACTGTTTGCTACTGCAGGATGCAAAGGCTTAATGGATTTGCAGGACCGTATTGCCGCCGCCATCTCGGACAAAACAGGTAAGCCGGTTCACTTCAGCAACAGTCAGTCTGCTTTAGGTGGTTGTATTAACGATAGCCGCGTGGTGACACTGGACGATGGCCGTCGTTTTTTTATCAAGACCAATTCACGCGCGTCAGAATTCCCCGGTTTGTTTGCGACCGAGTTCCTGGCATTACAAAAACTGTCGGCGCCGGCTGTGATTCGTGTACCCACACCATTGGTTTACGCAGATGATTTTATTGTCATGGAGGCATTTACTGCCGGCACACCCGCGCCGGACTGGCACGAGCAAATGGGCAGACAGCTTGCCAGCCTGCATCAGGCGACCCGGCAGGAAAAATCCGGTTTTGACCAACAAAACTACCTTGGTACGACGATACAACCCAATGACTGGCGCAGCAGCTGGCTGGATTTTTTCCGTGAACATCGGCTTGGTTGGCAGTTGGCGCTGTTTGCGCAAAAAACCAGGGCAGATGATGAACTGTTGTTACTGGGTGACAGGTTAATGCAATCACTGGAAGACATTATTGGCATGTTGGATGAACCGGCCGTGCTGTTACATGGTGATCTCTGGTCTGGTAATGCTGCTGCTGATGAACAGGGTGCGCCAATCATTTTTGATCCGGCCAGCTATTACGGGCAGCGTGAGATGGAGCTGGGCATGATGCGCTTGTTCGGTGGCTTTGGTCCACGTTGCGAGGCAGCTTACAATGAGGTATGGGCACTAGAGTCGGATGCCGATCGACGTATAGCCCTGTACCGGCTTTACCATGAGTTAAACCACCTGAACCTGTTCGGTGCGGGCTATTATTCAACCTGTCTGTCGACAATGCGATCGGTGTTGTAAGTATGGATGTCTTCACCCAGGGCGTGATTGGTGCAACAGCAGCGCAGGCAACGGCAAGCGACAAGGATATAAAGCAGGCAACGCTGATTGGTTTTCTCGCAGGGATGCTGGCCGACGCCGATGTCTTTATTCGATCCACCACCGATCCCATGCTGGTTCTTGAATACCATCGCCACTTTACGCACTCGCTGGTCTTTATTCCGGTTGGTGCACTGGTTGCCAGTTTGATTTTATGGCCGCTGTTTCGCAGGCAGTTAACGTTTAGCCGTGTCTACCTGTTTAGTTTTGCTGGCTACCTGTTTAGTGGTTTCATTGATACCTGTACCAGTTACGGGACATATTTACTGTGGCCACTGACGGAGACGCGCTATGCCTGGCATATTATCTCTATCATCGATCCAGTCTTTACACTGGGCTTGATCATCGCGATTGTAGTCGCGTTTAAAAAACGACAAGTCTTGTTCAGCCGCATTGGTCTTGTATTTGCGGGCTGTTACCTGTTACTGGGTGTGGTGCAGTTGCAACGGGCCGAGTCGGTACTTGATGACATTGTCGCTGAGCGTGGCCACGTGATTGAAAAACATGTTGTCAAACCAACGATCGGTAACCTGTTGCTATGGCGATCCATATACCTGGCAGGGGACACCTTTTATATTGATGCCATTCGCGTCGGCGCTGCTAGTCAGTTTTATGAAGGTGATACCATTCCTCGTTTCAATGCCAATGCACTGCCAGGCTCGATCGCCATCGACAGTACCTTATATATAGATATACAACGTTTCGATAAATTTTCAGATGGTTATGTCGCCTACTACCCGGGACGTGACAGTATCCTTGGTGATATACGCTACTCCATAAGCCCGCTATCTTCGATACCGCTGTGGGGGATAGAACTGGATTTCGACAATCCTGAACAACACGTCAACTATGATTTTTACCGGCAGTCTTCCAAACAGCAGCGGCAACAGTTCGCTGCGATGTTGTTCGGGCGCGAGCTGTAAGCAATCACGCCCCGGGTTTTCTTAACCGCCATGGGTTGGGCAGTTTGCCCTGCAACGACAGTGACAGGCAGGCGCCGATGACAATGATGGCGCCGATACTGGATCCTATATCAGGCAGTTCGTTCCAGCCCAGCCAGCCGATCAGCGTGGCCATGACCACGGTGACATAGGTAAACGGGGCAACGCTGACGGCCTCGTTGTGGGTAAACGCATAGGTAAGGAGAGTTTGTCCCCCTGTTGCACAGATACCGGCGACAACCATAACGCCGATATCGAATAATTCCGGTGGTTGCCATAGCCATAGCATCAGCAGGCCAGAGTAGGTGCTGGATGTCACGCTGAAATAGAATACCGTTCGCATAACCGGTTCGGTGGTAGCCATATACCTGACGAGAATCTTGGCAAAGGCAATAAAAAAGCCCGAGCATAATCCCACCAACGCGGCCAGCGTGAACAGGGCGGTACCCGGTTTTAAAATTAATGCGACGCCGATAAAACCTGCAACCAGTGCCAGTGCCGTACGCATGCTGACCTTTTCCTTCAATAGTGGCACTGCCATTAACGCCACGAACAAGGGTGACGTTGCATTTAACAGGGTCGACTCAGAAAGTCCGACGTTGGCAATCGCATAGAAAAAACAGGTCATCGCACAAATACTGATCAACCCGCGAAACAAGTGGAGATGCAGTACCGGTGTTTTAATAAAGGTCAGACCGCGCGGAAGTACAACCGGCAGGATGATACAAAGGCCGACGACGCTGCGAAAAAAAACCAGCTGTGGCGCGGGGAGATCGGTAGAGGCAATCTTGATGCAAGTCGCCATGATGGCGAAGCAACAGGCGGAGCCAAAGGCGGGCAGGAAACCATGGATAAAATAGCGTCGATCAAGGTTCATAGACTTACCTTTTTTCCTGCAGGGCCTGCTGCATACTTTCCAGTTCGTCCCAGCGTTGCATGACCTGGTAGAGTTCATCCTGCTTTTGTTGCAACTCATCCAGTACCGGTTGTTGCTCGGTATAGTCCCGACTGTAAAAATCCGCTTCCTGTGTTTGCTGTTCCAGTTCCCGTACGCGCATTTCAAGCTGTTCTATTTTTTCCGGCAGGGAATCGAGTTCCAGTTTCAACTTGTAACTTAACTTGTTGCTGCTGTTTTTCCTGGCCGCATCCTGTTTGGACCCGGCATTGTCCTGTGCCAGCGGGGTATCCATCTCTGCCAGTTTTTTACCGCGTCGCTGCCAGTCGCTAAAACCACCGGCATAGTGTTGAATGGTGCCTGAGTCTTCAAACACAAGTATGGAACTGACAACGTTATCAACGAATTCCCGATCGTGGCTGACAATAATCAGCGTGCCCTGGTAATCGGACAACCGGTCTTCAAGTACTTCCAGTGTTTCTACATCGAGGTCGTTGGTAGGTTCATCCAGTACCAGCAGGTTGCTGGGGCGGGTTAATAACCTGGCGAGGATAACGCGGTTTTTTTCACCACCGGACAAGACCTTTACCTTCGTCATTGCCCGCTTGGCCGAGAATAGAAAGCCACGCAGGTAACCGATGACATGGCGTTCCTTACCATTCAGCTTGATGTAGTCGCTGCCCTCCCCAACAATCTGGGCAATGGTTTTTTCAGGATCGAGGTGTCGCCGTAATTGATCAAAGTAAGCAGTCGCTATGCTGGTACCGATTTTTACCGTACCCGAATCGGGATTAATCTGTCCCAGTAATATTTTTAGCAGCGTGCTCTTGCCCACACCGTTATTGCCAACCAGGCCGATACGATCACCGCGCATGATCTTCAGCGACAGCTTGTTTATCAGCTGTTTGTCACCGTAGGCATGCGAGATGTTATAGGCTTCGATCACTTTACGCCCCGATTTTTCTGCCTCTTCGATATGGATGCGCACCTGCTGTTGTGGCTTGAGACGTTTACTGACTTGTTCGCGCATATCCTTCAGGGCGCGAACGCGACCCTCGTTACGTGTTCGTCGCGCCTTGATACCCTGGCGGATCCATGCTTCTTCCTGTTCCAGCTTCTTGTCGAACAGCGCATTTTTTTTCTGTTCATCTTCAAGCGCCTTTTCCTTGTTAACCAGGTAGGCATCGTAACCGCCAGGCCAGCTGGATAGCTTGCCACGATCGAGTTCGATGATGCGCGTTGCCAGTCGTTGCAGGAATGAGCGATCGTGAGTGATAAACAGTACGGCACCGGTGAAGTTAAAAATGCGGTTTTCCAGCCAACTGATGGTGCTGATATCGAGATGGTTGGTCGGTTCATCAAGCAATAGCAATTGCGGGTTGTTGACCAGTGCCTTGCCAAGCGCGACCCGGCGGCGCCAGCCGCCGGATAATTCTGCGAGGCTAAGCTCTGCAGGTAGACCCAGCTCCGACATAATTGAATCCACACGCTGGTCAATGTGCCAGCCACCCTCGGCCTCAATCTGGTGTTGCAAGTCCTGCAGCTCACGCAACTTGATGGCCTCATCCAATCCTTGCTGCTGCGAAAGTGTTTCGTATTCATCCAGCAGTTGCTGTAAATGTTGCAGTCCTTCGGCCACGTACTCGCGTACGCTGCGGTGATCATCATCTGGCAGGGATTGTTCAAGTTGGCTGATACGCAGGTGGGCCTGGGTGACGATTTCACCGCTGTCTGGTTGCAGCCGTTTGTTGATGATGTTGATCAGCGTGGATTTCCCGGCCCCGTTTCTGCCGATCAGGCACACGCGTTCCCCCGCCTCGATTACAAGGCTGACATGGTCGAGTATCAGTTGGTCACCGAATTCGAGTGAGATGTCGTCGAAGGTAATGAGGGGCATAGAGTTCGTAACGCAAAGCGGCAGATTATAGCCGAATCGTTGTCAGGCTACAGGATTTGTCGAGCTTATTATTCATGTTAACTTAAGGCACGATTCATTTTTGGGGCACACCATGCTGGACAAGATATTTGAAATGCAAACTGAACTGAATGATTACGTGTTTGCGAAAAACAATCTCAAGGACACAGACGGGCAGGATCTCAGTATGCAATCGATTATTGCTGCGGCGGCAAATAACAAGCTGATGGTCAACGATTTACCGAATACCTGGTTGGCCAACTATGCCAGGGCAATGCGTGAAGAACTGGTGGAGCTTGACGATGAATTACTCTGGAAATGGTGGAGTAAGGATGAAATCGACATGCAAAACATCCGCGTGGAACTGATAGACATATTGCATTTCCTGGTGTCTGCGATGATGTGTGCCGGCCTGGATGCTGAAAAAGTCTATGATATCTACCAGCAGAAACACGCCGTGAACCTGAAACGACAGGATTCAAACTACAGGATGGCGGACAAGACCGAGGATGATAACAAAAAGATCGAATGATCGTGGCGATGGTGCTGGAGTAGATTCGTCGGCGTGCTAGCCAGTTTAAACATGAACAGAAAAACTTGTTCAAAGAGGGTGAGATTGGACATGACCACGAACACCAGCCGTGCGTGCCATTGAACTCTCTTTTAGTTCGAACAATATCTGATTGAGATGTTGTAATGATGCTGGCGTTAGTTCGGTAAAGCGCATGCCCGTGTAATGCAGTCCTTTACTATCGTCGTCCTCTGACCATGCCGGGCAGGCATCGATCCTGATAAGGTTTGTATTATCTGCATACTTGTCGCCACCAAACGTGAGCTGGTAGCGTTGTTGCAGCTTTAACGGCTGTTCAGTCACCAGCAACATACCCTCGACACTCAGGTCTATGGCATACCCTAACCGCGCGGCTTCATCCTGTGCATAGACATTGACGTTACATCGATATCGGGTTTCTGTCCGTCTTTCCGGATTTTCTACCTGTGCACTCATTAGAAATTTCCACGTTGTTTACATATGTAACGGCCTGCCTGGCAGTTTCTTGATATCAACCGTGTCCGATATATAACCGTTAACAGTTTGTGAATTGATCAACTGCCTGTATGATTGTCTGTCATTAATCTAATGTTTATCAATTAGTTATGTCATCAAGGAACAGTGTCGAAGCAGGACTTGGCTGGCTTTACGACCAGGTAAATGGCGAGGAAGATGCCCGCGTATGCAAGGACATCCCGGATGAGGCCTGCCATGATCAGCCGCGAAACTTCTTTGCTTACCTGCTGGCCAACCTGTGTAACAAGATCTCCGATGAACTGGTGAGTGCACGTATTACACTGCCATGGTTGTTTCACGTGCTCGGTTTGCCCGCCAGCTTTACCGGCTTTCTGGTCCCAATCAGGGAAGCAGGCGTATTACTGCCGCAATTATTCGTCGCTGCCTATGTGCGGGCCATGCCACAACGCAAAATTGTCTGGATACTCGGCGCTATTTTATCCGGACTGGCCCTGTTTGCTATGGCATTAATTGCCGGCATCAGTAGCGGCATCGTCGCCGGTTGGCTTTTGATCATCGCCCTGGTTTTATACAGCCTTGCGCGTGGCCTTTGCTCGGTATCGGCCAAGGATGTGCTGGGCAAAACCGTTTCCAAAACACGGCGCGGTCGCCTGATGGGCTACAGCGCCTCGATTGCCGGTATTGCCACGTTGTTAATCGGGGTGTTGCTACAGTCTCACTGGCTCAACAGCAAGGACCTGATCACATTGGTCGTGATGATTGTAGCTGCCGGTTTGTTGTGGTTACTGGCCCTGGTCGGTTTCGCATTGATTGAAGAACCCGGGGGTGCAACCGAGGGTGGCGGTAACGCATTCATGGAGGCATTACGTAGTCTGCGTATTATTATTGATGACAGCGATTTTAGGCACTACCTGTTTAGTCGAATTCTGTTATTAAGCGTGGCCCTGGTGATTCCATTTTTCGTATTACTGGTACAGCAAAGTTTCGAAGGTGCGATAGCCACACTGGGTATTCTGATTATCATCAATGGCCTTGCCAGCAGTATCAGTGCACCGTTGATTGGCGTGTTTGCCGATAACGACAGCCGACGGGTAATGGTCGTGGCCGCTGCTGTTGCAGGCGGTACAGGCATACTTGCCTGCGCCTGGAGCTATTTGCTGCAGGGCTTACCATATTCAGAATATTTGCTTTACGGTTTGTTTTTCCTGGTGACGCTGGCCCATGGTGGCGTACGGCTGGGGCGTAAAGTCTATCTTGTTGATATGGCAAACAGTGATAACAGGGCTAAGTACGTCGCTGTCAGTAATACGGTTATTGGTGTGGCGATGCTAATCGCAGGTTCGGTAGGAATTCTGGCCGAACTTTACTCTGTAGAGACAGTGATATTTTTACTGTCGGATGTTGCGCTGTTGTCGAGCATCTATATCGCCCGTCTGCACAACGTCAGCGGTTAATCAGGGCTTGTAATCAATCACGCTTTCCTGCTCGTTACTATCGTTGCGACTGACAATGGCGATAGCCGGTTCAGTTTCACTGAGGTTGCGTGGCTGGTGCGGTACGTTGGGAGGGATGAAGATAAAGTCGCCGGCCTCGTTAATCACCGACTTTTCGAGCTTTATGCCGTAACGGGTCTCGACGCGGCCCTGCAGCAGGTAGATCGCTGTTTCGTAGCCGTTATGATAGTGCGTACTGGCAGCGCCACCCGGCGGGATGATAACCATGTTCATCGAAATACCTGTGGCGCCTGCGGTTTCGCTGGAGATACCAACAAACTGCTTCAGTTTCTGTTTCGATAAAATTTCAGCGGGCGATTTCACCGTGATGATATCGCCATCAACGGCATGGTGAGTGTCAGCAGCGAGCAGGTGCAGGGAGAAAAGCAGCAACGAGGCAATTAACAGGATCTTCATAGCTGACCACTACTGTAGTAAGACCTGTTATTAGCCTGCTGGTTGTGGTTACTGCGTACAATCACTTTCAACACGTTGGAAATAATTTTATCGGGGGCATCCTTATAGACGCTGTGTCCGCTTTCAGGAATGATTTCCTGCCAGCTATGCGGGCTAAGTGTTAATAAGTCGGCCTGCATCTGTTGCCACTCCTGTTCGAGCGATACATCATCGATAGTAGGTAACTGGGTCACGCCCCGTGTGAGTATGGCCAACGGGACTGGCGGCATCGGCCCCAATTCCTGTACCTGTTCAGCACTTTGTCTGAAACTTTCCAGCTCGCTCATTTGTGCGACGATTGCCTTGCGACTGGTATTCAACATGAACCAACGACTTTCAAACTTGTTCATATACCCGGGTGGACCTTCACGGCGAGCTATTTTCAACGGTTCGCTGGTTGTTTGTGTATCCAGCGCGGCCAGACGGGTTATTTGCTCTGGATGAGACGATTCTACAAGCACAACACCCAGGGTTTTTTCAGGAAAGCGGGTCGCAAAATAGCGCGCGGTAAATCCGCCAAATGAATGACCCACCAATACGTAAGGTCCAGGTACCTGTGCCTGTTCCAGCAATATATTCAGTTCATGCGTTATTTGTGCCGTCGTACGTTCTCCAGGACCAGTATTGCTCCAGCCATAACCTGCCCGATCATAAACACAAACGCGGGTATATGCTGACAGTTTTTCAGCCAGCTTGTACCAGTTTGCCGATGAATCACCCAGGCCAACTTCTATCAGGACAGTCGGAGATTGCTCACCCAGGCAGTCGATATACATGACATGTGAACCCACGTAGACAAACTTGCCGGGTGGGGCGTATGGATTAGGCGCATCCTCAGCCATCAGCGACGTGCTGGACAAAACCAGCAGGCTGATGGCAAGAATGGATCCTGGCGCTATAGAAAACAACCTGGCCAGCATAGTCACTAGACTTCCAGGCCTTCAGCCTTGACGACTTCGGTTAATGCCGTTTCCATCAGGGCGCGCGCATGGCCGGTCATCTGCCCTAGCATGGCATGCAATTCAGCATCCTTGAGTCCACGGTTTTCACATTGTTCACTGTAGACCTCGAACTGTACCAGTTTCAGAATAAGACTGGACAGGTGCTGAGGGCATTCACACTTGATGGTGCTGGATGCTGACGAAAGTGTGATTAACTGCTTATTGCTGTAAATCCGGGTGGGCGCAGGTTGTTCGACAGATACATCCTGCTGCACGGCAGGCTGGAGATTTGTCTCTTCAACCAGGTGTTTGATTTCCGCATGCAAGTGCTCAACCGTAATCGGTGCGGGCACGAGATTGTAGCGCGAGTTTTGCAGCAGTCTTTTCGCCGCACTGTTGGTGAAACCATACACCAATAGCATTTTGCCAGCGCCGGAGCTGCGATACAGATCGTCGATATTCGACAGGATGTCTTCATGAATAGCAGGATATTCGACGATTAATATATCAACGACTTCCCCATCATATTTTTGTTTAAATTCCTGTTCATCATTGTAAAGACCAACAAAATTCAGGCGACTGTCTTCAATCTGGTTGTGCTCAAGCTGCAAGGGTAACACATCACCGATAACGGCTATGCTGATCGTCTTCCCGGATAAAGTTGTTTCGTTTTGCTTAACCCGGGAATTGCTTTGATCATGAATGTCGAGCCGCTCAACCAGCTCTTCGTTAGACAAGCCTGCAATACTGCCGATGGAATGTCCACGGTCAACCAACATCTTTAACAGTGTCAGGCGGTTGATATCTTCACGCTGATACAGGCGATCCGAGTTCTCTGAACGAATGGGTACAACAACACTGTAGCGACGTTCCCAGATTCGCAGGGTATCGACGGGTATATTGGTGATTCTTGATACGGCGCCAATCTTGAACGTCGTCGGCGACTTGTTCTGCATTTCAGTAGATGTAGTAGACATAGTATTAATCTCAAAAAGTTTAGTTGCGAAGCAGACTAGACAATTTGTAGACACAAGTCGATGCAGAGTTGTAAATCTGTTCATATTTTGGACAATTGTCATGGATAAACCGCTGAAAATATGAACAAAATATGGAAAATCTTTGTCCAGGACAAAAAGATAACTGGACAACAGCTTGGCCTTTTACAGGCTTTGTCCGGTGTTTGTACGGGTTAATATCTCGCCGGCTACAAGCCGGTTTGCAGCTATAGAATTGCAATAGCTCGCTGTATTAGACTCAACACTAAAAGAAGTACAGGAATAAGATGGACATCCAAACTCTGATACGCAATCGTCGAACGATCCACGAATATGACCCTGACAAACCTGTTCCGGACGGGATTATCAGGGACGCGATAGAGTCTGCCTGCTGGGCACCCAATCATCATCTCACCGAACCCTGGCATTTTGTCATGCTTGGTAAAGAGACAATTGATGCTGTCTGTGAACTTAATCGCGAAATTGTCACCGCAAGCAAGGGACCTGACGTGGCTGAAAAGAAATTCCGTCGCTGGCACAACATACCTGGCTGGTTGGTAGTAAGTTGTGACCGCTCTGAAGACCAGCTGCGTTTCATGGAAGACTATGCGGCCTGTGCCTGCGCGATACAGAATATGATGTTAACGCTCTGGGACAAGGGACTGGGTATGAAATGGTCGACCGGGGCGGTGACACGGGACGAACGTTTTTATGAGCTGACCTGGGTGGATCCAAAGCAACAACATATCATGGGCATTCTCTGGTATGGCTTTGCAGCCGAGGTACCGCAGACTGTCCGTAAACCAGTTGCACAAGTTATTACTGAACTACCCTGAATTCTGACTGAACTCTTCAGTCGCTGCACCGCGACCGATTTGTATAGACATCTCGCGCCATTTCCGACCCTCAATGTACTGGTGCATCGCGGCTGACTCCTGTTCAAGCTCAGCCATCCTGAAATTGATGATATCGCCAATACTGATTACACCAATCAAACCTTGTTCACTATCTACAACCGGCAGATGCCGTATACGACGTTTGCTCATACTGGCCATAAGCTTGTTGATACCATCACCCGGGTGACTGACAACCACATCACGGGTCATAAAATCCTTTACCGGATGATGCAGGATAGGTTGTCCGCCCGCCCGGGCAATACCATTAACCACGTCGCGCTCTGACAATATTCCCGCGATGCTGCCATCGGCATTTAACGCGATAACGCAGCCTATGCGTTTATCGGTCAATATACTGCAGGCCTCTTCGATCAGCGTGTCGGGTGTCACCGTCAGTATCTCCGGTTCCTTATTCTGGATGATGGTCAGGGCCGTGATGATATTGTCGCTATTGGCAAGCTGGATCTTTCTCGCCAGGTTGTCGAGCAACTGTCGCGCGAAGATTGTTAGTACCGGTCTAATCCGGTACTTGTCCACCAGGTAGCCCAACGGCCCAAATCGCGGTGCATACTCATAGCTTAGTGTGACCCGAACATTGCGTTGCAGTTGTTCCAGGCTGAGTGTTCGATGGATTATACTGACGGGCAGGGGATAATTGTCGGTTTCTACCTGCATACTGTATGCCTGCTGAGGCTCCCACTGCTGGCAACTTTCTTCCCAGCTGCGCCCGCTCTTGTGATGGACACGGCGTTTCATGTCCTTGCCCGTGTCATTGAGTTGCTCCACGCGCACGATATCCGGTGCGCAAGCAGCAAAAACAGCACTGTCAGTAAGGATTTCCCAGATGCTGCTTAGGTCACCCTTGACGCGCTTATCTACCTTGAGTGTTAACATGTTGCAGTGTAGCTGACTTGTACATGCATTGATTGTATACCCATATTCCCGCACCTGCATGGTCGACACGCAATAACGGCTGCGCCAGCTGTTATAATGGACAATAGAATTAGTGTTACGCATATATGATAACAGTACTGGATAAACCTGTTCCATTTGGTGGTGGTGTGGCATTACCGCCAAATAAATCAATGTCGCTTGAGTCAGGGATCGTCACTGCAGATATACCATCGTTACTAACCCTGCCACTGCGACAGCATGTCGGCGTCGCGGCAGAGCCACTTGTTGGTCCAGGCGATTATGTGCAGACTGGCCAGGTTATTGCCCGCTCGCGCGGTTTTATCAGTGCACCTGTACATGCAAGTAGTTCAGGCATGGTCCGGGAAATTGCCGATTACGAGATACCATCACCGTCACGTGAAATTTCAACCTGTATTATTATCGAGACAGACGGCAAGGACACCTGGATTGATGGTGAATCACAAAACCTGGAAGACTACACCAGTATCAGTCCGGTAACACTGCAGGAAAGAATCATGCAATCCGGGATAGTTGGTCTGGGTGGCGCCGGTTTCCCTTCCGGTGTCAAACTGATTCCCGGACTGAATCTTGATATCGAGCTGTTGTTAATCAATGCGGCTGAGTGTGAGCCTTACATCAGTTGTGATGAAGCATTGATCAGAAACCATGTAAGCGAATTGATTACCGGTGTCGATATTCTTGCCCATGCCTTGCAGGTTGATGCCTGTGTTATCGCCATAGAAGAAAACAAGACCGAGGCTATCGATATATTGCGCAAGGCTATTGATCAGCATAGTGCCAGTGGTATCGAACTGAAACTGATTTCCAGTCTTTACCCGGCCGGTGGCGAAAGACAATTAATCAAATCAATTACAGGCGTGGCAGTGCCGGCAGATGGACTGCCGGTTGATATTGGTGTTGTCTGTTATAACGTTGGTACTGTCTATGCCGTAAAGCAGGCGGTAGTTGATGACAGGCCATTGGTAAGCCGGATCGTCACAGTTAGCGGGCCCGGTATCAATACACCGTGCAACATGCATGTACGTATCGGCACTCCCATGTCTGAACTTATAGAGCAATGTGGTGGCTACAGCGAAGATTTTGAATACCTGATCATGGGTGGGCCCATGATGGGAATTCGCCTGCATAACGACAGTGTGCCGATTATTAAAACCAGCAACAGTCTATTGGCCGCGGGCCAGGCTTTTTTTACCGGCAAGCAGGAAGAGCAGCCATGTATTCGCTGTGATGAGTGTGCCAGTGTCTGCCCCGCAACCTTGCAGCCGCAACAACTGCATTGGCATAGCAAGGTTTTTAATGCCGAACGCCTGCAGGATTTCCGGTTATTTGACTGCATTGAATGTGGTTGCTGCTCCTATGTCTGTCCCAGCCATATACCACTGGTAGAACGCTATCGGCTTGCCAAGTCCAGAATATGGGAACAGCGACGTAAACAAATGGAGGCGCGTGAATCGCGAGCGCGTTATGAAGTCAGGCAGGAGCGGGAGCGACAGCGCGCCAGGGCAAAGGCATCACGCAGAGAGAGACTGACCGGCGCCAGCGATATGGAACGCAAGCAACAGGAAATTGCGGCAGCAGTCGGTCGCGTTAAAAAGAAACGCGAGGCCAGGGACAGGGGTTAAATCGTAGTGACAGTTCTACTGGGTAAAAAAACGCTGGCGGTAGCTGAGTAGTATTGCGTCTGTTTCACCTTCCGGTGTCAGGTCAACATCAAATACCAGCGTCTCCTCGTGGTTCACCGGCACTTCACCAATATAGTAAATCGCGACGGGATCGCTATCACGTATTTCTCGCAGCTTGATATCTTTTATCTGGTTGGACAGGTTTTTCACAACGACATCCACTTTCGCCGATACCGGCTGCTCGTTACCAGATATATTTTTACGCACCGATACGTTAAGCATGGCGCGGTTCTGGCTTCTAGCTATCTGGTAGCCGCGTGCTACCTCTGTTGGCAGTTGATCGGTGGTAAGGGCATTAACGTGGACAACATAATTGCCAAATGCCTTATTGTGTTCGTTTGCCTCGAAGGATACGCGAGGAGCGGCACTGGTTGAGCTAACCGTGGTTCCCTGTTCGCAACCCTGCAGGGTCACTAGCGGAATGAATAAAAGAAAAAACCACTTGTTCATATTCACATATCGCATTAGCTATCTCCAAACCGGCCTCTTTTGATTAACTATACTACATAAAGATCGCTGTTTCATACGTATTGTGGATGCAGGCGGTGCTGCGCTGCCAAACATTAATCGGCATGAATTGTGTATCACTTTTCTGGCTTACCTGGTCTGCAGTGGCAGGCAGCACGGTTTTATGTATATGAGTGAGAGAGAGTCATTACGATGAAACTACTTTTTAAACGATTAGTCTGTTTTATTCTATTGCTGACAACACTGCAAGCGCAGGCCGTTGAGACAGGAATGATGAAGCCCGTTAAAGGGACCGTGTACGCGTTTCTGCTCGAGGGGCTTATCCTGTTGGCCGATGGTGATGTGGATGGCTGGATAGCCGGCTACTGCGATGGTATACGCCTTTGCAAGAACGAGGCAGAATTGGCATTTATTCGTAACCACAGTGCTCCCGTACAGGAAAAAATTGCACCTACCTGCTTGAAAGACGGCGACCGTGCACTGGATATCCATCACGTAATTGGTAATCCGGATGTAGACAGCGCTGTAAAGGTCTACCTCGTTTGCGATCCTGGTGATCCTCCGCGTTTCTACTCCCTACGCAAAACGGCTGACTACTGGTTTTTTATCAGCCTGTAACTTCTTATTGCTGCAATCACACGTTGCTGCCGGTTGCGCGCTGTGGTAATCATTAGACAGTGTTTAACTTGAAAGGAAACCAGTAATGCGGCTGCTTGTTTTTCTTGTATGTCTGTGTGGACAGTTTTTTACGTTACCGTTAAGTGCTGCAGACCGACCGCTGCGGCTTGGTTTGGCGCACTGGCCACCTTATCTGGACCGCTATCATGAAAACCACGGTGCGGCTGCAGAACTGGTAATGACGGCGCTTCGCCGTGCCGGTTATGACTATACTTTCAGTTACGAGAACTGGTCACACACGTTGCAGGGTACCGAAATCGGTGTGTTTGACGTTATCGTGGCGGGTTGGTACACGGACAAGCGCGCGCAGCAGTTTGTCTATAGCGAGCCTTACCTGTACAACCGTATCAGCTTCATCAAGCGAAAGAATGACACTGTTGATTACACAACCCTGGAAGACCTGCGCGGCGAAGTCATAGGAACAGTCAGTAACTATGCCTATGGGCCCGAGTTTGACGGCTCCAACCTCTTGATCAAGCTGCCCAATAACCACCTCATGCAGAACCTGTCTTTATTACAGCAGGGTAAGCTGGATCTCACACTGGATGACGAGTTGGTTATACGCCACCAGCTGAATACCTTTATGCCCGGCACCTCGGAGCAGTTCGTATTTCTTGAAAAACCGGTTTCGATTCGTGGATTACATATACTTGTGAGTCGCAGGCATGTAAATCACGAACAAATTGTGACTGAATTTAACAAGGCACTGGAAGAATTGAAGAAAGATGGCAGTTATCAATCAATACTGGAAAAGTATCAGGATGGATTTATATTTATAACTTCACCCTGATAAAAAAACGCCGGGGTATATAGCCTACTCCTCGCATAAGGCGGCTGGTGCAAACCGCCTGAATGAACTATAACCCCGGCAAGTACATGGGTAGTGTACGATGTGTTAGAGGGTTACAGAGCCAAAGATTCCAAAAACAGTGTTTCAGAGATATTTTGATCAGTACAACAGCCACACAGACTCAGGCTGTGTCGGTCTGGCGGCAGGGAAAGAACCGTCAGGATTGCCCGAAGTAGGCCTTGTTCTTTAGGGATTGCTTAACCGCAAGCGCTTTTTCACTGGCGCATTCTTCTGCCAGGATCTCGCGAATGTAAACACTGTGTGCAATCATCAGGAACAAAAGTGAACTCACCAACATGAACGTGATAAAGCTGTTTGCAGCGACTACATTATGTCCCAGTGCCTGCAATGCAAATCCAAAAAACAGCATCAGTATACCAACCATGCTATCGGCAAACCGGCGCGACTTTATTGACAGAACACTGGCATTAACGTGTGCATTATCAACGCCGGTCAATGATTCTTCTTCTGACCAATAACTTGCTAATGCAATACCTAAAAAAAGTGTGCCGCCGAGGTTATAAAGTAAGCCAATGGTGATATAGATTGTACCGGATGAGTCCATAATCAGTTTTGTATCAGGTTGTTATAAATATCAGGCGCTCAAACATACGTAATCGTTAGAATATATATGTAGGTCTACTATTATAGTCAGGAAGCTGCTTATTGACCAATGGTCACCCTTATAGCTGGCCATGATGGAAAACAGTTAACGCATTGCGGAAAGGGAATATGACTCCTGAATGATTTAACCCTGACAGGGAAAAGCCTTTTGCAAGCCAATATAAACATGTCTCGCAGCATTCTCATCAAGGGTACTAATCGTTCCAAGGTATTCAATAACCTTGCGTTTCTTCAGGCTTAGTCCTGCATCCTCTGGTATGCAGTATGATTCATTACTGTTGTCAGTCAGGGCCATATAAAAATCATTCACGCCAGATATATAACTACGACAGTAATTGAGTTCAATGACCGAGGTAGAACGACACCACGACATCAGTTTTGATACACTTATGTGATATGAGTAAGCGGTGTGAGTACTGGTGCTCAACAATACAAATAACAACAAACGTTTCATGATGACCAGCTGCAAAATTTTTTTATTTTATCTGTGCAATATTAAGCTTTAATTAATACAACAGTGGTAGTAAAAAAAACGGCAGCGTTACACGCTGCCGTTTTGTACTTCAGGTCAATAACTTCATTGACCATATTCACCTCGGTATTAACGCCTTGCCACGGCGCTTCCTGCAGGGCCTACAGGCTCAAAACGACCCAGGTTCATGACCTTGGTCCAGGCGGCTGCAAAGTCATTGACGAACTTGCTATCTGCGGAAGCATAAACTTCAGCGAAGGCGCGCAGCTCAGAATGTGAACCGAAAATCAGGTCAACTGGTGTGGCCGTGTATTTCAGTTTCTTTGTGCCACGCTTGTAGCCTTCGTACACGCCAGGAAACTCTGAAGACTGTTTCCATTCCGTTGACATGTCGAGCAGATTAACAAAAAAGTCATTACTCAATGTTCCCGGCTTGTCAGTCAACACCCCGTGCTTGGCACCGCCGTGGTTGGCATTAAGCGCACGCATACCACCAACCAGTACCGTCATTTCCGGCGCGGTCAGTGTCAACAGGTCGGCCTTGTCGACCAGCATGTCTGCCGGTGAGGCATAGCTCATTTCGGTATGGTAGTTTCGGAAACCATCGGAATACAGCTCCAGCCAGGCAAATGATTTTACTTCGGTCATTTCCTGGGTGGCGTCGGTACGACCCGGGGTAAACTCAATTTCAATATCCTGACCGGCATCCCTGGCTGCTTTTTCAACGGCGGCATTACCGGCGATCACAATGGTGTCTGCCAGTGAAACCTGCTTGCCACCTTTCAGTGACTTATTGAAGTCTGCACGGACTTCTTCAAGTGTCTTCAGGACTTTGGCCAGTTCCTTTGGATTATTAACTGCCCAATCCTTTTGTGGGGCCAATGCGATTCGCGCACCATTGGTGCCACCGCGCATATCAGAACCGCGATAAGATGCGGCTGATGCCCATGCGGTACGAACCAGTTCAGGCACGCTCAGGCCAGACTTCAGGATCTTTGCTTCCAGCTTTTCAGCGTCAGCATTGCTGATCATTTTGTAGTCAGCTGCTGGTACCGGGTCCTGCCAGATGAAGCTTTCCTTTGGTACTTCCGGTCCAACATATCGCTCAACCGGACCCAGGTCGCGGTGGGTCAGTTTGAACCATGCCCTGGCGAAGGCTTCGTCGAACTGTTTCGGGTTCTTTGAAAAACGCTCGGCGATTTTACGGAAACCCGGGTCTTCTTTCAGCGCCAGGTCAGTGGTGTACATGATTGGTGAATTGTACTTACCCTTGATATGGGCATCTGGCACTGACGTATGGGCAGACTCATCAGTTGGAATCCAGACGGTACCGCCACCCGGTGTCTTGTGCTGTTTCCAGTCAAACTGGAACAGGTTGGCCAGGTACAGGATAGACCATGCAGTCGGGGTCTGGGTCCAGGCACCTTCGAGTCCACTTGTCACGGTATCCTCGGCATAGCCTTTACCACATTTGTTTTTCCAGCCAAGTCCCTGGGCCTCTACGTCAGTTGCAGCAGGTTCAACGCCGACACAGTCAGCAGCAGAACGTCCGCCATGACCTTTACCCAGCGTATGACCACCAGCGACCAGCGCGACAATTTCTTCATCGTTCATCGCCATGCGGCCAAAAGACAGGCGCATATGTTCGGCGGCCGATTTTGGATCCATGTTCCCACCGGGGCCTTCAGGGTTAACATAAATCAGACCCATCTGTACCGCTGCCAGGGGCGATTCCAGCTTGCCGTTTCTGAAGCGTTTGTCGGCAGCGAGCCATTTTTTCTCTGAACCCCAGTAAACTTCGTCAGGTTCCCAGTCGTCAACTCGGCCACCGGCAAATCCCAGTGTCTGAAATCCCATTGATTCCAGTGCCACATTACCGGCAAGGATAATCAGATCGCCCCAGGAAACACTGCGACCATATTTCTGTTTGACCGGTTCCAGGATGCGACGCATCTTGTCGATGTTGGCATTATCTGGCCAGCTGTTCTGTGGCTCAAAACGAATTTGGCCGCCTTCAGCACCACCACGACCGTCAATCGTGCGATAGGTACCGGCAAGGTGCCAGGCTGAACGGATAGCAAGACCACCATAGGTGCCCCAGTCTGCTGGCCACCAGTCCTGTGACGTGGTCAGTGTCTTTTCAATGTCTGCCTTCAGCGCTTTATAGTCGACCTTGTTAAATTCGGCGGCATAATTGAAATCTGCGCCATATGGATTGGAATCGGGGTTATGGTCACGAAGTGATTCAAGACTGAGCTTTTCCGGCCACCAGTAAGCGTTGTCGATCATTTCATCAGCCATGCTGCTAACGGGTGCGAATGCCAGTGTTGTTAACACCAGGGCAGCGACAAACTGCAACGAAGTGATTGCAACACCTGTCATATAAGATATTGATTTTTTTAACATGTGTAGTTCCTCTTGTACGTTTAAATTGTAGTGAAAGTACTTCTTAGATTAAGTCTAGAACACACGTTTGTTTATAAAAAATTAATAAATTCTATAAAATCAATAAAAAACATCTATGGTCTGTTCACGCAAAAAAACCGGTTTTCAGTAAACATCGATCTCTATTTTTCCTGTTACCTTAAGCTGGAAACCTAAAGTAGCTATTCATTATTGCTTAGCAGCATAAAGACTGTTCGATAGCATTCAGCAGCATGGGCGTGACTGTAGAATGACGGGAAATTGTTGACTGAACGGTGAGTGTTTAACGACCAGTGTTAACCGTATCCGAGCAGTTGCAATGATTGATGATAATCGTCGTAGCGTTCAAATCTTGACAGTAATTCTGCTTCCACTGCGGGCAACCTGGCCGGCAATATCTCGGCCGTTTTACCAGGGTCCTGCCTAAACGACTGGTCACCGGTGTAATGGGTATATGCGGGCCACTTCGACATAAATTGCCTATCGTAGGGCAAGCCGAGTTCTGTGCAAATGTGCTGAATCGTTGCCTCAGGCTTTACAGTAAAGTCTTCATACCGAATCACCTCAATGCACTGACAATCCTCGGCAAATTTTCGATAGGCTTTGAGGTAGGTTTCTAGTGGCACAAATTGCTCAATGTCACCTTCGTAAATCTGCAGTTTGCTCATGCTCTGCCACTGGGCAATCGGATGTCTCACGTTGGCGACTCGACGTAGCGTGAAAGTAGATGCGAGCTCATCGACAATCGACATGTTGTAAACAGGTGCGTCCAGGAACGGCAGGGCGATGTAATCAAGATGTGCCCAGTCACGTACCAGCAACGACAGACTACGTTCTTCACAGCACTGGTAGATGATACTGATGGCCTCCAGGAATTTGACCGGGCGACTTGACAGCTCTGTTACCATTTCAGGTGTGAATAAACGGTGCCATTCGTGCGCCTGGTAAAACGGATGGATTAAATCCATACCACGAGGATGGATTTCGCTCAGTAATGTCACGTTATCCATGCAACCAAGGCAGCGAGCAATCAACGTGCCGCCAGTACGCGCCATGTTATGCAATAACGCAAGCTGCGGTTTGTCGCTCATTGTTTTTTCCGGTTATTTGTTTTCAAGAATGCGCTCGCTTAATGCGCTGATATCGTAGCCGGCAGCGGCTGCAGTTTCGATGATTTCTTTTAGCTCGAGCCGGGAGGTATTGGCCAACGCCCATAGCGACGTCGATCGCATACCACTGCGGCAGTAACCAAGAACGGGGTGTGGCAATTCGGCAAACGCTGTTTTGTATTGCGCAACCTGTTCATCCTGTATCGGTCCCTTGATGACAGGTATATAACGGAATAGCAGCCCCAGCTCTTTCGCCTTGTCTTCAATTTCGGCATAGCCGGGTTGACCTTCAACCTCACCATCGGGTCGGTTGCAGATAATACTGTTGATACCGCTAGACCTGATGTCGGGTAGATCATCAGTACTGATTTGCCCGCTGACAAAATAGTCGTCATTAATCTTCGTTATGCTCATGCTGTTTTTTCCCGGTATGTCACTGCATTGGAATTGGTTTCAACATCATAGCTGATTTGGCCATGTAGCGGTGGAGGTCAGCAGATTGTTGTTGCGCCAGTCTTATCAAGGTTAATTGGCGGCGGCCTTTTGTAAACGCTCATTCACATCTGACCACTCTTCTTCATTGGGTGGTATTTCAACGAGGATAGTCGTGATGGCCGGCGTATCGATCTCGAACAGTGTTTTATAAAGCTGCCTTGCATAGGCGGTTTTTTCCAATGGCATTTTTCTGATTACCGGGCTGGCAGGCATTTCAAGTTCATCGCTGTAATATAAGCAGGCGGTTTCAGCAGCCGCTTCTTGCAGTGCATCGTGTAATTCGTCCTTGCCGACCAGTAATAGCCTGGCCTGGGGCTGGTAATGGGCCTCTACATTACCGGGAACAGAGAGGCTGTGCTTGACGGGATTGATAACGTCAAGCCCGCAAACCCTGTTTATCTGGCTCGCTGTGATCGGACCATTGCGAAGTATGCAAAGTGGCTGAGAACAAGGATCGATAATCGTTGATTCAAGACCAATCTCACACTGACCGCCGTCAAGTACCGCATCGACTTTGCCTGTCATCGTTGCCATCACCTGTGCCGCGGTAGTTGGACTCAACTGCCCGTACAGGTTGGCCGAGGGTGCAGCGATGGCAAGCCCGGTTTGTTGTAACAGTTCCAGTAACACCGGATGCGCTGGCATACGTAGCGCGATCGTTTCCTTTCCGCCGGTGACGACAGCGTTAACCGTTGGTGTTTTTGTTAGTAATAGTGTTAATGGACCCGGCCAGTAGTGCATGGCCAGCTTTTTCGCGTTATCAGGGATATCGATGGCCCAGTTTTCCATCTCATCGATGCTACCAATATGGACGATGAGCGGGTGGTCGTGTGGCCTTTGCTTGGCCTCGTAAATGCGTTTGACTGCGTCTACACTACTGGCGTCGGCTGCCAGGCCATAAACGGTTTCAGTTGGTACGGCCACGAGGCGTCCATCTTGTAGCAGTGAAGCTGCAACCTGGACGTCGGCGTGCCTGTTAGCATCGAGCAGTTTTGTATCGAGCATGAATTGATGGTCATGGAAAAGAAACTGATTATAAGACCGAACGCATCAAAATTGGATAAATAAACGGGTATTGGTATTAAACGTTTGTTACCCGACGATGTGGTAACCGCAGTCGACATACAGTGTTTCGCCAGTGATTGCTGCAGAAGCGTCTGAAACAAGGAATGCGCCCATGGCGCCGACATCGTCAGTGCCAAGCGTTTTATTTAATGGTGATGCCTGCGTTGCCTTTGCCAGTAACTTGTCAAACTCTGCCAACCCGGACGCTGCACGAGTGGATACCGGTCCGGCAGAAATGGCATTGACCCTGATGTTTGCCTGCCCCAACTCCGTCGCCAGGTAACGCACCGAACTTTCGAGTGCGGCCTTGACTGGTCCCATCAGGTTATAGTTTTCGATTGCCCGCTGTGAGCCCAGGTAACTCATGGCAAAAATACTGCCGCCGTTTTTCATTAACGGTTCTGCCCGTTGACATAAACGCATTAATGAATGACAGGAGATATCCATAGCCATGAGAAAACCATCACGAGAGGAATCTACTAACCTGCCATGCAGGTCTTCCATTGGTGCAAAAGCAATCGAGTGGATTAAAAAATCCAGTTGTCCCCAGCGTTCATTGATTTGTTCAAACAGGGCATCTATTTCTTCGGTATTATTCACATTGCAGGGCAGGAATATTTCGGCAGCCACTTTCTTTGCCAGAGGCTCTACGAAGGGTTTTGCTTTTTCATTCAGGTATGTCAGTGCGACACGCCCGCCCAGTTGATGAATTTCACTGGCACAACCATAGGCAAGCGATTGTTCATTCGCAACGCCTATAATCAATCCTTTCTTGCCACTTAAATCAAATTTATGCATTGACTTTTTCCTCATTGTCTCCCGCATTGACCAGGTTTAACGTGTGTCTTGCAATCATTAATTCTTCATTAGTGGGAATGACATACACTTTCAGCTTACTTGTTGGAAGAGAAACACAGGTGTTGTTCGCTACATTAGCATCTATATCCAGTTGCAATTGTAACCAGTGCAGTTTGTCACACACTTGTTGTCTGATTGCAGCAGCATGTTCTCCAATACCACCACTGAAGATAAGACCGTCCACACCCCCAAGACTGGCAGCCATGCTGCCGATGCCAAGTATTATCCGGTGCACATAGAGTTCAATTGCCTCTTTGGCTGCTGACTTGTCGCTGGCAAGCAGGTCACGCATATCATTGCTGATGCCGGATACACCCAGTAGACCGGATTTATTGTAGAGCAGGTCGGTCAACGCTTCGACTGACATCTGTTGTTCCTGTAGCAGGTAGAACAAGACGCCCGCATCGATGGTGCCGCTGCGTGTGCCCATCATGAGTCCATCCAGCGTACTGAATCCCGTTGTGCTGTCCACACTTACACCATTTCTGATCGCGCAAAGACTGGCGCCATTACCGAGATGTGCTGCAATGACGCTTCCGGCAGCAAGTTCCGGATCATGCGCCTGTAACGACTGGATAATTGATTCATAAGATAAACCATGAAAACCGTAACGGCGTATACCCTGGTCGTAATAGCGCCGCGGAATTCCGAACTGGTCGACAGGTTTTTGATGCCGGGCATGAAACGCAGTATCGAAACAGGCGACCTGGCAAAGATGCTGATCGATTTGCATCAATGCTTCAATGGCCATCAGGTTATAGGGTTGATGTAGTGGGGCCAGTGAAGAAAAGCTTTTTAATTGCTGCAGTACCTTGTCGTTGATGTGAACCGGCGTTGAGAAGGCCGTACCCCCGTGCACAACACGGTGACCTACCAGCAGTTGAGTATCTGTACTGATCTGGTCCTGCAAACGTTCGAGTAAATACTGCAGGGCGCTGATGTGATCGGTTGCCGTAGGTAAATCGACCTGGTCCTGTTTGTGTTTGTACTGGTAATAAAATCTGGCTTGCTGGCCTATGCGATCAATAACACCCCGTGCATAGCGTTGCAGCGAATGTTCATTGGCACGGTAGAGGCCATACTTGATGCTGGATGAACCGCTATTAAGAACAAGTATCTGCAAACTCACCCCATCGTTTTTCTTCTGTAATTGTCATAGAGGATTGCGAGGGAACTGGAGGCCATACGCTCCATGACTGAATCAGCACGACTGGTTAGTATGATTGGAAGCCGGGCACCCATGACGATCCCTGCTCCCTGGGCATCAGCGAGGTAAGTCAATTGCTTGGCCAGGATATTAGCCGCTTCCAGATCAGGCGCGACAAGTATATCTGCCTGTCCGGCTACAGCCGACGTGATTCCTTTCGCTTCAACTGCTGCTGGCGATACCGCGTTGTCGAAAGCCAGCGGTCCATCGAGAACAGCGCCGGTTATTTGGCCGCGGTCGGCCATCTTACACAGCGCGGCTGCGAGCAATGTGGAATCAATATCACGTGTCACGGTTTCAATAGCCGATAATATCGCTACCTTTGGCGTTTCTATATCCAGTGCATGGGCGAGATCAATTGAGTTTTGTACGATATCTCGCATCTGTTCCAGGTTCGGCGCTATGTTGATCGCGGCATCGGTTACCAGCAGTGGCCTCGGGTAGGTCGGAACATCAAAAGCGAAAACATGGCTGACACGTCTTTCAGACCGTATGCCTTTTTCCTTGTGTAAAACAGCCCCTAATAATTCATGTGTGTTCAGGCTGCCTTTCATGAGTGCCCTGATTTCACCGGAGCGTCCCATTTCGACACTTTTTTCGGCGGCTTCATGACTGTGTTCAACATTGACAATCGGGTAATTACTTATATCTAGTTCAAACTCTTCAGCGGTTGCCAGTATTTTTTGCTCAGGCCCAACAAGAAAAGGCATGATCAGGCGTGCTTCTGCAGATTCTATGGCCCCGCGTAATGAATGCTCATTGCATGGATGCACAACAGCGGTGGGTAATGGATCCAGCGGATCGGCCGCATCGAACATCTCACGGAGTTTACCCCGTTCCGCAAGCCGAACATTCGGTAGCGTAACCCTGGGTCTTTCAATTTTTTCTGTTGGAGCAATAACCTCGGCTTCGCCCTCAATAACCGTTTTGTTTTGCTGGTTTGTGCAGGAACAGTCAAACACCACAATTTTATTGTCGGGCCTGGTGTCTTTAACCGTAATGGTAACTGTTAATACATCACCCAGCACCACGGGTCGCTTAAATTGCAGGGACTGACTCAGGTAGATTGTGCCTGGACCTGGTAATAGGGTGCCAAGCACCGTGGAAATCAGCGAACCGCCCCAGAGACCATGAGCAATTACTTCATGAAACATACTGTCCCTGGCGTAATCTTCATCCAGGTGCGCTGGATTAACGTCGCCACTCATGACAGCGAAAAGTTTAATGTCCTGTTGAGTGAGTCGACGGTTTATACTTGCGGTATCGCCAACTTTGATCTCGTCAAAACAGCGATTGGTAATAATATTGGAACCAGACATAAGCAACGAATTACTACATTAATAAATATTTTAAACTCAATTAGAAGACAGATTTTGATTTATATCAAATCAATATGCTTACTAAGCAGATGCGATTTAGAGCATCATGCTACATTCAATTGCGTGAAAACGTTCATGCGCTCGCGTAGGCCTCTTCGGGAAAAGGTGTTTTAATTCCCATGCCTCTTCGCAAGTAGAATTTGTGACACTCTTCGGCCAGTAATAACAATAATGAAATCATGGCAAGCGCAGACCATTCCTGAAGCGTTATTGGTTGTAATTCCAGCACGCTACTTATACCCGGGATATACATGGCGCCGACATGAACAATCTGTGCTAGCGGGATAGCAAACATCAGGAATGGGTTGGAAAAAAAACGTATTGAAAAAACTGAATGTACTTCCGAACGCGCACAATAGGCATGAATATTCCCAAACAACACCATTTGCATTAGTGTCAGGTTGCGTGCATGTTCAATCTCAGTGCCGATATTGATGAGATAAGCAAACACGGCAAATGCAAGTACACCCATGACCCCGCCAATGATTAATACGTGTTGCACAATGTGTCTTTCAAAAATCGGTTCTTCGGGTTTTCTCGGTGGACGGTAAAGTTCGTTGCCCTCGCCAGGTTCAAATGCCAGAGCAACGTCCTGTAATCCATTCGCAACCAGGTTTAGCCACAACAACTGTACAGCGACAAGGGGCATAGGGAATCCGCCTATAACGGACAAGAAAAACAGTAAAAGTGCAGAGAAGCCAGTGGCAATCAATAACGAAATTACCTTTCGTATATTTCCATACACAATGCGGCCCTGTTCGATACCATTGACTATGGATGCAAAATTATCATCGGTGATAATTAGTTCGGCCGTTTCTTTTGCAACATCGGTACCGCGCTTACCCATTGCAACACCGGCATGAGCATGACGCATGGCCGGCGCGTCATTGACGCCATCACCTGTTACGGCTACGTAATGTCCTTGTCTAATCAAGCTTTCGACAATGAGTTCCTTTTGCCTGGGATCGATACGGGCGAAAACCCTTGCCGGTTTAACTATGTTGTCTAACGAATCTTGTCCTAGTGAGTAAGCTTCATGAATCATCTGGCCGGTCACGACGGGCTCGTTCTCGGAACAGATACCCAGGTCCATTGAGATTGCTCGTGCCGTAGCAGGGTGATCACCTGTAACCATCGCGACTTCAATTCCGCCTCGGCGGCACTTGTCAATGGCTTGTTTGGCTTCGGGGCGAAGTGGATCAATCATGCCAACAAGTCCCAGAAATACGAGCTCTCCAAGAGCTGACTCGGCATTGTTGTCCGTTGTTTCTTTGCAGGCAATAGCGAGCACGCGATGGCCGGTCGCAGCCATATCGTTAAACTGCTTTTCAATCATGTTCTGTTCAATCGGTGCAATGCAGTCGCCAGACTGCATTCGTGTTGATAGTGCCAGAATTTTTTCCGGACTACCTTTAACAAAAAGTAAATTGTTGCCGTTGTATTGGTTTAGACTGGCGCTAAGGGCACGTTCCGATTCATATGGTATCGAATCAATTTCATGGTATTTATGTCGAATGCTGGATACTGATAGACCCAGTTTCTTGGCCAAAACCAGAAAGGCAACATCAACGATATCTCCTCCGGCAAACCATTCTTTGCCAGCGTAATTCAGACTGCTTTCGTTAGCCAGCATACCGCCAAGGCAGAGTTTGTTGAGTCCAGCATGCTTCCTGTCCCCGTCGATTTCTCCACCTGGCGCCACGCCCTCACCGGAAATAGTACACGTGGCGCCATCTGGTAGTTTTATCTCACGGATCGTCAATTCATTCACAGTTAATGTTCCGGTCTTATCAGAACAGATAAACGTACACGAACCCAGTGCTTCAACAGCGACCAGTTTCCTGATGATAACGTTGTGTTTAACCATGCTTTGCATACCTATCGCCAGGGCCACAGTCAGTGCTGCTGGCAATCCTTCAGGTATCGTCGATACCGCAAGTCCGATAGCCATCATGATTATTTGTTCGAACGTATAACCGCCGTTGAATAGCATTAACAGAATTAAAATAACGATGCTTGCGATAATGGCTGCGGCAACCTGGTATGTGAATTTACGGATACGGATCATCAGTGGCGCTTCAAAAGGCTTTTCCTCCATGACTTTTCCTGCAATTTCCCCAATCTGGGTATGGGCACCTGTGGCAGTGACAATGCCATGACCACGACCGCGCGTAACAATGGTGCCGGCAAAGCAACAATTAATACTGTCTGCAATACTGGTACTATCAGGTAGTATTGCTGTCGCATCCTTTATCACGGCAAGCGATTCACCGGTTAACATGGATTCATCCACCGTTAATTCATCGCTGGTTGCCAGGCGAACATCAGCGGGCACCTTGTCCCCGGAAACAAGCATTATCAAATCACCGGGTACCAGTAATTCGGTATCGATAACGCAATCTTCACCATCGCGTATAACACGTGCTTCACCCTTAACCATTTTTTTCAAAGCCGAGGCAGCCTTTTGTGCAGAGTATTCCTGTACTGTGCCAATCAATGCATTTAATACCAGCACGACGCAAATAAACACAGCACTTGGCATTTGTTGAAAAAGGAACGATAAGATAGCCGCAATTAGTAAAATGTAGATAAAAGGGCTCAGGAATTGCCTGAAAAAAATCCTGATTGGACCAGGAAGTGTTACTTCAGGTAGGCGGTTATGACCATATTGTCGTAATCTACTGTCCGCCTCAGTCTTGCTTAATCCTGATGAGAGATAATGATTATCCTGTAAGAATGGCTCAACGTTGAAAACATCAGTTGTTGTTTGCATGGGTACTACCTGTACGACTTATCCTATTTCTAATGAACGAATTCGTAGATTCACCGGTTGTTGAAGTCCTGGTGGAGGCGGCTCGATTCTGATGCTGGCGCTGTCGAGTATTTGTTCGAGCGCCTCATCAATTGAAATATCACCGGTGGAGCCCTTGAACTCGAGCCTTTGAATTTGCCCCTCAGTGTCAATCCAGATAGCGATCCGGATGATATAATCGCGATATCGAATCTCCTTGTGCTGCTCGAGTATCTTGCTGATACTTTTTTCCAGCTTGCCTGCATACTGTGCAAGCATCATTGAGCCCACGCCCTCTTCAGTACCAAGCATGAGTGCACGACCGCCCTTATTTGCGGCGAGTCCAAATGCATCCGAGCCGGCAACGCCGTCGCTATCAAGGCCTAGCGGATCATCACTGTTGGGCATGTCATCTGCGGCGGGTTCCTCGATCTCTTGCGTCTCGATTTCTATCTCTTCGATCTGCTCTTCAACAATTGGTTCTGGCTCAGGTTCGGGCTCCGGTGCCGGGATGTCTTCCAGTAACTGTATTTCCTGTATTTCAAATACCGTTGTCTCTTTGGCGTTTTTCATTTGCCCGTACACAACAAAGGCAATCAGGCAGGGAATAACGACCATCAGCACACGAATAAATAACTCCATGGTGCTGCCATGCGCATGATCTTCAGAATAAGCGACAGCCATTATTTGACCAGCCTTTCTGTCACCAGACCAAGATTCGAAATGCCCAGTCGTTTGACGATATCGAGTACATCAATAATTAATGCGTAACGCACATCCTTGTCGCCCTTAACAACAACTGGCAGATCAGGATCGGTTGCACGGTATTGTTGTAATCTTGATTCGAGCTCGACCAGTGTCACTCGCGTGGTATCCAGAAAGATTCTACCGTCATTGACGATGGTAATTGCTTTTGTGCGAGGCTGGGCCAGTGAGGGGGCAGCACTGGCCTTGGGTAAATCAACGCTGATTCCCTGTACAGTTGCTGTCGCCATAATGATAAACACCACCAGTAGTGTCCAGGCCAGATCCATCAGCGGTGTAACATTAAGATCAGTATATAGTTCGGGTTTCTTTCGTTTACGCATTATTCACTGCTTGCGTGTTATCGGTCGATTTCAGTGCAATTAGTACCGCCAGTTTGTCTGCAAACGTTTCCAGTTCTGCAATGACACGCCCCAGTTTTCCTGCCAGAAAGTTATAACCAAACAGGGCGGGTATGGCGACGATCAGTCCCAGCACGGTTGTTGTTAAAGCAGCCGCTACCCCCGGTGCAATCGTATTCACATTTACATCGCCGGATTGGGCAATCGTGGCGAAGGTAATCATGACGCCGATAACTGTTCCCAGTAATCCCAGAAACGGACCACCACTAACGGCTATATTGATCCAGACCATGTGAGAATTTAATCGATTGGTTTCTTCTAGCAATGCTTCATCAAGGCTTGAACGAATAGCTTCAACATATAAGCCTGTGTCCTGTCCTTGATCTCTAGGTGTTAGCTTTGCCGCTTGTTTTGCAGAATCAAGAATTCGCCAATAGGGTGAGTGTGAGTGATTAAAACCGTCATGTTCGATGGCTTCTATCAAGTCACCATGATGGTTATCTTTACAATCGCTGCGAAAGGTATCATTGGCTTTTTGCATGCGCGAGAGAAAGTACAGTTTGGTCAACATGACATCCGCGGCGGCTAGTCCCAGTACACCAAGAATGATAATGACCAGCCAGCCAGCGAGGCCGATGTTATTCAGCAGTGGCCAAAGTGAAGCCAGTATTTCCGATCCGGGCGCAGACTCCTGCTGCTGATCGGGCAGGTATTCATAAAGGATGCTGCTTGAATCCTGTATAGCATGGCTGAAGTTAAACCAGTTATCGTGCCTTGCCTGGCTGAATATGCGTAATTCATCAACGACGCCAGTCATGGTCGTGGTATCAGCACTTGCGCCCAGTGCATAGCTCCCCTGAATTTGCGGCAAGCTGATTGACTCAGTTAACACAACCTCGCCATCGATCAGCATGGTCAAGGTGTCCTTCCAACTAAATCCTACATGATGCCAGTGACCGGGGATGAGGTTTTTTGTAGCCTGGAACAGGGTGCTGTTGTCTCCACTGATGATGGATATGGTTGGCGTTTTCTCAATAATGTCCAACTGCCAGCGTTCGTTACTATTGCCATAAACAACGAATGCACCGTCTTCTTCAAATTTGACCCAGCTTTCAATACTTATGCCTTTTTCCGGTAACATCGTGAACGCTGGCGATTCCGGTAATTTCATAGTTGAATCCGCAACCAGGCCAAGTCCGTTATCGTGGTAGCCTTCAACCGCGTTTCTGGCGGAGTAGGACAGGACATGGTGTGCGTATGCTGTACTGTCTCTCGGCATACTGATTTTTTCCGAAAAGTGATATGCAGCGACTATAGCCGGGTCGAATGTCGCGGTGCTGTCTGCGTTGGTTACCGCGTTTGGGTTATCGTAATAGATCCAAATCCTGTACTTTTCACCATTACCCAGGTTCTCGGGCAACTGAACCCATAGCAAACCGATACCTGAAACAATATCCAGTGTTTCAATGTGAAAGGGCAGCGGCGTCAGGTCATCTTGCCCGACCAGGCGGATATCGGCGCCGCCTTCGGCAATGTTATAAAAGTAGGGGAAGTTAGCAGTATGTAATCGAACAGGAATCGTTTGCAGGGGTGCGCTGTCGCGTAATTCAGTTGGAATAGCAATATCTATCGGTTTGCGATAGCGCCAGTTTTCATTCCACCAGGCAAGCGTATTTTGTGAATACAAAATACAGAGCAGGAAAATGAAAAAATATTGAATCAGAAGTCTTTGCGGGCTTAAAAAGACATTACTGAAAGAATCACACCTGAGTTTAACTGCCATGTCACTATATTTATGTAAGCTGAAAGTTACACGGCTAGGGTGTGATTATTTTGTTACATTTGAATGAAGCAAAAGTGACAATATAGTGATGTTCAGGTAAGTAATTGTTATGTATAACACTTTGCAAAATACAGCACGCGCGTATACTTGCGTAAGCGCGTGAAATCAGATTTTTGTTTTTGCAATTGCTGGCTGGCTTTTATATCCACTACGCATAGCATATGAAGTCCATGCTGCAGTTAGTTGCAGTTCCAATGTGTTCCTGCTGAACAGGCTACACAGGCAATTTTTTCCATTAACCTGGCGATCTTTTTCGGGATTGTTGCCTTTCTTTTCACCGGATCTTCTGTCACCGTGCCCGAAGCTACGCCTGCCCACCCAGGAAAAAAGCAGGTTTTGTATTTACTGATAGCAGCGGTTTCGATTACGTCCGATGTTACGGTCATAATGGAACACACCGTTAACAAAAACAGCATCCATGTCGGCCTAAAGCATGGTACTAATTCATCACTCTATCATGCTCTCTGTTTATGTTCTTCGAGCAGACAATGCGTTATTCGGATTTGTGTTTCACACTAATCTTTAAATTATAACAAAGTATCCGGAGCGCTGAGGAATTCGTGAAAACAACCTGTTTCGAGTACATGTTTATCGGTTTGAACTATATTTATAATAGGACTGATATAAACGAGCAGGGATTCGATATAGAAAAAAACGACTTTACTATCAAGACATGCTAAGAAAAACAATCTTACCCTTCATCTTTATCATTCTTGGCTGGGGTTTCTGGATCAGTCCCGAGTTCAAGACGATTTCAGCAGGCGTCGCTATTTTTATGTTTGGTATGCTTTCGCTTGAAAACGGCTTCAAGGTGTTTTCCGGTGGTGTGCTGGAACGTATCCTGGCACGTTCTACAGATCGACTCTGGAAAAGCTTGTCTTTTGGTGTCGTCTCAACCAGTATCCTGCAATCCAGTTCGCTGGTTTCAGTGATTACCATTTCGTTTCTCAGTGCCGGCCTGATCGGACTCACCCAGGGCATGGGGATTATCTTTGGATCCAATCTGGGTACGACCACGGGCGCCTGGCTGGTTGCAGGCTTTGGTCTGAAGGTAAAAATATCGGCCTATGCAATGCCTATACTGGTTTTTGGTATTGTGCTGATTTTTCAGAAATCCAAAACACTCAACGGCCTCGGCTATGTGCTTGCCGGGCTTGGCTTTCTGTTTCTCGGTATCCATTATATGAAAGAAGGCTTTGAAACCTTCAAGGATGCCATCGACCTGACGCAATTTGCTATCGGCGGTATGGCCGGTTTAATGGTTTATGCCCTTGTCGGGATTGTGGCCACGGTCATCATGCAATCAAGCCATGCCACATTAGTTATCACGATCACGGCCCTCGCAAGTGGACAGTTGAGTTATGAAAACGCCCTGGCAATCGCCATTGGCGCCAACGTGGGCACGACGATAACCGCTATCCTTGGATCACTCAGTTCCAATTACCAGGGCAAGCAGCTCGCCGCGGCACACCTGGTGTTCAACCTGGTCACGGGGCTGCTGGCGATTGCGCTGCTGGACTACCTGTTGCAACTGGTCGAATTGATAAGCACCTATTCGGGTATAGATGCACAGGACTTTACACTCAAACTGGCCGTGTTCCATACGCTGTTTAATCTGCTTGGCGTTATTGTCATGGTACCTTTGTTGCAGTATCTGGCAAATCTACTTCAAAGGTTCTTTACGGAAGAAGCGGTATCGCGTAGCAAGGCACGCTATTTAAACGAGTCAACACTTGCGTATCCTGATACGGCAACGGAAGCGATTCGTAACGAAACACTACATATGTGGGATAACACGGTAGATTTATTCGCGCATGGTATCCAGGTAAAACCCGATGAATTAATGGATAGCAATCTTGATCTTGAAGAGTTAATTAAACAAAGGAAAACCAGCGACATTTTCGATATTGATAATTATTACAATATAAAAATCAAGGGCATCTATGGTGAGATTATCGGTTATTTAAGCAAGGCCGAATTTGGCTGGGAATCCGAACAATCCGGCGAAATTCACTGGTTGCGACGGGCTAACCAGTACATGGTTGAGGCAATCAAGGACCTGAAGCACCTGCAAAAAAACCTGAATCGATACAGCAAAGGTCATAATATTGCCATAAAAGATCAATATAATTTATTTCGTTTTTACATTGCTGGCATCCTGCGCAGACTGGACGAGATACGCAGGGCCGATACGTCAGAGTTACACTCTTTGATGATTGATGAGCTGAAAATTGATTATGAATCCATGCTTGATGAACAGAGTCAACATATTGACCATCTGATTCGCTCTGGAGAAATCAGTGCTGAAATGGGCATTTCCCTGATGAATGATAAATCCTATGTTTACAGCATGAGCCAGAAATTGATGCAGATTGGTGAAACACTTTTTGTCAGGCATAGCAAGTTACTTTCAGATCTTGATAAACAAATGCAGCTCGACGAAGAAGAGATAACCGAAATTAACGAGCAGGTTGATGAAACACCCAAACAGTCGCAATGAAACAGAAAAAACTGCTTAAACTCGCATCAGATTTCTTTTCGCTCGGCACCAAAGAAAAGCGTGAGAGCGCGGATGAATTTGAAAAAATACGACAGACACTTGTCAAAAAGGAACAGAAGCTGAAGCAGGAACTTAAATCAGCGAAAACAGACGAGGAAAAGAAGCGTATTAACAAGAAACTGGAAGCGGTAGCCGTTTACCGTAAGAAAAGCGAGAAAATACAAAAGGAGATCGACCAGTAATAGTCACCAGTGTTTTCCTGGCGGTGTGAGCAGCTGTTTGCATGTGGGCTTACGTCGGTCTTGAAACCATTAACCAGGTCGCGATGACGAGGGGCACCGTGCTAATCAAACCCCAGGTTAGCCAGCGCCTCGATAGCGCCCGGTATTCATCGCCGACATCATCTGTCTTAAATGATTTTGCCAGGCGAGACTGTTTTATCTGGATTGGAACGATAAAGATTAGCCAGATCAATCCCGCCATAACAAATAGAATCTGGCTCCAGAGTAGCCAACTCACCGTTAACGAAAAATCTGCTGCTGCCACCATGTAATAACCACCGCCCATAATTAAAATGACTCCCCAGACGGTCATTGACCAGTCGGTATAGGTCACAAGCTTCTGTGCAAAAGCCAGGACAGGCGGGCGTCCGTCACGGTCAGCATAGAACTTCCAGATTGCGGTAACGGTAATGTTACCCATCAACATCGCCACGCCGGTAATATGGAGAAATTTGGCAATTTCGTACATCGATAAAATCTTTATTGCTTCATTAGCTACAGTTCAAACTATTTCATAGTATAATACTGCTAATTCATTCGTTTTAGGATAAAGAATAAACCTGACATTGTAATGAAGCCTACCGAAACAAATCCTTTTGAGCGCATCATGGGGCAGGTTGACCCCTTTGGTGTAATGAAATCGCTTTCTACTGTACAGGCGAGATGGTTGCAGCACCCGGAACATCTTAACAGTGAAGTGCAACACTTGATTAACAGCAGTTACGAGTTATGGCAACAAGCGTTCAATCGCTCCAGCGGTATGTCTGTGGATGACATGATCCCCCCTGTTAAATACGACGAACGCTTTAAGGCTTCTGCCTGGATAGAGAATCCCTGGTTTGACATGCTAAAGGAAATGTACCTGGTCTATGGTCACTGGCTGGTCGATGCTGTGTTCAACACACCGGACGTTGATGAAAAGACCAAACGACGTGCTGCCTTCTGGACACGACATGCCGTAGATGCCATGAGTCCCAGCAACTTCTTTTGGACCAATCCACTGGCGCAACTGAAATTTTTTATGAGTGGCGGGCAAAGCCTGCGTAACGGTTTTGATCTGTGGTTGAAAGATTTTGATAACAAAAATATCAGTATGGTCGACCCGGAAGCATTTACCGTAGGCAAGGATATTGCCACCACAGATGGTAAAGTTGTATTCCGTAACGAACTGCTTGAACTCATTCAATACACACCGACCACAGACACGGTACATGCGTTACCTGTTTTCATCATTTCACCCTGGATCAACAAATATTACATTTTTGATCTGGCAGCAGATAAAAGCCTGGTGCAATTCCTGGTTGATCGCGGTTTTACGGTGTTTATTACCAGTTGGAAAAACCCTGGAAGTGATTTACGCGACACGAATTTTGAAGATTATATTTTCAGGGGTGCGTTAACAGCTATCGATGTAATCCGCGATATTACTGGTCAGCAACAGGTCCATGCTGTGGGGTATTGTATTGGCGGTACCTTGTTAACCATGCTCATGGCGTGGTTAAACCAGGCTAAAGAAGAACCGCCGATAGCAAGCTGGACCCTGTTAACGACATTGGTCGATTTTGAAAATCCTGGTGACATTGAAGTTTTCATTGATGAGTCGAGCCTCAAGTGGCTGGAAGAAAAAATGGAGGCCGATGGCTATCTCGATGGCAATGACATGGGATTATCTTTCCGTATGTTGCGGCCAAACAGTCTAATCTGGCGTTATGTCATGCAGAGTTATCTCTATGGTGCATCTCCTCCTCCGCTGGATGTGCTGTTCTGGAACACCGACTGTACACGCCTGCCAGCGAAGATGCATAGTTTTTACCTGCGTGAGATGTACCTTAATAACAAATTGATCAAACCGAATGCCCTTAAAATGAATAAAAGGTCCATTGATCTTGGCAACATCACCCAACCCTTGTATGCCGTTGGCACCGAACAGGATCATATTGCACCATGGAAAGAGACCTTCAAGATTGCAGGACTAATCAATGCACCGGTGCGTTATATACTCGCCACCTCTGGTCACATCATGGGTATCATCAACCCGCCCAATCAATCTTCAAAACGTCGTTACTGGGTCGGTGATGCTACCGGTCAGAAAGATCCGGATAAATGGGAGGCCTCAGTCAAAAAGCAACCCGGTTCCTGGTGGGAAGATTGGGCTGTATGGCTAGATGAACAATGTGGCTCCGAAACAGCTGTGCCGACTGTTGGTAGCCAACAATACCCGGTGCTTGCACAGGCCCCGGGCGATTATGTGTTGGAGAAATAAAACTGAACAAAAGGGTTAAAACTTTTTTGTGATGCATGGCTGGGGGTAGAGGATTCGAACCTCTACTGACGGAGTCAGAGTCCGTAGTCCTACCATTAGACGAACCCCCAAGATTTTTTCGCAAAAAAAAGAGGGTGGCCCCTCTTTTTTGTAGCGTCAAGGAAGAAGAATAAATCCTTAACGTTTTGAGAATTGTGGACGCTTGCGCGCTTTGTGCAGGCCCACTTTCTTACGTTCTACTTCACGTGCATCACGAGTAACAAAACCGGCAACACGTAATGGTTTACGTAAGGTCTCATCGTATTCAATTAGCGCACGGGTAATACCGTGGCGAATCGCACCTGCCTGACCAGTGATACCACCACCAGTGACGGTAATGTCAAAGTCAAACTGGTCGGTCAATTCAACTGTTTCCAGCGGTTGGCGAACCATCATCTGGCCGGTTTCACGACCGAAATAATCTTCCAGTGATTTCTTATTAATAGTGATTTGACCACTGCCGCGTTTCAGGTAAACGCGCGCTGACGCGTTCTTGCGTCGGCCGGTGCTGTAATAAACTTGTTCAGACATGCATTAAATCTCCAGAACCTGCGGTTGCTGTGCCGAATGATTATGGTTGGCACCAGGATAAACCTTTAATTTGCGGTACATGGCGCGGCCCAGTGGACCTTTGGGTAACATGCCTTTTACCGCGGTTTCGATAACTTTTTCAGGTTTTTTCGCAATCTGCTTTTCAAACGTGATGGATTTGATGCCACCCGGGTAGCCAGTGTGGTGATGGTAGACCTTGTCAGTAGGCTTGTTACCGCTTACGCGAACGTCTTTGGCATTGATAACGACGATGTAATCACCGGTATCGACGTGTGGTGTGTATTCTGGCTTATGCTTGCCACGCAGGCGGCGGGCAATCTCAGTGGCCAGGCGACCCAACGTTTTTCCTGTCGCATCAATCACATACCAGTCTTGTTTGACCTCAGCGGGTTTTGCAGTAAAGGTTTTCATCACTTAATCCTGAGAAAAGGGGTTACCCTGAAAAAAAGAGGGGGAATAGTACGGATAGACCCAATTGCTGTCAACACGATCGGGTTCTGAAAACACCGGTATTATTGGCTCTTCTCCAGACAGGCCGAACTACTTCCACCCGCATAGAGACATATATATAGTAAGTATGTAGTTAATGTATAAGAAATTATGGAAAAAAGACGTTTCAGCTTCTTCGACCAGGTGATTATCGGGTTCGATAAGCGCTTGAAAAAAATAGAAAAACCTCAGAAAAAACGGGTGTTTCGCCAGTATCCCGCTAAAGAAATAGCGGAATCGACACTGTCCAGCGAGGAAAAACGGCATATTGCCGGTCTGATGCGGGTCAACCACGCGGGCGAAATCGCAGCGCAGGCACTCTATAAGGCCCAGGCAGTGGCTGCCAGAGATCCGGCGCTGCGGCAGGCCATGCAGGAATCGGCCGAGGAAGAGAGCGACCATTTGCACTGGTGTGAGACCCGACTGAACGAGCTTGGCAGCCACACCAGTTATCTGGAACCGGTGTGGTTCGTTGGCTCATTCTCCATTGGCTTACTCGCGGGCAGCTTCGGTGACCGCTGGAACCTGGGTTTTCTCGCAGAGACGGAACACCAGGTTGTCGACCACCTGCAAGAACACTTGCAACAATTACCATGTCAGGATGAAAAGACCCGGGCCATCCTGGTACAAATGCAGAAAGACGAAGCCCACCATGCTGACACAGCCGAGACGGCTGGTGGTCATCGATTACCGCGACCGGTTCGTGATTTGATGGCGATGACCTCACAGATAATGAAAAAAACGGCCTACCGCATCTAGTTCTTTTTCCGGGTACTTGAAAAAAAACCCGTCGACCCCACTTTTTTATTAAGTCGATAAAGACGACATCGAACTTAATTTGTGGAGGTAATGAACATGAGTCTTTCAAATTACGAACCCTGGAGTTTACTGGATCGTTTTCAACAGCAGTTGAACAGGATGGGTTATGCTGATCAGCCGCTGGCAACAAATGGCGATAATGATGCTTCCAACATCGTTACCAGTCATTGGCGTCCGGCTGTGGATATCAAGGAAGAAGCCGATCGTTTTCTGATTACGGCAGATCTGCCGGGTGTTGATCCTAAGAATATTGAGATCACCATGGAAAACGGTGTCCTGACTATCAAGGGTGAGCGAACATCCGAGGCGACCGAGGAAAAAGAAGGTTACAAGCGTGTGGAACGTGTTAGCGGTACTTTTTACCGTCGCTTCAGCCTGCCGGATTCTGCCGACGCAGAGCGCATTCAAGCTACCGGTAAAGATGGCGTGCTAACCGTGTCCTTGCCCAAGCATGAAAAAGTGCAGCCAAGGCGCATCGAAGTAAAAGGCTAGGCACCAGCAACCAACAAGGCGGGTCATTGACCCGCCTTTTTTATTGTCATCGCACTTTGCTTCACGGGAACTTTTTGATAGCTACAGTTCCTAAATTATTCGTTTAATCCAGGAAGCTTGAAAAAATGTACAACGGTTTTATGACTAGATTTGCCAGATTTTTCCTCGTCACGTTATCGCTACTCGCGCCGTTCGCGCATGCGGCACTCCCGCTACAGGTAGATGACAAGGAGTTACCCAGCCTCGCCCCGATGCTGGATAAGGTAAGACCGGCTGTCGTTAATATCGCAACAGAGGGCCGCATCCGGCAAAACTTGAATCCACTGTTTGCCGATCCATTTTTCAGGCGTTTTTTTGGTGTTCCAGATCAGCCCGTTGAAAGAAAAACCAGCAGCCTCGGTTCCGGTGTCATCGTTGATGCCGAACGGGGACTAATCCTGACAAATAATCATGTGATCGCCAATGCCGATCAGATTAAGGTAACGTTAAGGGACGGACGTCAACTCGAGGCAGAGGTAGTGGGTTCCGATCCGGAAACGGACGTTGCCGTTATAAAAGTGCCTGCCGATAATTTAACGGCTATTTCGACAACGGATTCAGACGAGATTGATGTCGGTGACTTTGTTGTCGCCATTGGTAATCCGTTTGGACTCGGTCAGACAGTAACGTCGGGTATTATCAGCGCGCTTGGGCGTAGTGGTCTTGGTATAGAAGGCTATGAAGACTTTATCCAGACCGACGCTTCCATTAACCCAGGAAACTCAGGCGGTGCGTTGGTGACCCTTCGTGGTGAACTTGTCGGTATTAACACCGCTATTTTTTCACAGTCAGGTGGCAACATCGGCATTGGCTTTGCTATACCGATTAACCTGGCGTTACAAATAATGGAACAAATACTGGAGACCGGCGAGGTCAAACGTGCATTTCTTGGTGTCAGCCTGCAGGATATCAGCCCGGAACTCGCCGAGGCCTTCGGTCTTAAGCGTCAAACCGGCGCAATCATTAACCAAGTGCTACCTGATTCACCGGCAGACAAGGCGGGCTTGCAAACCGGTGACATTGTGTTAACTGTTGATGATAAAACAATTCGAAATGCAAACGATCTGCGTAACCGTGTTGGCCTGCTACCGGTAGGTAAAAAGGTGCGCATGACAATTTTGAGAGATGGTAAAGAGAAGAAACTCTCGGTTGATGTGCAGGAAAACCAGATGGCCAGTGGCGGCCCACGCGCAGTTAATGAATTACTGGAAGGCGTAACCGTTGCCGAACTCGAACAGGGTAGCGCCTATTTGCAAATGACAGGTGTGCAGGTGATTCAGGTTGAACGTGGCAGTATTGCCTGGCGGAATGGACTCAGGGCAGGGGATATTATCACGTCGGTGAACAGGAAAGACGTCAAAAATATGCGGGAATTCCTGGCGACCGTGGACAAGTTGTCAGCGCCGTTACTGTTACGCATTATTCGCGGTAATAACGCGGCCTTCCTGGTACTTAACCGATAACATGTTTACAGCAGGTTTTCGAATTCGGCCTTACAACTATTAATGCCGTCTTTTAAAAATTCGACTGCTTTCATCCTGGGATAGGATTTACGATAGGCGACGATGATTTCGCGGTAGGGCGTTGGTTTAGTAAACGGGCGAAATTCGAGCATACTGCTTAAATCTGAGCGGTCTTCAATAGATAATGAAGGCAGTATCGTAATGCCGACGCCTGCGGCAACCATTTGGCGAATCGTCTCTATCGAACTGCTTTCGAGCGATTTCTGTATTTCCATCTCATTGTCCAGCGGGCTGATACAGGAAGGACAGAGCTTCAACACCTGGTCACGGAAACAGTTGCCTGCTTTCAGCAATAACATGGTGTCATTGACAAGATCGCCAGGGGCCAGCTTTTTCTTCTTCACCAGTTGGTGACCCTTGGGTAACGCAACCACGAATGGCTCCTTGTATAATACTTCAGTAGCAATGCCGTTTTCGTTAAACGGGTTAGCCATGATGGCGATATCAATTTCACCGGACTTAAGTTTCTTTGACAGATTTTCGGTAAAGTCTTCTTCAATGATAAGTGTTAGCTCTTCCTTGCTCTCGTGTATTAGCGGGATCAGTTTAGGTAACAGGTAAGGCCCTATCGTATAGATGATACCGAGTCGAAGTTTACCATTGAGTTGGTTCTTGTTTACCGCCGCGATTTCCTTGAGGTTGTTAGCCTCGTTCAGTACTGTCTCGGCCTGGGTAACGATTTGCCTGCCAATGTCGGTAATCGCGACCTCATGTTGATGACGTTCAAACAGGGTGATACCCAGTTCTTCTTCCAGTTTTTTAACGGCAACACTCAGGGTGGGCTGGCTGACAAAACAGCGCTCTGCAGCACGGCCGAAGTGTAATTCCTTTGCTACTGCGACGATATAGCGTAATTCAGAGAGCGTCATAGTGTTTGATTATTCCTTGTTCATTATCAGGATGACTGTGCAGACTTGCTATCAATCGCCGTGTATTCAGATGGTGTGACCAGCTCTGCGGCCGGTTGCTGTCGCTCCTGGCCCACGAAGTAGCGCAGTAGTTCCACATCAACAGCGGATTTGCCAAGCGCGTTCCCCTGGGCAACATTAATCGGATGACTGTCTTCACCAAGATGGTCTATTACCAGTGATGCCCCGGTAAAGTCATTGTCCCTGGTGTAGGCATGCGTCGTTATAACAACCGGCAGGCCTGCACATTGTGCGGCCTTGTTACCATTGGCCGTATCTTCAATTGCGATGCAGTTTTCTGCCGTCAGTCCCATTTCAGCCAGTGCACACTGGTATACCACCGGACTGGGCTTCTTATCGGTGACGATATCACTGGTAACAATGGCGGCGAACAGTGTCTCGGCTCTGGTATCAAGAGTTTGTTTGATTAGCGTGCGAAAATTGGCATCTGATGAACTTGTGGCGATGCCCAGCATGATGCCTTCAGACCTGGCTTCCTCGATCAAGCGCTTGATACCCGGGCGTAACTGGATATGGCCATTGGCGAGCATTGTGCGGTAGTGTTCTGATTTGCACTGGTGTAATTCAATGATGAACGTGGATACATCCTTGATGCTATCCCTGAGTGCTGTGTCGTGTTGCAGGCAAATCCTGAAGCGTTCCTTGCCACCTGAAATGGCCAGCAGGTCATGGTATGTCTGTCTGGACCAGTGCCAGTCGAGGTTAAAATCCTTGAACGCCTTGTTAAAGGCCTGACGGTGAAACTCCTCGGTATCAGCCAGCGTGCCGTCGACGTCAAAGATGATACCCTTAAGTTCCATTATTTATTAACAATGCCATATCCATTAAATAACTTAATTATAAATCAGTTCTCTGATGTTGCAACGCAGTAACCGTCCTTTTTCGTGTTTTTGTTAAATATTTATCATTTGCCAGCGGGGTAAGGTAAAGTTTCTCTATTGTTATGTAGCCCTGGCGCAGACTTGCGAACCTGACTTAACCTCTCATCGACAACTATGGAAACGAACCTGACCCAGCAACTAATTATCTATGGCCTGGGCGGCCTTTTAACCGGCTTGCTGGTGGCATGGCTGATTGCAAGGACAAAAATTACTGAATTGAATAATGATGTCGCTCAGCTCAGTGAAAAGCTGGCGGTCGAGTCTGAACGTGTTACCCAGCGAGATGATCGACTGGATGAATTCAAACGCGATGTCGACAGGCTAAAGGCGCAAACTGACAGTCAGCAGACACAGATTGAAAGCTACCGAATATCGATTGCAGAACTCAATACAACACTGGAACAGGAACGCAAACAGGCAGAAGAAAAACTGGCGCTATTGCAGCAGGCCGAAAAGAAAATGACCGATGCGTTCGAGGTACTGTCTAACAGGATTATTGAGGAAAAGAGTAAAAAGTTTACTGAACAAAACCGGAATAACCTGGGCGACATATTAAACCCGTTGCGGGAACAGCTGGGCGATTTCAAAAGGAAAATTGAAGACGTTTACGATAAGGAAACCAAGGACCGTGTATCGCTACGTCATGAAATTACCAGCCTGAAAGCCCTGAATGAAAAAATGAGCCAGGATGCGATCAACCTGACCAACGCATTGAAAGGGGAAAGCAAGACCCGTGGTGACTGGGGCGAGGTCATTCTCGAAAAAGTCCTGGAACAGTCGGGTTTAACTGAAGGGCGTGAGTACGAGGTACAGGGTAGTTACAAGGATTCAGACAACAAGGTGTTTCGCCCTGATGTTGTTGTCCACCTTCCAAACAAGCGTGATGTCATCATTGATTCGAAAGTTTCACTGGTTGCTTACGAACGATACTACGCCACTGAAGAAGAACCTGCCCGTCAGCAGGCGTTGAAGGAGCATGTCGGTTCATTGCGGACACATGTTGCCGGGTTAAAGAACAAAAGCTATGACGAACTTGTGGGTGTTAACTCGCTTGATATGGTGTTGATGTTTGTGCCAATAGAGCCTGCGCTCATGCTGGCACTGGAACATGATGATGCCTTGTTCCAGGATGCATTTCAGAATGGCATCTTCCTGGTAAGCCCTTCCACGTTGAGCATGAACCTGCAGATTATTCAGAATATGTGGCGACACGAATACCAGAACCAGAACGCGCAGGAAATTGCCCGACAGGCCGGCGCACTGTATGACAAATTCACCGGTTTTGTTGATTCATTGCACGAGATAGGTAACCGATTGTCGCAAGCCCAGACTGCCTATGGTGATGCAAACAGGAGGCTGATCGAGGGACGTGGCAACCTGGTAACAAGAGTCGAAAAGATCAAGCAGCTGGGCGATCTGAAAACAAGAAACCAGTTGCCGGAAGACCTGGTGAAGAAAGCCTTGCCGGCAAGTGAGTCAGACGACTAGCCTTATTGCATGACTAACCGCAATGATAAGGCCATCAAGGGGCGGGGTAGCGCCAGTAAACCGGATGCGCGTTATCTGCAACACGAACGTGAGCGTATTGATGATGGCTGGGACAACAGCGATCCGGAATCAAAACTGGTCACCAGCGTCACGCCGGAAAAAGCCAAATCCATCATCTCTACCAACAATTCGCCTGATATTCCTTTTAAGCAATCAATCAACCCCTACCGAGGCTGTGAACACGGTTGTGTCTATTGTTACGCGCGTCCTGCACATGCCTATGTCGATTTATCGCCCGGCCTGGATTTTGAAAGCCGACTCTTTTACAAGGTAAATGCAGCCGAGTTGCTGGAAAAAAAACTGGCTGAAAAAAACTATCAATGTTCACCGATTGCCCTTGGTAGCAATACCGATCCCTACCAGCCCATCGAAAGGGAATATAAGGTCACGCGCCAGATCATAGAGGTGTTGGCAAGATACAATCATCCGTTAACCATTGTCACCAAGTCAGCGCTGGTTGAAAGAGATATTGATTTGCTTGCGCCGATGGCGGAGAAGAA
Organism: Gammaproteobacteria bacterium; assembly: GCA_965601665.1. Lineage (GTDB taxonomy): Bacteria > Pseudomonadota > Gammaproteobacteria > Eutrophobiales > Eutrophobiaceae > JANQNX01. The sequence continues at coordinate 1,608,592 of OZ271833.1, read as the reverse complement.
CCTGGTCAGTGTTTACGTGTCAGTCACCACGCTGGACACGCAGCTGATGCAAAAGATGGAACCCCGTGCAACGGCGCCGATGCGCCGACTTGAAACGCTGTCACACTTGCATAGTGCTGGCATACATACCGGCATGATGTTTGCGCCGGTGATCCCTTTCATTAATGATCACGAAATGGAGACCATACTTGAACGCGGTGCAGAAACGGGTATCAGCAGCGCGGGTTATGTATTGCTGCGTTTGCCACATGAAATAAAAGAATTGTTCATGGAATGGTTGCAGCTGCATTATCCGCTGAAGGCCGAGCATGTCATGAGTCTCGTCCGACAATCACGTGGCGGCAAGGAATATGATGCTGACTATTCCCAGCGACTGTCCGGTACCGGTTTATTTGCTGACATGATTCGCAAGCGTTTCCGCACCACCTGTAAGAAACTGGGACTGCATGTCGGTGAACGCGCTGAACTTGATGGCTCGCTATTCCGTCCGCCAGTCCTTCGTGGCCAGCAATACGCGTTGTTTACCGAGCACGATTAGCGTCGCAGGATAGCTATCCAGCGATAGAAATTTAGCAGGCTGGCCAGTGACGCCGCGACGTAAGTCATGGCTGCGGCCGTTAGTATCTGTCTTGCGATTGGCATTGCCGCCGGTGGCAGGTAGTTTCCGTTTTCCAGTATCGGCAAGGCCCGTTTAAAGCTGGCGTCAAATTCAACCGGTAGCGTGAACATGTGCAGGACGATGGGGAGTAACATGATCGTTAAGCCACTTAGCAAAATGGCCAGGTTAACAACTGGTACTTTTACCAGTATCACAGTGAATGGTAAACAAACGAGAAGTAATGAGGCTATTTTTTGTGCCACCGCAGAAAATTTGGCCAGCCTCGTTCTAAGTACCAGCGGTTGATAGTTTTCTGCATGTTGTAGCGCATGGCCAAATTCATGTGCCGCGATGGTAATTGCCGTTAATGATTTCCCCCGGTAATTACTTTCTGCCAATCTGATTTTGCGTGCTTCCGGATCATAATGATCACCGCTGTATTCAATCGCTTCAACTTCAACATCTTCCAGGTCAAACTTGTCAGCCAGGTGTTTCGCCAGTTCGCCGCCGGTGCCGGGCATAGCATCAATGTCTTCGCTGTATTTTCGTAACACGTATTGAACCCAGAACTGTGGTGCAAACACTACAGTCAGTATCAACAGGATAATGAGTGCCGGAATCATTGCTGGTCGTGCTAGTATTTATTAAGAAACAACAATAAACCTGAAATCATGCAGACACCGTTACAGAAATACAAGCAGGATCTGCAGGACGAAAACTTCAGTCCTGATCCTGAGCAAGAAAAAGCGGTGCGGTTAATGCAGCAGCTGTTTGATGATCTAATCAACAGTGAGACCAGGCAAACGGGCCTGCTGTCAAAATTGACAGGCATGCTTGGTAATCAGCAGCCACAAATCAAAGGGCTGTATTTCTGGGGCGGTGTCGGGCGCGGAAAAACATACCTCGTTGATAGTTTTTTTGATTGCCTGCCATTTGAGGAAAAGCTGCGCATACACTTTCACCGCTTCATGCAGAATGTACATCGCGAGTTAAAACAGCTTAAAGATATTGAAAGTCCCTTATTAATCGTTGCCGACAAGCTGGCCCGGCAGGCACGCGTGCTTTGCTTTGATGAATTTCATGTTTCCGATATTACCGATGCCATGCTACTCGGCGGGTTGTTTGAGGCCTTGTTTGATCGTGGTGTCGTGCTGGTGACAACATCCAATCAGCCTCCAGATGAACTCTACAAGGGCGGCCTGCAACGTGAACGTTTCCTGCCGGCGATTGAATTGATCAAACAACATACCCGGGTAATAAACCTGGACTCGGGTATTGATTACCGGCTGCGTTTTCTGGACCAGGCCGAGATCTACCACACGCCACTGGATAGTGCCGGCGGGAAAATGTTGTCGGAAAATTTCAGTCATATGTGTCCTGATACGGGCGAGCCAAACGTGTTGCTTGAAATAGAAGGGCGCGATATCCCGACCGTCAAGTGTGGCGACGGTGTGGTCTGGTTTGAATTCATTGCCTTATGTGACGGTCCCAGGGGAGCGGCTGACTACATTGAGATTGCACGTCAGTTCCAGACTGTCCTGATTGCGAATATTCCTGTCATGGGTGACATGGAAAATGACATGGCCAAACGTTTCGTGACAATGGTGGATGAATTTTACGATCGACATGTGAAACTGATAGCCACGGCCGCTGCCGAACCCGAGGCCTTATACACTGGTAAACGCCTGGCGCATGAATTTCAACGCACCGTTAGCCGACTGCAGGAAATGCGCACCCATGATTACCTGGCAAAGGAGCATTTGCCCTGAAGCCGTTCGATATTGCGATGCATGCCTCATAATGATCATTCTGTTACGTAGATTATTTGACATGCTTTGATATATAAACTATATAAATAGTTAATATATAATACTTTACAAGTACAAGGCGTAAGCCAATTGCAGTACACCAGAGAAAACCAGTGTTAAATACGGTTCAGGAAGATATAGAGCCTGAGCTGGAATCGGACATCGCAAAAGTTTTACAGTATCGCTACGGCGATGGTCTGGTGTATTTACCTTCCAACCAACCTGATTCATTACTGCGGATGGCAAAATCGCGCGGCTATGTGGACCAGGAAGGTTACCTGACTCGAAAAGGCCGCTACTTGCTGGCCAAATACCAGTTTTCCTGAATACCTGTTCTACGCCGCGCTTTCACTTCGCACCGGAAACGATTACGCTAGCCGCGTCTAAGATCAGGATCGGCCCGGGGCTGATATAACGATTCATAATAAATATAGTAAGATTTATTACTTTTCTGCCGAACATTGAATTGATATCGTGCACGGCCTTTAGCAGAGAGCAGTAGATTCATGTACAAGTACGATAATTTCGACCAGACGATTGTTGACGAGCGCGTCGCACAGTTTCGCGATCAGACGCAGCGTTTCCTCGCTGGTGAATTGACCGAGGATGAATATCGTCCATTGCGTTTAATGAATGGTCTGTACATCCAGCGGCATGCGCCCATGCTGAGGGTGGCTATCCCCTACGGATTACTTTCATCGAAACAGATGCGTATGCTCGCGCACATCGCACGCGAGTATGACAAGGGTTATGGTCATTTCAGTACCCGCCAGAATATCCAGTACAACTGGCCGGACCTGGAACGGGTACCTGATATCCTTGCCGATCTTGCATCGGTAGAAATGCATGCCATACAAACCAGTGGCAACTGTATCCGCAACGTGACGTCGGACCAGCTGGCCGGTGTTGCCGAGGATGAACTGGAAGACCCGAGACCTTATTGCGAAATCATCCGTCAATGGTCAACGTTTCACCCGGAGTTTTCCTACCTGCCGCGCAAATTCAAGATCGCCGTGTCCGGCGCCAGCCACGACCGCGCTGCCGTCAGGGTGCACGATATCGGTTTATACCTTGTACAGAATGATGCCGGTGAAACCGGTTTTGAAGTCATCGTCGGCGGTGGCCTTGGACGTACGCCTTATATCGGTCCTACGATTCGTCCGTTCCTCGAGAAGCAACACCTGTTGTCGTATCTTGAAGCAATATTACGCGTCTATAACCAGCATGGTCGCCGCGACAATATCTACAAGGCCCGTATCAAGATACTGGTCAATGAACTGGGCGCTGAAGAATTCACACGCCAGGTAGAAGCAGAATGGCAGCATATCAAGGACTCGGTGTTACTACTCGACCAGAAAGAAATTGAACGTGTGCAGGCTTACTTTACTGAGCCGGATTATGATGCCGATGCCGGTAACGACACCAGTTTTGCTACAGCCATGGAATCCAACCAGGCATTTGCAAACTGGACCAAACGTAATCTCGCCAGCCATAAAACACCCGGTTATCGTGCCGTGGTTGTCTCGTTGAAGGCCCCTGGCATTCCACCGGGCGATGCGACGGACGAACAAATGGATTTCCTGGCCGACGTAGCAGATAAATATAGCCACGGGGAAATCGTTGTTACCCACGATCAAAACCTGGTATTGCCACATGTAAAACAGGCTGATCTGTTGGCGCTGTGGGAAGCGTTGCATGAGCAGGGTCTGGCGACACCAAACATTGGCCTGTTAACCGATATCATCTGTTGCCCGGGACTGGATTTTTGTTCTCTTGCCAACGCCGGTTCCATTCCAATTGCCAAGCAGATTAATGAAAAATTTGATGACCTTGATTACCTGCATGATATCGGTGAAATCAAGATCAAGATGTCTGGCTGTATGAATGCCTGTGGTCACCATCACGTTGGTCATATCGGTATTCTTGGCGTTAACAAGAAGGGTGAAGAGTATTACCAGTTAACACTGGGTGGTTCAGCGGAAAACGATGCTGCCCTTGGTGACAGGCTTGGCCCTGCCTTTGCGCGAACTGACGTGGCCGACGTTATCGGCAAGCTGATTGAAGTCTATATCAACCATCGACAGGAAGACGAACGTTTCCTGGATACCTATCGACGTGTGGGCATGGACCCGTTTAAGGAAAAAGTGTATGCGAATAATTAAAGACAAGCAGGTTGTCGATGATGAATGGCAACTGATCAGGGAGGTTGATGAAGCCGCAGCGCTACCCGAGGGAAAAGTCATATTGCCGTTCCAATACTGGAAAGATAACAGCGCGGAACTACTCGAACAGAACCCGGCGCAGGCCGTCTGGATTGACGGAGCCACTGACACCGAGGCATTGCTGGATGATTTAGACAGCATTGATCTTATCGCCCTTGATTTTCCCGCTTTCAAGGACGGACGCTCCTATTCACATGCGCGCTTGTTGAAACAGCGTTACAACTTCAAGGGTGAATTACGCGCTATTGGCGAAGTGTTACAGGATCAGCTGTTTTACATGCTTCGCTGTGGCTTTGATTCTTTTCAATTGAAAGAAGGCAAGGACCCGGAAACGGCATTGAACGGGTTTAAAGATTTCAGCGTGCGTTACCAGGCGGCGGCGGATGATGCCGTTCCTGTTTATAAGCTGCGCTAGATTGTCAGTACTGTCACTGACGGGGTATTCATCTCGTCTTCTGCGTGAAAACCCCTGACCAGTAATACCTTATCGCCGGGACTGACCATGTTGTTTTCCTCGGCAACCTGTTTAGCCAGCTGATTAGGGTTTATTTTTCCTGCCATATCGGATTGCGTCGGGATGACACTCCACAGTAACGCCATCCTGCGACATACGTCTTTACTTCCGGTAATTGCCACGACGGGGGCGGCCGGGCGGGCCGAACTCATGGTTGCTGCAGACATGCCGCTGCTGGAAATAACCAGTACTGCCCGCACCTTCATGTCATGCGCCATGTGCACCATGGAGTTGGCAACCGCTTCCCAGACAGGAATGGCATCCGTCGTATGATTTTCGGTGATACGCCCACTGTAGGCATTTTGTGACCAGAGATACGCCTCGGTATGCCTGGCGACACGATCCATCATCTTCACCGCGTCTATCGGGTAGGTGCCTACCGCTGTCTCGCCGGACAGCATGATGGCATCCGTACCGAGCGTGACCGCGTTCGATACGTCGGTGACTTCCGCACGTGTCGGGCGCGCATTATCAATCATCGATTCCAGCATTTGCGTGGCGACGATGACAGGCTTGTATTTTTTCCGGGCGAGGTCGATCAACTGGTGTTGCGCAACCGGTACCTGCTCGGGGCTTAACTCAACACCGAGATCGCCACGGGCAACCATGATGCCGTCAGATGCCTCGATAATGGCAATGGCTTCTTCCAATGCTTCCGGTTTTTCTATCTTGGCGATGATGTTCGCTGTATGCGGATGCGCATCGATCAGCTTGCGCAGGTCCTTTATGTCGTCGGCAGAACGCACGAACGAAAGCGCCAGGAAATCAACGCCGAGGTCCAGTGCCAGTTGTGCATCAGCAATGTCTTTTTCTGTTAGTGACGGCGCAGATACCTTTACGCCCGGCAGGTTAATACCCTTGTGATTACCCAGTTTGCCACCAAAGATCACGGTACAGCTGATTTCAGTGCCTTCAATTTTTTGCACGGCAAGCTCAAGGTTACCGTCCGCCAGCAGGATACGGTCACCGGGCTCCACGTCATCCGCCAGCGCGGCATATTGTGAAGGGATTAAACCGGGCTCACCCATAACATCGCGGGTGGTTACGATAACCGTGGCGTTGTCTTCCAGTTCTATGCCGTCGTTGTTGAATTTACCGGTCCTGATTTTCGGGCCACACAAATCCGCCAGGATGCCAACCGGTTGCTCCAGCTCGTCGGCAATCTCTCTTACCAGGGTGTAGGTTTTTCGATGGTAGTCGTGGTCGCCATGCGACATATTTTGTCGGAAGACATTGACGCCGGCGTTGATAAGACGGGTAATCCGCTCGGCATCACTGCTGGCAGGCCCAAGCGTGGCGATGATCTTGGTGCGCCTGAATTTCAGCAGGTTAATGTTTGTCGTAATTGCCATACGGTATGTCAGGCGCCATTAACGCTGGCTATTGAAGAGTCTGATGAAGAAAAAGGGGATGTCTAGAAAGGAATATCGTCGTCAAAATCGTCACTGGCGCCGCTGGTAGCAGGCTGTGGTTGCGGATTACTCGCCGGCCGCTGGGCCGGGGCGCTGTCGTTATAACTGGCGCTGCCAGCGCTGGCGCGTCCGCCAAGCATTTGCATTTCATTGCCAACGATCTCGGTTGTATAGCGATCGTTACCTTCCTTGTCCTGCCACTTGCGTGTTTGCAGGCGGCCTTCAACGTAGATTTGTGAGCCCTTGCGCAGGTATTCGCCGGCAATTTCTGCCAGGCGTCCAAAAAACACGATGCGATGCCACTCGGTACGTTCCTGTTGTTCACCACTGTCCTTGTCGCGCCATGATTCCGCGGTTGCCAGGCTAATGTTCGCGACAGCTGCACCGCTGCCCGTGTAACGAATATCCGGATCGTTACCTAAGTTACCAATAAGTATGACTTTATTTATACCGCGTGCCATTCTGCCTGTCTCCCTGGGGTGGTTGGAATCGATTTCCGGAGTAAAGTTAAGCAACCTGTTCAGGTTGCGTATTCGGGTTTCATTTTCGCTTTAGACCGCTTCTTCTTCAAGCGTATTTTTCGTGGTTGGCACCGTTGTGTTTGGCAGCAGGAAAACCACGATTAACCACGCGGCAGCAAGGCCGACACAGAACAGGTGTACGCCTGACATCCCCGCATGTTGATAAATTACACCACCGGCAGCGCCGCCACAAAAGATGCCGATAAACTGTGATGCTGAAAAAATCCCAAGTGCCGTGCCCTTCAGGCCCGGATCGATATTCTTGGAAATCTCGGACGGTAGCAGGGCTTCAAGGTAATTAAACGCACCAAAGAAAAACACCAGCAGCACCACCAGCGTCGCCACGGTGGGTGCAAACAGGTAAAAGCCGGCCTGCGACACCATTACCATCACGATACTGGCAAGCATAAACGGCATGACAATCTTGCGTCTTTCACCTACCAGGATCAGCGGCACAGTAATGAACAAGGAGACAACCAGTACCACCAGGTACATCTGCCAGTGCTGCTCGGTAGCCACGCCGGCAATATCGCGGAAGGCGACGGGTATCACGACGAAGTTGGCCATCAATAACAGGTGCGTGACAAAGATGCTGATATCAAGCTTTAACAGGTATGGCGTTTTTACAAGTTTTACCACATTGGCCCATTTGATATTTGTACTGGCAGTGAGTTTTGCAGGCGACGGCACTACAAACAGTAACAACATAATGGCGAACACCCCGCAACAGGCGCTGATATAAAACAGTCCGCTGAGTCCCATGGAACTGAACAACAGGGGACCGACAATAAAGGCGATGGGAAAGGCCAGACCGATACTGATGCCGATTACTGCCATCATCCTGGTTCGGGTTTCCTCACGTGACAGGTCGGCTGCCAGCGCCATGCTGGCTGCGGAAACAGCGCCTGCCCCCTGTAATGCGCGACCGGCAATTAGACCGAACACAGACTCTGACATGCCTGCCAGAAGACTACCGGCGACAAACAGGCAGAGTCCGGCGCTGATGACCATCTTGCGGCCATAACGATCCGATAACATGCCAAAAGGAATTTGCAGGCCGGCCTGCGTCAAGCCGTTAATACCCAGTGCCAGTCCGAGCAGTTCCGGTGTCGCATCGGTCAAGTCACTGCCCGCCATCGCCAGTACAGGTAATACCATGAATAACGGCAGCATACGCAGGAAAAACACCATGGCAAGCGTAATGGCGGCTCTCAGCTCAGCAGCTGACATGGACGTTTTAGTCATGGATGAGAAATTAGTTTGGCTTGCGCTTGAAAAAGAATTTATATTAACAGGTTGCTTCTGATTTAGTGAAATCTCATGGATAAAATACTTATTCGCGGCGCTCGCACGCACAATCTCAAGAACGTCGATCTTGATATTCCGCGCGATAAATTGATTGTCGTGACTGGTATTTCCGGTTCAGGCAAGTCATCGCTGGCCTTCGATACGATATATGCTGACGGTCAGCGCCGCTACGTGGAATCACTGTCGGCCTACGCCAGGCAGTTCCTGTCCATGATGGAAAAGCCCGATGTGGATCACATCGAGGGACTGTCGCCTGCGATATCGATTGAACAAAAAACCACCTCGCACAACCCGCGCTCAACGGTAGGTACGATCACTGAAATCTACGACTACCTGCGCCTGCTGTTCGCGCGGGTTGGTCAGCCGCGTTGTCCGGAACACAATTCGCTACTGGAAGCACAGACGATCTCGCAAATGGTGGACCAGGTATTGGCAAGACCGGAAGGGCAGCGGCTCATGTTGCTGGCGCCCGTGGTGCAGGACCGAAAAGGTGAGCACGTGCAGGTGTTTGAGCGACTGCGCTCGGAGGGATTTATCCGGGCGCGGGTGAATGGCGTGATCATGGAGCTGGATGAGGTGCCGCCCCTGGAGCTACATAAGAAACATACTATCGAAGTCGTCGTCGACCGCTTCAAGGTCAGGGAAGACCTGCGCTTGCGTTTGACCGAGTCGTTCGAAACGGTCTTGCGCTTGTCCGAGGGTATCGCCCTACTGGTCCCGATGTCGGATGACGATGGCGAAGCGCAGCTTTTTTCCTCGCGCTATGCCTGCACACAATGCGGGTATAGTTTAAATGAACTGGAGCCGCGCCTGTTTTCGTTTAACAACCCGGCCGGGGCCTGCGACCGTTGTGATGGCCTGGGTATTATCCAGTTTTTTGATGCCGATCGGGTGGTGCAGAACCCGGACCTCAGTTTGCCGGGTGGAGCGATAAAGGGCTGGGACAGGCGTAACGCGTATTACTACCAGATGATCCAGTGCCTTGCCCGCCACTACAAGTTTGAACTCGACACACCGTTTAACGAATTGCCGGAAAAGATACAGAATGTGTTATTACATGGCAGCGGTGATGAAGATATCGAGTTCGAGTATTTTCGCGATCGCAAACGATCCGTGATTCGCAAACACCCGTTTGAAGGTGTCATCCCCAACCTGCAGCGTCGTTACACGGAAACCGATTCGATCATGGTGCGCGAGGAACTGGCCAAGTACCAGACGAATAAGCCATGCCCCGCGTGTAACGGCACAAGACTAAACCAGGCGGCGCGTCATGTCTTTATTGAAGACATCACGTTACCCGAGGTGACGGCGATGCCGGTTGCAAAGGCCAGGGATTTCTTTGCCGACATGGAACTGGAAGGCGCCCGTGGCAAGATTGCCGTCAAGATTCTGAAAGAGGTGAATGACCGTTTGCGTTTTCTTGTCAACGTTGGACTGGATTACCTGACGCTGCAACGTAGCGCCGAAACGCTGTCCGGCGGCGAAGCACAACGTATACGGCTTGCCAGCCAGATAGGCGCAGGGCTCGTCGGGGTCATGTACGTGCTGGATGAACCTTCCATTGGCTTACATCAGCGCGATAACCAGCGTTTGCTGCAAACTTTGTATCACCTGCGCGACCTGGGTAATACAGTTATCGTGGTAGAGCATGATGAAGAGGCAATTAATGCAGCGGATCATGTGATTGATATTGGTCCTGGCGCTGGCGTACACGGTGGTCAGATTGTCGCCGAGGGCACGCCCAAACAGATTGCCAGCAGTAAGCATTCGTTGACTGGTGATTACCTGTCAGGCAAGAAAGCAATCCAGGTGCCGAAAGAACGGACACCTTACAATCCCATGCAACTCCTGGAACTGAAGGAAGCAGAGGCGAACAACCTGAAACAGATCGATCTCACGATACCGGTTGGGTTAATGACCTGCATTACCGGGGTTTCCGGTTCCGGTAAATCAACATTGATTAATGACACCTTGTATAAGGTAGCGGCGCGGGAATTGAACCGCGCCAATACCACGCCTGCGACACATCGTGCGGTTGCAGGCATGGAACACTTCGACAAGGTCGTTGATATTGACCAGAGTCCGATCGGCAGGACGCCACGCTCAAACCCGGCAACCTACACCGGTTTATTTACCCCGATCCGTGAACTGTACGCGGCCACACCCGAGGCACGCTCGCGTGGCTACAAGCCAGGCAGGTTTAGCTTCAATGTAAAAGGTGGTCGCTGTGAAGCCTGCCAGGGTGATGGACTGATCAAGGTGGAGATGCATTTTCTTCCGGATATCTATGTCCCCTGTGATGTTTGCAAGGGCAAACGCTATAACCGGGAAACACTGGATATTCGCTACAAGGGCAAGAATATTCACGAGGCGCTGGACATGAGCGTGGAAGAGGCACGCGAATTTTTTGATGCCGTGCCTGTGATTGCCAGGAAACTGCAAACCCTGATGGATGTTGGGCTGTCTTACATTCGACTCGGCCAAAATGCCACCACGCTGTCAGGTGGTGAGGCCCAGCGCGTCAAACTGTCTAAAGAATTATCCAAACGTGATACCGGCAAGACACTTTATATACTCGATGAGCCAACCACCGGTTTGCACTTCCATGATATCCAGCAGCTGCTCGATATCCTGCACCGGTTGAGAGATCATGGTAATACCATCATCGTCATAGAACATAACCTGGATGTGATCAAAACGGCGGACTGGATCGTGGATCTGGGTCCTGAAGGTGGCGATGGCGGTGGGCAGATTATTGCTACCGGCACGCCGGAACAGGTCGCTGCCGAGAAAAAATCCTATACCGGTTATTTTTTGAAGCCGCTGCTAAAGCAGAGCAGCAAACCGCCTGCACGTAATACGAAAAAGAAGTCCGATTTGATTACCTGATAAGCTGTTTGCCGAGTGCATGCCCGTATATGAATATAATCGGGCTTTGCATGACCATTAGCACTGCCTGGAACATTAGTATCCTGTAGCCTTCCCTGTGTGTCACTTTATCCAGCCATTCGCCCGCGTGTTGCGCAGTCACTTTCGCGAGCGCATAACCTGCAACGGCAATAACAAGAATAATCAAGGTCGACATTGATGATGGAAACAGCGAGTAATTTTCCAATCCCTGTTGCTGGCACAACCAGCGAAACAACAAGGCACTGGCAATCAAGCCCTGCGCAGGGATCATAAACGCATCTGCTTTTCCAATTATCGGTAGCACCGGGTATACGAACGTCACCAGGAAAATGATATTAAACAGCAAGTCAAACCGCCCCTGTCTTGCGGAAAGGAGTTCAGAAAAAGTTGCGGCTTCGCCCAGCCCAAAATTCAATGGATACACGAGGAAAAGAAAAAACAGTAACAGGAAAGTGCGCAGCACCGGCATGCCAATCTTGTCCCACGCAAATTGCAACGTGCCATGTTCCAGTTTTTCATGGACGATTTCAAAGACGGGCAAAGCAATCATGATACATACTGTGTAAACGATAAATGCAAACAGTGTTGTTCCTGCCGTTATTGATTGCATCAGGCTCATCGTCTGGTTGCTTCCCGGAAAAAAATATCAATCGATGTTATATTGCAGCGAGTTTAGCCTGTAGAGGAAAGTGTTCATGACCGTTTTAATCTGTGGCTCGATGGCCTACGACCATATCATGGTGTTCCCCGACGAGTTCAAGCACCATATATTGCCGGAAAAAGTGCATATTCTGAATGTTTCTTTCCTGGTCCCGGAAATGCGCCGTGAGTTTGGCGGTTGTGCCGGCAACATCGCCTATAACCTGAACCTGCTTGAACCAGGCCTGGGTATACCAATGGCCACGGTAGGCAAGGATTTTGAGCCTTACCAGACATGGATAGACGACAATAAGGTCGGTCGTTGTTTTATCAAGACCATTGATGATGCCTACACGGCACAGGCATTTATTACCACCGATCTGCAAGACAACCAGATTACCGCGTTTCACCCGGGCGCCATGAACGAATCACATCGCAACAACATTAATGACGTGCAGGGTTGTACCATGGGGATCATCTCACCTGATGGCAGGGATGGTATGTTGCAACACGCTACCCAGTTTGCCGATGCGGGTATCCCGTTTATTTTTGATCCGGGGCAGGGCATGCCCATGTTTAATGGCGATGAACTGGTTGACTTCATTGAGAAAGCAACCTGGTTGACTGTCAATGATTACGAATGGGAATTGATGCAGGATCGAACCGGACTGGATGCAAATCGAATCAGTGAACGCCTCGACGCATTGATTGTCACCCGGGGTAGCGAAGGTTCGCTCATCTATGCCGATGGCGTCACCTACGAGATCCCGGTTGCGACACCGGGCTCTGTAACCGATCCTACCGGCTGCGGCGATGCCTACCGGGCGGGGCTGTTGTATGGTTTGACCAATGACATGGACTGGGAAACAACTGGTCGTATTGCGTCCCTCATGGGCGCCATCAAGATTGAACAGCATGGCACGCAAAACCACAGCTTTACGCTGGACGAATTCAAACAGCGCTACAAAAAGGAATTCGGTTCCCGTTTTTAACTGCAATGTATTGACGACATATTCTAATCCCGTTACAGGCGCTGAAGCATTGCTGAACTAAACATTACAGCTTGTGTTTAGGCAGCATCTTGAAAACAGGGTTTGAACCTCTTCCTTGCTCAGTACGGTGAGTAGTTTTTTTGGCCTGGATGCGCGCAGCGCCCGTATTTTTTCCTCAATAGGTGACTTCAGCACCATCCTTGAACTAGTAAGTTAACGACGATAGCCAGGCTGGATTTTCAGGTAAAGCCCGACAGGCAAGTACGCCATTGCATAACGACTACCGCGACTTAAGTGATTGATAAAAAATACAATAATGACAAACTCTCAATATACATGGCCTACTGCATTTTATTATTGAAAACAGCAAAGTGAGCCTGCTGGATATTGAGAATAATGTAGACTACATTTAATAAACATTTGATTATAAGGAGATTATCAACATGCCCTGCCAAAACAGCTATATAACATTATCCGAAAAATGGTCTCCCTAACATACTGTTATGTTGCAATAAAATTTGAGGAATAAATATAGTGAATACACAATCAAATAAGCCAGAAAAAGCAGGAAAGTTTACACGCATGGTTTACTCCTCTTCTTTAATTCTAGTGTTAGTCCCTGGGGCATCATACATCGATTATGCCTTTAAAAATTTTTCACATACTAGCGGTGTTGGCACTCTAATTCTGATTTTAAGTATCGTGATTAAAGTAGCAGTTGCTATTGTACTTATTCACCGCGCCTATGTTGTTGTGCGCGGTACCAAACCGCTCGTATTAATTTATAATAGTCGCTTTAATACGGTGCTGCGGAAAATTGGTTTGGCGATGTTAGCTCTGGGCGTAGTCTTTAGTGTCGCTACTATGGTTGCCGTAGTTGGTAGTGGTATCGGGGCTCTAGTTCTGTCTGCGCAATATGGTAAGTCTTTATTGCTATATGGATTATTATTTTTTGAATTTTCACGATTGGTATCTCTTGAAACATATGTGCAGTCAAATGCAACATAAACAATCACTCCACACGGACGGCGCAAAGGGCCGCCCGTGAGTTTATTCGTTAGGTGAATACGAGCATCATACGAATATGGATTGGTTAAACTTTATAACAAAAATAGTCGATTCACTTGCTTGGCCTGTTTGCATAATTGTAATCGTATTAATTTTAAAAAAACCAATTAGTGCACTATTACCTATGCTAAGAAATCTTAAATATAAGGATTTAGAGCTCAACTTCGGTGAGGAGCTTAAAAAAGTCGAAGATCAAGCCAAACAAGTTTTAATCGAACATAAAAAGCCAAAGGTAATTGAGAAAAAATCTGAGAAAAGAGATTCTTCTCAGATTATTGAGGAGTCGAAGAGGCTTTTCGAAGAATTTCCTGAGCCCGCTGTTGCATTAGCTTGGTCTGCAGTCGAAACAGAGCTATTAGCTGCGATGATGCGCACCGCTAGCTCACCAGATTCTCCAGCCTACAATCCACCAATGAAAAATGCTATGTATCTTAATAACGCAGGATTTTTAACATCAGAAAAAATGGATTTGTTAAAGCGCATGTCAAATTTGCGAAATATTGCGGTCCATGGTCGCGGTGAGCCAGTAACAATAGATGAAGCGAGAGAATTCATAGCTCTTACTGAGTGGGTAGTAAAAGATCTTCAGGAGATACAACGGTGAAATCACCTGACAAGTCACTCCAAAGCGACGCAGCAAAGCTGCGCCGCTGAATTCAAACGTTATGCCTGTAAATGATAAAGCATTATTGTTAAAGGAAATTGAGGAAGTATTTCCCTTTGTTGAAAAACCCAATGGCCTTTCATTGTCTTATCACAAAGCAGAGTGTGCAGAATGTGAAGGAGTTAGACGTGATCTGGAAGCTTATTCTGAGCCTGAATTACCTAATGAGGCATTGCGTTATCTTCATAATGAGATGGGGTGCCTTTCTGCAAAGGCTTGGCGATGGGTTTTTCCATCCTATCTTAGATACTGTGTAGATGTAGATGATACTTATGATGGAGTAGAGACCGAATACCTGATTTATAACTTTAGCCCTGAACTCAGGCACCAGACTGAAACTTATAAACAACTGTCTGAATTTAATCAAGCCCAAATAGATTGCCTTATTCATTTTTTAGAATGGTGTTCGGTCCATCCTCATTGGTCAGAATATTGCAAAGAAGATATTGAAAATGCTATTGGTTTTATTAAAGCGTATCGGCATAACAAATCACTCCACAGCGACTCGCCAAAGGCTCGCCGCTGAGTTCAAACGTTAGCTGCTTATAAAGGAATATAAAATGAAAAAAACATTAATGGAAATTTATGCGTTAGCAGTATGTTTTATAGCTGTTGCATGTTTCGTCGTAACTTTAGGTATTGCGCTATGGGATATTGTCGAATTTACAGTACCCGAATTTACTATCAGCCAGCATGACTATGAACGTCACCAGTCTGATGAGTCTTATTTAGAATATCTTTCAAAACAACATAAATATACAAAAGAAAATGCTGAACCATTGCCAGCTGGTGATGAGTTAACTAAAGCCAGAGAAGATAGCTATGAATTTATATTATCCTCTGAAAAACGCAGTGCTCTACAAGGGTTTTTCCAGAAATTGATTATATTAATTGTTGATGCAATTGCATTTTTTATCCATTGGAAAATTGCGGGTAAGGCAAGACGTGAAAGCAGCTAACCAATCACTCCACAGCGGCGCAGCAAAGCCGCCCCGCTGAGTTCAATCGTTAGTAATGCTGGCGAATTAGCTGCCCAGTGTTTTTTGTTCCTGTCGGCGCTTATAGAGGATGAACTCGGTATAACCGTTCGGCTGCTTGCGGCCTTTTAATACCAGGTCTATCGCGGCCAGGAACGGCACGCTGGCGCTAAAGTCATTGGACATCGGTTCGTAATGGGGGTCGTCCCGGTTTTGCCTGTCGACGATCACGGCCATTCGCTTCATTGCCTCGCGCACTTCTTCCTTGGTGACAATACCGTGATGCAACCAGTTGGCAATGTGCTGGCTTGAAATCCTCAATGTCGCACAATCTTCCATCAGTGCCGTATCATTAATATCCGGTACCTTGGAACAACCTATACCCTGGCCAACCCAGCGCGAAACATAACCAAGAATTCCCTGTGCGTTATTTTCAAGTTCATGCCTGATCTCAAGCGCGCTTAGTTTGCGCTTGTTATCCAGTACCGGGATATCAAGTATGTCATCGACCGGTACCGCAGGCTCATCCATCAAGGCAATCTGTCGGCTCTTCACATTCAAACGATGATAATGATAGGCATGCAACGTTGCCGCAGTTGGAGAGGGTACCCATGAGGTATTGGCGCCTGCCTTAAGATGCTGAATCTTGGTCTTCATCATCTTGTTCATTTCTTCAGGCATGGCCCACATGCCCTTGCCAATCTGCGCCTTGCGCATCAGGCCGCATTCAAGGCCAATCTGCACGTTGGAATTTTCATAGGCATTCAACCATGTTGCCTGTTTGATTTCTTCCTTCGGAATAATCGGACCGGCTTCCATATTGGTGTGGATATCATCACCGGTTCGGTCAAGAAAGCCGGTATTAATAAAAACCACACGTTCTTTGGCAGCATGGATGCATGCCTTCAGGTTAACGGAAGTACGACGTTCTTCATCCATGATGCCCATTTTCAATGTATTGGGCTCGAGTTTAAGTGCCTGCTCCGCCAGTCCAAACAGCATGTTGTTGAACGTAACTTCTTCCGGTCCATGCATCTTGGGCTTGACGATGTAGACTGATCCAGTGCGACTGTTTCTAATCTTGCCGTTACCTTTAAGATCGTGAATTGCGCAGAGCGACGTTACCATCAAGTCAACAAACGTTTCCGGTACCGGCTTGTCATCATACAAGACCATATCGGTATCAAGATGGTTGCCGACATTCCTGACCAGCATCAGGCTGCGACCGTGCATGACGATTTTTTCACCATGGGCGCCGGTGAAGGTTTTATCCTCTTCCATGGCGCGCTCTATCGTACCGTCTTCCTTTTCGACCGTGCGTGTTAGTGACCCTTTCATCAGGCCAAGCCAGTTGCTATAGACCTTCAGCTTGTCATCAATATCGACGGAAGCCACTGAGTCTTCACAATCCATGATGGTCGTGACAGCCGCCTCCAGGAAAATGTCGTATATCTTGGCGTGGTCGCGGCGGCCAATAAAATAACCGTCGCCAAATTTAATTTCGACATGCAGATTATGGTGAACGAGTAACAGTGAATCGGGGTTTTTTTCATCGCCCGTGTAGCCAACAAACTGCTGTGGCTTTAACAGGGACGTTTCCGTGCCATCACCAAAGTGGACGTATAGCTGATTGTGCTTGATGTAGTATCGCGTAACGTGCTTATGCGTATCGCGTTCCAGTGGAAAATGACGGTCGAGCAGATTGCGGGCGCGTTCAATCACTCTTTCGCCACGAATAGGGTTGTACTTTTTGATTTTTCGACAGCCGTTCGCTTCGGAGATCGTATCAGTGGAATACAAGGCATCGTATAAACTGCCCCAGCGCGCATTGACCGCGTTGAGTACATAACGTGCATTATCAAGCGGTACCACCAGTTGCGGGCCGGGAATATTGGCTATTTCGTCGTCAACATTGGCTGTTGCAATCTTGAAGTCTGCAACCGGCTCGGCCAGATAACCGATTTCCTGTAAAAACTTTTTATAGGCTGCTGGCTTGTGTTTCTTACCACGATGTTGAACGTGCCACTCATCAATCTGATTTTGCAGCTTGTCACGTTTTTTCATGAGTGCTGCATTCTGTTTCGCATGGTTGCTGATCAAATCAGCCAACCCTGACCAGAACTCATCTGCTGTGACGCCGGAGTCAGGAATCATCTCCGCGTTGACCAGTTGCTGAAGACTCTTTTTTACCTTTAACTTGCCTGAAATCACGTAATCTGAAGTGTCAAGTTCGCCTTCTGATTCTATGTCTGCGGTGTTTTCAACGTCTATTTCTGTCATATTGCACCCTGTTTCCACTCTCTATGTTGCACTGCCACAATAATGCATCTGGCAGGGGCGCGCAATACAAAACTGCTTGGATTTGGCGCAATTTTGGCTAGGATGAACCTGCCTGACGGAGCAAACCGTCGTCTGTAGAGGTTAGTATCATGAACACAGCGTCTCAAAGACACTGTGACACAGCGGTTGTTACTCTTTTTCCAGTATTCCTCGATGCGGGTGTTGTTGACCCGGTTTTACCAGAGATAGATTCCAGCAGGTTTCAATGCATGCGGGCTCGTCGTAATCACTCTTTGTGAATCGATTGACCTTGTGCAACAGCTATATAGGCGTGTTTTTTTATGTCGGCAGGAGAGACAACCATGACAGATGTAAAAGTGCTAATTTCAGATCCCATGTCCAGCCAGGCCATGAGTGCGTTTGAAGCAAGGGGAATTGAAGTCGTTCAAAGCGGCAAGCTTGGTGAAGCAGAATTAATCGATATCATCCCGGAATTTGACGGCCTGGCAGTGCGCTCTGCCACGAGGGTGAATGAAAGTGTACTGGCAGCGGCTTCACGTTTAAAGGTAGTTGGCCGTGCTGGAATTGGTGTCGATAATGTGGATGTAGCGGCCTGTACCGCCAGGGGGATTGTGGTGATGAATACGCCAATGGGCAATGCAATCACGACCGCTGAGCATGCCCTGGCGATGATGTTTGCATTGGCACGTCACATACCACAGGCCAATGCCACAACCCATGCCGGGGCATGGGCCAAGTCAAAATATATGGGTGTTGAATTAACTGGTAAGACCCTCGGTATCATCGGTGCGGGCAATATAGGTTCCATCGTTGCACAAAAGGCACTTGGTTTTGGCTTAAAGGTGCAGGCATTTGACCCCTATCTGTCGGAAGATCGCGCCAACCAGCTGGGTATAAAAAAGGTAGAGCTTGAAGACCTTGTTCAAAGTTCAGACATCATATCGCTGCATGTTCCCAGGACACCGGAAACCGAAAACATCATTAGTGCTACTGCCATTAACCAGATGAAACCGGGATCGCTGTTGGTCAATTGTGCTAGAGGAGGACTGGTTGACGAGGTTGCATTACGTGCGGCGCTGGAAAGCGGGCATTTACGGGGAGCAGCACTTGATGTTTTTCTTGAAGAACCGGCAAAAGAGAATCCATTGTTTGGTATTGAAAACCTTATCTGTACGCCACACCTGGGTGCCTCAACCCTTGAAGCACAGGAAAAAGTAGCCGTACAGATTGCAGAGCAGATTGCCGATTATCTGTTGGAAGGCTCAATCAAAAACGCACTGAATGCACCTGGCCTGACGGTAGAAGAAATGCGTAAGCTGAAACCGCACTTGCAACTTGCCGACTATCTTGGTTCGCTGGTTGGTCAACTCACGCATAAATTAATCAAGGGCATAACCATTACTTTTGGTGGTGACATCGTGGAATTAAACACTGAGCCTTTGACTACGCAGATAGTGCAATCGGCGCTGCGTCCGCGCTTTGATAATGTCAATTTCGTCAACGCCAGGCAGGTTGCGAAAGAACGCGGTATTCACATCACCGAGGCAAAAGATGACGTTGAGGATGTCTATCAGAATCGTATTACTGTTGAGGTCATTGCAGAAGACAAAACGCGGCAAGTATGTGGCACGCTGATTAATAACCAGCCAAGGCTGGTTGACATTAAAGGTATCAAGCTTGAATCAAGATTCGGAAAACATATGTTGTACATTACAAACCAGGATCAGCCTGGTGTTATAGGATCAATCGGGAATTTCGCGGCCGAGAAGGGGCTCAATATTTTCAATATGCACCTGGGTCGACTGGAAGAAAACGGTGATGCTGTGTGTCTGCTTGAAATCAGTGCGCCGATTACCAGCGAAGAGCTGGAATCGCTTCGCTCAACCAACAACATACATGATGCCCAGTACCTGAACTTTGCCTCGTTTGCATTGTGACAGGTAACCAGTTTCAGTTTCCGCCATGTTGGCCATCCCGGAATGATGGTAAGCAACACCAGTTCGTTGCATATATTTTTGAAGCCGGGGAGTCTGAAAAGACTGAGATACTCAATGTCATTAACACGGCTGGAGTGGCCGTTGAATCACAGTCTTATTATGAACAGCCACGCAGTTGCCGGTTGCTTTTTCAAACCTCCACGAATTGTGCCTGGCATCTGTTTCAA
Organism: Gammaproteobacteria bacterium; assembly: GCA_965601665.1. GTDB lineage: Bacteria > Pseudomonadota > Gammaproteobacteria > Eutrophobiales > Eutrophobiaceae > JANQNX01. The sequence goes on along the minus strand of OZ271833.1, from coordinate 1,588,494 downwards.
ACGCTATTGTCACATGCTTCGAACTTGCAGGTAGATATCCTTGTTCGTCCAGCCGATATGCCTGATGTACGTTTGCTGGTCTGTGATATGGACAGCACGGTGGTGACATCAGAGTCCCTGGATGATATGGCGTTTAAGGCAGGCGTCGGCGAGCGCATACAGGCAATTACGACACGGGCGATGCGAGGTGATATTGATTTTATCGGTGCTTTAACCGAGCGAGTCCGTCTGCTAAAGGGTGTTAATGCTTCACTGCTATATGAAGTTGCCGCTGAAATTAAGCTTAGTAGTGGTGCGGAGGCGTTAATGGCCAATGCAAATAATCACGGTATGCGCACGGTCCTTGTTAGCGGAGGCTTTGAGCCGATAGTGGCACACGTGGCTGACTTACTTGGGTTCGATCGTTTTGTTTGCAACTACATCGGGGTTACAGATGGCAAACTTGATGGCAACGTGATCGGTCCTGTTGTTGATGCTGATGCCAAGCTGCGGGTGTTAACGGAAGAATGTGAACGCATGGGCATCGCTACTTCCAGGGCCTGTGCTATCGGTGACGGAGCCAATGACCTGCCAATGTTACAGAGTTCAGGTATTGGTATCAGTTACAAAGGCAAGCCGCTGCTACGAAGCGGGTTGGTATACCAGGTCAATTATTCTGATCTTGCTTCAGTAGCAGCAATGCTTGATATCAGTCGTGCACAGGACTAGGCGACGGCTGCACCCGCCAGTGCGCAGTCCTGGTCTTCCTGTGGTGAACCACCACCCAGCCCAAGTGCGCCAATGACCCGCCCGTCCTTGAAGACCGGCACTCCGCCTGGACTCGGCAATGCCTGTGCCGGAACAACGCTGGGAAGTGAAAACCAGAGTAGCGGGTTTTGATCCTTGTTTTCAGTAATCTCCATGGTGGAGCGTTTGAAGGACGCGGCTGCCATGGCCTTGGCGCGAGACGTGTCAAAAGTAAAGAAACCAGCACCGTTCTGGCGTGAGTAATACACCAGCCTGCCGGACTCATCGACAACCGATACACTCATGGGACGCCCGATTTCTGATGCCTTGGCCAATGCGGCCTTGCCAATCTGCTCGGCAAGTTCCTGTGTCATTTCTATCATGTTCAATACCCTTCTGCGATTTGATTTATAGTTTGTTTTTAATTTTCTAGTGCGATGCAGCATGCTTTCCTGAGCATCGACAGAACCGTAGTGTAAGTAAATTTCATTTCGATTACCCGTAGCAAGGGCATGCTTATAACTATCGAATGCGCTGTCTGAAAACTGAAGAGCAGCATTTGTTCAGTGCTTGTCTCATACAAGTGTCAATAAAACGGTGTCACACTGAACATACAAATTCTGTCGCACTCCCATTACTACTTCAATCAGGAGTAGTATCATGAATATGTATTATACATCTGTACTGTCTCTGCGACCGAAAGACACTGTCGTAGATGACTACAGTAACCGTATTCAAAACTTGCCTTGCCCGATAACTGAACTATCTGAACGAGACAAGAAAGATTTGGATGCTTATTTTTTCTCCAGACCGGGTTTAACACAGTGGAGATAAAAACCGATGGTTTGATAGCGGGTTTTTCAAGGAGTTGTTTGACTTGTTCAGTTAAAAAACAAAGCAGAAGATAATGCCTGCGACGACAACTGTAGCAAAAAAAACCCGCCGACAGGCGGGTTTTGTTTTCGCCTGTTAATGTTTTCAGGCAACGGCCTGGGCCTGCTGCGCCAGTTGTAGTCGTTGTCTTAAATCGGCCACCTGCTGGCGCAACTCTTTCGGCAGACGATCACCAAAGCTGTCATAGTAAGACTCGATGTCGGGTAGCTCATTAAGCCAGCCATCCACATCAACGCTTAACAGGTTGCGTTTGTCGGCCTCTGCCAGTTCCAGGCCATCAAGGTCCAGCCCCTCCAGCGATGGCATTTTGCCGATTGCGGTTTCAATGGCGTCAACGTTGTCATTGCATCGTTCAAAAACCCATTTCAACACGCGACTGTTTTCACCAAAGCCTGGCCACATGAATTGGCCTTTCTCATTTTTGCGAAACCAGTTTACGTAAAAAATCTTCGGTAGTTTGGCGTTGGTTTTCTTGCCGATGTTAAGCCAGTGCCCCCAGTAGTCGGCCATGTTGTAACCACAGAAAGGCAGCATGGCCATGGGATCACGGCGTAGCTTGCCTATTGCGCCAAATGCCGCCGCCGTCATTTCAGAGGCGATAATGGTGCCCAGGAATGTACCGTGCTGCCAGTCCAGTGCTTCGGTAACCAGCGGCACCACGCTGGCACGCCTGCCGCCAAACAGGATGGCACTAATCGGTACGCCGCGCGGGTCTTGCCATTCGTCAGCAATGGCCGGGCATTGTGCCGCCGGTGCAGTAAACCTGGCATTGGGATGTGCAGCCGGTGTTTCTGCTGCCGGTGTCCAGTCATTGCCTTTCCAGTCTTGCAGATGGGTTGGTTTGGTAGCGGTCATGTCTTCCCACCATACATCCCCATCATCTGTCTTGCCGACGTTGGTAAAGATCGCATTCTCCTGCATTGATAGCATTGCGTTCGGGTTCGATTTCATACTGGTACCAGGAGCAACGCCAAAGAAACCGGCCTCGGGATTGATGGCATAAAGCTGTCCATCTGCACCAAATTTCATCCAGCAAATGTCATCACCCACGGTTTCCACCTTCCAGCCCGGCAAGGTTGGTGTGAGCATGGCCAGGTTGGTTTTGCCGCATGCGCTCGGAAATGCACCTGCTATATACTTTACCTCGCCATCTGGATTGGTGAGTTTAAGGATAAGCATGTGTTCGGCCAGCCAGCCTTCATCACGCGCCATGGTCGATGCGATTCGTAACGCGAAACATTTTTTGCCAAGTAATGCATTGCCACCATAGCCGGAGCCGAAAGACCATATCTCACGTGTCTCCGGGTAATGAACGATATAACGATTGTCGGGGTTACATGGCCAGGGCTCGTCTTTCTGGCCCGGTGCTAGTGGTACACCCACAGAGTGCATACAAGGAACAAAGTCACCATCCTTGCCAAGTTGCTCCAGCACGGCAGGCCCCACTCTCGCCATGATGTGCATACTGGTTACCACATAGGGGGAATCAGTAATTTCTACGCCAATCTGGGAAATGTCTGAACCCAGTGGCCCCATGCAAAATGGAATGACATACATGGTACGGCCCTTCATGCAGCCGCTAAAAAGTGTGTTTAATCGGCTGCGCATTTCATCGGGCGCACACCAGTTATTGGTTGGCCCTGCATCCTGTTGCAATTCGCAACAGATAAACGTGCGATCTTCGACACGAGCCACGTCTTCAGGCACTGATCGTACGTAATAACTGTTGGGTCTTTTGTTTTCGTCGAGTTTTGTGGCAGTTCCTGATTGAACCAGGATATCCCACATGTTTTCCCATTCCTGTTTAGAGCCATTACACCAGACAACGTTTTCCGGTTGGCAGAGCACCACCATCGCTTCTACCCAGGACAGAAGTTTTTCATTTTCTGTCGTCATTGGACTACCTCATGTATTTAAAAAACCGTATGAAACCCCGTGGAAAAGGCAAAAAGTGCAGATTGTTACACTGTTTAGAAAAGCAGAAGGAGGGAAACAAGCTATTGAATGTCGATTTACTGTTTTCAATAGTCATTTCTGTTCACGTTACGGATTCGTGAAGCGGGTTTAACTTCTCTGACTTCATACAGGCTGCAATCATTGACCGTTTTCAAGGGTTAATCAAGTTAAAAAAATGATTACGTTATAAAGATTTTGAATAAGGAAATATTGATTAGGATCAAGGATTGGAAAGTTGATGAAATGCCTTAACCCCATTCCGGCCATTTTGCTTTACATAATACAGTGCACGGTCAGATTCGCGGATAAGATCGGCAACCTGTGGCGTGAAGTTGGCAATTTCTTCATTGAGTTCATGATAGTTTTCGATTGAAGTAAGCCCTATACTGATGGTTTGTTTAATGATGAGGCCCTTGCAAGTGTATTCATTTTTTTCAATTGTCGTACGAATCCGCTCGGCAAGGTGTAATGCGCCATCCAGGTCCGTGTTTGGCAATGCCATAATAAATTCTTCGCCGCCGTAGCGTGCCAGCGTATCGCCTTCCCGGGTAAAACGTGACAGGCAATCGGCGACTAACTTAAGTAGCTCATCACCGCAATCGTGGCCGTAGTTATCATTGATGTCCTTGAAATGGTCCAGGTCCATCATCATGAGACTGAATGGTTGGTCATATCGGATTGCCCGTGCCAGCGCCGAGGAGACCTCGCTAAAAAAGTAGCGACGGTTGTAGAGTTTTGTCAGGTGGTCTATGACCGACATCTCCTCGTATCTTTTTCGCAGTCGCTCGGATTCTTCCAGGGCACTTTGTAATTCAGCGGTGCGCTTATCCAGCATGATCTGCATGTTTGTCATCATGGCATGGTAATCGAACAATACACCTATCATATCTGCGTAGATAATCATGGCGTATTCCTGCCAGTTGTCGAAATGCTCACCATGAGGATGATATAGCTCAATAACACCGAGTAGCTTGTCCGCATTAATGATCGGTGCATAGATGACAGAACCGACTCTATACTCAACAGCATCAGTGCTGGACTGGTTAACGTCAGCACAATTGCTAATGTGTTGCAGGCAACGTTTTTCTGCTGTCTTGCCAATCAACGTATTTCCAATCGACACAGGCACAATTTTGGTACCAACCGATTTAATGTCGTCGATGAATTTATCCCAGTTAATATTGGCAATGCATTGCAATTCATTATCGTTATGTACATATAGCGAAATCGTTTCCGCATTCATGTGTTCAAACAGTATGCGCATCATTGCATCGACAAGATCTTCATAAGACAGGTTCTCCAGCGCCAAGGCAGCCAGTTCCCTGACACCGGAAAGATTGTCTACAAGATGAATGAAACGGTTTTTCAGCCTGACCGCCTCTTCAAATACCGGTTGTTCAGAAACTGCCATTCGGCCTACCTGTCATTTCTGCAACGAGTCCCTTTATCTCGTCAAGTTTGTGCCTGGTTCTGTCAATAAATTTTTCGATCTTGTGCATATCCAAACCGAGTTTTTCAAGTTGTGCGAATTCCATGCTGGGACAGTAGTCTGTTTCAAGCAACCATTGCCTCGAAATGCGGGAACAGATACCGACTATATGTACGGCGATCTCGTCATCACCATGGTAGTCAGTTTCATGCATATGCAGGATGACATTGATCAAGGGTTCCGGCAGATGCCATTTATGTGCAAGCCAGCTACCTGCCTCATGGTGATTAAAATCAATTGTTTCCCTCTCGTACTCGATAAGCGGTTTTTGCTTGTCCTCGGCGGCGTTCTTGAATAGTTCAGACATGATGTTGGGGAAACGATCGGCGAGAACCAGGATCCCTATGTTGTGTAATAGTCCAAACAGATGTAGCAGTTCGGGTTTAAGCTGGTTTTTATTTTTAACCAGTGGGCCAATGCCCTTGCTAAGCTCTGCGGTGAGCATGGCGCTGCACCAGTAGCGGTTGATATTAAAACCGGGACATTTTTCAGGATCAAAGACGCCACTCATGGCAATGGATAGTGCAAAGCCCATCACCAGGTCCAGCCCCAGTATCTTGATAATCGCGTCTTCCAGCGTATCAATCCTGCGTGGGTAACCGAAGTAGGCGGAATTGGCAACGCCAACGATACGTGCGGCCAGACCGGGATCTTTCTGGATAATCGCTGCGATGTCTTCCATACCGCTGCTGGCGTCATTCGCTGCAGTCAGGATCTCCTGCGCAATGGATGGCATCGGCGGTAAATAATCGATTTTCTGTATCTCCAGCCTAATGCTGGAGAGTTCAGATTTGTAGTCGTCCATTGTAAATACTTCATTCATAATCAACGTCTTAAATATCGTCATGTCTTGTCTAAACTTGAGCACTTTTTTACCCCGTTCGCGGTTGGGAGTGGGGCTTTCCCTCGTGTTACTATCGCGCACATGTTGAGCTATCCTGATATCGACCCGGTCGCATTGGACCTGGGTTTTGTACAGATTCGCTGGTACGGGATAAGTTACGTTATCGGCATACTGGGTGCCTGGTGGTTACTTAGAACACGGGCAACACAGGCACGCTGGGGTTTTAGCCAGCAGCAGGTGGGCGACCTGGTTTTTTACTGCATGCTTGGCATTATTATCGGCGGCAGGTTAGGGTCTGTACTGTTTTACTATCCTGGCTATTACTTGCAACACCCACTCGAAGTTTTCTATCTGCAACAGGGTGGTATGGCATTCCATGGCGGACTGGTTGGTGTGCTGGTTGCTGTCTGGTTTTATGCCAGGAAGCAGCACAAGCCGTTTTTTGCTGTTACGGATTTTATTGCGCCGGTCGTACCGGTAGGCCTGTTTTGTGGGCGTGTGGCCAATTTTATTAACGGCGAACTTTGGGGGGCACCAAGTCAGCTACCCTGGGCCATGATTTTTCCCGATCCTGCCGCTGGCGGCATCACCCGGCATCCTTCACAACTTTACGAGGCCATGCTGGAAGGCCTGGTGTTATTTGTCTTGCTGTGGTGGTATTCATCGACACCCCGGGAAAGGGGCAGGGTGTCAGGGCTGTTTTTACTTGTTTATGGACTGTTCCGCTTTCTGGTAGAGTTTGTGCGCGAACCCGATGCACATATTGGCCACCTTGCATTCGACTGGTTTTCCATGGGACAGGCGTTAAGTGTGCCTATGATCGTGATCGGGCTGTTGATTTATTTTAGCTTTAAAGGAAAGCAGGTTTAGTGCAGCAGTATCTTGATTTGTGTCAGCGCATTGTTGATGAAGGTATATGGGTAGAGAACCAGCGTACCGGCAAGCGCTGCCTGACCGTCATCAATGCAGAGCTGATTTATGATGTTGCCAATAATCAGTTCCCACTGGTTACTACACGTAAGAGCTACTGGAAAAGCGCGATTGCCGAAATGCTTGGTTACATTCGCGGTTACAGCAACGCGGCCGATTTCCGAAAGCTGGGTACACCGACGTGGGATGCCAACGCTAACGATAATGAGGCCTGGTTGGCCAATCCTAATCGGAAAGGTGAAGACGATATGGGTCGGGTCTACGGTGTTCAGGGTCGTCGCTGGCAAACACCGGATGGCAGCCATGTCGATCAATTAAAGAAAATTGTCGACAACATAAGCAAGGGGATCGATGACCGCGGAGAAATACTGACTTTTTACAACCCCGGTGAATTTCATCTTGGTTGTTTACGCCCCTGTATGCATACCCATACATTCTCGTTGCTGGGCGATACCTTGTATCTGACGTCTTACCAGCGTTCCTGCGATGTTCCGCTCGGACTGAATTTCAACCAGTTGCAGGTCTTTCTGCTACTTAAGCTGATCGCGCAGATAACCGGGCATAAACCGGGCTTGGCTTACCACAAGATTATCAATGCCCATATTTATGAAGACCAATTGGCTTTAATGCGTGATGTGCAACTGAAACGTAAGCCTTATCCCTCGCCGCGACTGAATATCAATCCTGATATCAAGTCGCTGGAAGATATCGAGACCTGGGTAACGTTGGACGATTTCGAAGTCGAGGGATACCAGCATCACGATCCGATTGATTATCCCTTCTCTGTTTAGTCGTAACATAATCATGAAACTATCTATTATTGTGGCGATGGACAGGAACGGCGTCATTGGCAACGAAGCCGATCTACCCTGGCATATTTCTGACGACCTGAAAAAATTTAAACAAGTAACAATGGGAAAGCCTATCGTGATGGGCAGGAAAACCCATGAATCGATCGGGCGCCCACTGCCAGGGCGTGAAAATATTATTCTGACACGTGACGACAACTACACGAGCGCAGGTTGCACAGTATTGAATAGTGTCGACGCTATACTTAAACACTGTCACGACGTTGATGAAGTCATGATTACCGGTGGCGCCGAGATCTACCGTCTGTTTCTCGATAAAACGGATCGCATATACCTGACCGAGGTAGATGCCGAAGTCGACGGTGACACCTGCTTTCCCGAACTTGATCGTTCAGTATGGCAACAGAGTGCACGCGAGGACTTCAAGGCAGATGAGAAGAATGAATATGATTTCAGTTTTTTGATATTGGACAGGAAGTCGTTTTTGTAACTTTACTTCTAGAGTGCTGATAGTTTGCCGTTCTTAATAAAGAGTAAAGCATCATCTAACTTGATAACATATCAGCAGGGCGGCTCAGGTGCTTACCACAACAACACTAATCGCGACTGCATAAACAACCAGGATCAAGGCACTTTCAAATCCTATTCGGCCGATGCCATAGGTTTGTCTTCGGACCATCCCAAGCAACAGGATGGCAGTCATCAGGATGCTTACCAAACCCCAGGTCATTTGAACCGGTGCCATGTCATGGTAGATGGAGCCGGATGCATAGCCCACATCAGCCGAGGCAACAACGAGCATGTTGAAACAATTGGTGCCGAAGATGTTGCTTACTGCCAGGGTTAGTGCACCTATTCGTATCGCTGCAATGGTGGTTACCAGCTCCGGCGTGGACGTTGCCAGGGCGGTGAACAGGCCGCCGACAAGGGTTTCTGAAATCCCGGTCTGGTCGATGATGCCTTTTGCCGACTCCATCAGTATCCAGCCGGCCATGCCCGTCACCACAGCCATACTAATGAATCCCAGCCACACAGTGGCCGTTCGGCCACGATGATGTTGTTCGGGCTCATCTGCAACTGTCTGCCGGGTAAGTCGAGGGAACCACATGGGCTTTTCCTGCGCGCGGTAAACCAGGTGCAGGCCGAACAAATAGCTGGCGACAATCACCGGCGTCATCGGGTGCACATGCCAACGGGTGACCGTCGGAGTAAAGATGGCAAGTAGCGGCAACGTAAGCAACACAATCAGCAATCCCGCCAGCATCAGGTTAACAGGGGATGCAGCCGCGTGCTCCAGGTTGGCCTTGCGATAGAATATATCGGCCACGCCAAGAAAGGTCAGATTAGCAGCCATGCTGCCCATGACGTTACTCATGGCCAGGTCGGGTCGAGCGTCTACTGCCGCACTCAACGTCGCGGCGAAGTCGGGTAGCGAGGTCACCCCGGCCAGGAGCAAGACCCCGAACAGCGCCTCGCCCATGCCGGTTCGGTCGGCTAACGTATCAGCCAGTCGGGACAGCCGGCTACCAGCGATAACGATTACCAGACCAGCGACGCCAAAGGCGATGATGCTGGACGTTAAAGATGAATACACTCTGGTCTCAAACGGTTATGACATCATTAATTGTATATCAGTAAAAAGGCATCCGCGAAGGCTAACGATCGAACCGGGATGCGCGTTAATGAACCAGGAATAAAAGCCTTTTAACACGATATCCTTGCTAGTTTAGCTATAAAGACAATATGCACTTGAAATCTGCCCGAAATCAAAGCTGCGTGTATAAGGCTAACGATTCCTGTTTTATTTATGACTTCTAATAATATGTAAGGGGATCGAAATGCTCATTATGTTATATCGGGGTGTATGACGGACCGTGTGGAATAAACAAATAAGGTCCCCGCTCTTAGAACAAAATAATTAGTATAAAAATATTCTCCCTAATTCACTCGTTTAGTTATGCAAAAGGCAAGAGACAATAAACTATTTATCAATCTTCGGTTGCCTCGATGGCACACTAAATAATTCCCTGTCTTCCAGTCGCATTGCCGTCAGTTTTCCTCCCCATAAACAGCCGGTATCCAGGGGATACACGTTGTACTGTGCAAAATTGGTGTCATTGCCAAGCGTCACGGTAGACCAGTGGCCAAACAGGATTGGGTCATTCCTGGTTAAGCGTCCCGGGTAGGCGAACCAGGGTATTAATGTTTCTGGTTGAGTACCGGGTGCCCCTTTTTCCTTCATATCCAGCTTGCCTTGTGCATCGATATAGCGACAGCGGGTGAATACATTAATAATGTATCGATATCGATCATTACCGGAGAAATGGTTGCCCCATTGTTCCGGTGTATCGCCGTACATTACTTCGAGGAAAGTGAAAAACTTTTCGCCACGCAGTATCGATTCCGCTTCTGCAGCACGCTCGACTGTTTCCGCTAATGACCATGTCGGTGGCAGGCCGGCATGGACCATACTGAAACCCAGTTCACTGTCTGTTACAAACAAAGGTTGTTGCCTTACCCAGGCCAGTAACTGGTGTGCATGTTCGGCCTCGACAATTTCCTGTAGCGTATCCTTGCGATGGTATTTTCGAATTCCGTTCGCAACAGCGAGCAGATGCAGATCGTGGTTACCGAGTACGGTTGTGGCAATATTACCAAGCGAGATGACGTATTCGAGGCACTCCAGCGACATTGGCCCCCTGTTTACAATATCGCCAACAAACCATAAGTGGTCCTTGTTTTCATCAAAGTTGATTTCGTTCAGTAGTTCCAGAAGTTCAACATAGCAGCCCTGGAGATCACCTATGGCATAGGTGCTCATTAGTTAATGCAGTGTATTAGGTGTGGAGAGGTTGAATACCGGGATAGCAGCGTCGAACTCAACGCCATCGTCACCGATCATTTCATAGTTGCCCTGCATGCAGCCTACCGGTGTTTCAAGAACGGCCGCACTGGTGTACTTGTAGGATTCACCGGGCAGGATTCGGGGCTGTTCACCGACGACTCCATCCCCATACACTTCCTGCACCTTGCAATTTGCGTCGGTAATCAACCAGCGTCGACGTAATAGCGTTGCGGGTAATTCGCCATGGTTGGTCACTGTGATGGTATAAGCAAAAACAAAACGACCTTCGTCAGGAATCGACTGATCCTTGATGTAGTCCGTTTCGGATTCAACCTGTATATCGTAAATCTTGCTACTCATGACTGCATTTCAACGTATTATCCAGATGGCTGCAAGTCTGATCAGCGGGTTTCGTGTTGCACATCAAACTGTGTTTTTTTGCGGTAGTTAATCGCCTCGGAAAGATGCTGCAGCAATATTTGTTCTGAACCGGCCAGATCGGCGATGGTCCTCGCTACTTTAATAATGCGATGTATGGCCCTGCCGGATAGCCCCAGTTTTTTTGTTGCCTTGAAGAGTAACTGTTGCTGTGCATGGTCCAGTTGGCAATGGCGATCAATTTCGCGTTTTGACAGGTATGCATTGCTTTTGCCCCGTCGTTCGACTTGCCGCCTGAATGCACTAACCACACGCTGCCTGATTGACTTGCTGGATTCACTATTGTCATCTGATACCTTTGTGATCATCTTGTCGGCAATACTATTCACCTCGATTACCATATCAATGCGATCCAGTAGTGGCCCGGAAATTTTATTTTGATAACGGTTTACCTGCTCCTCGGTACAGCGACAGCGTCCGCCGGCATCAGCCATGTAGCCACAAGGGCAGGGGTTCATGGCCGCGATTAATTGAAAACGCGCCGGGAATTCGACCTGTCTTGCGGCGCGCGATATAACAATGCGTCCGGACTCAAGCGGTTCGCGTAATACTTCCAGTACCTTACGGTCAAATTCGGGTAATTCATCGAGAAACAGGATGCCATTATGCGCCAGTGAGATTTCTCCCGGGCGCGGAATACTGCCACCGCCTACCAGTGCTACTGCTGATGCAGAGTGATGTGGGCTACGTAGCACGCGTCGTCGCCATGCATGCAAATTCAGACCATGATGACTGATTGAAGCAATTGCCGCGCTTTCCAGTGCCTGCTCCGGCTCCAGTGGCGGCATGATAGATGGCAGTCGTTCTGCCAGCATGGTTTTTCCCGAGCCCGGATGCCCAATCATTAACAGGTTATGCCCACCCGCCGCGGCAATCTCCAGCGCCCGCTTGGCATGCTGATGGCCAATCACATCCTGCATATCAACGTCATATTGATCTATATGGTTACCCATTGTGTTACCAGGGTGGGTAGCAATCTTTTCGGTGCCAGCAAAATGTGCACAAACCTCGAGCAGGTGCCTGGCCGGTTTACAGCGTGCATCATCAACCAGTGCGGCTTCATTAACATTATCCCCCGGTAGCACCAGTTGTTTTTGACTGCTTGCACTGGCAATGGCAACGGGGAGTGCGCCGGTGACAGGCCTTAGTTCGCCGGACAACGACAATTCGCCAATGAACTCGTAGTCTTCTATGTCATTACACTGCAACTGTCCGGACGCGAACAGGATTCCCATGGCAATGGGCAGGTCGAAGCGTCCGCCCTCTTTAGGCAAGTCCGCCGGGGCCAGGTTAACGGTGATACGACTGAGTGGAAACTCAAACCGGTTATTAAGGATGGCGCTGCGAACGCGTTCCTTGCTTTCCTTGACCGTGGTTTCCGGCAGTCCGACGATGGTAAACCCGGGTAATCCTCGTGAGAGGTGAATCTCAACGACAACTTCGGGTGCATTGATACCGTGCTGGGCACGCGAATAGATTCTTGCCAGTCCCATGTTTTTCTTCCTTGATAAACAAATGCAACTTGCTGGTTATTCTATCGGTTGTACTGAAACTTGTCCTGATTTCTACGCACGTATCTGGGGCGATGAAATTATTTTCTGCACCAAATAGTAGCGCAGACTGGTAAGCATCATGCTAACTCCTTGAAATGTCGTGTTCAAAACGATGGCACATAACTTGCGCTATGTATGACTAGTTGAAACGAGAGCTATTGATGAAGTGAATCAGTAGTGCGGCACAACAATGGATTGCTAGGGTTCCGGCATTATTTAATTAATGTGACTGGTCCGAGAGCAATCGACCTTTCCTAAGGTTACACGGCGGGACAAAAGCCCGGGAGATCACCATGAATCACGCCATTGGTATCTCTCGTTTACATCTTTTAACCACGCTAGGGGAAGGAAAAATGAAACTTCATTATTTTGTTAAATCATTCAGTTCAATCATGGCCGGGGCACTGTTGTGCCTGGGCGTACTTAATGCCAACGCAGCACCATTAAAAATTGGCTATAGCGACTGGCCCGGCTGGGTGGCATGGGAAGTGGCCATCGAGAAAGGTTTTTTCGATAAAGTCGGGGTCGAGGTCGAGTACGAATGGTTTGATTATGTGGCTTCCATGGACGCGTTCGCTGCGGGTCAGCTGGATGCTGTGGCGATGACCAACGGCGATGCACTTGTGACAGGTGCGACCGGTGCCAAGAGCGTGATGATCATCATCAATGATTACAGTAATGGTAATGACATGGTCGTTGCTGCTCCCGGTATCGAAAGCATTGCCGATCTCAAGGGCAAAAAAGTGGGTGTCGAAATCGGCTTTGTTGGTCACCTTTTATTGCTTAACGGGCTGGAAAAAGCGGGCCTTACCGAAGCCGATGTAGAACTCGTAAACGTACCAACCAACGAAACACCACAAGTGCTGGCTTCCGGCGACGTCGATGCGATTGTTGCCTGGCAGCCAAACTCCGGACAGGCGCTCAGCCTGGTTCCGGGTTCCAAGAAGATTTATTCATCAGCCGATGAACCTGGCCTGATCTATGACGTATTGGCAGTGAGTCCGTCCAGCTATGCGAATAACAAGGAAGCATGGGACAAGGTGGTTGATGCCTGGTATATGGCTGTCGACTTTATACTGAGTCCTGAAACACAGGAAGAAGCCGTGTCAATCATGGCGGCTCGCGTCGGTGTTTCACCTGAAGAATACAAGCCGTTCCTCGCGGGCACGAAGATATTGACCCTGGATGAAGCAAAGGGTTTTTACAATAATGCAGACGGCTTCAAGTCACTGTATGGCTCTTCCAGGATCTCTGATGACTTTAACATGAAGTACGAAGTCTATGGCGATGCGCAGGATATCGATAGCTATATCGATTCATCCCTGACCATGTCCAAGTAGCGTAACAAGGACATAAAAATGGGTACAGTCTCCTGGCTGGCACCACGTGTGGCCTTGCCCTCGCAGTGGGGCAAGGTATTCACGGTGGCGTCTTTTCTGTTGCCGTTGATTATCTGGTCATTGGTCAGTTACGTGCCCTTCCTGTGGCATCCCAAGATCAGTATTACGCAACCGGGTGACGTCAGTTATTTCCGCGAGGGCATGCTGGTTGATCGGGATCAGTTCCAGAAGGAACTACTGGCCATGCAGGAAGAGAACAAGGCACTGCCGACTGGCAAACGGGCTAACCCGATTTACCTGCCAGCGCCACACGAGGTTGCCACTGCCTTTGTTACCTCGTTCACAGAGGAACCGAAACGCCGCAGTGAAAAGTGGCTGCATGAAAGTCTATGGCACAGTATTACGATCATCTTCTGGGGCTTTGTGTTGTCATCACTTGTGGGTGTGCCGCTGGGAATTTTGTGCGGCACGTTTTCCGTGGCGTCGAGATTGTTCGAACCGTTTGTCGAATTTTTTCGCTACCTGCCTGCTCCCGCCTTTGGCGCATTGGCGGTGGCCATTCTGGGAATCCATGATGGCCCCAAGATAGCGATTATTTTTATCGGTACTTTCTTCCAGCAGGTGCTCGTGATCAGCAATACCACGCGTAAACTCGATATCTCTCTGCTTGAAGCGGCACTGACACTGGGTGCAAAACGGTTGCAGTTATTATTCAAGGTGGTTGTACCGGGCATTCTGCCTGACCTGTACCGCGACCAGCGTATCCTGCTTGGTTGGGCCTGGACTTATTTGATCGTGGCAGAGTTGATAGGTACCAGTTCCGGTATTACCTGGTTTATCACTCAGCAGGCACGCTACAAGAATTTCGATAATGTGTTTGCCGCCATCATGATGATAGGCATCATTGGCCTGGTCACCGATATTTTATTGCAGTTACTTGGCAAGAAACTCTTTAAGTGGGACAAACCCGCAAACAAGACTTGAGGATTAACGGATGACTGAAATAGCGCTCCCCAGTTACCTTGATCAGACAGAAGAGGTCAAGCAGCGTTTTGATGACCTCAAAAAACGCGAGGTGATACTCGAGGTCAAGGGGTTACACAAGTACTTTGACACGAGTAGCCATGGCAAGGTGACCGCGTTAAAGGACATTAATTTCAAGACGCATCGTCGAGAGTTCGTCTGTGTTATTGGCCCTTCCGGCTGCGGCAAATCTACACTCATTCGTATCCTCGCTGGACTCGAATCAGTCAGTACCGGTGATGTTTTGCTTGATGGCAAGGCTGTCAGCGGCCCTGGTCCTGATCGCGGTATGGTGTTCCAGGGCTATACACTTTTCCCCTGGCTAACCGTTAAGAAGAACGTGATGTTTGGTTTGTTAAGTCAGGGCATGACACAGGCTAGTGCGGAAAGTGAAGCGATGACCTGGATCGATCTGATTGGCCTGGAACGGTTTGCCGACTCGTATCCTGATCAGCTGTCCGGTGGTATGAAACAGCGTGTGGCAATTGCGCGCGCGCTAGCGAACCAGCCGCGCATACTACTAATGGACGAACCGTTTGGCGCACTGGATGCCCAGACACGCTGCAAGATGCAATCGTACCTGCTCGAGATTTGGCACAACATCGATATTACCGTGTTGTTTATCACACACGATCTTGATGAGGCCGTGTACCTGGCCGATCGCATTCTTGTCTTGAAGGCACATCCCGGTGAGGTCCAGGAATTAATCGAGGTGCCGGTACCCAGGCCGCGCAGCTTCGATCAGATGCTATCATCCGAATTTATCGCCACACGCAAACGACTTGATGAATTAATACATCCGCCTTCCGCTGTAGACGAAGATGACAAAATCAACATGATTCGATTGGCCAAGGTGGGGGATGAGGTTGAACCCTGAACATGGGCCCACGCCGTCACCGGAGCTAATCATGAAAACAGACGCAGAGATACTTGAGATACAGAAAGACCTGAAGGATAAGGGGGTACTTTATTGTATGGGGGCCTACGTGGATATCCATGGTGTGCCCAAAGGCAAGGTTGTACCTATCGATCATTTACTGCATATGGCGCACGGTTCTGAACTGTATACCGGCTACGCGCTGGACGGGTTAGGTCAGTCACCCAATGATGATGAAATTGCCTCTGTTCCCGACCTTGATCATATCATCCAGCTACCATGGGAACCCAAGATCGCATGGATGCCGGCAGACAACACGTTTCGTGGTGAACCCTATCCACTTAACACGCGCGTAGCCCTTAAGTCGCAGTTGGCTAAAGCAGCGGAGATGGGCTTTGGGTTTAACCTTGGTGTTGAATGCGAAGTGTTTGTACTTTACAAGGATGAAAGCGGAAACCTCATCGTGCCTAATCCTGATGATAAGCTGGTCAAACCATGTTACGACCTGCGCGGTTTTATGGATCAGTTCGAATGGCTCGATCGCATGGCGCAAACGATTAACGAACTGGGATGGGACCTGTATTCTTTCGATCACGAGGATGCAAATGGCCAGTATGAATTTGATTTTACCTATGCAGACGCGTTAACCATGTGTGACCGGGTCATCTTCTTCCGGGAACTTGCCAGGCGCTATGCCATGGATGAGGGTTTGACCGCGACCTTTATGCCCAAACCTTTCAAGGATAAAACCGGTAACGGCGCCCACTTTAATATGTCACTTTATGACTTAAACAGTGGTGATAACCTGTTTGCCTGCGATCCGGAAGACGATCCTCGAGGACTCGGACTTACTGAAACGGGATATCATTTTATAGGTGGTATCCTCAAGCACGGCCGCGCACTCTGTGCTGCATTCGCGCCCACGGTTAACAGTTATAAGCGCCTCGTGCGACAGGGTGAGATGGCTTATTTCTCCTGGGCGCCGGTCTTCAATTCGTATGGCTCTAATAACCGCACTAACTCGGTCCGTGTACCCATGGGTGGAGGACGCTGCGAATCCAGGAATGCGGATGGAGCAGTCAATCCTTACCTTGCCGCGACGTTGGCACTGGCTGCGGGTCTGGAAGGTATACGTGAAAAGATTGACCCGGGTAATCCGCAGGAAGATAACCTGTATGAAATCTCGGAAGCTGAAAGGGCTGAGCGTGGCATCGAGTTTTTACCACAAAACCTGCACGAGGCAGTCGCCGCATTCGCTGCCGATCCGCTGATTGAAGAAGTACTGGGTAAAGGATTGAAAGATGAGTTTATTCGTTACAAGTCTGCTGAATGGACCGAGTACAGTCTCGAAATCAGCGGTTGGGAAATCGAACGTTACAGCCACTTATTCTAGTTAAACCCGCCGGGGGACGACCCCTGGTGCGTAATCATCATAGTGGGACGACCCGCAAGCGAGAAGAAGTAATGCAGTTGTTCAGGTATGGTGATGGCACGGTTCCCAATATTGCCGCCCTTTTATATGTGTTTGCAGGCTATCCCTTGTCAATCATCGGGCTGGCGCAACACAGCGTCATTGTTTTTGTTTTATCTTTGCTGCTGCTGGCGCATACGTTAATTATTGCTGCCTACCTGTTGCATGAATGTATGCATCAAACGTTATTCAAGCATAGCAGGCATAACGAATGGCTGGGCCTTGTGCTTGCATGGATATGCGGGGCCTGTTATTCCGACTATCGATTGTTAAAAAATAAACACCTGCGCCATCATGCCAACCGCATTGACTCATTGTCTATCGATGTGCAGGCGCTGTTAAAGACCAACCCGGCACTGTACAAACTGGTCGCTTTGCTGGAATGGTGTTACATACCGGCCATTGAGTTACTGACACGTATCCTGTCGATACTGGCGCCATTTATCCTTCCGGGGCGCAAACAACAGCGGCCCCGGCTTCTGTTCATTCTATTATTCCGGTGCCTGTTCTTCACTGCGCTGGCGGCCTGGAATTGGAAGATTCTCGCAGGTTATGCCGTTGCCTACCTGTTATGCCTGAGAGTGCTGGGGTTTATGGATGCATTTCAGCATCAATACGAGGTGAGAATTGATCTGGATGAAGAAAAGAACGCACCGGCATTTAATCGAGAGTACGAAGAGTCACACACATGGAGTAACCTGCTGTCAGACAGGTATCACTGGCTAAACCTGCTGGTACTTAATTTTTGTTATCACAATGTACATCATTATCGACCCGGTGAACCCTGGTACCGCTTACCCCGGTTACATGCCGAACGTTATCCTGAAATTCAGCCTAACCTGTCTTTGCGCCAACAACTGGATGATTTCCATCGCTACCGTCTGCATCGATTAGGTACGGTCGACCATCAGGAAACAAACATTGGCGCTGCCGGTGTTTCATTCCTGGCGGGTGTGTAGGATGCAGTTAAAACTTTTCAAGACACTATGGGGCTTTAACGGCTCTTGTGTCGATGCAGTGCAACGCGCCAAAGAACAGGGTTATGACGGTATTGAGGGCCCCGTGCCTGCCAGCCTCGATGAATGTGACCAGCTTGCTGATCTGCTGCAACAACATAGCCTGGCGTATATAGCCGAGGTCGCAACCACGGGTACCTTTGTCCCCGACAGGAAACTGCCAGTTGATATCCACCTGCAAGATTTACAGGCTAACGTGCAGCGTTTGCAGCGACTGCGGCCATTGTTCATCACCTGCCTGGGGGGATGCGATGCATGGGACATGTCTGATTCGATTGTTTTTTTACGACGTGCGGTGGATATTGCCGCAGAAGCCGATCTGCAGATCAGTTTTGAAACGCACCGTGGCCGCATTTTTTTTAACCCATGGATTACGCAACGTATCCTGCAGGTCATCCCGACGCTTAAACTAACCTGCGATTTCAGTCACTGGTGCGTTGTCTGTGAGGGACTGCAGAATACGGAAACAGATATCATTCAAACATTGTTGCCAAATGCCTGGCATATACATGGCCGGGTTGGGTACGACCAGGGTGCCCAGGTTGCTGATCCCAGGACGCCCTTATACAAGGATGAGCTGGAAGCACATATGCAATGGTGGCAGTGGATTTGGGAGACACACAGGCACAATGGATGGCAACACACAACGGTGACACCCGAATTTGGTTATGATGGTTACGAGTACCGCGACACAACGAGTGGCATGCCATTGGTTGATGTTGAAGAAATAAATCGCTGGCTTGCCACAGATCTTCGAAAACGCTTTGCCGCCGGTACCGATGGAAACGTTTATGCGCTTGTGAACGGGAGATGAACAGATAACGAATATTGGTTATACTTGGCTTTCAATAGACGACTAGGGTTCCGACCTGCAAAGGTGACTGGTCCGAGAGTCGTCGACCTTCTCAAGGTTACACGGCGGGATAAAAGCCCGGGAGATGAAAGCCAGTAACTGGCAATACATTTCCTTGCGTTACAACCGGAGAGAAGCGAATGATAAAAACCTGCCCGTATTACTTTTCAATCAAACAAACAGTTATATTCTGCTTGCATTTTACCTGGCTAAAGGATGGATATCATGGCTGACATCTTTCCGGATAAAGAACTTATGTACGAGGATGAATTGCCTGGTGGCACCCACTGGTCAATGCTCATGCGCAGAGGCACGATATTAAGACTGGTTGATATTGAAGGCGGCGCCAATGTCGGCATGTTGTTTTATAACCCCGCCGAGAAACTTGAGCGCTATAACGCACCGGACACACTAAAGTGCCAGCACACGTTCAAACTAACACGTGGACACTGCCTTTATTCCGATATGGGACGCATCTTTTGTTCTATTGTTGAAGATAGCGTTGGTTGGCATGACACCGTTGGCGGTAACCTGACCGACGCGTTAATGGAAAAGCGCTGGGGCATGCATAACTATCAGCAGCATCGGAATGATTGGACGTTAAGCGGGGAACACAGCTTCACTGTTGAACTGGCAAAATATGGACTGGGTAAACGCGATCTGGCCGCCAATGTTAACTGGTTTAGTCGAGTGCATGTTGATGACAAGGGTAACATGCTGTTTGATCCGGATAACACCAGGGCCGGCGATCATGTCGATTTGCGTTTCGAGATGGACACGCTGGTCGTGCTGCATACCTGTCCGCATCCGTTGAACAACGCTGAAACATATCCAAAACGGTCAGTACAGTACCAGATACGCAAGGCCGCGCCGGTACAGGATGATGATGAGTGCATGAATTCAAGGCCGGAGAACAGGCGAGGATTCCAGAATAATGCGCTTTATCATCTTCAGGGAGGCCAGTAACGTGATCAAGGAAAGCACACGGGACATCAATCACGCTGTATATCGAAAAGTGGTTGACGCTGGTGATTACTGGATGCACGTGGTCAGGCAGGGACAAACCCTGCGAATACTTGATTTGGAAGGTAACCAGGCCGCGGATACACTTTTTTTTAATGCTGATGATCCGGCTGAACGCTACTCAGCCATAGATACCATACGCGAACAGGGTAATGTTTATCTCACTGCCGGCACACAATTGATTTCAAACGAGGGCAGGGTATTACTCGACATCGTCGCCGATACCTGCGGGCGTCATGATACGCTGGGTGGTGCGTGTGCAACAGAATCGAATACGGTGCGTTACGCGCTGGAGAAAAAAACCATGCATGCCTGCCGGGACAGCTGGATGCTTGCCGTGGCAGCGCACCCTGAGTTTGCCATGAGTAAAAGGGACATTACCCACAATATTAACTTCTTTATGAATGTGCCTATTACCCCTGAAGGTGGATTAACGTTTGCCGACGGGATCTCCGATGCCGGCAAGTATGTGGAACTGACAGCAAAAATGGATGTCATTGCGTTGATATCCAACTGCCCACAATTGAATAATCCGTGCAATGCGTATAACCCGACCCCGGTCGAAGTCATTCTCTGGGATGATTAACAAGGTACTCATTGCCAATCGTGGCGCGATTGGATGCCGCATCATTCGCACTTTGCGACGCCTTGGTATCAAGTCCGTCGCTGTCTATTCGATACCTGATAGTCAATCATTACATGTTACCGAGGCCGACGAGGCTTTTTTGCTGGATGGACATACCGCCAGTGAAACCTATCTTGACCAGGATAAGCTGTTTGCCATCGCAAAACAGGCCAGCGTCGATGCAATACACCCCGGCTACGGTTTTCTCAGTGAAAATGCCGGTTTTGCCCGCCGTTGTGAACAGCAAGGGATTCATTTTATTGGACCGACTGCAGAGCATATCGAGCAGTTCGGTTTAAAACATGTGGCACGTGACCTGGCGGCAAAAAACAAACTGCCGTTGTTGCCCGGTACCGAGCTATTGGCATCTGTCAGTGAGGCTCAAGCTGCAGCAGACAAGATCGGATACCCGGTGATGTTGAAGAGTACCGCCGGTGGTGGCGGCATTGGCATGCAGCTCTGCCATGATAACGATGAACTTGCTGACGCGTTTGAAACAGTAAAGCGACTGGGTGAAAACAATTTCAGCGACGGCGGCATATTCATGGAAAAATTTGTTGCCCGTGCCAGGCATGTTGAAGTCCAGATATTCGGTAACGGTAAGGGTGATGTCGTCGCACTGGGTGAGCGCGATTGTTCCATGCAGCGGCGTAACCAGAAGGTCGTTGAAGAAACACCGGCGCCACTACTGCCAGTGGAAGTCAGGCAATCGATGCTGGACGCGGCCACTCGCCTGGGTGCAGATGTAGCCTATCGCTCCGCGGGTACCGTTGAATATATCTACGACCCTGCCAGTAACGAATTCTATTTCCTCGAAGTGAATACACGCCTGCAGGTTGAACACGGCGTTACCGAAGAAGTGACCGGTGTCGACCTGGTAGAGTGGATGGTCAGACTGGCAGGCGACGATCTTGCCCTGCCAGCCCAGGAATCTATCAAGCCTACCGGTTTTTCCATCCAGGTCCGGCTATACGCCGAGGACCCGGGACAACAATTTCATCCCAGTACCGGGCTGGTCACTGAATTTATTAAAGCCGACTCGGTACGTTTTGATACCTGGCTACAAACCGGCACCGAGGTCCCCGCATTTTACGATCCAATGCTGGGAAAGATTATTGTTAACGGAGAGACCAGGCAGCAGGCCATTGATGCGCTGTATACAGCGCTGGGCAACACACGTTGCAGTGGAATTGAAACGAACCTCGCTTACCTTAAGCAGGTCATTCGTTCGGATGAATTTACCAATGCCAGCCACTACACCCGTTTCCTGGACAGTTTTGATTACCATGCAGACACCATTACTGTCATGGACTCCGGAACGTTATCAACGATTCAGGATTATCCCGGCAGGTTGGGTTATTGGCATGTCGGTGTGCCGCCATCGGGACCCATGGATAGCCTGTCATCCCGGCTTGGCAACCGGTTGCTGGAGAACCCGCACAATGCTGCCGGGATCGAGTTGACTGCAACCGGACCTACTTTACGTTTTAACTGTGACAGTCTGTTCGTATTAACGGGCGCATTAATGCCAGCCAGTATTGATGATAAACCCATCGATTTTTTTCGGCCGCACAGCATACGCGCCGGCGCTGTATTAAAACTCGGTGCCGTCGAGGGCGCGGGCATGCGTAGCTACCTGTGTATCAAGGGGGGTATCGATGTGCCCGGTTATCTTGGCAGCCAGGCAACGTTTACGCTCGGTCGTTTTGGTGGACACGGTGGCCGCGAGTTGCATGCCGGTGACGTGTTACATATTTCCAGCGTAGAACAAAACACTGCCAGTATCGATTCCATTGATGCAAGCGTGTTACCGGTGCTTGCTAACGAGTGGCAGATACGCTGTCTGTATGGTCCGCATGGTGCGCCTGACTTTTTTACCAATAACGACATCGACATGTTTTTTTCCAGCGACTGGGAAGTGCATTACAACTCCAGTCGCACCGGCGTAAGACTGGTCGGGCCAAAACCTGAATGGGCCCGGGATGACGGCGGCGAGGCTGGACTGCATCCTTCCAACATTCATGATAATGCCTATGCCATTGGTAGCATCGATTTTACCGGTGATATGCCCATCATTCTTGGACCCGACGGTCCCAGCCTTGGCGGTTTTGTTTGTCCTGCCACGATCATCAAGGCCGACTTATGGAAGATTGGGCAACTCAAACCGGGCGACAAAATTCGTTTCATACCGGTTGCATACGACACGGCGGCAACACTTGAGCAACAACAGGAGCAGATGCTCGTTGATCTTGAACCTGTCGTCGTAGCGGACACGAACTTTCAATTGCCTGATACACCTGTATTGACAAGTGGTAACCAGCAGGATGTCGATGTTTGTTACAGGCCGGCAGGCGAAGACTATGTCCTTATTGAGTACGGCCCAAACATTCTTGATCTAAACCTGCGTTTTCGTGTGCATGTATTGATGCAATGGTTACACGAACACGGTCCAAAAGAGATTATTGATCTGACGCCGGGGATCCGATCTCTCCAGGTCCATTATGACAACCAGCGTTTGCCGCAATCCAGATTACTGGAAATACTCGAGACGGCAGAAAAAGAGTTGCCTGCTATCGATGAAATAGAGGTGCCAACCCGTATCGTGCATCTGCCGTTGTCCTGGGACGATGCCGCCACGCGTCTGGCTATAGATAAGTACATGCAATCAGTACGCAGCGATGCACCCTGGTGTCCGAGCAATATTGAATTCATACGCCGCATCAATGGACTTGATTCGATTGATGAAGTGAAGCAGATTTTTTTTGATGCGAGTTACCTTGTCATGGGGCTGGGTGATGTTTATCTTGGCGCGCCCGTTGCCACACCCGTTGATCCAAGGCACAGGCTGGTGACGACAAAGTATAATCCCGCCCGCACGTGGACCCCGGAAAATGCGGTCGGTATTGGTGGCGCCTATCTGTGCGTGTATGGCATGGAAGGACCGGGCGGTTACCAGTTTGTTGGCAGGACGGTACAGATGTGGAACCGTTTCAATGTCACCAATGATTTTAGACAGGGTAAACCCTGGTTACTGGACTTTTTCGATCAGTTGCGTTTTTACCCGGTTTCTCATGACGAACTTACCAGTATGCGACAGGATTTTCCGGCGGGTAAATTTTCCCTGAAAATTGAACACGATACTTTTCGACTACGTGATTACCAGGCATTCCTCGAAAACAACAGCGAAGAAATAGCGGAATTTAAGCATAGGCAGCAACAGGCATTTAATAGAGAGCGGGAACAGTGGCAGTCTGAAGACAGGTCGCAGACCTATGAAGAAATAGCGGCCGCTGACGACGAGGCGCATACGTATATTCCTGCGGCAAATGAAACCGTGGTCAAATCACCGGTAACCGGCAGTGTCTGGCAGCTCCAGGCTGAACCTGAAGAACACGTCGAGCAGGGCCAGTTATTACTCATACTGGAATCCATGAAAATGGAAATACAGATAAAGGCACCTGCAGACGGCAAAATAAGTAAACTGTTTGTGTGTAGCAATGGCATGGTTAACAAGGGCCAAAACCTGCTGGTGTTGGAGAAAAAGTCATGACCAGTAAACCGGACATGACTATTCCCGCGTTAACCCAGGCCTATCAGGCAAAGCAGGTAACGCCTGCCGAGATAGTGGCACAGGTGCGTAAGAAGATTGAACAGCATGCCGCCAACCCTGTGTGGATCCATGTGCTCTCTGATAAAGAACTTGAGCCATACTTAACACAACTTGAGCAATCTGATCCCGCAGACAAGCCGCTGTACGGGATCCCGTTTGCAATAAAAGACAATATTGACGTGGCCGGTATTCCTACGACGGCAGCATGCCCAGGATTTTCCTATACCCCTGACACATCAGCCACCGTCGTACAGCTGTTGGTAGATGCCGGTGCGATACCCGTTGGCAAGACTAATCTCGACCAGTTTGCTACCGGTCTTGTAGGCACACGCTCGCCATATGGCATCGTTAAAAGTGCTTTTGACGATACCTATATTTCCGGTGGTTCCAGTTCCGGATCGGCGGTTGCCGTTGCACTGAATCAAGTCTGTTTTGCTCTGGGCACAGATACTGCCGGCTCAGGTCGTGTGCCTGCCGCATTTAATAATCTCGTCGGTATCAAGCCGACCCGTGGCAGATTGAGTGCTCATGGCGTCGTTCCTGCCTGCCGTACACTTGACTGTGTCAGCGTGTTTAGTCACAACTGTATAGATGCCGGAATTGTTTATGATCTACTGGATAGTCATGACAACCAGGATTGTTATGCGAGGGCTGACAGGGATGTGCAAAAGGTCTTTGGAGAATCAATGACAGTCGGTATTCCTGCCGATGATCAGCTGCAGTTTTTTGGTGATGATGAGTACCGCCGATGTTTCTACCAGTACAAAGAGAATCTGGTTGCTCAAGGTATGCAGCTTAAAGAAATCGATTTCACCCCGTTCTGCGATGCGGCCGAGATGCTCTATCAGGGGCCGTGGATTGCGGAACGTTACGCCGCAATCAAACAGTTCATTGAAACGCGGCCTGATCAACTACATCCGATAACCTTGCAAATTATTGAGCCAGCCAAACTAAAAGACGCGGTATCCAGTTTTCAGGCGGCCTACAAGCTTCAACAATTGAAGCAGAGCGCAGATAACGTGCTTGCCGGCGTGGATATGATCTGTATACCAACTGCGGGCAGACACTATACGATAGATGAACTAGAGTCTGAGCCGATTAGTTATAATTCCAACCTCGGTTACTACACGAACTTTATGAACCTGCTCGACTACGCAGCCATTGCAATACCGGCAGGATTTACAAGCAAATCGATGCCGTTTGGGGTCACGCTCTTTTCTGCTGCGAATACTGACAGGCAACTACTGCGTGTCGCTTCGAAGCTATGTAATGAGTCGACCGGCTTTTCAAAAACGCCTGTTAATGTAACGGGTACCATTGATATTGCCGTTTGTGGTGCACACCTTTCCGGTATGCCTTTAAACGCACAGCTTACAGACAGGAAGGCAGTATGCATTGAGCAAACGGCAACAGCGCCTTGTTATCGTTTGTATGCACTTGCAGGTGGACCACCGTACAGGCCCGGTTTGATACTTGATAAAGAGAAAGGTAGTGCTATTGAAGTTGAAGTATGGCGTATGCCAACCCGGTATTTTGGTAGCTTCATGCAGGGCATCCCGCATCCACTGGGCATTGGCATGATTAAACTGATAAATGGTAGCGAAGTGAACGGTTTTATTTGCGAAGGCTACGCTACCAGGGATGCAACCGATATCACCGCATATGGTGGCTGGCGTGGATACATGGCTTCCAGGGCGAACTAATCAGACTGTTCGAGTTGCTTTTCCAGTTCTTCCAGTTTCTGCTGTAGCAGATCGAGTTGCTCACGCGACCGTTGTAAGAGTGCGGTCTGAATATCAAATTCCTCACGCGTAACAAGATCCAGCTTTGCCAGTGACGCGGTGAGTGCGGCACGCAGGTTGCTTTCAATCTCATTCCTGGCCTGGTTCAGATCGTTCGGTAAGACGCTGGCGACATCATTTAATAAGGACTCAATTTGTTGTTTTAACATCACTCTTTAATCTTTACTGTTGTATTTCTGCAAAGAATAGGTGTTTTTCATCTTACTGTCAGCAGTTTTACACGGTTTCCTCACACCACTGCTCTGTCTTAGAGCAATTGATCAAATTAGTGCACAAGACTGGTGCGAACACGCTTTCATTTTAGCAAAAAATACCGCTTTTATGCTGGAAAAACACTTTAACCTATTGAAATTTTTAACAAAAAACCATGTGGCACAGACCATGCTAAATACCAGCCGTAGTTTACGTAGATAGACTTTACTCACTTACTCACTTACTCACTTTTAACGGGGAATACAATGAAAAAACTTTTTATGACTTGTGCTACCAGCACACTAATTCTGGCGTCGTCGATGGCGAATGCTGATGTCATGTCATGGATCGAAGAGACAGAGATTGCTGCTAACGTCCGACTTGCCAACGACTACCAGTTCTATGGCGCTTCTCAAACCAGTGGCGCGGCCACCGGAACCGGTACCAGTAATGACAACGGCACATCCATCCAGGGTGGTTTTGACATTACCTTGCCATGGAACATATTAGGTGGTCAGATTTACGCCGGTATCTTTGCTGCGAACGTAGAATGGGGTCGTGGTACGGTGGATCCTATCTCTTTGGAATTCACGCCTTATGGTGGTATCGCCGGTGACTCTATTTTCGATACCGGAATCTCATGGGACATTGGTGTAGCCAACTACATGTACCCAAACTCGGATGCCGATGCCGGTTTTACCGATGACTTCGACTACTATGAAGTTTACGGTAACCTCGGTTATTCCTTTGAAGAAGTTATGTTCAGCCCATCGGTTGGTGTTGGCCTGTATTACTCTCCAAACTGGTTCGGTTATGACGAGTCCAGCTACCATATCCCGGTTAGTCTTGATCTCTCACTTCCTTATGAATTCGGCCTGAATTTCTTCTTTGGGCACCTTGATGTTGATTTCAATGCAGCAACACTTGCAGCGAATGGCAACATTGATAACTACCAGTACTACGGTGTAGGTATCAGCCGTTCATTCATGGGTGTTGATTGGGATATTTCTTATACCGCTATTTCCGATGATGATGACTGTGCCATTGTTCAGACTGGTTCTGCTGATGGTTCAGAGTGTGGTGGCGTCGTCTTCGGTGTATCAAAAGCATTTTAAACTTAGCCACACAGTTAATTAACTTTAGAATTGGCCCGGGCTTATCCGGGCCAAATAAAAAGGTGGAGGAACAACCAAAATGAAATTGGTAACCGCAATAATTAAACCCTTCAAACTGGACGATGCAAGGGAAGCGCTTTCCGAGATCGGTGTGCAAGGCATGACCGTTACGGAAACCAAGGGCTTCGGCCGACAGAAAGGACACACAGAACTGTACCGGGGTGCAGAATATGTCGTCGATTTTCTACCCAAGATAAAACTCGAGGTAGCTGTTTCTGATGACAAACTGGATGACGTGATGGGCGCCATTACCAAGGCCGCCAGCACGGGCAAAATTGGCGATGGCAAAATTTTCGTGGCGAGCCTTGATAACGTCGTACGTATACGTACCGGCGAAACAGGTGATGACGCACTTTAAGCATGGGTGTGGAACAGTTTCCTGATATTGCACAAGTTCAAACTATTCGGAGGAATTTAAAGTGGAAGCTTTAACTGAATTAGCATATGCAGTCGATACCTTTTATTTTCTGGTATGCGGCGCATTAGTAATGTGGATGGCAGCAGGTTTTGCCATGCTCGAAGCCGGTCTGGTTCGTGCGAAAAACACTGCTGAAATCCTGACGAAAAACATAGCGCTCTACTCGATCGCTAGCATCATGTACATGATTGTAGGTTACAACATCATGTATCCCGCAGGCGGCAGTCCTTATTTTCCGGAAATCGCCTTTCTGCTAGGTGGTGATAACACTGCTGAAGATGTCTTGGCCAGTGGTGGTGATGTCTACTACTCAGGCATGTCTGACTTCTTCTTCCAGGTTGTATTCGTAGCAACCGCCATGTCTATCGTGTCTGGTGCCGTTGCTGAACGTATGAAACTCTGGGCGTTTCTGTTGTTTGCAGTCGTTATGACCGGTTTTATCTACCCATTACAGGGTTACTGGAAATGGGGCGGTGGTTTCCTCGACGCCAAGGGCTTCCTTGATTTCGCGGGTTCCGGTGTTGTTCACCTTACCGGCGCAACCGCTGCGCTTGCCGGCGTCATCCTGTTGGGTGCACGTAAAGGTAAATACACGGCAGACGGTAAAACCAACGCGATTC
This sequence comes from Gammaproteobacteria bacterium, assembly GCA_965601665.1. Lineage (GTDB taxonomy): Bacteria > Pseudomonadota > Gammaproteobacteria > Eutrophobiales > Eutrophobiaceae > JANQNX01. The sequence goes on along the minus strand of OZ271833.1, from coordinate 1,559,965 downwards.
CAGGTGCAAACCTGCCACTGGCCACGCTGGGTACCTTTATCCTGTGGTTGGGCTGGTTCGGTTTCAACGGTGGTTCCGAGTTGATGGTTTCCAACGTCGCCGAGGCAAACGCTGTCTCCCTGGTGTTCGTTAATACCAACACGGCTGCCGCAGGTGGTGTCGTAGCTGCCCTGTTAACCTCGCGACTCTGGTTTGGCAAGGCCGACCTGACCATGGCCCTGAACGGCGCTCTGGCTGGTCTGGTAGCCATTACCGCTGAACCACTGACCCCAACGCCATTACTGGCTACCATCATAGGTGCTATCGGTGGTGTTATCGTTGTCTTCTCCATCGTATTTATGGACAAGATCAAGATCGATGACCCGGTGGGTGCTATATCGGTTCACGGTACCGTCGGTATGTGGGGACTGTTGGCTGTCTGCCTGTCTAACTCTGACGCCACGCTGGGCGCACAGTTACTTGGACTGGTTACCATCTTCGTCTTCGTCTTCGTTGCATCACTGATTACCTGGATGATCGTCAAGGTCATTATGGGACTGCGTGTCAGCGAGGAAGAAGAAATGGAAGGTGTCGATGTTGGCGAATGCGGATTGGAAGCCTATCCGGAATTCACCAAAATCAGCTAATCCTGCTTTTTTAACCACTAAACGGGCGCTTCGGCGCCCGTTTTTTTATTTCATCTGTCTGCAAAGTCTCTTACAATGAGTCAAACTGGCGCACACGACCGTCAGCTGCTCGCAGACCTCGTGGTCTGCACACAACACAATAACTATAAACAATCTTTTCTAATCAGGTTAATGATATACAGGAGATAATATGAAGCTAATAAGCGCTGTTATCAAACCATTTAAGCTAGACGACGTGCGTCAGGGACTATCAGATATTGGTGTACAGGGGATGACGGTGACCGAGGCGATGGGCTACGGCCGCCAGAAAGGGCACACCGAGCTTTACCGTGGGGCAGAGTACCAGGTTGATTTCCTGCCAAAGGTCAAAGTCGAGATTGCCGTGAGCGATGAACTTGTTGAAAGCGTGATCGAATCGATTAGCAATACGGCATCATCGGGCAAAATCGGCGATGGCAAGATTTTCGTTGTGAATCTTGATCAAGTCGTCAGGATTCGTACCGGTGAAACAGGCAACGACGCGTTATAAGCATCTCGCCTGATACTACATAATAAATAAAACAAGAATTACACATTAAGGGGAGGGTAGGAACTGTGAGAAGTTTCCTGTTGTTGTTATGTCTATTACCTGCATCTGCATTCGCTTCCGAGCTGGACAAATCTGATACTGCCTGGATTCTGACTTCAACCGCGCTGGTTCTGTTTATGACATTACCCGGGCTGGCACTGTTTTATTCCGGTCTGGTCCGCGCTAAAAACGTATTATCTGTGCTGATGCAGTGCTTTGCTATTGCCTGCATGGTATCGGTGCTATGGATGCTTGGCGTATACGGCCTGAGCTTTGGCGATGGCGGTGACATGAACAAGATCATCGGCATGGGAAATTTTCTCTTGTCCGACATGCAACTGGATTCAATGAGCGGCAGTTTGCCCGAAGTCGTTTTCTTCATGTTCCAGATGACGTTCGCCATTATCACCCCGGCACTAATCGTGGGTGGTTTTGCCGAACGCATGAAATTTTCGGCTGTGCTCTGGTTTAGTGCAATCTGGCTGGTGGTCGTCTATGCACCGGTTTGTCACTGGGTCTGGGGTGGCGGCTGGTTGTCAGACCTTGGTTTCATGGATTTTGCCGGCGGTGCCGTGGTGCATATAAACGCCGGTGTGGCAGCGATCGTCGCAGCACTGGTGCTGGGTAATCGACGCGGATTCCCGGAAACCCCAATGATGCCGCATAACATGGCTATTACTGTTGCTGGTGCATCCATGCTATGGGTGGGCTGGTTTGGCTTTAATGGTGGCAGCGCGCTAACCTCGGACCAGAATGCGGGTATGGCCATCGCTGTGACACATATCTCTGCTGCTGCCGGCTCGCTGGCATGGATGGCCTGTGAATGGTTTAAATATGGTAAGCCCAGCGTACTGGGTATCGTCACCGGCATGGTGGCCGGACTTGGCACAATTACACCGGCATCGGGTTTTGTAGGTCCGATGGGTGGCCTGCTCATTGGCTTGCTGGCCGGTGTCGTTTGTTACATATGTACGCAGTACATTAAACGCGTACTCAAAATCGACGATTCGCTGGACGTATTTCCGGTGCACGGCGTTGGTGGAATACTGGGCACATTGCTCACTGCGGTTTTCTATGCGGAATCAATGGGCGGTCTGTCGACAGACAAGGCCTATTCAATTGGTTCGCAATTCGGGGTTCAGGCTGCCGGGGTCGCCGCGACCATAGTCTGGTGTGGTATCTTTAGCTTCATTATTCTTAAGGTCCTCGATAAAGTAATTGGCCTGCGCGTCGATGAAGATGAAGAAACCGAAGGCCTGGACATCGTGTTGCACAATGAAAGAGGTTATAACATCTGAACCCTGCGCTGGTGTTAAGTGTTGGGTGTTGGTTCAGGCAGTTCAGGCCCGGATCTGAACATAATTTCTTTGTTTGAATATTGCTTCCCAATGCTTACAATTAGTACTGATTTACGGAGCGACTTGTTCCCGGGATTTGAAGTAAATGCCTGATCTAATAGATAAAACTATACTAAAAAACCTAGTACCGCCAAGCGCTCTTAATGCGACCAACTTCCAGGAACTGGCTGCCAAAACATATGTTGAAGAAGTGGCTGCGGGTAAGGCTATTTTTAATAGCGGTGATAATGACCGCCAGTCTGTTTACGTTGTTGATGGCCAGGTCGAGGTGACATCCGATAAGGGTGAAATCAAACTGATTGCCGCCGGTTCAGACTCTGCCAAGCATCCGCTGGCCAACCACCAGCCACGCAAGCATACCGTCGTCGCCAAGACCGACAGCAAAATCATCCGTATTGATAGTGACCTGCTGGATATACTCCTGACATGGGACCAGTTTTCCGGCATTGAAGTCGATGAGATATCGGTTGAAGAAGAGGAAGATGATGACGATGGCGATTGGATGACCCGCATCCTGCAGTCCAAGGCATTTCTGCAAGTACCCGCTGCGAATATTCAACAAATGTTTATGCGCATGCAGGAAATTCCTGCCAAGGCCGGTGACGCTATCATCAAGCAGGGCGACGACGGTGACTATTATTACATTATAAAGAACGGCAAATGTAAGGTTACTCGCAACTCCAAGACCGGTTCCGAACTAACCCTGGCGACACTGGATGACGGCGACGCCTTTGGTGAAGAAGCTTTGTTATCTGAAGCCAAGCGCAATGCCAATGTTGTGATGGTGACCGATGGCGTGTTGATGCGTCTCGCCAAGGATGACTTCAACCAGCTACTCAAGGAGCCTATGCTGAGTTGGGTAACTAATGAGGAAGCAGACGCGATGGTCAAGAACGAAGGCGCCGTCTGGCTCGATGTTAGATTGGAAAGTGAACACAAGAATTCCGGTATCCCGGGAAGCATGAATATTCCACTGTTCATGTTGCGACTCAAGGCGCAATCACTCGATCCTTCCAAAAAATACATTCTTTACTGTGATACTGGCCGCCGTAGTTCCGCTTGTGCATTCCTGCTAAGTGAGCGCGGCCTTGATGTTTACTGCCTGAAAGGTGGGTTGGTTGAGCGCAAAGATTCGGCTTGATAATAATTCTCAAGGACCGGGCACAGCAACAGTATGCTAGAAGCATACGACATTAATTCAACTGTAAGTCATTATGCTGTATTCGGTAACCCGGTTGCCCATAGCAAGTCTCCCATCATCCATCAACTTTTTGCCGAGCAGTTTGACCTTGAGCTTCGATACCAGGCTATTCCTGTTGAAACAGGCCAGTTCGTCCAGGCGTTAACTGAATTTTTTTCCCTTGGCGGGAAAGGACTCAATATTACCGTGCCTTTCAAACAGGAAGCATATGAAGCCTGTGAAATATTAACGCAACGTGCCAGGGCATGTCAGTCGGTCAACACCATATGGTTTGATGAACAAGCGCGCATCAATGGTGATACGACTGATGGGCAGGGCCTGGTAAACGATCTGACTAAAAACAACATTAACCTGTCGGGCGCAGCGGTTTTGATCATGGGAGCCGGAGGGACAGTACGTTCAATACTACAGCCACTGCTTCACCAGAAACCGGATAACCTGACTATAGTGAATCGCACTATTTCAAAGGCGCAAAGTCTTGCGATTCAATTTTCTAACGAGGGACTGGTGTCAGCCTGTAGTTATGAAGATCTCAAGGTTAAGCGGTTTGATCTCATCATCAATGCAACGTCATCAAGTTTACAGGGAAAACTACCGCCTTTGCCTGAAACCATATTGAACCACGCTGCAGCATGTTATGACCTGATGTACGGTGACGAAGATACCGTGTTTATGCAATGGGCACGGGACAAAGGCGCAGCGACGGTACTGGATGGACTCGGTATGCTTGTGGAGCAGGCTGCCATTGGCTTTTCTATCTGGCATGGTAAACGACCGGATACGACAAAGGTACTGCGCAAACTACGCAGCAGTTAGCTACAGGCCCTGGTAAGAATCCATCAGGTCTGGCAACCAGGTCACCAGCCCGGGTGCCGACACGAGTACCAGTAACGCAATAACCTGAATAATCACGAACGGAATAACGCCCTTGTAAATATCCTGGATGCGTATTGATGCCGGCGCGACGGCCTTCAGGTAGAACAACGAAAATCCAAATGGCGGCGTCAGGAATGATGTCTGCAAGTTGATCGCAATCAACACGGCAAACCACAGCAGGTCGATACCAAACTGGCTTGCGATAGGGCTGAGTATCGGGATCACGATAAAACAGATTTGCAGAAAGTCGAGAAAAAAGCCGAGTAAAAAGATCAGCAGCATACTCACAATAAGAAAGCCCCACTGACCACCGGGCAGCGCAGACATCACCTCCATTACCAGGCGGTCACCACCCAGTCCGCGAAACACCAGGCCGAAGGCGGTTGCCCCGATAAGGATAAGGAATACCATGCTGGTCAACTTGGTTGTTTTTTGCATCGCCTCGGCAAGGTTTTGCCAGTCCAGTTTTCGATGTATCAACGCCAGGATTAACGCGCCGAGAGCACCAACGGCTGCCGATTCAGTTGGTGAGGCGATACCGAAAAAAATCGAACCCAGTACGGCAATAATCAGCAGCATCGGCGGTAGTAATGTCAGTAATACTGTTTTGGCGTCGAGCTGCTCGCTTCCATCATGCAGTGCGGGCGCCATGGCAGGTTTGCGCCATGCGTAAAACAGGATAAACAGCATAAAAAATGCGACCAGCAATAAACCGGGGATGACCGCGCCCATAAACAGGCGTCCTACCGGTACACCCATGACATCACCTAGCAGAATCAGAATGATACTGGGCGGGATAATCTGGCCCAGCGTGCCAGATGCCGCGATAGTGCCACTGGCCAGCGCAGGCGAATAGTTGTATTTCAACATTGTCGGCAATGCGATGATACCCATTGTCACCACGGTCGCGCCGACTACGCCGGTTGTGGCCGCCAGCATGGTCCCGACAATTACAATGCCAATTGCCAGCCCACCGCCAAGCTTACCGCAAAGTTTGCCTATGGTTTCAAGCAGGTCTTCAGCCAGACCCGAACGATCCAGGATAACCCCCATGAAAATAAACAACGGCACAGCTAGCAACGTAAAGTTGGTCATAATGCCCCATATGCGAAGCGGCAGCAGCGAAAAGAAATCAAGCCCGAGAAACAACACGCCAAATAACAAAGACACGGCGCCCAGCGTAAACGCGACAGGATAGCCAAGCACAAGAAAGCACATCAGGCAGACAAACAACAGGCAAACAAGCAGGGTCATCTTGAGTCACCGTTAGCAATGCTGATTTTTTTGATGGCTTCGGCTATGCCCTGCAACAACAGTAATAAGAATCCGATCGGGATCATTGCCTTTATCAACCAGCGTGCCGACAGGCCGCCGGGATCAGGTGAGGCTTCATTATACAGGTACGCCTGTTTCACAAATGGCCAGGCACAATAAATAATCAAAAAACAGAAAGGCAACAGAAACAGCAACACACCCAGCGCATCGATCCAGGCACGCAGTTTGTCTGAAACAAAACGGCTGCGGTACATCACGTCCAGCCTGACATGTTCATCGTCTTTCAACGTGTAAGCGGCGCCGAGCAAAAAGATGATGGAAAACAGGTGCCACTGCAGTTCCTGCAGCGCAATTGATCCGCTCTGGAACAGGTAACGCATGGCCACGTCATAACCTACGAGAAATACCAGGACGATGACCAGCACTGAAACAAGTTTGCCGGTCAGTTCGGTAAAGCGATCAATTAACGCTGCAAGCTGGTTGAGGAAATGTTTCAAAACCGTCTACTTTGATGGGCAATTTTTTTGTCAGGCAGTATAAACGATTGCGGAGTAAAAGCTGCAAGCGCAGTAATTACTCACGCAACAAGCTCGTTTGCAAGCCACGCTGCGCAATGTTTATACACAAGCTAGTACAGCCGCTTCAGGCGATAAAATGAAACAAGGCATTTTTCCGCTGTTATAGCGACTAAAATGCTATAATTCATTGTTTTAAAATAAAAAAGCACAGCAGTAAGCGAAGTGTCAGTTTAGATTGATTCCAGCAATGCAAGTCGCAATTGACAATCGGCCATCATTTTCATGCACACACTTATCCACAGCTTATTCGGGGGTATAATGTACTTAACAAAGGTTAGATTTGACTGTTTGTGGCATTTTGTATTTATAAATATTGCAAAATGACCTATTAAATTACACGAAGCGTGTACAACTTTTAGTTGTATAACAAGTACTTGGAAAAGGTCGTTAGTTGTAAATTTGAGACTAACTATTTGAAAAGTGGACAAAAACAGGGTGTAAGCAGGCTTTACATCCAGTAATATTTTACTAATAATTACCTTTTAGGTAATTCAAAAAGCTTTTAAATATTTAAAAACGGTTCGATGGGTAGCGGGTGACCGGATTCGGACCGGCATAAACGGGGTCGGACGCCACGTTGCTTTACCATTAAGCTACACCCGCAAAAAAAAAACGAGCCGAGTTTTGGAGGCTCGGCTCTTACTAGGTATTTGATTACCAGCATAAATTTTGGAAGTTTATGCTGTGAGACGACCAAAAAACCTAGATATGATAGCGGGCGCTGCAACGCCCGCCATTTCTAAGTATACACAGCTACACCTAGTGATCAATTTCAAGATGCATACTACATATAGCTAAACTATTATTTTATTAGCGTTGCTATTATTTAGAAAATGCGCTTACTTGACAGCATGACAGAATCAGATAAAGAAAAGCCGGAACACAATAAGCAGTTTAATCAGACGCTAAAAAACCTGCTTAATACACCACCTGATCCACAAAAGGGATCGAAGAAGAAAGAAAACAAAAAGGAGAAATAATTATTTATTTCTCTTTTTTTTTATGCACGAGTTGTCCGGTAAGTAATGCGTTTACCTTCAATGCCTTTAAGTGCGACGTTAGTTCGCTCAAGATCATTGAAACCATTTTTTTCACGATAGGTATAACGAAAATCATACTCACACAAGTAACGCTTTAAGTGTTGCTTTGAACAATGTTGATAAACACCATTTAAGCCACGTTTAAGAATTGAGAAGTAACCTTCAATCGTGTTGGTGTGAACTGGTCCACGTACATACTCAAGTATTGAGTGATTAACCGTTGCATGACCTGCATACTCTTTTGTAGCTAAAGGATAAATTGCAGCTTGATCAGACATGATAGCTGTATCTTTGAAAACTTCTTTATCAAGTATTCCTTTAACGGTAGATGAATCAACACGGTTTACATGATGAGCACGAACAGCGCCGCCACGTTCAACCAGTGCGATAACTTGTTCTTTATCTTTACCACCAGTTTTATGTGGCTTTTGGCCTAAACGAGAAGTCTTGCGACCTATGTATGTTTCATCAATCTCAACGAAACTACCTGAACCGCCCATCATGCCGCCTTCAGTGTCGCGCATGGCTTCACGGATACGATGCATCATGAACCAGGCTGTTTTATAGGTAACACCAATAGAACGTTCTAGCTGTTTAGCAGAGAAACCTTTTTTAGAAGAGCAGAGCAGGTAAGTAGCCAGTAACCATTTATTTAACGGTACTTTTGATTTCTCAAAGACAGTACCAACCGTGACAGTGAATTGTGATTCACAGTCATTACAATGATAGAGGCCCTTGCGAACCTTCTTTTGTTTGTTGGCTTCCACCGGGTAAATGCGATCCGAACCACCGCAATGAGGACAGACCGGGCCTTCTGGCCAACGCTGCCCTTCTAAATAAGAGCGGGCGGCATCTTCATCATTGAAAAACGGGGCATTCAGGTTGCACATGGCTATTCTCGGGCTATTTCGTTAAAATGTAGTTTTATTATCAATTGTTTAACTACCTTTGTCAAGTATATAATTGCCTTATTCGGGTGCTGTGGCGGGCGCCAACCGGTTTGAGAGCTTGATATAGTCTTCGACAGTCAGGTTTTCAGCGCGTGCGCCGGGGTCGATACCGAGCTCCATCATCAAGCCTTCGTCAGCATATGATTTGAGTGAATTACGTATCGTCTTTCGACGTTGGGAAAAAGCATCCCGTACAAGCCTGGCCATTAACTGCGCTTGTTGCACACGGGCAATTTTGTCCGCATTCGGCACAATACGCACCACGGCGGAATCGACCCGGGGGGCCGGGTTAAACGCACCGGGTTTGACGGTAAATAACGACTCGACCTCGCAGGCATACTGCAACATAACTGACAGCCTGCCGTAGGTTTTGCTATTCGGTCTCGCTACCATCCTGTCGACCACCTCCTTTTGCAACATGAAGGTCATGTCACTGATGTAACGGGTTTGGTCAAGCAGGTGGAACAATAATGGTGTACTTATATTATAGGGCAGGTTGCCGACTATCCGCAGATTGTTGCTATTGAATGTGACAAGCTCAAGCGTTAATGCATCTTGCAAGTGTAAGTGCAGTCCGGCCCTGGTTGAGTTGAATTGTTTTTCGAGCATGGCCGCGAGATCCCTGTCGATCTCAATGACATCCAGTCGCGCCACTTTTTCGACGAGATGGACGGTAAGTGCACCCTTGCCCGGTCCGATTTCAATAATGTGATCATTCTCACCGGGATCGATTGCAGCGATAATCTTGTCGATGACCGAGCTATCATGCAGGAAGTTTTGGCCGAAACGTTTCCGTGGATGGTGATTCAAGGGGTTACCCATGTATTTATCAGTTATTTCAGAGAGTTATAATACGGAAAAGGAAACATATTCACTATAACTACCGGGTTGGGTCCATATAGGGTGTGATATGAACTCTCGTTTACAACTATTTTACTGGGGTTAAATACGCATCTTAATCACGTTCAAATATCAAAGCTAAAATAATAATTTTGCTTCTAAAAGTAAAACACAAGTTCGGGGTATTAAATTATTCCTGGACTGAAAACCCTGTGTCGGCAGTTCGATTCTATCCTTCACCACCATTTCAACTAATCCGTTTTTTTGAAAAGCCTATGAAGCCTAATAGTACTGAACCTAGTAACCACACGGTAGCAGGAAGTGGAACTACAGTAACTGAATGTATATTTATTTGGCCTGGCAAAACATCAGGCAGGTAAAATGAAACATTATTATTTATATCGACTGTTCTTCCAATTACCCAAAAATTGAAGGGTAAGCTATTAGCCCAGACGCCATATAGCATTCCGTCAACGAAACTGACGCCGTTAGCGTAGATGTCTATAGAAGCGCCTTCTTCAAACGTTAGGGCGCCACCATTAACGGATACTCCTGCGCCTAAGAATGACCCTCCGTTTATAATTAACTCATGAATAATTGCTGTACTGGAATCGAAGAAATTGATAAACGAATATTCACCACCAAAAATTAGAGCATTACTATTGCCCCTAATGTTTAAATGGCTGATGTTTGCTTCATCGTATAACGTGATATTACTTGAATCATGCCCATGGTAGTGAGATATGTCACCATTAAAGACGGAAGCTGTAGAGTCATTATATAAGTTCATATGTGAAACATGACCTCCACCCGATATTGATACGTAACTCTGATCGTAACCACGATAGAAAGCAACTGCGCCTCCGGTAATTATTGAAACGGTGCTGTTATCAAAAGAGTCAAAAAGGGTATATGAACTATCAGAAACTGTTAGCGAATCGTTTCCGCTTATCGTTATTGCATTAACGCAGAATGAACTTATGATGAGAAGCAAGGTAAATACTAATTTCATGCGTAACTCCTTGGTATGAATTGCTTTATAATTTATTTATGAAAGAACAATATCCATAATGGATCAGACAAATTTTCTTATTTAATTGAGCGTAATTACTTATCTCGCTATTTCCTGTACATGTATAGGTAAGGTAAGGGGGAAGGATCAAATATATCCATAACTTGATATAGATATAACTTCACCCAGTACTACAATTATGCCTTGGAGTGATATTGCTTATATGGGCAATTCTATTATTGTAGTTAACCACCATTTACTATCAGAGTTTGTTTCCTGGACCAACCTATCAAAACTAGTGTTGCTGTGCCAAATAACCAAGCTGTGGAAGGTATGGGAACGACGGCAGTCCTGACCAGATACGACCCAGTTATCAAAGCTACAATGTGTAAATTACATGACAATAATGACTATGCTTTTACAAAATTATTACAGGGTATGTCTTCTAGCGAAAAATAGTATGAAAGTGTTAATGATTTAATCCTGCAACTTGATAGGTTATTTCTGTTGTAAAAGTAAATGTATGTATTAATTGAAATCCACCAATAATTACCCAAACGGGCCTGTATCAGTCCTGCCGTATCGAGTGAGCTCTGAGGAGTCCCTGGCGCGGTTTTGGAAGGACTGTTGGTTCATTGTGATGGTAATGAGATTGAGATGATTGTCAGAGTCATGGCGTAGCTCATATTAGCGTGTTTCCAATTGTGCATTCCGCAATTAAACTACTACTAACGACCTAAAGCGGACATTAGTGAGAGATGAATAATTATATATATGCGTCGATTACAGGCTCGTTTTTACACTGATTTGGTTTATATCTTTCCTGACAAGTGCATTTAAATTGGAAAATTAAAGAAACCCTGTTTAGGCCCATTAATCACAAGTTATATGGCAATAGAGTATGAATAGGAAAGACTGTTTAGAGTTAAATAGTTTAGTAAGATAGTTTTTGGAAGATAAAGTAATGACAGAAAATTTGAATGATATTGTTTAACGTTAGTTTGATTCGTAATGAAAGCTATTATAACTAACAACTACGTATAGGGGTGAGAAATAATGTTAAGGTGTTTATACAGTTCATTGACTATTCTGCTTCTTTTATCGCCTGTCAACTCGCTGGCCCTGATAGTTTCTGCAAACGATCCAATACTAGGCGCAAATAAAATTACACGGGATACAACTACGGGTTTTGATTGGTTAGATCTCGATTTAACATCTAATTTAAGCTGGAATGAAGCTGAAACAACTTTTTCTGCACTTGGTTTTAGACATGCGACCCTTTCAGAGGTAGAAACTTTTTTTACAAATGCAGGAATTCCCGTTATTGATACTGGAACGAGTGCTGCAAATTATTCGCCTTCACTAAACTTACAGGAATTGATTGGAGGATTCTCTGGTTTTAATGTTACTACTGGAAGTGTCACATTTGGTTCATTTGGATGGACAGCTATCGATGGAGGTTTTTCTGAATTATCATGGATTGACAGAAATGATACCAAGCTTGAGGCAACTGTTATTGTAAACAGCAATAATATAATTGGAGGCACTCCTGATGTGTTTGACACTTTCTCACACCCAACAAGAAGTCATTGGATGTTACGTCCAGTTCCTTTGCCTGCAAGTGTCTGGCTACTTCTTTCTGCATTGGCTTTTATTGGCTGGAAAAGAGTCAGTTTTACCTGAAATTAGTCCAATAATATCGCCACGTCGGCTTGCGAGTGGAGTGATTGCAAATCGCATCGAAATCTTCATCGATTTCTCTATAGAGTTCCTTTCAAATACTTTTGGCGAAGGTCCTCGGGAAATTTCTCAATAGCATATCTCAGCATCGTTCTCGGCATGAGGCGATAATGTTTCTTCAAGAAAGATTCTTCCATATGTTGATCCCGCTTCCCCACTTCTCGTAACATCCAGCCAACAGCCTTGTGAATTAAATCCTCAGGATCTTCAATAAGCATTGATGAAATTTTCAACGTCTCATCGAATTCATGATTTTTGATGAAATGAAAGGTTGTCATGATTGCAATTCGGCGCTCCCAAAGGTTGCCAGAGCTTGCCAGTATATACAGTGGTTTACGACTTTTATAATTCAGGAATGCACCAATGATATGCTCCGCTGAAGTGTCAACCAGATCCCAGTTATTGATACTCCGGATGTTGGCTAAATATAGATCGTAGATCTGTGATCGGTTATCTGCTGTACCTCTTCGGTATTTATCGGTCAGAATAATCAATGCCATTAAGCGTTCTTCATGGATTTCTGAGGTGAGCAGTTTTTGCGTGTCATCCATAGCCAGATCCCGAAATTTTCTCGCTACCTGACGTATGACCGGGACACGAACCCCGATGAAACGGTCGCCTTCACCGTACTCACCCGCAGCTGTCTTGAAGAAACGTTGTGAAGATTTTGCATGAGAGTCATTAGCGTGCTCTCGTAATGCATCACGCACAGATTGCAGCAATTCGAGCTCCTTGAGGTTGTGCGGTAACGGACGTACAGAGTTTGATCAAGAAACCATTGCTGTCTGATACATAGGCGGTAGTCTGCCGCCGCGGTACAGCGCGATGAAGATCGCTAGCCATTAGAGGTTTTGTTGTAGCTTTAGTTGTGCTTGCCGTGATGCCATTTCTTCTGCCACCTTGATCGCGGCAAGCAAGCTGGTTGGGTCAGCCTTACCCGTGCCTGCAAGGGAAAGGGCGGTGCCATGATCGACGGACGTACGAATGATTGGCAGACCCAGCGTGATGTTGACGGCCTCGCCGAAGCCGAGCGTCTTTAATACCGGCAGGCCCTGGTCATGGTACATGGCAATAAACACATCATGACTATCACGCAGTTCCTTGCGGAACACGGTATCGGCAGGTAGTGGATCGGAAATGTTGAGCCCCTGTTCCCTGAAACTATCGATCACGGGTTGCATGATCAGCTGTTCTTCCTGGCCCAGGTGTCCATCTTCACCGGCGTGAGGATTCAAGCCACAGATTGCTATAGCAGGATCGGCGATCGCAAAGCGTTCACGCATTTCCGTTGCGACAATATCAATCACCTGTCGCAATCGATCTGGTGTAATCGCGGCGGGCACATCCTTTAATGGAATATGGGTGGTTAACAATGCAACGCGTAAACCGGGGCACGCCAGCAACATGACTGGAAAGGCATGGTCACATTTCTCGGCAATGTACTCGGTATGGCCGCTGAAAGGGATGCCGCCGTCATTAATCACCGATTTTTGCAGGGGGCCGGTCACCATGGCGTCAAACGTGCCTGCAAGGCATCCATCCACGGCGGTATCCAGCATGTTCATAAGGTAAGGCGTATTGGCAGCATTCAAGATACCGGGTGTGCATTTGGCGCTAAGTTCTACAGGTAAAACTCGAGGTTTGTTACCTTGTTTATTATCAGCGATATTGTTTGCATCAAGGATAACGGGCGCGCCTATATCGATACCGAGTTGTTCGGCACGCCTTGCCAACAGGTCTGGATCAATAGCAACGACTATATGGCCAAGATCGCTGTCTGACTGGAATAACTGAGCAATAAGATCGGGACCAATTCCGGCAGGTTCACCGGAAGTGATGATAATATCTGGCATGGATTCGCTAGATGTCATCAAGGCGGTACTCTACATACGCTTCATCCCGTAATTCCCTGGACCAGCTTTGCATGGCCTCATCGAATTTGCGTTTGTAGATAGTCGCCCGGGCCTTGCTTCTTTTCGCCGACTCGGTGTTATCAAAGTCCCTGCGCTCCAACACCTGCACAATATGCCAGCCAAAATCAGTTTTGAAAGGCAGGCTGATCTCGCCAGGTTGCAGGCTGTCCATTACCCGTTGGAATTCAGGTACAAGTTGCCCGGGGCTTTGCCAACCCAGGTTGCCGCCGTCGAGTGCACTCATGGTGTCATCCGAGTTGCCCTTGGCCAGTGCCGCAAAATCATCGCCACGGGTAATGCGTTCCCGCAGTTGCCGTAGTTTTTGTTCGGCCTGTTCCGATGTCGTCAGTTCATCGACCTTTACCAGGATGTGGCGTGAGCGGGTCTGGGTTATCATCGTTTCCTGTTCGCTCTTGATGTCCACCATCTGTATAAGGTGGAAGCCACTGGCACTGGCGATAGGTTCACTAACGTCACCCTTGATCATATCCGGGACATACTCTGCGAACAGGCTTGGTACATCATTCATTTTGCGCCAGCCCAGATCGCCACCCTTGTCAGCACTCTGGCCGTCCGAAATGTCTTTGGCGAGTTCGGCAAAATCACTACCGGCCATGACTTCAGCGCGAATGTCCTCGGCCATTTGTTTCACTTCGGCAATTTCGTCATCCGTGGCGTACTCGGGTAATGCGAGCAGGATATGTGCGAGCCTGACCTCGGCATCGATGTCACCCTGGAACTCCTGGTTAGCGAGGAAGTTATCTATTTCTTTTTCACTGACATTAATACGGTTGTTCACCTGGCGCTTGCGTAACTGGGTAAGCATGATTTCATTTCTCATTTCTTCACGGAAGCCTTCATAGCTGTAACCGTCTTGCTCAAGGATATCCCTGAACTCGGATAGTGACACGCCGTTCTCGGCGGCAATCTTGTTAATCGTGCGATTCAGGCTTTCATCATCAACGCGAATGCCGGAACGCATGGCCATCTGCAACTGGATTCGGTTCTGGATAAGGCCATCAAGTACCTGGCGGCGGAATACCGTGCCAGGAGGTAAAGGCGCGCCGGACTTGATGAGCTGACCACGCACCGTGCGCAGCTTCAACTCAAGTTCGCTTTCCATGATGACATCTTCATTGACTACCGCGACAATGCGGTCCAGGGGCAGGTTGGCGGCGACGCTGGTGGGGATGAGTAAGGCCAGCAGGCTTGCCAGTACAAAATGGCGAACTAAATTGTTCGAAGAAATATCAGAAATCACTCTTATAACCGGGAATTTGTTGTTGCAGAAAATTGACGGCCTCAGCACCGACACCAGCCAAGCCTTTCAACTCAAACTGCAGGAATATACCGGTTTGAAAATCACCGTCAATATCAGTCAGGAAGCGCCGCGCAATAGCACGAACGCCCCAACAACAGCTTTGATATTCTACACCGGCAAACGTTTCCAGGCTACGACCCTCGGGTATGGCGAAATTCCAGCGCCCAACCGCGCTCCAGTTGTTCCCGAATGGCCAGCGAAAAGAGATATCGCTTTGTTCGATATCCGTTGTATCTCGACGCACCCTATATCCCATGTTGACCACCTTGCCAGGTTCCGGGTTATAGATGGCACGCAGGCCGATCACGCTGGTGCTATTACTCACGTTCGGGTCCCAGATCAGGTTACCGCCGAATTCCCAGTCCTGGATCATGCGCGCATTGGCTTCGGCTACGATCGCAGAGCTGGCTTCATCGCGGATATTCCTGCCGGGTAGCGTGACGTCACGATCCCGGAAGAAATAGATCTGACCCACCGATACATTACCCAGGTCGCGACCGGTTTCCTGGTCGATAAAGTAGGACGACACTGCCAGGGTTATCTGGTTGGCATCGCCTTGCCTGTCCGGTCCGCTAAAACGGTTATCCAGAAACAGGGTATTGAAGTTCGTGGTGTAAAGACCCGTATCAAACACAGGCAGATCACTCTGGTCTTCCTCGGGTACATATAAATAATAAAACTTGGGTTCCAGTGTCTGGATAAGGTTGCGGTCAAACAGGTTGGTTTCTTTTTCAAAGAAGGCGCCGCCTTCCATGCTGAATTTTGGTAACACGCGACTGGGCGAACTATCAAACTGGGTCGAGTTCTCGAGATCGTATTGTATATAGTCAAGACTTAACCTGGGTTCAAGGTAAGTCGCTAATGTGCGCATGGAATAGCCAACATAAGGTTCCATGTGCAGGCGTGCGCCGTTGACGTTACCGTTATTGGCCACGTTATTCACAAAGGCTGCATCTTCGTCGCGCGAGAAATAAGTGGTTTCGGTTTCAATCCCGTAATTAATGCTGTTGTTTCGCCGTTGCGAGTGGATATCGAAACTGATCTGCGGCAGGCGGCGGTAGGGTCGACTGGATACATCAATGCTGCGGTCAACCGTCTGGAAATTTTGTACCCGCGTCCTGAAGTTCCAGTTGTGGTTAAAGTTGTTACCGTTGTAGGACACATCGGCACGTTGTTCAAGGAAACGCGTACTGGTTAAATTGATCTGCCCACCGAAGTCTTCGAAGTAAAACTGGTCGGATACGCGGTTGTAATTAATATCCAGTCGGCCACGTTCGAGGAAGGTCTGGTCGTGGCGAAATGACAGGAAGTTACGGTTGTTATCATCGCGTAAACTATCACTGGCCAGGTATTCGACATTCAATTGCCCGACACCTTGTTTGAACATGTAACGGTATTCGCCCACGCCCATGACACCGCTTTGCGTATAAAGCCGCGGCGCAATCGTTGCATCCATGTGCGGCGCGATGTTCCAGTAGTAAGGCGCTTCCAGTTGCATCCCATGGCGGTTGGTGTTGCCAAACACCGGGGCCAGGAAACCACTCTTGCGTTCCTTGCTTAGTGGAAAAGACAGGTAGGGCGAATAAAAAACCGGGAAGTCCTTGATGCGCAATACAACATTACGGGCATCACCCCGGTTTTTCTCATGGTTAAGATTCACTTTCGATGCCGTAAAGTGCCAGAATTCATCATCCGGATCGCAGGTGGTGTAACGTACGTTTTCCATCTCGGTTAACGTTTCTGCATCCGAAACAATATTGTCTGCCGTGCCCCTGCCGCGACTTTCGATCAATACATAGTTGGCATTATTGAAATTGCCGATACCCGGTTCGAACTCAAGGAATGCATCCGTACTCTGCATATAGATTTCTTCATCCCAGTAATTCACGTTGCCTTTGAGGTCGGCGGTGTCGGCAGGCTCGTCATATTGAATCTCATCAGCGCGTACCTGTTGGGTATTTCGTGTTATTTCGGCATCACCGCGCAGGGTGGAAACACCAAATTCGACCAGGTCGGCCTCATCGGCGACCAGGTAGGTGTCATCCAGTTCCAGCACCGCGTCAACATCGGGTCCGGGAGGGATGGGCAGGCTCGCCGGACAGAGCAGGGTGGTGTAATCGCGATTCAGTTCGGCAGCTGAAAGCCCGGAGTTGCAGAGCATTACCATGGTCATACCGTGTACAGCTTTGCAAATACGATTCATTCAGGCCTTATTATCGTTATATTGGGTCAATCAACGGTTAAAATCGCATAGAATTCAATAATCTTCAAATTTTTCTGGAATTGCATTGTCATACGCATTGATAGGCACTAATTTAACTTTATACATGCACTATTTTGTTCAAAACTGACGCTTTATGAGAATTATTCTTACAATTGCTGCAACGGTCATCATCATCATGCTGTTGCTGTGGTCGCGGCCGGATACCTATGCCGAATTGCAGGAATTACCGCCACCCACGGTGAAAACCGAGGCGGTGGCACAGGTCGATATTCAACCGGTTAATCGCGTCACCGGTAAATTGCAGCCGGCACGTGCGGCCACCCTGCAATTTCAGGTTTCGGGCCAGATCAACATTCGCTATGTTGAGCCGGGCGCATATGTTGAGCAAGGCAGCGATCTATTGGCCATTGAGCAAGGTGACTATGCCGATGCAGTGCAGGAATCGGTAGCGCTGTTAAAAAATGAACAGGACGCCATCGACAGGGATGCACAATTATTAACACTCATCGAAAAGGAAGAACAATTACAGCAACAGGAAGTCGCACGACTCGAACAACTGGGTAAAGACTCCCTGGCTTCGAAGTCTTTATATGAACAGTCCCTGCAGGAGTTGTACCGGTTGCAGGGTGAACAGGCCCGCCTTAAACATGGACTGGAATCATCGCGTTCAAGGTTAATGATTGAACAGGCCCGATTAAACAAGGCCGAGCGAAACCTGCAACGTACAACACTTGTCGCGCCATTTTCAGGCGTTGTGAATAACATCAACGTGGACGTGGGTGACTATGTGTCACCCAACCAGCCTGCACTGGAAATTGTGCAGGTCGACAAGCTGGATTTGAACGTGGAGATAACCGGTGCCATGGCATCGCGTTTACGGCTGGGTCAACCTATCAAGATTGATACCCACAGTGATTCGCGCGAAGGGGAGATCATTTCACTGTCAGTGGACCCCGATCCGTTAACGAATACGCATTCACTCAAGGTCAGGGTACCATCAGAGGGTTTATACCCCGGTGAACTGGCCGAGGCTTATCTACCGGGTACTTATTATCAGGATGCGTTTGTCGTACCGCTGGGTGCCATACTGTATGAAGACGGGCAAACCTACGTGTTCTTGCTTGAGGATGACGTGCTGACACGCCAACCAGTGACACTGATCGAGCGTTACAATAACCTGCATATTATAGAAGGCCTGGAAGCCGGTACCACCGTGGTTAGCCGCGATGTTTCCAGCCTGGCCGACGGACAAACAGTTAACGTACAGTAACTCTGCGTTATGTCGCTGATCCAGTTTTCACTCAGAAACCCGCTGCTGGTCAACCTGAGCCTGATCCTGTTATGCATCATTGGCGTACTGGCCTGGAAAAAACTGCCACAGGAGATCTTTCCGATTGTTGACCTGGATATGATCAGTATCACTACCGAGTTTGAAGGCGCGTCACCGGCCGAGGTAGAACAGCAGGTAACGATACCGATCGAGGAAGAGTTTGAAGATAGTCAGGATATCGATTTTATTTCCTCTATTAACAAGGAAAGTTTCTCCAGCATCTTTATCAAGTTAAAGCCTGGCGCCAATGTCGATGATTTCATTCGCGATACGCGTACGATTCTTGATCGCGTTGACGATCTGCCTGACATTGCCAAGGAACCCGAGCTCAACCGGATCCGCGCCCGTTTCCCGGTGATCACGCTGACACTGTACGGCGATCTCTCCAAGGCCGATCTTTATGACTACGCAGAGCGCGCCCGCCGTCGTATGCAACAGATCCCGGGCGTGGCCAGCGTAGGCATGGCCGGTGAACGTGAATGGGAAATCTGGGTGGAGATTGATCCACATGAACTCGCGGCACTGGATATACCACTGACGCAGATCAATGCCGCGTTACGTAATAACCTGGTTGATCAACCTGGTGGCTCAATCAAGTCTAACGAGGGTGACATTCGTCTCAGGGGTAAAGGTGTGGAACCGGAACCCACGTCGATAGAGCAAATCGTGTTACGCACCAACCCGAATGGTGGCGAGTTAAAACTGGGGGACGTCGCGCGGGTTGTGCGTCGCTTTGAAGAACCAAAGACCTATGCCCGCTTTAATGGCAAACCCTCGGTCAACCTGACCGTCACCAAGACTGCCGATGCATCGACGATTCAGATTTCAGAAGAAATACGTTCGCTCTCGGGCGAACTGGACCGTGAGTTTCCGGGCAGCATCAACGTGGGTTATCACACCGATATGTCGGTGTATGTCGAAACCCGTTTAAACCTGGTTAAATCGTCGGGCTTGATCGGCCTGGTGCTGGTGTTGCTGTCGTTGTACCTGTTGTTAAATTTTCGTGCCGCGGCCATCACTGCCTTTGGTATTCCGGTGGCGTTCCTGTTCGCGGTCATGTGTTTGTATTACTTTGATTACACCATCAACATGGTATCGCTGTTTGCGTTTTTGATCGTGCTCGGCATGATCGTCGATGACGCGATCATCGTCACTGAGAATATCTACCGGCACATGGAAGAGGGCATGGCGCCGGCTGCTGCCGCGGCGCAGGGTGCACGCGAGGTCGTAGGGCCCGTGGTCGTCTCGACGTTGACCACTATCGCCGCGTTTTTACCCATGTTTGCAATAGGGGGCATCCTCGGTGAATTTATCAAGGTAATCCCGGTGGTGGTCTGCTGTGCGTTGATTGGATCATTGATCGAGGCATTCGCCGTACTGCCATCACATGCCAGTGAATTGTTACGACTGGAAAAAAAGAAACCACGCTTCGACTGGAAACCGTTACTGGAAAAATACGGCAAGCTATTACGCTGGTCGGCATTAAACCGTTATTTCTTTGCTGTGCTGAGTATATGCGTCATGCTCATTAGTCTCAGCTACGCGGCGACGCGTTTCCCGTTTCAGTTATTCGGTGACGTCGATATTGGCCAATTCTTCCTCAATATAGAAACACCCAATACCTACAGCCTTGATGACAGCCTGGAACTGGCCGAGCAACTGGAAGCACGTATCAACAGCATCATGTCGGATGATGAGTTGAAAACACTGTTGACCAATGTCGGTATCAGCATCATCGACTTTAACCGTAACAAGTCTGGCAGCAACATTATCCAGTTCGTTGTCGATCTTGAAAAACCGGTACCGGAAAGTTTTATCGAGAAATGGATATCACCCATCGTCAGCCTGGATTTCAACAGCGCCGGCGCGCGCGAGCGCAGTGCCGATGCCATCATCAACGACATACGTGATGAGTTTGTCAAGGTGCCCGGCGTAGACAGGCTAAGCATCCTGAAACCGAATGCCGGTCCCGCCGGTGATGATATTGAACTGGGTATCGTCAGTTCGGACCTCAACCTGTTACAAAAGAAAGCCATTGAGATAAGCGATTACATGAAACGCATCCCCGGCGTAAACGATGTTGTGCATGACCAGGAACCAGGCAAACTGGAATACAAGTACCAGTTAAACGAGCGTGGCCGCCGTCTTGGCCTGACCCAGAATGAACTGGCCAGTGCTGTACGTAGCGGTTACCTCGGTAACGAAATTGTGTACGTCACGTGGGATGAAAAGCGTATCCCTGTGCGCGTGATCTACCCACGTAACATGCGCGAGCAATCCACCAGCCTGAAGAACCTGCCAATCATTCTTGAATCCGGCGAGACGGTGTACCTTGCCGATGTCGCGGATATCAGTATCGGTCGCGGGCTTAACCAGATCCGGCGCCGTGACACGCAACGCATGGCCAAGATCACGGCCGATGTCGACTCCAATATTACGACCCCCAGTGAAGTGACGCGCCAGATACAGGAACAGTTTGGCACGTTGTCGGATAACGGCGAGGGCTACTCGCTGCTGTTCCTCGGTGAAAAGAAACGCGCCTCCGATTCCTTTTCGGGTATGAACCAGGCACTGTTGATCGCGCTGGTCGTGATCTTCTTCATGCTGACCGCGTTGTTTAAATCGTTGCTGGATCCGCTGGTCGTCATGTTTGCCATTCCGTTCGGCTTTATCGGTGTCGTCATCGGCCATGCGGCGTTTGAATACAACCTGCAGTTCCTTTCAGCCGTGGGTATGCTGGCGTTGTCGGGTATTATCGTTAATGACTCATTGATCATGGTGGATTTCATCAAGCGCCTGCGGCGTGAAGGCAAGGACCGTATTGAAGCGGTGGTGTCTGCCGGCATGGTGCGAGCACGTCCCATTTTACTCACGACGATCACTACCTTCCTGGGTGTGTCACCACTGATCTTTTTCGCCACCGGCCAAACGGCGTTTTTGTCACCGATGGCAGTCAGCCTCGGTTTTGGACTCGTCTTTGCTACGGTACTGATCCTGTTAACACTGCCGTGTTTTTACCTGATTGCGGATGATATCCGCACGCGCTTCTTTGATTTACTCAAGCGCGAGGTCGAGGGTGAACCGGCTTAATGAAAAGCGTTTTGGTGACGGGTTGTTCCACCGGTATCGGTCGCTGCATTGCTGAAGGCCTGTCCGCCAGGGGTTACCGTGTTTTTGCCACGGCCAGGAAACAGCAAGACCTGGAGGCGTTAAGCGCTGCTGGTCTGGAAGCCATACAACTCGACCTGCTGGATAAAGACTCGGTGCAATCTGCTGTACGGCAGGTTCTGGATCAGTGCGATCAACAGATCTATGGCCTGGTGAATAATGCGGCCTATGGCCAGGCAGGCGCCATCGAAGACCTTGAACGCGAGGACCTCGACCGACAGTTTCAAACCAACGTGATTGGCACGCAACAGCTAACCAACCTTGTATTGCCAGCCATGCGTAACAAAAACGAGGGCAGGATTATCCAGATAAGTTCATTGCTGGGTTTTATCACCATGCGTTACCGCGGCGCTTACTGCGCATCCAAGTATGCACTGGAATCGTTAAGCGATGCCATGCGTTATGAACTGAAAAAAACCGGTATCCATGTATCGCTGATCCAACCCGGGCCAATACAAAGTGAATTTCGCAACAACATGTTGCAGACCTATCGCAATGCGATTGAAAACAAGGACAGTGTGCACAAGACCGACTACCGCAAGGTAGAACAGGAAATGGACGTCGACAACTACACCTATCCCTTTATGCTTGGGCCGGAGGCCGTGCTGGAAAAGGTTGTGCATGCACTGGATAGCAGCAGACCAAAAGTACGTTATTTTGTTACCACGCCGACCTATGGTTTCGCGTTCCTGAAACGCATCCTGCCGGGCTTCATGCTGGATACGATTTTGAAAAGGATATAATGAACACCTGCCAGTTCGACACTGGCACTACAGACTTCTAATACATATGGAATATAGCAAAGCAGACACCCTGCATATAGACTCGTTTATCAAGGGCAACAACCTAAGTTATTGAAGATGAATAAAAATCATGATTGTCCATACATGTCCCCTATAAAACATTATGGGACAACCTGTCTCTTAAACACTAGTTATGTTTTCGAGAGATAGATGGGCACAGAAATAATAGCAATCACAATAGCTAATCTATGCCTAGTGGCATACGCGCTAGTAGTTAGGATAATACACTATGCACTTGTAAGAGCTGGTGTCATTCAAGCTGTTTTGAGTCTTCTATACAAGACTCATGCTGTCGTCATATTCTGCCTAGCGTTGTTGCCCTCACTCGCTTTTTTGTGGGCTATCAGCGCTGATTACGGATTTACTATTGGCTATATACTTATAATACAACTGCCAATAATTTTATTAACTATGTGGCTTCTTATGTCATTCTCCGAGTGGCAAAACATAACAAGTCAATTAACTTCGCGCCTTCGGCGCCGGACAGCCTAAAGGCTGCCGGTTATTGAGACGTTATATTCCTATGTATTTATAATGAAAAATGATAATTACGACAATCTTCAAATTTGTAATTCCTTTTTTACTAATAGTATTTGGTCTTTTTCAGACTGCCGTATATTTCATGATTAAAAAAAGATTCTATGGTTGGCCTGTCATTGCAGTAAAAATAATTGAGTCAGAATTATTAGATTACAACGATACTACTGGGGAAAGAATTTACGAAGCTAGCATAAAATTTGAATATGAATTTCGTGGTAATACATATGTCGCAGATACGCCAATATTAAAAGGTTATGAATTGTCGCTTAGGTCAGTTAGAGAAAATGCGTTGTTAAAAAAATATAAAGTGGGTGATGTAGTTAATGCCAGAGTTTGTCCTAATGCCCCTGAAATATGTTACCTAGAAATAGCAAAGTTCGATTGGCTGTCTGCGACATTGGTTCCAATTGGATTAATTATGTATATTTTATTTTTTGGATTATGGACATATTTTTTAATAGGAATATAACCAGTCACTCCAAAGCGACGCGGTGAAGGCGCGCCGCTGAGTTCAATCGTTATATTCATTAAGGAAAGATTATGGAAAACGAAAGCTCTAAATTAAGTTTTATCGGAATCGGTGTTGGTTCTGTTGCTCTTTTATTGGCGCTGTTCCATTTTTATGCTGGGCCGTTTTCTCCTCAACCTACTTTAGAAGATACTGTTGCAGAAAAAGCTGTTGCTATTCGAGATGCGACTATTGCCGCATTAAAAGGAGAAGAAAAGGAAAAGAAGACTGTAATGTCAGAGATGAATTTAGATAAAGGAGTACAAATTGCAACAGCTTTATTAGGAGGAATAGCAATTATTCTTGGTGTAATTGGATTTGCAAAAAAAGAATCAATTAGAGTTTCAAGTGGTGCTGCTGTTTTAGGCAGTGGAGCAATTGCGTTTCAGTTTTTGACAGTGGCATTGGGAGTAATAGTTGTAGCGATTTTAGTCGCGGCTGTACTGAATCAAATTGGAATTGATATTTAATGAATATAACAAGTCACTCCAAAGCGACGCGCCAAAGGCGCGCCGTTGAGTTAAAACGTTAGGCGAAAAAAAGAAATCGACGATCTGACAACAAAGGAGGGGAGCAGATGGAGGTGTTAACTTTTCTTGCTGGAATGCAGGCGCTGGCTGCATTTCTTCAAGTCTGGCAAACCGAGCGTTCCGCGAAATTAGCGGGAGACGCATATTTTCGAACCAAGAGCGAGGCCCTTGAATCAAAAGAGCTATGCGTACGCGCCGAGATCATTAGCGCCAAAGTACGGGCCAACCCGGTCCTCGATAAGCTAATCCAAAATCGTTTTGGTCGATGTGAAGATGCATTCGAAGAAGCGTTGCGCGGCGCAGATGATGAAGAACTCGATGGAGCAGCAAAGGCTTTCGTGCGATGCAAATGCCTCATCATGCAGGCAATACGAACGGCGCAGGGGGGTAGCGATCCGGAACTTCAAGATGAGTGGGATCAACTTGATTGCGAACTGGTTCTTGGCGATGTGGCCGCCTAACAAGGTTTTCAAGACGCCCTGCACCCCGCGCCTGCCTACGGCATTGTTGCGCGATCAGCCGCTCCGAGGCGAGCACTGCTTAACTGAGCGTCAGATTACTAATGAAATGACAAGACCTTACGCAATTAAAAACCTCATGACCTTACCCAACATCGGTAAAACCATGGCTGAATACCTTTATGAACTTGGTATTGAATCGGTTGAAGAGTTCAAGGCCAGCTCTCCAGAGCAGGTCTGGGAACAGTTAAAGCGCCTGGATACGAAAGCCACGATTTGCAGAACACACCTAAAGGTGTTGGTGGCTGCACACAGGGGCGTACCGATGAACCAGGTTGATGATGTTTAGCTAACTTTCATTTAGTTTTGATCACTGTTAATAAGATACTGTGACCAGCGAAAACGAACAAACACCGTATCCAACGCAAGTCAGGCATTTTATCAATGCGCATAAGATCCTGACGCCGCTGGTGGTGCTGGCGATGATGTTGTTTTTTGATTTCTGGGGTGTGTTGGCATGGTTGTATCTGGCACTGCACGGTACTTACTGTTTGCTGTGGATGATCAAGGAGTACACGTTCAGGGATCGGCGTTTCGAGGAACGCATTCATCCACTGGCCGGTTTCATTTTTGTATTCGGCATGCTGGGCTTGTACTGGATTGCACCTTATCTCATTGTCTCGGGAAGGCTGGATGCGCCTGGTTGGTTGATGGCATTGTCTGTTTTTTTGGTTGTGGTCGGCGTTTTTTTGCACTTTACCAGCGATGCCCAGAAATATGTGCAGCTTCGTATGAAGAAAGGCCTCATCACCAATGGGCTTTTCAGCAGAACCAGGAACCCGAACTACCTGGGTGAAATGCTGATTTATTTGGGGTTTGCGATCCTGGCGCAACATTGGCTGCCTTTGTTAGCACTCGCATATTGGTGGACGTATTTTGTTCGCAACATGTTGAAAAAAGATGCCTCGATTTCCAGGTATCCGGAATTTGAAGAATACAGGAAACGCTCGGGCCTGCTGTTCCCCAAACTTTTCTAAACACTGGTTCCTATTTAGCAGGCAGTTTGATAACAGGCTTGTCTTCGTTGCATTTATATAATGTCAGGATGTTACCCACGCGCTGAATGGATTCAGCCCCGGTCTTGCCAACAATTTCTTCGATACCCGCATCCCTGTCTTCGCGTTCTCCGAGGCGCAGCTTTATCTTGATCAGTTCATGACGTTCCAGTGCCTCGTTGATCTCGTTGAGCAGTGCTTCAGTGACACCATGCTGGCCGGCCCACACCACGGGCTTGATGTGGTGCGCTGCCTGGCGCAGGAATTTTTTCTGTGAGTTGGTTAATGCCATGTTATTCGTTGTCCATTAAAAAGGTGTCGGGTTGTTCGTTGTAAAACTGTAGCAATTCATACAGTGAACTGATGACTGCGCGTGATGTAATGGTCGCCCCACTGAGGCGATCGTACTTGCCGCCATCGCTGCTGATGCGCCAGTCGTCATCCTGTTCTGGCAGTAATGATTGACCGCTAAACATCGTTAACCAGTCCGACTTGTCCTGGTGAATATCGGCGCCAAAACCGGGTGTTTCTGTATGACTCATAACGTGTACGCCGCTGATACTACCATCCTTATTCATCCCTACCAGCAGGCTAATCGGCCCACTATAGCCTTTCGCGACGACGGGTAACATGGCCAGCGCTTGTACCTGTCCATTTTGCCGGGCGTAATAAACACTGATGTTGCCAGCAGGGTTTATTGATGTGGGCACAGCAATCGTTCGCGTGTCGGTAAAAACGTCGTTGTCATAGGCCAGGGTTAGCACCTCGTTAATAGCTTCCAGTGCCGCCCGTTTTTTATTGTCGCTGATGCGTTCACTGCTTATGGTATGCAGGAAGTGGATAAACAACACACAGACCAGCGTGATAACCAGTAACGGCAGGTTATGCATGATCACCTTGCTGTTCATGCTTCACCCAGTACCTTCGGTCGCGTGTAATAATCAATCAACGGTGCAAACCCATTCATGATTAATATGGCAAAACCGATGCCGTCCGGGTAACTGCCCCATGTCCTGATGATAAAGATCAACAGGCCAATACCTATGCCGTAAATGATCTTGCCGCGTGGCGTGGTCGATGAACTGGCCGGTTCGGTGGCGATAAAGAACGCACATAGCATCGCACCACCGGTAAACAGGTGGTAAGTGGCGGATGGATAGATATCGGAATCCAGCATATGCGTTACTAGCCCAAGGACAAAAAGTGTACCCAGTACCGCGCATGGGATCTGCCAGCGAATAATCCCGGTGACGAGTAACCAGACACCACCAGCGAGGTAGGCCACGGCGATCCACTGCCAGGCCATGCCGCCCAGAGAACCGTACAACGGGCCGGACTCGATTTCCGACACCATGGTCATACGCCCCAGTTCCAGTTGCATGTTCGTTAACGGTGTTGCGCCGGTGAGTGCATCAACATCGGCAGGCATGCCGTTGAACGTGATTGCCAACTGGTCACCGAATGACAGTTCGTTATTCACTAGCAGGTCTGGCCATGCCGCCATTTCTACCGGGAAACATAACAGTACAAAAACATAGCCCGCCATGGCCGGGTTAAACGGGTTATTACCAACGCCACCGAACAGGTGCTTGGCAACGACGATGGCAAATGCAATGCCAATGAACGTGACCCACCACACCGTTAACGGCGACAGTGCCAGCGCAAATAGCATACCGGTTACCGCGGCACTATAGTCACCCACGTTGCCCATGACTGGCAGCTTTCTTGTCCGTAACACGATGGCCTCTAATATAATGGCGAACAACACCGCCAGTACCAGGTTGGCCAGTACACTGATGCCAAAATACCAGGTGCTGACGACAATGCCCGGTATCAATGCCAATATAACCTGGAACATGACATCACTAACGGTGCGCGTGGTATGCGTATGCGGTGAAGTCAGGCTTTTCTCCGTGGTCACGGCCATGTTAATGCACCACTACCATGCTGATGCAATCGACCGGGCAAGGGGCGACGCATAATTCACAGCCGGTACAATATTTATTGATCACGCTGTGCATGACTTTCGGTGCGCCGAGGATGGCATCCACCGGGCAGGC
This sequence comes from Gammaproteobacteria bacterium, assembly GCA_965601665.1. Taxonomy (GTDB): domain Bacteria; phylum Pseudomonadota; class Gammaproteobacteria; order Eutrophobiales; family Eutrophobiaceae; genus JANQNX01. The sequence goes on along the minus strand of OZ271833.1, from coordinate 1,531,991 downwards.
CTTGATGCATTTTACGCAACCGATGCAGACGGCCTCATCGATCACGGCGAGCCTGACCTGTTCCTGTTTTTGTGAATCACGGTATAGCGGTTTTATACTGCGCCCGGTATGCGCCGAGAGCAACTGTACTGTTTGCATGCCGCCGGGCAGGCAGCGATTGATGTCTTCCATGTTATTCACGATTGCCTCGGCATACGGTCGACAACCGTTATAGCCACAGTCGCCACATTGCGTTTGTGGCAGCAGCTGGTCCAGCTTGTCGATTTCCTGTGCTTTGCTGTTTTGCTGCGAGTTGGTTTTTTCATCGGCCTGTATCCATGCCGCCAGCATGACCAGCACGATCATGATTGCAATGATAACCACCAGGCTCATGCGATACCGACCAGCCCCATGAGCCCCATACTGAACATGCCCAGGCCAAATAGCAGGACGGGGATACCACGAAACGCCTCGGGTACGCGTTCATGATCAATACGTTCCCGCAGGCAGGTGATCAACAACAACACCAGCAGGAAGCCCAGACCATAGGCGAGCGACAGCAGGCAGAGCATGAAGAAGCCCTGGCTATGGGTTTGTTGAAACAGCATGGCGCCAAGTAACAGGTTATTGGTCAGCAATAACGGCACAACAGAATTAAAGTTTTCCTTATGCTGGGGAAACATCACGGCAAACGCGCGTTGTAACGCGGTGATGATCACGACCGTACTAATGAGATAAACCAGTACCGTGAAATGTTCCAGTTCTAGTGGCTGCAATAACGTCATATCCAGTAGTCGTGCCGTTGGCATCAGGATAGTGAGAGAGACCAACGTGGTAATGCCGGTGTTCCATGCCGCCTGCATGCGTTGACTGGTGGCAACCTGTAAATCCAGGCCAAGCAGGTGGGTCATGGCAAGGTTGTTCAGCAGGGCGCCGCTAAACAGGATTATCAGGAGTTCATTCATGCTGCGGTATAGCTTACCAAGCCCGCAGCATTAATAAATGTTTCAGGGAAGGCTGAACAGGTTTATTTCACTTTCATGCCGGGTTGCGCACCGTCGTCCGGATTGAGGATAAATAGATCTTTACCGCCCGGGCCCGCGGCCAATACCATGCCTTCGGAAAGGCCAAACCGCATTTTACGCGGGGCCAGGTTGGCGACCATAACGGTGAGTTTGCCTTCCAGGTCTTCCGGTTGGTAGGCGGATTTGATCCCGGCAAACACGTTGCGTGTTTCACCACCGATATCCAGCGTCAATTGCAGCAGCTTGTCGGCACCATCGACATGTGCCGCCTTGACGATTTTGGCAACGCGCAAATCGACCTTCATGAAATCATCAAAGTTGATCTGTTCGCCGATCGGGTCATCGGCCAGCGGGCCGGTCACGGCGGGCGCTTCTTGCGCGGCGGTCAGGTCTTCCTTACTGTCTTCTATCATCGCTTCAACTTGCTCCTTCTCAACGCGGGTCATCAGCGGCTTAAACTTGTTAATCGTGTGTTCGGTGAGCGGTGTCTGCCTGTGTTGCCATTGTAGTGGCTCGATATTCAGGAACGCTTCTGACTGTTCCGCCATTATCGGTACGACCGGTTTCAGGTACAGGATTAACAGGCGAAAACAGTTAATGCCCATCGTACAGATGGCCTGTAATTCTTCATCGCTGTTTTCCTGTTTAGCAATCACCCAGGGCTTGTGCTCATCGATATACTGGTTGGCCTTGTCGGCCAGCGCCATGATGTCACGCATAGCGCGTCCGTATTCACGCTGTTCGTACGCATCGGCGATGTCTTCGCCGGCATCGACCATGGCCTTGAATAACTGCTCATCATGTAACGATGCCGATAGCTGGCCTTCAAAACGTTTCTTGATAAAGCCGGCACAGCGACTGGCAATATTCACGACCTTGCCCACCAGATCTGCATTCACGCGGGCAACAAAGTCATCCAGGTTTAAATCGATGTCATCGACACCGCCACCCAGCTTGGCCGCAAAGTAGTAGCGCAGGTATTCCGGGTTAAGGTGTTTCAGGTAGGTGCGCGCGGTAATAAAGGTGCCGCGCGACTTGGACATCTTTTGTCCGTCAACGGTCAGGAAGCCATGCGCATAAATAGCCGATGGTGTGCGGTAACCGCTGCCATGCAGGATGGCCGGCCAGAACAGGGCATGGAAATAGATAATGTCTTTACCAATGAAGTGATACATCTCGGTATCGCTGCCGGCCTTTGTCCACGCATCAAAATCAATGTCGTTCTGGTCGCAGTAGTGTTTAAAACTGGCAAGGTAACCCATGGGCGCATCGAGCCAGACATAAAAATACTTGTCGCTGGCACCGGGGATCTGGAATCCGAAATAAGGTGCGTCGCGCGAGATATCCCATTCCTGCAGCCCGGCCTCAAACCATTCATCCAGCTTGTTGGTGACTTCAGGTTGCAGGTGACCGGCGCGGGTCCAGTCGTGTAAAAGCTGGTTGAAATCGTCCAGCTTGAAAAAATAGTGTTCCGATTCCTTTTCAATCGGCGTGGCCCCTGATACGGCCGACACCGGGTTTTTCAAATCGGTCGGGCTATAGGTCGCACCACACACCTCGCAGCTATCGCCGTATTGATCGACGGCCCCGCATTTCGGGCATTCGCCGCGGATAAAGCGGTCCGGCAGGAACATGTTCTTTTCAGGATCGTAGGCCTGCTTGATCACACGCTTATTGATATGGCCCTGTTGTTCCAGCGTTTCATAAATGCTGGTCGCAAGCTGCTGGTTTTCAGTTGAGTGCGTGCTGTGGTAATGATCAAAGTTGACCGCGAACTCGCTGAAGTCAGCCTGGTGCTCTTCGCTGACGCGGGCAATCAGTTGTTCCGGCGAGATGCCTTCCTGCTCGGCGCGCAGCATGATGGGCGTACCGTGGGCATCGTCGGCACAGACATAAAAACAGGTATGGCCCTGCATCTTCTGGAAACGCACCCAGATATCGGTCTGGATATACTCCACCAGGTGGCCGATATGGATCGGGCCATTGGCATAGGGCAGGGCGCTGGTCACCAGGAGTTGTCGGGGTGAATCTGTCATTAATAATGGGTCTGTGCGTAAAGGGGCGCTAAAGTAGCATTATTCACAAGCAGCGTGAAGAGAAGCCAATTAATTTGTAGAATACCCGCCCGAATTTCAGAACAGGTTTATGTCATGACCACAATCAGTCGCGAACAGATCGAAGCCGCCCTGGCCAGGGTTGTTGATCCACATAACGAACAAGACCTTGTCAGCGCGAAATGTATCAAGGATATACGCCACGATGCGGACACCGTACAGGTCGATATTGAGCTGGGTTATCCCGCTGCCGGTTACGAGGCAACATTAACCGCGCAGGTCAAGGAGCAGTTGCAGGCCATTGGCGTCGCTGACTGTCAGGTTAACCTGCAAACCAACATTATCGCCCACTCGGTACAGCAGGGCGTGCAATTACTGCCGAATGTGAAAAACACGATTGCCGTTGCATCCGGCAAGGGCGGCGTGGGCAAATCCACGACATCAATCAACCTGGCGCTGGCGCTGCAGGCAGAAGGGGCGACCGTGGGCATCCTTGATGCTGATATTTATGGGCCCAGCCAGCCACGCATGCTGGGTTTGACCGGTAAGCCGGAAACGACGGATGGTAAATCCGTAGAGCCCAAGGTCAGCTATAACATTCAATCCATGTCGATTGGTTACCTGATCGAGGAAGATACCCCGATGATCTGGCGAGGTCCGATGGCCACCGGCGCCCTGGAACAGCTACTTAATGAAACCAACTGGCGCGATGTGGATTACCTGATTATTGACTTACCGCCGGGTACTGGCGATGTACAACTGACGCTGTGCCAGAAGATCCCGGTTAGTGGCGCGGTGATCGTGACCACACCGCAGGACATTGCGCTACTGGATGCCAAGAAGGGATTAAAAATGTTTGAAAAGGTCAACGTACCGGTACTGGGTATTGTTGAAAACATGAGTACTCATGTCTGTAGCCAGTGCGGTCACGAGGAACATATCTTTGGTGCCGGTGGCGGAGAACAAATGGCCAGACAATACGGCGTTGACCTGCTGGGTGCATTGCCACTCGACATTACTATTCGTGAGGGTGTTGATAACGGCAAACCGACGGTCGCAATGGAGCCGGATTCAGCGATCAGCCAGAGTTACCGTGAGATCGCCCGACGCACGGCAGCAAAACTGGCGATTCAGTCAAAGGATTATTCGTCCAAATTCCCGAAGATTGTCATCGAAAACAATTAAAAATGTATAGTTTTGGAGTTGAATAAATGAGCGTAAAGAGCGATTTATGGATAAGAAGAATGGCAGAGCAGGAAGGCATGATCGAGCCGTTCGAAGCCGGACAGGTAAAACAAAACGGTGGTGACAGGCTGATTTCCTACGGTACATCAAGCTACGGTTACGACGTGCGCTGCTCGGATGAGTTCAAGATATTCACTAACGTACATTCAGCAACGGTGGATCCTAAAGCATTCGACCCCAACAGCTTTGTTGATGTTAAAGCAGATCACTGCATCATTCCGCCCAATGCGTTTGCCCTGGCGAGTACGGTCGAGTACTTCCGTATCCCCAGAAATGTATTAACCATTTGTCTGGGTAAATCCACCTATGCACGCTGTGGCATTATCGTTAACGTGACGCCGCTGGAACCCGAATGGGAAGGTCACGTGACACTGGAGTTTTCGAATACCACCAACTTGCCTGCGAAAATCTATGCCAACGAGGGGGTAGCCCAGGTGATCTTCCTGGAATCGGACGAGGTGTGTGAAACGTCTTACAAGGACCGCGCCGGTAAATACCAGGGGCAAACAGGGGTAACGCTTCCCAGGGCGTGATCGCTAGCCGTTGGCTGCGCCCTGCTGCTGCGGGTTTTTTGCCTGCTGTAATTCTGATGCCTGCTTGCTGAGCACGTGCTGGACGATTTCTTCCTGCAACTTGTCGCTCATACCGGCAAATTCGACGCTGACCTTGAAACGGTAAAGACTGTCGTCAATCTTCTTATGGCAGTCCACGACCTGCGCATAGGTAGACACGTAGTGGTATTCAGGGAACAGCACCATGTCTATCTTCAGATGGCTGCCCTCGTTGATTGGCGTATTGGACTCGAAAGACATACCGCTGGCGCTCAGGTTAACCGGCTGCATGTTGGACATGATGTCTTCATTGTCATCATCATGTAGCAACATGTGTTGCATCAAGGTCAGTTTCTTATCAAAAAAGCCAAGTATGTCAGCAACCAATGGCTCCGATTTCTGCAAGCGTTCAATGCGGCTGAGTATTCTTGCATCGATGACGCTGAAGGCGTTTTTTAACTCGGATAGCGCCTGCTTATCGTGTTCCGCACGCCGAATTTCTTCCTCTATATCGTCGTTTTGCACGATACGATATTTCAGTGAAACCGTGTCGTTGATTCTGAAAAACTGTCTTCTGTCGCCCATCTTACTTTTCCTGTCTAGTTCACGATGCTGTTCCGGATTGCCTCGAAACGTCCCTTTATGGTTTCTGCATCTTCCTTTTTCTGTTCTACATCCATGGCTGCGTCCGGTTCTATTTCCGTTGGCACTGTCTCAATCAGCCCTGCCGGTTTATCCATATCGTTCTGCAGGCTGTTCCTCAATTTCTCGAACTGCCCTTTAATATTTTCCTCCTTTTCAGATTGTTTGGTTTTTTCCAGCGGCTTTAATCGCTGGTCCAGTATGCGCTGTACATTGGTCGTCAGCGCCGGTGTCTGCGCATCCAGTAAGTGACTGGTAAACGGGTTATCGGCAGAAATCATATTTACTGAATCTGCATCATCCTGTTGCACGATGGTGAGTTCAACGCGGCGGTTCCTGGCGCGGTCAGATGCGGTACTGTTACTGGCAATCGGGTGACCATCGCCATGGCCTTCTATAATGAACCGCTCAGGTAACAACTTTTTGTTAATAAGCAGTTTATGCACAACCGTAACGGCGCGCGCAGCGGACAACTCCCAGTTTGAACGGAAGCGTGCCGTCTTGATTGGAATATTGTCTGTATGTCCGGCAACGATGATGTTGCCCTGGATTTTTTCCAGCGTATTGCGCAATTTCTTTAACACTGGCAGAAAGCTGCTTTTCACAGTGGCAGAACCGGAAGGGAACGAACCCTTCTCATTAATTCGCAGCAGGATACGATTGCCCACGGTCTTGATTTCCACGAGGCCCTGGTCCACCTCCTGTTCCAGCATTTGCACAAGCGTGAGAGCATCCTGCATGGTTTTCCTGTGCTTATCGCTATCGGCCGCCTGTTGATCAGCGTCGGCAGTATCTTCTGCGGAATGTTTGCCTTCCTCACCGTTGGCAGCATTGTCCTGCTCGGTATCGCTGTTTTTCGTGTTGGCTTCCTTGGCAATTTGCTCAAGCAGTTTTTCATCGAGTTTTGCTATCTCGTTTTCGTCCAGCGGGTCCTCGGCATTTAGTTTGACGACGCGCGGGTGTCGCTGCATCGCCGCTTCACCGGCGCCTTCACTGTCCTGGTTGGGATCAAGACTATCGGCATCCTTTTCCTGTGTAACGGCGTCGGTGAATTCCACGGTTTGTTTGGTTTCATCGATGGTGTTCTGGCGGATTTCCTTGATCAGTGTTGGCGTGGGACGGCCAGGGGTAAATTCCCGGGCAATAAAGCTGGTGCCCTTGGGTGACTGGTCGGCCTTGATTTCACGTTGTACACCAAAGGCCGCTTTCATCGAACCGGCAATCTGCTTGAACTTCAGCAGATCCATTTCCGAGAAAGAAAGTAGCAGCACGAAGAAGCACATCAGCAGCGACATCAGGTCTGCAAAGGTCATTACCCAGGCAGGTGCGCCGGAACTCTCCTGTTTCTTTGGCGGTGCTTCGTCACTCATCTTGAGTCACCCGTGGCTTTAAGCGGCTTCTTGCTCTGGGGCGTCTTCTGGGGAACCACGTTTGGAAACGGGTAGATAGGTCATCAATATACCCTCGATAACACGGGGGTTACGTCCTTCCTGTATGCCGGAAATAGCATCGATGATCATGGACTTGATCATTTTTTCCTCGTTGCTGCGCAGTCCCAGTTTTTCTGCCAGCGGTAATGCAAAGGCGTTGGCGATAATCGCGCCATACAACGTGGTAAGCAGTGCTACCGCCATAGCCGGGCCAATCTTTTTGGGGTCATCCATGTTGGAAAGCATCTGTACCAGGCCTATCAGTGTACCGATCATGCCCATGGCAGGAGCGCAGTCACCAATGGCCTTGAAGATTTTCTGGCCTAGTTCGTGGCGTTCGACAGTCAGGTTCATGTCACTGACCATGGTTTGCCTGACAACCTCGGGCTCATGGCCATCCACCATCATCTGGATACCCATCTGGTAAAAGGCGTTACCGGTATCTTTTTCCTCCAGTGCCAACAGGCCACCTTTGCGTGCTGCGTTGGCGAGTTCTACCGTGGTTTCTATCAGTTCCTTGGGAGACATGGCTTTGTGAAAGAGCGCATTCATGCCGACTTTCATTGCACCAAGAAACTGGCCCAGGCTGAATTGCATGAGTACCGCACCGACAGTACCACCACATACGATCAGTAGAGAGGGGATATTAAAAAATAGCGCTGCACTGCCACCGAGAAAAATAGCAGCCGTAATAATCCCTATTGCCGCGAGAAATCCAATTAGCGTAGCAAGATCCATGTATTCTCCTTCATCCGTACAGTGAACTACACCTGTTGTTTTCTAACAGTTATGTTTCATTACAACCGTGTGATGCAGCCGATAGCATTTATATCGGTAGGAGAGCGACAAACTTTACCGGTTTTAATGTATTTTTCGCGTCTTGTTTTGCGTATCATGCAAGCGCTTTTTTTTTTACGCCATAGACTGTAACGGCAACATTAACAATCACTTAAGTAGATAAATTGCAATGAAAAACCTGCCCATTTACCTGATGCTGGAAAAGCAACCGTGCCTCGTGGTGGGTGGCGGCGAGGTTGCTGCGCGCAAGGCCGAATTACTGGGTCGTGCCGGCGCCAACGTGAGCGTTGTCGCGCCGGATTGCAGTGACGCTATGCTGACGACGAGTCGCGAATACGGCTTTGATATCAGGCACAGGGTATTCGAGGATAGTGATCTTGATGGCTGTCGCCTGGTGATTGCCGCGACCGATGACCGTGATGTAAATGGCCACATTGCCGCTGAAGCAAAACGGCAACGTATTCCCGTCAACGTGGTCAACGATCCGGATGCCGGCACGTTTATCATGCCCTCTGTCATTGACCGTGATCCGGTCACCATTGCTGTTTCCACTGGTGGTGCGTCGCCGGTACTGGCGCGCTTGTTACGGGCGAGACTGGAAACAATGATCCCGAAAGGTTATGGCGAACTGGCCAGCCTGGTATCGCGTTTCAGGAAACTGGCCAACGAGCGCTTTCCTGATATCCGCAAGCGACGTCGGTTCTGGGAACATGTCTTACAGGGCAAGGTGGCAGAGTTGCTCTATGCAGGTCAACGGCAGCGCGCCGGAGAATTACTTGAACAGCAGTTTGCCAGCAGTAGTGATACCGACCTTATGGTTGGCGAGGTGTACCTGGTTGGCGGGGGGCCGGGCGACCCGGATTTACTGACCTTCCGGGCATTGCGCCTGATGCAGCAGGCGGATGTTGTGTTATACGACCGCCTGGTTTCTCCAGCGATTGTTGACCTGGTTAATCCGGATGCAGAGCGTATTTATGTTGGCAAAGAGCGCAGTAATCATAGCCTGCCACAGCAGGAAATTAACCAGTTGTTGGTTGACCTGGCACGCCAGGGCAAGCGCGTGTTGCGTTTGAAAGGCGGCGATCCGTTTATCTTTGGGCGCGGTGGTGAGGAAATCGATTTACTGTCCAGTAACCAGATCCCGTTCCAGGTCGTGCCCGGCATCACAGCTGCCAGCGGCTGCTCTGCCTATGCCGGTATCCCGTTGACACACCGTGATTATGCCCAATCCTGCCAGTTTGTGACCGGGCACCTGAAGGAAGGGGGAGCGCAGCTAAACTGGTCTTCACTGGTACAGCACCAGCAAACGCTAGCGGTGTACATGGGTACACATGGCATCGATATTCTCAGTCGCGAACTGATCAATCACGGTATGCCAGCGTCGACACCGGCAGCTATCGTGCAGCAGGGAACAACCGATCAACAGCAGGTTTATACGACCACGCTGGCATCATTGCCAGACTTACCGGCGCGATATGAAATTAAACCGCCGAGTATGATTATTATCGGCGAGGTGGTGAGATTACGCGACAAACTCGCCTGGTTTGAATCCGGCGAAACGGAAAATAATTAACTATCCTGTTTCAGATCCAGTGAAACCGAATTGATGCAGTAGCGCAGTCCGGTTGGTTGTGGGCCATCCTCGAACACGTGCCCGAGATGGGCGCCGCAATTTTTACATAAGACCTCCGTGCGACGCATTCCCAGGCTGTTGTCTGATTCAGTCACGATGGCGTCATTCATTGGTTCCCAGAAACTGGGCCAGCCCGAACCGGAGTCGTACTTGGTGCTTGATTTGAACAATGGTGTATTACAGCAGACACAGTGATAAATGCCTGATTCCTTACAGTCGTAATACTTACCGGTAAAGGCGCGCTCGGTTCCTTTTTGACGACAGACACGAAATTGCTCGTCACTCAGTTCCTGTTTCCACTCTTGTTCCGATTTTTGTTTTGTATCAGCCATAAGCTAATCATATCTCCTGCATTAATTATTTCATAATCAGCTATTTCGGACTTGCCAGTTCTCTGAAAGTTCTCTAATCTACGTGTAGAGAACGTTAGGAGAACATGAATGCTTACAGGTCTCGAAGAAAAGGTACTGCAGTTCATCACCCGTCATATTACCCAGCATGGGCATGCGCCGACGCTGACCGAGATTGGCGACGCGCTGGATATCAGTTCCAAGGGTACGATACATCGCTACGTGGATTCGCTAATCAGGAAAGGTCATTTACACCGCAGCGGCCGAAGCTGGCGTGGGCTGCGCCTGACCGGCGAGAAGAGCAAGCGTCTGATCATCCTGCCGTTCGCGGGTCGTATCGCTGCCGGTCAACCGATAGAAGCCATACCCGAGCAGCTGGAGATCAATTTTTCTGACCTGTTACTGGGTACCGATCGCTATGTGCTGGAAGTGAAGGGCGATTCCATGGTGGATGCGGGAATCCTCAGCGGTGATCTGGTTGTCGTTCGCAAAACGGAAACCGCTGATAATGGCGACATTGTTGTTGCACTGATAGACAACGGCGAAGCGACGCTGAAAAAATTACGTAAGCATGGTGACCGGGTGGAATTAATACCGGCCAACCAGTCCATGGCACCGATGATTTATCCTGCCGACCGTGTTCATATTCAGGGAGTCGTTGTCGGCCAGGTCAGGATGTATCGCTAAACTGATACTATGTGGGCTAGATACCCATGTTGCTCAATGTCACCATGATGTCATTGAGGATGGCAGTGGCGCGGGGATGCTCTGTTTCAAACCTTGTAACGGAATCCTTGATACTGTCAGTGACTGATTGGTGATCATCATGTTCCGAATCCTGAAGTTGCTCTATCTCTGACAACAGTCCTTGCAGGTGTTGCTTATCGCTGTCCGAGTTAAAGTTTGTTTCTGCCAATTCATCTCGTAACGCGGAAATTTTCTTATTTAGATCATCGTTCATAACAACGCTCATGGTGTATGCTTCATTTACAATTATAGACGCTTTCAATGTGTTAACGGTAATCATCAATGCAGCCAGTAAAAACCGGTTTCAGACTAGTATTCTTTTGCCTGCCATTATTATCCCTGTCCGTGTTTGCTGACAGCTGTCCATCAGCGGATGCCGTCAAGGCCAGAAAAGTATCAAGAGTTTATGCCTGGTACATTGACGAAAGGCGCACGCTGGAAGATGTACTGGCAGTTAAAAAGTTGTACTCGGCGCGTTTGAAAAACAATGGTGAGTACGTACGTTGTTATTATTCCGGCAATGGTCGATTACTTGAAATGGATGCGTGGCCGCTTGAATCTGATTGTAGCGTTATAAAATACGAGGGTGAATGGCAGCAGGTAATAAAGGACGAATTAGTCTGTGTCGATGATGATATGTCCCGCTGCCAGTTTGCCATTTATTGCGATCAACGGACTGAAAAAAAATAAAAGGTCCGGGAACGCATTAACTTTGGGGGAGGAATGTTATCAGCGTTCCCGAACCAGCTCACAAGCATCAGGGAGGATATTGCTGATAGTGATAGTAGGAAATATAGCGCAAACTTACTGTGACCTGACTCACAATATTCATCAATGCACTATTGTTCAGGTGTTTTCTTTCTTTCGGTAAACTCAGGGGCATTGCCGTCTGGTCTCACCATGCTGATGACCTTCCAGTCTTTTTCCGGTCGCATGTTGCCGCCGGCAACAAAAATATGCAGCCGCTCCTTATTGTCGATGGCAAACAGAGGAATGGAACGCTCGCCATATTTTTCCATGTAGGCATCAAAATCAAACTCCTCACTGAGCGTGGTTGTTTTAATTTCGGCGCCGTTACGTAATAACTGGGCCATCGTGCCATAGGTAATATTTTCACCAAACAGTTCATAACCGCGGTGACGGGTAGAGACAATGTGTTTATCAGCAATATGTTGCTCACGTGTGGTACGTAACTGGTACAGATTTTTTACACCAAAGTCTGCCTTGAAGCGCAGGCATGCCAGTGTGTCCAGTGAACCACGACCGGACATCGCGAGTAACTTACCGAGACCGACAAGGCTGAGGTTACGATCGGCGTGTTCCGATACCGGGTTGCCATAATAGGTCTCCAGGCCTTCCATGCGTGCCAGGCTGGTATTTTCCCAGCTACTGTCGGTCAGCATGACCCTGAAACCAAGTGCCTGTAATTGTTTTCCGATTGCCCTGGCCACGTTACCGGCGCCGATAATCAACATACCGGTTTGTGAGGGTTCCCTGACCCCGAGCAAATTGCCAACATGTTTTGCCGTCGCACTTTGTATCACGACCGTGCCAATGATAATCAGGAAGGTAAGTGGAACCAGCAGGGCAGCCTCGCTGTAACCCTCGTTTTCAAGCCGCAAGGCAAACAGCGAGGAGACGGCCGCCGCGACGATACCACGTGGTCCAATCCAGGAGATCATCAGTTTTTCACGGATGGAGAGGTCGGAGCCAATTGCCGATACAAACACGGAAACAGGTCGGGCAACGAACATGGTGATGGCCAGTACGCCCAGACCGGCAAGCCCCAGTTCGGTGAACTGGGTCAATTGCACCCTGGCCGCAAGGATGATGAATAACATCGAGATGAGCAACAGGCTAAGGCTTTCCTTGAAATCGAGTATGTCATCGATATCAAGATCATCCATGTTGGCCATGGTCATGCCCATGATAGTCACGGCAAGCAGGCCGGCCTCATGTTCGACTGTATCGGCGATGACAAAAACGGCAAACACGAACGAGAGCGTGATCACATTACGAAGGAACTGCGGCACCAGCTGTTTTCTCAACAAGTCTCCCAGTATCCAGCCTCCAATAAAACCACCAAGGCAGCCGATGATGATGATCATGCTGAAGGTCCAGATAACCGAGCTGATTGCATCCTGCTGTTGCCCGGAAATAATAAAATCGAATGTTAATACCGCCAGTAAGGCACCGAGTGGGTCGATCACGATACCTTCCCAGCGCAGTACGTTTGCTATTGCGGCATTCGGCCTCACCGTTCTCAACATTGGAATGATTACGGTTGGGCCAGTCACGATCACCATGGCGCCAAACAGGAAGGAAAGCTCAAATGAAAAACCCAACAGGTAATGGGTGCTGTAGGCAATGATGATCCAGGTAAGCAATGCGCCTATTGAGATCAGGTTCCTGACGGTACTGCCCAGCCCCCTGATTTCCTCGAATTTAAGTGTGAGACTTCCCTCAAACAGGATCACCGCGACAGATAGTGACACGATAGGAAATAGCAAATCGCCGAACAACTCATCGGGATGGATATAGCCCAACACCGGGCCGACAATGATGCCCGTTATAAGCAGGAACAGGATGGCTGGTAACCTGGCCCACGATGCCAGCCATTGACTGCCTATGCCCAGCACCGTGATGGCCGCAAGTGATATGAGCAGGCTGTTATCCAAGGCCGTTACCTGTTGTGGTTGATGGTTACTTGCTAGACATCGTTACGCGCACTATGGCGTGCTGATTTCAATGCACGGAACATGGCATCTTGCAGTATGCCTTCTTCATCGTTGCTAAACAGCGAGAAGACCAGCAGTACCTGGCCGACACCGAGTGCACCCTGGGTCAGAAACTTGTATTCATCATCGCCGGCACTGCTGTCGCTCAGTTCAAAGTAGTAGCCTTCGCCATCACGGCCGGACAGGTCGATGAGCTGAAGCGAATCCTGGTCAGAATAGCGCAGGGTATTGTTGCCAGCCTCGGCAACCATGGACTTGATATAGTCCAGCGTCGTAATGCTTCGTGTGTAACCGTCTTCCCAGAAAACCGACATGTTCAGTTGAAAAATTTCTTTTTCATCGGTATCCAGCACGTAGAACGTAATCAGCGGGGGTGTCTGCGCATCTGTTTTGGTGAAGTTGTAATTCCAGATGCGCGGCAGTTCCATCACCAGTTCACCGTGCCCGGGTATATCAAACACCTCGGTATCGAGTTCGTAATCGTCCGTCAATGCCCATAGCGGCGAGCTCGCTAGCAGGCACAGGCACAAACAGGCAACGTGATAAAGGCGATTTAGCCGTAACACGGTGGGTAATTCATGAATATCGCTGTGAAGCGGCCGGCAATTTTGTTCAGGTACTGGCGCTGAATAGAATAAGCTTCACGTTCACGCTTGGCATGGAGGTTACAATCCATGTCGTTATAGTCACCGCTCAGGTCCTGAAGATAGTGTGCAAGCTCATGCACGACGACACTGCGGGTGTAGGCATCGGTGTGGCCGCGTAAACGCTCATCAAGGAAGATAGTGCCGTCATTATTGTACCAGGCCACTGCCTCACACCGGCTACTACCACCACAGGCTTCTGCAACGAAGAAGTCGTGGGTCTTGAATACGATCTCCGGTGGAGTACCGGGATGCGTGTAACTGGAAAGGCTGACTGTCCAGCTCAACAACACGGCGAGCAGTTGTGCTTCCATAGTGTATTACTCTTTATTAGTCGAGTTTTTGAAATACCAGGCAGGCGTTGGTACCACCAAAGCCAAAGCTGTTAGACATGATTGTTTTGAGCGCGGCGTTGTCCTTTCGGTTCAATACAATTGGCATGTTTTCAGCGCCCGGGTCGAGCTGCTCCACGTTTACCGATGCTGCAATAAAATCATTTTCCATCATTAGCAGGCTGTAAATGGACTCGTTGGCGCCAGCGGCACCCAGTCCATGGCCGGTTTGGGATTTAGTGGCACTAATGTGCGGTATGGTTTCATTAAACACGGTCTGTATGGCCTGTAACTCGGTGATATCGCCAGCAGGGGTACTGGTCGCGTGTGCGTTAATGTAGTCGATGGGCCCCTCGACAGCGTTCAATGCCATTTGCATACAGCGAACTGCGCCTTCACCGGATGGCTTCACCATATCGATACCGTCCGAGGTCGCGCCATAGCCAACAACCTCGGCATAGATCCGCGCATTACGCTTCAACGCATGCTCCAGCTCTTCAAGTACCAGGATACCGCCACCGCCGGAGATGACAAAACCATCGCGGTTGGCGTCATAGGGTCGTGAAGCGCGTTCCGGTGAGTCATTATATTTTGATGACAGGGCGCCCATGCCATCGAATAACAACGTCGATGTCCAGTGTAATTCATCACTGCCACCGGCAAAGATCATTTGCTGTTTACCAGCCTGGATTAGTTCATACGCATTACCAATGCAGTGGGCGCTGGTAGCACAGGCAGAGCTGATGGAATAGTTAACGCCTTTTATTTTGTAGGCCACTGACAGGCAGGCACTGTTCGTACTGGCCATGACTCTTGGCACCATCGTGGGGCCGACCTTACGGGCACCACGCTCGCGCATGGTATCGATTGCCTCCTGCATATTCGCATTGGAGCCGCCGCCAGAGCCGACAATCAGGCCGATTGCCGGATCAGATAACTGGTCTTCATTCAGACCCGCATCAGCAATGGCTTCGCGCATGGCGACGTAGGCGTAACCGGCGCTGTCACCCATAAACCGTTTGAGCTTGCGATCGATAAGCGCATTCAGGTCAATATTAATGGCGCCGTGTACATGCGAACGAAACCCGAGTTCCTCATATTTATTGCAGTGTTCGATACCTGATGTGCCATTCCTGAGTGAGTCCAGCACCTCGTTCTTATCGTTGCCAATGCTGGATACGATGCCCAGTCCTGTCACAACAACTCTGTTCAATGTCTCTCCCCTTAAAAATCTGACGTTGATGTGAACAGCCCTACGCGCAGATCTTTCGCCAGGTAAATTTCCTTTCCATCTGCCAGCATGCGACCATCGGCGACGCCCATGACCAGCTTGCGCAACATGACGCGACGCATGTTGATTTCATACGTCACCAGCTTTGTGGCTGGCGTCACCTGGCCAGTGAATTTGACACTGCCGGCGCCCAAAGCACGACCGCGTCCGGGTGCACCGGACCAGCCAAGGAAAAAACCAACCAGTTGCCACATGGCATCCAGTCCGAGGCAACCGGGCATCACCGGGTCGCCCTCGAAATGACAATCGAAAAACCATAAAGCAGCGTCGATATCCAGTTCAGCAATCAGTTGTCCCTTGCTGGCTGTGCCGCCATCCTCGGTAATACTGACAATACGATCAAACATCAACATGGGTGGTAGCGGTAGCTGGGCGTTGCCCTCTCCGAACATTTCCCCTCTGCCACAAGCGAGTAATTCTTCTTTTGTAAAACTGTTCTTCTTATTCATCGCGTGAAGTATCGCATGCTGTCACACTTTTTTCCTCCCGAATTGCTGGCCGCATAATAGCGGTAAACTAGGCTTGACAGGCATGTCGTGCTGTTTAGACTGCTTGCAGTTTTATTATCAGGTTTTTATATGGCATCACATTCAGGCGCTTTGCCCAGACGAAAATCCATAGGCGTAAAGGTTGGCTCAGTTATCGTGGGCGGTGGACACCCCGTGGTTGTTCAGTCCATGACCAATACCGATACTGCCGACGCTGAAGCAACAGCAAAGCAGGTCCAGCAACTTGCTGCCGCCGGTTCAGAGGTTGTCAGGATTACTGTCAACACACCCGAAGCAGCGGCCCAGGTGGCCACTATCCGGGAAAAACTCGATGCGGTTGGCTGCATGGTACCACTGGTCGGTGACTTTCATTACAACGGGCATAAGCTGTTGACCGATTACCCGGACTGCGCCGAGGCGCTGGCAAAATACCGTATCAACCCCGGTAATGTAGGTTTCGGTAGAAAGAAAGATGACCAGTTTGCGACGATGATCGAAAAAGCGATCGAATACGACAAGCCCATCCGAATTGGCGTTAACTGGGGCAGTCTTGACCAGGAGTTACTGACCCGCATGATGGACGATAACGCCAAACTGGCCGAGCCTGCTGATACAGACGATGTGATGCGCGAGGCGCTGATCGTTTCAGCGCTGAAGAGCGCTGAAAAAGCCGAGGAAATCGGATTGCCACGCAACAGGATTGTACTTTCCTGCAAGGTTAGCGGCGTGCAAAAACTGATTGCCGTTTATCGCGATATCGCTGCCCGCTGTGATTATGCATTACACTTGGGGCTTACCGAAGCAGGCATGGGTTCCAAGGGCATCGTGGCCTCTACGGCAGCCATGGGCATCCTGCTACAGGAGGGCATAGGTGACACCATCCGGGTTTCGCTGACACCGGAACCGAATGGCGACCGCGCCCGGGAAGTGATCGTTGCGCAGGAGATATTACAGACCATGGGCATACGTTCTTTTACGCCATTGGTTACCGCGTGCCCAGGTTGTGGTCGCACCACGAGTACGGTTTTCCAGGAATTGGCTGACAACATTCAGGCCTATGTACGCAGCCAGATGCCTATCTGGCGCGAAAAATACAAGGGCGTTGAAGACATGAACCTGGCCGTGATGGGTTGTGTCGTTAACGGGCCAGGTGAGAGTAAGCATGCCGATATCGGCATCAGTCTGCCGGGAACCGGAGAAGCGCCGTCAGCGCCGGTTTTTATCGATGGTAAAAAGGTCATGACCTTGAAAGGCGACAACATTGCCAATGAATTTCGCGAGATCGTCGATAATTACGTCGAAAATCGCTATGCTAAGCTGACCGATCTGTAAATAACAGCCCTGGCACGCACGCCTGTTTGTTGCTACTTCCTTCTTGCTTGATTCTATGCGTCACACTACCTGTGCCGGTTGTGGCAGCGTGGGTGATTGGCTTAACGCGATTACCAATGTGCCTGTTTCGCATTGTTCAGAGTTCAGCACGCAATAATAATACTTGCACCAAAATGGCAACATCAGCGTATCTAGTGTTGTATCTCGCCACATAGTCACTTGTGTATTTCAACTAAATGAAAGTTAGCGTTATAGTATGCACTGAATAGCAGGTATAGCTTAGCTATACGGGGGTGCCAGGCCAATTCCACGACTCTCATTCGTGATGCCTGGAAAGACTAAATATAACAAGATGCAGAGAGATAGATTATGTCTGATGTAAAAGTCTATGCAGTGCCAGAGGCCGTTGCCAAGAAAGCGCATATTGACAAGGCCCAATACGATGAAATGTACAACCGTTCCCTCAATGACGCCGATGCCTTCTGGGGCGAGCAGGCGGAAGAGTTTCTTGACTGGTTTTCGGGCTGGGACAAGGTACAGGAGTGGGACTTCGAACAAGCCAGTATCAAGTGGTTCCAGGGTGGCAAGCTGAATGTCAGTTATAACTGCCTCGATAGACATCTTGAAAAACGCGGCGCCCAGGTCGCTATTATCTGGGAAGGTGATGATCCGGAAGAAGACCGCCAGATTACCTACCGTGAGCTACACGATGAAGTGTGCCGTTTTGCCAATGCACTGAAGGCGCAGGGTGTTAAAAAAGGCGACCGTGTTTGCCTGTATTTACCCATGATTGCCGAAGCATCGGTCGCAATGCTGGCCTGTACCCGCATTGGCGCCATACACTCTATCGTCTTCGGCGGTTTTTCATCTGACGCGTTACGTGACCGTATCGTGAATTCAGATTGCCAGGTTGTTGTCACCAGTGACTACAGCCTGCGCGGCAAAAAACAGATCCCTCTAAAAGCTAACGCTGACAAGGCGCTGGCTGAATGTCCAAATGTGAAAACCTGTATCGTCATCAAACGTACCGGTGGCGATATCGACTGGGTGGACGGTCGTGATGCCTGGTATCACGAATTGATAGAAGGCGCTTCCAATGATTGTCCTCCGGAAGAGATGGATGCCGAGGACCCACTCTTCATTCTTTATACCTCCGGTTCTACCGGCCAGCCTAAGGGCGTATTGCATACTACCGGCGGTTATCTGCTGTATGCAGCAATGACGCACAAGTATGTATTTGACTACCAGGAAGGCGATATCTACTGGTGTACTGCCGATATAGGCTGGGTCACCGGGCATTCCTATATCATTTACGGTCCATTAGCGAATGGCGCCACGTCCATCATGTTTGAGGGCGTACCTAACTTCCCGGATGCCAGCCGTTTCTGGCAGGTTGTCGATAAATGGAAAGTGAATTCATTTTATACCGCGCCGACGGCCATCCGCATGTTGATGGGACAGGGTGATGAATTCGTCAACATGACCGATCGCAGCAGTTTAAGAGTGCTGGGTAGCGTGGGTGAACCGATTAACCCTGAAGCCTGGGAGTGGTATTACCACGTTGTGGGTAAGGAAAACTGTCCTATCGTTGATACCTGGTGGCAAACTGAAACCGGTGGTCACCTGATTACACCATTACCCGGCGCAACCGATTTGAAACCGGGATCGGCATCGAAGCCATTTTTTGGCGT
Source organism: Gammaproteobacteria bacterium (assembly GCA_965601665.1). Lineage (GTDB taxonomy): Bacteria > Pseudomonadota > Gammaproteobacteria > Eutrophobiales > Eutrophobiaceae > JANQNX01. The sequence continues at coordinate 1,513,021 of OZ271833.1, read as the reverse complement.
GGAGCCGTGCCTAGTTGACGATCAGGGTAATGAGCTTGAAGGTGCTACCGAGGGTGCGCTCTGCATCAAGCGCCCATGGCCAGGCATGATGCGAACTGTCTATGGGGACCACGATCGCTTTATCGAAACCTATTTCAAGATGTTTCCGGGTAAGTATTTTAGTGGTGATGGTGCGCGCAGGGATGAAGACGGTTACTACTGGATCACGGGTCGTGTCGATGATGTGATTAACGTATCGGGTCACCGCATGGGTACAGCGGAGGTAGAAAGTGCACTGGTCTTGCACGAGGCAGTTGCTGAAGCCGCCGTGGTTGGTTATCCGCATGATATAAAGGGGCAGGGCATCTATGCCTATGTCACGCTAATGGGCGGTGTTGAATCCACTGATGACCTGAAAAAATCGCTGGTACAGCATGTTCGCAAGGAGATCGGTCCAATTGCGTCTCCTGACGTTATCCAATGGGCGCCCGGGTTACCAAAAACCCGTTCAGGCAAGATCATGCGACGCATCCTGCGTAAAGTGGCTGCCAACGAACTCGAAAATCTTGGCGATACCAGTACGCTGGCAGATCCTTCTGTCGTGGATGATCTGATTGATAACCGTGCCAACAAATAATGGGTGGAGTTGAATTAAATGATTTTGGATAAAGTCACTGCAGGAAAAAATGCACCGGACGAAGTTAATGTTATTGTAGAAATCCCGATTAACAGTCCGCCGGTAAAGTACGAACTTGATAAGGAGACCGGCGCCATGTTCGTGGATCGCTATCTCAATACGTCAATGGTGTACCCAACTAACTACGGATATATTCCGAAAACGCTGGCCAAGGATGGTGACCCCGTTGACGTGATTATTAAAACGCCCATGCCCATCATTCATGGCGCCGTTATACCTTGTCGGCCCATCGGGTTGTTGAAAATGACCGATGAAGCGGGCGATGACAGTAAAATCCTGTGCGTACCGCTAAGTAGTGTTTCCAAGTTCAGTCAGGATATAAAGACTCACGAGGACGTGAAGCCTGCACTACTGAACCTGATCACGCATTTCTTTGAACATTACAAGGATCTGGAGCCCAACAAGTGGGTAAAGGTAGACGGGTGGTACGGCCCCGAGGAGGCCAAACAGGAAATTCTTGAATCTATGCAGGCCTACGTCGACTCCGCCGATGAACTGAATTACTAGTTGTTTTTTTAAAGCAGATTCCTGATACGGACGTCAGGAATTTGATCTGGATCAAGTCCCCTCTAAAAAGTTATTGACTCATATCGTTCATATGCGATATGTTGCATTGCAATATATTGCGGTGCGTCATATACTTTGCACTCGTTAATTGTTAGACCAAGAACACCTTATGGAGAATTTGAAATGCAGAACGAAATTTTTGAAAAAATGACCGAAGCCGGCAAGACCTCTTACTCAGCAATGCAGGAACTGGGCGAGATCAACACCAAGTTCATCAAGGAACTGTCTGAATTACAGATGAGCCTGGCTTCTTACAGCATCGAGTCTGGAGTTGAGTTTACCAAGTCACTTGGCACTACCGGTAACTACAAGGATATGCTGTCTGCAGAGGCTGATTTTGCCAGCGAATACGGTAGCAAAATGATGGAATACGGTCGCAAGGCCGCTGACATGCTGACCGAGTCTCGTGATGAAGTCGTTGGCTGGTTTGAAAAAACCATGGAAACCGCGGCTCCAGCAACACCTGTCAAGAAGCCGGCAGCCAAGCGTAGCACCAAGAAAGCCGCTTAATCTTTCTGTGCTTTGATAAAAGCCCGCATTACCATTCCGGTACTGCGGGCTTTTTTATTTATCACAAGGCCACGGCAGTTGCTCTTGTTTAGCATGTTCAGAGATAATTCAACAAACTAAAAAATCATGGTTTAAATTTGTAAATCTATCGGGGAGAGGTAGTTATGGCAGATTCATTTAAAACACCGTTTGGTAATCTAGGTTCACCATTTGGTAATGCTGGATGGAGTGATATCCAGAAGCAATTCATGGATGCCCTGATGGGCAACCGCGCCCCATCCACTCCCGGTTGGGCCGATGCGATGGAATTCTGGTGGCGCACCTTCAAGCCCGATATTGCCCCGGCCAATGATAATGTCCTCAACAAGATGTTTGAACAGTGTCGTTCTTACTACGTGTTAAGTCAGCAATTCTCTGAAATCTACCAGTCGATGCAGAAAGCCCAGCAGACTACCGAGGATTTCAACCAGTTTCTGAATGAGCAATTTCAGGCGCTGGAAAGCATGCTGTCTGAAAACCAGCAATTATTTAACTGGACCAGCTTTGTTGAACAGTGTGAGCAACCCGCCGAAGTACTCAGGAACTTCATGTCGAATACACCGTTATATACCGGCGATGTATTTAATGAATTAAGTCCGGAGCTGAAAAAAGTACGCGAACGCTTCCTGTCGGTGCCCGGGGTTGGCTATAGCCGTGAAACACAGGAGAAGATGCAGGAAGCACTGCGTCTATGGGCTAACTACCAGGACAAATACCAGGAGTTCCACTCCGTCATGTCGCGGTTGAACCATGACGCGATGGCTTTGATGCGCAAGCGCCTGGTGAAGATGCACAAGCAAGGTGAGTCTGTTGATTCAATGCGCCAGATTTACAACATCTGGGTAGATTCCAATGAAAAGGTTTACGGTGAATTTGTTTTTACCGAGGAATACGCGGAGTTGAATGCGAACCTCGTCAATTCCCTGATGGCATTTAAGAACAAAAGCCACGAGATTAACGAGGATTACCTCAAGAGCATGAATCTGCCAACCAGTAGTTCAATTGAGGCACTGGAAAAACGTCAATATGAATTACGCAAACAGGTTCGTGCCCTGGAGGCCGAGATGAAAGCGGTTAAATCCGAGTTGTCCGCAAAAACCACAGGCGTTGTGAAACAAGTCGAGACTACCGCTGCGCCGGCAAAAAGCAGGAAAGCGGCCACGGCGAGGAAACCGGCCAAGAAGCGAAAAAGCAAGACCAAGGCTGCCGAATCGAAGTCATCTCAGGTTGTCGATTTCAAGAAGTCGCAGCTTGAAAAACAGAAGAAACAAAAAGCTGGCGCCACCAAAAAGTCTGCCAGAAAAACGGGTGGCAAGGCTGACGACGATGCGGCCGGCATGATTGAAATTAAATTCTAGTTGGGGGCATGTAGATGAATAATTTTCAGATGAATGCAGCAGATATTGTCAGTGAAATACATGAATTCAATTCGAAGCTTGCACAGGGGCTGAAAACGCTTAGCGAGATCGAGGACATCGACGTCGGTGTTTCGGAAAAAGAGCCTGTCTATAAGGAAGACAACCTGGTTCTGTATCACTTTAAACCACGCACAAAAAAACAGAACGCGGTTCCCCTGCTTATTGTTTATGCGCTGGTCAACCGACCGTATATGGCCGACCTGCAGGATGGACGTTCCATGATCCAGGGACTACTTGATGAGGGACTGGATGTATATCTAATTGACTGGGGTTATCCGCAGAGTGTTGATAAATACCTGACACTTGATGATTACATTAATGGTTATATTGACCGCTGTGTTGATCTAATCCGCGAAGCGAGCAGTCAGGAAAAAATCAACCTGCTTGGTATTTGCCAGGGGGGGTGTTTCAGTCTTTGCTATACAGCATTGCATCAGGACAAGGTAAGAAACCTTATCACCACCGTGACACCCGTGGACTTTCATACCAAGGACGATTTGCTTTCACACATGGTGCAACAGATAGATATCGACCAGGTGGTTGATACGATGGGTAACGTGCCTGGAGAAATGCTGAACTGGACTTTCCTGACCCTCAAACCTTACACGCTGATGGGGCAGAAGTACGTCGATCTGGTAGATATCCTCGATGATAAAAACAAGGCATTAAACTTTATGCGCATGGAAAAATGGATCTTTGATAGTCCGGATCAGGTGGGTGAAACCTATCGGTCTTTCATCAAGCAGTTTTACCAGCAAAATGGCCTGGTAAAAAGTACGGTACAGATTGGCGACCAGGTCGTTGACCTCGAAAATATCAAGAACCCGGTGCTGAATATCTATGCAAAAGACGATCACCTGGTGCCGCCTGATTCATCGCGTGCGCTTGAGGGGTGTGTAGGTACTGATGATTACCAGTCTCTCGAATTCCCGGGCGGCCACATAGGCATATACGTCAGTGGTAAGGCACAGAAGATGATCCCGCCGGCCGTGGGCCAGTGGTTGGCTGAACGAACCTGATTAGCTAACACCTTTAACACGTAGCAGTGCCTGTTTGGCCAGCTCGTCGCCCTGCGCGGCGGCGAGCCCAAACCATTTTCTGGCTTCGTCCAGATTTTTCTCAATCCCGCGTCCTTTACCGTAAATCACGCCGAGATTGTACTGTGCCTTTGGATGACCCTGTTCGGCTGCCTGTCGAAACCAGTGAAATGCCTCGGCATCATTGCGGGTGACGCCCAGCCCCTTGCCATAAATATAGGCCAGCTTCATCTTTGCCGATGTGTGCCCGGAGTTGGCTGCTTTCAGATACCATTGAAATGCTCTTTGTTCGTCGCACTCGACGCCTTTGCCTCTGGCAAAATATTCGGCGGCCTTGTACTGCGCGTTGGTGTGACCTTGTTCTGCTGCCTTGAAGAACCACTCAAAGGCACGCTTATAGTCCTGGTCTGTGCCAATGCCGCGACTATACATCGTGCCCAGGGTGTACTGCGATGTAACGTCTCCCTGCTGGGCGGCGAGGATGTACCACTTGATTGCTTCCTGGAAGTTCTGTTCGACACCACGGCCACGGGAATACATTAACGCAAGGTTGTACTGTGCATTCAGGTGGTTCTTCATCGCAGCCTTGGTAAACCACGCCAGTGCCGTGGCCTCGTCCTTGTCGGTATTAATTCCCTTGGCATACATGAAAGCAAGGTTAAACTGCGCCGCAGGGTCGCCATCCTCGGCCTGCCTGATTTTCGTTTCCAGTTCGGATTTCAGTTCGTCATTGCTGGTGCGCGAGGTTGCATCACGGCGGTCAAACGTTGCCAGCCAGTCCGCTATGGTTTGCGGACGGTCCTGTTGCTTGAACTGCATAGCGTAGTCAATCGCGTTCATGAGTTCTTCTGAATAGCGATTGCCGCCGATTTCTGCAATCGAGACATAGGTATCCTTATCAATCTGGGCAATGGCGCTGCTGCGATCCACGGCATCGGCTGGCGGAATACCTGCCACGGCGCGATACATGGTGGCGCCCAACGCGTAAATGTCAGTCCAGGGTCCCTGCGCTTCCTCGCTAGAATGATATTGTTCAATGGGTGCATAGCCACGCGAGAAAACACTGGTGAGTGACTGGTTGTCCTGTTCGATAGACTGCCGCGCGGAACCAAAATCCAGCAGCACCGGTTCACCATCAAAGCGGATAAAGATATTTCCGGGTTTAATATCCCGGTGAATGAATCCGGCAGCGTGGACGATCTTCATACCATCGATGATCGGAAAGATAATCGACTTGAGATCGGTTTCTTCCAGCGTTTTCCTGTTGTTCAGGATCTCCTGGAGACTGTCGCCCATCTCGTATTCCATGACCATGTAGGCTGTATTATTGGCCTCAAACACATTTCTGACACGAACGATGTTCGGGTGTTTGAATTGTCCCAGGGTCCTTGCTTCATCGAGGAAGCGCTCCAGTCCCCAGTAATAACGTTCATGGTGTTGTTCCGATACCGGTGAAATCGTGCCACTCTTGGTTCGAATGGCGAGATCTATTGGCAGGTATTCCTTGATAGCGACTTCGTGTGCCAGGTTCTGATCATAGGCAAGATAGGTAATACCGAAGCCGCCCTGGCCGATAATGTCATGTATCTCGTACCAGTGTAATTTCTGGCCCTTCTTCAGCGCACTGAGGTGGCGTTTACTTTCACTCATAGCTCGTCATGGGGTGTCTGTCCCGCCAGTGCTCCTGCACAAATCAGGGACCGTGCGACCAAGGTTAGCACTAGAAACTAATAAATTACATTAGAAATAAACATTAAGCCTTTCATTGATCGTATAGCAGGTAGATATCGTTCTCCGTAACCTCAAAATTGACTGCTTCCAGGCTGTCGCCCAGGCAAGGCCCGCGAATACAGTGTCCATCTTCAATACGAAACAGGGCACCGTGTAGTGAGCACTGTATCAGTTGACCAGTAATATCGAAAAACTGGTTGGGTTGCCAATTCAGGTTAATACCCGTATGCGGGCAGCGATTAACATAGGCGTAAATGCCGTCGTTGTGGTGCACGATAAAACATTGCCTTGCTTCGTTTTGCACCATCATCTCGCATTCAATCGTTCCTGCAGCTTGCAAGTCGTTCAGTGAACATGCGAATAGACGAACCGGTTTTTTTGACATTAATTGTAGATCCACTCAATGGACAGTTACCGCTCGGTTCCAGTATACTTTTTTTATAAATCAACAGGAGTAACCCTCGAGGTCACTCCTTTTTTTATGTTATTCACTTGAGGCAAATTTTGAGTTTAAAAGCATTATTAGCCCTGGAAGACGGTACCTTGTTCCACGGTACAGGCATAGGTGCTGAAGGCGATTCCGTAGGCGAGGTGGTCTTTAATACGGCAATAAGCGGATACCAGGAAATACTGACCGATCCCTCTTATTTCAAGCAAATTGTAACGTTAACCCATCCACACATTGGTAATACCGGTACCAATACTGAAGATGAAGAATCCTCTGCCCCTTGTGTAAGCGGACTGGTAATTCGCGATCTGCCTCTGATAACCAGTAACTGGCGTTCAACAGAACCATTGCACGATTACCTGCAGCGGCACGGCGTCGTTGCTATTGCTGATATCGATACGCGTAAACTTACCCGGCATCTGCGAGAGAAAGGCGCCTTACGCGGGTGCATCGTGGCCGGCAACAACATTGATGAAAAAGCGGCTGTCGCAATGGCCAATGAATTTCCGGGTCTGGTTGGTATGGATTTGGCGCGCGAGGTTACCACCAGCGAGCCCTATCAGTGGCAGGAACGCACATGGGACATTGAGCATGGGTTAAACAAGCCGCCGGTTGAGCACATCTTCAAGGTCACTGCTTATGACTTTGGTATTAAGCGTAATATTTTGCGAATCCTCACCGATCTTGGTTGTGACCTGACGGTTGTCCCTGCGCAAACACCGGCTGATGATGTGCTTGCCACAAAACCGGACGGTGTGTTTCTGTCAAACGGACCCGGTGATCCGGACCCATGCGACTACGCGATTAGTGCTATCCAACGGTTCGTTGACTCTGGTATACCTGTATTCGGCATATGCCTCGGGCACCAGTTATTGGCGCTGGCGCTGGGCGCAAAAACCATCAAGATGAAGTTTGGTCATCACGGTGCTAACCACCCGGTCAAGGATGTAGCGAATGGCAGGGTAATGATTAGCAGCCAGAATCATGGCTTTGCCGTCGATGAAACAACATTGCCTGATTCCCTGGAGGCAACCCACCATTCATTGTTTGATGGTTCCTTGCAGGGAATACATCACAAGGACAAACCAGCTTTCAGTTTTCAGGGCCATCCCGAGGCCAGCCCTGGTCCCCATGACTTAAAGCCTGTGTTCGACCATTTCATAGAACTCATGCAGGCTTACAAACAGTAGTCCCTATGCCAAAGCGAACAGATATAAACAGCATTCTTATTATTGGTGCAGGCCCGATTATCATCGGACAGGCTTGTGAATTCGATTACTCTGGCGCCCAGGCCTGTAAGGCACTGCGTGAAGAGGGCTACCGGGTAATACTGGTGAATTCAAATCCCGCTACGATCATGACCGATCCGGAAATGGCCGATGCAACGTATATAGAGCCGGTGCACTGGCAGACTGTTGAACACATTATTGCCAAGGAAAAACCGGATGCCCTGTTGCCGACCATGGGAGGACAAACCGCACTCAACTGCGCGCTTGATCTGGATAAGCATGGTGTACTGAAGAAATACGGTGTTGAATTAATTGGTGCTTCCAAGGATGCGATCGACAAGGCAGAAGATCGCGATCGCTTTCGTGCTGCCATGAAAAAAATCGGGCTGGCTATGCCATATTCAGAAGTCGTAAATAACCTGGAAGCAGCGGCCGACGTGATGGACAAGGTTGGCTTCCCTGCCATCGTCAGACCCTCATTCACACTTGGTGGTACTGGTGGAGGTATTGCCTACAACCGTGATGAATACATGGAACTGTGTAAACGCGGTATTGATGCATCGCCAACCAGTGAAATACAAATCGATAAATCGATCATTGGCTGGAAAGAATATGAGATGGAAGTGGTGCGTGATAACAAGGATAACTGCATCATCATCTGTTCGATAGAAAACCTGGATCCCATGGGTGTGCATACCGGCGATTCGATCACCATTGCCCCCGCACAGACGCTGACGGATAAGGAGTACCAGGTCATGCGCGATGCATCACTGGCCGTACTGCGTGAAATTGGTGTTGATACCGGCGGTTCCAATGTGCAGTTCGCCGTCAATCCCGAAGACGGTGAGTTGATCATCATCGAGATGAATCCACGCGTGTCACGTTCGTCGGCGCTGGCATCCAAGGCAACCGGCTTTCCGATTGCCAAGGTGGCGGCGAAGCTTGCCGTTGGTTATACACTTGATGAACTGGAAAACGAAATTACAGGTGGCGTGACCCCGGCTTCGTTTGAACCCAGTATCGATTACATCGTTACAAAAATTCCGCGCTTTACCTTTGAAAAGTTTCCGCACGCCGATGCTCGCTTGAACACGCAGATGAAATCAGTGGGCGAAGTGATGGCGATTGGTCGTACCTTCCAGGAGTCGATGCAAAAAGCCATTCGCGGCCTCGAGACCGGTATGACCGGTCTGAATGAAATGGTGGATGCCAACGACCCCGCAGCGATAGAAACTATTGCGCGCGAACTGCGTGTGCCGCGAGCCGGTGAACGATTATGGTACGTGGCCGATGCCTTTCGCCATGGTCTTAGTCTTGAACAGGTATTTGATATCTGCAGCATTGATCCCTGGTTCCTGGTGCAGATACACGACATCGTCATTGAAGAAGAGGCTATTAAAACGGGTGGAATCGATAGTCTTGGTAACGAGCGATTACGTCAGTTAAAGCGCAAGGGGTTTTCTGACGAACGTCTCGCCGAATTGACAGGCAGCGAAGAAGCAGAGATACGTCAACTGCGTATCAGTAATAACATCCGCCCGGTATTCAAACGCGTCGATTCCTGCGCAGCCGAGTTTGCATCAACCACGGCGTATATGTATTCGACTTATGAAGATGAGTGTGAATCCGAACCAACCGCCAATCAGAAAATCATGGTGCTTGGCGGTGGGCCGAACCGTATCGGGCAGGGCATTGAATTTGATTACTGCTGCGTGCAGGCAGCGTTTGCCATGCGTGAAGCAGGCTATGAAACCATCATGATTAACTGTAACCCGGAAACGGTCTCTACTGACTACGATACATCCGACCGACTCTATTTTGAGCCATTAACTCTGGAAGATGTGCTCGAGATTATTCATATAGAAAAACCCTATGGGGTTATCGTCCAGTATGGTGGGCAGACACCGTTAAAACTGGCCCGTGACCTGGAAGCGGAAGGTGTACCGATTATTGGTACCACGCCCGATTCTATTGACCTGGCCGAGGATCGTGAACGATTCCAGGATTTGTTAAATAGCCTGGGTTTGAAACAGCCGCCCAACCGTACTGCGCGCACGCTGGATGAAGCCGTTACCAGGGCCGATGAGATCGGTTATCCACTCGTGGTGAGACCTTCTTACGTGCTCGGGGGCCGTGCCATGGAGATCGTTTACAACGAGGAAGACCTGCGAAACTACATGGACAAGGCAGTACAGGTATCGCACAAGTCACCGGTATTACTGGATCGTTTTCTTGATGATGCCATCGAGGTTGATGTCGATGCCGTATCAGACGGCAAGGATGTCTGCATTGCCGGTATCATGGAGCATATTGAACAGGCCGGTGTACACTCCGGTGATTCTGCCTGTTCATTACCGCCTTATAGTCTTGGTGACGATGTGCTCGATAAACTCGCTGACCAGGTCGGCGCCATGGGTCGCGCACTCAAGGTTGTTGGATTAATGAACACACAGTTTGCGATTCAGGGTGACGATATCTATGTGCTCGAGGTAAATCCGCGAGCATCAAGAACGGTACCGTTTGTGTCCAAGGCTACGGGTATACCGGTGGCAAAAATAGCAGTGAATTGTATGGTGGGTAATACACTTGCTTTACAAGGGATTAATGCTATCCCCGTGCCGGACTATTATTCAGTAAAAGAGTCGGTGTTTCCGTTTATCAAGTTTCCCGGTGTCGATCCGTTACTTGGGCCGGAAATGAAATCAACCGGTGAAGTCATGGGCGTGGGCAAATCGTTTGGCGAGGCCTTTTCAAAGGGACAGCTTGCTGCAGGTGAAACATTTCCACTGTCGGGCAAGGCGTTTATCAGTGTCAAGGAAAGTGACAAGGAAGAAGCCGTTGTAGTTGCAAAGTCTTTATCGGAAATGGGCTATTCGCTTTGCGCCACCCATGGTACGTGCCAGTCTCTGATTGCTGCCGGACTTGAATGCGAGCGTGTCAACAAGGTCAGGGAAGGGCAACCACATATTGTTGATATGCTGAAAAACGACGAAATCGATCTCATCGTTAATACCACTGAAGGCAAGAAAGCGATTGCTGATTCTTTTTCAATAAGACGAACTGCGTTACAGCATAACGTCTTTTATACAACGACCATGGCAGGTGCGATGGCGACCATTGAAGCATTGAAGAACCGGGCTACTATTACAGTTAATAGTCTGCAGGAACTGCATAAAGGAAATATCGTATGAGCACACCGTTAACAGTACAAGGTGCAGAAAAACTGAAGAAACAGTTACATGAATTGAAAACTGTCGAACGGCCACGTATTACCAGGGCTATTGCCGAAGCACGTGCACATGGTGACCTGAGTGAAAATGCTGAATACCATGCAGCACGAGAACAGCAAAGTTTTACCGAGGGCAGGATAAATGCCATTGAGTCAACGCTTGCTGAGGCCCAGATTATCGATGTGACCAAACTGGATGCAGATGGCCGGGTTGTATTCGGCGCCACTGTTGACTTGATGAACCTGGACGCTGACAAGGAAGTAACCTACCAAATAGTTGGCGAGGAAGAAGCCGATATCAAGCAAAGTCAGATTTCGATAACTTCCCCGATTGCACGTGCGTTAATCGGCAAGGCAGAAGGTGATGTTGTCGAAGTCAATGCCCCGGGCGGCGTTATTGAGTACGAAATTCTCGAAGTGAAATACATCTAACTAGCAAGTTTTCTGGTTTGCTGTAGGGCAACCATGACAAAGAAAAAGCCAAACAAGCGTTGGGTGCAGACACAAAACGCCGATGTCTATGTCAAGCAGGCACGTGACTCCCACTATCGTTCGCGAGCAGTATATAAACTTCAGGAAATCGACAAGAAAGACCAGATATTCAAGCCAGGCGCCTGTGTCGTCGATTTGGGCGCGGCACCGGGCAGCTGGTCGCAGTATGCGGCTGAACAAACGGGCGCATCCGGGCGGGTGATTGCACTGGATCTGCTGCCGATGGAATCAATTATGCATGTAGATTTTATACAGGGTGATTTCACGGAGAACGCGATAGAGCAGGCTTTACTCGACACGCTGGGAGATAGGCAGGTTGACCTTGTAATCTCGGATATGGCCCCCAATTTAACAGGTATCAGAGATACTGATCAGGCCCGCAGCATGGCGCTGGCAGAGATGGTTCTTGATTTTTGCCAACAAGTACTGAGACCTGGTGGTGATTTATTGATAAAACTGTTTGAAGGCGCTGGCACCAGCGAATATAGACAACAGCTTCGGGAACATTTCGAACAGGTTTTGACTCGAAAACCTGATGCTTCACGCGATAAATCACGTGAATTTTATGTTTTGGCGCGTTGTTATGCGCTATAGTGGTTAAATTGTAGTAGTTACTTTGATTTTAAAGAGGTTTTTGACTTGAACGATATGGCGAAAAATCTGGTGCTTTGGGTCATCATTGCCCTGGTACTGATGATGGTTTTCAAGAATTTTGGTAACCCCGCAATGTCTGGCGAGGTGCCTTACTCTCAATTTGTGTTGGATGTTAAAACGGGTCGGGTCGTTTCAGTTAACATTGAAGGCAATTCGATTACGGGTCGGTTTGCTGACGGCGGGCGTTTTACAACTTACAGTCCCGAAACCAACAACGAGGCCTTAATCGGTACATTGTTGAACAATAATGTCGAAATTAAAGGTATGGAGCCCAATCGTAATTCGTTCTGGGCACACGCATTAATTTCCTGGTTCCCAATCCTGCTGTTGCTTGGTATCTGGATTTATTTTATGCGCCAGATGCAGGGTGGCGGTAGCGGTCGTGGTGCACTGTCATTTGGTAAAAGTCGCGCACGTATGCTGAGCGAAGATCAGGTTAAGGTGACTTTTAACGATGTCGCTGGTGTTGAAGAAGCCAAGGAAGAAGTTGCCGAGCTGGTCGAATTCCTGCGTGACCCGGGCAAGTTTCAGAAACTGGGTGGCAAGATTCCTTCAGGCGTATTGATGGTTGGTTCACCAGGTACAGGTAAAACCCTTTTGGCCAAGGCCATTGCAGGCGAGGCCAAGGTGCCTTTCTTTACAATATCGGGGTCAGACTTTGTCGAGATGTTTGTTGGCGTTGGCGCCTCACGTGTCAGAGACATGTTCGAACAGGCCAAGAAACACGCACCTTGCATTATTTTTATTGACGAAATCGATGCCGTTGGCCGACATCGCGGTGCGGGTCTAGGCGGTGGTCATGACGAGCGTGAACAGACACTCAACCAGCTGCTGGTCGAGATGGATGGTTTTGAAGGTAACGAAGGAGTGATTGTCATTGCTGCTACCAACCGTCCTGACGTACTGGATCCGGCCCTGCTGAGGCCAGGACGTTTCGACCGCCAGGTGGTGGTACCATTGCCTGACATTCGCGGCAGAGAGCAAATTTTGAAAGTCCACATGCGTAAGGTCGCCCTGGCTGATGATGTAAAGCCAAACATTATGGCCAGGGGTACACCAGGCTTCTCCGGTGCTGATTTGGCCAACCTCGTTAATGAAGCGGCGCTGTTCGCGGCCCGCGGTAACAAGAAGTTGGTCGACATGGATGATTTCGAGCGTGCCAAGGATAAGATCATGATGGGTGCAGAGCGCAAATCCATGGTGATGGGCGAGGAAGAAAAGAAATTGACCGCTTATCATGAGGCCGGACATGCCATTGTGGGCAGACTGGTCCCATCTCATGACCCTGTATATAAGGTTACTATTATTCCGCGTGGTCGCGCTCTTGGTGTGACCATGTTTTTACCCGAGGAAGATCGTCTCAGTTATACGAGAGAATTACTGGAGAGCCAGTTATCAAGCCTGTTCGGCGGTCGAATTGCTGAAGAATTAATTTTCGGCAAGGACAAGGTGACCACCGGTGCATCCAATGATATTGAACGAGCTACCCAGTTGGCGAGGAACATGGTGACCAAATGGGGCCTGTCAGAAAAACTGGGTCCATTGACTTACAGTGAAGATGATGGCGAGGTTTTTCTCGGACACTCGGTTACCCAACATAAGGCCATTTCTGATGAAACGGCGCATACGATTGACGAGGAGATACGTTCCATCATCGATCGAAACTATGAACGTGCCAATAACATCCTGAACGAACATATGGATAAACTCCACTTGATGGCTGATGCATTAATGAAGTATGAGACTATCGATTCGGATCAAATTGACGATATTATGAATGGCAATGTTCCGCGTCCACCTTCAAACTGGGACGATTCCAACGATGAAAGTGGCGGTACACCTGTTGCAGCGGCTGGAACCAAGACCAACGATGACGCCCCATCAGGAGAGCCGCCCGCCAAGCCAGCCTGATAGTTACTTTTCATGAAAACAGGCCGTAAGCAGTTCATGCTTACGGCCTGTTTTCTTCATATCTAATTCCCCCTGCAGTATGATTGCCCATCATGGGTAATGTGAATCAGCGACAGTACTTCGGGACCGACGGCATACGTGGCACTGTTGGTGACGGAGTCATCAATCCTGACTTTATAATGCGACTTGGTTGGGCCGCGGGTCGCGTATTGGCAAAACAGGGTAGTGGCCCCGTACTTATTGGTAAGGATACCCGTATCTCGGGGTATATGTTCGAGTCAGCACTGGAAGCAGGTTTATCGGCCGCGGGTGTTGATATCCGTTTGCTGGGGCCGATGCCGACCCCCGGGATAGCATTCCTGACCAAGAGCACTCGTGCCCAGGCAGGCATTGTTATCAGTGCATCCCATAATCCCTATTATGATAACGGTATAAAGTTTTTTTCTGCCAGCGGCAGGAAGCTCGATGATGAAACAGAGCTGGATATCGAAACTGAACTCGCCAAGTCAATTCAATCGGTAGAATCGCGCTTCCTGGGCAAGGCAAGGCGTATTACTGACGCGCCCCGGCGCTACATCGAGTTTTGCAAATCGAAGGTGACCAGCGGCATAGACTTTTCCGGAATGAAGCTGGTAATCGACTGTGCCAACGGTGCTACCTACCACATCGCACCTAAAGTATTCGAGGAAATGGGTGCTGAAGTTATCTCACTGGCAGATACGCCTGACGGTATCAATATTAATGACTCTTGCGGCGCTACTTCGCCTGCGCAGTTGCAACAGAAAGTCAGGGAAACAGGAGCTGATGCCGGCATTGCTCTTGATGGTGATGGCGATCGGTTGATCATGGTCGACAATGAAGGCGAGGTGATTGATGGTGATGACATTCTTTACTTCATTAGCCAGGCTCATGCTGGCCAGTTAAATGGTGCAGTCGTGGGAACAGTAATGTCCAACCTTGGGCTTGAAAAGGCGCTTGGAGCACTCAACTTGCAGCTGTTACGCGCCGCCGTTGGCGATCGTTATGTACTTGAATTAATGCAGCAGAAAAACCTGATACTTGGTGGCGAAACATCCGGGCATATCATCAATCTGAATATGACAACAACCGGTGATGGCATTATCGCTGCCTTGCTGGTGATGGAGGCTGCCCACCTAACCGGAAAATCGTTGCAGGAACTTCGTTCCGGCATGTATAAGTTTCCTCAATTAATGCGTAACGTCAGGTTGCAGGAAAAAATTGATTTGTCTCAGCATCCTGAAATTTCGGCAGCTGTTAAAGACGTTGAAGACACACTGGGTCAGTCGGGCAGGGTAGTATTAAGACCGTCCGGTACCGAGCCGCTGGTGCGTGTCATGGTCGAGGGTGATAATGAGCAACAGGTTGAATCGTTGGTGGCCCAATTAACGGAAGCCGTTGCAACGATTATCAATCGCTAGTCAAAATTCAGCTGTTGATACTGCTCTTGTTTGAAGCCAACGGTGAATTTACCGCTGGTGTAAAGAACCGGTCGTTTAATCAGGGTAGGGGTTGCCACCAGCAGCTTAACAATTGTAGCTGTGCTACCAAGTTGTTTCTGCTCATCAGTAAGTTGACGCCAGCTAAGTCCGCGCTTATTGATCAACGTATCAGGGTCAAGCTGATCAAGGAAGCGCTTGACCAGCTTGTCATTGATGCCGTCTTTGCGAAAATCATGAAATGAGTAAGTGATACCCTCGGCATCAAGCCACTTGCGTGCCTTTTTAACCGTGTCGCAATTACTGATTCCGTAAACTATGGCAGCCATTACAGGCGCGCACCTTACAAATCGCGCAGTATCTCGTTAATGCCAACTTTACTACGGGTTTTTTCATCAACGGTTTTTACGATTACCGCGCAGTAAAGGCTGTAGCTGCCATCCTTTGAAGGCAAGTTACCAGAGACCACTACTGAACCGGGTGGAATATAACCGTAGCTTATTTCACCGGTATCGCGATTATAGATACGAGTACTTTGCCCGATATAGACACCCATAGAGATAACGGAACCTTCACCAACTATCACACCTTCTACTACTTCTGAACGTGCACCAATAAAACAGTTGTCCTCAATGATAGTCGGGTTAGCTTGCAGAGGCTCGAGCACACCACCGATACCAACACCGCCGGAAAGGTGCACGTTTTTACCAATTTGCGCACATGAGCCTACTGTCGCCCAGGTATCTACCATGGTGCCGGTGTCGACGTAGGCGCCAATATTGACGAAGCTCGGCATTAAGACAACGTTTTGCCCGATGTAACTTCCGCGTCTTACAGTAGCGGTAGGTACAACACGGGCGCCCGTTTCTATAAAGTGGGTCTTGGTGTAGCCATAAAACTTGTTTGGAATCTTGTCATAGTAATTTGTATGGCCGCCCTGAACTACAACGTTGTTATCAAGTATGAATGACAGTAATACTGCTTTTTTTAACCACTGGTGTACAACCCATTCACCATCTATCTTTTCCGCAATACGAAGCTGGCCGCTATCCAGTTGCCAGAGAATATTTACAACGGCTTCCTTTATTTCGTCGCTGGCCTTGCCTGACTCAAGCTGGGCACGATTGTCAAATTGTTCATTGATTAGTTGTTCTATATTACTCATTTCCGGTTTCCTGATAGTGAATTGGTGTGTCCGTTTGCGGGTAGGCAAAGAAGTTTGCGCTAAAATCGCGTAAGTATATGCTATCGGCCATGTTTCCCCAAACCTCCCCCGTTTTTTTTCCCGCTACTTCCTGCGCGATTGCAGCTGTGCTGTGGGGTCTGTTGTGGTACCCACTACGCTTGCTGGAGAATAACGGTGTACCGGGGTTGTGGGCGACACTTTTGATTTACTGCATTTCAATGCTGACAGTTGTCGTTCCCTGCTGGCGTCTGAGAGAGGCGTACCTTAAACAGAAAACCAGCTATATCCTGTTGGCGCTGGCCGCAGGCTGGACCAACCTCGGTTTTATCCTTGCAATGCTGGAGGGAGAGGTCGTCCGCGTGCTGTTGTTGTTTTACCTGTCTCCGGTTTGGGCAATCATGATGGCCAGGCTGATGTTGGCTGAAAAAATCGCCATGCATGGCTTGCTCGCACTGGTCCTGGCCCTGGTTGGTTCCGTCATTATGCTCTGGCATCCGGATTTTTTTTCGACGCCTCCCAGCCTTGCAGATTGTTACGCCATTACTGCCGGTATGGCGTTTGCGTTGACCAACGTTACAGTCAGGCGCATTGGTGAGGTTCACTGGTGCCTGAAGCTGGGTTCTGCATGGCTTGGTGTCATTGCTATCTGCCTGATTGTGTTGTTATTTACACAGCAACCTCTACCTGCCACCAGCTCTGAAATGACAGTCCTGATTTTGCTGCTGGGTTTTCCCTTTATGTTAATCATGACATGGACTGCACAGTATGGTGTCACGCATTTGCCTGTACAGACCTCCTCGGTTATTTTTTTGCTTGAGATCGTGGCCGGTGCTGTTTCGGCCGACTGGCTGACAAGTGAAGTGCTGGGTCAAGGCGAGTATCTTGGTGGTAGCCTGATTGTTGTGGCAGGCCTGGTCGGTGTAATGAATAGCAAGCGGGTTGATATCAACACTCCATACTCGCCATGAGCATTTTATTGTATGCTTTGCGGCCAAAAATAATTAGAAACTAGTAAGTGACAGGTTAAACGAAAGTGACAAAGAAAATTCTCATTTTACCCGGAGATGGAATCGGCCCCGAGATTGTTGAACAGGCTACCAAGGTGCTTGATTACCTGGTGGCCTACAAAAAGCTCGATATCAGCGTTAGTTACGGTTTGATCGGTGGCAGTGCAATAGATGAAACAGGTGTGCCCCTGCCTGACGAAACACTGGAGCAGGCAAAGGCCTCTGCCGCTGTTTTACTTGGTGCCGTAGGTGGCCCTAAATGGGACCGGATTGAACGACATCTCCGCCCTGAGAGAGGTCTGCTGGCAATCCGTGCCGGTCTGGGTCTGTTTGCCAACCTGCGTCCCGCCGTGTTGTATCCGCAGCTGGCAGATGCGTCTACCCTGAAACCTGAGGTGGTCAGCAACCTCGATATCATGATCGTCAGGGAACTGACTGGCGGTATTTATTTTGGACAGCCGCGTGGCATTCGTACGCTTGAGAATGGTCAACGCCAGGGCTATAACTCGCTGGTTTATGCAGAGTATGAAATTCAGAGAATTGCGCGGGTTGCCTTTGACGTTGCCAGCAAGCGTAATGGCCGGGTTTGCTCGGTAGACAAGGCCAATGTGCTTGAAGCGACGGAGCTGTGGCGTGAAGTGGTTAGCACTACCGCAAAAGAGTTTAAAGATGTAGAGCTTTCACATATGTATGTAGATAATGCAGCCATGCAACTGGTCCGTAATCCGAAACAGTTTGACGTTATCGTGACCACAAATATGTTTGGCGACATACTTTCCGACCTTGCATCCATGTTAACAGGCAGTATAGGCATGTTGCCTTCGGCTTCCCTGGCAGCAGATGGTAGCGGTATGTACGAACCTATACATGGTTCAGCCCCCGATATTGCCGGACAGAATGCCGCCAACCCACTGGCAACGATCCTGTCCTTATCCATGTTACTGCGTTACTCACTGGCCGAGTCGCAGCTTGCAGATTGTATTGAACTGGCCGTCAGTGATGTACTGAGTGCGGGTCTGAGGACCCCTGATATTGCCGCTGATGGTGCAACTGTCGTTGGCACGGAAGACATGGGCGATGCGGTAGTCAAGGCCCTGCAGGCACAAAAACAGAAACGTGTTGTTTAACAGATTGATTACCAGGTAATGAATTATGAGTAGATTATTTAATGTAGCTGTTGCCGGTGCGACTGGCGCGGTTGGTGAAACCATGCTGTCGATACTGGCGCAGAGACACTTTCCCGTTGACCAGGTTTTCCCTTTAGCCAGCAAGCGTTCTGTTGGAAAAAGGGTGGCATTTGGCGATAAACAACTGGTAGTACAGGATCTGGAAGAATTCGATTTTAGTCAGGCACAGGTGGGGCTATTTTCTCCAGGCGCATCTGTATCAGCCATACATGCGCCGCGTGCTGCCGATGCCGGCTGTGTTGTGGTTGATAACACATCCCAGTTTCGCTACGACGATGATATTCCGCTGGTGGTGCCTGAAGTCAACGCTCATGCTATTGCCGATTACACGAATCGTGGCATCATCGCCAACCCGAACTGTTCCACGATACAGATGCTGGTCGCGTTAAAGCCTCTCTATGACGCAGCAGGTATTACGCGCATTAATGTTTGTACTTACCAGGCGGTATCCGGTACTGGCAAAGAAGCCATTGAAGAGTTGGCCAAACAAACTGCAGACCTGTTGAACGCAAAAGATGCCATCTGTGATGTTTATCCAAAGCAGATTGCATTCAACGTACTACCCCATATCGATGCCTTCCAGGAAAATGGATATACCAAGGAAGAAATGAAAATGGTATGGGAGACACGCAAGATTTTTGAAGATGATGCGATAAAGATAAACCCGACTACTGTCAGGGTGCCGGTTTTTTATGGGCACTCCGAGGCAGTGCATATAGAAACCAGGGATAAGCTGACTGCCGCACAGGCAACCGAATTGCTGGCCAGGGCGCCCGGTGTGGTCGTTATGGATGAGCATGCAGACGGTGGCTATCCGACTGCTGTTACCGAAGCAGCAGGTGAAGACCCGGTATTTGTCGGACGTATTCGCGAGGATATCTCTCATCCCACCGGACTAAATCTTTGGGTGGTCTCTGATAACGTCCGAAAAGGGGCGGCATTAAATAGTGTTCAAATTGCTGAAATTCTGGTAAAAGATCACATATAAACTATAGTTATGGGTAAATTGTAAACCATATTCGCAGGTTTCACGGGTTCTGGCATCGAACCAGCAGCGCTGCAGACGAGGCCAAACATGGAACATGTAATGCCTGGTAGAATATTTTTCCATAAAAAACAAATGTATAGTGCAACAAACATGTTTCACAACAAGCACATGATGCGGTTTACCAGTGGTGTTGTTCTTGCCGCAGCGATGGGGAATTGTCTGGCATTAGGCGTATCTGATATTCAGCTGAATTCCTCTCTGAATCAAAAGCTTGACGCAGAAATACAACTTAATTCTGCGAGCGCTGAAGAACTCAGCCGCTTGAATATAACAATCATGCCCGACCAGGCCGAAGGGATGCGCCTGCAACAGCTTAAGCATGAACTGGTTCGTACCGATAGCGGTGGCTATCTGAAAATTACCAGTGATGATGTCATCAAGGAACCCGTGCTTAGTTTTCAACTGGACCTGGACTGGGGAAATGGGCAACTGGTACGCGATTACACATTATTACTGGATCCCCCCGGAGCCAGGTAAATCTATTTGACGAAAAGGCTGGCAATGAAATTTTCATTACGTTTGATTCTTTTGCTTACTCTGCTACCGGGTATAGCTTATGCCCTTGGGTTGGGCAACCTTGACCCTGATTCCGCACTAAATGAGCCTTTTGCGGGCAAGATAAAGCTGTTATCCGCAGGACCTGATGAGCTTGATTCATTAACTGTTTCCTTGGCAGATGCTGATGCTTTTGCAAGGGCTAACATTGATCGCCCTTTTATCCTTGGCGAATTGCGTTTCAAGCTGGTGCGATCGGAAACCGGTGATGACTATATTCAGGTCAGCAGCGAACAACCGATACGTGAACCATTTCTGAATTTTCTCGTGGAAGTAAGCTGGGCCAACGGCAGATTGTACCGTGAGTACACTGTTCTGCTCGATCCACCAATGTACGATGCCGAGGTTAACGCCGCTGACATTATGGCACTGACCCCGTCTGAACCGGCCCCTGTCGACTTGCCGGATGACCCCGATCACCAGGTTGTCTATGCGGATGATTTTGATCAGTACTCCATTGGTGCAACGGTATCCGGTACGTCAGTGCCTGCGGCCAGATCGCTTGATTATAGCGGCGGTGACTTCGGTCCAACAGGTGCTAATGACACGTTGTGGTCTATTGCTACCGCCATGCGACCGGATTCGTCCGTTAGCATCAACCAGATGATGCTGGCACTTCTGAAAGCGAACCCGGATGCGTTTGCTAATAACAATGTAAACGGTCTCAAACGTGGCCAGATACTGCAGATGCCCTCCGAGACAGAGATATCGGCACTGAGTAAGGCCGAGGCATTGACTGAAACGAAAAGGCAATACGCGGCCTGGGAACAAATCAAGGACGCGACAGCAGTTGATGTCAGTGAACGTCCTGAAACGAGTTCTGGCACTGTAACTGAACCTGCTGGAGTTGTTGTCGAACAGACAACGGACGCAGACGATGCCGAACTCAAGCTCTTGTCTGCCGATGATGCTGAAGAAGCGACTGAGCCGGTGGCCGAAGTAGAGGGCAGCAGTACTGCTTCCGATTTAATCCTGGCTGAAGAAAGCATACAGGCATTAACGCAGGAAAATCTCGAACTCAAGGACCAGCTACAGGAGACTGAAGCGCTGCTGGCGGATCTGAAACGCTTACTGGAGCTCAAGGACGACGAGCTTGCAGTTCTGCAGCAGCAATTAGCCGAGCAGGGTACGGAAGAGATGGTTGCAGAAACTGATGTGGCCGAAAGTACTGAAGCAGTTATCGAAGAGACAGTGGCAGAAGCGCCGGCAACTGATGACAGTGAATTAGCTGAGCCTGCTGAAGAAGCGGTGGCTATTGATGAAACCGCAGCCGAGGAAGAGATTGAAGTTCTACAGATTGAACCTGAAAGTACTGCAGCCGGTGGCGGTGTTATGGATATGCTGTCACCTTATCTCGGACCAGTCACCGACCTCGTTGGAGGCAATCCGCTATACGCCATAGCCGCCGTTGGTTTGCTGGTTGTGCTTATCCTTATTGCAGTAGCTTCAAAGCTGAAGAAGAAAAAGGAAACAGAAGCAGCTGATGTAGTTGATACGAGTGCGGATGCATTCCCTGATTTTGAAGAAGAAGTATCTGATATTGATGAAGCACAACAGGTGCTGGATGCTGAAGAGGAAACCGTACTTCCGGGTACTGAAGAGCCGGATAAAGAGGATGAAACAATCATTGCCGGTGCTGAGGAAGAAGATAATTCCGAAGACGAAACCTACTTGCCAGAGCGAAGCGAAGAAGAGGCGGAACCTGTTGCTGCTGTTGCAGAACCCGAGGAAGAAGAAGAGGATGAAGATCCGTTACAGGAAGTAAATACCTATCTTGCGTTTGAACAATTTGATCAGGCTGAGGATTTTGTTCGCAATGCAATAAAGGATAAGCCGGATAACGCCGAGTTCCACACCAAGCTGCTCGAGGTGTTCTATACCTCGGGTAATAAAAAATCCTACGAGGAAGAGGCGAAAGTGCTGCATGACCTCGTTAACGGTGAGGGCGAACATTGGGATATGGCAGTCGCCATGTGGTCTGAAATGTCCCCCAACCGGGAATTATTCGGTGAAGGTGAGGTTGAAGACGATGAGTCGGCCGACAGCGCAGGTGGCGGATTTGTGGATGTAACAGCTGATGCAGAAGCTGGAGACAATGAGAATACGCTTGATTTCGATATTGGCGGTGATGAAGAGCCAGCAGCTCAAACAGACGATGAAATGCTGGATGTTACGGCGGCTGATGATGGAGAAGATATTCTTGATGTGACTGCCGTTGATGATGGTGAGGACGTGCTTGACGTCACCGCAGCAGCCAGTCTTGATGTTGATGAAGACGATTTGGCCTTTTCTGAAGAGGCAACGATGGATTCGTCGCTTGATGAGGGTGGTGAAGACTTACTGGATGTCACTGCCGTGGGTAACAAGGATGAGCTTGACGACGACGTGCTGGATGTATCCAGCAGTGGTATAGGCAGTGAAGACAAACTGGAGAATACTTCTGCTGAAGAAGCCAGTGGCGATACGTTGGAAATGTCGGCTTCTTCCGGCCTTGAAATGGATAGCGGTGAAGACATGCTGGACTTAACCGCGGCAAGTGGTGCAAGTGCTGACAGTGATGAATTGCTGGATCTGGATTTGGATAGCAGCAGTGATGAGGATGCAGTCGAGGGCGATGATAACGTGATCGATTTTGATGCTGCTGCCGGGGTAGATGATGACACCCTGAGCATGGACATTGAAGAAAGCACTTCTGATGATGACCTGGGTGGTGGACTGGAACTGGATCTTGGTGATTCAGATGACTCTCCCGAAGACGAAGAGGACATTGCTGATACGATTGCAGATGATGGACTTGAATTATCGCTGACCGGTGAAGACCTCGGCGGTGATGATAGCGACGAACCAATACGACTTGATGTCGATATTGATGCTGATAATGCTGATTCAGCATCGGATGATTCTGACGATGCAAATACGCTTGATTTTGACCTGGCACTGGATGAAGACCTTGGCCCGGCAACAGATGACGCGGTTTCCGATGGCACAGGTACACTTGAGATGGCGCCGCCAGAGCTGGAGATGGACGATGACGACGATGATGATGAAGACAGCACTGTCTTTGTCCCACGTACTTCACAGCCTGAAGAACAAAGCGCTGAAGATGAAATTGCTACCAAGCTTGACCTGGCCAAGGCCTATGTTGAACTAGGCGACAAGGACAGTGCCAGGACAATCCTTGATGAAGTGATGGCCGCCGGCAACGATGAACAAAAGCAGCAGGCCCAGGATTTACTCGGACAGGTTTAATCAAGTTGTTGTAGTCGTTATTGTTTCAATCGCCGCGCGATTGTTTTCTTCTGTTACACAACCATGAAAATTGCACTTGGTATTGAGTATTGCGGGTGCAATTACGTTGGCTGGCAAAAACAAACCCTCCCCAACACGGTCCAGGGCCATGTCGAGCTGGCGTTGTCCTCGGTAGCAAACCAGGAAATATCAGTTGTTTGCGCGGGACGCACTGATGCCGGTGTGCATGCACTGCAACAGGTTGTGCATTTTGAAACCGAGGCTGTCAGGCAAACGCATGCATGGGTGCTCGGTGCTAATACGTTATTACCTGAAGATATCTCCGTTACGTGGGCCAAACAAATAGATGAGGCATTTAATGCGCGTTTTTCAGCTCTGAATCGAACTTACCAGTATTTGATCCTGAACCGCCGCGCGAGACCCGCTATTTTTCATGGCAGGGTGACATGGCAATGCCGGGAGCTGAATCTGGAGAAAATGCAGCAGGCTGCTGCGGTTCTGCATGGGGAACATGATTTTTCATCGTTTCGTGCAGTAGCCTGCCAGGCAAAATCACCCGTGCGCACCGTGCATTCCCTGCAGGTGCATAGACTGGATAACTGGTTTCTGCTTACTATTAACGCCAATGCTTTTTTACATCATATGGTCCGAAATATTGCTGGTGTGCTGATGACGATTGGTTCGGGTAAACAGGAGATAGGCTGGTGTGAAGAGGTACTACAGGCGCGGGACCGGACCGTGGGTGGCGTCACTGCACCGCCTGACGGACTATACCTCGTCAATGTTGCGTATCCTGCGAAATACGATATTCCTGTGTCGAACACCTTGCTGGAGCAAATGGGTTCATTGAAATGAACAACGCGCGTGTGAAAACTAAAATTTGTGGTGTTACCAGTGTCGAGGATGCCATAGCGATTGCCAATGCGGGTGCCGATGCCATCGGCCTGGTGTTTTATCCACCGAGCCCGCGTTATGTGTCGATAGAACTGGCACGAGAAATTTCGTTGGCGCTACCGGCATTTGTCAACGTGGTTGGCCTTTTTGTCGACGCTGACAGTGAGACAATTTCCCGGGTGCTCGACAAGGTTGCCATTGATACAGTGCAATTTCATGGACAGGAGCCCGAACATGCTTGCAGTCAGTTTGGTAAGCCTTATATTAAAGCGTTTGCTGTGCAACCAGAGTCAGATATCTTGCAGGTTGTAGAGCAATATTCATCTGCAAACGCACTGCTACTCGACACCTATGTAGATAATCTGCCTGGCGGCACTGGTCAGATATTTGACTGGAAAAAGGTACCTGAAAAGTGTGAAAAACCGCTAATATTAGCGGGTGGTTTAACGCCGGAAAATGTACAATCAGCGATAGAGCAGACGAATCCTTACGCGGTAGATGTCAGTGGTGGCGTTGAAAGCAGTAAGGGGAAAAAAGATATCGACAAGGTAAAACGGTTTATAAGAGAAGTAGTCAATGTCAGAAGCAGCCATTAAAAAAATAGCTCACGTCAAATCATTCAAATCCATGCCGGATAGCCGGGGACACTTTGGCCCTTATGGCGGCAAGTTCGTTGCCGAAACGCTGATGGGCCCACTGGATGAACTCGAACTGGCCTATGAGAAATACAGCAAGGATCCTGCATTTATTGAGGAGTTTGAGCATGACCTCAAGCACTTTGTTGGTCGCCCTTCACCGCTGTACTATGCGAAACGCTGGAGCGAAACCCTTGGTGGTGCGAAGATTTTTCTTAAACGCGAAGATTTGAACCATACTGGCGCGCATAAAATTAACAATACGGTAGGCCAGGCATTACTTGCCAGACACATGGGCAAGCGCAGAATTATTGCCGAAACAGGCGCCGGTCAACACGGTGTTGCCAGTGCTACTGTCGCTGCTCGATATGGAATGGAATGCATCGTTTATATGGGCGCGGAAGATATCCAGCGTCAGGCTATTAATGTGTTCAGGATGAAATTGCTGGGGGCCACTGTCGTTCCTGTCACAGCCGGTTCACGCACGCTTAAAGATGCCTTGAATGAAGCCATGCGCGACTGGGTAACGAACGTAGATGACACCTTTTATATTATTGGAACGGTGGCCGGTCCGCACCCGTATCCTGCAATGGTCAGAGATTTTAATGCCGTGGTGGGCCGTGAGGCGCGTCAGCAGTGTCTTGATGACATTGGCAGCCTGCCTGATGCAATTGTGGCCTGTGTTGGTGGTGGTTCCAACGCAATCGGACTGTTTCATGATTTCCTTGATGATCCTGATGTAGCTATCTACGGCGTCGAAGCTGCCGGGGATGGTATCGAATCGGGTCGCCATGCTGCGCCCCTGAATGCAGGTAAGGCAGGCGTACTACATGGAAATCGTACCTACCTGATGGAAGACAACTACGGTCAGATTATTGAAACCCATTCTATCTCTGCAGGTCTCGATTATCCCGGCGTTGGACCTGAGCATGCCTGGTTAAAGGACTCCGGTCGTGCCAATTATGTATCAGCAACGGACACCGAGACGCTACAGGCATTTCACGACTTAACCCGTATAGAGGGCATTATTCCGGCGCTGGAGTCCAGCCATGCACTTGCTTATACGGCCAAGCTCGCACGGGACATGTCCAAAGACAAAGTGATAGTTTGTAATTTGTCTGGTCGCGGCGATAAAGATATCCATACCGTGGCATCACATGAGGGAATAACCCTTTAAGTACCCATTACTGGTACAACCTGGTTGTTAATGTTGTGTAAACAGACCACGTTATCCCGTATATATTTTTCACAGTCTTTAATTAGATAACGTTCATCTTGGATTTGTAGCATGAGTAGAATTTCTGATTGCTTTAAGCAACTAAAGGCCTCGAATAAAAAGGCGCTGATTCCTTTCCTGACTGCAGGCGATCCTGAAAAGTCGTTGACAGCAGGACTCATGCAGGAGCTGGTTGCGGGTGGTGCAGATATTATAGAGCTGGGAGTGCCCTTCTCGGATCCCATGGCAGATGGACCGGTGATACAGCGCGCCAGTGAAAGAGCTCTTAAAAATGGCACCAGTTCGGATGATGTTTTCGACATAGTGCGAGAGTTCAGGCAACACGATGCCAATACACCTGTTGTATTGATGGGCTATTTAAATCCCATAGAGGTTATGGGCTACGATAAGTTCGCAGCAAAAGCCGGTGAATCCGGTGTGGATGGTATTCTGGTGGTAGATATGCCGCCCGAGGAAGCCGCTGAGTTTAGCCATGTTTTTCAAGAGCATGCTATTGATCAAATATTCCTCATTTCACCGACGACCCGGGCTGACAGGTTGCAACGAATCTGTGAAGTTGGGTCTGGCTTCCTGTATTATGTATCGCTTAAAGGTGTTACCGGTAGTGACAGGCTTGATACAACTGCGGTTGCCGCCAAGCTGGATGAAATACGAGCTATGACCAGCTTGCCGCTGGGTGTGGGTTTTGGTATCAAGGATGCGCAAACCGCGGCCGAGGTTGGAAAAATCTGTGATGCGGTTGTTATTGGTAGTGCGCTTGTAGAGCATATAGCCGATTACAATGGTGAGCCAGAAGCACTTAAACAGGACATTACAGGTTTTATAACGACGATTAGAGAGTCATTGGATAACTAATTTACTCAACGCATGAGCTGGTTCGAAAAAATACTTCCCTCGCGTATCAAGACCAACGGCAGCAATCGCCGTACGGTGCCTGAAGGTCTATGGACTAAATGTGCTTCGTGCAACGCGGTTCTTTACAGGGCAGAGCTGGAACGCAATCTTGAAGTTTGTCCAAAGTGCGGTTACCACATGCGGCTTCGTGCAAGGCAGCGCCTGGCTGATTTCCTTGACCAGGAAACCACCGAGGAAATTGGTGTTAACCTGAAGCCGGTGGATAAGCTCAAGTTTCGAGACAACAAGCGCTACCGCGACAGACTTGGCCAGGCACAAAAACAAACTGGCGAAGATGATGCTCTGGTGGCTACGTCAGGGCAACTCACGGGCATACCGGTCGTAGCCTGTGCGTTCGAATTTGACTTCATGGGCGGTTCGATGGGTGCGGTCGTTGGTGAGCGCTTTGTGCTGGCGGCAGAAGCGGCAATCGAAATGCGTTGCCCAATGATCTGTTTTTCTACCAGTGGCGGGGCAAGAATGCAGGAAGCCCTGTTTTCATTAATGCAAATGGCCAAAACAAGTGCGGCGATCGCAGCGTTGCAAAAAAATGGACTTCCCTTTATATCGGTTATGACCGATCCCACAATGGGTGGTGTCACTGCCAGCCTTGCCAGTCTTGGTGATATCAACATTGCCGAGCCAGGCGCACTTATCGGTTTTGCCGGTCCCCGCGTTATAGAGCAAACCGTAAGAGAGACATTACCGGAGGGCTTCCAGCGCAGCGAATTCCTGTTACAGCATGGGCAAATCGACATGATTATTGACCGACGTGAACTCAGGCCAAAAATTGCCAACCTGGTTTCCATGTTAATGAGGCAACCAGCGAACTCCTGACATCAGATACAGACCAGCCCGGGAGCCGACAGCTGCAAAATAAAGGACAATTACGATTTAACAGCCTGGAAAAATGGTTGAAGTGGCAGGAGAGCCTGCACTTCACTGCCATTGAACTGGGCCTGGAACGTTGTCGCCGTGTGGCCGATAACATGGGTATGCTGAAGCCTGCTTACACGGTTGTCAGTGTTGCTGGAACGAATGGCAAGGGTTCCAGTGTTACCATGCTTGATGAAATACTGCGCCGCGCCGGCTACAAGGTTGGGCGTTACACGTCACCTCATCTCATAAACTATAACGAACGTATCTGCGTAGACGGTAATGAGGTCTCGGATGCGGAGCTATGCGAGTCTTTCGACCGTATCGACCGTGCCCGAGGTGATATCTCACTGACCTACTTTGAATTTGGTACGCTGGCGGCACTGGACCTGTTCAGACAGCACGACGTGGATATTGCCATCCTTGAGGTCGGCCTTGGCGGCCGCCTTGATGCGGTAAATATACTGGACGCAGACGCCGCGCTGATAAGCTCTATCGATCTGGATCATCAACAGTGGCTTGGAAACACGCGTGAAAGTATAGGCCGCGAGAAGGCAGGTATCTTTAGAAACATGGCCCCGGCCGTATGCTCAGACCCCAACCCGCCGCAAACCATTATTGACTGTGCCAGCGCGCTGGGAACACCGCTATCGCTTGCAGGCGAGGACTTCAGTTACGAGACAACAGAAAACGGCTGGAACTGGCAATCGGCGCACAGGAGCTGGCTGGATTTACCGAGACCCATGCAATATTGTGAATTCCAGTTACAGAATGCGGCGGGCGTCTTGATGGTGCTGGAAAATATCAGCCATGAATTCCCGGTACAGGAAGACGCCATTCGAAACGGTCTGGCCAACTTTCGATTGCATGGTCGCATGCAACAAATCCCGGGCGAAATAGAAATGATTCTTGATGTTGCACATAACCGTGAATCAGTTCAGGCATTAATCAAGAACCTGCAGTCGGTGCCGTGCATCGGTAAAACGCATATTCTAATAGGCATGCTTAAAGATAAAACGCATGACATGGTGTTATCGGAGCTCGGCCGGGTCGCAGATAGCTGGAGTGTCGTAACGCTGGCCGAAGACCGCGGCTGCGATTCTGCGCAACTGATTAATGCCCTGGCAGAACTGGACATTCGCGATAATATTCGCGGTTACGATAGTGTTGCGGACGCACTGGCAGGTATTCGCGCCAAGGCAATTCCGGGTGATAGAATTGTTATCACAGGCTCTTTTCTTACCGTTGGCGCTGCCTTGCGCTGCATGAATTAATTGTTATGCATCCTCGCTTAAAAGAACGTCTGGTCGGTGCTGCTGTCCTGGTAGTACTGGCCGTTATCTTTATACCCATGATATTGACCGGGCCTGTAGACACCGGTGCTATAGATGAAACCAATATTCCTGCCCAGCCGGCAGATACGTTCAAACCCACGCTGGTACCGATAACAGAAACAGGGAAACCCGCTGTAGAACCGGAAAATATTACCGAGACTGCCGAAGCACAGCCTGCTGAAACAGAACCGGCTCCAGTGCAGACGACGGAGCAAACGCCAATTGAACAAGTCGCTATCGAGCCAGGTGTAATCAGTGACAAGCAACCCCAGGTCACCGAAACCAGGCAGGAACCTGTAGCTGCCAGCAAGCAAGAGAAGACCGATAAGGATAAACCCGTTGGTCTTTCTGCCTGGGTTGTGCAGCTAGGCAGTTTCAATAGTAAGGTCAATGCAGATAAAATGAACCTGAGCCTGCGTAAGGAAGGCTATCCTGCTTTTGTTGAGCCGCTGAGTAAGGACAATAAAACAAGTTACCGGGTCCGTGTAGGCCCTGAGCTGTTACGTTCCGATGCTGAGAAGTTGCTCAAGTCAATCAATGAAAAAATGCAGTTGCAGGGTATTGTGTTGCGTTACCCGTGACCATAACAATGTCCGCTTTCGATATAGTTATCATCAGTGTTCTGATCTTGCCTGCGATCGTGGGCGTGTTTTATGGCTTTCTGAATATCGTTTTTTCATTACTGTCATGGGCGTTGGCATTTGGTGCGTCAATCAAGCTGTTGCCGTTGGCAACGCCGCTTTTTTCCAACGTTGTTGAAAATGAGTTGCTTCGAACTGCACTGGCGTTTGTGGCCTCGTTTATCATTTGCCTGGTTTTGCTCAGCCTGTTGAGTTACTTCATCGTAAAGTTGTTGGGTCGGGCAGGGTTAACGGCTGCTGACCGCATTCTTGGTCTTTTTTTTGGTATGGGCCTGGGTGTCATTATCGTCGCGGTGATTGTTTTCCTCGGTGGCTTTACATTGATGCCACAGGAAAACTGGTGGGAACGTTCAAAACTGGTAGATCCTTTTGAGCGAATTGGTATATGGTGTTATCGGTTTCTGCCGGAATCGATTATTGAATACCATTCCTATGATTCAACAAAATCTACCAGTTGAAAGGAGCTTGCCAGCAGCATGTGCGCAATAATAGGTTTAGTTGCCAAGAACCCGGTTAACCAGGCTATCTATGACGGCCTGACCGTCTTACAACATCGCGGCCAGGACGCGGCCGGCATGGTCACTTGCGATGATACCAAGCTCTACCTGCGCAAGGATAATGGACTGGTACGGGATGTCTTTCATACCCGGCACATGGTAAATCTGAAAGGCAACATGGGCATTGGCCATGTCCGCTACCCGACTGCGGGCTGTTCTTCTTCAGCAGAAGCGCAACCGTTTTATGTTAATACACCCTATGGCATCACATTGGCGCACAATGGCAACCTGACCAATGCCGAATCACTCAAAGAAGACCTGATGAGAGACGATCTGCGCCACCTGAATACCAATTCAGATTCCGAGGTATTGCTAAATATCCTTGCGCATGAATTAAGTCGTGCAGGCAAACTCCGGACGGACTTGCAGCCTGCTGATATCTTCCAGGCTGTGCGCAACCTGCACAAACGTTGTCGTGGCAGTTACGCTGCTGTTGCCATGATTACCGGTGTGGGAATTATAGGTTTCAGGGATCCGAATGGCATACGCCCGATTGTATTTGGCGAACGAAAGACCGACCTCGGCGCCGAGTTTATCATTGCGTCTGAAAGCGTCGCTATAGACGCGCTGGACTTTGAGCGGCTGCGTGACATTGAGCCTGGCGAGGCCGTGTTTATTTCCCTTGATGGACAGTTGTACACACAACAATGTGCCGTGAGTTCAACACATAACCCCTGTATTTTCGAGTATGTCTACCTGGCCAGGCCTGATTCCATCATTGATGGTATTTCTGTCTACAAGGCAAGACTACGCATGGGTGAGAAACTGGCTAAAAAGATCATGGAATTAAGACCTGACCATGATATTGATGTTGTTATTCCTATCCCTGACTCGAGCCGAACAGCTGCACTTCCCCTTGCCAATGACCTGGGTGTGAAATACAGGGAAGGGTTTGTTAAGAATCGCTATATTCCACGTACCTTTATCATGCCAGGCCAGGCAATTCGGAAAAAATCTGTGCGCCAGAAACTGAATGCGATAGAGCTTGAATTCAAAGATAAGAATGTGCTGCTGGTTGACGACTCAATTGTCAGGGGAACAACATCCAAGGAAATCGTACTAATGGCCCGCGAGGCAGGGGCAAAACAGGTGTATGTCGCGTCGGCTGCGCCACCTGTAAGACATCCTAACGTATACGGTATCGACATGCCTGCGGTGCATGAGCTTATTGCCTTTAACAAGACGGCTGAAGAGGTGGCCGAAGAGATAGGCGCTGACTGGCTGGTTTACCAGGAGTTGGATGACCTGATTGACAGCTGTAGCAAGGGTAATGACGAAATCACCCGGTTTGATACATCGTGTTTTTCAGGTGAATATGTTACCGGCGATATCAGTGAAGATTATCTGGCTCATCTTGAAACCATGCGCAACGATGGTGCCAAGGAAAAACAGATTATTGATGAAGGTCTTACCGACCTGCTAAAAAATCAATAAAAAAACCACAGCCTGCTCACGCAGAACTGTGGTAATAAGTAGGGGTTCTTTAAACTTTAGTCTGGCTTAGTGAGTAAAAGGAACTGCTTTACTGGCCTGTTTTACTTCTTTCTCTACCCAGGCACTGACTTCGTCTTTGGACTCATTCAGTATATCAACCGTATTTCGGGCAATTCCCTGTACTTTTTCACTGGCCTCACTCATGAGTTCAGTCTGCTTGGAAATAATGTCCTTGTAGTCTTTTGACTTACCGATCATGTCCATTTGTGAAGTAGCATACTCCATGTATAAATTGAAGAATGCTGCCTGTTGCTCGGAAAACTGGCCGACTAAACGCATGTTCATTTCGTACAGCTCTTTCATGGCGTCATAACCTGATTTACCCAGCTTGTTCATTTTTTCAATATATTCATTGTTCATATCTGCTCCTCCGTTTGGTGCGATGCAACAATATTGCAATGCAGCATAACTGTAGCGGAGCTGTTTGTCAACAGGAAATCGTATTTAGTGCGCGATGTTGCCGGGTTATAACTAATTGAAAGGTATGTATATTTCTAGAAAAAGTGGATTTTATTACTCGTTGTCAGATTTTTTTGCGTTGGCTGTATTCTGCATCGCGGACTTGAAAAAGTTTTCCTGCATTTTTTTCCACATATCCATGTTCTTTTCAGTCATCTCGGCCATGGCGGTCAACGGGTTCGTGTTAACAGCAGACGAGAGTTGTTCCTGGATTTGTTTTTGCTGGTTAACAAACAGGTTAATACTCTGCTGAATATAGTCCCCGGCAACAGACTGTATCGAGTCGCCATAAAAACGAATGATATGTGACAGTGCATCGGTCGAGAACAGCGGTTCCCCGTCATCCTCCTGCTCGATAATGATTTGTAACAGTATGGTACGGGTAAGATCTTCCTCGGTCTTAACATCCTTTACCATGAACGGTGTACTGTTTAGCACTAATTTGCGAATGTCTTCCAGCGTGATGTATTTACTTTCTTCCGTATCGTACAAGCGACGGTTTGGATATTTTTTAATTACTCTCTTTTCTACTTCTTCCATCTTAAGGCCTCGTAAATCTGGACAGGTGCCCTGCAGCACCTGCCCATCATACAACTAATGCATGTGTTGACCACCATTCATAGCAAAATTAGCGCCGGTGGTAAATCCTGCATGCTCGGAAACGAGATAACCGACCAGTTCTGCCACTTCATCCGCGCTACCCAGGCGACCGACTGGTATGCCGGAGATAATCTTGTCACGGATTTCTTCGGGCACGGCCATCACCATTTCTGTTGCGATATATCCGGGGGAAACCGTATTCACAGTCACACCCTTGCGCGCGACTTCCTGTGCCAGTGACATGGTAAATCCATGCATACCTGCCTTGGTAGCCGTATAATTGGTTTGTCCCATCTGGCCCTTCTGGCCATTGACAGAAGCAATGTTCACGATACGACCCCAACCGCGGTTGGTCATGCCTTCGACTACCGGTTGAGTCACATTGAATAAACCGTTCAGGTTGATATCCATAACCGCATCCCACTTATCGCGCGTCATCTTGCGCAGGGTTGTATCCTTGGTGATACCCGCATTATTGACGAGTATGTCAACCGGACCAAGATCGTTTTCGATCTGCTGGTACATCGCCTTGCAACCATCAAAGTCTGTAACATCGACCTGGTATATCGCGATATCAAATCCCTTATCCTTGCATTCCTTTTGCCAGGCCTCTGCCTTTTCCTTATTCCTGTAATTCGTTGCCACCTTGGCGCCCATGGCAGCAAGCTTCATACAAATAGCGGCGCCGATACCTCCGGTACCACCGGTGACTAAAGCAACTTTTCCTTCAAGACTAGACATCATTGG
This sequence comes from Gammaproteobacteria bacterium, assembly GCA_965601665.1. GTDB lineage: Bacteria > Pseudomonadota > Gammaproteobacteria > Eutrophobiales > Eutrophobiaceae > JANQNX01. The sequence goes on along the minus strand of OZ271833.1, from coordinate 1,479,023 downwards.
TTACCTCTCTACTGCCAGTGCGACACCTTGACCACCACCTATACAGAGGGTGGCAAGACCTTTTTTCGTATCACTGCGTTTCATTTCGTGTAATAACGTTACCAGCACGCGACAGCCCGAGGCGCCAATCGGGTGACCAAGCGCAATCGCGCCGCCGTTGACGTTTACCTTGCTGGTATCCCAACCAAGGTCCCGGTTTACCGAAATAGCCTGGGCGGCAAACGCCTCGTTGGACTCAATCTGTTCGAGGTCATCAACCGTCCAGCCGGCTTTCTTCAGGCATAGCTGTGTGGCTGGAATAGGGCCGGTACCCATAATGGCAGGATCAACGCCGGCGCTGGAGTAAGCTGTAACCGTTGCCAGCGGCTCTATACCAAGTTCCTTGGCCTTGCTTTCCGACATCACCAGCACGGCTGCCGCACCGTCATTCAATCCGGAAGCGTTGGCTGCGGTAACAGTGCCTTCTTTATCAAAGGCCGGACGTAACTTGGCAATACCCTCGGCGGTGACACCAGCTTTTGGAAATTCATCCTTGTCGAAAACGATCGGATCACCTTTTCGCTGCGGAATTTCTACCGCTACGATTTCATCGGCGAACTTACCGGCAGCCATGGCTGCTTCCGCCTTCTGCTGGGAAGCAGCGGCAAATTCATCCTGCTCTTCACGGGTAATGCCATATTTCTTGGCAATATTTTCTGCGGTAGTACCCATGTGGTAGTTATTAAAGGCATCCCAGAGTCCGTCAACAATCATGGAATCCTGCATCTTCCAGTCGCCCATTTTTTGGCCGTTGCGGGACTTGGCTAACACGTGCGGCGATAGACTCATGTTTTCCTGACCACCCGCAACAACAATGTCTGCATCGCCTGCCTTGATAGCCTGTGCAGCGAGATGCACTGTCTTTAGACCACTGCCGCAAACCTTGTTAATGGTCATAGACGGTACGCCTTCGGGAAGCCCCGCAGCGATGGCCGCCTGCCGAGCGGGATTTTGCCCGGAGCCTGCGGTCAGCACCTGTCCAAATAACACTTCGCTGACTTGTTCAGGCTTCACGCCTGCGCGTTCCAGAACTGCTTTGATTACAATAGCGCCCAATTCATGCGCGGGCACACTGGCAAGCGAGCCACCGAAATTACCGATAGCGGTGCGCGCAGCCGATACGATTACTACCTTCTCAGACATATTGCTCTCCTAATTATAATTATCTGTAACAGCCAGAATGGCGTTGGATTGAACTGCGTGATTGTTGCGACGCAACAAAAGTGCGCAAAGACTACCAGAACCAGCTATTAACTCCACTTTCAGAATATTTTTCTAATTATCAAGCTACATAATATTCATTACAGCGATTAAGTCCACTGATTCCAATAGGCCTCGGGCTGATATAACTCGTACATGTAATCGATAAAGGTTTTAATCTTGGCGGACAGGTACTTTCGATGATTGTACATCGCATATACGGGAAGCCTGGCGGGCTCGTACTCTTCCAGCAGTGCGTTGAGTCTGCCTGCCTGGATATCAAGCCCGACCATGTAGGTCGGCAATTGGGCAAGGCCACATCCTTGTATCGCTGCAATACGTAAGGCGTCACCATCGTTGCACTGGATGTCGCCGGTTACACGGATCACCTTGCCCATAAATTCCCACTCATGTAACGGCGTTCTGGGTGAATAGATCATGCAATTATGCTCTGCCAGTTCTTCAGGTTTGGTTGGGCGTCCGCGTTCGGCCAGGTAGTCGGGTGATGCGCAGACGACACGTCTGGCAGAGGCGATCTTGCGTGCAACGACCATTGAGTCATCCAACTCACCAACATGAAACGCTACATCGATTCCATCTTCGACGAGGTCAGGGATACGATTGGATAATTCCAGCTGTGTTTGTACGCCAGGATATCTGGCCATGTAGCTGGACAGCGCGCGCGACAGATGAAAGGCACCGAAGGAAGGCTGGGCCATAATTTTTAGCCTGCCTCTCGGTTCTGAATTAAGCTGGCTTACAGCAAGCTCGGTTTCCTCGATCTCGGCAAGTATGGCGTCTACTTTTTCAAAATAGGCAAGACCAACATCGGTCAGGTTCAACTTACGGGTAGTACGGTTGAATAAGCGGACGCCAAGATGTTGTTCCAGGTATTGCACATGCTTGGAGGCCATTGCCTTGGAGATATTCAGCTTGCGCGCGGCATCAGAAAAACTGCCGTTGCGCGCAACTGCAGAGAAAACCTTCATGCTCGTTACCTTATCCATAGCCGCTCGTATTGTTTCTTGTATAGAAACAATATATCAATAAAATCGCTATTGTAAACAGTTGTTTATAGCTTTATTTTTTAATCGTTATTTTTGAGAAGAGTTTATATCGCAGGAAGCGATTTACATTTCTACAGTGTCTACACCTCCTCTTGTTACTAACACTGCATTATCAACACAGGGACGTGTTTATTTTTTTCCTAGATGTGAATAGTTCGCCCATCTACTCCCAAAGCAGCTTCATGCATCGCTTCTGACAATGTTGGGTGGGCATGTATCGTTCGCGCCAGATCCTCGGCGCTGCCATCAAATTCCATCGCTACCACGGCCTCTGCTATCAATTCTGATGCGTTGGGCCCAAATATATGGATACCCAGGATACGATCGGTGCTTGCATCACTGAGTATTTTTACCATACCGTTTGTTTCTCCCATTGCCCTGGCGCGTCCTGTTGCCATAAAGGGAAAACTGCCGGTGCGATAATCCACGCCGTCCTGTTTTAATTCCTGTTCAGATTTGCCCACCCATGAAATCTCTGGCCAGGTGTAGATAACCCATGGAATAGTTTCATAATTCATATGCCCGGGTTGGCCGGCAATTTTTTCAGCAATAGCAACACCTTCTTCCGAGGCCTTGTGAGCCAGCATGGGGCCCCGCACGACGTCACCCACTGCATAGACATTATCAAGGTTGGTCTTGCAGTGTTCATCTACCTTGATGAAACCGCGTTCGTCGAGTTCCAGCCCTGCTTCCTCGGCACCCAGCCCCTGTGTATTAGGGCTACGCCCTACCGCAACGATCAGCTTATCAACGATAAGCTGTTGCTTGCCGGCTTCGTCCTCGTAATTGATTTTCACCTCGCGGTTATTGGTGCCGGTGCCGGTCACGCGCGCACCAAGGCGAATATCCAATCCCTGTTGTCGCAATGTCTTTTCCGCTTCCTGTGCAATCTGCTGGTCAACGGACGCGAGGAAAGCAGGCAGCGCTTCCAGAATCACCACGTCTGATCCAAGCCGATTCCATACGCTTCCCAGTTCGAGTCCGATAACGCCGGCTCCGATGACACCCAGTCGTTTGGGGACTTCGTTGAATTTTAATGCGCCGGTAGAATCTACAATCAGCTTGTCATCGGGTTGCGCCGGTGGAATTTTTGCCGGTACAGAACCGGTTGCAATAATGATGTTTTCTGCCTCTACCGTGGCCTTTTCATCATGTGAATCATGTGCCGGTGCAATTTCTACCTGTTTGTTACTCAGTAGCCGGGCATGGCCTTTCAACCAATCGACCTTGTTTTTTCTGAACAGGCCGCTAATTCCGGTGGTAAGGATTTTGACGATCTTCGCCTTGCGCGCAATCATCTTGTTTACATCAATTGTCGTGCCCGTCACGTTAATGCCGTGTTCGGCCGCTTCATGCTTTATATGATGGTAATGATGCGAGGAATCCAGTAGTGCCTTTGAAGGGATACAGCCTACATTCAGGCATGTACCACCCAGTGCAGGTTTACCATCGTCATTGATCCAGCTTTCCACGCAGGCAGTCTTGAGCCCAAGCTGTGCGCAGCGAATAGCCGCCACGTAGCCGCCGGGGCCTGCACCAATGACTACGACATCATATTTACTCATAAGGGTTCCTGATAATTGCTAGAGTGAGTCAGTAACTTGCTATAACTGTAATAGCAAGCGGGCAGGGTCTTCCAGTTGCTGTTTGATCGACACAAGGAACTGTACGGCATCACGACCATCAATAATCCGATGATCATAAGACAGGGCTATGTACATCATCGGCCTTATTACCACCTCGTTGTTTTCGGCAACCGGTCGCTGTTGTATGGAATGCATGCCCAGGATCGCGCTCTGCGGCGGATTAATAATGGGTGTGGATAACATCGAGCCAAACACACCGCCATTGGTAATCGTAAAAGTGCCACCGGTTAGATCATCCAGGGTCAACTTTCCATCGCGGGCCTTTTCACCATAGCTGCGAATTTGTTGCTCAATATCCGCGAGTGAAAGTGTGTCGGCATCGCGCAATATGGGTACAACCAGACCACGTTGCGAGCTGACAGCAATGCCAATATCAAAATAGCCGTGGTAAATAATATTATCGCCATCAACTGAGGCATTAATAATCGGAAATTTTTTCAGGGCCTCCACCACTGCACACGTGAAAAACGACATAAACCCCAGCTTCACGTCATGCGTCTTTTCAAAGTCGTCCTTGTAACGGTTACGTATGTCCATCACCGCCTTGAGGTTGACCTCATTAAACGTGGTAAGAATGGCATTTTCGTGTTGCGCGCCCAGCAAACGTTCGGCCGTACGTTTTCTGAGTCGTGTCATGGGTACGACTTCTTCCGGTCGTTCACCCGCGCCAACGGTCAGTTCCGGCACGGCATTCGGTTCGGGCGAAGCAGGTGGCGCAGATACCGGCACGGCTTCCAGTTTCGTCGGCTGTGCTTTAGCTACTGGTGCAGCCTTGGCTGCAGCAGTGTCAGTCTTGCCAATGTGCCGCAACACATCTTCCTTGGTAATACGATCGCCACTGTGTTTGATATCAGCTGGGGAGAGTTTGTGTTCTTCCAGCAGGTTTCTCACCGCCGGGCTTAGCTTTGCCGCAGCTTCATCGCCAGACTCCATTTCCGGTAACGATTGCTGTTCCGGTGTCGCTTCTTTAGCCATTTCTTTTGCTGCGGGTTTGGCGACTGCACCTTCAGTGTCAATCTTGGCGATAACCTCGTCGCTTTGTACAGTCTCGCCATCATTTTTCAGAATTTCTGCAACAATGCCATCATTCAGCGCTGACACCTCCAGCGTTACCTTGTCGGTCTCAATGTCAATGAGGTTATCACCACGTTTAACGTGGTCACCGACCTTCTTTTGCCAGTTCAGTAGTGTTGCTTCAGCGACTGATTCTGCTAATACCGGGACTTTTACGTCAATAAGCACGATTTACTCCTTACAATTATCTCAACAATACCGGTTTTACTTCTTTGTGCGATGTTACTTCCAGTTTGTCCAGTTGCAACGCATCTGACACCAGCTGTTTTTGTTGCTCCAGGTGCAAAGGCATCAGACCCGTTGCGGGTGATGCAGAATAGAAGCGTCCTGCGTAGCCAAAAGTATGTTGATCGTTAAGGCATCCTATCATGGTGCCGCGCGATTGCATGTAATACCAACTGCCCTGGTTTTTCGGTTCTTCCTGAACCCAGACGACCTGTTTCAGGTTGGGATAGGAATCAATAATCGTTCTTACGTCTTCCCTGGGGAACGGGTAGAGCTGTTCAATCCTGATGATAGCGATGTTGGTTATTTCACTTTCCCTGCGTTGTTCGAGCAGGTCAAAGTAAACCTTGCCGCTGCAAACCAGCAGACGCGTCACCGCGGCTTTATCCAGTTCATCTATTTCATCAATGACGTTGTGGAAATGGCCGTTAACAAGATCATCTACTGGCGATGCGGATAATTTTCGACGGAGCAGGCTTTTCGGGCTCATTATGATTAACGGCTTGCGGTACGGTCGTAACTGCTGGCGACGTAGCAGGTGGAACATTTGTGCCGGGGTGCTGGGAAAGCAAACCTGCATATTCTTTTCCGCACATAGCTGCAGGAACCTTTCCAGCCGTGCTGATGAATGTTCCGGTCCCTGTCCATCATAGCTGTGCGGCAATAGCACAGTCAGTCCACAGTAGCGTCCCCACTTTGCCTCGCAGGAACTGATGAACTGGTCAAATACAACCTGCGCACCGTTGGCAAAATCACCGAACTGCGCCTCCCAGATGACCAGTGCATTGGGTTCGGCCGATGCATAGCCGTACTCAAACGCAAGCACGGCTTCTTCGGACAGGGTAGAGTTAATCACGAGAAACCCCGGCTGACCTTGTTTGATATGTTGCAAGGGCAGATGGGTGCGTCCATCTTCCATATTGTGCACGACCGCATGCCGATGGAAGAATGTGCCGCGACCGCTATCCTGGCCAGAGATACGAATTGGATAGCCCTCGTTGATTAATGCCGCATAGGCCATGGTTTCGGCGTAACCCCAGTCCATCAGCATTTCACCGGCGCCCATTTTCCTGCGTGAGTCCATGATCTTTTTCACAGCAGGGTGGAGTTTAAAATCGTCGGGAATGGTGGTTATTGCTGTAGTCAGCGTTTTCACATCCTCGACCGACATGGTCGTGGTAACCGGCTCATCCCATTGCGTATCCGCAAAGCGGGAATAATCAACCAGGAACCTGGGGTTAGGATTATCCGCATGTGTTCCTGCTACACCGCGATTGCTCTCCAATGAATCGATATATTCTTCGGCGATGGCATCAGCCTGTTCCTGTGTAATGATACCTTCATTGATGAGTTTGTCGGTATGGAGTTTACGAACGCCAGGATGTTGTCTTACATGCTGGTACATGATCGGTTGTGTCGCCATCGGTTCATCGGCTTCACTGTGTCCATGTTTGCGGAAACAGATGATGTCCAGCACTACGTCCTTATTAAATTCCATCCTGTAATCCAGTGCGATACTCGTTGCCAGAACGACCGCCTCGGGATCATCACCATTCACATGAAAAATGGGCGCCTGGACCATCTTGGCGACATCGGTGCAATAAAGCGATGAGCGTGAATCCAGTGGATCGCTGGTGGTAAACCCAATCTGGTTATTCACGATGACGTGCATGGTGCCGCCAGTACTATAACCACGGGTTTGCGACAGGTTGAAGGTTTCCATGACGACTCCCTGGCCTGCGAAGGCAGCGTCACCATGGATCAACACGGCCAAGACCTGGTCTCTTGCCAGGTCAGAGCGGCGGTCCTGGCGTGCGCGTACGGAGCCTTCCACTACCGGGTCAATAATCTCCAGGTGTGACGGGTTATAGCCCAGGGTAATGTGGACTTCACCCCCGGGCGTATGGATATCGGAAGAATAGCCCATGTGGTATTTGACATCGCCGGAGCCTTTCAGGGTCTCCAGTTGCTTGCCCTCAAATTCATCAAACAACTCGCTGGGTTTCTTGCCAATGGCATTTACCAGGACATTCAATCTACCGCGGTGGGCCATCCCTATGACTATTTCCTTGACCTGCATGCTGCCGCTGGTTTGAATGATTTCATCCAGTAGCGGAATCAGGGATTCACCACCCTCAAGTGAAAAACGCTTTTGCCCCACGTATTTTTTATGCAGGTATTCTTCAAGGGCATTGGCATCGATGATGCGATCGAGTATGCGTATGCGTTGCTCAGCATCATAGTTTGGTGTGCCAAGACATTCTTCAAGGCGTTTTTGAATCCAGCGTTTTTGCTCCGTTTCATTAATATGCATGTACTCGGCACCAATCGAGCCGCAGTAGGTTTTCTTAATGATATGCACGATTTCGCGCAGTGGGATCTCATCTGGTGCAAACAGGGAACCGGTATTAAACGTCTGGTCCATGTCTTCTTCGGTGAGCCCATGAAACTCCGGATCGAGTTCTGGCGTTGGCGGTCGCTGATACTGGTTAAGCGGATCAAGGTTCGCCTGGCGATGCCCGTTAAAGCGATGGGCGTTGATTAACTGTAGTACGGCAGTCTGTTTCTGATGAGATACAGTATCTGCCGCGGGCGCCATTCCAGTTGCGCCTTTCCTGCGAGTGGTTATACCCCGGTAAGCCTGTTGTATCGGGGTATGTGCAATATCGCGGGATTGGCCAGATTGCTGTATCGAATCAAAAAATGTACGCCATTGCGGATCGATCGACTCCGGGTGATTGAGGTAATGCTCGTAGAGTTCTTCGATAAAGTCGGCGTTGCCACTGTATAAGTAGGAATCTATTGCGTCTTTCATCTATACATGTCCCTGATACAACTCATATTTATTTGCTACATTGCCGTCCAGATCAGCAATATTTTCCGGTGCAACCATTCAACGCTCATATTTGCTAAAACAGCCGTAAAAAGCAATCCTAACTCCAAGATTTTCTGGTATTAATTCAACCTTGTTATAGAAAGTTTCTGGTCCTTCTGATGATTTTTTCATGCATAAAAAGGGCCGATTCGACGCCTGACTCTTGCTGCAGCGCCTCTAACGCCTGTATGCTTACGTCAAAATTACAAGAACAACGGTAAATTTTAGGATTTGTAATGGAGAAGTTGTATGTCTGATACGGTAACAATTACCGATAACCGCACGGGGAAACAAGTCGAATGTCCAATTCTTGACGGCGTATATGGCGCGCCTGTTATTGACACCAAGGCGTTGTACAAGGAGTTGGGGATGTTTACATTTGACCCCGGTTTCGTGACAACAGCCTCTTGCAAGAGCGCAATTACCTACCTGGATGGAGAGAAGGGCATACTTCTTCATCGAGGCTACCCAATTGACCAACTGGCGCAGAACAGTTCCTACCTGGAAGTGTGTTACCTGCTGCTTTACGGTGAATTGCCTACGCAAACCCAGTTTGATGCTTTCATGGCTAACTTGAACAAACGCAACATGGTACATGAGCATCTGGAGCGTTTTTACAATGGTTATCTTTATGATGCTCACCCGATGTCCATGTTGATTGGTGTAACCGGGGCGCTTTCTTCGTATTACCACGAGGCCATGGACATCAACGATCCGGTTGATCGTGAATTGACCGCTATTCGAGTGATTGCCAAGATGCCAATCCTCGCGGCCCATTGCTACAAGCATTCTGTTGGCCACCCGTTTGTCTACTCTCGTGATGATCTCGGCTATGTCGAAAACTTTCTGAACATGATGTTTTCTGTACCAATGCGTGAGTATAACCCGCCGGAAATTGCCGTTAAGGCATTGAACCTGATGCTGATCCTGCATGCTGACCATGAGCAAAATGCATCTACATCCACAGTCAGGCTGGCTGGAAGTGCCGAGGCCAACCCGTTTGCCTGTATCGCTGCCGGTATCGTAACACTATGGGGGCGCGCCCACGGCGGCGCCAATGAAGCTGTACTGAACATGCTGGCTGAAATTGAACACGTCGACAACATTCCTAAGTTTATCGACCGTGCCAAGGATAAAAACGATCCATTTCGCCTTATGGGCTTTGGACATCGTGTTTACAAAAACTACGACCCAAGAGCGACCATTATCCGCCAGGTTTGTCATGATCTGCTTGAAGAAATCGATACGGTTGACCAGCCATTGCTGGATATCGCCATGCGACTGGAAGAGATTGCGCTAAAGGATTCTTACTTCATCGAACGTAAACTGTATCCTAACGTCGATTTTTACTCAGGTATCATTCTCAAGGCGCTTGGCATTCCGACCTCAATGTATACCGTAATGTTTGCGCTGGCGCGCTCGGCAGGCTGGATAGCGCAATGGCTGGAGATGATGCAGGACCCGGACTTCAAGATCGGTCGCCCACGACAGTTGTATATCGGTCAGGAACAGCGTGATTACATTCCTATCGATAAACGTGGCTAGTAGGCATTCTGCAAAATTACAATCCCAAGGAGTTAATTAATGAAATCCCCCGTTAGAGTCGCCGTGACCGGCGCTGCCGGTCAAATAGGCTATTCACTGTTGTTTCGTATCGCGTCCGGGCAAATGCTCGGTCCTGACCAGCCCGTTATTCTGCAGTTGCTTGAAGTAACGCCTGCTATGAAGGCGCTGGAAGGCGTGGTCATGGAAATAGACGACTGTGCATTTGAACTGGTTGATGGTTTTGTTATGGCAGACGACCCAGCTGTCGCTTTTAAGAATGCTGACTATGCTTTACTGGTTGGGGCGAAACCTCGTGGCCCAGGCATGGAGCGAAGTGATTTACTGGAAGCCAATGGCGGTATTTTCAAAGTCCAGGGACAAGCATTGAATAATAATGCCAGTCGCGATGTTAAAGTGCTGGTCGTGGGCAACCCTGCCAATACCAATGCACATACAGCCATGTTGAGTGCACCGGATTTAAACCCCCGAAATTTTACGGCCATGACCAGACTGGACCACAATCGGGCGCTCGCCCAGCTGGCGGCAAAAACCGACAGCAAGGTCAGCGATATAAGGCAAATGACGATATGGGGCAATCACTCTACCACGCAGTTTCCGGATATAAGCCATACAGCTGTTGCCGGTAAGGCAGCCAGTGACATGATTGATTTTGACTGGTACAAAGACAACTATATTCCGCGCGTGGCCAAGCGAGGCGCCGAAATTATTGATGCTCGTGGTGCTTCCAGCGCCGCCTCTGCTGCTAGCGGAGCCATAGATCATATGCATGATTGGGCGCTGGGGTCGGCCGAGGGTGACTGGGTCAGTATGGCAGTGCCTAGCGATGGCAGTTATGGCATTCCGGAAGGCCTGATGTTTTCCTTTCCATGTACCTGTAAGGATGGCGACTACAGTATCGTGCAGGGACTGGAGATTGATAAGTTTGGCCAGCAGATGCTGGATATTACACGCAAGGAACTGGAAGAAGAGCGCGACGCGGTTGCTAAAATTCTCTAATGTTCATCAGTTATAAAAAAGCCGCGTCAGCGGCTTTTTTATATTCAGCGTTCACTTTCTCAGACTGATTATTTCCCAGCCTTCACTGCGTGCCTGTTTTAACAAGGTGGTATCGGGATCGACAGCCACCGGGTGATCAACCTCGCCAAGCAGTGGTATATCGTTATGAGAATCGCTGTAAAACCAGGTCTCATCGTAATCGGTACTGCGTTCACTTAACCACAAGTGGAAACGTGACACTTTGCCATCTGCATAGGAAGGAATACCTGTCACCTTGCCGGTAAACTGGCCGTCGATCATTTCCGGTTCACAGGCAATCAGGTGATCAATCCCGAAAATTGTTGCTATTGGTTCGGTCAGGAAGCGATTGGTTGCCGTGATGATTAATAATTCATGCCGTTGTTGTCGATGTTTTTCAACAAGTTCAAGCGCCAGTGGCAATAAAATCGGTTGAATCTTGCGTTTTACATACTGCTCTCGCCACTGGTGTAACTCACGGTAGTCATACCTGGCAAGAGGACTCAGCTGAAAAGCAAGGAACTCATGGATATCGAGCTTGCCCTCAAGGTAATCCTCGTAGTACTTCTCGTGTCCAGCGCGGTAGGTATCTGCATCAACTTTACCCAGTTCAATAAGGAACTCTCCCCACAGGCAGTCACTATCGCCAGCAATGAGGGTATTATCGAGATCAAAAATAGCCAGGTTCATTTGATAACTTCGTTACTACGGGAAGGCGCTAGTCTAGGTGGTTATCTGTAGATGGCAACCAGTAATCACGGTTTGCTTGTTTTTTTCGTTTGTTAGAAACTATTCTGCAAGATATAGAGGTGTAACCGTGATTGATTCAGAAGGATTTCGCGCAAATGTGGGCATCATTCTCTCGAATGAAGAGGGCAGGGTGTTCTGGGGAAGGCGTCTCGGCATGAATGCCTGGCAGTTCCCACAGGGTGGAATCAAACAAAATGAAACGCCGGAAGAAGCCATGTACAGGGAACTTCGTGAAGAAGTCGGTCTCGGGCCCGAACACGTCAAGGTGATTGGCGCCACTGATGACTGGCTGCGCTATTGGTTACCAAAACGGTTTATTCGACAGAACGTTTACCCGTTATGTATCGGTCAGAAGCAAATCTGGTATTTGTTGAAGCTGGTTGCGGATGAAGACTGTGTCAATCTGGACTGGTCTGATGAACCGGAATTCGACCACTGGAAATGGGTTGATTTTTGGGACCCGGTCAAGGAAGTCGTTTCTTTTAAGCGCAGTGTCTATGAACAAGCCCTGAACCAGCTGGCGCCATTTATCTCTATCAATAGCGGCGAACGTAACAGGTTTTACTAGGCGGCCAGCAGTTACCGTGGCATGGCCATATAACGCATCAGGTTACCGAGTAACTTGTTGGCGTTGCGATTACTGATACCACTCACGTAATACTTCCCGAATTCCGGCGGATAGTTCCAGTCAACAATTTGAGTATGTAAATCTTCCAGGATGTTGGCGCAATGTTTCATTGAATGGTCAGCAATGACACGCGGATCACCTGCTTTTTGCAATTGCGCCATGGCATATTCATTCATACAGTCTTCATGAGCGCTGGCAAGCTGCCGGGCTTGCTGATATTCCTGCTGGCTCATGTCATTCGGATCACGAAACTCAGCGTGTGCTGCGACAACGTTAAGGCTTAGGATAATTGCCGTACAGGCTTTAATATGCATCAACTGTTCCTCGGTAAAGATTCAACTATAAGAACTAAAATAACATGAAAGATTCAATTTTCCTCAGCCCCGAATTCGAGACGCCCTGTTATGTCTATGATATGGCAGCTATCGAAAAAGTACTGACTCGAATCAGGCTGGCCTGTGACACTGCGGACTGTCAGTTTCTCTACTCGGTAAAATCAGCCAGCAATGCCGGGCTGGTCCGTTTCATTGCACCATACGTCGATGGCTTTTCCTGTAGTTCCCTGTTCGAACTAAAATTCACACGCGAATTTATCTCGGCTAACCAGGTATTGCACGTGACAACGCCAGGCTATCGACCTGGCGAATTTGCCCATACGGCAGGGCAGGCAGACTATTTAAGCTTTAACTCTTTATCGCAGTATCGGCATCTTTCCCATGAAGAGAACCAGCAAACCAGCTTTGGTCTTCGTATTAACCCGGAACTGTCATGGGTACAGGATAAACGATATGACCCCTGCCGGGCTGACTCCAGGCTCGGTGTCAAATCTGTCCGGCTTGAAGAGGCGATCAATAAGCATGAATTTGACTGGCAGGGTATCTCGGGTATTTCCATGCATAACAATTGTGAATCCAGCGATCTCAACGAGTTACTATTATCAGTCAATCGCCTGCTCGACATCCTTGCCCGGCACGAATTCAGGCCGGACTGGATTAACCTCGGTGGCGGCTACCTTTGGCAAGTAGATAGTGATTGCGAATTATTACTGAACACCTGCGCCACAATACGTCAGCATTATGATGCGCGCATATTCATCGAACCCGGCAAGGCTGTCACCGGTCAAGCCGGTTACCTGCTTGCCAGCGTAATAGATATTATTGAAGCACCGGACAGTTCAATTGCTGTTCTTGATACAACGATTAATCACTTGCCAGAAGTGTTTGAATATCAATACCAGCCGGAAATTATGAACAGCAACATTCATGGAGACAACCGATATCAATTGGCAGGTGCCAGTTGTCTAAGCGGTGATCTTTTTGGAGACTATACATTCGATACACCATTAAAGATTGGTAGTCGTGTCCTGTTTGGCAACGTCGGCGCCTATATGCAAGTAAAGGCAAACTGTTTTAATGGCATCAATTTACCCTCTACCTATTTGCTGCATGCAGGGAAACAGCCTGAACTGGTAAGCAGTCATGATTATGCAGCCTATCGATCTCGTTTATAGTATAGTTGTGTTTGGCTTTTCCTATGACAACGCTGTCATTTATTCCCGCAATTTGCACAAGACTTTCTACTTGTCATTACTTGCCTGATGCTTGAATCTGTAAAACTGCTATTTTCAGCATTCTTCGATATTTGCAAATTTAAACGCAGACCGCAGGATATTCCCCAATCGACCAATTTGATGTCGCTCAGCGTATTTGTTTACTTGCTGATAGCGACACTATTGTTGGTGTTAACCGAAACACCGGGTCACTCATTCCTGTCCGCTCTGGTTGAGATCTTTATCCTGTTGTTATTTACAGTCGGATTACTGGCATTATCCGGGAAAACGGGCCGTTGGATACAGACTATCACTGCGATGTCAGGTACTGGTGTGGTGCTGAGCCTGATTGCGTTTCCTGTTTATTTGCTGATGAGCATGCTAGGCACGGCGTCGGCTGACGCAAACCCGATATATACTGTGGCGGTTATGGTATTGGCGGCACTGGCACTTTGGAATATCGCCGTCATGGCCCACATACTCAAGGAGGCTCTGGAGGTTGGTATGTTTACAGGCGTCATGCTCGCGATTTCCTATATCTGGATCATTCTGACTGTCTCGGCGGCTTTATTCCCAACGGAGTCTGTTTAATGCATATCCACATACTTGGCATCTGCGGTACGTTCATGGGCGGCATTGCGCGGATAGCCACTGAACTTGGACACTACGTAACAGGTTCTGATCAAAACGTCTATCCACCGATGAGCGATCAGTTACAGGAACTCGGTATTGTCCTGCAGCAGGGTTATAGCCCATCACACCTGCAGCCGACGCCGGATATGGTGATAGTTGGTAATACGATTTCGCGAGGTAACCCGGCACTTGAATTTGTACTCAACGAGCAACTGCGCTACTGCTCGGGACCGGAATGGCTGTATGAAGAGGTGCTCAGGTATAAACATGTGCTGGCTGTCTCTGGCACTCACGGCAAGACAACGACGACGTCGATACTGACCTGGCTGCTTGAATACGCTGGTCTGACGCCAGGCTTTTTAATAGGTGGTGTCGCTGAAAATTTCGGTGTATCCGCACGCGTGACCGACGCAGACTTTTTTGTCATCGAGGCAGATGAGTACGATACCGCGTTTTCTGATAAACGCTCGAAATTTGTTCATTATCATCCGCGCACCCTGGTGATAAATAATATTGAGTTCGATCATGCCGACATCTTTCATGATATTGCTGACATCAGGCGTGAATTTCATCATATGATCCGAGTGTTACCGACGACCGCGCAGATCATTTACCCCGCTCATGATCCTGAGATTAACAGGGTGCTGGCTATGGGCTGTTGGTCTGACAGGAAGACGTTTGCTACGCAGGACGCTGACTGGACGCTGGAACCAGCTAGCGCGGAATATACTCAATTCCGGGTAAAGACGGGTCAGGATGGTACGGTAAATGTTAGCTGGCCACTACTTGGCGAGCATAATGCCTGGAATGGAGTGGCGGCGATGATGGCTGCCGCGCATATAGGGATAACGCCTCAGCAGTCAGCCAATGCGCTGACAGAATTCAAATCGGTGAAACGACGCCTGGAATGTATCCTCGATACCGGAAAGGTAAAGCTATACGACGATTTTGCGCATCATCCGACGGCCATCATGTTGACGCTGCGTGCGCTGCGAGCAGCAGCGGGTAACAATCGGATTATTGCGATCATGGAACCTCGTTCCAATACCATGCGCATGGGGGTTCATGCCGACACGCTGGCGCAATCGCTGCAGGATGCAGACAGGGTAATCATCTTCCAGGCAGATAATGTGACGTGGGACATCGCATCACATGTCGCTGAACTTGGAGACCGCTGCAGGGTCTTCACGAATATAGATGTCATTGTCGACAACATAGCCGCTGACTGGCAACCAGGTGATCACATCGTCATTATGAGTAATGGTGGCTTTGGCGGCATTCATGACAAACTGACCCAGGTTTTTTTATCAACATGAAGACTATTCCGATATTTCCACTTAATGTCGTCCTGTTCCCGGAAGGCGATTTGCATTTACGACTGTTTGAACCGCGCTACATTGATATGGTGCGTAACTGCATGCGTGATGATACCGGCTTTGGTATTTGCTTGATAAAGGAGGGCAAGGAAGCTGGCGAGGCAGCAGAGATCTTCGCGTTAGGAACCTATTGTCGCATCACCGACTGGGAACAGATGGACGATGGTTTACTGGGTATTACCGTGCTGGGCGAGCACCGCTTTCGTGTTGAATCAACATCTTTGCAAGCGGACAACCTGATGCTTGCCGATGTAACCTGGCTGGATGATCAGGATGACCTCATGCCCGAGTCTTACCAGGGCTTTACCGATTTATTAAAAGAAATAGCGATACGATATGAATTGCCTTACGCGGATGATGACGCACGTTTCGATGAAGCCAACTGGGTCAGTGAAAGGCTGGCCGAAATATTGCCGTTTGGTTTACAAACCAAGCAAACCTTACTTGAAATGGACAATGCATTACAGCGTCTGGACCTGATGCATGTGCTGTTGGAAAAAATTGACGCGGGTGATGAAAACCAGTCCTGAATCAGGCAATAAAGGTTGCGCTATCCGGTTCGGCAATCACCGGGTTAGATAACCGGCCAATTTTTTCTATTTCGATACTGACAGTATCACCGTCATGCATATAGCCTCGTGGTTTCATTTTTACGCCTACGCCGCTACTGGTGCCTGTGGCAATGATATCACCCGGTGCCAGTGTCATGACCTGTGACAGGTATTGCACCAGATAGTAACAATTAAATATCAGGTGTTTTGTATTAGAGTCCTGGCGTTTTTCATTATTGACCCAGGTCCTGATATGCAGCGCATGCGGGTCACCAATTTCATCGGCGGTGACGATCCATGGACCAATTGGACCATGGGTGTCGAAGGATTTACCCAGTGTCCAGGTATGGGAACGCATCTGCCAGTCACGCACGCTGACATCATTGGCGATTGTGTAGCCAGCTATGACAGATGGAGCCTGTTCAACACTAATGTTACGACAACGTTTACCGATAACCAGCGCAAGCTCGCCTTCATAGTCCAGTTTTTCTGAAATTCTTGGCAGATGTATTGGCTGGCCCGATCCAATTACGCAACTGTTTTGCTTGTTAAAAAAAGTAGGATACTCGGGTTTTTCCAGCCCTGTTTCTTCAATATGGTCTGCATAATTGAGGCTGACGCCAAAAAACTTGTCTGGTTTGGGAACAGGCGCGAGTAATTCCGCGTCGGCGATGTCAATTCTCTCACTAGTGCTGGATAACTTGCTGGCAAGTGCTGTCAGCGCTTCTTCACCATCTGTCAGTAGCTGAATCATGGCATTCGCGCCCGCATAGGCATCGGCCTTGATTAGGCCGTCATCATCCAGCGCTCCGACATGGATGTTATCCGCGAGTTTATACGTGACTAATTTCAATTTGGGACCAGTGTTTTTCTCGACCGAGTATAACAGGTGCAGGAACAGCACTGAAAGCAGCCTTAATATAACGTTATTTTGCAATTAATTTAGGTGTGAAGGGTTAGGCTCAAGTTGGTTAAAAAAGAGTTCGGCACATTGCGTCCACGAATTCTGTCGTGCGTAATGTACACAATCATCCGGATTAAGTTTTAATGCTTCCAGCACCGCTTTTTGTAAATCATTATCCAGCACACCGGTTACACCTTGTTTTACAACATCAATTGGGCCGGTCACCGGATATGCCGCGACGGGTACACCACAGGCCATTGCCTCCAGCATGACCAGTCCGAATGTGTCAGTCAGGCTTGGGAAAACGAAAACATCAGCGGCGGCCAGGTACCTGGCGAGTTCGAGTCCGCGCTTGAATCCGGTAAACACAACGTGTGGATATTTTTTCTTTAATTCTGCCAGGTCAGGGCCATCACCCACCACGTACTGGGTACCTGGTAAATCCAGATCCAGGAATGCTTCAATATTTTTTTCTACTGCAACCCGACCCATGTACATGGCAACAGGTCTGTCAGCATCAATAAATGATTTATCACGCGGTCGAAATAATTCTGTATCGACACCGCGGGACCATACGACCACGTTGTCAAAGTTTCTGTCTACCAGCTTTTGTTTTTGTGATGGTGTCGGCACCATCGTGCGCTGTGCGCTGCCGTGGAAACGGCGCAGGTAGCTATAGGTCCAGCTAACAGGAATAGGTGCGCGTAACCGAACGTACTCAGGAAACTGGGTATGATATGACGTGGTAAATTTTAAATTCCTTTTCAGACAGTATTTCCTTGCCGCATGTCCTAGCGGACCTTCGGTAGCAATATGTATTGCGTCCGGCTGGAACCGATCGAGCATGGCATGCACGCCGGAATTCGGAAGCAATGCTAGTCTGATACTCGGATAGCTTGGGCAGGGAAAGGTCCTGAAGTCTTCAGGCGTCACATACATAACTTCATGACCGACCGCATTGAGCTCTTCACCCATTTTTTCCAGCGTTGTTACAACACCATTAATTTGCGGAGACCACGCATCGGTTACTATTGATATCTTCATGGCGTTATGCAGCCACCGGCAGTTTCTTCAACGACGCGGTTTGTTCAGTCCAGTTGAGTATCTCCAGGCTGCCATCATGGTTTTCGACGAGTGCGGTACAGCTCTCTACCCAGTCACCACAGTTGCAATAGAGAACATCATCGATTTGCCTTATTTCAGCCCGGTGAATATGCCCGCAAATCATGCCATCGACATCACGTTGCCTGGCCATCTGTGATACCGCGCTTTCAAAATTACTGATGTAATTTACCGCGCCTTTAACCTTATGCTTTAGGGCGGCAGCCAGCGACCAGTAGGGCAGTCCTAATCGATAGCGCATGAAGTTAACCAGATGATTTGCACGTAATAGATAGTCGTAGGCCTTGCTGCCGATTAATTCCAGTAAATGGGAATTCTTGACCACGCTATCAAACTGATCACCGTGCAGCACGAGGAAGCGTTTGCCATCCGCCGTGGTATGCACGATCTCATTTTCAATCATGACATTACCCATAACAAGGTGGTTATGGGCTCTTATTGGTTCATCATGATTACCAGGCACATAGATTACCTGGGTGCCGTGTTTGGCCTTCCCGAGCAACGTACGTATTACATCGTTGTGTTCCTGCGGCCAGTATCGTTTTTTCCTCATATAGAGAAAATCGATGATGTCCCCGACCAGGTAGATCTTTTCACACTCGGTATTTCGCAGGAAATCGAGGAGAAATTTAGCGCTACAGCCGGGAAAACCAAGGTGTACATCTGATATGAAAACAGACTTTACTCTGATGGTGCCATTCGTATTGGTAGAGTTCACATCTACATCTCACGTTTGGGTTTGGCAGAATATGCGTGCGTTGTATGACAGCAAGATTTAATAACAATGACGTAATGATGAAGTTTTATGACAGATTTATTAAATAAAAACAGCAGGTTGTCACAAATAATTCATCTAATTTTTCGATTTTCTTAATGTATCGGCACTAACTTTGTGCTGGCTAATAAAGGTTAAAAACAATGAGAAAACTGGAATCAGCAGAGCTTAAAGTTGAAGTAGTCGAAGGCCTGGAAACAAGAACGATTGGTGACTCGCGCGGTTATTTGTGGAAGATAACGATCAATTCCCAGCTTGATATTGGTCGTATCGAGAAAGTCTCGGGTTTAAGTGAGGCGCCGGGCACAGCAGCCAGTGTTGATGGAAATGAGTATGTATTACCACGCAACAACAGTGTGCGTGATAACATGCAGTTTCTCACCAGCATAATCGAATCACGATTTCACGCAGCCTGAAGCACAACTCCACTGTTTCATGATGCCGGCATCGCCATGCCCGCATCTACAGGATGCGTTGTTGCCGCAATTTACATAGAATAGCTGGCTTACACAGAGCCGCAAACTATGTTGCAAGACCGCACAATCAATATTATGCCCATTTTTATCATCGCGATGGGCCCGCTTTATTTATCGATCAATTCGCTTTTTCTCGGTCTGGCAACGGCTTTTTTCATGCTGTTGTTCGTCTGTATCAATACCGTTTTGCTGTACCCATTGCGACATCTGTTTCCTTCCCAATTACGCATGCTGGTGCTGCTTATCCTGAATAGCAGCCTGGTCGTGTTGTTGCATATCATGCTGCAGGCATACGCGTATCCATTGCAGCAGCAACTCGGACTTTATCTGCCGATGATCTGTATTAACTGCTTCGTACTGACGTACGCCGAAAGCCTGTTCAAGGTTCATTCATTGACCACGTTTCTTAAGGAGCTGGCGACGGTATTGTTGCTGATAATGTTATCATTGATCATATTCGGTGCCTGTCGAGAAATGCTCGCGAGTTATTCGTTACTAACCGATATCGGCGCTTACCTTGATGTAAACCCGGGTGGAATTACGCTACTGGACCACGCTCATGGTTTGGCGTTATTCGATTCTGCAGCCGGTGTTATCTTTCTGCTTGGACTGTTATCTGCGGCAGTTTGCGCCGTGGCAAAACGTTTTGCACTTCTTGACTAGGTTGCGGGCTTGAATAAACAAAAACGTTATCGCATTTTTTCGCAGTTTCAACAGCAAAATCCGTCCCCAACAACCGAACTGGTTTATGCATCACCATTTGAGTTACTGATAGCCGTTATCCTGTCTGCACAGGCAACCGATATCAGCGTCAACAAGGCAACGGTAAAGCTGTATGCAGTGGCCAATACACCCGAGGCCATAGCCGGGCTTGGACTTCGAAGGCTGAAAAACTATATCAAGACTATTGGCCTGTTTAACAACAAGGCCAAAAATATCATTGCTACCTGTAAAATCCTGATTGATAAATATCATGGCGAGGTCCCACGTGACAGGGAAGCACTTGAATCGCTACCCGGCGTCGGCAGGAAGACGGCCAATGTCATACTGAATACGGCGTTTGGTGAACCGACTATCGCTGTTGATACCCATATTTTCAGGGTGTCAAACCGGACCGGCATTGCGCCAGGTAAGAACGTTAACGAGGTAGAGAGGAAATTACTCAAATTTGTCCCGGAAGAATTCAAAAAAGATGCTCATCATTGGCTGATTCTTCATGGGCGTTATACGTGTATTGCTCGCCAACCCCGATGTCATCGCTGTATTATCTATGCTGAATGTGAGTGGAAAGATAAAAAGTCATATGCTTTACGGGTCGAGGACGAATAGGGTTGTCTAAACAAGAGCAATGAAAAGATCTCATGTTAATTAATGACAGGAGCGAGGCCAGAAATCATTTTTATAATGTCTGGCAAAAAATGCAGCAACGGCTGCCGTTGCAACCCATGGAAGCGATCATTGCTGATGTAATCGCACTGCATCCTGAATACCATCAATACCTTGAAGAACCTGAAGCTAGCATTGACGAAGACTTTAAACCTGAACTGGGCAACACCAACCCATTCCTGCACATGGGTATGCATATAGCATTGAAAGAGCAACAAAGTACTGACAGACCTGCTGGCGTCGTCACAATATACAGCAAGCTGCTTAAAAAGCTGGGTAACCCACATGATGTTGAACACAGTATGATGGAATGCCTGGGCGAAACGTTATGGCTGGCAAACAGGGACAACAAGCTTCCCGATGAGCAATATTACCTGCAGTGTTTGCAACGTTTACTATGAAACGCAAGCCAAACGTCTTCGATTTGTTCAGTACCCAGCTTTCTCATTCGCTGGACGAACAACTCGGTTTGCTGGCAGAAATAGCACAGGGATTTTCAAGTACTCTCGACATTGGGCAGACCTTGCAAATTGCCATTCGCCGCTTCATGGAATACATGGATGCAGAAGCTGCGTCAATTTTTCTTTTAAACAAGTCGGCGACCGAGCTGACCTGTGTTGAATGTGCCGGGCCGGTAGATATTACCGGTCTTGTTTTATCAGCCAGACAGGGAATCGTCGGCAAGGCCGTCCAGACTACTGCCTGCCAATTAATTCGGGACGTGAAATCCAGTTCTGATTTTATGGACAGCGTAGATATGGGCACGGGTTTTGTTACCCGCTCCATCCTCTGTGTGCCACTGGTTGTCAACGGCCAATGTATAGGGGCCCTGGAGCTGCTAAATAAAAAGAACGAGCAATTTTTTGATGAACAGGATAGAAACCTGTCGGTGGCACTGGCCGCCGCTGCCGCGCTGGCTATTCATAACTCACATATCGCTGAACAACTGTTTGAACAGGAACGACTGCGACGTGAGCTGGAGCTGGCCCGCGAAATCCAGATGGACCTGTTGCCTGAATCGACGGTCGCTGATTTTCCTGTTAAGGGAGTCAATGTCCCTGCACTCGAAGTGTCTGGCGATTTCTATGATTTTTTCCAACTCGATAAAGACCTGATCTATTTCAACCTGGCCGATGTGTCTGGCAAAGGCATGAACGCTGCCTTGCTTATGGCCCGGGCGAGCAGTTTATTACACCACCTGGCGAAATCGATAGATGACCCCGGCGTTTTACTGTCTCGTGTTAATGACGAACTGTGCGAAACCGTTTCTCATGGTATGTTTATTACCATTGTGTCCGGCTTTATTGATACCAGCACCTGCACTGTGCGATTTGCCAACGCTGGCCATCAGCCGCCGTTATACCATCATCAATCAGGTGAATTTGAACAAATCCAGGCCGAGGCCCCGCCGCTGGGTATCGTGTCAGGCATGGACTACCCTGTATCGACGGTCAAATTAAATGGTGGCAGCCTGTATTTGTTTACGGATGGTGTCACCGAGAGCAGGGATGCAGAACAGCATGCGCTGAATGTTGACGGTTTGAAACAACTGATAACGAACAAATCAGAGCTGGTAGCGGCGAAGCGGCTGGATGATATTGTCGCCAGTATCCGGGAAGGCGAATCAACTCAACACGACGATATAACAATGATGGTCATTGAATGTTGCCTGAATAAGTAATGGAGATACTATTTGAAATTCGCTTTCCGGCAAAGGCCGACAGGCTGGGCATGGTACGTTCTATGGTAAAGCATACGGCCGAAGTAGCAGGTTGTTGCCCCGAGCTTAGTGAGCGTCTTGTCATTGCGGTCAACGAGGCGTGTATGAACGTCATACAACACGCTTACTCGCAGGATGATGCAGGTGAAATTGTGCTTGAAATGCTAAATAATGATGGCTGCTTGCATTTTCGCCTGCTTGATTATGCCGAGCCTATAGACCTGGATAGTTGTCGACCCCGAAACCTGGAAGATATCAGGCCGGGCGGGCTGGGGACGCATTTTATCAACGAGATTATGGATGAATGCAACCGTGGTCATCTTGCAGAGGGCCGTGGGAATTACCTTGAGATGAGAAAAAAAATTAGCTAAAGGGAGTCCGGTAGCCATGAAGATCAACGTAACTGAAGAACAGGGAGCAGTACTGTTATCACTTGATGGGGATGTCGATTTGTCCTGCTCCCCCGATGCCCGAAAGGCTATTCTTGAAGCGCTGGATAATGGTAAACATCTGCTGGTCAATCTTGCTGCGGTGACTTATATAGATAGTTCTGGTGTAGCCAGTCTCGTGGAGGGATACCAGTTGTCCAAAAAGCAGGGGCTGAATTTTGCGCTTGTTAGCGTGAGTGAAGCAGTCATGAATGTGTTACAACTTGCCCGGTTGGACACGGTGTTTCCAATATTTGCCACTGTGGATGAATATCAACAGGCGGCGAACTAAACGACAGTTAGCTGGCTGCCGAGAACTCCATCTTGATGCCAGCCAGCTCGATTAAATCACTGTCTTTCAACTGGTAGGCTTTGGGACCAATGGCTTCACCATTCACGACCGGGTAACGTTTACCGTCACCATCACTTTCGATATGGGTTAGAAAATAGCCTTGTGGTCTGCGTGAAATGACGGCGACCTGGGTACCAGGTTTACCCAGCGTAATCAGGGCCTTGGTGAGTTCCAGCTCTTTTCCCGCGATAGGGCCATTTAATACGGTCAGGCGACCCAGAGGCATACCGCCGCCACCGGAAGAGGTCGCGTTCGCTTTCTGTTCGGCTGCCGATGCGCCAGCCTTTTCGGCCGCCTGTGCGGCTGCCACCGCGGCACTGGCAGAGCCCGGCTTGATAATCATGGTCTTCTCAAACTCATCATCATCATCTGTTGCCAGCTCGTTCATGTATTTCAGTTCATGCTTACCGATGGCAATGACATCGCCATCTTTAAGCGCATGTTTTTTAACGAGTTTCCCGTTCACATAGGTGCCATTTGTGCTACCCAGATCTTCCAGGAAGGAATCATCAAGAATTGTAATTACCAGCGCGTGTTTTCCGCTCACGGCCAGGTTATCAATTTGAATATCGTTATCAGGTTTGCGTCCGATGGTGAGGCGTTCCTGGTTGAGCTCATATTCACCCTGGACAACGCCATTCATGCTCAGAACTAACTTTGCCATCGCTAATTCCTATTCCCCGTTTATTTGAAACTATTTTTCAATTTTTCTAAGAAGTTCCTTGGTGAAGAATATTCTTCCAGGACGCGAACCAGTATGACTGAGATGTTGTCCTTGCCCCCATGTCGGTTGGCAGACTGCACTAAATTCTCTGCAGCTTGCACAAGATTAGCACTATATTTACTTAGGGTTAAGTGAATTTCTTCATCCGCTACCATATCATTTAATCCATCCGAACACAGCAGGTAAATATCACCCGGAATAGCGGTTTCCTCTTTCAGATCGACCTCAACTTTGTCATCGATTCCCATGGCCCGGGTGACCAGATTTTTGGGGGTTTTGGCGTAAGCCTCTTCCGGTGTATAGAGACCGCGGTCTATCAGCTCCTGGACCAGCGAATGGTCCCTGGTGATCTGTTGTAAGTCATTGTTCCTGAAACGATATACTCTGGAGTCGCCAACATGAGCCAGGGCCAGCTTATTATCGAAAAAGAGACTGGCGATAATCGTCGTGCCCATTCCCTGGTACTGCTCCCCGGCTTTTGCAGTAGCAACGATTTTGCTGTTGGCGGCAATGATGGACTTTTTCAACAGTAGTGTTTGTTGCAGAAAGCCACTCTCCTGATCAACATGTTCCTTTTTCAGTTTGCCAAGTTGCTGACAGATATCATGGTATATCTGTGTTACAGCGAGTGCGCTGGCGACTTCTCCAGCCTTGTAACCGCCCATACCGTCTGCCAGTATCGCAACACCATGTCGATTATCCGCGATCGTACTGTCTTCATTATGCGGTCGTCGACGGCCGACATCGCTCCTGGAAACAATCTCAAGTTTTGTCGACAGATCCATTTATTACTAATCGTTTTTCCAGTGGGTTATGCGTCCCGCGGAGAAATTGCAAGCACCATCCTGCATATTTCTACGGCATGCGTCTGCTGTGACAGTAGTTTACCCTGAATTTCGTTAAACCGATGTATTTTTAACGAAAATTGATGTCATTAAGACTTATGCTTCAGCAGTTCTTATCAAGGTAGTCCTGGTATCGTCGCTGCTCCTGCGTCCGTTGCTCGTCAGAGAGTATACTGGGATTAAAAGGGTCATCGGTCTCTTCATACAGGTAGCCTGCATTTTTCATTCGTGTTAAATCAGCCTGTACTCGCTGGCAACGCTCTTGCTGTAGTGCCTCGCGTTCAGCCAGTTTTTGTGCATTGGCCTGTTCGTTCTCACGATCATCATCCAATGTATCAAGCAGCTTTTGTCGCTTCTTCAGTCTATCCCTGTAGCCCTGGTCCGCTGGCGGCGCTTGTTTGATTTGCAGCTTCTGCGCTTTTGGTCCAGGCGGTTTATCGCCGTAAATGACGTTGCCATTTTCATCAACCCATTTGTAAACACCTGCGCTTGCTGGCATCACTATGACAGGCAGCAATGCAAATAAAACCAGTGCCAGCTTGTTTTTGCCAGTCAATTTCATCATGTAATTAAGTGGTTAGCAGCCCTCTGGAAAAGTCTACTCGGCTTTGTCGGGTTTGTCGCGTTCAGGCCACGCGGCTGGTTTGTGAAATCTTTAATTGAGACAGTGTTTTTTTCAATTCGTGGCAGATTGTTTTATAGGCTTTTAATTCAGATTCACTGAATTCCTGCTTGTTACTGCCGTGATAAATCACGAAACAGCCGTAAGGTTTGTCGTTGATCGCAATGCTATGCAACAGCATCACCTCGTTATGCCTGCCAGAAAGAAGACCGGGAGGCATATGCGACATATATGTATGCTTATTGTTTTCGTGAATGATCACGAGTTTCTCCTTTTGCATGAGCCGATAAAAGAGCTTATTCAGTCCCAGTGAAATTACGACCTTGCCCAGTTGTTTTGATTCAGCGTTGTTTGCTGTAACCGGTGAATACAGGCAATTTTCTTCCGGGTTCATGAAATAAAATACCGAACGTGAAAAGCCGAGCACATCATGTAATGTCCTGATAGCCTTGCTGATCGGTTCAGCAGGGGATGATTGTGAGCCGGTTGCCCTTAATTGCATAACGCAGTTGACGAGTTGTTGATCGCGGCTGAGTTCCGGCTTGTTCTCGATCAGTGGCGCAGGGTGGCTCATGAAGGCACGTATGCTACTGCCGGCTGGCAACTTACCATGGGTATGACGAAAAGCACTGACAATGGTTTGGTTAAGTAACCCGTGGGTTTTTTCTTTCCGGCTGCGTATATACTCGGTGACTCTTTCCAGCAACTTCTCCGGATAATCATAGCACTTATGAATATATAACCATTGCACCAGTTCGCTGGCCAGGTTGATGCCTGTTAATTTCGGATTATGTTGCTGCGATGAGTAACTTTCGCGTACGAGGTAAGGAAGGTGCCAATGATGTGAAATGGCTTGCGACAGTTCCCTAACGCTATTGCCGAGTAACGCCTTCTCTTTCTCTTCCAGCATGGATAAGCTGCTGGTACTGAAATTATAGAGCATCGTTGCTGTCTCATACTCGGTTAGATAAAGAATCAGGTACAGAAAATCATGATTCACACCTGCAGTAAATAACTCGTTATTTTCACATTCCTTGCGCAGCACGGACCAGTTCATTGCCAGCTTGCCAGTGAGGTGCTGATAGAAATAAAGGCGTTTTACCTTGTATGCGAGTTCGGGTGTAACTGTTTGTTCAAGGACGGGCAGGCGTTTGAAAAAATCGATTGTCGCAGGAATACTTAACAGTAATATGGCATGTGACAATGTAGTGATTTCGCGTCTGCGCTTGCTGTGAATGCCGGCCTCTCGAAGCAGGCTGATAGAAAAGCCCGGATCGAGCCGAGTCATATCGACAAGGTCATCAACCTTGATGTGGTCTTCGTTATCGAGCAGTTCAGAGAGTCTTCTCTTGCTTGATGCCAACACCGGAAACTGGCAGCGTCCGGCCTGTTCGACCCATTCTGATAAACTTTTCGCCATAAATGCCTGCCATTAATCATAAATACCAATGCCGGGCGTGCGCACACGTGGCACTAATATCGGTATTAGCGGGCGAAAATGGCTTAACTTGAGGTAAAGCGGGGATAAGAACTATCCCCGGTAGTTTATTTAGCGTTCCAGATGTTCGAGCTTACCGGTCTTTTCTTTCCAATCGTCGGCATCCTCGAGAGGTGATTTCATTTCGTTAATAACAGGCCATTCTTTCGACAGTTCTTCGTTTAATTCTATGAATTCCTTCATATTATCAGGCACATCCTCATCGGACATGATGGCCTCGACCGGGCATTCAGGTTCGCATAATGTGCAATCAATACACTCATCCGGATCGATAACCAGCATATTGGGTCCTTCATGAAAGCAATCCACGGGACAGACTTCCACACAATCGGTGTATTTACACTTGATACAACTTTCTGTGACAACAAATGGCATTTCAGTACCTTCAAATTACCGGGTTTAGAAAAACAGGATCATACTCGTTCCGCGGCCAGCAAAAAAGTCCCAATTTATGACTGTAAAAGACTTGAAATCTCGTCGGCCAGCGCTGTTCCCTTGCTCAATTCCTCGACGCCAAGTCCCAGTTTTTGCAATTCTGCCAGGACCTGGAGCTGCGCCTGGTTAGCGTTGCCTTCAGTGTAGAAGATCATAAAACGTCGTTCATCCGCCTGTTCCTGTTCTACTGAAGTAATATCAGGCAGGGCGGTTATTATGTTTTTTATATCCACGGCTGGTGTATCGTCAAGCCGCAAACGGAAGCACTGGTGCATCCTTTTTAATTCGCTAATTGTTCCTGTCTTGCTTACCTTGCCGTGGTTCAAAACCACGATATTTCGACATAGCCCCTCTATCTCGGCGATATTGTGCGAGCTGATAAACAGGCTGTAGCGACGGGAAAGTTGTCGCAGCAACTGTTGCACGTCATGGGCGACAACCGGGTCCAGGCCGGATGTCGGCTCGTCCAGCAGTATCAACTGTGGTGAACCGATGAGTGCCTGGGCCAGGAATACTTTTTTTCGCTGACCAAAACTCAGGGTTTCCGGGAATTGTTTTGCCAGAGCAGCAGCCCCGACCTGTTCCAGGACAGAATCGACTTCCTGTCTTGCAGCCCGTTTGTTGAAACCTTGTAAACGCGCGTAATGGCATAGTTGGATATGCACCGGGAAGCCACTGTACATGTTAGTGTCCTGAGGCAATATTGCCAGCTTGCCTTTCAGTGATGCATGTTGTGCGTCTTCGCCCAGTACACGTACGGTGCCGGTGGTAGGTCGAATAAAACCACACAGGATGGCAAACAGGGTCGATTTACCGGCGCCGTTAGCGCCAACCAGGCCGGTTGGCTCTGTAATGTCGATATTCAGATCCAGTCCATTCAGCGCATGTATATGTCCAAAACGCTTACCAAGCGACATACATTCAATCCTGTTGCTCACTATATGTCCCTCGTTTTGAAAATGATCCAGCCAGCGCTGTAATAAATGGCGGTATAGACAACAAGGCCGCTGATCGCTGTGATGATATTTGTCACATTAATATCAAACAGGAAAGTTCTCATGCTGCTAGGTAACAGGTACTCAATCTGATTAAAATCACTATGTAACCAAAGCACGATGAAGATCAGACCGGTATATAGCATAAACGCCACAAACAGGTTGCCAATAGCCGACCGCGATAGCGCCGATGTCATCGACATAAATGCCACGAAGGGCAGTGCATAAAACACAAGTAACAACAGTGTTTCAGAGGCAAACATAACGAGCCTTGCCAGTTCCGCCTCTTCGTTTGCCAAGGCAATAATAAAGGCCCAGGTTGTCGCTAACAGCACGCACGTCGCTACAATCAGGTATGATGATAAAAACCTCGATAAGTAGAGTTCATGTCGCGTGGCGCGGGTAAGGATAAATCGAAACGCTCCCCTGGCACGGTCGCTGGCGATCTGGTTGTTCGCCGAGAACAGGATAAACATCGGCATAATGGCTGCAGAGATGAGCAAAAACAGCGACAGGGTTGGTGAGCGATCGACGAGTAACTGTAACGCCAGTTCCTGGTCCTTGAGTAACCATGCAGCGGCTACCAGCCCCTGCGTACTCTGCAACCATTCCAGCGTGGTTGCAGAATAGTTGCTGAAAACCAGGTACCAGAACAGGAAGTACGGCACCACGAACAAGGTACTGCGCATACTAGTGAAAGCGTGTACAACGTCGAAGCTGACCAGCTCAAGTATACGGGACAGTTTTGGCAAGGTTGCAGGTACTAGTTGTCGTTATTATTCAGACGTTTGAGCTCGTATAACAGGGCAAGTGCCTGTTTCGGTGTGGTGGAATCAGGATCAATCTGGTTGAGTTTCTGAATGACAGGTTTTTCAACAAACAAGTCAGGCTGCGCCTGCGATCCTTTATCATGCATGGTTAAAGACTCAATATCCCGCAACCTTTGCTCGGCCAGTTTAATGACTTCACCTGGTACGCCAGCCAGTGCGGCAACGTGTAACCCGTAGCTCTGGTTGGCAGGCCCCGGTTTAACGCTGTGTAAAAATACAACGTCTCTGCCATGCTCCATCGCTTCCATATGAACATTAAGAACCTGGGAATACTGTTCCGGCAATGTAGTCATTTCAAAATAATGCGTGGCAAACAGGCAATAGGCATTTACCGACTCAGCCAGGTGCTGTGCACAGGCCCATGCCAGCGCCAGGCCGTCATACGTACTGGTTCCGCGACCAATTTCATCCAGCAGTACGAGGCTGTGCGCGGTCGCGCAGTTTAGAATGGTCGCTGCCTCGGTCATTTCAACCATAAACGTGGAACGGCCACTGGCCAAATCATCAGCTGCACCGATGCGTGTGAATATTCTATCCAGTTTGCCGATACAGGCACTGTCTGCAGGAACGAAACTACCGATATGCGCAAGCACAACTATCAGTGCATTCTGGCGCATGTAGGTGGATTTACCGCCCATATTCGGTCCGGTGATGATAAGCATTTGTTTGTCATCATTCAGTTCCAGATCGTTGGCAATAAACGTTTCTCGCTGTAGCTGCTCAACAACCAGGTGGCGTCCACCATGAATATTCAGTAATTTTTCGCCACTTAATTCGGGCATGGTCAGATCAAGCGTTTCGGCATTACTGGCAAAACAGAGATAAATATCGAGTTCTGCAACAACATTGGCATTTTTTTGAAGCGGCTTGATAAAACCGGCGATAAATTCAAGCAATTCATCAAACAATTGCTTTTCTTTCGCCAGTGAACGTTCCCTGGCACTCAGCACTGTTGTTTCAAACGACTTAAGTTCGGGTGTAATGAATCGTTCTGCTGCCTTCAGGGTTTGTCTGCGCGTGTAATCTGCTGGCACGTTGTCGGCATGATTACGGCCTACTTCTATGTAATAACCATGTACCCGGTTATAGCCGAGCTTCAGTGTCGCAATACCCGTCCGTTCCTTTTCTTTCTGTTCCAGCTCCTGCAGGTATTGACCAGCGTCGCTGCTTATCTGCCTGAGTTCATCCAGTTCAGCATCGTAGCCGACAGCGATAACGCCACCATCACGAATCGTCACAGGTGGATCATCGACCAGCGCCAGTTCCAGCTTGGTCATAAGAGATGGCAACAGGTCGAGGTTGTCATGTAATCCACTGAGACGTGGGCTGTCGATGTCGCCAAGCCTGGCTTTAATGGCCGGCAGTTGCTGCAGGCTGTTACGTAACTGGATTAAATCTCGCGGACGCGTTGACCTGAGCACTACCCTGGCCAATATACGTTCTATGTCGCAGATTTGACGCATGTCATCATGAAAGTCGCGATGTAGGAAATTGTCATGCAACCGGTTTACTGCATCATAACGAAGACGCAGTTCATCATGATCGCGTGTTGGCTGTTGCAACCAACGTCGCAGCAGGCGTCCGCCCATGACAGTGGACGTGGTGTCAATGACATCAAGCAGGGAATGTGACGGGCCAGCCATGATGCTGCTTTCAAGTTCCAGGTTTCGGCGCGAGGCCGCATCAATTTGCAGGATCGATTCATTTTCGCGCAATGTCGGCCGTTGTAAGTGTGGCAGCAGTGTTTTCTGGGTCTCAACAAGGTAGGCAAGCAACCCACCCAGTGCACCAACAGCGGCGCCAAGATCGGCAAAACCTAACCCGTTCACGTCCTTTACCCCGTATTGCTCACCGATAAGTGTGGTGGCCTGGTCTTGTTCGAAATGCTGTGCTGGCCTGGTTGTGAAACAGTATTGCACATCTGGCGTTACTTCCAGCTCATGGCCGTTACCATGCAACACCTCGGCTGGCTGTAACTGCGCCAGTATATCCTCAAGATTGGTGTTGCAATCACACTCAAGTAATTCAATCCGGCCACTGCTTAACTCGGCCACTGCCAGTCCGAGGGTATTGTCATGTTCGCAAAGGGCCAGCAGCGTGTTTGGCGAACGTTCATCCAGCAACGCGTCGTCCGTCAGTGTGCCGGGGGTCAGGATGCGGACAATTTTTCTTTCCACCGGGCCCTTGCTCAACGCAGGGTCGCCAACCTGCTCGCAGATGACAACCGATTCACCCTGCCTGAGTAAACGCGCGAGATAGCTTTCTACTGCGTGGTAGGGCACGCCTGCCATAGGAATGGCCTCACCAGCAGACTTGCCACGCCGGGTAAGGGTTATGTCCAGTAAACGGGCCGCTTTTTTCGCGTCTTCGTAAAATAATTCGTAGAAATCGCCCATCCTGAAGAACAGCAGCATATCCGGGTACTCGGCCTTGAAGCCAAGATACTGCTGCATTACAGGCGTGTGGGTCGGTGACTGCTTGGTGTCGGCAGGCATGACGTTATTCTAGTTTAACTGTATGAACTTGGCTATCTGTAGGCCGTTCAGGAGCAGGTATCCGTGACCTCACATTGGAATGCGGTGGATTGCATACGCATGATGCCCTGCGAGTAAAGCACGATACTGAGGCGGCCATTATCAGCGGGGTTACTGATACAGCTTGCCGCGAAAGTGCCCCCTGTAGGCGGACCAAAGAAACCCTCCGGGGTCGCATCGGTATCTGGCCAGTAGTTGCCATAATCAATCTCTGCCTGGGGCGCCGACCCGGTGCCATAGCGTTGCCATGCCCAGATCATACGATTGACGAACGGCACTATCAGTTCATAACAGTAGCCGATATGAATTTTTAGCAGGTTCGCGTCCTGGATGGTTTGTGCCGACGTACCACCACCAGCAATATTGGCATCGCGATACATTAAATTATCATTCGGGATACCAAGTACCGTGCCGCGTTCGTCATCGTTTAACATGACCCCGTAGTCCCCAAATGTGTCAGTACTGGGGTTGACCACGGTGATGTTGACATAGCCATCATCAATTTGCTGCTGGACAATTTGCCTGGCACAAAGCACATCGTCGGACTCAAAATTATTGATATTGGCATCCAGCACACCGCGCGTATTGTCTTGTGTAATCTTGGCCCCACCCAGGCGCGCGTTACGTGCAGCGTCAGTATTGAGAAAGGTATTGGAACAATCACCATCGCTATCCATATCGAGATAGCTACTCGTATACAACGGCGCCATATTACTGGCAAAGGCCGATTGCATGGCATCGATACTGGCGTTATTAATACTGCCGGCGCGTGCGGTTTGAAAGGCCGCGTAGTTGAGTGTGATCTTGGCCTGGTAAATCAGCGCAAATTGCAGGATACCCATTACCAGCATGAGCATCACCGGTAGCACGATGAGAAATTCCACCATGGCCTGCCCCTTGTAATCTGTCCTGGTGTGGCGAGAGAGATTATTTTGGCAGCCGTTCATATATTAATTATTCGCTGATGATGTCTTTAATATCTTCGAGTAACTGTGCGGCCTTGCTGTAGAGTGGATCCTGCTTGTCAGCATAAAGCATCATTTCGCTCAGGCTAAAGGCCGTTTGTTTGAGCTGTACGATACTGAGGTTGTACCAGGCCTTGGTAAATTCGGGTTGACGAATGACGGCCTCCCGGTACAAATTCATTGAAGCGTAGGGACGGTCGGTGGCGACATAAATGTTCGCCAGTCGAAACCAGTGTTCCGGTTCCTGTGGCAACTCATTGATCAAGGTTGAGTAATACCCTTCAGCTGCCTCAAAGTCATCGTTGATATAGGCTTCATTGGCCTTTTGTCGAAGTTCTACGAGGTTAACGTTTTCTGCTTCGGCATCGGGCGCAGGTTTTGTTTGCAAGGCATTACAGCCACTGAGGCCGAGTAGTAATGCGACTACAGGGATAAGTCTTACCATCAATACTTTATAAATCATTTTCTTGCCAAAAAAGTTGTTGTCCAGTTACCAGCTGTAGTTGCGTAATCCTGTTCGCAGCCAATTCGAGTACTGCAGTAGCGCCACGACAGGCCGACATTCGCCATGGCCCTATAGCGGATACCATTTTCAGTATGTTCATGGTCTTATCAAGGTAGACGATATCGATAGTGTAGCGCATCCCAAAGGTATGTATTGATGAACACGGCTCAATTAATAATGCGTCGTCTTGCCCTAGCTGCGGCCTGAACAACAGACCGCATGTACGTTCCAGAAAGCTGGAGGTCTTGAATACGTTTTTTATCAAACAGTCATTGTTTTGTGTGGCCAGCCAACCATGTTTCATAACATGCCTTCGGACATGAATTTCATAACGATTGGAAAGCCAAGTACGATAAACGTGACCGGGAAAATAAACATAATCAACGGCCCGACAAGTTTGATCGGCGCTTCCATGGCCAGTTTTTCAGCCCGTTGAAAGCGCTCATTACGGCGCTGATCTGACTGTACGCGTAAGACCGTTGCCAGTGATGCACCCATCTTCTCTGCCTGGATGATAGAACTGACAAAGCTGGTAATCTCCTGTATGTCCAGTCTTTCAGCCATACGACGTAGTGCATCGGCGCGTGATAATCCGGAACGCAGGTCTCGTAACACGACAGCAAACTCGTTACGTAACGGACCCGGTGGCGCTTTTTCCATCGCCTGTCCCAGCGCACCTTGCAGGTTAAGGCCTGCTTCAACACACATGGTGATAAAGTCCAGGTAAACAGGCAGTGTTCGGATTACCGCGCTGTCTCTTTTCTTACGGGTATCGTTCAGCCAGATTTCCGGGAACAGGAAGCCGAGTACGGGCATGATAACGAACCAGATTGGCTCAAAGTTATTCAGCATGATCATGACCAACAAGGCCAGTAATGGCGCAATAATGGCCGAGATGATGCGTAACGCAATGAACTGTTCTGCATTCAAAAGATAGCTGACACCGGAATGTGTGATTTTTTTCTCGGTACTTTCCATGATTTCATAGGGTAGAAACACGACAAAAAAATTGGCGATGATCTGTATGAAAGGCCAGAGCAGTTTCAGCATTGGTGGTAACGGATCCATATAGGTCCGGTCTTCCTTGTCAATCAGGGCATACGCAGTGCCAATCAACAGTGTAAATAACAGGCCTGCTATGAAGTAACCAAGAAGTGATCCACCGAAAAAAATACTTGCCATGTTATTCCCCGCTAGACGTCGATGCTGGTGATCTTGGAAATCATAAAATAACCCAGTCCTTCCATTACAATGATGATGGTCAGTACTACCCAACCGATCGTTGTCGTCCAGAGTTTACTCATTGCCTCGGGTTCCATGAAATTCAGTAACACGCCAAGCAGTATTGGCAACCCGGTCATGACAATACCCTGTAACTTGCCCTGTGCTGTCAGGCTCTGAATCTTGCCTTCCATCATGCCCTTGCGGCGCAGTGTTTCACCCAGGGTTTCCATGGTCTCGGCCAGGTTACCACCGACTTCACGGTTAATGAGTAACGCCGTTACCAGCATACTGAAATCCTGCAGCGGAATGCGCTCTTCCATCTTTTTCAACGACACCTCGAAGTCCACACCCAGTCGCTGTTCTTTAAGAAATAACTCGAACTCCTGTGACAGTGGCGCAGGTTGTTCCTTTACCAGGCTTTCAAGTGCGATATTCAGGCTGGCACCGGCGCGCATGGCCCCGGAAATCATGGCCAGGCCATCAGGCAGCTGTTGCTCAAACCGTTTCAGGCGCTTATTCCGCATCGAGCGGTAAACAATCGACGGCAACAACAACACCAGCAACAACATGGTGATCGTGGCCGGGAAATCTCGCGTAATAATAAAGGTCAGTATCGGTAACGCGATTATTGCGATTACGTTCATCATGAACAGCTGATTGGGGTCAACGGTCATGAACATGTCTGACATGTTGCTCGTCGCAGTCGAAGTAAACGTTTGTCGGTAGTTGTCAGCAAAGCTTTGTACTTTTTTCGCGATAACAAACCATAGCGTTGCCACGGCGGCAAACACGAACGCCAGAGTCAGGTAGTAACTGGCGCCGGCAGAAAGTGTTAATAGAAAATCAAACATGGTTGTCAGGAGAAAATAGACATATCTACTGGCAGGCCGCGCTGACGCATTTCCTCGTAGAAATGCGGGATGGCACCGGTGGCCTCGAAATGGCCCTTGACCTTGCCTTCGGAATCAAAGCCTTCCTGCTGGAAGCGAAAGATATCCTGCATTGAAACGATGCCGGATTCGACGCCGGTGATCTCGGTAATATTAATCACGCGGCGCGAACCATCAGAGAAACGTGTTTGCTGCACAACGATATGAATCGCCGATGCAACCATTTCACGTATTGCCGCCACGGGTAATTCCATACCCGACATCATCACCATGACTTCGATACGTGCGATCAGGTCTCGTGGTGTGTTGGCATGTGCCGTGGTTAACGAACCATCATGGCCGGTATTCATGGCCTGCAACATATCCAGCGTTTCCCCACCTCGACACTCCCCGACCACAATGCGGTCCGGGCGCATACGTAAACAGTTCTTAACGAGGTCACGTATCGGTATGGCGCCTTTACCTTCCAGGTTAGGTGGACGAGATTCAAGACTGACCAGGTGTGGCTGTACCAGTTTTAACTCGGCCGCGTCTTCAACGGTGACAATACGTTCACTTGGCGGGATAAAATTTGACAGCACGTTCAGCAAGGTGGTTTTACCACTACCGGTACCACCAGAGATAATAATATTCATGTGGTTCTGTACAGCGGTTTCCAGGAACTTGCACATGTTGTCGTTGAGCGCACCAAAATTAACCAGGTCCTTGGCGACCAGCTTTTGCTTGGCAAATTTACGGATGGTTAAACAGGGACCACGTAGCGCCAGTGGCGGGATGATGGCGTTGACACGTGAGCCATCTTTCAAGCGTGCATCGACCATGGGTGAACTTTCATCGATGCGTCTTCCAAGTGGCGACACGATACGCTCAATAGCGGTCATGACCGCGTCATCGCTGGAAAAGGTAATATCAGACAGGCTGAGTGTACCTGCCTGTTCAATATAAATTTCGTCAAACTTGTTGACCATGATTTCGGTTACGCTGTCGTCGGCCAGCAGTGCTTCCAGTGGTCCCAGGCCGACTGCCTCGTTCAAGACATCACGCGCCAGCATTTCCTTGTTGATATCCGCGGGCAGCTTGGGCCCCATCTCTTCCAGGATTTCGTTAATTAGCCCTTCAACATGACTACGCAGCTTGTCTTCGTTCATGCTGCTGATATCAGTACGACGCAGGTCCATGGCGGCGAGTAATTCATCATGGACACGATTGCGCCATTTGAATTTTTCGTTATGCTGCAGGTCCAGCAGTGTCTTACTGACCTCCTCGGACTCATCCAGGGCCGCATGATGAGGGACCCCGATAACCGTTCTCATATCGTCAAAAGAACTATCATCGTCCTCGTCAAATTCCTCTTCCTCTGCACCTGAACTCATGCCTGCCTTGATGTAGTAACCGGCAATGACAATTTCATCTGACGATCGTATTGGTCCGTGGTGATCGACGTCTTCGCCGTTCACTTCAATGCGCTTTTGTCCTGTCTTATCTTCGATGAACAGACCTTCAGACGTGCGGTGTATTTCGGCGTGATGGGGCGCGACTTTCCATCCACGTAACTGGATAAAGTTGTCGCGGGCCTTGCCTATGGTGCATTCACTGACCGGGCAGTGAAAGTTTTTTACCCTTTCACCTTTACTGTTATTAACAATCACATCAAACATACTGCTAATTCTCTATTATTATCTAGTAAACGATATCCACGTTATCTCGATCAATCGAATCGATCGTGGCCTTGATTCCCTGTTCTGCATATTCAATCATGTCCCGGTTGATCTGCGACCTGCCATCAATAATTTCAGGGGTCACGAAGATAACCAGTTCGGTTTTGTTGTTCAGGAAGGTTTCCGAGCGAAACAGCTGGCCGAGAATCGGGATGTCTTTTAGAAGCTTGATACCATCGACACTCTCTGAAGTTTGCTGGTCGATGAGCCCGGACATGACCAGTGTTTCACCAGAATTCAAAATAACATCGGCCTCGGTTCTACGTGTTAAGAGTCCGGGGACACCATCAACGGCAACACTGAAATCCAGCGAACTGATTTCAGTGTTGACCTTGGCGCGAACGCTGTTGTTTCGGTCAATTTCCGGCGTGACAGAAAGCTGAATACCGTATTCCTTGAACTCAATGGTCGTGCCATTGATGTTGGATATTTGTATGGGAAATTCACCACCGGCCAGAAAGGTCGCCTCGCCACCGCTGCGCGCAGTTAATCGAGGTTCGGCGAGTATGATCGCGTCCCCGGTGCTGACTGCAAAATTAATGCGTGATGCAATTTCAGTCGCGATACCAAAATACCCTATAGGACTTTGCGCGTTCGTTGTGGTCAGGTTACCGGTAAAACCGGGCAGGCCATTATCATCAGTTATCGTCGTACCGCGAAATACGTCATTACCGACAGCGTCAAAGGCAAATGAAGCCGTTGGACCGGCGACAGAAGTGTTCCAGTTAATACCCAGGGTATCGCTGAAAGCCTTACTGAACTCGGTGATTTTCGTATTCATCAACACCATCTTGTTCTCGGGCATGTTAGCATCCAGGCTTGCACGCTGGGTCAGGTCCATCAATTCCGGGAATGCACCTTGCACAGTTTCAATGGCCTCTGCATAGCCGCTATCAATCAGGCCGCTGAGTACGATATTCTCTCCAACGATGCGCACCGTCAGCCCTTCGGCTTCTGACAACAGGTCTTCAATCTCTATTTTTTTCCTGACCAAATCATTGACGGCGAAATTGGTTGTATTAAGAATATCCGGATACGCCTCTGTGATTGCAGACAATTTGTCTTCGTTTCCAAACGCTATCTGGCCGCTGAGCACGATCCTGCCGCCAACAATAGATACATCCAGACCGGGAATATCGCCAAGTATTCCTTGCACTTCATTTTTCTGCTGCACCAGGTTGGTTGCCGCATCTTTTACATGCACCATGTAATCTTTTTCAGAGCCGTTAGTGAACCAGATGTGCACGTTACTTGAGCCTTCTCCTTCACCGATAAGAATCAATTGCCCGTTGTTCAGCAGTGAGTTACTGATCACGTCAGGGGAGCCAACAGCAATCCTTTCGATATTTCCAAGCTTCATGATCTTGACTTCACCGACGTAGAGATCGATTCGAGTTGCTGCCTGCGCAGTGACAGAAATACAAATCAAGAGAGATGTTATGAGTATTCTTTTTATCATGATGGTTATTTCCCGCATCCCCATATGGTTGCTATCATTAGTTATCTTGGTGCGACGATTATTTTCCTGGCCACGCCATCTTCCGACTCACCGCCTACTATCATCCTGACAGGTTGTTCCTGTAACGTTGGTTGCTCTGGTTCAACCAGGTTTTCCGTTGACACTTTATTATTGTTTTCATATTCGGTAATCCTTGAATTATCCGGGCTTACGTTCACCTGATCCGTTAACTCTTCACCTGCGTATGCCAAAGAAACAAGTAAACTCAACAAGCAAATCCATATGGAGCGCATTACTCTTCAGCTTCAGCCGTCATGTCATCTGTGGGCACTGCGACTTTCTTCGATTTCGCCACACCATCCTCGCTGGAACCACCGATGATGAGGTCATACTCGCCAACCAGTCTGACTGCGCCAGTAATAGATTGTGTTTTGGCAAAACGTGTTATTTCCTTATCAGAGACAACGTTGCCTTTGGCGTCGACTATCTCTCCATTTTCATTCACACGGTAACCGGATTTTTCCAGTTCCTTTTTACTCAGAATTTCGCCGTTTGCAGAGGTGATCAAATCATTCTTGTTAACGACATTGCCACTGCCATCAACGATTTCACCGTTTTCATTAAGACTTAAACCGGCAGCAGCCAATTGCTCCTTGGTCATGACGCTGCCGTCTGAAGCAACAACCACGTCATTTGGATCAATGATGTTGCCATCCTTATCCACGATCTCGCCATTCTCATTGATACGAAGTCCTGCCGCAGCCAGTGCTTCCTTGCTTATCACGCTGCCATCGGCAGCCACCATAACGTCATCGGCAGACATGACACTGCCATCTTTAGCAATGAGTAATTCTGATGGATCAACCACGTTGCCATCCTTATCCACGATTTCACCATTTTCATTAATCGTGTAGCCAGCGGCCTCCAGTGCTGCCTTGTCGGCAATCACGTTGCCATCGGCATCAACGAGGTTACCGGAGCTATCCACGCCCGATGCTTTCTGAATACCCGCTTTGGCCAACGCATCTTTCGTTAAGACCTTACCGTCCTCGGTCATCACGATGTCATCGGCGGCGATGACTTTACCGGAAGCATCCACGATCTCGCCATTCTCATTAACTGATAACCCTGTCGCTGCCAGCTGTTCCCTGGTCATGACCTTGCCATCCTTGCTAACGACGATGTCATTGGCGCTAACGAGGTTGCCGTCCTTATCAACAATCTGGCCACTTTCATTGACAGTCAGTCCGGCGGCAGCAAGCTGTTGTTTGGTCATCACGGTACCGTCGGCGGCAACCACGATGTCGTTCGGATCAACCACGTTGCCATCCTTATCAACAATTTGACCGTTTTCGTTAACGGTAAAACCGGCCGCGGCTAGTTCTTCCGCGCTCATAATCTTGTTGCCATCGGCATCAACCAGATTGCCATTGATATCGACACCAGAGGCAACGCTGGCCCGCGCTGCACGTTCTGCTTCAGCGGCGGCCATTTCACTGGCATTGCCAAACAGGTCGGCAGGCGCAACGCTGCTGAAATCAGAGGCACTGTTGTCATTACGATTTCTGAGCAGTGAAATAATTTCGCCCTTGTCCTGTGCCAGCGTCACTAATGCTGCCTGTTCGGGATCGACCTCGATGGTGATATGGGAAAAGTTACTCTCTGTGCGCTGCTGCGGTTGGCGTAAACGATCCAGTGTTTCCTGGTAGGGGTCACGGCCAGTGGCAAGTACAGTCACATTTTGCAGAACCGGAATGACCACATCCGTAGGTGTCAGCATATCCAGCAAGGCGCCGGGATCGTCAGTCGCCCCGGATGCCTGTAACAACTCATCAGGAATCTCACTCAGTACCTCGTCAGGTAATAATTCCAGTAGCCCGGCTTCCCTGGCAGCGGTAATCAATGAGGCGTTAAAGCCGGATGCGGAGAAGGGGATATTGACATAAATATCGATGCGGTTGCCCGGGCGTACAAAACCACCAATTGAATTGATATCGTCAACGGTAACGGTTATTGCACGCATGCCCTTGGCGATGATGTCAGAAAAATCGCGAGGGAATTCCTGGTCAATAAAGCTTTTTAATAAAGGTTTACCTCGTTCCATTGCAGCGGTCAAAGCACTGCCCTTGTAACGCTCAAATTCTGAAGGCTTGACTGCATCTGAATGGACAAATTTGGCCGGCACTGCACGCTGACTAAAATACTGTTCAGCGATTTCCTGGCCACGTGGCAGGTCACTATTGGCAACAACAACCAGTACCTGCTGTGCACGATCCTGCTCGTATTGGGCTTGTAACTGTTTCTCGCGTGCATTCAGGTACAGCATTGCCAGTACCGCTGCGACAACGCCAAAACCAATGGCGCCGGCGAGGAGTGGAATCA
Organism: Gammaproteobacteria bacterium; assembly: GCA_965601665.1. Lineage (GTDB taxonomy): Bacteria > Pseudomonadota > Gammaproteobacteria > Eutrophobiales > Eutrophobiaceae > JANQNX01. The sequence continues at coordinate 1,438,041 of OZ271833.1, read as the reverse complement.
TACTTTTTTCTTCTTTTTTTGCCATATCAGTGTTGTTCTAGTTAATGATTAAAAAAAGCTGACCATACCGTCGAGAATATCTTCAGGACCATCGGGCATGAGGTCCTCCGGGAACGTGTCCAGCGTAGGAAATTGTAGATAAGAATGAATTTGATTAATCAGATCGTTGGGATCCAGCGGATCGATAACATCAGTATCAATAAGGTAAGCACCCAGGCTGTCATGAGACGGGAGGTCTGAGAGGGAAATGGCGTAGGAATATCCCTGGTATTTATCATTGATCATGGCCAGCAGGTCCAGCAGGACATCGCCGCCCGGACCGATGGATAACACCATCACCCCGAATACCAGCACGACGACAAATTCCACCATCGACTGGCCATGCTGTGTTCTTTTTTGAACGCTTCGCACTATCAAGCTCTCCCCAAAGCTAGAATAACGAGTTTGTCACGGAGTTAATCACAATTCTAGTGTAATACTTATCTTTCAAGAACATCATCGTCACACGATCGCGTTTTGTCTTGAAGACCAGTGAATGCACCTTGTCAGTGCCCAATGCACGATCTGTTTCCTTGGTCCAGCCCTTGCCGTTGTAGTAGTTCCGGTAAAAGGTGACGTTACTCGGCACAGTGTGTTCATTTGTAATAATCAGCGTGCGTGCATTTTTACCTGGGTCTTTACTGGTATGATCGCTAAGTACGTGGCTTCCACGCATCTTCGGGATATTTTTACCGAGTTCCGGCGGGTCATCCTTTGGGTCTACCAGTGGACTAATCGATAGATAGCCCCAGGAACCGGACTTATCGTTTTGTTTTACCTGCACCTGAACGGTTAACAGATAATCGTCTTCAACCCGGCTAATGATATACCACGGATAGGCATCAATGGTTTCCATGTAACCGGGTTTGCCCCGCTCGACCGGGCGTTGCCATTCGCGCCGATAGAAACGCACAACATCCTCAATCGATTCACGCGTATGGAACGCCCGAATAGCCGTTGGTAAGCCGTTGACCTCCATATCCTTGCCGACCCATTCAACGGTGGCATTCGGAGGTGGTGGAAGTTCGGGTTTGCCAGCAACCACCATCGTCGGCAGTAAAGTTAGCAACAGGTAACCGCATAGGCGTTTTATAAACATGTTCGTGCTGTTATACATTAGTCAATACAGGTCCTGGAATCGTCCGTTCTGGGCGTGTTGGGCACAAAGTCACACATGCCGGCGTCGTCACATTCGTGGGTGCCGCCGTCCTCGAGTCGGTCCGGGTGTACGGCATCAATATCGATATAGCCCAGCCACAGGCTGCCTTTGTCATCGGGTCCCCAGATGCCGCCGGGATTACATAAACGTAATTCCGGTGCCAGTACGGTTACAACGTTCCACACGGCTTCAAAGCCGGGGATGGCATCCAGCAGTTCCGACAGCAACACGGTGGGTACAGTACCGCCGGCCTGGTTATAGGTATGTTCCACACCACCGGCATTCCATGCGTCCGACAACACGCTGGCGGAAGTTGAAAAATCCAGCGTACCACCACCCAGTTCATCAGACGTGCCACGCGCACCATGGATAGAATCGATATTTACAAACGTTGGATTAACAGCGACCTGCATTGAGAGATCTGATTCCGCGTAGCCTTCAGTATTTATTGCCGTGAAACCCACCGATGAGCCGACCAGGCTCATTAGATCACCAATGGCGCTGAACGCAAAATCAATGACATCAAATATTATATTCATAACATCACCGACGACGGGTAGCGTAGGCGTGTCTTCTGAACTGCGCAGGCTGTTGGTGGCGCCAGCCGAACCCTGGTACAGGCGCGTGCCCATGTGATCGGTCCAGAGTGGATTAGCGGTGCCCGTAGACCAGCCCAGCGTGCCATCGGTTGCGGCGATAGGCAGGGTTGAATTTTCATCACCGGGGGCAGTAAAAAAACGTCGCTGGGTTTCAAGCTGCGTGAACGCGGTGGATTTAATCGGCTGATCAACCGCATCGAAACCGGTCATGGGCTCATTGTCATTGGCAAACCAGACAGTGTATTCCCAGGCCTGGTAGCGAGATGCCTGGATATTGGCTTGCTTGATATCGATGTACTTCGCCAATAACGATATACCAAGAAATAGAGGTACCAGTGCAAAAGAGGCAACGATGAGGAACTCGGTCATTGCCTGCCCGGCGTGTTTTCTTTTGTATTCGCTGCGCTTCATATTCAAGGTAACAGATCCAGGATATCGCCAAACACAAGGTTGAAGGATTGGCCGGTGTTAATAAAGTCTTCCTTCTGTTGCATCAAAAGCGCCAACACCTGGTCGGCATAGCTCGTTTCGATCAAACGTGCCTGCCAGTAAGGATTAAAGCCGCTGCCATATTCCGCCTGGCCATCGCCGCGGTGAAAATGGCTGGCCAGGCTGTCAGTCGGGCGCGAAAAGTACAGTTCTGATTTGGCCAGCACGGCCAGTTCATCATCCGCCAGTGCCTCATTTAATCCAAAACGACCGGTCGGTTCGCTATACGTTGTCGTGCTGTCGTAATCTGGTTCATCCTGCACCAAACCGATGAGTAGATTTGGCGCGCCAACGCCAAGGAATGATTCATTACCGGTCGTATCAACGTAGTAGGGCAGGCCGTTATAAGTTGAGTTGACTTTATATTCAGGAATGATTGAGGCTGCGGCGATGCCAACTGGTGTGGGGATAGCGGGGCCTGGCGAAATCCAGGCAAGGATATTCTGCGGCGCTTCACCATAACGTTCATTTTCAATCGGGCCGCCCGTCGCCGCGAGGACCATGTCGTCATATCCAAGGTCATTTTGGTTAGCTTTGCCCACTTCGGCAAAACCGGAAGCAAACGGCGCCGTGTTGGGAAACGGGATCTCCGGTACAATTTCGATTTCCTCACCAAGGATGCGTAACACGATACTGGCCGTGGCATTTTCGATGCTGACGCCGCCACCGATGGAAGGCCGCCAGCAGGCGCCAAGAAAACAGGCCTCGGCATAGGCCTCGAAATCCAGGATAAAATCAATGGTTAATCCAGTGGTGTCAGCGCTGGACCAGTTGTAGTTCTTGCCTGATACGTCACCGGCGGGCATGACCAGCCTGAGTTCGCTGGCACCATCGCGATTGAGATAGATATCAAAGTAAACATACAGTTCAAAACCAAACTCAACCGAGGCGACCCCGGCTATATTGAAGCCAAAGCTCGGGTTGATATCGACTTCAACCGGAAAGCCGGGCGGGCGTAATTCCCAGCCCCGCGCCATTGTAAACGGGTCGCGTGAATCCCTGATCAAGGCAGCCAGCCTGGTATAACCATCATCGGAGGCATCGAACTCGTCTTGTGGGGTGCCGGAACCCGATTGGTAGGCGGTAGCAAACTGGTCACCTGGCAGGTTCGGTAACACGCCATACGTAGAGATATGGGCAATGAGCGAGACAATGCCAAAGTCACTGATCCTGGTGCCAGGCGGGCCGTTATCATCAATCACTTCATCAAGCACACCAACGGCAAAGATAATACTCACCGTGTGGTAGCCAAACTCGGCATAGCCATAAATCTTGTTGATGTTATGGATAACCGACGTGCCCACGTTGGCAATAGTCTTCATAACGTTTGCGGCTGTGGTACCTGCAGTCCGCCAGACACTGGTGATAGGGGTAATGACGGCATTGGACGCGCCAAGTGTCAGCGGCGAAAATACCACCTGGTTGTAGCTGTCCATGTAGTCAGCGAAAGAGCGAAAGTGGTAGGCCCATGAAGCCAGGCCGACCATCTGGCCAATAGCGACCTCGTTGGCGACGATGGCGCGATTCATATAGGCCGCAAAATTGAGATCGCGGGCCTCGACCGTCGACATACTGTAGACTGCCGCATCCGCTGCGTTCTGCAGCTGCATTTTATTAGAAGTGAGTTTGCCTGATTTGAAGAGTGCCAGGCCTGAGACAACCAGAATCGGGATGAATAACAGAACGAAAACAGCAGCCTGACCACGCTGCTTTCTTATAAACTGAAGTAGTTTCCCCGACACAACCCTGTTTTTTAGAAAGCACCGGCAGGGTCACCCCTGCCGGTAGCCTTATTGGTTTTAGTAAATTGTGCCGCCTTGCCGACCGCACAAAAAACACAGGACTAGTTGCTGTCCTGGTAGTCGCCCAGACCGCGCTGGGTCTCGGCTGCGCCGCCTTCGGTATAAATATCAGACGTCGCTGTACCACCTGAAAGTTCGGCGGTCATATTACCCATCTGGTCGGTCACGGTGTCGCCAAAGACACTGTAAATACCGATGGCCGCGATAGCGATCAGAGCCACGATAATAATGTACTCTGTCATACCCTGGCCCAGTTGTCTTACCAAGCGTTTCATCTCAATCCTCCTCCAATGGCGTCTGCCTGTACTAAACTACAAGAACTTCATTATCATCTTTAATTATAGTAAACGCAATCGGCTCTGGCATCTTTCAAAACACTTTTCTGACTTGAAAAACAGCCACTTGTCCCTATTTATTACGTTCTCGAGAAATTTCACCTGTGAGGAAGAAAAAGACATGTCAGTAAAAGCAAATCAGGAGACGCACGGTTTTCAAACCGAGGTCAAACAACTCCTACATTTGATGATCCATTCGCTTTACAGCAACCGGGAAATCTTCCTGCGCGAACTCATCTCCAACGCGTCTGACGCTGCCGACAAGCTCCGTTTCGAGGCGTTGAAAGATGACAGCCTGTATGAAGATGACGCCGAATTGAAGATTCGGGTCGAGTACAACAAGGAACAGAAAACCGTGACCGTAATTGACAACGGTATCGGCATGTCACGGGATGAAGTCATCGAGCATCTGGGCACGATTGCCAAATCCGGTACCAGGCAATTTTTCGAATCATTGACCGGCGATCAATCAAAAGACTCGCAACTGATTGGCCAGTTTGGCGTCGGTTTTTACTCGTGTTTTATCGTTGCCAGCAAGGTCGAGGTGGTAACACGTCGCGCCGGCCTGTCACGCGCGGAAGGTGTGCGCTGGACATCAAACGGTGAGAGTGATTACACCATAGAGACAGTAGACCGACCCAGACGTGGCACCAAGGTCATCCTGCATCTGCGTGACGACATGGATGAATTCCTTGATGCTTATCGATTGCGCAACATCATCACGACCTATTCTGATCATATAACGTTACCCATCGTCATGGATAAGGAAGGTGAGGACGAGAAAGGCGAGGAAACCGTTAACAAGGCGACGGCGCTGTGGACCCGTAATAAGAGAGATATTTCCGATGAAGAATACAACGAGTTTTACAAACACGTAGGCCCTGATTTTGAGAACCCGATGGCGCATGTGCACAGTAAGGTAGAAGGCAAACTGGAGTACACGTCATTATTATATGTACCTGCCAGGGCCCCGTTTGACCTGTGGGACCGTGAGCAGCGCCACGGTATCAAACTATACGTGCGACGTGTGTTTATCATGGACGATGCGGAACAGTTACTGCCGGCCTGGTTACGTTTCGTTCGCGGCATTGTCGACTCGGATGACCTGCCATTAAACGTGTCCCGCGAGATCCTGCAGCACAACAAGGTCATCGACTCTATCCGTGCTGGCTGTACCAAGAAGGTGCTTGGTCTGCTGAAAGACATGGCAGACAAGGATCCGGAGAAATACGCGGAATTCTGGAAGATTTTTGGCAAGGTATTAAAAGAGGGTGTCATCGAGGGACAGGAATACCAGGACGATCTGTCAGCATTGTTCAGGTTTGCCAGTACCAAAGAAGACGCCGACGAGCAAACAATCTCACTACAGGACTACGTGTCTCGCATGCAGGAAGGTCAAAAGGCGATCTACTACGTAACGGCCGAGTCACATGCAACGGCCAGTAACAGTCCGCATCTTGAGATCTTCCAGAAGAAAGGTATCGAGGTATTGTTATTGACGGATCCCATTGATGAATGGGTCACGACGCATCTGAATGAATTTGATGGCAAGCCGTTAAAGTCTGTTAACAAGGGCGAACTGGATCTTGGCGAGGTACAGGACGACGAAGAGAAGAAGCAGGAAGAACAAAAGAACAAGGATTTCTCAAAACTGGCTGATCGCATCAAATCGACATTGGAAGCGCGTGTCAAAGACGTGCGAATCACATCACGCCTGACCACGTCCCCAGCCTGCCTGGTCAGTGATGATAACGACATGGGTCGCCACCTTGAACAGATACTCAAGGCGTCAGGGCAGGCGATACCTGGTTCGAAGCCGATACTAGAAATTAACCCTGATCATCCCATCGTGAAAAAAATCGACAGTGAACAGGACGAGGATAAATTCGCCGACTGGTCGCATATCCTGTTTGACCAGGCCTTGCTGAGTGAAGGCGGCCAACTGGAGGACCCGGCAAGTTTTGTTCATAAACTTAATACTATGATTATGTCGATTGCTGAATAATCGTTTAATCGTTTTTTCACCGGAAATAGGGCGTTAAAGCCCTATTTTTTTTGCTGTTACTGGGAGACAATAAAGCAAAACAAAATAAAGACATTGCAATGGATTACAGCCAGGACAACTTTCTTGACCTCTTGCGAGAACTGAATGAAATCGGTATCGCACTATCGGCAGAGAAAGACCAGGATCGCTTGTTGGAAATGATCCTGTTAAAAGCAATGGAAATCACCCACGCCGATGGCGGTACGCTGTATTCCAAAACCGAAGATCAAAAACTCAAGTTTGAAATACTGCATAACCATTCACTCAATATCCATATGGGTGGTGCTAGCGGGGAAAAAGTCGGTTTTTATCCTATCAAGCTCTACGAGGATGATGGTCGCGCCAATGATCATATGGTTGCCAGTTGGACCGCAATCACCGGTGAAACAAAAAATATTCAAGACGCCTACGCCTCGGAAGAGTTTGATTTTTCCGGTACGCGTAACTTCGATAAAAAGACCGGTTACCGGTCCGTCTCTTTCCTGACCGTACCCATGAAAGATCATCAAAACGAAATCATTGGCGTATTGCAGTTAATCAATAAGAAAGACAACAGGACCGACGACATCATGGCATTCTCGCAACTTGATCAACAGGTCGTGGAATCACTGGCATCGCAGGCTGCAGTGACGATTACCAAGAAAAAGCTGATCGATGCGCAGAAAGACCTGTTTGATTCATTCATACAGCTAATCGCCGATGCGATTGATGAAAAATCCCCTTACACGGCCGGGCATTGCCGCCGAGTCCCCGTTATCACCAACATGCTGGCTGATGCGGTTAACAGCATTGACCGTGGCCCATTAAAAACATTTTCAATGAATGAAGATGAAAAATATGAATTGGAAGTCGCGGCCTGGCTGCATGATTGCGGCAAGATAACCACGCCGGAATACGTGGTCGATAAAGGTACGAAACTGGAAACCATCTATGACCGTATCAATGAAATTGATGTGCGCATTGAGGTGCTTCGCCGCGATGCCATCATTGATTACCTGAAGGCAAGGATCACCGAGCTAGACAGTAAAAATGATGTTGATATTGCGCTCAAGGAAAGCAGTCAACTACAGGCAACCCTGCAAGAGATCGAGCAGGCTCGTGATTACATTCATCAATATAACGTGGGTGGTGAATCACTGGATGACACAGACGTCAGCAGGATTGAAGACATAGCTAAATACAATTGGTTGAACGCAGCAGGGGAAGACAAATTATTGCTGGATGAAGAAGAAAAGCAAAACCTCGAAATAGGGCGCGGGACGCTAACAATGCGTGAACGTGAGATTATCAATAATCACGTCAGCGTATCTATCAAGATGCTGGAATCATTACCCTATCCCAAGCACCTGCGGCGTGTGCCCGAGTATGCCGGCGGGCATCATGAAAAAATCGACGGCACCGGCTATCCAAATAAACTCACCGGCGATCAGATGTCGGTGCAAGCAAGAATCGTTGCCATTGCCGATGTGTTTGAAGCGCTGACGGCCAGTGACAGGCCATACAAAAAAGCCATGCCGTTGTCACAATCGCTGAAGATCCTTGGGCAGATGAAGATCGACAGGCATATCGATGGTGATCTGTTCGATATCTTTATCAATAAAAAAGTCTACCTGAAGTATGCGCGGGAATTCCTGGATGAAAGCCAAATCGATGAAATTGATTATGACGATATCCCGGGCTATGTTCCGCTGCAGTAAAACCATATTGATGTGACTTCAGCCAACACACCGCGAACACTGGTCGAGTTCGCTGAAGATCGCTTTACTAACGCAAAATTGTTCTATGGTCATGGCACCGATAGCGCTGCCGATGAAGCGTTCTATCTGGTAATGACTGCCTTGCAACTGGATTTCAATTGCGATGAATCAGAACTGGACCAGGTGTTGCAAGCGGCAGACGTCGAACGCGTCATCGCATTGATCAATAGGCGTATTGATGATCGCGTTCCGGTTGCCTATCTGGTTAATGAAGCCTGGTTTGCAGGTCTGCCTTTTTACGTGGACGAACGCGTCCTGATCCCGCGTTCACCGATTGCGGAATTAATCCTCGAAAGATTTGCACCCTGGGTTGAAGCAGACTACGTCAAACAGATCCTCGACATTGGTACTGGTAGTGCCTGTATTGCCATTGCCTGTGCTTACGCATTTCCTGATGCTGATGTGGATGCAGTGGATATCGATGCAAATGCATTGATTGTTGCTGAACAGAACGTAGCCACGCACGAGCTGCAACAGCGGGTACACCTTTATCAGTCAGACTTGTTAAACGCCTTGCCTGAAAAAAAATATGACATCATCATCAGCAACCCGCCTTATGTTAGTACTGAAGAAATGCAGGAACTCCCGGCTGAGTACAGGCATGAACCGGTGACAGCGCTGGAGTCAGAAGAAAACGGATTGTTGCATGTCGAGCGCATTTTGCGTGAAGCAAAACACTTTCTCGGTGATAACGGCATTCTCGTTGTCGAGGTCGGTAATAGCAAGAACGCGTTGATTGACAGGTATCCCACGTTACCTATTACATGGATTGAGTTTGAACATGGCGGGGATGGGGTGTTTGTTTTTACCAGGGCACAGCTTTGAGTTTTAATTAGTCGTCTTCTATTTCTTCCTTTCTTTTAGTGGCGTATTCGTCATAGGTCTCTTTCGTTCGTTTAAGGCATTCATCCTGTTCTGAAACGGGCGCAGAGTAGCATTCCTGTTTTTCTCTTGCCTGTAATGAGTCGTGCAGTTGTTGAGCACTACACCCGACCAGTATAAATAATGTAATGAATATAATTCGAAACATAGCTTTTAAGGTATGGATCAACTTCAACTATCGGCCATAAGCGGACATTAACGTCAAAGCTCAGCCGCTATCCATGGAACAGGAATTCGGGACGCATTGTTAATCATCACAAAATTGCTCGACTTGCGTCCTTGGCAATATTAGAAGCATTTCCGGCTCAAGTTCTTGGCGTAACCCAAAGCAACGTTCTTGAAGCTTGAGCGACATACCTTGAAGCATTTTCATAGCCTCAGCAGTTAATGTTGTTTCATATGATGCGCTCGCATTCTTTGGAATTACAAGACTTCGACCCCCGGTATCGAGAACTAACGGTATGGTTACGTTTGCATCGGCATCCGAATGGGCCATCATGGTATGTCTATCCTCCAACACCGTGTCGTGCAATTCCTTTTCTTCTGTACTCAATATTCTTAAGATTTTTCCAGGGAGCCGATTATGCGCAAGCTCGCCCCTAGTATCGAGAAAAGGCCTTGCATAGGCAACAATTGCTGCCATATTTAAAGCAATTACAAGTTCACGATTCTCGCGCGGATATTCATTGTACAAGTTTTCTTCAATAAGTAGGGAAGTTATCTCATAAACCTGTTTGAAATCGTTATATGAAATCAATATACGATTAAAAAGCTTGAGCTTCGCATAACTTTTATCATCAAGGCCAAGTTGTTGTTGTATGGTTTCCATAACCCTAACAGTGTACTACTGAGATTTCCTATAACTCCATAATTAGGACTTTTATTTGCAATATCTTAATGTCTGCCTTGGGTCGTTAGTATTGTATCTCATCATCCGGCCATATTAGCCAATTTCCTTAACCATTAAGACTGCTGATTCAAACGACCATCCCAATAATCGATTTAAAGGCCAGAACTTAATTCGCTTGCGGTGAACAAATCCCAGTCGTTTATAAAGTTCTTCAGCTCGGGAGTTTGTATTGATTACCTCTAGCGAAATATTGGTTGCCCCGCTTTGAATCGCCAGCTCATCTAGCCTTGTAAACAAGTGAGAGCCAACACCCTGGCTTCTGACTTCCTCTGACACAGCAATACAATAAACGTACCACTCATTCGGTGCTGTGGTGTGATCCAAGATTTTCAAACAGGTATTGCGTAAGAGCCCCCCAAAAACACCATAGACCGTAGTCATTAACTTTAGGGTAGGCTGAAAAAAAAGACCCTGATCATTTTTGAACCCCATTAATCCAACCAATTTCTGATCATTTATTGCGGTGATACAGTTCATCCTGTTAATACTCTCTTCAATAACATGGTGTGCTCTATCATCGTCTCCAAGAATAGGCACAAGCTTCTCTCTAAATACACTGAGAAGGAGTATTGACGCTGATGATTTAAAGTCTTCAGGCAAACGATCTGAGTACGTAATTCGCATTAGATAATTGAAGTAGAGATAATTAAATAAGTTAGGTGGGTCACGGTTTGTATTCATAGATCGAGCAAAGCGAGCCCGATTGTTTATGAATCAGCAAAATTATCATCTATCCTAATGTCCGCTTTGGGTCGTTTTCAGACTTACTTATTGTATAGGTTTTACGCTTAGACAGTATAGGGTTTGCAATAATTGGCTGAATTTAATCGAATTGTAAAATAACCGGAACCAGCAAAATCCTGTACTATCTATAGATATAAATATGCTAAGAACACTGATTGATGGCGCACGGTCAAGACAACGATAACACCTACAGGGAATTCCTGGTGGCCGAGAACGGTCTTCTGGATCGCAGGTTATTCCTGAAGAAAGGCTTGCAATTTGGCGTCATCACCGCGTTGGCGTCAGCCTACAGCCAAACGGCATCTGCCGATGAGGCGCGAGCATTCAATCCGGCAAGACCGCCGTGGATGAATAAACCGGGTGAGCCATTCTCTATTTACGGTTCACCGTCGACATACGAAGATCGGGTAGTACGTTTCCCGACACAAAACGAGGCCGTACCCGGCAACGGCGTGTCATGGACGCCGCTGCATCTGATGGAAGGGACGATTACCCCGAATGGACTGCATTATGAGCGCCACCATAACGGCGTACCGCAAATAGATCCGTCAAAACACAAGTTGCTTATTCATGGCCTGGTTAACAGTAACCGGTTTTTCACGATGGCAGACCTTCTACGCTACCCGATGCAGTCAAAGATCTGTTTTATCGAATGCGGTGGTAACAGCAATGCCGGTTGGAACAGTTCACCGTCTCAATCTGAAGCCGGTTATTTCAATGGCATGGCGTCGAACAGTGAATGGACCGGTATCCCCTTGTCTGTATTGCTGGATGAAATAGGTGTTAAGAAAAGCGCGAAATGGATCATTGCCGAGGGTGCCGATGCGTTTAATATGCAGATGTCGATACCATTGGAAAAGGCAATGGATGATGCCTTGCTGGCGGTTTACCAGAACGGTGAAAAGATTCGCCCGGAAAATGGTTACCCGATACGACTGGTGTTACCGGGATGGGAAGGGGTGTTGAACGTTAAATGGTTGCGCCGAATAAAGCTTACCGATCGTCCGGTGATGGCGCGCAATGAAACCTCCCGATACACGGAACTCTTACCCTCGGGAAAAGCCCGCCAGTTTACCTTTCATATCGAGGCAAAATCGTTAATTACATCACCATCAGCACACATGTTGTTGAAACAGCCCGGCCTATACCAGATTACGGGACTGGCATGGACGGGCAGGGGCAAGATTAAAAAGGTCGATGTTTCTGCCGATGGCGGCAAGAGCTGGGCGGAGGCCGAGTTACAGGAGCCGGTACTGGACCGTGCCTTTACGCGCTTTCGTTTACCTTGGTACTGGAACGGTAAACAGGCAGTGATCAAAAGTCGGGCCACCGATGAAACAGGATATGTCCAACCCGAGCGCACCGAGCTTGTTAAAAAACGCGGCAAGCATGGTTTTTTTCATTACAACGCCATCATCAACTGGCAGGTTGACGAAGATGGATTTGTCTCACATGTTTATGACCAGGATGCACAACAATCTAGTTCTGACATTGGTATTGATAGCGGCTGGGACTAACAGCGCCGTCGCCGACAATGCGCAATCGCCGCTGCTGGGGCACGAGGCAACGGTGGCAGAGATCGCTGCGTGGGATACCAGTGTATTCCCCAATGGTGAAGGCTTGCCGAAAGGCAAGGGCAGTGTTGCCGAGGGTGAGATCATTTACCAGCAACAGTGTCTTGCCTGTCATGGTGAGAACGGGCTCGGTACGCAGCTGGGTGATCAACTGTCTGGCGCACAGATGGGATTGACCAGTGATTACCCTGAAAAAACCATCGGTTCCTATTGGCCTTATGCCACGACGGTGTTTGATATGGTCAGGCGCTCGATGCCAATGACGGCGCCAGGGTCGCTAACCGATAATGAAGTCTATGCTGTGACGGCTTACCTGCTGTATCTGAACCAGTTGGTCGATAAAGAGGCAGTGCTCGACCAGGCATCTTTACCAAAAGTAAAAATGCCGAATGAAGACGGCTTTATTAATGCTTATGAAGCTGAAAAGGCGCAATAATGCTGCGCATTAATAACTCGAATTAGGCGTGTTCTCCGGGAAGATGTCGCCATAGACTTCATCTGGATCAATATCGTTTTGTAACAAGGTGCTTCTTACGACTTCGATATGTTCCAGTATCTTCTGGTAGCCATCACCGTGATCGTATTTGTTCACTTCGATTGCCTTGGGCATGTAACAAAAGGCAATTTGTAATGCGTTGAGCAATTTTTCGTTCGTGTTATCGTTCATCATATCCTCACATCAATGTCTGCTATTTTGCAGACAAAATACTTTTGAAAGCCTGAATAAAACGCTGCAAATCGTCCTCGCTTATCTGACCCATACAGGATATACGAAACATGGCCTTTGCAAACCCGCCCTGGGCCGCATAGATCACAAAACCTGCATTTTTGAGATTGTCATGTAACTGCTGGTAACTGATTCCTTCCGGCAGATAAAAGGCATTCAGCACACAGGAACACGCTGTTTTTTCAAGGTAAGGTTTGACGCCCATGTCCACTAAGGCTTCGCGGGCGGTATCCATGCGCTGCCAGTAAATGCCGTTGCGCGCCTGCCAGCCGCCTTCATCCTGTAACTCATCCAGGGCCTCTGCCAACGCGTAAAACGTCTGCACCGACTGTGTAAACGGTGTGCCGTTCGCTTCCTGATTTTTCAGGTAGGTGATTAAATCGAGATATAGCGTGCGTGGCGGCGTTGCAGACATCTGTTTGACGGCATCGCGGTTCGCGATCACGAAAGATGTACCGGGCACACCGTGCAAACACTTATTGGCGGTTGCCGCACAGGCCGCAATATTCCATTCATCAAACTTGATGGCCTCGGCACCGAAGCTACTCACTGCATCAAGTAGTAATGGCACGTTGCCATATTTCTTACAAAGTGTGGCGACAGTGTCAATATCATTCAGCCTGCCACTGGTGGTCTCATGGTGCACGACAGCCACATGTGATAATTCCTGGTGATAATTCAGCTCGCCTTCAAGCTTGCCTATGTCTATAGGTTCTCCCCATTCGTGGTGGAGCACGACATGATCAATATCGTGTATCTCTGCGATGCGGCGCAGGCGTTCACCGTAAACGCCATTTTCCACGATCAATACCTTGCCATGTGCAGGCACAAGGCTTGTCATCATTGCTTCCATTGCCGATGTGCCAGAACCGGTAAACACGATGCTGGCCCAGTTGTTTTCATCAAGGTTATAAACACCCAGCAAATCAGTACGTATTTTATTTTGCAGGTCAATAAACTCTGATTCGCGGTGACAGAGGTCGGGCCTTAATAGTGCATTTCTGACCCGGTCACTCAATACGACTGGCCCGGGGTTCATAAGGACTGTTTTCATTAGAACTCACTCCCAATATGTTGCATTGCCCGTGTTAATACCGATTCCGGTGTAACATCGGGACGTGGCAAATTGTCGATCGTACCGGCCTTGATTTTCAAATGGCCAAACACCGGGCCGTCGGTATCCTCGTACTGGAACAGTTGTTCCAGTAATGATAGCCGGTTACCGGATAAACTGACGGCATAACCGCTGGCCTCTGCAATTTTTGCAAAATCTATATTACCGGCGACGGTTCCCTGTGCACCGGTCGAATCGTGGACCTCGTTATCGAGAAGAATATGGACAAGGTTGTTACCGGCGTAACTACCCAGTGTGGCGAAATTGCCCATGCGCATCAGGCCAGCACCGTCACCGTCAATCACTACCACTGTTAAATCCGGTCGTGCCAACGCGATGCCAAGTCCCAGCGATGACGCACAGCCCATGGAACCAACCATGTAAATCTGGTTGACGCGATCTGCGATAGCAAATAGCTCACGACCGGTATAACCGGTAGTCGCGATAACTAACGTGTTTTCTTCCGGGGTTAACGTAATAATTTTGTTGAGTGCCGCATGACGATCAACAGTTTCCGTACCGGTTTCAAAATCATAGGTCAGTGTTTTTTTTCTTTTATGAATAACCGGCACCGGGTTCTTTTTCAAACTGTGTTTGGCTACCGTGCCTTTTTCCATGATAAAGGCATAGGGGCGTCGCTCACGACTCATGTAATCCAGCGCGCGCTGCAGGGCAGGTTTGATCTCGGCCTCGGTCTTGGGGAACACTTCCCATGGTACGCGCATCAGCTCAAACAATTCCCCGGTAATCTGCCCCATTAATTCATGTTGCGGTTCGTCTTTCAGCCCGGGTTGTCCACGATGGGTCGTGATGATCAGGAACGGGATACGAAACACGTAGGAAAGCGATGTGATCGGGCTGACGGCGTTGCCGAGTCCCGAATTTTGCATCATCACAATGGAGCGTTGACCACCAATCGCTGCGCCCGCTGCCGTTGCCAATGCATCACCTTCATTGGCTGATGACACATACTCAAGCGTCTCATCGTTGATGACGTAGTTTATAAATGGTGTCAGGAAAGAGCAGGGTACGCCGGTATAGCGGCTGAACCCGAGCGCGCGTGCTGCTTCAACAAATTCGTCCGCTTCAATCATTTGGTAAAGTCGCCGGCGCGGTCTATATCGTCTAGTGAATTCACGTCCAGCCAATGCCCATCGATATAGTGCACGTTGATCGGCTTGTCTTTTTCCAACAGGTGGTTCAATAAATCCGGGATTGTTAGCGTGTCAAAGTCGTCGCGCTTTCTTAACTCTTTTAATGCCTTGGCAATCCATTTGCGGCCGCGTGTACGGACCCGCATCATACCTATCCAGTAGCCAGAGGGTTTTCGCCTGCTGCTGCTTTCACCCAGGCTCATTAGCATGACATCCTGCATGAATGGTGAGCGGTCATCCTGTCTGGAACAATAAGCGAGGTCCGGCGCACCCGTCAGGTTCGGATTGTCGAGGGCGGAATCGACAACAATGACGATATCGCCCGGGCTTTCTAGCAAGTCCCGCAGGATGTAGCCCCGAAACAACAGGTCGCCATACACAATCAGCATGTCGTCGCTAAAATCTTTTTCGGCGCAGGCCAGCGAATACAACTCATCCGTTTGCTTGTAGTCCTTGTTGACGCATTTCCTGATGCCGGCTAGGTTAATCGATTTTGATTTATATCCGGCGACAACCGTGGTCTTGTTAATCCCCAGGTTTTTCAATTCATCCACCTGACGGCGCAATAATGATTTGCCACCTATGCTGATCATGGCCTTGGGTTTATCACTGGTGAGTTCCTGTAGCTCGCTGCCTCGGCTCGCGGCCAGGATGATGGCGTTCATGTTGGATTGCTGACGCAGGTAGCGGTCCTGAGCCTGTTTCAATTCTTCGGCGCCCTGCAGTTCAAAGATATGGCTGACGCTGGCTATCTTGTCTTCCACATCCAGTAACGACTCAGACTGGAAAATCTGCCGGCTACGTTTTTCCATGGCGGCTACCGACGCGCGGATCATATGGTTGGCCCAGATCACAAGGTCGATCCCTGCCTTGCGAAAGGCATCGGTAGGCGTGCTGTAATATTTTGTCGGCACGATGACCAGTGGACTGCGTTCGCCCCACTCTTTTGCGAAGGCCAGCACCTCATCAGGACGTGACAGCTTGCTATGTATCAGGATGCCATCGGCGCCGGCTTCGTGGTAGGCCTCGGCACGACGCAGGGCTTCATCCATTCCCCAGCCAGCGATTAGCGCCTCGACACGCGCAATGATGCAAAAACTATCATCCACCTGGCTGTCCTTGCCTGCTTTAATCTTGCCACAGAATTCATCCACGTCGGCCAGCGGTTGTTTTTCGCCATCGATAAAACTGTTTGTCTTTGGAAACTGCTTGTCCTCGATGCATACCCCGGCAATATCACGCTGTTCAAGCTTCATGACCAGTCGACGCATGTTATTGAAATTGCCATAACCGGTATCGCCATCAAGCAGGATAGGAATCGTCGTGACGTCGGACATGAACTCCAGCATGTCGATGACCTGGGTCCAGCTGGCTTCATTGCTGTCCCTGACGCCAAATTGGGCAGACATGGACAGGCCACTGCCCCAGATCCCCTTGAAGCCGGCTTGTTCAACGATCCTGGCCGACATACCGTTGTGAGCTTCAAGTATGAACTCCAGTTTACTCGAGTTGAGTAGTTTTCTTAGCTGTTGTGTTTTTCTGGTTTTGGCCATGGCGTTATAAACTAGATATTGGGAAGGATTTCCGACCGCGCGCGTATGATATCTTCAGGGAAATCAATTTCAATCCAGGCAAGACCGGTAATATCTTCATAACTGAATCTTTCTGGTTCGGCGAGTAGACAATCACGGATTGCTTCTTCATACGGCGTGTCGTTTTCACCATTGGCAAGATAGGCATCGATCCTTTTTACCAGTTTGTTTCCGGTCAGGTTGTCAAACTTGAAGAAGCCAACCGATTCGCCCTGTATATTGAAATCAAGGTCCGTTGCCAGTTGTTTCCTGAACTCCACAATGTGTCCTGCATTGTTGATACATACTTTTACAGGTTCATCACCGGGAATGAAGTCCCTGTCAATAAGTAGACAGTTCTGGTTTGTAGAATGTATCAGCCTTTGCAGTATCCGTTCATCGTACAACACATCAGCATCCATAATCAGGATTTGTTGTTGCTGTTGCAGCATTTCCCTGGCACAGCCAAGACTAATCATACTGCCCTCGGTATAACGCGCATTATGGATATAGTTGATGTCCAGTTCTGCATCTTTGAGGTGTTCCTTCAGCAGTTCAGCCTGAAAACCGACGACGAGGTTGAGTCTTTCTATACCGTTGCGCTGTAACAACTCGACATGTCTTTGCAACAGGCTCTTGCCATTAAACGCAAGCATGGACTTCGGTTTGTTGCCGGCCTCGTCACCCAGGCGATTGCCGATACCCGCTGCAAGAATGATGGCCTGCATGATGTGTGTATTACCTCTGTTGCGTCTGGTGATTAGTATTAGGTGAGCCAGGAAAATACTGTTGCCAAACCGAGTTTATCCTGTTTTTTTGCTAACTTGCCCGGATATTTTTCTGTAAATTATCAATAATATGTTTTAATTGTTCAATATAAATCTACTTCATAGACCCGCACCAGAACATGCAGATTCCAGAGCAACTTGGGAAGTACCAGATCATTGAACTACTCGGGCGTGGCAGCATGGGTGAGGTCTACAAGGGTTATGACCCTTTTCTGGACGAGCATATTGCGGTCAAGGTCGCCATATCTGATTCCCTGCGCGAAGGCGAGGCCGGCGAGCGCTACCGGAAGATGTTTTTCAATGAGGCGCATACGGCTGGCACCTTAAGGCATCCGAACATTGTTGAGATACTTGATGCCGGTGCCGATGATGAACACTGTTACATTATTATGGAACTGGTCGAGGGCGCAGAAACCCTGAAGACATATTGTAATCCTGACAACCTGTTGCCGCTTGAAAAGGTGATCGAGATAATTTTCAAGTGTGCCAAGGCGCTGGATTATGCCCACCGTGCCGGTGTGATTCATCGTGATATAAAACCGACCAACATCCTGATTGCAAAAGATCATGATGTAAAAATCGCCGACTTTAGTATTGCCCACCTGGTCAATGCCGACACCACCAGTACCATGCCCATGGGCTTTGTTGGCTCGCCCCGCTACATGTCGCCGGAACAGGTACAGGAAGACTCGATTACCAATCAAACCGATCTGTTCTCGCTGGGTATTGTTATGTACGAGTTAATAACGGGACGGCATCCGTTCGCCGCAGATAGTTTCTCGCGCCTGATCCATATGATTATTAATGAGTCACATCCACCGCTAACGACTTATCGAAACGATGTGCCGGAAATACTCGACAAGATAGTGCACCATGCGTTGCAGAAAGATCCTGACAAGCGATACAAGATGGGTCTTAACCTGGCGGCCGATCTCAGCCTGGCATTTGATTACCTTGAAACACCGGAGCAGGAAGTTGAGGTTGAGGAACGATTTAACCAGATAAAGAAACTGGAGTTTTTTCAAGGCTTTACCGAGGCAGAAATCTGGGAAATCATTCGCGCCTGTATCTGGCAGGAATTCCAGTCGGGTGATGAAATTATTGTACAGGGCGACATTGATGATTCCTTCTTTATTATCATTGCCGGTAATGTTGAGGTGTTCAAGGATGAAACGCTGATAGGCCACCTTAAAGAAGGTGATTGCTTTGGTGAGATGAGTTACCTGAGCAAGGCCAGGCGTACGGCCACGATAAAGGCCCGGGATGATGTGAAACTGATGAAGATTAATGCCACGTTAATCGAACAGGCCTCGGTTGAATGCCAGTTACGTTTCAATCGCGTATTTATGCAGACGCTGGTCAGGCGATTGTCACTAACAACCGCGATGTACGTCTCCAGTCAATAGCTCTTCTTTTTATACAGGTCGATCAACTGCCTTGTTGAGGAGTCCATGGTTTCCGTATCGATACTGTCGGTAGTCATGCCTTGATGTACATGTTTCGCCAGTTTCTTGCCAAGCTCCACGCCCCACTGGTCAAAAGAATTAATATTCCACAACACGCCTTGTACATATGTACGATGCTCAAACAGGGCGATTAACATGCCCAGTATTTCCGGTGATAACTCATCATACAGGATCGTGTTGCTGGGCTTGTTACCCGGAAAATGATTATGGGGGTTGCTGGCATCCTCTCCCTGCATCAGCGCCTGGCTTTGTGCAAAGCAGTTGGCGAGTAACCAGCCATGATGCTCGGCATCACCTTGCTTGTTTAGCGGTGCGAGAAAATCAACCGGTACCATTCGCGTACCCTGGTGTAATAACTGGAAGAATGCATGCTGGGCATTGGTGCCGGTCGAACCCCAGGTCACCGGCATCGTTGGATAGGCGATAGGGTTGTTGTCCATATCGACAGACTTACCGTTACTTTCCATGAACAACTGCGACAGGTACTCGGGCAGTAGCCTTAATGACTCATCATAAGGAACGAACGCGTGGGTTTCCGCCTGGAAAAAATTGTTATACCAGTAATCAAGCAGGCCCATGGTAACCGGAATGTTTTCGGCAAGCGCGCTGTCGTGAAAGTGTTGGTCCATTTGTGCGGCACCATCAAGCAATCGTCTGAAGTTAGCGAACCCAAGCGCCAGCGCTATAGGCAAGCCCGTTGCTGACCATAGCGAGAAGCGGCCGCCAACCCAGTCCCAGATAGAAAAGATGTTACTGGCATCAATACCAAACTCGATGGCAGCGTCAATATTGGAACTGACAGCAATAAAGTGTTTATCAATTGCCGTGCAACCGGCCTGCAGCATATATTGTTGCAGGCTGCGTGCGTTGCTAACTGTTTCCAGTGTCGAGAATGATTTCGAGGAAACAATAAACAGTGTCGTTTCCGGATTAATTCGTCTGGTTACGTCGGCGACCTGTTGGTGATCGATATTGGAAACAAAGTAGCTGCTCGTTTCTCCATGACGATAGGGATATAGTGCATCGACAACCATCCTGGGGCCAAGGTCTGAACCACCAATGCCTATGTTGACGAAGGTATCAATGCGCTTGCCGGTCCAGCCGGTATGTTGACCGCTGTGTATGCTCTCTACAAACGTGCAGATCCGGTCAAGCTGTTCATAAACAGCGGGGACGACGTCGTGCCCGTTGACTTCTACAACACAGTCTTTACTAGCACGTAAGGCGGTGTGTAATACAGCACGCTGTTCGGTGTTATTGATGATTTCGCCATTGAACATGGCATCGATCTTTTTCTCCATCTCGCAGGCATGGGCAAGATTGTTTAATAAAGTGAGTGTTTCTGCCGTGATATGCGTTTTGGAAAAATCAATATAAAGACCGTTTAACGAGTGATTGAATCGTTGGCCCCGACTGTCATCATTATGAAAAAGATCGCGTAAATGCGTGCCCTGCATCTGCTTGAAATGAGCATCGAGTTCGGCAAATGCTTGTTGTTTCGCTTGTTGATTGTCTGGCATGAATGCAACTGGGCGGAAGTGTTTCGGGACGAGGGTCAGACTAGCATAAAAAAACGGCATGCACATTTGCATGCCGTTGATGATTTATAACTTAAGTTTAAGCAGTATCAGTAATGTAATGCTCCAGCTGCTCAATAATAAATTCCTTTTCCGTAATAATATTCCTGACCACGTCCATAACGGAAAGAAAACCCACGGCAGTCCCGTTTTCGACGACTGGTAAATGCCGGATATGGTTGTCAGACATGATCACCATGCATTCGTCTATGGTTTGAGATGGTTGCACAGTCTTTACATTGACTGTCATGATCTCCTTAACCAGAGTGTCCGAAGAACTGCGGTTATTTAATATCACCTTGCGCGTGTAGTCTCTCTCGGACAGGATACCCACCAAATGGCCATTTTCGAGTACCGGCAGTGCGCCGACCTTTTTCTCTTCCATCAGCTTGATAGCATCTATCACCAGCGTATCTGGCGTCACTGAAAAAATCTCCCTGGGCTTGGCATTAAGCAGTTGATTAACCGTCGTTGTCATTATAATTATTCTCCATATCCGTAGCGCTGATGATGCAGGCATCATTCATCATTTCAGTATAGTTTTCCTGTGTTGATGATCAATATTTAATCGCCCTGGTTTTGCAGCATAAAGAAAACCCTGACTGTTTTCGGTTACTTATCGCGCTATGAAAATCGGGTGTATAATTTATATAAACGCGCAGATGACAGGACGTGACTTGTCCTGGCCTATCAGATATGCTGCGTCGCAATAATAAAAACTAATATTTACAGATAATACCGATGAAAAACGCAGTTCCTGACAAGCTCGGCAAGTACGAGGTTCGCGAAGAAATCAACCGTGGCAGTATGGGCGTGGTCTATCTTGGTTACGACCCCTATATTGATCGTGAAGTGGCCATCAAGGTTGCTTTCCTGGATTCGTTAAACGATCCCGAGTCAGGTGCCCGCTATCGCAAGATGTTTTTTAACGAGGCGCATACCGCTGGTCTGTTGACCCATCCTAATATAATGAACATTTTTGATGCCGGCGTTGATGAAGATAACTGTTACATCGTCATGGAATATGTGCAGGGCGGTAACACGCTGGCATCCTACTGTAATTCCGATAACCTGTTACCTGTCGACAAGATCATTGAAATTATATTCAAGTGCGCCAAGGCACTGGATTACGCGCACAGGCAGGGTGTCATTCACCGCGATATCAAGCCTTCCAATATTTTATTTACACCTGACGAGGATGTGAAAATAGGGGATTTCAGTATTGCCCATGTGGTCAGTGCTGATAATACCGAAACACAGGTAGGTGGTGTTATGGGCTCGCCGCGCTACATGTCTCCGGAGCAACTGCGCGAGGAAGAGGTCGGTGTCCAGACTGATATCTATTCCCTTGGCATAGTCATGTATGAGCTCATGACAGGTCACCAGGCTTTCAAGGCCGAGAACTTTTCGTCGCTGGTAAACAGGATTCTTAACGAACAGCCCGTGCCTATGACCGAACTGCGAACTGAAATCGCGGAAGAACTTAACACAATCCTGGGCAAGGCTATTGCCAAAGATGTCAAGGATCGTTACCAGATGGGTATGGAACTGGCTGCTGACTTATCACAGTCGTTTGAAGAACTCGAACAGCCGGAAGAGAATATATCCGAACAGGAAAAATTCAATTCCATCAAGGCGCTTGATTTTTTTACCGGCTTTCCGGACTCGGAAATCTGGGAAATTCTCAGGGCCAGCTCCTGGCATGATTACTTCCCGGAAGAGGAAATCATTGTTGAAGGAGACATTGACGACTGCTTCTATATTATTGTGCAGGGCAACGTAGAGGTGATGAAAGGGACTGCTGTCATCCGCACCTTGCAGCAGGGTGATTGTTTCGGTGAGATGGGCTACCTGGCCAAAACCAAGCGTACCGCGACTATCCGGGCACAGGGCGACGTGTCTCTGATAAAGATTAACTCCACTGTGATCTCCCAGGTGTCGTTAAATTGCCAGGTAAGGTTTCTGAAAGTTTTTCTGCGCACGCTCATCCAGCGCCTGTCGGCAACCACGGAGCAAATCACGCAGGAAGAGTAGTTTTTTATTGCAACTTGCCACGCTGGTGTGGAATATTACAATACAGTGACAAGATAATAATTATTACTTATCAGAAATTTGTTTCTGAAGCTATCAGTGGGGGATTTGGCCATGTATCACTGTAATGTCATGGCAAGACAGGTACCGGTTTTAACGACCGTGCTTTTTTTATGCGTCAGCCAGTTCACAACTGCAGCTGAAGATGTCACCCGGTTAAGGACACCGGGGGCGGAATTACGCGAGGGCCTGATTCCGGTCGGCGCCTTGTTTGCCTCATTGGCCGTTACCCAGGATGTCACTGTTGAGGCCTATTACCAGTATGACTGGGAGCAATTCGAACTCGAAGGTGCCGGTTCCTATTTCAGTACCAATGACTTTGCCACGCCAGGCGGTAACCGTGTACAGCTGGGTTCGGGTGCCATCTCTGACCGGGGTTCATTTAACCCGGCCACGCTTGGCTTCGATCCGACATTTGCCTCGGTATTTCGCGGTGCCGATGTCGTGCCAGATGATGGCGGCGAGTTTGGCGCCGCACTACGCTGGTTTCTGCCAAAACTGAACAGTACCGAGCTGGGTTTCTATTACATCAACTATAATGCGCGTACACCGGTTATTAATGTTACGACTGGTAGTGCGGCAGGGGTAGCTGCAGGTGGTGCTGCAGCATTTGCAACAGCTGTTACAAACAACGCAGCATTGGGTTTTCTAGGATTTAGTGGAACACAGATAACCAATCAGTTGGCTCCTCTGGCTGCCATAGATGCCTACGCGGATACGGCCAACTATTTTCTTGAGTACCGGGAAAATATTGACCTGGTTGGTTTCAGTTTTAATACCGAGATAGGCCAGACTGGTATTGCCCTGCAAGGAGAGTATTCGTTCCGCCAGGATATGCCTTTGCAAATTGATGATGCCGAACTCCTTGCTGCCGGTTTGACTCCATTAGCCCCTGCACTTGGTGGGCTTGTACCAGCAAGTCAATTGGGAGTTTTTGCTACCGATACGGTCATCCCTGGCTACATTAATCGTAATGTTAGCCAGGTGCAGATGACCGCGACAAAACTGTTCGGGCCCGTGCTCAAGGCCGACCAGGCCGTGCTCGTGGGCGAGTTTGCTGTCACACATGTGCATGGTATGCCGGACAAGGATACGCTGCGACTGGAAGCCCCCGGCACATTCACCGGTGGTAACCCGGCTTTAACCGCGCAGGGATTGCAGCCGTTTACCGAGTCCAACGACAATTTTGCTGATGCCACATCGTGGGGTTACCAGATACGCGGACGCATGGACTACCTGAATGCCATTGGTCCGATCAACGTGTCACCGCGATTTGCCTGGCGCCACGATGTCAGCGGTATTGCGCCGGTCGGCCTATCGGGTTTTCGTGAAGATTCAAAGGCGATCAGCCTGGGCGTGAATGCCAGCTATATCAACCAGTGGTTTCTTGATCTGAGCTACACGAATTTCTTTGGCGCAGGTCAATACAATTTACTCAATGACCGTGACTTTTTTGCATTCAACCTGTCACGTTTGTTCTAGCTTCTGGAGTCTGTAATGCGATATCGATATCTACTATCAATTTTGCTACTTGTTGTAGCCAGTCATGCGATGGCCGAAATCAGCGCCGAACAGGTTGCACGACTGGGTAATGACTTAACACCGCTTGGCGGTGAAAAAGCCGGTAATGCAGATGGCAGCATTCCTGAATGGCGGGGGGGATTAACCTCTCCACCTTCGAATTATCAACCTGGTGGCTTTTACCTGGATCCTTTTCCTGACGACAAGGTATTGTTCACGATCACCAATACGAACAAACAAGACTATGCAGAAAAACTAACCGCAGGACATTTGGCATTAATGGATGCCTATCCGGATACCTACAAACTAAATGTATATGAATCGCGGCGCACGGCGGCGATGCCGCAGCGTATCTACGATGCGACCAGTCGCATTGCAACAACGGCAACGTTAACGGCGGATGGTAACGGCGTTACAGGTGCCGTTGAAGGTATTCCATTTCCGATACCGTCCAACGGCCTGGAAGTTATCTGGAACCATATTCTGCGCTGGCGCGCGGACAAGGCGGAGCGTTTTGTCGCGCAGATCACACCCACGCGCAGCGGTGATTACGTAGCGGTCAAATTTGCTGAGCAGTTTAACATCATCTATAGCCATGAAGATGCCATTGAAGAAGAACTGGATAACATTATCCTGTATTTCAAGCAGGAAGTGTTATCACCGGCTCGGCTGGCGGGCGGTATATTGCTGGTACATGAAACGTTAAACCAGAAGAAGGAAGTCCGTAATGCCTGGCTATATAACCCGGGGCAGCGACGCGTACGCCGGGCACCTAACGTCGCCTTTGATAACCCGGGCACAGCCAGTGATGGTATGCGTACCAACGATCAGTTAGACATGTTCAACGGTAGTCCTGAACGTTACAATTGGGAACTGGTTGGCAAGAAAGAAATCTATGTGCCCTACAATAATTACCGCATTTCAGACCCGGCGCTGACTTATAAAGATATTATGACGCCGCTGCATATTAACCAGGAGTACCCACGCTATGAGTTACACCGTGTCTGGGTAGTCGAAGCCAATCTGAAAGACGATGCGCGCCACCTTTACAAACGGCGAACGTTTTATGTCGATGAAGATTCCTGGCAGATTCTTCATGTTGACCAGTACGATAACCGCGATCAGTTATGGCGTGTTTCTGAAGGCATGGCAATGAATTATTATAATGTACCCAATCTGTGGACGACGCTTGAGGTGCATACCGACCTGCAGGCAGGTAGATACCTGGTGATTGGTCTTGATAACGAGAGTAAACCGTATAATTTTGATGCCAATTTTTCGAAGACGGATTTTTCACCGTCTGCATTACGCAGGGACGGGCGCCGATAGCTTTCTCATTATTACCCATAAAGCCTGGATGAACGGCAACGCATCCAGGCTTTTTTTATATTTGAACTGATATGCAGGTTAAATCTCGATCCCTTTGTTGTTTACTGTTAATTCTGGCTTTTGGCCTCGTTAATGCTGAAACAGCAACTATTGCCCGACTGGCACAACATTCATTGTTGCTGGATATCAGTCACGCACAAGGACTCACGGTTGCTGTCGGTGAACGTGGTCACATCCTTTACCAGTACGATGACAATGAATGGACCCAGGCGACGGTAGATACGCAATCGCTGTTAACGGCCGCATTTTTACTGGATGGAAAAACAGGTTTTGCAGTTGGCCACGATGGGGTCATTATTAAAACAAGCGATGCCGCAAAATCCTGGCAGCTGGTACATCGTGCTACAGAAGATGAAGCACCATTGCTTGATGTCTATTTCAGTGATGCCGATAACGGTATCGCTGTTGGTGCCTACGGGCTTTTCTATACCAGTAGTAATGGCGGTAATGACTGGCAACTGCAGGAAGTGTCCGTTAGTAACCAGGACATCTTCGACAACGAGTTGCTGGAACCTCTTGATCTCCACTTGAATGCGGTAACAGCGGCCAATGAACAGCGCCTGTATATGGCCGCCGAACGGGGTTTTATTCTGCGCTCCGACAATGCCGGGAAAGAATGGAAAGTACTAAAAACGCCCTACCAGGGATCTTTTTTTGGCGTGCTGGCGCTGTCAGCGGATGAAATACTGGCCTACGGCTTACGGGGACATATCTATCACTCAATCGATGCAGGCGAAACCTGGGAAGAAATCGAGACGGGTACCACTGCCATGCTAACCGATGCAGTCATCCTGGCAGATAGCAGTACTATGATTGCCGGTATGGCCGGCACGTTATTACTTGCGCCAGCCGGCAGTAACGAGTTCAGGCTGATTCAACTCAAGCAACGGGATGATATTGCCGCGATAATACAGCGGGGTAACGGTGCACTGCTGACTGCAGGAGAAAACGGATTTGCACTCATACCATTAGACCAGTTAAAGGTTGGCCCCTGGTAATGTCGGTTATCGCGCAAATTGAGCAGCTACTATTTAGCCGACGCAAGTGGGTGATTGGTTTTTTTATTGTCGCAACCCTGTTTATGGGTTGGTCTGCATCCGCGCTGAAAGTTAATGCCGGATTCAATAAATTGTTGCCCTTGCAGCATGAGTACATGCAAACCTTCGTTGAATACAACAAGGAATTTGGCGGTGCCAACAGGATACTGGTTGCACTGATCACGCGTGAAGGCGATATATTTACCCCGACATTTTTCAATGTGCTGAAGCAGGCAACCGATGAAGTGTTTTTTATCCCCGGTGTCGATCGGGCCCGGGTTATGTCGCTATACACGCCGAACGTTCGCTATACAGAGGTTGTCGAGGACGGCATTGCCGGCGGTAACGTCATCCCCGATGATTTCCAGGCTACAACAGAAGACCTGGCCAGGGTCAGGGACAACATCATCAAGGCAGGTATTGTTGGCAAACTGGTCGCCAATGATTTTTCCGGTGCATTGATCAGCGCACAGTTACTGGAAGTCGATCCGGAAACCGGAGACAAACTCGATTACCAGGAAGTATCCAGAAAGCTGGAGCAAACACTCAGGCAAAACGGGATCAATGATGGTATTGATGTACATATCATTGGCTTTGCCAAGGTCATGGGCGATATTACCGAGGGTGCACGCCAGGTCATCCAGTTCTTCCTGATAACGCTGGTGATCACAAGTCTGCTGGTCATTTTTTATGCGCAGTCGATCAAGTTTGCAGCGTTACCGTTATTGTCATCGCTAATCGCCGTGGTATGGCAGATTGGGTTATTACCGCTGCTTGGGTATGGCATCGATCCCATGTCTATCCTGGTACCGTTCCTTGTTTTTGCCATTGGTGTCAGTCACGGTGTGCAAATGCTGAGTGCTGTCAGGGCAGAATGTTATCTTGGCGCCAGCACCATGCAAGCGGCGCGCGCGGCGTTTCGTCGCTTGTTTATACCGGGCATGATTGCGTTGATTAGCGACTGCATTGGCTTTATTACCATACTGATGATTGATATCGAGATCATTCAGGAGATGGCAATAACCGCCAGCCTGGGCATCGCCATGCTGATATTAACCAACCTGTTCCTGTTACCGGTATTGTTGTCTTATGTTCATACCGACGAGGCTTACCATGACAAACTACTACAACGTGCGCAGGGACTTGAGAACACCTGGCGTCGACTATCGCTGGTTACGCACAGACCAACGGCGATCAAGATCGTGCTTGGCTCAATCGTCATATTTATGTTGGGGTTTACACAGGCAACGAAAGTAAAGATTGGTGATTTACATAGCGGTGTACCAGAACTGCATGATGATTCACGCTACAACACTGATACAAAAATCATCACTGACGCCTTTTCTATCGGTGTCGACATACTGACTATTATTGCCGAGACGAAACCGGAAGGCTGTATCGATTATGACTCGATGGCTCAAATAGACCGCTTTGCATGGCACATGCTGAATACAGAAGGCGTCCAGACGGTGACCACGCTGCCGTTACTGGTTAGGCGTATAAACGCTGGCTGGAACGAGGGCAGTATGAAATGGCGCGTGATACCAAAAAATTCATCGTTGCTGGCACAATCGGTAGCCTACGTGCCCACATCAACCGGGCTGCTAAATAATGATTGCAGTGTTATGCCAGTGATGGTGTTTACATCGGACCACAAGGCGGAGACGATTGATACCATCCTCACCAGTATTGAAACTTATAAAAATAATAATTCAGACGACACGGTCACGTTCAGGCTGGCGACCGGCAACGTTGGCGTCATGGCTGCGACAAATCAGGAAGTGTCTACCGCACAGTTCCCGATACTGTTCTACGTGTTTACCGCTGTTATTGTATTGTGCCTGGTGACGTTTCGTTCGCTAGTGGCAACATTTAGTATTGTTTATCCATTGGCACTGGTCTCTGTGCTTGCCTATGGCCTGATGGCCTGGCTTGAAATCGGATTAAAAGTTAACACGTTGCCGGTTGTTGCCCTGGGTGTTGGCATCGGCGTCGATTACGGGATTTATATCTACAGTCGATACAAATCACTACTGGAACAAGGTGATTGTATAGAAGATGCCTGCTTTCATACCTTTGCCACAACCGGGTTTAGCGTCATTTTTACCGGGGTCACGCTGGCTGCCGGTGTCTTTACCTGGATATTCTCACCGCTGAAGTTTCAGGCTGATATGGGTATTCTGCTGACCTTCATGTTCCTGTTAAACATGCTTGCGGCAATTTTAATCATACCCGCCATGCGTAGTTTAATGCAGTCATTTCAAAAGACGTGACCGTATGACGTTTGTTTACGTTTGTATGCAAACACCCTGATTAAAGTACTTTATAATATCATTTAATAGTAATGTTAATCGCCTGTAACACAAGCGCTTGAAATTTTGCTTACAATCGAAGTTGTTTAGCTTTACAAGCATGATCTTGAGCGCTACGTACCAACAATATTTGAATTCTTGCTCCGGTTTTGCTTGTTTGTAGAGATCAACGGGGAAAACCTATGCCTAGACTGTTACCGACTGTTTTCTTACTTTGTAGTACAGTTTCATTCAATGCGTCTGCTGCGGCGGTAACACCTGGTGTCTACCAGCTATTGGATCATCCGGATGGCCAACTGGTTAGCAGCCAGGGGCCGTATGGATTAAGGCTGGACGACCTGATACCGCCAGCCGGCAATGGCCCCACATTCAGCACCGAAATCAATGGTGCAAGGGTGTTGCTGGATTGGAACGGCGGAAATTCGGCAACGATTTCAGGACTGCTCTGGCACAATCTTGAGAATACACTCTGGAGTGTGGAACACGTTCTGACCGGCATTTCAATCGTGCCAGGACCGAACGGCGGCTTCGAGGCCACTGCTGGCAATATGACCCTGACCGATCCGAATAATGTGCAGTACACGTTTTTATCTAAGCAGGATAATCAAGGCGTTGCGTTTTATGCACTCGGTGATAATCATCGTTGCAGCGGTTATACCGACTGCGGCCCGTTGACTGCCAACGGCTGGCTGGAACCGGTAACGTACGATGGAAATTATAATGATTGGTTGGTGCAGTTGAATCCGGTTCCAGTTCCTGCTGCAGCCTGGCTATTTCTATCAGCTTTAGTAGTCCTGGGTCGTGTTGTTAACAAAAACTGAATTCAAAAAGTAATCTTTCTGCAGCCAGTTAATAACACCAAACCGGTACCAAGCAGCCACGCAGCGCCTGGGAGCGGGATCGGGGACACTTCAATACTGTTGATTTTGTAAACCTCGCATTCCTTACTACTACTGCTATTGTAATTCTTGCAAAACAGCTGCTGATAGTTACCTGTCAACAACAATAAATTTCCTGTTCCAGACAGTAAATGAGTGAATGGTGAAAAGCCGGATGAGGCAGAGCTGAATATGTCATCATTAATACCTGCAATCTGCGAAAGCGTGTTGAATGTTTCTACTGTGAAATCGGGTAATGTACTGACCAGACCAGTCCAGTAACTAATATCCCTGTCGTTTGGATCGCTTCCCGGGCCGTTGTAAGGATCAACAGTAATTGATTCAAAATTCACAACTTGATCAAATTCAAACACCAGCAAGTCGTCCCTGTTTACCGTATCTATCTCATGCTCATTCACATTACAGCCGCCATAGGCAGAGCCTTCATGCCGGTTACAAATGCCAAGTCCACTGGACCAGCTAAACACTTCTGCGGTTTCAAACAGGTAATAGTTTGAATGAGGAGGATGCTCGGGACCGGTTTCACCATACGCACTAACAGAAACGGATATCCCGCTTTGAGTAAAGGTCAGGTTGTTGCCAAAACCTCCACCGTTTCCTCCTGCGCCTGTTAGATCAAAGGTTGCTGCAGCAGCATAGTTGGAAATCAGGCTGAGTAGCAGAATGGAGATGTAATGCTCTACCGACATTAATCAGAAAGTGAATTGATTATTTATTATGTTAGCGGTGCGAATTAATGACTGTAACAGAAGTTCATCCGCTTTTTTTCCTGAAACCAAGCATGGCAATAAGGCCACTCCCAAATAGCCAGGCAGCCCCGGGAACAGGAACAGGAGATACTTCAAACCGGGTATCCATGGTGACGGTATCACCAGCTGATAAATCAAAGCTTAATAATAACCCCAGTGTTGAGTTCACACCTGCAGAATGCAAAACAGGGCCTGTTGAGACTGGGGCGATGCCACCAGAACAGCCTGTCCCGGAGCAAGGTATACTCGCAGTAAACAGTTGAAGCGCACTAACACCATCGATAAGTCCATCCCAGCTATTCAGTACAACACTGGCACTGCCATCTCCATTGGCGTCAGTAAATGTAAAATTCAATTCACCAGATTTAAAGCCCGGTGCAAATGTAGTTGAGACAGGCAGCGAAAAGAAGAGATCAAAAGTCTGTGTTGAAGCTGTCTGATTGGTCACAGAAAAACTGGACTCAATAAAGGGGTTAGTGCTCGCCGTAATTGTCCAATCGTAGGTCCAGCCATTCATCGTGGACGCGCCACTTATAGCGGCTTGCTCGTTTCTGGTTAACGTGAACGTTTTTCCATCTTCCGTATAGCTGAGGTTTGGGGACGTCAGGTCATAATTAAATTCATCAGACATAACGCCTACAATGTCAATGCTACCGGTGACAGTTGCAGCATGGGCTGATATCCCGGACATTAAGGCAATAGCAAACAATGCCAGACTTGCTATTCTAGATGCCATGTTCTGAACTCCCTGTGCAAATAAATAAAGATTGAATATGTGATGGGATTATCTATTTTTGCCATTGCCCTAACAAATTAAATTTAGGTTACATCAATAATTAAATTAATGATTCTCTCACTAGAATACTGACCTAACCTTATGTAGTTATTAATGAAATCGAACGTATTTAAAATGCATACTTATGTCTACGTTTATATTGTTGTAATTTTGATGAATATTGCCATCCCTAAGCCATGACAGAAAATACTATCACTGCAGAGATATTGCCCGAGGGTCAACTCGACGTGCTCTCGAAAACCGAGATCAGCAAGCTGTTGGATGCCAGCTAGGGCGGACTTTATCAGCAATTCCGTACGTGTTCCCTGGCGGTCTTAAATTGCGGTAACGAATCTGATGACGTCAAGACATTAATGGAGACATACAGCGACTTTGACATCAGCCTCATCCAGGAGGAGCGTGGTATCAAGCTACGCTTAACGAATGCGCCGTCCAGCGCCTTTGTTGACGGGAAAATGATCACCGGCATCAAACAGCACCTGTATGCCATTCTGCGCGACATTATCTATACCAGTGGCGATATTATGGAAAATCAATCGCTGGATCTGTCGACCGCTACCGGCACAACCGATGCGGTGTTCCACATTTTGCGTAATGCCAGGGTTTTTCAACCAATGAAATTACCCAGGCTCGTTGTTTGCTGGGGAGGACACTCGATTTCCCGTGAAGAATATGACTATACCAAGGAGGTTGGCTACCAGCTAGGACTACGCGGGCTAGATATCTGTACCGGCTGCGGTCCGGGTGCCATGAAGGGGCCGATGAAGGGCGCGACGATTGGGCATGCGAAGCAGCACATTAAACATGGAGCCTACATCGGTTTATCAGAACCGGGCATCATTACTGCAGAAACGCCCAACCCCATTGTCAATCATCTTGTAGTGTTGCCGGATATGGAAAAGCGACTGGAGGCGTTTGTTCGTATCGCGCATGGTCTTGTTGTTTTTCCCGGTGGCGCAGGCACGGCAGAAGAAATCCTCTATGTACTGGCGATACTGCTGCATCAGAAAAACCGGGATATTCCTTTAACACTTATTATGACTGGTCCGGCCTCTGCCGGGGATTATTTCGGTGAAATTGAGAATTTAATCCGCGTCGTATTCGGTGACCGCGTCAACGACCGGTATAAAATCATTGTTGATGATCCAGAGCAGGTTGCCCGAACAGTTTCTGAAGAAATTGAAATGGTAAAGAGCTTTCGTGATGAGCGTGATGATGCTTACTATTTTAACTGGAGCCTGCGTATTGACCACGAACTCCAGATTCCCTTTGTGCCGACCCATGAAAATGTACGCAGTTTGAATTTGTCTAGAGAGCAACCTGTACATGAGCTGGCTTCTAACCTGCGCCGCGCATTTTCCGCCATTGTCGCAGGCAATGTGAAGGCCGAGGGTATAAAGCAAATAGAGCAGTATGGTGTATTTGAAATCAACGGTGACCCGACGATCATGCAGGCTTTGGACCGGTTATTGACAGCATTTTGTGAGCAGCATCGTATGCGCCAGCCTGATGAGGCTTACGAGCCCTGTTACCGGGTAAATACAGCGTGTTAAAACAGATTTACAAAATGACTAGCTGTTGAATTGGGTGTTACTTGCCCAATCGATGACGCGCTGCTTAATGTTCCGGGTCAGTTCTTCAGTTACATACTTGCCGATAAACGTGACTGCAACCTGGTAGATGTAGATCTTGTCGTTGTGAAGGGTGCTGCCAAGAGCCACCCATAAGTCTTTCTTGTTGCCAGCGCCGTCCATAATCTGAGATGCGCCGGGGACTTCAAGTGTGGCGAGGTACAATTGCTTTTCTCCTGCCGCTTCCATTTCCTCGCTGACTACACGAACTTTGTCAAAAGTTTCCTTATACCTTCCATCGATTATTGCTCTATGCATGAAACCAGAGTGGTAGATTTCCGGACCGACATCTTTAAACATTTTCAGTTCTTTTGCAGGAACCGGGTAATATTCAAGTGAATCCTGGTTGCCGAGCAGCGCGTTATAAACAGACACAGCATTCGGAAATTCTTTTATCTCACCTTGCAGTGAAGGCAGCACCGTCGTAAAGGCATTGTCCTTGTCGGTGTAAACATTACCGTCAAGTTTACCCATCAATTCCTGGGCGCTGATAGAGATAGAAGATAGTAGTATGGCTATGCAAATTGCTAGCCGGTTAATGGCTCTGATATTCATTTTGTTAAACCTGGATAAATTTCCGTTGCAGTCCAACAAAACCAATTAGCGCTGATGAAAATAACCAGAATGCGGCTGGAATTGGAATAACGGCAGGTTCCTGTACATTAA
Source organism: Gammaproteobacteria bacterium (assembly GCA_965601665.1). GTDB lineage: Bacteria > Pseudomonadota > Gammaproteobacteria > Eutrophobiales > Eutrophobiaceae > JANQNX01. Next base: position 1,404,219 of record OZ271833.1, on the reverse strand, counting down.
TAGATCCGACTAAACCTGAAAGTGTTTCGACAACGGCCGGGTCTCCGGAAAAGGGAATATCCAGGCCGGCAACCGGTCCATTGAATAGAAGATTGATGCTTCCTACGGACTCACCTGGCGGTACTAACGTGCCACCGATATAGGAAAGGCTGGCAGTCAGTGAGTGTTCATTGCTCAGTGTTGATTGAATAACAAGATTGGAGAGGACAGCGTTGAGTTCTGTTCCGCCACCTATATTGAATTGGCCGCCTCCAGAGGTATGAAAAAATCCACTACCTGTTGAAGTACTGGAAGTAAGCAAGAAATTCATAAAGAAAGGCGAGTTATCGAGATTGAAGCCACCGGGAAAATTGTCAGAAACGGCACCGGTAAGGAAACCCTCTATCGTCATGGTCCTGAGAAAGCCGCCTGTCAGGTTGATATTTCCTGTGTCCTGCAGGAACTCCAGTTCGCCTGCAGGTAAATCGACTGCAGCAATGCTGACATTGCTGTAGAAAAAGCTCAGCAAAATGAACAGTAAGTGCTTAAAAGAAAAAAGGCTGGTGCGATCGCCAAACATGATTGTAATCATATTCTCAATAAATCAGTAACTTATTGAATAATATTAATATTTATATCAAAAGTCTTGGTTTAGATTTGGGTCGATAATAGAGCTTACACATGAAAGTTTGATTACAAATCCCGCATACTTTTGTATGCACGCGTTGTCATTTTTCTGCAAAGATTTCTACATACAATGCGCACATGTCAAAACGAAGTATATATATAAGTAAAACCCGAGGCTTCACACTCATCGAGGTCATGGTCGTCGTCGTCATTCTGGGCATTTTGGCTGCCGTGGTCGTACCAAGGGTGATGTCACGGCCCGATGAAGCACGCGTGGTTCGCGCAGAGCAGGATATACGGGCAATCGAAGCCGCATTGAAACTCTACAGGCTGGATAATTTCACTTATCCAGATACTGACCAAGGACTCATTGCATTACTAGAGAAGCCTGCTGACCTACCTGCAGGAGCAAAATGGAAGTCTGAAGGTTACATTGACAAAATGCCGGTAGATCCATGGGGCAACGAATATCTTTATCTTTACCCAGGATCAAATGGTGAATTTGACCTGTATTCACTTGGCGCTGACTCACTACCTGATGGCGAAGGTGTTAATGCGGACATAGGAAACTGGAGCCTGTAACGCTTCAACTCACTGTTGAAGTAATACTGCACCCAAATGACCATCTTCCGAAATCGACATCTGGTTGGTGGTTTTACACTCCTGGAAGTGCTGGTTGCGCTATTTATCGCCGCCATCTCCGTTGGCGCAATTGGCATGACGCTTGGACACATGCGCAGTTCCAGTCAATTTCAGCAACAAGCAGAACGTTTTAGCATCTGGCTGGAAAGGACCAGGCAGCATGCTGTCGTGCGTAACATGACCTATCGCATTGATTACGATACTGAAAAGAACGTGTTCTCATTGCTTGAATATAGAAAGGATGAATGGCAGCGTGCTTTTCTTGATAAAACAAATATGTCTAATCCGGAGGGAATGATGGTTAGGCATGCTGATGATAAAAATGAAGCTCCATTACAGATTCTGATTTTTCCGGACAATAGCTATTCCGAATTTAATTTTTATTTTGTAGCGAGTTCAAAAAAGCAAATATCAGTCTCCGGGGATGGCTTCAACACTTTAATTATTGACAATAAAGATTCATGAGTAAATTTCAGCCAGGTTTTTCGCTGATTGAAGTGCTGGTGGCGCTAGTTGTGATCGGCATTGGTATGTCAGCTGCGTTATCCGCAACGAATAGCAATGTTGATGTGTTAGGTCATATCGAGCGAACTACTTATGCAAACTGGGTGGCAGAAAATGTTTTGGCCGAAATCAAACTGGAAGGTATTGCCAACACCGGTGAGTTGCAGGGTGAAAGTAAGATGTCCGGGAAGACATGGTATTGGCAAGCTGAAATTAAACCAACTTTTGATGCAGATGTGCTACAGGTCAGGTTAAAGGTATCAATTAATGAAAATCTGGAATTACTGGATGCGGACGTAACTGGATACCTAAGGTCCGAGGTGTCTTCATGAACAAACACCGGGGTTATACGCTTATTGAAATTCTGATTGCTATTGTCATTCTCTCCGTAATGTCTGTTATGGCATATGGTGGCATGGATTATGTGTTTAAAAGTAATGAGATTGTAGAGGTAGAAGGAGAAAGCCTAGAGAGCTACCAAATGGCTTTCAGAGTAATACGTAACGACCTGGAGCTGGCTATCGAGCGTTCAGTAAGGGACAGGCTTGGCACTGATGAAAAAGCATTTATTGGGCCACCTGAAAGTAAAGGTAAAGCCATCAAGTTCACAACGAATATTGGCTCACCAATGCAACTGAATACGAAAAACAGCGGCTTGCAACGCATTGAATATGAATTACGCGATAGCCAACTGCTTAGACATTCCTGGCAAGTGCTTGACAGGGCGCATGATTCTGAGCCCAGAACGATAGTCTTAATCAAAGAAGTAAATGATTTAACTTTTTCGTTTGTGAGTACTGCTGAACATGAATTCTGGCCATTACCGTCAAGTGATGAGGAGTTTTTAATTTTACCAAGGGCAGTGAGAATGAATATAACAATGAATAATCAACTGCAATTGGAGCGTCTTTTCCTGGTGCGGACATTATGAGAAAGACTCTGTTACAAAGAGGTTTCGCATTGATATCGGCATTGGTAGTGCTGGCACTCGTGACAGCAGTTAGTGTCAGTATGGCGCTGACCCAGCAACACGGAATCGATCTGACTCAGGGTTTCATAAGAAATGATCAGTTACGTCATCATGCAAACGCAATCCAATTATGGGCCAACGGCGTCCTAATCAGGGACATGAAAACGAATAATATAGATAGCGAACATGATGACTGGAATTTACCTTTGCAGGGTGTCGCCATTGATGATGGCACTGTAGATGCTAGGATTGTTGATCAACAGGGTAGATTCAATCTGAATAATCTGGTGCTTGCGGGTAGTAATGGCCTTGTTGCAAGAAATCGTTTCCGACGGCTACTTGATCAACAGGAAATTAAACAGGATGTGACTGACGCTATTTCCGACTGGCTGGATGCGGACAATGAATTGCGTTTTCCTGGTGGGGCAGAGGATGATTTCTACTTGACACTTGATGAACCCTATAGGGCAGCCAACAGGAACTTTGCCCATCCATCAGAATTGTTACTTGTAAAGGGAGTAACAAGGGAGATATATCTTAAACTTTCACCGTACATAGCAACACTTCCGCCGGGGTCAACGATTAATGTAAATACTGCACCTGCTGAAATACTGATGACCCTTTCTGACTCCATGGACGAGACAGGTGCAAATGCAATTATTGTAATGCGTTCATCAAACCCTTTTTCTGTGATTAATGGTGGTGCATCTCGTAGTAGCAACACATCTAACGAGCAAGCAAGTAATACCGCACAACAACGCCCTGCCGGAAATGCCAATGCCGAGACAGTTAACAACAGTAGTAGTCAACTACCTTCAGCTACTGACGAGAGAGGCGAATTAACGGCTGTTGAAGCCAACAGGCTTTATAATGAATGGACATGGTCGAATATGCGCAGGGATCGAGCGCAGTCCAATCTAAACAATACAGAAAATCAACAAACTGGAAACGTCGTGCGTAATACGAATCGCAATAGTGGCATATCACCAACCAGCTCTATAGACAATGACTCTGGCCAAGGCACTATGCCAATGATGGCATTTGACACAATGCCGTTTGTAAGAAACTACCAGATAGACACGACTGCATTGGGCGTCAGTAGCAGCTTTTTCCGTGTAAATAGCACTATCATGCAATATGGATATTACCTGGATGTTGAATACATTATGCAGCGCGACAGGGCTCGTGAAAACGTATCCGTCATGTACAAATCTTATAACGGTGAATTTCATGAGTGATACTATTGCGTATATGGATAACCATGCCGAAACAAAATTGCCTACACTGGAGAAAACAAGCAGCGGAAACTTTGCGTATCCAGTAATTAATTTGGATGGGCAATATTTTGCCGTAATTCCAACGAGGCTGTGTTTGCTTGACCAAGTAAATGTTAATGCCAGAACAAAGCGCGACCTTGACGCAGCCATACCATTTGCTCTTGAAGATCGGCTAGCTGAACCTGTAGAAGATTTGGAATTTATTTATAGTGAACAGAATGAAGATGGCTTTCGTTACGTACTGGTATGTCGTAAGGATAAAATAACTCATTGGAAGCAGTGTTTGCAAGGACAGGATGTCATCATCATTCCTGAGGTACTGGCACTGCCAATTATTCAAGATTGCTGGACCGTGCTAATTGATAATAATCGGGCATTGGTGCGCACAGGTCTCTATTCCGGTTATGAGTGTAGTCTGGCCTGTCTTAATAGCCAATTGGCGTTATCACTTAAACAAAATACGATACCGGAAGCTATTGATTACTGGATCCATGAATCGGTAACAAGTCCTTCTATGCCAGAGAGTTTTTCAGGAAAGTACAGAATGCATTATTACCAGGGTTCATTCGCCGATTTTCTCCATTCTCACGCCGAAACGGTTGATCACCTTGGTATTCAGGTAAACAAGATTGTTAACGGGTCAAAAAGTCGTTCGTGGAAAAAATGGGTGCCTGCTATTGCCATTTTACTTTTTGCATTTATTTTCCATGTAGTTTCAACGTTTCATTCTGCCTCTAGTTTTAATATTGAAGCGGAAAAGTTACAGCAACAAGCAGAAAGTGTGTTCAGGCAAACATTCCCGGATGCGAGGCGCATCGTCAATATGCGTGTTCAAACTGAACAGGTATTCCAGAAACTGGTGGAACAGGAGCTCACACCGGACAGTGGCTTTTTTGATCTTTTCTCGAAAACCATGTTTGCTGTGGCCAGCGTTGAAGCAATGAAAGTTAATACAATTAATTGGCAACAAGGCACTTTACTACTACAGGTATCTGCAGCGTCGGTGGCAGATATAGAGCTTATAAAAACAAGGATGCAGGCCGAAAACTACACTGTTGATATGCTCAATGCGGTAAACCAGGGTAAGGAATACACCGCGCAACTGAAGATCAGGAAGGCCGGGTAATGCTGGATTGGTTTTACAATCTTGAACAACGAGAACGTTCCGTCGTACTATGGGGTGCTGGAATACTCATGCTAGTTTTGCTTTACCTCGGGGTACTAGAGCCTTTACATAAGAAAGAACAACAGGCCCAACTTGGTTATGAGTCCTCTCTTAAACTGCTGGAATTTATGCAATTAAAGGGGTCGGAAGTAACAGAGCTTCGGCAAAAACTTTCTGAACAGAAGAAAAGACCTGCAGATAAAAAACTCGTGTTCCTGGTTGAGCGTTCACTGAAACAGTCAAGGATAGACCGTAGTTTGAAGAGTATAACTCCGCAACCTCAAGGCGTGTTGCAACTCCGTTTTGAGGCAGTCAATTTCGACAGATTTATCAGTTGGCTTGTTAACTTTCATAATGTATACAACGTAAGCGTTGAAAAACTGTCAGTTACCAGGACGGTTGATGAAGGACTTGTACGTGCGAGTATATTAATTAATTAAATTAACAGTAAAACAGATAACAACGAAAAAATATTACATTTTATAGGAAATATTGGCCGACAGCTTTTTCATTTCTTCAATTTTACTGGTTAATTTATTTGCAGGCATATAGCCTTCTATTGCGGCACCATTATCAAGATAAAGAGCAGGTGTGCCAATAACATCAAACTCATTGGCGAGTTCGAATTGTTTCTTTATCATTTCTGAGCAGGCAAGTATTTCGTCGGTTGTTTTGCCAGCAGCCAAATTGTCTCTCTGTCCAAGCTTGGCCCTGGTAAGTGCTTCATTTCTATCTTTAGAGCACCAGACTTCTGACATTTGTGCCCAGTTTTTAGTGAATTCGCCTTGGGCAGGATAGGCGAGATAATGGACAGTGATTCCATTCTCATTTATCTTGTGAACCTCCTCATGTAACTTTCTGCAATAGCCACAATCAATGTCGGTAAACACATAGATTACATGCCTTTCTGTTTTTGACTTAAAAGTAATCAAGGCATTTCCTTCTAAAGTTGTGAATTGTTGTTGACGCCATAGAGTTCTTTCCTGTTCGGTCAAGTTCCATTTTTGTTCCATGTCAATCAGATCGCCCTGTATAACGTAGCGTCCATCTTTTGAGATATAGATATATTCATTTCCTGCGGCAACCTGGTAAATATCACCCATCGGAGTTGGTTTGACAGAAGTAATCTCTACATCAGGAAAAAACTTTTTCATACTTAGTCTCAGGTGTTCATCTGTCGAACCATCTACGCCATGTACCAGCGCTGAATGAAAAAGACAAATTACAATAAGGTGACGAATAGTGATTTTCATTATTCACTCCAAACATTCATGTAAGTAAGTATTTAGGCTAAACCAGTTGGTTTAATTCAAATATAGGTAACAAGATAGCAATGACTATGACGAGTACGATCATGCCCATTAGCAGGATTAGTACAGGTTCAAGTAAGCCAAGGAAAGTACTGATGCTGGACTGCAGGTTTCTCTCATGTGCCTCGGCGGCACTATCCAGCATTGATTCCAGGTTACCTGAAGCCTCCCCATTCGCGACAAGGTGTATGGTTAATGGTGGTAATTGACCTGTTTCCCTTAGCGCAGAGTGAAGTGACTCACCCTCACCTACTTTTTTGCTGGCTTGCTCTACGGCTCGCCTGACAGGTAATTTGCTGAGTGCACGACAGCCTATTTTTAAGGCTTCCAGCATGGGTACGCCGCTGGTCAGCAAGATAGCGAGCGTGCGCGTAAAGCGAGAGGCTTCCGCCTGTCTTACCATGTTCTTAATCAAAGGCAATTTTAGTAGTAGCGTATGCCATTTCCATCGCACGCTCTCTTTAGTGAATAACCATCTGACTAAAAATACACTCGCCCCCGAAGCGACTATCAGGTACAACCACCAGTTACGGAAAAAATCACTGGTAGCGATTAATGCCACGGTTATAAAAGGCAGGTCTTTATCAGACTTATCGAACACCTGTACCACTTCTGGTACCACATAAACAAGTAATCCCATTGTTACCAGCAGGGCAGTTGCTGCAAGTATGCAGGGGTAGAGCATGGCAAGTCTAACCTTTTGGCGCATCTCCTGGCGATTCTCGTTATAATCCGCAAGTCTTTCCAGTACAAAAGCGAGGTCGCGCGAATGCTCTCCGGCAGAGACAGTCGCGATGTATAAGTTGGTAAGAACATGGCTATACATGCTCATAGCGTCACTCAGGCTATGGCCCTCCATGACCCTGCTACGTATTGTTAGTACCATGCGCCTGACATCTTTATGTTCAACCTGTTCTGATAAGGCCTGTAATGCATCATCAAGCGGCAGGCCGGCACGAACCAATGTCGCAAGTTGTCGAGTCATCAGACTTATTTCTGAAGCAGGGATGTACCGTTTTGACCATATGCTGTCATTGCTGCTTTTACGCTTTCCATACAGTTCGGTTACCGAAACAGGGGTCAATCCCTGCTGTCGCAATTGCTGCCTTATTTGTCTTGCCGTATCTGCTTCACCAATACCTTTTTGATGATTGCCATAGGCATTGAGTGCGTCGTATTCGAATGCAGGCATACTGAAGAACCGATTTTATTCAGGATTCACTGGTAACCCGGATCACTTCTTCAATAGAAGAAATGCCTTGTATTACTTTCTGAAAACCGTTTTGTCGCAGGGTACTGGCCTTGGAAAACACCAGTTTTTCGATATCGTGCTGACCGGCGTTGTCATGAACGAGTTGCCTCAGTTCCTGGTCTATGATGACTAACTCATGAATAGATGTTCTCCCGCGATAACCCGTGTGCCCACACCGAGGGCATCCGCCAGGTCGATATATCGTGGCGCTTTTATTTATGCCACCGAGTAAATGCCGTTCCGACTCATCCGGAGAGTATGGTTGTTTACATTCGTTACACAGCGTGCGTATCAATCGTTGCGCAAGTACGCCGATCAGGCTGGAAGATAAGAGGAAAGGTTCAGTACCCATATCCAACAGGCGGGTAATAGCACCTGTAGCAGAGTTTGTATGTAGAGTAGATAGTACAAGGTGACCGGTCAAACTGGCCTGGATAGCAATCTGCACTGTTTCCGGGTCACGTATTTCACCTACCATAACGACATCAGGGTCTTGTCTAAGAATAGCGCGCAGTCCACGTGCAAAACTGAACTCAACCTTGCTGTTTACCTGTGACTGGGCAATGCCATCAAGGTGGTATTCAATCGGATCCTCGATAGTCATGATATTTCTTTTTTTCTTATCGAGTCGCGTCAAAGCAGCATAAAGCGTCGTTGTTTTGCCTGAACCTGTTGGCCCGGTAACTAACAGGATGCCATGTGGTCGATTAATCAGGTTGTCCAGTTGGGCAACCATATCCTCAGGCATGCCAATTTGTTCAAGCTTTAGTCTACCTGCCTGTTTATCCAGCAAGCGCAATACGACTCGCTCACCATGACCTGATGGCATCGTCGATACACGCACATCTACCGGGCGCCCGGCAATACGAATTGAAATGCGTCCATCCATCGGCAATCGTTTTTCCGATATGTCCAGCTTTGCCATTATCTTTATCCTGGATATGACGAGGTTGGAGAGGGCGCGTGGAGGTTGTAGCAACTCCCGCATAACGCCATCTACACGCATACGGATGACCATTTGAGTCTCATAGACATCAATATGTATATCTGATGCATTTTCCCTGATCGCTTCCGCCAGCAGCGCATTAATCAAGCGTATAATTGGCGCGTCGTCATCGTTTTCAAGCAAATCAGCTGGTTCTGACAATTGTTCAGCGACTTCCTGCAAATCAAGATCGACATTGATATCTGCCATCGTCTGTTCGGCACCCGAATTCCCTTCTTCGTAGAGGCGCTGCATTTCAAGGTTAAAGGTATCGTCATCAACCTGCACTACATCGCAACAGTTATTGCTAAACCGCTGTGCTTCAAGGATAGCATTCTGGTTTGCGTTTTCTCGATAAAGAATAGAAACAGACTGGTTTTCACCAGTGACTAGCAATACCCCCTGGTTTTTTGCGAACTGAAAAGGCAGTTTCCTTACTGCAAAAAACGCTTCAGCCACGCTCATTTTTTGCCAGGGTTTATGCGTGAACGGATAAAGTCCATATCTGTTTTATTAACTTCTTCATATTCTGGTAGTTCAGAAATAGACATGCTAGGCAGGAGGGTGATGCCTTTTTCTTGTAAACGGCCCTGTTCTTCCTTGATATAGTTATACTTGCTTTGTGTGAGCCTTGAGTTAGTTCGCTCATCACGAACTATCTTGGGCCTAAGGAATATCATCAGATTGGTTTTTACAACCTGGTCACGGGTATTTCTAAACAAGGTGCCAAGCACGGGTATGTCTCCCAGTATCGGCACCTTGTTTTGATTTTCACGCAAGTCATCGCTTAATAAGCCACCGAGTACAACAACATTGTTGTCATCTACTAAAACGTTGGTCTTTACTGAACGTTTATTTGTTACAAGGTTAACACCATCGGTACTGGCATCAACGCTGGAGATTTCCTGTTCTATCTCAAGTTTTACGGAATCACCTTCATTAATCTGCGGTTTGACCTTTAATACAATACCAACGTCCTGTCGTTCGATAGTCTGGAATGGGTTGTCCGGACTGGTTGTCTGGTTTGTAAACTGCCCGGTAACAAAGGGGACGTTCTGACCAATTACAATTTCTGCCTCTTCATTATCCATCGTCATTAACGTTGGAGTAGACAATACGTTGGAGTAGCCATCCGAATCAATGGCGCGTATTAGCGCCCTCAGACTACCGCTGCTGAAATAACCTAGGCTGAAACCATTTAGAATAGCATCGGTGGCAAAAGTTGAAATGTCGCTGGTGACACCTTCGGCTACGGTTGGGCGACTGGTCGCGAAAATGCCATCAGTCGGGGTATTGGTTTGCCATTGCACACCAAGTTCGATGGCCTTGTCATAAGACACTTCGGCTATAACACCCTCGACGAGTACCTGGGCGCGACGAATATCAAGCTGACTAATGACCGCCTTGATTTCCTTAAGCCTTTTTGGAGGTGCAAACACGACAAGCGCATTCATATTGTCGTCTGCTTCAATCTCAAATAATGCCTCCGACGAAGTATTACTGCGTTGCTGCTGTTGCCGTTGTTCTTCGTTCGTTACACCAAGTCGGCCACCAAGGCGTTGCAGAATTGGGACAAGTTCAGAGGCTACCGCATATTTGAGATAAATTACCTCGGTGTTGCCTTGTTGTTCAACAGGGGTATCGAGGTGGAAAATAAGTGCGCGTATCTCTATACGTTCTTTTTCACTGCCGCTGAGTAGTACACTGTTGGTTCGTGTATCGGCGATAAGGTTTACCCGGTCAACGGAGGCTCCCTTGTTGGAGCGGGCCGCTGCTGCGGCAGCTCCCTGGTAACTTGGCAGAATCGTTTGTACAAGATCTGCGGCATTGGCATGTTGCAAACGAATAACCTCTACAGCGCGATCACTATCAAGGTCGATACGGCTAATAATTGTTTGCAGTCTTGCCAGGTTTGCTTTGCTGTCTGTAGCAATCAACATATTACTTTCCGCATGAGCGGAAATATGAGCAGATTGTGGAAGCAATGGTCTTAGTATTGGTACCAATGTTGCGGCAGGCACGTTATTCAGCCGTATGACTAATGTACTACTCTGATCGTTACTAGAAATTTCCGAACTATTAATATCGGGCAGGCTTTCAAACTTGGCATTCGTATCAGGAACAATTTTTACAACATCGCCTGAATCAATTGCTGCAAAACCGTAGACACGCAATACTGAAAGAAATAAATCATATAGTTGATCAGGTTCGGTCGGCACGGCCGAAACGATCGTTATTTTTCCACTAACCCGTGGGTCAACGATAAAATTTTTACCAGTTATGTAGGAAACTGTTTCTATCAGTGCGCCGATATCGGCATCTTGCATGTTAAGTGTAAGTGCCCCGTCAGTTTGCTGCTCAACAGCAATGGATGGGCCAGAAACCAGTGATAGCAGCAGGGCAGAGCTGACAGCCAGCAGTTTGAATAAGCAGCGCATGTTGTGTGTTCCTATGAATCACGCTTCCTGTCAGGAAATTGCCTGGCAAAGTTGCGATTAATAGCCTGCTGACTTTTTTTAGCTCCACCAGTTTTGAAATCGGGTAACTTAAGTGATTCAAGTTTATTATTGTTGTTGACTACGGCGTAATTGGTATACACAGAATGTAGCTTCACGTTAGATGTAATGCTGTCGCCTACCTTATAGGAGCGGCTTTCACCCCTGGAATCGGAAATAATTGCATGGCCTTTGCTGTAATCAACATGGGTAAACAGGCCATTGATTGAAAGATTTAAGGCCGTTGGTGGTAGCTTTGCAGGGTCAACAACACTATCGACAGGCTGAAAAGATAGATGGTTAGATTTGGCCAATGTGGTAGATGGACTAATATCCTTGGTAGCTACACCAAATAAATGCAGTTTGGCCAGTTTTTTGGCATTTACCGGGATTTTTTTTACCGATCCAGCCATATTGGTCTCTGTTTCTAAAACGGTAAGCGTTTGCTCTGGAAATGATTTGTTAAAATGCGCAACACAAACCGAAGTTAACAGTACACCACTTACCAGTGTTGCTAGCTGATGAATTCGAATATTCAAATTCATTTTTTTCATGCTCTCGTTCCTGACTACTAGAAGTACTTGTTATTCAGGTACTCGCGCAAGGCATCGGCAACACCCGCTTCCGACACGGGCTCATCTATCAGGGTTTTCAGCTTTCGACTTAAGTACCTTTCCGGCATTGCTGACATTGCCAGCAAGCCAATGTCTTCATCATCAACACGTTTTTCTTCATCATCAAGATCGTAATTGATTATGTCTTCTATGCGAGTGCTATCGAGATTAAAGTGCGTGGCAATATCGCTGCCGCACTCGACAAATACAGGCATAACGTCCACGCCCTTTAGTTCTTCATCACTAAGTAACGCCAGTTTGTCCAGCGTAAGTTTGATGGCAAATCGAAACAGCTCGGATTCCCTTGCGCGCAAGCGTTTCGTGATAGCCTTAATCTTGTGAAAATCAATTTCATCAATGCGAAAAGAAACTGAACGTTTCCCCATATTTTTAATATTTCTGTCAGGATTACTTGTCATTAAGCGATTATCCTTAGCGTATGATTAATTATGCATGGCATGAGGAATGCCCGTATGCAGTTGTATGCTATGCGCGCTCTGTTACAGGAATATAACAACTTTTTTAAAAATTTATGTAATACAAATGCATGACATTTGTATTACATGGAAATTTAATATAGAAGCTTCAACTGTTTTTAATTGGATTTATCTATCTAGTAAAAAATGTTTGAAGAAAGCATTAATTATCAAAAATAGTAGTTGCCAGACATATATAAGCAACACTAATGAATTAGAATGATAAGGCCAGAAATCACTTTAGGTATGCACCTTTGCGTTGTAATACATTTGTATTGCAATTAACAAAACTTTCAAATCCCCTTAAAGATTTCCACACAGTCAATTTGCAATCATCTCCCTCGCTTCTGAAGGGGAAGTTTGGGGATATAAAAATTCTAGTCGAATTGTCGTTGCAATCGTTTATCTCTGAATCTCCATAACGAAGTTGAGATAAAGCCACACCAGTCGCGAGGCTGGGCCGGAAAGCTACGGGTCTTAGCGTTACAGCTCAAGATAGCCGGGTTGCCTAAGAACCATGGATGAATTTCTAAATGGATTTTATTAGGTACTTATCTCTCTTTAGGAGGAGATTTCATATGAAATTTAAATCAAAACTAGCAACAGTCTTGTTTGGAACGGCCGTATTAACCGGCTCTGCCCAGGCGGCTATTGATAATGGTTCTGCTGGTTTCAACAATGCCGGTGCAGGTGGTTCAGACCTGTTTTTCCTGGCTACTTGGACTACAGGACCTGTCGAAAGTCAAACTGTAAATACCTACGTTCAGGATTTGAATATAGGCTTCAACGAAATTGTTTCTTCACCAAGCCCATATTCGTTTGCCGGTATTCCGTCCATCACTGAACCAGGCTACACGTGGACAATTTTGGCTACCGATAATGATATAGACGGTACAGGTACTGATGCCTCTGCTTACGGCCCCCGTTTTCTGGCAACCAGCACCAGCGGTAACCCTGTCTATGATTCGGGTAGTGATTTTGAAGTTGGACAATCTGCGAGTTCGATTTTCAACAGTCTATCTGGCTTTAACGGTGCGTTAGGCGCTGGTGATTCTGCCACGGTACAAGGTGAATCAGGCGCTGGTACCTGGGCTTCAGTAGTGACTACCAACAGCGGTGTTTTCCAATCTGCTGCTGTAACGGGACAGACGGGCGATGCACTCGATTTCTTTTTATATGGGCAAACTGGTGATGTTGTCAGCGGTGGTTTCTTCGGAGATTCATTTGTCTCTGATGGTGCCTATGCAACCTTGTTAGGCACCTGGGCATTAAGCACTGCCGGTGCGCTGACTTACAGCGCGATACCAGTCCCTGCTGCAGTATGGCTCTTTGGTTCGGCCCTGCTTGGTCTGGTTGGAGTAAGCCGTCGTAAGCAGCAGCTCGTAGTTGCGTAACACTGATTTTGAGATTTAAGTTTGATTAATAGGAGATATAACGATGATTTCTCGTAAATTTACCCTTGTGGCTGGCCTCGTGGCTGCCCTTGGCTTGAGTGGTCAGGCACAGGCCTTACCGACCACCACGTCACCAGAATTGGTGATTAACATTTCTGGTGCCTCCGCGCAGCAGAGACCACTAGCGCAATTGCTTCGCAGTTTTTGTGCGGATAATTCGCTGACCATTTATGAAGGCGCAGATGACAACTGGATTTCCTACTTCTGTACTGTTGATCAGTCCAAGAACCCAACCGTTATCCCTGCTTCCCTGGATGGTGTTGATGTGCTGTTTAACAACCGTGCTGAAGGCGGGTCTATCTGGGGCGTGGTCCCGGTTGCGCGTCAGTGGGCTGTGGAGTATCTGAATATCTTTAATAGTAACTGCGGTACTGTGACCATTAACGACAACGGTACGCCTGGAGACGCAACCGATGACTTCGGCGAGTCTGTATGTGCGATGAATACGCGCGCAACGGGTCTGGTGTCATTCAACGCCGGTCTGGAATGTCCGTTTGAAGTATTTACCCCGGACGCAACCGAGGTCTACACAACTTTGTCTCCATCAGGCACCCTGTTTGCCCATGATGGTACTACTGCTGAAGATACAGTTTGTTTGAAATCTGACGGTGGTGTATCTGATGTGGAACCGGCTCTGTTTTCGGCAGCGGTTAACTTTCCTGGCTTTACTGGCGGTCCTTTGACAACGGGTGAACTGGGTAGTCTGACCGTACTGTCTGAATACGGCATTATCTTTGGCGTGTCAGTCAATGACCGCATCTACCGCCAGTTGCAGGTTGCGCAGGGCCTGGCTACTTACGCCGATGTATTGAACCCACCAGCTACATCTGACTTGGCAGATGGAACTGACTTATCGGATGCCGCACGTCCTAGCCTGCCTAAGACCGCTATCGCGAGTTTGTTCAGTGGTAAAATCAGGTCTTTCAAGGAACTGGACCCTTCACTGGACAGCTTGAGTAACGCTGGACCAGGCTTGGAAAATCTTACAGCTATTTGTCGTCGAGTAGTAGGTTCTGGCACCCAGGCTGCCAACAACATCTTCCTGATGGGTAACCCATGTCTTGGCGCCACCGCCCTGACCATGGTATCTAACCCTGCTGCCGGTGCTGATGGTGGTTTGTTGAACGGTCAGTTCGTTATGAACAACTCGGGTTCGAGCGATGTCGAGCGCTGCCAGACGCGTGCGCAAGACGGTGCTTTACCTGCGTTTCCTGGTCTGACCATAGACTCAATCGGTTTTAACGCGATTAACCGTACTCTGGATACGGATGAAGACTGGCGCTTTATCAAGATTGACGGTATTGACCCTACGGTTGAGAACGTTCGTGCTGGTAAATACAACCACGTATTCGAACAGACCATCCAGTGGCCATCATCCAGCTCATCAATTGTAGTTGATGCGCTGACCATGGTGGCTGTTGGTTCTGGTGACCCGGATACGATTGTTAACGCACCTATCAACGGTGTTGTTGCTTTGCCAACAATTGGTGATTGGGAAAACGATACAATCACCTGGCGTGGCAGTCGTAACGCCAACAGCTGTAGTGATGTACTGCTGGAAGGCGCTACACTTCCATAGCGTTAACATGACGTACGGATAAAGAACTTATCCGTGTAGTATCAGCCAGCCCCCTGATTCAGGGGGCTGGTTTTTTTGCTAGTAGCGGTTGAACAGTGATGGGTATGTGATTGCATTCACACTTTTTTTTTCAATTGACGCAACCTTGTAATATTGGTCTGTTGTAATCCTATTGAAATATTCGCAGGAATCTTATCTCTGGTTATTAAAGCCGGTTTAACAATGACTATTTTCTCAAAGCAACGCATTGGCTTGCCTGTTTCCGCAAGTTTCAGCCTGTGGATGATTGCCCTGTTGTGTCCTGTTTCCAGCACGGCGGTCGAACGCGTTGATAATCAGGAAGCCGATCCCAATGTTGAATCATTTCAGCAGGAAGTTATCACCGCAGAAGATCAACAAGTTCAGGATGCACTTGAAGCGGAAGCCCGATTCAAGGGCGACGAGAAAGATAATGCAATAGTTATGGATTCTCCCGCGGCAGACAAGCAGGGCGCTAACGATACTAGCGAAAATTCTGAGGTAGCTGATACCGCAGATGCCACAGTAACGGAAGATGAAATTGCTGTTATGGAATCGGAAACAGAACAGCTTAAGTTCAACGTCTGGGAGTTCCGGGTTGAAGGCAATAATTTACTGGGCAGGGGTGAAATTGAACGCACGGTATACCCTTTCCTGGGACCAGACAAGACTATCGATACTGTAGAGGCGGCTCGCTCCAGCCTTGAACAAACCTATCGAAACAACGGTTATCCTACCGTGTTTGTTGATATCCCCGAGCAGGATGTTGATAACGGTATCGTCACTCTTGTGGTGACCGAAGGTGAAGTCGGTCGAATCAGTATTACTGGTTCCCGCTATTATTCGCTGGGCAAAATAAGGGAACAGGTTCCCTCTCTGCAGGAAGGTAACACACCCTATATGCCCAGGGTGCAGGAAGAACTGGCCAGCCTGAATAAGGGTGTGGCCGGTCGCACCGTGACGCCTGTCATGCGTCCTGGCGATACTCCAGGACAACTTGATGTTGAACTAAAGGTGGAGGATGAATTTCCTCTGCACGGCAGTATCGATATTAATGACCGATTTATCGCCAATACCAGCAGACTACGTCTGAATGCAACATTACGTTACGACAATCTTTGGCAAAAAGGTCACAGTGCTTCATTAGGTTATGTTGTGGCCCCTCAGGATCGAAATGAAGTTGAGGTTATTTTCGGCACATACGTGCTACGTTTTCCCGGCAGTGACAATGTACTTGCTGTCTATGCTGTTAATTCCGATAGCGATGTGGCATCGATTGGGGATATAAACCAGATTGGTAGTGGTAGGATTTTCGGGATGCGCGGGATAATTCCCCTGCCTGCTCTAAATCGTTATACGCATAACCTGACGCTGGGAATTGACTATAAGGATTTTGATGAGTCAACGTTATTGGCGGGACAAAGTGTACTGGTTCAACCAGCGAGCTATTTGTCTTTTGTTCCTTCTTATACAGGAAACTGGTTCCATGAAGGTGGAAAAACTACGCTCACGCTTGAGGCACATCTTTCACCTCGAGGACTGGGAAATACAGATAGTGAATTTCAAAACAAGCGAGTTGGAAGTGAACCAAATTTCGCTTTTTTCAAGTCAAAACTCGTACATGAACAGCAACTACCTTATCGAATGCGCATGAGTGCGCGGCTTGAAGCGCAACTCGCTGACGGGCCTTTGATCGCTAATGAACAATATGCATCAGGTGGTGTGGATACCGTGCGGGGTTACTTTGAAGCCCAGCAGCTTGGCGATGATGGTGTAACTGGGTCTCTGGAATTACACAGTCCCTCTATAGCGAAATCCATTTTCGATTACTTGAATGACATGCACTTCTTTGCGTTTGTTGACGCTGCCCGATTAAAAGTACAGGAGCCATTACCTGATCAGTTATCCCGATTTACTCTGGCCAGTGTCGGTGTTGGCATGGATCTGGCCGCCTTCGACGGCTTTAACTCCCAGTTACTCTGGGCATACGTTCTGCGCGACAACGGCGATATCGACAGGGGTGACTCGCGCGTACATTTTAAGGTCGGTTATGAATTTTAATTTTGGTGATGAAGATTATGAACAACTACTTGCACAGTAATACTGTTCACAATGCAGCGAAACAAAGACCGCTGCCTGGCTTCTTGCGCAGGTTTTTACTCGGCTTAATGACAAGTAGCCTGTGCTTCACATCCAGCCTGCATGCCAGCGATAATGCGCTTCCTGTTGAAGCCGGTAACTTTGATCCTGCCAATGCCGTTGATGTTATCAGGAGCGCCGGTGTTAACCCGGTCATGGACATTAACCACAATGTTGATCGTGCCATATTAAACTGGAACAGTTTTGATATAGGTCGCAATGCGACAGTGAATTTTAACCAATTGTCACAATCCTCATTAACGTTAAACCGCATATTCCAGGGATCCGCCAGCCAGATTTTTGGTCAACTAAACGCAAACGGCCGAATTTTTCTTATTAACCAGAATGGTATTTTATTCGGTGATGGGGCGCAGATTAATGTGCATGAGTTGACCGCATCCACCCTTAATATCACCGATGAGATCTTTGAGAATGGAATACTCAGTGCGATAGAAAATCAGGATCCGGCGTTTACACTTTTTACGGACACAAATGGTAATCCACTGCCTAGCCAGAAGATCATCATTGAAAATGGTGCTGAATTGAACTCTGGTGTCGGCGGCAGGATTATGATCCTCGCACCTGATATTGAAAATAATGGCATTATTAATACTCCCGAAGGGCAAACGATTCTCGCTGCGGGTAACAAGGTTTATCTGACCGGCAGTGATGATCCATCTCTGCGCGGTATTCTGGTTGAAGTGAACAGTGGTGGAGAGGTCCTTAACCTTGGCGAAATCAATTCTGACCGGGGTAACATCACCCTGGCAGGTCTTGCGATTAATCAGAATGGACGACTAACGGCAACAACGACGACCAGTGCTAATGGCTCGATTCGATTAATTTCCAGGGATACGGATCTCTCATCACCTTTCGTTCAGAACACTAATACTATCGTGACGAACAATACTGGTGAAGTCACGCTTGGTGAAGACAGCGTTATTGAAATACTGGCAGAACTCGATAACCCTGACATGGCTGTTGATGATCAAATTCAATATAGTTCACGTGTTGAAATCGTGGGTGAAAAAATTCATCTAAAAGAAAATAGCCTCATTAGCGCAAAGGGTGGTGAGGTTAACATTACAGCCGTGGCCGATCCGTCTTCAGTCTTACCACAGGGAAATAATCCAGTGGCTCGCAATGATGATGTCGTTGTACAGATGGAAGCCGGCAGCAGGATAGATGTGTCTGGTAACTCAACGACTCTGGACATGAGTAGAAACAACATTACGGTAGAGCTTCGCGGTAACGAACTAAGAGATCTGCCTTTGCAGCGAGATGGTGCATTACGTGGTGAAAGAGTCGTAGTAGACGTCAGGCGTGCTGACGAATTTGAACTAGGCGATATCTCTGGAAACCTAGCTGGCATAGAAAGAAACGTGGCTGAGCGCACAGCTGCTGGTGGCGAGGTCGTTATCAATTCTGAAGGCGATATACGTTTCCTGGATGGCGCTGAGATTGATGTTTCCGGCGGAAAAGTGAATTATCGTGCGGGAGATATTCAAACCACCGTATTACAACAAGGTACAGAATTGGTTGATATTCACGATGCTGATCCTAATCAGCTATACGATGGCGTCGCCAGTATTAATACTAATTTTGAGACGGCTTACGTTGAAGGCAAAGACGCAGGCACAGTGCAGTTTTCCGGTCACGGTCTTATTGTTGACGGTACGCTAACTGGTAATGCCGTTGCAGGCAGATATCAACGTACTGAAAATACTCGTCCACAAGGCGGACGATTATTGATCGGCTTGCCGCAGGGACAAGGTATTGATGATTTTCGTGCACCTAACATCACATTACAGGATCTGAACCTGAGCCAGCAGTTAGGTGGTTTTAATATTGATATTGCGCAGGGATACGCAGATGTCGATGCCTCTGTACCAGGTTTTGCTGAATATCGCGATGAGTTATTATTGTCGTTTGATTTTCTCAAAGACGGTGGCTTTACTCGCGCAGAATTAAATAGCAATGGTATTGTTGCTCTAGAAGAAGGAAATGGTAGCGCACTCGTGTTAAGACCAAATAGTCAACTGACATTTCGTGGTGACAGGGTCGAGGTGAATAGAAGCGTGGCCAGTCAATCCGGAGACTTTGAGTTTATTGCCAGAAACGTCAATGTTTTTTCTAACATCAGCCCGGTAACCGTTGGTTCCGGTATTGCGGTTGATAATAATGTAACGTTGGATGTGAGCGGGGCATGGATCAATGATGACCCAATAGTGAGCGGTGTTTTTCTGCCTACTTCGCCAGC
The DNA here is from genome assembly GCA_965601665.1 of Gammaproteobacteria bacterium. Taxonomy (GTDB): domain Bacteria; phylum Pseudomonadota; class Gammaproteobacteria; order Eutrophobiales; family Eutrophobiaceae; genus JANQNX01. Next base: position 1,384,473 of record OZ271833.1, on the reverse strand, counting down.
CATGTTGGATGGCGGTTCTATTAGCTTTAAAAACGAGCTTGTAACTAATAGCGTTGTGTTTGGAGACGACGTCTCGTTGCTTGCTTACGGTGGCGCGCAGTTAAATAGTACGGGTGAGTTTATCGGTGGCAGAGGCGGGGATATTTCTATTGAATTACTTGGTTTTGATACTGATCTTCAGTTTGGTTCAAATAATGTAATTGCTGCACACGGCGTAAAAGCTGGTGGTTCATTAACCCTGGCAGCAAACGTTATTGAGATCGCTGATATGAGTCCTAATGAATGGCGTACAGGACAGAGCTCGTTAAGCAATAGCGGAATAACAAAACTTCCCGATTACTTCTTTTCCGATCTTGGATTTAGCCAATTCGATATCAGAGCTAACCAGGGTGATTTGATCATTGCGAGTGGCGCAAACATAGATCTCAAGAGATCGCAGTTGTTCATTCCCGTACCTGCTCTCAATCTGAGCTCGCGTTCATTAAGTTCGTTGCTTGCATTGCCGTCTAGCAGCAGCTTAAGAGGTATAAGAGAGTCCCAACTTCAATCAGGTATAGCTGGTAATAGTTTCCTGGGGTTTGCACCTGATTATGAACGCGAAGCAGCAGCTTTGAAACTTTCTGCTATTAATCAATTAGACAGACTTCAGCAAACTGTTAGCTTGTCTGAGGGAGCAATGATATCTACAGACGCGGGTTCGAATATAGAGTTTAACAATATCTCGGGTGGCTGGATTAATATAGGCGGTATTATCAATGCGCCGGGATCGGATATATCAATGTCGTTGAGTAGACCCGCGGATTTACCCTTTGATAGTAGCAGCGCCGTTTTAATTTCTGAAAATGCAAGTATTGATACCTCTGCGACATTTGTCTCATTTCCAGATTTCGATCTTGGCTTGAACCAGGCCACTGTTTTTAACGGTGGCGACATTGAAATACAGTCCAGTGGAGCAATCCTGATTAAATCGGGCGCAGTGCTAGATACTAGCGCAAGCTCGGCCCGGTTTGATGTAACAGGTGGTATTACTTCTCGTCAAATTACACGTAACAAACTCATTGCAAGCGAAGCGGGTAATATTACTTTAAGTTCTTCGGAGTCAATCCTGATTGATGGCGATTTGAACCTTGCATCAGCAAATTCCAGTTCCTATGCAGGAACACTTAGTCTGGCACTGGATCGTGGTTTGCGAGGTTCCATTCAGTTTGGACTGGTTTTTCCCGTCGATCCGGTCAATATCTCGCTTACGGAGACTACGTCAACTTCCATACCAGCTTCATTTCAAATTGGAGATGATTTAGACCCGGCTTTAAATGGCCAGTCTTTGCTATCGGTGGCAAAAGTGGAGAATTCTGGCTCGGATTCACTTAATTTACGCGCCGTGAATGGCAGCATTACTCTTGATGGGGATATAAACCTTTCTTTACGCAGGAACATTGTGCTGGATGCGCCATTATTTGTTTCTAGTGGTAACTCTTCCAGATTTGAAGCAAATTACGTAGCGATGGGATCTTCAGCTATTGGTAGTAGCGATACCTTTAGTGCTTTACCTTCAACGGGTGCTGGACAGTTCCAGATCAATGCCGGGCAAATTGAATTAATTGGATTATCAATATTACAAAATATCGGCCAGGTAGATTTAGTTACACCAGCTGATATTAGAATGCGCGGCGTAGGTAGCCGGGTTTTGGGTGAGTACTTACTGGATGGTGACTTAAACATGACGGCATCCAGAATTTATCCGACAACAATGTCGGATTTTGCAATCGATGCTGGAAATGGTGACATTACACTACGAGCAGCAGTTAGCGGAGATCAACAGCCTGTGCTATCGGCTGGCGGCAGACTTACGTTCAAGGCTAATAATCTGTACCAGGATGGAAATTTATATGCACCTCAGGGCGAATTAAATTTCGATATTGAGGATTCGCTTATATTTGAACCTGGTAGTATCACTTCAGTGTCAGCTGCTGATAGCAATATCCTGCTCGGTCAAACTCTGAATGGACTTGAATTTCTGTACGTAACATCCAGCCTTAACAATGCTCGCACCATTTATTCGGCAGCTCAGCAGAATATGCCGGAAAAAAATATTGTACTTGATGCAAGGAATATTGATATTGCTGACGATGCAACGCTAGACCTAACGGGCGGTGGTGACCTTTATAATTGGGAATTTATTCCTGGACCAGGTGGTTCTGTTGATGCCCTGGATGCCACTAATGCAGATAACTTTTTTGCAGTATTACCTGATATACGCGGTTTCGCTCCATTTGATAGTCAGGAATTCAGAGGGTGGAATCTGGAAGCGGGTGACAGTGTTTTCCTTGCAGCAGGTAACGGCTTGGCCAGTGGCAACTATGCCGTTCTGCCAGCACGCTATGCGCTATTACCAGGAGCCTTTCTTGTAGAACGTGTGGAGGGCTTCGATAATATTCCACTGAATCAAAGCAGTTCTTCTTTGTTTAACGGTACACTTGTGGCTGGTTATGAAACTGTCTTTGGCACATCGATACAAGAGTCGACAACTTCAGGTTATATAATCCGCGATGGCAGCTACGCGAATCAGCTGGCAGAGTACAATGCTTCTACTGCTGATCAAGTTGTAGCTGATATCGCGGCTGCAAATAACTTCACTACTCCACGCCTAACCCGTGATTCCGGGTCTTTGTCCATCATTGGACAGGATTCAATAAATCTTAACGGTAACCTGTTGACCGCTGCCGGCATTGGCGGTAGGGGCGCACTGGTAGACATTAGTGCTGACATTCTGAGTGTGGTTCAAACATCGGGCACGGGCGTAGCGGGATCCACAGAAATTCTCGCAAGCAGCGTTAATGATCTTGGTGCTGAAAGTATCTTGATTGGTGGTCGTCGCAGCTTTACGTCCTCGGGTACCGATATTGACGTAGCGGCGACTGATTTGACTGTTGTAGATGGAGTAGAACTCGATGCACCGGAAGTCATTCTGGTTGCCGGTGGTGATTTGCTTATCGAGTCTGGTACAAAACTTTCTGGCATAGGAGATATTCAATCATCAGGCGAAATTTATAATCTTAATGGCGATAGTTCACTTGCAAGAGTATCAGCAGCACCTCAGGCACAATTAAATCGTACTAACACTACAGGCACTGGTACATCTCTTACTATAGAAGCCGATGTGAACTTGCTTGCTGACCGTTCTATTACCCTTGATTCCAGTGGGGATCTCATTTCAGATGCCAACATAGGTGCAAATGTTGATGAATTTTCTCTGGGTGCATCCAGTATTAGTATTGGCGATGTTGATGTGGCTAGTGGTTTGATTATTAATGATGAAAAACTGGCCCAGATTGCCGGACTGGACCTCGTGTTGCGCACCGATGGTCAAATTGATTTCTACGGAACAGCAAACCTCCTGTTGAACAATCTGGAAATTAATGCAACGGGTCTTGTAGCTGACCAGACTACGCCTGCTGTTGTCATAATTGATGCCAACAGTGTCAACTTTGGCAACGCTTCAGGCAACCTTGCCACGACTTCCATTCCTGCGCCTACGGGCAGTTTGACAATTAATTCAAACGAGCTGAATCTCAATGAAGGTAGCTTTTCAATAGAAGGTTTTAATTCTATCGACGCTAACATTACAGGTGATACAACTGGTTCAGGTGTTGTTTCCCTTGCAATAAATGGAGATCTCAATTTAACAACCCAGCGACTAACGGCAGTTGATTATAGTGATGTCACTATTAACACAACCGGTAACCTGTCTATAGACCGATATAACGGCATATCCTTAACTGATGAGCTTCAACGTCAGATCGGTTCGCGTTTTGTACTTGAAGGCGAGAATGTTTTTGTTGATACCGTGGTGGATGCCTCAGTTGGAATAGTCGATATTCTTGCCAGGACTGGTGATGTCGTCCTTGGCCAGAATACAGTCATTGATACATCCGGTTATTCTATAGATGTGCTCGGTATTGATGAGATTGCATTACCTGGCGGAGACGTCAATCTGACCGCGACAATGGGAAATATTGAGTCTGTAACAGGTAGCACAATTAATGTCAGTTCCGGAGGAGCAGGTCGCGCTGCAGGCACCGTCCGTTTTAATGCTGTGCAGGGAGATGTCAGCATACTTGGTGACTTGACCGGAACCTATCCTGTACTGCCGGGTATTTCTCCGGATGTTGAACTGGGTGGTGGATTTTATGTTGACGCAGCTACATTAGGACAGTCTTTAACCAGTGGACATACATTTGCACAGTTAAATTCACGGCTTAACTCGGGCGCTTTCTCCCGGGAAAGAGTAGTACGACAGCGAACCGGAGATTTAAATATCGATTTATCTAACGATTTCCTGTTGGCCCAGAATATCAAGCTCGTCGCAGAAACAGGTGATATACGCGTAAGCAGGGCGAATTTATGGACAGCTGATGAGCAACAAGGCGGTGTTATTGAACTGATAGCTGGTAACGACCTGATTATGGACACAGGTAGTTGGCTAAGTGTTGCACCATTACCTGGGAGTGCTACTGTCGATAATGCGCGAGGTGGTGAAATCATCCTAGAATCCGTGAATGGTGACATTGATCTGCGCTCCGGATTCCTGCAGGTAGGTAGCATTGGAAATGATGATACCGTATCAGGCACTGTCAATTTACGTGTTTCCAGAAATGCGTCAAATAATGACATTAATATTAATAACTTATCGAGTGTGTTGCTTGGCGGGAACGAAATTAACGTAGAAGCAGTTAAACGATACGATGACGTTGCAGTTGTTTCTGATGCCTATCTATCATCGACAGTTCAACCTGATACAGATGCTTTTATGGCAAATGAGTCAGCGATTACTGGCGGATTACCTCTTATTTATCTTGACCAATCTACAGGAGCAGTAAGATTTGATGGTCAGGTGAGATTGAAGCCCGGTGTAGAACTACGTAATGATGGCAATGTAGTCGTTGCTGATAATCTTGATTTTTCGACATGGCGCTATAATGATGAGCCTGGCGTTTTCACCATACGTGCTACTGGTGATATTGATGTTAATGGCAACATTAATGATGGTGTTACCTCTGTTGCAGAGGAGTCTTGTTTCTTTGGTAGTTGTACACCAACCGGTAACTTTATCGAATCGGTACAAACGGGTAACTCATGGAGTTATCGATTTGTAGCGGGCTCTGACAAGACTACAGGAACGTTTTCTGTCGATAGCTCATTGTTTGATAGTAGTTCCGGGGGTGATTTCACTCTGGCCAGTGGCAAACTAATTCGAACCGGTACAGGCGATATCACGGTTGCAGCCGCTGGGGATATCAATTTCGGTGACCAGGAATCTGTCATCTACACTCTCGGTAAGTCCTCAGATCTGAATCTGGATTCGACGGCCGATAGTTCAACAAAGCTAGTGCCTGTAGATAGTGGCGATATAACGCTAGTTGCGGGAAACAATATTAACGGCGCCGGCGATTCGTCTTCAACTACACAACTGGTTAATGAGTGGTACAAGCGTCAACTCTATATCGAACCTATCGAGTTTTTTGGTCAGATAATACAGCTTCAGGAAGATGCCGGTACCTGGCTTGATTTCGCTAATTTTCAGCAGGGAATCGCTTCATTTGGTGGTGGTAATGTTAATGTTTCTGCCGGTAATGACATCTCGAGATTATCTGTTTCTACTCCAACTTGGGTAGTTGGTGATTATGATACACGTGAAGTCAGCCGCCACGGTAACGGCAATATTACGTTTAATGCTGACGGCGACATCGTAGGAGGCATATTTTTCGTTGGAGACGGCACTGCTAAAATTAACGCAGGTGGCGATGTCGTTGGTGGTCGCACGCAGCTAAGTGGTGGTGTGCCGTTAGAAATGGATACAACATTTGCTCTAATGGGTGGCGACATTGACTTGTTTGCCAATGGTGATATTAAAATTGAGTCAGTGTTCAACCCAACATTGCTTGTAGAAAATAACGAGGACCTAATCTTTAGTACTTATCAGGATGCTAGCGCCAGTTTTGTCAGCCTCAATGGAGATGTGACTGTCGACCCTGGTTTTGCAGACATACAGCAAAATACAACCTCGTTAATTGATCCTAACAATGCTTTCCAGTTTAGTCTTATGCCTGGCTCTCTACAGCTTGTTTCTGTTACGCAAAACGTAATCCTGGAAGGCGGACAAATTGACATATTTCCTTCATTAAACGGAAATATTGAGCTTTATGCCGGCACCGATATTATTGCCGACAATTTTTCTACCATATTGATGTCGGATGAACCGTTGTCACTTATTCCGGATTTAAATTCGACAATTTCATCGACATCGGATTTGCGTCGTATAGTAAATAGTCGCTTATTCTCAGATCCCCCATTACATAGTAATGACGCTGAGCCAAGTTGGTTTGTAGCTGAAAACGGCGACATCAGTAATGGCGTATATATCATCCCGGAGCAGTCGCGCTTTTTTGCCGGACGGGATCTCAACAATATTCGTTTACTGGGTCAAAACATTAATGCTGGAGACGTAACGCGTGTCCAGGCTGGCCGGGATATTCGTTTATCTGGCGGTAACCAGACTATTTCTGCATCTGGCCCGGGACGCCTGGATGTCCTGGCAGGCAGAAATATTGATCTTGGCCCATCTATCGGTGTTGAAACCAGGGGTAATCTTGTCAACCCAGTACTTGCGGATGTTGGTGCAGACATCAATATCATGGCAGGAATTGGCGACGGTCCGGAATATCTTGATTTTTACAGGCAGTACATTGAAACAATTTCCGATGAAGAGTGGCAGCAAAATATTGAATCCCTGATACCCGAAGTCATTGATACGTTTTACACAGAGCTACGTGCGGCCGGACGTGATGCTTCTGGCGATTTTTCGCGGGGTTTTCAAGCTATTGATGTGCTGTTTCCTGAAAGCCAATTTAATCGCGTTGAGGCTTATGGCGATCTGGCTTTGAAACTGCCGGGTGAAAGTAACCAACACTACTTTGAGCGATTGGCAGAACTTTCTGACTATCAAGGGGATTTGAGCCTGTTCTTTAGTCGTGTCTATTCTCTAGATGGAGGGGATATAAACATGTTGGTGCCGGGTGGTTTTGTAAATGCTGGCCTGGCATCTGCCCCGGCCAATGCCCCGGTTAAAGAGCCTGGTGAACTGGGCGTCGTAGCGCAGGGAACAGGCGATATACGTACTTTCAGTCGCGGTGACTTCCAGGTTAACCAGTCCAGGGTATCTACCCTGTTAGGTGGTGACATATTGATGTGGTCTTCGATTGGAAATATTGATGCCGGACGTGGCTCCAAATCTGCAATTGCAGCGCCGGAGCCACGAATAACCATTACCAGTAGCGGTGATGTACAGGTAGATCTGTCGAATACGATCTCTGGTAGTGGTATTCGTGCAGTTGTCGTAGATCCGAGTGTTGAACCCGGCGATGTGGATCTGATTGCCCCAAACGGAATCGTTGATGCTGGTGATGCTGGTATTGCTTCTTCAGGAAATATCAATATTGCTGCTGTTCAGGTAATTGGTGCAGACAATATTCAGTTTGGCGGCGTGGCCGTTGGGGTTCCGACCAGCAATACGGGCTCAGTTGGCGGCGCAGGTTTTTCAGGTGCCGGCAACGTCGCCGGAAACGCAAGCCGTGTCGCAGAAGATGCCGCTTCCGACGACGAGAACCAGTTTCCTCTTCGTCAAGAAGTCGAAGAACCACAGCTGACGTTTATTTCCGTCGAAGTACTTGGCTTTGGTGATGAAGAGGAAGAATCCTGACATCACGGTGTGATGATGCGCACCTGTTTCGAGCATTTGTCACGGCTTTGTAATCTTTACGAAATATTTCGTTATCAAAATTGTAATCAATTTTTAGACCATCTCTCGGGGTAGTATGTTTCGCAATTTGCTTATGTTTGGGCTGTTACTGGCCCAGACAGGTCAGGTGTTGGCCTGGTGGAATGAAGAATGGGCCTTTCGAAAGGTCATCACCATAGACACCACAGAAACCGGGCTTCAAATCAATGAAGAACTTGACAATGTCTCAGTGCTGGTGCGTCTGCACACGGGTAACTTTGGTTACTTCTTTGACATCAAGGACGGCGGTGCGGATTTACGCTTCATGGCGGCCGACGATCTTACCCCGCTTGAATACCATGTTGAAAAGCTGGATCCAATTAATGAACTGGCCTTGTTCTGGGTTAAATTGCCAAAACTCGGCGTTGGAGTAAGCGACAAGATATACATGTATTACGGCAATCAAACAGCGATTGCTGCTGCCAATGTCAGTGGCACATTCGACGAGACATATGTATTGGCCTTGCATTTTGATGAACCCGGCGTGCCGCAGGACAAAACTCTAAACGCCAATCATCCTGTAAATAGTTCAGCAGATGTTAGCCGTGCGTCATTGATGGGGCAGGGCGCGCTATTTGACGGAACCAATTCAATCCAGTTTGCCGATACGCCAACATTGGCCATGTCGTCAGGTATTGGCTGGACTTTTTCTACCTGGCTTAAACCAGATGCGCAGTCTGAAGACGCGGTTGTCATGCAATACGGTAATGGACAGGATACCTTATCGTTGAAACAAGTCGGTGGCTCCCTGGTAGCAAGACTGGTAGCAGCGGGCAATACATATGAAACGGCATTGAGTCCTCCACTATTGATTGGTGATTGGCAACATGTGGCTGTTGTTATAGCAGGTAGTCAATTGCAGCTATATATTAATGGCCAGCAGGTAGCGATTTCTGAAATACCGCCACTGACGATGACGGGGCGTTTATCATTAGGTGGCGAGCTTTCAAACGACGAAGTTACTGCGGCAGCTGACACAGAAAAAACTGCTTCTACTGAAACCCTAACGACGTCTGCACCCGCTGGCAATGCGTTTGTAGGTGAACTGGATGAAGTTCGTGTTTCAGGAATTTCTCGTAGCCAGGGTTGGTTACAGGTCAATGCCAATGTGCAGGGTAAGTCGGCTAAGCTGCTCTTGTACGGAGGTGATGAATCCCAGGAAACCGAGGGCAGCGGTGAAGGCGGTGGCCATGGTGGTTATTTCGGCATCATCTTCGACAATGTATTTGGCAAGGAAGAGGCCATCGTTGAGCAGCTGGTTATTGGTCTCTGTGTGGTTATGATGTTGATTGCTTTTGTAATCATGTTTTTCAAGGCCTATGTCCTTTATAACGCACGAACAGCGACCGTGAAGTTTCTAAAGGCCTACCAGGGACTGGGCTCAGATGCCGATAGCTTCGACAAGCTCTATAAACACGACAAGGAGTTTGCTGACTCACCACTGTTTACGGTTTACAAGCAAGGCATCACCGAACTGCGCAAGCGTATGTCACCGTCGGTCGGCGCCGAGTTCGCCGGCCTTGAACAAAAATCGGTGAATGCCATACGTTCAACCCTTGATGCCACCATGGTACGTGAAGCACAACGCATCAACTCCTACATTGTATTGCTGACGATAGCGATTTCCGGCGGCCCTTTTATTGGCCTGCTGGGTACGGTTGTCGGTGTGATGGTGGTGTTTGCCGGTATTGCCGTCTCCGGTGAAGTGAATATTTCTGCCATTGCTCCGGGTATGGCCGCAGCATTGCTGGCGACAGTATCCGGACTTGGTGTGGCGATACCGGCCTTGTTTGGTTACAACTACCTTGGCGCACAGATTCGTGAATTGAATGCAGATATGCACGTGTTTTCCGATGAATTTACCGCCAGGTTAAACGAGTCTTTTGGACGCTAGTAGACGGTATTAATTATGGCAGAAGGACCAAAAGGCGATAACGAACCCTACGACGATATCAACATCACACCGATGGTTGATCTCACATTCGTTTTATTGATTGTGTTTATCATTATGACCACGGCTGCAGTACAGGGATTGAAAGTTGAATTGCCGAAGGCCAGCAAGGCACCCAGCCTCGCTGAGTCACAAACTAAGGCGATTACGATTACGGCGGATGGACAAATCTACCTGGATACCTATGCGGTCACCCTTGACCAGTTGCAATCCCAACTCGCCTCGATGAAGGCAGCGAATCCTGAGTTACCGGTAGTTGTGAAGGGAGATTCTGCTGTGCAGTATCAACTCGTAATCGATGTACTGGATTTACTCAGTCGTTTGAATATCACGGAGGTGGGACTGGTAACTGCGACCATCGGTAAGGGTTAATCGCTTTGTCTACCGAGGATAAGTCTGAGTTTAAGAAGAAGCTAATACTAGGTGTTGCTTTTGTTGTTGTACTGGGACTACTGCTCTGGGGTGGTTATGCATTTATCAGCAGTTTGTCCGGTCAGACAGCACCGCCCAAGCAGGAAATACAAACATTCAAACTGGTTGCGCCTTCACCACCACCGCCTCCTCCTCCCGAAATTGAAGAGCCAGAGGAAGAGCAAGAACCTGAGCCAGAGCCAGAGCCAGAGCCAGAGCCAGAGGCCGAACCGGAACCCGATCAGGGACATGATGAAGCAGAGGGTGGTGATGATTTAACAATGGATGGGCCACTTGGCGATGGTGACGGCTTTGGTTTAAGGGCAGGTAAGCCGAAATGTACGATAGGTTGCGGAGCTGGTTCTCGAGAAAAGTTTGCAAGTAATTTAAAGCAGGAAATAAACCGAATACTTGGCGAAAGTGATGAAGTTAGAAAAGCGGCTTACGACGTCATCATGAAAATTTGGCTGGATGACAGTGGAAGAATTGAACGAGCAAGACTACTAGGCAGTAGTGGTGACGCTGACACTGATGACGCGCTTGTAGCTGCTTTGTCTGGAGGTAAAAAGCTTGGGATTACTCCCCCGGATGATTTACCGCAGCCGATAAAAATAAGAATTGTATCGAGAATATAGATTTGTAAAGTATGAAACGTTTTATTGTATTTATTGTTAGCTTCTTGCTTATTGCAAGTCAGGCTCATGCTGATGATCGCCAGGAATTGCTGGAATTGAAAAACACAATTACCAATCTGATAGATGAACTGGTTGGCGCGGGTGTATTGGCTGAGGAAAAAGCCGAACTGATGAAGCAGACTGCGCAGGCAAAAGCAAAGGTAGAGGCTGAAAATGAAGCTGCTGAATTAGAAAAGCAACAGAAAGCTCAGGAAGTAGCCGATAGTGAAGCAGTCAGGGTTCAGTATGTACCTGAACACGTCAAAGAAGATATACGCAGGCAGGTGCGTGAAGAATTACGCGAAGAAGTGGTTGGTGATGTACTGGCGCAAGCCAAGAATGAGTCCTGGGGAGTTCCAAATGCCTTGCCGCAATGGGTAAAGAAGTTAAAGATTAGCGGCGATATACGTATTCGTAATCAATCTGAGTTCTATGCTGATGATATAGCGCTGGATTCAGACGGTGATGGTTTTCGTGATGTTGCCCCGGATTTCCTGGCCTTGAATGAACAACAGCAGAACCTTGCGACTACGGATATATTCGAACCTCAAAATCCAGCTTTTTCTCAAAACCCGAATGAATTTTTCCAGGAGCGTGAACGCACACGAAACCAGTTTCGTGAGCGCTTCCGTTTAGCGATGTCTTATGATGTCTCAGCAGATATAAAAATTGGTGCGCGTGTTACAACAGGTAATATTAACGAGCCAGTATCATTAAATGAGACTTTAGGACGAACCGGCGAGCGAACCGAGATTTCACTGGACAGGGCCTATCTACGCTTTACCGACCTGGATGTGGACGGCTATCCATGGCTCACAGTCAATACCGGAAGGTTCAAGAACCCGTTTTTCGGTACAGACCTGGTATATGACCGCGACCTTAGCTTCCAGGGATTTGCGGTCAGCTTGAAAAAGAATCTGGCGGGAGGCAACAGTCTGCTGGATATCAGTGATGATAGTAAAAGTATGTTCGTCAACATCGGCGCTTTCCCTTTCGAGGAGTTTGAGGTTAGCTCACAGGACAAATGGTTATTTGGTGCGCAACTAGGGGCAGACATTACGCTACGTGACCAGTCGCAATTCACCTTTGCCGCGTCCTATTATGATTTCGTCAACACCCAGGGTGTAAGAAATGATGTGCAAAACTATAACGATCGATCTAACCGCATTACTTTCCAGAAAAATGACTTTACTGCGCCCAAGTTTATTCAAGGTGGTAATACCTATTTTGACATACGAAACGATCTTGGTGTAGGTCCGGCGGCAGCGGACGACATTAATACAGCACTTTATGCGTTGGCCTCGGATTATAATTTGTTAAATCTTACCGCCAGTTACGACTGGGCAAGGCTTGCGCCTATTCATGTCGTATTTAGTGCAGATTTTGTCAAAAACCTTGGCTTTGATAGAAACGACATACTCGAACGCTATGTCGCAGGAGGCAATTCCGCCGCCGCACAGATTTATCAAAATCAAATACTGACAACGGCAAACGCAGCAGACTTGCTTGAAGACCAGTCGCTAGGATATTCATTCATGGTAAATGTGGGTTGGCCGAGGATAAACCGCAAGGGTCATTGGGATGTCTTTGCCGGTTACAAGTATCTTGAGGGTGATGCCGTGCTTGATGCCTTTTCGGAATCAAACTTTGGCGGGGGTGGAACAAACAATAGAGGCTTCATACTTGGTGGCCGTCTGGGAATTAACGACTATGCCTGGTTGTTTGCACGCTATATCACGACAAACACGATAAACGGACCCGATATCGGCTTTGACCTGCTGCAATTTGATTTGGTATCGGCATTCTGATGAACATGATACTTCGAAATAGTGTTGCGTTACTTTTTTTGTGTATATCGACACATACATTTGCCGGTGCTACCCGAGATGGTGAGGGAGATCAGGCATTGAAACGCATGCAATATATGTTGAAGCAGTTGAATGAAGAAAAATCACGACTGGAGATTGAGTTTTCAGAGCTGGAAAAGGAAAAAAAAGACCTGGATAAAGACTACAAGAAAGCCAAAGAGCAAATCATCGACATGGAACTGACAATTCAAAAAAATGAGGCAAATATTGCATCGTTGGAAGGGACTGTCGAGAAACGAGATGCCAAAATTGAACGACGCGAGAAACAACTGCGGGATGTCATTGGTAAATACCAGGATGCACAGCTACTTATACGCCAGCTAAATGGCCAGATTGCTGATATGAACCAGGATATTGAGAGTAAGAATGCCAGCATAGAAGAGTTTGATGAGAAGAACCTGAAATTATTCGAGGCAAACCAGGAATTAATGGATTTATATCAAAATAAATCCACTCTTGATGCCCTGTTACAGAAGGACGGTATAACCGGTTTAAAAGAGGTAAAGATTGAGAACATTCTTCAGGAATACCGGTTGAAACTGGAAAATAACCGTATTACCGAAGAAGAAAAACAAACCAGCCTGGAAGTCACCCCGCAGGAATTTTAGCCTGCAAAAATAGTTGCATACAAATGTATGCAATCTGCCCATATTTAACAAACCTGCAATAAATTTAAAGGATAATCTCGTTTCAGGTCACGAGTAACCTGTAACAAAACTTTAACAATTATTCCTTCGCGTAAATTGCGCTGAATCATTCTGTGCTTATGTTATTAAGAATCATCAATTTATCAGGTTACCTTTTGATGACGTTAGCTCTGTCAATGATAGTCCGCGTCAGCGTCGCAGAGTCCAATGACTACCTTGTTCAGGCAGGTGACGTGCTGGAAATCTCCCTCTGGCGTGAGGAAGACCTTGATAAGGAATTAATGGTGAGACCGGACGGGTATTTTTCATTTCCGCTCGTAGGCGATGTATTGGCAGCTGGAAAGACAGTTGAAAACATAAGAGCAGAAATTACAGAAAAAATTAATACTTTTATACCTGAACCAGAGGTAAACGTGTCGCTGTTGAGTAACCAGGGCAACAGGATTTATATCATTGGTAAAGTTGCTACCCCGGGAGCGGTTATTCTCAACCATGATGTAGATGTCATGCAGGCATTAAGTATAGCTGGTGGTACTACGACATTTGCAAAACTAAACAAGATTTTGATTCTCCGCAGAAATAATGGAGTGCAACAATCAATACCATTTCGTTACGGAGATATTGAAAAAGGTGAAAACCTTGAGCAAAACATAATCCTGCAACAGGGGGATATTATCGTTGTACCCTGATGGTATGCGATTTTTCATTTCATGAATGCCAAGTTTAAGACTGACATTAGCCTGTTATTCGCTATTGATGATTACCAGTAATTCAAGTGCTGCCGAAATGTCGATTGACCCAACGCTAAATATGCAATTAATACTGGATGACAATATACGTTTATCCGCAGACAGGGAATTGCAGGTAGCGGGTACCAGTGTGAGAGCCGGTTTTAACGCAGCATATCGTTCACCCAAATTGACAATTACATTGGATCCCAAGTTGCAGTCTACCAGATACAGTGAAGAGGTAGGCCTTGAAGGCGATAACTATTATACCGATGCAGCTATTCAATATGCTCATTCACCGTCTTTATCATTGGCATTGGATACATCGTTCAGGGATGAAGCAATAGGTGTAGAGGAAGTGAATGTGCTTGGCTCAAGCTTTTCAGAAACCAGGAAAGAAGCACTGAGTGCCACTCCTGCTATTTCCTACCGTCTGGCAGAAAACCTTAATCTACAATTAAGTTATATTGTTCAGGATGTAAACTTTGACGAGGCTGAATCAACAGCTCTGAACGATTTTGACTATCAACAAATTACTTTTAGTTCTAATTATATAATTAGTGACCAAACTGCATTAACAGCAACATTTTATCGTTCGGTTTTCACCGTCCCTGAAACGGGTTTCGAAACGACTAACAAGGCGTTCCAGTTTGGACTGGATTATAATTTTAGTCCTACCTTAAGCATGACTTTATCTGCAGGTATTATTAAGTCGGATATTGAATTTCTGGTTGCGACGTTATTTGGTCCAGCAATAGGAACAGAAAGCATAAGCGGCGAACTGATCGACTTTTCGCTTTCAAAAACCTATGAAACGGTTGAGCTTGACGTAGGCTATGAACGTTCGGTAACACCTGGCGCTGTGGGCGAGCAAAATTTGAGAGATGACTTCAGATTTAATCTTGGAAAGCGATTTTCAGATAAATTCTCAGGGACACTCAATTTAAATTATTATGAAAATAGATCACAAAGCCAAATCGTCAATTTAAATAACCAGTTTAATTTTCTTCAATTCGGTGCGAGCCTGAATTACAGGTTTGAGAGGAATTTTAATATTGTAGGGCGTTATTACTATCGAGAGGTAGAAAATATAGTAACGAACGAAAAAGCCGATTCAAATAGCGTGTCACTAGAACTTAACTATGATTTTGACACGATGACAGTGTCTAGGTGACTCATATGATGGATGAAAACCTCCAGTTAGAGCACCTGCAATATAGTCAAAAAAGCATTGCTGACTATATGTCGGCATTCAAGAGAAGAAAATACAAATTACTCTTAATTTGTATTTCGTTAATCATAATAGTCACCCTCGTCACCATACTTTTGCCTGCCGTTTACAAATCCTCAGCGATTATTTTGATTGAGCAACAAGAGATACCGCAGGACTTTGTTAGAACAACCGTCACAAGCTATGCCGATCAACGGATTCAAATCATAAGCCAGCGCGTAATGACAACTTCAAATATGAAGTCAATCATTGATAAGTATGACTTGTACGCCGAGGATCGAAAAAAAGAACCACTCGAGGCAATCTTTGAACAAATGAGAGAGGATGTCTCTCTTGATATGATCAGTGCAGATATATTCGATCCTCGTACCGGACGAGCTGCCAAGGCAACTATTGCTTTTTCTCTAGCATATATTAATGAATCACCAAAACTGGCCCAAAATGTTGCCAATGAGCTGGTTAGTCTATTTCTTAATGAGAACCTGAAAAACAGGACAGAGATGGCAGAGGAGGCCAATCAGTTTCTTCAGGATGAAGTAGACAGGCTGGGCGCAAGAGTAAATCTGCTTGAAACGAAGGTAGCTGAATTCAAGGAAGATAATGCGAGCAGTTTGCCTGAGATGAGTCAACTTAACCGGGAGTTGATGACCAGGCATGAGGCTGAGCTGGCAGAGGTAATACGTAAAATTCAAATACTAAAAGAACGCGATATCTATCTTCAATCTGAACTACTACAGTTATCTCCTTATCAAGCAACGATTTCAGAGTCAGGGGAACGTATTTTAAGCCCGCGGGATAGACTCAAAATCCTGGAAACTAAATTAATTAGTTTGACTACACGTTATTCTGATCAGCATCCTGATGTCATTAAAACAAAGAAAGAAATTGACGCACTCAGGACGGAAACTGGTGACAATAGCAGCAAAAAAGAGATTGCCATGCGGCTTAAGGAGGCTCGTCTTGACCTCGTCTCCTTGAAAGAAAAGTACTCAGATAGTCATCCGGAAGTAAAAAAATCATCAAGACTAG
Organism: Gammaproteobacteria bacterium; assembly: GCA_965601665.1. GTDB lineage: Bacteria > Pseudomonadota > Gammaproteobacteria > Eutrophobiales > Eutrophobiaceae > JANQNX01. The sequence continues at coordinate 1,368,097 of OZ271833.1, read as the reverse complement.
TGCTGTCACTCGAAGATGAAATCGTAAATAGTACAGCTAACCCAGAAGATAAGTTGCTTGATGAGACGCCTGATAATCCCGCATATATACAGATTAAGACACAACTTGATGCAGCCCAATCTGAGATGCTGTCTTTAAAACAAAGGGAAAAAGATCTAAAGCAGAAACTGTCGTTATATGAAGACCGATTAACGAAAAGCCCAAAGGTGGAGAGAGAGTTCCGTGCCTTGTTGCGTGAATATGAAAATGAATTGCTGAAATTCAAGGAGATTAAAGCGAAACAAATGGAGGCGCAACTGGCCGAAAATCTTGAAATAGAAAAAAAAGGCGAGCGTTTTACGTTAATTGAACCACCACTACTGCCAGAATTACCTGACTCACCAAACAGAAAGTTACTACTACTGCTTGGTTTCATTCTTTCGATTGGTGCCGGTGCGAGCAGCATTTTTCTAATGGATAGTCTAGATAACGGGATATACGGACGCAAAGGTGTTGAAAAGCTTATAGGCGAAATGCCTTTAACTGTTGTGCCTTATATCGAGACTCCGGATGAAAAAAGAAAAAAACAATTGCGCATCATGATTCTTGGCTTGTTTATATTCACTCTATTAATATTTGTTCTCGCCAGTGTGCACTTTTTTATAAAGCCACTGGACGTGTTGTGGTTTGTATTGCTAAGGCGTTTCGGGTTCGCGTAAATGGAAAAGATAAAACAAGCACTTGAGTTGGCAAAACAGGCCAGGCAAGAAAGTGGCATGGGCAATGTCCTAAAGGAACGTGAGCTTTCGTCGAGTAGTATTAACGATGGCGTTGTACCTGATTCAGAAACTCATCCGATAACTTACTCAAAGACAAGGATTGTTAAACCTGATCAAAACAAAATGATTGAGAACAGGGTCCTGTTTGGCACTGATGACCCGGCTGTGAACACGGCATACCGCATGCTACGTACACAGGTCTTACAAAAACTGATAGCCAATGACTGGAACTCGCTGGCAATAACGAGCCCGGGTGCAAACCAGGGGAAAACACTCACTGCAGTTAATCTTGCCATTAGCCTGGCCAGAGAAGTGAATTATACGGTGTTGCTGGTTGATTTTGATTTAAAAAAACCCGGCGTTCATGATTGTTTGGGCATAAACGTGGAAACTGGCATCAGTGATTTTATCCTTCACGATATACCTTTGGACAAGACGTTGATTAATCCCGGTATTGAACGGCTAGTCATACTCCCCGGCAGAGAGTCACTTGGGAATTCATCTGAAATGTTGAAATCCACAAAAATGCGCCAACTTGTTGAGGAACTAAAAACACGCTATCCAAGCCGACTCATTATTTATGATCTTCCACCTTTATTGCTCGCGGATGATGCGCTTGCATTTTCACCCTATGTTGAATCTTTATTACTGGTAGTAGAAGAATCAATCACCACGAAGGATGAACTGGAGCAGAGCCTTAGATTATTAAAAGACATGAATATCATTGGCACGGTATTAAATAAGTCAAGTGATATCACCAACGCTGCGTACTAGTAACATGTACGAACTCTTTTACGGATTCAAGGAAAAGCCATTCAATCTGCAGCCAGATCCGGATTTCCTTTACCTCGGAAAAAAACACAGTATTGCTTATACGATGCTTGAATATGGTGTTATGCATGCTTCCCCGATTACTGTGATTACAGGAGAAATCGGTTCTGGAAAGACGACACTAATAAGACATTTATTAAACCAACTCGATGAAACTGCGTCAGTAGGCCTGATATCGAATACACACAAGTCCTTTGGCGATCTAATGACGTGGATATGTGAAGCATTCTCCATTACAAACGCTGAACTGGATAAAGTGGGTAAATACCATGCTTTTGTTGACTATATGATATCGGAATATGGCCAGGGTAAAAGGACAATACTTATTGTCGATGAAGCTCAAAATATGGATGTTGATTTACTCGAAGAACTAAGAGTAATTTCAAATATTAATGCAGACAAGAACCAGGTACTGCAACTAATCCTGGTTGGACAACCCGAACTCAGGGAAACGCTTAGAAGAGCCGATATGGAACAGCTTGCTCAACGTGTTGCAGTTGATTTTCATCTCGACGCGCTTGAGGCAGCGGAGAGTGATCACTATATCAAGCATCGGTTGAATATAGCGGGTGGAAACGAAGAGTTATTTGAACCAGAGGCAAGGCGGTTCATATATGAACAAAGCAATGGAATTCCAAGAATTATCAACAATCTTTGTGATACGGCACTTGTTTATGGTTTCGCAAGCCAGTTGAAGACAATCAGCAAAGAACTCGTGCTCGAAATAATGGAAGACAAAATGAAAAACGGTGGCGAATTACTGGTGAATCGTAAAAGAAATGATAAGTCCGACGATAATGCATTTGGAACTAATCTGGCAAAAATAAATATAAGCAAAAATCAGTAACTTATAAATATTCTGTGTTTATTTATTAATCATCACAAGCTTGTCGCAATTATTCATTATTCTTTCTTTTTTTGTAATACGCCATATCAGTTACAAGACGAAGTGACACTTTAAATCAGGTTATATATTTGACTGTTACTTAAAAGTAATGGCATTGGCGGTAGCATGCCTGATTTAAGAAAATAATCTTAAAAATATATGAATATTCTCGTTACAGGTGGCGCTGGATATATAGGCAGTCATGTTGTTAAGCAGCTAGGACAGGCTGGCCATGAAATTACTGTACTAGATGACCTAAGTAGAGGTTTTGAACAAGCGGTGCTGTATGGAGATTTGATTGTTGGGAGTAGCGGTGATAGGGAGCTAGTCGAACAAATACTTACAGACAGGGATATAGAAGCAGTCATGCATTTTGCAGCTAGTACACTCGTACCTGAATCTGTAAAAAATCCGCTGAAGTATTATGACAATAATACGTGCAATACCAGGAATCTTATCGAATGCAGCGACACTGCAGGTGTTAAATATTTTATATTTTCATCGACAGCTACGTTATATGGAAATCTTGCAATATCAGGAAAATTAAACGAAGACGCATTGGTTTCACCCATTAACCCCTACGGCACGTCAAAATTGATGAGTGAGTGGATGTTGCGCGATTACTGTGCTGTTAACAATATGAATTATGTAACACTTCGGTATTTTAATGTCGCCGGTGCAGATGTAGATGGTGAAATTGGGCAGTCAACCCCGGAATCAACCTTGTTGATTAAGGTTGCATGCGAAGTAGCAACAGGAAAAAGACCACAGTTAAATATATTTGGAACAGACTATCCCACAGATGATGGTACCGGCATTAGAGATTATATACATGTTAGCGATCTTGCTAATGCACATCTAAAGGCGCTGGAATATCTGGTATCAGGAGGCGAGTCGGTGCTTTGCAATTGTGGTTATGGACATGGTTACAGTGTTCGAGAAGTTATCAATGCAGTAAATACGCTCCTTGATAAACCTCTATCTACAGTAGAGGCGCCACGTAGAGAAGGCGACCCTGCGTACCTGGTCGCAGATATTGACAAGATTAGCTCAATCATGAGCTGGGAACCACATTTCGATGACATTAACCTGATTGTTAAAACTGCACTCGAATGGGAAACAAATAAGCGTTTCTAAAAAGCTGTAGTTTCTCTATCTGTTAATAGCATATATGTCTTCAAATTGACAAAACTCGTATTTGTAAATCGCTATTTCTTTCCAGATATTTCTGCAACAAGTCAAATGTTGTCTGGACTTGTCTTTTCTAGAGAAATGAAAGAGTTTGAAATTCACGTTATTACAAGTCGCTTATATTACGATGATACAAGTATAAGATTGTGCGCTAATGAAAAAATTGAACAAGTAACGGTACACAGGATATGGACCAGTTCATTTGGAAGAAAAAATCTAATTGGCCGTGCCATTGATTATGTTTCTTTTTACATTTTTTCATTTATAAAACTTCTTCAGGTCGTCAGAACAAGTGATGTCATTATTGCAAAAACTGATCCCCCATTAATTTCCCTTGTTTGTTTGCCTGTTTGCTATATGAAAAAAGCCATTTTAGTCAATTGGCTGCAGGATATATTTCCTGAAGTGGCTGTACGACTAGGGATTAAACTACCGCACCCTTTATATGCGGTTTTATTACATTTACGGAATAAGTCTCTTCGCTATGCCGATATGAATATTGTAATTGGTGAATTGATGCGAGAAAAATTACTCCAGTACGGAGTAGCAGCAGATCGAATTAAAATTATTGAGAATTGGGCTGATACAGATGCAGTTTATCCCATCGATAAAGCCGACAATAAGCTAAGAAAAGAATGGGGTCTTATTGATTCTTTTATCATTGGATATTCGGGAAATATCGGAAGGGGACATAATTTCGACACAATACTGGGTGCAGCCAGGATCTTGAAGGATGACCATACTATTTCATTTTTATTTATTGGTTCAGGTGCCAAAAAAGAAGAATTACAGAATCTATCTGAACGGGAAAATCTAAATATCTTATTTCAGCCATATCAACCTATGGATAAGGTTTCAGAATCACTATCAGTTGCAGATGTGCACATGGTAACACTCAATCCTGAACTGGAAGGTTTAATCGTATCAAGCAAATTCTATGGAATTATGGCCGTTGGCAGACCAGTAATATTTATCGGTTCTCATAACGGAGAGATACCAAGAAAAATTAATAAAGCTGATAGTGGCTTTACAGTTATCGATGGAGATAGTCAGAAGCTGGTCGATATAATCAGGGAGTTGCAACGTGATTCAGAAATTTTGCAGCGCCTCGGAAAAAATGCAAAAAACTATGCAGATACTAATGCAAATTTGAATATATCGTCAAATAGATGGTATGACGTGTTATCAACGAATGTCATATAAATACATATGAATACACCAGGATTATTGCCCAAAGGCTTGATTGGTCATGTTTATGATCTGTTTCTAATTACTGCATTTAAATTCAGAAATCCGCATAGCTACACAAAATATAGGTTAATTAAATCTGTACAAAAAAATCAACGAGCTACTGCGTTCATTGAGATTGGAACGTATAAGGGTATAACAGCAAAAAGATGTTCCAGAATATTTGATCACGTCTATACAATTGAGCTTGATGAACAATTGTATAATTATGCCAGTGACTATCTCAAAAATCATTCAAACGTACATTTGTTTCAAGGCGATGCAAAGATTCAACTCCCTACATTACTAGGTGAAATCCCGTCGGACATGATTGTATTTCTCGACGGTCATTTTTCAGGCTCAGACACTGCATTAGGTGATGAACCTGAGCCGGCGTTATCACTTATTCACGAGCTTGGGAGACATAAAGACAAAGTGAAAGCGATAATAATCGATGACTTTAGAGAGTTTGGATACAGGGACTGGCCAGCGAAGTCAGAATTATTAAACACGTTGGAAAGGGAGTTTTTGCAATACCAATATGATTTATTCATTCATCTAGATATGGTGATAGTGCAACAGACTTAAAATGTGATAATACGCTTAAATGAGCGATGCATGATGTTTGGCATAACAAAAAACCATATGAATAATTTTCGCCATATGCTCTCCTCTAGAGTGATATTGCTATTAAGTAATATTCTTATTGGTATATTTCTCGCAAGGCACTTAGGCCCTGAGGACTATGGGACTTATGCCTTTTTTATATCAATAATCGCATTACTGGGGCTGCCTGCAGCAATAGGCATCCCAAACCTGGTCTTGCGTGAGATACCCTATATTCTTTCAGCCGAACAGTGGAACAATTTAAAAGGCTTATTAATCTGGTCCCTTGCCAGCATACTGGCGCTTTCTTTAATAGTAATTGCTGTGTCACTGATATTTAGCAGTCTGTTGAACATCAGTATTATAAGGCAAAATGAGAGCTATTTTCTTGTTGCCTTGTTGCTGCTTCCTCTGCTTGCGTTACAAACGTTGGCCACCAACATACTAAGAGGGCTTCATTTCACTTTCTCATCGCAATTACCAGTATATATAAAGCAGGTTGGCTTTTTATTAATACTAGTACTTGTGTTTCTATATATGCCATCTGCTTTAAACCCGGGTGCAGCACTATTTGTAAATATTGTTATTACGTTCATTGCGGTTATGGCAGGTTTTTTCCTGGTAATTAAATTAATGCCATTAGAGAGTAAATCAGGTAAAGCAGTGTTTAGTAACGCTGCATGGCTAAAAAGCACGATACCTTTCGCATTTATGCTAGGCCTTCAGATAATTAATAATCGGGCAGATACGATTATGCTAGGCATTTTTAGGCCAGCTTCTGAAGTGGCCTACTATGATATAGCCATGCGTACGTCGGAACTTGTGCTATTTTTACAAGTAACTGTAAATATGGCGATAGCCCCCAATATCTCCAAACTCTATGCAGAAACAAAGAGTACTCAATTGTCAGGTTTTATTACAAAAGCCGTTAGATTTTCTCTATTAATTACTATTCCGATAGTAAGTATCATTGCAATATATGGTGAACAATTGATCATGTACATATTTGGAGGAGAGTATAAGGCTGCAATATTTTCAATGTATATATTGATGATAGGACATTGTGTCAACATATTGTTCGGGCCAAATGATCTTATGCTAAATATGTGCAAAAAAGAGAGATATACAGTGCGTGGTGTTGCTATCGCTGCAGTGATTAATTTAATTCTTAATTATTATTTGATTCCTGTTTATGGAGTTGAAGGTGCTTGTGTTGCAACACTTGTCAGCACCGTTGTGTGGAATGTAATGCTATATATATCAACTGTTAGGCATCTTGGTATTGATACGTCATTTCTTGGTATCAAGTACGCTAACGTACAGGCGTGAATACTTATACTTACGCAAAATTATCAGAATACGATTTACTTGCTTTCCGAATTGGTGGTCCTGGTCTCGGTAACCTGCTTTTTCCCTGGGCGCGTGCAGTTGTAGCTGCAAGATTGAATAACTGGACACCTATATGGCCTACCTGGCCTCAACTTAAAGTAGGACCTATGCTTAGAGGCGAATCAGATAATAGAACATATTCTGATCTATTTTTAGCATCAGATGATTATATTCATGGTGTAGATAAGTTACTTTTGTTAAGTAATCCCACACTAAAAAAGCATAGTGAAGGCGATGTTTTACCTGATGCTAGCTCATCAAGACGACAATTGATTTGTTATACAGGCATGAATGGCTTGTTTGAGCCAATACTTGGTCAGCATCAACTTGTAAATGAAGAGTTGATGAGAATCACAAATAAAACTGTCTTATTGCCAGAAAAAAAAGTGGATTTTATTGCGGTACATATCCGGTTTGGTGATTTCGCAAGCTATGATGAATCAAAACGAAAAGCAAACAATAATATGCGTTTGCCATTGCAATGGTATGTTGAACTAATAAAGCAAATTGATAAAAAATCAAAGATCAAACAGCCATTTATAATATTTAGTGATGCTGATGATCATGAAATACAGGAATTGTTAGAGTTGGAAAACGTCGAAAGGGCAGAAAAAACAGATGCATTATCAGATATTTTGAAAATGAGTTCTGCGAATGCGCTAATCGCTTCTAACTCAACCTTTAGCATGTGGTCTGCATATCTCGGAAGAATGCCTGTCATCTGGCATTCAAGTTTCAATAAAAGTAGGTTGTATTTTGATAAAACAGAGCATGAGTTCTATATGGGCAACGATGTCGTTATATCCGATTCTTTAATAAGCAGTATTAGCGGCGAATTGTAAATGTCCGGATTATTTGTTTACGCATTAATATTTTCCGTACTATTTTTTTATGCCATAAAAAAACCGGCCATTGGCATCACAGCTGTATTCCTTATGTTTACTCTTGAACAGATAGGACAGTCATCTACGGACTATTTATTAACACACCGGGCACTAACGAATATATTGATTGGGTTGGTTGTTCTAGTGGCTTTTACAGCAAATTTGGTTACGACAAAAAGGTTAAATCTACTTAACACAATGTTTTTTCTGGTATTGATATTGTTTAGTTATGCTTTTTTAACACTTACGTGGTCACCTTATTATCAAGAAGGCATTGCTTTATGGGCACAATTTATTCCTTACTTGATACTAACGATCATCATTGCACCGATTTTATTGAACAATCATAAGGATATACTTATTAGTGCGAGAAGCCTTCTAGTATTAGGTTTGCCATTGTTTGTAATATTAATATTTTTTGCTGAATGGCAATTCAGGCAACTGGTTCTATATAAGGGCATAGATTATATATACGGGAATCCACTCGAAATAGGAACTTTTGCTGCGGTTTCTCTTGTAGCCGCCAGCTTTGACACAAGTAAAGGTTTTTTATGGGTTTGTATAAGGGTGGCCATCATATTGTTAAGTATCAGCTTGTTGGTAATTTCCGGAACGCGTGGCCAGTTATTTGCTGTCATACTTGCAATTTACTCATTGTGGTGTTTCAGATACCGAATATCAAATCCGATCAACTTTATCGTAGCAGGTTTAATCGTTGCATCATTTACACTAATAATTAGTGTCGCAGTCAGCTATTTTGGTGAAGGTAATATTCGTTGGAGTGAAGACAGAATTACTCAGGACATACAAGGAAGATTCGAGAATAGTTTGCTATTGCTTGAATACTGGTCTTCAAACGCTTATTCGATTGTTTTTGGTTTAGGTAATTCTGCTTCTTATGAACTACTAGGCATATATCCTCACAATCTTTTTGCAGAGATATTAGGAGAAGAGGGAATTATTGGCTTTTTATTTTACGGGTTGATTTTGCTCATGAACGTATATTCTTTCTTCAGCATGATTAGTCATACAAAACCCGGTTCCGATGAGCGAGCAGCTGGTGTGGTTGTATCAGGATGGTTGCTAATATCATTTATATTATCAATGAAACAGGGAAATATGCTTGGAAATATGTATTTCTTTATGTTTTCAATCTTACTGTATAGATACCAGAATCACTTGTCATACAAACGGCGGGTATTCATACAAAAAACTATAAACTACGTGACAGCTTGAACATAATCTCTTTTTGTAAGAAATGCATTCTATTCTTCTTGTTGTTGGCGACATCCTCGTCCCTATACTCTGAGGAAAGTGTCGATAGGCAATTTCGAATATACGATGCAACAGCGTACAAATATAAGCCGCAGATGGAACGCTATGGTATTGAGAATATAAGGGTGGTCGGCTCTCACGAACTATGGCGCGACGGCAAGTCCAGAATCTTCCCTGACTTCTACCTGATAGAAAAAAATGCAAAAAGTATAAATGTTAAAAATGATTTGATGGTGCTTGATATTGAACATTGGTCGGTACATGAGGACAACACCACAACAAGAGAAAGCATATCAAAATATCTCTCTGTGCTGGAGTTATACAGAAGTTACCGACCTGAACTGATAATTGGGTACTACGGTATGCCACCTGTTTGGAATAAATACAGGGCTGTGCTTGATGATTCACATCCACTGAAGCAAGCCTGGATAAAAAGAAATAATAGTGTTCGAGAATTAGCCGATGCTGTAGATATTATTTATCCATCTTTATATTCAACAGACGATGACCCTCAATCGTGGCGCTTGTTTGCTGTCGAGTATATCAAGCAGGCCCGAAGGCTTGCGAATGGCAAGCAGGTTATTCCTTTTATCTGGCCGCAATTTCATGAAGGGCACCCAACCAGGCCGGGTCAATATATACCGCCAGACTATTGGAAATTAATACTGGACACGGTCTATGAGCATGCAGATGGCGTCGTTATTTGGGGAGGGTGGGGCGACGGAGGTCCGCAAAAATGGGACGAACAAGCACCATGGTGGCGTATCACCAGTGCCTTTATTAAAAATACACGGTAATTAATGAAAGTAGCTATTTTTCAACCTCTTGTTCCGGCATATCGAGTTCCTTTATATGAACTATTAGGCAAGGCAGAAGATGTAGAGCTCACGGTACTTGCTGGTGGCGACTATGGGAGTTTGAAGGCTATTAATGAGCCCAGTTACTATAATCAAAAGTTTGCAAAACTGAGCCTATATCGTGTACTTGGAACTGACATTCGCTGGCAGCAGGGGCAATTTACTGCGATTCAAACTAAGCAATATGATTTACTAATCGTCTCATGGGATGTTCACTATGTGAATCTATTGTTTGTCATCCTTTACGCAAGGTTAGCCGGTATTCCAATAGTTCTGTGGGGCCATGGTTTTTCCAAACACGGCAACGGATTCCGGGACTTTGTTAGAAATTTGTACGGTAAATTAGCCAATGCCGTGCTTGTTTATTCAAATACGGCGTCCAGGAATTTAGTTGAAAATTTCTCTTTTGATAAAGAAAGAGTGTTCGTAGCGCAGAATGCAATTAACACGCAACCTCAAAAAGATGCGCAATCATACTGGAACGAAAACAGTAATGAGTTAAGCCATTTCAGGAATAAATACAAATTAGTTCCTGAAGCAACCATTATTTTTGTTTCAAGACTGGAACCTGATAATGAAATAGAAATGTTGTTATATGGTATGAAAAAAATAATTGAACTACGAGAAGATGCAAAACTCGTCATAGTAGGACACGGGTCGTCTTCTGAAAAACTGAAAGCCAAGGCTAGAGACCTTGATGTAGATGAATCTACTATTTTTACTGGCGCCATATATGATGAATTAGAGCTGGCCCCATGGATGATGAGTTCTACGCTGTTCTGTTATCCAAGAAATATTGGTTTAAGTATATTTCATGCATTTTCATACGGCATCCCGGTAGTGACCGGCGATGATATCAAAAGTCATAACCCTGAAATAGAAGCGTTAATCAATAATGAAAATGGCTTATTGTTCAGGGATAAATCTGTTGAGGATATGGTAGAGCAATGGCTAAAACTAATTGAAAACCCTCAATTAAGAAATTCTATGGGTCAAAATGCGGTCAACCAGGTCGAGACGGAATATAACCTTGAAAACATGGCAGATGGTTTTAGAGCAATATTTAATCGACTTGTGAATAGTTGACAGTATGCAAGTAGCTCATGTTTCAGCATCAGCATCAAGACAGGCTGGCGGTGTTGCAACAGTTTTATGGGCTCTTTGTGCAGCAACCAGGGAAATTAATGTCGATTCGTGTATCGTTACTTATAACGACAAATATCTACTAACTGACTCTATCGAAGGTGTTTCCTTATATTGTTGTGATGTTATTGGACCAAAAAAGCTTGGCTATTCGCCTGTAATGGAGAAACAACTTAACAGAATAAATGGCCTCGACATCATTCATACACATGGTCTTTGGATGTGTAACGGTTTACATGCCAGAAGAGCTTCACAGAAACGCAAGTTACCGTTGCTTTTATCAACTCATGGGATGCTTGAGCCTTATTCAATAAATAGGTCTAAAATACAAAAAAAAATTGTTTCCTGGCTTTATGAAAATAAAAATATAGATGCAGTCGACTGTATACATGCCGCTTCAACCCAGGAAGCATTGAATATTCAAAAATTTGGCATAAATAAGCCTATAGCAGTCATACCCTTTGGCATCGATCAATCTGTAGACGATATAAGTGACGCAGAACAATCAGATTTAATCCCATTTCAGCATAGAAATAAGCGTTTTTTGCTTTTTTTATCGCGCATTCATCCAAAGAAAGGCCTGTCTGATCTTGTTATCGCATGGTCAAAACTATGTAAAAAATATACAGATTGGCATTTGGTAATAGCAGGGCCTGATGAACTGAATACACTTAGTAAGATCAATAATATAATCAATAATAAAAAGATTAATGAATATGTAAGTATAGTTGGTCCTGTAAATGGCATTGATAAAAGACGTCTTTACTCATCAGCGTCTTTGTTTGTTTTACCCACGCTTAGTGAGAATTTTGGTTTCGTCATTCCCGAAGCACTTACTCATCGATGTCCGGTTATTACTACGACAGCTACACCATGGGAAGATTTGGTAACGTATAATTGTGGTTGGCATATTGAAACAGGTCTTGACTCCTTGCTGTTAACTTTGGAAGACGCATTGAAAAAAAACAAAGACGATTTAATCAAGATGGGAGAAAACGGGAAGCGAATGGTTATGGAGAGATATTCGTGGCATACAACTGCGAAATCATTCCAACATTTATATTCCTGGTTACTTCATAATGAAGGAAAACCTCAATTTGTTATGTAGCACTGTTACATAAATTATAAGTATCAGATATCAAGGGTCATTTAGTGTTAAACGACAATTCATCAAACCTGGATATTGAATCTAATCGCAGGCAACAAAAGTATAAATTGAACATTTTGGTTCTTAGAGCATTATGGGGTTTGGCAAGGCCTTTATTTCGGTTTTCGCCAAGAACATCATTCGGCTATAGAAATACATTATTGCGTTTCTTTGGTGCCAAAATAGGCAAGCATGTACATATATATAATTCAGCAATTATTTATATGCCATGGAATCTGGAAATAGGTGACTGGTCCTCAATTGGAGAATGGGCTCTGTTATACAATCTAGCGCCGGTTCGGATTGGTACTAGAGTAACTGTATCGTATAGAGCACATATCTGCTGCGGGACACATGATTATAGTAAATCAGATCTGCCGCTGGATAAGCAACCTGTCACTATTTATAACGATGGATGGATATGTGCCGATGCATTTATTGGGCCGGGGTTACAAATTCACGAAGGCGCGATTGTAGGCGCACGCTCTGTTGTTTTAAAAGATGTTCAATCCTGGACTATTGTCGCAGGCAATCCGGCAAAAGTGATCAAAACACGAAGAATAGAAAAAGGGTGAAGGATTGATGAATATTCCGGAATATGGTTGGAAAAATTCTGAATCTTCTGATTCACACTCTTATCTTCTACCTGTAGTAGATAAAGAAGTTGATAGAATGATCAAAGACATGGGTTTAGAGAATAGCCAATCAAACCTTTTTGATGCTGGTTGTGGCAATGGCTATTTTGCCGGCTATTTCGCATCGAAAGGGTTTAATGTAGCAGGTTGTGATGCCAGCTCAGAGGGCATTTCAATTGCAAAATCGTCATATCCCACAGTCAGGTTTGAATCAATGTCTGTTTATGAAGACTTGGTTATGAAATTTGGTAAAGAGTGGGACCTAATCTTATCTACTGAAGTCATCGAGCATTTATATGATCCTAGAAAATATATAAATAATCTTTTGCTAATGCTAAAACCTGGCGGGGCATTGATCATTACAACGCCATATCATGGATATTTAAAAAATCTTGCTTTAGCTATTACTGGCAAAATGGATCAACATCATGGGCCACTATGGGACGGTGGCCATATCAAGTTTTGGTCTAAAAAAACTCTGGAGGAATTACTTCAAGAATGTGGCTTTGATACTGTAAATTTTAGTGGTGCTGGCCGATGTACATATTTATGGAAATCCATGGTATTAACAGCTCGCAGCCAAAAATAATTGTCATTACATATAGTCTTTGAAGTAATTAAATAAATACCAGGAATTGTTGTGGCTGTATCTGTCCTCGTACTAACGTTAAATGAAGAAATAAATATTGAAAGATGTATTGGCAGCCTTTCATGGTGTGATGATATTGTCGTTCTCGATTCTTATAGTACTGATGAAACCACAACTTTTGCAGAAAAATTAGGCGCCAGAGTAGTCAAGAGAAAATTTGACAATTGGTCAAGTCACCAAAACTGGGCAGTATCAAATATTGACTTTAAGAACCGCTGGGTTTTTTATATGGATGCAGACGAGGTGTGCACGCCAGAGTTATCAAAAGAAATAAAAACAGTCATTGCCGACAATAGTGAGTATTCTGCCTACAGATTAAGAAGAAAAGACTTCTTTATGGGCACATGGTTGAAGCGTGCGCAATTATACCCAACATGGATAATAAGGTTATTCAAACCAGATAAGATACATTATGAAAGACTTGTAAATCCAATAGCTATCGTTGATGGCGATGTGGGTGAGTTAGAAGGACATCTCTTTCATTATCCATTCAGTCATGGCGTAAGCCATTGGATTGAAAGACACAATCGATATTCGAGCATGGAAGCCGAGGAACTCATAAACACAAGGCGATATAAAACCGTTGAAATACAAAAGTGTTTCTCCAAAGACCCTGCAGTTCGAAGAGATATGTTAAAAAATATCTTCTTCAGGCTTCCATTTAGACCTGCGATCAAGTTTGTTTATTATTATTTTATTCGCCTTGGTCTATTGGACGGTAAGGCTGGCTTCATCTATTCATGCTTGCAAGCTATGTATGAGTATATGATTTCAGTAAAAGTGATGGAGATAAAGAGAAAGAGCCGTAATCTGGCTATATAACATATATCAACTTTTTCGATATTCTTTTCTTCTTTTTAACTAATTTCCATTTTTAAAAGCTGAATTAATCGGCACTCTCACGATTTTCTATAAATGTCAGAAAATATCACTATTTATACAACTCCGCGATACCACTGGTTTCTATTATTACTTAGTGTCCTGCTGATAGGATTGTTGTTCCATGTCGAGTTGAACAGTTTGTTTAATACCTGGTATACAAGAGAAGAGTATTCTCACGGTTTTTTTATTCCTGTTATTGCAGCATTTTTCATTTATCAGAAGAAGAACCAGTTAATAACAGGAAAATTTCACGGTTCCTGGTCAGGTATTCTGTTAGTTCTATTTGGTTTGCTTGTTGCCTTGACCGGTAAATTTGCAAATATACATATCATTGCACAATACGCTCTATTACTTGTAGTTATTGGCGCTTTTTATACTTATATAGGTATAAGCTTGTGTAATAAGCTATTTTTATCGCTTATTATTCTATTTTTTATGATTCCTTTACCTGAATTTCTGTACGGCACATTATCATTAAAACTACAGGAACTATCATCATACCTTGGCGTATTGGTTATTCGTTTTTTTGATATTAGCGTTTATCTTGAAGGCAACGTAATTGATCTCGGCACATACAAACTTCAGGTCGTAGAGGCATGCAGTGGCTTAAGGTATCTATTTCCGCTAATGTGTTTCGGATTTATATGCGCTTATATATTTAAAGCTCCTTTCTGGCAAAAACTATTTATTTTCTTTACGACAATACCAATAACAGTACTTATGAATAGTTTCAGGATTGGTGTGATTGGCATTCTGGTCAATTATTGGGGCATAAAACATGCGGAAGGATTTCTGCATGATTTTGAGGGCTGGATTGTTTTTGTAGCATGTGTCGCTATTCTATTTCTTGAAATGTGGTTGTTGACATACTTCTTTCAGAAAAAAAGCAGTTTGAGTGAGGTCTTTACAATTGATCTGCCTGCACCAATAACAAGTGATGCGATTAAGACCAGAAAACCTGTAAAACAACTATTTGTTTTGCCTTTGTTATTAACAACCTCCGCAGGATTTGCATACTTTTATCAGGACGTGGAATCAATATTTCCAGAACGTGAGTCATTCATAACCTATCCCGACACCATTGCCGAATGGGAAGGGCGCAGAAGTAACCTGGAAAAAATATATATAGATGCGTTATCTGGCTTAACAGATTATTTACTTGCCGATTACCGTAATCCTAATGGTGATGTGGTTAATTTTTATGTTGCTTACTATGAAGACCAGTCTTCTGCCGGCTCCATACATACTCCCAAGAACTGTATTCCTGGCGGTGGATGGAGGATCAATGATTTACGTGAAGTTAGCGTATTTGGTAACAGCCAGAAATCGTATGAACTCGATGTTAATCGAGTGGTTATCTCGCTTGGCGATAGAAAACAATTGGTCTATTACTGGTTCTATCAAATCGGAAGAGAGATTTCTGATGAGTATATGCTTAAGTGGCATATGCTATCTGATGCATTGTTCAAAAACCGAAACGACGGTGCATTAATTCGGTTAACCACATTACTCAAGCCCGGAGAAGATGAGGTTATAGCAGATCAAAGGCTCCAGTCTTTTCTTAAGAAATCCTATCCTGAATTAAAAAATCATCTGCCAGAATAAATAAGCTGCTTCTATCTTGCTTTTTTTCTTTGCATTAATCACATCCATGTTGGTTTGTGCCATGACTACTCCGGCATTCATTAATATGGCCAGGCATTTACAGCTCGTAGATGTGCCTGACGAACGAAAGATCCATACAGGTAATATACCGCGTATTGGCGGGCTTGCCATGATTACAGGCACGCTGTTTTCAACTGTGGTGTGGGTTGGTGTACAGCCGCAAATTGCGTCCTACCTGCTTGGCGTTGTGATCATTGCGATATTCGGTCTCTGGGATGACCGTATGCAACTGGGTTACAAAATCAAGTTTGCCGGCCAGGTGCTGGCTGCAGCAGTTGTCATCGTTTTCGGTGGACTAAAAATAAATAGCCTGCCATTCCTGTACTACGGCATTATTCCTGACTGGATAGCCATACCTTTCACTTTTTTTGCAATTCTAGGCATTACCAATGCTATCAATCTTTCTGATGGCCTGGACGGTCTTGCAGGCGGCAGTGCATTGTTTAGCCTGGCTATCCTTGCGTTGCTTGGCGTTGTTGCAGAACAACCACTCTTTGTTTCACTGTGTTTAATTATTATTGGTTCAATCATCGGATTTCTTCGCTTTAATACCTATCCTGCGGTTGTGTTTATGGGCGATACCGGAAGTCAATTTCTTGGTTTTAGCCTGGGAGTTCTTGTCATACTGCTTACACAACAGTTATATCCTGTTCTAAGCCCGTCTATCGCTATTATCATATTAGGTTTGCCCATTCTTGATACGTTATATGTAATGGGGCAAAGGCTGCTCGAGGGAAAGTCACCGTTTAAGCCGGACAAGAGACATATCCATCACAAGTTACTGGCATCAGGTCTAACGCATTATGAAGCGGTGACAGTGATTTATCTTATTCAATCAGCACTGGTGATTAGCGCTTATACGGGTAGATATGCTAATGATTATCTATTATTAGGCTCTTGCCTGTTTTTTGGACTGTTATTCGTGTCCATGCTTAATCAACTTGCCAAAAAAATGGTTTTTGCTGGTAATCCAAATAGAGAATCAATCATCACAAAACTGCTTGAAAGCAAGCAACAACGAAGCAAGTTAAGTCGCTTCAACGCCATTCTTGGCGGTTTGCTTTTTCCAGCCTGTGCACTTGTGTTTATCTATTTCGTAGAAAATATACCGACAGATGTCGTTGTTGTTGCTGCTATCCTCCTGATGCTTGTCGTTGCCAACTTTGTCTATAAGCGCAACCTTGAGTCGGTTTTTCAACTGCGGTTGGAGCTATATTTTACTAGTACCTTATTAATATACCTCTTGTACCTTAATAAACCTGTTTTTGAACAAGCATGGCAATTCCTGAATCTTGCATTTATCTCTTTTTTTGCAATATCTCTGCTGGGACTGGTCATGCCGGAAAAAGGCAGGAGTACCATAACCCCCCTTGATTACATCATCGTATTCATTGTTGTTGTCCTACCGAATATCCCCGTATCCACATTTGGTAATCTTTCTGATCTGGCATCTTACATAGCCAGGCTTTTTATCCTTTTTTATCTCTCTGAATTCCTCATTATGTCGGTCAGGAAAAATGTGCTTTTCCTGAAGTTAAGCATGTACCTGGTGTTGGCATCCGTTCTTCTCAAAAGTCTTATTTAGGCAAGTTTGGCTGAATGTCGCCAAATCAAGGATTTACATGAATAATTTCGAGCGTGGAATGCTGTATGTCATTTGAATGTAATATATATAAGTATAATTAGCTGCATGAAAAATCTAGTCTCTATAGCTGTATTCTTTACCTTTGTATTCCTGGCCGCCTGCGGCGGTGCCGAAGATAAAAAGCAAACCTACTTTGAAAAAGCAGAACAGTGGTACGAAGCTGGCGATTACGAAAAAGCCCGCATCGAACTGCAAAATGTGCTGCAAATCGACCCAAAAGATATACCGGCACGTTACCTGTTGGGCAGGACGCTTGAGAATCTTCAGGAGTATCGTTCAGCAGTAGGTCAATACAACGCAATCGTTGAGCAGGATGAGACCCATGTGCAGGCAAGGGTGAGGTTGGGGCAGTTTTATCTGCTGGCAAACAATATTGAACAGGCAATGGATCACGCCAGTAAGGCCTTGCAATATGATCCCAACAATAGTGAAGCGCTGACTTTCAGGGGATCTATTTATCTAAAGCAAGAGAATTTTGATTCTGCATTAATAGATGCAGAATCGGCTATTGCAGCGGATTCGGATAATGTGAATGCGCTGTTACTGAAATCGAGTGTGCTAAGCGGACAGGGTAAGACACCCGAGGCTATAGCTTTATTGCAGACTGGCATAAAGAAACAGCCTGAAAACACGTTGCTTCGTAATTCACTTGCCAACATCTATCTTGGGGCAAGCGATTATGATAGTGCTATAGATCAGGTTAAGGCCCTGATTGCTGCCAACCCTGATGTCTTGTTTCATCGTTTAAGACTGGCAGATATCTACTACGCAACTAAAGATAATACTGCGGCTGAACGAGTGCTTCATGTCGCCATCAATGATTTTCCTGATAACAACGATGTAAAGCTCGCACTCATCAAGTACTACAAAGATTCACAGGGTGTAGACGCTGCCACCTCAGAGCTGGAAAAACTCATTGTTAATGAACCGGATAACTACACATTACAGTTTGCACTGGGAGGTATTTTCCAGGAGAACGGGAACGCTGATAAAGCAACTAGTATCTATAAGGATATTATTCAGAAAGATGAACTGAAACCTGATGGTCTAAATGCCCGGATTCGTCTTGCTGAACTGTATGCCCGCACCGGGAAGATCGATGAATCAAAACTATTGCTTTCAGAGGTGCTGACTGAAACGCCTAATAATCAAACAGCATTGGCCTTAAGAGGTCAAATTTTACTGGCTGAGAATAATCCGGTAGCAGCTATTGCTGATTTCCGTGCAGCCATGCGTGATCAGCCAGGGTCGATTCCTTTATCAAGAAGCCTTGCCAAGGCTCATATACTTAATGAGGAGCCGCAATTGGCCATTGATATTCTCAAGCGAGCCGTAAAAATTCGCCGTGAGGATCTTTCCTTGCGTGAAGACCTGATCCGTGTTCTGGCACAAAATGGTGAACAAGAGCAGGTCATTCAGCAACTGGATGAGGTGTTGTCTATAGATCCGGAAAACCTCGGAGCAATGCAGGCACTATTCAGAATTCATGCAGCACGCCAGGATTGGGGCGCGCTTAACTCTATAACCAGCGAGATAAAAACGAAATTTCCTGACAATGCACTCGGTTATTACCTTTCGGGGTTAACGCTTCAGGCACAACAGCAAACCGAAGAAAGTATTCAGGAATTTGATAAAGCATACCAACTGGCACCGGATGCAATTGAGCCAATCACCCAATTAATCAAATCCTACGTTGAGGCAGATAAGCAGCAACAGGCCATTACCAGGATCAAGGAAATTATTGATGCAAAACCGGACTCGGCTATAGCAAGGAATTTACTTGGCGAGATATACATTCGAGAGAAGAATTTAAACGGGGCTATCGCGGAACTCAAACAAGCTATAGCGTTGCAATCTGACTGGGCTCTTCCTTATCGAAACCTTGCTGGTACCTATCTACTTCAGAAAAAAGAACAGCAAGCAATTGAAATGCTGCAACAGGGTATTAGGGCCACTGACTTTGCACCAATCCTGGTTACACAACTTGCCCGGCTGCACGAGGCTAAGGGCGAAGTCGATAAAGCAATCAGTATGTACGAGGAAGTGCTCGTCAGGGATGATAAGAATGAATTGGCACTCAATAACCTGGCGATGCTGTTGCTAGATTACCGTAATGACGACGCCAGCTTGCAACGGGTGGATGTACTATTAAAAAATCTCTCCTCCACTTCCAATCCCGCCTATCTGGACACCATTGGCTGGCTTAAGTATAAGCAGGGTAAATACGAGGAATCCATCGCTTACCTGGAACTGGCCGTGGCCGCTGCACCGAATAATGCCGGACTGAACTACCATCTTGGCATGGCCTATTTCAAACTCGGTCAACAGGAGAATGCCAGGAAAGCATTGGCGATTGCGACGAATACGGAAACTCGCTATCTTGGCTTTGACGAGGCGGTGGAGGTATTGGAAAGCCTTTAATTTAGCCGACTTGCAGTTTTCCATGTCTCCAGGCAAATAGAACTATGGTGCCCTGAAGAGGATTCGAACCTCTGACCTTCCCCTTAGGAGGGGGACGCTCTATCCAGCTGAGCTATCAGGGCATACTCTGACAAAGCCATATTATCTGATAAACTATTTCACTTAAACCGCACTTGTAAATCATCAAGTTCTACTAATTATCTGGTGTATTTGGCATGAACCTTTGTCCAGTAATCCTTGCCGGTGGTGGTGGCACCCGTTTATGGCCGTTATCACGGGAACATTTTCCCAAGCAGTTCATAAACCTGTTCAACAGCCATTCAATGCTGCAAAACACGTTGACGCGTGTGCAAGGCCTGGAGGAGGGCCTAACCGTGGCACCGCCGCTGATTGTATGTAACGAGGTGCATCGCTTTCTCGTCGCTGACCAGTGCGAAGACATCGGTCAAGCAGTTACCAATATTGTGCTTGAAAGCAAGGGTAAAAATACCGCACCCGCTCTGACCGTTGCTGCGCAATTACTCCTTGCCGACGACAACGACGCCATGATGTTAATGATGCCTGCGGATCATATGATCAAGGATGTGTCGCAATTCCTGCAGGCGATTACGATCGCCAGTAAATACGTAGAGCAAGATTACCTGTTTACCTTTGGTATAGAGCCTGCTTACCCGGACACCGGTTACGGTTACATACACTATGCAGACGCTATGCAAACAGAAGGCAGCTTAACCATTAATCCCGTGCTGGGTTTCAAGGAAAAGCCCGATGAGGCGACGGCCAGCGCCTATATAGAAGCAGGACATTACTTGTGGAACAGCGGCATCTTCATGATGAAGGCCTCTGTCTGGCTTCAACACATGGAGCATTACAACCCGGATATTGTCAAATCATGCAGGCAGGCCGTTGAGCAGAGCCAGCAGGACAGCCAATTCCTGCGCCTGGAACCGGAGAGTTTTGCCAATTGCCGCAGTGATTCTATTGATATCGGTGTAATGGAGAAATTACTTGCCGATAACTCCAGCCAGGTGTTAACCATACCTATCGATATCGGCTGGTCAGACATGGGTGCATGGTCTTCAATCTGGCAACACGGCAAGCAGGATGTCAACGGTAATTGCATCGATGGAGATGCGTTGCTACTTGATACCAGTAATACCTTGATCAAAACACGTAATCGCCTTGTTGCCACTATTGGCTGCGAAGACCTCGTAATCGTTGATACTGATGATGTCACGCTGGTGGCCAGCAAAGACAAAACCCAGGACGTAAAAAAAGTGGTGGAAAACCTGAAACAGCAAGGACGCGAAGAATGCCTTGAACACGTCAAGGTCCATCGACCGTGGGGTACTTACCAGTCTGTTGACCAGGGTGACACCTTCCAGGTAAAACGCATCGTAGTGAAACCCGGGAAAAAACTGTCATTACAGCTGCATCACAAGCGGGCGGAACACTGGGTCGTGGTCAAGGGCACGGCCACGGTGACCAGGGGAGATGATGTGTTTGAGTTGCAGGAAAATGAGTCCACGTTCATCCCATTGGAAGTCAAGCACCGGCTGGAAAACGCAACCGATGAACCACTGGAAATCATTGAAGTCCAATCTGGTACCTATCTTGGAGAAGATGACATTGAGCGCTTTGATGACGATTTTGGCAGAAGCTGACAGCCATGCATGATTGCCTGCCACATCTGGATAAACACCAGTTTCCAACCATTCAGCGTCGTGGCACGGATACACTACAAATCAACATTGGACTAAAGTGTAATCAGCAATGCGTGCACTGCCATGTGAACGCCAGTCCCAAGCGAACGGAAATGATGTCCGATGACACACTCGCGTGTATCAGGCAATACCTGGACGTTAAACCGGTAACAACCCTTGATATTACCGGTGGTGCACCCGAACTACATCCCGGCTTCATGGATCTGGTCGAGTATGCACATGGTAAGGACATCCACGTCATGGATCGCTGTAACCTGACTGTACTGTTTGAACAGGGAATGGACGATCTACCTGAATTTTTCGCGCAAAATCGGGTAGAAATCGTGGCCTCGCTGCCATGCTATTCAATCGATAATGTTGATCGCCAACGTGGTAATGGCGTCTTTGCCAAAAGTATTGCAGCGTTGCAGTTGTTAAACAGGCATGGTTATGGCAAAGCGGATAGCAATTTGAAACTCAATCTTGTCTATAACCCGCAAGGGCCGTTACTACCGCCATCGCAAACCGAACTGCAACAGGCATACAAGCAGCATTTGCATGATGAGTTTGGTATCCAGTTTAATGACTTATACACGCTGTGTAATATGCCGATCAATCGTTTCGGCAGTATGTTGATATCAAACAACATGCTTGATGATTACCTGGATTTGCTTAAACAATCCCATACTGAAGAAAATCTGGATAATGTCATGTGTCGCGACCTCATTAGTGTCGATTGGCAAGGTTATGTCTATGATTGTGACTTTAACCAGATGCTGGGGCTGAACATCATGGACAAGCAAGCAAGGCTGCACCTGTCACAGTTACTTGAGCAGGAACTGGCAGGTTCTTCAATTGCCGTGCGTGCCCATTGCTATGCCTGTACCGCAGGGCAGGGTAGTAGTTGCGGTGGTGCACTGAGTTAAGTCATCGACCTGGCGACTGTCATGTTAAGTATCATTATTCCAGTACTTAACGAGGCCGCGCTAATTACGTCATGCCTTGAACCACTCCAGTCGCTACGTAAGGCAGGCCACGAGATAATTGTCGTGGATGGTGGCAGTACAGATTCCACCATAAGCATGGCAACACCGCTCGCTGATAAAGTCATTTCTTCCGAAAGTGGCCGTGCCATTCAAATGAATGTCGGTGCTGCAAAGGCTGGTGGTGACGTATTTGTCTTTATGCATGTTGATACGTGCCTCCCACAACAATGGTTAACACAAATCACCTCCCATTCCGATCCACTCATGTGGGGATTCTGCCAGATCAAGCTCGATGGTAAACAGTCTTTATTTCGTATTATCGAGTTTTGCATGAATGTGCGGTCTCGTTTTAGCCACGTTGCTACCGGTGACCAGTGCCTGTTTGTCGGTTCTGGGTTATTCCATTCTGTACAGGGGTTTCCTCGGATAGCGCTAATGGAAGATGTGGCAATGTGTAAGCTATTAAGAAAACATGCAGATCCCGTTGTACTGGATACGACTGTTACCACGTCAAGCCGTCGCTGGGAGCAACATGGCATTCTAAGAACGGTGTTTCTGATGTGGCGGCTGCGGTTGCTGTATTTTTTCGGTGTCTCACCGACCAGCCTGGCAAGAACGTATAATAACAATGCCGCATGAAAGTACACTGATTGTGTTTGCCCGCGCGCCGGAAGCAGGCAAGGTAAAGTCCCGTTTAGCCAGCGTGCTGGGCGAGACCAAGGCAACAGAGATTTACGAGCAATTACTGCAACAAACCATTCAGACTGTTGCCGCTACAGACTTTACCCGTATCGAACTCCACGTCGCTGGCGATTGTCAGCATCCGGCTATATTGGCATTGGTGCAACAATACGGCTTTCCCGTTATCGCACAGCAGGGCAATGACCTGGGTGAACGCATGGCAGCCAGTATTAAAAGCGTGTTGAACATGTCAAGGACAGCCGTTTTGGTTGGTTGTGATTGTGCCAACCTGAAAGTTTCAGATTTAACTGAGGCTGGAGACGCATTACTGAATTGCGCCGACGTTGTTCTTGGGCCGGCTGCAGATGGAGGTTATTACCTTGTTGGTATGAAACAGTTTGAGCCTGCGTTATTTACCGATATGACATGGGGTACAGAAGACGTACTGGAGCAAACGCTGGTACGATGCAGGTATCTTGGTTTAAAAACCCGTGAGCTGACTGTACGTCATGATGTCGATCGCCAACAGGATCTGGTTTACTTTAAAGGGAATGTTGCGTGCGATTAGCCGGTTTTTACGCGCCTCAGTTTCTTTATCATCTCTCGCTGCATTTCGGCGACAAAGTGTTCGAGTTCCCTGATATCGGTATTATTCATTTTAACGAACTGAACACCGATGCGAAGCATTCCTGATTCCTTTATATTTTGAACCCGGCAAATATTCAGCGCAGCCATAATCTGCTTTTGCTCCGATACCTTGATAACGCAGCTCGGAATAAAGTCTCCTTCCCTGAGTTTGACATGGGAGCAATCGTTAATCCTTAACGCCATTCCTCCTACAGAGATATCGCGCAGCTCTGCGGAAATAACCACATCATCTTCGGTTCTCAGACTAACCGGAACCGTTTCATTTATACCGATAGAAACCCGAAACCAGTTTCGACGCTGATGGTATTCTATTCTTTCGGGTAGCGGCGCCTTGTAGTAGGCGGCATCTTCGTCTCCGCCGATGGCTTCTATGTTGACTTTAAAACGCACCAGTGCGCCAGCGTGCTGCGTGTTGACTTTAATGATGCTGCCTATTGCGATTTTTTCATGACCGTCTAGCGGGTTTAACTCGTCCAGCACCAGGTAATTTTCTTCACCATTTATTTCCAGTATGGTGCTGCCATATCCAGCTTGTTCATTATTGATCGTTACCGTGAGCAAACTATGACTGGCATGGATTTTTTCAATTAACGCGAATATATCCTCGTGTTTCTTGATTATCTCGGAGTTGTCATTCTTCTTTGGTGGGATGTCTGTAATGACCTTGTCCGTCACAACGGTTGATGTTGCTGACACGAATGACTCCTAAACACGGGCAATACTGTTCTGATAATTTTTCGTATAGTTTTTGCCCTCGGCACTATATGTGTCATCCTGATTATGATGGCCGAGTACGATATCCAGGATTTTGCTATTAAACATCTGGCTTATTTCGATGATGCTGCCGTTGATCTTGTTTTGATGTTTACACTGATCGAGTAAATCCTGGATAGTCGTTTTCATTTCACTGATTTTTACTTCAAAAGTCTGGTCGTAAATCCGGGCATTGTTATCTGTATCAAGGTAAAGCTGGCGTTGCTTGTCCATTATGCCAAGTTGATCAAGCAAAGACGATTTGCTGGCAATCAGATCATCTAACAGGTTTGTATCTTTCGCTTTTAATGCCTCGGTCTCATTAAGTAATAATTCGTTCAGCTTTTTCAGCAGGCTGGCTTCCTCTTCCAGCAGGTTTACAATACGTTCCTGTGTCTCATCCATGTCATTTTTCTCCAGTCTTCTGATCCAGTTGCGTTTCAAACGCCAGCAGTTTTTCTGCGGTTCGTTCTGCATTCACTGAATAAGAGCCATCCAGAATGGCATTACGAATCGACTCCACGCGTTTTGTGTCGACGACTGGTTGCGATTCTATGCTGGCTTCCAATGCAGCAAGTTTCTCACCCTGCTCGGTGAGGCTAACAGTATCATCTCCGGTAGACGGGAGTTTTGTGTCCCTGGAGTTATCCTGCTGCTTAAGTTGTTCGGATTGCGGCTGCTGTTTCAAGCCGTTGATTGCACTACTTGGCCCTTTAATCTCATTGACCATGCTTTTGCTCCATTGTTACTGTTTTGTCTCGTTTCATTGTGTTACCGCCGGTTTAACGGAAATTTCTGGCAAAACTTTAGCCCTGCCACCTTAATAAATGCCTATAAGTTCACATAAATTAACTGATTATCAAATACCACGCCCTCAATAATACGCTTGGTTTTAAGGTTTTTAACCCTGATCCGGTCACCAATTGCACCCCGTGACAGGGCCTTGCCTTCTGTTCGTACCTCGATGACCGAGTTTTTAGCGACCAGTGTGACCATTTGCCCATTTTTAATGGCGACCGGCGCCTTTAATACGTACTGGCTAAGGATCGTTCCCGGGGCCAGGTTCTGCGTCAGCATTTTGCCGGTGATGTCCTGCATATCCGTGAAATAGCCGGAACTAAGCCGATTGACATCGGTTTTTTCAAATACGATGTCTGCCTCGGTAAGTAGCTGATTGCGAGGCACGGTATGTTTCAACACCGCTACATTCCTGAACACCTTCACAGTGACAGAGACATAAATAGACCATGGCTGGTCACTGTTGCAACGTACGCCAACGGTGCTCATACCCTTGCGGCTTCCGTAACCCGGACTAAAGGCTTCCAGCTGCTGGCCGCATGCCTTTAACCTGAGTCTTCGGTCGATCGTGTTTACGCTGACTTCCAGGTTGGTTCCTGGCGCGTTCATCTGGTCGTAAATAAAAGCCCGTGCCGTATTGGCAATCTCATCAACAGACTGGATTTCCGTACTCATCACCTGGCGAGAGACCAGGCAGAATGTCAATAATGTGGCAACTTTGACGATTTTGCTGATTTCAAACTGGTTTTTTTCCATCTTTAATCCTCGTTATCCATACTGACCAGGGCATTTCAAGCAAACCTTACGTGTCATTGCCGAGCTTACTTGACTATTCTGTATACGTTCTTCCTGTTGCTTGCATTCATTAGTGACTGAATTGACAGGTTTTTTGGCAACCTCACAGTAGCCATTTCTTTTCCATTTCAAGACCCTCATCCTGTCAGAACCCCGTTTATACCGTCTTGCGATATCAACTATTTGCATACTAACTATGCAATACACGTGCCTGAATTTATGCTCTCAAGTGTTTCGCCTGTTTGCCGATATATTGCGTATACCAATTAGGAGTTCACCATGACGAAACTAATGGATAATGTAAATTCCCGAACCCAACTCGTCGGTCAAAACCGTCTCGAGCTGCTGATGTTCGAACTTGGCGGAAAGCAACGCTTTGGTATTAATGTGTTTAAAGTCAGGGAAGTGATCAAATGTCCACCCCTGACACGTGCACCGCAGAGTCATCCTGTTATTCGAGGTATGACGAATATGCGTGGTCAGACTATTACCATTATTGACCTGGCCATGGCGATTGGGCAGCAGCCAATTCAGGATGTAAACAAAAGCTTTATTATTGTTTCCGAATACAACCGCTCAGTGCAGGGGTTCCTGGTGTCGGGTGTTGACCGCATCGTCAATATGAACTGGGAAGACATCAAGGCGCCACCGAAAGGGCTGGGCGGCATCAACTTTCTGACTGCTGTTACCAGGGTTGATGATGAATTGGTAGAAATTATTGACGTGGAAAAAGTCATGGCAGACACCCTGGGTTATTCCGATGAGATAGACAGTAGCTTAACCAGTAAGGCAAATGTTGAAAATGTAAATACTAAACATGTGCTCGTGGTTGATGATTCCGGGTTGGCACGTAAACAAATTATCAGGGTTCTGGAGAAAATGGATGTTTCTTATTCCCAGGCCTGCAATGGCAAGGAAGCCTACGAATTACTTCTGCAGTGGGCTGAAGATGAAAGTCAACCGGTGAAAGAAAGATGTTCGTTGGTACTTTCCGACGTTGAAATGCCGGAAATGGATGGATACACGTTGACCAAGAAAATCAAGGAACATGACCAACTGGGCAAATTAAAAGTGCTGCTACATTCATCATTAAGCGGCGCTTTTAATGAGAACATGGTAAAGAAAGTCGGCGCTGATGATTTTCTCTCCAAGTATGATGCATCGGAGTTGGCAGAGAGAGTGCTGGAACACTTGCAAATTACGCCTGGGTCTGCGCCTGACAAGGCTGCCTGACTGCCTTTGCAAACAACCTGATAATGGAATACAGGTAAAGCATATATGACAGCGATACCATCTGCGCTTGCCGCTCAGCCACAAGCACAGAGTGAGCAGGAATACTCTGCATTTTGTCAATACCTTGAAAAATCGACTGGCATCACGCTCGGTGCAAATAAGGCTTACCTGGTAACAAACCGCCTCAGTTCTCTTTTAAAGACATATGGCATTAAGACACTGGCAGAGGCAATGCAGCGAATGCAGAAGGGCAACGATAACCGCCTCAAGCTGGAGATCGTGGATGCGATGACCACCAATGAAACATCGTGGTTTCGTGATCAATATCCATTTGAATATTTACACGATAACTTGCTGCCGCAGTTATCAGGTAAACGCATGAATACACCAAAAATATGGTCGGCGGCATGTTCCTATGGGCATGAGGCCTATTCGATGAGCATGGTTATTGAAGAATACCAGGTGAAAAATCCGGGTGCTTTCCCGATGGGAGTGCAGATTGTTGCGACGGATATATCAAACCGTGTTTTGAAAAGCGCCGGGGCGGGCGAGTATGATCAATTGTCCATGTCCCGCGGCCTGTCTGTTGAGCGGATGCAAAAGTATTTCACGCTCACAGGTGATGATACCTATAAGATTAGCGATAAAATCAGGCAGCGCGTTCGTTTTCAGTATTTAAACCTGCTGGACAGTTATGCGACGCTGGGTAAATTCGATATTATTTTTTGTCGTAATGTATTGATATATTTCTCGAATGAAAATAAATCTCTGATCATGGACAAGTTTGCCCAGGCACTTAATGAAGGCGGTATTCTGGTACTGGGCGCATCTGAAAACGTGACTAATTACAGTGACGCCTTTGAAATGATCAAGTGTCCACGTGGCGTCGTTTACCGCCGCGTTTAACCTGCTTTCCTGTCTTTGCCGCCCATGGCAAACCGTTACCGCTTTACTCCCTGTTGCCGCATAAACAATCGACTAACTGGTTGATTTCATATTGGATTATGGACTTGGCACAACTGATGCAGTGTCTGGGTCATCAAATTCAATATGGAATCAATAATGGATAACCTCTTCGGCATACACGCTACCGCGTTAAAAATCAGGTCCAGCCGTGCCCAGTTGCTGGCAGCCAATATCGCCAATGCGGACACGCCTAACTTCAAGGCGCGTGATATCGATTTCAGGCAGGCATTAAATTCGATGGCCGGCAAGACGGACAATACGCCAATAAACAGAACACATAACGGTCATATGAACAGTCATGGCACAACGAATCAGGGTGCCGACATCCTGTATCGGACGCCGAACCAGCCAAACCTGGATGGGAATACGGTGGACCTGCATGCCGAACGTTCTGCCTTCATGGAAAACACCATGATGTACCAGGCCAGCCTTAGATTCATTAATGGAAAAATCAGCGGCCTGAAAATGGCCATACGAGGAGAACTGTAATGTCACTGTTCAATGTCTTTGATATCGCCGGTTCGGCAATGACGGCGCAGAGCGTGCGCATGAATGTAACGGCCAGCAATATGGCTAACGCAGCCAGTGTCAGTAGCAGTACAGGCTCAACCTACCGTGCGCGCCATCCGGTATTTGAAACGGTTTTTTCTGATGTGATGGATTCCAGTGTCAGTAATGGTGTGCGAGTAGCGGGCATTGTTGAAAGCCAGGCCCAACTGCGGAAGGAATACAGCCCGGCGCACCCGCAGGCCGACGCCGATGGCTTTATTTTCTATCCCAACGTTAATCCGATCGAAGAAATGACAAACATGATTTCTGCATCCCGTTCCTATCAGAACAATGTTGAAATCGTTAACGCATCAAAACAAATGCTACTGCAAACACTGCGAATGGGTCAGTAAGCAGTTTTATACAGTTAGAGGAATAGACAATGGCAGGTTCAAATCCAATATTACCACCGGAGCTACAAAGTCTTGCGATACAGCCAAAGAGTACCCGTGAGGCCAGTAGCGATTTGGGTCAGGAAGACTTTCTGGAGTTGATGTTAACGCAAATACAAAACCAGGATCCGCTAAACCCCATGGAGAGTGGTGATTTCCTGAGTCAGATGGCACAGTTTGGTACGGTCAATGGTATTACCGAACTGCAACAATCATTCAGTTCTTTGGCGACATCCCTGCAGTCTAGCCAGGCCCTACAGGCTTCTACCATGGTGGGCAACTTGGTGCTCGTGCAAGGCAATAGTACCGAACTTGTTGGCGGAGGCGAGGCAAGGGGTGCTGTTGACTTGCCGCAGTCAACCAGCAATCTCACTATCAGTGTCATGGACTCAACTGGTCAAACAGTAAGAACCATCGATCTGGGTAGCCAGACTGCCGGTTTAACAAAGTTCACCTGGGATGGCCGTGATAACAACGGTCAGCCTGTCGCACCTGGTAATTACAACTTCCAGGCAACATCAAATGTAGACAACCAGTCAGTCGCTCAATCGGTGTATGTGTATGCCAAGGTCGATAGTGTCACGCTGAGTAAAACAGGTGGTGAACCCTCATTGAATTTAAACGGAGTTGGCTCGGTTAGCATCAGCCAGGTCAGGGAAATTTTGTAAGTACGTTTACATTAAGGATAAACAGGAGAAACAAATATGGCATTTCGTGTAGCAATTAGTGGTCTAAAGGCAGCATCCGGTGAACTGGACGTTATCGGTAACAATATTGCCAACTCAAACACGTCGGGTTTCAAAAAATCACGCGCCGAGTTCGCAGATGTTTTTGCAGTAACCAGTATCGGCGGTAGTGGCAACACACCCGGCAGTGGTGTGCGCGTATCTGCTATTAGACAACAGTTTACCCAGGGAAACATTGCCTTTACCGATAATAATCTGGATATGGCTATCAACGGTAATGGATTTTTTATCCTCGATGACGGCGGTACACAGGTCTATTCGCGTGCTGGATCATTTGGCGTGGATAGAGACGGTTTCCTGAGTAATGCCGATGGCCAGCAACTGACTGCGTTTGGTGCTGATGCCTCTGGCAATATTACCGGTGCAGCTGGGCCTATTCAGGTTAATACGGCCAATATTCCCCCACAGGCTACGACCAATCTGAATGTAGAATTAAACCTGGATGCTTCCCAAGCATATCCAGCTGTCACAACGTTTGATCCCGGTAATCCAAATTCATTTAACCACTCTACTTCAACCACGATCTATGACAGCCTGGGTAATGCACACCTGGCCGCTATGTATTATGTGAAAGCAGGTTCCCCGGTTGCCACGGATGCCGGCAGCGGTGGTGCATTTAACACTGTTAACCTTGGCGCCGGAGATACCTACTCGTTATCGGTTGGTGGTGTGCCGCTGTTTACAGAAACTGATCCTGGTACAGGTACCGCTACAGTGACCGCTGCCGAGGTGGATGCAGGGGTTTCGGCCAATGCCGCTGCCCTGAGTGCACAGGGTATTTCTTTTACCGGTACTGCGGCGGGCGGCAACCTGCAATTTACCCGGGCCGATGGTACTAATTTCGATATCGTCGTGGTGAATGATGCCGGCGCCAATGGCTTTGCCGGCGCGAACTATGCCACCGGTACCAATACCATCAATAATGGTACCGTTGCAGTACCTAACACATGGGAAGCCCATGCTTATGTAGATGGCGTGGCCGACACTGCGAATCCACAAACAATTTCTTTTTCTTCCGCCGGTGCACTTATCACACCGGCAAGCGGTACGCTGACAACGGGTGCATTTACTATTCCGGGTGCCGCCAATATTACTTTGTCAATGGATTATTCATCTTCCACACAGTTTGGTAGCCCTTTCTCTGTATACGGGCTGAGCCAGGATGGTTTTACCACTGGTCGCCTGAGCGGACTTGATATTGATAGTGAAGGTATTATCTTTGCCCGCTTCACTAATGGGCAGTCCAGTGTACAGGGCCAGTTGGCGCTGGCTGATTTTCCTAACCCGCAGGGGTTACAACCGGTAGGTGACACGGCCTGGGCTGAAACATTTACATCAGGTGCCGTGACCGTAGGTGCGCCAGGTACCGCCAGCCTTGGTTTGATTCAGTCGGGTTCACTGGAACAATCAAACGTAGACCTTTCTGAAGAGCTTGTGAATATGATTATCGCGCAACGCTCATTCCAGGCGAACGCCGAAGTCATCAGCACCTCTGATGCCGTTACGCAGTCCATTATTAACCTGAGATAATTGAAGGTCTAATCAATGGACAAGATGATCTACCTGTCAATGACCTCGGCCAGCAACGCCATGCTGGGACAAGCCGCGGTCGCCAGTAACCTGGCACATGTCAATGTGCCGGGTTTCAAGGCCGACTTCGAACAGTTTCGTAGCATGCCCGTGTTTGGCGATGGTTTACCAAGTCGTGCCTACGCCTTGCAGGAAAGACCCGGAGTTGATCTGAGTCACGGCCTGATACGGCAAACAGGTAATGCACTGGATATAGCCGTCAATGGTGACGGTTGGTTTGCCGTACAAACCGAGGATGGTACAGAGGCTTATACGCGTCGCGGCGATCTGCAGATTAATAATCTCGGCTTACTCGAAAATGGAGATGGACAGTTGATACTGGGTAATGGCGGACCTATTGCTATACCGCCTAGTGAGAAACTGGAAATTTCTGTGGATGGAACGATTAGTATCCGGCCTGCCGGTCAGGATGAACGCACCATCGCCACGTTAGACAGAATCAAACTGGTTAACCCCGATCTCGCACAGTTATACAAGGGGCAGGACGGTCTGTTTCGATTAAGAGATGGTAGTCAAGCTGAAGTTGATGCAGCTGTCAGGCTGTCTTCCGGCTCGTTGGAAATGAGTAATGTCAACATGGTCGGCGCCATGGTTCAGATGATTGAATTGGCGCGTCGGTTCGAAATGGATATCAAGGCCATGGAAGCTGCCAAACAAAACGACGAATCAGGAACACAAATTTTAAAGATGGGCTAAAGCCCACACGAATAAAAATCTAGATGGAGAAAAGATAATGACCCAGGCACTATGGATAGCAAAGACGGGACTGGACGCACAGCAGACACGTATGGCTGTGATCTCAAACAATCTGGCCAATGTAAACACGACAGGATATAAACAGTCACGACCGGTATTCAACGATTTGTTATACCAAACTGTCAGGCAGCCGGGTGCGCAGTCTTCCCAGAATACCCAGATCCCGACCGGTTTAATGATCGGTACCGGCGTCAGGACCATGTCGACACAAAAATTCTACAGCCAGGGCAACATTATCCAGACGGAAAACCCGTTGGATATTGCCGTGAGCGGTAATGGGTTTTTTGAAATTGTTATGCCAGACGGAACGACTGCCTATACCCGCGATGGCAGTTTTCAAATTGATGCCCAGGGACAGGTAGTCACATCCAACGGGTTTATATTACAGCCGGCAATCAATATTCCACCGAACACGGTCAGTATTACCGTGGGTGAAGATGGAGTGGTAAGCGCCCTGGTCGCAGGTAACACTGCGCCAACGCAGGTCGGCGCCATTCAGCTGGCCGACTTTATTAACCCGGCCGGTTTACAGCCTATCGGTGATAACCTGCTTAGGGAGACGCAGGCCAGTGGTACCGTAACATTAGGTACTCCCGGCCTGAACGGATTGGGACGAACCGTCCAGGGTGCGCTGGAAAGTTCCAACGTCAACGTGGTTGAAGAACTGGTAAATATGATTGAAACCCAGCGTGCCTATGAAATGAATTCCAAGGCAATCTCAACATCGGATCAAATGTTGCAGTATGCCAGTAACAACCTCTAATAAAGTGGACTGACATGACTGGAACTAACCAATTTTTACGTAACTCATTGATATTACTACTTGTCAATTCTCTGGCGTTGCTGGCAGGTTGCCAGACAACGGCAAAACGTAACCCCGAGTTTGCCGTTGTAAGACCAGCATTGCCGCCTGTCGCGCCACAGCCTAATGGTTCGATTTACCAGGCGGGTTTCGATGTGCGTCTGTTTGAAGACATCAAGGCCAGGCGCATTGGCGACATCCTGACTATACGTCTTGCCGAGGCCACGGATGCCAGTAAGGCGACCACGACAATCATTGATAAGGACACATCGACAAATATCGCCAACCCGACCATCCTCGGTGCGTCACCTGAATTCAATGTTCCTGGTTTTCTGCCATTGGATAGAACCAACAACCTGAGTTTTGAATCCAGCCTGAGCTCCGATCATGCGTTCGATGGGTCCGGCAGTGCCAGCCAGGAAAACGAATTGACCGGCAGTATCACGGTGAGCGTCGTTGAAGTATTGCCCAACGGGAACCTGATAGTCCGTGGCGAGAAACGCGTCACGATTAATAATGGACCTGAATACATTCAGCTTTCCGGCATCGTCAGGCCCATCGACATTCTTTCTGATAACTCGGTGATGTCGACCAAGGTTGCTGATGCCACCATCAATTATATCGGTGAAGGCGCGATTGCCGAATCCGGTTTCAAGGGCTGGTTAGCCAGATTCTTTAGCGGCCCGTTCATGCCTTACTAGGAGATGCATCATGAATAAACTCTCTTTTCTGATCGCGTTACTCCTGTTCCAGGTATCGGGCTTGACCTACGCAGAGCGTATCAAGGATGTTGCCAATGTCGCTGGTGTACGCGATAACCAGTTGATCGGTTATGGACTGGTAGTTGGCCTGGATGGTACCGGTGATCAAACGGTGCAAACGCCGTTTACAACCCAGTCACTCGATAGCATGTTGCGACAGTTCGGTATCACGTTGCCTGAAGGTACCAATCCGCAGTTAACCAATATCGCCGCCGTTGTCATTCATGCCACGTTGCCACCATTCGCCAAACCCGGACAGCAAATTGATGTCACCGTATCCTCACTTGGCAATGCCAAAAGTTTACGTGGTGGTAGCCTGTTAATGGCGCCATTAAAAGGTATCGATGGTCAGATATATGCCATTGCCCAGGGTAATGTTGTCGTTGGTGGCTTTGGTGTGGAAACGACTGATGGTTCCAGCGTGTCGGTTAATGTTCCCAGCGCCGGTCGAATTCCCAACGGTGCAATTGTAGAACGTACCGTACCATCATCCTTCGGACAATCAGGTTCCATCGTGTTGAACCTGCATAGGCCGGATTTTACCACGGCTAATCGTATGGCTGATGCGATCAACGAATGGATTGGCCTTGGCACGGCTGAGCCTATCGATGGCACGTCGGTCAGGGTCACTGCTCCGGAAGACTACAGCCAACGTGTCGCTTTTGCGTCGCTACTGGAAAATATCAGTTTTGAACCCGGCTCTGCTGCAGCCAGGGTAATAGTCAACTCAAGAACCGGCACCGTAGTCATTAATCAGAGTGTCACGGTCAACGAGGCTGCAGTGTCGCATGGCAGCCTAGTGGTTACCATTAGCGAGAACCCCATTATCAGTCAGCCGGGTCCATTCTCGGACGGTACCACGGCGGTGATACCGTCATCGGAAATCGAGGTAACACAGGAAGACAATCGCATGTTCCTGTTCAACCCTGGCGTGTCACTGGATGATGTTGTTCGTGCAGTGAACCAGGTAGGTGCGGCGCCAGGTGACCTGGTGGCGATTCTGGAAGCATTGAAAGAGGCCGGTGCTTTGCGTGCCGAACTGATTGTTATCTGACTGGTGGTGAACGATGAAGCCTGATCTTTCCAGCGCCAGTATTTATACCAGTTTCGAGGGTCTCTCACAGTTAAAGCTGGCATCTAAACAGGACTCCCCGGAGGCCCTGCAAAAGGTAGCAGAGCAGTTCGAGGCCCTGTTTTTACAATTGTTGATGAAGCAGATGCGCGATGCCAACCTGGGCGAAGGATTGTTTGATTCTGATAAAACCCGTTTTTACCAGGACATGATGGACCAGCAGCTGTCGCTAAACATGGCAGAAAAGCGCGGTATCGGGATTGCCGAGAGTATTGTGCGCCAGCTACAGCATATGGTGAAAGGTGATGCCAGCGGCATCGATCCTGATAGGGAATTGAACCCGCTACCGTCGCGACGTGAATTTCCAGACCTTAACCGCGACAGTGTCGTCAAAAGCCAGGCGTTTTCCAACCCCGAGGAATATATTGAGGCCATGCGTCCTTTTGCAGAAAAAGCAGCCAGGGAACTGGGCGTGCCGACTGCCGTATTGATTGCACAGTCGGCATTGGAAACCGGTTGGGGCCGGAAAATCATGCATACAGCTGACGGCAACAGTAGTCATAACCTGTTTGGTATCAAGGCGGACGCACGCTGGTCTGGTAATAGCATCCGCGTTGCCTCGCTGGAATATCGTGATGGTGTCGCCAGTAAGGAATATTCAGATTTCAGGGTATATGACTCTTATGAGGAAAGCTTTAAAGACTACGTTAAATTCATTAAATCCAATGACCGCTACCAGTCTGCATTGCAGCAAACGGGGAACGGAATTGATTATATTCATGCCTTGCAACAGGCAGGCTATGCGACCGATCCTGAATACGCGGATAAGGTTAGCAGTATTATGAAAAGAGAAACGATATAAGGTAGCCCGGTATGAGTTCTATATTAAATTCGGCGATAAGTGGTTTGCTCGCGTCGCAGAGAAGTCTGGCTACGGTCAGTAATAATATTTCCAACGTCAATACCGAGGGTTACAGTAGACAGCGTGTTGAGCTGGCACCCAATACTCCGCAGAATGTTGGCAGTGGTTATATAGGTAGTGGTGTACAAGTCGGTGCAATCACCCGGGTTGCCAATGAGTTTGTCATCTCGCAGCTACGTACCAGTACGACAAGTACCAGCGAAGCCGATGCGTTTCTGCTACTAGCGAGCCGCATGGATAATATGCTCGCTGATGCCGAAACCGGACTTGCTCCAAGCCTGCAAAACTTTTTTTCAGCGCTTCAGGACGTGAACGATTTACCCTCCTCGGTGACTGCAAGGCAGGTGTTTGTCAGTGAAGCAGAATCGCTGGTTGAACGTTTTCAATTTCTGGACCAGCGTTTGACTTCTCTTGGTGATGAAGTGCGCAGTCTGCTTAATGAAGATGTTGCAAAGATGAACAATCTTGCCAATTCCCTGGCCGATATCAACTCGCGCATAGTTGAAGCTGCCGGTCTTGTGGGTGGTGGTTCGCCAAATGATTTACTTGATCAGCGTGACAAATTAATACTCGAACTATCAGAGCTGGTAAGCGTCAATACAATTTCACAAAATGACGGTTCTCTGAATGTCTTCATTGGCAATGGCCAGCCCCTGGTGATTGGTAATCAAGCGAGCAGCATCGGCGTAGCTGAAGTTTATGATGGTCGCTATGAAGTCACGATCAGCGATACATTTTTTTCCTCGGTAATATCGGACAGTATTACAGGGGGCAGCATGGGAGCGGCATTGTCGTTTCAGTCAGATATGCTGGAGCCAGCAAGAAACGCACTGGGCCGTTTGGCGCTAGGGCTGGCAGAAACTTTTAATCAACAGCACCAGCTGGGTATCAGCCTGGATGGTGATGTGGACCAGACATTTTTTAGTGTAGGGACACCTGCAATTGCAGCACTGAATGGTGCGCCTGCATTGACCAGTGCGTCGATTACCAACGTATCCAATTTATCGGATAGTGACTATCAACTGATTTACAACGGTGGGAACACCTATACGCTGACCCGGCTAAGTGATAATACCACGACGGCAATCGACACGGGCGGCACCTGGCCTTATACCTCGGCGGAGATAGATGGATTTACCCTGACGTTATCTGCCGCAGGTAACGCGGGTGATCAATATATCATCAGGCCAACGGCAACCGCGACTGCCGACATGTCGGTATTGATTTCGGACCCGCGCAAGTTGGCCATGGCCGCGCCATTGAAGGCAGCAGCTGTTACAGACGCAACCGGTACGTCATCCAATATTGGTAATGCGGTGATCAGTGAACCGACAACATCAAGAACCGACGGCGTCGCTATACTGGCTGTGCCTTTAGCTTCAGATATAAACCTGACATATACTGCGCCGGCAGCAGCAGTGCAAAATGATTCGTCCTTGTCTGGGCTCTTCACAAACGCGGTTTCTACAGTGGACGGTGAAGCATTCAGCCTGACGGTGGACGGTGTCGCGATTTTAAACGTGACCCAGGCTGGTGGCGTCCCCGAGACCATTGACGCAACACGTATTGATAATGCGATCACTGCTGCCAGCGGCGCATTGACCGCAGCAGGTATAACGGTAACCGGCAGTGTTGCTGGCGGCGACCTCGTCTTCAGCCGCATCGATGGTGTGTCTTTTGATATTGATATTACCAATACCTTTACAACAGCAGGTGGTTTTGCCAGCGCTGATTTTGCCACTGGTACGAATACGATCAACAACGGCGCCGTTGCAGTCGCAGGAAATACCTTTACTTATACAGTACCTGCGCCTGGAGGCACACTGGCTTATGATCCTGCGACAGAGAATGCGGGAAAGTCGTTTACTATTCCCTTGAACGCCGATGAATCTGTCACGTTTACGATTTCCGGTTTCCCACAGGATGGTGATGCGTTTGTCATTTCCAACAATGCAGGGGCCGCGGGAGATAACCGTAACGGGCTATTACTGGGTGCATTGCAAAATGCACAGACATTAATCAACGGTTCTGCTTCATACCAGGACGCTTATGGGCAAATGGTTGCCGAGGTCGGGGCACGCACACGCCAGACCGAGATCAGTAGCCAGGCACTGGAAGTATTAAAACAGCAGGCCTTTGAAGCAAGAGAGAGTGTTTCCGGTGTCAATCTTGATGAGGAGGCCTCCAACATGTTGCGATTCCAGCAGTCCTACACGGCAGCTGCGCAAATGATCACGGTAGCAGACAACCTGTTTAACTCACTGATGGATGCAGTAAGGTAGGGCAGCATGAGAGTTTCCAGTAATTTTTATTTGCAACGCGGTTTGAACAACATCCTTGACCAGCAATTCAAGCTGGCCGAAGTCCAGGAGCAAATCGCTACAGGACAAAAATTGAATCGTCCGTCAGATGATCCCACAGGCGCTACCCAGGTATTACGCCTGGAACAGACCCTGGCAGCTACTGAACAGTTTCAACGTAATGCGGACTATGCGCGTAATCGATTGACACTGGAAGAAGCCACGTTAAAGAATGTACAAGACTCTTTATTACGCGTGCGCGAGATAGCGGTACAGGGTGCCAATTCGACGCTGAGTGATACAGATCGATTTGCGTTGGCGCAGGAAGTCAGGGAGCGTCTCCAGGAACTCGTCGGCCTGGCGAATACACGTGATGCCAACCAGGAATATTTATTCGCCGGATTCCAGGTCAATACACAACCGTTTACACAGACCAGCGACGGCACCTATGTCTACAATGGTGATAACGGTGCGCGCTCACTGCAGCTATCAACCGGCAGACAAATGCAGGATAGTGACGCCGGTGATGCTGTTTTCATGAACCTGAAAAACGGCAACGGCTCTTTCCAGGTGGTGAGCAATATCGCCAATACGGGTGAGACCATCATCAATCATGGCCAGGTGGTCGATCCGCTGACCTACAATGCCACCCGGCAGGATTACACGATTTCATTCGTAACGAATAGTAACGGTAATGTCGGTTATAACGTCGTCGGCAGCGTGGATGGCCAAATCATTCCCGCGCTACCGCTCGATGCCACGCTGGATGCGCCTGACTATGTCAGTGGCGGCACCATACAATTTAATGGCATAGAAACCGGTTTCAATGGTACTCCTCAACCAGGTGACAGTTTTACAGTGACTTCAAGTAATAATGAATCTTTATTCAGTTCCGTACAAAAACTGGTGACAGGCCTGGAGATGTCTACCGCCAGTGTCGGTGTCAGCGAGTCTGAAGCACTAAACCTGATTAACCAGTCACTGGTAGAAATCGATAATGCCTTTGAAAACATTACCCAGGTACGCACCAGTGTTGGCGCAAGATTAAAGACGATTGACGACCAGGATAATGTTAACGAGGCGTTCAAGATCGAATTACAGGCTACACTGTCAGAGATACGCGATGTTGATATTGCAGAGGCGGCTGTTGAATTGCAGTCACGACTGGTAGCACTGGAAGCGGCCCAGCAGTCATATGCTCGTATACAAGGTTTAAGCCTGTTTCAATTTATTTAGGTTTAGTTCTAAACATATCTGTTCTCCACCCTCTGAAGCCATTGAAAAAACGTTTTTTTTCAATGGCTTATTTTTTTCTACTTACAAATTTATTTGCATATTTAGCTAAAGTTATTTTTATACCGTGCCGATATGTTCTTCGGAAGCAGTGAATATCGATCAAGGTTTGATATATCTGCTAGAGAATAACCTGACTTCCTATCGCTGAATGGAGAAGGTGGGAAATAGTTAAGGAGCTAAACTTATGACACAAGTAATTAACACTAACGTAATGTCTCTGAACGCTCAGAGAAACCTGAATTCGTCTGGTAGCCGACTGGCAACATCGCTTCAGCGTTTGTCTTCGGGTATGCGAATCAACAGCGCAAAGGATGACGCTGCGGGTCTTGCTATTGCAAACCGTATGACCGCACAGATTAACGGTCTTAACCAGGCAGCCAGAAACGCCAATGACGGTATTTCACTTGCCCAGACTGCTGAAGGTGACCTTGGTGCGATTACCAAATCACTACAGCGTATTCGTGAACTGGCTGTTCAGTCAGCTAACGCTACCAACAGCGCAACGGACCGCTCCGCTCTGCAGCAGGAAGTTTCGCAGCTGATTGCAGAAATGGATCGTACTGCCGTTGCTTCTGCATTTAACGGTGTTCAGCTGATAGACGGAAGCTTTACAAGTCAGCAGTTCCAGGTTGGGGCAAACGCCGGACAGACGATTGACGTAGCTGCTATTGCCAGTGCCCGTACCGCTGACCTTGGTCAACGTGATACGGCTACCCTGGCTAACACAACTGCGGTAACAGCCGATCTGGCTGCGGGCGAATTGACCGTCAACGGTGTTGATGTTGGTGCCGTTTCCGGTGACGCTCTGGCCATTGCTAACGCAATCAGCGCAACTTCTGTAGACGTAACGGCTACCGCTACCAACGTACAGACCGGTATCACGTTTAACGATGTCGTTGGTACGGCTGGTGTTTCTGTTACAACTGCAACATATAACCCTGGCGCATTAACTGCCGGTGTTGACACCGACAACGACGGTCAATTCCAGTTGACCTTTGACACGGGTGATGCAGGTGAGGTTTTGACTGTTACTACTGCTGCTGGTAACGCTGCAGGTGCAGCCGAACTACAAACTGCTTTCGTTGCTGCCGGTTTTGTCGCTGATGGTACCGGTACCGTTGCTGGTTACACACTGGACCTTGGTGCTCAGGCCAACATAGCGGACGCTATTACTAACGGTACGTTAAGTGTACAGCGGGCTGATGGTGATAACTTCACTTTTACCGAGGATGCTACCGTAGGTGGTGCCTGGGCTACAACGAGTCCTACTTTTGCCGCAGCTCCAGCTGCATCAACTGATGGTGTTGAAGCCGTAACTGCTGTTGCACCGACTTATACATTAACTGTAGACGGTACAGCGCTTGACCTGACCGCGGCTGGTTCTGATGGCACGATTACCGCTGCCGAAATCGGTACGGCTATTAACGGTTTAACCGGTTATACCAGTTCTGGTACTGGTACCAGCCTGGATATCACCAAGGCCGATGGTTCCAATATTGTTCTGGTTGAAGCTGGTGCAGACTCTGATGCCGCCGAAGGTTTAGCTGGTGGTGTTGGCGGTGCAGGCGTGACTTCTACGCTACGTGGCGTTGTTAACAGCATTGCAAGTTCAGGTGCCGACCTCGTAATAGGTGGTACTGCACCTGGTGATGCTGGTTTAACTGCTGGTACAACCAATCTGTCTGGTACGCTGGGTGGTACTACCATTGCTGCGACGGACATCAGTACAGTAGCTGGCGCAAACGCTGCCATTATTTCAGTAGATGCTGCTCTTGACACAATCAACAGTTCTCGCGCGCAGTTGGGTGCTATTCAGAGTCGTTTTGAGTCAGTTGTAAGTAACCTTTCAGTAACGGCAGAAAACCTGTCAGCTGCTCGCAGCCGAATCCAGGATGCTGACTTTGCTGCTGAAACAGCGGCCCTGACCAAGGATCAGATCCTGCAACAGGCAGGCATCTCAATCCTGGCACAGGCCAACTCCCAGCCACAGCTGGTACTGTCACTGTTACAGTAATTGACTGAAGTAAAGCAAGAACGCGGTCGGGAGATATCCCGACCGCAACTTTAAACAATTTAGGAGGTTAACGTTATGCCTACCGAAATCACCACGCAAGCCAGGGTTGCTGCCACTAATGCAGGCAATTCACAAGGAGTGGTGATAGCGCCTAACAAGGCAGTAACGCGGCAAGCCAGTTCCGTCTCCGGAATAGAATTGCCGCCTGCTAGGGAAAGTAGCCTACCATCAGAAGACTCACTGGATACTGCAACCAGGGAAATGGCAACATATGCCCAGAGTTTGCATAGAGATTTACACTTTAGCGTCGACGAAGATAGCGGTGAAACCGTCATAAAAGTTGTTGAAAGCGAGAGCCAGCGACTGGTCCGCACAATTCCTTCCGAGGAGTTTTTGCATGCCTCGCGTGAGTTCAATGGCAGTGTCGGAAATTTACTTAGGGCGAAAGCATAGTTGGTGCGAAATCTGCATTAGACCGATTCACTATGTTAAACCTTGAGGTAGCATCATGATTTCAGTACCCGGGATAGGTTCCGGCCTGGATATAAATTCAATTGTTGATGGGTTGGTGGCAGCCGAGGGTGATGCAAAAACGCGTTTGCTTGCAACTCAACGATCCGACATTAGCAGCGAGGTATCTGCATTCGGAAGCTTGAGCAGTGCTGTAGATTTATTAAGGAGTGCTTCTGCTGCGCTTGCAAGTTCATCTACCTATAACACCTATGCAGTTTCATCTCAGGACCCGGAATTCTTCACTGCATCGGCTACCGAGGTTCAGTCCGCAGCCAGTGAATATGATATTGAGATTAGACAGCTTGCCGAACAACAAAAACTCCTTTCACCGGCTGCGACAGATGCCGATACTGATGTTGGGTCTGGTACGCTAACAATCACGGTAGGTGCAGATTCATTCAATGTCATCATAGGTAGCGATAACCAGACACTAACCGATATAAGAGATGCGATTAATGACGCGGAAGACAATACCGGAGTTACTGCCAGTTTACTAAATGTGGATGATGGTGGTGGTAATACCGTAACCAAACTTGTATTAACGGCAAATGAAACCGGTGCTGCGAATGCCATGACGGTTACTGTTGCCGACGATGATGGTAATAATACGGATGCCAGCGGCTTGTCCGTTTTCTATTATGACACTCTGGATGGAACCTCGCCGGAACAGATGACCGAAATAAACGAGGCACTGGATGCAGAATTATATATCGATAACCAACGAGTTCTCAGTACAACCAATGTTGTTACTGATGCAATCCAGGGCATCTCAATTAATCTAAACAAGGCCGAGACCGGTGTAATTAATAAACTGACTACCAGTGCAGATACCGGTACAGTCAGAAACGCAATTGAATCCTTCGTTTCCAGCTACAACACGTATATTGGACAGGTAAACGCTTTTACAGACTTTAATGCAGAAACCGGCGTTGCCGGTGTATTACTGGGTGATGCGACAGTCAGAACGCTTACAAATGCGGTCCGCACCGGTATTTCAAACACCCTTCCAGGGCTAGGTAATGAATTCAGGAACCTGGTAGAACTCGGAATCACTACCACTGAATCCGGCGCATTGGAAATTGACCAGACAGTTTTAAACGATGCGATAACGTCAAATTTATCTGACGTTGAAACGCTTTTTGCTGCAGAAAACGGGATCGCAACACAATTGAGCTCGGTGCTAAATGAGTACACTCGAAATGATGGAATACTGCAGACTAAAACCGAGGGCTTGAATGAATCAATAGACGATATAGATAATAGCCTTGAAGCACTTGCGCTTAGTCTGGAAACATTGGAGGCACGATTGTTAGCCCAATTTGCCACTCTGGATCAGATTGTAAACCAGTTGAATTCTACAAGTAGTTTTCTGACCCAGCAATTCGAACAGATTTCACAAATCAATCAAGCAAGATCCAGAAGATAATTAAATAAAAGGTGTGAACAAATGAATGCGAATACAGTTAATATTCAGGCATTAAAGCAATATGGTCAGGTTGGCGCGCAGACAGGTATTGTCAACGCCTCACCGCATCGGTTGATCCAGATGCTACTCGAAGGGGCACTTAGCAGAATAGCGCAGGCCAAGGGCCACATGGAACGTAAAGACGTCAAGCAAAAAGGCGAGGCAATCAGCACCGCGGTATCCATAGTTGGTGGTTTACGTGACAGTCTTGATTTATCACAGGGCGAAGTTGCCGAGAACCTGGACGCACTGTACGAATACATGAGTAATCGTTTGCTGGAAGCAAATGTTAAAAACGATGCGTCAATACTGGATGAGGTGCATGGGTTGTTACTTGAGATCAAGACAGCATGGGATGCCATCCAGGATCAACCTGCCAGCACTGTTGCCAACAACGCACAGCATGCCTCGTCATATGTTGCCTGAAGTATATAATGAGAGCCAACAAACTAAACCTGAGCAGAATAGAATCCTTGCGTGAAAGTCTGCTTGGCAGTCTTAACGAACTGGATATTGATACGTTAAGAGAGCAGGTTGAGATTTACAATCTCGCGATTAGGGAGATCATGTCAGACTTGCCAGCGCAGGAACTTGCAGAGTCCGATCTTGAATCGATCAAGCAATTCCTGGTACGCCACCAGC
This sequence comes from Gammaproteobacteria bacterium, assembly GCA_965601665.1. GTDB lineage: Bacteria > Pseudomonadota > Gammaproteobacteria > Eutrophobiales > Eutrophobiaceae > JANQNX01. Next base: position 1,323,623 of record OZ271833.1, on the reverse strand, counting down.
AATTGCTACAAGGCTTTGAATATAAACGTCAACATGTTGCCGACGAGTTAAAGAAGATGAAACGTGGTCGCGATATGCAACAAACCTATCAGAAGAACTAACCCACCCCATCACCAGCCCGTCTGATGCACTTTGTTTGTGCAAAATACGACAAAATTTTGACATTTCCATGATCTGCTGTTTTACTGAACAGGCTAATCAATGGATTGGGGGATCCAGGTGGAAAGGGGCAGTATCAAACAAGTCATCGTCATCGAAAGCGAGTCAAAGACACGTAGTCATATTGTTCCGATTATGGAATTCCTTGACTATAAACCGCTTATTGTCAGTAGTCCTGCAGAATGGAAAAGCCAATATGACATAGGTGAAAACATCAATATGGTCATACTGGGGGCCTGTGGTACGGCTAAAGACCTGCTAAATATTTTCAGGGAGATTAAGGCCGTTGATAATTACCTGCCCGTTATTCTGTTAAGCGATCCGAAACAGCGAACACGCTTTAACCAGGAACTGGATATTGGCACCATTGCCACAGTAGAGTTGCCATTACGAAATCACAACCTGCAACTCGCATTACAACAAGTGCAGGTATATCGAGAACACAGGCATCAGGATGGTACGCCGCGAGCAATGGAATTGTTTCGCAGCCTTAACGGTAATAGTAAGGCCATTAAAAAGGTGCAGCGCATGGTTGAAAAAGTGGCGCATACCGATGCTAACGTATTAATCATGGGTGATTCAGGTTCGGGTAAGGAAGTCGTGGCACGGAATATCCATTATCAGTCGTCGCGCCGAAACAAACCCTTTGTCCCTATTAACTGCGGCGCGATTCCTTCCGAGCTACTTGAGAGTGAGCTGTTTGGACATGAAAAAGGCGCCTTTACCGGCGCAATCACTGCCAGACAGGGGCGGTTTGAAATGGCAGAGGGTGGCACATTGTTTCTTGACGAAATTGGAGACATGAGCCTGAACATGCAGGTCAAACTATTGCGCGTCTTGCAGGAGCGCACGTTTGAGCGTGTCGGTAGTAACAAGAGTATTGTTGCCAACGTGCGTATTATCGCTGCTACTCACGTGGACCTGGAAGAAGCCATCAGCAACGGTAATTTTCGCGAAGATCTGTTTTATCGCCTGAACGTGTTTCCCATAGAAATGCCTTCATTAAGTCAACGTACTGACGACCTGCCGGTACTGATTAAAGACCTGACAGAACGACTGGAGCATGAAGGCAATGTTGGTATTGAATTAACAGCCGCGGCAATTGCGTCTCTGTCTGAATACGAATGGCCTGGAAACGTTCGGGAACTGGCCAACTTGATAGAGCGTTTATCGATCCTTTACCCGAATGGAACTGTTGATGTGCACGACCTGCCGGAAAAATATCAGTCAGCCAACGTGATGGAAAACGATGAGTTTGAAGGAGAGCCGGAACTTGATACTGATTCAGTGATTAACATGCCGCGCTTGCCCAAAACCGGTGTCGATTTGCGAGAACACGTTAATGCGATTGAAGCCAGTTTGATAAAGCAGGCACTGGATGAGTCCAACGGCGTTGTCGCGCATGCCGCCAAGCGGCTCAATATGGGCCGAACCACGTTGGTTGAAAAAATGCGTAAACTGGGAATGAACCGCAAGGAAACCGTGTCGGAAAATTGACTTGGTTTATAGTGTTATTATCCTGCCGCCTGATAAAGTACTGAAAAAAATAGAAAAAAACTGATGGCATAGTCTTTGCTGTAAGCAAATCAGGATTATTAAAGATTGCTTATGGCGGGGATGATGGCTCAAACCAACTTACAGGAACAGGAAACCTTCAGCAGTGCAGAATCACTGCAACAGGCTTTTCTGCAGTTCAATGAAGTCTCATCCACATTGACACAGGCCTATGCTGGCCTGGAATCCAGGATAAACCAGTTAACTAGTGAACTGGCTGAAGCGCGTTCTCAAAAACTACGTGAATACGAGGAGCGTGAACGGGTAAGTAACCGTCTGGAAAATCTGTTATCGGTGTTGCCCGGCGCAGTTATTGTGATCGATGGCGAGGGTGTGATTCAGGAATGCAATCCGGCTGCAATTGAATTATTTGAAAGCGCGTTAATCGGTGAAACATGGCGGGACATCGTCGGTCGTTCGTTCCGCCCGCAATGGGATGACGGCCATGATGTGACCCTGATAAACGGCCGCTGCGTCAACATATCCACGCAATCACTTGGTGCTGAGCCAGGTCAGATTCTATTAATTACCGATGTCACTGAAACAAGACAGCTACAGGAACAAATATCAGGATTAAAACGTGTATCGGCGATGGGAGAAATGGCGGCCGCAATGGCCCATCAAATCCGTACGCCGTTATCATCCGCCTTGCTGTATGTCTCTAATCTGGGTTCAGGCAATCTTGAGCCGGAACGTCGAGCGCGATTTATCAGCAAGACGGTAGGTTCATTACAGCACCTGGAAAAGCTGGTTGAAGATATGCTGTTGTTTTCACGCGCTGGGCAGCTCAACACAGAACCCATGTCGCTCAGTGAGGTGCTGGAAGACTTTACCCGGCAGCAGACATTAAACAACCTTGATTTAACCGTTGAAAACAGGCTCTGTGAAAAGCTGCTTGTTAGTCTGAGTCGCGATGCATTCATCAGTGCGTTACAGAACCTGGTGAATAATGCCTGCGAGGCGTCTGAAACAGATACAAAAATAGTTATAGTCGCCAGCCAGTATGACGACGCCAGTGTGGTGATGACGATTTCTGATAATGGTCCAGGTATTCCGGAGTCGATAAAGACGCGCTTGTTTGAGCCTTTTGTAAGCAGTCGTACAAATGGTACCGGACTTGGCCTGACCGTTGTAAACGCAGTCATCCGCGCCCACAAGGGCAAGATAAGCGTTGGGGATAGCAGCGCTGGCGGGACCAGCTTCACGATCACCTTACCCATATATAAAAAATCGGAATGATAAAGCAGGAGTATATAAATGGGCTATGCCGTTTTAATTGTGGAAGACGATAAAGATTTACAGGAAGCCTTGACGGAAACGATATCGCTTGCCGGTTACCAGGCACGCAGTGCCGATAACGGAGAGGAAGCACTGGGCATTTTGCAATCTTCCAGAATAGACATGATCGTCAGCGATGTGCAAATGGCACGCATGGACGGTATTAAGTTACTAAAACGAGTCAGATCTTTACAACCGGACCTTCCTGTCTTGTTGATGACCGCTCATGGAACAATACAGCAGGCGGTTGATGCAATGCAGTTGGGAGCAGTTGATTATCTGGTTAAACCCTTTGAACCCGAGGTGTTGATAAGCAGGGTAAGCCAGTTTCTCCCCACTGTACTGACAGAAACAGACAAGGGCTTTGTTGCAGAAGATCAAAAAACACTGGCTGTTATGGATCTGGCTAAACGCGTCGCTGACAGTGATGCAACACTGATGATCACCGGAGAAAGTGGAACCGGTAAGGAAGTATTGGCCCAGTATATTCATCAACAGTCCAATAGAAATAAACATCCATTTGTGGCAATTAATTGCGCTGCAATTCCTGAAAATATGCTGGAAGCCATGTTGTTTGGTTATCAAAAAGGTGCGTTTACCGGTGCCTATAAATCCAGTCCCGGAAAGTTTGAACAGGCCCAGGATGGTACGCTGTTACTGGATGAAATTTCTGAAATGAGCCTGCCATTACAGGCAAAGCTGTTGCGTGTTTTACAGGAAAAGGTCGTGGAAAGGCTTGGCGACCAGAACCAGATTGAGCTTAACGTTCGTGTAATTGCTACGTCGAACCGAAACATGCGTGCTGAAGTGGACGCAGGCAAGTTTCGTGAAGACCTGTTCTACCGCTTGAACGTTTTTCCGATTGAGATGCCCGCATTGCGTGAACGCAAAAAGGATGTGTTGCCTGTTGCACGCTACCTGCTTGCAAGGTCGGCAAGTGACAACAATATAGCGACGCCGGCGTTGGCTGACGACGCGCAAGACGCCCTGTTAAGTTACAACTGGCCCGGAAATGTACGCGAACTCGATAATGTCATGCAGCGCGCGTTGATCCTGCAAAATGAAGATCTGGTTACGGCTAATGAAATCCATTTCGAACAACAACAGGCAACACCTTTGGTGCAACCAAAACATTCAATTGAGGAAAATGAATCATTAGCTGAAGGTCGACTGGGTGATGACCTGAAGGAACGTGAGCACGACATGATTTTACAGGCATTAAAAGAGAGCATGGGGAGCCGCAAGACCGCAGCAGAAAAACTTGGGATAAAACCCCGCACGTTGCGTTATAAGCTGGCACGTATGCGTGAAGAAGGAATAACAATCCCGGCCAACTAGCTGGATCAGGTTAAAGGAGATGAATGATGAATGATGTGAACATGGATTCATTATTAATTCAAATGCGAGCGATGGCCGACCGCGCTAGCAGCGTTCAGGAAACGACGAAACCAGCCGCAACTGATGGCCCGGACTTTACCAGCATTCTGAAAGATGCGGTAAACCAGGTGAATGAAACCCAGAAAGCAGCGGGTGAATTACAAAAACAATTTGAACTGGGCAACAGCAGTGTTGATATTGTCGACGTTATGCTGGCTTCCCAGAAATCATCACTTTCCTTTCAGGCAATGACGCAGGTTAGAAATAAACTGGTCAGCGCTTACCAGGAAATTATGAATATGCAGGTTTAACCGAAGATTGATGGAACATAATAATGGCAACTGAAGCAGCAACAGTAGTTATCCCGCCCGATATCAAGCGAACGATGTTATTCAGGCAACTCGGTTTCCTGTTTGCAATCGCTGCGAGCGTGGCGCTAGGTGTTTATGTAGTGCTCTGGGCGCAAACACCAAATTACAGCCTGTTATATGGCAATATGAGTGACCAGGATGCATCGCAGGTTGTTGATGCACTCCAGAAAGCGGGTATTGATTTTAAACTGGATCACGCCAGCGGTGCGATTATGGTTCCGTCCAGCATGGTTCATGATGCCCGTATGAAACTTGCTGCCGATGGTTTACCAAAAAGTGCAAGTTATGGTTTCAGCATGCTGAATGAAGAACAAAAACTCGGCACCAGCCAGTTTATTGAAAAAGCACGTTATCAACATGCCCTTGAAAATGAACTGGCACGCTCCATTGCCAGGGTCAGCGCGGTAAAATCAGCCAGGATCCATCTGGCACTGCCAAAGGAGACTGTATTCCTGAGAAATCGCAAGGCATCCAGTGCTTCAGTATTGCTTGATTTGTATCCTGGTCATCGCCTTGAGGCCGGACAGGTTGCGGCCATATCCAACCTTGTCGCCGCCAGTGTCCCCAGTCTTGATATCAACAATGTCAGTATTGTTGATCAACATGGTCGCCTGATGACCAATGGCGGTTCAGCTGAGCTAGCCATGACAGCCAGCCAATTTCAGTACACGCTGGAGCTTGAGAATGCCTACATGAGCCGGATTGAAAATATCCTGATGCCTATCCTCGGTCAGGATGGTGTCAAGGCGCAGGTAACGGCTGAACTGGACTTTACACATTCGGAACAAACCCGTGAATCGTTTAACCCGGATGCACCCGCCATACGCAGTGAGCGCCTGGAGGAAGATTCGCGATCAACGGCAAGTACCGGTGGTGTACCTGGAGCACTGTCTAACCAGCCTGCGGTTGACGGTGAGGCACCTGAAATAGTTGCCGATAACGCGGCAAGGACCGGTAATAATTCAACCCAGGGCAGTATGGCCAAGCGTACAACACGTAACTATGAACTTGATAAAACAATCAGTCATACGCGTTCATCCGTAGGCACGCTAAATCGATTGTCTGTCGCCGTCGTCGTCAATCATAAAAAAACAGTAAGTGATCAAGGACAAGTTGTCTGGGTTGAGCATTCACCCGAAGAACTTAATCAGTTTGAACAACTGGTTAAGGAAGCAATTGGATTCAACACTTTACGCGGTGACACGGTTAACGTCATGAACGCGAGGTTTAGTCAACCTGAGGAAGTAGAACCATTGCCGCCAACACCAATATGGCAGGAACCATGGGTATGGGATATTGCCAAGCAGGTAATGGCCGGGTTACTGGTCCTGTTTATTGTATTCGGGATGTTAAGACCGGCATTAAAGAATGTTGTGTCAAAAGAAATGATGGTGCCGCAGGGTGCATTGGCCGCCGGTGGCAATGCTGCGCAGTTACCCGCCGGGCAGGAACAACAAGCGCAACAACAGGCACAGGAGATGAAGGCGCTGGAGGCCGCACCGGAATATGACAAATCCATCACCAATGTGAAGGAAATGGTTACGTCCGATCCGAAACTGGCTGCCCAAGTAGTACGTAACTGGGTGGGTGAAGATTAATGGCAACTGCTAAACAGTCATCAGGACTGGACCCGGTACAAAAGGCGGCGGTATTGCTAATGACAATTGGCGAGGATCAGGCTGCCGAAGTCATGAAACACATGGGGCCAAAAGAAGTACAGCGTATTGGTGTCGCCATGACTACCCTTAAGGATTTGACCAAGGAAACGGTCAATAATGTCATTGGTGAATTCATGAAGACCGTCAATCAGCAGACCAACCTCGGCGTGGGTGTGGATGATTACGTGCGTAACGTTTTACATAGTGCACTTGGCGAAGAAAAAGCGACCAGTGTCATCGATCGAATTCTAATTGGTGGAAATTCGCAGGGCCTGGAAGCGCTCAAGTGGATGAACCCGAAGTCTGTCGCGGAACTGATACAGAACGAACATCCCCAGATTATCGCGATTATTCTCTCCTATCTTGAAAGCGATATGTCTGCCGAGATTCTTAGCTTGTTTCCCGAAAAAGTCAGGGCGGACCTTTTATTACGTATTGCGACGCTGGAAAGTGTACAGCCGGCAGCGATGCGGGAATTGAATGAAACGCTGGAACGACAATTAAAAGGCGGTAAAAACGTCCATTCATCCAGCATAGGTGGGCCGAAGGCTGCGGCCGACATACTTAACTTTATCGAGTCCAGTAACGAAGCTGCCATTATGGAAAAAATCAAGGAAGTCGATGAAGACCTTGGCCAGGAAATTCAGGATCTGATGTTTGTATTCGATAACCTGACATCGGTCGATGATCGTTCCATGCAGGTGATTTTACGTGAAGTATCTACGGACAACCTGTTGCTTGCGATGAAAGTTGCTAACGATGATCTTAAAGACAAGATCTTTAATAACATGTCCAAGCGCGCTGCCGAGATGTTGAAAGATGATCTGGAGGCAAAAGGACCAGTGAAATTGAGCGAGGTAGAGACCGCGCAAAAAGAAATCCTGACGATAGCAAGACGCCTCGCGGACGAAGGACAGATATCACTTGGCGGTAGCGCCGAAGAAGAAATGGTATAACTAACTCTGCTCACATAACTGCATGAGTAATATCAGAAGAATCATTACCGATAGCGAGGCCGCGCAATACATGGAGTGGCAAGAGCCTCTTGTGCAGGGGCGAATTGCTTCCGAGTCAGAAGGCGGTATAAAACCACTAACGGCTAACCAGGTACAGATGGTCCAAAAAGACGCCTATGATGAGGCGTTTGAACAGGGCAGAAAGGAAGGTTTTCAGCAGGGCTACCTGGAAGGGAAGGGTAAGGCGGAGTCAGAACTGGCACAATCATTACAAAGCCTGCGCATGTTATGTGCGGCCCTGGATAAACCCCTGGAACAGCTTGACGATGAGATTGAAAATAATCTTGCTGAACTCACACTTGCCATCGCAAAACAACTTGTAAGGCGTGAAATTAAGGCCGAGCCAGGAGAAATCGTTGCGGTGGTTCGGCAAGCTGTTGGTGCCTTGCCAGTATCTGCACGTAACCCGACCATTTACCTGCATCCAGATGATATGCAACTGGTTCGTGGTGCATTATCAATTAGCGATAATGAAAATGGGTGGCGTCTTGAAGAAGATCGGCTATTGTCTCGCGGTGATTGTAAGATACAAACCGAATCTTCCTATATTGATGCAACAATTGAAGCCAGACTTGCGGCTATAGCCGTGAATATGCTCGGCGACAACCGCCGCCAGGAAGATGAACCCATTAGCTGATCGTCGTGCTATCTGGAACCAGCGCATACGGGCGTTAGTTGATAGTAACAAGCAACCGGCATCGTTACAGGTGCAGGGCCAATTGACAAGGATGGTGGGACTGACACTTGAAGCAACTGGTTGTCGTGCCGCTATCGGTGATTATTGCCGATTAGCAAACTCCCCCGATTCCTATATTGATGCCGAGGTAGTTGGTTTTTCCGGTGACAATCTTTACCTGATGCCAACGGGCATACCACAGGGTCTTTCGCCAAACGCGCGTGTCATTCCTACCGGAAAAACAGGTGATATTCCAGTCGGCCCTGAAATGCTGGGACGTATTTTTAATGGTGCGGGTAAACCCCTTGATGGCAAGCCTGCGATTAAGTCTAAAGAGAAGGTTCCGTTAACGGGCAGACCAATAAACCCGCTGCAACGTGCAAAGATTTCCAAACCGCTGGATGTCGGTATTCGTACCATCAACAGTTTTTTTACGATCGGACGCGGTCAGCGTATGGGGTTATTTGCAAGTAGCGGTGTGGGAAAAAGTGTGTTGTTAGGAATGATGGCGCGATTTACTGAAGCCGATGTCATCATTGTTGGTTTGATTGGTGAACGTGGTCGAGAAGTAAAGGAATTCATTGAACATAGCCTGGGTGAAGCCGGGTTAAAACGTTCGGTTGTGATAGCCAGTCCGGCCGATGATCCACCCTTGATGCGATTACACGGTGCATTGCTGGCTACCAGTATTGCCGAATATTTTCGTGATCAGGGCAAGCACGTTTTGTTATTAATGGATTCCCTGACCCGGTTCGCTCAGGCTCAACGTGAAATTGCCCTGACTATTGGTGAACCACCTGCTACGCGTGGTTATCCACCTTCAGTATTTACGCGCTTGCCGCAAATTGTGGAACGTGCCGGCAATGGATCAGAGAACGGGGGCTCTATAACGGCTATCTATGCTGTCTTGACAGAGGTAGATGCAGACAATGATCCTATTGCTGACTCTGCAAGAGCGATTCTTGATGGACATATTGTTTTATCAAAGCAGATTGCAGAGTCCGGTATTTATCCGGCGATTAATATCGAATTATCTATCAGTCGTGCAATGAATATGATCACCAACAATACGCACCAACAACAAACCCTGGCTTTGCGCCAGTTAAATTCTATCTACAATCAGAACAAGGATCTAATCAGTGTCGGCGCTTACCAGCCCGGTACCGATCCTCAACTCGATCTTGCAATACAGTTACAAACCGAATTCCAGAATTTTGTAACACAGGGTATGAATGAAAAAGTATCTTACCAGCAATCGCTGGCGCAATTAGCACAGTTGGTAGAAAGCTGTCAGTCCAGCCAGGCTGAAACCCAGTTGGAGCAGCTTCAACAATGACACGTTCGCGTCGCTTGAAAACGATAGTTAAATTAAGAAACCATGGTGAGCGACATGCGGCCAGGAGTTTTGCTACCAGTCAGCTTACGCTACAGAATATCAGACAGCGTATTCAGCAATTACTGGATTACAGGGAAGAATACTGCCAATTGTTTTCCAATGTAAAAACCAGACTATCGATACAGACTATGCGAGATCAACAGGCATTTATTTTGCAGCTGGACCAGGGCATCAAAATGTTGCAACAGCAACTTCATGTTCAGGAACAGATGAATGAACAGGAAAGACAAAACTGGATACAGCAAAAGCAGCAGTTGGATACCATGCAGAATATCTATGATCGTTGCGCGAGTGCTGAGCAAATGCTGCAGGATTTACGCAGTCAGCATGCACTTGATGAACTTGCGACCAATCGCGCTACCCGACCCTGAAAACTGGCACAGCCATTGCAATTTTGTCCCTGTACAAGGTAATTCAACAGGGAAATAAACGTGAATTCATTTCTGACAAGTGTGTTGCTGACTGGAAACAAGTTATTTAATAACAATAACTTAGGTGGTCTCTCGCAGAGTGGCAGCCTGACTATCGAAGATAGTTCATTCCCGGCAGAATTTGCCACGCTGTGGCAACAATTGGCGGTAACAGGTGGCAAAGATTTGCCTGTTGGCAATGTCACCGGCATTGAATTTAACCCGGATGTCATTGAGCAACTGGGTGAGCGATTGGAATTGTCGCCACAGGAGGTATTGGCGTTACCCGCACCCATTATCGATGTAATGAGTCGCGCATTAACGCAAACGAACAGCATGGTACCGGTGACAGGGATGTTGCCAGGTGACAATAAGGGACAATTGCTCAGTACAGCTACCCTGAATGATGGTCAGCTGGACAATCCCGAAGAAACCAGTGAACTATCTGTCAAATTACTTCCTAAAAGGGAACAGTTTGATCAATTACTGCCGCGACAAACCGTTGAAAAAATAAGCGCGCAAAGGGAACCCATCGATTACGATACAGTTGATACGGATTTTATGCGGCAACTGTCGCTGTTAAAACTGGTTGCCGGAGATGCTGAACAAGGCTTGCAAGGTGAATCACTGCTACGTGATGTTCAACAGACCAGGGTAATTGAGCAGCTTACTTCAGTAGATAAACTCAATCCGGCAACCAACGTCTTTTCCGCTAACGCGGTTCAAACAAGTTCGTCGCAACAGGCATTTGTGCAGTTACCCAGAGTAGAAACGCCAGTTGGACAGGCACAATGGGGTCAGGCCGTCGGTGAGCGCCTGATGTTTATGGTCAATAATAAAGTGCAGGCAGCCAGTATTATTCTTAATCCACCAGAGTTAGGACCCATTGAGGTGAAGCTGAACCTGAACCATGACCAGGCAAGTGTGCATTTTGTCTCTAATCACGCCGCTGTCAGGGAAGCCATCGAGGAAGCCTTCCCGCGACTGCGCGAAATGTTTGCACAAAGCGGTTTGCAATTAGCAGATGCTAACGTATCGCAGCAGTCATCGCAGCAGCGCGATCAACAGCCTGATGCTCCTCTGGCTATGCGTGCCTTTTCCGATGATGTCAAAGCGGATGTATCGAATGAAAACGAGGATGCTGATGTGACAGCGTATGTTGTCAATGACGGTCTGGTTGATCACTACGTTTAGACTTTCCTGAGTAATAAATAAACCTTATCTGCATGGGTGCCTTGCACTGCTGCAAGACGACTGCGTGTCAATTTCCGGTAGCTGTCAAAGGATTGACATGTAACTCGCCACTAAAAAATAACTTATTGAAATAATTGAATAAATACTGATGGCATAGTGCTTGCTAAATCTACATCCATACAGTTTATTTGTTCAAACATGGAGATAAAAATGGCCGAAGAGGATGATCTGGAAGACGTTAACGAGGAACAATCAGAAAAGAAGAAAAAGCCACTATTGTTGATCATTGCCGTCGCTGTTCTTGTGTTAGGTGGAGCCGGTGCTGGTGCCTACTTCATGCTGGGAAATGGTGACGCCGAAGCAGCTGTAAATGCAAATGCAAATGCTACTGCTACTGCAGCAAATGGTGGTAGCGGAACCGAAGATACCACCGGGGCAGCAGGTGAGGCCTATTATTTCTCACTTGATCCACCTTTTATCGTTAACTTCTCAGGAGCCAGCAGGGCCAGGTTTCTCCAGGTGAGTATTGAAGGATTAACGCGCGATTCACGCGTCAAGGAAGACATCACCAAGCACTTACCGCAGGTTCGCAACAACCTGGTGTTGTTACTCAGCAGCAAGACCTATGAAGAGCTAAATAGCATGGAAGGTAAGGCCGGGTTGCGTAAACAGGTGTTAAAGGAAATTCAAAAAATACTGGAAGCTGAAACTGGTAAGGAAGGCGTTGAGAATGTGTTCTTTACCAGTTTTGTAATGCAATAAATAAACTTATTAAGCAACGAAGAACATGGCCGAAGATATTCTTTCACAAGATGAGATTGATGCACTCTTAACGGGCGTCGATAGTGGTGATGTCGACACCGAGGGCGAAGAACTCGTTGATGATGCATCTACAAAACTTTATGACTTTTCAAGCCAGGATCGGATTGTTCGTGGTCGTATGCCGACACTGGAAATGATTAATGAAAGGTTTGCGAGAAACTTCCGAATAACACTGTTTAACTTCCTGCGCCGTTCACCATCAATCTCGGTAGATGGTGTTCAGATGACCAAGTTTGGGGAATACATCCATAGTCTGTTTATGCCGTCCAACCTGAATCTTGTAAAAATTCGACCATTACGTGGCACAGCTTTGTTTGTCATGAATCCCAAGCTGGTATATTCAATAGTGGATTCATTTTTTGGTGGTGATGGCCGTTTTCATACCAAGATTGAAGGGCGTGACTTTACCAATACTGAAATGCAGGTCGTCACCACGGTTCTTTACAAGATTTTCGAAGATTTGAAAGAAGCCTGGGCGCCTATTATAGACCTGACCTTTGAGCACGCAGGTTCAGAAGTAAACCCGCATTTTGCCAATATCGTGACGCCCAGCGAGGTTGTGGTTGTTTCAACCATACACGTGGAACTGGACAACGGTGGTGGCGATCTGCACCTCACTTTACCTTACTCAATGATTGAACCGTTACGTGAGCAACTCGATGCTGGTGTGCAAAGTGACAGTTCAGACTATGACCAGCGCTGGATTAATTCCCTGCGTGAGGAAATAAAGAAAGCAAACCTTGAGATATCCAGCACGCTAACTGAAACAGATATCTCATTGCGTGAGTTAAAACAACTCAAGGCCGGTGATGTGATTCCAATAGATTTTCCCGAGTCGGTAGTAGCTGATGTCGATGGCATCCCTGTGTTTCGGGGGCAATTCGGTCAGTCACGAGGTAACCGGGCGCTAAAGGTAGTTGAAATGATAAGGCATGAAAGTAATTCGACTGCTATCAGTTTTATACAGGAGCAAAGCAATGACTGAAGAAACGGGTAACGTAGAACAGGAAGCCGTGAGCGATGACTGGGCAGAAGCCATGTCAGAGCAGGCAGATGCCGAGGGTGGCGAAGCTGCTGATCAGGTAGAAAATGCGCCGCTGCAAAACCTTCAACCCGAGGCTGGCGCCGGTGCAACCGATGCCAGTCTGGAATCAATTCTTGATATACCGGTAACGCTCTCCGTCCGTATTGGTACCACAAGGATCAGTATCAAGAACCTGCTGCAGCTAAACCAGGGTTCGGTGGTTGAACTTGAGCGCCTGGCAGGTGAACCTCTGGATGTGCTTGTTAATGACACGTTGGTGGCACATGGAGAGGTCGTTGTGGTCAACGAAAAATACGGTATCCGGTTGACTGATATCGTCAGTGCACAAGAGCGTGTCAAGAAATTACAGTGATCGTTTCGCTAACCGATATGAAGGCACTCACGCCTGTTTTTATTCTCCCGCTGTTGTTACTGGCAAGCTTCACGGTTGTCGCAGCAGAGCCGCTTACCGGAGCGGGTGAGGTTGTAACTGTCACTGCTTATATCAAGGTTATCCTCGGTTTGCTGTTAGTTATTGGTCTTTTCCTTGTTAGTACCTACCTGTTCAAGCGTTTTGGCAATGGCCCGATGCTGACCAGAGGGCAGATGAAGATTGTTGATGGACTTCATATTAGTAACAAGGAAAGACTGGTGTTGGTAGAGTTGCGGGGGAAACAGTTATTGCTCGCGATTACACCGGGTAACATTACCAAGATAGATACACTCTACAGCAACATTGACGATGCTGGTTCAGGCAAGACTTCATATGAATTAATGCAAGCGGCAGCGGAGAACACGCAGTGAAGATGTCGCGCTTGCCCGTTATTATATTGCTGTTATTACCAGGCCTGGTCAATGCTCAGCCAGGCCTGGATTTGCTTACTGTTGTCGATAATCAGGATGGTGGTCAAACCTATACACTAAGTATCAAGATTTTCTTCCTGATGACAGTACTCACGTTATTGCCGGCGGCTGTGCTGATGATGACGTCATTTACCCGAATAATTATCGTTCTCGCAATATTGCGCCAGGCACTGGGTACAGCACAAACACCAAGCAGTCAGATACTTATTGGATTGGCCTTGTTTCTCAGCTTTTTCATCATGACACCTGTCATTGATCAGATTTACCAGGGATCGGTAAAACCATACATGGATGAACAAATGTCAGCAGATGAAGCAATTAATAATGCTGCCGTACCCATACGTGAGTTTATGCTGGCGCAGACACGTGAAACAGATATCGAGTTGTTTGCCAACATATCCGGCAAGGAAGATATAGCGACGATGGACGATATTCCGTTTACGTTGATTGTACCTGCCTTTGTTACCAGTGAACTAAAAACCGCTTTCCAGATTGGGTTTCTGATTTTTATTCCTTTCCTGATCATCGACCTGGTTGTTGCCAGCGTCCTGATGTCCATGGGTATGATGATGTTGTCTCCATTGATTATCTCATTTCCGTTTAAATTAATGTTGTTTGTACTTGTTGATGGCTGGGCACTAATCATGGGCACGCTGGCAGGCAGCTTTTATTTCGCCTGAGATAGTTGAATGACACCGGAAACCATTATCCAGATTGGCCAGGAATCACTTTATTACCTGAGTATCCTGTTACTGGTCTTGCTTGTTCCGGCGCTGATCGTCGGCGTTCTTATCAGTATGTTTCAGGCCGCGACGCAGATTAATGAAATGACACTGAGTTTTATCCCGAAACTGTTAATAACTTTACTGGTGATGGTTATTGCTGGTCCATGGATGCTAAGCCTTGTTACCGAGTTCACGTTAAGACTGTTTGAGGGTATTCCGCAGCTTATAGGTTAATGAATAACGATGTTTACCGTGTCCACGCTGGAAATAATGCAACTGGTGCAGGCCTGGCTCTGGCCGTTCTTTCGTGTCGCGGGGTTATTGATGACGGCACCGATTATCGGCACGCGTACCGTTCCGGTCAGGGTTCGATTGATAATGGCGCTGGCCATTACTATGGTGATTTACCCACTATTACCTGCATTGCCAGATGTAGAACCTGTCTCCGGAGAGGGTCTACTTATCTCGCTGCAACAGGTAATGACCGGTATTGCCATGGGGCTGTGTTTGCGCGTGGTATTTATTGCGCTGGAGCTCGCAGGTCAGGCCATCGGCCAGTTGATGGGTTTGATGTTGGCCAACATGGTTGATCCAATGAACGGTAATAACGTACCTATAATCGGTCAATTCTACCTGTTACTGGCAACGCTGTTATTCCTGGCTGTAGATGGCCACCTGTTAATGATAAAGGTATTGGCGGAGAGTTTTACTACTTTACCCGTGGGTGTTAACGGAATCAGCACGAATGAAATCTGGGAATTTATCAACTGGACCGGCCAGATTGTGAGCGTTTCTGTGATTATTGCCTTGCCGGCTATTGTCTCATTACTTATCGTCAACCTTTCTTTTGGTGTGATGACACGTTCTGCACCACAGTTGAATATCTTCGCTGTGGGGTTTCCTATCATGATCATACTTGGCGTCATGATCATCTTCTTTAGTCTGAATACCTTCGTGCCACATATGATTCAGATGTTTGAAGATGGCAATTTCATGATGTTGAAGCTGGTGAGTCAATAATGGCTGAAAACGATACCAGCCAGGAACGTACAGAAGAGGCGACGCCGAGGCGCCGCGAAGAGGCGCGCAAGAAAGGCCAGGTATCCCGCTCCCGTGAATTAACGACGATGTTTCTTATGATGACCAGCGCGTTTGCCTTTATGTTAATGGGTAAGGACCTGTCTCAATCATTAAAGACATTGATGTCCAGCAATTTCGCCATACATCGAAACAATATATTCAATGAGCACTACCTGATTAATGCATTACTTACATCAGGTTACGATGTCCTGATTGACTTCGCCCCGTTATTACTGGTTTTTATCATGATCGCTTTTCTGGCGCCAATGCTGGTAGGCGGCTGGCTATTCAGCCCCGAGGCACTGGCGTTCAAGCCCGACAAGTTAAACCCGATTACTGGCATCAAGCGCTTATTTGGCATGAAAACAGTCATGGAATTTTTCAAGACGGCAGCAAAGTTTTTGTTGGTGACCACAATTGCTGTTGGTGTACTTTGGTTTAACCTCGGTGAGCTGATGCGCGTTGGTATTGATGGTCTTGAGCCCGGGCTGGTTCAGGCAAGCGATTTGATTATTTCCAGTTTTATTATCGTCTGTCTTGCAACAGTGTTGGTTGCTTTCGTCGATGTGCCGTTCCAGGTTTTTGAACACAGCAAGCAGATACGCATGACCAAACAACAGGTCAAGGATGAGATGAAGGAGACCGAAGGTAAGCCCGAGGTCAAGCAACATATCCGGCAGATGCAAATGGAAATGGCGAACCGACGCATGATGGAAGCAATACCAGATGCGGATGTGGTCATTACCAACCCTACCCATTATGCCGTTGCACTGAGTTATAAGCCGGACAGTATGGATGCGCCAAAAGTTGTTGCCATGGGTGCCGATCTGGTTGCAGCACGAATCAGGGATATCGCCACGGAACATAATGTCATGATTTTCCCCGCGCCAATGCTGGCGAGGGCGATCTACTTTAATACCAGGTTAAACCAGGATGTTCCTGCAGGATTATATCTGGCTGTGGCACAGGTACTGGCCTATGTCTTTCAGTTACGTGACTACGTAGGTAGCGAAAACAAAAAACCCAGGGCGCCTGTGGATTTACCAATCCCGGAAGAGTTTAAGCATGATTGATCAATTACATATAGGGGTACATGAATAGTGGCTGCAGGTGTTGCATCACTTAATCTGTCTGATATGAACCGAATGGGTCTTGGAGCGCCTTTCCTGTTAATGGCGATCCTGGCGATGATGGTAATTCCGCTGGCGCCATTCGTTCTCGATATTGCCTTTACATTTAATATCGCACTGTCGCTGATTGTGTTGCTTGCAGTTATCTATAGTGGGCGACCACTGGATTTTGCGGTTTTTCCTACCGTCCTGTTGATTGCCACCCTGTTAAGACTCAGCCTGAATGTTGCCTCTACACGCGTTGTATTACTGAATGGGCACACCGGCTCGGACGCGGCAGGCAAGGTGATTGAATCTTTTGGCGATTTTGTTGTAGGCGGCAATTACACCGTTGGTTTTGTCGTGTTTGCCATCCTTGTTGTTATCAATTTCGTCGTGGTGACCAAGGGTGCAGGCCGTATCTCGGAAGTAACAGCTCGATTCACTCTTGATGCCATGCCGGGAAAACAAATGGCCATTGATGCAGATTTGAATGCCGGTCTTATCGATCAGGATGAGGCAAAGCGTCGCCGTGCCGAAGTAGCACAGGAATCGGATTTTTACGGTGCCATGGACGGTGCAAGCAAGTTTGTCAAAGGCGATGCCATAGCCGGCATCCTGATCCTGTTTATAAATATTCTGGGTGGTCTTGCCATCGGGACATTACAACATGACATGGCAATGGGCGATGCGGCACGTGTGTATACATTATTAACAATTGGTGACGGGCTGGTCGCGCAGATTCCTTCTCTTTTGCTTTCAACGGCGGCGGCGATCATGGTCACACGCGTTTCTACGTCGGCCGACATGGGACAGCAGATACTGTTCCAGTTGTTCCAGAGCCCAAAAACACTCTATGTCACTGCTGGCGTACTGGGTTTGATAGGTATTGTGCCCGGTATGCCGAATGTGGCGTTTCTTTCGCTTGCTGCGGCAGCAGGTGGACTTGCCTATTACATGGAATTAATCCGCCGTAAGCCGCAAGCGCAGGATCTGGAAGAACAGGCTGTTGCCGAACCGGAGCCAATAGAACGACCGGATGAAGAACGGGAACTCAGCTGGGATGACGTTGAGAACATTGACCAGATTGGTCTTGAAGTTGGTTATCGCCTGATACCCATGGTGGATCGCCGCCAGGGCGGACAATTACTGTCACGGGTCAAGGGAGTCAGGAAAAAATTGACCCAGGAACTGGGCTTCCTGCTACCACCGGTGCACATTCGAGACAATCTCGATCTGGAGCCAAATTGTTACCGCATCGTGGTCAAGGACGCTACCGTGGCGCGTTCTACTGTACAGGTTGACGCAGAACTCGCGATTAACCCGGGCCAGGTTTTTGGCGAGCTACCCGGTAATAAATCTACCGATCCGGTATTCGGGCTGGAGGCCACCTGGATTGACCCATCGCAACGAGACCAGGCCCAGACGTATGGATACACCGTTGTCGATCCAAGCACGGTTATTGCTACACACATGAGCCAAATCCTGCAGGATCATGCGCATGAGTTAATTGGTCATCGGGAAGTACAGTCGTTACTTGACCGCTATAACGAGCAATCGCCAAAGGTGATCGAGGATATTGTGCCTGCAATCGTACCTGTTGGTCTGTTTCTTAAGGTAATGCAAAACCTGTTGAAGGAAAACATACCCGTTCGTGATACGCGCACGATTATAGAAACCATTATTGAACATGCGCGTAGCACGCAAAATGCCGATGAACTCACCGCGGCCGTCAGGGTGGCGTTGGGCCGCTTTATCGTCGAGCGCATCGGCGGTGGTGAACCAGAGTTACCGGTGATCACGCTGGACATGGCGTTGGAACAGTTATTGCAGCAGACACTGCAGGCAATGAATGAGGGTACCGGCGCCATAGAACCTAACCTTGCCCAGCGCATGATTCAATCGCTGCGAGAGGCTACGGATAAGCAGGAGGTGGCTGGCGAACCGGCAATATTACTTGTGGTCGATGGACTAAGGGAATTAATGGTGAAACTGGTTAGAAATAGTGTGCCAAGGCTACACATCCTGGGATTCAGTGAAGTACCGGATAACAAGGAAATACGTATTGTAAATACCGTCGGAGCAACCGCATAGGCATTTATCAGGCAGGAACTATGAAAATAAAAAAATACTTTGCGTCAAATATGCGACAGGCCCTTGAGATGGCCAAGCAGGAACATGGCCCCGATGTGGTTATCCTTTCCAATCGCAAGGTGTTAGGTGGTGTAGAACTCATTGCAGCCGAGGATTACGACGAGGCTGCTTACAATCGCCTTAATTCAGAAGCAAAGCAGAAGCGGGAAAAGTCTGCCAGAAACGCAACGAAACAGTTGACCGAGGCGGCAACAGAAATGCCCGCCATGCGCACGTCCGAAACATTGAGCGATATATGGACGAATGAATCGACGATCGACCAGATGCGTGATGAGATCCAGTCATTGCGAACCATGCTCGAACACCAGATGTCCGGCCTGGCCTGGGGCGATATAGGACGTCAGCATCCGCTCTGGGCCAACCTTATTCGCCACTTGATCAATATGGACCTGTCTCCGGCACTGGCGCGCAGGTTGGTAAGGGAAATACCCGAAAATTATCAATTTGAACAGGCGCGACGCACAGCGTTGGCGCTGCTTTCATACCAGATTCCACTTCATGAAGACAAAATTCTGGCACGTGGCAAGGTCGTGCAGTTTATGGGTTCCTCCGGTTCCGGAAAGACAACGACCATCGCCAAGCTGGCGACACGCTATGCACTTGAATACAGCCCTGGAGAAGTGCTGCTGGCAACAACCGACATTTACCGTGTTGGTGGTCGCGAACAGTTGCGAGGTTTTGCACGTATTCTCGGCATACCCTTGCGATCGGTAACTACCCGCGAGGAATACCTGAGCCTGTTTGATGAAGCCGCAAATGAAAAACTGGTATTGGTCGATACGGCCGGCCTTAGTCAGCGCGATGAGAAATTCGAACAGCAAATGGAGATGTTGCGTCTGGGTTTGGGAGAAACGTCAAATTGCCTGATCCTGCCGGCAACCGAAAGTTATAACAGCCTGTCACGACTGATTGAGAGCTATCGTCATATGGCGCTTAATTACTGTATCCCGACCAAACTTGATGAAGCTGCTTCACTTGGTGGCCTGTTGTCGGCATCAATTGATAAGGCGCTGTCTATTGCTGCTATCTGTGACGGTCAACGCGTACCGGAAGATGTACACAAACCCAGGGCCGATGAGCTGGTTTCTCGCGTGGTCAGCCGCGCCAGGCAAAACCAGTTGGCTGTTGATGAAGAACATCTGGAACAGGCCTTTGGCCAGAATGAATTTCAACATGGAATAAGACACTGAGGGAGTATATGTACTCAGAACAAAAAAATATGACCCAGGTGCTGGCGGTTGCCAGTGGTAAGGGTGGGGTTGGTAAGACCAGTGTTGCCATTAACCTGGCCATGGCTTTAGCTGCAAGGGATAAAGCAGTTACGTTGATGGACGCTGATCTCGGTCTTGCCAATATCGATGTTTTACTGAACCTCAAGCCACTGCGCAACCTGTCACACGTGATTGAGGGCGATTGTTCCTTACGGGATATCCTTATCCAGGGTCCTGGAGGTGTCAGAATTATACCGGCTGCATCAGGTATCAAGATGATGAGTCAGTTAAATCCTGCCCAGCATGTTGGCTTGATTCATGCGTTTGACGAAATCGTCAATGACACTGATTTTCTGGTCGTGGATACGGCGGCAGGTATCGCAGATAGCGTGGTGCGTTTCTGTAGTGCGGCACAGGAAATACTGGTTGTCGTTTGTAACGACCCGGCTTCGATTGCCGATGCCTATGCCCTGGTAAAAACCCTGAATAAGGAACACCGGTTAACGCGTTTCAGTATCGTCATTAACAAAGTGAAGACAGAGGCCGAGGGCTGCCTGTTGTTTGAGCGACTCTGCGATGTCACAGATAAATACCTTGATGTGGTGCTGAAGCTAAACGCAATTATTCCGGAAGATACCTGTATCCAGCAGGCTGCGAGGAAACGCCAGGCCTTTTTTCTTGCCTATCCGCACGCAAAAGCAACAAAAACATTCAAGAAAATGGCGTTTGAAGCCGATACCAATAAGAAGGCGGTTAAATCAACTGGAAGACTGACTTTTTTTGCTGAACAAATGCTGGGCTCTCAAGCGCCACAGGCAACGAGGGCGATATCATGAATGGTGTTGTTGCAGCTTATAAACAGGGAAGTGATGTCAGCAAGTTATCCCAGGACCAGCTGGTACATGAACATGCATCGCTGGTGAAGAGGATTGCCTACCATTTGATTAGTCGCTTGCCTGCCTGTGTGCAGGTAGAAGATCTGATCCAGTCAGGCATGATCGGCTTGCTTGAGGCGGCGAAAAATTACGATGCATCGCAGGGTGCCAGTTTCGAAACCTATGCCGGTATACGTATACGTGGCTCAATGCTGGATGAGATCAGGAAGGGTGACTGGACACCCAGATCGTTGCATAGAAAAGTAAGGGAAATTACTTCAGCTATGCGCGCGATTGAATCAGAACAGGGACGTGATGCGCGAGATACAGAAGTAGCAGAACGGTTAGGTATGGAATTGGATGATTATCACCAGGTATTACAGGATGCGAGCAGTCATCAAATTGTAAGTTTTGAGAATATCCTGAGCAAGGATGCGGATATAGCAGAAGGTTCCGGTTCAGCAATAGTTGGACCTTATGAGAGCCTGGAAGCGCAAAACTTGAAAGAAGTACTTGCGAAGGTGATTGCCGGTCTGCCGGAGAGAGAACGACTGGTAATGTCACTTTACTATGACGAGGAACTGAACCTTCGCGAGACCGGCGAAGTGCTTGGCGTAAGTGAATCAAGAGTTTGTCAGATTCATTCGCAGGCAATGATCAGGATAAAGGCGGAAGTTCAACGTCTGATGGATATAGAAAACATCGACGATTTTTAGGTAAGTAAAAACGCGTAACAATTGTTAAGGAATGTAAAGCTGGAGGCATATTGTGGATAAGAACATGAACATTCTGATCGTGGATGATTTTTCTACGATGAGGAGAATTATCAAGAACCTGTTGCGTGACCTAGGTTATACAAATACCAGCGAAGCTGATGATGGCACCACCGCATTACCGATGCTACAGACAGGGAAATTCGATTTTCTTGTGACAGACTGGAACATGCCCGGTATGCAGGGTATTGATTTGCTGAAAGCTGTTCGCTCCGATCCTAACCTCGCATCCATGCCAGTGTTGATGGTCACAGCGGAATCCAAGCGTGATCAAATTGTTGAGGCAGCCCAGGCCGGTGTAAACGGCTATGTCGTCAAGCCATTCACTGCCGCAACACTTAAGGAAAAGATCGACAAGATATTTGAACGAATTGAAGCTGCATAACGGGGGTAGTTAAATGACTGATACCGCAGAATTACAACAACCAGTCGATATGCGACTTTCCCTGGCAAGGTCGCTTGTTGATAGCCTTGAGAAAGGTGATGCATCTGAATCAGAGCGATTAATCAGCAGTCTTGTTGAACAACATGAATCAAAGTTGTTTCAGGAGATTGGAAAAATAACCCGGCAATTGCACGATGCCATGCATACTTTCAGGGATGATTCACGCATTTCTGAACTTGCCGAATCAAGGATCCCTGATGCGCGTGAACGCCTGAATTATGTTATTGAGAAAACAGAGCAGTCAGCGCATAAAACCCTCAATGCCGTTGAACAAGCCTTGCCTATTGCGACAGAACTTGCGGCTAACGGCAAGAAAATGCATGAAGACTGGAGTCGTTTTACGCGTCGTGAAATGGATATAAGTGAATTCAAGGAGATGAGCAGGCAAATTGAAGCGTTCCTGTCCGTGGTGGTTGAAGATGCCGAACTGCTAAACAAGGGCTTGTCCGATATCGTGATGGCGCAGGACTTTCAGGACCTGACAGGTCAAATAATTCGTCAGGTTATTACGCTGGTACAGGATATGGAAGAAAGCCTGGTGGGTGTAATTAAACGCACCAGTCGTGCACAGGAATTGGTTGAGAAAAAGAATGGTATCGAAGCTGAAGGACCACAAATCAATGCGGAAGACAACCCGGATGTCATGTCAGGGCAGGATGAAGTCGACGACCTGTTATCAAGTCTGGGATTTTGAGTGTTGATCCAGGGAGCATGTAAATACGGACTTACTATATGGCTATAGACTTAAATGATGAAATCATGCAGGACTTTCTGCTTGAGGCAGGTGAAATCCTGGAATTGTTAAACGAACAAACAGTCGAGCTTGAGTCCAACCCGGAAGACACTGACTTACTTAACGCAGTGTTCAGGAGTTTTCACACCATAAAAGGCGGCGCTGGTTTTTTAAGTATCGAACCGCTGGTAGACGTTTGTCACACGGCTGAAAACGTGTTCGACGTTTTACGTCAGGGTCAGCGTTCCGTCGATGCGGAACTCATGGATGTTGTACTTGAAGTACTTGATGTCGTAAATGGCATGTTTGAAGAAATCAAGCGTGGTGAAGACCCGGTGCCAGCCGATACAGGTTTGATTTCCCGGCTGAATACTTATTCGACTCCAGCTGACGCAGACACTTCTGCGCAGCCTGAAAACGATACCGTGGAGCCGGAAGTGGAGGCCACGCCAGGCGAAGCTGTCGCCGAAGATCAATCCAGCCAGGATACGTCTGATGCAACTGCCACAGCGGAAGAGGGCCCATCGGCGAGAAGTATCGATGAGATCACAGAAGATGAATTCGAGGAACTGCTGGATGAGTTACATGGCAAAGGCAACCATGGTGGCTTGCCAGCAGTAGACCAACAACCAGCGACTGCCACGCCAGCGTTGGACAATCAGGAAACCAGCGTCCATAGCAATGCAGGAAGTGATGACATTACAGACGATGAGTTCGAAGCATTGCTTGACGAGCTACAGGAAAAACAGGAAGGCGCATTCAAGGAAAAGGCATCAGCCGATCAACAGGCAGATAAGAAAACCGAACAACCTGCTGATGAAAAGGTTGTAGAGTTAAAGCCGACTGAGAAAGCGCAAACGTCGAAACCAAAAGACAAACCGGCTGCAAAAACACAGGCGCCAAAGGCCGAGACAACGGTACGTGTTGAGACCTCCACACTCGACCGGATAATGAATATGGTTGGTGAACTCGTATTGGTCAGGAACAGATTGTCTAATCTCGAAGCAGAGATTGGACACGATGAAATGA
Source organism: Gammaproteobacteria bacterium (assembly GCA_965601665.1). Classification (GTDB taxonomy): domain Bacteria; phylum Pseudomonadota; class Gammaproteobacteria; order Eutrophobiales; family Eutrophobiaceae; genus JANQNX01. Next base: position 1,299,690 of record OZ271833.1, on the reverse strand, counting down.
GTAAAACAGTCAGTAATCTGGATGTAGTGACGGCAGATTTACAAACCTATGTCATGAAAACGCGAATGCAACCAATCAAGAAAGTGTTTGGTCGTTTTCCGCGAGTAGTCAGGGATCTCGCGCGCAGCCTCAACAAGGAAGTGGCGCTGGAAATGATTGGTGAAGATACTGACCTTGACAAAAATCTGGTTGAAGCACTTTCAGATCCACTGGTTCACCTGGTAAGAAATTCAGTCGATCACGGCATCGAGATGCCCGATGTGCGCGAAGCGGCGGGTAAGCCCAGACAGGGCACGGTGGTGCTGTCGGCAGAGCAGGAGGGTGATCATATCCTGTTAACGATCCAGGACGACGGTGCTGGAATTGATGCCAATGTATTACGCAACAAGGTAGTAGAAAAAGGCTTGATGGATGAAGAAGCGATATCACGTTTGAGCGATAAGGAAGTATATAACCTTATATTTCTCCCTGGCTTCTCTACCAAGCAGGAGATCTCTGATATTTCCGGTCGCGGCGTTGGTATGGATGTCGTGAAAACACGTATCAATCAGTTAAACGGCATGGTTGATATAGACTCTGCCAGGGGTAAGGGAACAACGATGTCTATCAAACTGCCATTAACGCTGGCAATCATGCCAACGTTAATGGTGAGACTCGGTGACGCAGACCAGACTTTCGCCCTGCCTCTGGTGAATGTAAACGAAATAATTGAGCTCGATAATAATCGCATTAATAAAGTTGACGGAAAACCGGTGATGATCGTCAGGGGCAAACCAATACCTTTGTTTTACCTTAACGGTCTGCTACACAATTCAGGAAATAATTACGAAGGCAGTGCCGCCCATGTAGTGATTGTTTCAATTGGGACCAGCCATGTTGGCTTACTTGTCGATAAGTTGCTTGGTCGCGAAGAGGTTGTTATCAAACCTCTCGGAGCCATGTTACAGGGTACGCGAGGCCTTGCTGGCGCAACGATAACCGGTAACGGCAAAATTGCCCTAATAGTGGATTTGCCAGATCTTATTCAGGGTCGGGCAAGTAACTTTTAACTGCCAGCAAAGGAACACCTTATTATGATAAAGGTACTTGTAGTTGATGATTCAAGTTTTTTTCGTCGTCGAATTACCGAGTTTTTATCTTCACACCCTGACCTTGAAGTCATTGGTCAGGCGAATGATGGTCAGGAAGCATTGGCAATGTTCGCGCAGCTGAAACCCGATCTGATTACCATGGATATTGAAATGCCCCGTCTTAACGGGATAGAGGCTGTACGTCAGATTCGTGCTAAAGACAAACAGGTTCCAATACTGATGTTTTCCTCACTAACCCATGAAGGTGCTACCGCAACATTTGAAGCGCTGGATGCTGGTGCATCTGACTTTCTACCAAAGAAGTTTGAGGAAATTGCGCAGGAAAGATCGGAAGCAGTAAAAAAATTATGCGAAAGAGTGGTGTCACTGGCAAAAAACAGTGGTTCACGCCTGTCACAAAATATTGCTGTTCCTCCAGCAATAAAATCCGTGGCAAGAGCAACCAGCAGTGGTTATCAACTCGTCGCAATTGGCGCCTCAACCGGTGGTCCGATTGCGATTGAAAAAGTGCTCAAAACCCTGCCAGCTAACTTTCCACTACCAATCTTATTGACACAGCATATGCCGTCCAGCTTCACCGGTGCCTTTGCTGATCGACTTGACAAGATCTGCAAGGTTAATGTGAAAGAAGCCGCAGACGGGGATATGCTGGCGCCGGGTAAGGCATATATTGCCCCGGGCGGACGACAGATGCGGCTAAAGCGCGAAGGCCGCCAATATCGAATCATCGTTAATGATGAACCAGCTGTTATTACGTATAAGCCCTCTGTTGATATTACTTTTGCTTCAATTGCCAATGAATACAGTGGTCGCGTGCTTGCCATTGTGCTAACCGGCATGGGTAGCGACGGTTGTCAGGGCTCGCGCGCCTTACGCGAAAAAGGCGCAACTGTCTGGGCCCAGGACGAGGCATCCTGCGTGGTATACGGCATGCCACAAGCGGTCGTAAAGGAACAACTTGCCGACAAGATCATGTCGGTCGACGAAATCGGACTCTCTCTCTCCCGCCACTAGTACCCTGTCGCAGCCGACGTTGCTGATGACTGGCCAAATGTAAAATCTGGCATAATCGTTGCATTTCTCACACTATGTTTGCCACTTTATGTGGTTACCCTATGTGTGATTGAGAGGTTATATATGAAAGTCTGGACGATTGCTAACCAGAAGGGCGGGGTTGGTAAAACCACAACAACGGTAACGCTGGCAGGCTTATTAACCGAGCAGGGCAAACGTGTGTTGCTGATTGATCTTGACCCGCATGGCTCATTGACCAGCTACTTTTCCTATAACCCCGACGAACTTGAAGAAAGCGTCTACTCGTTATTCCAGAAAAAGATACAGCAACGACGTACACCATTGGCAGCCATGTTATGCAAAACAGGTATCGAGCACATGGATCTGCTGCCAGCAAGTACATCGCTGGTTTCATTGGATCGACAGGCCGGCATGACCAGAGGTATGGGGCTCATTATCAAGGACGCTATACAGCCATATAAGAGCCACTATGATCATGTTTTAATTGATTGTCCGCCGACGCTTGGCATCCTGATGATCAATGCGCTGGCAGCATGTGAAAAGCTGATAATTCCTGTGCAAACAGAATTTCTCGCGATAAAGGGACTGGAGCGAATCCTGAATACACTGCAAATGATCAATATATCGAGGAAAGAGATACTGGATTTCATTGTTGTACCGACCATGTTTGATCGCCGCACCCGGGCGGCGATGGAGAGCCTGCAGCACTTGCAGCATACCTACCGGGAACAACTCTGGAGCGGGTTTATACCCGTTGATACGAGGTTGAGGGAGGCAAGTGTCAGGGGGAAACCTGCGTCATACTTGTTTAAGTCCACCAGGGGTGTAAAGGCATACCGACAACTTCTTGCCCACTTGCTGCCAGTGTCAGGCCTGGCAACTGAATCCCGTGAACTGGTGTTCGATCAGATAGCATGACACCCTACAGGGAAAAGCCGGTTACCGACGCGCAGATAGATCTCGGCCTGTATATTGAGGGCCTGTTAACTGTCGATGGGGAAAGCAAGGAAGCGGAGCAGGCTGACAGGGCAATAGACCTTGTCGAAACAGAGTTTGAAAAAACACCTTTGCAGCCTGCATCGTTAGAGCCCGACGCTAATCATTCAGAGACCACCCGGAATAATCTTGACTGCCTTTATTTTACGGTAGATGACACATCCTTCATGCTGCCAGCAACGAAAATAGCATCGTTGGAAAAGCTAAACAGGAGTTTGACTCGATTGCCACTTCTTCCTGAAGCTATTAAGGGAATGTTCAAATTTCGCAATCGTTCAATACCTGTCATCGATCTGTTAACACTAATGAATACCAACAATCAGGTTAGTTCCGATTGTATTGATAATGATCGAGAGGACATGATTAAGTATGCCATTGTTATAGACGGAACGAACTATGCTATTGCGTGCAATGAAATAGGCGCTATAGAAAATATACCCTCTGGCAACATACGCTGGAATACTTCCAGTTCAACTAATTGCTTTTATAGTGGCATTATCGCCACAAGGTTATGTCCCTTGCTGGATATTGACCGAATCACCGAATTGGCAAAGTCATTGTCTCTGCTTATCTCTGCCGACGCATAATCGGCATTATCTCCCTAACCTCAATCCTGGCCTCGGACGACACAGGTACATTGACGATAGTGATCGGTTGATAGTAACAAGCCCTGGCAAGCATGAACAAAAGTGGTAGTGACATCAGCTAAACGAAGACAGCAATCCTGGTGGCAAATAGTGTCAGTGCAAGGAGGAAAATCATTACCGCGGCCGTCACAGCCGAACAAACACTACCTGCTACCGACGTAAGCGGCGTTATTATCGATGCTTCCCGAGACACTCATTCCGCGTCGAACAAAACGTGCCGAAGTGCCTTGCAGCGTCCAGCTAATGATATTTCATTTTTATTTTCAGTGACTTATGAGCGCGTGCCGCGAGCTGTACGGCTGGCCATCATATGGCATGTGGTCTGCTATATGCAGCGTCGTGTACATATCCGCGAACTGCGTCAAATATTGAAATTGGCATGGTGCATGCATTAACAGAGATAACAATGTCTTTAGACAATAAATTGACAAACCAGGCCGGGATAGAGGATTGAACTATGACAGTAACAAAAACAGACCTGAATGCCAGTCAGTCAGACGAATTGATTCAATGGGTCTCTTTCAAACTGGATGAAGAAGTGTATGGCATCAATGTGATGCAAGTGCAGGAGGTATTGCGCGTAACAGAAATAGCACCTGTACCGGGTGCGCCCAGCTATGTCATGGGCATCATTAACCTAAGAGGTAATGTTGTCACGGTGATAGATGCACGTAAACGATTTAACCTGATGGCAAAAGAGCCAGACGATTCATCTCGAATTGTCATAGTAGAAGTTGATAACCAGGTCATTGGTATTCTTGTTGATAGCGTGGCAGAGGTTGTCAATATTCGTTCTTCCGAGATTGAGACATCACCAAACCTTGGTGAAGACAATGATAGTTCGAGGTATATCCAGGGTGTTTACAGTGAAGGTGACCAAATCCTGATTCTGGTGGATATGAACAAGCTGCTAACCGAGCAGGAATGGGACGCAGTTAGTGGCTTTTAGACGGATTAAGTAATGTCTGAAATGGGAAAAATCAGGCCGCTCCACCGTACCGTACCGGTGCGACCATTGGGTAAGGATTCTTCGCAAAAGGAAAAGCGCGAAGATGAGAGGGAAGATAAAGCCGACGAACAGGATGTTAGTTCGAAGAAGGGAAAGATTAACGAATATATCTAGGATGGTTGGCTTTTCTCAGGATGAGAAAACGGATAAACAGGAAGGTTTATGCGCTTAACAGGGATTGCCATGGATGGCGCATTTATCTACTAACAACTTTTCAGTTAAACAGACGGTATTGAATGATGAGTACAAGCTACCTGCAATTGCTAATAAATATGTCACCCTTGATGATAGCGTTTGTCACCATGGTGGCGCTAATTAGTACACTCGGTTTACGCAAGAAGACCCGTATGCAGGAACGGCAAATACAACAACTAAACCAGGAACTCAATGCGCTACTTTCATGCAGTCGCGGTATTTCCCGGAAATTACACGCCTATCAACATCAATTTCGTTATCTGAACGATCGGCAGGACAAACTGGAAACAGCGGAACCCTGCTCTTCAGGTTATAAACAAGCCATGGCCTTGCTGAATCGTGGTGCTACCGAGGACGAAATGATGTCGGCCTGTGATTTGAGCCGTGGAGAACTCAATCTAATTGCCCACCTGGAAAAAGCCAGGGCAGCCAAGACCCAACGACTACAATAATCCTGATTGGCAATTTGCATCTGCCAGAATAATTCATTACCCTTCGCGTCCTGTCCTGCTGCGCAGTATTGCGCGCATAATTTACTATTTTAATAAAAATCAGGAGAGGTGTCCGAGTGGTTGAAGGAGCACGCCTGGAAAGTGTGTATACGGTAACCCCGTATCGAGGGTTCGAATCCCTCTCTCTCCGCCAATAAATTCACAACCCCGCAACGCGGGGTTTTTTACAAGGTATTTCAGGCATTGAAAAAGTCAGGTTACTTTAGTCTTTAATAATTGAATTAACGCTTTTTTTTGTTGCTCCTGCTCCAATGACTCCCAGTAAGATTGCAAGTGCTCTAACTTTAAACCCGTTAAAAAGTTATCTGTTTCTTTACCATAGCGATACGCCATCCATGGATAGGAAATATTATAAATTTCTGCCAGTGCCATGAGTCGCTTATGGTCTTTTGGTGCACCTGAACGTGTTTCCCAACGCTTGACGGTCTGAACGGACACAGTTTGCCTTGTTGCAACATCTTCGTAAGACATTTTGGCCTTGATACGTGCATAAAAGAGACGATCAGCAACGCGCCGCAATCCATATCCCAAACGGTCATCTAAAGGTTGATTCATAATGCCTGTACAATCGTTGTAAGCTTGAACTGGAAATGATTATTTTTATTCAGCAAAGCATACATTGGCAAGCGGTAATTTATTATGTAAATATGATAAGTAGAAAGGCCTGTTGAACTTGATCAAGATTAAATAGCGGCAAAAAATGCTAAACTGTTTAACACCTGTTAACGTAGTCTAGGGTAAAGACGTATGAAACTAGCAAATGTATATTCCATACTTTGCCTGGCGGCGCTTCTGTTTATTTTTCCTTTCAATATTCAGGCCCGCAGCGCTGACGAAATTGTATACAACACCACACAGGAAGTATTGCAGCGGTTGCAGGCCGACATGGCAATGCTGGAGTCTGATCCAAACCATATCAAGCAAATTGTCAGGGAGTTAATCGTACCGCACATGGATTTTGAAACCATGTCTTCACTGGCGCTGGGGAAACACTGGCAGCAACTGGACCAACATGAACGGCAATGTGTCAGCAGTGGTTTCAGGAACCTTCTGGTAGAGCGTTATGCCTATGTCTTGCTGGCTTATCGTGATCAGGATATTAGTTACCAGTCAGCTTTACCAACCGGTTTCAAAGACCATGTTTCCATTACGCAGACGTTAACCCGTCCTGATGTAAAACCCCTAACGATCACTTATCCGATGCAGCCTGCTAATGATAGTTGGCGAGTCATTGACCTGGAGATAGATAACGTTAGCCTGGTAAAAAACTACCGCAAGATGTTTGGCAAGCAAATTGCCCACCAGGGTATCTACGGTTTTACCCAGTCTTTCCCGGAATGTAATCAATAGCGTTACCTAGTAGACTGCCCCTATGTTAACAGACGGCCTTTACTACCGCCTGGTATTCAGGCATACCCGCCTGTTGCTGTTTTGCCTTGCATTACTGGTTGTGTTTGCTGCCGTATTTGCACTGCGCTTCGAACTGGATGCCTCGGGTGAGTCCCTGGTGCTTGAAAACGATACCAGTCTGAATTACTACCGCCAAATCAGTCAGAGATATGCCTCTGATGACTTTGTATTAATTACCTTTACCCCCCGGGCAGACCTGTTGGCAGACGAGACGTTGGCGGTTATCGCATCGATAAAAAAAGCGCTGCTTAATATTGAAAGCGTGGTTGAGGTCACTTCGATTCTGGATGTGCCTATTATTTATCAGAGTGGTCAATCCCTGTCAGAGATTTCCGGTGATCTGGGCACATTAGCACAGCAAGATGTCGACAGGGAATTGGCAAGAAAGGAATTTCAGACCAACCCCCTCTATCGCGAATTATTAATCAGTGAAGATGGCAAAACGACGGCCATACAGGCGCAGTTTAAACATGAGAAAACCTATAATGATCTACTGAATCAACGACAACTGTTGCGTGAACAGGGGAAGTCACGACAGGCAGATACGTTAACTAAACAAATCCACACGCTTAACAGGCAGCTGACGAAACAGCGTGAGGCTGATATCCGTGCTATCCGTAACATTATCCAGCAGCATTCACAGCACGGGCAGTTTTATCTAGGTGGCATACCGATGATCACGGTGGACATGATTAACTTCATCAAGAACGATCTCTTTGTCTTTGGTACGGGTGTACTCGTCTTCCTGTTATTTATATTGACCTGTTTTTTTCACCAGCTGCGTTGGGTGTTATTGCCATTGAGTGTTTGCGGTTGTACTGCCGTATTGACGCTGGGCTTCCTGGGTCTTTTTGGCTGGCCTGTCACCGTCATTTCTTCCAATTTCCTGTCGATTTTATTGATAATTACTTTGTCTCTGACGATCCACCTTATCGTCCGCTTTCGAGACCTGCAGTTGGAACAAACTGCCGTCTCATATCGTGAACATATAAAGGGCACGATTAACTCCATGTTGCGACCCTGTTTCTACACGATACTGACAACGGCGGTGGCATTTATGTCTCTGGTGGTCAGTGAAATCAGACCCGTTATTGATTTTGGCTGGATCATGGTGGTCGGGCTGGTGATTGCCTTCCTGGTGGCGTTTACACTGTTTCCCGCCTTGCTCGCCTTAATGCCCGAACCTCGTATGCCGCCGGCAAGAGACATCACGCGTCGCACTACGTTATACCTCGCCAGTATCGTTTCCAGATACCCTGTCATTGTATTGCTGGTTTCCCTTGCGATTATGTTTTTGCTGGCTTCAGGCATAATGATGCTGAAGGTGGAAAACCGGTTTATCAACAATTTCAAATCTGATACCGAGATCTACCAGGGAATGCAGGTGATAGATAATGAACTGGGTGGCACGATGCCACTGGATATTATCATTGACCCCGACAGTTTGTTTATTGAAGCGCAGCAGGAATTGAGTGAACAGTCCAGCGACATGGACATGCTGTTTATGGATGCTGGCGATGAAAGCGTGAAGGCTGCTTACTGGTTAACGCCGGCAGTGCTTGAAAAGGGTAAACAGTTGCAACAATATCTGGAAGCGTTGCCTGTCGTAGGAAAGGTCATTTCAATCGTGACCACGGTCAATATCGTTGAAAAAATCAACGGCGAGTCGCTGGATGAATTTGAACTAACAGTACTCAGGAAACGCATACCTGCGAATATTGAACAAACACTGGTTACGCCTTATTTATCTGATGATGGTAACCAGGCCCGCTTCAGTATGCGCATCATCGAGTCTGATCCAGCACTAAATCGTGAACAGCTATTACAGTCGATCAATACCTACCTGGTTGAGGACCTGGGACTGGAACAGGAACAGGTTAATCTCACGGGTATGATGGTATTATACAACAACATGCTACAGAGCCTTTTCCGTTCGCAGATCCTGACGATTGGTGCAGTGTTCACCGCTATTTTTTTCATGTTTTTGCTGTTGTTCAGAAACCTGGCGCTGGCAGCGATTGCTATCGTCCCGAATATTTTTTCCGCGGTGATTATCCTTGGCTTGATGGGAATTCTGGGTATTCCGCTGGACATGATGACTATCACGATTGCCGCGATTACGATCGGCATCTCGGTTGATGACACTATTCATTATATACACCGTTTACAGCGCGAGTTTCCCATAGACCATGACTATCTGGCGACGATCCAGCGCTGTCATGGCAGTATAGGCAAGGCGATGTACTACACTTCACTGGCCATCATGTTTGGCTTTGCCATCCTGTCACTGTCAAATTTTATACCGACAATTTATTTTGGTTTATTGACCGGGTTTGCGATGCTGCTGGCATTACTGGGTGACCTGCTATTACTGCCTGCTATCGTGTTACTCACGCGACCGTCTATTCATTAATATAGTGTGCAAATGCAGCACGACTTGATAACATCGCAGTCCTGTTCGATGGTGGCCCGCGCCGGTCTCCCCGCAACGCGAAATTGTGAACCCCGTCAGGCCTGGAAGGGAGCAGCGGCAGCAGTGGATGTGTGTGCCGGGGTCGGGACGGTGCGGGTTGCCTCCATTCCAATAGCGTTTGTCATGTGACTTGCCGTGATGGTTACCTCATGTATTATGCAGGTATGCACTTGTTTTGACCTTGCCAGATCGAATTATTAAATTTCAATGAGTTATCAAGTACTTGCGAGAAAGTGGCGGCCACGCACCTTCGCCGACATGGTCGGCCAGTCACATGTATTGAAAGCCCTTGGCAATGCCCTTGATCAAGACCGCCTGCACCATGCCTACCTGTTTAGCGGTACTCGCGGTGTTGGTAAAACCACGCTGGCACGTATCCTGGCAAAATGCCTGAATTGTGAGACCGGTGTCAGCTCTACACCGTGTGGTGTATGTCCTGCCTGTGTGGCGATCGATGAGGGGCGCTACGTCGACCTGATCGAGGTCGATGCTGCTTCACGTGCCAGGGTAGAGGAAACGCGCGAACTCATGGAAAACGTCCAGTACGCGCCGACAACGGGCCGATACAAGGTATACCTCATTGACGAAATCCACATGTTTTCCAACCACAGTTTTAATGCCTTGCTGAAAACGCTGGAAGAGCCACCGCCACATGTAAAATTTCTGTTGGCAACCACCGAACCTAAAAAACTGCCGGTCACCATCCTGTCGCGCTGTCTGCAGTTTAATCTCAGTCACTTGACCAATGACCAAATTGCCCGGCAGTTGGAGATGATCCTTGAACAGGAACAGGTGAGTCACGATAAGACCTCTGCAGAATTAATCGCCCGCGGCGCGGCAGGCAGTATGCGCGATGCCCTGAGCCTGCTTGACCAGGCCATTGCGTTTGGTGGTGGGCAGCTTGAGGAAACCCAGGTGCGTGCCATGCTGGGTACGATCGACAGCGCTGATTTAACCGGGCTGATTGATGCCTTGCAGAACGGCGAACCCGGGCATTTACTCAAACAACTGGAACACATCGCCCTGCAAAATCCTGATTATGATGCCTTGCTGACAGAGTTAATGAGCCTGTTGCAGAAGATTGCGATCTTGCAGTTGCTGCCGGAGAATTCAGATAACCCCGTGGCCAACGAAACAGAACTTGCCGGATTTGCCAACACGTTGAACAAGGAAGATGTGCAACTTTATTACCAGATCGCGATGATGGGACGTAAAGATCTGTACCTTGCGCCGGATGCGCGATCCGGTTTTGAAATGATCCTGATTCGTATGCTGGCGTTTCGCCCTGTTGAACCTAATCGGCAAACCGGCGGGACGCAGCCGCCTCAGGTCGGCACGAAACAGAAGAGACAAAAACCCGCAGCAACTGCCGTCGAAACCAACAAGGTCAGCGCCACCGAGCCAGAACCACAATCAGGGCAAGAAAACTCTGCTGGCGTTGGCGATTCAGACGCCAGCTGGCAAAACATGATCGAGGAAATGGCACTGGCAGGCCTGGCGCGTGAGCTCGCCGGCAACTGTGCACTAAAACAGCATAGTGACAACAAGCTTGAGCTTTCGCTGCCACCGGACAAGGCACATCTATTGAATCCCAACCAGCAACAGCGGTTAGAACAGGCACTGCGTAACCGCTATGGTGACAAGCTGTCGCTGAATATCCTGATAGAAGATCCTGAAAATGAAACCCCGGCACAGGCCAGGGCCAGGCAGCAGCGCGAGAAGCAACAGGCGGCGGAACAGTCAGTACAGAACGATCCGACAGTGCAATCCTTGATCGACACGTTTAATGCCACCGTCGACAAGGATTCCATACAACCGAATTAACCAGGATTAGTCAGAGGTGTGAAATGAAAGGTCTAGGAAACATGATGAAACAGGCCCAGCAGATGCAGGCCAATATTGAAAAGGCACAGAAAGAGCTGGCCGAGGCCGAGGTTGTCGGCGAAGCCGGTGCCGGCATGGTCAAGGTGACGATGAACGGGCGACACGATGTAAAACGCGTTGAGATTGATGCAGAACTCATGAACGACGACAAGGAAATGCTTGAAGACCTGCTGGCTGCCGCTGTGAATGATGCCAACAGGCGAGTAGAAAAAGTGACTCAGGAGCGAATGTCGGAACTGACCTCGGGTATCGGGTTGCCACCGGGTATGAAGTTGCCCTTCTAGTCGTCGCACTGCCGACTCGTCTGGGAACAATACAACTATTTGTCTCAAGCTATCTATACTTTATTGATATGCCTGAACAGACACTACTTGAACAACTGGTAGAGTCCCTGCGCTGCATGCCGGGTATTGGCAGAAAGTCTGCACAGCGCATTGCGCACCACTTACTGCAGCGGGACCGTAATGGCGCCCGGCACTTATCACGCATCATGTCGCAGGCCATGGAGCATATCGGTCATTGCCAACGCTGTCGTACCTTTACCGAGCAAACTATTTGTCATCTCTGTGCCAGTGACAGGCGTGATCAAAGCACAATATGTGTTGTTGAAAATCCTTCCGATGTTGAAGCCATAGAGGAAGCCAATTACCGGGGACGGTATTTTGTCCTGCTGGGGCATCTGTCACCGTTGGACGGGATTGGTCCCGACGATCTTGGCCTCGGTGAGCTTGAAAAACTCGTTGCGGAGGAAGAGGTTAAGGAAGTCATTCTTGCGACCAGCAGTACGGTTGAAGGGGAGGCCACAGCACATTTTATTAGTGAGATGGTCAAAACAAAAAACAAACGTGTGTCACGTATCGCCCACGGTATACCCATGGGGGGTGAACTTGAATACGCTAACAGTCTCACGATTGCCCATGCACTCGAAGGCAGGAAATCCATCTGACCTTGAAACAGGTTTGCGTCTATTGCGGCTCCAGTGCGGGTAATAATTCACTGTACCAGCAAGCGGCTATCGAACTTGGTAACTTGTTGCTGCAGCGGCAGATAGGCCTGGTTTATGGCGGCGCGAGTATTGGCATCATGGGCACGATTGCCGATTGCGTGTTAAAGGGCGGCGGCACTGTTACCGGGGTCATACCGGGGTCACTGGCAAAGAAAGAAGTGCTGCATGAAGGGCTGACCCGGTTGCATATTGTCGGCTCCATGCATGAACGTAAGGCGACGATGGCCCGGCACGCTGATGGTTTCATCGCGTTGGCGGGGGGCCTGGGAACACTGGAGGAGTTGTTTGAAATATTAACCTGGTCGCAACTTGGCATGCATTATAAACCCGTCGCGCTGTTAAATACGGCTGGCTATTATGACAAACTTCTGGCTTTCCTGGCTGATGCCGTGGCTGAACATTTTGTCCGTCCGGCGCATTTGGAGATGTTACTGGTCGCTACTGATCCGGAGAAATTACTGGAAAAGATGGAAAATTATCAGCCCCATGGAATTGAACCGGTAATGACTATCTCGGAGACATGACTTACAGGATCGCCTAACTTTGATTGTGCATAGGAATAATATTGCTGGAGTCATTTAATAGCGCCTCGAATGGCATCGGTTTTTCTACGGCATAGCCCTGGGCATAGTCCACACCGATCTCTTTCAACATACCTTTAATCATGTCTGATTCGACAAATTCGGCAATGGTCTTCATGCCCATTACCTGTCCAATATCATTAATTGATTTCACCATGGCATGGTCGATTGGGTCATCGCCAATGTCACGCACGAACATCCCGTCTATCTTCAGATAGTCGACAGGCAGGTTTTTCAGGTAAGCGAAAGACGACAAACCGCTGCCAAAATCATCCAGTGCAAAGCGGCACTCAAACTGTTTTAACTTATTGATGAAATCAAGGGCCTGGGTAAGGTTGGCGATGGCCGAAGTTTCAGTAATTTCAAAGCATATCTTCCTTGCCATTAACGAATTCCTCATGAACTTGTTCATGATATATGTGAGCATGTCGGGATCATTCAACGACTGGCCCGACAGGTTGATAGAGCAGTGGTCAACCTGTTCCAGAAACTCTTTTTTTCCCTGCAGCATTTCAAATGCCCGATCAATTACCCAGCGGTCTAGCTGTGTGACAAGGTTGTAGCGCTCGGCCGCGGGTAAAAACGCGCCCGGAGGTACCATTACATTCTGGCTGTTAAACATGCGTATCAGTAACTCATAATGGCGCTTGCATTCATTATTCAGCGGTTCTATAGACTGCGCATACAGGCAGAAACGATCATTTTCCAGGGCATCATGTATTCGGGTTACCCATTGCATTTCACCCTGTCGTTGCGAAGTTTCAATGTCGTCTTCTTTATAAATATAAAGGCGGTTCCTGCCTCTGTCTTTGGCCATGTAACATGCCGTGTCTGCGTTTTTCAAGAGGTCGGTCAGGTTGGCCGTTTCCCTGGTAATTGATACCAGGCCGATACTTACACCAATCTTGAAGGTCTGGCCTTGCCAACTAAAAGCGAAGTTCTGTACCTCCTCCAGTATTTCTTCGGCGACACGTATGGCTTGCGAGCGTGGGCAATGTTCGAGCAGTAAACCAAATTCATCGCCACCCAGTCTGGCAAGTGTGTCCCTTTTTCGAACAACGGCCTGTAAAGTGACGCTGATTTGTCTTAACAGTTCGTCTCCTGCGGTATGACCACAGGTATCATTGACCACTTTGAACTGGTCCAGATCCATAAAACACAGTGCGTGTTCACCACCAGTCGAACTTACCGTTTCCAGCAGACGTATGGCACGGTGCTCGAATTCCCGTCGATTGATGAGTTGTGTCAGAACATCATGGGAAGCCTGGTAGTTAAGCTGTTTCTGGGCAGATTTACTTTCGGTGATATCGAGCGTAATACCCAGTAATTTATCGACCCTGGAAGGGTTATCCTTGTCATAGATTGGTACCAGCGTGGAACTGAAATCAAGACCGTTGGTGGATTGGAATTCAAAAGCACTGTGTACACCGGATAGCGCCTTGTTGATCTCGTCCTGTACCGAGTTTTGATCGGCAGAGTTCACATAATGAATAAAATTACCGCCTGTAACATCAACTTCTTTTTCAACATTGAACATCTGTTGTCCGGCACGATTCATTGAAATAATCTTGCCATCGTCACTAAGCTGGTAAATTGAATAAGGCGAAGATTCGACCAGCGTTCTGTATTTTTCCTCGCTGGCAACGACGGCGTTTTCATAATTTTTCCTGGCAGTGATGTCCTCGAAAGTACCAGCGACGGACACCATTTCATTGTGCTGATAGATAGGTTCGCCGATAACCCTGACCCAGATTAATCTGTCTTTAGCTGTTTTAAAACGTAGTTCAAGATCGAAGCGTTCGCCCGCGTCCAATAAATTATTGAATGCGTTTTCAATTTGCTCGCGTGACTCGCCATAATAAAAACCAATGGCATCATCGACCGAAGGGGTGTAATCATAAGGCAGTTCATGTAGTTCATAGGTCATGTCAGTCCATGTTAAATGTTCACGCTCAAGATCAAACTCCCAACCGCCTATACGTGCAATCTGTTCTGTCTTGTTCAACAATTCCTGTGTGTAGATCAATTTCTTTTCAAGACGGAATGATTGCGTCGTATCGGTGATAAAGCCAACCCATTCCTGTACGATATCGTTTTGGTCAATCTGCGGTACTGCCGATACATCGAAATTTCGCCACTCGTTAAGTTGCTTGTTCCAGATACGCCCATACGTCTTGTAGAAACGCTTTGTTTTTACGGCGTTTGACCATTCACGCAAAATTCGGTCAACATCATCAGGATGGATCATTTTTTTCCAGTTCATGCCCTGGTATTCAGGCCACATCTGCCCGGTAAATTTTTCCCATGACTGCTGTGGTTCGGTAAATTCACCATCACCACTTGTTGTCCAGATAATGGATGTGGTTGCTTCGACTAATGACCGGTAACGTTCTTCGCTATATTGCAGGGCAAACTCAGTTTTCTTACGTTCATTGATGTCTTGAACGATAGTGATAAAGTTGTGGGGCTGTCCGTCATTAAGGCGAATCAACGATGCTGTCAGGTTGACCCAGATATATTCACCATTTTTCCGGATGTAGCGTTTTTCCAGCGTGTATTCATCTACGTCGCCATTAATCGCCTTGCGCATCATCATCTTGTCTTTTGACCTGTCGTCAGGATGAGTCAGTTCAGTGCTGTTTAGCTGTAACAGTTCTTCCTTGCTGTATCCCAGTATTTTGCAGAACTTGTCGTTAACATCTGTGTAGTCACCATGCAGTGAAAGACGCGTTATGCCGACTGCAGCCTGGTTGAATATCGATCTGTATTGCTCCTGCCTTTCTATCTTTTTTGTGATGTCGCGGAAAATGACCACGGCACCCTGGTTATTACCATCCTGGATAATCGGTGTGACCGTGTATTCGACCGGGAACGCGGTGCCGTCTTTACGCCAGAAGAAGTCATTGCTGGTGGTATACGTTTGACCATCGGTAAACGTCTTATAAATTGGACATTCGTTGACAGGAAACGGTGAACCATCTCTGTGACTATGGTGAATCACGTCATGCTGTAACTTTCCAATCAGGTCTTGCCTGATCCAGCCCAGCATTTCTTCAGCTGCAGGGTTTATAAACGTTGTGCGGCCTTCACTGTCGAGGCCGTAGATACCGGCGCCTGCGGACTCAAGAATGAGTTTGTTTTGCAACAGCGCTTCATCCAGCTGTTCCTGGAGTTTTTGCCGGTTGGTGATATCACGGCCGTTTGTAATGTAGCCACTAACAGCCCCATTTTCATCATAAAACGGGGTGTAATTGATATCGACAAAGCGCACTGCTCCATCGCGGAAGCTTAACCACGCCTGCGTATGGATTGTTTCGCCCTGCATGCAGCGCAGGGCGTTGGGTTTGAGCACGTTTTCGAAAGTTTCCCTGTCAAATATCTCGACTGGCGTGCGGCCAATTAACTCTTCTTTTGTTTTGTTATTGGCGTTCAGGTAGGCCTTGTTGACTATCTGGTAGCGGGATTGTGTATCGAGAAGCGCAATGTAGTCGGCATTATCATCGACGATTTGTTGAAATTGCAGCAGGTGTTGTTTGTCCAGCTTGCGTTCGGTGACGTCCTTGCGTTGCAGCACAATGCCGCCAATAACATGCTCGCTTTCATACCATGGTCGTACATTCCATTCATGCCAAGACATTTTGCCATCATTTGATACATACAAATCTTCATCGGCAGTCTCGCTTGCTCCCGCCAGGCAACGCCGATGTACGGCCTTCCATTTGTCCGGCAGATCGGGCATGACGTCATAATGGTTGCGGCCGAAAAGGTCTTCATCAGCCAGATTAAACTCTTCCGTGTAGGCGCGGCTCCAGGCGATATAATTCATGTCAGTGTCAAACATGGCGATAGACACCGCCGCGCTCTGTATAAAACGTATCAGTGTCTGTTGGCCGTCCAGTTTGGAGTCGGCGTTGGGATCTGTATCCATAGCTCGTCTTTATTGCCAGCTGTCAAATTACTGGCGATTTTAGTTATTTAAGTAATATGCAGCATTAAGTGTGCCATGCATGCAGGCTGCAGAGTGTTTTTTCAGAAGTTCACGATGCCAAAAACCTGGCATGGTCAAGAGATATAGCATCTGAGGTGCATCATTAAAAATAACATAATAAACAATTGCTTATGCTTTAATCAGGCAGGTATCAGCATGCCCTCGCTAAACAGTTGCTCAAAACCGGCGCGCACACTTTGTGTCAGCGCAGCCGGCGCACCCGCTTTTTTCAAGGCCTCCAGAAGCTGTTCCACACTCGGCTTACTGCTGATGTGTTGAAACAGGTGGGCAAAGCCCTCGCTTAATTCCAGGGTCTGGTGGGTAGTGCCGGGTTCGCAGACAGAGGCATGTAGCAACCGTGCCTGGGCCACAATTAATGTGGTGTTTTGCGGTTTTAATACACGGGACAGGCGCGAAGGCGCTAATGGCTTTTTTGATACGCGTGACCATGCGTCTATATCCTGTTTGCCAGCAACCTGCTGTAGTAGCCGGTTATAGGATACGGGCAGCATCGCAACGCTAACGTAATCAGCGAGGCGCATTGGTATGGTTGTCCAATTCTCAGGTAATACGGCTGGTATTGCAGGAATCTCTTTACCGCTTATGGTTCGCTGTTTGAGCGCTGCAGCAGTCCAGGCCATGCCTGTCTCGACTTCGGCTACAGCGATGATGGCATTGCGCAGGGATTCTTCTGGCAAAATTAATGATTTGAGCTGTTCGCAAAGACGCTGGCCATAAACGGTTACGCGCTGTAGCGGTGGCGTGCGCATGAGTTCGGCATCAACCACGCCACGTAATAACTCGATGCCGGTGGGCAGGGCAGAAACCAGGGAAAAAGAGGCTGGATAGCTGTGGCTTATCGTGGATAACAGCAGTTGATTTCGCATGTTGGCATCCAGTTCAAGTGCCTCGATGCGTATTGTGCTAAAGTCCTCGCGTTCCTTTTCATCCAGCTCATAGTTCGCGAATACCGCTTCAGCATTTGCTATATAGTTCGCCCTGGTGTCGTTATCAAACAATAGATCGAATAAAAGTTGTTCCTGGTTAATGAGGCTCATGCAACCTGATCCAGCTGTTTTACCAGGGTTTTACTACTACTGAGTTCAGTTACCTTTGTACGAATCCGTTGCAGGTTATCGAGGACAATGTGTTCGTTAACGTTTTCGCATTCGTAACAGACGGCCTTGATATTGGGTAACTCGGGCAACATTTTCGTAAGCATGCTCCATGTTTCATCCACGATTTCACATTCATGTGCATCCACGTAAACAGAGCCAGAGGGTGTTTGCTTGACCTTGCCACCAGCGACGTGTAGCTCAACAACCCGTTCAACGGGTAGCGAACCGAGTTGTTTGGTGATCGATTTCCCGCTGGCCATCTCGTAGGAAACAAGGTGTCCCATATCGAGTAGAATTGCGCAGTCAGCGGCATCGGCGATGCGTCCGAAAAACTCGAATAGATCAAGCTTGCCAACAATGAAACACATTGGGGGCGGTTCGATCGCGACAGGCACGCTGACTTTCGCCTGGACTTCACGCACACGCTCAATAGCCAGTTCCAATGATGCCTCGTTAAAGATTGGAGGGATAAAATAGCCCATCTGGGTAGAGTAATTCTGTCCTTCCTGCCAGAAGCAATACGCCAGGTCCTGGGCAAACCAGGCAGAGTTAACCGCATCGATATGCCTGGCCGTGGATTCCAGCCAGGCATCGGAATTGGGGAATGAACCGCAAAAATTGATGTATGAAGGGTGGTATAGCACCGGTGCGCCCGCTGCCTGGATGCTTTTTACTTCATCAATGACACGGTCAACATCAACCAGTCCGGCATACTCGACAAATGCCGGGCCACCGTGCGCCTTGACCAGTGTTACCGGGTCCGGGTCGGACGCAAGGCTGAGGCTGGCCCCGACCCCAAGTGTAGGTAATGTGTCCAGTTCAAGCATGATTAATTGATTCCCGGTCACACAGCGTAAACAGTACTGTCACTAATTTGCAAAGAATTTCAATTAGCTTATGGAAACACGGTAAATATAACATGAGTAAATGATAACAGGATGTTATCTGGAGGATGAGTATGAATCATGTATCTTCAGGCGCGCTTGCCGAGCGCAACTCAGCGACAACAAATCATTATTTTTCCCGGCAGCAGCTGGAAATCTGCACGTACACGGACAACGGTTCCCGTCATACGTTTCATTGCCATGACCTTTGTGCAGAGGGTATCAGCCTGCGGGCTACCTATGCAGAGGTAATGGCCATCAATCCGGAAGGGCTGATGGTCAGCAGTGAAGCGCCGCGTGTGGTCAGGGTTTTATTTAGCGTGCCACTTGGATCTCGCAGCGCTATTGTTGATATTTCCTGCCAGGTTCAATATGTCGCAATACAGCCTGACACGATTGCGGATGAGAAATTTATTATTGGTCTTCAGTTCAGGATGTTCGGTGGTAATTCTAGGGAATATCTGTATCGCTATTTGACAAGCAGATACTGACCCCGGTCACGCTCACTTGTCAGTTTCAAATTTATAGTAGGTGTGGTTTAGAAAACTCACAACGTCGTCGATTTCTTCATCGAACCAGGCCATTTCCGCCATGATTTCGCATTGCCTGACCCGTTCCTGCAAGGCGTCGTAACTGTTAATCATGCGGTTCTCGCGCGTATATACCGACGGTTTATGGCAGCGAACACAATTGTCATTATGAAGCTGCCTGCCGTTTTCAATATCCCCGGCACTGGCAGACAGCGTACCTAGCAGCATTACCAACGCTGAAACGCTGCGAGCCAGGCTTGTCATGCAAATTTGCTCTTCAAGTGAGCGATACGAATTGGTGCTGGCGGATGCGAATCATGGAATGCTGAGTAAAGGGGATCCGGTGTCAGCGTGTTTGCATTTTCCCGATAGAGGTTTACCAAAGCGGTGATCAGGTTTTCGGTTTGGGCCTGGTCTGCGGCAAAATCATCGGCCTCGAACTCATGCTGTCGAGATATTGAAGAAAATAATGGTTGCATGAAGAACGTAAATGCCGGAGATGCAATCATGAATAATACCAGCGCCATATGATCTGATGGTATTCCTGCGCCCAGTCCGCTGTAAAACCAGGGTTCATTGATAAGCCAGCCGAGAATACCGAGTCCGACCAAAAATACCGAGCCCAGAACAGTGATTCGTTTTTTGATATGGTTGCACTTGAAATGGCCAAGCTCATGCGCAAGTACTGCTTCGATCTCGTCATAACTGAGTTCATCTATTAGCGTGTCAAAAAAGACAATGCGCTTATTGGCCCCCAGGCCTGTAAAGTAGGCGTTGCCATGGGTTGAACGAGTTGACCCATCCATAACGAAAATGCCCTGGCTCTTGAAACCGTTGCGAGTCAGCAGGTTTTCTATTCTTGTCCTTAGTTCTTCATTTTCCAACGGTCGAAATTTATTGAACAGTGGGGCGATAAACGCCGGGTATGCCCACATCATTAGCAGGCTAAAACCAAGCCAGGTCATCCACACATAAATCCACCAGTAACTACCACTGTTCTCCATTATCCAAAGCACAAACAGCAGCAACGGGGTGCCTATGATAGCGGCGACAACGCCATTTTTGATCATATCAACGAAGAACAAGCCGATGGTCATCTTGTTAAAACCAAACGATTGCTCAAGCTTAAAGGTACGATACAGCGACATGGGAACATCCAGTATCGAACTAATCAGAAATACTGCCATGATAAACAACGTGCCGGTATAGATTTCTGCAAGGCCCAGTGCACGCACATGATTATCGAGAAATTGCAAACCGCCACCAATTGTCCAGCCAAGTAAAATCACTGAGCCGATGATAAGCTCTGCAAGCCCGGTCTTTACTTTTGCCTGGGTATAATCAGCGGCCTTGTGGTGTGACTCGAGAGGTATCTTCTCGCTGAAATCAGCTGGCACGTTGGCCCGGTTGGCGCGTATGTGTTGTACGTGGCGCTTGACCAGTACCCATTGGGTAATAATGCTGGCAACGAGGCAAAACAAAAAAATGTAACTAAAACTGTTCACGAACTTCTTCTCTCCCTTGTCTCACTGAGTGAAACGATTTCCTGCGTTAACTATGTTCATCTTCTGTAAATAATGATTAAAATGAAATATTCAATCATTACGGGCACATCATGTCACAATCTGAAAATAACCTCATCTGGACCGACCTCGAAATGACAGGTCTGGACACCGATAACGATTATATTATTGAGATCGCGACCATCATTACCGATTCCAACCTAAACATCCTGGAAGAAGGTCCCGTATTGGCCATTTTTCAACCCGATGAAGTGCTTGAGCGCATGGATGAATGGAATACACGGCAACATGGTCAATCCGGTTTGACCAAACGCGTAAAAGAAAGTGCCTGTGATGAAGCCGAGGCAGAGCAGCAGATGCTGGCTTTTGTTGAAAAATGGGTGCCCGCTGGAAAATCGCCGATGTGTGGGAACAGTATCTGCCAGGACCGGCGTTTCATGCACCGCCTGATGCCAGCCCTGGAATCCTACTTCCACTATCGAAACCTGGATGTCAGTTCAGTCAAGGAAATGGTCAAGCGTTGGGCGCCTGACAAACCCGCCTATGAGAAGCAAGCCACGCATCTTGCACTCGATGACATCCGTGATTCCATTGCAGAACTACAATTTTACCGGGAACACTTTTTTAACTGTTAACACCGGTACGTCGTTATGGCATATCAATTACCGCAACAGCTTTACACCGCCGAGCACGTACGTGAACTGGATCGCATCGCGATAGACGAATTAAAGATACTTGGTTATGACCTGATGCAGCGTGCGGCCAGCTTTAGTTACGGATGTTTGAAACAGCACTGGCCGGAAGCGCGCAAAATACTGGTGGTTTGTGGTGGTGGGAACAATGCCGGTGATGGATATGTACTTGCCCGTTTTGCGCTTGAAGAAGGAAAACAGGTGAGCATCGCCTATTTACACGATCCGGACCAATTAAAGGGTGATGCCGATACGGCATACAGGGATCTCGTTGCCACTGGCGCCACGCCGGCGCCTTTTTCCGCCCACATGTTAAATGACACTGACATTGTGGTTGATGCCTTGTTTGGTACCGGCCTGGACCGCGATGTCACCGGCTCAATGGCCGAGGCAATAGATGCCATCAATGATTCATTATTACCCGTTGTAGCCATCGATATCCCATCCGGGCTACAGGCCGATACAGGACAGGTGATGGGGAAGGCGGTTAAGGCAGATATTTCACCCAGTTTCATTGGTCTTAAACAAGGCATGTTTACCAATAATGGTGAAGAATATTCAGGCAAGATATTGTTTAACGATCTCGAGGTGCCGGACCAGGCATATCAGCGACTGGGTCAGCATGATGTCACCCGATTGTTAGTTCAGGACTATTTACATTTGCTTGAACCTCGCCAGCGCAATGCCCATAAGGGTGAATTTGGTCATGTTCTCGTCATCGGTGGCGATTACGGTTTTCAAGGTGCGGTAATAATGGCGGCGGAAGCAGCAGGGCGAGTTGGAGCAGGGCTGATCAGTGTGGCCACCCGTCCCGAGCACGCACAGATAATCAGCAGTTCGCGGCCCGAGGTAATGGCGCACGGCGTTGATTCTGTTTCTGCACTCATGCCATTACTAAGACGTGCAAGCGTTGTTGCTATTGGCCCTGGACTGGGACAATCTGAATGGGCGCAACAATTACTGGCGCGGGTACTGGAATCCGGATTGCCACTGGTTATTGACGCAGACGCACTGAACCTGTTGGCAGTAGACAAGCGCAGTGCTGCTAACTGGATATTGACCCCGCATCCTGGTGAGGCAGCGCGATTGCTTGACGTCACCACGGCTGATGTCCAGCATAATCGTTACCATGCGGCAGCCGCACTTCAGCAACAGTTTAGTGGTCCAGTAGTGTTAAAAGGCAATGGCAGTATTGTGGTTGACCAAAATGGCAGGCTATTCGTTTGTGACAAGGGCAACCCGGGTATGTCCAGCGGCGGTATGGGCGATGTACTGACCGGCGTTATTGCCGGTCTTGTTGCGCAACGAATGGATATCAACGATGCAACCTGCCTTGGCGTCCTTCTGCATGCTGCGTCTGCTGATGCTGCCGCCGCGGAAGGAGAACGTGGTTTGTTTGCTACCGACCTGATGCCCCATCTGAGACGACTCGTCAATCCCTGACAATGCAAACCCGGATAGAAAATGCAGCCGCGATGGAAAGTCTCGGCGCCAGCATCGCAACTTGCCTGCAAGGTGGCGAGATTGTTTTCCTGAAGGGAGACCTGGGGGCGGGTAAGACGACGCTGACCCGCGGCTTACTCAGACAACTGGGCCATACCCGGAGTGTAAAAAGCCCGACATACACACTGGTGGAATTGTATGAACTGACCACGTTTCCGGTTTATCACTTTGACCTGTATAGATTAAACGACCCGGAAGAACTGGAGGACATGGGCATCCGGGATTACTGCGATGCTGGTGCTACCTGCCTGTTCGAATGGCCCGAACGCGCTTCCGGAGTGCTCCCCGAGGCTGATATGACGATTGAGATACAACATGCCGGCGACGCACGCGATGTCATAATCTCTGCGGGGACCGTCAAAGGTGAGGTGCGATTAAGGGGCATCGGGTTACCACACGAGTAATAGCAGTATTATTATATTAATTAGAAAAAACAGTAATATAGCTTGATTTTCTAAACAAAACTTGAAATTATTTCAATAACGGCTAAATAGATAATAAAAAGGTCAGTATTTGGACTGTTTCAAGATGCGGATTTTGTTGATCAATTTGCTCCTGCTCTCGAGTATGGTGGTGGCAGCTGCGCCAGTCACCATTGAGGGTATTCGTGTCTGGGCCGCGCCAGACAGTACCCGCGTCGTATTCGATATCAGTGCGCCGGTGGATCACAACCTGATTAAACTGACCGAGCCATATCGTACCGTTATCGATTTAAAAAATGCGCGCCTGGACAGCAAGCTGACCCAGCCAGGTAACGAGGATAAGTTCCTGCAGGGTATACGCGCCGCCACGCGCAACAATGATGATCTGCGCGTTGTTCTCGATTTAAAGAAATTTGTTGAACATAAAAGCTTCCAGCTAAAACCAAACCAGCACTACGGACATCGCCTCGTGGTCGATCTGCTGGGTACTGGCACGGAAAACAAGAATGTTGATACTGACGAGGAAGTGACCGACAGGAATCGTCTGCGCGATGTTGTTATCGCACTCGATGCCGGTCATGGTGGAGAAGACCCTGGCGCCCGGGGGCCGGCAGGCAACTTTGAAAAAGACGTTGTATTACGAATCGCAAAGCAGTTGCACACAGCGATCAACAAGGAACGTGGTATGCGCGCTGTCATGATTCGCGAGGGCGACTATTACATGCGATTACGCAAGCGAATAGAAAAAGCCAGGGAATATAAGGCCGATCTGTTTATTTCCATTCACGCTGATGCCTTTCGTGATCGCCGCGTGCACGGTTCTTCGGTTTACGTGTTGTCCCAGAAAGGTGCCAGTAGTGAAGCGGCTCGCTGGCTGGCTGAATCGGAAAACGCGTCAGACCTGATTGGCGGAGTCAGTCTTGATAACAGGGATGATGTGCTCGCCTCTGTGTTACTGGACCTGTCGCAAACTGCCAGCCTTGAAGCCAGTATCGATATTGCCGATCGCGTACTCCAGGGATTGAAAAGTATTGGTAAGGTCCATAAGCGAACCGTACAGTCTGCCGGTTTTGCGGTGTTAAAATCGCCGGATATCCCGTCAATACTGGTTGAAACCGCATTTATTTCAAACCCGAGCGAAGAAAAGAAGCTAATGAGTAAACAGCACCGGATTCGGATGTCGAATGCGATCGTCCATGGACTCAGGGGCTACTTTCGGGATTTTGCTCCCGAGGGCACCTTACTGGCTTCGCGTAAACATATCATTAGCCGCGGTGAAACCTTGTCCACTATTGCCCAGCAGTACAAGATATCAACGCGTAGCCTGCGCGAGTATAACGGTTTGAAGGGTGACCTGGTCAGGGTCGGGCAAACTTTAAGCATACCCAACACTAATAGCGGCACCTGATACACCCTACTACCTGACCCCGTTCGGCTGCCGTATCATACGTCCCATGTCAGCCGCCGTTAAGCTACCAAGAATTCACCTGCTCGACCCCGATGTCGCCAACCAGATTGCTGCCGGTGAAGTTATCGAGCGGCCCGCATCTGTGGTTAAAGAGTTGCTCGAAAATAGTATTGACGCCGCATCTCGAAAAATAGTCGTCACAACGGCTGGCGCTGGAACCCGGTTAATCAGCGTGCAGGATGATGGCCAGGGAATTCACAGGGATGACCTTGTGCTGGCACTGCAGCCACATGCGACCAGCAAATTAAATCGCGCCTCGGACCTTGAGCAAATAGCGAGCCTGGGTTTTCGGGGTGAAGCCTTGCCCAGCATCGCATCGGTGTCGCGATTTCAATTATTAACGCGACAGCAACACGCCGATAATGCCTGGTCCATTGACAATAGCATGGCGGTCAAACCAGCCGCGCGAACTGTCGGTACCACGGTCGAAGTAAAAGACCTGTTTTATGCAACACCGGCACGACGTAAATTTCTTAAGTCAGAGCGCACTGAATGGTTGCATATCCAGTCGCTCGTTAAAGCCGTGGCACTGGGGCATAGTCACATCAGTTTTGAATTAATCAATGAGGGACAACATGTGCTGAGACTGCCGGCGAGTGCAGGATCACCGGAGAAGCGTGTTGCGGATGTATGTGGCAAATCGTTTCTCAATCAAAGTGTGTGCGTTGATACTCGCAGTGAGGACATGCGGATTCGGGGCTGGATCGGCCTGGCGCAAGCGGCCCGCAGCCAGTCTGACCGCCAGTATTTTTTTATCAACGGTCGGCTGGTACAGGATAAAAACATTAACCATGCATTAAGACTGGTATATAGCCAGTTGGTTGAACGTGGTCGATTTCCCAGCTATGTGCTTTTTTTGCAACTGGATCCTGCAAAAATGGATATCAATGTCCATCCTGCAAAGTCTGAAGTGCGGTTTGCAGAGCCAAGAAATGTACATGACTTTATTTATGCTTGCTTAACGAACTGCCTGGGAAATGAAGCTATTCGCACAGAACAGGGCGAGACAAGCAAACTCACCCCGACGCAGAAGGCATGGCCAATCAATGAAAGTCGCGCCAGTTACAAAAGTGACCATGCACAACAAACCAGCTTTGCATCAGGTTTACACTATAAACCTGCTTTTATACAAGCTGCACAGGGGAAGTTCCTGATAGTGGATACGACCAGCGGGCAATTGTTAATCGACGTTTTTGCAGCAAATAAGTTGATGACATTTCACGACCTGCTTCAGGCATACGGCACCGACACGGTTATGTTAAAACACATACATGTGCCTGTGTCCTGCAAGCTGGAACCAGTTGAATTAAATACACTGCATGAACATCAAACCGGGATAAAGCGCTGGGGTTTCCTGCTCGAGCCGGTGTCGCCTGATCATATTGCTGTGCGCGCGATTCCGGCCTTGTTTAGCTACGCCGATATTATTGCACTGGTTAAGGCATTACTGGCATCGCTCGGTTCTCTACAAGATGCCAGCCACGTTGCAACTACACTTGCTGAACATGTTAATTCCACCGGTTACAACATGAATGAAGGAGACGTCGCGTTACTCGTGAACAAGATTGAGGAGTATGAACCAGGCGAGGCTGATAACGGCCAGTTACCATGGTGTTTGCTCGATCAAATGTCATTAGCAAGGTTGTTAAAACGCTGACTATGTCCACGGCAAACGGCATTGTTTTTGTCATGGGACCGACCGCAACGGGAAAAACCGAACTCGCCCTGCGTTTGCATGAACAACTGGATAGTGAAATCGTCAGTGTCGATTCGGCCATGGTCTACAGGACCATGGATATTGGCACGGCAAAACCCGATCGCGCAGTATTGAATGGTGTTCCACATCACCTAATCGATATATGTGACCCGATAGAACCTTATTCGGCAGCGCGTTTTCAACAAGATGCCAGTGCCGCAATCAACAGCATACTGACGAAGGGCAAAACGGCGATCCTGGTTGGTGGCACCGGGCTGTATTTTCGCGCGCTGGAGCAGGGATTGGCGGATTTACCGGATGCTAATTACCGGATACGAGCGTGCCTTGAACAACAGGGGCGTAAACTGGGCTGGCCTGCCATGCATGCAAAACTGGCGGATATTGATCCTGCTTCCGCCGCGCGAATAAATGAAAATGACCCGCAACGAATCCAGCGTGCGCTCGAAGTGTACGAGATTACCGGTAAGAGTATGTCTGAATTGATGGCCGCAGGCAGGACCCGCGGCCTGACCAGGAAGCCATGCAAGCTATTGTTAATGCCGCGGGAACGCAGCGAGTTGCATGCCAGGATCAAGAATCGTTTCATGGCCATGCTGGATGCAGGCCTGGTCGATGAGGTGCGAGCGTTATATGAGCGTGGCGACCTGTCGCTGGACATGCCGTCGATGCGCCTGGTCGGGTATCGGCAAGTATGGCGCTATCTTGCAGGAGAAACTGACTATGACACCATGGTCGAACACGCCGTGGTCGCGACCAGGCAACTCGCGAAGCGCCAAATGACATGGTTTAAACAGGAAAGTGATGTTAAATGTTACGATCCCCTTGAAAACGGTATAATTGATACCATACTAACCCAAATGGACTAATCGACCCACGTCGCCGATTTGTAATATAATTTTGCAAAAATAAACTATTACAAAATCTGTAAGTCGTAACTTACGGAATAATAACTATAAGTTGGAAGGAGAATTATTATGAGTAAGGGGCACTCTCTGCAGGATCCTTTTTTAAATGCGCTCAGGAAAGAACGTATTCCGGTGTCCATATTCCTTGTTAATGGCATAAAATTACAAGGTCAAGTCGAGTCTTTCGACCAATTTGTTATTTTATTAAAGAATTCTGTCAGCCAGCTTGTATACAAACATGCCGTCTCTACAATCGTTCCCGCCAGGAACGTCAAATTACCGCGCGCCGACGAGGAATCCGGTAGCAGCGAAGGCTAGCACTAGCTTGCGCCGATAAGCATTTGGAATCTCGCTCAGCTGAAATTCGGCGCGCTCTGGTAGTTTATGTGGATTTTCAAGCCATATCAGCAGCTTACGCCTGTGAAGAATTCCATGAACTGGTTGAGTCGTCCGGACTTGAAATCGTGGGCACACTCACGGCGCCACGACATTCCCCCGATCCACAATATTACGTAGGTAAAGGCAAGGTAGAGGAAATCAGTCAAATGACTGCCCAGACCCATGCCGATGTCGTGATCTTTAATCAACCGCTGTCGCCGGCACAGGAGAGAAATCTCGAAAAGGCGGTCAACAAACGGGTAATTGATAGAATTGGATTGATATTGGATATATTTGCCCAGCGCGCACGGACATATGAGGGTAAATTGCAGGTAGAACTGGCCCAGTTACAGCATTTGTCCACGCGTTTGATACGCGGCTGGACTCACCTCGAACGGCAAAAAGGTGGTATTGGACTGCGTGGCCCTGGTGAAACACAGTTGGAAACTGACCGCCGACTGATTGGCCATCGTATAAAAATGATCAATCAGCGACTGCAAAAGGTACAACAGCAGCGATCACAAAGCCGTCAGAAGCGTAAGAAAAACGAGATCCCGGTAGTCTCACTTGTGGGCTATACCAACGCCGGTAAATCAACGTTGTTTAACAGGTTAGCCGGGGCAGGTGTGTATGCGGCCAACAAGCTGTTTGCCACCCTGGATCCGACATTAAGACGTATTGAAACCAGTGCAGGTCGTCCTTTTATCCTGACGGATACAGTTGGATTTATTCGTGATTTACCGCATGACCTGGTCGAATCGTTCAAGGCGACGCTGGACGAGGTGCGTGAAGCTGATTTGCTAATCCATGTCATTGACGCGGAGCTTGAACAACGCCAGCAGCGTATCGATGAAGTTAATGCAGTGATATCAATGTTAGGTGCCGGGAATGTGCCCCAGATTGAGGTGTATAACAAGATTGACTTACATGAGAACCTCGACGCCCGGGTCGAAATTAATGACTACATGACAAAGCCACGTGTCTGGCTTTCGTCGTTAACAGGGGAAGGCATTGAGAAATTACTGGAAACGGTGGATAGGCAATTAGCAAGTGAATGTAGCTACCATCATTTGAAAATTCCAATGTCTGCCGGGCAGCTCAGGGCAAAACTCTTTGACCTTGGAGCTGTCAGAAATGAAGACATAGATAATGAGGGTAGCTGGTTAATGGAGATAGAATTGGAAGATTTTCGTCTGAACAAGCTTTGCGAAGAAGCCAAACTGGACATGTCGGAGTTGCAGTCTGACCATGCTCACTATTAAGATTGCACACTTGCGCACGGAAGCGTGACCCTGTAATTCACCAAGCAAACCAAAATTATTTAACCTTTAATTAAATCGTCGGAGAGATATAACTAATGGGCTGGAACGAACCACCTGACGGAAACAAGGGCAAGGATCCCTGGGGCAATCGCGGAGATAGCGATGGGCCGCCTGATCTTGATGAGATCGTACGCAAAATGCAAAAAGGCTTTGGCGGCATGTTTGGCCGCAACAAACCTTCTTCCATGAACAATAACAACGCCGGCTTTCCGGTGTTTCTTGCAGTGATAATTTTGCTCGGCTGGCTTGCCTATGACATGACCTACCTTATTGATGAACAGGAGCGCGGTGTTGTGCTTCGTTTTGGTCAGCATGTCGATACCCTGGAGCCAGGACTAAGAGTGAGGTTTCCAAGGCCTGTTGAAATTGTGCAAAAAGTGAATATCGGTCAGGTCCGTTCTATCACGCACAAGGCGTTGATGCTGACGCAGGATGAAAACATTGTCGACGTCGAAGTTGCAGTACAGTGGCGAATAAACGATCCAACCCAGTACTTGTTCAATGTTTTTGCGCCGGCAGCCACACTGCGTCAGGTAACGGAAAGCGTTGTCCGTGAGGTTATTGGTAAGAGCAAACTCGACTTTGTCCTGACCGAAGGCCGTAGTCAGATAGCAGAACAGATTAAAACGATTATTCAGCAAACACTGGATGATGATAATGCCACTGATGATTATGAGTCAGGTATTTATATTTCCAGTGTCGAAACCCAGCCTGCCAAGCCGCCCGATGAAGTAAAAGCAGCTTTCGATGATGCAATCAAGGCGCGAGAGGATGAGCAACGTGTTGTCAATGAGGCAGAAGCATATCGTAACGATATTATTCCGAAAGCACGTGGTTCTGCTGCACGTTTAAGAGAAGAGGCCACCGCTTACAAGGCACGTGTCATTGCCAAGGCAGAAGGTGAAGCCAGTCGTTTTGAGCAGTTACTGACAGAATATCAGCGTGCGCCAGAAGTGACTCGTGAACGTTTATATCTTGACGCCATTGAATCGGTTTTGACAAATACCAACAAGGTACTTATTGATGGAGATAACTCCAACAGCCTGATGTATTTACCAATAGACAAACTATTGGAACAGCGTCAGCAGCGACCATCCAGTAACTTAACATCAGATTTTTCCTCTCGTAGCAGTTCCAACTCGTCACTGTCGACCACACTTGACGATGTTAAACAACGGGTAGAGAACAGAATCAGGGGGATGCGATAATGCCGGGCAGTCCTAAGATAATCATTCCAGTCGTTATTCTTGCAATACTGGGTTACTTTTCTGTATTCAAGGTAAACGAATTCGAACAGGCGATCGTGTTTGAATTCAGAAAAATCAAGCGCGCCGACTATGAACCCGGTTTGCATTTTATGCTGCCGGTCATAAACACAGTGCAGAAATTTGAAAAACGATTGCTGAACCTGGACCAGGAACCGCAGCGATTTCTCACTTCAGAAAAGAAAGACGTAATTGTTGATTATTATGTCAAATGGCGAATCACAAACGTTGAAAAGTTTTACACGGCAACGCGTGGTGACGTTATTTATGCCAACGGACTTCTCGGACAGCGTATTAACCGTGCACTACGAGATGAGTTTGGTGCGCGTACAGTACAGGAAGTGGTTGCCGGTGAACGTTCACAAATTCTCGAAGTAGTGAAGAAAAGCACTTCAAATTTGCCTGATGAACTTGGCATATTTGTTGAGGATGTGCGAACCAAGCGGATTGACCTTCCTTCCGAGGTAAGTAATTCAGTTTATGAACGTATGCGTGCCGAGCGAAACAGGGTAGCCAAGGATTTTCGCGCTCGTGGCTACGAGGCAGCAGAACGTATCAAGGCAAATGCGGATCGTGAACGTGAGGTTATACTTGCCAATGCTTATCGTGATTCGGAAATAATTCGCGGTGAAGGTGATGCGCAGGCCACTGAAATATACGCTACGGCATTCAATAATGATCGCGAGTTTTACTCTCTATACCGAAGCTTGAATGCCTACCAGAACAGTTTCAGTGGTAGTAACGACATTATGCTGGTTGAACCGCAATCAGATTTTTTCAAATATTTTAACGATAAGAAAGGCAAATAAGTTTCAATCACCTATGGGGAGCAAGGTGATTCGCTGCTTTCAGGTGGTCGTCGCTTGGACCTGAATTTTTCAGACCTCCTAGCGGCACTCGCCCTTGTATTTGTTCTGGAAGGATTAATGCCGTTTATCAATCCGGAAGGTATACGTAAGTTATACTTCCAGGCTTCACAAATGGATAGTCAAATATTACGTTTGTTGGGGTTGGCCAGCATGCTGGTCGGGGTTGTTCTTTTGTATCTGGTGCGATAGTTATGAATAAAATTAACCGCTGGCTACTGCCCGAGGGTATTGAAGAAATTCTACCTCCAAGGGCCAGCCAGCTAGAGGGTCTGTGTCGGGACATTGTCGACCTGTTGGCAAGCTGGGGCTATGAGTTTGTCATTCCCCCGATGCTGGAATACCTTGAATCATTGCTGACCGGTACCGGCGAAGATCTCGACCTGAAAACCTTTAAACTTACCGATCAACTCAGTGGTCGCCTGATGGGTTTACGTGCAGACATGACCCCCCAGGTTGCACGTATCGATGCCCACCTGCTCAAGCGTAATACACCTACCAGGCTATGCTACCTGGGTAGTGTATTACATACGCGCCCGGCGCATTCCGGTGAAACCCGTACCCCGCTACAAGTAGGCGCCGAACTCTATGGCCATGCCGGCATTGCCAGTGACATCGAGATAGTGAAACTGATGCTGGCGACACTGGAGCTTGCCGGTATTAACAAGGCCTGTATTGACCTGGGGCATATAGGCATCTTTCGCGCATTGAGCTGTGAATCCAGCCTTGAACCAGCGCAGCAGGACCAGGTATTTGAAATTCTGCAGAGAAAAGCCAGGGATGAGTTACAGGAAAAATTTAATGACTGGAACATAACGGACGCTGCAAGTCTCGCCATGCTGGATCTGATCGACATGAATGGCACGATCGATGTTCTTGCTGATGCCGAACAACGCTTTGCAGCGATATCGGAGACGGTAAAACAGGATTTGCAGGAATTGTCGACACTGGCCAATGCCGTGCAGGATTACACCAACATATCAATCCATATCGACCTGGCGGAATTGCGCGGCTATCACTATCACACAGGCATGCTCTACACCGCTTATGTTGAGGGACAGGGTGATGGCATTGCCTTTGGTGGACGCTACGATGATATTGGCAAGGCATTTGGTCGTTCACGCGCTGCTACCGGTTTCAGTACAGATGTAAAATCGCTGATGAAGTATCGCAATGCTGACGCTAACCCGGCAGAGCGGATATTTGCGCCTGCTAATGATGACAGCAGTCTTGATGCCCTCATTACAACGCTAAGGGCAGAAGGCAAAATAGTCATCAGGGAACTACAAGATCAGCAGGCGAGTGCAGCTGATATGAGTTGTACACATGTCATTGCTGAAGCCAACGGCCAGTGGAAAGTAAAAAAAATCTAATAACACGAATAGCAAAAAAACTAATTCATGGGTAAAAATTTAATTGTTCTCGGTACGCAATGGGGCGATGAAGGCAAAGGGAAGATTGTTGACCTGCTAACCGAAGATGTTGCCGCGGTTGTTCGTTTCCAGGGAGGACATAATGCCGGGCATACTGTCGTTATTGATGGAGATAAAACCGTACTTCACCTCATTCCTTCAGGCATTTTGCGCGACGGTGTTGAGTGCCTGATTGGAAACGGTGTCGTACTAAGTCCCCATGCGTTGCTTGAAGAGATCGAGATGCTGGAAAAAAACGGTATTGCAACTCGTGAATCACTCAAGATTAGCGAGGCATGTACATTAATACTTTCATATCATGTTGCCCTTGATCAGGCACGTGAAAAAGCCAAAGGTAAATCGGCTATTGGCACGACCGGACGTGGCATTGGCCCGGCCTATGAAGACAAGGTTGCGCGTCGTGCATTACGGGTTGGCGACCTGACCTCTGATGACTGTATGGCTGATAAGTTGCGCGAATTGCTCGACTACCATAATTTCATGTTGACCCATTACTACAATGCAGACGCGATTGATTACGAAGCGGCGCTGGATGATTTGCGGGCAATGGCGCAGCAATTGATACCCATGATAGATGACATCGGTGCACGCTTAAGTGATTTTTACCAGCAGGGAAGAAATATTTTATTTGAGGGCGCCCAGGGTACCTGGCTTGATATCGACCATGGTACCTATCCCTTTGTCACGTCATCAAACACGACTGCAGGAGGAGCGGCCACGGGCACGGGTTTCGGCCCTCGTCATTTTGATTACATCTTGGGTATTACCAAGGCATATACGACACGCGTTGGTGCGGGTCCGTTTCCAACCGAGTTACATGATGATGTAGGTGAACATATTGCAACAGTTGGTAATGAATTCGGCGCAACGACAGGGCGTGCCAGACGCTGTGGCTGGTTTGATGCCGTTTCGCTACGGCGTTCAGCACAGATAAATAGTCTGTCCGGCATGTGTATAACCAAGCTGGATGTGCTTGATGAACTTGATGTGATCAGGATTTGCCACTCGTATGAACTGGACGGCAAGTCGATAGATATCCCGCCAATTGGGGCGGAGTCATTTGCGAGATGTAAACCTGTCTACGAGGAACACCCTGGTTGGAAATCAGCTACAGTTGGTATTACCAACTATGATGATTTACCTGAACTTGCGCGCCGCTACCTGGACAGGTTGGCAGAGTTGACGGGTGTGCCTGTGGCTATCGTATCCACAGGCCCCGATAGAAACGAAACTATCATCCTGGAAAATCCGTTCAGTTGATTTCGTTCTGGCATGTTTGCCGTGCCTGCAAGGAATGTGCATCAGCCGGATGCGCGGTCTATAGC
The DNA here is from genome assembly GCA_965601665.1 of Gammaproteobacteria bacterium. Taxonomy (GTDB): domain Bacteria; phylum Pseudomonadota; class Gammaproteobacteria; order Eutrophobiales; family Eutrophobiaceae; genus JANQNX01. Next base: position 1,265,512 of record OZ271833.1, on the reverse strand, counting down.
GATTAAATAACATGCAACGACTCATTGCCTTCAAAGGATTTATCCCTTACCTGGTTGTCGTGTTTCTGAATGCGTTCATTGATCTCGGCCATAAAATCGTCATCCAGAATACAGTCTTCAAGATTTACGATGGACAGCAGCAGATCATACTCACTGCCATTGTAAACGCATTAATTCTACTGCCTTTTATCCTGTTACTTTCTCCTGCAGGTTTTGTCTCTGATCGATTCCCCAAACACAAGGTCATGCGCTGTACATCATGGTGCGTGGTTATATTAACACTATGTATCACGCTGTTTTATTACCTGGGCTGGTTCTGGCCAGCATTTGCGATGACCTTTATGCTCGCCTTGCAAAGTGCTTTTTATTCGCCCGCAAAATACGGGTTTATCAAGGAATTGGTAGGAAATGAAAACCTTGCGCAGGCTAATGGAGTAGTCCAGGCTACAACCACTATTGCCATCCTTTCCGGCATTTTTGTTTTTACCGTGCTGTTTGAAACGGCATTACAAGATGTTGATTTCGCGAACACGCAACAGTTGTTGCAGGCGATTGCTCCTGTTGGGTGGTTACTTGTTTTCATTAGCGTTATTGAAGTGCTGGTTGTATACAGGCTGCCTTATAAAAGAGCGGTCGATCCGGAATTAAAATTTGACGTCAAGCAATACACTAGTGGTCAATACCTGAAACACAATACGCGGGTAGTGTTTGATAACAGGATTATATACTTGTCAATCGCAGGTCTGTCTTTATTCTGGGCTATATCCCAGGTCATGCTGGCTACATTTCCTGCCTACGCCAAGGATGCCCTCTCTATAAACAATACGATTATTATCCAGGGAACACTGGCATGTGCCGGGTTTGGTATTATGTTGGGCGCTGTAATTGCCGGGCGTATTTCCATAACGAGAATCGAAACAGGATTACTGCCCGCAGGCGTGATAGGTATATCCTGTTGTCTGTTGCTGTTACCTTTTTTACTGAATCCTTACCTGCAAGTAGTTAATTTCCTGTTTTGGGGTATTTGTGGCGGGTTAATGCTGACGCCATATAACGCCTTGATCCAGTATCATGCTCCTGACGATGAGCTGGGGCGCATCCTTGCTGGCAATAACTTTATTCAAAATATAATGATGTTGTTGTTCCTTGTTATGACTGTCATGTTTGCAGTGTTAGGCATGAATAGCGAAGGTCTATTCTGGATACTGTTATTCGTTGCCCTTTTTGGTGCCTTGCCTGTTGCAGTTATGGCACGTAAGGCGACTTCTTTCCCTGATAGCCCGTAACAACTGGTGCGAAAAATGCAAGTACAAATCAGGCTTGCAGGCAAGGCAACGTGTTTTTTTTAAGTTATTGAAATTACTGAAAACAATATCCTGGTAGTGGTAATTCCTGCAAGATATCACCATGGATCTTGACGGGGTTTATAGACAATGAATAATGTAAGACACATTTCCCACGAGTTTTTACTTTCGGCATGACTTATTGCATAGCCCTCGCCCCGGATTCGGGTCTTGTCTTTATATCAGACTCAAGAACGAATGCCGGTGTTGATGACGTTAGCACTTATAGCAAGATGCATCACTTCGGCGTCGTTGGACAGAGGCAGTTCGTGATAATGACCTCAGGTAATCTTGCGACGACCCAGAGTGTTATTTCACGAATTAGACGCGATATAAAAGAACAGACCGATACCAACCTGATGACAGTACCCACGGTCAGGGATGCGGCCGAGTATCTTGGCGAAGTCAGTGTAAAAATTCAGGAGAAAAATGCAGCTACCGGATCAGGTGTTAATTACGAGGCCAATTTCATTATTGGAGGCCAGGTAATGAATGCCAAACAGGGTATTTTTCATGTCTATCCCCAGGGCAACAATATAACGACATCAAAAGATACGTGCTTTCTACAGATCGGTGAAAGTAAATACGGTAAACCAATTCTGGATCGCATAATGAACCCTGATACAACCATTGAAACAGCCTGCCTGTGCGGTATTGTTTCGATGGACTCAACGATGCGCAGTAATTTGACAGTAGGACCGCCAATCGAGGTCGTTGTTTATAATAAGGACAGTCTTGTCATCGATCGTCGTTATCGCTTTGAGGAAGACAGCGATTACTTGCGAGAACTTAAGCGCTGTTGGGATGAAAACCTCAAGGATGCATTTTCCAATTTGCCACCCATTGCCTGGAGTAGTAACTGGGACAATGCGCTGGTGAAAGAAACTGATACGCCCGGTTAGTTTATTATTGCTTTACACTCTCTTGCGGCAGGCATTGTGCTGCCCGTGAAAATTTATATAGTTTAACCAACCCAACATGACCATACAGGTAGTACTTAAACACTCAACAGAATATCATTTTGACAAGTTAGTAAAACTGTCACCACACGTTATACGCCTGCGTCCCGCACAGCACTGCCGTACGCCTATTCCTGCTTATTCCCTTAAAGTGGAACCGGGTGATCACTTTATCAACTGGCAACAGGATCCGTTTGGGAATTACCTCGCCAGGTTTGTATTTCCGGAAAAAACACGTTCACTGAAAATAGATGTTGAATTGATTGCGGATATGACTGTTATCAATCCATTCGATTTTTTTCTGGAAGAAGAGTTTGAGGCTTATCCGTACAACTACGACAAGGATTTAAAACGTGATTTGAATCCTTACCTGGAAGTAAGGGAAAGCGGTGAACGTTTGACTGCCTGGTTGGCAGATGTCGACAGAAGTGAGACTGCAATTGTGGATTTCCTTGTCGGCATTAATCAGAGATTAAACCAGGACCTGGACTACAACGTGCGCATGGAACCCGGCGTACAGAGTTGCGAGGAAACGCTATCCATAAAATCGGGATCATGCCGGGATAGCGCCTGGTTACTTATCCAGATATTGCGTCATCTGGGCCTGGCGGCGCGGTTTGTGTCTGGTTATCTCGTACAGTTGACTGCCGATATGAAATCGCTGGATGGGCCATCCGGGCCGGCTAACGATTTTACTGATTTGCATGCCTGGGCCGAGGTATACCTTCCAGGAGCAGGCTGGGTTGGTCTGGACCCTACGTCCGGACTGTTTGCCGGGGAAGGCCATATCCCACTGGCGTGTACCCCTCATCCAAGCACTGCAGCGCCTGTGACTGGCGCCACGGATCCCTGCAAGGTCACCTTTGAACACAATAATACGGTAGAACGCTTCCATGAGGATCCAAGGGTGACGATGCCGTTCACGGATACAAAGTGGCAGTCCGTAATGAAACTGGGCAACAACATAGACAATGAACTTGAACAGGGTGACGTCAGGTTGACCATGGGTGGAGAACCCACATTTGTTTCTATTGATGACATGGAAGGTGAGGAATGGAACAACGCTGCACTGGGTGATGAAAAAAGGCGTCTTGCTGAAAAACTGTTGTTGCGGTTAAGGGACAGGTTTGCACCAGGCGCACTGGTACATTTTGGACAAGGTAAATGGTATCCCGGTGAGCCATTACCACGCTGGGCATTGTCACTAATCTGGCGCAAGGACGAAAAACCCGTCTGGAATGAACAGACATTGATCGCAGGGCAAAACACGACGCAGCCTTGCCAACATGAAGACGCCGAAAATTTTATGCGACAACTTGCTGACTGCTTAGGCATCGACCCTGCCTATATCGTTTCTGCCTACGAAGACAAACAGCATTACCTGGACATAGAAAAACAATTACCGGTTAACGTCAGCATGGAAGACAGCAAGGTCGACGACCCTGTTGAACGTGAACGACTCGGCAGGATCGCCAGACAGGGGTTGGATGAAGTACGTGGTTACGTATTACCCCTGAAGCATTTCAGTCACAAGGGCGAGGACTGCTGGAAAACCAGTGCGTGGCCATTGCGAACCGAACAGCTTTACCTGGTGCCAGGTGATTCGCCAATGGGTTACCGCTTGCCACTCAACGCCTTGCCCTGGCAGTTACCGGACGAGTTTGAAATAGATACTGAACGTGATCCGTTTACACATAGAGAAGAACTTAATGGTACCGCGTCGACCGGGCGCAATCAAAACAACGACACCATCTCCGATGAAGTTATCCATACAGCGCTTTGTGTTGAAATCAGGGACGGAAAGCTGTGCGTATTTATGCCCCCGGTTAACGAAATTGAACCATGGCTTGAATTGGTAGATGTGCTGGAAAAGATAGCGAAGCAAATGAATCTGCCTGTCGCGATAGAGGGGTACCAACCACCCTGGGATACGCGCATGAATATGTTACAGGTCACACCTGACCCGGGTGTGATTGAAGTCAATATTCATCCTGCCAGCAATTGGAAAGAGCTAAGTCACATTACTGAAACGCTCTATGAAGAGGCGCGTGTGAACAGGCTTGGTACTGAAAAGTTCATGCTGGATGGTAAACATTCAGGTACCGGTGGTGGTAACCATGTGACGTTGGGCGCACAATCACCGGCAGACAGTCCTTTTTTACGTCGACCTGACCTGTTACGAAGCCTGTTGACTTATTGGCAACATCATCCATCACTATCTTACCTGTTCTCGGGTATGTTTATTGGCCCTACCAGCCAGGCGCCACGTGTTGATGAAGCACGTGACGATAATCTTTATGAGCTTGAAATCGCACTTGGTCTGTTACCGGAAGGTGAGTGTGATCAGCCATGGCTGGTAGACCGTATTCTGCGAAATTTTCTTGTCGACCTGACAGGGAATACCCACCGTGCTGAATTTTGCATCGACAAGCTATATTCACCTGATTCAATCAGTGGTCGCAAGGGTCTGCTTGAGTTTCGCGCATTTGAAATGCCGCCACATTACCAGATGTCGATGGTGCAAATGCTGTTATTGCGGGCTTTAATTGCCTGGTTCTGGAAACAGCCTTACCGCGGCGAATTGATTCGCTGGGGCACCGAATTACACGACCGCTTTATGTTGCCACACTATGTCTGGGAAGATTTTAAACGCGTAATCTACGATTTGCGTCAGGCCGGATATGCACTGGAACTGGACTGGTTTAGCACTTTCCGGGAGTTCAGGTTCCCTCGAATAGGCACACTGTTCGCGCATGATATGCAAATTGATTTACATTCGGCACTTGAACCGTGGCACGTACTTGGTGAGGAATCCAGCGGTCAGGGCACAGCACGTTATGTTGATTCATCGGTTGAACGTATCCAGGTTAGCGCACACGGTATGCATGGTGATCGTTATGTGCTTGCATGTAATGGCAGGAAAATACCGATGCGCAATACCGGTATTAAAGGGAAAAAACTCGGTGGCGTCAGGTTCAAGGCCTGGCAGCCTTACTCAAGTTTGCATCCCACGATCAAGGCCCACGTCCCACTGGTAATTGATGTTATCGACACAAAATTTGAACGCTCCATAGCCGGGTGTACCTACCATGTCTCTCATCCCGGCGGCCGCAACTATGACACGTTCCCGGTCAATGCCAACGAGGCGGAGGCACGCCGTAATGCCCGTTTTATCACGCATGGAAAAACCCAGGACAGGATATCCGTGCCATTGGAAAGCCCGCATCCCGATCATCCCTATACACTGGATTTAAGAGTGCCGTTGCGTTGATTCAGAGATAAATAAACAGAAGCGAACAAATCAGCGTACAATTCAACGCGAAAGCAAAAAAGGAAGTACGAAGAAAAGTAAGATATGGTGCCGAGAAGAGGACTTGAACCTCCACGGGGTTACCCCCACTAGCACCTGAAGCTAGCGCGTCTACCAATTCCGCCACCTCGGCATGTGCAAGACGGCGGACTTTACCGACCCCTAAAACTATTGTCAATCCATCATTAACATGTCAAAAAAATCAAAGCCTGAAGCTAATTCCAGCAACACACTTGATATTCCTGAACGGGATCAAATTATCAGCTGGCTCCGCGAGGCTGGTCGACCGCTGACGCGCAAACAGCTAGCCGAGGCATTTACTATCACCGATCCGGAAACGCGTCGCGCCCTTGGGCGTCGCCTTAAGGCGATGACGCGAGATGGCCAGTTAATAAAAAATCGTCGCAATGCCTACGGCCTCATAGAGAAAATGGATTTGATCAAAGGCAGGATCATTGGCCATCCGGATGGCTATGGTTTTGTCGTACCAGATGATGGTGGTGACGATCTATACCTGTCGCCGAAGGAAATGCGTTCGACATTACATGATGATCGCGTACTGGTCAGGGAGATCAATGTCGACAAGCGAGGACGCCGCGAAGGGAAACTCATAGAAGTGCTGGAACGGGGTAATACGCAAATCGTCGGTCGCTATTACGAGGATAGTGGTATTGCCTTCGTGGTGCCAGACAACAAGCGCATCAGCCAGGACATTCTGATAACCGGAAGTAGCAAGTTAAAGGCGAAGCCAGGTTACTACGTCGTAGTTGATGTCGTATCGCAACCGGATAAACACCGTCAACCGCTCGGTAAGCTGATCGAAGTGCTGGGCGAGGGTGATGCCGTTGGTATTGCCGTTGATATAGCAATACGTAGCCATGATTTACCCTACGAGTGGCCGGCAGCAGTAAAACAGCAAGCAAAGAGTGTTAAACCTGTTATCGATACAGGAGAAATTTCAAACAGGGAAGACCTGCGCGCGTTGCCTTTCGTCACAATTGATGGTGAAGATGCGCAGGATTTTGATGATGCTGTTTATTGCGAAAAGCAAGGCAGTGGCTGGCGTCTACTCGTTGCCATCGCCGATGTATCGCATTATGTGAGTGGTGACAGCGCGCTGGACAATGAAGCACGCTTGCGTGGTACCTCTGTCTATTTCCCTGAACGCGTTATACCCATGCTGCCGGAAGTGTTGTCCAATGGGTTGTGTTCGCTAAGACCGGAAGAAGACAGGTTGGCTTTTGTCTGTGAACTCAGCCTGGATGCACGAGGTAAGCTGAAGCGGCATAATTTTTACAAGGCCACTATTTGTTCAACAGCACGGCTGACATACACGGAAGTCGCCGCTATGGTCGTGGCAAGGGACAAGGCTGCCCGAAAAAAACGCGACACCCTTATTGAACATATCGATAACCTTTACGAGGTATACCAGTTACTGCATGCAGAACGTGTCCGCAATGGACTGATTGACTTTTCTTCCATGGAAAGTCGTTTCGTTTTTGATGACAAACATGAAATAGCATCGATTGAGTTGCTTCATCGTAACGAAGCGCATCGTCTAATCGAGGAAATGATGCTGGTTGCCAATATCGCAGCGGCAGAATTCCTGGAGAAAAACGAGATTCTTGCGCTTTACCGCGTACATGCCAAACCGAAGATTGAAAAACTGGAAGAGGTGAGAAGCTTGCTCGCACAGCTTGGGCTTTTTCTTGGTGGTGGTGATCAACCGACCGCAGCTGACTATGCATCCCTGGTTGAAAAGATACGCAAGCGCGAAGACGGGGACATGCTTGAGATGGTGTTGTTAAGAAGTATGCCTTTAGCCGTTTACAGTACGATAAACGAAGGTCATTTTGGACTTGGCTTTGACGCCTACGCCCACTTTACATCACCGATACGTCGTTATCCTGATCTCATGGTGCATCGAGCCATTGGTCATATACTTGAACATGGTGTAGCAGAGAGTTATCCCTATACCCAGCAAACCATGCTGGAGCTGGCAGAACACTGCTCAATGACCGAGCGCCGCGCCGAGGAAGCATCGCGTGATGTGACCCAGCGTCTTAAGTGCCTGTTCATGCAGGACAAGGAAGGTGAAGAATATAATGGCATTGTCAGTTCGGTAACCGCGTTTGGATTATTTGTCATGTTGCAGGATGTATTTGTCGAAGGATTGGTACACATCAGTAATTTACCTGCAGACTATTATCATCATGATCCGATTACGCACAGTTTGACCGGTGAGCGTAGTGGCAAACAATTTCAGATGGGGCAGGCATGCCGGGTCCGGGTTACGCGTGTTGACCTGGAAGAACGCAAGATTGATTTTGAACTGGTAGAAGATGACTAGGAAAAGCGACGTTGCATTTGGCATCCACGCGGTGGAGCAGTTAATGAAAACGTCACCTGATGTGATACTCAGGGCCTGGCTGCAAAGAGATGCGCGTTCCAAACCGCTGCAGCGTTTACAAGAACAAATACAAAGTCAGGGTATCCATTGCGAGTTGGTCAACCGTCAGGTCCTGGATAAGCGTGTTCCAGGAAATCACCAGGGCATTGTAGTTGAAGTTCGCAGGTTAAAGGAATCATCAGTTACGCTTGCGAGCGTTCTGCAGCAAAGCGCGGGCAACAACCCCCTGTTCCTCGTGCTTGATTCGGTTCAGGATCCCCATAACCTTGGCGCGTGTATCCGCACAGCAGTCGCGGCCAGGGTGACTGCCGTAATTATTCCTAAAGACAGGGCTGCCAGCGTCAATGAAACGGTGCGCAAGGTGGCCAGTGGCGGGGTAGAAGAGATGACGATCATTACCGTGACAAACCTTGGCCGTGCGCTTCAGGAAATGAAGCAGGCGGGTGTTTGGCTGGTCGGAACCACCGGTGATGCTGCCACAACAATCTACGATGTCGACATGACCACGGCGACTGCCATTGTAATGGGTGGGGAAGATAAGGGTCTGCGTCAGCTAACCGCAAACGAATGCGACCATCTCGTTGCTATACCGCTGTTGGGCAACATTGAAAGCTTGAACGTATCAGTCGCCGCCGGTATCAGTCTCTATGAGGCCGTTCGTCAGCGGCGCACTGCTGTTGTCGATGGATAAGTTTTCAGGCAGGTCAATGAACAGACCGTAGGCGCGGCTGTTTCCCGGTTCCAGTTCGTCGAAATAACTGTTGCTGATCACCTGATGCATGGTGTGTCCACTTGAAAAGTAATCTTCATCATTACCGCCATCTACCAGCACTGACCAACTATAAACCGGCTTGTCGGCGTTATAGTGATAGCTGTTTCTGCCCGAGCTACCCTGTATGCTATTGCCATTGGCCTCGTAACTGTCTTTACCATTCAAATCGACAAGCCACGCCTGTGCCTGCATGGCGGCTGCACCCTGGCATAATCCATCGCCCGAATAGTGATCATTGCCTGATACATCGACCAGCAGTCCCAGTGCGACATCCCATGCGGCACCCTGACAAGCAGCGGTCATGCCAAGGTAGTGGTCATCGCCGGCATCATCGCGTAAGACGCCACTGGCCTGGTGTACGCCAAATCCCTGGCTATAGCGATTACCCTGGTATACATCATTGCCATCTGCATCGTGTAGTACTCCCAGGCCCCAGTAGTAGGCGCCGCCCTGGCTGAATTCACCGGCGTCATAATGATCGTTGCCCTGCCTGTCGACGATCATCCCAATGCCCCCACTATCAAAATGCCGCAGTCCAAAACCAAAACCCTGGCTAAAGGCAGCAAAGACATTCTCTGTGCCATACACAGAAGGCAGGCCATAATTGGCAAGGTAGCTGTCGTCACCACCGTGATCGTTGATGATGCCGAATCCTTTTGGCCCACCGAAACCCTGGCTGAAAGCAGTTGAACGATAACTGTCGACACCTGAACCCTGGTCGAGCAATATCCCGGCCCCATAAAATGCAGCGCCGTTTGAAAAATACCGGCCGGCATAAACGTCGTCGCCGGCCCTGTCCAGCAGTATGCCAATTCCCATAATGCCACTGGCATTGACGGCCAGCTCGCCGGCATAAACATCATCGCCCATATTGTCGACCAGAATTGAAACACCCATCCATGCGGCTCCCGGCCCACCCGTCTCGCCAACGTAGCGGTCATTGCCAGACTGGTCCCAGACGAGCCTGGCTGTAACTGGTCGGACATCCGGGGTGTGATAACGATCGTTACCTGCCGGGTCGTAGATGGCTGCAATGTCACTCAGGTCATAACGGTTATCACCGGGGCCGCCATGAATGACCCAGCCATGGTCTGTGGGTATGGCCTTGTAGATGTCCCCGGAAACCATGTCGGCCAGTTCAGGTGGAGGTGGTTGCAGTATTGCCTGCTCATCTATAAGCGCCTCTTTATTGGCAATGATACAGCTATAAGCAAGAGCAGCGGCGAGTAGGGCATCGTAATCGATGCTCATGCTACTGTTGATCGCAAGGATGGAACGCTCGGGCTCCAGTTGTCGTTCCAGTGTTTTTTTCTCACTCAGCTGTTGCAATAAATATTGCAGGCCCAGATTAGCCGCCGCGATGCCTTCGCTATCCAGGCCCGCAAAGGCTGATTGCAGCTGTTGCTGCGCCTGTGTTGTTGCCAGCATGAGCGCGTCAATTGTCAGTAAACCGTCACACTCAGGCGATTCGGGTTCTGCGAGGTCGAGGTTTCTGGCAATTTCCCTGAAAATCTGCTGTGGCCCCGGTTCGACATCTAGAAACGGTGAGCTGATTTCTGTTTCCAGGGCTGCCAGTTGGTAAGGCTGTTGAAACGGGTATAGCACGCGTCCCAATGTATGGTAACCACGTTGTTCCCGCTGCCAGTCGATAAAAAGTCGATGCAAATCATTGACTGGTCCGGACAGTTGTTGTTCTGAAACGGCGCGACTAACCAGTTGTGCCACCATGTCATGTTTTCTTTCCTGCGGCAGTGCCCGCGGTCTGTTTGCAAAACTGGCAGCATCATATCGGGTGATTGGCCCCGTCCAGTCCGCGCGATGACCGACCGTAACTAACAATGATTTACCAATGGCTTCGGGGTCTGCCGGGTCTGAAAATAGCAGTTGTATACGCGTGCCAGGCCTTATGTTTTCCACGACGGCATAGAAACTGTCTGCTGTGACAGGCACTGTGTCGACAGCAACCAGCCGATCACGGCGAATATCAATATCTAAATGCGTTTGTAGCGCCTTGAGTACCGGTCCTGGCCACAGCCTGTCTATCCGCGCACCGGTATCTGCGTCGTCAAAGCCGACCTGGATGCCGAGATAGGGCCTTGCTTCATCAGCAGACAAATATGAGTCTCTGAGTTCGGGCGCAGCACAGCCGCCAAGACAGCTGCTTATTGCCAGTAATAGCAGCCCATTAGCGCGTTTAACGTCGCGTAAATACTGAAAAAATTGACCGAACATGAGGATATTGTGCGTTTCAGGGCCAATATCCGTCAATTCAGGGTGACGGGGTTTGCAGAGGCTGGGTGAATCCATTAGAATCGCGCCACTTCCTTGCCTCACTCAAGCAGTCTTGGGGAGGCTTTAATCCATGAGGACTAACAATGAGACATTACGAAATCGTATTTCTGGTTCATCCGGACCAGAGTGAGCAGGTTCCTGCCATGATCGAACGCTACCAGAGCCAGATTACCGGCAATGGTGGAACAGTTCATCGACTCGAGGACTGGGGTCGTCGTTTACTGGCCTATCCAATCAATAAAATTCACAAGGCACATTATGTACTCATGAATATTGAGTGTGATGCCGAGACGCTGAAACAACTCACAGAGGGTTTTCGTTTTAACGACGCGGTGATACGTAATCTGGTCGTTAAAATGACTAACGCGGTTACCGAGCCTTCCCCGTTACTGAAATCAAAAGAGGAAGAAGAAGCGCGTGAAGCACAGAAAAATGAGCGCGCGGTAACCAGCGAAAAACCAGCAGAGTCTGCAGCCGAGGCCTAAGCAGGAGGAAACATTATCATGGCACGTTATTTCAAAAGAAAAAGATACTGTCGATTTACTGCCGAGGGCGTTACCGAGATCGACTACAAGGATATTAATACGCTTAAAAATTATGTATCGGAAAGTGGCAAAATTGTGCCGAGTCGTATTTCCGGTACTAACGCGCGTTATCAGCGTCAGCTATCGACCGCAATTAAACGAGCGCGCTACCTGGCATTGATTCCTTACTGCGACGCGCACTAGCTATAACTTGCAGGGGCAGTCTCGCCGCTAGCGAGGTCAGCCTGGCCAGGTTTTGATAGGCAAATACATACTTGGTGGTCGACTAGCGGCCATTTTGTCGACAGCGACCAGCGCTCTGCTGTCATTACTGTTACCGCCCCTAGCCTATCTTATCAGTGGCACGGTCGTAGCGCTGGTTACATTGCGAAAAGGGGCGGCTTATGGCTACCAGACGATGGCGGCGAGTTTGCTGCTATTGTTTTTGTTCACCCTGATTGCAGGCTTGCCACAGCAGTTGGCAATTGGTTACGCGCTGACAATCTGGCTGCCCGTTAGTATCGTGGCGGCGGTGTTACGCTGGTCTGAATCGCAGGGCCTGGCACTGTTGGTGGCCGGAATATTGGCAGGTTTATTTATTGTCAGTATGTACGTGCTGTTACCGGATGTACCGGCCCTATGGCAGAACTGGTTTGCCAGGGTGCTGGAACAGAGCAGCATCCCTGCCGAGGAAATTGCACGTTACCAGGAAGCACTGGAGCCTGCAGCAGTGCTGTTCAATGCAATCATCAGTGTTGGCGTGATGTTAAACATGATGATGAGCGTGCTGCTTGCGCGCTGGTGGCAATCGAAACTGTTTAATCAGGGGGCGTTCCGCAAGGAATTCTTTGCCTTACGTTTGCCCTCGTTGTTATTGCCTGTCAGCGGTGCATTGGTTGTTTTGACATTTGTGCTATCTGGACCAGCACAAGGCATGGTGAGAGACTTGCTCTTCATCACGGTGTTTATGTACATGGTGCAGGGCGTGTCATCTGTACACAGGGTCGTACAGCGCTATAGCCTGTCTCCAGGGTGGCTGGTGATGATGTACTGCATGTTAATACTGGTGCCCCAGATTGGCGTCTTAATCGCCTGCCTGGGCATGACCGATGTTTATATTAACTGGCGCAAAAAGAATGAACCGCCTGGCACAGATCAATGACATTGTGCCCTGCGAATCTGTTATTATTATGCAACTAGAGTTGAGGTAATCTGATGGAAGTTATTTTACTCGAAAAGGTCTATAACCTTGGCGAGCTTGGCGACAAGGTCAAGGTGAAACCCGGCTATGGCCGTAACTATTTGATCCCCAGTGGCAAGGCCGTTTCTGCCACGAAGGAAAACGTGGCGATGTTCGAAGAGCGCAAGGCCGAACTGGAAAAACAGCAACAGGATGCGCTTGCCGCCGCTAATGCACGTGCTGAGAAACTGAAAGACGTAAGTGTCAGCATTTCACGCAAGGCGGGTTCAGAAGGCAAGCTATTTGGTTCTGTGGGCACCATCGATATCTCTGAAGCGGTTGTTGCAAGCGGTTACGAGCTTGAAAAGCATGAGATTAGGATGCCTGAAGGGCCTATCCGAGCAACCGGTGACTATGAATTTGACATCCAGCTACATGCGGATGTTGTGACAACGATTAAAGTCGCTGTCATCCCGGAAGAAGAAGCCTGAATCGACAGGGTTCGGTTCAGCAACCAATTTAATACAGGGCGGCGATGTTGGCCGTTTTATTAACGGGTCCATGGACCCAGGGGTAGTTGATGCAGGATACCTTGCCTTCATCCTTCTCGGGTGATGCTGAAACCACGGCACTAAAAATACCGCCACATTCCATCGAGGCCGAACAGGCAGTACTAGGCGGTGTTTTTCTCGATAAGGAAGCCTGGGACAAGGTCGCCGAGCGAGTCAGGGAGGACGACTTTTACCGCAAGGACCACCGCATTATATTTCGTGCCATCAGCCAGCTCAGTGATGAGGGCATGCCTTACGATATCGTCACCGTCGCCGAGTGGCTGGAAAACCATCACCTGTTGGAAGACGCAGGGGGTATGCGTAACCTGGCCGCACTTGCAGAAAACACCCCCAGTGCCAGTAATATTTCCTCTTATGCTGATATTGTGCGCAAGCGCTCTATCCTGCGTCAGCTAATCCATGCGACGACTGATATTAATGACACGGTCTTTAACCCGCAGGGGCGCAGCAGTGAACAGATACTCGAGTTTGCTGAACAAACAGTTTTTGAGATTGCCGAAAGCGAAACACGTGGCCGCAAGAGTTACCAGTTTATCAAAGAGTATCTTAAGGACGCGCTGGACAAAGTGGACGAATTGTTCCACAAGGACAGTCCGATTACCGGTGTGGCAACCGGGTTTGACGATCTCGATTTAAAGACAGCGGGACTGCAAAAATCAGATCTTATTATCGTTGCTGGCCGTCCTTCCATGGGTAAAACGGCATTGGCAATCAACGTGGCCGAGCATGCCGCTATCAAGGAAAAGAAGAGCGTGGCTGTATTTAGTATGGAAATGCCCGGTGAACAGTTAGCAATGCGCATGATGTCCTCGCTCGGTCGCATCGACCAGCACAAGGTACGTACCGGTAAACTGGAGGATGAAGACTGGCCACGCCTGACGTCTGCCGTGGGTATCCTGCAGGAAACGCGGATGTTCATTGATGATACGCCAGCGTTAACACCCGCGGAGCTACGTGCGCGCTGTCGTCGTATTGCGCGAGAGCACGGCCTCGACCTTATCGTGATCGATTATCTACAACTGATGCAGGTTGCTGGCACCTCTGAAAACAGGGCAACCGAAATATCAGAGATATCTCGTTCATTAAAGGCCATGGCGAAGGAACTGAATGTACCGGTAATTGCGTTGTCACAGCTAAACCGTAGTCTGGAGCAGCGTACTGACAAGCGCCCGGTTATGTCTGACCTGCGTGAATCAGGCGCCATTGAACAGGATGCGGATGTTATCCTGTTTATCTATCGCGACGAGGTCTACGATGATGAAAGCCCTGACAAGGGTATCGCCGAGGTCATCATTGGCAAACAACGTAATGGCCCTATTGGCAAAGTGAAGTTGGCCTTTCGTGGGCAATTTACCCGCTTTGAAAACTACGTAGAGGATTATGCCTTGCCTTCCTCGGTAGGGGAGTATGAATGACACGACCATCCAGGGTCGTGATTGATAAACAGGCCCTGCGCCACAACCTCAAGCGAATCAAGCAGCTTGCACCAAACTCAAGAGTGATGGCTATCATCAAGGCAGACGCCTATGGCCATGGTATTGTGCGTGTCGCTGAAACACTTGCCGAGGCCGATGCCTTTGGCGTGGCCTGTCTGGAAGAAGCCGAACAATTACGCGATGCAGGCATAACAAATGCCATTGTGTTGCTTGAAGGTCCGCACAAGGCAACAGATCTGCCGGATATTGCCAGGCTGGAACTGGATATTGTTATACATAACCAGCACCAGGTAGACATGCTTGAGAAGGCCTCACTGCAGAACACGTTGCAAGGCTGGCTGAAAATTGATACCGGCATGCACAGGCTCGGCTTTCCCCCGGCAGAATTCCCCGATGTGCTGAAACGCCTGCAAACCTGTAAAACAATCAAGCCCGGTATACGCTTGATGACGCACCTTGCTACTGCCAACGAGACGCAACATCCACTTACGGGCAAACAACTCGACACGTTCACTGAGCTTTGCCAGCACATCGAACTTGAAAAAACCATTGCCAATTCGGCTGCGGTACTGAACCTGCCTCAGACCCATGCTGACTGGGTCCGTCCGGGTTTGATGTTATATGGCGTGTCGCCGATGGTAGACGGTATGTCTGTCGATCATGATCTTAAACCGGTGATGACGTTGGAATCCGAGATCATCGCGATACAGCATTTACAGGCCGGCGAACCGGTTGGTTATGGTGCCACCTGGAGTTGTCCGGAAGACATGCCGGTTGGCATTATCGCTGCCGGTTATGGTGATGGCTTTCCGCGGCATGCCCGGTCCGGAACGCCGGTACTGGTTAATGACGTGCGCTGTGCGCTGGTCGGGCGCGCCTCTATGGACATGATGACTATCGACCTCCGTAACCAGCGTGACGCAAGGATTGGTGATCGGGTTGTATTGTGGGGCGATAAGCTGCCGATCGAGGAAGTTGCGCAACACGCGGGTACTATTCCTTATGAGTTACTGTGCGGTGTGCATAAGCGCCTGGGTATTATTGAGCGTGGCTAGGCCCAGGGTTCAATATCATTGCAATGCCTGCGGTGCCGCGGCGCCAAAATGGACCGGGCAGTGTCCGGAATGTCAGGCGTGGAATACCTTGCAGGAAGTACTTGTCGAGAAGCCGTCAGCAAACGCGAACAGGTTCAAGGAGCACCTGGCCGGACCAAGCCAGGTCTGTTCGCTAGCCGATGTCGATAGTGAGGAAGAAGTCCGTACCGAAACCGGCATTGCAGAATTCGATCGCGTACTCGGTGGCGGCCTGGTAACAGGTTCTGTCACCTTGATTGGCGGTGACCCCGGGATCGGCAAGTCGACCTTGCTTCTACAAATGCTGTCCAGCCTTGAGACCAATGCCAGACTCGCAAGCCTTTATGTTACCGGCGAGGAATCGGCACAACAGGTTGGGCTCAGGGGAAAACGCCTTGGTCTGCCATTGCAAGGTTTGCGTATTCTGACGGAAAACCACCTGGAAAAAATAATTGATGTCGCGGTAAAGGAACGTCCAGGTGTTATTGTTATCGATTCAATCCAGACCATTAACAGCGACTTGCTACAGTCTGCACCAGGCGCGGTTGCGCAGGTGAGAGAGTGTGCGGCACAGCTGGTACGGCTGGCAAAACAGACGCAGATGTCCCTGTTTCTGGTTGGGCATGTGACCAAGGAAGGCTCTCTGGCCGGACCGCGCGTGCTGGAGCACATGGTCGATACCGTACTGTACTTCGAGGGTGATAACAGCAGTCGCTTTCGTGTTGTCAGGTCGATAAAAAATCGTTTTGGTGCGGTTAACGAGCTGGGTATATACGCGATGACCGACAAGGGTCTGCGCGAGGTGAATAATCCATCGGCTATCTTTTTATCCCGAAATGAAGAGCCTGTTGCCGGCAGCGCGGTTATGGTTACCCGTGAGGGTACGCGGCCTTTACTGGTTGAGGTGCAGGCCCTTGTCGACGATTCTCATCTGGCGAACCCGCGACGCGTCACGCTTGGACTTGAACAGAACCGCCTCGCGTTACTGTTGGCAGTACTGCACCGCCATGCCAGTCTGTCTGTCGGTGACCAGGATGTGTTTGCCAATATCGTTGGTGGCGTGCGCGTGTCGGAAACAGCGGTAGACTTGCCGCTGCTACTGGCCATTGTCTCCAGTTTTCGAAACAAGGCGTTACCGGCCGACCTGGTCATTTTCGGAGAAGTTGGGCTGTCAGGTGAAATCAGGCCGGTACAAAACGGGGTTGAACGAATAAATGAGGCCAGTAAGCACGGGTTTAAACGTGCTTTGGTTCCATTTACCAACCAGCCGAGGGAAACGCCACATGGTATGTCGGTCCACCCGGTTAAACTCTTGTCCGAAGCGCTGGCTTTATTTCAGGAACAGTGGTAGTGATACATAGCGACGACGTCGTTTGTCGTTGCTAGTGAAGTTCAAGCATCGACGAAATTTCTCTTTCCAGGATTGATTCATCACCCAGGTTGAGTTCGACCATGCGACGCAGGTTGGTAATACTATCGAGATCGATACTGGTACACCTGAAGCCGACCTTGTCTTTACCGGTGTGCGCGGTTTCAACTTCCATGTGAATCTGATGTCCCGGAAGTTGTACATAGATATGACATGAGTTGATATCATCCGCCCAATCTGGCGGGCGCTCAGTCAGCATGCCCTTCAGGGAGATATCAAGCAGTTTTGACGACAGTCGCTTGCTGGCATGGGTAATGGTGACCGGCGCATCAAAATGGATACGGCTGAATTTTCGTTTTTCCTCGACACTCATCTTTTTCTGTCCTTTGTTGCAGTGAGCCAGCAGGTTCAAGCTTCGTTATTTTCGTCATATTCTGCTATCGGCCGCATTTTTACCATCTTTACTGCGCTGTCAGAAACTTGTGTTATTTCAATTAGATAATTATTTTTTTTGAGTGTGGTGCCGGCCTCGGGGATATATTCCAGCTGTTCCAGTATCAAGCCATTTAGCGTTTTTGGTCCGTCGGTGGGCAGGGTCCATTTCAGTTGCCGATTGATGTCACGCAGATGCGCAGTTGCATCAATCAGGAAGCTGCCATCTTCATGTACCTGGATGTCCTGTTTGTAGGTTTGCATGTCGGTAGTGAATTCGCCAACTATTTCCTCGAGTATGTCCTCCAGCGTTACCAGCCCCTGGATAACTCCATACTCGTCAACGACAACGCCAAAGCGTCGGCGATTATGTTGAAAGTTCAGCAGTTGGGTATGTAACGGCGTACCCTTCGGTACGAAATAGCAATCGGTCACAATACTCTTGATCGTGTCCTTGGTAATTTCACCTTTTTCATTCAGTACACGGGGTACGCGGCGTACATGAATGACACCAATAATATTATCGATATTGGTTTGGTAAACCGGTATGCGCGTGTGCTGGAAGTGATTCAGCTGTTCAATGATCTCGTTAACCGGGTCATCAAGGTCAATAGCAACAACCTCATTACGAGGCACCATGATGTCATCAACAGTCACGTTTTCCAGATCGAGGATGCTTAGCAACATGCGTTGATGGCGCTTTGGAATCAGTGTCCCGGCTTCACGAACAATGGTCTGCAATTCGTCGCGGGTGAGCGCTTCATCACCTTTTTCATCTGTGTTAATCCCCACCAGGCTTAACAAGCCATTTGATACCCGGTTAATTATCCAGACAGCAGGGTAGGCCAGCTTCATTAGCGGCGCCAGTATGTAACTGGCCGGAAAAGCAATCTTCTCAGGATGAAAGGCGGCGATAGTCTTTGGCATTACTTCGGCAAAGATCAAAAAAACGACGACCAGCACAAACGGGGCAAGTGCCACACCCAGATCGCCTAGCAGACGCATGCCTATCAGCGTGGCAATAGTTGCCGCAATAATATTAACCAGGTTATTTCCAAGCAGGATGAGTCCAATTAGACGATCAGGCCTGGCCAGTAATTTTTCGGATATGATGGCACTGCGTTTACCTTCTTTGGCAAGGTGACGCAGCCGATAGCGATTTAGTGCAATCATCGCTGTTTCTGAACTGGAAAAAAAAGCTGAGAGAAAGACCAGTAGCACAAGGGTTCCAAGCAGAACCGATAACGAAATGTCTTCCAAAAAATGTGGACCTCGGTGAAATAGGAATGACTATTGTGAGCGATCGAAGGGTAGGTCTGTCAAGTCAAACAGACCATAAAAGCTATGCCCGCTGCAATATAAACTCCAGCACGATGCGGGTGCCAATGTAGGCGAGCAGTAATGTAAAGAAACCGCCCAGCGCCCAACGGGTAATGCGCTTGCCGCGCCAGCCAGCAAAGAGTCTTCCGCATAGCAAGATGCCATAAATAAGCCAGGCGATGATCGACAATACAGTTTTGTGTACAAGATGCTGGGCGAACATGTCATTGATAAACATCATCCCGGATGCAAGGCTGAGGCTTAACAAAAAGAACCCCACGACAATAATCTGCACGAGTAACTGTTCCATCACCTGTAACGGCGGCAGGATATTAATGACACGGCTGATTCGCTTGGTAGCAATGAGCCGTTCCTGTGTGGCCAGCAATATTGCCTGTAGTGCACTGACCATAAGCAGGCTATACGCCGTTATCGATAACAGGATATGGATACGTAACCCCGTGGTTAACTGGCTACTCAATATGCGTTGTTCAGGGAAGAGCGCCGATAACGTTAATGCCAACGCCGCAAACGGGAACAGGATCACCATCAGGTTTTCCAGCGGTCGATACAAGGAAGAAAACAGTACGAACCCGGCTACCAGCCAACCCAGCAGCGAGAACGTGTTAAAAAAGCTGAGATCAAGCCCTTCTCCGACAAATGTTCTCTGGTACAGGTAAGCGGCATGCATGAGTACGGCAATAAAGCCTGACACAATTGCTATCTGGCGGGCCTGCGCCGGTGCCTTTTCGCTACGGAATGTTTTCAGGAACAGCAGAACCGTGGCCAACAGGTAACAGAATACGGAGATAACAGGTAAAAAAATCATATAATCGTTATTATTAAATGCTGGCAAATGATTGCACATTATGGCCCGTGGTTGAAGTGCCGTGAGACATCCTTACCGGGTATTTTTGTTGTCAGACTAATAAGTTAGAATTGCTGTCACAGTAAATCGATAAATACTCACAGAACATGTTTGATACCTTATCCGAAAAGTTAACCCGCGTTTTCAAAGACCTCAGGGGGCAGGGCCGCCTGACCGAGGAAAATATCAGCGCCGGCCTGCGTGAAGTGAGAATGGCCCTGCTGGAAGCCGATGTGGCGCTGCCGGTAGTCAGGGATTTTATCCAGCACGTAAAGGACAGGGCGCTTGATAAGGAAGTCATGACCAGCCTGACGCCGGGCCAGGTCCTGATCAAGATCGTCAACCAGGAACTCATCGCCCTGATGGGCGACAGCCATGAACCAATCAAGCTGAATACGCAACCGCCGGCGGTAATCCTGCTTGCCGGTTTACAGGGTGCGGGTAAGACAACGACAGCGGCAAAGCTGGGTCGAATGCTGCAAGAGAAAGAAAATAAAAAGGTCGCCGTTGTTAGTTGTGATATCTATCGACCGGCAGCGATAAAGCAGTTGCAGACCCTCGCCAATGAAAGCAACCTGACGTGGATGGAAAGTCACGAGGGTCAACAGGCAGTTGATATTGCTACCGAGGCACTGGACAAGGCCCGTCGCCAGATGATCGATGTGCTGATTGTTGATAGTGCCGGACGATTACATATCGATGACGAGATGATGCAGGAGATAAGACAGGTGCATGCGAGTATTGCCCCGATAGAAACCCTGTTTGTTATCGATAGCATGATGGGCCAGGACGCGGTTAATGCCGCCAGCGCCTTCAATGAAGCCTTACCGCTTACCGGTGCAATATTAACCAAGACCGATGGTGATGCCCGTGGCGGTGCCGCGTTAACTGTAAAACACGTACTTGGAAAACCGATCAAGTATCTTGGTACCGGGGAAAAGAGCAATGAACTGACTGCATTTCATCCGGAACGAATTGCTTCCCGCATCCTGGGTATGGGAGATGTGCTTAGCCTGATTGAAGAGGTAGAGCAGAAAACCGACAAGGCCAAGGCAGACAAGCTGGCAAAGAAGCTGAAGAAGGGCAAAGGCTTTACCCTGCAGGATTTCCGTGAACAGTTGATCCAGATGAATAATATGGGCGGTATAACCGGGCTGATGGATAAGCTGCCGGGGATGAACCAGTTGCCAGCGGGTATGGCGTCACAGGTCAATGAAAAAGAGTTCGTGAAACTGGGCGCTATTATCGACTCCATGACGCCGCGCGAGCGCAGGAACCCGGACGTGATTAATGGTTCTCGTAAGAAACGCATTGCAAAAGGGTCCGGCACCCAGATACAGGACGTGAATAAACTGCTTAAACAGTTTAAGCAAATGCAGAAGATGATGAAGAAGTTTGCCAGTAAGGGCGGCATGGCCAAAATGATGCGCGGAATGGGTGGCAAGATGCCCGGCATGCCTTTCTAGATGTCCGAGGACAACGAAAAATCAGCGCTTGATTATCACCGGTATCCGGCACCGGGCAAGCTACGTGTTTCACCAACCAAGCCTCTCGCTAACCAGCGTGACCTGGCCCTTGCATACAGTCCGGGCGTTGCCGAACCGTGTAAGGCGATCGCATCCGACAGCCAGCTCGCTTCAGAATTAACCGTGCGTTCCAACATGGTCGCCGTTGTTACTAACGGTACCGCCGTACTGGGCCTGGGTGACATTGGTCCGCTGGCGGCCAAGCCGGTCATGGAAGGCAAGGCGGTACTGTTCAAGAAATTTGCCGGTATTGATGTTTTCGATATAGAAATTGACGAAAAGGATCCGGAAAAGCTGGTCGATATTATTGCCAGCCTCGAACCCACATTTGGCGGTATCAACCTTGAGGATATTCGTTCACCGGAATGCTTCCTGGTAGAAGGCAAGCTGCGTCAACGAATGAATATTCCCGTGTTCCATGACGATCAGCATGGCACGGCTATCATCGTGGCAGCAGCGACGATAAACGCGCTTAAGCTGGTCGATAAAAAGATTGAAGATGTCAAACTGGTAACAACCGGTGCCGGCGCGGCAGGCATAGCGTGCCTGAAGCTACTGGTGAAAATCGGTATGAAAAAGGACAATATTATTGCGGTAGACAGGGCGGGCGTCATCTACCGTAACCGACGTGAAGAATTGACGCCGCATAAGAAACAGTTCGCCAGTAATACCAAGCTACGAACCCTGGCAGAAGTGATGAACGGTGCGGACATCTTCCTGGGTTTATCTGGCCCTGGTGTATTAAAGCAGGAAATGGTCAGGAGCATGGCTGAACGCCCAATTGTGCTGGCATTGTCCAATCCGATTCCTGAAATACTCCCGGAAGAAGTCAGCGCCGTGCGTTCGGATGCGATTATTGCTACCGGACGCTCTGACTACCCCAACCAGGTCAATAACGTGCTGTGTTTTCCTTTCATCTTTCGCGGCGCATTGGATGTCGGAGCGACGATAATTAATGATGAAATGAAGATTGCCATGGTGCATGCGCTGGCGGAACTGGCCACAGAAAAAACCCCTGAATCAGTGGTTGCTGCCTACGGCGGCGAAGAACTTAAGTTTGGTAATGACTATGTAATCCCGAAGCCATTTGATCCAAGACTGATTACAAAGCTGGCACCTGCAGTTGCCCAGGCCGCGATGGACAGTGGCGTCGCAACCCGTCCTATCGAGGATATGGAAGCCTACAGGCACGAGCTCTCACAATATGTTTTTGAAAGCGTCATTCTTATGAAACCGCTGTTTGAACGTGCCAAGAAAGAGCCACAACGAATCGTTTATGCCGAGGGCGAACAGGAGAAGGTGTTGCATACCGTGCAGGCGGTGATCGATGAAAGGCTGGCCAGGCCGATACTCGTCGGCAAGCAGGCGATCATTGAGGCCCACATCAAGCAAATAGGTTTACGCATCCGCCCAGAGGTCGATTTTTCAATCGTTGAACCTGAGGCATACATGCAGCAACACAATCTCGACTACGTTGGCGTCAAGGAAATCAATACCTGTATCGCCAGTAAAATGCTGAAGGTGGGTGATGCGGATGCCATGATCTGCGGTACCGATGGTCATTTTCATGATCATCTTGCCCACGTCGTCGAAAAGCTGGGCATCGATGAGGCAGTTAAACAAACGGCCGCAGTGAATGTGCTATTGGTGAAGCAGGGTGCATTGTTCATGTGTGATACGGCTGTCACTATGGAACCAACGTCAGAACAGGTCGCGGAAAATACCCTGCTCGCCGCGGATGTGGTCAGGCGATTTGGATTTACGCCACGCGCGGCATTACTTTCCTACTCCAACGACGATGATATCGATTCCCCATCGACAGTAAAAATGCGTGATGCCCTGGAATTACTCAGGAAGATGGATCCAACGCTGGAAGTAGAAGGGCCTATCAGGGCGGATGCCGCATTGATGGCGACTATTCGAGAACGTGTGATGCCTGATGCCGGCCTGCTAGAAAATGCGAACCTGCTGGTTATGCCGAATGTCGACGCCGCCAAGATAGCCAATGACCTTGTCAAGGTGCTAACCAGCGGTATCACGATTGGTCCAATCCTGGTCGGGATGAATCACGCCGTACATATCATGACGCCGTCATCGACCGTCAGACAACTGGTGAATGTCAGTGCAATTGCAGCGGTGGATGCCCAGATTAAGGCGCAGGAATCGCAATCCCTGTTTTCAGCCAGCTCTGCCTGATCAGGCAGTCGTTTTGGTTCTGAATAACACTGTGACGAGGATCGAGCACAGGATAATCAGGCTGAAACACACCAGGCTCCATTCAGCAATACTAAAGCTGAGGAAGGTCCATTGTACTTCCGCGCATTCCCCCGAGCCTTTTAGAATCATTTCCAGGGCCTGGGCAAATGGAAAAACGTCCAGCATGTATTCCAGTCCTGGTCCGCATTCCGGGACCTGGTCTGCGGGTAAATGCTGTAACCAGGTTTGACGCCCGGCTATTCCCAATCCAATACCCGCTGTTATGACAGTAAAGCCAAGGTAAACATATCGACCCCAGGCAGCCGGGTTATGAATGGCGGCGACAAGCGCAATAAGCATGACCACAATGTAGGCAACACGTTGAAAAATACAAAGCGGGCACGGTTCAAGTCCGGTGCCATGCTCAAGATACAGGCCGAAACCAAGCAAACCAAGGCAACCAGTAAATACTGCCAGGTAAAACAGTCTTGTCATGTTCATGGGATACAGTTGTGAATAAAGTCTTGTTTATGAATGCAGGTATACTATCTTGTGGACAAGTTAATTAAAATTCAGTTCAGCGCAATCAATCAGTGCTGGCGCATAAGTCGTCAGCAGTCATGATTGCCTTACGTATCTTTGAGATTACCTTTCCCATCTTCGCTATCCTGATTGCCGGGCTGGTTTATGCGCGCAAGTTTCGTCCTGATATGACGCTGCCCAACAAGCTCAACATGGATGTATTTATTCCCTGCCTGTTATTCAGTGTTATCTATGAACGTGCCGGGGTGGCAGGCCTGTTCGGTAACCTGGCCCTGTCAATTGCACTGGTGGTCCTGTTATCAGGCGTGATTGCCTATATCGTCGCAAAGTTGTTTCATATAGAGCCGAAAAGCCTGTGCCCACCCATCATGTTTGGCAATGCCGGTAACCTCGGTTTGCCCATCGTGGTACTCAGCTTTGGTGATATTGCACTGTCGGCCGCGGTGATTTGTTTCGTTATCTGTAATTTTTTCCACATTACGCTTGGCAGTTTTATGCTGAACAAGCATCCCCATGTGTTACGCGTGTTGTTTTCACCGATGATCGTGGCCGTCGCACTGGCCCTGGTAATGAGCCTGTTAAAAATCGAGATTAGCTCCACATTGCTGGAACCGGTTCGTATGCTGGGCCAGATATGCGTGCCGCTGATGCTGTTTGCGCTGGGCACGCGCCTGGTCGATATGCGCCTGTCAGAGTGGAAGATCGGTATGTTGGCTGCCGTGCTGGCACCGGTCAGCGGTATTGCCATCGTCATGGCCTTGTTACCGTTTATAGAATTAACCCGCCTCGAGCAGGGGGCACTGTTCCTGTTTGGCGCCTTGCCGCCGGCCGTGATGAACTACATGTTTGCCGAGCATTACCGGCAGGAACCAGCCAAGGTCGCGGCCATGGTGTTGTTTGGTAATGCCTTTACCGTAATTTCATTACCACTGGCATTGGCGTATGCCTTGCCGAGGTTTGGGTAATGGACTGGAGTTAAGCGATGAGGAAAGGACGAAGGCAAGCTCGATTGGCGACCGACTAACCGACATCGCTTGAACGACTTGTTATATTAATGCTTCATTTAACAGAAGATATGCGCCGTAAATAAAGGTGCATAATGCACAAACTAGTATTGAAGAACAAAAGACAAAGCCGTAAATCTTGCTAAAAACAACAAGTTTTTTTTCATCGCATTTTAAATATTCTTTTTTCCATATAAACCTTGTAAATCGTGCTCCTTTGCCATTATCAAACATAAATAACGGTAGTTCTTGAAATATCTTCTTTGTGCTTTCAGTGTCTGAGAAATAATGTCTGCCAAGAAGAACATAAATCGTATTAAAAATACAAAAACATAGCCCCATCACCATAAATGAAGAAAATCCTATAAAGGAAAATATTACTAAAGTTACCTCATCCATTTAGTATTTGTTCATATAGCGTTTGAACTCAGCGACGCGCGGGCTTTTTCGCGCGTCGCTTTGAAGTGATTTGTTAGGAATCATTTTTCTTTTCCTTAGGTACTAATAATCGCTTTTTTATTGCTTGTTCCTTATGAGACTGTGAAAGCCAAATAATAAGATGGCCAATTTGTGACATTTCTTCAAGATCTATACCTTTATCGATTCTTTCTTGAGGGATAAATCCCATCCATTCTTCACCTGGATTCAATATCCTTGGAAGGGGAAAATGATCATTTGGATTTGGAAAAACAGCAGCTTTTTCAATTCTATTACGGATTCTACAATACCAATTTTTATAGAATTCCATTCCAACTCCTTTAATTGTAGTTGGTCTGTTTCCGATGTTAGTAACAGTTATAGATACCCAAGTTTTACCTTCACGTAGAGGATCACCCCAAATCTCCATGTTTGGTGATATGCGCATTTTTAATCTTGGACCATCTCTTAACCATTTATAAATGTCCCAAGCTAAAACGAATGATGCAACGATTGCACCCCACCAAGCAGCAATTTCAGTTGATGTCATGTTATAGATATATCCAATGATTACTAACGGTTGAACTCAGCGGCGCGCCTTTGGCGCGTCGCTGTGGGGTGATTTGTTATGCATTATAACAGTACGGCTTTAATCGGCCGCCTCAAGGACCTGGGCATCTCGGGTCCGCGACCGAACCGAACGACAAGATCAGGCCTTCCGCTCGCGATGCCGATTGATTTGGCAAATTGCGGGCGGAGGGATGCCACTTCTAAAGGTTGATTAAGGTGGGCGGTTCGAACGCCCATCGTCGTCGCCTGCAGGGCGAACCGCTGAAAAGCACGCCCCACCTCGATCCAGTGATTCTTATCCTCGAGATCTGAAACAAATACCGCAATGCCAGCAGAGCTTCGAAGATGTCGCGCGTACTTGTCGTTCTCGGCTTTTTCTGTAAAGAATAGGTCAAACATCAGGTTGCCAAGCCAGCTTGGGACAGTTGGGTTGCCGGATGAACCTGAAAACAATCCGTCGCCCGTTCTCACAGCTTGTCCACCGTTGAATCGTAACCAGTCTTTGAGCTCACGCACAAATGCCGGGTTCCGCATCTGTGCGGTGTTTCCCTGAACCACGAATTCAAGCACATTCTCCATTGCTGGTTTATCCGTCAGCAGGTGAACCCGGACGCCATTTCCTGAGCCGGCTGTTTCCAGAAGCTTCAATTCTTCGTTTGAAAGTGGGCTGGCATCAAATTCAGCTCTGGTCGATTGTCGGCGCGGGATTGCGTCGAACAGAGGTGTACGTACCTCCTTTGTGCGATAGAGGGAAATTTCCAATGCTTCGTTATCTCCCGTATTGAATACTGCCTCGCCTCGAAAGCCCCAAGCCGCCGCTGCCTGCACGAGATTCTCGGCGGCGCAGCCGAGGCTGACAAAGAGGTGGTGATCGTCCGGATCAACGATGGGGCATCTGCGTTGATAATCAGGAATGATCGAAATCGACTGGGCAACTAGCCGGAACTTCCAGCACTGGGTATTGTGACTAGACGGAGCGAGTGTGGCGTAGCGCACGAGTTCACGAAGCACTGCGGAAGGGTCACTCGAACCGCCCAGGCCATGACGCCATATCTGCTTCACAGCCTGCTCGTATTCCGCGCTGCCCTTAGTAAAGGAATGGTAAGTAAACACCCCGGCAGCACCGAGACCCGTGGCTGCAGCAGTCGCGATGAACTTTCTTCTCGTTATCAACGCAATGCGCCTCGTTTCTTGGAACGCCTAACGCCCTTAATAATGGGTGCGCCTTGGCGCTTCCTTAATTGATTTAATTGTTAGGTAGCCTAAGCACTTGGAGTCACCCATCCGACCTCTGCGCCACCTGGATCTCGTATCATAGCTATTCGGCCAACACCTGGAACGTCCCAAGGTTCGCGCAGAACTTCTGCACCATTCAATTTTGCTTGTTCAAGGGCATCATCTATTTCGTCCACATGCAAATAGATTACCCATCTGTTACTGGTTATTTCGCCATTGTCTTGTTCTAAGGTCCATATGCCGCAGACTACCTTTTCACCGAGCATCGCCAGCCAATATGTGCCGCCACTAGGCATAGTCTCAGCTAGAAAATTCCAACCCGCAACATTCTTATAAAACTCAATTGCCGCGTCGGTATTATGAGTTTGAAGTTCAATCCAATAGAACTCGCCGTGCTTCGTCATAGTCGAACGGGCTACCTAACGATTGAACTCAGCGGCGCGCTTCTGGCGCGTCGCTTTGGAGTGACGTGTTATCATCATGTTTTTAATTTTTTGGCCTCATTGTATGTTGTCCAATATTAAGTAAGAGCCCTACTAATAATGCCATGTATGTGTAACCCATAAGAGCTTCAAAAGATGCAACCAAACGTAAATTATCTATAGGTGATAAATCACCATATCCAAGAGTTGTCCAAGTAACAATTGAGAAATATATGCTTGTTATCCAACTGTATTGAATTATTCCTTGTTCTGAATTGACTCCAAATAAATAATAAATAGAAGCGAAAAGAAATATATTGATTAGTGCTGTAATTAACACCCATGTGTATTCTTTATATAGTTCCTTAATTTCTATTCTGCTATTGAAAATCCTTATAATATCTTTTATAAACAATTGGTTTAGAATAAAGAAAGCCCCTATAAAAAAACCTAAAGATACAATTCGTGCCCACCCCTCCTGAAGTGGAAAAATAACTGACATCTGTAATGTATTACAGATAAGAACAACCAAAATACCTCGACGGACATTCGAATTAAATTCTGAAGTCTTTTTTTCCATTATCAATGTTAGTGATGATAACGCCGCACTCAGCGGGAAAATCGACCGCAGGGAGATTTTATCCGATGCAGTGCCTTGTTAGCAGTTTTATGAACAAATAAGGCTAGAAGTACAATCAGCTTTACCATTCTAATTTGGTCACAGTAATATTTTTCATAATTCCAAGGCCTTCTGAAACAAAAACCTTATCTGTACATCCATTTGCAGTCAGATTAGCTACAACCATTCGATTGTTAGTGGGACTGGAAAGATATTCATTAAAATAAACTGCATCTGATATCGTTCGCCCACATAACTCATCGTCCTTATAGTAGAGCACTCTTGTAACGTCACGATTGTTTATTTTTTCTGCTGTGATCGAATGAATTATATAATCTGTATTTTCAAACTGCAGTTCATGCCACTCTTTATAACTCGTAATGCCCTCTGGTAGAAATTCTATATAACGAAGAGAAACAGTAAAAAATATAAAGCTCTCGAGGTCATTTACTAAAATTTTACCTTGTTCGTCGATTGTTTCTTTTGGAGCAAGAATTAAAACTGTTCCAATTTTCTCTAGGTCATCAGTTTCAAACTTCGTAATTCCCCAGTTATTTGGGTATTTTATATAAAAGCCATCACCTTCATAGATGGCACTTTGACCGCTCCAAAATTTCCAACCTAGGTATGAACCAGAAACGACAAATACTAGTGTTAGTAAAAATATCTTCCTGACTTTCGCTTTGTCCATATTTTACTGCTAACGCTTGAACTCAGCGGCGCAGCTTTGCTGCGTCGCTGTGGAGTGACTTGTTAGGTTTCATTTGCTTCTAAAAACCTATAATTACCAAATTTATTCGGACCATCTGTTCCATTAATTAAACCTATGCCTATAAAAATAAAAAAATTAACAGCTGGCAGCAATAACAACAAAGCCCAAAAACCAGATTGATTAATATCATGTAATCTTTTTATAACTAAGGCCAATAGAATCCAAAAACTAAGCAAGATTTGCACTAACAAAAATACTGCATTTACACCAGTTACTGTATTTAAAGCTTCTGTTGATTCAGCATTTGTAAAAGTTACAGAATATGAAAGTAAAAGCAACGGGCCAACAACCAACCAAAACCCCTTTCTGTTAAGCCTGCCATTAGTTAAGAACAACAGCCAAATAATATATTTCATTAATGAAACCTAACGTTTGAACTCAGCGGCGCAGCTTTGCTGCGTCGCTGTGGAGTGATTGGTTATGTGCCATCGTTTTCATCCTTTATCCTGTTACTAATAGTTGAATGATGAATTAACCAATAAGCAATAAATACCCATACCGGGCCAAGTATTATGGTTGCTATTGCCCACCAAAGAGGTTTAGAGTCTAAAAAAAGCTTAGGTAATTTTTTTGCATCTTTGTATATCCAAAAAGAACCAATTATTCCTAATACAGCCCATGCAAAGTAATAAATGTAAATAAAAAAAGTGAACGAAAAGATCAATCCTGATTCATGTTCCATATTTATTATTCCTTATCTAGCACATAACGTTTGAGCTAAGATGCGCCGCTTAGCGGCGTCTCGTGCTTGAGCGATTGGTTAAATGCCACATATCCAAAATAAAGCACAATGGCAAACAAATGAGCCCCTAACCCAAAAATTCCCCACAACCATTTATTTAAATTATGTTTCGGACTGTTAATAAACAGCCAAACACCACAAATAACTAAATTAAGATTTGATAATATAAAATATAAATTACCGTCAACACTGCCTGTTTCTGAAAAGTACAATGTAAAACTTATTGAATGAGTTCCGATGATTACTGGGATATACCAGATGATAAAATTTTGTATTTCCTTTTTATTCATATTTATTTCCTTTGGCATTTAACGCTTGAGCTAAGAGGCGGCGCCTTGCGCCGTCTCGTGCTTGAGCGATTGGTTAGGGTTCTTTTTCTTAAAAAGTAGATACACAACTGTTGCAAATGCCATAAATTGCACGAAAGAATGAATGTTCACTACATTCGCTCCAAGGCTTCCTCCTTGAGTTTGGGCAATAATTAGAAAATGGTAGAAGTTAAATAGCCATGACCCAAACAATGGTAATAGCCATAATTTTGTGCCAGAAAAATCGTTCAGTCGCCAAAGCGAGAACATAAGCACAATAAATAAAGCTGGCAAAAAACAAATAGAGAGTAAAATCAGTGCTTGGTCTGAAGACATAATTGATTCAAAGTAGATATACCTAATAATAGCTGTCACTGCATAGGCGAAAAGCAACCCAGCTAAATATTGCAGTCTTGATATTGCTAGGTTAAATATTCTCATAAAAGAACCCTAACTAGTGTTTAAGAGACAGGTTGTCCCATAATGTTTTATAGGGGACATGTATTGATAATCGTGATTTTTATTCATCTTCAATAACTTAGGTTGTTGCTCTTGATAGACGAGTCTATATGCAGGGTGTCTCCTTTGCTATATTTCATATGTACTATATAGGTGTCTCCATAATATAATTGCACTTAAAAACATGCTAATTATTGTATTAGAATCAAAGATATACAGGTTCGTGTGAAATGTGTTTATGTGACATACTTTTTATGGATATCACCTAAAGAGGGGGTGTTTCTTGATAAGAAACATCACCAGATGAGATTAGAATATTCAAGCTATCAGCAGGACTTTAAAATATTTCCTGTTAACAGTTCTTCAAATCGTTTCTCTATCCAATAGCCTGGATTGAAACCATCGCCACAGACAAAGCCAACATGGCCACCACGTTCAGCGAGTTCGAGTGTAATACTATTTGATAACTCATCTTCCTTAGGGATAGCTTCCTCGCTCATGAAAGGGTCGTCCTTGCTGTGCAGTATCAGGGTAGGGGTGGTGATGTCTTTCAGGAATTGCCTGGAACTGGATCGCGAGTAGTAATCATCGACACCCTTAAAGCCATGAACCGGGGCAGTGACATTATCGTCAAATGAAAAGAAGTCGCGCCATGCATCGATCTTGTTCATGTCCACCGGTGCCGGCCTGTCCCTGAACTTGTCTTTCATCTTGTTGCGGATATGGCGGATCAGGTGCCACTGGTAAAAACGGGCAAAGCCCTTGCCCAGTGCGCGTGCCCCGTCGGCCAGATCAAACGGCACCGAGATTGCCATCGCGGCATCCAGTAAGGCGTTGTCATTTTGTTCGCCCAGGTATTTCAGCAAGACATTACCACCCAGCGAGATACCCACGGCAACGAGGGGCCGGTCAGGATAACGTTGTTTTAACCCGGTGATAACAGTATGTATATCCCCGGTATCACCCGAGTGGTAACTCCGGTCCAGGCGGTTATGTCTGCCGCTGCAGCCACGAAACTGCATTAATACCCCGGTCCATTGCTTTCTAGCTACCAGGTTTAACAGGCCGCGCGCATAGGGTGAGTCAATCGAACCTTCCAGGCCATGCAGCACGATGACGAGTGGGCTGTTTTTCTCGGCATCATTTGCTGTCCAGACCAGGTCAAGAAAATCACCATCGGGAAGTTCAAACTGCTCCGTTCGCGTTTTGACCAATGCTACTTTTCGAAACAGGGCAGGGTAAAGCGTCTGCAGGTGACGGTTACGCAGCCACCATGGCGGTTGAAATTGACTGCTGGTAATCACTCGTCATCAATATTGCGTTTTAATATACCGGCGTAGGCATCGATACGACGATCACGCAGGTAGGGCCAGATGCGTCGTACCTGTTCAGTATGGTCAAGATCGAGTTCAGCAACGATCACTTCCGCTGCATCGATAGCGGCCTCCGCCAGTAGTTCACCTTGTTGTCCGGTAATAAAGCTGGAACCCCAGAATAACGTGGCCATGTCGCTATCGGGATCTTGCTCCATGCCAATGCGGTTACTGCTCAGTACGGGCAGGTTGTTGGCAACGGAATGGGCGCGCTGAATCGTGATCCAGGCATTGCGCTGTCGTGCCTGTTCGGCCTGGTCTTCATCCGGCTCCCAGCCGATGGCACTGGGAAACAGCAGGATCTCGGCACCCGACAGTGCCATGATGCGGGCCGCCTCTGGGTACCACTGGTCCCAGCAAACCAGGACACCCAGCTTGCCGATACTGGTCGCTACCGGTTTAAAGCCTAGATCGCCAGGCGTAAAGTAATATTTTTCATAAAAACCCGGATCATCGGGAATATGCATTTTTCGGTAGGTCCCGGCCAGGTTGCCATCTTTGTCCAGCACGATGGCGGTGTTGTGATACAGGCCCTTGGCGCGTTTTTCGAACACGGTGGCGACGACAACAATATTGTTTTGTTTTGCCGCAGTCTGCAGCGCCTGGCTGGTGGGCCCGGGTATTGGTTCGGCCAGGTCGAAGTTGCCCGGGTCTTCATTGATGCAAAAGTAAGTGCCCATGCTTAATTCGGGTAACAGTACCAGGTCAGCCCCCCGGCTGGCCGCTTGCTGGATACCGCTGGTGCCTGCCTGCAGGTTGTCGTCATAACTGCCGGTGCAGGCATGTTGTACGACTGCTGCCTTTATCTTGCTCATGGGTTCAGTTAACTGGTGTGATAAAGCCCTTGGGAAACTGCATCGTAGCACAATGAATGCCGCCATACTGTTTGATTAAGGCGCGTGAATCAACGCCCAGTATGTATCGTTCAGGAAAGCAATCCTGCAATGTTGCGATGGCGGCAGCGTCTGTAGGCTGATTAAACATCGGGACAAGTACTGCGTCATTAATAATGAGAAAATTAACGTATGACGCAGGTAACTGTTTACCGGCAAAGATGACAGGTGCGGGTAGCGGTAATGGAATCAACCTGTAAGCAGCACCATTGGTTTGCCTGAAGCCTTGTAGTTGCTGTTGCATGGATTGCAGCGAATGGTAGTCGGGATGGGCGCTGTCTTCACAGGTCGCATAAACAATTGTTTGTTCATTCACAAAGCGGGCAAGGTTATCGATGTGGCGGTCTGTGTCATCGCCGCTAATCTGGCCGTGGTCCAGCCAGAGCGTTCGTTGCACGCCCAATGTCATGCCAAGTAAGTGTTCAATGCTTTCTTTATCCTTGTCCGGGTGACGTTTGAGTAAACATTCAGACGTGGTCAATATCGTGCCGGTACCGTCACTATCCACGCTGCCACCTTCCAGCACCACATCATGGTTATGCATCTTGATACCGTTAAATATGCCAAGTGTATGCAGATGTGTTGCTACAGCGTTATCCAGCCTGGCTTCATATTTTTCACCCCAGCCATTAAACACAAAATTGTTCAATGCAGTGTGCGAATTCATGCGGGCCGAGATTGGTGCATAATCACGACACCAGGTATCGTTGGTTTGGCAAACAACGGCGTGGCAGTTTGATAGCATGACGTTATTGGCCCGAAGTGCTTGCAGCACGTGGTCACAATGGGCGTTGTCATAGCAGAGAATAAGGCAAAGTTCATGTTCACTGATCGCTTTGCATAAATGAATATAGACAGGCTCTATCTCAGCAAGAGAGGACTGCCAGTCACTGTGTTGGTGAGGCCAGCTTAGCATGACGCCTGATTGCGGTTCCCATTCCGCCGGGAAGCGCAACGCAGAGTCAGTCGATGGCATAAGGCAAGGTAAGCATGGTGAATGCACTATCGCGGTCACTGTCCGGATAGAGATCGTGATTACATTTATCCATGTCTATCACTGCCAGGCAAATGCTGTCTCCGTTTACCAGCGAAGCGCTACTAATGACCATGCCCGCATTTTCATCCGTTGAGGTTTTAACGTGTTCGCCAGCAGACACTACTGCTGTTGTTTGAACCAGCATGACACGTCGTTTAACCTCGCCACGATAGTGTAAACGTGCAACGACTTCCTGGCCCGGATAACAACCTTTCTGGTAACTCAGTGCCTGCAGCGCATCGAGATTTAACATCTGCGGTAAAAACTTTTCCTGTGTGCAACCGTTGACCCAGGGAAAACCGGCATAGATATCGAGCAATGACCACGATTCTGCAGGCACTGCCTGCAATGATCCAAGCAGTAGACTAGTTCTTGCCGTTAGCGCTTCTGTGTTGCCGGTCATCAGGTACCTACCGGAATCGTCTGGTAATTTCACCGTGATCACACCATCGCATGCAGATACGGCGCCCGGGGCTGTATCAACGTTACACTCGGCAAGTATGGTATCAGTGACGTTTGCAATACCGAGTAACGGCGAATCTGTCGTGATATCGTTAATGGCAACATCCGCGCGTAAAACAAACATTGTCAGGCGCTTTTGTACATAGTCTTTCAGGTCATCACGAAACAGTAACAGGTAGGAAGTGCCGGTATTGATAACGAGAAAATTGGCAATCACCTGACCTTTTGGATTACACCAGGCGCTGTATTGTGCCCCTGCATTCTGAATCTGGTTGAGATCGTTAATCAACTGGCTATGAAGAAAAGAGTGTCGGTCGTTGCCACTTACCGCCAGCAGTGAAAATCCGTCTGGAAAGACAAGCAAGGGTGTTTCACGCACATCGACATCCGTTGCCATCGTTAATGCATTAACGTAATTTTGCCAGTCTGCCTGCATGGATTAGCCTGGTTGGCGCGAGACCCGAATTCGATGGACAAGGTGTTTGAATGCCTCGGTGGTTGGCTCGTCTTTACCCATTAGCCAGTTGAGAATATCGAGGTCTGCCTCATTCAATAGTGCATCGAGGTCCAGCTTTTCCTGTTCATTTAACTGATCGTATTCCTGTCTAATGAAATCCTGGAATACGATATCCATTTCCCGAATACCTCGGCGGCAGCGCCACAATAAACGCGATTTAGCAGTCATGGTTGCCACAATAGATGGCTGCGGCACATACCTAAACCGTACGGGTCACCATCAATTTCTTGATTTCGGCGATGGCCTTGGCCGGATTCAGGCCCTTTGGGCAGGTGTTCGTACAGTTCATAATGGTATGACAACGATAAAGCCTGAATGGATCTTCCAGCTCATCAAGGCGTTCGCCGGTATATTCATCACGGCTGTCAATGATCCAGCGATAGGCCTGCAGCAGGATAGCAGGGCCCAGATAGCGGTCACTGTTCCACCAGTAGCTTGGGCAACTCGTGGAGCAACAGGCACATAGTATACATTCGTACAGGCCATCAAGCAGTGCGCGCTCTTCTTTTGACTGCAAACGTTCAGCATCCGGTGGTGGCGGAGATTGCGTTTGCATCCATGGCTTAATGGAAGCGTACTGCGCGTAAAAGTGCGTCAGATCCGGCACCAGATCCTTGATGACCGGCATGTGTGGCAGAGGATATATAGCTATGTCACCACTGAAATCATCAATAGCCTTGGTGCAAGCCAGCGTGTTGGTACCACCTATGTTCATGGCACACGAACCGCAGATTCCCTCGCGGCAAGAGCGACGAAAAGTCAGGGTGGAATCGATTTCATTCTTGATATAAATGATGGCGTCCAGCACCATTGGCCCGCATTTCTCCAGATCGATCTCATAGGAATCGACTCTCGGGTTTTCACCACTATCAGGCTCCCAGCGATAGATGCGAAATGTTTTTTTACGCGTCGCACCGTTGGCACTGGAAAATGTATTGCCCTCTTTAACTTTTGAATTTTTCGGTAATGTAAATTCAGCCATTGCTTAACTCCATAATGGTGAAATGCAAATTCTCTTGATCAAAAAATTAGTAAACACGTTTTTTCGGCGGGAAGACATCTACTTCGTCCGTCAACGTATACATGTGAACAGGTCGATACTCAAAGCTGACGTCACCACTGTCTGATAGCATTGCCAGCGTGTGTTTCATCCAGTTCTCGTCATCGCGTTCCGGAAAGTCCTCGCGAGCGTGGGCACCGCGGCTCTCTTCGCGGTTGCTGGCCGAATGTATACTGACGATGGCGCTGCCAAGCAGGTTCTCCAGTTCCAGCGTTTCAATCAGGTCCGTGTTCCAGACCAGTCCTTTGTCATCGATTTTGACATCTTTGTAGGACTCCCAGATCTCAGCCATCTTGCTAATGCCTTCCTTCAATGTTTCACCGGTACGGAATACGGCCGCATCGTTCTGCATAGTGCGCTGCATATTATCGCGGATTTTAGACGTTGGCGTAGAACCCTTGTTGTAGCGAATCTTGTCGAGTCGATCGACCGCCTCGTCACCGGCATTAGCCAGTGCCTTGTGTGGCGCGCCCGGTTTCATATTTTCTGAACAGAAGTTCGCTGCCGCGCGACCAAAAACGATTAAATCAAGCAGCGAATTTGAGCCGAGTCGGTTGGCGCCGTGTACCGAGACACAGGCGGCCTCACCGATGGACATGAGTCCTTCAACCACTGCATCCGGATCGCCGTCTTTCATGTTCACTACCTGACCATGATAGTTGGTCTGGATACCGCCCATGTTGTAATGCACGGTAGGAATCACCGGAATCGGCTCCTTGGTGACGTCAACACCGGCAAAAATCTCTGCGGACTCGGCAATGCCGGGCAGGCGCTCATTAATAACGGCAGGTCCAAGGTGTTCCAGGTGAAGGTGAATATGATCCTTGTGCTCACCCACGCCGCGACCTTCACGAATTTCCATGGTCATGGAACGACTGACCACATCGCGTGATGCCAGGTCTTTTGCAGAAGGTGCGTAACGTTCCATGAATCGTTCACCCTCCGAGTTGGTAAGGTAACCGCCTTCGCCGCGTACACCCTCGGTGATTAAACAACCAGAGCCGTAGATGCCGGTAGGGTGGAACTGGGTAAATTCCATATCCTGCAGCGGCAGGCCGGCACGTAATACCATGCCGTTACCATCACCGGTACACGTGTGTGCCGATGTGGCAGAAAAATAAGAACGACCAAATCCACCTGTTGCCAGCACAACCTGGTGCGCGCGGAAACGATGAATAACACCATCTTCCATATTGATGGCCATAACACCACGGCAAACGCCATCATCCATGATCAGGTCGAGTGCAAAATATTCGATGAAAAACTCGGCCTCGTGTTTCAATGATTGTTGGTAAAGCGTATGCAATATCGCATGGCCGGTCCTGTCAGCTGCCGCGCAGGTACGTTGTGCAGTACCTTCACCGTAATTTGTGGTCATGCCGCCAAACGGGCGCTGATAAATTTTTCCAGCCTCTGTACGCGAAAACGGAACGCCCTGGTGTTCGAGCTCAATCACGGCAGGGATGGCCTCACGACACATGTATTCAATGGCATCCTGGTCACCGAGCCAGTCTGAGCCTTTGATCGTGTCATACATGTGCCAGCGCCAGTCATCAGGCCCCATGTTGCCAAGTGCCGCACTCATGCCACCCTGTGCTGCTACCGTGTGACTACGTGTAGGAAAAACCTTGGTCAGGCACGCAGTCTTGAGTCCCTTGGCGGCCATGCCAAACGTGGCACGCAGACCGGAACCGCCGGCACCAACGACAACAATGTCGTATTTATGTTCGATAATTTCGTATGCTTCAGACATGCTTCATTACAATCCCAAATAAACTTTAATAACCGCCAGTACAGACGCCAGTCCTGCAAATAAGGCCAGGAACTTGACCAGAATCAAACTGCCAACTTTCTGCCACTTGCTGTCGATATAATCTTCGATCACTACCTGCACACCCAGTGCAGCGTGGTAATAAAGTGCCAACACAAATAACAGTACCAATACAGCATTGACAGGCTGCCTCAACCACGCAGAAACCGTGGCGTAGTCTGCGCCGGTAACCGATACCAGTGAAAACACAAACCATAGTGTTAATGGAACAAGCAGAATCGCGGTCAGGCGTTGTGCCGTCCAGTGATGCAGTCCTTCTTTAGATGCGCCAAGACCGCGGGCGCGGGCAAGCGGTGTTTGCAAGCTCATGCGCCACCTCCGAATATAAATGCGATCAGTGTCAAGGCCAGTGCGGAAGCGATGACCGCATAACCTGTTTTATATGTTGTCTCAATCTGTAAACCATAGCCCGCATCCCAGAACAGGTGACGCACGCCGTTGGACAGGTGATAAAATAATGAAAAGACTAACGCCAGCAGCATTATTTGACCGTACCAGGCGTTGATATGAGTGTTCAGGTTTGCGAAGGTTTCTGCGCCATTGGCCAGACCTACCAGCCAGCAGCTGAAAAACAGGGCACCTAGACTTAAAAATATACCTGTAGCACGATGTGTAATCGACAGCACTGACGTTAATTGGGGCTTATATACCTGTAAATGGGGCGATAACGGACGTTTGACCGAATCCATAATCGTATTCCTCATGGTTATTGGCCCAAAATACGGGCCTGAAATCGTTAAATACTAAAAGTCTATGCAGCGACCTTTCTTTTCCCAGTCGCCATAGCGTGTTGGCTCAAGCCCCTTGGGACCACCAATCTCTTTGGTTTTGCTTTGTACCGGACTGGCTTTTTTCGTCGTCGATTCCGGCGTGGAAGTCTTTTTCTTATCCATTAAATAGTGAAAATCGTCTTATATATGAATCTGTTGCGCGAAACGGCTAATAATTGCACATTTTGCCCTAAAAAAGAATTAGTATCTTTTTTAGCGAAATGGAATTCAAGATTCACACAGGATGTTCATGGACACTGCCAACAATGCTTTTTTGCGACCTCTACGCCTGTTTCCCAGCGTTCCGACTGAACTGTACGTTATGCTGGCCATCATTCATCTGCCGGCCATCTATTTGCCCTGGTCAACGTCAATACCCGTCTACTTCAAGGTTTCGCTTTCTGCAGGCGTTGCGCTAAGCCTCGCGTATCATATTTTTTTTGGACGCCTCGTCAAGACCGCCACTGTCATGGACGAGGCAGTACTGCATGCAAACGATGAATGGCAAATCAGGATGGCCAATGGCGAGACGAGCACAGCAATGTTTGGCGAACGTCAATTTGTCCAGCCCTGGCTGACAATTCTCGAGCTGAAACAGGGCAAGACAAGTTATTTTCTGTTATTGACCGAGAGTACGACAAACCGGACTGAATTCCGTCACTTGCGCACAAGAATCCTGCACAGGTTGGGCACATAGTGTGGTCAACGTAGGAGCAGGTTATGCCAGCCAGCAATAAGCAGTTTGCGTATCGGGGTCAGGCTGACGCGCATAGTCAACAATTGACAGCCTGATTTCAGAATTTCTTTGCCCGTCGCGTGCGCGAGTCGATTCAGCAGCAGATCCT
Source organism: Gammaproteobacteria bacterium (assembly GCA_965601665.1). GTDB lineage: Bacteria > Pseudomonadota > Gammaproteobacteria > Eutrophobiales > Eutrophobiaceae > JANQNX01. The sequence goes on along the minus strand of OZ271833.1, from coordinate 1,226,051 downwards.
GTTTGCAGCTTCGTTTCTCCTCCGGTTCTGCAGACTGGTATGCCTGGTCAAGTTGTTCCAGCAGTGCCGACAGCAGGATGGTGAATGCTCCGGGATTGTCCGCGTTTGCGATTGATTGGCTGATTGTTGACCAGTCTGCTACTTCAGTGGGCACGATGCAGTTGGCTTCAGTCATGAATGTTCCCGGGTATTGCAGGGACTGCATACAGTAATAAGCCGCGGCAGAAGCCGAGACGTTTGCCAGTATGTTGCTATTGGAAACACCATTTATTAATGCACCAGCGCGCCAGATTGGGCTGGCCGCATGTTCAAACAGCGCCAGGCTGTCGCTGATGCTGACTGGTTGCGCATGCATCAGGAGCTGTTCAAACCCGGTTATGCTTTCCTGCAATAACGCTAACGCTATATCCGGAATGCTGATATTTGCCTGCAAGTAGCGACTAACGGGATGGCGGGCCTCTTCAGCACCGAGTCGATCAAGCTCTTCCTGCCACCAGCGAAATTTAATTCTCGCAATGCCCGGGTCTGAACACTCAAGCAGAACGTCATACAGTTCCTGTAGTAAGGCATGTAAACCAATCACTGCCGCCTTGTTGCTGTCCCTGGTGAAAAACACCGCGTAATAGAGGTTCGATCCATCCGGCAGGGCCTTATCGACACAGTATTGCCGGGGACTGTTTTGCTCAACAGAGCTGGTCGATGATGTCATTGATTTCCAGGGGATTGTGAACCATCGCGCTGGCTTGCCATTGTTCTGGATCAGAGTCTTTTTCTATATAACCATATAATGCGACGACGGTTTTTGTACCGGCCCTTCTGCCGGACTCGATATCCCGTTCGGCATCACCGATGTAAACCGTTTGTTCAGGTTCTGCTCCAAGTAAACCGCACGCGTGTGTTACCGGTTGCGGATGTGGTTTGCGAAACTCGGTGGTGTCACCACACACTATACAGTTTGTTCGCTTATCCAATTGCAATGCTTTCAACAAGGGCAGGGTAAGCCATGTCATCTTGTTAGTAACGATGCCCCAGCTAATGTTGCCTTTATCGAGCAGGTTGAGCACGGTCTCCATGCCGTCAAACAGGGCAGAATCAATCGCAATATTCTCCCTGTAGATATTCAGAAATTCGTCTCGAATAGTGGCAAATCCCTCGTCTTCTTCTTTCAGATCGAATGCGAGTTTAATCATGGCAGGTCCACCCAGCGAGATAACGGGGCGAATGCTGTCCAAAGGGAGTGGCGCCATACCATGAGCCTGTCGTACGGCATTCAAGGCATATGCAAGGTCCGGCGCGGTATCCGCGAGTGTGCCATCAAGGTCAAACAATACATGTTTAATCATAATGGAGATTATTCAGCGATTGTATCAAGCAAGTAATTGATATCGGGCTTACTGATAAGACTGCAACGTTTTAGCAGGGGGTTGTAACTCAGACCACGTAAATCATTCAAGCCAAGGCCATTTTGCCGACACCATCGCACCAGCTCTGACGGTTGTATAAACTTTTTGTAATCGTGAGTCCCTTTCGGTAACAGGTTTAGAACATATTCTGCACCCATCACTGCCATCAGGTAGGCCTTTGGATGGCGATTCAGTGTAGAAAAGATGACATGACCGCCAGGCCTAACCAGTTTTGAGCATGCATGAATGAGTGAATGCGGATCCGGCACATGTTCGAGTAATTCCATACAGGTGACAAGATCAAATTCCCCTTGATGTGTCGACGCGAGCTCTTCAGCTGTTGCACGCTGGTAATGAATGTTTAACTCACTCTGCCGCGCGTGTTGGCTGGCACAGTTAATGTTTTCGTTGCTCGCATCAATCGCACTAACGATCGCGCCGCGAGAGGCCATTGCTTCTGCCAGCAGACCGCCGCCGCAACCAACATCCAGCACCTTTATGCTTGCCAATGGGCAGCATGCTTCGATATAGCCGAGACGCACAGGGTTTATATCGTGTAGCGTTTTAAATTCTCCCTCCGGGTCCCACCAGGCATCGGCGCGGCTGGAAAATTTTTCCAGTTCATTTTGATCAAGGTTTAACGACATAAGGCAAATATCATGTAATCAATACTAATGAAATAGTTTAGCTTCTATCAACAAATTACTGAATAAAATAAATAAAAATACTATTGATCAACATCCAGCGTAATGTAATAAACGCGCTTATATACCACAATGGATTTTACAAAGTCGCTAGTGTAATCTTTTTGCCGTTGCTCCATAACAATAATCAATAAATAACAGGGATATCTATGTTCAAACAATTAGTATGTTGTGTCCGCCTGTTGCTGCTGTCGGCAATGTTGATCTCTCTATCAGGATGCGCCACGACCGGCACACTGGACGAGCGCGATCCATGGGAAGGGTTTAACCGTGGTGTTTATTCCTTTAACAACGCGGCAGACAAATATTTACTCAACCATATTGCTAATTTTTACAACTTTATCACGCCGGATTTTATTGATAACGGCATCACGAATTTTTTTGCTAACCTGGGCCAGGTACCAGCCATTGCCAACGATCTGTTACAACTCAAGTTGGATAAGGCTGTTAACGATCTTTCCCGTTTTATGATTAACTCGAGCCTGGGCTTGCTTGGTTTTAATGACGTCGTTGGCAATAACATTCCGCCGGGAGAAGAAGATTTTGGACAAACCCTGGCTCACTGGGGAGTCGGCTCAGGGCCTTATGTCGTGCTACCTTTACTCGGTCCTTCCTCGGTCAGGGACGCGACGGGCCTTGCTGCGGATATCTTTATGAACCCGGTGACCTACATCGACAATGAATCAGTGACTTTAGGCTTGTTCGCGCTCAATGCTGTCGACATCAAGTCAGATTTACTCAGTGCGCGAGACGTCATTGGTGAAGCGGCGGTTGATGAATATGAATTTCTGAAGAATGCTTTCTTTGAGCGGCGCAAGGTTCAGATTAATGATGGAGAAGTCGACGACTTCCCATTTGACGAATAGTGCAACGCTATTCAATCGTCATTCGGCTGTCGTAAATTCCAATCTGACGGGTAAAATCGAGTAGCATTTGCTGTTTTGCAATGGCTTGCTCGCTGTCTATGGCAGCTAGCGCTTTTGCTTCCATAAACTGCTTGTAAATCGCACTACTGAATCGCTGCATACGTTTGGTACTGCTAACGGCGTTGATTTGATCAAAGGTGAGTTGACGCCACTCTTGCTGAAAGCCATCCAGGCTTTCCTTGTTCCAAGTGTTTTGTTCAAGAAAACGGGTGATTAGCGTTTCACCAGGTTTGCTCAATTCAGGATCGGTCGCTGCCACCGTTGTATCGGTTTGCTGTGAGGTAACAGCAGGCGGTTCCGGGTAGAACAACACCACTGCAATGATTAACAGGACTACGATGCCGATACTTACGGCGATAAACAGTGCAGGAAACGATTTCTCTTCTGCCGTAACCGTCGGCTCCGAAATTGATCCAGACAGGTTGCCACGGGGCACCGATTCTCCCAGTATCTGGGTTGTCTCCCTTGCCATGGGTTGAGTAACGGCGGCTTCTTCCTCGACCTCTATGGGCGGCAGGTAGTCAATCGGGTGTACGGGTATCTGTCCCGCGACAATGCCTTGTAACAGTGCGCAACGGTTTTTGCGATATGTCGTGGCATCGATATCGCCCTTGGCAAAATCTTCCGCCAGTTCGCTTAACGTCTTATTGATCATGCAGTTGCTTATCCAACGTCATCACGAACCAGTCGAAAACCGGTTGTTTCATCGGCACTGCCATCATGTGTTCGTTCCAGAGTGATCTCACATTTTGCATGTGGGTCAGTATAAGCACCACCGCGAGCAAACGTGGTATTGCCATCCAATACCCATTCCTGCACGTTACCGACATAGTTTTTCAAACCCCAGCCATTTGATTTGCCAGATTTGACACTGACAGTACCGGTGCCTTTAATCAGTTTCTGGTTCACCGATACGCTGCAGTTGAAATCCTTGTCTGGCTGTTTGCCACCGGCATTAGCCGCGTACTCCCATTCCTGTTTGGTCGGGATGCGATAGGTCTTGCCGGTTCGTTCCGATAACCAGTTGGCATAGGCCTCGGCCTCTTGTAATGATATGCCCGTCATCGGATCGTTTCGACGGTCCTTATCTTTAATGGCTGGGCAAGTGCCGCTGAGAATGCAGTATTTGCTGTAGTCACTAACGGATATCTCGTACTTTGCGATAGCAAAGGGTTTTTCAATACCTGAACCTCCGGGCACAACCACCATCAGTGGTCCTCGCGCCTGCTGATGGATCATGTCATAACAAATGGCCCTGGCACGGGTACCATAACCGGCAAGCCTGGAAGTACACTCCGAATCACTGGAAATGGGCGACCACTGTTCAATAGCAGCAGCTGCGGCGGCAGCAGTGTCGCCAGTAGCGGCCGCGGCCAAATCACCGATATCACCTTCACGTTGACGAATACGCGGCTTGTTGATGATCGAGTTGAGTTCACGTTGCTCATTCAGGTAATCAGGATTATCTGTCCACAATCCTAAAGCCCTTGTCAGCAGGTTGCTGGATACCCTGAGCTTATCCTCATCACCGGCCGCCGCTTCCTTGTCCTGTATATAAATATCAAAGACGCTGTTCGCTTCTTTAATCTTGTTTTCCAACGTTTGCGAAAATGCCAGGAAGTCAGGGTGTGCAGCAAACTCGGTTGCCGACTGTTGCTGTATTTGAGTCGCCTGTGAGAGTTTACCGGCGGCGATAGCAGAGTTGGCCGCAGCCAATTGTGGCCATGGTTTCAATTGTAATTGTGTTCTCAAATCGGCCAGCGCCGCATCTGCCGGGAAGAAAGAAGCCGCAGACTGGGCCAGCGCTGCCGCTGCGTTTTCATCGGTCGTTCTTAGTGCAGTAATGCGATCGGCCAGTATTTTTGCCGCCTGCTTACTAAACTGCGCGTAGCGTGCAGGATCGCCGAGTTCAATCTGGCTTAGTTTCAGCCTGACTTCAGTATTCGGAAAACTTAAATCGTTCTGGAATGACTGCGTCAATTCGCTGATGTTAGCCTCGGCCTGATAGGAGTTTTTCAGGTCAGCCAACGTACCGTTATTTGGATCGACTTCGAGTCCTTTCTGCACAAAGGCAAAGGCCGTAGCGAAGTCTTTCGTCTCGGCTTTACTCTGCGCCAGTCGGGCATAGGCATCGGCAAGCATTGGCGGTGCCTCGAACAGGATGTAGTTGTCATTTTCCGGCAAGTCTTGTTTCAACTGGGTAAAGACCTTTTCTGCTTCGGCAATATTGTTAGCCTCGGTAAAAGCCTTGAAGTCGCCCTTGTTGCCTTCAACCCGGGCCAGGCGCTCGGTCTCTTCGCGAGCGGCAATGACTTCCTGTCTGGTATCCAGCAAGGTCTGGTTACCAGGGGCATAACGTTCACCGGTATCGAGGTAGGCGTCAGCCGCATCGTAACGTTCGGCCTGCAATGTTTCGTTCGCTTTGGCAACGTACAGATCAGCAATGTCAGTTCGAAACTGGTTGAGCTCCGGCTTAACTCCTTCGTCTTCATTCACGAGACTGCTTAATTCCTGCACGTCACGAAGTAATGACGTTTCCCAAACCGCATTATCGACCTCGGGTTGAGCCAGCGCCGTTTGTATGTTTGTTATGTTATTGCTGGCGAGTTCTGTAATCTTTGCCTTTCTTTCATCACCGCTTAAGTGTGCAAGCTGTACCTGGGTCAATTCCTTGTTCAATTGCAAACCATTCATCAATGCATTGAAATCATTGGCCAGAATCTCTGCGTCTGAACGGTTTCCTTCCTTCAAAATCGCAGCTAATTCATTATCAATAAGCGGTTTGAATTTTGCCGAGACGCTTGCCAACATTTCGCTGTTTGGTTTCAGCTTCGCCAGCTCGACAATTGTTTCTTCTTCCTGTTTAAAGTCGGTTAGTGTTGCCAGTTGTTCCTGTACAACTCCCAGTTCAGATTCATAAGTGGCAATGTTTTGAGCACGTACAATCCTGTTTTCAAGGTCTGTTAACCTGGGGTCATCCTTGCCGCTCTCGGTTTTCATACCAGATCTAACCAGCGCTAGCGCCTGTTCATAATTGTTTTGTTCGAGTTGGTTCAATGCAAACACACGATAAGCGTTACCCGGGCGCTGGTCTTCAAGTAGTGGGTTGGACGGATCGATTGCTTTGATCCTTGCAAGGATCTGGTTGGTTTCACCGATCAGTGACTCATCATCAAGCGCCTGTTTGAATTCGGCGTACAAGTCACCAATCGCTGTTCGTTTGCTAGCGGCTACCTGTTCTATTTTATCCGCGAGGTAAGTGGACCCTGGATAGAACTCGCGTATTTCATTCAGTACCGTGTTGGCAGCTGGAAAATCATAACTATCACCGCTGGTATCGATTAATGCAGCAATCTTGTCGCTGAAATAGTTTTGGATCGCGTCCCTGGCTTCACTGGTTACCGTATTCTGGTCAGCTTTTTCAAGTAAGCGTATTTCATCCAGCTTGGCGACAATGACCTGTTCTGTTCCCTGCTGGATCTCAGCTACCATAGCGTCAAGACGCTGTTGTTTCAGGTAGTCCAGGGCCGGGTTGATCAACATCAGTCCAATCAAGACCAGCACCGATGCCGCGATAAAGAACGGGTTCTTGTAAAAGGTGGCCTTGCCTTCGAGTTCCTCGAGGAAGTCAGCAACGTTAGGGCTGCGATCTTCGCGCTTGAACGCAACCGAATGTCTTAATGCACGGTTTTGTTTCTTGTTGAGCGACTTGATATAAGGCGGAACCAGGTTATTTTCCTGTGCCTTGTTGGCAGGTAGTTTGTTAAACGGGTGCTTACCCGTTAATAGCTCATAAGCTGTACAACCGAGTGCATAGATATCATCACGCGTATCCGGTTCCTGTCCATCCAGCATCTCGAGGCTCGCATAGGCCGGTGTTAACGCGCCCAGCTTGCCCGGGTCGAACAGGGTTTTTTCCGCTTCACCCGTGACCGGGTTTTTCACGGCACGGGCGATACCAAAGTCCAGCGTCTTTACGGTGCCGTCATTACAAAGGAAAGCGTTGCCGGGTTTGAAATCCGAATGCACCAGGTTGCGCTCATGCGCGTAGATAAGGCCGGCACCCAGTTGTTTAATAATGTCATAAGCTTCATCAAACGGCAGGCCTCCTTCATGTCGCACCTTTTTCTTTATGTAGTCTTTTAGTTCCATGCCCTCCATCAGTTCCATCGTGATGAATACCGGCGTGTTGGGGCCGCCGACACGGTCGAAATCATAAATCGTCGCAATATTCGGGTGCGCCAGTTTTTGCTGGCGGCTGGATTCACGCTGTAGTGAAATGAACGCTTCCGGGTGGTCCTTGAAATCGTCATTCAATAACTTGATAGCGACGTGGGGCTTTTTGTCTTTTGCTTCGGCCTTCAGCAAGTCCAGCGCCATGTACACCTTACCCATGCCACCTACACCAAGGACTTTTTCCAGCTTGAAGCGTTGCTTGATGATGGAGCCTTCCTTGTAACCACCGGTAAGGTCGCCAACCGGGGCTTCGGGCTCGTTCCATTCCGTCCCGGCAGGGCCGGTAGCAGAAGTCACCGAATTAGTCGATGTGTTGGAAGAAGGCGTGCTCAGATCGATGAATTCGCTATCCGCGCTGTTGGTATTTTCCTGCTTTTCGTCTTCAGACATCACCCGGGTTGAATCACCGGTATTCATTTTCCGGGTGACATCACGTTCCATGCCTTCGTCTTCGGGTGCCGACTCAGCAACAGAATCCTGGGCAAAGACGGTGGCATCGGCATTGGCCGGAGCGCTGGTTTCGGTTTGTTTGGCATGGGTGCGCCGGAACTCGTTAATCTGTCTTTTCAGGTGCGCGTAGGCCTTGTCGTCGAGCTTTTTTTGCTGATGGAACTCGTCAAGTTCCATTAGCATTTTATTGGCAAATTGCGGTGCTTTTTTTAACAGCCCATCAAGTTGCGAGGAGAGTGACTCCAGTTTGAGTTCACCCTTGGCCAGTGCCTCTAGTGCGGTCTTGAAATCTGCCACTTACACAACTCCTTACACCAGTTTGTGTATTCTGATGATGCTTAATCTATATCTACTAAGATAGCAGTTACATTGTCACCTGCGCCACGTTCAAGCGTTAAATCAATCAACTCTTTGCAGGTCTCTTCCACGTTGCCGGTTTTCAACATTTCCTGGAATTCGATATCGGTTAAATGCTTGGTCAAACCATCACTGCACAGCAGGTAGCGGTCGCCTTTCTGGATTTCCTGGATATCCATATCAATATACAACTCCTGGGTGGCGCCTACTGCGCGGGTAATCATATTGCCATGTGGGTGGTTCGCCGCTTCCTCGCGGGTAATCAAGCCGTGAGCGATATATTGTTCAACCTGGGAATGATCGGTCGTCATCTGGCGTAATTCGCCGTCACGCAATCGATATAACCGGCTGTCGCCGGCCCACATGTATATACAGTAGTTTTCGTAGGTCACCATGATGACGACGGTGCTGCCTATCGTTGTGCGCTTGTGTGATTCCTTGGCCTTCTCGATAAGCTTGCCGTTGACCTCGATGAGTTTGTCCTCGATGTCATCGATGTAACGTTCCAGCGACAGCCCTTCATGAACCTTCTTCAATGAATTCACGATCATCTGGCTGGCGACATCACCTGCGGCATGGCCGCCCATGCCGTCAGCGACCGCCCACATGCCGACTTCCGGACGTTCAAGCATGGAATCTTCATTCAGCTTGCGAACTTTCCCGACATTAGAAATGCCGTGGGAGTGCCATGAAAATTCGTTCGCCTTATTTTGCTTAGGATTCTCCATTGCAAACCTTTGTCAAAAATATTGTACCCGGTGTTCTCTCTCTATTGCTGACCATTCAGCGTAAACTTGACGACTTCTGTCGGTCCCTCGGAAAAAGATTTACCGAGGCTGATTTCACCATTGTTGGCGATCGGCATTTCCTCACGCCGCAGGAACGATTCCTCGTCATTATCAAGTTTTACATGTGTGCCGTTAGTACTTTGATCGATAATAAAAAACTTGTTTCTGCGTAATTCGATACGTACATGTTGTCTGGAAGCCAGTTTTTCATGTACCGGCATATCACAGGTCTGGCTGCGGCCCAAAACGGCACCGGTTTTGTCAGTATTCAGTGTCAGTGTCTGGCCCTTATATTCCAGCTCCATCGAGACCGAGGGTGGTTTAGGCACTTCATTTAACATGCCCGTAGCCATTCGCGTGACGTCTTCCTCCTGCCAGATAATCTCGAAAATCTGGATGACGTCTTTTTTGCCCTTGATAGGTGCGTTATCGACAAATCGCGTACTGGCGCGCATGACCGGTTCCAGCAAATCCACGGTAGTTTTGGTGGTAATTACCTGACCGCCTTTGGCCTGCGCTGCCATTCTGGCTGCCACGTTGACCGCATCACCGAACACGTCTCCACCTTCCAGTAAGGCCGGGCCATAATGCATACCGATACGGATACGAATTTCCGGTTTGTCTGCATCACGTTCGGCATTCATTTCTTCCAAGTCCTCGTGCATTTCACATGAAGCCGTCGCGGCCTCATTCGCATCCGGAAACGTGCACATGATTTCGTCACCAATGGTCTTGATTACGGTGCCTTTATGGGCGTGGACGATTTCAGTCAGGTGATCGAGGGTCTCGGAAATAGTCACCCTTGCCGTAGAATCACCCAATACCTCAAATAAGCGAGTGCTGCCGCTGATATCAGCGAACAGAATGGCCAGGTTTGAAGATTTTGGAGGCATATATATTTAATTAAATAAAAACAATTAGTTAGTATGGTTATTTTGTTTTTTCCCCGTAAGCATAACGAGTCCTCGGTTGCAGGTATCGTTTAGTCCTGCGCGTTAGACTTACAAATAACGGTCATATTATTAAAGTAAAATGACAGTTGAATAGTAGCTACTCACACTTATATAGTCATCATCTTACATCATAAAATTAATCGGTAAAATCAGGACTTGACGTTAATTCTTCAGTAGTTGCGCCACGCTTTTTTCATCACCCATCAGGATATAAAAAAATGTCGGAGAAATCTGAAAACTCGAACAAATTCACAATCATTATTGTCGTTGTTTTATTGCTGCTGGCCGCTGTCATTGGCGCCCGCATGGGGCTCATCCCGGGTTTGGCGACAGAAACAATGATGGGCGTTGCGGGAGACAGCGATAAGCAGGGAACCACAAAAGCCGCTGCTGCCGATTGGGCCAGCGCGGCAGACAAACAGGTTCCTGCCAACCCGCAGCTGGATCTTGCCTACGTACAAAAACTGGTGCGCAATATGAACGAAACGGAGCAGCAAAAAATACTGACTGATCCGGCGCTATTCAAGCAAGCCATTGAAAATGAAGCAATTAATCGTTCAGTATTGGTTGCGGCCGAGGCCAATATGGCGCAGGATGAGTCTGTTGCCTTTTTAATGCAGCGTGGTGCCGACAACATATTGCGAGAGGCCTACCTGAACCGTCTGATTGCCACCAAGTTACCTCAGGATTTTCCTGCCGAGGAAAAACTGCTGGAGTATTACGAAGCCAACCAGTCCCGGTTTGTTGTGCCTGAACGGGTGCAGGTCTGGCAGATCTTTTTCCAGAAGCCACAGGATGCTGACGATGAAACCACCAGGCAAATCGAAAAAGAGGCGATGGACGCCTATAAAAAGCTCAGCAAGGGCAAGGCCGACTTTACTGAGCTGGCGCTAACACGTTCTGACCACACCCAGAGCAGCGTTAATGGTGGCTACATGGGGCTAATCAAGTTACCGGATTTACTGCCAGAGGTGAAAGATCCTTTGCTTGGATTAAAAGAAGGCGAACTAAGCAAGCCAATAGAGTCTGAAAGTGGTTTTCATATCCTCAAGCGCGGGCGTAAAGTCGGCGAAGAAAAAGTTGAATTTCAACAGGTTGAACAGCAGATTCGACAGCTCTTGCTGCGCGAGGTACAGCTACAATTGAGAAAAGCCATCTATGCGCAGGCGCAAAAGGAATACCCACAGCCCATCAGTGATGAAAAAATTGAAGAATGGCGCCTGCGGCTGAAAACCGACACGGTTAACCCGTAGCCATTTTCGAGTTGTGAAAACGAGACAAAAAAGCGCTGAAAAGGCGCTTTGCAAACTCCATTGATTTCAGCCCGTTAGCGACAGCATCTAGTTAATTTTATTAAATTTTTTCTTTGCCCGGATCCGGGTTAATTGGTATAGTGACAGTCTTGGGGGAAAGTGTGTTTCTTGCACTGGATATTGCTCCCGGCAATACATCTATTTTTTGCTGGTAAGTGTCTGGAAAAAAGCACAACGTGTGACTTTACAACATAACAATAATTACCCGGCAACTGTCAGATACTTACTGGCCGGTTGCCTGTTACTGACGATGACGTACGTCAACGCCGGCCCTATCGGTCTACCTGATTCTGCACGCCCTGGCGCAGAACGACCGGAGATGAAGGTGCCGGTCGAGGCCCCCGATGAGACATCCCAGCCTGTTCCTGCTGCTGTTTCTACATCTGAATCCGGGGCACAGGTCGAAATCCCCGCCATGATCGATCGCCCATTTGATATTGAGGAAGGACCTTACGTTATGGTCGATGAGTTTCGACTCATTGATGCGGAAAACCTGCCCGATTTTGGTATCGACCTGGAAGAGGTGATGTTTCTGCTTGATAAGCAACTGGAACAACAGCCTGAAAGGGGATTTAGTATCGGCGAACTGCAGGAAGTATCCGATGTCGTTACGCTCTACTATCGCGAAAAAGGGCTTATCCTTTCTACCGCCGTGCTACCTGTCCAAACCGTAACTGACGGGACAGTCGATATACAGGTGCTGATTGGACGATTGGGACGCGTGATTGCCGAAAGTAACCAAGACTACAGCGAGGAAAAATTACGTGAGCCTTTCCTGAAACTGCTCGGACAGCCTATCACCCAGGAGTCTATCGAATCCGCGCTGTTGACCCTGACCGACTACCCCGGCTTGAGCGTGTTTGGTGTGTTCCAACCCGGGCAAAAAGTGGGCGAAGCCGACATCATCCTGAAGGTACAGGAAGAAAAATGGTATGACGTGGCATACCGTGCGGATAACCACGGCTTGCCGGAGACTGGTCGCAACCGTTTCCGCACCGTTGTTGACTGGAACAACATGATCGGCATGGCTGACCGCCTGACTGCCAGCTTCCAGCAAACCTATAATCCGAAGAACAATGAATACTGGGCATTAGACTACGAAGTCTTTTTTGGTGACGGCTACCGGTTTAACACCGGCACCTACAAAAACAATTTCGATATTGGCGGCGATTTCGCGGTAAACCAGATATCGGCGGAAACCACGACCGATACGTTTGGCATTTCCAAGTCGTTTATACGTAGTCGACGCGAAAATCTTGCGCTTAACGCCATTTTGCAGCGGCGTTTCTCGGCCACGCGAACTGCAGGTCTGCAAACTAACGAGGATCGACTGACCACATTGTCCTTTGGTCTCGATTATGACTCGGTCGATACCTACCATCCGTTTCGTCCGTTGCTGAATACTTTCACCAATGTATCGGATAACTTTGGTGGTGGTTTGAATTTCGCCACGTTATCTTTTACACGTGGCTTCAATGACTTGCTAGGCGCCATGGGCTCCACCGCGGATCAACTCGATGGTATAGGTAGTAAGCGCAGTAGCCGTCGCGGCGCCTCAGGCAGACTGGCAGAGGGCCAGTTTTTCAAAATGGCAGCCACCTACCAGCGATTACAGTTGATGACGCGTAATACGTCGTTTTTATTTCGCACAGAGTACCAGTGGACCAACGATCTGCTGGTGCCATTGGAACAATACTCGGTGGGTGGTCCTGAAAATGTTCGTGGCTTCCCCGATGCGCAGGGCTTATTTGATAAATCCTATTTCATCTCGTTTGAATATATCTTTAACGCGCCGTTCTTTGCCGATAAACCGGCATTCCTGAACCGCACCTGGGGAGAAATTTTACAGCTATCGGCTTTCTATGATTTTTCCACATCGCAGCAGCTCGACGCACTGGATACGACTCAGGACCGAAACACGTCAGGCAAGTGGGTCACTTATCGCAGCTGGGGTGTGGGCTTGCGATTCAATATACCTAACATGATAGACAGTCGCTTGATGTTTGCCCGACCGCTGGGACCGGAAGTACCGAACAACGAACGTCCTGTGCAGATATGGGGCGACCTGACGTACAGCTTTTAATATGCATGAGAAGAACAAGCTAACTGTTTGATAATTGATTTGGGAAAGGCGAATAAATGAAATAGGTGGGTTTGTCTGATAACTGGTTCACAGTTTTAGTTGTGGCTATCTGATATCTAAAGATAATGTGAACTGGTGCTTCAATTACTGGCAACCCGGTAAACGTATGGGAAGGAATTCGAAATACCGTAAGCGCAAACAAGCTCGTCAGAAGGGTTACGCGGGCAACGCTGTTGTTTTGCGTCTAAACCCGGTAACGGCGATGATCCGCGCATCCTTGCCGGCGGGCCTGTTGTTAGGTATGTCTAGTACCTCGTTCGCAGAAGTTCTCCCGGATTTTCAATCCAGTAATTCTACTATTGGTCGTGATGCCAGCCTTAACCATGCAACGATTGACTCACCAACCGCTCGGGGCATTGGTACAGCTTCCACAATTGCCATCAACGTTGACCAGTCGGTCACCATCAATCAAGCCCAAACAGCACATTATTTGCTGAATAGCAGTAGTACCGGGCTATTGCCCGAGCAGATACTTGGCAGATTGAACTCTGCTGGCAGTGTTACGCTTTATTCGGCGAATGGCATACTCATTGGCCCTTCCGCTGCGATCAATGTTAACTCGCTTATTGCTACCGGCTTGAAGCCTGATGAAAACGCTTTCGCAAATGGTCAGCACCTGTTTTTCAATCCAGATGGTAGTGAAGGAGGCATGGTGGTTAACCAGGGTCTGCTATCTGCCGCTACTGGGGGCTCGGTCACATTAATCGGTGGCGCAGTCCGGAACGAGGGCACCATTCTCGCCACGGCCGGGCAGGTCAACCTCGTTGCCGGTAAGAAAGTGACGATGGATTTTGATGGTGATGGGTTAATTCAATTCACCGTCAACGAAGCGATCCTTGATAACGTGCACGACCTTGATGATGCTATTTCCAATACGGGTACCATCCGCGCTGACGGTGGCAGTGTGTTACTGCAAGGTAAAACGGCACAGGATGTGTTTACCAACGTCGTGAATAACAGCGGCGTCATCGGTGCTAACAAGATTCAAAACCAGGGTGGTCAAATCAAACTGGTTGCCACCGGTACAGGTAACTCATTACTCAATACCGGCATCGTTGATGCGTCGTCCACTGACAGCGATGGCGGCAACATCGAAATCCATGCGGAAGACAAGACCATCATTGCTGCAGACGCACTCATCACTGCAGCATCGGAAACCGGCAATGGCGGCAAGGTACAAATCACAGGCGATAAGGTTGGGCTGATTGGTAATACCTCTATTGATGCGTCCGGTGATACCGGTGGCGGTGAAGTATTAATTGGAGGGGATTTACAAGGCAAGAATCCTGATGTGCATAATGCACAACTTACCTACGTCGGTAATGACGTATCTATCAAGGCTGATGCCGTCACCGAGGGAAATGGTGGCAAGGTAATTTTATGGTCAGATGATACGACACATTTCTATGGAGATATAAGCGCCAGGGGGGGCGGACTGCTAGGTGATGGCGGCTTTGTAGAAATCTCGGGTAAAGAGACGCTTTATGCTGACCTGGTTGGCACGGTTGATACTTCTGCAGCTAATGGTGAAACCGGTACCCTGCTCATCGATCCGACGGATATAGAAATACTGGATGGCACAAACGATAGCAATGACGATGATGATGCATTGACTACATCATTTCAGGATGCACAGAGCGGGAACATTGCAGGGACCATACTTAGCACTGATACGGCTGCCACCAGTGATCCCTACACCTTGTATGAATCCGAACTGGAAGGAATTGCTGCCACAACAAATATTGTTCTGCAGGCAACAAATAACATTACGATTGCCGACCTTACTGATAATAACCTGAACCTCGCGCAGACTGGCGGTAACTCGGTGACTTTTACCGCTGATGCCGATGGTAACAATACAGGTAACTTCATCATGACCGGTGCTGCTACAGATACGATCACCACGGCTGGTGGCGCTATAACCATATCCGGTGATGGCGTTACCGTTGGTGCTATTACTTCTGGAGGAGGTAATATTACCCTGAACGCAGATAGCACCGCTGATGGTGTCGGTGGAGTACTCAGCATACAGGGTGCTATCAATAGCGGTGGTGGCGATATTAATCTACTCGGGGAAAATTTTACTATTGCTGCGGGTATTAATTCTGGAGCCGGTAATATTTTCCTTACGGAGCCTCAGGTCTCCGGTCCGCTAACCTTTGGTGATGAATTTGATCAAGCTGAAGTCGACTTACTAACCAGCACAGGCACGATCACATTTGGTCGAGCGACTGATGCGACAAGTACCGTCACTACAATGCAGTCCACAACTTTTCAGGATGCTGTGGGTATTAATTTTACCACTGGTGGTGCCAGTGACAACATTGTCATAGCAGCAACCAACACTATTGATTTCAGCGAGGGTGGCGACGCGACAGGAAGCACTGTCACTGTTACGAACCTGACGCTGGACACAACTGGTGGGGCAACAGTGACACAGGGAACAGTGACACCAGACAGTATCGTTGCGTCTACACTGTCATTCGTTGGTGATGGAATCATAACATTAAACAGTACAGCCAATGATGTAGATTCTATCTCTGCCAGCGGAACCACTGCTGTTACTTTTACCGATTTAGATGGGGTTGATTTTTCTGCAGCCAATTTTGTAGCCGCTTCCCTGAACCTGACGACGGGTGCTGCAATTACTGATACTGGAACGCTTACTATTTCCGGTGTAACCACGCTAAATGCAAATGCAGGCGCTGCTGCAATCACGTTGAATTCTGCCGGCAACGATTTCGATTCCGATGATACGGGTGACGAGGTTAATGCTGCGGGTACCAACATCACGCTGGTCGATACCGATGCTATCGTGCTGGGTGATATTGATGATGGTGGTATTTTTGATTTAACAGCAGGTGGCGCAGTATCTCAAACGGCAGCGGCGGGTGCGGGTAATAATATCGATGTGACCGGTACCAGCAGTTTCACTGCTACCGGTAACGCAGTGACGTTGACGGCCTCGAACAATGACTTTGGTGGTGCGGTAAGTGCAGTCGGTACCAATATCTCGTTGACCGATACCAATGCGATCCAGCTGGATGACATCGATGATGGTGGTAACTTTGTATTAACCAGCGGTGGCGCGGTGACGCAGACGGCTGCCGGGGTAGCCGGTGACAATGTCGATGTGACGGGTACAACCAGTATCACGGCTACGGGCTTTGCAGTGACTTTAAATGAAGCCACGAACGATTTCGGTGGTGCGGTGAGTGCGGCCGGTACAAACATATCATTAACCGATGTCGGGGCTATCCAGTTAGACGACATCGACGATGGCGGTAACCTGGTCGTCATTGCTTCGGCAGGTGCAATTACACAAACGGCAGCGGCGGGTGCGGGTAATAATATCGATGTGACCGGTACCAGCAGTTTCACTGCTACCGGTAACGCAGTGACGTTGACGGCCTCGAACAATGACTTTGGTGGTGCGGTAAGTGCAGTCGGTACCAATATCTCGTTGACCGATACCAATGCGATCCAGCTGGATGACATCGATGATGGTGGTAACTTTGTATTAACCAGCGGTGGCGCGGTGACGCAGACGGCTGCCGGGGTAGCCGGTGACAATGTCGATGTGACGGGTACAACCAGTATCACGGCTACGGGCTTTGCAGTGACTTTAAATGAAGCCACGAACGATTTCGGTGGTGCGGTGAGTGCGGCCGGTACAAACATATCATTAACCGATGTCGGGGCTATCCAGTTAGACGACATCGACGATGGCGGTAACCTGGTCGTCATTGCTTCGGCAGGTGCAATTACACAAACGGCAGCGGCGGGTGCGGGTAATAATATCGATGTGACCGGTACCAGCAGTTTCACTGCTACCGGTAACGCAGTGACGTTGACGGCCTCGAACAATGACTTTGGTGGTGCGGTAAGTGCAGTCGGTACCAATATCTCGTTGACCGATACCAATGCGATCCAGCTGGATGACATCGATGATGGTGGTAACTTTGTATTAACCAGCGGTGGCGCGGTGACGCAGACGGCTGCCGGGGTAGCCGGTGACAATGTCGATGTGACGGGTACAACCAGTATCACGGCTACGGGCTTTGCAGTGACTTTAAATGAAGCCACGAACGATTTCGGTGGTGCGGTGAGTGCGGCCGGTACAAACATATCATTAACCGATGTCGGGGCTATCCAGTTAGACGACATCGACGATGGCGGTAACCTGGTCGTCATTGCTTCGGCAGGTGCAATTACACAAACGGCAGCGGCGGGTGCGGGTAATAATATCGATGTGACCGGTACCAGCAGTTTCACCGCTACCGGTAACGCAGTGACGTTGACGTCCAATGATAACGACTTTACCCTGGCGGTCAGCGCAGCTGGGACAAACGTTTCTCTAACAGATACTAGCTCCCTTGTTCTCGGCACGATTAATGATGCAGGTGCACTTAACGTAATTGTCGACGCTACCGATGATGGCAGTGATACCTTGACGTTCAATGGTGACGTCAACGCCAATAGTATTTCTGCCAGTGGCACCAGTAATAATGAAAGCGTCATACTCGGGTTGAATGCAGACATCACGGCAACGACGGGCAATATAGTACTTGGTGCAGCACAGAATTTTACGGGTATCGATCTCAATGGTGCGGGTACGAACGTCATTACTGCAACGGCTGGTGCTATTGATCTTGCCACAGTTACGGATAGTGCAGCTGTCAACGAATTGGAACTCAATGCCGGTACCGATATTACCCTGGCAGGTGTGACATTGAATGGTGGTGGCACAGCCATACTTGATATTGACCTGGATGAAGGTGCCGATGGTATCGAGACACTGGACCTGAACGGTGACATAAGCGTTGGCTCCCTAACTGTCGACGGTCAGACTGCAAACGATACAGTACTGATAGGAGCCAATGTCGATATTACAGCGTCAACTGGCGATATAGCGATGGGTGCTACGCAGAATATCTCTGCGGTAACATTGGATGGTGCTGGTAGCAACACAATAACAGCAACGGCAGGTGCTATTGACCTGGCCGCACTGACTGATACAGCAAATATCACAATCTTGAATTTACGTGCGGATACCGGTGTGACATTGGATACCGTTACACTTAATAACGCGCCGGGTTCCAGCATTCTTGATATTCGTTTTGACCAGGGCGCGAATGATGTTGCAGCGCTCAATGTCACCAATGCGTTAACGGTAGGCACACTGGGTCTGGTTCTTGGTCAGGGCACTAACGACACCATGACCTTTGGCGGGTTAATTACGACATCATCGGGCGGTGTCAGTCTTAGTGATGCCGCAACGATCAATATCAATGGTGGAATCAATGCAGCCAGCAATATCGATATCAATGCTGTTACTACTGTAAATGCCGCTGCAGGTGGTAACTCCATTACCGGTACTGAAATAGAGATTCGTGATAATAATAACGTAGGTACCTTCAATATAACCGGCACCGGATTACTGACGATTGATGCCAGCAGTCCCGGCACAATCGCGCTTGCCGATATTACAGATACTGCTAATGCTGACCTGACCATCAATGCCGGTGCCGGCATTACTGCCATTTCATCGGTTAATATGGATGGTGGTGGTACGTTAACGGTTGATGTTGGTACCAATGCAGCTACAGGTGCTATAGCAAATTTTGTTGGCACAGTTACAGCAGGTGTCATTGACTTCAGTGGTTTTGAGGGTAATGACACATTCAATATTCAAAGTGCGCTTACTGCTACTGCTGGCGCAGTGACTATTGATACGGCAAATACCGTTGATGTGGCTGATATTTCTGCAGAGACAGACATTACTATCGACGTTTCCACAGGCGTCTCAACGCCAAATATTGATCTCAATGGTACTTCCTACCTATCTAACGATGGCAATATAACCATTACTGGTTCTATAGATTTGGATGCGACCGGTGCTGTCACATTCGATAGTGATGCCGATAATGATGCCGCAGACGGTAACATAAATCTTAATGGTGCAGTCACTGATAATGCGATTGGCGATTCTGATCTGATCGTCGATGCGGATACGGCCGATGTCGGGTTAAATGCTATAGGCACAACCACGCGTATTGGTACGTTAACAGTTACCGGTAATGACATAAGTTTTGCCGGTGACGTTGAAAGCGAAACGATCACGGTTACTGCCCAACAAGGTGTAGATGATGACAGCATTACTATAAATGCTGTAACGCTTGACGCAAATGATAACAACATTGTCTTAAGCGCAGACGATATTGCCATTAATGCTGCGGCAAACCTCATATCAACTGGCGCAAGCGCAACCACTATTACTTTTATCGGAGAAACCGCCGCAACCACTATAGGTTTGGGTGACAGTGCGGCCGGTACGCTTAACCTGACCCAGGCCGAACTCAATACCACCGATTCCACCATAGAGGAAATCATTATCGGTTTTGATACGACACAGTCGGGCACGATTCAGGTGAACAATACAGGTGGACTTAGTATTGGCGACAGCGCATTGCGCTTACGTGTTGAAACAGCGCCCGGCGATATTGATATTGACAGTAATCTTACCCTGACCAATAGCGGGTCGAACCTTACGATTGAGGGCGTGGGTGATACAACACTCCTGAGCGGTGATATTACCACCAATGGCGGCGACATTATTATCAATGACTCGGTACTGGTAGATGGTGCTAGAACTCTGGATTCAAGTAATGGCGGTGCAGCAGCAACAGCGGGTTTAATACAAATCACAGGACCTATCGGTTCGCTTGATACAAGCGGTGATACGTTAACCCTTACTGCAGATAGTACCGCGGGAACTGATGGTAATATTGATGTTATATCTGATATTGGTAACGTGCTTACGAATGTTAATGGTGTAGCGGCGAATGATTTGAATGCCTTCACTGCAACTGGTGCTCAGATAGATGTCGCAAATATTGAAGTGACCTCAGGTAATATTACTATTACTGGCAGTAACATAGATCTGAATGGTACGACATATCTGACCACGACATCAGGTGCTGTCAGTTTTACCGGCGTTGTTGATTTAACCCAGACCGGCGGCACAACTACGGTACAAACAGCTGGTGGTGCCGGTGACAATATTACGTTCAGTTCTACTATCAATGATGATAGCGCGGGTGATACGGCATTAACGCTTAATGCGGGTGCGAGTGGTAATGTCAGTGCCGGCAACATAGGCGGCAGTGTCAGCCCGGGAACGGTTGATATCGACGGTGCTCAGATTGATGTTGGTGATATCTCGGTTGAGGCAGCTGATATCCTGGTGACAGGTTCAAATATAGATTTGAACGGCGCTGGCTACACGGCCAATACTTCAGGTCAGATTGTGTTTACCGGTCCTGTCGATCTTGATGGAACGGGTATCTCGGTTTCGACCGCAGGTGGTGCTGGTGACGATATTACTTTTACAAGTACGATTGATGATGACACGGCTGGCGAGGATGTGGTGCAAATCAATGCGGGTGCAGCTGGCGATGTCATCATTGGCGGTGCATTAGGCGGGACAACACGTACCGCTACCGTCGATATTGATGGTCTGGAGATTAGTGTCGATAGCATTCGTGTCGATGGTACTGGTTCTGCAGCAAATATATTTGTCGGCACGATTGGCACCACCACTACGCTTAATTTGAACGGCGCCAATTATGATTCAATTAATTCACCAACATCTGGAATTATCCGCTTTGATGGTCCGGTTACACTAAATCAAACTGGCGGTACAACCACTGTTGCGAGTACCAGCGGTGCAAATAGCGATATCACATTTCGAGGCACCGTTGATGACGATGCAATTGGCGATACAGCTTTAATTGTCAATACTGGCACAGTAGGTGACATTTCTTTTCAGCAAGCAATTGGCGGTGGGACTGAAATTGAAAGTTTAACAATAACGAATGCCAATCAACTTGATGTGGTCAATGTCACGACGACAGGTGCTCAGTCATATACTGCCACTAATATTGATTTGAATGGCGCCGCTTATGAAAGTAATGTTGCTGGCACGATTGGTTTTACTGGTCCAGTTGATTTGTTTAATAACGTCACGGTAACCAGTGCGGGCGGTGGTGGCGACGACATTTCTTTCTCTTCCACTATTAATGCCGATGATGCAACTACTAATGATCGTTCACTTACGCTAGACGGTGGCGCTGCGGGCAATGTGACTATCTCTGGTGCTGCAGGTGGCACTGAAGCGCTAGATGGTGGAGTAACGATATCCGGTGCAACGATTAATACCAATGCGATTACCACCGATGGTACTGATGCTGGCGCGAATCAGGCCGCAGCAGCCGTGACGATTACTGGTACGGGTAGTGTCAGTGTTGGCGGCGCCATCAATGCCATTGGTAAAGGCACAGGCAATGGTGGCGCTGTGGATATTGATGCCGGAGGCGCGAATCCGCTATCGGTTCAGGCAATCACGGCCAATAGTGCCGCTGGCGGATTGGGCGGCATTATCAAACTAAATGATGATGGCGGTACTGGCACAATTACGTTAAACGATAACTTAACCAGCACAGGTACGATTACCGGTGGCACCATTACGCTTGGTACTGCAACGATCCTGGCAACAAACATTGCCATGACAACAGGTGCGTCGCCAGGCAATATCATTTTTGATTCAACCCTGGATAGCGAAGCTACCGAGAATAACTCGCTGGATCTTACTGCGGGTTTAGGCAGTATCACTTTCAGCGCGGCAGTAGGATCGGGTGTCAACCAGGAACTGGGCGCTATTACGATTAATTCAGTCAATAACGTCACAGCACTTAACACCATCGAAGCGGCAAGTTTTACCCAAATAGCCGGCACGGGCACAACGACATTTTCTAATGCTGTCGATGCCAA
Source organism: Gammaproteobacteria bacterium (assembly GCA_965601665.1). Classification (GTDB taxonomy): domain Bacteria; phylum Pseudomonadota; class Gammaproteobacteria; order Eutrophobiales; family Eutrophobiaceae; genus JANQNX01. The sequence continues at coordinate 1,203,946 of OZ271833.1, read as the reverse complement.
TGCCGGTGATATTAACGTTACTACTGACGCCATCCTGGTCAATGGAACATTGACCACTTCAGCAGCGGGTACAACAGGTACAATTCAAATTAGCAATAACGTTACTGTCAATGCTGCTTTGGATGCAGCTGCTGATGACATTATCCTGAACGGTGGTACTACCGGCACATTAACTATCAGTGCATTGATAAGTGATGACAGTCCGATCAGCCTTACTGCTACTGACGATATTATCATAACCGGTACCGGTACGGTTCAAACCACAGGCGCCAATGACATTACGCTTACAGCTGATACAGGCCCGGCTGATGGCGCTGGCGGCATCTGGATACAAACAGGTGGGCTGGTCGACTCCGGTCAGAATGTTGTGCTTAACGGTTCAGATATTATCGCTGCTGCGACGGCAGATGCTGGTATCGACATTCAGTCAAATGGTGGTACGGCACTGGTCAATGCTGTAGGCACTGTTGCCCTTAACCATAATGCCGCGACAGCAGATACCACCGATATGGTGATTAACGGTTTAATTACTTCAGGCAATTCAGTCACGGTTTCTTCAAGAAACGACATCATCATGGGAGTAGATGGTGATATCACGAGTACAACAGGCGGAGTCACATTAACGGCCGATACCTCCACAGGCGCACTCGGTGGTGTTGTCGATATGGCAGACGGCACGATAGTCAATGCGGGTAATGCGCTGATTGATATCGATGCCGATGGCAATATTGATCTGGGACTTGTGACAACCACTAATGCAACGGCTGGCGCAGTCAATCTTAATTCCGATAACGGTGCTATAACAGATGCAGATGGTGCAGGCGGTGCTGATGTTACTGCGAGTACCGGCGGTCTGATCATTACAGCGGAACAAGGCGTCGCAGCTATTGAAACCGAGGTTGCTCGACTTAATGTGACTAATAATGTTGGTACGCCGGCGGGTAATATTGTCATCAATGAGGCTGATGATGTACTGCTGGACACTAATTTCTTCAACGCTGCCACAAATGGCACGATTGCTTTAACAACCACCGATGGCAGTATCGATACTGGTACTGTGGCTGTTTCCACCCAGGATGGTGGAATTACGTTTACTGCAGGCGATACCGGTAGTGATAACGGCTCTATTAATGTTGGTGCAGGAGGAATTGCATCGAGCGGCGCTGGCGCTGGCAACATCATACTAAACGCGACTGACGGTATTGCTTTGGGTGGTGACGTCAATGCCCTGGCCGATACGGTCACTATCAATGCCGATACCGGTGATGTGGATAATGCCGGCGCGATTAGCCGTACGACTGGAACCGTGTCTGGTTCATCTATTGATCTCGATGCGGCCACTGGCATTGTAGCTGTTACCGCAACCGATACCCTTGCTGTTGATAATGATACTTCCGGTAATGTCGACATAGATAACGACTTTGCCACGGCAGTTACTGTAAGCTCGTTAACAACGGCCGGTACAACAGAAGATATTACATTTGATCAAACTGGCCTGGCTGATGTCACTTTCACTTCTATAAATAGTCCTGATGCGGTCACGTTAAATTCTGAAGCTGGGATTACTCTTAATGATGTGACATCAGACGATCTGACAGTAAACATTGATACAGACGATGCTACTGTAAATAGCGTGAATGCCTTGTTGGACCTGGGTAATGGCATTCTCACTGTAACAAACACCATAGTTCTTAGCGGTGGCACAACCACGATTGACGATGTCTTGAGGGGCAATGCCTCGGGTCATACCTGGGTCATTACAGGCGCCAATGCCGGCTTGATAGATACTGGCGCACCTGATTTTGCCAGTTTCTCCAGTTTTGCAACGATAAGTGGTGACAATGCTGTTGTTGCTGACACCATTGATCAGTCCGATGCTGCCGCATCAGCAGGTCCGATTTCTGTGGTACTGGTATCTGCCGGTACCGATGATGGTATGGCTGGCACAGTTACTGGCCTTATCGATTTTGACAATATTGATTCAGTTATTGGTACAGGCGCAGGTGACTCCTTAACTGGATTTAACACCACGGCAACATGGACGCTTGACGGTGGCACGGAGAATTATCTCGATACGATTTCTGGTCAGGATATCGATTTTAATAGTGACTTCACGACGCTCACCGGTGGAGCAGGCGATGATACCTTCGATATTCAGACGACTTATACAGGCGATCTTTTTGGCGACCCGGCAGGCCTGGGTAATGATGGTACAGATAGCTTCATTTTTGACGATCTGGCAAACCCGATTGGAACTGCACGTTTAGTTGGCAATATTAACGGTGGTGCATTTGATGGTGCGGGTGGCGCTGTGGCAACGCAAATTGACACGATTGATTTCAGTTCTTCCGGCTTGACTCAGTTGCTGGTTGTTAACGTTCCCGGAACTGATAATGGGCAGACAGGAACCATCCGTGATGTTGCTTTTCCTGGCGGCACATCGTTAATCAGCGGCACCTTCGACAATATCAATTCATTGACTGGTAATAACCTCGGCACCATTACCGGCCCTGATGCGGCTACCTGGTGGAACGTAACGGCACTGGATACCGGTTTTTTTGGCAACTCCCTGGCCAACAGTACACCGGCAAGCGGTACCGGATTTAGTGGTTTTAATATTATCGGTGGCTCCGATAACGATACGTTTATCTTTCAGAATGGTGGCCAATTATCGGTTGGTATTAATGGTGGTGCCGGCACTAATACGTTGGTGGGCAGTACCGGTGCAGATACGTTTGATATTACAGGCGCTACATCAGTCGATATTACCGTAGGAATTAATACCACCACATTGACCAATATTAATAACATTGATGGCACTGATGCCTATACAGGTAATAATGCCGGCGTTGAAACAGACACCGGTGCCGACATTTTTAATATAACTAATAGCTGGAGCGGAAGTTTCAATGGTGCAGAGGGTAACGACAGCTTCAATTTTACCGACGGCGTAACGGTAGGCGGCTCCATTGCCGGTGGTGTTGGCACCGATGTCCTGAACTGGCAAGCCTATACCACGGCAAGAACCGTAGCATTGACCGGTTCAGCAACAGATGGATTTACCGGCACCGAGGCAACGATTACTGGCGGCTTCAACAGCATCAATGATTTGCAGGGCAGCGATTCCGGCATCGGTCAGGTTGATTCCATTTCTGGCATCAATGCTGTCGTAGCCGATTGGGACATTAACGGTGATGGTGCAACCGTAAATCAATACACGGATAACACCACTGCCGGTGGTCCTTACACACTGGATTTTTCTTATTTTGAAGACGTCACCGGTGGCAATGGGGCTGATACGATTAATGTACTTGGCGCCTTTACCGGTGATCTGTCTGGCGGTGATGGCGCCGACATCCTGAATGTTAATGCTAACGTGACCGGAACGCTAACCGGTGCCGGCGATAATGATCAAATCAATTATGTAGCGGGTATCGTCACGACATTACTTGGTGGCACCGGTACTGACACGATAGTTGGAGAAAATGATGCCAATGCCTGGACGACCACCGGAACTGATGCCGGCACATTGGATGGCCAGGCATTCTCCCAGGTAGAAAACTGGACGGGTGGTACTGCTGTTGACACCTTTACGTTGAATCATAACGTCACTGGCACAGTGACTGGCGCAGATGGTGATGACATCTTTAACTACAATGCAGGTACGATCGGAATACTGCGTGGCGGTAATAATGATGACACCATTATTGGTGAAAACGATGCCAATGCCTGGGTATCAACCGGTGCTGATGCCGGTACATTAGACGGACAGGCCTTTAGCGAGATAGAAAACTGGACCGGTGGTACGGCGGTCGACACGATGACCCTGGGGCATGACGTTACTGGCACGGTGACAGGCGGCGATGGCGATGACCTGGTCACATACACTGCTGGCACAATCGGTACGCTTACCGGTGGCAATAACAATGACACCATCTTTGGTGAGAATGATGCCAACACCTGGGTTTCAACCGGGCCTGACGCCGGAACGCTGGATGGGCAGGCGTTCGCGTCATTTGAGAACTGGACGGGTGGCACAGCGGTTGACACGATGACGCTTAGCCATGCCGTTACCGGCACGGTGACCGGCGCCAATGGTAACGATTTGATTACTTATAACGATGCTGGCGCAGTCGGTACACTGACGGGTGGTGCCGGTACGGATACTATTTTTGCGCAGGATACGTTGCATACCTGGGCTTCAACAGCAAACAACGCGGGCACGCTGGACGGTCGAGCATTTGACTCGTTTGAAAACTGGACCGGAGCGGCAACCGCTGATGATACTTTTAACATGGGTCACAGTGTTTCCGGTCGACTGGATGGACAGGGCGGTGGCAATGACTCCGCCAACTTTAGCGCAGGCCAGACAGTCACCATGTTAGGTACCGGTAATGGCATCCTGAATATAGAAAACGTCGATATGGGCGGTGGTGGCACGCTGGTGGGCTCAGCGGGAACGACTGACTGGACATTGAACGCAGCCAGTGGCGGCACAGCCAATGATGGCACCACGACCGTGACATTTACTAATGCGCCGACCATTCGCGCTGGTACTGGTACCGATACGTTTACTTCAACCGGTGCCTATAACGGCACGATTAACCTGACATCGCTGGATAATACGTGGATATACACACCAGGAGCCAACCTGACGAATGGTAGTGTCACCGGTGGCGGAGCATTGACCGTGCTTGCCGCTGCGTTTCCGGCTATTTCGCCAACGATTGATATTGCTGCAGGCGATCTTGTGTTGCCCGACCTGACCGGTTTTACTGGTCAAACGATCATAGGTGGTACGTTAACGCCGCCCGGCACAACGCCATTTTATGAAGCCACGGCCATCAGCTTTAATACGACCCTGTTGACAGTCACCGATCCGATTGTTAGCGGTGGCCCGGTTACTCTTTTGGGTGGCGATCTGGTACTGAACAACGACATCACCATTGGCTCGGGTACGATTGGCCTTGTTGCAGCAGGCCCGGCAGCGGTACCTGGTTCAACAGGGATCATTGATGCGTCAGCTGGCGATGTAACGTTAACCGCACCAGCTGGTACTGAACCTTCTGGAGCGTTTGTCGCGAATGATAATATTGTTGGTTCAGACAACATCACGCTGGATTTTGGTGGGGGTGAGGTTGACGTGGCAACCGGCGCTGGTGATGACATCGAGTTTAACGGCGCCAGTGTTAGCAGCGACGTTATTACCGATCCTCAATTTGAGGCCTTCGTCAATGGCGCGTTGGCGGCCGCAGGCGTTAACGTGGGCATTATTACCACGTTCTCTATTAACCCGGCGTCGGCGTTGATTGGTCTTGAGACACTGGCGTTTATTGACCTGGGTCTGTTCGAAGAGGAATTGCAACTGTTCGGTACGATTGGTACCGGTATTGCGCTGGCACTGGCACAGTGTGAGGAACAGGAAGGATGTGCGCCTAACGTCACCGAGGATGAACTGAAGACCTTGATCAGCTCGCTGGAAGCGCGCATCGAGGAATTACGTCAAAGACAGCAGGAGGATGAAAACGCGGTCGCGCGTGTTGAACTGGATGAATTGATTGAAGCCTTCAACAAGGAGTTGCAATCCTTTAATACTTACCTGGCAGAATTGCAGGCATTTTTCTCGGCAGAGGCCGCGGCAGAAGAGGCGCTGGAAGATGAGTTTATCGAGGACGACCCATTCCTCGACAGCCAGCAAGATGAAATCACGATACTGGCCGGTGTGCTTGAAACGATCAAGGGCCGTATCGACTGGCTGGAAGGCCTGAAAGAAGATCCGGAAGAAAGAAATCGCCTGAGTGAGGCCACTGGTATCGAGCTGACGTTGGAAGAACTGGATAAGTTGATAGAAGCCGCGAGGGCCGAGGCCGCGTTTATCGAAAACAGGATTCGCTTGCTACTTGAAGGTACCGAGGCAGGTATCAATGCACCGGGCACATTCACTGCCGAGGCAAGAGACTATAGCGACACGATGGTATTGCACTATGGACCTGACTTATTACGATTGAACAACACAGCACTTGCAGGTAACGGGATAACGGTTAACTAACGATGATGCTGAAACCACATAAGGCGTTGACAGCTATTACTGCAATGTTGCTATCGCCATTATTAAGCGCAGCGATACTTAACAAGGCCGAACTTGAGCAGGCCGATATTACGATGTTGCAAACTGACAGCGCTACTTTTACCTCCATCCAGCGCGGTATCGCGTTGTCTTTGGCGCAGTGCGATGGCGTTGACCTGTGCACACTGAAAGTTGACGAGGCAGAAATGGAAGCGCTGATTAACGCGCTCGAAACAAGAATCGATGCATTAACCCTGAAACAGGAAAACGTGGAAGACCCGGACTCATTCCAGGCTATTCTTGCTACCTATGTCGACACCCGGGACGATTATAACGCACAGCTGGAAAAACTCAGGGAACTGAAGAGCGCACTGGATAGCGATGAAGGTTTTCTTGATGAGGCACTGCCTGAACCCGATTTCCCGGTAGAAACAGCGCGTGATGCAGAGTTACTTGACTACATTGAGGATGAGCTGGAGCTGTTCGAAGATGATGAATTAATCGATGACGATACTGAATGGGACTTGCCGCCGTTGCCTGACGATCCTGGCGAGACAACAGAAACCCCTTGACGGAACGAACTCTAGACAATGACAACAAAAAAAACCAGGACCGCGAAGAAAGAAACCAAACCAAGTCCTCAATTACCCCAGTTTTACAAAAAAGTGGCGCCCTTAAACAAGGTGAACCACAGCGGATTATTCCTGGAACCGATCGAGAACTACCTGCATACGAAAAACACCAACAGTGTTTATATTGCCGCCATTGAATTTATCAAGGCCTGCCATGAATACCCCATTGTGTTTGCACGTGATACTGCAGGTAATGTTTTTCCGGTTGTTGTTCTGGGGCTGAAGCAGCAGTACAACTCCTTTATTAACAAGGCTGGCAAATGGATGGCCAACTATGTCCCGGCCTATGTTAGACGCTACCCGTTTATACTGGCGATGGATGACAAGGAACAATTTACCGTTTGTATAGACGAGGGCTATGCCGGTTTCAATACGGCAAAAGAAGGACAACCTTTATTCGATGAGAACGGGGAGATGCTGGACTCTCTTTCACAAACGATTGAATTTCTTAAAGATTATCAGAAGCATGTGCAAATCACGACGCAGTTTTGCGACACGCTAAAAGAGCTTGAGTTGCTGGAGCCGGTTGAAGCAAATATTGCTTACGCTTCAGGAGAGAAAAAAAGACTTAGCGGCTTTGAATGCGTAACCAGGGTACGTTTAAAGGCCCTTGAACCGGAGAAGTTATCGCAGCTGGCCAAGACTGACCAGCTGGAATTAATCTATGCGCATCTGGCGTCGCTAGATAACTTACAGACCTTGTTACAAAAGGCTGCCGCAAACTAACGTATGTGTGAAAGGGCTTATTCGTTGCTCAGTTGAATCGGCTTGGTAGGATCAATATCCTCTCGAGGACCAAACTTGACTACGTATTCATTTACCACCTTATCGGCCTCTGATAATTCTTCTGTTGATAACTTGTTTTTCGCCTTATCAATCGCGTTGACAGAAAGTTCGTGCTGGTGTGATGCGCCCACCTTGTACCAGATGTAGGCCGACTCGTAATCCTTCGGCAAACCATTACCCTGATAATACAGTTCGCCGAGTTTGTACTGTGCCTGTGGCACGCCGTGCTCGGCAGATTTTCTGAACCATTTCCCGGCATTTTCGTAGTCCTGTTCAACACCCTGACCTTTTAGATACATCATGCCCAGCCAATATTGGGCCATGGCATGGTCGGAGGTTTCGGCCAGTGACTGGAAGATAGGGAAGGCCTTGTTGAAATCCTGCATGGTGTAGGCTACAACGCCGTCATTGAAATCCGCGCGGGCGACAGATGAGAAGCCAAGAATAAGCAGGGCAAGGGTTAGGCTAATTTTTTTCATTTTATACTCGCTGTTGGTATTGCAGTGTCAAGTTTCGTAGAATGCGACGCCTGTTTACTATAGGCGTCACGAATATAGCTTAGTCAGCAAAGGCGACGAATTGTTTCACGCGAATTTTAAATTGTAAATACAAAGGCTTAATCAAATGACGGAATTTCAGGCATACCGGGTTCACAAGCAGAATGACGAGGTCAAAGGACGACTGGAAACCTTGACCCTCGATGAGCTGAGCGAGGGCGAAGTCGTCATCAGGGCCGAATACTCCTCGGTGAATTACAAGGATGCCCTGGCGGCGACCGGCCACAATTTGATTATTCGTGATTTCCCACGTATCGCCGGGATTGATGTCGCCGGCAAGGTGGCCTCATCATCGGATCCTTGTTACAAGGAAGGCGATAATGTATTGGTCACCGGTTACGAGCTGGGTACCGGGCATGATGGTGGCTATGCAGAATATGTGCGCGTGCCGGCAGAATGGGTGGTGCCCATGCCTGCCTCGCTCAGCGCATATGACGTCATGGCGATTGGTACTGCTGGCTTTACCGCGGCGCTGTGTATTCAGCGCATGGAATTAAATGGCATGGAACCGTCCGGCGGTCCAATCGTGGTAACCGGCGCGACAGGTGGTGTTGGTAGTATTGCCATCGATATATTAAGTAAGCTGGGTTATGAGGTGATTGCGGTCAGCGGTAAGAAGGAAAGCCATGCTGAACTCATGGCACTGGGCGCCAGCAAGGTACTGGATAGAAACGAGATTAAGCTTGACGGTCCGCCGCTTGAAAAAGGTCAATGGGGTGGCGCGATTGATAATGTAGGCGGTGATATGCTGGCGTGGTTAACGCGGACCATGAAACCCTGGTCCTGTATTGCATCGGTTGGTCTGGCTGGTGGTTCACATCTGAATACAACCGTGATGCCTTTTATACTGCGCGGTGTGAGTTTACTGGGCATTACGTCATCCGGTACGCCGACGGCCTGGCGCGCTCCGTTATGGCAGCGACTGGCAACCGACCTGAAACCCGCACACATGGAAAAAATCGTGTCTCAGGTTGTGACACTGGAAGAATTATCAGGCGTGTTTGAAGACATGCTGGCAGGAAAAACCAGGGGCAGAACACTGGTAGCAATCAGTAAGCCCTGACAGGAATGATGTAATGGTAGCAAGAACACTCTATGACAAGCTTTGGGACGACCACGTCGTGCATGACTATGGCGATGGTTCGGCGCTGATCTATATTGATCGACAGCTAATCCACGAGGTGACGTCGCCGCAGGCCTTCGAAGGCCTGAAACTGGCAGGCAGGAAACCGTGGCGCCTGAACACTAACCTTGCCGTACCCGATCATAATGTACCGACCGTCAACCGCGAGGTAATCGAGGATCCGATTTCCAAACTACAGTTGGAAACACTGGATAAGAACTGTGCCGAGACCGGTATTACCAAATTTGAAATGTTCGACCCGCGCCAGGGTATCGTGCATGTTATCGGGCCGGAACAAGGCGCATCATTGCCAGGCATGACCATTGTCTGTGGCGATTCGCATACCTCAACCAATGGCGCCCTGGGCGCGTTTGCATTTGGTATCGGTACGTCCGAGGTGGAACATGCGCTGGCAACGCAGTGCCTGGTATTAAAGAAAGCAAAGAACATGCTGGTCAGGGTTAACGGCCATGTTGGAAAAGGGATAACGGCGAAAGATATTGTATTGGCCATTATCGGCGAGATAGGGACAGCCGGCGGTACCGGCTATACCATTGAGTTTGCGGGGGAAGCCATTGAAGACTTGTCGATGGAAGGGCGCATGACTGTCTGCAATATGAGTATCGAGGCGGGGGCGCGTGTGGGTTTAATTGCTGTCGACAAAAAAACGATTGATTACGTAAAGGGTCGTCCGTTTGCCCCGCAAGGAAATGAGTGGGACCAGGCCGTGGCCTTATGGTCTGATTTGAAGAGCGATCCCGATGCGCAGTTCGACAAGGTGATTGAAATGGATGCGGCCAGCATTGAACCACAGGTTACCTGGGGCACATCGCCGGAAATGGTCACATCGGTAACAAAAAACGTTCCCGATCCTGGCAAGGAAACCGACAATGTTAAACGCGAGGGCATGGAAAAGGCATTGTCCTACATGGATTTAAAGGCTGGCGTTGCCATCTCGGATATCAGTATCGATAAGGTATTCATTGGATCGTGTACCAACTCGCGCATTGAAGACCTGCGTATTGCCGCGGATATCGTGCGCGACAAGAAGGTTGCCGACAACGTCAAACTGGCCATGGTGGTGCCAGGATCCGGGCTGGTGAAAAAACAGGCCGAGGAAGAAGGCCTGGCGCAGGCATTCCTTGATGCCGGTTTTGAATGGCGTGACCCTGGTTGTTCCATGTGTCTCGGTATGAACCCGGACCGTCTCAGTAAGGGCGAACGTTGCGCCTCGACATCGAATCGAAATTTTGAAGGTCGGCAGGGGCAGGGCGGACGGACACACCTGGTGAGCCCCGGTATGGCCGCAGCAGCAGCGATTGCCGGTCACTTTGTTGATGTGAGGGATTGGTGAGGTGAATGATGGAAGCTTTTAAGACATTCACCGGCATCATCGCACCACTGGATAGACCAAACATTGATACCGATGCCATCATCCCGAAACAGTTTTTGAAATCGATCAAGCGTACCGGTTTTGGCCCCAACCTGTTTGATGACTGGCGTTACGAGGACGAGGCTGATTTGCTGAACCCGGATGCAGATCGCAAGGTCAACCCGGACTTTGTGTTGAACCAGTCTCCCTATGATGAGGCGCAAATTCTGTTAGTGCGAGAGAACTTTGGTTGTGGTTCATCGCGAGAGCACGCGGTATGGGCGCTGGAAGATTTTGGTTTCAGGGCCGTGATTGCACCGAGTTATGCAGATATTTTTTACAGTAACTCGTTCAAGAATGGTTTATTGCCAATTAAACTGAAAGACGGAGAGGTGGATGCAATCTTTCTCGCTATTAAAGCCAATTCTGGGCAGCAGGCCTCGATTGATCTTGAGAATCAGGTTGTTTCGGTAACGGGTGGTGATACGTACTCGTTTGATATTGAACCAAACCTGAAGGAAAGATTGTTAAAAGGACTGGATGATATTGGCCTGACACTACAGATGGCCGATGAGATTCGTGCCTATGAGAAGAAGCGCGCTGAAGTTGCACCGTGGCTATTCAAATAAAAGACGGATATACGCACAGTCTTTCATTTTTCAGCCAGGCGGCAATCGAGCGACAAATTCGTCTGGAACGAATTTGAACAGCCTTTGGCTGGCCTATGGTGAGAGTCAGGGATGGCCTCATAGTCCCCTGAGCTTAGTGAACTAAGTGACTGGGGTGAGAGAGTGCAGCCAACGTCGCTGCAGATTGAAAGACGAAGCGTATAAATAAAAAACCCCGTGGTTAGACGGGGCTTGCTAAAAGCAAAGGGATCTTGAGATTTGTAAAGTGATAAACCTTACCCTTATAAATTATCATTTAGCAATATAAATGGAATTACCCGAATGGAGTATTTTTAAGCGTGAAAATCTACCCAAAACGGGGTATGTAGAAAAATAACTTATTGAATTATATATAAAAATACTGCATTATAACGCAGGCATATAAGAGCGCCCAACATGCAAGCCTGGTATCTCATCTACACAAAACCCAAGCAGGAACAGGTGGCTTTGCTCAACCTGGAGCAGCAGAGCTACACGACCTACCTGCCAAAGGTGATGGGCCTGAAGCGTAAACAAGGCCGTTCCATCAAAACCGTGTTGCCGATGTTTCCGCGCTACCTGTTTATCCAGCTGGATGATCAGACAGACAACTGGGGCCCAATTCGCTCAACCATTGGTGTCGCCAACATGGTGCGCTTTGGTATGGAGGCGGCGCGTGTACCGAACGAATTGATTGAAGAGATTCGTGTAAGAGAAGATGCCGACGGCGTGGTGACATTACCCGACAAACAATTTGAAAAAGGACAGGCAGTGCGCATAACAACCGGGCCATTCGAAGGCTACGAAGCCGTTTTTTCAGACCGACAGGCAAAGAACCGGGTGCTGGTATTGCTGAAGATTGCCGAGAACTTTGTCAACGTGAAACTGGACCAGCACGAGATCGAATCTATCTAGCCCGTTTCCGTGGCGAGCTAACCAGGCTGTATTAATAAAGTATGACTGTAAAAACCCGTTTTGCCCCAAGCCCAACCGGCTCACTCCACATTGGTGGCGTCAGGACCGCCCTTTTTTCATGGCTGTATGCCAGGCATCACGGTGGTGAATTTTATTTGCGTATTGAAGATACCGACCGCGAGCGTTCTACCGACGAGGCTATTCAGATCATCCTTGATGGGATGGCCTGGCTGAAGCTTGATCACGATGGCGACATTGTTTACCAGACACAACGTTTTGATCGTTACCGCGAGATTATCAATACCCTATTGCAAAACGGCCATGCCTATCACTGTAACTGTACACGTGAACGCCTGGATGAATTACGCGAACGTGCCATGGCCAGCGGCCAGAAGCCGCGTTATGACGGTCATTGTCGTTCACTGTCAGTGACAGACGAGAATACGGTAATACGGTTCAAAAACCCGGTGGCTGGCGATGTGATCGTCGAGGATGAGATACAGGGCAGGGTGGTATTTCAAAATAGTGAACTGGATGACCTGATTATTGCGCGCTCGGACGGTAACCCGACCTACAACCTGACTGTCGTGGTTGATGACATGGATATGGGTATGACGCATGTCATTCGTGGTGATGATCATCTGAATAACACGCCCCGCCAGATTAATATCTTCAAGGCACTTGGGGCTAATGTGCCGCGCTACGCCCATATCCCGATGATCCTTGGACCGGACGGCAGGAAACTGTCCAAGCGTGACGGGGCAGCGAGCGTGTTGCAATACCGTGATGACGGTTACCTGCCGGACGCGTTACTGAATTACCTGGTGAGACTGGGCTGGTCATATGCCGATGAGGAAATCTTTTCGCGCGAACAGATGATTGAACTATTCGACATTAAAGACGTGAATAAATCGGCCGCCAGTATTAACCCGGAAAAACTCGTGTGGCTAAACCAGCATTACCTCAAACATGCCGAGTCAGAAGCACTCGTGGTACCGCTGCGGGCACAGCTGGAAGGCATGAATGTGAATACTGAACACGGCCCGGATATCGTTGCACTGATCGATGTACAAAAACAGCGCACGGAGACAGTCAAGCAAATGGCAGAGCAGTCCGCGTGTTTCTTCCAGGACCTTGATGAATTTGATGCCAAGGCAGCAAAGAAACACTTGCGCCCGGTGATCCTGGAGCCCATGCAAAAACTCTATACCGAGCTTGAAGCATTGACCGACTGGCAGAGTGAACCCATCAAACAGACGGTAGAGGCCGTTGCCAGTGAATTTGAGCTGAATATGGGCAAGCTGGGGCAGCCATTGCGCGTGGCCGTGACCGGTACCGGTGTATCACCGAACATCGATGACACCGTACGCCTGATGGGCAAGGACAAGACCCTGAAAAGAATGAAAAAAGCATTGGAATTCATTCAAATGCGCGCTGCTTCTTGACACGATTAGGGGTGTCACGTACAGTCTGCCGCTTCTCGATTTTAGCCAGATTTCTGGGCTATCGTTTTCAATGCCCTTTGGGTGCAGTTGGGAGAGCGTCAAGCGCTACCCAGCGAATTAATAAAGCTAATTACCCAGGAATTGATAGAGAAATTCAAGGTTATATCGGGGCTATAGCTCAGCTGGGAGAGCGCTTGCATGGCATGCAAGAGGTCGGCGGTTCGATCCCGCCTAGCTCCACCAAAAGTCAGTGACAGGATTTCAGTGGCTGGTGATTAGTACTTTGCAAGTGACTAGTCACCAATCACAATTCACTAACCTGTCCCCTTCGTCTAGAGGCCTAGGACACCGCCCTTTCACGGCGGCAACAGGGGTTCGAATCCCCTAGGGGACGCCATTATTTCAAAAAGCTGCTTTATGCAGCTTTTTTAATAATTAGCATCTAGAGATATGAGAACCCCGGTTCGACAATTTTGTCGGGAACAAAATTGAACGGCCGAAGGCCGGCCCGAAGGGCGGAGGACAGGATGTCCGGAGTAATCCCCTAGGGGACGCCATTATAAATCACCGCCAACAGGCGGTTTTTTTATCTACCATTCACATAATCTTAAAATCTGAAAAGACGGAACGATGGTATAATTTCGCAAAAAATCACAAATAAAATTTAATGAAGTATTTGGTTACAGGTGCCGCAGGATTTATTGGGTTTCATACCACCAGTTTCTTACTGGAAAGGGGAGATCAGATTGTCGGTGTTGATAATTTAAATGACTACTATGCGGTTTCCCTGAAACACGATCGACTTAAACAACTCGAAAACCATGGCAATTTTGAATTTCGGAAAATCGATATTGCAGATAAAACGGCTCTTGAATCGCTGGCGGATGTCCATCAATTTGACGCTATTATTCATCTAGCAGCCCAAGCCGGTGTCCGTTATTCAATTGAAAATCCCGACGCATACATCAATTCGAATATCGTTGGATTTTTGAACATTTTGGAAGTCGCAAGACACAATAGTATAAGACACCTTGTTTATGCTTCTTCGAGTTCCGTTTATGGTGCCAATGAGAAAATACCTTTTTCTATTCAAGATAAGGTTGTGCAACCTGTTTCACTATATGGTGCTACCAAGGCTTCGAATGAGCTGATGGCTTATGCTTATAACCATTTGTATAACATTGCCATGACAGGATTACGTTTTTTTACCGTTTACGGGCCATGGGGCAGACCTGATATGGCTTATTTCAAGTTCACGAAAAGCATCATCAATGGAGATAGTATCGATGTTTTTAATAATGGTGAGCATGCACGTGACTTTACCTATATTGATGATATTGTAGATGGCGTTGTTAGCTCAGTAGACAGATATATCGACGAAAATAATAGTTGTAAAGTTTACAACCTGGGTAATAACAAGCCAGTTGAGTTAATGAAATTTATTCATACACTCGAAAATGTTATTGGTAAAAAAGCAAAACTGAACATGTTGCCTATGCAAAAAGGGGATGTGGAAAAAACCTATGCTGATATTGAACTATCCATGAAAGAGCTTAATTATTCGCCAAAAACTGATGTCGCAACTGGTTTGTCGCGTTTTGTAGATTGGTATAGCGATTATTATAAGGATTAGAGTGTGACGCATAACCGTATAATTTCCGTAATTGGACTTGGCTATGTTGGTCTACCAGTTGCTGTAGCATATGGAAAACAGAATAAGGTTTATGCGTACGATAAGAATGTACAGCGTATAAAAGAACTTATAGCAGGTAGCGATTCTACTAATGAAGTTGAACAACATGAGTTAGCAGCAGCCAACATCGAATTCTCTGCGAATCCTCAGATCATTCAAAAAGCCGATTTTCATATTGTTGCTGTTCCTACTCCCATAAATAATGCAAAAAGCCCTGACCTGAATCCTGTCATTGCCGCCTCAAGAACTGTTGGGGCAAACATCAAAACCGGTGATATCGTTGTGTATGAATCCACTGTTTACCCGGGCGCCACTGAAGAAGACTGTATCCCGGTATTAGAAGAAGTGTCTGGATTAAAGGCAGGAAAAGATTTCTTTGTGGGATATTCACCCGAAAGAATCAACCCGGGAGATAAAAAGCATACTTTTACTACCATTACCAAGGTAGTGGGCGCGCAATCAGAAGATATCTTGGAAATCATTGCAAATGTGTATAGCTCGGTCATAGAAGCTGGGGTTCATAAGGCCTCCTCGATAAAGGTAGCAGAAGCAGCCAAGGTGATCGAAAACACACAACGTGATTTGAATATTGCCTTAATGAATGAATTAGCTCTTATCTTTGACCGCGTTGGTATTGATACGACGGAAGTTCTTGAGGCGGCAGGAACAAAGTGGAATTTCCTGCCTTTCAAACCGGGTCTCGTCGGAGGCCACTGTATTGGTGTCGATCCATATTATTTGACTCACAAGTCTTCAACGCTTGGATATATACCACAGGTAATCCTGACCGGTAGAAGTATTAATGATGAAATGGGAGGGTTTGTCGCTAAAAAGCTTATCAAGGCGATGATTAAAGAAGGTATCAATATTAAATCATCAGTGGTCACCATTCTTGGTTTGACTTTTAAGGAAGACGTGCCGGATCTTCGTAATTCAAGAGTCGTTGATATTGTCAGCGAACTGCGTACTTACGACATTAGTGTGCAGGTAAGCGATGCACTTGCAGACAAGCAAGAGGCACGTAAAGAGCTCGGTATTCAAACTTATACACTTGATGAACTAGAGCCCGCCGATGCCATCATATTAGCCGTGCCGCATGATACTTATGTTCATGCAGGATGGCATGGAATCAGGAAGTTATTAAAGAATAACAAAGGCGTCGTTTTTGATGTGAAGTCGGTGCTAGACCGAGAGACACTACCTGACAATATCCAATTGCTTAGACTTTAATTAGAGAGTAAGAAGAATGAAAGTATCGATGATCGGTTCTGGTTATGTTGGTTTGGTATCAGGGACATGCTTTGCTGAATTTGGTGCCAACGTTGTTTGTATTGACAAAGATGATTCCAAAATCAATGAATTAAAGAATGGCAAGATACCCATCTACGAACCAGGACTGGATCAACTGGTTGCCGATAACGTCAAGGCCGGGCGGCTCACCTTTAGCATGTCCTATGAAGAGCACATTAAAGATTCTGATCTTGTATTTATCGCTGTAGGTACGCCGACCCGGCGGGGCGATGGCCATGCCGACCTCAGCTATGTATTTGCCGCTGCAGACGAGATAGCTGGCTACCTTGATGGCTACACAGTGATTGTTGATAAGTCGACGGTGCCTGTGGGTACGGCCCGTAACGTCCACCGCATTATCAAGGAGGCGAATCCCAATGCCGACTTTGATGTGGCTTCAAACCCGGAATTTTTGCGGGAAGGTGCAGCTATCTCTGACTTTATGAGACCGGACCGCGTGGTGATAGGCGTGGAATCAGATAGGGCTGAAAACCTGTTAAGGGCACTTTATCGACCGCTGAATCTGATCGAGGCACCGATATTAAAGACGGGACTCGAAAGTGCAGAGTTGATCAAATATGCCTCGAATGCATTCCTGGCAACGAAGATCAGTTTTATTAACGAAATCTCCATTCTTTGTGAAGAGGTGGGCGCCGATGTGCACGCTGTATCAAAAGGAATGGGGCTTGATGGTCGTATTGGTAAGAAGTTTTTACATCCAGGACCGGGATACGGTGGTTCCTGTTTTCCAAAAGACACGCAGGCACTGGTACGTATCGCCCAGGAGAACGGTGTATCTAGCCGTATCGTAGAGACCGTGATAGAAGTCAACGGTGCGCAAAAGGCTCGCATGATAAAAAAGATTCGTAGTGCACTTGATGGCAATGAAAGTGGCAAAACCATTGCGGTTTTGGGGCTAACTTTTAAACCCGAAACCGATGACATGCGCGACTCTCCATCGTTGGCTATATTGCCCAAGCTGATTGAAAACGGATGTAAGGTCAATGCGCATGACCCACAAGGAATAGAAGAGGCGAAAGGCCTTTTACCAGATAGCATCAACTATTTCGAAGATATCTATGAAACGCTGAATGATGCTGACGCAGTCGTGCTGATGACGGAGTGGAATGAGTACCGCAACCTGGATATGAAAGAACTCAAAAAAAGAATGAAAGGCAATGCATTTGCAGATCTGCGTAATGTATACGAACCTGAGATGATGAAAGACCTGGGTTTTGATTATGTCTGCGTGGGCAGGACCTAGATTCTTGTAAATTATTGAATAAATTATATAAAATAGAGTTATCCACAGCCGTTTGTTGGTTTTTCTCTCTCAAAATCAGCAATAATCTCATCTAGTAAGCAATTTCTGTAACTCATTCAATTTTCTACTGTTCATTATCTGAACAACTTAATATATACTGTTCATATTATGAACGAGCCTAATCGAGAAGACTCAGTTACCCTCGAAATCCTGCAGGCGATTGATGAGCGAGAAAATGTAACTCAAAGGCATTTATCCGAGCGCCTCGGTGTCGCTCTCGGCCTCACCAATTCATATCTCAAGCGCTGCGCAAGGAAAGGCTACATCAAGATTCAGCAAGCTCCAGCCAACCGCTATTTTTATTACCTGACTCCAAAGGGGTTTGCCGAGAAAAGCCGGCTGACTGCGCAGTACCTATCAGCATCTTTTGGTTTTTACAGGAAGGCAAGTAATTCTATTAATTCAATCTTTATTGAATGCCGCGAACAAAAATATAACCGGGTCATGTTATGCGGTATTTCCGAGCTTGCCGAAATTGCGCGTTTAAAAGCGATTGAAACAAAAATTGAAGTAACAGGCTTTTTTGATCCCAATGTCAATACATATTCATTTATTGAGTTACCAGTTTGGCATTCTCTTGAACAGGTTGATGGGTTTGATGCATGCATCCTGACTGCCCTGAATGATATCGAGGAAATATTCCAGTTACTTCATAAAGAAGTAGCGGATGACAGGTTATTTATACCGAACATACTGGATATGAGCTTAACTGGATCCTGATTCATTAGGCAGTTACAAACCGAAATTTAACTCTGCGGTATGATTTTGATCCTGCTGCATAGCGGTAGCGTGGCAAAACAATAATTTA
The DNA here is from genome assembly GCA_965601665.1 of Gammaproteobacteria bacterium. Lineage (GTDB taxonomy): Bacteria > Pseudomonadota > Gammaproteobacteria > Eutrophobiales > Eutrophobiaceae > JANQNX01. The sequence goes on along the minus strand of OZ271833.1, from coordinate 1,185,287 downwards.
CTATCTAACAATGTCATCGATTCTTAACGGAAGGCTCGTAACGTCAAAGTGCAAAATATCCATCTTAACTTGAATCAAGTAGCTACATTCAGTGCTTAATATCTACCGCAAAATCCTGGATCTGCTGGATGCACGCGAACGCCGTAAAGCATTGCTGCTGTTCGGCATGATGCTAGTAATGGGACTGCTCGAGACAATCGGTGTGGCCTCGGTGATGCCGTTCATCTCCGTGGTCGCCAATCCTGAGTTAGTGGAGAACAACGACTACCTCAGGGCCGTCTACATCGCCCTCGGCTTCAACAGTACAAACGCTTTCCTGATCTTCCTTGGTGCCACAGCATTTGTATTAGTCGTCGGTAGTCTAGCCTTCAAGGCGCTGACTCACTGGGCAATGGCGCGCTTTGTCCACATGCGTAACTATACCCTAAGCAGTCGCCTGTTACGTGGCTATCTCGGACGGCCTTATAGTTTTTTTCTGAACCGACACAGTGCCGACCTTGGCAAGTCAGTTCTCTCCGAGGTAGGTCAGGTTATCGGCGGTGTCCTGATGCCAGCTATGAACCTTTTGTCCTACAGCATTGTTGCCATCTTCCTTTTGACGCTGGTGGTAGCGGTCGACCCAGTGGTAGCCGTTGTCGCCGTGCTTGTCCTTGGTGGAACATATGGCCTCATCTATGTTGTGTTACGTCGCTACATTAATCGGCTTGGTACCGCGCGGGTGAAAGCTAACAAGGAACGCTTTCAAATCACCCAGGAGGCACTGGGCGGCATCAAGGACGTCAAGGTTCTTGGTCTGGAAAATGGTTACATCCGTGAGTTTGGCGGCCCTGCTAGCCGCTACGCGCGCGTTTCAGCCATTAGTCAGATAATCAATGAGTTGCCCAAGTTTGCTCTACAAGGACTAATCTTCGGTTGTATGATAGTGCTACTTTTGGTCTTGCTGGCAGCGGAAGGGGGCGATCTTGCTAATGTGCTTCCCCTTATGACACTTTATGCCATTGCCGGCATGCGACTGATGCCGGCCCTGCAACGGATTTACGGTGCTCTTGCCAAACTACGCTTCGGCCAGCCAGCCTTGGAGACGCTGCACCGTGATCTGGTGGAAACCGAGCAGACCGGCAGCACCGCTACAGAAAGAGTGCGTGCCGATATCGATGAGGTTCTGCCACTTAAGGAAAGTATCGTACTGGATGGTATCGTATACACTTACCCGCAGGCAGAATTTTCCGCGCTTAACAAGCTCAACCTTACCATCGCAGCGCGAAACACAGTAGGCCTCGTGGGCAGCACCGGAGCCGGCAAGACAACCACAGTCGATGTCATCCTTGGATTGCTAGAACCACAACAAGGTTATCTGAAGATCGACGGGCAGCCGGTTAGTGGTGAGGACATATGCACTTGGCAGCGCAATATCGGCTACGTGCCACAGAGTATCTTTCTCACCGACGACACGGTGGCGGCTAATATCGCCTTCGGTGTGCCACCGAAACAGATCGATCAAATTTCCGTAAAGCGGGCTGCGCAGGTAGCTGAACTCCACGATTTCATCATCAAAGAGATGCCCCATGGCTATGACACACTAGTGGGTGAGCGTGGCGTGCGCCTGTCTGGTGGTCAGCGCCAGCGTATAGGTATTGCCCGCGCCCTCTACCACGACCCGGAAGTACTGGTGTTTGACGAGGCTACCAGCGCCTTGGACAATCTTACAGAGAAGGCAGTGATGGATGCGGTGCACAAATTAGGTCATAAAAAGACCATCATCATGATTGCGCATCGGCTTAGTACCGTGCGTGAGTGTGACCATATTTACATGCTGAATCACGGCAAATTGGAAGCCCAGGGGACTTACGAGGAACTAGTGAATAATAATGAACGGTTTCGAGCGATGGCGCAGTAATGATTGCCTGTGATTATACATCAGACGAGTATAAAGAAAAAAATTTATAAAGGCTGTAATGGAGTTGGCGGTAAATAAAACTATTATTAAGTTATGAATAAACATCCAACAGAAATAAATAGGGCGCGATAAAGTGTTTGAGCTTCGAAATAGCGTAATTATTACAGAGAGGAAACAGGGCAGCCATTAAATGCTTATTAGAGCTGCTTTGAATAAATATGTATAGTTCTAAAAAAATACTTTTAACAGGTGCTGATGGGTTTATTGGTTCACATCTCGCAGAAAGGCTAGTGCAAGAGGGTTATGATGTACGCGCATTTGTTCTTTATAACTCTTTTGACTCATGGGGTTGGCTTGATGACTTGCCACTGGACATTATTAATCAAATAGAAGTAATTGCTGGTGACATACGAGATCCATATGCAGTCAAAAAAGCGGTCCAAGAATGTGAGGCTGTTTTGCATTTGGCAGCTTTAATAGCGATTCCATATTCTTATATAGCGCCTGATTCTTATGTTGATACCAATATAAAAGGCACACTGAATCTCTTGCAAGCTGCAAGAGAATGCGGAATTAATCGAATAATTCATACCTCAACTAGTGAAGTTTATGGAACGGCACAATATGTTCCGATTGATGAAAATCATCCTTTGCAAGGGCAATCACCATACTCAGCAACAAAAATATCGGCAGATCAATTAGCCTATTCATTTTATTCTTCATTCCAATTACCAGTAGTTATTGCAAGACCATTTAACACATATGGTCCCAGGCAATCAACAAGAGCAGTTATTCCAACTATCATTACTCAATTATTCGCAAATAATCAAAGCATTAATCTTGGTTCAATCTCACCAACAAGAGATTTCAACTATATTCAGGATACCGTGAATGGATTTATAACCATATTGAAAGCAGATCATGGTCACGGAGAAGTAGTTAATATCGGTAGTAATTATGAAATATCTATTGGTGACACTGTAAATTTGATAGCTGACATTATGGAAAGAGATATATCGATTATTACCGAAGAGAAGAGGCAAAGACCTGGGGCTTCTGAAGTTGAAAGACTATGGGCAGACAATAAAAAGATAAAGAATATATTTGGATGGACGCCTGAGTATGTAGGAATTGATGGACTAAGAATGGGTCTCAAAAAGACAGTAGATTGGTTTTCTAATGATAGTAACCTAAAAAAATATAAAACTAATCACTATACGATATGAATTCTCAGCTAAATATGTGCGATCGCGCGGTGATCCTTGCTGGTGGACTAGGAACAAGATTACATCCTTATACTGTTACAATCCCTAAACCATTAGTTCCAGTGGGAGAATATCCAATACTGGAAATAATTATAAGGCAACTGCAAAAATATGGTTTTAAGCATATAACATTGGCTGTAAATCATCAGGCTGAACTGATTCGAGCTTTTTTTGGTAACGGTAGTAAATGGAACGTAAATATTGATTACTCACTTGAAGATGTTCCTCTTAGCACGATGGGACCACTAAAATTAATCAATGATTTACCAGAAAACTTTCTTGTGATGAACGGCGATATATTAACTGATCTTAATTTTAAAGAATTTGCCAGTTTTCATATCAAAAATAATAATACTTTTACTATTTCATCATTTAAACGTGATGAAACAGTAGATTATGGTGTTCTGGAAGTAGATGAAAATCATCAACTAACAGGCTTTAGAGAAAAGCCAATGCTAGCCTACCTTGTTAGTATGGGCATATATATGCTTAATAAGAAAGTAACAGACTATATTCCTCGAGATAAAGCTTATGGTTTCGATGATTTGATGCGGGACTTAATCCAAGATAACAAACCAGCATGTATCAAAATGCATGATGGTAATTGGCTGGATATAGGCAGGCCTTCAGACTACGCAGTTTCTGTAGATTCATTCAGCAAGAACCAAGAGCTTTATATCTAGTGAAAACCATTCTAGTTACTGGTTCTAGTGGATTTATTGGAAAGCATTTAGTTCACAAGCTTAAACTTGAAAATTTCCAGATCATACAGATTCCATCATCTATAAAGAGTATAGAAAATGAAAATACTTGGCAGGATCTCCCTGGCGCTGACTGCGTTTATCATCTTGCAGCAAGAACATATGTTCCTGACAGTTGGACAGATACACAACAATTCTTGTCTACAAATGTAATCGGCACGCAAAAGGTACTTGAATACTGTAAAAAACATAATTCAAAGCTTATATACATGAGCGCATATTTATATGGTAAGCCAGAGCATTTGCCAATTGATGAATCTCATTCATTACAACCAAACAATCCTTATGCTCTATCTAAATGTTTTGCTGAACAATTATGTAAGTTTTACTCAACTTATCATGATATATCAGTAACAATTATTAGACCGTTTAACATATTTGGCCCTGGCCAGGATGAGAAATTTCTTATTCCGTTTGTTATCAGGCAAGTAAAATATGAAGATAAAATCTATGTTAAAGATCTAAAGCCATGTCGAGATTACATATACATAGATGATCTCATTGATGCTTTACTGGAAGCTAATAAATTACATGCCAAAATGCATGTAATGAACATCGGATCTGGCGTGTCATATTCTGTTAAAGATATCATTAATATCATTCAGGAAGTGGCTAAAACAAGTAAAAAAGTAGTTTCTACTAATGAAGAACGCCCTAATGAAATAGACGATGTAATTGCCAACATTAAATCTGCAAGTGAGTTGTTAAACTGGACGCCCAAATTATCTTTTAGGGATGGGGTGAAAAAAATGCTAGAAACAGAAGGAGTTATAAATGTCTGACAGATACGTGCCTATAAACAAGGGTAATTACTCTATGGATACGCCAGAAAGAGAATCACTATTTGAAAAATATCGTGGCGAAGGTTGGGAAGAAGAATACAAAGAGTACAGAAAAAATTGGGAGCAATATCCAAAAAAATTACATGTCTCGGAATACCCATTGTTAGTAGATATTGAGTTAGCGTCTATCTGTAATCTTAAATGCAAAATGTGTTATACGATTACCGATGAGTTTAAGACATTGGTTAATACAACAAGGATGGACTATGAATTATTCAAGAAAATAGTGGATGAGATAGGAGGAAAAGTCCCGGCTATTAGGCTGAGCCTTAGAGGAGAAGCGACGTTAAATAAAAACTTTGCAGAGTGCATAGCATACGCAAAAGAAAATGGCATAAAAGAGGTTTCTACCTTAACGCATGGCGGAAAGCTAACTTTACCATTTTTCAAAAAAATTGCGGACGCAGGCATAGACTGGATCACAATATCAGCAGATGGAGTTGGAGAGACATATGAAAGTGTTAGAAAACCTCTTCGGTTTGCGGATTTATTAGAGAAATTGAAAAATATAAAACAATATAAAATAGAGAACAATCTGCATCGTCCAGTAATAAAAGTACAAGGAATATGGCCTGCACTAAAAGATAACCCCAAGGAGTATTATGACACATTTGCTCCCTATGCTGATCTAGTTGCTTTTAACCCATTAATCGATTATTTGAGCAACGACAAAGAATCAGATATTGAATATATAAAGGAATTCACCTGTCCTCAACATTATCAGCGCCTTGTGATAGGTGCTGATGGACTTGTAATGCAGTGTTCTAATGACGAAGAAAACAGGGAAGTAATCGGGGATATCAAAATACAGAGTGTTCATGAGATCTGGCATGGAGAAAAACTCCAAAAGATCAGAGAAACTCATCTGAGAGAAGGTGGTTTCTTAAATAAAGAAATATGTAGGAGGTGTTATCTGCCGAGAAAAACAGAAGACGAAGAAGCTTCTATCGATGGAAGAGTATTTATTGTCCGGAATTATACAAATAGAAATCAGCTAATTGGTAAATAAAAGTTTTTTGTCAGATTCTTCTACATTAAAGACCTTGCTAAATCATTTTTGGCTCAGGCCCGAAACTGCTCTATGGCGAGAAATTGATATACAAGTGATGAAGGGATTCGATTTAAAATCTCCATCTTTGGATTTAGGCTGCGGTGATGGCTCATTTTCATTCATACGTGCAGGTGGTTGTTTTGAAGTTTTATATGATGCATTTTACTCGGTTAGCAACCTTGAAAAATTCTTTGATAATATCGATGTATTTGATTCATTTTCTGGCAATAGTAAGCCAGGAGTCCTGAAAAAACCCGGTTACAATATAGATGTCGGATTTGATTTTAAAAAAAACCTGCTGAATAAGGCTTCTGAACTGAATTTCTACCATGATTTGGTACATGGAGATGCGAATAAAAGATTACCTTTCGAAAATGATACATTTAATACTGTCTTTTCAAACATAATCTATTGGCTTGATGAGCCTGAATCCGCACTTAATGAAATATTTCGCATACTAAGACCTAATGGAAAGGCTTGTTTGATGTTACCAGATTCACTCTTGAGGAGTTTAAGTTTTTATCACCTACTATATGTCCAAGAAGGCAAAAAAGAATGGGGTTTTTTGGAGAAACTTGATAGAGGAAGATTCAAAGACAATATTAAGCAATCTCGCACATACGACGAATGGAATACCATGTTCATGAATTGCGGTTTGAGTGTGACTGAGCACAACACACATTTATCTGAATTGGTTGTCAAAATGTGGGATATAGGATTAAGGCCACTATTCCCGGTTCTAAAAAAAATGACTGATTCGCTTGATGAAAAAACATTTATCGAATTAAAAAAAGAATGGGTGGGCACGCTTCATCATTTTGTTGAGCCAATAGTAGTCATGGATAAAAAACTTGGTGAGGACACCGGTCACGCTTTTCATTATTTCGTTGTGGAGAAAAAAAATGTTTAGTAATTACAACAAAGGTCGCTGTTACATAATTGCCGAAATAGGCGGGAATTTCACTAATTTTGAACAAGCGAAAAAGCTTATTGATGCTGCTGCCGAGTGTGAAGTTGATGCTGTTAAACTGCAGACTTATCGCGCTGATACTATTGCTAGCAAAAAAGCAATATTCGATATGGAAAACACTGGCGTAACATCACAATACGATTTATTTAAAAAATATGAAATTGACGAGGGTCTGCATAAAGAGGTATTTCAATATGCAGAATCTAAATCTTTAGATTGGTTTTCCACGCCATCTCATGAGTCTGATGTAGATTTACTCGACAAATTAAATGTAGGAGCACATAAGGTTGGCTCTGATGATGCCGTAAATCTGCCATTTTTGAAATATGTGGCCAGGACAGGAAAACCAATATTATTATCTACCGGCATGTGTACACTCAGTGAAGTAGAAGAATCAGTTAGCGCCATACTAGGTGAGGGTAATCAAGAACTGATACTTTTACACGCTATAACCAGTTATCCCACTCACGCACCCGATGTAAATCTTAATGCGATTAAGACATTACAAGCAGCATTCCCTAATCTTGCCATTGGATATTCAGATCATACTCTATCGTCTGTAGCATGTCTTTGCGCAGTAGCATTGGGCGCCATGGTAATAGAGAAGCATTTTACCTATGACAAACAAGCTGATGGACCTGATCACATGCTCTCTGCAGATCCTGGCGAGATGAAATGGCTGGTAAATGCAATTAGAACATATGAGACAATGTCAGGAACAGGAGTTAAATGTCCAGCTCCTGCGGAAAAAACTACAAGAGTTAATAACCGGAAGAGTCTGATCATCAACAAAAACATGTCCAAAGGGCAATATATATCATTATCAGATATCGCAATTAAAAGACCTGGATCTGGCATCGGGCCAAAATTCTATGAGCAGGTATTGGGCAGAGTATTGTTGGAAGATATGGAAGAAGACGACGTGCTAACTTGGGAAATAATTAGTTAGTGTCGATTGGCGTCATTATTCAAGCAAGGATGGGATCAAAACGTCTGCCAGGTAAAGTGTTAATGAAAGTTGGCAAGTTCCCGTTGCTATTAAATATTTTATTCAGATTAAATAAATCTAGATATAGCCCAACAGTAGTCGTTGCTACTTCAGAATTAGAGCAAGATGACGTGATATCAGAATTTTGCCAGAAGCATCATTGCAATTGCTTCAGGGGGGACGAGACTAATGTACTGAAGAGATTTATGAAGTGTGCAGATGAATACAATTTCGACCACATAGTAAGAGTAACTGCTGACAATCCATTCATCGATGTAGAGGAAATGGATAACCTGATAGATGTTCATCTAGAAAATAATAATGATTACACGCATTCATTTGGTGAACTGCCACTCGGTCTAGGAACTGAAATATTTGCTTACAACGCATTAAAATCCTCATATATGTTCGCAAGAGAGCCTCATCACAAAGAACATGTAAATGAATTTATAATAGAAAACCCCAATAAATACAAAGTACAGCAGATTCATGTACCTGAAAACAAGCAGAAACCAGAGTTAAGATTGACTGTAGATACGCAAGAAGATTATGAAAAAGCTTGTAACATTCTTCTTAATAATGCCTTTAATACTCACATTACTACTATAGAGCTTATTAAATATTGTTCGCACTCTGCATAGAAAGCTCTCATGAAAAAGGCATGGGGCATTTATATAGGATGTTGAATTTTGCGGTCTTTCTTGAAGAAAGAAAGCATAATTATAAATTCTATTTAAATAATCACTCCCCTTCTATCGAGGTACTAAACAAACATTATGTGCCATACGAAATTGTTGATATAGATGATTCTAGATCGGGATGGGAAGTTGAAATAATTCAAAGAGACAATATTGAGATCTGGATTAATGACAGGCTAAACACTGAAAGTATTCATTCGAATCGAGTTAAAAGTAAAGGGATCAAACTGGTGACATTCGATGATAGAGGAGCTGGTGCTGAATTGGCCGATTTAAATATTGTTGCATTAGACACTAATGATACGAATTACAATGGCCGTAAAGTGTTGAAAGGGATCAGGTATTTAATACTTAATAAAGACATTGAATGTTACAAGCGAGTGCGACTAAATAAAAATAAGATTCTTGTTACGCTTGGTGGTAGCGATACTTACGGTGTAACCATAAAAGTTGTACACATTCTTAAAAAGTACAAAATCGCAGCCACCATCCTTATGGGACCTTCGTTTAGTCACCGAGATGAACTATTCGCCTTGGTAGATAATAACTATGAAGTAAAAGATAGCGTTGAATCACTAATTAAAGAATTTTACAACTATGACCTGGCAATTACCGGCGGAGGGATTACTCCCTTTGAAGCAAATGCAACCGGCCTGCCCTGTATATTAATCGCAAATGAATTGTTCGAAATTCCAGTTGCAAAACAGTTATCTTCTATAGGTGGTGCAATCTTCGCAGGGCACCATGAAAACATAGATGAGACTGTATTTATTAGAGATATTGATATAGAAAGCATGAGTAAGACAGGTATCGACAATATATATACAGATGGCAGCAAGCTAGTTGTGCAGGAAATAGAAAATATAGCTGTCAATTAGTGCAAAAAACAGTCGTCATACATCAACCCGATTTCATGCCTTACCTGGGCTTTTTTCATAGATTTCTGCATGCTGATTTATACATAGTCCTGGATCATGTTCAATTCGTAAAAGGTAGTCGCGCCTGGACCAATAGGGACAAAATCAAGACAAACAATGGAGAGAAATGGTTAACTGTTAGCGTGGAGAAAGCTGAAAGAAATACGAGTGTAAATGACATTAAACTATCTAAAAGCGTTGATTGGAAAAAAAACAATCTAGAGTTGATAAAGGCTAGCTACAATAAAGCTGGATATTATCAAGAGATCATGGCCTTCATTAATGAAATCTATGAACAGGAGTATACATACCTTTACGAGCTTAACTTATCTATAATTAAAAAATTAATGCAGATATTTGAAGTAGAAATACCATCGGTTCTATCAAGCAAATTAGATCCAGTTGGCGCAAAAAATGAATTACTAGTGGATTTATTAAAAAAAGTGGATGCGACCCATTATCTATCAGGATTGGGCGCCCGTGATTATTTTGAGCCCGATGTATTTGCTGATGCCAATATCGAGGTGAAATGGCAGGACTTCACGCACCCGGTTTATCCTCAGCTACATGGTGAATTTTTGCCGTATTTAAGTAGTATCGATTTATTATTTAATTGTGGTTTATCAAAATCTAAAGATATATTGAGAGGTGTTGCTTGAAAGTACTGGCAATCGGTGCTCATTTTGATGATGTGGAACTTGGGTGTGGTGGCGCATTAGCACGCCATGCGAAAATGGGCGATGAAGTATTTGTCTATGTTGCGACAAAATCCGGTTTTTCCAATCATAATAAGCAAATAGTAAGAGATAATGATGTGGCTTTATTAGAAGCTCAGGAAGCGATGAAGATACTAGGTGTTTCTGAATTGATATGTGGTGAGTTTCCTACTTTAGCCGTTGAATTTACAGATGCTTTGAATGTTGAGATTTTGAAGATTGTTGAAAAATATAAAATTGATATGGTATACGCGCATTGGTTAAATGACATTCATCATGATCATCAGGCTTTGGCAAAGGCTTCATTACATAGTTGTAGACACATTCCAAGAATGCTTATGTTCAGGAGTAATTGGTATCATTCAACTGTTGAATTCAAGGGAAATTTCTATATTGATATCAGTGATTACTGGAGCACCAAGGAAGAAGCTATAAAAGCACATGTATCAGAAATGAATAGAACTGGTAAGAAATGGATAGAGTTTTTTCACAATGAAGCAAAAAATGCAGGACAACGAATAGATGTTAAGTATGCTGAAGTGTTTGAGCTTGTTAAATGGCTTGTAAAATAACTCGGATAAAATAACATGATTGTTGAGACCAGTTGTATATATGAATAGTGTTCTATTTACATATACTTTTGTACAAGATAAATATCTTTATGAAGTTCTAAAAAAAACGATTGATAATGGTTTAGATGTTTCATATTTGATATCACATCAGTTGCCGGAAGAGGGCTCAAATATAGCCAAAATACCTCTGCTTGATGCAACTTTACTATATAGAAGAGAAAACTTATCTCTTGCATTCAATGGTTTAACACCTGCTTGTATTAGTGCGCAGGATTTACAGTATTTTCATAGATGTGAATCTTTTGCTTTGGCTTCTATAGATAGAATATTACCTGTTCCTCAATCTATTCGCAGTAATCAGGCATATTATCATGATTTATTGAGGTATTTTTTAGCATTTCTAACTGAAAACAAAACCATCAATGTAATTCTTTTTGATACGATTCCTCATATGCCCTGGGATATCGTATTATATTTTGTAGCAAAGAAATTAGGTTTGACTACATATTTTATAAGGAGAACAGGAATAGGAAAATACATCCATATAGATTCAGATTTTATAAATGGCGATCAATGGTATCGTGATGATCCTTATCCCTTAGAAATAACAAATAATAAATTAAACAATAAACATGAGGTTATAAATTACTTAAAAAATAATTTAACTGCATATAAAAATAGCTTGCCTAAAACTAATCTGATATCTGTTTCTTCAGGCAAGGAAAAAAAAATGTTTTCCGACTTGCGCAAATTCTATTATGTGCTTAGAAATAGACCTGTGCCATTAAATCACGAAGGTGCAAACCACAATACTCGGCAGAATACTGTGCTAGCTGGCATAAAGCAGATGAACCAGTTTAATTATGCAAGACTATATACAAATGCCATTTCAGCATTAAATAAAAACAAAAATTATTTGCTTAATAATGCTGTTCAGAATCCGGATCTGACAAAGAATTATATTTATTTTGCTTTACATTTTCAGCCAGAAAGAAGCACATTACCTGAAGGATTGGAATTTAAGGATCAACTCCTGGCTTTAGACATTCTAAGCAAGGCTTTGCCAGAAGGATGGAAGCTTTATGTTAAAGAACATCCTAGGCAATTAGTTTTTGATCTAAGAAAAATACATTTCCGTGATATATCTGACTATGAGGCTATAAAAAAATTAGAAAATACAGAGCTTATAAGTACTGACTATGATTCAAATACGTTAATTGAGAAATGTAGAATGACAGCAACAATAAGCGGAACAACTGGTTGGGAAGGTTTATTAGAGGGGAAACCCTCATTAATCTTTTCTCCAAACTGGACCATGGCATGCAAAAGCGCAGCTTATGTGACCTCATTATCTTCCGCCAAGCAGGCGATTCAAGGTCTATTAAAAAAATCGAGCTTAGAAGTCGAATCTGATGTAGCCGACTTCTATAATACTATAGCTGATAGGTTAATCTTTGCTGCACATAATGAAAATAGTGCAGCATTATTTGATTCAAGATTAAAATCTATCGATACACTTGCAAAAGCAATTATCTATAAGATTAATAAAACCACATATTAGTTTAAAACTCTCTTCCTGCATCTTGATTGTTAATTTTAGTTAGTAAATGAATGTTCTGATTTTCTCCCATGTTCAGAGATGGATTTCACACCATGCTGAATCGATAGAACTAACGCTGAATCATAAGAGCAAAGGCGATAATGTTTTTTTTCTTTCTTGTGTTGGTGTTCTTAAAGGTTGCCCGAGTAATCCGTTTAGAGTGGAAAAATTATGCGGAGAATGCGTAAAGCAAACTGAGTATACGGAGAGATATATACTTGATTCGGAAGTTGAACATATCCATCTTAATTACCAAAATAAACAACGTGACTATTATGGAATAGATACTGTACAAAAACTCATAGCATATGAACTTTATGGGGTGCCGTTTGGCTGGATGGTGTTTTGTTCGATTGCAGCGGAGATAAACGATGGTTTTCTTGAATATAAAGAGCACAAAGACCGCATACACGAATTACTCGATAATGGTATTTCGTTATATGAAGAATCAAAGAATATTATCGAGAAAAATAATATAGATTTAGTTTACGTATGGAATGGAAGAAGGTCGTGTGATGGGCCTATTACTTATGCGGCCGAACATTTGGGAAAAGAATATAGAACATTTATATCTGGCGCCAGTATTAATTCGTATGATATTAGACCAACACATTACATGAACGATTTGATATATATAAAAAGAAAAATAGCCGATATGTCTGAGACTGTACTTGCCAGTGCAGATATGCATAAGTTTTTTAGTAGTTCTACAAGATATTTCGATTTCTCAAGGGGTGATGTCGTTGATGGATTCAATCACCTGGGCTTTTACCAATTCTCAAAAAAATTTAAACAAAATATTCCAATACCTGAGAAAAAAGATAAAGAAGTATTAGTTATTTATGCAGGCACCTTTACAGAATTCTTTGGAATGCCAGAATATACAAGAGATAATGATATCTATAGCAATTTCTATGATGCTGTAAGGGATATTACTAATATTCCTGGTATAGACGAAAAATATGATATCTACGTTAGATGGCACCCAAATAGTAGAGCTTTAAAGGGATATGAAAGGAAAGTACTTGAAATGACAATAAGTGAATGTTCACATAATGCATATCATTATCCACCAGAATCAGCTATTGATAGCTATAAGCTAATGGATATAGCTGATCTGGTTATAAGTATAGGCACTTCTATGGCTGTTGAAGCCTGCTATTATAGAAAACCATCAATCTTTATAGGCAATAATATTTTTGAAGACCTGGACTGTTTCTACAAACCAAAGAATAAAGAAGAATTGTATGATCTTCTGCTTAATAAAAAACTTAAAGAAAAATCATTTATGGATGCTTTAAAATATGGCTTTTATCGAGCAAATCGAGGTGAATATAGATTTAAATATATAAAGCAATATCGACAGGGTGAATTGTTCTGTAATAACAGAAATATACAATATAGAACCTTTTCCAAAGTACTAAAAGAAAAAATTAAAAAAGCTATAAGATTATTTTCACTGAGGATATTACATCGTGTCGGGATGTAGCTATGGTAATTGAAGAATATTTCAATACAGATAAATCTGTATTGCTGAAAACCTTTGTTATTGCAGAAGTGGGGCAGGCGCATGATGGATCATTAGGAACTGCTCATGCTTATATAGATGCGCTTGCAGAGATCGGTGTTGATGCGGTTAAATTTCAAACGCATATTGCTTCAGCAGAATCCACACTGGATGAAAAATTTCGTGTTAATTTTAGTAAACAAGACAATACACGATATGATTACTGGAAAAGAATGGAGTTTACCCATAAACAATGGCAGGAACTTTATAACCATGCGACAGATGTCGGTCTTATTTTCTTAAGTTCGGTATTTTCAATAGAAGCTATTGAACTCATGCAAGACATAGGTGTAACTTTATGGAAATTAGGGTCAGGTGAGATTCAGGATAGATATCTATTAGATAGAATAATGCAAACGCATAAACCGGTGTTGATCAGTACTGGAATGAGTAACTGGAGTGAAATAGATGATCTGGTCAATTATCTAAATAAAGCAAACTATAAATACGCTTTGTTTCAGTGTACTAGTGAATATCCAACAAGTACCAAGTCTGTTGGCCTAAACATAATCGATGAGTTAAATAAAAAATATACATGCGCTGTAGGTTTTTCTGATCATTCCGGGCAAATATATGCTCCTATAGTGTCGATGACAAAAGGTGTGCGATTTCTTGAAATGCATATCACTTTTGATAAGCGTATGTTTGGGCCAGATACTTCATCATCTCTTACATTTGATGACATGGAGTTAGTAGTTAAGGCAAGAGATGAAATCTTTTCTATGCTTAGTAACCCTGTAGATAAAGATATATATGCTTTTCAATTAGCAAAGACAAAAAATCTTTTTTCCAAAAGTATAGCGTTAAAAAAAAATCTTAAGAAAGGTGAAGTTCTTCATGAGGACTCAATAACAGCAAAGAAACCAGGTGGCGGAATTCCATATGCCGACAGGTCTTTAATAATAGGCAAAAAACTTAAGTCATCTGTATTCGCAAACAGGTTATTACAATGGGATGATATTGAGGATAGCTAAAGTATGAGAAAAGTTTGCGTCATAATAACTGCCAGGACAAGTTATACTAAAATTAAACCTATACTTAAAGCTTTAACAGAGCAAAGCGATGTTGAACTTCAAGTCATATGCGCTGCTTCTGCTGTGCTAGAAAGATTTGGCAAAGTAGAGAAAATTATTGAAAAAGATGGTTTTCAAATTAATGAAAAGATTTATATGCTTCTTGAAGCAGAAACGTTACTTACTTCAGTTAAGTCAACAGGCATAGGAATAATTGAATTCTCAGGTGCATTCGACCGACTAAAGCCTGATATGGTTTTGGTAATGGCTGACCGCTATGAAGTAATGGCTCCGTCAATTGCTGCTGCTTATCAAAATATACCTCTGGCTCATATACAAGGTGGTGAAGTTAGTGGAAATATTGATGAAAAGGTCAGGCATGCAATTACCAAGCTCGCAGATTTGCATTTTCCAGCAACTACTCGAGCAAAAGAATGGCTTATTCGCATGGGAGAAAAACCGAGTTCAGTTTATTGTACTGGCTGTCCTTCTATTGATCTTGCCAAAGAAGTCATTGAAGCACCGGAAATGGACTTTAATATTTATGATAAATATGGCGGTGTTGGTGCATATCCAGACCTGAATTCAGGTTACATTATTGTGATGCAACATCCAGTTACCACTGAGTTTAACGATGCCAAGCGACAAATTACAGAAACTTTATATGCTGTAAACAATGCAGACATGCCTGTGTTGTGGTTCTGGCCAAATCCTGATGCCGGAAGCGATGACACCTCAAAAATGATTAGAGCTTTTAGGGAGAATCATGATCCTAAACATATCCATTTCATAAAAAATATGTTGCCGGTCCATTTTCTACGATTACTTTACAATAGCGAGGGAATTATCGGGAATTCATCTGTAGCTATTAGAGAATGTTCATTTCTAGGAGTGCCAGCAATTAATATTGGCAGCAGGCAGTCTAACCGTGAACGAGGAAAAAATGTACAAGATGTTGAATACGACAGAAATCAAATCAGTTCTGCAATATATCAACATTTTAATGGTAAAAAAGAAAGAACAAACCTTTATGGCGATGGTTCAGCGGGTGAGAAAATTGCGAACATAGTTGCCAACTGCGAACTAAATTACAACAAATCGCTTAATTATTAATAAAAATGAGACCAGAAAACATATCAAAATTGTTAATCACTGAAAAAGGAAAAGTAAAATCTTTGCAATAATGGAATTAGGTCTTGGGTTTTCTATTTAGTTATGGCAGATGCACTACTGAAAAACAAGAAAGAGTGGAAAATTCATACAAGTAAATCTGAGATAAGAAACACTACTAGGTTTGAACTACACTCAGCAGATTCTTCTAAGGATTGGTTTGAAAGCACACGTAATATTATCCCTGAGGAATTTGATGAAATTATAAGAATAACTCATTCTCCGGTTGAAATAGGCGAATTCAACAATAGGCAATGCCACTATTACTTATCATTGCCTATTACTATCCCGGACTATATATATTGACGGTCCTGATCATAGGAATGTAAAAGGAAATATTAACGATGTGGATTGGACAAATTAAGATCGTGTCGTCATGTCAGGAGACATTCTCAGGATAGAAGCACAATTATTACCTAGAACGCTGATTTTATTTGATGATCGTGTTGCAAATGCTCGTTTCATGAAAGGACAGGTCTATAGAAACTGCTGCGTAAGCTATAATCAATTCAGCGATGTAACAGTATTTGAATTGCAAGAGCCGTCTTTAGGTAAAATAAATATTAGACAGTTAGAATTTTGTTTAGGAAAGAGGTTTCTAAATTGGTGATATATATCAATAGTGAAAATCGGGGAAAGTGTTATGAGTAACGTGGGTGATGAACTAGATGCAGAAAGAGCGAATTGGAAATTTAGTGGTAAGGTCTCACAGAACTTTGATGAACATGTGAAAAAGTCAGTGCCACTTTATGAAGAAGGGCATTCATTAATATGTGATATAAGTGATTTTTTTATAAAGAATGATTCAATCGTTTATGAGATAGGCTGCTCTACTGGGACACTTGCACTAAAACTAGCTCAACATAACAAAATAAAGAAAGATGCACGGTTCATCGGACTAGATATAGAACCAGACATGATCGATATAGCAAATAAGAAAAAAAACAATAATAAAGAACTAAATTTAACTTTTATCAACGATGATGTATTCCAAATCGAGTTTGAACAGAGTGATTTGATTATATGTTATTACACAGTGCAATTCGTCAGGCCTTCTATGAGGCAGGATTTAATCAACAAGCTCTATAAATCCTTAAACTGGGGTGGTGGCTTACTACTATTTGAAAAAGTAAGGGGCGCAGATGCTAGATTTCAGGATATCTTCAATACGCTTTATACGGATTACAAGTTAAGAGTAGGTTACTCTCCAGAAGAAGTGGTTTCAAAAACAAGAAGTCTGAAAGGAGTATTAGAACCTTTTTCTACTCAAGGAAATATAGACATGCTAAGTCGTGCCGGGTTCGTAGATATAAATTCAATATTGAAATATATATGTTTTGAAGGTTTTCTAGCAATCAAATAAAAGCGATTACAGCAGTGTAGATATGAATCTTGAAGACAAAAACATCTATGATAAAAGATGGAAAAATTCAGCTGGAACAAGTGATGAGGACATATTAAGTCTTTCAAATCCAAAAACACAAGTTTCATTCTTTTACTATGAATACAACAAATTCATACTAAATCAATTATCTATTCATCTTGATAATTTATCACAAAGAAAACTATTAGAAATAGGCTGTGGAAGAGGCACATCCTCTATTTATCAAGCTTTAAAAACAGGAATCGAAGTTGTACCCACAGATTATTCAGAAGATGCAATAAAAATCGCCCAAAAAAACCTGGATAAATATGATGTTCCAGCTAAAGCAGTTCATGCAGATATGTTCAATCTGCCATTTGCTGAAGAATACTTTGATGCAATTATTTCATTAGGTGTGATGGAGCATATTGAGGATGCGCAATTGGCCTATAAGGAAATGCATCAAAAACTGAAAAAAGGCGGCATTATGATTTCAATGAATGTGCCTGAAAAACCGACAAATATTCAACGAATTGCAGTCCCCATTAATAAACTACTTACATCAATACGAAATATCTTATATACAAATGATTCAAAGCCGTGGCTTGATTCACTGTCACGCTCTAAGACAGCAGATGTTTATCGCTCGGAACGAATGGCCACTGATTTTATCGAATATGCCAGCAGTGCTGGGTTTGAAAGTGTTCATGCTTACGAAATCAATCCTTTTCCTACTATCGATCCTGTTCCTAAGTTAGCTGATAATTTTATTGTGAAGATATATGAGCTGACATTATTCGTGCGCAAACTATTAGGCATGAAAAACCCATTCATTTCAAATCTCAAAAACTCCAGAACGCATTTCATCGTAGCCATAAAATAAAGTAATACATGAAAACACTTGTGTTAATAACAGCGCGTGCAGGTTCTAAACGAGTTCCAGGTAAAAATGTGCGTTTGCTCAATGGATATCCCTTAATCAATTATACATTCACCCATGCTTTAGCTATAAAAGAAAAATGCGAGATATTTTTGAGCACTGACGACGTAAAAGCATCAGAGATAGCTAAAATACGTAATATAAATGTAATAAAAAGACCAAGTGATCTTGCAACAGATTCATCATCAACAATTGACGTAGTAAAACATGCATTAACTTATTTAAAGGATGCAGGATTAAGTTTTAATCATGTATTGTTGTTGCAGCCTACAGTTCCTATACGGTCAATATCAAAAATACATGAAGCAATGAAAATTGCTATAGAGACGAACTGTGATTCTGTTTCCAGCCATATACTTGTCGATTTTTATCATCCTAATCGTCTAAAGTGTGTTATTGACAGTCGTGTAAAAAATTATAGTGAAACTGAAATAGAAAACATAAGTAGATCGCAGTTGCCAAAAGTATATTATAGGGATGGCTCCATTTATTTATTTAGGAATGAACTTCCATTTGATAGCAATAGTCTTTTAGGACAAGACCAAAGAGCGGTAATCTTGAATGAAGAATATTTTGTCAATATTGATAGCGAGCGTGATTGGCTTTTAGCAGAAGCACTAATAAAAAAATATCCGACTGGTATTGTTGATTGATGTGTGGGTTTTTAGCCGTAAAAAATTATGATGACAACATCAAAAGTAAATTTATTGATGCATTAGCGCTTCAACAACATCGAGGACCTGATGGTACGCGTATAGTAAATTGTGACAATTTGCTCATGGGCTTTAATAGGCTATCTATAATAGACCTTACAGAGAAATCTATGCAGCCAACTGTATATAATAACATTACTCTAATATTTAATGGTGAAATCTACAATTATAAGGAAATAAGAAGTGAATTAAAAAATGAAGGTTTGGAATTCGTTAGTAATGGTGATGCAGAAGTGTTTGCAGCAGCAATATCATATTGGGGGATTAAGGTTGCATCTATAAAAGCTAGAGGAATGTGGGCCGTAATTGCATACGATTCTATTACAAAAAAAACTTTAATAAGTAGAGATAGACTTGGTATTAAGCCGTTATGGTATGCAAAAAAAAATAATAAAGTCTTTTTTTCATCGGAAATTAAAAGTATTTTGCACTTTGATGAAGTCTTAAAGACTATTAATAATAACATGTGTATGTCATTTTTGATGTCTGGAGTGCAAGACGAAGATGACCAAACATTCTATAAAGATATATATTCTTTTCCTAAGGCATCTTTTTGTGAAATAAACCGCGTCTGCAATGATGTATCTCCAAGTAGTTATTGGAAATTAGACGAAATAGTTACTTATTCAATATCGGATAATTATGATGCTCTAGAGAGGGCCTTATCTTCAGCAATGGAACAACATATGCAAAGTGATGTTCCCGTAGGACTAGCATTAAGCGGAGGACTAGATAGCAGTATTATCTGTCATTATGCTAGATCAAATAAGGACCTGCTTTGTTACAGTGTTGACCATCCTGTTGCAAAGAATGAGAATTCGCTAATAAATAGAACAGTTAAAAAATGGAATCTAAATCATCGATATGTTTCAAGTAAAACTGTTGATACTGTAGATAGTATTAATGAGATAATCTGCTCTGTAGACCAACCGTTCAGAGCAACTCAAACTGTTTATCAATATGCACTAAGAAAAGCAGCAAGAAATGACGGAGTAAAAGTATTTCTTACAGGTGATGGTGCTGATGAAGTATTTGCAGGATATGTAGATTGTATACCATATTATTTGGCAAATTTGATAGATTGTGGACATGCTGATGAAGCAGAAGCCGTGCTAAAGAATATGGAACTCTTCATAGGAAACAGAATTGAGCAAGTTAAAGATCTAACTAAGAAAATATTGTTCTATAATAGCAAATCTAAATATATTGCACCGCGAGTAAATGAAAGGGTTGAGAAATACTTTTTTAATCAAGATGCATGTTTTGAGCACGATGTACATTATTACAATAAATCGCAAAAAAAGCTGACTAATGTAAAAGATTATCTTAAGTATAGGCTGTTCAAAACCCCACTGCCTTATTGGCTAAGGGTTGAAGATGAAATATCTATGAAATCATCTGTCGAAACACGAGTTCCTTTCCTTGATCATAGGCTTATAGAACAAGCTTTTAAGTTTTCTGATGAAGAGTTCTTTAGAGGAAATACTAACAAAGCAATTCTACGAAAAATCTCTCAGGAATATCTACCTTCACATATTAAAAACAATAAAACAAAATATCAAAGACCTGGCTCTACTTATAGACTGGTTTTTGATGTGTTGTCCGACTATGTTCATCAAACAATATCTGAAGCAGAAAGGAATCATCTATTGAATCTAAAACAATGTATGAAAGAATTTGTCCGTGACAAGAATAATAATAATCAATCTCGCACAGACTTCTGGTTTAGAGTATTTATATATTTGCGGTGGTCTGAATCAATATGATTAAAAAAACAAGAAGTAAAGATGAAATTAATTGTCACTGAGCCATTGCATTTATCAAAAAAGGTCAGCCACATTCTGGAAGAGTTTGGTGATGTTGAATATGGGCCCTTCATATATGAGGAATTACTTAAGAGTCTGAATAATGCCGATCTATTGATGGTTCGATTGCAATATATCATAAATAAAGAACTGTTGGATCATGCTCCTAAGCTTGAATATGTTCTTACGGCAACTACTGGCATGGATCACCTTGACTTAGATGAATTAAAAAAAAGAGATATCAAAGTAGTATCCCTAAGAAACTGTCAACAAAGTGTACAAAATATATCATCTACAGCAGAACATACTTGGCTACTAATTTTAAGCCTTTTCCGTCCTGTGTTAAGTGCTTCTCTTGATGTTCTTGATGGAAATTGGGAGCGCAATTGCTTCTGGGGAAAAGAATTAAATGACAAAGTATTGGGTATTATTGGCTATGGGCGTATAGGCTCTAAAATTGCAAGATATGGAGAGGCTTTTGGAATGAAAGTGATAGCATATGATATCGACGAAGAAAAAATACAGAAACCAGCATGTAGCGTGCCACTCTCTGAGTTATTAGAAAAATCAGATGCTATTACCCTACATATTACTGCTGATGAAGATAATAGAAATTTTCTTAGTGAAAAAAAGGTGAAATTAATTAAGAAAGGATCAATATTTATTAACACTTCACGTGGTTGGCTGGTTGACAATATCGCACTTTCAAAAGCTATTAAATCGAACCAACTTGGTGGATTAGCAGTTGATGTGGTTGAAGATGAAGATTCTTTCGATAGTGAAAATGATCCTATAATTCAATGTGCAAAGAGCGGATATAATGTGATAGTTACGCCGCATATAGGTGGTGCAACTATTGAGGCTATTGAGAAAGCAGAGATAGCTATTGTAAATGCTTTTAAAGAATTGATTAATGACAAATCAATTAATAACTAGTCATCTAACAAATTTAATAAGAAATTTACTAAAATGGATCTCGTATTGCATTTATTATAATCGATATAAGAGGGAAACATATTCGCAGGAAGGCGAGGATATATTCTTGACGAAGTTCTTCGGTAATCAACAAAAAGGTTTTTTCGTTGATATTGGGGCCTATCATCCTCAACAATACTCAAATACGTATTTATTATACAAAAAAGGTTGGAGGGGAATAAATATTGATCCGCGTCCAGGTAGCAAGGCACTTTTTGATAAATTAAGGCCAGAAGATATTAATCTGGAAATTGCGGTATTGAATGGCGCAAAAAAATTAGAATATCATATTTTTACAGAACCAGCGTTAAATACATTTGATACAACGCTATTGCAAGAAAGAAAAAAGAACCACAGATATTTAAAGTCAGAACTAATAGGGGGGCAACCTTTATCTGACTTATTAGAAAAAAACCTGCCAGCGAATGTTTCTGAAATAGATCTTATCAATGTTGATGCAGAGGGACTTGATTTGGAAATATTGAAGTCTAATGACTGGCAACGATTTAGACCGAAACTCATCATGGTTGAAGTAATTAATACGTCTTTACAGACTGTCATTGAGGATCCTCTATATAAACATCTTTTTAATCACGAATATCTTATATACGGAAAGACTGTGCAAACCGTCTTCTTTATAGAAAAGAATTATTATAAAAAGAGATATGGCTCTATTGAATCAACTGAAAACTAATGGATGGTCCAGTTTTATTCCTGATGTTTCATTGACCGGACAAAATAGAGCAAAGTAGTTCGGGGAATACTGCAGCCTAAATTATCTCACTTAAACTTGTTTGCGGAAATATTGCAATGGATAAAGCAATTATTCTGCTTTAATTTATAGAATATTTTATGGTTAAAACACCTGTCGCATACATCATCTTTAACCGACCACAGCATACCGAGCAGACCTTCGCGATATTGCACAAGCATCAACCGTCGCAACTTTTCATCATCGCCGATGGACCACGTCCTGGCCACCCAACAGACATTGGGCGCTGTGCACGGGTACGTGAAATCGTCGAGAAAATTGACTGGCCGTGTGACGTCCACCGTCACTATTCCGAAGCCAACCTTGGGCTGAAGCAACGTGTGAGTAGTGGGTTGAGTTGGGTATTCGAAAATGTAGACCGTGCCATCGTGTTGGAAGACGATTGCCTTGCTCATCCCGATTTCTTTGTGTTCTGTGATGATCTTTTAGAACGCTATGCAGACGATAATCGTGTGTCTGTTATTACAGGAAATAACTTCCAGAATGGACAAAAACGTGGTGTGGGTACGTATTACTTTTCCAAATACAACCATTGTTGGGGGTGGGCCACTTGGCGCCGAGCATGGAAATTCTATGAGGGCAATATTCCCTTCTGGAGTGAATGGTCGCAATCGTACGACTGGATTGAAAAGACACCGGATCCTGTTGAACGAAAGTACTGGACTAAAATTTTTAATCGAGTTCAGGCTGGTGAGTTCGATTCATGGGCCTACCCTTGGACGGCTTCGCTTTGGTATAGGGGCGGGTTAACTGCAACACCGAATGTCAATCTTGTCAGCAATATAGGATTTGGTTCGGAATCTACTCACACATCATCTGCTAATATTCAGCAGTCTGAGATGAAATTCGAGTCGATTGGGATTATCAAGCACCCTTTTACATTAGAGCAAGATGTAAATGCAGATCGATATGTCTTTGATCATATTTTCGGTGGTCGCTATAAGCGATTTCCTTACTACATACTATGGCGGATCCGTAGAGTCTTCGATAAGATCTTGAAAATTACAAAAGTTGTTCTTTTTAGAACTTGATTGCTGGCACTTTTTTGAACGTATGACTTTTTTTGATTTAGGGTTGCTCTTATGAAATCTCCGTTTACGGGAAAAGATGACGCTGTCTTATTGGAGCAAAGAAATCCTAATGATATTGCTGAAAAGTGGCGGGAAAAATTTGCAGTTGATGTTGGTCAGAAGTTTAAAAGTCTTGGTGCTATTGAATATTGGTTTTGTGAGGCTACAGGTTTCCATTGGTACACTCCTTTAGAAGCTGCTGGCGAAGGAGAACTCTACTCTCAACTTGAGAGGTTTGACTGGTACTATATGTCGGACAAGTGGGAGTTCTCCATCGCCTTGAATCTGCTCGATGGGGCAAAGTCGGTTCTTGAAGTAGGCGTAGGAGATGGCTATTTTCTTCAACAAGTTCGTGAACAGGGACACACTATTCAAGGGGTTGAGCTTAACCCAGAAGCTGCCAAACGCGTAAAAGAACTCGGGTTCGAAGTTCATGAACTTATGCTTCATGAACTTAGCGAGCAGACAGATGAACGTGTAGACGCAATTTGTTCTTTTCAGGTGCTCGAGCATGTGCCCGACCCGCGTGAGTTCTTTGAAGGCATGATCAGCATGCTAAAACCAGGCGGGAGGATGATTCTTTCTGTTCCCAATGCGGCAGTATATCGAAGGCTAGATCCGGATAATCAGGATTTGCTTAATCAACCACCACACCATATGAGTCACTGGGACGAAGGCGTGTTCAGAGCTTTGGAAAATTATATGCCATTGAGACTCCGGTCAGTTTATCGAGAGCCATTAGCTAGTTATCATGTTCGCTGGATGGTCATTGGTTACTTGCAGTACCTCCTGTCACCCTTGGGGAAGAAACTTCCCCGACTGTTGATTAACCGATACTCAACACTACCCCTACAATGGATTATGCATTTGGGAATGAAAAACTTGTTCCCCGGCCATACTTTGTTGGTCGAACTTGAATATCAACCCGATTGATGCGCTCTATACTCCTAAACCACTCCGACATCATCGGCGGCGCGGCACGCGCTACCTATCGCATCCACAACGCCCTTCGCAATGCTGGTGTGGATTCGACCATGCAGGTCAACAAGCAGGTAGCGGGTGATTGGACGGTTGAGGGACCCACTCGTTTAAAGTCATTGATTGCTGTTCGCAGCCTTGTGGGAAGCCTTCTCCGTCGTACTCTGCATACTGGCAACCCGATTATTCACTCAGCTTCCGTGTTGCCTTCCAGGTGGCCCAAACTACTTAATATCAGCGAAGCTGACATAATCCATATGCATTGTGTCACTGGCGAGATGCTCTCGATAAAGGATATCAGTCGCATCTGCAAACCTGTGGTCTGGACCCTGCACGATATGTGGGCTTTTTGTGGTGCTGAACATTACACTATGGATGAGCGCTGGAAAATGGGGTATCGACGAGACAATCGTCCCAATCATGAATCTGGCTTCGACCTAAACAGCTGGACATGGAAGCGTAAAAATAAATATTGGCAGCGGCCCATGCATATCGTAACGCCCAGTAGATGGCTGGCAGAGTGTGTTCGTGAGAGTGCACTTATGGCTGATTGGCCTGTCTCGGTGGTACATAACGTTATCGATACTGCGAAGTGGTTTCCCGTTGAACAGCATGTCGCTCGCAAACTGCTTAACCTACCGCAGGATGTTCCATTGCTACTGTTTGGTGCTATGGGTGGTGTCCGTGACCCGCGCAAGGGATTTGATCTATTGTTGAAAGCACTGGATCAACTACGGGATGAGGTGGCTGACCTCGAACTGGTAATCTTCGGTCAACTTCCGCCACGTGAACCCGTGGACCTAGGCTTTCCGATTAACTATAGCGGCCATCTTCATGACGATGTCAGTCTGAGGCTTCTTTACAGCGCGGTAGATGTTTTGGCCATACCCTCGCGTCAGGACAACCTTCCTAACACTGGTGTTGAATCGTTGGCTTGCGGCACGCCAGTTATAGCTTTCGACACATGTGGTTTGCCCGATATCGTTAGTCATCAACATAACGGCTATCTTGCAGAAGCGTTCGATCCGGTCGATTTTGCACATGGTGTGAGTTGGATATTGGAAAATCGTCATAACGGTAGCCTACGCCAGGCTGCTCGTGAGCATGCGATTGAGCGTTTTTCTCCCGCTGTAGTTGTGCCACAGTATCTTGAAGTCTACCGACAGGCGATGGAGGTTCAGGGCGCATGAATACTGGCGCCGTGCTGGTAATCGGTGGTGCCGGCTATATCGGCTCGCATATGGTGAAGATCCTCCGCGAAAAGGGTCGTGAGGTAATCGTGTTGGATAATCTTGTCTCCGGTCATCGGGATGCGATAGCTCATGATGCTATATTCTTCGAAGCCGATATGGCCGATAGGACGAGCCTTGATAAGCTTTTTCAACAATACAATGTTACTGCTGTGATGCACTTTGCCGCCTTTATCGACGTCAGTGAATCGGTGCGAGATCCTGGTAAGTACTATCGGAACAACGTCACAGGTACGTTGGTGCTTTTAGAGGCGATAGTTGACCATGGGATAAACTTGTTCATCTTCTCATCTACCGCCGCAGTCTACGGGGAACCGCGTTACACACCTATCGACGAGGTGCACCCTCGAGAACCAATCAATCCATACGGGCGAAGTAAATGGATGATCGAGATGATATTGGAGGATTATCAGCGTGTCCACGGATTACGCTCGGTGAGTCTGCGCTATTTCAATGCGGTAGGAGCCGATCCTGAAGGCTGTCTTGCCGAGCGTCACGAGCCGGAGACTCATCTGATACCCATTGTACTTGAGGCAGCCGTGGGTAAACGCTCCAATGTGACAGTATATGGTCGAGACTATCCCACTGCCGATGGTACCTGCGTCCGTGACTATATCCATGTTGTCGATCTTTGTCGCGCTCACTTGCTTGCCCTGCAGTATTTGGAAGAGGGTGGTGTTAGTGTGGTCTTCAACCTGGGCAATGGTAGTGGCTTCTCGGTCCAAGAGGTAATCGAGACTGTGCGGACGGTTACCGGGCGCGCTATCGAGGTGGTGGACGGCCCTCGACGAGAGGGCGATCCCGCCGTGCTGGTAGCTGATGCGGCGGCAGCGCGGGATACACTGGGCTGGCTCCCTGAATATACACAGTTGGAAGCGATTGTGGAGCATGCTTGGAGAGCTGGCAGGAAGAAAATATATTAATTTGATGTAGATTTATTGTTTTATTATTGGTTTAGAGAATTTTGGAAGTTAATAGTAGAGAATTTGTTGCTTCTGGAGAAATAAATGCCCGTCAGAGTTAACCTTGGTTGTGGGTCAGTCTATATCGAATCTGATGAGTGGGTTAATCTTGACTATTCTTCATCTGGTCGAAATGTTAAAAAGGCCAATTTATTAAGACAGTTGCCATTCCATAAAGAATCAGTCTCTCTTATTTACTCGTCACACTTTCTTGAGCATGTGCCACGCCCATCTGTTCCGGCATTTTTGAAAGAGTGTTACAGAATCTTGGAGCCAGGTGGTCAAGTAAGACTCGTATTGCCTGATCTTGAGAACATGGCCAGAGAGTACCTTTCCACTAGAGAGAGTGATGAACACGAGAAGGCAAACTTTGTTGTCATGGAAATAGTTGATCAATGCGTGCGGCTTGAATCCGGTGGAGAGTTGGCTAAGTATTATAAAGATATGCTGAGTACTTCAAGTGGTAGTTCTGAGGGTATGATTACATATGTGCGTGAGCGAACAGGTGAGGTTCTTACCGCCAATAAGAATACTGTAAAAAACTCCGGCGCTTTGATTAGAGTGAGGGCGATGTTGAGGCGACTTGAAAGGATTTGGGTAAAGTTAATTCTTCTTGCTCTGCCTTCGGCATTTCGCTCTCAAAACGTCAGTTTGGCAAGTGTTGGTGAAAAGCATCAATGGCTGTGGGATTTTCACCAGTTAAAGATTGTCCTTGAAGCAGAAGGTTTCGTAGGAGTGCAGCGTCAATCTTCAGGATCCAGCTCGGTTCTGGATTTCCCGTTTCATCCTCTCGATATTGATTCGGATGGCATGCCGCGCAAGGGTTTTGAATCCATGTATGTAGAAGCGAGAAAGCCATTGTAGGAAATAGTTTGGTTTTCAGTGTGACGTCGAAAAATCCATGCGTCATTAGGCATGGCTTAGTGCCTTTGAGTGCCAACTGACGAATACTACACCATCGCCAAATTCGCAGTAAATAAGCTTTGTGAGATTTACAATAAACGGTATGGCCGGGATTATTACAGTGATTTTGCCCAAAAAATTTTTATTGTGCACAAGCATAATTCGACACCGAAGAAGCTATTGGAAGTGAGCAAAATTTAAAGGATGCTCTGGATATATCACTTTTCACTAGAGGATTGCTTACGCGATGCACACCAGCGGTATTTAGAGAATCAGAAACATATTGTGATGCGAAGCTGGAACTGCCGATGCACATTGTGACACTAGCTACTTGCCATAACCGTAAAGAAAAGACTTTGAATTCTTTGGCTGATCTACATAGTCAGGATTTACCTGCCTCGGCGACTATTGAGCATGTGATCGTGGATGATGGAAGTACAGATGGGACTGGAGAAGCGATAGCGGAGCAATATCCGGATGTAGAGGTTGTGCAAGGAACAGGTAACCTCTATTGGGCAGGAGGTATGCGCTATGGATGGGAGAATTCGGTAAAGAATAAGCAGTTCGATTTTTTATTTGTTTACAATGATGACGTTAGTTTAAAAAAAAATGCTCTTAACAAACTATTGGAAGTAAATAGAAATTATGAGGCTAAAGGAGGAAGCCAAAGCAATGTAACTGTAGGTGCCTTTTTGGACAGGAAAGGTGAGAAAATGACTTATGGAGGTGTGGTGCGTAGATCAGGATGCAATTTGCTCAAGTTTAAACAGGTTGAACCACCGCAACATGGCTACAGACTGGTAGATACTCTTAATATGAATGGATGCCTGATCACGAAAAATACGATTGAAAATATAGGTTTTCTTGCTCCATATTTTTTACATAGAGGCGCTGACTTTGAATACGGAGTCAAGTTAAAAAAGAATGGCGGTTCAGTGCTGTATGCATCAGGCTATATAGGTTTTTGCGACCGCAATGAAAAGGAAGATAACTACATTGCTAGGTCGTCATCATTCATTGAAAGCTATCGTTATCTAATTAGTCCCAAGAAAGGCTCTCCTGGAGAGAGAATGATTTATTATAAGGAGCATGGCGGGAAGTTGTGGTTCATTTTTTGGATAAAGCCATACGTTTCACATTTTTATACATATAACAAAGTACATATCTTGAAATTGGTTAAATCCATTTTTGGTTCAGGGAAATAAAGTGTGACCATTTTGGGGTGTACGTCTGTAGAAGAAGGTAAAGTTATCTGCGTTACTAATTTATTGCCTCGCACGTAGTGTTTGTGGTTGTCTGATGTCTTTATATGAGCAAACTAAATATTCATTTTTTGAACACAGTATACTGAACATGATGCGTTTAGAGTCGCATCTAAATGTAGTATGTACTTTGTTAAAGTGTTGTGAATCTTCGTAATCATTATAATTTTCGTTTTAACAGACAGGACATAGTATGTCGAAATTAGAAAGTAGAAATAGTATTGCTTACATAACACTAAATGGACGTATACCATCTACAGCGGCTGATTCTGTAGCGGTCGTATCTATGTGCGAACAATTTGCTGCACAAGGCCTGGATGTCACATTATTATTACCTGGTGGGCAGGGGGCATCACTAAGCAAGCTTGGTAATGCAGAAAGTATTTTTGAATATTATGCGATATTAACGCCATTCAAGTTTAAACCTTTCCCAAATCTGCTAAGGGGAAAACTCTCCAAGTTTTCAAGGCTATACTCTTTAGCACTTGTGGCGTACTTAAAAAAAATTGGTTGTTCGCTCATAACGGCTCGTTCACTTGAAGCTGCTGTATGGGCAGCTCGGCTTCGCATGCCGGTGATACTTGAGTCACACAATTACTCAAAATTTGCAAAACACCCCATGATCAAGTCATGGGTGAGTTTCATGAAAGATCGATCTTGCTCTGTATCAATGGTCGTTACAACTGTAGCGGGCAAGAACTCTTACATATCAATTGGTGTTCCCGAAGATAGAATTATCGTGCTGCCAAACGGGGTAAACGTTGAGCGTTTTCATAACCTTGAAGTTGCAGAAGTATTACGTGATGAGCTTGGTTTGCCTAAAGACCGACCACTAATTGCCTTCTGTGGAAGTCTCCATGAAGGAAGAGGTGTAGAGGAAATGCTTGATTGCGCAAAACATGTTCCAGAAGCTTTCCTCGTCATAGTTGGTGGTGATGCCGGTGATGTCCTTCGTTATATAAATTTAGCGAATCAACGAGGCCTCGACAACGTTTGCTTTGTTGGCCATGTCAATCAGATGCAGCTTCCCAAATATCTAATGGCTTCTGATGTATTGTTGATGCCATACAGTACTCGATTTTCAGCTCATACATTTGAATATACCTCGCCTATGAAAATGTTCGAGTATCTCGCAAGTGGAAAGCCAATTGTTGTTACAGATTTTCCTGTGCTACATGAAGTTTTAACAGACGAATATAATGCAATCTTTGTAGAACCCGATAGTGGAGAAGAATTAGCCCGTGGTGTCCGAAAACTACTCGACAACCCTGATCTTGCAATGCGTATTGGAAAAAATGCCAGGGTTGATGCTGAAAGGTACAGTTGGAAAGAGCGTGCCGCGGCTATTATAAAATGGCAAAAAGATCTTGGAAATCTATTATAAAATCGACATGTTTGATTCGTAATGGATAGTATTAAGTTAGATAAAGACCATTACACTCTAGTTGACGAGATGCTTCGTCAAGCCAAAGAAAATGGTTTGGCCCTCGTCCATTGGAAAAGTAATATAAGACTCCCGGATTCGGTCGTCGGAAAAACGGATCTCGATCTCTCTATACCACCAGAGCAAGAAGAAAAATTTAAGGAAATTCTGGCTGATATCGGATTTCTTCCATTCCTTTCTCCAGTATGGTCTCGTTATTCTGGTGTATCCGATTGGCTTGGCTATGATAAAAGCAGTAACAATTTGCTGCATGTTCATTTGCATAATCGATTGCTGACTGGAGCAAAAACGGTAAAAGAGCAGAGTTTGCCGTGGCTTGAGATGATGAATAATTCCGTGCAGATTGATTCTGACACAGGACTATCGGTGCCTGCTCCGGCTTTTGAATATCATTTGCTTCTTGCTCGCGAAGGAGTCAAGTTTTACAGCCCTCGTGGTTTTCTCATGCGTGTTCGCGGTCATAAAGGATTGGGACAGCTAGCGTGTAGTGAATTGGCATGGCTATGGGCGCATACAAAAATACAGGATATTGATGCTTGGGGGGAGCGGTTATGGAGCAAGGAACGTTGGATTAGATTTCGAGAGTATGCTTTGTATCCGCAGGTTTGCGAGAACGAAGCTCAATATAGATTACTAGCAAGAGAGATTTATACGGCTTTGTCACCTTGGCGAAAAGGCGGGGTAATAAGTAACTTTCTTCGTTTTCTTTCTATGCGTTTATGGATGACGCTATGTGTTTATAAGGAAAGAATTGTGCGTGGCTCACCACCCGGTAAATGTTTAATCGCCGAGCGGGCTCCCATCATCGCTTTTGTGGGAAGCGATGGGGCTGGTAAAAGCACAGTTACGTGTGATATCGGTAAATGGTTAGGGCGTAAGGCAGATGTTGCAACTCTATACTTTGGCTCTAATACAAGATGGTATCGACGCCTACGCTCTTTCCTTAAATGGAGGCCACGTATTGTGAATAAAACAACCACTGATTTTTATAATCCTTCAAACTCATCACGCACTAGTATGAAGGAATGTATAAAAGGAGTGCTACAGTCGCGCATACGATTACGACAACAACGCCGGGCTTTGCGTATGGCTCAGCAGGGTACCATCGTACTTGCAGATCGCTGGCCACAGAATGAATTCCACGGTCTTTGTGATGGGCCGGTGATATATAAGCGGGAAGAAGAAAATTGGTTGACTCGATGGCTGCGAGTACATGAAATCAATACTTATCGCCGACTCACAGAAGTACAACCTGACTTGATAGTAAAGTTAAATGTGCCGATTGAAGTCGCGAAGAAACGAAAGC
The DNA here is from genome assembly GCA_965601665.1 of Gammaproteobacteria bacterium. Taxonomy (GTDB): domain Bacteria; phylum Pseudomonadota; class Gammaproteobacteria; order Eutrophobiales; family Eutrophobiaceae; genus JANQNX01. The sequence continues at coordinate 1,153,517 of OZ271833.1, read as the reverse complement.
CCGATCACTCGCCAGATATGCTTGCGAATAAGGTTGACGTCATCGGCAAGCTGCAATTTGGTGGAGCATCCATTGTCGAGGTCGATGCTTCCCTACCGCTCGATGATGTTATCAGGATCGCCCGTGGGTATGTTTGGGATAGTATTCGAAAATCCTGGAGCGATGAGTATGCCGTTTATTGAGTTTATAGGCCCGCCTGGTAGCGGCAAGACTACTGCAGCAAAACAATTAATTTTATCTGAACAGCGATTAGGTGCAGGGCGCCGAACATTGGCTGACGCGAACTGTAAACTCCGAGTTGGATGGTTAGGGGTGCCACATGAGTTAAGTAGTGTTTGGCGTATCTTCATTGGATTCCCTCGAGATTTCTTTCTGGCAATACGCTTCGCATTGGTTTTGCAAGCACCATTACGTACTCGTTTAAAACGAACTATTAGTATATGGGTGTTACTGGTTAAATCACGCTTGCTTTCAACTAGCAAGGACTTTTGGGTGGTTGATCAAGGACTTCAGCAGTTCATTTTGACGTGTAGAGCTTATTGTTTATTACAGGATTGGCAGGCTTCTTTGTGGCGAGATAAACTCATAGGGGTACCATACGGAGCCGAGAAGCTTAATCATATTACCCTTTCCTATGATGTTTTATATGAAAGGCTTAGTACATCAGATAAACACCTTAAGCAAACGGGCGAGCTTTCTTTGGAGGAGTATGCATATCGCCATATTGAAGCATATGCTGAACTTTGGCCTCGGTCATGCTAATTTATGTTCCTTGTGGCGCTAAGAGCGTAACTATATCCAACCCTGATTCCTTTGTATTATGTTTTTTAAATTTTATCGTAGTATGCTGCATTCCTATAGAGAGCCACGTAAAGGAGCTTTATTTATCATCAAGTAAGTGGTTATGCCATGATAGACGTTTATGCGGTCATAAGGCGTTGTCATGTGACCGGAGGCCAGTAGTGTGAGTACGGATCCGGAAGTAGATACGAGCTGGTGTGATATCGCGGACTGGCTAACCTGGTGGCTTAAGAAACCTCGCTTATCATCCGGGTCGCAGCAAGTTTTTGATCGATATTACGCTTCTTACAAACGTAGGTTTACCCCATATCTGCGTAGACACTACACCAGCCAGATAAGGGAGGCAAATTGTTTGGTAGGAAAGGGGATGCGGGTCCTTGAGGTTGGTTGTGGATGTGGCACAGAGGCGCTCTGGTTTGCCATGCAGGGTGCCTCTGTAGTCGGCATTGATCTCAAAGAGCCACGTCTCGATGTTGCGCGTGAAAGAGCTGATTACATACGTGGTGTGGTAGGCGTCGATGTGGATGCGGATTTTGTGAATTCCAGCCTTTTTGATCTCGACCAAGAGGCGAAGTTTGATCTTGTTTGGATGGAAATGGCTTTTCACCATCTTGAGCCACGTGCAGAACTACCATCTGTTTTTGCCCGTCTGTTACGCCCTGGTGGTCACGTAGTTATTGCCGAGGCGAACGGCTTGAACCCTTTGTTGCAGGTAGGTTTCTTTAAACACAGGGGATGGCGAACAATTAGCGAACATATAGATAAAGATGGTAGAACCCATCTCTATGGTGTTGAGCGGATTACTACAGCACGGCGTATTAAGAAACTTTTTTCTGGCCAGGGTTTCACGCCGGTTTCCAGTCGTTATTTTCGAGTATTTCCCAATCTTCTCTTTGTTGAGCATCTGGCATGGATTGAGCAGTGGGTACCAAGCTGGCTATTACCTGCTTTCACCCACTACGTTGTTGTTCTGAAAAAGAATTCAAATGAATGACTGCTATAGAACTAGCAACAAGTATTTCGCAGGCCATGTTGAACAAGATTAAATAGCATTGAAAACTCTTCACATTATCACCTGGCTTGCACACGGCGGCGCTGAAAGGCAACTGACGAATCTAGTTTCTATGTATCCTGATGAATCCGCCATCTTTTCGATCAAACCGCCGGGTGAAATTGCGACAGAGGTTCTATCCTACAACGTACCAATCTATTCAGGGCATGCTAAAAGTAGTGTATCAGTGGGGTGGATAGCCAAGTTGCGGAAGATAATTCAAGAGGTGCAGCCAGATGTAATTATGGGCTGGATGTATCATGGCAATCTGGCCGCATCTTTGACAAGATACTTGGGGTTCGGTGGTCCTATTCTGTGGAACGTCCGCCACTCGATTCATGATTTGGCACTCGAGAAACCAGGCATACGTTGGGCAGTTCGTATCGGTTCGTGGTTGAGGCATTCCCCTGACTTGATTGTCTATAATAGTGCCACAGCTGCTGAACAGCATGAGGGGCTAGGTTTCCCGCTCGAGAAACGCGTAGTCATCTCGAATGGGTTCAATCTTAAACGCTTCCGTCCCGACCCATCTTCTCGACGTATGCTGCGTGAGAAGCTAGGTATTCAGGAAGATCAGCTATTACTTGGACTGTTTGCTCGCGTACACCCAATGAAGAACCATCTGGGTTGGTTGCAAGCCTTCCGTGACATCAGGGCAAAGCATGGAAATGTTCACTGTGTGATCGTAGGGACAGACGTTGCGGAGCAAAGTGGTAGCATCGCAGCTGCAGTTCATAGTGCGGGCCTGGAGCAGGCCGTAACGCTTCTGCCGCCAACGACAACACCGGAAAGATTGTATCCTGCGCTTGATCTGTTGGTTATGCCCTCGCTCTGGGGCGAAGGTTTTCCCAATGTCGTTGGTGAGGCCATGGCGTGCGCCGTGCCGGCCTTGGTGACCGATGTTGGGGATTCCGCGTTCGTGGTCGGCGATACTGGGTTTGTAGCCGCAGATGGTTCTCCGGCCGAACTGACGCGCTGCACTCTTGAGGCGTTGCAACTTGGCCCCGAAGGACTAGCGAGTTACGGCCAGCGTGCACGCAAGCGAATGCAGGACTGCTATGGGCTCGAGTCTATTAGCAGCCGCTACCGAGAGGTGCTGCAAAGCAGCTACTGACTATAGGCGCTCTTCGAGCGCTTCAATACAAAAAATATAAGAATTCTGACGAAGGTGCTCTGCATTGGCTAAGAATCAAAGAAAATGGTATAGACGAGTCTTCCCGACTGCGCACAAGATACTGTTAGAACGGAGGTTAAATACCCTGTATAAACGGGTTTATGGCCGCGTACTTATCGTGGGCGCTGGGAAAGAGCCATACAAGCAACTGCTCAAGTTCGCTGACGACATTATTGTTACCGACGTGGGTGAATGGCACGCCGGGCTGGACCAAATTGCCGATGTCCATGCGCTCCCTTACAACGATGAGTCCTTTGATTATGTACTGGCCATTGAAGTATTCGAGCATGTTCGAAAGCCGGCGCAGGCGGCAGCAGAAATTCATCGTGTTCTGAAGCCTGGTGGGAAGGCTCTTGTGACGATCCCATTTATGTTTCGTATTCATGCAGACCCTGATGATTACCAGAGGCTTACCAAGGATGGTCTCAAGATTCTGTTTGAGGATTTCGCTTCGATCCAGATTCAGCCGTTCGGTGGCCGGTTGCACGTCGTATCGGACATCATCACAACGATAGCAAAACCGTTTGTTTTCCTAAGATGCATCAACTTGCTCTTATGTCCGCCTGTGCTTGAACGGGCCAGCAGAGACTGTCCCAGTGGCTATTCCGTTGAACTTACCAAGGTTTCCTGATGATTGTCCGAGACGGCAGAGTGATTTTGCGGGGATGAGGCTACTGTTCGTCGTCAATGACTTCAATTTTTTTATATCTCACCGCCTCGCCATCGCCGAGCGATGCAGGGAAAAGGGCTTCGATGTCTACATCGCGGCACCTGGTGAACCCCCTAGGGAGCTGACCGAGCGGGGTCTGAATGCCGTTTCGATTCCGCTGTCGCGACGGGGTGCCAATCCGTTCGCCGAGGCGCGTTCGTTATGGGCGTTGTATAGGTTGTTTCGTCGGCTCCAGCCCGATTTGGTGCATTTAGTAACGATCAAGCCGGTATTGTACGGGGGGCTGATAGCACGGCTAGCGCGCGTGCCGGCGGTAGTGTCGGCCATTTCTGGCTTGGGGTCAGTATTTGTCTCCGAGGGCAGGCGCGTGGGAATAATGCGGCGCGCTGTGCAAGCGATGTATCGGTTGGCACTCGGGCATGCGAACCAGGCGGTGATCCTGCAGAATTCGGACGACCAGGCTGCATTGATTCGGTCTGGCGGGCTTCGGCACGAAAAGGCGGTGATGATTCGGGGATCCGGTGTGGACCTTGCCCAGATGCCTCTTCGGGAGGAGGAACCGGGTGTGCCGATCGTTGCGTTTGCGGCGCGCTTACTGCAGCAAAAGGGTGTCGAGGTGTTCGTGGCGGCGGCGCACATGTTGCACGAAAGGGGCGTGTTGGCGCGGTTCTGGTTGATAGGTGATCCGGACCCTGGTAACCCCTACTCAATTACTCCGGAGCAGGTCGAGAAATGGGCGACGGGCAACGTGATCGAGGTGTTGGGGCATCGCTCGGGCGTGCCGTTGCTGTATGCGCAGGCGCATGTGGTGACCTTACCGTCGTACTACGGCGAGGGGTTACCGAAGACGTTGATTGAGGCGGCTGCGTGTGGGCGCCCGGTTGTGACCACGGATCATCCGGGCTGCCGCGATGCAATTGAGCCAGGTGTTACTGGTTTGCTCGTTCCCATACGTGATTCTGCGGCATTAGCAGATGCAATAGAGAAATTAGTTTGCGATAGCGAATTACGTAAAAAGATGGGAAATGCCGGGCGTAAATTCGCGGAAAAGGAGTTTGCGATAGAAAAGGTTGTTGCAATGCACATGGATGTATACAGGAACTTATTAGAACAGGGACACTAATGAAGTTGGGCAGTAATAATTTTATGCCACTACCAAGTGTAAAAGCAGTGAAAGACGTTATGCGAGATTCTGCATTATGAAAAATCCTAATGTAAAATTTCGCCGTATTTTATTACCTCTCATTATATCAGGCCTATTGCTTACCACCGTTTTATGGTGGACAGACACAAAGAGTGTTTTTGCTGAATTAGCTGACACCTCTTTGTGGACGATCCTAGTTATAGTCCTATTATTTGGTATAAATCTGTTTGTCGTCACTTTTCGTCTTGGCAGAGTATTAACCCATTTTGGCTACAAAATACCCTTTGCAGTTGTCGCTAAGGCAAATATTTCTGGTCATGTGGCCGGCTTCTTTTTTATTTCCCTATTTGCGCAAGTAGCTGGACGCCACTTAATGCTAAGGAAAACCGGTATTCCATCGGTCGTCATTGCTAGCATAACGGCGTATGAACGATTTATTGCATTGTTAATCAGTGGGGGGATGTTCCTGCTTGGGGCAACAATATTATTGGATGATGTATCAGTTCATAAGATTTTATATGGGATACCTATTTATGAGCTGATTGTAGCAATAGCTGGTGGCTTGTTTGTTAGCCTTTGGTTTTGGCGCTCTAAATTTGAATCAGAAATAATCGCCAGGATATTTTCGTGGTCAAAATCTAGGTGGTTATTTGAAATCAGCTTTATAACATTGATTGGTCGGCTCTTTGTTTTAACAGCATTTATATATGGCGCTGCCATGCTGAAGCCTGACGCTGATTTGTGGCTTCTATTTGCTGCGGCGGGAATTACCAGTTTTGCTGCCAACCTGCCGCTCTCAATCCATGGCTGGGGTGTACGTGAGATCACAGCGGTTTATACCCTGGGTTTGTTAGGCATCTCTTCAGCAGAGGCGCTGGCACTATCAATATTAATTGGCCTTTGCGCTTCGTTTGTAATCATTGCTGCTGTACCTTTTGCTACCAAGAAACAGAAAATTTCAGATGATCCAGATTATATGAATGTTAAAAGTACTGCCCTTGCTGGGCTCCAGATAGATAAAGTTGCCGCCTGGATTATGTCTACGGCTACAGTAGTGCTGGTGTTCTTCCAGATTCACGTTGAAATATATGGTGGCTTACTAAGCCTGAATCTGGCTGATCCATTTGCAATATTATCTCTTGCTGCAATAGCAATGCATATAGCCTCATCTCGCCAACTACCATCATGGCGCATCAGTCACTTTAACCTTATTCTTCTTACAACAAGCTTGTTGCTTGTTTTTGGGTTTGTAGTGGGCTTGTCGGAGATTGGGTTGACGCAGTGGGCGCTGGCTAACAGGTTGACGGGTTGGTTGGTATTACTTGGATATTTAAGTGTTGGCTATCTTGCTGTTTCTTACATGGGAAGGCACGGTCTTCGCAGAATAATTGAAACCATGGCCGCCACTGCAGTTGTGGTTGTAATACTCCAACTTGTATTACGTTCACTTCTCGATGCTGGGCTAATAGATATGTCAAGCCTTACATCACGCTTCCAGGGATATGCGGCAAATCGTAATGCATTTGCTTTTCAAATGTTAACCTGCTCTGTTCTTTTGTTAGGCTATTCTTCACTCTATGCTAGGTCAGACAAATTTGGAAAGTTTGTATCTTTAAGCAAAGAAGGAATGGCAAATCGACTACTTGTTTTAACTAAGGCGATCAATAATCGTCATTTACTATTGGTTGCTGTTTTTCACGGGGTAATTCTTGCAGGCCTCGTGTTCAGTGGTTCACGTGCAGGCATCATTACAGGTATAGCACTACTAATTCTCGCAACGTTAATGAAACTTGCAGACAGACGAATGGTCATTCTCAGCATTATATTTGGTGCAATTGTGTGGACACTGCCCATGCTGGATATTAACTTTAGCAAGATATTAGGTGGATCCAGTGGGGTTGGCATATCCGAGAAAAGTAAAATAACCTATGAAATTACCGTTATAAGAGATACTAGCGACAACGAACGGTTAGAAACATTCACCAGGGGATTGCAAATGTGGTCTGACTCGCCTTTTTTTGGTGCGGGCTTAGGTGTTTTTATTGAGAAAAGTACTGACTGGTCTAAGAAGCCGATTAATATTCACAACACACCCATCTGGATATTGGCAGAATTCGGCCTGCTAGGGGTTGCACTATTTATATGGATACTATTTGTTATTTTGCGTTTTGTTTTTAAAGTGGGTTTTGCCTCTCCAGCTAATCGCATAATAGTAATGCTACTATTTTCTTTTCTGTTATTTAGCCTGACTCATGAAATTTTTTACCAGAGGATATTCTGGATAGTGCTTGGCGCAACGATTGCTTCTGCCGGCATTATGAATAGAAGAAGTACTGAATAACCAGTTCAATCTATGCATAAAATAAACGTGGTATCTGCCGAATGAGTTATGTATTGGTGACTGGAGCAAATGGATTTATCGGCCATCATTTGTGCCAAGCTTTACACGCTAATAGTGATTCAGTCCGTGCGGTTGTGCGTAGAGCGGGTAATATAGATAAGAGATTCGATGAGTACGTTGTAGATACTATCGATAAGGCTACTAGCTGGAAAAATGCACTAAAAAATATCGATTGTGTTGTTCACTTAGCCGCACGTGTGCATATTATGAATGATACTTCCGCTGATCCCATTGAGGCTTTCCGTTCTGTAAATACATATGGGACATTAAACCTTGCTAGGCAAGCAGCAGAACAGGGCGTAAAACGGTTTATTTATATAAGTTCCATCAAAGTAAACGGTGAAAATACTGTTTCGGGAAAGTCTTTTTCTGCAGATGATATCCCGAATCCGAGCGATCCCTATGGGGTCTCAAAATATGAAGCGGAACAACAGCTCATGATACTCGCAGAAAATAGCGGAATTGAAGTTGTGATAATTCGCCCCCCTCTTGTCTATGGCCCAGGTGTACGAGGAAACTTCTTGCGAATGATGGAGTGGCTAGATAAAGGTATACCATTACCACTGGGAGCAGTCAGGAACAAGCGTAGTGTAGTAGGGGTAGAGAACCTTGTTAATCTTATTCTAACCTGTTTGTCTCACAAGGCTGCAGCGAACCAAGTATTTCTGGTTAGTGATAGGGATGTTTTATCAACTACTGAACTCATGCAAAAGACCGCACGTGCACTGGGTAGGCCAGCAAGATTGCTGCCAGTGCCGCAGTGGGTACTGGAATTGGCTATGAAACTCCTGGGTAAACGAAGTCTATCACAGCGTTTATGTGGTTCTTTACAAGTAGATATTAATAAAACAAAGGAATTACTCGACTGGGCTCCACCATATAAATTTGAAGATGGTTTGCATAAAACAGTGGAGTGGTACACTAACCAACAAAGTTAACATATATTATCTACTTCCAGTATATAACGTATCAGGTATAAATTGCTGATTAGGGTTTTTGATATATTTTTTTCACTAACCGGCTTAATTGTCGGGTCACCACTTCTGTTGGCGTTATGTATCTTCGGTTTTTTTGATACTGGCTCGCCTTTTTTTCTACAGGAGCGAGTTGGACGTAAAAGGAAACCATTTATCCTTGTGAAATTCCGAACTATGAGACTAGATACAGAATCTACGGCATCTCATCTGGTCGATAGCTCAAAGGTTACAAGACTTGGGCGATTTCTTCGCCATTTTAAACTTGATGAATTGCCACAATTATGGAATGTGTTGATTGGTGAGATGAGTTTGGTTGGTCCCAGACCCTGCCTGCTTAACCAAAAAGAGCTGATTGATGCACGTGCAGTAAGGGGAGTTTATGATGCCAGGCCAGGAATTACTGGTTTGTCTCAACTTCGAGGTATAGATATGTCTACACCCGAACTACTTGCTGAAACTGATTCCAAAATGCTGGAAAATTTGGACATAAAACAGTATTTACTTATGATATTTTTGACAGTCTTGGGAAAAGGTTCTGGTGATCGTGTAATAACTAAATAGAATAGTTGATGTCTTGAAACAATGAACAAACACTTTTTGTGGGCTCTAAACTAACTTTTATAGTCAGTCACTATTAAAAACTATTCTTGTTGCTAATGAATATTATACAGCGTAAATGTTCAATTATTTGTCATAATGTATTTATGACATTACTTGCTGGCACCTGGCATGGTTGTATCCGGATATTGCAGCTTATTTTGCTCTTGCTGTTGTCGCGGCCATGCTGGTGCTTTGGTCAGCTATCAAGATCAAATACAGTGCATTCAGGAAGATCGATACCAATTACGTCTAAATCAAAATGAACCGTAAACATACGATTATCCTGCATGATATGTTCATCACGGCCCTTGCCTGGCAGGGAGCCTGGTGGCTACGTTTTAACCTGGATTTCCCGTTTTATAATTGGCAGCTTAGTTTTTATACGTTGCCGTTTGTTTTATTGATTCAAGCGTTAGTATTCCGCCGCTTTAAACTCTACAAAGGTCTTTGGCGTTTTGCGAGTCTGCCGGACCTCTGGAATATCTTTCGTGCCTGTGTCATAGGCGCGCTTAGTGTCACCCTCGTTTTGTTCATGTGGTCGCGTCTTGAGGGCATCCCGCGGTCAATTTTGGTTCTGTACCCAATTTTATTGATGTTTTTCCTTGGCGGTCCTCGATTGACCTATCGCATGTGGAAAGATCACTCTTTGAATATCAATTCCTCAGGCAAGAGAAAAGCAGTCATGGTCATTGGTGCCGGCGCAGCAGCTGACATGCTGGTTCGTGACATGCTGCGTGAGGGGACGTTACAGCCGGTGGCCATCGTCGACGATGACCCAAGACTGCCGGGCACGGAGATTCACGGTGTCAGCGTGGATGGGACGATTGCGGATATCCCGACGATCTGTGCGCAGAAGGATGTCGACCTCATCATCATCGCCATTCCATCGGCGACCAACCAGCAGATGCAGCGCATCATCGATGTTTGTGAAAAAACAGACTGTGCAATACGTACATTACCCGGCACGCAGGACATGGTCTCCGGCAAGGTTTCTGTCAACGAGCTGCGCGAGGTAATGATTGAGGATTTATTAGGCAGGGAAAAGGTCAAGCTTGACTGGTCGGCCATCAGGGAAGGACTCAATGATAAACGTGTACTGGTTACAGGTGGCGGCGGTTCCATCGGCTCCGAACTGTGCCGACAAATCGCGGCTTTATCACCCGCTAGCATCATCGTTATGGATCACAGTGAATACAATCTATATCGGGTTGAGCAGGCGTTTAGCAAAATTGATGTTTCAGCGGAATTTGTGCTTGCCAATATTTGCGACCGAATTGCCGTTGAGAAAGTAATTGCAGAGTACAAGCCCGATGTAATTTTCCATGCCGCAGCCTATAAACACGTACCGATATTGCAGCGGCAACCGTACCAGGCAATCCGCAACAATATTCTTGGCACCAAGAACATGGTGGATGCGGCCGGTAAATATGGTTGTGAGCGCTTTGTGTTGATCTCGACTGATAAAGCGGTCAATCCGGCTAACATACTCGGTGCCAGCAAACGCCTGGCCGAAATGTACACTGAAGCGCAGAATGGACAATACCAGACACGTTACATGACAGTGCGGTTTGGCAACGTGCTCGATTCAGAAGGCAGTGTGGTGCCGCTATTCAGGGAACAGATAAAGACAGGTGGGCCAGTCACCGTCACTCATCCCGATATTACCCGTTACTTCATGACTATCCCTGAAGCCTGCCAGCTCATTATGCAAGCCAGCACCATGGGTACAGGCGGTGAAATCTATGTGCTGGATATGGGAGAGCCGGTAAAAATCAACTTTCTTGCTGAGCAAATGATCCGCTTATCAGGCTTAACCCCAAATAAAGACGTTGCTATTGAATATACCGGTTTAAGACCTGGCGAAAAGATGTATGAGGAATTGTTCTACGAAAATGAAAACAGAGAGGACACTTCACACAAGAAAATTTTTATTGCCAGGTATCCAGCTCAAGATAACGAACTGGTGATCAACAAAATCCATGCGTTGGTCGACATTAACGAAAATGTAACCAACGAAATGATAGAATCGATGATATGCGAACTCGTTCCTTATGAGTGTTCAGAAGCAAATTCAGAATTAAATAACGTTATTTCATTCCAGGAAAGAAAAAATTAATGACCAAGGTTAAAAAGGCCGTCTTCCCGGTTGCGGGGCAGGGCACACGTTTCTTGCCGGCAACAAAAGCTAATCCAAAAGAAATGCTGCCAATCGTGGACAAACCACTGATTCAATACGCGGCAGAAGAAGCAGTCGCGGCGGGCATTACAGAACTCATCTTCATTACTGGCCGTACCAAGCGCTCGATAACCGATCATTTTGACAAGGCCTATGAACTTGAAACCGAGCTTGAGAAGAAAGGCAAAACTGAAAAGCTGGATGTGGTTCGCGGCATCGTGCCAGATAACGTAACTTGTATATACATACGTCAATCAGAACCGCTAGGCCTTGGTCACGCGGTACTTTGCGCGAAACCGGTAGTAGGTAACGAACCGTTTGCCGTTATCCTGCCAGACGATTTGATTGACGATGGCGCAAGAGGTGCCACCAAGCAAATGGTGGATAAATATGAAAAAGAGCGCAAAAGTGTTATCGCCTGTATGGATGTACCTAAGGAAGAGACCTACAAGTACGGTATAGTCAAAGCTGCACCGACCGATGATGCATCTTTGTTCAAGATGAGCAGTATTGTTGAAAAACCAAAACCGGAAGATGCGCCAACAACATTAGCCGTTGTAGGCCGCTATGTCCTCAGCCCGGAAATCTTCTACTGCCTGGAAGAAACACCGCGGGGAGCCGGTAATGAAATTCAGCTTACCGATGCGATCGATATACTACTTAATAAAGAAGCTGTGTATGCCTACGAATTCGAAGGTACTCGTTACGACTGTGGCTCAAAGCTTGGTTACATGCAGGCTTCAGTACAATACGCTTTAAAGGATAAGGAAATCAGCAGTGAATTTGAGGAATATTTGAAGTCACTCTAGACAGTTGTTGTTTTTAACAAATATGCATAAATAATATTTAAGTTACAAAAGGCGCTAATACATTCTGAAATTCATTATGTATATATTTACTAGTTTGAAACTTTTTTATTTCCGGATCACGTTCTAGATATACTTTATCATCGTAATGCTTACTTAATCTATAAACTTGCGCTGTGTAAAATAGCTTGATAGCAACAACAGATCTAGTTTTAAAATCTAAATTTTTTAGAGTAGGTAATGCAGATATCATCATTTTTACTGTTTTATTTATGTGTTCTTCAAAGTAATTAATTTCAAGTTGATTCACGGACTCAGGAAAACTCTCCCAAACATCACCTTTTTCATCTCTTTGCTTTAATTCAAAGAATGCTGAATATGCAATTGATGCTTTATCATGGTTGTCGTGATTGTAATTTGGCAAGTTAGGTTTGTTGAAGCCCACAAAACCATGGTTTTCGAAATATCTATATAGTTCATTAGGACTATATAAATTTAATACCGGGACAAAAACATCATCACAAATCATGTTATATAATTGTGCTAACACATTGTGATGAGATTCGTCTTCGTCTTTAGGGAAATCGCCTAAAAAGTCTCGATATATTTTTTCGAATTCTTTGATATCATCTGATATGAAAAACCTTCTAACATAATCTGCAACAAAGAATCGTAATGTTCCGCTTAAATATAGGCGAAAAAAAATCTTACTGCCCGGAGCCAGAATTCTTGATAGGTTTTTTATGCATTGCACAGGATTGTGAAAATGATGGAAAACTCCACTTAAATAAGCTAAATCAACTTGTTCATCATAAGGGAATTCAGTTGCACAAAAATCACCAACTAAGGAATGAATGCTATCAATTTGATTGTTAATGCAATAATCATTTAAGTTTTGGACAGGTATAGGAGATATATCTATATGTAAGCATTTTTTTGCGCCCATGTTATGCAGAACTATAGTTTCTCTTCCAGTGCCAACATTTAGAATCGTGCTTCTATTTAAATACTCAAGATCAATGTTTAATTCCTTTAGATTCTTTTTCATTAAATCTTCGGCATCTTTAATTTCGTTCGGCTTAAATCGGTAACGATCTTGATATATGTGTTCATAAACACTTATCATTTTTTTATTATGTTGTTCTTTGTCCATATTGCCTCTGAGTAAATTATGAAGGGTGTACGGTTATACTAGATTATAGTTTTTTATTGATTTATAAAATTATAGATTTATTGTTATTCTAATTTAACTACTATTTTTAGGAATATTAAAACAGATGTCTATAGCCACTCAAAACACTGATATAATTAACAAACAGGCATACTATGACCTGTTTTATCCTTACTTTAATAAATTCGAGGACTATTTTAAATTAGAGGGTATTATCAATGCACTGGAAGAAATTACAGAAGATCAATGGCTGATCCAGGCAATATCCGGCAAAGTTCAGGATGTCGATGATTTTACTGATAAATCTTGGCCGCATGCACTATGTTTCAACACACTTCGTGTTTTTGCATATGTTATTGCCCGGGCAACGCAACCTAAAATTATCTTAGAAACGGGTGTGCTACATGGTATGACAAGTGCTTTTTTCCTATATGGCATGGAAAAGAATAATGCCGGGGAACTGCTTTCTATTGATTACCCGTCTACAAAAGAATCCGGACCAGTCAACCAGGACGGTTATACTACGACATTACCAAATAATAAAAGCTCAGGATGGGTTATTGATGAAAAGTTGCATCCCCGATGGGACCTGCATCTCGGCAAATCAGTAGATCTAATTCCAATCCTTGTAAAGGATCATCCTGAAATTGATATTTTTTGTCATGATAGCGAACACACTTATGAAACAATGAGCGCTGAATTTTCTCTTATATGGCCGCATATTAAACCCGGGGGGTTTTTAATTGCGGACAATATTGATTGTGATACGGCATTTTTTAATTTTTGTTCTGATGTTAATAGGCACCCTGTTCTCTTTTGCGATGTGCGCCCTCTAGAAAAATTCCATCATCCAAAAATAAGATTTGGAGTAATTCGCAAATGACGAACCCAATAAAAAAACAAACGATCGCGCTGCAAGAATTTAATAAGATAGGTTACTATAAAGTACCTGCTGTTTTTGAATGTCAGAGTTTTACCGCCATATTTAAAGTGATGTGTGATGTATATAATAAAGAGGCGGTTCCACTCGGGCATGAACCGTTGCGCTTTACGGATAGAAATAGTTGTGGTATAGACGCCGCGTTTATTCAACTTCGTGAAGAAAACCCTACAGTTTTTTCAAAAATCTATGACACATGTCGTAACAGTTTAGCTTTATACCAATTACTCCTAAGCCCATCTGTTACGGATCTTGTTGAACTGTTTTCAGGAGATGAAATCAGCAAATACTTACTTTCAGGGGTACAATTACGAATGGATATGCCTGATGACATTAGAAACAATCTTGGATGGCATCAGGATAGGTCTTATCATCAAATATGTGATAATGGTGCAGATAGTATCATAGTATGGATTCCTATCCAGGATGTAAATGACTGGAATGGAACAATAAAGGCTTGTGTTAGTTCATATGTGGAAGGGTTTGTAAAAGTTGATGTCTCCAATCACGATAAGATAACTTCGGGTCAATACGCGATTCCAAATGAAATTGTAGGTAAATATGAACAAAAAAGTATTGAAGCTAAACAAGGAGACGTTGTATTAATGAATTTTGATACGATACATCAGAGTGGTATAAACCGTTCTGATAAGGTTCGTTTTACTTTGATAGGACGATTTCATAAACTTATGGCAGAAAGCTTCCATCCGTGCCGCGTTATATTCGATCCTCTGCATTAGTTATTGTGTTTGAGCACAAGGATGGAAATTCAGTAAAGTTTAATGAAAAGAAGTAAAATACGGTTAGTGCCTATAATGCCCTATTATTAAAAGTCACTACAGGGATTACTCAATTATCGGTATAGCATGTAATAACTTGAAATGAGTTACCCCGATTTCATAGGCACCAAGATAAAGGGATGCTACCCTGAAATGTGTGAACTAAGACTACCAAAAGAAAACACCACAATCGAGAATTTTAACATGAAGCGGTTCGGTTACTAGCAGAATGTTAGAAACCTGCTGCTAACTATGCAAATGATCGACAAGTATGCAAAAGAACGCAAAAGCGTCATCGCCTGCATGAATGTGCCCAAAGAGGAAACCTACAAGTACGGCATTGTCGAAGCTGCACCGACAGATGATGCATCTTTATTCAAGATGAGCAGCATTGTCGAAAAACCAAAATCGGAAAATGCACCGACCATACTAGCCGTTGTAGGACGTTATGTGCTTAGCCCTGAAATTTTCTTTTGCCTGGAAGAAACTCCGCGCGGTGCCGGTAATGAAATTCAACTTACAGATGCTATTGATATACTACTTAATAAAGAAGCAGTGTACGCTTACGAGTTTGAAGGTACACGTTACGACTGCGGATCCAAGCTTGGCTATATGCAGGCATCGGTACAATACGCCTTGAAAGATAAGGAAATCGGCGAGGAATTTCAGGACTATTTAAACAGTCTCTAATACTAAAGTACTAGCTAAATAAAAAAGGCCTCTCGTGAGGCTTTTTTTATTCCCGAAATTCATAGTTAAGGGGTAGGAAAGAGTCACAAATAAATCACTCATTGAGGTGATGTAAAAATTTTTCATTTTAAACATAATGCTTACTCATGGAGTTGATATGCAAGGGATTGCACATTACTTTCATCCTTATAATCTAGGTGTTGCCTGAATTATATGCATATAAATCGAATCGTTTAAGCAGCTTCAACCTTGATTCGACTTTGTTGCTATAGGACATATAAAAAAACTGAGAACTTAAATGGTTAACTGTGATCAGCCTTTAACGATTATAACGTAAGACATAATCTTCTAGCAGATTACTGATCAACATTTCATACTGGGTATTTGCTTTTTTCGCTTCACGTAAAAAAAATGTAAAACTATTATTGCTTAAGGTAATAGTGATTTCCGTTTTGCCTTCTTTGAATACGAGTTCCTCGGATTTTGGGAAAATATCTTCCATTCTTTTAATTTTACCCATCGGCTCATCTGTATATTTAATTTTTTTCTTCATAAACTTTTTACTTTTATGCCATAAAATTGAAAGTAGATAAGAAAAATTTGGTTATGATATACGTAATTCGATTTTCTTTCCTAGTGCCGCTAGTGCCTGTTGCATAGAAGACAACCTAGTAGCATGGTAGGGATTAAGCATTCGACGAACTACACTTACATCGACATTGAGACGCCGTGCCAATTCACTTTTACTGATATTGCCCTCCAACATGGCAATGCATAAAGCTGCCTTAATCGTCATTTGCGCAGATGCTGTTAAAATTTTTTCTCCACGCCGCGCTTTTGATGGAATCGAAATTTCTTGATTATCATCAATTCGTCCAGCGATGGCTTCCTCCAGAGAGTCGCTGCCTCTATAAAACAAGTACTAAGTGTTTCCGATTCTGTAATGGCTTCAGGGATATCTCGAAAAGTGATGACAAAACCAGTGTCATCTTTTTCAGGTTTAAAAAGGGCAGGGTATTTAAAGTTTTGTATTAATAATTACCTATAGGAAAAATGTTCTATGTAAAGTCAAAGTCACAGCTAAATTTTGTTGCAACGACTAGGCAAGTCGTACAGAAAAAACAGATCGAATTAATACTGAAATTAGCATATAAAAAGTTATGTTTGTTCTGACATTTACTGGCTTGTTTGGGCGACTATCTGAGTGAAAGTAAACCCTACAATGTAGAATTGACTAGTATGCAGTAAAGCAAATGCCTTTTAAAATTCCGTGGTCACTAGCAAAATGTATTTTGCTCATTCCTTTATCATTCAATACGGGCAAGACATTTGTTTCAGAATCGCTTTCGGGTTTGTAGGTTCTCTAGTTGTCTGTTCTTCTTTCAAGAGCATAAGCTCTACATATTTCATATGTTCAAGTAGATACGATAATTCCCGATCGAGTTTAATATCCATATCCTTATCTGCTTTCTGTACCGTTTCAATTATTCGTATAGTCCGACTAAGAGAGGTTTTAATCATCTCATTTTCCTTAAATTCTATAGGCATAATTATCATAAGTAATATTTTAAAGATTAATATCCTCTGAATTAGGGAAACTTTGGTACGATAGTGCTACTTAAAATTGATTAGGAAAAAAAGAAAAAGCCCGCTAATGCGGGCTTTTTGGTTATGGCTCCCCGGGACAGGCTCGAACTGCCGACCTAGTGATTAACAGTCACCCGCTCTACCGACTGAGCTACCGGGGAATAAACTTTTACTACATTTTTCATTTCTGCAGTCTGCCTGGTTTGAACCCAACAGCTCGCTGCGCTCACTGTTCCGACTGCACCCTTCGGGTATAAGTGCCTACGGCGCAATACCTAGCGGGGAATAAACTTGTTCTTAAATATGCGGCCCAGCAAAAGCTACCGGGACTCTCTATATTAAGAAGGCCGTGTATAGTACTGATGCTGCGCGACACGGTCAACCACAGATAACTGGCTAATTTGCCAGCGCTTTTTTGATTCTCTCCATGCTGGTTTCCAGGTTTTCCATGCTGGTGGCATAGGAAATACGCATACAGCCGGGTGTGCCGAATGCGGAACCCGGCACCATGGCCACTTCGGCCTTCTCAAGGAAGAACGCGGCCAGGTCGAGATCGTTTTCAATCCCCCCCATGGATTTAATTAAATCGTTCATGTCCGGGAAACTGTAAAACGTACCGGCGCTGGCGAGGCACTGGATGCCATCAATCTCGTTCATCGACTGGTGCACAAAGTCATGGCGCGCCTTGAAGACACCGGTCGATTCATGAATATAGCTCTGGTCGCCGGTTAAGGCTGCCACGGCCGCTGCCTGCGCGATTGACGTCGGGTTTGATGTGCTTTGCGAGGCAATCTTGTTCATCCCTTTAACAATAGGGGTAGGACCACCCACGTAACCGATACGCCAGCCGGTCATGGAGTAAGCCTTGGAAACACCGTTAACGACGATCGTCCGGTCGTAGAGTGTCGGGCAGGCATTGACGATGTTCACGAACTTGTCCTGGCCCCAGAGAATGTGTTCATAAATGTCGTCGGTGACGACGATAATATTCGGATGTTGCAGTAAAACTTCGCCCAGTGCGGCGAGTTCTTCTTCTGAATAGCAAACGCCTGAAGGGTTGGACGGGCTGTTAATCACGAACAAACGGCTGTTATCGGTAATCGCCGCGGCTAATTGTTCCGGGCTGATCTTGAAACCTTCTGCTACCGTGGTTTCGATAATAACGGGTTCCGCACCGGCCAGTTTGGCCATATCAGGATAAGAGACCCAGAATGGTGCCGGGATAATGACTTCATCGCCGTCGTTCAGCACGGCCTGGAACAGGTTATAGAGGCTATGCTTGGCGCCACACTGCACCGCGACCTGGCTCATGTCGTATTCAAGGTCATTTTCATTCTTGAATTTCTGCACGATGGCCTGTTTCAGCGCAACCGTGCCATCGACCGCCGTGTACTTGGTCATGCCCTTGTTAATGGCTTCAATGGCCGCGGCCTTGATATGTTCCGGTGTGTCGAAATCCGGTTCACCGGCGCCCAGGCCAATAATATTTTTACCTGCAGCACGTAGTTCGGCTGCTTTTGCGGTGACGGCGAGTGTCGGAGAGGGTTTAATGCTGCGTGCGCGCCGCGATAATTCGATGTCCAACTTCTTACCTCAAGTAATCCTGACTACATGTGTACCAGACAAACCACTTTTTTGCCCATGAATCATTCATGGGTGTCGTTGTCTGAAAGACCACGTAATATACTCGAATCACCTTGCATACTAAATATCCAAAATGAAGGAATTCTCAATAAATTCAGACTATTTGCCCGCTGGCGATCAGCCAACAGCGATTAAGGCGCTGAACACTGGCCTGGAAGACGGCCTGGCATCGCAGACGCTGCTGGGTGTCACCGGCTCGGGCAAAACATTCACAATTGCCAACCTGATCCAGGAACAACAGCGTCCGGCCATGGTGCTGGCGCCCAACAAGACGCTGGCGGCGCAGCTGTATGGTGAAATGAAAGAGTTTTTTCCCGGTAACTGCGTGGAATATTTTGTTTCCTATTACGACTATTACCAGCCAGAGGCCTATGTCCCGGCCAGTGATACTTATATAGAAAAAGATGCTTCTATTAACGAGCACATTGAACAAATGCGTCTGTCGGCCACCAAGGCCATCCTTGAGCGTCGCGATACGATTATTGTGGCGACGGTTTCGGCCATTTACGGTCTGGGTGATCCCTCCAGCTACCTGAAAATGGTCATGCACCTCGATCGTGGCGACATGGTCGATCAACGAACGCTATTACGGCGTTTAACCGAGTTGCAGTACAAGCGCAATGAAGTCGAACTGCATCGTGGTACCTACCGCGCCCGTGGCGATGTGATCGATGTCTTCCCGGCTGAATCCGAGCGCGAGGCAATCCGCATCGAGTTGTTTGATGAAGAGATCGAATCACTCAGCCAGTTTGATCCGCTCACCGGTGAGGTCTTACGTAAACTGCCGCGCGTTACGATTCATCCAAAAACGCACTATGTGACCAAACGACAAACGCTGCTGGATGCCGTCGAGCAGATCAAGGTGGAATTGAAAGAGCGACTTGAACAACTGGAATCATTGAACAAGCTGGTCGAGGCACAACGCCTGGAACAGCGCACCAGGTTCGATATCGAGATGATTAACGAAATCGGTTACTGCTCCGGTATCGAAAACTACTCGCGCTACCTGTCAGGCCGTAAGCCGGGCGAGCCGCCGCCAACGCTGCTGGATTACCTGCCTGAGAATGCCTTGATGATTATCGATGAAAGCCACGTCACGGTGCCGCAACTCGGTGGCATGTACCGCGGTGACCGCGCACGCAAGGAAAACCTGGTCGAATACGGTTTTCGCTTGCCTTCGGCAATGGATAACCGGCCATTGCGATTTGATGAATTTGAAAAACTGACACCGCAAACCATTTTCGTATCGGCCACACCGGGTTCCTATGAACATGAACATGCTGGCCAGGTCGTGGAGCAGGTGGTGCGTCCTACCGGACTGGTTGACCCTGAAGTAGAAATTCGCCCGGTCGCAACGCAGGTAGACGACTTGCTTTCCGAGGCCAACCTGCGCGCGGCAAAGAACGAACGCGTGCTGGTGACCACGCTGACCAAGCGCATGGCCGAGGATCTGACCGATTACCTGACCGAACACGGCGTGCGCGTGCGCTACCTGCATTCCGATATTGATACTGTCGAACGCGTTGAGATTATTCGCGACCTCCGTAAAGGCGAATTTGATGTGCTGGTCGGTATTAACCTGTTACGCGAAGGGCTGGATATGCCCGAGGTATCGCTGGTCGCGATTCTTGATGCCGACAAGGAAGGCTTCCTGCGTTCCGGCACGTCCCTGGTGCAGACGATTGGTCGCGCGGCACGTAATCTCAATGGCAAGGCCATCCTCTATGCCGATACGGTCACCGGCTCGATGAAACATGCTATTGATGAAACCGAACGGCGTCGCCAGAAGCAGATCGCGTTTAACGAGGAGCACGGCATTACGCCGAAAGGCATCAGCAAGGCGATTACCGATATCCTGGAGGGCGCTTACTCGGAAAATCGCGCGCAGCAATCGGTACTGAAGCAGGTTGCCGAAGACAAGGCGAAATACAACACATTGTCACCCGAAATCCTGATGAAAAAGATCAAGAACCTGGAAGAGCAGATGTACCAGCATGCCCGCGATCTGGAATTCGAAGAGGCCGCCCGGGTACGTGATGAAATCAAGAATATCCAGATCCATGGTCTTGGCATGGTGGATAGCAAGGCCGGCTAAATTCAGGCTTGTCATTAGGCCAATGTGATGTATTCTATGCCGCCTTTAGATGTAGGCGAGTGGCTTTTTGCCCGGTGGGTGAAGCTGATTCCAGCTGAGCCTGACCAGTAATAGGGCCATTAACCAATAGTTTTAAATAGTTATACCGTAGGCGCGTAGCTCAGCTGGTTAGAGCACTACCTTGACATGGTAGGGGTCGGTGGTTCGAGTCCACTCGTGCCTACCAATTAATTAGTGAATAGTCATTGGTGACTAGCGAATAGTGAGTTGTTACAAGTCACAATTGACTTCTCACCTATCACAAGTCACAAATTACCAATCACGATTCACCAATCACCACTAAAAACCTTACACGTGACCTTTTGTGGGGGTCACCACTGACAATAGAAGGTGCAACATGCCAATAGTCACTTTGCCTGACGATAGTCAGCGAGAATTCGAAAACCCTGTTTCCGTCATGGATGTGGCCGCATCGATCGGTCCTGGCCTCGCCAAGGCGACTATTGCCGGTTATATCGATGACGACCTGGTTGATGCCTGCGAGATCATTGATCATGATGCAAAGCTCAGAATCATTACCAGTCGTGACGATGAGGGGGTTGAGATTATTCGTCACTCTTTCGCGCATTTGATGGGGCATGCGGTCAAACAGCTTTACCCGGACGCCAAAATGGCAATTGGTCCGGTTGTGGAAAATGGTTTTTATTACGATATAGCGACTGAAAAGCCCTTTACGCCAGAAGATGTCGATGCGATTGAAAAGCGCATGAATGAGCTTATCAATAAGGATTATGACGTCATCCGCGAGGTGGTTTCCCGAGACAAGGCCATGGAAACCTTCAAACAGCGCGATGAACCTTACAAACAGCAAATCATTAAAGAAATTCCGGAAGGCGAAATTATCAAGCTCTACTATCATGAAGAATACACGGATATGTGCCGTGGCCCTCATGTGCCCAACACTCGCCATTTACGAAATTTCAAACTGACCAAGCTTGCCGGCGCCTACTGGCGCGGTGATTCCAGCAATGAAATGCTCCAGCGCATCTATGGAACCGCCTGGCCCGATAAAAAGGCACTCAAAGCCTACCTGAAACGGCTCGAGGAGGCCGAGAAGCGCGACCACCGCAAGCTGGCCAGGAAACAGGACCTGTTCCATTTCCAGGAAGAAGCGCCCGGTATGGTGTTCTGGCATCCAAAAGGCTGGACCATCTACAAGGTCGTGGAGCAATACATTCGTGAAAAGATGCGCGCGCAAGGCTACCAGGAAATCCATACGCCGCAGGTGGTGGATCAAAGCCTGTGGGAAAAATCCGGTCACTGGGACAAGTTCCGCGACGACATGTTTACCACCAGTTCCGAGAACCGGGATTACGCGATTAAGCCCATGAACTGCCCCTGTCACGTACAGGTCTTTAACCAGGGACTGAAAAGTTACCGCGATTTGCCCTTGAGACTGGCCGAATTTGGCTCCTGCCACCGCAATGAAGCGTCGGGCACGCTGCATGGCCTGATGCGGGCACGCAACTTCACGCAGGATGACGCCCATATCTTCTGTACCGAAGACCAGATCCAGGAAGAGGTCTCCAAATTCATCGATATGCTTTTTGAAGTCTACCGGGAATTTGGCTTCGATGACGTGATCATCAAGCTATCGACGCGCCCGGATAAACGCGTTGGCAGCGACGAAATCTGGGATAAGGCAGAGAAAGCGCTGGAAGTTGCGCTGGATAATAAGCAGCTCGATTGGGAACTACAACCGGGCGAGGGCGCGTTTTACGGCCCCAAGATCGAATTCTCGCTGAAAGACTGCATAGGCCGTGTCTGGCAGTGCGGCACGATCCAGGTTGATTTCTCCATGCCCGAGCGGCTGGGCGCCAGCTACGTCAGTGAAGACAGCTTAAAACAGGTGCCCGTCATGCTACACCGGGCGATTGTGGGTTCCATGGAGCGTTTTATTGGTATTTTGATTGAAAACTATGCCGGGGCTTTTCCGGTGTGGCTGGCGCCAGTACAGGCCGTGGTGATATCGATTACCGAAAACCAGGCCGAATACGCTGAAAAAGTCGCGGATAGCTTGAAAAATCAAGGTTTTCGAGTGGATCACGACTTGAGAAATGAAACGATCGGGCTTAAAATCCGCGACCACGCCATGCAGCGCGTCCCATATCAATTGATCGTAGGTGGACGCGAGCAGGAAAACGAGATGGTTGCCGTGCGTACGCGAGACGGTGAAGACCTTGGGGCCATGTCCCTGGATGACTTTACGAACCGTTTAAATCAGGATATCGCGCACCTCGGCCGAATTTATTTGGAGGATTAGTTTATTTCCGTAGATAAGAAGACGCGACTCAATGATGAGATCACGTCACCAGAAGTCAGATTGATCGATTCGGAGGGTGAACAGGTAGGAGTTGTATCGATAAATGACGCGTTAACGCATGCAGAAGAGGCTGAGCTCGACCTGGTTGAGATCGTACCCACTGCGAAGCCGCCAGTTTGCCGGGTCATGGATTATGGCAAATACCTGTTCGAATTAAACAAGAAGAAGCACGCGGCAAAGAAGAAACAAAAACAGATACAGGTTAAGGAAATTAAATTCAGGCCCGGTACCGATGAAGGTGACTACCAGGTCAAACTGAAAAACCTGATTAAGTTTCTGACAAACGGAGATAAGGTAAAAGTGACGTTGCGGTTCAGGGGCAGGGAAATGGCCCACCAGGAACTCGGTAGCCAGATGTTAAAACGTATTGAAGAAGATCTTGAGGCACTGGGTACAGTAGAGCAGTTTCCCAAGATGGAAGGTCGCCAGATGATTATGGTCATGGCACCTAAGAAATAGACAGAACAGAAGTGAACGAGTTGGAGTAATAGTAATGCCCAAGATGAAAACAAACAGAGGTGCGGCCAAGCGCTTTTCCCGATCAGCGTCGGGTAAGTTCAAGCACAAGCAATCGCATCGTAGTCATATTTTGACCAAGAAGAGCACCAAGCGTAAGCGTCAGCTACGTGGAACGCTGGCCGTGCATGATAGTGACCAGAAGGCCGTGGCCAGAATGGTCCCGTACCTGTAACAGAGGAAAGTAACAATGCCCAGAGTAAAACGTGGTGTCACCGCACACGCCAAGCACAAGAAAGTCATTGAACAGGCCAAGGGCTACTCCGGTCGCCGTAAAAATGTTTTTCGTGTTGCCAAGCAGGCCGTAACCAAGGCCGGCCAATACGCCTATCGCGACCGCCGTCAACGTAAGCGCCAGTTTCGCTCTTTGTGGATCACGCGCATTAACGCAGCTGCACGTGAAAATGGTATGTCTTATAGCCGTTTTATGGATGGCTTGAACAAGGCCTCTATCGAAATTGATCGCAAGGTACTGGCTGACCTTGCCGTGTTTGATAAGGTTGCTTTTGCTACGTTGGCTGAACAGGCAAAATCAAGTCTTGCCAACTAACCACCAGGGTTTCGAATGAAAGGGAAAGGGAAACCTTTCCCTTTTTTTATTTACATGGACGTAATGTATGTCGGTTGTGCAGGATGCATACAACCGACGAATGGCCGTTAATTTCATACAGCGAGCGCAGGACGCGCAGGAGCGGCGAATGGTCAAATTTTAGGGCGACTTGGTAGTTTAAACAGAAGAAGTCCGAAGAGATGAATGTACCGTATGCCGCGAGCGCAGGAGCGGCGAATGGTCAAAATTTTGGGCGACTTGGTAGTTTAAACAGAACAAGTCCGAAGAGATGTATTTACAGCTCAGGTATAAACTTCATTTCACTTCATAATTATTAAAAGTGTTATCACGAACAGACAGCCGGTAAAGACTCACGGTACAATTCGCTTAACAATCATTAAGACATCTCGATAGTGACAAACACGGAACAACTACAACAACAGGCCTTGACTGAAATAGAACAGGCAGACGATCTCGCGACACTGGATCAGATTCGTGTTAACTACCTTGGCAAGAAGGGCGAGTTAACCGGGCTGCTTAAACAACTTGGTCAGTTACCCGCCGAAGAGCGACCACAGGCCGGACAGGTCATTAACCAGGCCAAAGTGATTGTGCAAGATGCGATTGAGACGCGCAAACAGGACCTGCAGGAAAAGAAACTCAACGAGGCAATAGCAAGCAGCAGTCTCGATGTAACCTTGCCCGGTCGTGGACTCGAACGTGGCGGGCTGCATCCGATCACAATGACGATGCAACGTATACAGGCCTTATTTCAGCAGATAGGATTTGATGTAGTAGAAGGCCCTGAAGTAGAAGACGACTATCATAACTTCGAGGCATTAAACATTCCCGCACACCATCCTGCACGCGCGATGCACGATACGTTCTATTTCCCGGATGGACGCCTGTTGCGCACACATACGTCGTCAGTGCAAATCCGCTTCATGACCAACAACCCGCCGCCTTATCGCTTTATTGCTCCAGGCCGTGTCTATCGTTGTGACTCCGACATGACACACACGCCAATGTTTCACCAGGTTGAAGGCCTGCTCGTTGATAAAGAGGTTACATTTGCGCAGCTGAAAGGATTGCTGATTGATTTCCTGGAAATATTTTTTGAGCAAGACCTGCAGGTGCGCTTTCGTCCTTCCTATTTCCCTTTTACAGAGCCATCTGCAGAAGTGGATATCATGGGTGAGCGTGGCTGGCTGGAAGTGCTCGGCTGCGGCATGGTGCATCCCAATGTATTAACAAACGTGGGCGTTGATCCAGAAGAATATACCGGTCTTGCATTTGGTCTGGGCGTCGAACGGCTGGCGATGCTGTACTACGGCGTTGATGACTTGCGTCTTTTCTTTGATAACGATCTGCGTTTCCTCAAACAATTTAGCTAGGGCCTTGCGATATGAAATTCAGTGAACAATGGCTCCGGCAATGGATCGATCCCCCGCTAGACTCAGACACACTTTGTGAACAAATCACCATGGCGGGTCTGGAGGTGGATGGGGTCGAGCCAGCTTGCCAGGATTTCAGTGACGTCGTTGTCGCCGAAGTGAAGTCCGTAGAAAAACACCCCGATGCCGATCGTTTGCATGTTTGCCAGGTTGATGATGGCAACGAGGAGCTAACCATCGTCTGCGGTGCACCTAATGTACGTGCCGGTTTGAAAACAGCATTAGCCAGGGTGGGCGCGTCGCTTCCGGGAATACCGGAATTAAAGGCAGCAAAACTCAAGGGTGTTTTATCTCACGGTATGCTTTGCTCCGCACGCGAACTTGGACTTTGTGACGATCATGACGGCATCATGGAGTTGCCAGCAATGGAACAGACCGGTCAGCAACTGGCCGAACTGGTTGGCAAGGATGATCGCATTATCGAGATCTCGCTGACGCCCAACCGTGGCGATTGTCTGAGTATTCGCGGTATTGCACGTGAAGTCGCCGTGCTCAACCAGATGCAGTTTGTTGACAGCCATAGCGACACTGAGCCGGACATAACCGGTCAGCAGCGGCGGGAAGTCAACGTCGCCGCACCTGAGGCATGTCCCCGTTATTGTGGCCGTATTGTCGAAGCGGTGAATACCGGTGTACAAACCCCGTTTTGGATGGTTGAGCGGCTTCGGCGCTCGGGTATTCGCAGTATTAATATTGTCGTGGATATCACCAATTACGTCATGATTGAACTGGGTCAGCCCATGCATGCGTTTGATAATGACAAACTGAATGGCGCTATTCAGATCCGTTTTCCAGCTAAAGATGAGCAGGTGACATTACTGGATGAGCAGGATTACGAGTTAAAGGCAGACACACTGGTAATTGCCGATAATAGCGGTCCGTTGGCCATGGCTGGCATCATGGGTGGACTGAATAGTGCAGTCGGGGAGCAGACCACTACACTTTTCCTCGAAAGCGCATTTTTCGCTCCTGATGCCATTATCGGCAAGGCCCGTCAGTATGGTTTGCATACTGACTCGTCACATCGCTTTGAACGCGGTGTCGATCCACATTTGTGCATTGAGGCCATTGAACGGGTGACCATGCTTATCCTTGAGCATTGTGGTGGTCAGGCAGGTCCGGTAATCGAGGTGCTCGACGAGCAACACGTACCGGTAAATCCAACGATCAAATTAAGAAAAGATCGTATTCAACGATTGCTGGGCCTGGAATTAACCGACGCGTTTATTTCAAATACACTGGGCACGCTGGGTATGCAGAGTGAATTACATAATAATCAATGGATTGTGAAAGCTCCTTCACACCGATTCGATATTAATATCGAGGCCGATTTGATTGAAGAGCTGGTAAGAATCCATGGTTATAACGAGGTAAAACCCGCTTCTGTGCCAGCAAAGCTCAAGATCAAGCGCCCGGATACACGACAAAACAGCCTGGCAACGATACGTAATACGCTGGTGAACCGCGATTACCAGGAAATAATCAGCTATAGCTTTGTTGCCCCTGAATTGAATAACTTATTGAAAACAAAAGATAACGGGTTGGCATTGGCAAATCCCATTTCGCCTGAACTGGGTGAGATGCGCCAGAGTCTTTGGCCGGGCTTGCTGAAGACGCTGCAATACAATGTGAAACGCCAACAGTCACGTGTACGCCTGTTTGAAACGGGACTCATCTTTAGTGGCGCAGAGAATTTACGGCAATTCCCTGTGTTGGGCGGTGTGTTATATGGAAATAAATATAAAAAACAATGGGATATAAATGATACTTTATCTGATTTATATGACTTGAAACAGGATATTCAGGCCCTGCTCAAGGTGTTTATTGCGACAGACAAGCTGGTTTTCAAGGCGGGCGAGCACGCGATGTTGCATCCCGGTCAAACGGTTAATGTTGTGGTGGAGGGCGAAGATATCGGTATTTTTGGCCAGTTACACCCCCGGGTCAGGGCAGAACTCGGCATCCTGTATGACGTGCATCTCTTTGAAATTAATATAGATAAATTAAATATTACCAAATCGATACAGTATCAGCCTATCTCTCGCTATCCGGCCGTTTCCAGGGACATTGCCATCGTTCTGGATGACAATATTGCGCTCGCAGAGGTGCTGGCAGAGATCAAAAACTCGGCAACAAACTTGCTTACCAACCTAGAGTTCTTTGACGTATATCATGGCGAAGGTATTGAAAAAGGGAAAAAAAGTCTTGCCTTGGGCTTGACCTTTCAGACAACTTCTAGCACTCTTACGGATGAAGAGGTAGAGGCCATCATCAAAGAAGTGATTGCTGGCCTCAATAATAAATTCGGTGCAACTCTGAGAGAATAATATGGCAGCTTTAACCAAGGCTGATATGGCGGAAAAGCTCTACGAGGAACTGGGTCTTAACAAGCGCGAGGCCAAGGAAATTGTAGAAATGTTTTTTGAAGAAATTCGCTCTGCACTTGAAGCGGGCAACCAGGTCAAGCTTTCCGGATTTGGAAACTTCGATCTCCGAGATAAAAATCAAAGACCAGGGCGTAACCCGAAAACGGGTGAAGAGATACCCATCAGCGCCAGACGCGTGGTGACCTTCCGTCCCGGACAAAAACTCAAAGCACGGGTAGAAGCATATGCTGGAAGCGTCCAACAACAGTGAACTGCCGGCGATACCCGGTAAACGCTATTTTACGATTGGTGAAGTCAGTGATTTGTGTGCGGTCAAACCGCACGTACTTCGTTACTGGGAGCAGGAGTTTCCACAACTCAAGCCACTAAAACGCCGCGGCAATCGTCGCTATTATCAACGTCATGATGTCATCCTGATTCGCCAGATTCGTAGCTTGTTGTATGAACAGGGATTTACCATTGGTGGTGCAAGGCAGCGGCTCTCTGGCGATGAGGCCAAGGATGATTCCAACCAGAGTCAGCAAATCATTCGCCAACTGCGTACTGAACTTGAAGAAGTGCTTGATATCCTGAGACGTTAATACCTCTTGTTGTAATCTTACGCTGGCGTAGGGCTATTCGTTCGGCATGATATTCATTATGATTCCCGCATCGGGGCGTAGCGCAGCCTGGTAGCGCACCTGCATGGGGTGCAGGTGGTCGGAGGTTCAAATCCTCTCGCCCCGACCAATATCAAAAAGCTGCCTTATATAAGGGCAGTTTTTTGATATTGAGGGATGTGATTTACCGCCGAAGGAGGTTCACAGATTTGTCTGGACAAATCTGAACATCGCGATAGCGATGGCCCGTAGGGCGGAGCACAAGGATGTGCGGAGTAAATCCTCTTGCCCCGACCATTCATAAATTTTCCATATCATCATGATTTATATATGAATTACTGAGCTTGTAACCCGTAAAGGTAAACAAAGACGCCGGGAGCGTGTTTGAACAACGAAGCGCGTCCATAGGGTGTAGCATGGGGGTGTACGGCGTCAATCCTCTCGCCTCGACCATACTGTAATTATAGAGTGATGGTACACAATACAGAAATAGCTTAACGCATTCATACTCCTGATATAAAACAGTCACTTGCAGGTCGAAAATAAAGTATTATTTAGAACTATACTGACAGGCACTTACCTGTTTCCAAAGCGTGAGACACAGTAATGACAATAACCACACTTCCTAAGTATCTATTTTTGGCGTTGACAGTATTGATGCTCGCGGGTTGTAGCGCAGAGACCGACCCAAAGGCGGCATTCGAAAAGGGCGATTACGAAACAGCACGCAAACTCTGGTTGCCGCTGGCGCAAAATGGCGATGCTGAAGCGCAGAATTACATGGGCATTCTTTACTACCTTGGATTTGGTGTAACTCGTGATTATTTGAAGGCGGTGGAATGGTATGAGAAAGCAGCCACGGCAGGATACTCTGATGCACAAAAAAACTATGGCGATATGCTGCTTTTTGCCAGGGGAACAAAAAAGAACATCTATGAAGCCTACAAGTGGTACTTTGCAGCCTCTCAACAGGGTAATGAGGGCGCAGGAAAACAAATCGAAGTGATCGCCGCTTCCGGTAACCTGTCTCCTAACCAGCAAATGCATGCAAAGATAGATGCCAACCCCTTCATCATGGACGAATCAAAGAAATTCATGAGTCACGATACCTATATCGAAAAAAAATAAGCTATGTGCGGAATAGTTGGTGCAGTTGCCGAACGTGATGTGGGCAAAATATTACTCGAGGGTCTGAAGCGACTCGAATACCGTGGCTATGACTCCGCCGGTATGGCAGTGCTTGGTTCAGGTGACGCTGTGCTGCGCTTGCGCGTTAAAGGCAAGGTGCAACAGTTACATGACAAGTACGATCAGTCACCGGTAAACGGTATCACCGGTATTGCGCATACACGCTGGGCAACACATGGCATTCCAGAGGAAAGAAACGCACACCCGCATGTTTGTCGTGACACCGTTGCGCTGGTGCATAACGGCATAATTGAAAACCATGAAAAAATGCGTGAGCAACAGAAGGCAGCAGGCTTTGAATTTACCTCTGAGACGGATACCGAAGTTATCGTCAATGCTGTGTATACCAGCCTGCAGCAAACGAATGATTTATTAAATGCGGTATTTGATGCCATACAACAGCTGGACGGCGCGTATGCACTCGGTGTTATCAGTAAATCTGAACCAGGCAGGATGGTTGCCGCGCGCAAAGGTAGCCCACTGGTAATCGGTGTTGGTATTGGCGAATACTTTATTGCCTCCGACGTCTTTGCGTTGTTGCCAGTGACCCAACAATTTATTTTCCTTGAAGAGGGCGACGTTGCTGACATTCGTCGCGAACGGTTAACAATATACAATGCCAGGCGTGAAGTTGTTGAACGCGAGATCAACATCTCCAAGCTCAATGCCGATGTGGCAGACAAGGCCGGTTATCGGCATTACATGCTCAAGGAGATCTTTTCCCAGCCACAGGCCATAGCCGAAACACTGGAATCACGCGTTTACGATAACCAGGTTGTACTATCCGAGTTCGGTCAGAATGCAGAGACAGTTTTTGCTAAAACCAAAAATGTAAAAATTGTTGCCTGTGGTACCAGTTATCATGCTGGAATGATCGCCGCTTATTGGCTGGAAGAGATAGCAGGCATTAAGTGTGATGTTGAGATTGCCAGTGAATTTCGCTATCGCCATGCGGTTACACCGGAAGACACATTATTTGTTTGTATTTCCCAGTCTGGCGAAACGGCAGATACGCTGGCGGCGTTGCATCTGGCAAATGAAAGCGAGTTCATCAGCACGCTTGCGATCTGTAACGTGGCCGAGAGCTCAATGACCCGCGATGCCGAACTGGTTTTCCTGACACACGCAGGCCCTGAGATTGGCGTTGCGTCGACCAAGGCATTCACCACGCAACTGGTGGGACTGTTTCTGTTTGTTATTGCCCTGGCTAAACAGCATGGGATGACGACAGAAAAGGAATCTGAACTTGTGCAGCAACTGCTTGCCTTGCCGGGTCGTGTAAATCATATGCTGCGATACGAGGATGAAATTCGCGAACTGGCCAGTGATTTTGCTGACAAGCACCATGCTCTTTTTCTTGGTCGTGGCAGCATGTTACCTGTCGCAATGGAAGGCGCGCTTAAGTTAAAGGAGATTTCCTATATACATGCCGAGGCATATGCGGCTGGCGAATTGAAACACGGACCGCTTGCGCTGGTTGATGATGATATGCCGGTGATTGCTGTCGCACCCAATAATCATCTTCTGGAAAAACTGAAATCCAACTTACAGGAAGTCCGTGCCAGGGGAGGCAAGCTCTATGTTTTCGCTGATAGTAATAGTGATATTGACAATAGCGATGGTTTCGTGTCGGTGAAGTTAACCGCAGACTATGATGATTTGGCGGCCGTGTTATACACCATTCCGCTGCAACTGCTTGCCTATTATGTCGCTGTCATCAAGGGTGCAGATATTGACCAGCCAAGAAACCTGGCGAAATCGGTAACGGTTGAATAAGTGGAATGTGATCTATTCATGTTTTACCAACGGCAAATCAATTAGAATCAGCGTGACTGCTAACCAGTCCTGCAACCAGGTATCACCATGTCGGCAACCAATAAAAATACCGCACTAAAAATTCTGGTGGTTGACGATGAGCAGGATATTTTGAACCTGCTTGAAAAATGGTTGACCGAGTTTGATTACACGGTCATGCGCGCTGACTCGGGTGTAGAAGCGCTGAAGATGTTGCCGGTCTTTGTGCCAGACATGGTAATCACCGATCTGTTCATGGATGACATGGATGGCATGGCGCTGCTTAATGAAATTCATACAGATAACCCCCTGTTACCAGTCATCATGTTAAGCGGCCAGGCCGAGATTCCGGATGCGGTAAAGGCCATGCACCTTGGCGTTTCTTCTTTTCTGACCAAACCGGTCGATAAACAGGGCTTGCTCGATACCATTAAGGAGAATATGCCACGCGCGCGGGACCCCGACAGGCTTTCCCGGCTTTCCGGCAACATTGTCTTCGAGAGTAAAGCCATGGCGGATATCATGGAAATGGCTGACCTGGTTGCGGAAACGGATGTATCAGTGCTGGTGACTGGCCCTACCGGCTCGGGTAAGGAAGTCATCGCCAGGACAATACACCAGTCGAGCAAACGTAAGGATAAACCTTTCATTGCCGTTAACTGCGGTGCGATACCTGAACAATTACTTGAATCGGAGTTATTTGGTCACGAGAAAGGGGCATTTACCGGCGCCAACACGCGCCATGAAGGCCTGTTTCAGGCGGCGAATGGCGGCACGATATTTCTTGATGAAATTGGCGACATGCCCTTGTCACTACAGGTAAAGCTGTTGCGCGTGTTGCAGGACTTTGAAGTCAGGCCCGTTGGCTCAACAAAGACATTTCCGATCGACGTCAGGTTGATTTCTGCAACACATCGAAACCTTGAGCAAGCCGTCGCTAACGGCGATTTTCGAGAAGACCTTTACTATCGTATCAAGGTCGTACCGCTCGATATTCCTGATTTGATGGATCGTTCTGAAGATATCCCGGTACTGGTCGCTCATTTTCTTGAGCGATTTGCAGGTCAAAATAACGCCGAACAGAAATCCTTTTCTGCAGACGCGATCAAGTACCTGCAAAAAATGTCATGGCCAGGCAATGTACGACAGCTCATTAACGTGGTGGAGCTCTGCGCAACGCTATCCAGGAGTAAATCGATTGCATTAGCGCTGGTAAAGAAAGCTATTCAGGATAAACCGACTGAAATTCAAACACTAAAAGAGGCAAAACAGGAATTTGAAAAAAAATACCTGTTAAGTGTGCTTCGCATTACGCATGGACACGTTGCCAATGCAGCACGAATTGCCGGTAGAAATCGCACTGAATTTTACAAATTACTCAATCAGTATAATATTGAACCTGACCAATTCAGGAACAAAAACGCATCCGATTCATAATAATTATAGAGAGAGTGTGACATGTCCGAACAGAAGGTGTTGGTAGAAGTCGACGAGGATCTTGAAGACCTGATACCTGGTTTCCTTGCAAATCGAAATACAGACATTGGCAAGTTACAAGAGGCTGCTGCAGCGAGTGATTTTGAAACCTTGCGTTCAATTGGACACAGCCTTAAAGGTGTTGGTGGTGGCTACGGCTTTGACAGGATGTCGGAACTTGGCGCAGAGATTGAAACGGCTGCCAAGAATCAACAGATTGATGAAATCAATACCAGCATTACCGCTCTGGAAAACTACCTGCAGAATATAGAAATCAAGTTTGTCTAAAGCGAGTACCAACGTGGCCGCTGACAACAACCGCGCTACTTCATCTAGATATGCCTATCTTGTTACGACATTCATGGGATTGGCATTCTGCCTGACACTTGTTAAAAGTGCCTGGGATACAACGCTGGACCGCACCAGGACAAATCTTCAGTATGATGTGCTTGCCATCCAGCAATCGATCCAGCGCAATGTACTATCTGCAAATGATGTAACGAATAATGTTGCTGCTTTTGTTACGGCTAATCCTGATGTGACCAAACAGCAATTTAACACTTACGCGACCGACTTATTGTCCCGTTATAGTCATATCGACAACATTGTTTATTTTGATTACCAGAAAAATGAAAACATCGGGAATACCTCAATCAACTACCAGGTAAGACATACCGATACAGCTGACTATGCTGATCTGATGCTAACTCCCCAATACGCACCTGCACTGGATACAGCAATTGCGACAGGAAAAGTCGTGCCTGGCCCGGTAGTCAATAAGGAAGCAGGCAACAGGCCTTACTGGTTATTCAAATCAATCCAGCAACAATCAGCCGATGCTATTGATAATGTAAATGAACAACAGCCGGTAACCGCTATCGCTGCTGTGCTGGTATCTCCTGCGAAAGCGGTCGGTCAACGTGCAGTGGATACAGCGATTACGGTGACGTTATTTAGTGAGACCGTCAATTTATACGGACGTACCTTGCTGTATTCCCGGGATGCGCAGGATTCTGATAAATGGGGTTTAATTGAATATTTTGTTGACGAAGAGTCAATTCAGATTCCTCCCTATTCAATTAAAGTCAGTATTGATAAAGCACTCTACTTTGAAGATCTTGACCTGGGTCTTATCTTTGTCTCCTTGTTACTGGGTGGAGGCATTCTGTTACTGATGTATGGCCTGATGAATGCCCGGCGACAGCAGGAAAAGGAATTAAAAGAGAGAAACAGGGTGATTGAGCAAAAGGTTGAAGAACAAACGTTTGAACTGGAAATCGCTCGCGATGAGGCAGTCAAGGCAGTCAAGATGAAATCTGAATTTTTGGCCAGTATGAGCCATGAAATCAGGACACCGCTGAACGCAATTATTGGTATGAGTGACTTAATGACAGATACGTCATTAACTGATGAGCAGGCACGCTATGTCAATGTGTTCAGAAAAGCCGGTGATGCCTTGCTTAACCTGGTTAACGATATTCTTGACCTGTCAAAAATTGAGGCAGGACAACTGGTACTGGAGAGCATTCCTATCAATCTAATGGATGTTGTCGAGGAAGCAGCAGATATTTACGCACTTAAAGCAGCGGACAAGAAACTAGAAATCATTACGCATATCGATACCTCTATCAACATATACAGGGTTGGTGACCCCGGCAGGCTTAAACAGGTGTTGTTAAACCTGATTAGCAACGCCTTGAAGTTTACCGATAAGGGACAGATTGTGGTTTGTTTAAAAGCCGCCAATACGGATAGTGATCCAAACAGCGTCTGCTTCTCGGTTCGCGATTCCGGTATTGGCATTCCCGTTAGCAAACTGGAGGCAATCTTTGAGAGTTTCACCCAGGCAGATGCATCCACGACCAGACGCTTTGGCGGTACCGGACTGGGCTTAACCATCTGCCGGCACCTGGTCACGTTGATGAATGGACGCGTGTGGGTAGAGAGCGAGGAAGATGTTGGCAGTGAGTTCTTTGTTGAGATAAGCCTTGAACAGCAAGATAAAGCGCCAGTACAACTACCGGACCTGGGTGGCAAAACAGTGTTGGTAATCGATACAAGAGTAGAAAACTGTCGGGCACTGCAGGAAACAATTCATTACTGTGGTGCTTCAACCCGTATAGCGACCTCATTCAGTGAGTCAAAGCAATCTTTGGAGACTGAACCCGAGCCAGACTTTATCATCGTTGACAGTAACTTGCTGTATGCTGAATCGACACCATTGAACGCTGTTTTTAGTGAAGAACTCAGGAAGAAAACAATGGTAACCATCGGCCCTGCACAGATGACAATTCACCAGGGCCTGGCTGAAAAGGATGGCTTTCGAAAAATTTTGATAAAACCACTGAAACGCAGTGAATTATTGCAGGCCTTTCGAACGCAAAGTGGCGAACCGGGTGCCGATAATACCGCTGCAAATAGCGAGCAGGGTTCTGCTTCTGCCAAGTCAACCGGAAAACCATTGCATATTTTGCTGGTAGAGGATAACCCTGATAATCGCATGTTGATTCGCGCCTACTTGAAAAAGACAGAGCACACGCTTGAAGAGGCCGAAAACGGCGAAATTGCCCTGGAGAAGTTTATCAATAATCAGTTTGATGTCGTGTTCATGGATATACAGATGCCGGTTATGGATGGTCACGAGGCGACCAAGCGTATCAGGGCATGGGAACAGAGTAACAGCAGGGACAAGACGCCTATCATTGCGCTGACTGCGCACGCGATTAAGGAAGAGATCGATAGATGTATCGCGTCCGGTTGTGACTCCCATCTTGGTAAACCGGTGAAAAAGAAAACCTTGCTCGAAACGTTGGATAATGTTGCCGGGTAAACGTCTCCCTTTAACGACATAACCTGCATTCTCTTGCATAGGGGGTGTTCTTTGGGCTCTAAATACTAAATTCAATATTTCGCCATAACTAATTGATAATTATCTCTATTTTGAGCATAGTTAAGAGACCGGTTTAACGTTAAATCAGCGTGGCATATCGCTTGCGATGAGTGTTTGTAAACACTATCGAGGAGCCGGTATGAACAAGAAAACCACGTCATATGATGAGCAACTGGTAAACAGGTTAATGGCGACCCTGCTTGCTGGTTTGGCGTCGGCTTTTATCCTGGGCGTGCTGTTGTATTTGCAAAGTCATCCGGTAACGACGACTAGTGTTGGTGCCCTCTTCGTTGCAGTTTGTTTGCTATGTCTTGTAGCACGAAACGCGCTAGCCGGGCAGGCAACAAGCCTGACAGGACGCTTGAGAAAGGCAGGCCATGCGGCGCTGGGAGCCGGTTCGATTACATTCAACGCTATGCTGTTTGCCGCCTTGATGATGTTGCTTATGGTTTCAATGCCAAGTGGTGCGCTGGATACCCGGCAAATGTTTTTCCTGTGCTTGTTAAGTGCAATGACAGGTATGATGCTGGCAACTGTCTGGAAAACGTTAGCTTTGGAAAAGTCGAATAACCGGGATTCCTAGACAATAAGTCGCGACAGTTCGCGAAAATCCGGGTGGCTTGCATCCCGTAACCATTCAAATAACACAGACTCCGTGGTCAGAATGTTGATGCTATCCTGTGCCATTCTGGCCAATGCCGTGTCGTAACTACTCAGCTTACGAGAGGCGATGGCATCGTTGACAACAAACACCTGCTGTCCTGCCTGTTTTAAATCAAATGCGGTTTGCAATACGCAAACATGTGCCTCTATGCCAGTCAGTATTAGTTGCTTGCGGCCGGAAGCAAGTAGATGGTCTTTAACGCCTTCGGCTTCCAGGCAAGAAAAACACGTTTTTTCGAATTGTGCTGCGTTTTGATTCAGTGAATCCTGAATAAAGCTTTCGATTGGCCCCAGCCCCCCGGGGTATTGGGCCGTAGCAATAACCGGTATACCAAGCTTATTGGCTGCGGTCAGGAGGATGTTGACATTGGCGCGCAGTCGCTTCATGACCTTTTCAGGTACAGCTGCGCTCAATTTTTCCTGTATATCGATTAAAAGTAGACAACTGTCATCTGCATTGCATAAAGACATATCAATACCTATCCTAGTTAGTTAACCAGTTATTGATTTGGCGCAGGTCATCCGGCGCCAGCGTGCCAGCTGCCTGTTTCAGGCGTAAACTGTTCAATATGTAGTCGTATCGTGCCTGGGCATAGTTTCTTCTTGCGTCCGACAGTGCGCGCTGTGTGGAGACAACATCAACGGTAGTTCGCGTGCCAACTTCAAAACCTGCCTCGGTGGCTTCAAGGGCCGTTTCACTGGATATCACCGCCTGGTTGAGGGCGTTAACCTGGCTGATACCGGATATAACACCAAGATATGCCTCGCGGGTCAGACGTTGTGCCGAGCGTCGAGCCTGTTCAAGGGACTGAATCGCGGCGTTATAGTTTTCCAGCGCCTGGCGCGTTTGCGAATTGACGAGACCGCCGGTAAACAGGGGGACATTAAGCTCGACACCAATGGCATCGTTTTTGATTCTCGCACCACCGAAGCGACCGCCGGTCGAATCGTAGTTTCTTGCCGCAACCAAATCCAGTGTGGGTAGATGTCCTGAGCGCTGTACATTAATTTCTTTCTGTGCTGCTTCAGTTGCGAACCTGGCGGCCGTAATCGAGAAGTTCTGGCTTAGGGCGGTCTCCGTCCAGTCCTCGATAGTATCCGGGTCTGGTTTTACCAGTGGCACTTCACCGTCAAGGGCGGTGTAGTCTGTAATATACATCCCTGTTAATTCTCTAATCGCTTCGTAGGCATTATCGATCGCATTCTCTGCCTGTATCTCACGCGCAGTTGCCAGGTCGAAGCCCGCCTGTGCCTCGGTAACGTCGGTAATGGCACTAAGACCCACTTCAAAACGCTGATTGGCCTGGTCCAGTTGCCGTCCGAGTGACTTTACCTCTGCCTGGGCAAAAGTAAGATTGTCCTTGCTCGCGAGAACATCGAAATAACGCTGTGCAATACGAACGATTAACTCCTGTTGTGCAACGGAGAGTTCAGCCGCGGCCTGCTGTATTGAACTATCCGCCTGTTGCATGGCGACAAAACGATCAAAACGGAACAGCGGCTGTGTCAGACTGATCACATAGCCATGACTGTTAAATATAAAGTCGCCCTGGGCGCCAAAAAATCCATCTTGCGTTACCTGTTGTTCATTTCTACGGGTATTCGCACTCAGGTTTATCAGGGGTAGTAATTGAGCGAGTGCCTGTGGCTTGGCTTCCAAAGCGGCCCGGTATTCCGCCTTGGCCTGGAGATAGGTTGGGTCATTATTTTCAGCCAGTGCAAAGACATCTATCAGGTCTTCCGCATTAACTGATGCAACCGCGCAACATAAGGCGGCCATGGTATATAGACGAACACGCTTCATTCTGAACATATACAACTTCCTGGAAAAATAAGATTGATTGAAATCAGTACTTTGCCATTTCAGGCTCGACCGTCCTGGCCCAGGCATCGATGCCGCCCTCGAGATTTACAATGTGCTTGAAGCCGTTACTCTCAAGAAATGCACCAACCTGGAAACTACGCATGCCATGATGACAGATAACGATCGTTTCACTATCAGGAGAGAGCTGTTCGAGCATCTGGTTGATTTGTCCCATACTGATGTGAATGGACCCGTCAATGTTACAAATCTCGTATTCCCACTCCTCGCGCACATCAAGTAATATAGGTTTTTGGCCAGTAGACAGCTTTTCTTGCAGTTGTTCTGGCGTAATGGCTAACATGGCTAAAACTCAAAAGGTTCGTTTTCGAGTGCGCCAATCAGTGGTGGTAAGTCAGTTTCGAACAGGCCTTCCATTGACCAGCTGGTACTGTTCTGTTTGTTAATCAAACCGGCTTCCATGACCGGTGAATCGCCAATCATCACAAACATCCTGCCGCCTTCCTTAACGAGATGCAGGAACCGTTCGTCCATTTTCGGTAACGAGGCCGTCAGCACGACTGCATCGAATTCCTGTCCGCTATCAAGCAGTTGATATACATCGGCTGATTCAACGACAACGTTGCTGATATCACACTTCGCGAGTTTTTCCTGGCAGGCATTGGTAAATTCGGGGTAGATATCGATGCTCCTGACGTTCTTTGCCTTGCTGGCGAGCAGGGCAGTCAGGTAACCGCTACCAGTGCCAACTTCCAGTACACTGTCCTGCTTATCAAGTTCGAGCGATTGCAAAACCCTCGCTTCTTCTTTCGGCATCATCATCGTCTGGTTATTGGCAAGCGGT
Organism: Gammaproteobacteria bacterium; assembly: GCA_965601665.1. Taxonomy (GTDB): domain Bacteria; phylum Pseudomonadota; class Gammaproteobacteria; order Eutrophobiales; family Eutrophobiaceae; genus JANQNX01. The sequence goes on along the minus strand of OZ271833.1, from coordinate 1,114,245 downwards.
ATGCGTATATCAGCGAAGGCCAGGCCTTTATAGGAGTCAGGCACAAAGTCTTCCCGGCGAATTTCTCCCAGCAGGTCGAGTACTGACTGATCCAGCACCTCCCAGGTGCGAATCTGCTGTTCAATCATGTTGTAACGGGCTTGTTCTATATCCATATGTCTGTGTCGCCTTGTTGCATCTGCACGACTTTTTATTGGTTGTAGTTGTGGATCGTATTATATAGCATGTGTGAATGCTAGGGGCGCCCGATTGGGCTGAGATTGACCCTTTACCTGATCTGGTTAGTACCAGCGTAGGGAAGCGAATTCTTGCCAATGGCGCTCTTCACCCAACAGCTTTGATAACAGAGGTAATCATGAGCGCGAGACCCGATACCAGACTCAGTGACACGGCCAGTGTCGACGAAAACATCGTAAAACCGATTCCTAATTCAAGGAAAATTTATGTGACAGGCTCGCGTGAAGATATCCGGGTGCCAATGCGTGAAATCAGTTGTGCGCCAACTCACACACAGAATGGCGTAGAGCAAAATACACCCATTACTGTGTATGATACGTCCGGGCCTTATACAGATCCCGAGGCGGAAATTGATATCAGGCTGGGTTTACCGGCATTACGCGATGGCTGGATCGAGGAGAGGGCAGATACTGAAAAGCTGGACAAGCCGACATCAGATTACGGTTTACAGCGTTTGCAGGCCCCTGAACTGGCCGCATTACGCTATCAGCATAACAGGGCGCCAAGGGTGGCAACGCAGGGCGCCAACGTGACGCAAATGCACTATGCACGCCGCGGTATCGTCACACCCGAGATGGAATTTATCGCGATACGTGAAAACCAGCGTCTGAATGAATACCGGGATAGCGCGTTGACGAAGCGGCATCCTGGCATGCCATGGCAAAGCACACTACCGGAAGAAGTCACGCCTGAGTTTGTGCGTGACGAGGTGGCCTCAGGCCGCGCCATTATTCCAAACAACATCAACCACCCCGAGTCCGAGCCAATGATTATCGGCCGAAACTTCCTGGTCAAGATCAATGCTAACATTGGTAATTCGGCGGTGAGTTCATCGATAGAGGAAGAGGTTGAGAAAATGACCTGGGCTATCCGCTGTGGCGCGGATACGGTCATGGACCTTTCCACGGGAAAAAATATTCACGAAACCAGGGAATGGATCATCAGGAACTCGCCGGTGCCAATTGGTACCGTGCCAATTTACCAGGCGCTGGAGAAAGTGAATGGCAAGGCCGAGGAACTGACCTGGGAGATGTACCGCGATACGTTGATTGAACAGGCAGAGCAGGGGGTCGATTACTTTACCATCCACGCCGGCGTTCGCCTGCCCTATATCCCGCTCACCGCAAAGCGCGTTACCGGTATTGTCTCACGCGGTGGTTCAATCCTCGCAAAGTGGTGTCTTGCGCATCACAAGGAGAATTTCCTCTACACACACTTCGAGGAAATTTGTGAAATCATGAAAGCCTATGATGTTGCCTTTTCACTGGGTGATGGATTGCGCCCCGGTTCAATTGCCGATGCCAATGACGAAGCCCAGTTTGCAGAGTTGAAAACACTGGGCGAATTAACGCAGTTGGCGTGGAAGCACGACGTGCAGGTCATGATCGAGGGTCCCGGCCATGTACCCATGCATATGATCAAGGAAAATGTCGATCTTGAGATGGAAGCATGCCATGAAGCACCGTTTTATACGCTGGGTCCGTTAACAACCGACATTGCACCGGGTTATGACCACATTACCTCGGCGATTGGCGCAGCGATGATTGGCTGGTATGGCACCGCCATGTTGTGTTACGTCACACCAAAGGAGCACCTCGGTTTACCGAACAAGGATGATGTAAAAGAAGGCATCATTACCTACAAGATTGCTGCACACGCCGCCGATTTGGCCAAGGGGCATCCGGCCGCGCAACTGCGGGATAATGCCTTGTCAAAGGCGCGTTTCGAATTTCGCTGGGAAGACCAGTTCAACCTTGGTCTAGATCCTGATCGGGCACGGGATTTCCATGATGAGACCCTTCCGAAGGAAGGCCACAAGGTGGCACATTTCTGTTCCATGTGTGGTCCTAACTTTTGTTCCATGAAAATCACGCAGGATGTGCGTGACTATGCTGCCAGGAAAGGGCTCGAAAACGTGGAACAGGCGCTGGAAGAGGGAATGGATGAAATGGCGCAGAACTTCAAGGACAAGGGCAATAAAATCTATAACGAGGTCTAGTCGCCAGCGACAATGCTTGCTCGTAACTTGTGTGATACTACTATCGCAACAGTTGCGGCAATAAAGCCCGGCACCAGTTCGTAGACCTGGAACAGTGTTGATTCAATCGGGATGTAGTTCCATAGCAACACGGTGAGTGCGCCTGTCAGCATGCCCGTAATGGCGGCATGAAAAGACAGGTCACGCCAGTAAAGTGACAACAGGATTAACGGGCCGAAGGTCGCGCCGAAACCTGCCCAGGCGTAGGCAACAAGATCCAGTACCTTGTTGTCTGGTTGCATTGCCAACAACGTGGCCAGCAAGGTTAAGACAATAACTGTAAGACGACCGAGTTTGACCATGGCCTTTTCATCGACATCTTGCCGGGTAGATCGGAAGATATCCTCGGCCAGCGAAGATGAGGCGACAAGCAATTGTGAATCAGCCGTACTCATGATGGCTGCCAGGATCGCTGCCAGGCAAATACCCGCTGGCAATGGATGCATTAACACCGGTAGTAACCTGATGAATACGGTTTCACTATCGTTACCACTCAACGGTTCACCAAGCAGTGCTATACCTGCGAATCCGATGATCACTGCAGCGCTCAGGCCGATGGCTGTCCAGGCCAGGGCTATATTCCTGGCTGCCGGTAATGCCGTTGGTGAATGAATAGCCATAAAACGAACCAGGATATGTGGCTGGCCAAAATAACCGAGTCCCCAGCCCAGTAAAGATATGATGCCTATGAACCCAAGTGACTCACCACTGGCCTGTGTAAACGCATCTGTCAATTCAAAATTAAACGCTTGCATTGACACGATAAGTGTTTCTGATCCCCCCAGCATGAACAGGGCGCTCAATGCCACATAGCTGAGCGCCAGGGCCATTAACAGCCCCTGTATCAAGTCGGTCCAACTGACGGCAAGGAAACCACCAAGCGTGGTATAAAGCAGAATGGTGATTGCACCAATAGCAACCGCCCAGTAATAGGGAACCGAAAACACGGTTTCAAAGAGCTTACCGCCGGCTACCAGGCCAGAACTGGTATAAAAAAAGTAGAATAACAGGATCATGGTTGCTGACAGTGTCTGCAAACGATGTGAACCATCACCAAAGCACCGTTCAAGGTAGGCCGGGATGGTCAATACACCAGACGGGTTATCTGTGGCTAAACGCAGGCGCGGTGCGACCAGGTACCAGTTACATGCGGTGCCAACAAACAAACCAATGGCAATCCAGATTGCTTCCATGCCGGCAAGATACGCATAGCCTGGCAGTCCAAGCAGCAACCAGCCGCTCATGTCAGATGCACCAGCACTTATCGCGGTGGTCCAGCGACCAAGTGTTCTGCCACCCAGTATATAATCGGCCATATTGTCAGTGTGCTTCCATGCCAGTAAGCCAATCACCAGCATAAGAAACAGGTAACAACCAAACGCGAAGTAAATTAGATTGCTTTCAGACATGTCAAATCATTTCATGACAGGGAAAGAACCTTTCTGAATCGATGTATTGTTGAATATGACTGGCAGCAAACTGAAGCATGTCTTCGCGCAAGGAGGCTGAGTAACCAACCTGTTTATCTTCCTCGGTAAATGTCGATGCGAGGAATGGTTCGTCAGGATAGAGCTTTTCAAGCTTGCGAAAGTAATCCCGCGGCAGGCGAAAGCTGCCGAGGCTGACAGAATGAATCAAATCGGAATCCAGCCTGTTAAACAGTGTTTCAAACAGCTGCGAGTAATCGTGCTGGAAACTATCGGTATAAATCAACGGATCAAAGCGCAGGCCAACCTGCCAGCCTGTCTGTTGCAGCGCGACCATGGTTTGCAGTCGCTTTTCGATGGCAGGCACCTTATGTTCCAGCGCCTCGCTAATGTTTTCCGGGGTAAAGCTGAAAGCAATCACACAATTATTGATAGGTTCCCGGTTTAATAGTGACCGTGCCTGCGTGCTCTTGGTACGTATCTCCAGTAAGCAATGTGGGTGTTTTTCAAAAAAGGGCAGGAAATGTTCGACAAAACCGGTAACCGGTTCCAATGCCAGGCTGTCGCAATCGTAGCCTGAAAAAAAGTGTACCGGTTCATGTTGATGCAAGTTGGTTAGTCGTGTCAGCTCTGTATTGAAGTCTTCGTAGTTGATAAATAGCACGTAATGCGCTGATTGAAACATGCCTTGTAAAAAGCAGTAGCGGCAGTCATACAGGCAGTTAAGCATATGCGAAAAGTAATAGTTGTGCCTGGCACCAATACCGTACTGGCGAGGCGTTGGCAGAACCAGCCCCTTATGCTTGTTTGCCAGTATTAACGCCGGCTTTTTCTTTTGTAATCTGAAATTCTGCGCCTTGCGGTTAAAGACCTCCGTGTAGTTGTCACATTCTATACGGTTGGCCTCCGGGAAACGCTTTACCAGCGTCTGCACGCGCGGATGATTTGCGACGCCTGATTCAATGTATAACGTGTCAATCATGATCGGCTGCGACCAGTATTGCGCGGATTATATATCTTGCTGTCGAGTTCGTTCGTCAGGCGTTGAATAATATTTTTGGCAGAATCAGCACCAGCGATGAACTCGCTGACGTCGTCCTGATTACCTAATAACGTCCAGCGGCGTAACAGTTGTAGCAACTGGTGCTGTTGTGTTTGTGTGAAGTGCCAATGATTCACAATCGTGTCATAGTCATGCGGTTTGGCGGAAGCCATTTGCAGTTCAGACGATAGCTTGTGCAGGCTGTCCATCAGTTTATCTATGGTGTCGATGCTATTCCAGACGTAGTTTTTTACTGCCCTGGCATTGACACTGAAGCCGTCAGAGAGTGCATTATCCGACACGATCTTGATGCAATGAATCAGCTCACTGGTGCCAAGGCGACTGGCGATAGCATAAAAACCGGCGGCCTCCATATCGTACAGGATGGGTTGGTAGTCGGCAGACGGTTGTTCCAATGTGAGCAGAGGCATGGTGCGGCATGGAGGGGTAAACACAATCTGTGGATACCAGGTTTCACCACTGCCACCATCGGTAATCTTGTTAACAAGACAGGGCTGTCCTGCTGCAAGGTCCTTGTGTCCGGCAACGCCAATGTTCAACCAGATATCTGTTGTTGACGCATGAATAATGGCGTGGTGGTAACTGACGGCCGCGGCACATGCTGTTTTACCGACGCCGGTAATGACAAGGCTGATGTCGTTATTGGCATCCGTAAACAGCCTGAATAAATCATGGGGTTTCTGTTCATTGAGGTGCAGGTGATCTATCAGCGGCCTGGCCTCACAGTTGAGGGCAGTAAACAAATGCAGCATGGCTATCCTTGTTTGTGCTTTTGGTTGGCCATGCAAGCTTCAATAAAGGTTTGCCATGTATCGTCAGGTTGCCAGATTGCCAGCATGTCTTGCTCGGCCTGCTCGCGTTCAACACCGCGACATAGCACGCGATACAAATAAACGAAGGCAGAAACGCGCCAGTTATAGGCACAGTGTACCAGCGTGGTGTCGTTTGCATGTTTGTCCATCGTTTCCGCGAACAACTGGAAATCCGAATGCCTGGGTTGCTGGAAATCAACCGGGATGTTGATATAGGGAATTCCCTGGGACGCAATACGTTCAGCCTCATCAGCTACGGCGCCGGGCGACTGGTCATGGGCGAGGTTAATTACAATATCAATACCTGCTTTTTTCAATTGCAGGAGTTGTTCTGCATCAGGCTGCGCCGAGGTATGTAGCTTGTTATCGATCTGCCTGTAGTTTTTGATGTTATCAAGCATAGCGTTGTCTGAGTTGCTGGAACTGTTCACTGTACTCGCTCTCGCCATGTTTTTTGACACCTTGCAGGAAAATATCAATTTTTGTCAGTAGCATGTTGATTGCCGCCTGTCGATCTGTCTCGTTAAGTTGTACCGTATCCAGGCATTTCTGTAGTGCCATGATACGAAAGCGGTCCATGCCCCAGTACTGTTGTGACAATTGACCTTCATGACCACCATACTTATTGGTCAAAACCTCATCAATATACAGCACAGGATACTGGCTGCAGATACGAAGCCACATATCGTAATCCTCACAGGCTGGCAGGTTTTCATCGAACAGGCCCACCTCGTCAAACAGGCTTTTTCTGACAAGCACCGACGAGGGCGATATTGCACAGAGTGGCAGGCAATGTTGGAAAATGTGACCACCGATCTTTTCATGTTTTTTCTTTTGATTCACTACCTGGCCACTTCGATACCAGGTCTCATTGGTATGACAGACGTGGTGTCCGGGGTTCTGTTGCAAACACTGGACTTGCCGTGCCAGTTTATCCGCTTGCCAGCTATCATCTGAATCCAGTAATGCTATCCAGTTACCACTCGCTGTACGTATGCCGGTATTCCGCGCCGCACTAACGCCCTGGTTAGACTGGTTAAGCAAGGTGACTGCAGGGTGCTCTTTATTTATCAACGCTTCAAGCCCATCAGTGGATCCATCATTGACGAGGATAATCTCTTTAGCGCTGTACGTTTGGTTATAGATTGATTTCAGCGCACGTCCGATTAACGTCGAACGGTTATACACCGGAATGATCACACTGATAGAGAAATCGGACATGTCAGCCTGGCACTTTGAAGTTAGAATACGTTTCTTTTGTTCATTTTCATCATAAATGAATCGTCTTAAAGATAAAGTCATCGTGGTTACCGGTGCCAGCAGCGGCATTGGCAGAGGTATTGCCGTTGCGTGTGCGACAGAAGGCGCCGATGTTGTCGTAAACTACCGCCATTCGGCAGACAAAGCCGACCGGGTGGTCGCAGACATAAAACAAATGGGGCAACGGGCCGTCGCCATACAGGGCGACATGTCAGTGAACGATGACATACAGTCTCTTCTTGATAATAGTGTGCGGAAAATGGGACGTGTTGATGCCTGGGTTAACAATGCCGGCGCCGATATCCTGACCAGTAGCCTGGCCGAGGAATCGGTAACAGAAAAACTGGACCAACTCATTGCTGTAGATTTAAAAGGCACTATCAATGCGTGTTATGTAGTACAAGCTTACTTTCAACAGCAGGGAACTGGTGTTTTCGTCAACATGAGTTGGGACCTGGCAACGCACGGTTTTGAAGGTACTAATCCACAACTGTTCGCTGCAACCAAGGCCGGTGTGTTGGGTTTTACCCGTTCTTTTGCACGTTCCTGCGGTCCATCAATCAGGGCCAACGTAATATCACCAGGCTGGATTGCGACTGCGTTTGTCGAGGAGGCCATGGCAGAAGACTATTACAATGCGCGTATTGCAGAAATTCCGCTGGCGCGTTTTGGCCGCCCGGAAGATGTGGCCGCTGCCGTGGTATTCCTGGCATCCGATGAATCAGCTTACATAACCGGCGAGGTTATCAAGGTAAATGGGGGATTGGTATAAACATGTCCGAGCAAACGAAAAAAGCAGGCCTGACAGTCAGGACCGAGGTGATGGGTAGCGAATTCGTCGACAGAGCGATGAGTAACACGACTGCACTGACTGAACCGTTGCAGGACTGGTTAAACGAACATGCATGGGGGTCGACATGGCAGCGTGAAGGTTTACCAAGGCAAACACGTTCGCTGGTAACTATTGCAATGCTGACCGCCCTGAAAGCCCCGGCTGAATTAAAAGGTCATGTCAGGGGTGCGTTGAATAATGGCTGTACGATCGAGGAAATCCAGGAGGTGCTACTGCACTCGCTGGTTTACTGTGGCGCACCTGCCGCACAGGAAGCGTTTCGGGCTGCAAAGGAAGTGATTGAAGCCTGGCAGGACGAGCAAGGCTGACTATCCAGGCTGAACGCCATCAAAAGGCGACACCCTGCTTAATTGCACGAGAATGATAGTGCCAATGACCATGACCGCCGTTGCAATCAGCATAGCCATGGAATAGCGACCGGTAATCTCTGCAATGTAACCAGCGCCGGCTGGTGCAATGATTTGCGCGATGGCATAAAAAAAAGAAATCTTGCCCATGGGTTTGGCAGGTCTTGTCGGGTAGAACTTGCCAACCAATGTCAGTATCAGGCTGACAATACCCATCATGGTGCCGCCGTATATCAATGCGCTAATGATCAGCAAAGATACCGGCACATCAAATGCCATAATGAAGATACTTAATGTCATAAACGAGTAGGCAAAGATCATGGCCTGTAACTCGCCGAACCGTCTTGCAATGCGGTCCCACATAACGCAAGAGGGAATCGTAGTCAGGCCGACCAGTAACCAGGCCCAGTTACCATACCCCTGCAGGCCGGGCTGGTTATTGGCGATCACAACCAGGAACGTGGCATAAACGACATAACCGATACCAACGCAGAAGTAGCTAAGCGTCAGCAGGCGCAACCAGCGCCTGGACGGCGGGGTGTCCTTTAGCTGTTGTCCGGTATGGGTTGTATCGTGGCTTTCCGGTCGTGGTAACCAGAACCAGGCGGGCAGGGCAGTCAGTACCGCAAGCACAGTAAATAATTCCCACTGCTCGACCCAGGAAAACGCGGGTGTCATCCATTCTACCGCCACAGCAGTTATGGCAATGCCAACGCCGACGCCGCCAAAATGCACACCAAGCTCCATTCGATGACCGTGGCGAATCAGCCAGTTCAGTATCAGGCCTGATCCAAGTAACAGGCCGCCCGCAGCCGTTGTGCCTGCAAAATACCGCAGGATGGCCCAGATGACCCAGTTTTCTGTCATGGCCATGCCCATCGTACTAAGCACTGCGATAACCAGTGAAACACGGTATAAGCGGTCCTTGATTTGCAGGTTGGAAATTGATGCAGCGATGACGGTACCGGTCAGGTAACCCATGTAGTTGAAGGCTGCTAACCAGCCACCAATCGCATCGTTCAGGACCTCAGCATCCTGCATGACTTGTAACAGCGGAGTGTAGGCAAAACGTGCAATTCCAAGTGTTAATACCAGACTGCAGATTCCCGCGATAAAGACCCTGATGTGTTGTTGTAACATATAACGTGTTGAAAGCACTTTGTAATCATTAATCACTATGTCATATTCAGTTGCTAACTTCGACTGCGGGAGACATAACGCTATCTTATTTAGACGAACTGATCATTACGCCTGTTGGCGAACTCACTTTGAACGGCGGTATAAATGGCAGTACTTTGATAACGCTCACGCCATTGCCAGTGCCTCCTGCGTTTATTGTTTTCCTGTCTGCAATCCTGCTTGCTGCCGCCAAGGGTCGTCATGTTCACGTAGCTGTCTAGCACTGTCATGAAGCCTGAACTGCTGCCGCTGTTCGTCGTAAACCTGTTACTGCTATTGAGTGCTTGCGGTTCGACGCCAATCAGAGATGAGGACTGGCCGACTAACATGCCTTCGCGGGCCCACTATCAACTGTTGTATGAACAAGACAAGATCAACCAGTCCGTGCAGTCACAGGACGAATACCTCTACTGGGTAGTGAAATTCTACGAGGGTTACAATGCGTTAAGGGGCTGGCATCAAATTTCCCTGGACGTCTTGCAGGACGTTCCAGCAGAAAACTATGTTATGACGGCTGCCCGACTTGATTACCTGGGTCAAATGATTTCGGGCGAGTGGGCCAAGTTGTCACCAGAGCGAGTAATTATTAACCGTACTGTCAGCGCGTGGCGTGATGCCGCCTACGAGGCCGCCAGACGCAATGAATTGTTGCAGCTGATAACCAGGATGATAAATGATGTTGAAGCGCTGTTTTCAGGCACGCTGACGCACGAGGCTATTCGTCCTGAACGCTATTACGATAATCTTGGGGCTGATGACTGGAATGATTTTGAGCTCTAGCTGAACTCAGCTAGTAATGAATGAGCGAGTGCACTTCGTACTTTGCAAGTTTTTCGCGGCCGTTGAGGAGATCCAGCTCGACAACGAAAGCACAACCCGCGATTTCGCCGCCCAGTTTGGTAATCAGTTCACAACTGGCTGCAGCGGTACCGCCAGTGGCGATGAGATCATCAATCAACAATATGCGATCGCCTTGTTCAATAGCGTCAACATGCACCTCCAGCGAGGCAGAACCGTACTCAAGGTCATACGACAGGCTTTCCACATCGTAGGGTAACTTGCCCGGTTTTCTTAACGGGATAAAACCCACGCCCAGTTCCCAGGCCGCAAGCGTGCCAAAGATAAACCCCCGCGCCTCCATGCCGGCAACATAGGTAATATTCCTGCCCAGGAATGGATGGATTAGTTGATGCACGGCCAGTCTTAGCATGTCCGGTTGCTTGACCAGAGGCGTTATATCCTTGAACTGTATACCTGGTTCCGGAAAGTCCGGGATGTTGCGTATATGTGCTTTCAATCTTTCCATTCATGCTGCCCTTATTGTTTAGGATGGCTGTTAGTGTAACGGCTTAACCGGTGTCAGTCAGTGTTGTTGTAGAGCAACGCCAGATCGTGTACTAATCGTTCTATGCAACACTTTTCAGCTATTCATGAGCATGCTATCGCCCGTGCCGGTGGTGAACACGCATTGCAGACCAGCTTGCCCAGACCGCGAACAACACGTCAACTCAGAGCACTACAAGATGCGTTTTGCCTGTCGGAAATGACCCACCGTATATTTCAGGCAGGTTTAAACCAGAAGATGATTGATAACAAGTGGCCTGCATTTGAACAGGTCTTTCACCAGTTTGATATCGATGCCACACGCATGATGAGTGATGAGTATCTTGACCAGTTAATGCAGGACAGGCGTATCGTACGCCACCGTGGGAAAATACAGAGCGTGCGTCACAATGCACAGGCAATACATGAGCTAAATGAGCAACACGGTAGTTTTACCGGTCATCTTGCTGATTGGCCGGGTGAGGATACGGTTGCCTTATGGCGTATGTTGCAAAAACACTTTAAACAACTTGGTGGTACTTCTGCGTCCTACTTCCTGAGACGCATACGTAAAGATACCTTCCTGTTAACGACCGATGTTATCAGGGCGCTGGGTCGCTGGGGTGCGATTGACTTTGTACCCAAAAACAGGGCACAGCTTGACCAGGTGCAGGCGTGTATGAACGAATGGCAGGCCCAGAGTGATTTGCCCTACTGCCAGATCAGCATGATCCTCGCGCGGTCGGTTGACTAGCCATGGGTCGTTGGCGTCCACCTGCACCAAAGTCCGCGCCGTACATTACGGCGTGTGGTTATCGGAAGCTTGAGCAGGAGTCAGCAGAGTTGTGGCAAAAACGTCACGAGGTGGCAAAAATACTCGCCGCCGCCGCCGCTGAAGGCGATCGCTCCGAGAACGCGGAATATATTTATCGGAAAAAACAACTACGTGAAATTGACTCGCGTATCGGCTACCTGCAGCGGCGGATGCCGGAACTCAAGATTGTGAAAGAGGTACAGGATCAGTCTAGGGTTTACTTTGGCGCCTGGGTCACGCTTGAAGATGAGCGCGGACAGGAGAAACGTTACCGCGTTGTGGGCGCAGATGAATTTGATCAGCATGCCCACTACATTACCGTGGATGCACCATTATCGAAGTTATTGCTTGGTAAGGCGGTAGATGATGAATTCGAGTTTAACCATGGCGGTCAGTCAACAACCTATATCGTTATCGCAATTGACTATGAAATGGATAACTAGTTACTGACCAGTTTCGTGGTCAACCAGTTTTTTCAGTTTTCCTACCCAGCCAGCCTTTGAATTTTCATCATCTTCGCCCGTTACCTGCCTGGTCAGCGTAATGTAATCAATCTTGCCTGTACCCAGTACCGGTATCTTGTCGACCAGCAATATTTCCCTGGGAATATTCATTTCGCCTATGTGGTGTTTATGTGCCTGTTCAAGCAGATGTTTGCGCTCTGCTTGCTGGTTTTCAGTAACCAGGATGATGCGTTCACCCTTGCGCTCATCCGGAACCGCCACGGCGGCATGAGGAATATTCGGCCACGCCAGCGTGGCCAGTTCTTCTACTGAAGATAGTGAAACCATTTCGCCTCCGACCTTGGCAAAACGCTTGGCCCGACCAAGGATAGTGATATAGCCTTCGCGATCGACATCGGCGATATCGCCGGTGTCGTACCAGCCTGCGCCACGACTGGTCGAGGGTGGTTGTACGACGCCCGGTTTGTCGTGTAGCAGGTAGCCAAGCATCACGTTAGGTCCGCGTACCACAAGTTTGCCGCCGTTATCGATACCCTCGACCGGTTCAAGGTAGTAATCCATATCGGGAACGATACGCCCAACGGTTCCGGATTTGTTCTGTATCTTGTTATTAACGGAAATGACCGGGCTGGTTTCGGTTACGCCATAACCCTGGTAAATGCGATGCCCAAAACGATGCATATAGGTATGCATCGTGTCTTCATGCAGTTTTTCAGCGCCTGCAACCATAAAGTCGATCGAATCAAAATCATAGGCATGGGCATAGCGGGCATAGCCCTTGTAGAAGGTATTGGTTGCATAAAAAATCGTTGCCTGTAATTCGTAAATCAGTTCCGGCACGATGCGGTAATGCAAAGGCGAAGGATAAAGAAACACCTTGCCACCACCAAACACCGGCATCAGTAAACCGGCATTGAGTCCAAACGAATGAAACAGCGGCAGGCAGCAAAACACGATGTCGGTTGTTTTAAAGTTGATGTGGCAACGTACCTGTGCAAAATTCGATAGCAGGTTTTGATGGGAGAGCACGACACCTTTAGGTTGTCCTTCTGAGCCAGAAGTAAACAGAATGACGGCCGCAGCCTGGGGATTGCTATTGATCTGTTGTTTCAGGTAGTGACGTTTCGGATTGCGGCTTTTATAGAGCGCAGATAACTTGGTGAACAGACCAACCTCGCCCTTGAAGTCTTCCAGGTATACGATATCTACATCCCGGGCCAGTTCATTGATGACTGTTTCAAGGTTTGCTTTTTCAATGAATTGCCTCGAGGTGAGTACCGTGTGTATATCCGCGGTTTTGCAACAGCGTTTAATCGTTAATGCGCCAGACGTATAGTTAAGCATGGCCGGAATACGACCAATAAACTGCAGTGCGAAAAACGTAATCGCCATTGCATTCACATTCGGCAGCAAGACACCTACGTGTTCAGCAGCCTTGGTGCGTTTTTTGATTAACTGGCTTAACACCAGGCAACGTAGTATCAGTCCCTTGAAGTCGAGTGTTTCTCTTTTTAGATCTTCAAGGATGATCTGTTTCTTGCCAAAACGGTTTCTCGATTCGAGCAATTGTTCAAACAGGGTCTGGTTCTGATTGGTACAGCTATAGATAACGCGGTACATGATGTCCTGCATTTGAAGCGCTGCCTGCTTACGACGCTCATTACCACTGAGATTATTGCCAAGGGTAATCTGTTCAGCAGGCAATACATGCACCTTGACCCTGGGAAACCAGTAGACATTACTTCTGCCTTTCATGTAGGAAAAACGGCTGAACTGGCCTCCTTCAATGGCGATTGGAAGAATCGAAGCCTCGCTCTTGTCAGCTATTAAGCCGGGTCCTTCATAGATTTTCATCAACGTTCCTGTCACCGTTATGCGCCCCTCGGGAAACATAACGGCCTTACGATCGTCCTTCAGGAACTTGACCATGGATTTGACCGAGAGCGGGTTACGCGGGTCCATCTCGAACAGGTCTACGAACCATAAAAAAGGTTTAAAACTGCGACGAGAAGCTATCTCTGTATTAATCGCGAAAGTTGGTGTCTCAGGTAGCCAGGCGTATAACAGCACGCCATCCAGCAGGGAGGTATGGTTAGCGACAATCAGCACCCGGTCGCCGGCACTGTGGTAATTCTCCATGCCGGTGACTTCAACCCGATACAGCAGGCGTAAGAAAAGGCGAAGAAAGAATTTAGCCAGTTTTATCATTATATTTTTAACCGGTAGTCATGAAGGCACACGACCACTGTGCCGTTTTGGTATTGCATAGTTAACTATGCAGTATATCAGGCGCCGGTAACAGCCTGGCGAACAATCAGCTTTTGACCGGGCTGCAGATGCTTGCTCTTGTTGAGATTATTCCATTTAACCAGGTCACCCACCTGGATATTGAATTTGCGGGCAATCAACCAGAGTGAATCGCCACTGCGAACGGTATAGGAATTGTTCACATCGGTTTTGCCAGCAACCTGAACCATTGATTCCCCGGTTACGTCATCTTTAACCCAGACAACCAGCTTCTGGCCTGGTCTCAGGATACTGCGACTGGAGATACCGTTCCAACGCGTCATTTGCCTGACACTGACGCCGTAACTGCGACCAATATCCCACAGGTTGTCACCCTTTCGCACGGTATACACATAGCGCTGTCCATCGCCGGTTTTTTTCAAACCACGGAATCGACGTGCGTCAGCACTCATAGTGTAAAATTTTGAATCCTGCTTGGCGGTGGGTATCAGCAGCGAGTGGCCTGCACGAATCAGGTTACCGCGCAGGTTATTAGTCGTCTTTAGGGTTTTTACACTGGTGTTGTAGCGCCTTGCAATGAGCCCGAGAGACTCACCCTCGCGAATCGTGTGCCGTTTCCAGCTTATACGTTCTGATTCGGGCAGTGCAGCGAGCTGTTGTTTAAATGATTCGGCACGTTCAACCGGCACCAGAATTGCGTGTGGACCGTTTGGATCAGTAGCCCAACGATTGAAAGCGGGATTCAATGTATAGACTTCATCCATGCTTAATCCGGATAATTCGGCCACGGTCGCCAGGTCAATCTGGCTACCCACGTCAACACTTTCAAAATAAGGCTGATTAGGAATCGGCTTGAACTGGACGTTATATTTTTCAGGGTGTTTCAGGATTTCGGCAATGGCCAGAAGACTCGGTACATAGCCACGTGTTTCGCGTGGCAGTCGCAAGTACCAGAACTCGATATTTTTGCCGGCGCGCTTGTTGCGGCGGATCGCTCTTTCAACATTACCCTCACCGGTATTATAGGCTGCCAGGGCGTGATACCAGTTACCGTTAAAGCGCTTGTGTAACATCTCCAGGTAGTCCAGTGCAGCTTCTGTTGCTGCAACAACATCACGACGGCCGTCATACCACCAGTTCTGTTTCAAACCATAGCGTTTGCCGGTTGCTGAAATGAATTGCCAAAGCCCCGATGCGCGGCTGGGTGAATAGGCGAACGGTTGATAAGCACTTTCAACTATTGGTAATAGCGCCAGGTCCAGCGGCAGATGCCTCTCCCGCAGGCGCTGTACGATATGGTGCAGGTAAGGTTGTGCACGTTCTGCAACGCGATCGATATACTCCTGGTTTTTCGCAAACCAGTTTAGCCGTGCATTGACGGACGCTTTTTGAACATGCGTGTCCAGCTCAAGGTTTTCACGTATTACTCGCCAGACGTCATCTGGCTGGGTAACGGCAGCAGTAGCACTATCACCGACACTTTCTGCAAATTCCGGCCGATTATTATCCGGAACAATATACTGCGTCAGTGAGGTTGTTGTTTCAGTTTCTTGTGGGGGAGTTGATGCTTGCTGCTTTACAGGAGAAAAATTGCAACCGCTAATTACTAAAGTCGTACAAAATGCGTACGCAAACTGATGTTTTTGCATGGCTGAATCGTAGAGTTACAGTTCAACAAGGTCAAGTAAATTTGTGATTATCTAGAAATTGTCCTTCCATTGCCGTAATGCAGCAAAGACTTCGACCGGATCGGTCAACGGGTTGCCCACATGTTCGGATACGGCAGCAGCAACAGTATCTTCGTTACAACGTAGAAACGGATTGGTTTGCTTTTCGGTTGCCAGCGTGGCGGGCACCGTTGGTTGGTTTTGTTCGCGTAATGCGCTGACTTCCTGCAAACGAGTAATGATGTTTTCATTGCCCGGTTCGACGGCCAGTGCAAAACGAAGGTTGGCCTCGGTGTATTCATGACCACAATATAAACGGGTAGTGTCATCCAGCTGCGTGAATTTATCTAACGATGCAGACATCTGCGCCGGTGTACCTTCAAACAGTCGCCCGCAACCTGCGGTGAATAACGTATCTCCGCTGAAGACGAATCCATCAGCATGATAAGCGACCGCACCAGCGGTATGGCCTGGTACATCAAGTGCGGACATAGATAGGTCAAGGTTAGGGAACGACAACACATCACCTTCACTTACGTCATGTGTGCTGCCGCTGACCGTCTCAGTGGCTGGCGTATAGACAGGGATAGCGTAGATTGAGGTGATGTCGGCTATACCGCCGACATGGTCCCAGTGATGATGTGTAATCAGTATGGCGTCGGGTGTTAACCGGTGTTTTGACAGGTAATCCAGGACCGGCTCTGGCTCGCTGGGATCGACAATAATCACATGGCCGTTTTCCTCGTTGAGACAAAGCCAGATATAGTTATCCTTTAAAGCGCGTAACGGTACAATATTTAACACTATAGTAGTGACACTCGGGTGATTTTTGTGCAGTCTAGCAATTCGGAAAGTAAAAGTAATACCGATATGGACCAGATTCAATCTCCGGCTACATCACTGCGCCATAAGCTGGCAGCGTGGCTTGCATCGCCATTAGGTGAACACGTGGTACAAATAGAGCAGGAGCAGATGGAGCACATTCTGCCCGAGTTATTCGGTTACCACATTGTGCAATATGGATTTGCCAATAGTGTTGATTACCTTGGTGCTTCCAAGATTAGTGACAAGTCTTACCTGTGTCTCGATCCTGCCGAGCTGGATGACAGTAGAAATACGTTACTGGCAAAGGCAGAACAGTTGCCTATCGCTGCCGACAGTATTGACGTGGCTGTGCTACCACACGTATTGCAATTTTCGCACGATCCGCATCGACTGTTACGCGAGCTGGATAGAGTGCTTATTGACGATGGCCATGTGGTTATCATCGGTATCAACCGTTTCAGCCTGTGGGGGCTTTGGCACCTGTGTTTCTGCTGGTGGGACAATATGCCATGGACCGGCAAGTTGATCTCTATTCCTCGAATGAAAGACTGGTTGTCGCTGCTTGATTTTGAAGTGAGGCAAACGTATTACGGTTTTTATTCCCCACCGTTGCGTAGCCCGAAATGGTTACGTCGCTTCAAACCATTGGAAAGGCTTGGAAAGTACTGTTGGCCATTTCTTGGTGGCCTGTATGTGATCGTAGGCAAAAAACGTGTTGTGCCATTGAATTCTATCAAGATGCAATGGCATTCAAGACGCCAGTTGCTTGGCTCTGGCATTGCCGAGCCTACCACGCGCAATTCGCTACAGCGTAATGGCTAAACAGATCCAGGTTTTTTCGGATGGTGCCTGCCGTGGCAATCCCGGTCCTGGCGGCTGGGGCACCTTGCTCAAATATAATGGCACCGAGAAAGAACTCTACGGCGCTGAAGCGAACACCACCAATAACCGCATGGAACTGATGGCGGCAATACAGGGGTTGGAGGCATTGAACCAACCCTGTGAAGTGGTGGTGACAACCGATTCCCAGTACGTCAAGAACGGTATTACCCAGTGGCTTGCTGACTGGAAAGCGCGTAACTGGAAAACAGCCGCAAAAAAACCGGTCAAGAACCAGGATCTATGGATGCGCCTTGATGATGCAGTGAAGCGACATACCAGCGTTAGTTGGGAATGGGTAAAGGGGCATAGCGGTCACGATGAAAATGAACGTGTCGACCTACTGGCCAACCGAGCCATCGACGAAATGCAGGATGAACTCCTATGAGACAGATTGTACTTGATACCGAAACAACCGGGCTGGAACCGACCCAGGGCCACCGCATTATCGAGATTGGCTGCGTTGAACTGGTCAACCGCAGGAAGACACAAAACCATTTTCATGTGTACCTTAATCCCGATCGCGAGATTGAAGATGGCGCTTTTGATGTACATGGGATCAGCAATGAATTCCTGGCTGACAAACCGCGTTTTGCAGACGTCGCCCAGGAGCTTATCGATTTTATTCGCGACAGCGAGTTGGTAATTCACAATGCGCCGTTTGATGTCGGTTTTCTTGATGCCGAACTAAGGAAGCTTGGCAAAAACTGGGGCAAAATTAATGACTACTGCAAGGTAGTTGACACGCTGTTAATTGCCCGCGACAAACATCCCGGACAAAAAAATAATCTTGATGCCTTATGTAAACGTTATGAGATAGATAACTCCAAGCGCGACTTGCACGGGGCGCTGCTGGATGCGCAAATTTTGCTTGACGTTTACCTGGCTATGACCGGCGGCCAGGAAACACTTCTGCTCGATGAAAACACCGGCGAAAATGAACAAGGCATTAATGACATACAGCTTGATGGAAATCGCCAGCCCTTACCCGTGATTGAACCCACAGCAGAAGAACTTGAGGCTCATATGCAAAGGTTGGCCGCCATCGACAAAGAGAGTGGCGGTAGTCTTATCTGGAAAGAGGGCAACGCGGGATAATACAGTAGCGGGAGCGCTAACTGATTTCTAGCGTTTATCGAGATGATAAAAAGGGGATAGCATGTATCCCCCTTGTTCAGCTGGCGACAGCCTCCTGGGCCATTTTCTGTAAATCACCTTTCTCGTAAAGATCCATGGTGATGTCACAACCGCCAACGAGTTCACCGTTGATGAACAATTGCGGGAAAGTTGGCCAGTTGGAAAATTGAGGCAGGTTGGCGCGTATATCAGGATTGGCCAGCACATCCACAAATGCAAATTCCACGTCACAGGCCTTCAGCGCCTCGGAAGTACGCATCGAAAAACCGCACTGTGGAAAATCGGGCGAGCCTTTCATGAATAATACAACCGGGTTTTGTTCGAGGGTTTGCTTGATTTGTTCCATGACATCCATCGTTGGCACCTCTGTCTGGTAAAAAAATTTGCGCAGGATTATACCTTATCGTACCCGTCAATCTAGTCGTGCGCGTCACCCCAACCGCCACCACCGGGGGTTTTGATAATCAATTCATCACCAGGTTCGACGGCTACACTGGTTTTTGCCGGTAAAATCATACCGTTAAGTCTGTTTTCGCCACTTTTACCGGCATTACCGGCCTGTAGTCCCCAGGGACGGCTGTGTCGGCGCTCGGTGAGCAATGTCACCTGCGCCTGCTCCAGGAACTGGTAATGTCGTTGCAGACCATTGCCTCCCGTGTAACGTCCTTTTCCACCTGAGTCATGACGGATCGCATATTGATTCACACGAAGCGGATAGTGTAATTCAAGCACTTCTACCGGCGTATTCAGGGTATTGGTCATGTGTGTTTGTACGGCATGACAACCGTTACGACCAAGACTGGCGCCCATACCTCCGCCCAGCGTTTCATAATAACTCCAGTTAGCAGCGCCCATGGCAATATTATTCATGCTGCCATGGCTTGCTGCGGGAATCCTGTCGGGTAACGCCTGTGCGAGGGCTCCCAGCACGACGTCGACAACCCGGGTGCTGGTTTCAACATTACCCGCAGCAACTGCTGCCGGGTAATCTGCATTTAGCAGGCTGCCGTCAGGAACGACGAGATCGATGACATCGAAACTACCCGCGCAGTTGGGCATATAGTCTGGCATCAGGCAGCGGAAACAATAATAAACGGCCGCTGCGGTAACAGAAACCGGACAGTTAACATTGCCAGGCACCTGCTTACTACTACCGGTAAAATCGACTGTTACACGGTCATTGTGTACGTTAAGTGTGCAGCTAATCCTGATAGCGTTATTTTCCAGTGCATCGTCATCCAGAACATCACTAAACGGGTAGCTACCGTCAGGCAGCTTATGCAACACATGTCTGGCTATGCGACGGGCATAATCATTCAGATGGTCAAGGTAGTCTGCAAAACTTGTCTGTGTACAGTTTTGTATCAGTGCGATCAGTGCCCGGGATCCGGTCAGGTTGACACTGTACTGCGCCTTGAAGTCAGCCTCGGCAATGTCAGGTGCGCGTAAATTGCGGGTTATGCCATGCAGGACATCTTCAAGCAGCTGATGTTGTTTACCAATCAGGGTGGGGGAGATGAGCAGGCCTTCTTCATTTACAGAAGAAGAAATGGGCATGGAGCCGGGTGACTCCGAGCCAATATCAGCATGGTGCGCACGATTGGCGACAAACCCATGTAGTTTGCGGTTGGCGAATACCGGCGAAACAAATGTCACGTCTGGCAGATGCGTTCCACCCATAAACGGGTTGTTGAGAATGACGGTGTCGCCATCCTGCCAGTCGCGGGCATTGACTATATCGCGCATCGCATAGGCCATGCTGCCCAGGTGCACGGGTATATGTGCTGCCTGGGCGCAGAGTTGTCCATCAACATCGAATATGGCGCAGGAATAGTCAAGGCGGTCGCGGATATTTGGCGAAAAAGCGGTCTGTTGCAGCACGGCCCCCATTTGGTCGCATATTGCATTGATTTTGCTGGCAAATAATGCCAATTCAATCGTGTTAATCATGGTTTTCAATCGCTATCTTCGAGGTTAATAATTTTCGCATATTCCCGTGAAAAGGATGAAAGCCGATAGCGACATAAGTATAATCCGTCTAAGTTTAAGTACTTAAATTCTTTAAAAGAAAATATTTGTTGAGGAGTAATAATGAATCCACTGAAATCAGTACATGGAACCCTAGTTATTGGATTTGTCACTGCGGCGGTGATTACACTGACAGTCGGCGATACAAGCTTTAATGGCTGGTCATTTGCAGTATGGCTACATGTCTTTTTTGGAATTATCTGGATTGGGCTGCTGTATTATTTTAATTTCGTACAAGTGCCCGCCGTTGCTATGGCAACAGCGGATGAGGGCGGCCCCGGACCTGCTGCTATTAATAAATATGTCGCACCCAAGGCTTTGTGGTGGTTCCGCTGGGGTGCATTGGCAACCTGGTTGTCCGGAGCGGCAGCATTGGAAATCATGGGTGTAGGTTTGAAGAATGCCTTTCTGTTACAAGGTAA
This sequence comes from Gammaproteobacteria bacterium, assembly GCA_965601665.1. Classification (GTDB taxonomy): domain Bacteria; phylum Pseudomonadota; class Gammaproteobacteria; order Eutrophobiales; family Eutrophobiaceae; genus JANQNX01. The sequence goes on along the minus strand of OZ271833.1, from coordinate 1,093,223 downwards.
TGGCCTGATTATTGGTATCGGTGCCTGGCTGGGAACGATCATGTTGTTTAATGTGTGGGTGTTGATATGGCCTAATCAGAAGAAAATACTTGGTATTGTCGAGGCCAGTGCTGAACAAATTGCCAAGAGTAAATTCATTGCCTTGATGGCTTCAAGAACCAATACCTTTCTGTCTATACCGATGCTGATGTGTATGGTTGGACAAGGTCACGGGATGCCTTTGTAATAAAGCGAGCAACTCGTTCAAAAAAAGAGCCCGGCTCGAATGCCGGGCTTATTATTTTGGGCATCCTGTAAAATGCCATTTGTTTGGAATAGTCAAGAGATGAGTAAATCCCTGATGTCAAATTATTCGCCACTGCCAGTCAGTTTTACTTCCGGCCATGGTGCAACACTGGTAGACGATGCCGGTACGGAATACCTTGACGCGCTGGGTGGCATTGCTGTTTGTCTGCTTGGCCATGCGCACCCTGAAGTGCAGGCCGCCATCGTCGATCAGGCTGCGCGCGTGATTCATACTTCCAATCTGTATCATATCCCGTTGCAGGAGAAGCTTGCGGACAAGCTCATCGCGCATTCAGGGCTGGAAAAGGTTTTTTTTGGTAACTCCGGTGCCGAGGCCAACGAGGCAGCGATTAAGCTTGCCAGGTTGCATGCGCATCACCGTTCTATCAGTGCGCCGGTCATCGTTGTGATGAACAACAGTTTTCACGGGCGAACCATGGCCACGCTCAGTGCTACTGGTAGTGCCAAGGCACAAAAGGGATTTGATCCTTTGGTACCGGGTTTTATCCATATTCCCTATAACGACATCGAAGCGTTAACCAGGCTTGCCAGTCGCGATGACATTGTCGCCGTGATGGTGGAGCCAATTCAGGGCGAAGGTGGCATTAATGTCCCGGCACAGGGATTCCTGAAAGCGATACGTGATTTTTGTGATCAAAAACAGGCACTGATGATTGTTGATGAGGTGCAAACCGGCATGTGCCGAACCGGCAAATGGTTCGCATTTCAACATGAACATATCCTGCCGGATGTCATGACCCTGGCCAAGGCGTTAGCCAACGGTGTTCCTATTGGCGCCTGCCTTGCCCGTGGCGACGCTGCAGGACTATTTCAGCCCGGCAGTCATGGCTCTACCTTTGGTGGCAATCCACTTGCTGCCAGGGCCGGGCTTGCCGTTATTGATGTACTCGAAAGAGAACACCTGGAAAATCGTGCCATGGAACTGGGCGATATGATGCTAACAGGTTTCAGGCGAAACCTGTCCGGGCTAAAGGGTGTCGTTGACATCAGAGGGCGCGGTATGATGCTGGGTATCGAGCTTGAACACGAGTGTGCCGAGCTGGTAAAGCAGGCACTTGCAAACCATATTTTAATTAATGTGACTGCGGGCAAGGTTGTCCGTTTATTACCGCCACTGATAATGACAGATGCCGAGGTCGAAACAGTTGTAGCCAGGGTGTCGGAACTGGTGGCAACATTTTTACAATGTAAGAGTTGAACATGGATATTCGTCATTTTTTAACCCTGGATAGCCTCGGTCGCGAGGAGCTTGAATCAATCATTAGTCGTGCTACTGACCTGAAGCAACATTTCAGACAACCCTCTGCTGAAACAACGCTAAAAAATCGCGTGTTAGGAATGATTTTTGAAAAGTCCTCAACCCGAACGCGTGTTTCGTTTGAAGCAGGCATGGCGCAACTTGGTGGTCATGCAATCTACCTGGCGCCCAGTGGTAGTCAGATAGGACGTGGTGAGCCGATGGAAGACACTGCGCGCGTGTTATCAAGGATGGTCGATTGCATTATGTTGCGTACCTTTGAACATAAGCGTATCGAAAAATTTGCTGAATACTCCAACGTGCCCGTCATAAATGGTTTGTCGGATAGTTATCATCCATGCCAGTTACTCGCGGACCTGCTGACCTATACCGAAACCCGCGGCGCAATCCACGGTAAAAAAGTAGTATGGATAGGTGATGGCAATAATATGTGCCATTCGTATATGAATGCAGCGCGTTTGTTTGATTTTAACCTGTTTGTGGCGTGCCCGGATGGTTTTGACCCGGATCCCGCGATACTGGAAAAAAATTCGAATTACGTCACGATAGAGCGCGAACCGGGCAAAGCAGCCGAACACGCAGATCTCATCGTGACCGATGTCTGGGCAAGTATGGGCCAGGAGGATGAACAGAAAGATCGTCTGGAAAAATTCAGGGGCTACCAGGTGAATGCGGAACTAATGGCCCGTGCAGACAGGGATGCCTTATTTATGCATTGTTTACCTGCGCATCGTGGAGAGGAAGTGACGGCCGAAGTGCTGGAGGGACCGCAGAGTGTCGTTTGGGAAGAAGCGGGTAATCGACTTCATTCACAGAAGGCATTGCTTGAGTTCCTGATAACCTAGTCGCTGTTGGTGTTGTTATTGCATAACTTCGATTCATTTTGTTGATATACGTGTTGCATGCATTTTTTGTTAAGTAATGATGATGGTTACCAGGCCCCTGGTATTGCCGCTTTGGCACAGGCCCTGTCATCACTTGGACAGGTAACTGTCGTGGCACCGGACCGGGACCGCAGTGGTGCAAGCAATTCACTGACACTGGATGCGCCACTACACGTTAAGCAAGATGACCGTGGCTTTTATTATGTTAATGGTACGCCAACGGACTGCGTGCATCTTGCCATTACAGGCTTGATGGAATCTGAACCCGACATGGTCATAAGTGGTATTAATGCCGGTACCAACCTCGGTGATGACGTACTGTATTCCGGCACAGTCGCGGCTGCAATGGAAGGTCGTTTTCTTGGTAGACCGGCGATTGCATTTTCGCAGGCAGGTGACAGCAGTGTTGATTATGGCGTGGCCGTTCAGGTTGCTATCAGGATGATAAAAACCACGCTGAAGAATCCGCTTGCACGTGACACCTTGCTCAACGTAAATATTCCCCGTGCCGATTCAATTGCCGGTTACCAGGTAACGAGACTCGGCAACAGGCATAAATCGGAGCCTGCCATGGAGGCATTTGATCCCAAGGGACGTAAAGTGTACTGGGTTGGGCCTGTCGGTCCTGAGCAGGATGCTGGTGAGGGGACTGATTTTTACGCAGTCCGAAATAACTTTGTATCAGTAACGCCTCTACAGGTAGATTTAACCCGACATGCGATGCTGGATGACGTTTCCAACTGGCTTGGAGAACTGGAACCATGAATTCGGAGCTTGCTGGCATCGGTATGACTTCACAGCGAACACGGGATCGTCTAGCTACCAGGCTCGCTGAGATGGGAATACAGTCAACTGCTGTGTTAAACAGCATTCGCAATACGCCTCGGCATATGTTTGTGGACGAAGCGCTTGCCAGCCGTGCGTATGAAAACACGGCTTTGCCCATCGGTTTCAATCAGACGATCTCACAACCGTATATCGTGGCGAAAATGACCGAGGCATTGATTAAGGATAAAACCCTGGAGAATGTACTCGAAATAGGGACAGGTTGCGGTTACCAGTCAGTCATCATCGCGCAGTTTGCGAAAAATGTTTACACGGTGGAACGAATCAACGGTCTGTTGATGAAAGCACGAGAACGTTTTTACAAGCTGGGCGTAAGAAATATCAGGGCCAAACATGCCGATGGAAATATTGGTTGGCCCGAGCATGCACCATTTGATGGCATTATTGTCGCTGCTGCGCCTATTGGCGTGCCTGAAGCATTGAAAGAGCAACTGGCTATAGATGGTCGACTGATAATTCCCGTTGGCAAATCCGGGGAACAAAAATTACTATTAATCACTCGCACAAATGAAGGGTTTACTGAAGAGTATCTGGATTCAGTAAGTTTTGTGCCAATGCTGGGCGGCGTGGACTGATTATTCGATGGTGTAATGTTTTTTTCTAGGACGGCGATCATAGCTATTTTGTGCCTCTTGCAGGCTTGTGGCAGATCTATCGCGCCGGTACAGCAGCGCGATGTTGTCCGTGAACAGGTACCATCAACCACAGAACGTAATATTGCATTACAGCTTAGCAGAGACCGCGCGAACCTTGATTCCGGCTATCATATTGTCGAAAAAGGTGACACCTTATATTCCATTGCTTTTCGTTATTCCAGGGACTTCAAGGCTGTTGCACAATGGAATCGCATCTCGCCGCCATATACGATTTATCCGGGTCAGTTTATACGACTGAAACCAGCCGCCGATCAGCGTACGGCGAATCCACTGACAAAGAAAAAGGGCACTCCGTTACAATCTGAAACGGTAAAAAAGCGCCCATCAAAAAACGAGTCTGTTGCAACGGCCCCGAAACCCAAGCCGGTGACAAACCCTGCACCGAAACAGGTAGTCACGAAGCAGAACACAAAAAAACCGTTGCCAACAGGCGCGGTGAAATGGTCCTGGCCCACAGTCGGTAAGATTGTTAAATCAAATTCCCCGACCTCCAGGAAGGGGATTGATATCAGCGGTAAGTCGGGTCAAACAATCAAGGCGGCAGCAACAGGCGATGTTGTTTACAGCGGTAGTGGACTTTTTGGTTATGGAAAGCTTATTATCATAAAACATAATGAGACTTACCTGAGTGCATATGCTTACAACAGCAAGTTGCTTGTCAAGGAAGGTGACAGAGTGAGGGCAGGACAGCCCATTTCCTACATGGGACAGGATCACAGTGGTCGTACTGTTCTTCATTTCGAGATCCGTAAAAATGGTAAGCCAACCAATCCAATTACTTATTTACCCAAGAGATCTGCCTAGCCGTCGAGCGTAGTTGTATGAAAGACGAATCCTCCAGTTCCAAGACTGGTTCAGACCAGGAAGATGTTGACGATAATGATATCGAGGACATCAACGAGGATGAGTTTACTGACGAAGATACTGAGCAAGGCAAGGCAGATGCTGACAAAGACGAGCAGAAAGCCGAGCCAACCCGATTTGAAGCCCATGCTGTACCAACCGGCGATCTGGATGCAACGCGTATCTACCTGAATGAGATCGGCTTTTCGCCTTTATTAACGGCTGAAGAAGAGGTCTATTTTGCGCGTAAGGCGTTGAAAGGCGACGAAAGTGCGCGCAAGAGAATGATCGAAAGTAATTTGCGTCTGGTTGTTAAAATTGCCCGGCGCTATATGAACCGTGGTCTGGCCTTGCTGGATTTAATTGAAGAAGGAAACCTTGGCCTCATTCGTGCTGTTGAAAAGTTCGATCCTGAAAAAGGTTTCCGCTTTTCCACTTACGCTACGTGGTGGATACGCCAGACTATAGAGCGGGCATTAATGAACCAGACCCGCACCGTGCGCCTGCCAATTCACGTGGTAAAGGAAATCAATATTTATCTGCGCGCGGCAAGGCAGTTGGCGCAGAAACTTGATCGTGAGCCCAGTCCTGAAGATGTCGCAGAAATGCTTGATCAACCCATTGATGTCGTTAAACGCATGTTAGGACTGAATGAACGGATTACGTCAGTTGATTCTCCCAGCCCGTACGACGCGGACAGGACCCTGCTTGATACGCTGCCAGATGAACAAAATCCGGATCCATCCCAGTTATTGCAAAATAGCGATGTGCAGGAGCACATTGACACGTGGCTTGAGCAGCTTAGTGAAAAACAGTGTGCCGTGGTGGAGCGACGCTTTGGATTGCATGGTCGGGAAGTTGCGACCCTTGAAGAAATTGGTAACGAACTCGGCGTGACCCGTGAACGGGTCCGACAGATCCAGATAGAGGCCATCAAACGCCTGCGGCAGATTTTGCAGCGCCAGGGGTTTTCACTGGATACGTTATACCTGGAAGATTAAGCAGAGGATAAAAAAAGACAGGCAACAACATGTCTTCCTTCATCAATTAATACATTATAACTGCGACATGCGGCACCCGTGTCCATGATCTCAAAACCAATTTGATGGGAGTTAACATAGGCAGTCATTTGTGGATCCGGAAATGCCATGGTTTTACCGGTACCAAGTAAAATTATCTCAGGTTCCCAGCGAATGATGTCATCGAGATGTTGCGTTGCAAAAGTACCATAGCCGTCTGCAACCCAGTTATCGATTAATTTATTCCTTGAAATGACGATATTGGAAGCGATGATAGTATCTTTAACCTTGAAAGAATCATTGGCATAAGACTGTATCTTGTTAGCATCCTTATCGGCGATGTCGAGTTCAATTTTCATAAGTAGATATTCTTAAACAATGCATCAGTAAGAATGAATATACTTCATGCAGATAATAATGAAAGAGAGGAGTAGAAAATGAAAATTATATTATTGGGACCACCCGGTGCGGGTAAAGGCACGCAGGCAAATGTAATCACAAAAGAGTTTGGCATACCCCAGATTTCAACCGGAGATATGTTACGTGCTGCTGTCGCTGCCGGCACGGAACTGGGCAAACAGGCCAAGCAGATTATGGATGAGGGAGGGCTGGTTTCTGATGACATCATACTTGGCCTCGTGAAGGAAAGAATTACCGAAGATGACTGTAAAAACGGGTACTTATTTGACGGATTTCCACGCACAATTGCGCAGGCTGAAGGCATGTTGGCGGCATCTATCGAGGTTGAATTCGTGGTCGAAATCAGGGTGGATGATGAAGCGATTATCCGCCGTATGAGTGGTAGACGCGTGCACCTTGATTCCGGTCGTACTTATCATCTCGAGTTCAATCCACCTAAAGAAGATGGTGTTGATGACGTGACGGGTGAACCATTAATACAACGAGATGATGATCAGGAAGAAACAGTTAGAAAGCGATTGAATGTTTATCATGATCAAACATCTCCGCTCATTGAGTTCTATACATCTATGTCAAACAATCAAGACATTAATCTTAACTACGTTGCAGTTGATGGAATGCAGGATGTAGAAACTGTTTCTTCCAAAATATTATCTAAATTGAAATAGTTTTTATGTAACAAAACTATTTTGATAAACAGTTCAAAAGATTGTTAAAGAAGAAAAGATAAAAAAATAGTGAAAAAACATAAAACATGGCTATAATTGTCAACGTTGTAGTTTATTGTGTTGTACATTTAATCTGTTTAACTACTAATCAGTAACAAAGGGGAGTCTCTGACATGGCAAAGAAGAAGACTGCAAAAAAGAAATCCGCAGCCAAGAAAAAAACTGCGAAGAAGAAGGTAGCTAAGAGAAAGACAGCTAAACGTAAAACGGCCAAGAAGAAAGCCAAGAAGAAAGTAGCTAGAAAGAAGGCCAAGAAGAAAGCTACCAAGAAGAAGGCCAAGAAGAAAGCTACCAAGAAGAAGGCCAAAAAGAAGGCCAAGAAAAAGGCAAAGAAAAAAGCCACCAGGAAAAAGGCCAAAAAGAAGGCCACCAAGAAAAAGGCCAAAAAGAAGGCCAAGAAAAAGGCTAAAAAGAAAGTAGCTAGAAAGAAGGCCAAGAAAAAAGCCAAAAAAAAAGCTACTAGGAAAAAAGCCCGAAGAAGATAGAAAAACTATGACCCCGGCCGAGCGAGATGAAGCTCGAAGAAAAAATGCACGGGAAGTCATAGAAGCAAGAAAAAAGCGCCGAAAAGCGCTGTTTGAGCACTTGCAAAAGCTTGACTAGATCAGGCCGTGTGTGAGTCTCTCTCTAAAATACTGATAGGCCCCGCAAGGGGCCTTTTTTAGTTCCAGAAAAACAATAAGTTACGTTTTATTTCCGCGTACTGTGTGATCATGTAAGCTGCATAGTGGCGAGCATTAAATAGCAGTTTTCCTCCTTATCAGCAGTATCTTCATGGCAAGAAAAAAGAAAGTAAGCCGAAAAAAGAAAAAAACACGAAAGTCTGTAGTTAAATCCTATTTCAAACGCTGGCTGTGGCAACTGGTTGTCATCGCTGGCTGTGTATTCCTGTCTTATTGTGTGTGGTTAAACTACCAGATTAAACGCGAATTTGAGGGTAAGCGTTGGGCTATTCCTGCGAGAGTGTATGCACAACCTACCGAGCTATATATTGGACGTCATTACAAGGTGGAGCAGCTGGTTGCTAAACTGAAGGAACTGGGATACAAACCTGTTCGCAAACTTCAGGGGCCAGGACAGTTTGGCGTTAACAATAACAGCGTTAATATTTATCAACGCAAGTTTGATTATTGGGACGGAACAGAACAGGCAAAAAAAATATCTGTTTCATTTACGCAACAATATATCGCGTCAATTACGGAACTCGGTAGTGGTACAAGGCTGCAGATTGTCCGTATAGAACCATTACTTATCGGGAAAATTTTTCCCTTGCATGATGAAGATCGCGCCCTGGTACATCTTGATGAGATTCCACAATCGCTAATTGATGCACTGGTTGCTATTGAAGACAGGCATTTTTTTACACATCACGGAATCGACCCGAAAGGCATCCTACGCTCCATATACGTCAACCTGGTGTCTGGAAAAATCACACAGGGTGGCAGCACATTAACGCAGCAACTGGTAAAGAACCTGTTTTTGACGCGGGAGCGCACCTACACCCGAAAGTTCAATGAAATACTGATGGCGCTCATGCTTGATTACCACTACTCGAAAGAGAGCATCCTGGCTGCCTATGTTAATGAAATATTTCTTGGACAGAATGGCGCACGTGCCGTGCACGGTTTTGGTACAGCAGCCGAGTTCTTTTTCTCGCGCCCGTTGAATGAACTGAATCTCGAACAGGTTGCGTTACTGGTAGGTATGATTAAGGGCCCGTCTTACTATAATCCGCGGCGTCATCCCGAACGTGCCCTGAAGCGACGTGACCTTGTATTGGCCGCGATGCTGGAACAGGGTTATATCACGGAGGCACAGCACCAGCTTGCCAGGAAGCGAACCTTACGCATTACTGATAAGCCGGGTTGGAGTAGCGCCAGGTATCCCGCATTTCTTGACCTGGTCAGGCGACATTTACGTCGTGATTACGAGAACGAAGACTTGCGTAACGAGGGTTTGCAGATTCATACGACACTTGATACTGAAATGCAGGATGCGGTTGAACAGAGCGTTACTGCCGAGATGCGTAGACTCGATACACTTGCCAATTTCAGGCAGGATACGCTTGAAACAGCGGTTGTCATCGCAAGTCAGAATGATGGCGAGGTTTTGTCGCTACTTGGCGACAGGGACCGCGACCAAAATGCGTTTAACCGTGCATTGGATGCCAGGCGACCAATTGGCTCACTCATTAAACCCGCAATCTATTTATCTGCCCTTGAAAATCCTGACCAGTATCATCTGTTGTCACCGCTGGATGATTCGCCTATCAATCTGGCACAGGATAATGGCAGCACCTGGTCACCAAGAAACTACGACAATCGTAGTCATGGTAACGTGCCGCTTTTTCGTTCATTGGCCAGATCCTACAACCTGTCGACGGTACGCCTGGGTCTGGCTGTCGGGTTGGATAAAGTTATCCGGACTTTACGCAATCTGGGTGTTCGTGGTTCGGTGCCACGTGTTCCGGCACTATTACTAGGGGCATTGGATCTGTCACCTTATGAAGTTACACAAATGTATCAAACAATTGCCAGCGGTGGTTTGCAGGTGCCGCTAAAGACCGTGCGTGCCGTGTTTGACAGTAACGGGCAGCCGCTAAAGAAATACGACCTTGAAGTCATAGAGCACCTGAAGCCGGAATATGCTTTCCTCACACAATACCTTTTAGCGAGTGTTGTGCAGTATGGTACGGCAGCACGACTTAAACGCGAACTGCCCTCATTAATGCCGCTAGCCGGCAAAACGGGGACAACGAATGATTTACGCGACACGTGGTTTGCAGGTTTCGGTGACCGGTTGCTGGGCGTTGTATGGGTTGGAAGAGATGACAATGCCCCGACGAAGCTGACTGGCTCGACAGGTGCCATGCAGGTATGGCTTGGTATAATGAAACGAGTCAAACCGGTGCCGCTGATGCTATTGCCTCCCGAAACAATTGAATGGAACAGTCAACCCGATTTGTCTAATCCGCCGCAAAGTTGCGACAGGAAAAGGGACTATCCTTTTGTCACTGGCAAGGCGCCGGCAACAGTGAACTGTTATTAGGAAAATTGTTATCGACCATGAAAATAATTCGTACTAGCTGCATTGTTTTCGTCTGTCTGTATCTGACAGCCTGTTCATCACAGACAAACCGACCAGAGTCGTTGATCCCGGTAGAAGAGCGCCATGTGCCGGTTGAAGAGATACCTGAAGCGCCTGCTTATAGCGGTGACAAAGTCCAGCCCACCGTGATTGCAAGCCTGATAGAAGACGCTAACCATCATGCCGCTGCTGGCAATACTGATAAGGCCATAGCGTTGCTTGAAAGGGCACTGCGTATTGAACCCGGTAATGCAGTGTTGTGGCATCAATTTGCACAGATACGTTTGCAACAAAGCAACTGGCAGCAGGCAATAGCATTGGCACGAAAATCAAATGCGTTGGCGGCTAATGATCTGCAACTAAAGTCACGCAACTGGTCAGTTATGGCCACGGCTTACGAAAAACTTGGGGATATGGAAAAGGCAAAAGAAGCGCGCAGGCTGCAACGACTTAGCGGTTAATTGCAGCAGGTTTTTTTCCCTTAAGCATATATGCAAAAGCAATAATTTCTGCAATTGCGACATATAGGTCTTTGGGTATTTCTTCACCCAGTTGAAGTGTTGAAAGTACATTGACCAGTTCGGGTTCTTCCCTGATAGGAATATCATGCTCGGCGGCAATCGCGAGAATTTTTTCGGCTATATCAGCATTGCCCTTGGCAGATAACCTGGGCGCGCTTTCACCATCATAGTAAAGTGCAACGGCTTTCTTTTGTTTATGCGTCATAACTTCACACTAATCAGTCGGGTTTCCGGGATGTTGTTGTGACCCTGTGCCTTTGGTTGTAGAGCATGCCGCAGAGCTTGTAGTTGTACTCCTTTTTTTTGCAGGTTGTCATCGAGCTTCTGCAGGTGGACTTGAATAAGTGAATCAATCTGTTGATCTCCAGACCACACCGAAATATGCATTTCTTTGCCGTACATTGAGGCCCTTGCAGACAGGCTTCCGCCACTTTCAAACTCTATGTACAGGTTTACTGTCCATGTTCTGCTCGATTGCTCGTTTTCACCAGAATGTTGTTCCTGCTCCAATTCCAGTTTGACCAGGTCCAGTTCGCTATTGTCTTTTACGGGTAGCTCGAATCGCCATGTTGATAGCGGTTGCATATCAGTCACGATGGATCGCGCCTGGTTGGCTTCTATTCGAGCAAGTGCGGACTCAACCTGTTTACCGACGTTTTCCAAATCCAGGTGTCGTTCGGGCGCTATCAATGGTAAACCTGTTTTTACTGCTACATTAGTTGAAGCCACCTGCATATTGGTTTTTGTGCCGGTACCCGTTTGTTCCTGCGTGGAGACTAACGAAGAAGACATTGATGTTGTGATTGGCGTCGATGAAGATGGCTTTGTGCTGGCCAATGTTGCAACAGGTGGAAACCTTGGTCTGGCTTTCTGGATGGCCCTGTAGAGTTGCAATAGATTGGCTTTTAGATCATTTCCCGGTAACAGTGCTTGCCATTGAGAAAGGGCTGACGTTATAGGACGTGCATGATTGAGCAGCTTTGCCTCGAGAAACAGCCCCGAGTCTTGCAAGGCTGTTTTCAGACCGCTTGCGGATTCAAGTGACCTCGATGACGGCAAGCTGTCGACTATTTTTTGTAACTGTTTCCTGACCGGTAGTGGCAATATTTCCCTGGCGTCCTTTGATTCCGTGCTTGCCTGTTGAATAACGGTATTCAGTTTTTCCATGCCGGTTTGCCTGGGTAGTGTTTCTCGCAGTAACTGTTGCTGCAGTTGTAAGTCAGTCACCGGGCGCTGCTGTGATTCAATCTTGAGAATAGCCGGGTTGCTGTTCTGGATTACCCTCAGAGTAAGGTTGTCACCGGGTTTTACATCTAGCGGTTGTCTGGAATGGGCCTTGACCAGTTGGTCCTGTACTTTCAGAACGATTGTATTTCCAGAGCGACGCTCAACGACGGCAGCACTCATCAGCTTGCCGACCAACCAGCTTTTCAGATCGACCGCTGTCGTCTGCGCAGCAGGCACACGGGTTAGTAATGTTGCCTGAATATCCATACCAGCGTAACGACGGGCAGGGGTAAAACTTGAGTGATAACAGCTATTTGTTTAAGGATACATAAAACGATATGAGTTCCTGTCTGCCGAAGACCTAGGTGATATATTCGTAATATTCAGCTGTGTAGCGCCAGGCCTGTGCCGGACATTCATTGGGCGTCATGCCAGCCTTTTGTTTCAATTCAGTCATGAAGCGTGCTGGCTCTGATAATGAATCCCATACCACTGGCAAAAAAGTGGCTTTTTTCCCATCCTTCTCGATGATTAGGCCATCCAGACCGGGTTGAAGCTGGCTGATTAGGTCTTGTTCATCATTGAACTGCATGGGCGTTGCCGGCGTCAGGATGGACAAACCAAGTTTTGTCTCAGGCCACTCCTCTTCACCTAGCGGTGCAAATCGCGGATCATTGAATGCCGCGGCATGCGCATAGTAGCAGACGGCTTCAAGCAAAGGCCTGTCAGCAAGAGTATTCCCGATGCAACCGCGCAATTTTCCGTTTTTCTTCAAGCTCACAAAAACAGCATAATTACGCGATAGTGTATCCTGGTAATTATCCATATCAGGCTGTAAAGGTCCGTCACCTTCAAGTCCCTGTAATATGCTTTGTCGCATCATTTCAAACACTGTGCTTTTTTCGGTAGTTGATAATATGCGTTGTTCACAGAGTGCATAGGCGCCGTAACCGACAACCTTGTCACGTGGGCCAGCTGTATCGCCTGAGTTACGCAAGTCCAGCGTTTTCAATATCATATTTTTTGCATTGGCAAGTTTCAGCAGTCCACGTAATGGCATGCAGCCACATGCCCGTTCCGGTTTTATCTCTTTGTAGGCAAAGCCTTCAATTAAACGTGTTGTTTCTGCATCAAGTTTTTTTGCGTGCTGGTAATCGTGGTAATGGCTCAGATCAGAACTAACGACAATCAATGTTTCCTGTTCGCCCCAGAGCTGTTCCAATATGGATGCAACCTGTTCGGCATCAGCATTACCAACAACAATGGGTATCAGCACAAAGTGATCAAGTGTTTTTTGTAGAAAGGGTAGATGTACCTCGAGACTATGCTCATCACGATGCGCCGAATCCATGTATTGAACAAATGGCAAATCGGCAATACTTGCTAATGCCTCGACATCGAGGGCAATGTTACCCAGTGGTGAAGCGAAATGAGTATTGGTGGGAATAGCTGCCCCCTCTACGAAGACACGGTGTGCCGGGCCGAGTAGCACAACCCGTGTTATTTGTTCTCGCTGGCGGAACAGGTTTGCATAGGCGCTAGCAGCGACAGGTCCCGAATAGATGTACCCGGCATGCGGCACAACCAGTGCCTTTACAGGGTCGGACAATCCCGGCTCGGTAGTCAGTAACTTATCAAGTTCGGCATCCAGCCTGGCCGCATCTACCGGGTAAAACATGCCGGCAACGGCAGCCGGTCGGATCGACATTTTTGCGTGTTTATCAGTTATAGGATGCATATTGAACTAGACTATTAGTAACCATGATTAAGTATAGTAACTAAAGCCTGACTTGAACCAGAAAGGTAACCTGACGATGCAAACGCTTGCTCCAACTAAATTCTGGCATCGGCTTGATGACGGGCGAATTCAGTGCGATCTGTGTCCCCGTGCCTGCAAGCTACATAATGGCCAACGTGGTCTGTGTTTTGTCAGGCAATGTGATGATGATCAGATATATCTAACGACATACGGACGCTCGAGCGGTTTTTGTATAGACCCGATTGAAAAAAAACCACTGAATCATTTTTACCCGGGCTCTGCCGTTTTGTCGTTTGGCACTGCGGGATGCAATCTCGCCTGTAAGTTTTGTCAGAATTGGGACATTAGTAAGTCGCGGGAGATGGATACGTTGGCGGATAGTGCCAGCCCTGAACTGTTGGCGAAAACGGCAGAAAATCTTGGCTGTGACAGTATTGCCTTTACCTATAATGACCCCGTTATATTCCACGAATATGCCATTGATGTGGCACAGGCGTGCCGGCAACGCGGCATAAATACCGTCGCCGTATCAGCGGGATACGTGTGTCCGAAGCCGCGGGCCGAGTTCTACAATGTTATCGATGCTGTCAATATTGACCTGAAATCATTCAGTGAAGACTTTTATTACCGGCTTACAGGCAGCCATTTAGCGCCGGTACTGGATACCCTTTGTTACATCAGGCACGAGACTGATACCTGGCTAGAGATAACGACGTTGCTGATTCCGGGAGAAAATGACAGTAACGACGAAATCGAGCAGATGACCCAGTGGATAGTCAAGGAGCTGGGGCCAGAGATCCCGCTGCATTTTTCAGCATTTCATCCCGACTGGAAAATGCGAAACACGGAGCATACGCCACTCTCTACGCTGCAACAGGCTCGTCAGATTGCGATTAACAACGGTCTTTATTATGTATACACCGGTAACGTACATGACCTCGACGGCGACACGACCTATTGTCATGCCTGTGGCGATCCATTAATCATCAGAGACTGGTATACCTTGAAAGAATGGCGCCTGGGCGCAGGCGGTCAGTGTCTGAAATGTGGACAACACTGTCACGGCAAATTTCACGATAGTCCCGGGCACTGGGGCACCAAAAGAGTGCCTGTACGCCTTGCTGCCGTGATCTGAATAGCACTGTTTCTACTTCACTGATTCATCTTGAAAAAGCCCGGTTTGACCTGTACTATGCGCTGCGCAATCGCAGGCTAACCTGGTTAATCTTTTTTGACTCGCACGGTCCCGCGATTATAGATAGAGAACAGTTGCGGGGTGGAGCAGTCTGACAAGAGTCGGGTTCCCTGTATCGAAAAGCTCCGAAGGTCGCATGGCGACCAGTTAGTGAAGATAGAGAACAGTTGCGGAGTGGAGCATTCTGACAAGAGTCGGGTTCCCTGTATCGAAAAGCTCCGAAGGTCGCATGGCGACCAGTTAGTGAAGATAGAGAACAGTTGCGGGGTGGAGCAGTCTGACAAGAGTCGGGTTCCCTGTATCGAAAAGCTCCGAAGGTCGCATGGCGACCAGTTAGTGAAGATAGAGAACAGTTGCGGGGTGGAGCAGTCTGGCAGCTCGTCGGGCTCATAACCCGAAGGTCGCAGGTTCAAATCCTGCCCCCGCTACCAAATTTGTACAGTTGACTGTCATAGTATTGTCATGAGACCTGTACATGGAGACGCAACCAATATTGGTCTGGTCTTCTGAAAAGCCCCTCTTCAGGGGCTTTGTTGTATTCAGGGAAGTAGTGTTAACGCGGTTCGGGTAAATTGGCAGTTTTAGCAATACTGTCTATAATTACTGCAAATTTTGTGGTGTTAACAAAATGGGCTTCGCGCCCATTTTTTATTTTCGGCATATGCATAGACAAAACCAGGCAATATTCGACTTGTTTGAGCCGGAAGTTTCAGGCCTGGGTTACGAGTTGCTCGGCCTGGAAATGGGACGTAATGGCGGTGGTTCGTTATTGCGGGTCTACATTGACAAGGAAGAGGGCATAACGATTGACGACTGTGTCCTCGTTAGTCAGCAGTTAACCGGATTGCTTGATGTAGAAGACCCGATTGAGGGCAAGTATGAACTGGAAGTCTCGTCGCCTGGATTAGACAGGCCGCTTTTTACATTGGGACACTTTGAGCGATTTTTAGGTGCAACAGTAAAGCTGAAATTGCACACTAAATTGAATGACCGACGTCGCATAGTGGGTGTGTTGCTGGCAGTCGAAAATGACAATGTGATACTTGATTGTGAGGAAGAAGAACTGGTCGTGCCTTTTAACCTGATAGAGCAGGCGAGACTGGTTCCGGATTTTTGAAATGGTGACGGTATAACAAATGAATAAAGAAATTTTAATGGTTGTTGATGTTGTATGTAACGAAAAAGGCGTTGCAAAAGACATTATCTTTGAGGCCATCGAAGCCGCTTTGGCCAGTGCGACCAAGAAACGTAATCGTGAAGATATTGAGGCGCGAGTAAAGATTGATCGCGAGACCGGCGATTATGAAACCTTTCGCCAATGGGAAGTGGTCGATGAAGAAGATCCGGAATTGCTCGAATTTGTACCCACGCGACAAATAAAACTGACTGATGCCAGGGAAAAGGATGCTGATATTGAAATCGGCGGCTTTATTGAAGAACCGATGCCGTCAGTCGAATTTGGTCGTATTGCTGCACAGGCAGCCAAACAGGTAATAGTGCAGAAAGTCAGGGAAGCAGAACGTGCCCAGGTCGTTGATGCATATGCCGACCGTGTTGGTGAAATGGTGAGCGGTGTCGTAAAGCGTACTGACAGAAGCGGCGTCATCATTGACCTCGGTAATAACGCCGAGGCATTTATACCTCGCGAACAGCTGATCCCCAGAGAAGCGATGCGGCCTGGCGATCGCATCCGAGCCTTTTTGAAAGAGGTCAGAGAAGAAGTCACGCGTGGACCACAGCTGTTTCTTAGTCGTACTGCGCCGGAACTACTGATTGAACTGTTCAAGATTGAGGTGCCTGAAATTAACGAAGGCATGATCGATATCATTAATGGCGCCCGTGACCCGGGCCAGCGCGCCAAGATTGCTGTCAACGCCAATGACCCCAGGATCGACCCGATTGGCGCCTGTGTCGGTATGCGCGGCTCCAGGGTTCAGGCGGTCTCAAACGAGCTGGGTGGAGAACGTGTCGATATCATTCTCTGGGATGAAAACCCTGCGCAGTTTGTTATCAACGCCATGGCGCCTGCAGAAGTGGCGTCGATCATGGTTGATGAAGATGAACATGTTATGGACGTAGCCGTTGCCGAGGAAAACCTGTCGCAGGCCATAGGACGAGGTGGCCAGAACGTCAAACTGGCTAGTGAACTGACAGGTTGGGAACTGAACGTCATGTCGGTGCAACAGGCAGAAGAAAAAAGTGAAGCTGAATCAGAAACATTGCAAGCCATGTTCAAGGAACAGCTTGATGTCGATGATGAAATTGCACTTATTCTGGCGCAGGAAGGTTTCTCCAGTATTGAAGAAGTGGCGTATGTGCCGGAAAAGGAAATGCTGGCGATCGAAGAGTTTGATGAAGAACTGGTTACCGCATTACGTGACAGGGCGAGAGATTTATTGCTTACCCGCGCTATTGCCAAGGAAGAACAACTGGGTGACAACAAACCCGCCGAAGATCTGCTGGGCATGGAAGGTATGGATGATGAACTGGCATTTGAACTGGCCGGTAAGGGCGTCATTACCATGGAAGACCTGGCCGAGCAGTCAGTAGACGAGCTACTGGATATTGCGGGTATGGATTCAGAGAGGGCGGGTGCGTTGATCATGACGGCGCGTAAACCCTGGTTTGAAGAAGCAGAAATTGCTGAAGAAGCAGAGCAAACGAGTTAATTAAGGATAGGATCAATGCCTGATATTACAGTCAGTGAATTTGCCGCCGATGTGGGTGTACCAGTAGACAGACTTCGTGAACAGCTTGTCGAGGCTGGCTTGTCAGAAAAGAATGAACAGGACACGATCACGGATGATGAAAAGACCAAGTTGCTCGCGTTTTTACGTAAAAAACACGGCAAAGACGCCGATGCCGAACCTCGCAAGATCACACTTCGCAGGAAGACGGTCAGCGAGTTAAAAGTACCGGTTTCCGGACAGGGAAGGACAAAACCACGTTCCAAGACCGTCAGTATCGAATTTCGCAAGCGCCGTACTTATGCCAAACGCAGCGATGTTGCAGAAACACTGAAGCAGGAACAGGAAGAAGAAGCCAAACGACTGCAGGCAGAACAGGCAAGTCGTGAGGCCGAAGAAGCAGCTAAACAACAGGCTGAAGAGGAAGCCCGCAAGGTCGCGGAAGCAGAGAAACAAGCCGAACTTGATTCACAGGAAAAGGCTGCCGTGGAGGTGGCTGCAAAAGTCGAACAAGCGTCAACAGGGACTGCGAAAGAGGAGTCAGCACCCATTGCAGAGTCAGCACAACCACCTGCTGCAGACAAGGCCGCATTGGAGCAACTGGTAGACAAGAAATCCAGTGCTGATAAAGATAAGGAGCGTGCTTTCAAGGATGAGCGTCGTCACGGACGTGAAGAATTGCACGTGGCCACCAAAGGAAGTGGGCGACGTCGCAAAAAGGTCAAGGCCAAACCGGTCGTACAGCCCGCAACCAACAAGCAGCACGGCTTTGAAAAGCCGACCGCCCCGGTGGTAAAGGAAGTTGATATTCCTGAGAGCATCACCGTTTCTGACCTGGCACAAAAAATGTCCATCAAGGGCTCTGAAGTGGTCAAGGTATTAATGGGACTGGGTACGATGGTGACGATTAACCAGACTATAGATCAGGAAACGGCGGCAATTGTCGTAGAGGAAATAGGCCACAAGGCCAGGCTCATGAAAGATAATGCCCTTGAGGAAGAAATGATCCAGGCGGCGCAACAGGAAGGTGAGCAGGTTACACGTGCGCCTGTCGTGACAATTATGGGCCACGTCGATCATGGTAAAACGTCCCTGCTGGATTACATTCGCCGTGCCAAGGTGGCCTCGGGTGAGGCCGGTGGTATTACCCAGCACATTGGTGCTTACCGTGTGAAGACTGACAACGGCGATATTACATTCCTGGACACGCCTGGCCACGAGGCCTTTACCGCGATGCGCGCCAGGGGCGCCAAGGTCACTGATATCGTGATCATTGTTGTAGCAGCAGATGATGGTGTCATGCCACAAACAGAGGAAGCCATCAAACATGCCAGGGCTGGTGACGTTCCGATTATCATTGCAGTCAATAAAATAGATAAAGAAGATGCCGACCCTGATCGCGTCAAACAGGAGTTATCCAAGCACGAGGTCATACCTGAGGACTGGGGTGGCGATACCATGTTCGTTAATGTTTCTGCCAAAACGGGTCAGGGTGTTGATGACTTACTGGAAGGCATCCTGCTAACCACTGAAATCCTGGAACTGACTGCCTCTGCAGAAGGCGCCGCGACAGGTACCGTTGTTGAATCCAGGCTTGATAAGGGCAGGGGACCGGTTGCCAGTATTCTTGTGCAAGGCGGCCAGTTGAAGAAAGGCGATGTCATGCTCAGTGGTCATGAGTTTGGCCGTGTACGCGCGATGGTTGATGACACTGGCAATGAAGTCACCGAGGCTGGGCCTTCAACACCGGTGGAAGTACTGGGTTTATCGGGTACACCTAATGCCGGTGATGAAATGATCGTTGTGCCTGATGAAAAGAAAGCCCGCGAAATTGCATTATTCAGACAGGGTAAATATCGCGAAACCAGGATGGCCCAGCAGCAGGCGGCAAAGCTCGAAAACGTTATGTCGCAAATGCAGGAAGGTGAAACTGTTGCCTTAAACCTGCTGATCAAGGCCGATGTTCAGGGTTCTTCCGAGGCACTTGTGGATGCGCTGACACGACTGAGTTCTGAAGAAGTGAAAGTCAGTATTATCAGTAGCGGTGTTGGCGGCATTACTGAATCCGATATAAACCTGGCCATGGCTTCATCGGGTATCGTCATTGGTTTTAACGTACGTGCTGACGCCAGTGCCAGGAAACTGGTCGACGCAGAAGGCATTGACCTCCGCTATTACAGCATCATCTATGATGTTATTGATGACGTGAAAGCTGCGATCAGTGGTTTGTTGTCACCGGAAATTCGCGAACAGATTATTGGTGTAGCGGAAGTCAGGGACATATTTCGCTCGCCCAAATTTGGTGATATTGCCGGCTGTATGGTCACAACGGGTTATATCAAGCGCAGCAACCCGATTCGTGTGCTGCGAGACAACGTTGTCATCTATGAAGGTGAACTCGAATCGCTAAGGCGTTTCAAGGATGATGTTGCCGAGGTTAAATCTGGTATGGATTGCGGTATCGGTGTAAAAAACTACAACGATGTTCGCGTTGGAGATCAGATAGAAGTGTTTGAACGTATCAGCGTGGAACGCACTATCGAGTGACATGCCAAGAGAATTTGGCCGCAACCAGCGAGTGGCTGGTTTCATCAAACAGGAACTGGCAACACTCATTCAAAAGGCATTTCCATTACGCGCTTACGGCATGATTACCGTAACGGACGTGGATGTCAGTCCTGATCTGAAAAACGCAAAAATCTACTTCACTGCATTTGGCGACAAGCATAACCCCGATGAACTGGTTCAGGCGCTAAATGATGAGTCTGCCTCATTGCGCCATGACCTGTCACGTGTAATGACCTCAAAAGGCGTGCCGGCGTTGACGTTCATGTACGACAAAACTATTGCCCAGGCGCAGCGCCTGGATGAAATCATCAGTTCCAGTTCATTTCATACTGACGTTGAGGACGACACAAAATCAGACTAGCCATGGCAAGACAACGAAAACAAGGCGTTCGCCCGGTTGACGGTATCGTGCTCCTTGATAAGCCATCTGGTATCAGTTCCAACCAGGCATTACAAAGAGTCAAACGACTGTTCAATGCAGCCAAGGCTGGTCATACCGGCAGCCTGGATGTGCCTGCTACCGGCTTATTACCTGTTTGCCTTGGTGAGGCTACCAAGGTGTCTGGTTTTCTACTGGATGCCGACAAAACCTATATCGCCACAGGTAGCCTCGGTGTGACCACCACTACCGGCGATGCCAGCGGCGAGATACTGGAAGAAAAGCCGGTAACACAACTGACAGAGCAGCAACTGGTCGCGATACTGGATCGTTTTCGTGGCTGTATTGAACAGGTGCCACCGATGTTTTCAGCGCTGAAGCATAACGGCCAGCGT
Source organism: Gammaproteobacteria bacterium (assembly GCA_965601665.1). Classification (GTDB taxonomy): domain Bacteria; phylum Pseudomonadota; class Gammaproteobacteria; order Eutrophobiales; family Eutrophobiaceae; genus JANQNX01. The sequence continues at coordinate 1,072,445 of OZ271833.1, read as the reverse complement.
CTTTATAAACTGGCGTACCAGGGAATTGAGGTTAAACGTCAGCCAAGGCAGATCGAGATATACAAGCTGGACTTGCTGGCATTATCCACAACAGAGTTTACCCTGAAGGTGCATTGTTCAAAAGGTACCTATATTCGCACCCTTGTGCAGGACATTGGTGCAGCCATAGGCTGTGGGGCTCACACCAGTATGTTACGGCGTTTGCAAAGCGGACCCTTTAACGAGGAGCAAATGCTGACTCTCGAGCAGCTGCAGGAAAAGGCAGATGCCGGTGAAGCCGAGCTGGATGCCTGCTTGTTACCGATGGATCTGTCATTGCCTCATTTGCCTGGAATTACGCTGACAAAAGATGTGGCGCATTATCTCTGCCAGGGTCAGGTGGTCAACGCCAATGGATTAGCCGCTACCGGGCTGGTGCGGATCTATCAGCAGGAAGGCCCCTTTCTGGGTATAGGAGAGCATAAAGGTGACGGGCGTGTCGCCCCTAAGCGGTTGATTAATATAAACTAATTTGTATTCTATATAATTGTTAAATAAATCAATGGTTTCACTTGTTACACCCTTATTGCGCGGTTACAATACGCGCCAATTTTTGAGACTAGTAAAGTTCAGGAGCAATATCAGTATGGCATTAAGTCATGAACAGAAAGCAGGTATAGTGAAGGACTACCAACGCGATGCGAACGATACCGGTTCACCTGAAGTTCAGGTGGCGTTGTTGACGTCACGTATTACCGACCTGTCAGGCCATTTCAAGGAACATAACAAGGACCATCATTCCAGACAGGGCCTTCTTAGAATGGTAAATCAACGTCGTAAACTGCTTGATTATCTTAAGAACAAAGACATCAATCGCTATCGCGATTTGATTGGCCGCCTTGGTCTGCGCAAATAACTTTTTTGTCTTATTTTCGTGTAAGCCACAAAACATAACCCGCTCTCGCGGGTTTTGGCGTTTTTGAAACTCACAAATTTAATAGTAAATCACTTATAAGCACTCGGTAGGAAGATCCATGAACGTGGTAAAAAAAGAATTCACATTTGGTAATCATAATGTTTTCCTGGAAACAGGCAGGATAGCGCGTCAGGCAGGTGGTGCTGTTCTGGTAGGGATGGACGATACGCGGGTTTTGGTGACCTGCGTGGCCAGGAAAGAAGCAAAGGAGGGACAGGACTTTTTTCCTCTAACGGTTGATTACCAGGAAAAGACATATGCCGCAGGCAAAATTCCGGGTGGTTTTTTCAAACGGGAAGGACGACCTTCAGAGAAGGAAACATTAACCAGTCGACTGATTGACCGTCCAATACGCCCGCTTTTTCCGAAAGAGTTCAAGAACGAAGTGCAAATCATAGCCACGGTGCTTTCGCTGGATCCGGATATTGATCCCGATGTGCCTGCAATTATTGGCGCATCCGCTGCGATTACCCTGGCGGGTGTACCTTTTAACGGTCCTGTTGGCGCCGCACGTGTCGGTTATAAAAACGGCCAGTACCTGATTAATCCTTCTTTCAAGGAGTTGGAAGACTCTGAACTGGACCTCGTTGTCGCCGGCACATCCACTTCAGTGTTAATGGTCGAGTCAGAGGCAAAACAGCTTTCTGAAGAAGTCATGCTTGGTGCCGTCATGTTCGGTCATGAACAGTTCCAGGTTGTCATTGACAATATCAAGGCACTGGCTGCTGATGCCAACACCCAGGCCTGGGACTGGATGGCCCCGGAAAAGGACGAAACACTGGAAAACGAGGTTAACAACCGGGCCAGTGATTTACTGCGCGAGGCATACAATATTCGTGACAAGCTGGAACGCAAGGAGCGTGTCAGTGAGGTTAAATCTCAGGTCGTTGAGGCATTGACCGAGGGCGATGAACCCCAATGGACAGCAGGTCAGATTGTTGAAATCTTTGAAGCACTGGAAAGCCACATTGTGCGTCATAGCGTAATATCCGGTGAAGACAGAATTGATGGTCGCGATCCTAAAACCGTTCGTCCCATCACCATCGAAACCGGCGTACTGCCAAGAACGCATGGTTCTGCACTGTTTACACGAGGCGAAACGCAGGCGTTGGTCGTCACTACGCTGGGTACCCAGCGCGATTCCCAGATTATCGATGCTATCGAGGGTGAGCGGAAGGAACCTTTTATGTTCCATTACAACTTCCCGCCATTTTGTGTCAATGAAACCGGCCGTGTAGGTTCGCCGAAACGGCGCGAGATAGGCCATGGTCGTCTTGCCAAGCGTGGCATTCTTGGCGTTATGCCAAACATGGATGAATTTCCATATTCAATCCGGGTTGTATCAGAGATTACGGAATCAAACGGTTCAAGTTCAATGGCATCAGTCTGTGGTAGCAGTCTCGCTTTGATGGATGCCGGTGTTGAACTGCATGCGCCTGTTGCAGGTATCGCCATGGGTCTTATCAAGGAAGGTGACAAGTTCGTCGTCCTGTCAGACATCATGGGTGACGAGGACCACCTCGGCGATATGGACTTTAAAGTTGCCGGTTCGGATAAAGGCATTACGGCACTGCAGATGGACATCAAGATTGATGGAATTACCAGGGAAATAATGGAAGTCGCATTGCACCAGGCCCAGGAGGGTCGCATGCATATCCTTGGCAAAATGAACGAGGTCATGTCCAGGCACAACGAAGAACTGTCTGAATTTGCACCACGTATTACTACTATCAAGATTCATCCTGACAAGATCAGGGATGTTATCGGTAAAGGTGGTGCTACGATACGCGCCATCACTGAAGAGACTGGCGCTACTATCGATATTGATGATGATGGCACCGTCAAGATTGCCGCAGTCGACAAAGCGGCCGGTGATGACGCATTAAAGCGTGTTGAACAAATCACGGCAGATATTGAAGTTGGCAAGATCTATGAAGGCCGCGTTGCCAAGCTGATGGATTTTGGTGCATTTGTAAATATCCTGCCCGGCAAGGATGGGCTTGTACATATTTCCCAGATATCTGAAGAACGTGTCGAGAACGTTAGCGATAAACTCAGCGAAGGCCAGATGGTCCAGGTCAAGGTACTGGAAATTGATAGACAGGGCCGCGTTCGACTTAGTATGAAGGCGGTCGGCGAGTAAGATTGCCAATCATTTACTGAAAAAGGGCCTGTTGGCCCTTTTTTATTGCCTGTAATACATTACCCAAATGATTTAACCCTTTTCCCCTTCTCCTGCGTCTTTACAAGGACAGTTCAGACATAAAAGGAGAATAAAATGTTAAAACAATTACTTACGCTCGTTTATACGATGCTCCTCGTGGTGCTATCGGGTTGTATGCAGGCCGACGTGCCAGAGCAAACACCGCCTCAAACACAACAGAAGGAAAGGGTTGAATTGATCCCTGAGGTAGAAGTCGCTACCAGACAAGAACAACCGATAAAATCCGTGAAAAAGCAGTTACCAGTGGAAAGATTGCAAGAATCAACGGTAAGGCAACGAGTTACTGCCGAATACGATATGGCAGCAGACTCTAGTAGTGCCGTCACGGCGAACCCGGCATTACACGGCTATGCCGGGCATTCTCTGCTTAACTCAATGCGCCACGCATCAGAACCGGTTAACCGGGAAAACTACGCGCACTATACCGACAACCCGGTGAAACTGGCGTCAGAGGAACCTGTATCGACATTCAGTATTGATGTGGACACGGGTGCATATGCCAATGCAAGGTGCATGATTAACAGTGGTCAGCTTCCCCCGCATGATGCCGTTCGGGTTGAAGAGTTCATCAATTATTTTTCTTATGAATATAAAAGCGGTGACGATAAAGGCTCACCCTTTATCGTAGCCAGGGAGTTGGCGCCAGCGCCATGGCACGATGACAAATACCTGTTGCAAATAGGTATCAAGGCTCAGGATATTACACAGCAGCACCTGCCAAACGCCAACCTGGTATTTCTCGTTGATGTGTCAGGATCAATGCAGTCAGCAAACAAACTGGGATTATTAAAAACCTCGCTAAAGCTATTGACCAAACGCCTGTCAAAAGACGATCGCGTTTCCCTTGTTGTCTATGCCGGTGCTTCAGGGGTAATACTGTCTCCAACAGCGGGAAACGAAACTGCAACCATTGACCATGCACTTGACCAGCTTACAGCAGGTGGTAGTACCAATGGCGGCGCCGGGATCAGGCTTGCATACAGCATTGCTGAGCAGGCGTTTATCCCTGGTGGAATTAATCGCGTCATCCTGGCTACTGATGGTGATTTTAATGTTGGCACCGTTAACCATGAACAGCTGATAGATTTGATCGAACAAAAACGACAGACCGGCATATCATTAAGCACGCTCGGGTTTGGTCGTGGTAATTACAATGACCACTTGATGGAACAACTTGCAGACAAGGGTAATGGCAACTATGCCTATATTGATACTCTGAATGAAGCCCAGAAGGTCCTGGTAGATGAAATGACCTCGACGTTGATGACAGTTGCCAGTGATGTAAAGCTACAGGTGGAATTCAATCCTCAGCACGTCAAGGAGTATCGACTGGTCGGTTTTGAAAATCGACACCTTAACCGGGAGGATTTCAACAATGACAAGGTTGATGCAGGAGAAATTGGTGCTGGCCATAATGTGACGGCTATCTATGAACTGACGTTGAACAATAGCAAGGCAGGGTACGTTGATCCTTTGCGCTATCAGCAAGATGCAATCGCAACAGGAGCGGTTGCGTCTTCTGATGAACTGGCTTTTTTAAAAGTGCGCTACAAGCAGCCCGGAGCAGACAGTAGCCGTTTGTTAACCTGGCCTATCAGGCGGTCTGAAATACAACAGGATATTAATATGGCCTCGGTCAATTTTCGATTTGCCGCTGCGGTCGCCGCATTTGCACAGCAGTTAAGAGGTGGCAAGTACACCGTTGACTTTAGTTACAACGACATTATGGAGCTGGCCAGGAATGCAAGAGGAAACGATCCTTTCGGCTATCGTGGCGAATTTCTGTCGCTGGTCAACCTGGCGCAGTCGTTAAGTCTTTCCGGCGCAACGCAGCTGGATTCGATAAACTATAGTCAACGTTAACTACAGGGCAGAGTAGCGGGCACCTTCGGTGCCCGCGTACCGAAAAAGAATGGATTGTGCTACTGATTCTGATGAGGTCTTGATGCAACGTTATGCGCGCGGCGATATGGCGGCGTTTGAAATGCTCTATGGCCGTCATAAGGGTCCGATGTTTCGGTACTTGCTCCGCTTATGCAGGAACCGGGCTATTGCGGAAGAATTGTTCCAGGAGGTCTGGATGAAGCTCATTAATGCACGTTCCAGGTTCACCGAAGCCATGCGGTTTTCCAGTTATTTTTACAAACTCGCTCACAACCACTTTATCGATCATTACCGTAAACAACAGGTCAGAGTAGTGGCCGGGCAGTCATTGCAGGTTAATGATGTGGCGGAACCGGCAATGGAAGCGAGCCCGGAGCAGGAACTGGAAATGCAACAGGCTAAAGGTAAGTTTGACCAAACACTGCACAACTTGCCGCCTGAACAACTGGAGGTGTTTTTACTGAAACAGGAAACGGGCATGTCCTTGCAACAAATTGCCAGCGTGACCGGCGTCGATATTGAAACTGCCAAAAGTCGTATGCGCTATGCAATCAATAAACTACAGTCCGTATTGAGAAATTAAATGACGACATCTGATCAAAATGACAACGAACTGGAACAGCTGATGAGTGAAGATTCGGAGCTGTCCAGGCGCTATCGTCAGTCAAATGATCAACTGCCGCCGGCCAGGCTCGACGCCGATATCCTCAATGCGGCCAGGGCCGAGCTGTCAGAGGTAGATGACAAACCTCATAAACGCGTGATACGGCCTGCGTGGATGCTGCCAGTGTCTATTGCCGCCGTCATGGTCTTATCCGTTAGTCTTGTGACAACCATGCAATATGAGACATCCGAGCCTGCGACGTCAGTCATGACGGAAGAGGTTAACCGATCGATAGATGCGTTGTCTGTCGAAATGAACGCTGCACCCGCCGCGGTAACAGACTCTGTTCAACCCGAGAAGAAACGAATGCAGGAACCTGCAGCGGAATACCAATCTATAGACGCTGATAGAGGCGAAATGAACGCTGCGCCCGCTTCAGTAACAGACTCTGTGAAACCTGAAAAGAAACGACTGCGGGAACCAGCCGCTGTCGCTAAACCTATGCTGGAACAGCCAGCTAGTGCGAAAAGCCCGCCACGGCTACGAGCACGGGAATCATTTGACATTTTGGAAGACCTGGCAGAGGACAGCGTAACGCCGGCAACGAGAACGCGTGAGTATCAGGCCGACTATATGAAAACACTTCCACGAGAAGAAGAGCAGCCAGGCCTTATTGAGAACCAACAAGGAACAACGCAGGCGAGTAAATCACCTCAATCAGAGCATGAAGTACGACTTATCGAAGAAATAACTGCTTTATTGTCGGCAGGTAAATACAGTAAAGCAAAAATTGAGTTGCAAGAGTTTCGCAGCAGCAATCCTGATTACAGTAATGCCGCAATCGAGGAATTACTTGGTCGCGATATTTATCAATTGCTGGTTTCTGAATAAAAAAAGAGCCATGCTTTCGCATGGCTCAGGCTTAACACTAGAGAGTAGGGGAAAAGTGTTAAGCGGCTTTCTTGTTTTTTTCTTTCAAGTAAGCTTCAAGATCATCGGCGGTACCAATCAGATTGCCACCAATAAATACCTGTGGCGTAGTAGTAGCGCCGGAGATTGCGCGCAGTGAGCGGCTGGTGACACCCTGGCCCAGTTCGATTTCCTCATAAGGCATATTGTTGGCATCGAGCGCTTTGCGAGCGCGTTCACAGTGAATGCAGCCTTTACGAGAGATTAATGATACAAACTCAGGCTTTTCAGCATTTGTATTGATGTAATCCAGCATGGTGTCCGCATCGGAGACTTCAAACGGGTCGCCTTCAACCTCAGGCTCAATAAACATCTTATCGACAACCTTGTCCTTAACGAGCATTGAGTAGCGCCATGAACGTTTGCCGAATCCCAAATCATTTTTGCTTACCAGCATGCCCATACCATCGGTGAACTCGCCATTACCATCAGGAATGACAGTGACGTTTTCTGATTCCTGGTTCTCTTTCCAGGCATTCATGACGAATGTGTCGTTTACAGACATACAAATGATTTCATCGATACCGTTCTGCTTAAACACTGGTGCCAGTTCATTAAAACGAGGCAGGTGGGTGCTAGAGCAAGTTGGGGTAAACGCACCAGGCAGAGAAAAAACGATTACGTTCTTGCCCGCAAACAGGTCGTCGGTGGTTATATCTTTCCAGTCGCCGTTTTCAATGACGCGAAAAGTTACGTCAGGTATCGCATTTCCTTCTATATTTTCTAACATCATTAACTCCATGGTTTAAATTTCGATGAGGAGAATATAGACAACCACGTAAACTACTGGAATTTTAATGTTTTTATTGCATTGATAGCCTGCAGCTATTGAGTAAAAAACGTTTAAATATAAAGGCTTACGACTAGTCGGGCAGAGCGAATGTCAGAATTTCATCGCCGGTGGCATAGCCATACAGTTTATTGCCACCTGCCGCCACGGAAATGTACTGTTTGCCGTCGATCTCGAACGTGATAGGGGGCGCATTTACACCGTATTCAGTTTGATATTGCCACAATAATTCACCTGTCCTGGCATCAAATGCGTCGAAATTGCCATTACCTTCCCCGGTAAATACCACGTTTCCTGCTGTCACCAGTGCGCCGCCAACCATTGGGTCATCCGTCTGGTGCTGCCATTCAATATTACCGGTTTGCACGTCGATTGCGGTGAAGTTGCCATTATCCTGTTCGTCTGTTTTCTGGAAAAAAGTATAGCTTTGCCATGGTCTGCCTGGCTTTGGTGTCAGTTGTTTTGAGAAAAACAGTGATGGCTGGTAAATGCCCATGACATAAGCTTTATTGGTTTCCGGGTTAAATGCCACGGGTGACCATGAAGACGCGCCTAGTGTACCCGGTACGATGCGCGTGCCCTGCTCAGATGGCAGGGCGAACAGGTTTTCCTGTTTGATAAATGGCTCAGATATGCGGATTAAATCACCGGTTTCCCTGTTATGGACGAAAAACCAGCCAAGCTTGCTCGCTTGTCCTACAGCCTTGATACGTTTTCCGTTTTCTTCGTATTCGAACAACACAGGAGGGCTGGCAACATCATAACCCCAGCGATCGTGTGGGACCTGTTGATAATGCCAGCGAACCTGGCCCGTTTGTATGTCCAGCGCTACCAGGCTAACGGTATACAGATTGTCGCCCGGTCGCGTGGAATCTTCCATTTGTGGCGAAGGATTTCCTGTACCTATATATAACAGTCCCAGTTCAGGATCGATGGCCGGTGTAGTCCAGACGGAGCCACCACCGAGACGCCATGAATCGGCGTATTGTGCTAACTGACGCTTCTCTGCTTCGATATCCCGATTAAGCCTTGGGCCGTAGTCGAGGTCAACAGTCCATTCTCCTTCCCAGCCCTGTTCTGGCACGCTATACCAGCGCCAGATTTCTTCACCGGTTTCAACATCACAGGCAATGAGAAAACCCCGTAGCCCATGCTGTCCACCTGCGAAACTGCCAACTGATAACAGCGCCTCGCCATTCACTTCCTGCTCCAGATGCAGCCCGTAGCCAGCGCCAGTAATACCCACGAAGACCATGCCATTGAAAACCTGCGGCGCCAGGTTGGCACTGTAGCCAGTTTGTCCCGTCTGTATCGCTCCCTTCAGTTTATCAATGCCGGTAATGGCCATAATATCTTCAGCATTCCCAGCGCCGGGATCGGTGATTGGTCTGTCCCAGATCACGGCGCCAGTTAGCTTGTCCAGTGCCAACAGTCGACCGTCTATTGTAACTGTGAAGAGTTTATCTGCATGTAATGCCGGTCCCCTGTTTGCCGGACCACAACAGTAGCTATCTGATTTGAGTTCGTGCCGATAGCGCCATAATTCCTGACCGTTATCAGCCTGCAATGCAATGACATCGTTAAAAGGTGTAGTGACATACATGATGCCATTTTCTACCAGTGGGTTGGTCTGGAACGTGGCTTTCTTGCCTGTTTTATAGCGCCAGGCCGGCTTCAGTTCGCTGATATTTTTAGCATTAATCTGGGTGAGGGGACTGTAGCGTTGATTGTTGTAATCATTACCATATAACAGCCAATCCGTATGGCCCATGGAGACGCATGCAGACAACAGCGTGGTCAGACAAAATAGCAGCAATACTCTTAAGATGTTCAATATCATTATAAATCCAAAATATTCTGCTACAGTTTAGCGTCATTTGAATAGTAGACAATCCCTGCAACCCCACGCGATGTACAGTTCATTATTGCTATTTCCGCTAGCTGCGTTACTGATGACAGCATTTTCCATTGTTTTTCCCGATGTGCTGTCCGGTTATGCCGCGGCCATTGTTCCACTGCTGGGGCTGGTGATGTTTGCAATGGGGCTTACATTAAGTGTTAGTGACTTCAGGCTTGTTTTCAGGCAGCCAGGCCTTGTCCTTATTGGTCTTTGCTTGCAATACATGCTGATGCCATTCATTGCCTGGCTAATCGCAACACTGCTGTCATTACCATTGCCCATGACCCTTGGATTGATCCTGATCGGGAGCTGTCCAGGTGGTACGGCCTCGAATGTCATCTGTTATCTCGCCAGAGGTAACGTTGCCCTGTCGATTACGCTAACATTTGTTTCAACAATCCTGGCTGTAATAATGACGCCATTGCTGACTTATACTTATGTAGATAAGAGTATTGATGTGCCTGTATTGATGATGGCTAAAAGTCTGTTGCTGATTATTCTCTTACCGGTGACCATGGGTGTCCTTGTTAATCATTTTTTTCATAGCAGGCTTAAACCTGTTAGGGTCTTGCTGCCGGCTTTATCCATGCTATGTGTAATTCTGATTATCGGTGTTATTGTCGCGCGCAATCAGGCATATCTGCCGCAATTGAGCTTGTTAGTGGCCTTTGCGGTTGTCTTGCATAATGTAATCGGACTACTCAGTGGTTACTGGCTTGCGCGATTGCTGACAGACGATATCCAGTCTGCAAAAACCATCGCGATTGAAGTGGGTATGCAAAATTCAGGCTTGGGTCTTGTACTAGCCAACCAGTATTTTTCTGCAGCTGCAGCATTACCCGGGGTGTTATTCAGCATCTGGCATAATATTAGTGGCGTCATACTGGCAGGCCATTGGTCAAGAAGAAGGAGCGAAGCATGAAGGTGCTTAATCTCACGAATATGTTTGTTGCAAGATTCAGCCTTGTTGTCGTTGGGCTGTTGGTTCTTGCCTCCTGCTCGGGTTCGGACCCAGATTACTTTCCATTGCAATCCGGTTACAAATGGCGCTATGACGTTGCCCTGACGACCAGGGACGGGCTTGAAACACAGAAATACATCCTCAATAACCTCGGTCCGAGTAAATTACAGTCAGAGTCGGTTTATGCCAGGCAGTCCCTGGATGGCACCATGCTCTATTACGCGGTTAAACCGGATTCAATAGAGTACGTTGGTAGTGACAGTGGCGATATCCCAGGTGGTTCCTTTCAGCAGGAACAGCGGATAGTCATGAAACAACCCTTAGTACTCAATGATAACTGGGAGACGTACAGTAAAACGCGGCTGTTGAAAAAGACCGGACCACCACAGAAAACGGAATTTCGTATTGTTGCCAAAGTACCCCTGGATGTTACTGTTGAGTCACTGGATGAAACAGTAAACGTGCCCGCCGGCGTATTTAGTAACTGTGTAAAAATAACGATGACAGGCTCAATGATGAAAGATGCGGGCAATTATGTTGGCCTGACGTTAATCAATGTTGAGGAAACGCGCTGGTATGCACGCGGCATAGGGTTGGTTAAGCTGGAACGCCTTGAAACGACCCAGAGTGAAGCGCTGGATAAAGGTACATTAGTCGTTGAGCTTGCTGACTATGATGTTGGCTAGCAACAGTTGTAAACCTGTGACTCGGTAACGATTAGCTGCAGCGGCACATCGGTGTCTTCAACGGGTAAATCATCGAGCAGTTGTATTTCCAGGCAAATGCCTATTCGCTGTTTCACCTCGTGCGTTGCCAGCCAGCGATCATAATAGCCTCGCCCATAGCCGAGCCTGCCTCCCTGCTTGCTGAAGCCCAGTCCGGGCGTAATCACCAGATCAAAAGGCCCGTCATCCGGCGTATCTGCGCACGGGGTAGGGATGCCCAGCCTGTCCGGCTTGAGGTCATCCCAGCCGGTAAAAGGGACGGCAATCATGCTGGTCTTATCCACGATTTTTGGTACCGCAATACGTATGTTCCGGTCTAACAGGTCCTGTAGAATGGGTTTTGTATCCACTTCCGACAGGTATGAGATAAAGCAAAACACCGACGCAGCCTGCTGGTAAACGTGCACATCGCGCAGATATTGAAAGATTTGCTGGCTGTTGGCGGCAAGCTGTTGCTGATTTACGCCATTGCGACGACGTTTCAACTCGTCTCTAAGGCATGCCTTTGCTTCATGTATGTTCATAGGTATCAATATAATAACTATATATAACAATAAGTTAAATTGATTTTATAAAGTCGGATAGTTGTTAAAAATGGCTGATAGTGGCGACCGGCAATGCTGTTCGTCGTGCTTAGCCGGGATCTGGTGAATTCGCGCGATTGCCTTTCTTTTTCTCGCTAAATACGTACAATAGCGCCTTTTTTCGGGGGCGGGTATCTCAATTTCGCCCGAATGACAGAGGACAACAGATTCAAATGGTAACGATTAGATTGTCGCGCACAGGCGCCAAGCGTAAGCCTTTCTATCATATCGTCGTAATGGACAGTCGCAAGCAGCGCGACGGTCGTCCCATCGAACGCGTAGGGTTTTTTAATCCCTGTGCGAAAGGTCAGGAAGTGCCATTGCAAATTAATATGGAACGCGTCGATTACTGGGTAGCTACCGGCGCCCAGCTTTCAGACCGGGTCGCCAAACTGATTAAAGAAAACGCCAAGGCTGCTGCTTAATTCAGCATTGGCACTGTTCGACCCTAGGTTTTAAAGGCCCTGGAATCGAATGCAAAAGAATGAAACGCTGTTAATACTGGGTCGTATTAACGGCGTCTTTGGCATTAAGGGATGGGTAAAAGTGATGTCATTCACCAGGCCCAGGGAAAATATATTCGATTACTCGTCCCTTTTGCTTTGCCAGCATGGTGAATGGCAACAGGCGAGGATTGAAGCAAGCCAGAGGCGCGGTGACCACCTGCTGCTTAAACTGGATGGCGTTGACACCCCGGAAGCGGCCAGGCAATACAATGGCTGCGAACTTGCATTACCACGTGATGAATTGCCGGCATTACCTGATGGGCAGTTTTACTGGCATCAACTCGTCGGCTTAAAGGTGAATAACCTTGCCGGTACGTCAGTGGGCGAGGTGGTCGATATCAGGGAGACCGGCGCCAATGATGTTCTGGTGGTCAGGTCGCTGGCGGATGAAAAGAAAAAGGAACTGATACCCCTGATCATGGGGATATACATTATGAAAATCGATCTGGAAGCTGGCGTTATGCAGGTCGATTGGGAACTGGAATAGTCATGTACCAGTTTGATGTCGTGACGCTGTTTCCGGAAATGTTTACAGCAGTACTGGAACATGGCGTTACCGGGCGCGCGGTAAAGGAAAGAAAAGTCGGTTTCCGTAGCTGGAATCCGCGGCATTTTGCCAATGACAAGCATCATACGGTTGATGACAGGCCCTACGGCGGTGGTCCCGGAATGATTATGATGTATGAGCCGGTCGTTGCGGCGGTGACAAGGGCCAAAAATCAGCAGCCCGATGCAAAAGTTATCTATTTGTCGCCACAGGGTCGCAGGCTGTCACACAAGGCTGTGGGCCAGTTTGCCGCCGCGGACGGTCTGATAATGGTATGCGGACGCTACGAGGGCATTGATGAACGTATTATTGATGCCTGTATAGATGAAGAGTGGTCTATTGGCGATTATGTGATCAGCGGTGGCGAGATCGCTGCCATGGTCCTGATAGACGGTATCAGTCGCCTGCTACCGGATGTGCTGGGGCACGAAGATTCTGCGCTGCAGGATTCATTTGTTGACGGATTGCTAGACTATCCGCATTATACGCGCCCTGAAGTAGTTGAAGGGCAGTCTGTACCTGCCGTATTACTGGGCGGTAACCATGAGCAAATCCGCCGCTGGCGCTTGAAACAGGCGCTTGGCAAAACCTGGCTTTGCAGGCCGGATTTGTTGCAGGAAGCGCAGTTGAATGATGAACAGCAACAACTTTTGGATGAATTTATTGCTGAACAAGAGCAATAAGGGAAAAAACTGGAGTAAGCATGATGGCTAATATTATTGAACAGCTCGAAACCGAGCAGATGACACGTGAAATCCCGGAGTTCAATACCGGCGATACGGTGGTTGTGCAGGTCAAGGTAAAAGAGGGCCAGCGAGAGCGTCTGCAGGCATTTGAAGGCGTCGTTATAGCTGTCAAAAACCGCGGTTTGAATTCTTCTTTCACCGTTAGAAAAATTTCCTACGGCGAAGGCGTGGAACGCGTATTCCAGACTTACAGCCCCAGCGTTGCCGAAATCAAGGTTAAACGTCGAGGTGATGTGCGTCGTGCCAAGCTCTATTATATGCGTGACCGCCGTGGTAAGGCAGCGCGTATTAAGGAAAAAATTAAAACAGGTTCCTGATAACCTTACTTTTGCAGGCTGGTATCACCAGCCTGCAGTCTATACACTCGGGTATTATCGCTTCCTGCATACGCCAGGAAGGGCAAACGCATTGGGCAAGTGTTGATACATGATCTGCCATGAGTAATACCAGCCAGCAAACGAACCCGCTTAGTCGGGATCACACAACAGTGATAGATCAGTTTCTCGATACGCTCTGGATGGAGCGTGGCCTTAGTAAAAATACCCTTGATGCTTACCGAGCCGATCTCAACCAGTTCGCTATCTGGTTACAAGGGCAAGACAAGCAATTACTCCATGTTGACGCCGCAACTATCCTTTCCTACCTGGCTCATGCCAGTTCACAGTCGGTGCGCACTGTGGCCAGACGCCTGTCCAGCATCAGACGGCTGTATGAATATCTCGTTCGTGAAGATCGCATCAGGCTTAATCCCGCAAGCCAGGTCGAGGCGCCCCGCATAGGCAGATCCTTACCCAAATCATTAACGGAGAGTGAGGTGGAGTCCTTGCTGAATGCGCCTGATGTTAATGATGCTCTGGGCGTGCGCGACCGGGCCATGCTGGAGTTGCTGTATGCGACCGGTTTGCGCGTTTCAGAACTGGTCAGTATCAATATGCAACAGGTGAATACGCGGCAGGGCGTATTGCGTGTTGTTGGTAAGGGCAACAAGGAACGCCTGGTGCCAATGGGCGAGGAGGCCACCAGTTGGCTGGATCAATACCTGCAATCGGCACGAGAAGACATTCTCAATGGCAGGCGCACTGATGATTTATTCCCCAGCAAGAGGGGCAAGGCAATGACCCGACAGACGTTCTGGCACAGTATCAAGCGTTATGCAGTGGTTGCCGGTATTAACAAGCCTTTATCGCCACACGTTTTACGACATGCTTTTGCCACTCACCTCGTTAATCATGGCGCCGACCTCAGGGTGGTGCAAATGTTGCTCGGGCATAGTGATATCTCAACCACGCAAATCTACACGCATGTCGCCAGGGAACGGCTAAAAAACCTGCATGGCGAACACCATCCCAGGGGATAGAAAATACAGAGGGTTGTGTTGCCGGTGTTATTCCTGTGGCAGGACAGAAAAGACTTCTTCAAGCGTAGTCATGCCATCCGCTACTTTTTGGGCGCCACCAATTTTCAACGTCCTCATGCCGCTTTTGTGGGCCATTTTTCTAAGTGAATCGACACTGGTGGTGGTCGTAATGTGCTCGCGCAAGTCAGGCCCTAGCGACAGTATCTCGTAAATACCGGTTCTGCCCAGGTAACCAGTATGGCGACATTCCTCGCATCCTTGAGGCTGGCAGATGGTCGCCGGCATTTTTAGTTTATCGGGTTTGGCGTATTGCTCCCAGGCGTCTTTGTCGGTTGGCACCGGCTTTTTGCAATGAACACAAAGTGTCCGTAGTAAACGCTGAGCAATGACACCTCTGAGTGTCGCGTTGATCAGGAAAGGCTGCGTGCCAATATCTATCAGCCGCGTGATCGCCGAAGCGGCATCATTGGTATGCAAACTGGAAAAGACAAGGTGTCCTGTCAACGCTGCCTGAATGGCAATATCAGCCGTTTCAGCATCCCTGATCTCACCCACCATGATGATATCCGGGTCCTGTCTGAGCAAGGTTCGCACGCCTGATGCAAAGTCGACGCCGATAGCCGGTTGCACCTGCATCTGGTTGTATTGAGGGTCAACCATTTCTATCGGGTCCTCAATCGTGCAGATGTTGATTTCAGGTCGCGATATCTGGTTAAGAATTGAATATAACGTGGTAGTTTTACCGGAACCTGTTGGTCCCGTGACAAGAATAATGCCGTTCTTTTTTTCGAGTATGGTCTGTAATTGTTGTTCATCATGTCGAGTAAACCCGAGTTGGTGGTAGGACTTAATCAACATTTCCGGATCAAAAATCCGAATTACCAGTTTCTCACCAAAGGTCGTAGGCATGGTTGATAAACGCATTTCCACTTCCTTGCCCGCCGGTGTGATTGATTTTACACGTCCATCCTGAGGGCGACGTCGGTCAGTCACATCCATGCGGCCGAGGGATTTGAAGCGACTGGTTATAGCCGTGGTAAGCACCGTTGGAAATTCGTGGACACTATGTAAAACGCCATCAATGCGAAACCTGACGCGTCCTTTTTCTCTTCGTGGCTCTATATGAATATCGCTGGCACGCTGCTCAAAGGCAAACTGCAGAAGCCAGTCAACAATACTGACTATATGCTGGTTGTTGGCGTCCAGTTCCCCGGCCTTGCCAACCTTTACCAGTTGCTCAAAATTCTGTATCAGTGATGTTGGTTCATCTGACTTTTGCCTGGCTGCGCCCAGGATGGACTTACTGACACCATAAAACTCGACGAGGTATCTCTCAAGATCGCGCGGGTTGATAATAACGCGCTTAATTTTCAGGCTTGCAATCCTTGATAATTCCGATTCCCACGACGAGATAAATGGTTCGCACGTAGCGACTGTTAGTTCTGAATTGTTTACGGCGACCGGCAGAATTTTTAACTTGTTGGCATAGGCCTGTGATACCACACTTGTTATTTTCTCGACATCTACTTTCAAAGGATCTATTCGCAAATAGGGTTGACCAACACGTTCCGCCAGCCATCTTGTCAGTGTTTCGAGAGTAAGCGGGTATGAAGGCGTTGTTGCTGATTGCCAGCCCTGTTCAGCTATCGCGATTAGCGGGTGTAGTTTCAGCCTTGATTTGTCGGCTCCCGGTTGTTCAAGCCGGGTTCGTTGTTGTTGCTTAATCAGTCCATCTTTTTCAAGTAGATCAAGTACGTAGCCAAGTTCCAGCGTGGTTTCAGTGGGAAATTGTTCTGCCATGCTATTCATAATGTTGTGCCACAAACTTTAGCATGGAAACTGCGTCCGCGTATGCATAAACGCAATTACCAGTAATCCCGGAACGGACAGCACGACAGCGGGTCTGATATCATGCACCCCGATTCAACAAATGAGGTTTTACACGATGAATATTGGCGTTGTTTTTTTTCTGGCGCTGTTCATGTCTGCGACTGTTTATGCCGACAACACGGAGGAAGATATCAGGCAGGGTCTGGCCACGCTTTTGCCTGACGTTGAAGTAAACAACATTCGTTCGACGCCAATCGATGGAATTTACCAGGTAGTGATTGGACCTGATGTCATCTACATGACGGGCGATGGCCGTTATGTTCTCAAGGGTGATTTGCTGGATATAAACGAACGCCGAAACCTGACCGAAGATGTCCGTTCTGAAAACAGGATAGGGTTATTAAAAAGCCTGGATAAAAACGAGTACATCGAATTTGCCGCGTCTCAACCTGGTGAGTCCATCTATGTTTTCACCGACATTGATTGTGGTTATTGTCGCAAGCTTCATCAGGATGTACCTGAACTGAACAAAAGAGGCGTAACAGTTCGTTACCTCGCATACCCGCGTGCCGGTGTTAACTCTGCGACAGGAAAAGAGATGGAGTCAGTCTGGTGTGCTGAAGATAAACAGGAAGCGCTCACGCTCGCCAAGAACAACCAGCGTATTGAAAGCAAGTCCTGCGATAGCCCGGTCGCCAGGCAATATGCACTTGGCAAGCAACTGGGAGTAAGAGGCACACCGGCAATCTACATGGAAAATGGCCAGGCAATACCGGGATACATGCCCCCCGATACGCTGATAAAAAACATGCAGAAATAAACAGTAGTCAATTGCCTGGGGTTTTCCTAAAATCCTTGATACGTGCCGTGATTAGTCGACCTTCTTTTTCAGTGATGACCACTTTTATTGGTAAAAAATCCAGTTCATAAGCACACCATAGCCATGTTTTACGGTCAGTGTTTTCCTTGCGCCTTTCTATTTTCATGGCTTTCAATTCGCCTAGCGGCGTATTGATAACTTCATCTGCGACGTGTTCAAAATGATAATTTTTGATTTTGCCGCCGTCGGCAATCGTATACGTCTCTGGCACCTTGCCATTTTTTAAATCTGCCATAATGGTCAACTGGTATAGCAGCTTATCCAGGATCCCGGTTTGTAAATCCATGTGCCACGTGGAATCGTTGACCTTGTTTACAATCTGCTTATTGTCCCAGTTAAATGTAATGTCTACAAAACGGTCTTTCTTGCCACCGGTATGCTGGTACTGGTACGACAGCGGCATAAACCCCTGGTCGGTGTACGACCATTTACTTTGTTCAACGATTCGGTCCTTTCTGAAAAAAGCAGCCAATCCTGTTGTCTTGCTTACGGAATGAAACAGGTAGTTGTTTTTATCAAGCATCGTCATTTTTCTTTCCATCAGGCCGACCTTGAAATCATTCGTGTACAGCGTGTAACTGACTTCAAATAAGGCAGGCACATCTGCCAGCACAACACTGTTGCCCATGACTGAAAGGGAGATAGAGAGAAGTAGTGTTTTTATATGTTTCATTAATACTATGACAATTATCGTATGCTAAAATTCTCTGCATAAGCTATCAGGCCAGCGTGTACGTCTGCCCATCGGTGAAAGTAAATTGAATACATATCTGAAGTGTAAGCCATTATCTCAAGGCCTTAAATTATAATCTGCCCATTATCCAACCAGTGCGCATTTTTTACAGTTTAATACTATTACTATTGTTGCCATTTGCGTTGTTACGCCTGTTTATACTCGGTTTCAAAAACCCTGCATATCGTCAGCGCTGGCAGGAAAGGCTTGGCGTATTTGACTGGCGCAACGCGGAGTTACCGGTCATCTGGTTGCATGCCGTATCCGTTGGCGAAGTCAATGCGGCTACACCGGTCATTACCAAACTAATTCAGCAATATCCTGGTTATCAATTGCTGATTACGACAGTAACGCCAACCGGTGCGCAAACCCTGCACATGCACTTTGGTGATGACATCAAACACCTTTATTTTCCTTTTGATTTATCAACGATCGTAAAACGCACACTGGACAGAATCAGACCTGAATTATTGATCATTATGGAAACAGAAATATGGCCTAACCTCTGTTTTGAATGTCAGCAAAGAAATATTCCCGTATTACTTATTAACGCACGTCTGAGCGAAAAATCAGCTGCCAACTATCGCCGGGTGGGAAATTTCACGCGAAATACATTGCGCTCTATTTCACTTGTAGCGGCACAGACTGAAAATGATGCCGAACGTTTTGTTTCCCTGGGCATGGACAAGGACAATGTCAGGGTTACCGGCAATCTCAAGTTTGATGTCTCTGTACCCCGGAGTGTATCTGAGCAGGCCGAGGTGCTCAGACGTTTTTTTTCCAACAATCGGCATATCTGGATGGCCGCAAGCACCCAGGAGGGAGAGGAGGAAACGGTTCTCGATGCGCATCGAATGGTGCTTGAACGACACCCTGATGCAGTATTGATATTGGCTCCCCGGCATCCAGACCGTTGTATCAGGGTCGCGGCGTTGTGTGATGACCGCTCACTGTCTTATGTTACGAGGACGTCAAACCTTCCATTTTCTCCTGCGGACCAGGTCTTCCTGCTGGATACCCTGGGTGAACTGCCGCCACACTATGCCGCGTCACAGGTGGCATTTGTTGGTGGCAGCCTTATCAATCGTGGCGGCCAGAACATGCTGGAACCAGCCAGTCTTGGCATTCCTGTCCTGGCCGGTCCGTACACGTATAATTTTGTTGAAGCTACCCGGTTATTAAAAGAAGCCGGTGGTCTAAGGGTCGTCATGTCTGTTGCAGACCTGGGCGAACAGGTCTGCCGGTTCTTTGAAAATGCCAATTTACGGCATGATTCTGGTGAAAATGCCCGCCAGGTTATAGAATCTAATCAGGGCAACGTTGCGAAAATCATGTATATATTCGCTGCTTTCCTGAAGCATCGTGCAACTTATTCAGAAAACGCTATCTAACTGACTTATTCGTAATTTTCTTAAAAGGTCTCAAAAATGTATGAACAGGAGAATTAACATGAGGAAAATAATGGCCGTGATGATGTTTCTGGCCTTCAACGCAACAACCGTTTACGCCGATGAGTATCCGTCCGAAGAAACTGTCCGCTTTGCCCTCAATTGCATGCAACAGTTAGGTGGTCAGACCGACGAAAATCTGTATGCCTGTCTGTGTCGCTACGACAAAATACGTGCTGCTATGCCATTTAGTGAATACGAGGAAGCAGTGACTTTTGAAAGAAACAAGTCAATGCCTGGTGAAAAAGGCGGCTTCTTTCGTGATAATGCGCGCGGCGAGGGCTTTTACAAGCAATTAAAAACAGTCCGCAAGGAAGTGTTAAAAAGCTGTCCTGTTGCAAAACGTGTAACGATAGACAAGACGAAGGTCAAAAACTCAGCTACCAACTAGATCAGTTTTTATTATAGAAAAGAAAAAAGGGTGTTTATCACCCTTTTTTTATTTCAAAACTATCTGAAAATTTATTTCTTTTTGTATCCTTTCCATTCACGGTAATGGTGCCGACTTCGTCCGGTACAAAGTAAAAACGAAAAGCCGGGTCCATGCTGATTGAAAAGGTAAGTGCTGCCTTGAGTACCGGTTCGCCATTGTAATTGATTTCCAGGTCACTCACATAGTGTGCAGGAGGGATGACATGAGAACCGATTTTCAGTGGTGCCATGCCGGTTATATTTGGATGCCGAATTTTAAGCTGTACAAGGTTTGGTTTACCCGGTTCCAGTTCTCCGATATTTTTCAGTTTCATTTTGCCCAGCAGCTTTTTTGAATCTTCAATACTTGCTGGCGGCGGAGCAGAACACGCCCCTCTGGCGCGGACAAAACTTTTGGTCATGTAAAGTTCGCCCGTATTTAATTCCGCTATGGCGCGCACATAACTGAATGTATCGACGCGAATGCGCATGGCCAAATCGGCCTTACCGCTTTTCTTGGTGAAATCAAAAACGCCAATTAATGGCAACGGATTTTTATCAACAAACAGGTGCATACGTTTGATATACCTGTCATCACTCTGGGAGATTTTTGTGTGCACGGAGATTGGCACAACGGTCGCATCTTCAGCTGTGTAAGGCGCCTTAAGCTCAAAAATATTCTGTTCGGCGCCTTCTATAATTTCCTTGCCTTTAAAATTCGCCGGGCGTAAGACCTCTTCCCAAACCTTATCTGATTGAGTCTGCCTGAAGTCTGCTGGAGCAACATCTGCATGAACTAGCGCTGACCCGATAAATAATGACATGGTAATAATGGAGGCGGTTAATATACGTAGCATTGTTGTCTCCTCGGACACCTGGTATGACTGTATTTTAATAATGTCTAATGCTATTAGGACTGAAAATGTCACACTTAGTTTACTGCAATCAATACTATCTTGGCATGCCGCGTTGCAGCAAAAAATCTTGTCGCATTGCAGCATAAGGTCCCCGGAAATAGACCTTTTTTTTCGTGTTTATTTTTTGTCCAGATTACATTTTTTCTGCCATGTAAATTACTTGCGTGACATAGGAAAATTTCCTACACTCTCTTTCCGACATTAAGTAGTTACAGTTCTATATTAATGCTGCGGGTGCACAATAACTGTATCGCTAAAGTAATAAACAATAAATAGCTTATTCATAAGCTAAACAATAATTAAGTTAAATTTAAGGAACAGCGAATAGGTATTTTATATACATGCATCTAACTGCATACATTGCATTGAAAGTTGTTCACATCGCATCTGAAATATCAGATTTGTTCTCCATATACAGCTTTCTTTCAAGCAATTCATTCGCTACTTACGTTCCTTCCTATTCTGTATTAAATGACGATTTCCAACATAACAGTGCTTTATGATCTCGAGGTATTGTTGTGTTTTTCTGTGACTTAGAGATCAAACACATGATCAACTAAATAGAGGAGGAGGTCATGAGTAAATTATCAATGAAGAAATGGCTCGTTGCCGCATTGGCAGTAGGTCTTTCGGCGTCAGTGATGGCGAACGACGAAGTTCGCAAGCTGATTGCCGATCCGAACTACTGGGCCTTTCCTGGTGGTGACTACAACAACTGGCGTTATACCGAGTTGAACCAAATCAACACGGGCAATGCTAGCAAGTTGGTTACTGCCTGGACTTTTTCAACTGGCCGTCTGCAAGGTCATGAAGGTGGACCGTTGGTCCTGCCAACCAGTGCAACTGGCTTGAGCAGTGATCATCTGTACATTCACTCTTCATTCCCGAATGACGTTTTCGCGATTAACCTGGATACCCTGAACATCACCTGGTTCTACGAGCCACAGCAGGACGAAGCAGAAACTGTTCCTGTTATGTGCTGCGACATCGTAAACCGTGGTCTGGGTTACAGCATGGGTCAGATCTATCTGCAACAAGCTGACACCACCCTGGTTGCCCTGGATGCCAAGACGGGCGCGCTCAACTGGAGTGTCAAGAACGGTAGCGAAATTACCGGTGATTTGAACTCTAAACCAGGCGTCGGCGTAGGTCCTGCCAGTGGTATGACCAACACCAACGCACCACACCCGATCAAAGACAAAGTCATGACTGGTTGTTCCGGTGCTGAGTTTGGTGTTCGTTGCTGGTTTGCTGCCTACAATGCCAAAGACGGCTCTCTGGCATGGCGTGCATTCAGCATGGGTCCGGATGAAGACATCCTGTTCGATGCCAACACGACCTCTCTGGGTAAGAAAGTTGGCAAGGATTCTTCTCTGAAGACCTGGTGTGCTAACTCTGACTGGAAAGCCCCTGCTACTGCGCCTAATAAGTGTAAATCACTTAGTGACCAGTGGAAATCAGGTGGTGGTTCTGTCTGGGGTTGGTGGCCTGCTGACTTCAAAGAAAACCTCGTTTACTACGGCTCAGGTAACCCATCAACCTGGAACCCGGTTGTACGTCCTGGCGACAACAAGTGGTCTATGACCCTGTTCGCTCGTGACATCGACACCGGTGTTGCACGTTGGGTTTACCAGATGACGCCACATGATGAGTGGGACTATGACGGCATTAACGAACTGATTCTTGCCGACATGAAGGTCAAGGGCAAAAACCGCAAGGTTGCTGTTCACTTCGACCGTAACGGTTTCGCTTACACCATGGACCGCGTAAACGGTGAGCTGCTTGTTGCTGAAAAGTATGACCCTGCGGTTAACTGGGCGACCCACGTTGACATGAAGACGGGTTATCCTCAGACGGTGAACAAGTACTCTACTCACTACAATGGTGAAGACGTTGTTTCCAAGGACATCTGTCCTGCGGCTCTTGGTACCAAGGATCAGCAGCCTGCTGCTTACTCTCCACGTACCGGCCTGTTCTACGTCCCAACCAACCACGTTTGCATGACCTACGAGCCAGTCAGCTACGCGGCTGGTGGTAACCAGTACACTGCTGGTCAGGCATACGTCAACGCTAACCTGACCATGTATCCTGCGGGTGCGGTATGTCCGGATTGCCCGAACAACAACGCAGCGAAGGACAACATGGGTAACATGATTGCGTGGGATGCTGACAAGGGTAAGATCGTCTGGTCTATTCCTGAGCAGTGGTCTGTATGGTCAGGTGTTCTGGCTACCGCTGGTGACGTTGTTTTCTACGGTACCCTGGACGCCTATGCCAAGGCTGTTGACGCCAAGTCTGGTAAGCTGCTTTGGAAGTTCAAAGCACCTTCCGGCATCATTGGTAACTTCAACTCCTGGGCACACAAAGGTAAGCAGTACGTTGGTATCCTGTCAGGTATCGGCGGTTGGGCTGGCGCGGTTGTCGCTATCCCAGGCCTGGCGGCTGCACCTGATGAAGCAGCACTGGGTGCTGTAGGTGGTTACCGAGCTCTCCGCAACTCAGCACGTAACAGTGGTGTGTTGATGGTATTTGCTCTGCCGTAAGCACTGAACAAACTTTTGTTTGTTGAAAAATCCCCGGCCTGGTCCGGGGATTTTTTTTGCCTACAAGCAGGTATTACAACTGGCCCCGTGAATTATTCATTTTTTCCGAACTATCGTTAAGGTATCAGGTCTGAAAAATTGACAAAACACCCAAATATCTCTTTAATTCGCTACTCTGTTTTTGAAAGCAAATAATCTGAAAAACAAAGATTTGGAGAAAAATTAATGTCCTTTAATAAATTACTGATTTCTGGCATGGCAGCGGTTGCCCTGTCATTTTCCGGCGCTGTAATTGCAGCTGACCATACGATTAAAGCCGGCGCACGCGCATTCGAAACACCGATTTTATATATGGCAGCGGGTGATAATGTTGCCTTCACAAACATGAACTCCCACAACACAGTTACGGTAGATGAACTGGTGCCAGAAGGTGGCAAGACCTGGGCAAGTGGCATGGGTGAAAACCTCGCTCTGACCCTGGATGTCCCCGGCATTTACTCCTATGTCTGTCAGCCCCACATTGGTTTTGGAATGGTTGGCGTCATCGTTGTCGGTGATGTATCTGCTGACGACCTTGCTGCCTACAAGCAAAAAGCCATGGACACACTGCAAGGCCCATATCGCCGACTATTGGGCAAGATCAACAAGATTAAACCTACCATCTAATCTCTTTTCTGCTTGAGCCCACTTCGGTGGGCTCAATAACAAGACAATCAATAAAATGAAAAAAATACTGCTTACTTTTATTTGTGCCCAATTATTTCTGTCAACGGCAGCTATTGCAGATGTTGATGAAAAGTATCTGAAGGTCTGTGCAGACCCCTATATGTTGCCTTTTTCCAACCAGAACGGTGAAGGTTACGAGAACAAGATTGCCGAACTGTTTGCCAGGAAGCTTGGTAAAGAGTTGAAGTACACATTTTTCCCTCAGCGAATTGGTTTTATCCGTAACACGCTGAAAGCAGAGTCTGAAGAAGGTTTGGGTTACAAATGTGATCTTGTTATGAGCGTGCCGGAAAATTTTGAGCTGGCCTCGACGACTGATCCTTACTTCACGTCGGCCTATGAACTGGTGTTCGCCAAAGGACGCGTACTTGACTCGCTTACAGATTCATCACAGCTTGATGCGTTTGTTAACGAAAAGGGCAACAAGGTAAAACTGGGATTATCAGACCGGGGGCCGGCACAACAGTGGGTTTTTGAAAATAATCTGATTGGCGCTATTGTTCCGTACCAGGCACAACCTGGTGATCCAAAGGTGAATCCAGGCAAGCAGTTTATCGATGATATTGTGGATGGAAAAATTGATGCTGCTATCGTCTGGGGGCCGACAGCCGGTTACTATGCTAAACAACGCGCAGACGAGGCTGAATTAGTGCTACTTCCTCTGCAGGAAGATAAAAGCAAACCCGAAATGCGATTTACTTACAGCTTTTCAATGGCAGTGCGCTATGGTGAAAAGGAATGGAAGGAACAGGTAAATCAACTAATTAAAGACAACAAGGAAGAAATAGAGAAAATATTGACTGGGTATGGTGTACCGCTCATTAAGAAATAATTTTTAGACTAGTTAAGAGAAGAGTACAAACCACATGAAGAAATTACTTTCCATACTGATTGGCTCGTTATTCATTATTAGCAGCCCTTTTTTGCTTGCAGATGAGTCAGAAAATTCCAACATCAATCTTCTGAGTGAAGAAGAACTGGAAGACAAGATAGGTCGTTACGGTGAAGAAAGGGATTTACTGGATCCCTCTGAAGTAAGAGACAGTGCCAAACTGCTTTTTATGACCGATCACCTGAGTAACGTTGCCAAACCGTCAAATATCTACTACGAGTGGGAAACAACGGGTAAAGAAGACCCAGGCTTTACTGACTCTGTATACCTGACAGTGCTCGAGGTAAACGAAGACGGCACAAAAAATACCGATATCGCTTTTTTTACCGGCCCGAGGCGTTTTCGCAATTACAGTCCTGACATTGCCAGGAATGTTCGTGGAAACCCGATTATAAACATATACCTGTCCGGCTCTGTCTATAATCTGATGAAGCTGGTAGGAAAGGGTACGTTTAACTATTACCAGCGTCAGATGCGAGACAGTCTTGGCCTGGACGCTACTATTGAACCGGTCACCTTTACCCACGAAGGTAAGGAATACAAGGGTGAAAAAGTCGTGTTTACCCCGTTCATCGACGATGTAAGAAGCACCGAATACGAACCTTACTCACATAAGGTTTACGAAATGACTTTTTCCAAGGATATACCAGGGCAGCTATATCAGATTAAATCTGTAGTACCGGACCTTTCCATGCCTGATTCAAACACGCCTTTTATCGTTGAATCATTGCTATACAAATCAATAAAAGTCAAAGGTTCCTGATAGCTTGACTTGCGCGGCTATTCCCTTAACGCCGCGCGATTTGCTCTCCTGTCATTATTAACGGGCTGCTGACTAATCAGGTCAGCAGCTCTTTTGCCATTAGTAAGATTTACCGCACAGAATTTGAATTCCGGTATCTTGCCGTCTGGATCAAGTGCTTCGTTAGTAATCAGGTTTGCCGCAGCCTCATTAAAGCTGAATGGCATCATGACTACTCCTTTTTGCATACCAAGGTCAGCACGCGTTGTTGCGGCAATGCGACCGCGTCTTGACTCAATCACCATGATGTCACCGGATTTTAATCCGAATGACTTCAAATCATCCGGGTTGATAATGACGCATGGACCTGGTTCAAGCGTATCGAGAACGCGCGAGTGACGCGTCATCGTGCCGGTATGCCAGTGTTCCAGTTGTCGGCCGGTAATAAAGATAAAGGGGTAATCGTCATCGGTCAGTTCTGCGGGCTCCGTATATTCAGCCGGTACAAATCTGCCGCGACCATCATCGGTAGGGAAGATGCCATCCTTGAAGATAACGGGTTCACCAGGGTCGCCAACATTGGTTAACGGGTAAGTTAGTGAATCTTCTTCCTCCAGTCTTTCCCAGGTGATACCAGCCATGCTAGGCGTTGCCAGCCTGATTTCCTGGAAGACATCCTTGGCGTGTTGGTAATTCCAGTCAAGACCAAGTCGCCTGGCCAGTTCCTGGATAATCCAAAGGTCTTGCCTGGCATCGCCAGGAGGGTCAATGGCCTGACGCCCCAGCTGTACGCGACGGTCGGTATTGGTAAATGTGCCATCTTTCTCCGGAAACGCAGAAGCGGGCAGAATGACATCAGCATAACTGCAAGTCTCGGTGAAAAAGATATCCTGTACGACAAGGTGTTCAAGTCTGGCAAGGGCCTCGCGTGCATGGTTCAGATTAGGGTCTGACATGGCAGGGTTTTCGCCCATTATATAGAGACCGTTGATATCATCATCATGAATCGCATGCATGATTTCAACAACGGTTTTACCAGGATGTGGATCCAGTTCTGATTTCCATAAGTCCTCGAACTTCTTTCGCACCGCCTTATCAGTGACCGGTTGATAATCGGGAAATACCATCGGTATCAATCCAACATCAGATGCACCCTGGACGTTGTTTTGTCCACGCAGTGGGTGCAGGCCGGTACTGGTGCGACCTATCTGCCCCGTCATAAGTGCAAGTGATATGAGGCAGCGGGCATTATCTGTGCCGTGAACGTGTTGCGAAATCCCCATACCCCAGAAAATGATCGCGGTATCTGCCTTTGCATACAGGCGTGCAACCTCACGAATAGTATCTGGTGGAATTGCACAAACCGGCGCCACCTTTTCAGGTGTGAAGTCCTTCAGGTTTTCCTTTAATGCATCAAAACCCTCGGTATGTTCCCTGATGAATTCATCGTTTTGCAGGTTTTCTTCCAGAATGACATTCATCATGCCATTTAATAACAGTACATCTGTACCAGGTCGCAGTTGCAGGAAATGCGAGGCATGGATGGCCATATCTGAACCGTAAGGCTCTATGACAATGAGTTTACTGCCGCGCTCTGCCGCGTTTTTCATAAACGTGGCGGCAACAGGGTGGTTATCATTCGGCCTGGCGCCAATAACAATGATCACGTCGGCATAGCTGCCGTCAGCTACCTGGTTGGAAACTGCGCCAGAGCCTATGGTTTCCAGCAACGCCGCGACCGATGACGCATGGCAGAGACGTGTACAGTGGTCTACATTGTTATTTTTGAAACCCGTCCTGACGAGTTTCTGGAACAGGTAGGCTTCTTCATTACTGCCCTTGGCGCAGCCAAACCCGGCCAAACCCTGGGGACCTTTCTGTTCCAGTATTTTCTTGATGCCGTCTGCCGCATAGTCCAGTGCTTCTTCCCAGGTGGCCTCACGGAAATACTTATGCATCTCGGCCTGATCAACCAGTGCCGGCGTTTTTTCCATATCCTTACGACGAATCATGGGTGTCGATAAGCGGTCAGGATGGTGGATATAATCAAAACCGTAACGTCCTTTTACACAGAGACGGCTCTTGTTTGCAGGTCCGTCACGGCCTTCAACGTATTGAATCTGGTTGTTCTTGACATTAAAGGTCAATAAACAACCTACGCCGCAGTAAGGGCAAACGGATTCAACCTTTTTGTCGGGTTCAATCAGACCGACATTCTTGGCCGGCATTAATGCGCCGGTAGGGCAGGCCTGTACACATTCGCCGCAGGCAACGCAGGTGCTTTCACCCATGGGCTCACCCATGTCAAATACGATTTCGGAATGTTTACCGCGATTGGCGTAACCAATCACGTTATTTACCTGTTCCTCGCGACAGGCACGAACACAGCGCGTACACTGAATACATGCATCAAGGTTGACTGCAATGGCGCTATGGCTGAGATCAGGTTTGGGCTGATGGCGTTGCTCAAAGCGCGGGTGAAAAACCTTGAGTTCATTGGCCCAGTGGTCAAGTTCAGAGTTAAGCGTGTAAGGTGACTTACCCTGCTGCGGCATATCCGACAATAAAAGTTCGACCACCATTTTTTGTGAATGCACGGCACGTTCGCTGTCACTCTTTACTTCCATGCCTTCCGTCGGTTGACGACAGCAGGAAGGCGCAAGAACACGTTCACCATCGATTTCAACAACGCAGGCCCGGCAGTTACCGTCAGGTCGGTAACCTTCCTTATAACACAGGTGTGGAATATCCACGCCGTTGCGTTTGGCAGCCTGTAAGATCGTTTCTTCGCCATAGGCTTCAACTTGTTTGCCGTTCAGGTTGAACTTGACGGCTTTCTCATTCATAAACTTCGGATTCGCAGCCATTATTCAAATTCCTCAGGAAAATATTTTATTGCACAACGTAGCGGGTTAGGTGCGGCCTGGCCCAGGCCACAAATGGAAGCGTCTTCCATCGCCCGCGATAATTCTTCAAGCAGGGGCAGGTCCCATTCTTCCTTGTCCATCAATTTCACTGCCTTGCTGGTACCAACACGACATGGCGTGCACTGCCCACAGGACTCTTCTTCAAAGAAACGCATTGCCGTTAATGCCATCTCGCGGGCACTGTCCTTGTCCGAGAGGATAATGACCGCAGCGGAACCGATAAAGCAGCCATGTTTTTGAAGTGTGTCAAAGTCCAGAGGTTCGTCTCCAAGGCTGGCTGGCAGAATGCCGCCAGACGCGCCGCCGGGAAAGTAGCCATAAAATTCATGCCCGTCTTCCATGCCTTCACAGTATTCATCGATCAATTCACGGACGCTAATACCGGCAGGGGCAATATGTACGCCTGGTTTTTTCACACGCCCGCTTACGGAGTAGGAACGTAGACCCTTGCGGTCACGACGCCCGTAACCGGCAAACCATTCCGGCCCTTTTTCGATAATTTCCCTGACCCAGTGCATGGTTTCCATATTTTGCTCCAGCGTCGGTCTTCCAAACAGACCTACCTGGGCGACGTAAGGAGGACGTAAACGGGGCATGCCACGCTTGCCTTCAATAGATTCAATCATGGCGGATTCTTCTCCACAGATGTAGGCGCCTGCACCGCGTCTAAGGTAGAGCGCCGGTAAGTCAGCCGGCGGGTCCTGTTGTAATTTTTCCAGTTCCTGTTCCAGCATCTTGCGACACCCGGCGTATTCATCGCGCAGATAGATATAGATGTCTTCGGCCTCGATGGCCCAGTGCGCGATTAGCGTGCCCTCGATAAATCGATGCGGGTCTGACTCAAGATAAAAGCGGTCCTTGAACGTGCCCGGTTCTCCTTCATCAATATTGATTGCGATTTTCCTTGGCGCGGGCTGTTCGCTCAGGATGCGCCATTTACGTCCGGTAGGAAAACCGGCGCCGCCGAGACCACGCAGGTTCGAGTCTTCCATCAGGGCGATTATGTCCTCGCGTTTGTGCTTGCCAGCGATACAATCCTGCCAGAGTTGATAGCCGCCCGATTTTTTATAGGTTTCGTAATCGATATAACCATCGGGCACATCGTCATGCAGCTCGTTGTTGTCAAGCACTGTTATGACACTGTCCTTATCGGCCTTCTCGATAGGCCTGGTGCCACATACAGCGACAGGCGCACCAGCACATCGACCAACGCAAGGCACCGGCTGTATCCTTATTCGACTGCCATCGACTGTATCCTCAAGCTCATCCATCAGTTTGTGCGCCCCATACAACTCGCAAGTCATGGATTCGCATACCCTCACAGTGATTGGCGGGGGAGGGCTGTCATTCTCATGCAGCACATCGAAATGATGGTAGAACGTTGCCGTTTCATAGACTTCAGTCATCGGCAGGTTCATTTCACCCGACAGTGCAAGGATATGCCTGTTTGAAATATGATGATACTTGTCCTGAATCTTGTGCAGGTGTTCTATCAGCATGTCCCGGGTTCTTGGCTCGTCACCCAGGAGATCCTTTACCTGGGCCAGTGCTTTCTGGTCCATGATACGGCCCAGTATTCGACCTTTCTTACCTCTGGTTCTCTTCATTGTCTATATCTGCGTAAATGGTTATCGTTTATTTATAGTTTGTAAAATCAGTAACTCGCCCTTGCCATTCCTGGCCAGGTCACCGGAAAACCGGTGCGTGATAGGGCCGAGCTTTCTGAAAAATTCAAATTCATTGTCCATACCGGCGAGCTGTGTAAAAAACAGTCGTAAAAACTGCATCTTTAAATTGCCACAGCTTTTGAATGTGGCGGCAACATGCTTGGGTCTTTTAGCAAGAATGATCGTGCCGCGACGCATGGCCTCGCCCGGGTAGTAACCGACGCGATCCAGAACAACCACGGTGCCAGCATGCATGCGACTGCCACAGAAGTCTCCGGCAGTACCTTGCACAACGATCAGGCCGCGACGCATCTGGTCGCCCAGTCGGTCCCCGGCATTACCTTGAATATGGATAACCCCCCGGTTCATGCCAAACGTGTCACCGGGCAGACCGGCACCGACAAAATCACCGGCATTGCCACGTATCTTTATGCGCCCGCCGGTCATCGCGGTACCTGTCCAGGAACCGGCATTGCCGGTCACATTGATGGTGCCACCACTCATTGATTGGCCCAGTAATTCACCAACGTCGCCCCTGGCTTCAATGAAACCGGAAGACATGTCCTTGCCCACACAGGAAAGACTGTCACAACTTTTTTCAATGATCAGTGTTTCTCCTGCTTTGCCTTTAACAGAAAATAACTTATCGACAGACACCGTTTCCTTGCCGTAGATCAGCTTAATCTGTTTAATCTTCGCCAGCGTCAGACCAGCCAGTTTTTCCGGGATCAGCGGTGATACATCCAGCGTAAACTTGGGCTTGATCTTGAGCGTAAAAGTTAAAGTACTCATTTCAGCACGTCCCTGAGGTGAAACAGGAAAGGACCAAGATTACCGCCATAGTTACCGGCGCTGATTCTATAAATTCCTTGTTTCGGACCGTAGGTGCAGGCCTCACGAATACCTACGCGCATGGCCTTGCTGACCGATTCTTCATCCAGACCGTTGATGACAATTTCGAGCACAGAACCGATTTCCGGTCCAAGTTCAGATTTAACGACACCTTTTAGCGTTGGACAGTAGGCTTCGTTCGTTGAGGCACTCAGGAACGGGTATTTGGAGCCTACTTTTGAGCCCGAACCCACCACGCCGCCGGGGAAAGCGGTAATGACACCATCCACATTTTTGATTGCTTCAACGGCTTTTTCGCAGGCCATTAAGCCCTGCCGCGCGGTCTTGGCAAGCACAAGGAAGTTACCACCACCGACGGCCTTGGTCACGCCTATGGTTTCTTCGCAAATAAATTCGCCGTGCATGACCGGGATACGCCAGAAACGTTTGCCGTTAATGAGTTTTGATATCTGGTAGCCATCGCCAAAGTAGCGCAGGCTTTTTCCCATGGCGACTTTTTTTTCCGACTCCAGGCCCGAGTAGCAGGCAGTGGTAACGGTGGTCATGACTGTTTGTCCAACACGTACCGGGATTTGTTTTTCCAGGTCCTTGTTGGACATCGCAAAGATCATCACGGCTATACCTGGTCGGCCGTCCGGTGTTTCGTCAGGCGTTAACTCCATTTCAATATCGGCCTCTACGCCGCATGCGATCACCGATGTGGCGAAGCCGCGCAATGCATTCGCAGCCCGGTAGGCCCATTTCAGGCTCATAGCGGTGATGATGATGCGCGTCGCCTTCATCGGGAAGGCTTCGGCAAAGGTATCGTCGATTTGTACGCCGTTTATCTTCATCTGCTTTACATACAGGGTTGCACAATGAGTCTGCCATTGCCGTGCTCGACAATCTCATCATCATCAATCATGTAGTTACCCATGCTCACGGTCTGGTATTCATCGAAGTAACGTTTTAATGAGCGCTCGATCCCCTTGTCATAGCCTGGTTTCAATATATGAGTGCCGCCGTTAACGACCTTGACGATCTTGCCTTTGCGCACAATCAATTCTCCGTCCTTGAAGACATACTCCGGTGTGCTAAACATGATTTCCCTGTTCTTGTTGTCGTTATAAACAGTAATGTCGGCAATGGCGCCGGAGCCCAGATGGCCACGGTTCTTGAGGCCCAGGCTACGTGCAGGTGCTGCGCGTGTCATGATGGCAATTTCGTACAAGGAGTACTCACGATCAATACTGGCCAATGTGCTTGCCGCCGCCGCATCCTTATTAATCATCGATAACATGTCATTGCGAAAACTCTTATCCATTAACAAGCGAATCAAATGCGGGTAAGAAGTAAACGGTGCACCATTGGGATGGTCCGTCGTCAGGAAGATACGCCAGGGATCCTTCACCAGCAGAAACAGTTCCAGGCCAATGGCCCACTGCAAAGCATTGACGAAATTTTTATCGCGGTAACGGAACGGCACGACGCCACAACCGGCATCACATTCGATATCCATGACGACCCACTTCTTGGGATGTGCATGCCAGTGACCTGCGTACTGGTGCAGCGAATCGCCTGAGCAGGTGACGGTCTGATTAAACAGTACCTGGCCTACATCGCAACTAATGTTCGGGTTCTGGTTAATGGCCTCGGCGATTTCTGCAGCGCCAGACGAAAACTTGCGGTCACCCTCGGTACCATAGCTGTGAAACTGTATATGCGTCATGTGCATACGTATCCCTTCCGTCGCCTTGATAGTTTCCAGCGTGGTGTTCACATTTCCCGGTACGCCGAGATTACATCCGTGGACATGTAGAGGGTGGGGCACACCCAGCTCAGTGACGGCCCTGGCCAGTGATAACAGGATCTGGCGTGGGCTGACGCCGTAATATTCATTGTGCTCGTCAAGATCCAGTTGACGCTGGTTAAACTTGAATGCACTGATGCCGCCGGGGTTAACAACCTTGATGCCCAGCGCTTTTGAAGCATTAATAGTCCAGGCAACATAGTCACTGATTGCTGCCTGGTCTTTTTTCGATGACAGCATACGCAGGAAAAAATCGTCAC
This sequence comes from Gammaproteobacteria bacterium, assembly GCA_965601665.1. Classification (GTDB taxonomy): domain Bacteria; phylum Pseudomonadota; class Gammaproteobacteria; order Eutrophobiales; family Eutrophobiaceae; genus JANQNX01. Next base: position 1,039,076 of record OZ271833.1, on the reverse strand, counting down.
TGCCCAGCATGGCATAGGCGCCCTTGTCGACCATAGGCGTATCGGCCATTTCCATATGCGACTGGCGTGCATTGGACGGTACCATCGCGGGTTCAAAGCAGGCTGTGTAACCCATTTCAGCATAACGATAGCCGGTTGTTAGCGTTGAGGGGGCAGCGTTGCCGCATCCGGAACGGGTTAGTTCAGTTCGTTCAACCAGGTCTGCCTGGTGATCTTCCGGCAGCATCATGCGGGCAATGTTGACCTTGCCACCACCAATATGGGTATGGATATCTATCGCACCAGCCATGATGATCTTGCCCTTGAGATCATAGGTCTTATCAATTTTGGTGTTTGGGTTGGGCTTGCGCGTGATCACGCCATTGTGAATAAAAATATCACGTTGTTCACCATTGATACCATGGACTGGATCGTAAACTTTGCCATTTGCGAGTTTGATATACATGCAGACTACATCCTTTCAATGATTTGCTTGACGACATTCGCCACACTCGGGTGTGGCGAATGTCGCAACTGTTTTAATGGCAGTGCTACCACGCTATCCGTTCTGAATAGTTGACCTGAATGGTCGACGCCGGGTGTGCTCACCGGGATAAGCACATCAGGCTTGAAATTAAGTCTTGTATCAGGGTCTGCCAGGACAATCGTTGGTATTGATGGTCGGGGAGGCTTATGCTGATCATTAAAACTTGATACCCAGAGCATGGAGTCGACTTCCTTATTCTTTAACACTTTGCTCGTGGTGTAGCGATTCGGATCGTAATCAGGGTAGCCCTTATTGAAGTTAACCCTTAATGGATAGCCGCTTTGCCAGGCACAGATACTATTTGCCGTCGTAGATCCGTCATTGCCACCCAGGGTGAACCCGGCAAAACGGGTTTTACGCGTCAGGTATTTTGCCAGTTCGGTCATTTTCTGGATGGTTAGCTCAGAATGAGGCATGGTCAGTTCGGCCGGGGCCCAGACGAAAACGCCGTAGTTAGCAGCGCGAATACGCGCAGTCAGTTCCTGCAACACTGTTATCTTGATGCCGGCAACGTGGTCAACATCCATGCTGGCGCCTGAAGCGATGGCATGGATGGTAGAAATCACTTCATTGATTTCTTCGTTTTTACATTTTAGTACTGTGGGTTTTTTACCGCCGGGGCTTACGCCTGCCCGGGTATTAAGATTATCGCCTATGTAAACGATCTGCCGGTCTTCCTGTTTCAACTTGAACATCGACTGCTCATTCCAGATAACACGATCGAAAAAGCGAGCATACTGGCTGGCATCGGTGCCTACGAAAATTACCATGTCCGCACGATTTCGTATCTCTGCCATGGTGGTCATGATCCAGCCAAGGTCCTGGAGTACCAGCGTGTTTCTGATGAGGGCATTGCCATGCATGTGGTCCAGCACGGCACCGCTGATATCTGCGAGGTGCATAAGCTGGCGCATGCCGCCGGCATCGGTGCCCAGTCCACATAACAGGGGTGTACTGGATTGCTTCAGTATTTTACTGGCAGCGGCAATAGCCTGTTCCAGTGCAGCCGGCTTGCCCTTGATCTTGCAATCAGCTGCTTTCAGGGGTTTTTCAAAACCGACTTTGGCTTTTGGGCAACCGTTTTTGACAATTTTTAGCGTGTTATTATTGTTTTTGATAACGAGATCGTCACAAACGAGACCACAAAAAGGGCAGGGTATTTCACTCTGTTCTGATGGCAAATCTTGAGAAGAATACACAACGTAAGTCCTTAATATAAGAATAATTATTATTTCAACCTACTACGCTAACTATTATAAACCTGCCCGGATAGTGCACAACAACCGGCAGGAAATAGTTTATGTAGTCTAGGTTAAAAATAGATCAACAACAGACAGTCCAGGTTAATCGGTCAATAAATCGAGCATTTCTTTCTTACGGGTAAATTTTTCACGCGGTTTGTCGCTGCTCGCGCCTCTGGCTATTTCTTCCTGGTCGATTTTTTTCCAGTCAGAATAACTCACGCTGCGGATATTATTTTCTTCAAGTAACGCATAGAGTTCGCTGGCACCGCCCTTAACGCCGTCAACAGCCAGTTTTTCGAGGTCTTCAAGTAGACAGCCCACAGTTTCAACGCTGCACGCGCGATTTGTGCCTATAATTCCGCTGGGCCCGCGCTTTATCCAGCCTGCCGTGTAGAGCTGTTCAACAACCCTGTCATTCTCGGTGACGCGGCCACCTTCATTGGGAATCGTACCCCGGGACTCGTTAAACGGGACGCCGGCAATGGGAACGCCGCGATAACCGATACTGCGAAACAGTATGCCGGTATCGATCGTCACGTTTTCGCCGGTGCCCCTGGCAGACTGTTGAAAGGCATCACCCGACAAGCTGTTTTTTTCCAGTAGTACCTGTTGTAGTTGGTCATCACCCACCAGTTCTACCGGACTTAATAAAAAACGAAACAGGCACCGACGGGACTTGCCGGGGTCATCGGCCAGCTGTGCGAAATCATTAAACAGGTCGTAGACTTTTTTGCTACCCACGTTGGTTTTTTCTGAAAGTTCCTGTTGGCTTTCAGGGTTCAATACAAGTTCTTCTGTGGCAACAACGGGTTGGCAATCGGCTAGTTCACCGAACTCGCGCAACTCCTTGGGAGTAAACTTGGCCTGGGCCGGGCCCCTGCGCCCAATGACGTAGACCTCCCTGATCTTGCTTTCTGCCAGTACAGCCAGTGCATGCTCGGCTATGTCGGTGTGTTTTAGCTCATCGACGGTTTTCGACAGTATACGCGCAACGTCGGCAGCGACATTACCCTGGCCAATAATGACGGCCGTGTCGCCGCTGAGGTCAAATGTATGATCGCGATAATCAGGATGCCCGTTATACCAACCGACAAACTCGGTGGCCGTGTAACTACCCGGGAGCGTTTCGCCTGGTATGCCGAGTGCGCGATCGGTTTCCGCACCACAGGCAATAATGACCGCGTGATGAGACCGTTTAAGATCGTCAATTGTCACATCGGTTCCAACGTTGACGTTGGCGATCAGGTTAAAGCCCTCTTCCTCCGCAATTTTCTCGTACAGTTTGATGGCCTGTTTCAGTTTTTGGTGATCGGGCGCGACGCCAGATCGCACCAGGCCGTAGGGAGAGGGAAGACGCTCGAGTATATCGACCTTGACGTTTACATCGCTTTTAATTAGTGCCTCGGCAGCATAAAAACCGCTTGGGCCACTGCCAACAATGGCTACCAGTAGCGGATGTTCAGCACTTCCGGGAATAGCCATGCTGTATTCCTATAAACCGAGTTCGGCCTTGCGTGCCTCGGCACCGGGCAGCGGTTCCATCTGCTCCTCGCAGACCGGCAGCTCCGCCGCGCGCTCGGCATTTATCTCGATCCAGTGTTCCTGGTCCTCGGGGATATCATCGCCTTCATAGATGGCCTGTACCGGACATTCCGGGATACAAGCGCTGCAGTCGATACAGGTTTCAGGATCGATGTACAACATATCATCGTCATAGTGAAAGCAGGCAACTGGACAGACGGTTACGCAATCTGTAAATCTACAGCCTTTGCAGTTATCGGTCACGATTGTGGTCATTGCTTCCTCCTTCGCCTCTGGGCGAGTTGGCTAGTAATTATTTCCCCGAGTACAACAAAATTTCTCCGCGATTTAATTCAACGGAGTCACCACACCAGCGTTCAAATTGGCCATCCATGACATTGCTGTCAATGGTTAATCCTGATGTTTGCAGGTGATGAAAATAGTGTTTCAGGAATACAGGGCTATACAGGCAGGCGCGACTGAATGTAGGTAGCATATCGGCCTGTTTCAAACTGATGATAGAACCGCGTTTCATGCCCGCGCCAGTGCGTATGCCGAGTTCGCCGCAGACAATGATGGTGCCAGCGAGCATATTCACACCGGTAAAATCACCGGCGTTGCCGCCAACGGCAATAAGACCCCGGCGCATGCAGTGACCGGTTTCGTTTTTTACATTGCCATGCACGATAATCTCGCCCCCCTGCATGCCTGCGGTGCTGCCGCGGTAACCGCTGCCAACGAGATGACCGGCATTGCCCTTCACTGTGATCCTGCCGCCCAGCATTTCAGGCCCCAGCCAGTCTCCGGCGTCACCCTCGATTACGATTTCTCCACCGCTCATCGCGGCACCGGTATGCAAACCTATGTTTCCATCTACATGGATAGCCCCGCGTGACATGGTAGCCCCGACATGTTTGACATGTTCCAGATCGCCTTCGATGCGAATTTCACCATCGACATCTCCACTACATGTGAAGAAGTCAGCCAGTTTCTGTACACGGTTGCCATGGAACACGACCAGTCGCTGTACATCCTCAAGACTGAGAGAACGCATCTTGTCAGGACATATACAATCGGCTTCCATTGGTACTTCCGGTTGCGTATGTAATTTGAGCGTTAACGGCATGGCTAACCCTTTGCCTCCAGTAGTGGTAGCAGGTGTATCTGGTACTGTCCGAGACCACCCCCGTAGTTACCTGCTGACAGTTGCCTGATGCCTGGTTTTGCTGCAGCCTGCATACCGACCCGCATGGCTTCTTCGACTGCAGCCAGACTGAGGCCGTCGATCACTATTTCCAACACGCAGTTTATGTCCTCGTCCAGTGCCGTTTGTTTACTCATGCTGCGAAGCGTTGGGCAATACGCATCGTTAGTCGATGCGATCAACGACTTGTAACGCGAGCCAACCTTACTGCCGCTCCTGACAACGCCATTAGGGAAAGGAAGAATAATGTCCGGTAATGTCTGCATGGCCTTGACCGCGGTTGCCGCGGCGCGCAGCGTGGTTTTCTGGTTTTTCCCCAGCAGCAACAGGTTACCGCCGCCTACCGCTTCCTGGACATAAAACTTGTCATCAACAAGAAACTCGCCGTCCATCACGGGTATCCGCCACAGACGCTGTTCATTCAGCACCTTGCTGATTTGAAACCCATCGCCAAAATAGCGTAACTGGCCGCCCACACTGACCGCAGTGCCATCATGCAAACCGCTATAACAGGCCGTGGATGGACAGGTCATGACACATTGTCCAATGCGTTCGATAAGTCGATTTTGAATACTCTCGGCATCCATTGTGAACAGCAGCACGCTTACCCCTGGCCTGCCGTCAGGACTATCTTCTGCAGCCATTTCGTGCTCAATGCCTGCCTCGCACCGACAGCCGATTACCGATGTAGCAAAACCGGTAACCGATTGTGCTGCTGCCATGGCCCATTGTCTGGTTTCAGCGGTAATGATGAAGCGTGTTGCATACATCTTGAACGCTTCAGCGAATGTATTAACGACCTCTGTAGATTTAATTTTCATGATGACCGCTGTTCACCGACAGCAATAACCTCATGATCGTGCAGGTAACTGTCGTTAACCGCGTAGTTGGCAAACTCAATGGAATAGTAATCTTCAAAGAAAGGCCTGACTGATTCTTCTATCTTGTCGTCATACTCAGGTGCAATGTGCAGCAGGCGACCGGTGAAATCCATCTTGAACTCGTGGTTTTCAATGATCAAATGCCCGGACTTGATAACAAAACGCGGAGCGTTAAACATTAATTCCTTGTCGTCCATGTCATCGTAAATCGTTATGTCAGCATCAGCGCCTATACCAAGTTGGCCTTTATGCGTCAGGCCGAGTGCGCGTGCCGGCGCGGCGCGGGTGATAATTGCGATTTCATTCAACGTATATTCGCGTTCCAGTTCGGGTAGCGTTGTGTTTTTGATCGCCTTCTGGTTAACGCGTTTCATTTCCTCGCGACGGAAGCCTTTATCCATTAACAGCTTGATCAGTTTTGGATAACTCTGGAAAGAGCCGCCGTTAGGATGGTCGGTAGATAACATGACACGCCACGGGTCTTTCGAATGCAAAAACAATTCAAGGCCAATAGCCCATTGCAACGTATGCATGTACACGTGTTCCTGGTAAGTAAAGGGCACAATGCCGCAGCCACTTTCGCATTCCGTGTCGGCGTTGACCCATTTTCCCTTGCTGTGGCCTTTTAACACATAGGCCAGCGGCGCATCAGCGGTCATCATTGTTGATTTACCAAACATCACCTGTCCAACATCGCAGGTGATGTTGTCGTTGATATTGATGTAGTCGATGATCTCGGTGGCTTTCGAATCCGGGTTCAGTCCCGGTTCGCCACCATAGCTATGAAACTGGATATGGGCGATATGCGCGCGCAGGTCGCCGGCCGTTTTCATGGTCTCCAGTGTTGTAATGTAATTACCGCTGTGACCAAGATTATTACAATGGATATGCGTGGGATGTGGAAAGCCCTGCTTGTTAACGCTCCTGATAAAGGCCTCGATGATTTTCCGTGGCGTCAGCAGGCCACCTTCGGACTCTTCATCAATATCGGAGACGTTTGAGTTCCGCTTTCCTTTCCACGGTTCATCACCACCGGGGTTGACGAGTTTAACCGTGTAGCCCTTGGTCGCATTGATCCACCAGGCGACGGCCTGGTCGAATTCTTCATGGCGTTTTTCCTTGAGTAACTGCTGCAGGAAGATATTGTTGGCCAGTAACACGTAAAAGCCCTTGTCGATAATGGGTGTATCATCCAGTTCTTCCAGCGCGTGTCGGGCTCCGATAGGTGTAACGGCGGCTTCCATGGCCGTGGTGTAGCCAAGCGTGGCATAGCGATAGCCGGTAGCAAACGTTGAAGGCACAGTGCCGCCGCTGCCCGAACGGGTAAACGGAGTGGCCGGGTGCACATCATGGCGATGGTCTTCGGGTTGCAGCTTGCGTGCAATGTTGACCTTGGGTCCGGCAATATGACAATGAATGTCGACACCGCCGGGCATGATCACCATCCCTTTGGCATCAATGACAGTCGCATCCTCGGCTACTGATTCAACAATCCTGCCATGCTCAATGCAAAGTTCTTTTATTTCGCCATCTATGCCATTGGCCGGGTCATATACCCGTCCATTGACGATGCGCAACGCCGTTGCCATCAAATACTCCTAAAAAATAATTATTGTTATATTTTTATGAGTAATTTTACGACAAGTGTTTATTGACTTTTCTAACCAGAAACCGCAGGTTCATCTGCTGTTTTTGTTTAGTTTGTAATTCTCGTAAATAGTCTCAATGTGAACTTAGTTAAGTCCTGAAATTATCAAACCATATTGGGTGAAGCTACCTTGGCTTCACCGCTGGCACCATGTGCCTGATGTTTAGCCAGCATTAATTCCCTGACACGTTTTTTAATTCCGGTAAGGATGGTTTCATCATCCGGAAAAGGCGACTCAAACGCCGGTCGCAGGCTGATAGGCACATCATCCATGCGGTAAACGGTGCCGGATGTATTGATGCCATAAGTCGACGTGCGAAAAGCAACGTGGGCATCTTTGGTGGTTTCCGTACTCTTGGTATCGAGCACAACTACCGGGATTTTTTTCAGGTGTTCAATAGCACGCCTGGGAAAATTCGATGCCGGGTCACTGGCAATAATCATCGCCGCGTCTGCATGACCATTCGACAATGTGTCAACGGTAGTGAATTCACCCGGGTTGAAGCGAGGAAAGCCGCGACTGAAATTAACACCGAATGGGTAACCTGTTTGCCATGACACCACATTATCGGCACCGGTGACGTTGCCGTGTCCACGAACCGGTTTGGCAACAAAGTGCGTGTATTCATTCAAATCAGTGGCCAGTGCCAACAGTGCACCCGAATTAAAATGACGGCCGCGCGTCATCGTCAGTCCCATACCAAAGAACAGGACGCCAAAACGGCAGTTTTTCATTTTCTCGGTGAGATCGGTCAGCGTGGCAAGCGGCACACCGGTTTCCTGTTCGATATCGCTGGATAGTGTCTTGCCTTTAACCAGTGCCCTTAGCGCCCATAGCAACTCAAAGTCTTTACCAGGTTTTGGCTGGATAAAAATATCGGCGACGGGCGCGCTCTTGGTTTTTCTGACATCAACCAGTACCACCGTGCGGTCCTTCTTGCCACCGGGTGTGAACATGCCCTTAGGTGTAACGGCATAGCGTCCAAAATGTCGGGGATGTGATTCGGCCGGGTTGCCGCCCCAGTAGATCACCAGGTCGGCACGATTTTTTACTTCGCCCAGCGTGCTGGTGCTTTCCCCCACGCCCTGGAACGCGAGACCGGAAGGCCCGTGACAGACGGAGGTTGTGGTATCAATATTGCCACGAATGATATCCGATATAGCGACTGCCTGGCGCTGCGCTTCGCAGGTTGTATCACTCAGGCCATAGGTAATCGGGAAGCGGGCGTTGGTTAACGTCTGCGCAGCCTCTTCGATGGCTTCCTCGACGCTGACTTCCTTGCCATCAATCATCGCGGCAGGCGCATCTTCAATCGTATGTTCGGCAAACCAGGCGCGACCAAGTACGCAGGCGTTTTTGGCTTTGACTATTTTTTTAGCTTCGACGTCGACATGCAAATGCATATCATCACAAACGCAACCACAGAACGTACAGGTCGCGTTTTCTACAATCTTGATGTTGTCGTTTTCGCCCATCACTCCACCTCTACATTCTTTTAATAAAGTCGCATTCAGACTTTTTCAATTTCAACTTCCATATGTTTGGAAAGCGGCATGCCGCTGCCAGCAGTGTCACTTTCCATTAACTGGCTTGAAGGCGGTCCATACGGAATAAAAAGTGTCCCCGCTGGCAGGTCTTCAGGTTTCTTGGCGATGCATTTCACAACCGTTTCACCAACCTCGTTTTTCAATCTGACCGAATCACCGTCTTCCAGTTTCAACTTGCGCATATCATCAGGATTCATTTCCAGTGTTGATGTCACGGCAAGGTACTCTTCTTTTAGTTTGCCCTGGTTCAGTGTTGTTCCCTGTTTTGCAGAACGCCCGGGTATTAAAATCATTTTCATCAACACTTCTCCATTGCATGTACAGCATAAAATACTGCCTCTTGAATTGGCCTGCAAATCTTGACCTATCTACCTGTATCTATTCTGCTTCTATTATAGTCCTGTCGCTTGCCCAAGAACAAACATGACCGTGTAAGCTCGCATACATAAGGGTCGAATCCAGACATATCGATTCCGTTTCTGTTATATTGCATTGCAACTGAATACATGTGTGGTACCCGGATGAACAATTCGCCTGACTCAACACGCAGAAAATTTGTCTCGGTGCAGGCAGCAGCGCGCCTGCACCTCGGGTTTCTTGATCTGCATGGAGGACTGGAGCGTAAATTTGGCAGCCTTGGGCTCGCCATCAAACACATTAATACGACGCTGATTGCAAACTACGCCGATGATATTGATGTATCCGGGCCGGGTGCCGAGCGTACGGCAGAACTGGCAGAACAGGTACTCTCGCATCATGGCATTGATGGCGGGGTGCGTATTGAACTGCTAAACGCTATTCCCGCGCATGCAGGGCTGGGTTCGGGCACGCAATTGTCATTGGCTGTCGCATCCGCAATTGCGCGGTTATACGGTTTACAACCCGATGCGGCGAAACAAGCCCTGATGTTGCACCGCGGCGCACGTTCAGGGATTGGTATTGGTACGTTTAAACATGGCGGTTTTATCATCGATGCGGGCCGCGGCGGAAAAACAGAAGTCCCCCCTGTTATCTGTCAGACCCGGGTCCCGGAACACTGGCGCATCGTGCTGGTGTTTGACGATGCCGTTGAAGGCATTAACGGGGCACCGGAGCGCCGTGCTTTTAACACCTTGCCACCACTGGATGAAAACCTGGCCGGTTTGCTTTGCCGGCTTGCCATCATGCAGGTACTGCCGGCCATAGCCGAAGATGATTGCGAAAAGTTCGGTGATGCGATTACGCGTATCCAGGCAATCATTGGTGATTACTTTGCCCAGGTGCAAGGTGGTCGTTTTACGTCACCTTTTCTCGCGTCGGTACTGGATGATTTGCAGGACCAGGGTGCGACCGGTACTGGCCAGAGTTCATGGGGACCAACAGGCTTTGCCTTTTTCCCGGATGAAACCGGCGCCTTTCAGGCCCTGAAAAAAATTCGAGCGACCTGGCAACATGAACCGAGGTTATCTTTCATGTTAACCGCGCCGGCCAACGATCCGGCCAGTATAACCGATAGTGATACCCGCCCTCAGATAGAACAGGTGCAGACCGATAACAACAACAATATACAAGTAATGACGCAACCAGGAAAACTATGAGCGATAGAGAAGACCCTTATTTATTACACATGTTTAACCCGACAAAAAATGTCAGCCCGTTCGATGTCAACATGGCCTACGAGGCGGATTTTGATGGTGTCATTCCATACAGTGAAGTGGCACTGGAGGATATTCACGCCTTAACGCAAGATACGATCTTTTCCCGTGGTAAAAAAGGGGTAAAGCGTACCGGTATTTTTATTGGTGGTCGGGAGTTTGGGTTGGCAATCGATATGTTAAAGCGAGCCCGCTCAGCCATGGTGCCACCGTTTGAAATCTCCGTGTTTGCTGATCCCAGTGGCGCAATTACGACCGCGGCCGCGTTGATGGCCTGCGTCGAGGCAAAATTCAAACAAAAAACAGGTTCCGATTTAAAGGGCAGGCGCGTCGATATTATCGGTGGCACCGGACCTGTTGGTGTCTGTGCCGGTATTCTTGCCGCCGGCTGTGGCGCCGAGGTTTACCTTACCAGTCGACGTGGCGCGCGCGTGGCGACAGAATTCGTTTCCGAGTACAACAACCGTTTCAATATCGAAATGTACGGTGAGGGTAGCGGTACCGAGGAAGAGGTGCTGGATTTCATGCGCAAGACCGACGTGGTGATTGGCGCTGCCAAGGCCGGCATACAAGTGTTATCGAAACAGCAACTGGCCGTGGCGGAGAAGCTGAGTATTGCGGCTGATGTTAATGCGGTGCCGCCACTGGGTATTGAAGGCATTGACGTGTTTGATATGGGCAAGGAACTGGACTTTACACCCAACAAGGCATTGGGTCTTGGCGCGTTGGCCATTGGCGACGTGAAATACAAGGTGCACAACCGGCTGTTTGAAATGATGAAAGATCCGGACAGCGTGGTTTACCTGGAGCACGAGGAATCGTTCAAGGTCGCCAGGGAATTTGCCCCGCTTGACTAGCGACTAGTTGCTGAACCTGTTACGGGCACTTACGCTGTTACATGGCTAAACGGCATTGTGTCATTGTAGCGCGCTCTGGCAGGGCATTAGCGGCGAGCGCAAACAAAGCCGGTTACACGGTGCACGTGATCGATGCCTTTGCCGATGCCGATGTAAACGCGGTAACGGTACAACGCTGTGATTATAGCGACAGCGGCTTTAACCTGGCACAGCTGAATGCACTACTCAGCGAGCTGCAAGCACGTTACCCATTAGCCATTGCCATTGCGGGCTCGGGAATAGAACAACAACACCTGCTACTGCAATCATTGGCTTCGCCAGTACTACACTGTGTTAACACGCCTGCAACACTTGCGCAGTTCACCAACCCGTTTCAGTTCGCTGCCTTGCTGGAACAACTGGGTATCGCTGCCGTTCCGGTATACAAACAGCCAACTAATAATCAGGCAAGGTTGTTACGCAAGCGCATTGGCGGCATGGGAGGAGAGCATGTTGTTGAGCATGCCGGTCACGGCATAAATGCATCAGATACGTATTACCAGGACTACGTACCGGGAAGTGTTTACAGTGCAGTCTTCCTTGCTGACGGTAAAACACAAACCACTATTGGTTATAACGTGTTGCAGCAAACCTCTTTGATCAGCAACAAGCCGTTTTTATTGAAAGGCGCATGCAGCACGGTGCCGAATGAGCAGATACAGGTTTATATCCAGCAATGCCTGGATAGCATTGTGCGCGCCAGCCAGTTAACGGGACTGTGCGGACTGGACTTTATTGTCGATGACAAAGAAAAAGTACACCTGCTTGAGATCAATCCGCGCCCGCCGGCCACACTGGAACTGCATGAAGGCGAACAGTCGCTTGTTGCGGCGCATGTGGCGTGTTTTGAGCAGTCACCGGTCAGCTACACTCGCTGTGAACAGCATCGGGGCTATGTGATAATCTACGCCACCGGCGCGTTCACGATCGATGCCAAACAGCAATGGCCAGTATGGACGCGAGACCAGCCTCGGCCAGGCACCCGGATCGAACAAGGCCATCCCGTGTGTACGATACACGCAGAAGCAGAGACCACAGCCGCCGTGGAGCAGTTACTTGATGCAAGAAAGCAAGCGCTAAAAAGCAGCCTCGAATGTGCATTAATTTAACGGCAAAGAATTCTTAAAAACGATGAAGGGCAAGTAATCAACATGGAAAACAAGAGCAATCCGAGTATTAACACATTAACCACCCCGCTGGTTAACTACCTGGTTGAAAATGCGGATGCGTTACGCCTCGGCATCAGCCAGTTGGCGAATGGTAGCCGGATCATTGATGCCGGTATCAATAACGCCGGTGGCCTGGAGGCCGGCCGCATCATCGGTGAGATCTGTATGGGCGGACTGGGTACGGTAAAACTCCGCGCGTCAACCAACTTTAAAAACTGGTCATGGCACCTTGATGTACACAGCACCAATCCGGTACTTGCCTGCCTTGCCAGCCAGTATGCAGGCTGGAGTCTCAATCATGGCAAGGGCAAGGAGGCATTCAATGCGCTCGGTTCCGGCCCCGCCCGGGCCATTGGCAGTAACGAGGAGTTATATGATGAACTGGGTTACCGTGATAAAGCCGACAGCGCCTGTATTGTTATCGAGGCCGATAAACTGCCACCGGTAGAGATAGCGAACAAGATTGCAGAGCGCTGCAGTATCGCTGCCGACCAGTTAACGATCATCATGACACCAACGTCCAGCCTGGCAGGTTCCATCCAGGTTGTTGCCCGCGTCCTGGAAACATCATTGCATAAGGCGCATGCGTTGCATTTTCCACTGGAGAAGATCATCGACGGCGCCGGCAGCGCACCTGTTTGTCCGCCATCGCAGGATTTCCTCAAGGCCATGAGCCGTACCAACGATGCCATCCTGTTTGCCGGGCAAATTCACCTGTTTGTTGAAGCAAGTGATGATGAAGCCGAGCAGTTGGCAAAGCAATTGCCCAGCAGTGCCTCGTCAGATTATGGCAAGCCATTTGGCGAGATCTTCAAGGACGTCGAATACGACTTTTACAAGATCGATCCGATGCTGTTTAGCCCCGCCAGGGTTGCGGTCAGTTCATTGACAACGGGCAACACCTTCCATGCCGGTGCAATCGACCTCGACCTGCTGGAGCGTTCGTTTAGCTGACATGCAGAAGCATCCCGGAAAAATCGCGATTATCACTGACGATCCGGGTTGGCATGGCCGGCAACTCACCGAGGCACTCGCGCAAAAAGGACTGGAGAGCCAGTACCTGTCGTTGACTGACTGCACCATGCAGATAGGCGTCGATGATAAGGAGCTGTTACTGCCGGGTTTTGAACAGGCGCCACTTGGTGTATTTGTACGTGGTGTGCCGGGCGGTAGCCTGGAACAGGTGATCGTCAGGCTGGATATATTGCACGGTCTGCACCAGCAAGGCATAACGGTATTCAATTCGCCACGCGCTATCGAACGCACTGTCGATAAACCGCTGACCAGCCTGCTGCTGCATCGTGCCGGTTTACCGACGCCGCCAACCTGGGTCTGCGAATCGTTTGATCACGCGCGGCAAATACTGGAACAGGAATCAAAGGTTGGAAATAAACTGGTCCTGAAACCGCTATTCGGTTCGCAAGGGATCGGTATTCATCTTGTCGATGCTGAGTCTGGCTTGCTGCATGATGAAAAATTTGCGGGCATTTACTACCTGCAACGTTATATAGAACGTCAGCCGCCAGACTATATTGATATCCGGGTTATGGTTATCGATGGTGTTGCCAGGGCGGCCATGCAAAGACGCAGTGATCACTGGATTACCAATCGGGCCCAGGGTGCTGTTTGCGAGCGTATCAACCTGGACGAAGACCTCGAGCGCCTTGCTACTGATGCCTGTCGTTGCCTCAGTATTGATTATGCCGGTGTGGATATCATGCTGGATAACAGGGGGCGCAAGTACATCATCGAGGTGAATAGCATTCCCGCCTGGTACGGCCTGCAAGGCGTTGTTGATTTCAATGTTGCTGGCGCCCTGATTGATACCTTCCTGAGTCGCATTGCTGAAACAGGCACATTGAAACTCTGCTCGAATTAACGCATGTGTTTACAGGAATTGGTCCTTGCCACTTTTCACGGTGATACCGCTGCATTAAAACCCGGCAACGTGAGTGTCTATGCAGAGGGTCATGATATGACGGTGGCAGACTTTCAGCGTAGTGCGGAAGTGTCGACACCGCTGATATGTAATTCGACCTGGCGCTATGGCCAGCGATTGTATGCCGCTGTCGAAGCGACCCGGGATGCAGTTGGTTGTAATACCAACCTGGGACTGCTGTTATTATTCATTCCGTTGATCATGGCCGCTGAAAAAGGGTTTACCAATAGCGATGAACTGCGCGCAAACCTTGCTGATACACTTGCAGCCTTCGGACAGGAAGATGCCGAAGACCTGTTCGCCGCAATTCGACTGGCAGCGCCGGGCGGCCTTGGTCGGGTAGAGCAACATGACGTTAGTAGCGCGCCTGAATGCAGTGTCTTTGAGGCCATGCAGCTTGCCAGTGACAGGGATAATGTCGCACTGCAATATACGAACAATTTTCAACAGGTTTTTGAACAGGGATTACCCTCGATTAGGGGGTTTGTAAACAGCTGGAATCGTGTAGAATGGGCGACCGTTGCCTGCTATCTGGATTTCCTGGTGACTTACCGGGATTCACATATTGCGCGTAAATATGGTGAGCAGGTTGCTGAACAAATAAAAAAAGAAAGTGGCGCCATAAATAACACGTTCATTAAATTTGACAATCCTGTAACTGCAAAAAGTCTGTTAATGGATTTTGATGAACGACTAAAACAAAAACAAATTAATCCGGGCACGACTGCTGATTTAACGACAACCAGTCTACTGGTCTATAATCTGGCACACTAAAAATTAACATTTATGTATTCAGGCAGTGGGATTTCCCTTGCCGGAAGTAACGGACGGGGTAAAACCCATTTTATTTAAACTTAAATTAGTAGGAAGACAGTAATGTCTATTTTTCAGAAACTATTTGGCTTTCTATCTGGAGGAGACGAGAAAATGGCGGTCATAGACAGAGTATTAATTGGCGAAGCACTGGTTGGTGATGGCAACGAAGTTGCTCACATCGATTTGATTATGGGTCCTCGCGGCAGTGCTGCAGAATCTTCATTCTGTAATGCATTAACCAACAACAAGGACGGTTTCAGCACCCTCCTGGCTGTGGTTGCTCCGAACCTTGCTTGTAAGCCAAGCACCATCCTTTTTAACAAGGTAACGATTAAAGGTGCCAAGCAGGCTGTCCAGATGTTTGGTCCTGCCCAGCGCGGCGTTGCCATGGCAGTAATGGATTGCGTTGAAGACGGTACCATTCCAGCTGACGAAGCTGATGACATCTTCATTTCAGTTGGTGTATTCATTCACTGGCTGGCTGATGACGATGCCAAGATTCAGGAATACAACTACGAAGCTACCAAGCTGTCTATCAAGCGTGCAGTAGCTCGTGAGCCAAAAGCGGCAGAAGTTGTAAGTAAGAAAGGTTCAGCAGAACACCCATTTGCTGCAAACTAGGCGTCTCCAAAAGAGACCAAACCGGACGCCCCGTACAACGGGGCGTTTCTTTTTATGACATTAATAAATCAATATCCGCAGTCGTCATCGAACCGTTATGCAGTGCCGTCGCTATCAGTGCCCCGGCGATATTGTCATCTTGTAATGCCTTTATCTCGTTAGCGCTGGCAACACCGCCACCGACGTAAATTTGCCTGTCACCTGCCTGTGCGCGGACTAAATCCAGCCCTTCCTTGTCTATTCCCTTAGCCGTACCGACGCGTGCCAACATCATGGCAATAATCCTGTCCGGCCAGTATTCGCCAGTGCCAAGTAAGTCCGGCTGCATCAGCTTCCCTTCAGGATCAAAATCGACTGACAGGACTGCTTCTGGCTGTTGTTCAATCAGTGACATGATTTGTGGCAAGCGAACATTTGCTTCTGTGCCGATAACCGGCGTGGTATTAGGCTGTTGATAAAGCTGTTCATGTCCGGCATCAATCCAGAATTCGATGTCGGGATAACGTGCAACGATATCTGTAATCAGGTGTGTATGACGATCGTTGCCACGAATGGCATCAAGATCGGCCATGTAGATGACAGGAAAAGGATATAGCTTCAGGAAGCCTTCTATTACGCTATATGGGTCCGATGCTGAACAAAGGGTTGATGCAACTGGTTGATACAGGTCACGTTCACCTCTGATAGCATGAACAACCTGTTCATCCATCAGGTCAAGCACTGGAATAATCATCGTTAGTAACATGCGTCATTTTATCTTCGAGTTTATCACGGGTGGCGGACTGGCCGGGTCAGAATTGCCCGACAGTCTCGCTCGCGAGGGCGACCTCATGGTCAGGGCGCTGGTGCATGATCTGAAACGAATACAGGGTGACACGCTGATACTCTGCCGTGATAAACGCCTGGAAAAATTTGCTGACGATATCGATTACCTTGTTATCGATGACGAACCGCGCACGGTGATTCAACAGGCACTGTTGGCAAACGATCTTGTCTGGTTAATCACACCGGAAAGTGATGGTTGTCTGGTTGACTGGGCAACGTGGTTTCAAACACAGCCGATTACGCTGTTGTTATCCGGTATCGACAGCATCACAACGTGCACGAGTAAATACGACACGGCGGCCGTGCTCAGGCAACATGCTGTTCCGGTTATAGACGGTGTCAGATCGGGCGATGTTATACCTGCTGGTGATCATGGTTGGGTCGTGAAACCAGACACGGGCGCCGGCGCCGAAGATGTCATGTATTTCAAGCATAGGCAGCGTCTCGTTGACTACCTGGAGACACATAACAACGAAGAACTGCTCGTCCAGCCGTTTGTGCCGGGCCAGGCCATGAGCCTGTCAATGCTATGCCATGCCGGAAGCGCCTTGCTGCCTGGCTGTAATGAACAGGAAATCACGATTAAGCATGAGCGCCTGTCGTTAAACGCGGTCAGCGTCAATGCCTGCCAGGACAACTATGACGCCTGCCATGTGCTTGCTAACCAGGTAGCAGCAGCAATGCCCGGACTCCGTGGTTATATCGGCGTTGACCTGGTTGCTACCAGCGACGGACAACTCCTGGTTGTCGAGATCAATCCAAGGCTGACAACGGCCTATGCCGGGCTTTCCGGTTCAACAGGCATTAACATAGCGGCATTAATCATAGACGTGTTCCAGTCACATTCACTGCCTGAACCGGTATTCGGTCCAGTAACAGCAACAAGAATCCCGGTATAATAGCGCCATGCATACAACACATTTCACAGGCTGGGATATCGGTGGTGCCCACCTCAAGGTTGCTGGTATCAATGCCGCGGGGTTGTTGCAACACGTTAACCAGTTTGCCACACCGTTATGGCAGGGACTGGAACAACTGGATGCGGTAATGCCGGAGATCATCAAGACGTTACCCGAAACAACTACCCGGCATGCAGTCACCATGACGGCAGAACTGGTTGATATATTTCCCAGTCGGGCTGCAGGCGTTCGTACGCTATCGACACTTTGCCAGCGTCACCTTGGTGACGATATTGATATCTATACAACGGGTCATGGTTTCATCAAACTCGCCGCAACTGAACTGGAGAGCAGGGACGTGGCCTCCGCAAACTGGTATGCGAGCGGCAGCATGGTCGCAACCTGTATCGACAGTGGCGTGTTTATTGATATTGGCAGCACAACTACTGACGTCATACCTGTCCATGCGCAACGCTTGCTGACGATCGGTCACAACGATCAGCAGCGCATGCAACATGATGAACTGGTTTATAGCGGTGTAATTCGTACCTCGTTAATGGCACTGGCACGACGTGTACCTTTTGCCGGGCACTGGCAAGGCGTAGCGGCAGAGCACTTTGCCACGACGGCTGATGTTTATCGCCTGTTGGGCTGGATTGACGAGCAGGCTGACATGATGGAAACGGCAGACGGTGCAGGCAAGAATTATAAAGCCAGTATGACGAGATTGGCGCGCATGGTTGGCGCTGATACAAATGATTTTAGCGAGCAGCATTGGCTGGACCTGGCGCATCACTTTGCGCATTTACAGCTTGCTGAACTGGAAGCGGTGATAAAGCGCTTGCTGGCACGCGAAAAAAATATTGCGCCGGTAATGATCGGTGCAGGCGTGGGGCGTTTTTTAATACAACAGCTCGCGGAAAGACTGCAGTTTGAATATATCGATTTCAGTGAATTGCTGTCATGCCGTCCGGAGCTGGAAGAAGACTGCAATGTCTGCGCACCGGCAGTGGCATTGGCGCAGTTGAACCGGATAAGGTGCCAGGAGTGAAACTAACGGAATTGCATTACAACCGTGATGCCACGACTTTATTCGAGCGCGTGGCCGATGAGCCATGGAGTATGTTTATTGATAGCGGTTATCCTGCAATTGATACCGGGCGTTACGATATTATCGTAGCCAGGCCGCAGTTCACGATCGAAACCCGCCATAAAGAGACCTGTGTTACCGACATGGCAACCGGTGAAACCAGTGTTACCAATGACGATCCGTTCAGCGTCGTACAACAATACCTTGGGGATAAACAAACCAACTTAAGTGGTCTGCCTTTTTGTGGCGGCGCGGCTGGTTACTTCTCTTACGATCTTGGACGACACGTTGAGCAGCTACCTGAAGTAGCGATTAACGACATCAGTTTGCCAGACATGGCCATTGGTATCTACGACTGGGCCGTGATTGTTGATCATCATCAGCGACGTTGTTGGCTGGTAGGTTATTGTCATTTTGACAACACCTCTGCCAACTGGCATGTACTGGAACAGCTATTCAAACAGCCTCATGTTAGCCGCGACAGGACATATGCAATAACCACGGGTATCACGGCGAATATGAACAAGCAGCAATATGACACTGCCTTTGAACGCATCATGCATTACATCCGTGAAGGCGATTGCTACCAGGTTAACCTGGCGCAGCGCTTTGAGGTTGGTTTCAGTGGCGATAGCTGGCAAGCCTATAAGGATTTACGTACGCTAAACCCGGCACCGTATGCTTCTTATATCAAGCTGCCAACTGGTTCGGTACTCAGTTCATCACCTGAGCGCTTCCTGCGTGTCAGGGACCAGCAGGTTGAAACCAAACCGATCAAGGGCACCATGAGGCGCTCTGTGTTTGCCTACGAGGACAAAGCATTGGCCGTTTCACTACTGGAAAGTGAAAAAGACCGGGCCGAGAACCTGATGATTGTTGACTTGCTACGCAATGACATCAGTAAAACCTGTGATCCGGGCTCAGTCGTGGTACCTAAGCTGTTTGCGCTGGAAACCTATGCATCAGTCCACCATCTTGTCAGCACAATCACCGGGCACCTGGCAGAGAATAAACACGTATTGCAGTTACTACGCGGTTGCTTTCCAGGCGGTTCTATCACTGGCGCACCAAAACTCCGCGCTATGGAGATCATCGAGGAACTTGAACCACATCGACGTTCTATTTATTGCGGTTCAATTGGCTACATCGGCTTTGACGGTAACATGGATAGTAATATTTGTATCCGGACACTCATACAGGATGGTGAACGCCTCTGTTTTTACGCAGGCGGTGGCATTGTCTGGGACTCTGATGCCGACAAGGAATACCAGGAGTGTTTTGATAAAGTTGCCGCACTGTCAAGGCTGTGTTCGCCAGCCAGAAAAACTGAAGTGAATTGACTATTACCGTGATAAAGCTGGGTGGCAGCCTGGCCAGCAGTGATCATTTAACAGGGTGGCTGGATGCCATTGTTGCCCGGGCAAAAGAAACCCCTGTTGTCATTGTGCCCGGTGGTGGCATGTTTGCTGACCACGTCAGGCAACAACAACAGCAAACCGGTTTTGATAATCACACCGCGCATCGGCTTGCATTACTGGCCATGTGCCAGATGGGGTATTACTTGCGCGAGCGTTGTCCCGCCTTGTTGCCGGTCCCACATAGTGACAAGCTGTTTTCTCACCTGGATGAGCACCGGCCGCTGTTGTGGCTGCCGCTGCAATTACTGGATGACGAAGACGCGATGCCCGCCAGCTGGGACTATACGGCTGACAGTATCGCCCTGTGGCTAAGCGGCCGCCTTGCTGATAGCGAGTTAATACTGGTCAAAAGGCAGCGACTGGCAGCCAGTGACAAACTCATAGATTACATCAATAAAGGCATAATAGATAAAGGAATTCAATTACTTAATAAAAGTATTAAAAGTAATATTTATCTATTATCCGATACGCAATATAGCGAACTTGGCCAATCAGGGACGCTGTTAAGTTAGACACCGTCTTATCTTTAACGGGCTGTCTACGCCTTTCCAGCTGTTTTTATTCTGCACTGTTGTGCTAACTGCATCAGGCATGCACCAATACGATTAAATTTTAGTTAAAGATATCGAATTGCTGACCGCTAATGCCAGTAACGAAGACAATTTTTCACCATTATTATTAATAAACAGTTGTCATATACTGGAGTAGCAGAATGAAAAAGCTAATTGCTCGCTTTAGCATACAGAAGCAATTTTATGGATATACCGCTATCATGGCCGCCTGGTTCATGTGTTCACATCAACTGTTTGCGGTTATGGAACTCTCTCAATACGTTTCTATTGGCGCCAATGTTGTCGTTATTATCGCCATGTTTGGCCTGGCACACATTATAGGCAAGACAAATGCCCGCCGTGCACATGAAATGGTGATGGCGTTACAGGAAATGTCAAAAGGCAACCTGAATTACAAGTTTAGCCTGGATGGTAAGGACGAATTCGCATGGATGTGCTGGGAATATTCACAGTGCCGCAAGAATTTCTCCAAGCTGGTACAGGAAATCCTGGGTAGTTCCGGTCAACTGGCCGCCGCTGCCGAAGAATTGTCCGCGATTACCGAGCAAAGCACTGCCGGTGTCATGCGTCAGCAGGGTGAAACAGAACAGGTGGCGACCGCAATGAACGAGATGTCAGCAACGGTAACCGAAGTTGCCCGCAACGCGGCTAATGCGGCAACAGCGGCGCAGGAAGCGGATAGCCAGGCCAAGAATGGCAGCGGCGTTGTTTCGACTACCGTAGACACGATTCACAACCTCGCCTCGGAAGTAGAGCGCACCGCAGGGGTTATCGAGAACCTTAAAGAAGACAGTATCAGCATTGGTACGGTACTGGATGTTATTCGCGATATTGCCGAGCAGACCAACCTGCTGGCACTCAACGCGGCCATCGAGGCGGCGCGCGCAGGCGAACAAGGTCGCGGTTTCGCCGTTGTCGCCGATGAGGTCAGGACATTGGCAAGCCGTACCCAGCAGTCGACGCAGGAAATCAATGACATGATTGAACGTCTGCAAAGCGGCGCCAACGAGGCAGTGAACGTCATGCAGGCAGGCCGTGAAAAAGCCGAGGTCAGTGTTGAACAGGCCGGTAAGGCAGGGGAAGCATTGCTTGCTATTACCGAGGTGGTGGACAACATCAAGAGCATGAACATGCAAATTGCCAGCGCTGCAGAGCAACAAAGCGCCACCGCGGAAGAAATCAACCGTAACATTGTCAATATCAGCGAGATAGCACAGGAAACCTCCAGCGGTTCGCGTGAAACAGCGAACGCCAGCGATGAACTGGCACGACTTGCCTCAGACCTGCAATCGCAGGTAGGTAAGTTCAAGGTGGCAGGCTAGTTCAACAGGATAGAGTCCATGCAAACGCATGGACTCTGTTGAAATTACTGACTATAACTATATTGGCGATCAGCAGAAGCTGATTGGCCGGAATAAGAAGGCCTGGTATCCGGAAGAGGCTGGAGATACCAGGCAATAGCCGAGCTTCCATCTCGGCTCCCGCTTATGCGGTCACGGTAAACTGAATAAGCACTGTAGTATGCGCCATGCGCCAGCTTTATCGCGTAGTCCTTCACCTGGTAACAGGTGCCCACCTCCGGGTGGATAGCAACTCTGGGCATGACCTTGCTCATACTGTTAATCTAATCCCAATTAAGTGCGCCACCGGTTTGGTACTCGGTGACACGTGTTTCAAAGAAGTTCTTTTCCTTGCGCAGGTTGGCCTGTTCATCGAGCCAGGGCAGGGTAGATTCTGCACCCGGGAACGGTTGTTCATTCAGGCCAAGCTGTATCGCACGGCGGTTGGCAATGTACTGGAACTGGCCCAGGTGTGTTTCCGCCGAGTAACCCAGGATTGGGTCACGCAGGATGTAACTGGTGTAGGCCTTTTCTGCCTCGTAAGCCTCATCCCACATGTTGCGAATGTCTTTTGGATCCAGTGTGACATTTTCTTCCTGCATGATTTGTTTCACCACGCGGATACCGAATGCGGCATGCATCACTTCATCACGCATGATGTACTGTAATTGCTCGGCCGTGCCTTTCATCAGGCCGCGACGCTGGAGTGCAAAGATCGGGCTGAAGCCATTGTAGAACCAGCAACCCTCGAAGATGGCCGAGAAGAACATGTAAGACAGGACAAAGTTATGTAACTCGTCACGGTCATTCAGATCAATATCGGAACGTAACACCGAGTTCAAACGGCGGTTGGCCATCGATATTTTCTGGTGAATCTCCGGTACGACCCGGTAACGGTTGTAGATCTCACTCTGGTCAAGGCCAATGGTTTCAATGCAGTGCTGGTAGGTCCAGGTGTGTAATGATTCCTCGTAGACCTGTCGTGCCTGGTAAATCTGCAACTCCGGCGCTGACATCTTTTCCATCACCGCAAGACCAATGTTACGCATCGCGAGGATGTCGGATGTGGTCAGGTAAGACAGTACGTTTTGATAGACGTGCTGTTCTTCCGGCGTCAACTTGTGGCGGTAGTCAGTGACGTCCTGTGCCATGTTGATATCAAGTGGCGTCCAGTGGTTCTTGTTGGCATTAAGGAAAAAATTCCATGCCCATGGATACTTGAACGGTGCTAACTGGTTAATATCGGTCTGGCCATTAATCACACGCTTGTCTTCCGGGTTTACCGGCGCGACATTATGCGGTTGATTATCGGGCGCGACCGGTTTTTTGATCTCCGTTATTTCCTCGTCTTCCAGTGCGGCCTGGTTCAGCGCCTGTTGCACGACAACGGGTTCAACTGTTTCAGTTGTTTCCTGTGTTGATTTTGCTAACGGGTCATTCCAATCAAACATCTATTTTCCCCTCTTGCTGATCTGTTACTGACATGCCTCGCAATCAGGATCCAGGATTGAACACACCTTTGGTTCCTCGGTGGTTTCCTGTGCCTGTGCTGGCGTATTGTTGTTAGTCGCGCTTTTTTCCATGTGCGTCGCGCCAAGTGAACGCAGGTAGTAGGTCGTTTTCAACCCCCTGACCCAGGCGAGTTTGTACAGGTTATCCAGCTTTTTGCCGCTGGGTTCAGACATGTACAGGTTCAGCGACTGGCCCTGGTCGATCCATTTCTGGCGACGCGAGGCGGCTTCCACCAGCCAGCGCGGATCAACTTCAAACGCCGTTGAGTACAGTTCTTTCAAATCGTCGGGTATACGATCGATAGACTGTACGCTGCCATCGAAATACTTGAGGTCATTCACCATGACGTCATCCCAGATACCGTGAGTCTTCAGGTCCTGCGCCAGGTAAGGGTTAACCACGGTAAACTCACCAGACAGGTTCGATTTAACAAACAGGTTCTGGTAGGTCGGTTCAATCGACTGGCTGACACCACAAATGTTAGAGATGGTTGCCGTCGGTGCGATGGCCATGCAGTTGGAGTTGCGCATACCGACTGATTTAACGCGGTCACGCAGGCTGTCCCAGTCCAGTTTGCTACTGGTATCAACCTGCAGGTAATCGCCACGGTTGTCGGCCAGTCTCTGGATAGAATCGATTGGCAATATGCCCTGACTCCACAGTGAACCCGGGAAGGTAGAGTAGCTACCGCGTTCCTCGGCCAGGTCGGTCGATGCCTTGATGGCATAGTAGCTGACCATTTCCATGCTGTTGTCGGCAAACTCAACCGCGTCTTCAGACGCATACGGTAAACGCATTTTATACAGTGCATCCTGGAAACCCATGATGCCCAGGCCAACCGGGCGATGGCGCAGGTTGGAACGACGCGCCTTGGTGACGCTGTAGTAATTGTAGTCAATGACGTTATCCAGCATGCGCATGGCCGTATTAATCGTCTTCTGCAGCTTGTCGGCATTGAGACCGTTTTCATCAACGTGCTGCGGCAGGTTGACGGAACCGAGGTTGCACACCGCAATTTCATCATCGGATGTGTTTAACGTGATCTCGGTACACAGATTGGACGAGTGCACAACACCAACGTGTGGCTGCGGCGAACGCAGGTTGGCCGGGTCTTTAAAGGTAATCCACGGGTGGCCGGTTTCGAACAGCATGGACAGCATCTTGCGCCACAGCGAGATCGCCGGGATCGTCTTGCAGTCGGTGATTTCGCCGTTGGCAGCCATTTGTTCGTACTCAACGTAGCGCTTTTCAAAGTCTTCACCGTAAACGTCGTGCAGATCCGGCACCACGTGTGGCGAGAACAACGTCCAGTCCGCTTCCTCGGCCACGCGTTTCATGAACAGGTCCGGAATCCAGTTGGCCGTATTCATGTCATGGGTACGACGACGGTCATCACCGGTGTTCTTGCGCAGTTCCAGGAACTCCTCGATATCCATGTGCCAGGTTTCGAGGTAGGCGCACATCGCGCCCTTGCGTTTACCACCCTGGTTCACGGCAACCGCGGTGTCGTTGGCCACTTTCAGGAAGGGCACAACGCCCTGCGACTTGCCATTGGTGCCCTTGATATGGGCGCCCAGTGCACGCACGCGGCTCCAGTCATTGCCAAGGCCGCCGGCAAACTTCGATAACAGGGCATCGTCCTTGATGGAAGTAAAGATGCCATCAAGATCATCAGGTACCGTGGTCAGGTAACAGCTGGACAACTGTGGTCGACAGGTACCGGAGTTAAACAGGGTCGGTGTCGAGCTCATGAAGTCAAACGATGACAGTAGTTCGTAGAATTCAATCGCCCGCGCTTCGCGGTCCAGTTCGTTGATCGCCAGGCCCATGGCAACACGCATAAAGAACGCCTGTGGCAGTTCGAAACGGGTGTCATGGTGATGAATGAAATAACGATCGTACAGGGTTTGCAGGCCCAGGTAGGTAAACTGCTGGTCCTGCTCCGGCTTCATGGCTTCGCCCAGTCGTTTCAGGTCGTACTTCGCCAGTTCATGATCGATCAGGCCCAGCTCGGCGCCGCGGAAGATGTATTTCTTGAAATAATCAGGATAGGCAGCCGCCATTTCACGCTGTGTCGCCTGCGTAGGTGCCTCCTCGATAAAAGACAGTGCTTCACTGCGGAGTTTATCCAATAGCAGGTTGGCTGCGACGTAGCTGTAATTCGGTTCTTTTTCGATCAGCGTACGGGCACTCATCACCAGCGCGTGGTTGACGTCCTGTTCGCTCACACCTTCGAACAGGTTTCTAACGGCATCTTCAAGAATGGTTTGCTTGTTTACATTCTCTATCCCTTCACAAGCCTCATCGACGACTGCCTGCAGGCGTTTAACATCCAGCGCTGTTTTGGAACCATCAGCGCGGGTAACGTTAACATTAACCGGCTGAAATTCCTGTTCCGGTTTGCCCTCATTTTCTGCCAGGCGCTCACGGGCACGCTCTTCGCGATAAATCACATAGGCACGGGCTACTTTCTGTTCACCGGCGCGCATCAGGGACAGTTCAACCTGGTCCTGGATATCTTCAATATGCACGGTGCCGCCATCGGGCAGGCGCCGGGTCAGCGCGCCAAGCACCTGCTGTGACAGTTCTTCGACCTGCTGGTGAATGCGGGTGGATGCAGCGGCAGTACCGCCTTCCACGTTAATAAATGCCTTGGTCATGGCCACGGCAATCTTGCTGAGATCAAACGACGTCACTTTACCGTTACGGCGAATGACGCGGTAATGCCCAAGGGACTGTGACAGGCCCGCACCGATGGTGCTGGCTTTCGCAAGTTGTTCTGAACCGTGGCTGGTTTGTGCTGACGATGAAACGGTGGTGTTGCTGGCGGTGCTTTCCGCTTCCATGTACCCCTCCAATTGTTTACAAAATCATGTTTCGATATCGCTGCAAAAGCTCGAAACTTGTTGATGTTTTTTATGTAAACGAATGTATAGCACCACTATAAAATGTGGTCAAGCGCTTATTAGACCACTAGATGATGTGGAGTAGGCTGTGTTTTTGCTCCTGATTTCCTGTGGATAAGCTGGGTAAAATGCGGCTCATTTTTCTGCCTGAAAGGTTATTTCCTGCGTTTTCAGTTGCTTAACTTCGGCACCGGGAAGGTGTGTATAACCACTAAAATAATTGTTAAAAACTGTCCTCGTTCAGGCAGTGATAGCAATTTTTCATGATCTGATCATTGCACGAAAAACGGTCGCTAATCGTCGCAGGCAACAATGGCATCCAGCGACAGGCTACTGGTGGTTTTTGCACAGGCGAGGAAGGCCTGCATGTAGGGCAGTGCCTGTTGTTCACTGCGCACGGCGGCATAGAGCGTGCCCCACAACCCGTCATGGCCCAGTGGACGCGTGCTGATCGTATTATCAGCGACGTATTTGGTTACCGCCCACGACGGTAACACGGCAATGCCGCGTCGATTGGCAACCAGTTGGATAATCATCGACGTCAGCTCGGCGTGGCGTAACGCGGTGGGTTCTACCGCGGCCGGCATCAGGAAACGGCTGAAGATATCCAGCCGGCGCCGTTCAACCGGGTAGCTAATCAGCGTCTGGTCGGCGAAATCTGCTGCGTCGATAACGTCTTTCTCCAGCAGCGGGTGTTGTTTATCGA
The DNA here is from genome assembly GCA_965601665.1 of Gammaproteobacteria bacterium. Classification (GTDB taxonomy): domain Bacteria; phylum Pseudomonadota; class Gammaproteobacteria; order Eutrophobiales; family Eutrophobiaceae; genus JANQNX01. The sequence goes on along the minus strand of OZ271833.1, from coordinate 1,012,161 downwards.
GCAAGACCACGGACTGGTAGCGAAACAGCGGCGAGTAGGTGATATCCGGGTTGCTGTCCGGATCGGAGGTAATCACCAGGTCAATATCGCCGCTTAACAGGGCTGGTAGCGGTTCGAAACTCGAAACCAGTGACAGATCCATTTCAATGTCTGGCCAGTCATCGCGGTACTTATCCATGGTTGGCATCAGCCAGTCGAAGCAACTGTGACATTCGATCACGATATGCAAGCGCCCGGCATCGCCCTTGAGCATACGGGCAATGTCGTTATTGGCGAGTTCTATACGTGGCAATATTTCATCCGCCAGCGTTAACAGCCGTCGGCCTAACTGGCTGAATTGCAGCGGCCGGGTCTTGCGGGTAAACAGCTCGCTATCATACTGGCTTTCAATGGCCTTGAGCTGGTGCGACAGCGCCGACTGGGTCAGGTGCAGGCGCCTGGCCGCCGCGGCCATGTTGCCGCAGTCGCGAATCATGCGCAGCGTTTTCAGGTGTCGTATATCCATCATGCTTTACTAAACGTAAAGTTATGATAGTTCAACTTGAAAGAAATTCAATTAAAGCCGGGCAGCTCAGCACCGCCTGTTCGTCGCGATCAGGGCAGATAGATTGAAAAACAACCACCGCCGTCGATACCGTCGTTGGTCGTCGTGATGTACCCGCTGTTGCCCTTGTTCTTATGCATTTCGGCTACCAGGCGGGAAAAATACAAGCCGAGCCCGGTATTGCCCTGGCCAAAACTGATTGCCTGTTGGGCATGGCTGTCGATTAGCATGGCTTCCGGGTAACCGGGGCCGTTATCCCGGACCTGGATAACCAGGTAATGGCCTTCCCTGAAGGCGGTTATTTGTAAGCGGTCTTTCGTGTATTTATACAGGTTGTTAATCACGTTGCTCATGACACCGCTGACCAGCTCGCTGTCAAATACCCAGTAGAGATCGCGATCGCACTCGATAGCGGTTTCGATACCGCGATGTCGAATCATGGTTTCATGCTGACACAGATTTTCAAACAGGAAGTCATACACGGGGTATTCATCGATGTTGGCAACATACTGTCTGCTGTTGATCCGATAGATTGCCAGTAACTCAACCAGGTCGTCACTGACGCGCTTGCTTTCATACTGGATTTGCGAAAGCTTGTGCTTAGACGGGCAATCGTGATGATGACAACTGTTGGCAACCTGGTCGACTGAATTCATCAACAGGTTCAACGAATTTTTTACCTCGTGTATCGCGCTGGCAAGCAGCGTGCTGTAATCAAACTCGGGTGGCGTTTTCATGGCGGCTTTCTAGGCGACGTTCTTTTTTTCAACAAGCTGTTGCAGTAATTCCAGTAGCTCATGGTATTTCTGGTTGGTCGGGTCCAGCGCGTTAACGCGTTCCAGGTAGTTACCAACGCGGCTGCTGTATTTCTTGACCTTGCCGGTTTTCTTCATCTGCATAAGCATGGCGTACGCCGCGTTAAGGTTCACGACAGGATTATCGGGCATACCGCGTGCCGCTTTCATAAATAACTCAATCGACTCTTCCAGCTTGCCTTCCTTCAACAACATGGCGCCCTTGTTATTCAATTCAACGATCTCCTTGGTAGCCTGCTCAATCAGTGAAGTGCCAATATCGCTGTTACCTGATTTCGCATAAACCGACCTGGTTTTCTCCAGCAGTTTTTCGTTTTCGTGGTTGTTACGCACGAGATTCATCGTGATTTCCCGGGCCGCGTCTTCCTGGCCAGATGACAGGCACAGGTCGGTCAGTTCCAGTGCAATGGCACTGGAACACTCCTGCGGGTTTTGCTCGTACAGTTCCAGTGCGCTTTCAATAGCGCGGTTAGCGGCTTCACTATCGCCATTGCTGCTATGGACCATGCCCCTGGTAACGGCAGCGACCATGGTTGCCGTGCTATCGTCCTTGTAGTCTTTTTCCAGCTTGTCGACCATTTGCATGGCCTTGTTCAGTTGGTCTTTTTCAAGATAGGTCCTGGCGAGGCTGTTGTAATCATCGGCGCGCTTGTAACAGGAATGATGACCAACGTGTAACGCCTGTTCGAAAGCAGAGGTGGCGGTATCAAGGTCGCCGTTATCATAGGCAACCTGTGCCAGCCTGCGCTGGCGTACAAACGACTTCGGTGACCGGGCAACGCCCATTGCCAGCATCTCCTGTGCCTGCCTGCTGTCACCCATGGCTTCATGCGTGTTTGCAAGCCAGTCATAAGCGGCCACGTTGGATGCATTTTCCTTAACAAGCTCCTGGAAAATGTCCAACGCTTCTTCGTAGTGTTCCTGCATGTAGCGCACTTTACCCAGTGCCAGGTAAACCCAGGGTATATCGCGTTCCTCGATAATGTCCTCGTACAGATTGGCGGCCTTGTCGTACTCGTTGAGATTAACGAGGATCTCGCCCTTGATTTTATAAAGGTCGAAACGATTGGGCGGCTGCTTTCCCAATAATGCATCACAGTATTGCAAGGCCTTCTTGTATTGTTTACTGCCCATGGCGCGAGCGATATCGACCAGGTTGTTTTTCTTTTCCAGCTGTTTCTTCAAGCGTGCGTGGATCACCGTGCGGTTGAACGGCTTGGAAATATAATCATCGGGCTGGTATTCAATGGCGCCCATGACCATGTCCGACGTGTTTTCCGCGGTACACATAATATAGATGCAGTCATAACCAAGCAGGCCAGAATGCTTGGCCTGTTCCAGTACCTGTTGGCCGTCCTTGCCCTTACCAAGGTTGTAGTCACAAAAGATGACGTCGTATTGCTGTTGCTCCATCAGCTCCAGCGCTTGTTCGCCATTTTGCGCCGTGCTAATGAGTGCAGGCGACAACGGCTCTATCATGCCTTTCAACAGCATGCGCATTTCCTGAAAATCATCGATGATCAGTACTTTTTTGCCCTTCAGGCCCCAGATTGCCATTGTGATAACCTTGATAAACGCATAGACATCACGCTTTATCGGCCAATCCGTCTAATTCTTTATTTTTTTATTGGTATTTCCGGCAGTTATTCGCAACCGGAAGGGTTTGGCAGAACGCTGACTAGCGCAGTGCGTGCAAAATCGCGCGCAATGAATCCAGGCTGTGTGCCGGGGCGATACAGTCGACATGCGGGCGAATGGTTGTGGCAGTGATATTGTTTTGATCATAACCGTCACGTGCCTGCATGGGGTTTAACCACAGGACGCGATTGGCCCGGCGCTTAATTTTTTTCAGTTCAGCGGCGAGTCGCGCCGGTTCGTTGGTATCAAAGCCATCGCTAATCAACAACACGCGCGTCTGTGGACACAGCATGTAGCCGGCATAGTTGGTATTGAAACTCGCCAGTGAATCGGCAATGCAGGTGCCACCGAGCCACAGGTTGTTTTTTGACTCCAGCTGTTTGCGCATGTTGTCCAGTGACGGTTCCCGGAACAGTTCCGTCACATGGTGTAAACGCGTATGGAAGACAAACGCCTCGGTATCATGAAACACGTTGACGAGACCACGCACAAACCGAAACAGCAGCGGGTTGTTCCACGTCATGGAATGCGACACGTCATGTAACACCAGTAACTTTGGCGGCTGTTTAACCTGCAGGCTATAGCGCGGATACAGGGGCGTACCGCCTGTGCCCAGGCTGGCACGCAGGGTATGGCGGATATTTATCGCGCGACCGCGGGCAACGATTTTCTTTTTACGCTTGATGCGCCGTTTTAACTGCTGCGCCAGTTGTTCAGATAATCGTTCTGCCTCGCGCATGGCACGCGCGTCTTTCAGGAAACGAAAGTCGGCCTTGCCGATGGTGTTTTGTTTGCCGGCACCGACACCCGTGGTCGATTCTTCCATGGCCTTGAAGTGATCGGTGGACGTGCCGGCGATACCGCTCACGGCCTGTTGCTGCTGTTTTAATGTTGGCGCCTGCCAGTGTGTTGCTTCTGCCGCTTGCTGTTCATGTTCCACGGCATACCAGTAACGATCAAACAGCGTGTGGAACTCATGCCACTGATCGGCGTTACGACAGAGGATACTGCGCAGGTAATATTCAGATTGCTTACGATCAGGTTCTTTCATACTGGCCAGTGCCAGCATGCTGTCATTCAGTTCATCAATACCGACATCGTAACCATGTCCACGCAGGAAACGCGTAAAGTCATGCAACCTATCGCTAACGGTAACGGGTTTCATGCAATATTCCCATTGTTGATTAAGCGCTCAGCGCTGCCTGCGCCACTGCCAGCCGGGCAACCGGAACGCGGAACGGTGAGCAGGAAACATAATCAAGCCCGGCACTGACAAAGAAGCGGATCGACGCCGGGTCGCCGCCATGTTCACCGCAAATTCCACATTTGAGTTTCTTCCTGTGTTGCTTGCCCAGTTTGACCGCCATGCTGACCAGTTGGCCGACGCCGGTGCTATCCAGCGACTTGAACGGGTTGGTCTTGTAAATCTGTTTATCCAGGTAGTCAGGCATAAAGCTGCCGAAATCATCACGGGAAAATCCCAGTGTCATTTGCGTCAGGTCGTTGGTGCCAAAACTGAAAAAATCAGCATGCCCTGCAATCTGATCGGCGGTGATTGCCGCGCGTGGAATCTCTATCATGGTACCGATCGGGATATCAAGATTGCCACGATAGCCTTGCTTCTTTTTCACCGCAGCGATGGTGTTAGTAATCAGCGTGCGCAGGTGCGATAGCTCGGTGTCGATACCGACCAGTGGCACCATGATCTCGGGTTGTGAACGGATGCGTTGTTTGCGTGTATTGATGGCCGCCTCGGTGATGGCCTGCACCTGCATTTCCATGATTTCAGGGTAGGTGATGACCAGTCTGCAACCGCGGTGCCCCAGCATCGGGTTGGTTTCATGGAGTTGTTCGACCCGACGCTGGATGGTTTTCAATGACAGGCCCAGTTCGTGTGCCAGTTGATGCTGGCTGTCCCTGTCATGCGGGATAAATTCATGCAGTGGTGGATCGATCAGACGAATGGTCACGGGCATGCCATGCATGGCCTTGAACAGGCCCTCGAAATCGCGGCGTTGATAAGGCAGGAGTTTTTTCAGTGCCTTGCGTCGCTCGGTTTCATCGGCGGCCAGGATCATCTCGCGCATCGCGAGCGTACGCTTGTCGCCGAAAAACATATGCTCGGTTCGACACAGACCAATCCCTGTTGCACCAAACTGCCTCGCAATCATGGCATCTTTGGGCGAATCCGCATTGGCGCGAACACCAACCGTGCTGTATTTATCCACCCATTTCATCAAAGTGCGCAACTCGCTGGAGAAGCCGGCCTCGCGTTTTGTGATCTCGCCGAGCATCACCTCGCCGGTCGACCCATCGATACTGATCACGTTTTTTTGGGTTACCCGGGTGCCATTAATAACCATGGTTTTGTTGTTCGCATTGATCTCAACCTCACTGGCACCGGTGACACAACATTTGCCCCAGCCCCTTGCCACCACGGCCGCATGACTGGTCGTCCCGCCCGTTGAAGTGAGGATACCCTGTGCCACCTGCATGCCCTCGATCGCCTCCGGACTGGTCTCATGTTGTACCAATATGACCTTATCGCCCTGTTTGTGCCTGGCCACGGCTTCATCCGCATCAAACACCGGTATGCCGGTGGCAGCACCGGGAGAGGCTGGCAGGCCCCGGGTCAGGACATCCTGTTTTTCCTGTTCAATAAACGAGGGCAGTAAACACTGGGTAATGTCATCGGCAGGGACGCGCAGGATCGCCTGTTTTATCGTGATGAGTTTTTCTTTTGCCATATCCACGGCCAGTTTTACCGCGGCGATACCGGTACGTTTTCCCCGGCGTGTTTGCAACAGATACAGCGTGCCGCTTTCGACGGTGAACTCAATATCCTGCATATCCTGGTAATGACGTTCGAGTTTTTCCTTCAACTGCACAAGTTGCCTGTACAGGTCGGGTTGCCACTGCTTCATTTCAATGATGGGCCTGGGCGTTCGAATACCGGCAACCACATCCTCACCCTGGGCGTTGATCAGGAATTCGCCAAAGAAACTGTTGTTGCCCGTGGCCGGATCACGGGTAAAGGCGACACCGGTAGCGGATTGATCATCCTTGTTACCAAATACCATGCTCTGCACATTGACTGCGGTGCCATGCAGACCATCAATCTGGTTAATGCGGCGATAACTGATCGCGCGCGGGTTATACCAACTGTTAAAGATGGCCTCGATGCTCAGTTCAAGTTGCTGATAGGGGTCTTGTGGAAATGCCTTGCCGGTGTGTTGTTTGTAGACATGCTTGTAGGCGTCAACCAGTTCGGACAGGCCAGTCACCTCCAGGTCGATATCGTTTTTTGCCCGGTACTTTTTCTTGATGCGGGTAAACTCGGTCTCGAAGTGGTTATGCTCGATGCCCATGACCACATCACCGAACATGTTGATAAGGCGGCGGTAGGAGTCGAGTGCGGCACGCTCGTTTTGACCGGTGTTGCAAGCGGTGTGCAACACACGATCGTTCATGCCCAGGTTCAGGATGGAATCCATCATGCCGGGCATACTGATCGCGGCGCCACTGCGCACCGATAGCAGCAAGGGATGATCAGTTGCACCGAAGGTTTTGTTGGTTTCCTGTTCCAGTAGTCGGATATGCCGGTGAATCGTGGACTTTAGTAAACTGGACAGTTTTTTTCCGTTTTCAAAGAAAGTCTGGCAGGTTTTCGTTGAGATCGTGAAACCGGGTGGCACCGGCATGCCGATACGCGTCATTTCGGCAAGCTGTGCGCCTTTGCCACCGAGCAGTGCAACCTGGTCACGATCGCCATCACAGCGGCGTTTGCCAAAATAGAAGATTGATTTTGATGATGTCATGCCGTGCTTGTCCCGGGAGGGCTTAACATGCAACAAACAACACGGCTACCTGACTCACGCAATAATGCGTAACAGCCTGCTGAGCTCGGCGTCATCCAGTACATCGCGATCTTCGCGGGTCTTTAACAGGCAGCCGAGGCTGTCGCCAATCGCGATGCCGGTTTGTTTTAAATCTTTCACACCCAGGCTTAATAAGGCCAGCGACCAGTCCAGCGTTTCGGCAATGCCCGGTTTCTTACGCAGGTCCTTATCGCGCAGCTGGTGTACAAAGTCCACGATCTGGTTGTTCAGGTTTTCATCAATCCGGGGCAGGGCATGTTTAACAATATGCTGCTCGCGTTCCTTATCAGGGTAATGCATGTAGTGATAAAGACAGCGGCGGCGTAATGCATCGCTGAGTTCACGCACACCATTAGAGGTGAGTATGACCAGTGGAATATGTTGTGCCTTGACGGTGCCGTACTCGGGGATCGTAATCTGAAACTCGGATAACAATTCCAAAAGAAACGCCTCGAAGGCTTCATCGGCACGATCGATCTCGTCGATCAACAACACCGGCGCTTTATCACGCGTGATGGCCTGCAGAAGCGGGCGCTCCAGCAGGAACTCGCGATCGAAGATATGTTTCAACTGTGCACTGGTATCTGCATGCTCTTTTTCCTGCATGTTGATCCACAGTAGTTGCCGCGAGTAATTCCATTCATACACGGACGACTGGCTATCCAGGCCCTCGTAACATTGTAAACGAATCAATTCACAGTCATTGATTGTCGCCAGGGCACTGGCCAACGCGGTTTTACCGACGCCCGCTTCACCTTCGATAAGCAATGGGCGCTGCAGTGTTTGCATTAATTGTAGCGTGGCGGTTAGCTCGGCATCGGCGATGTAGCCTGCATTGATCAATCGTTGTTCATAATCAGTCATGGAAAAATTATCGCATCTTGAAAACCTGCTTGCATGAGCTATTATTATAAATGATAATGATTATCATTAGTATCTAAATATGTTAATCCATGTAATCCATGTTTAAAGCGATACAACTCAATGACCGAACGTTATGGATAGACTGGCGCCCAGATGTTGTCGGGCGTTACCTGGATAAACACTATTTTCATATTGACGACCTGGCCGACAATGATCGTTGCCAATTGAAGCAGCTTAGCAAGGAGCTGTATTTACTGGCAGGGCGCGCCAGCGTCAGCCGGTGCGCGAACGTGCGTAAATACACGGCCATCCTGCGTCTCAATGCCCATTACCTGGCCACCACCATCATGCAACACACCCGTAACAGGAGTAGTTTAATGAACAATCCAGAACAAACAGCGCCAACGTCCGAACCAACTTCACTCGATAGGCTGCAGGCAACGCTGTTTAAACTACTGACCCAGTACAGCCTGAAACCCTGTGCTGATATCGCCGAGAATATTGTCAGCGCGCTAACCCATCTATGCCAGCATCCGCTGATTGAACTGGTGCCGGAACAGCGGAGTATTTACTGCCAGTCGCTGAACATGTGGCGATCCAAACTAATTAATTCACAAATTTCACATAGATTTCACTAATCCGTTTCGCCATGGCATTTTAGTTTGTCCTCGACGGTAGTATTATTTTAAAAAAACTATTACTACACACAGATAAGAGGAGATGTAGCTATGGCAGCAAACCCGAAAGTGGAGCAAGCCTTTGGCGGCTGTCCACATGACTGTCCGGACACCTGTGCGATGGTGTTCGATATTGAAGACGGTAAAGTAATTGGTGTTCGAGGCAATAAAGATCACCCCATGACCCGCGGCGGTCTATGCGTCAAACTCAAGGACTACGAGAAACGCCACTACCATCCCGACCGCATCCTGTACCCAATGAAACGCGTTGGCCCCAAGGGCAGCAAGCAATTTGAACGCATCAGTTGGGACGAAGCTATCACGACCATCGCCGATAAATGGAAGGCCCTGATCGAGGAATTCGGTCCGCAGTCTATCCTGCCGGTGAGCTATTTGGGTCACCAGGGCCTGGTACACGGCCTGAACGGTGGCGATGCCTTCTTTAATAAAATGGGTGCCACCGTGTGTGAACGTACCTACTGTGGTGAAGGTTCCTGTACCGCATGGTTACTCACCGTGGGCCCCACCGCCGGTGTTGATCCGGAAAGCTATATCCATTCCAAGTACATCGTTATCTGGGCCTGTAACAGTGTCAGCACCAACCTGCATCACTGGGCGATCGTTAAAGACGCACAGCAAAAGGGTGCCAAGGTCGTTGTCATCGATGCCTACAAATCAAAAACCGCGAAACAGGCCGACTGGCACATAGCGCCGAAGCCATCCACCGATGGTGCCCTGGCCATGGCCGTCATTCATAGCATTATCAACCAGGGCCTGGTCGACCAGGACTACGTGGATAATTACACCGAAGGTTTTGAAGACCTGGAAGAACACTGCAAGAAACACACGCCGGAATGGGCAGAAGAAATCACCGGTATTCCTGCCGATGATATTCGTAAGCTCGCAAAAGAACTGGCGACGGAACAACCGGCTGCCATTCGCATGGGTGTCGGCCTGGAACGCCACTACGGTGGTGGACAAACAATACGCGCTGTGACGAGTATTCCGGCACTGACCGGCGCCTGGCGCCATGTTGGCGGTGGGGTGACGCAATTCCCGGTTTGGGAACACCCGTACAAGTTTGACGTAATGTGTCGACCGGACTGGATACCCGAGGGCACGCAAGTGGTCAGTATCCTGCAACTCGGTCGTGCGTTACTGGGCGAACAAAACCTGCAAACACCGATCAAGTCGGTGATGACGTGGAATACCAACCCCGTTACGCAGTCGCCCGAAGCCGACAAGATTGTCGAAGCGCTGGAAAGTGATGACATCTTCCACGTGGCGGCCGATCATTTCATTACCGATACCGCGTCCTATGCCGATATCGTGTTACCGGCGTCCATGGGTGCCGAAATGGAAGACATCATTCTTTCATGGGGCCACCTGTACCTGACGTATAACGCCAAGAGCGTGGAATCACCGGGCGAATGTTTACCGAATAACGAAATCTTCCGTCGCCTGGCCACGGCCATGGGTTACGAGGAAGAGCGTTTGCACTGGTCTGATTCCGAGTGCCTGGAAAACTTTATCGATTGGGATGCGCCGGCCTGTGACGGCGCGGATTTGAATTACATGCGTGAGAACGGTTTCTTCCGACTCAACGTGGGTACCAAGGATGACCGCGCTCCGCATAAGGAAGGTAACTTCCCGACCGAAAACGGCAAGTGTAACTTCAAGGTAGAAGGGGCGAAGAACTTCGTGGCACCACCGTTCCGACAAATGTACGAAGGTTTCCAACCCGGTGAAGACCTTGACCCGTTACCGGATTACCTGCCACCGTACGAACGTCCGGAGACCAACCCGGAAATGGCGGCAAAATACCCACTGAGTATGATCGCACCCAAGAGCCATGCCTTCCTGAATTCCTGTTATGCCAACATGAAGATCAAGGACCAGGGTGAGCAATTCGTATTGATGAACCCGGAGGATGCCGAATCACGCAGTATTAACGATGGCGATACGGTGAAGGTCTTTAACGACCGTGGTGCCTATGAAGGCAAGGCGAAGATTACCGAAGACGTCAACGCCGGCATTCTTGTGACGACACTGGGTTATTGGCGACAGCTTAATAAAGGCACGGTGAATATCACCAGCTCCGCCGAGTTTGGCGACATGGGCCATTCACCGACGTTCTTCGATAACCTGGTACAAGTGGAAGCCGCATCGTAAATTGCTAGCAACAAATAATCATGGATGATTAGGAAAACAAAAGCCGCAGCTGATGAAAGTCACTGCGGTTTTTTTTGTTCGATGATATGAACATACAGTCTTACAATAATAAGTAATGAATATAAATTTCAATTTCAATCACATGACATATTTATTTAGCCGCATTCCAATTGTTGGAGCATTATCAAACATAAGTTTAAAAGCACAGTGTGAAGCTCTTGTAGAACTTTGCATAACAGTTATTTTCTCAACGCTACCGATTTGGTTTGCGAGTTTAATAGTAGGAGTCGACTCGTATGCTTTAAAAGAGGGCGATAAGCCTAATTTCATTACGCTGTATCTTGAAGTGTTAAAAAGTAACATTTCAAATGGTGAGTTGTTTATGTATGTTGCAGCTGTACTTGGACCCACCTTGTATTTAGGTTTAACTTCATTTGGAAAAAGAGGTAAACCATTTCCATGGGTAAGACCTCAATTAGTTATAGCAGTACTAATAAATTTTATTGCTACGGCAATATTTTTTAATTCTAGAGGTAATGGCTATGCTGAATCGGATATGATTATTTATCTATCAATTGTTTTTTATTTCTTGTCGTTGTTGATTCTATTTCCATCTATGGCTTTTGACCATGAATCTAGAGAGATTGATCCTAGAGAAGCGCAAAGAGATGGTGAAGATGAATTTGCAGAAGCTTATAGGAAACATAGGAATTAAGTTATGCCTAATGAAACTCCAAAGAGTGTAAAGTTTCCTTTTTTGTTGGTTTCACAGCCACTAGGTGACTTTTACATAGCATCAATTCCAGCAAAAGAATTAGTCAATATTACTTATTTTGATGTTAGAAGAGTAATGATGGAGGAAAGAGACGTTGAAAAATATCTTGGCATACAACGTAAATTAAATGCTGCTCGTGTAAAACAGATAGTTACGTATATAAACACGGTAGACGCTGTATTTCCAACAGCTGTGATTATTGCAGTCAAAGGCAAATGTGTGGAGATCAATCAAAATATTATGACTTTAAGTAATTATCTTGATGGTGAAGAAAGTGATCATATTTATTATCGAAATATAGCGAGAGTATTAGACGGACAACATAGACTTGCAGGGCTTGAAGAATATCAAGGTAATTCATTTGATGTAAATGTAAGTATATTTGTTGATGCAGACATATCAGATCAAGCAAATATATTTTCTACAGTAAACTTGGCCCAGACAAAAGTTAATAAAAGTTTGGCTTACGACTTATACGAATTAATGAAGACAAGAAGTCCTCAAAAAATGTGTCATAACGTGGCTGTCACATTGGACAAAGAATCAGGTAGTCCTTTTCATAAAAAAATAAAAAGACTTGGTATAGCAACTGATGGTAGAAGTGGTGAAACCATTACGCAAGCAGCATTTATTGAACCACTTTTGAAATACGTGAGTGTCAACCCGCAAATTGATAGAGATTTATATCTCAGACAAAAAAGACCAGAGAAAATAGCCGAAGAGTTGTTGAGCAAGCATTTATTCCAACATATGTTTGTCGATAACAAGGACTTTGAAATTACAGATATAGTATGGAATTATTTTGAAGCAATTAAGAGGCGCTGGCCTCGATCATGGGAGTCGCGTGAAAGATCTCAAATTCTAAATCGTACAAATGGATATAGAGCATTTATGAGACTGCTTTCTCCTATATATTTAGATAATTGGGAATACGGACATGTACCAAGCGTTGACCAATTTTTGAATGTTCTGAATAGAATACATGTCGAAGATAATGCATTTAGTACTGATAATTATGGACTAGGAGCTGGAGGAGAAAATTCTCTTTTTCGTGATTTAGAAACTTATTTGACATAAATTATTATCTGCGTTCTTTTGTGCTTTTTAAATATAAATTTCTAGTTATGTATTCGGACAGCGTACTGTAGGCGCGTTCTAGTTTTTTCTTACGCTTATCTTCATCATACGGTATTACTGCTTGATCCAAAATTCGCATCCATATTTTTGAATAGATTGACGAATACTTGTTACTATCCCAATGGTATGGTGAATTTTCATTCCATTTAGGCTCGTTTAAATAAAATTCTACTATTTCGCTATATTCATTTTCCTTGTCGTAATTGCGCTTAGCCTCTGAAAGGAGCCTGCTAATGCCTGTATTGTTGGGATTGTTAGATATTAAAACCCATTCTTCGTTTTCCCATAATGTGTAGATGTTGTTAACTATCTCTCTCTTAACTCTACCTGGCTGAATAGCTAATTTGTAAGTAATTTTTTTCAAGAGAATGCGACCATATTTTATGTCTAGATAACGGAACGGCGTGTATAAATGGTATTTTTCTCTGCTTAAAGCAAATCTAAACCAGGACAACGAGTCTTTGTCTGAGTTTGTGAGATTGAAGATGCAATGCATTGTATTTTCATCTAATTTTTCTTTTAGAGTTTTTGAGAAATTTTTCTTGCTTTTATATGCTAGAACTCTATTCGTGCCTATTTTATTAAATGTGTCGATATCAAAAAAAGTTAAGCCATCAGCCAAGAAAACGTAAGGCACCCATTCTTTACTTCTCAGTCTATAACTCTCATTAAAGCACTTTGCTGATGAAATTTTATCTATTTTTTCGACTAACTCATTTGCTTCTAAATTGTAAATATTTGGAGTGTTAACTAAAAGGTGAGCAACAAAATCCTTTACAATAGAATTAATTAATTCCTGATCGAATGTAAACTCATCTTCACTACAACTAGTTCTTTGCAGGTTTAATGGAAATACTCCGTCTGGATCGAAAATAGACATAATAGGTTGTTTCATAGAATAGATGCTGTCTATATCTATTTGATCTCTGCCGAAATGCGGGACAATTATGCCATTGCAAGCAAATGAGTTAGAGTAAGAATCAAAACAATTTGACTCATATGTCCATTGTATATCTTCATAATTTTCATCATGTATTCTTACCCAGTCATTGAGCAGTTCTGCATTCGGAAGAGGCAAAAGGTTCTTGGCTTGATATTCCATTGATTGCTGCAGTTCGAATTTGATTTTAAGGCTAGGTGATTCAAGTAAATAATGGAAAAAGCTACTAAATACATAGTCTAAGTCATTATTTTCCATATAACGGTCTATGTCAGAATTTGATGGCAATATATTCTTTATTGCATTTTGATTAAGTTTAATAGTTATTTTTGTTCCAATTGGTGCGGTTACATATTTCAACTCTAAATAATCTGAGTTAAGTAAGGCTGCAAAGTTAACAGCTCTATTTTTATTTTGGTTTATATGTCTTGTCGTGATTTCAATTCTTTCACCTAGCAAGAAGCAAGCTAGAGCCCCCACACCAAACCTGCCGCCTCTAAGCACTTTGGAATGTCCCTCGTCATCAGCGAATTCTTTTTTCCATGAATCACTGTTTCTAAATGAAGCACCAGCCCTTAAAAAATAATTGCTGATGGTGTTAATATTCATGCCAATCCCCTTATCGGTAATAGACATGTAATAATCATCGTTCTTTATAAATACTTTAATTAGTACATCAGTTTCTTGCTCATAGAAGTCTAATGCTGATAGTTTTTGATGCTTAATATAAACGTCTCTTTCTCTGCAGGCATCAATCGAGTTTTGTATAAGCTCACGTATTCCAAATTTGGGCTTATTACCATAGAGTGGGGTGACCAATAACTGTAATAACTCTGCTTCGGCCGTGACAAACTTAAATTCTCCAGGAATAAACGATAAAGACTCTCTTAGTTTTGGTGTGTCAGTTAAGTTAGATTTTATTCTACGCAGCGAATAGCCGAGTTCATTGAGTGTTTCATATCTTCCATAAACTTCGCCTAATACCGCCCATGTAGTGTCAATTTCTCTTTGAATATCTTTAAAAAGGTTTCTGAGCTTTAAATAAATATCTATGCTTGTAGGAAGAGAGTCTATAAATAATGATTCTGGATCTTCATTAGCTGAATCAATATTTCTAATTGAGAAATGAGTTTTCCATTCTTCTTTTGAAATTGGGCTTACTAATTTCTTAACTTTAAGTAACTGTTTATTTGCTCTTTCATTTTCTACTTGTATGTAGTCCGAAATTCTTAACAAACCCATAATAAAAACAGAATGTACTGATTGATAGGTTCTAATGTTGTAATTATGTTGTAAATAATCTAAAGCTGTTCTTAAACCCATTCCATGACTTCTAGCAATTAATCCTGATATATCAGAAAAATCATGAGAAACTTCCGTTATTTTTATTCTTTCAACTTCATTAACCGGACCAGGTACTCCATGTATTGCTATTTCATGAGCTAATCTAGCGTGATGTTTTCTAATAAATTCCCCGATTAAAAGATTGTCCTTTTGAGTAAGGTTTTTAATATCGATTCTTTTCGTATTTATTGGTGAATTATCTCCAAATATGGAAATTAATTTTTTGCTGTCATATCTGGAAACATCTGATAAAAAGCTGTCCCAAAGCTCATCCCAGCTTTCTGTATCTAATCCAGCAATTAAGTTCGTATTATATTTTTCTTTAATTAGTGAAACGAATCCATCTTGACTAAGATGCATTGCGCAATCATGTAGCAAGATGGCAATAGTAAGGACATATGCATCTTCTGGAGTAAATATTTCTCTTGATCTGTCTGTCATTAAAGACACAGATGTAGAGAGTACTTGATTAATATGATCAGGCCCATGATCTGTATAACCTGGAAAGAAAGTCATGCTACTTTCCGATATCCATGGGTTGAAATCAGATAATGTAGTTAAAATCGCTCCATGTAGGTTTGGCTTCTGTCTGAGCTTATTTTCAATTAAATCAGGCAGTTCAAATTCCATGCTATTAACTCTCAAAATATGGCCCAACGAGATGGGTCTTTCTATTGTTCAATCTAACCAATATAAGGACTTGCTGTAAATACTGATTAATTTGTTAAATTTACTGACGATCTATATTGAGTACCTTTGGTTTTGCACTCTTAAATTAGTGGCCCATTCAAGACTGATTTTCATGGGATTTAAAAAAATATACTATACCGCTTACTGATTTACTCTTTTAGTGATTTGCAATCATTTACCAGTAATTATCTAAAAGTGTTTTGAAAATATTTGCTTATTCGATAAAAGCGATGCAGATTTACATATGTTGTACAAACAATAAGGCTAAATTTTAGGGTTAAACTCACAAAAAGCGATGGATTGCTCACTAGTCATTGCAGAGAGTCCGCCGCGATTGCCACATTCACTATTACAGCCCAAATTATTCACTGATTTTCTATCACTGTTTGGAAAGACCAGCTCAGAACTGAAATGCTCAAATATATCTGAGTAACATATCTACAACAAAATGTAACCTTTTCCGAAGCCGCTGCATTTTTACTATCAAGATTAAATAATTCACCAAACAAAAGGCGTCCAACCCCTTTAGGTGCATCTGGAACTGCTCAACCAATCCTGCTGGATTTGTGTGAAGTAAATTCGAATTTAATTGTTACATGGTAATTGAGTCACAGAACACTGCTCATTTTTGTGTTTACCTAGCGATGCTGTCAGAACTTGTCAGCTTCTTTTTTGATAATTTACTGGAGTTTTTGTTATGAATAAAAAAATGTTATTAGCCTCTACTGCTGCTTTTCTATTTGCCTCTCAAGCGGGCGTTGCCCATGCCGAAGAATCTGCCCAGGCAGCCGGTAGTGACAAGATTCAGTGTGCTGGCACCCACAGTTGTGCGGGCAACAGCGATTGTAAAGGCGCGGGTAGTTCGGGCGCAGGTGAAAACAAGTGTGCACCTTATGGCTTTAAGTTATTAACCGCAGAAGAATGCGAAGCCAAAGGCGGCAAGGAAGTCTAGGTTCATTCTTTTCAACGAACCCCCTGGTAACAGGGGGTTTTAGCTATCTAAAACGACACTATGCAACCTTATGGACTGGGATTTCGCTATCCCCATTATCAACATATTAAAGAACATCGCCCTGACGTAGGGTGGTTTGAATTCATCACCGAAAACGTGATGGAGCCCGGTGGTCGTCCCCGAGAGGTGTTCGACACCATTCGTCAGGATTACCCTGTGGTGTTGCATAGTGTATCAATGTCTATTGGATCAACCGATCCACTAAATCAAACCTATTTACAGCGTTTAAAGGGCCTCGTTGATGAGGTTGAACCGGAATGGATTAGTGATCATCTGTGCTGGGCGACGGTGAATGCGCATAACAGCCATGGTCTGTTGCCATTACCGCTGACCATGAGTGTAGTCGACCACATGGTTGACCGGATACAGCAGGTTCAAGACTATTTGCAACGCCCAATGACCTTTGAAAACCTGTCGAATTACCTGGAGTTTGCCGATTCCGACATGGATGAAGCGGACTTTATCAATGAAATCATGCAGCGAAGCGGAGCGAAGCTGCTGCTGGATATTAACAATGTGTACGTATCCAGCATGAATCTGAAGCGCGACCCAAAAGCCTTTCTGGAAAAGATGCAGGCGAAGCATATTCAACAAATTCATCTGGCGGGCCATGAAGATTGTGGCAGCTATTTATTTGATACCCATGGCGCACCGGTTTGCAACGATGTATGGGAGTTGTTCCGATTTGCCTGTGAAAAGTTTGGCTCGATACCGTTTATGATCGAGCGTGATGACAACGTCCCTGAGTTTGATGAACTGATGACTGAGTTAGACCAGGCACGTGCTATCCATGATGAAGTGATTCATGGTAGAAACTACCAGCCCAACCGCCCGGCATCATCGTTACAGGAAGCCGTATGAACCTGCAGGCGTTTCAACAGGCCTTTTTAAACCAGATTACGCAATCCGGTCGTGAAACGGCAGACATCGACCCATTAGTCCGCGTGCTTGATCATGATGAACGAATGACGCCGCATGAACGGCTGGATATTTACGTTCGCGACTACCGGGGTAGGCTCTATGACGTATTAAAAGAGCATTACCCGAAAACATACCAGTTACTGGGCGACGAGGATTATCTCGCCTTATTTAATGCCTTTATCAGCGCGTGTCCGCCATCCAGCTATAGCCTGCGTTACTGGGGTGAGAAGCTGCCTGAGTTCTGTGAAACGACCGCGCCGTTTAATCAACCGGAACTGGTTGACCTGATTTATTTTGAATGGACGACGCACGATTTGAATGACGGCGAAGACGTGGCCGTGTTATCCCCCGATGCATTAAGGAAAATTGAACCGGCGCACTGGATGGATTTGTCTTTTCAAATGATTCCGTGCTTTAAATTATCACGCGCAAAAACCAACGTGGCGGCGTTATGGCAGTCTCTGGATCAGGATGAACCCATTGCCACAGAAGCTACCGAGTCTTACCTGGTGCACTGGCGTAAGGACTATATGGTTTATTATCGTGATCTTAAGCAGCAAGAGTGGGCATGCTTACAGCGCGTGAGCCAGGGCGAGACGGTGGGCGAACTCTGCGAGTTTTTGGCCCGCGATCTTGGCGACAATGACGCGCCTCCAGTCTTTATCCAGTACCTTCAGTCCTGGATTAATGACGGTATGCTGCAAGAAACTCCGTTTGATTAATTGAATACAAACAAGCCAACTAAATAGCGTCAGCAGAAAGGTCGGGTCACACTTCCCGTGGCGTTTTGCATTGTGCCTTGGCGACGATTATCTTTCCTGTGTATTTTCATCAGAATAATGCACATTTTTACCCGCAGGGCCATAAATAAGATTGAGATATTTAAACTCTTTCGGCTCGGTCATGATCTTGCAACTCACATCCACATCGCGAACAGGGCAAAGCACGACCAGGCCATCGGGATAGAATGTCTTATCGCTGCATTCTGCAGTGAATTTGAGGCCGTCGTCTTCTGTGATTTCGCGGTTCAGTCTTTCTAAATTACAATTTGCTTTAAAATTAATCAGCACCTTGATCGCTTCGTCTTTGATGTCTGGGTTGGCACTCGCTATCTGTACCCCTGGTAGGGCTAGAGTGAGTGTCAGGGCTGTGAATAGATAGACTGTGTATTTCATTACCAATATCTTGGCATTTTTGCACGAAAGAGGGCAGGTTTATTTTTTACCTGAATATGAGGAGAACTTAAGGGGCTTGGGCCCATCTTACTAGCCATGAATTCAACAATGGTCATTGCAGAGAACGCGCCGCGACTGCCCCATTCGCCATGGCGCTTCGCGCTGTTTTTTTATCTTAAGTCGCGCTATACCCTGGCGGCGATTTTCATCTTCGAGGCAGCACAGGCGGCGTGCACCATCATGTTGCCCTACGCGATCAAGGAAATTATCGATGCCGTGACGCTGGCCAATCAAACCGGCATGGATATTTTCACTGCCAGCAAGGACGCCTTGATCCTGTTTGGCCTGTTAAACCTGGGTATTGTCCTGTTCAGTCGCGGTAGCGGTGCAATGCTGGTGATGACCGGGCCGTACCTGCGCCGCGAGATACGGAAAACGCTGTTCAGCTACCTGCAGCATCACTCCCATCGCTATTTCATCACGCATTTTGCCGGCTCACTGGCTAATCGCATCGCCGAGGTGTCGATGAGCAGCATGCATGCGCTGTGGACCGTCGTCTTTGATTTTTACCCGTTGATTATCAAATCTGCGGTCGCGTTGTTCCTGCTGGTTAATGCCACGAGTGAACTAGCACTGGTGTTAAGTATCTGGCTGGGGATCTATGTGTACGTGTCGTACCTGTTGGCGAAGCGCTGTCGGGTGTATGCCCAGGATTTTGCCGCGGCGCGGTCACTGGTTACCGGCAAGGTCGTGGATTCGGTGACGAATGTCATGAATGCGAAGATGTTTGCGCGTCGCAAGCACGAAGAAGATTACCTGACCGACTACCTGAACCATGAAGTGAATCATGCGCTGCGCACCTACTGGTACATGGAGAAACTGCGCTGGTTCCAGTACACGGCGGCAATGGTGTTGATGATCGCGATGGTGGGCTATGCGCTGAAGATCTGGTCTGAAGGTGACATGACCGTCGGGGAGTTTTCCATGGTGGCGGGCCTCGCCATTATGCTGATCGAGGCCGCCAGGGGGCTGAGCCGCAGTTTCCTCGAGTTCTTTGAATACCTCGGCAATATCACTGACGGCGTCTCCATTTTTGTGCAGTCGCATGAGATTGTTGACCAGCCCGGTGCACCCGCGTTGCAGGTGAGCCGGGGTGAAATCGCCTTTGACGCTGTCTCGTTTACCTACAAGGAAGGCTTACAGGTCTTTGAGAACCTGAGTGTGAGCATCGCACCGAAACAGCAGGTGGGGCTGGTCGGGTTTTCCGGCTCCGGTAAATCTACCTTCGTGAACCTGATTCTGCGTCTGTTCGAGGTACAGGGTGGTGCGATCCGGATCGATGGGCAGAATATTCTCGAAGTGACCCAGGATAGTTTGCGCGAAAACATCTCGATGATTCCGCAGGACCCGCAGTTGTTTCATCGATCGTTGATGGAGAATATTCGTTACGGGCGACTTGAGGCCAGTGATGACGAGGTCATAGCGGCAGCGAAAAAGGCACACGCGCATGAGTTCATTATGCAGACCGAGAAGCAATACGACTCGCTGGTCGGGGAGCGCGGCGTCAAGCTCTCCGGTGGGCAGCGGCAGCGCATTGCGATTGCCCGTGCAATCCTGAAAGATGCGCCGATATTGATTCTGGATGAAGCGACGTCATCACTTGATTCGCATACCGAGAAACAAATTCAACTGGGACTGGAAACCCTGATGCAGGGTCGCACCGTGGTCGTGGTTGCACACCGCTTATCAACGATCTCGCACATGGACCGTATCCTGGTATTTGACCAGGGCCGGATCATCGAAGATGGCAGTCACCAGCAGTTGTTACAAAGGGATGGCCATTACGCGCACCTGTGGAATATGCAGGCGGGTGGGTTTCTACCGGAAAAAGAGGAAGCTTAAGATCCCTCCTCCCTACGGTCGTCGAGATGACAAACCCCTGTCATTTCGAATGAACGCAGTGACTGAGAAATCTTTTAACCGACTTTAAACGATTATCCGCTTGATATCAGTTTATCTTAATATCACGATATTACTATCATGGATGAGTTATAGCCGGTTATCTGGGTTGGTGCCAGTAAAAAGGAATTGAAGGCCTTTCCGCGCCGCGTGCAGCGGGATTTTGGCCAGGCACTCTTTGCTGCTCAGGCAGGTGGCATTGACCCTGCTGCGAAACCGATGAAGGGTTTTAAAGGCAGCAAAGTTATGGAGATTGTAGCTTCCTATCGAACGGATGCTTATCGAGTTATCTATGCAGTCAATATCGGTGACACTATTTTTGTATTACATGCATTTCAGAAAAATCGAAAACAGGCATCAAAACACCGCAAAAGCATATCAACATAATCAATCAACGTTTACTTCAGGCAAAACAAATATGGCAGGAAATGAATCAGTGAGTCAGCTTGAATTTGAAAAAGGTAGCGGCAACGTGTTTGCAGATTTGGGGTTCCCTGATTCTCAACAGGAACTTTTAAAAGCCCGTTTGACCTACGAGATCTATAAGATCATTGAACAGCGTAAACTGACGCAGCAGCAAGCCGCAGAAATACTAGGCATCAGTCAGTCATATGTTTCTGACCTCAAGCGAAATCGTTCTGGTCGTTTTTCAGTAGGTAAATTGCTGGAATTGCTTAATGCACTGGATATGGATGTTGAAGTTAAACTAAAAAAGCATCCTGCCAGATCAAAAGAGGGTGCAGGAATCAGTGTCAGTACAAATTAAATGCGTTATAACTACAAGAGCGACTAAAGGAACTATACAAGCCTACGCGCAGGAATTGTTGGGATACGGTGATAATGACCTGAATAAGGCATTGGACATGAAAGTGTTAATAGAGGTAAATAACGATGGCTGGTAAATCTAAAATATTAGATGTCATACATGGTGATGCCAAGGCATTAAGCCTGTCAAAAAACAGGTGACATTACGCCTTGATGCCGACATGCTGGACTGGTTTAAATCCCAGGAAGGCAAGTATCAGACGCGTATCAATAAAATATTGCGTCGTTACATGGAATCGCAACGCGGTTAACTGCTATACCTTGGCAAAAAAACGCCACTCGAACTTGTCTATAGTTGACGGTCAGGCATTTGCTTGTACGTCAGTCGATTGACTCTACGGGGAATCCAGCCCCCAGAACTGGCCAATGCGGCGCACAGAACAGACACCGGCATCCAATAGATAATCGCTCGCTTCACCGCAAGGCGGTACCGCGCCGCTGAATATCGCGGCACCATGTTTCATACTGGTGATTGACCAGCTTTCCACCACGACCTTACCGTTGTTATTCGCATACTGGCGCAGGGTAATGTTGGTATTGTTGCCAAGTTGTGTCTCGTTATCGGCAACCTGGTCGGCTCCATGCAAGGCCGTCCATTGATCGATGATTTCCTGTTGGTTGAGTTTGTCGACGACCTCGTCGGCATGCCCTTGCCAAACCGAGATGATTGGCCATTGGGTATCATCGCCATCGAAGCCGAATTGCTCGACCAGTTCCTGCCATGCTTGTGGTGACTTGTCGTCACCTTCCATGCAGCGACTCGCATTTTGACTGGCACTGTAGACGTTCCACCAGCGGAATACGTCCCAGAAATAATGCTTTGTTTGGGCACAAAACGCCGGGCCGCCTGCATGCGTGGCACCGCCGGCAAACACATCCGGATAGCTGGCCAGTAAAATGGTGGTTAACCAGCCACCGGCGGACAGACCGTCGACATAAATACGACTGGCATCGATGCCATGATCGTTTTTCATCTTGTCGATCATGCTGATGATGGATTGCACTTCACCCTGGCCGCGTGCCGTTTCTTCAGCCTGGAACCAGTTCCAGCAGCGGTAGGGATTATTGAACAGTGATTGTTCCGGATAGACGAGAGTGAATTGCCATTCTTCTGCCAACGCTACCCAGCCGGTTTTGCTATAGATTTCTGCATCCTGCCGGCAGCCGTGCAAGGCCACCACCAGCGGGGCGTTTGCCGGCACATTAGCGGGAACATACTTGTACATGCTGATGGCACCGGGGTTGTCGCCAAAATCGTCGACCTCGGTCAGTGGCGCGGCAAATGCGGATGTCGCAAACAGGAATAGCGCTAAGGTGAAAGAGGTCCGGCATCGCATAGCATCAGCATACATCGACTAAAGATGCCGGAGTAGTGTATTTTTTAAGACTCCGGTATTTAGTACTCTTCCGTGGCTTTGTCTCTTAGATACCAGACGAATCCGGTCGCGATACCCATGGCTTCGATAAAAAGGCCGGTCAAAGCGAACTCTGCACTGGTCAACGTAGGGATAATATTAAATGGCGCCAACAAGAACACAACGGCACCGGCAACAAATATCATCAGCGGTATGTTGTAATGTAACTTGTTCATTTTCTGTCTCCTTAAAACAGATGAATTACCCTGTTGCTGCAACAGCGATGCCAGTTTTATGAGTCACCCCAATAGTCACGATGATACTGTTAATTCGATCACAATTGTCGTGTGAGTTTATGAATGGTGTCTCATTTTAAGGCGGGATCGTAGAGGCCGTGCCGAGAATTCATTGAGAAAGGTGCCAATATTTATTTATCTATGGCCATGGTAATGATGAAATCCCAACGCTGTGTCGATATTTCGTCGGCATTCTCCCGGTCTTGAAGTCGTTGATGCATTGGAGTCAGAATAGGGCCATGTAGGTGATTACGTAAATTTAAGGAGCTAGTGATGAGTTCAGGGAAAATCTTCCTTTATGCAGAGTACCAGGTGTCTATACCTTTTACTGAGATAGACTGGAAACCTATCAATGACGATATGCAGCAGTTTGAAGGCCTGGTATCAAAAACATGGCTTAGTGGTATCAACACGCATTCTGTTGGCGGGTTTTATGAATTTGCATCGCAGGAACATGCGCAGAAGTATATCGATGACTTATTGATTCCCTTTGGGCAGAAGGTTAACGGCAATCTTACTGTAAAGTTGTTTGATGGTGATGTGGTAGCAGAGGCAAGCAAGGGAATGAGCTCGCCATTTTACTCGGACTGAAAACTGCCCCGGCATTACATTTTTGATTCATTTTTTGAGATTGATTGATGACAAATACAGCCCGTTTCTGGGACAAGATCGCGGATAAATATTCAAAGACACCGATCGCGGATGAAGCGGCCTACCAGAAGAAACTGGTGATCTCGCGACAGTTCTTTACGCCTGATATGACCCTGTTTGAGTTTGCTTGTGGCACAGGCGG
Source organism: Gammaproteobacteria bacterium (assembly GCA_965601665.1). GTDB lineage: Bacteria > Pseudomonadota > Gammaproteobacteria > Eutrophobiales > Eutrophobiaceae > JANQNX01. The sequence continues at coordinate 988,351 of OZ271833.1, read as the reverse complement.
CACCGCATTACTGCATGCGCCCTATGTCAGTCATATCGACGCAATCGATGTCTCTGCAAATATGATTGCGATTGCCAATAAAAAACAACAAGAGGCGGGGATTAATAACGTTCACTTTTCGGTTGCAGATATCTATGACTATCAAGCAGAAGCAAATTCATACGATGCCGTGCTTGGACTAAGTATCCTGCATCTGCTGGATAACCGCATGGATGTACTTAAGAAGGTTCATTCCCTGCTTAAACCCGGTGGGATATTCATCAGTAACACGGCCTGTCTGCAAGACTCGATGTGGTATCTGAAACTGATTGTGCCATTTGGGCGATGGCTAGGGTTCATTCCGCCGCATTTGGTTTTCTTTACATCAACAGAATTAAAAAAGAACCTCGTAGACAGCGGCTTTAGTCTTGAGAAAGAGTGGGTGGCTAAGAAAGGTCGCGCCACCTTTCTGGTCGCAAGAAAGAATTAACACATAAATGGAGCCAGACCAGGTATCTTTAATTAAATGATCCGGTTTTCAGGCTGTAGAACATCGGTCTGTATTTGCATGATTGAACAGGCCCGGCCGCTGCTCCAAAGTATTTTTCCTGTCTTGTTCAAGGCGCTGGCGCATGGGGCTGTTTCTTACTTGCTTCATTTTCAAATACATTTTGTGGCGGCATATACCTGTAACCAAGCGCATCTGCGACTGCCTTGTATGTCACCTTGCCCTGGTTGATGTTTAACCCATTCAGCAAGCCCGGGTCTTCGGCCATTGCCTTAAACGCACCCTTGTTGGCTATGTGTATGATGTAGGGCAGGGTGACATTATTCAGCGCCAGTGTTGACGTTCTTGGTACTGCCCCCGGCATATTCGCAACGCAATAATGTACAACATCGTCGACCACGTAAGTGGGTTCCTGGTGTGTGGTGGGTTTGGAGGTTTCAAAACAACCGCCCTGGTCTATGGCAACATCGACAATAACAGAGCCTTTTTTCATGCTGCGTATGTCATTGCGGTCGAGTAATTTTGGTGCTGCGGCGCCGGGGATTAATACCGCGCCAATGACGAGGTCTGCGCTGGCGCTGTATTCTTCCAGTGTTTCTGTCGTTGAATAAACACATTTAACCCGACCGGAAAATTCATTATCCAACTGCCGCAGTCGCTGTACTGATTTATCGAGAATCGTAACGTCAGCGCCCATACCACAGGCCATGTGTGCGGCATTTTCACCAACAACACCACCACCAATGATCAGCACCCTGGCCGGTGCGACACCCGGGACGCCACCGAGTAACACGCCCTGGCCACCGTGTGCTTTTTCCAGACAGTAAGCCCCCGCCTGTACGGACAAACGGCCCGCAACTTCACTCATCGGCGCCAGTAGTGGCAGGCTGTTATCTGGTCCGGTGACTGTTTCATAGGCTATCGCCGTCACGCCGGATTCCAGCAATAGTTGGGTTTGCTCCGGATCGGGTGACAGGTGCAGGTAGGTAAACAGCACCTGGCCTGCATGTAGCATCTTGCATTCAACAGGCTGTGGTTCTTTCACCTTGACGATCATCTCGTTGCTTTTAAATACTTCTTCTGCGGATTTGACGATGCTGGCACCGGCATCGAGGTAATGCTGATCTGTCATGCCAATGCCTGAACCGGCGTTTGTCTCTATCGTTACCTGGTGGCCCTGTTTAACCAGTTCCTGCACGCTGGAAGGCGTCATGCCGACGCGGTATTCATGGTTTTTAATCTCTTTTGGTACGCCGATTCTCATTTGCTTGCTCCCTGTCAGTGAGTGGAGATTTTTGCGAAGTGTAGTGAAAAATCGACGAAATCTTATTGTTATGAATTGACATATATATCAATAAATATGAATAATATTCGTATATATAGCTATTTATTAGAATATTATGCAAAAAATAAAATTAAACAAGCTGGATGTCGCCATCCTTGAGGAAATGCAAAAGGATGGAAAAATGACCAACCAGGAGCTTGCAGAGAAGGTGCATTTATCACCGTCGGCGTGCCTCAGGCGCGTCAAACAACTGGAAGAACAAGGCATCATCAAGTCCTACGCGACGCTGGTTGACGAAGAGGCCCTTGGCTTAAGCAGCAATGTGTTTGTGGAGTTAACGCTATCCAGCCAAAAGCAGGACATGCTGGACGCATTTGAAAAAAAAATTAAAGAAGTGCCTGAAGTAATGGAATGTTACTTCATTACAGGCGACTATGATTATTTGTTACGGGTGGTGGTGGCTGATACCGCTGACTTTGAGCGACTACATCATCAACATCTTACGCATTTGCCCGGCGTGACGCGCATCAAGACCTTGTTTACCTTGAGAACGGTGACCAAGCGAACGAATATTCCCATCCCCCAATAGCGCAATTACGCGTAAGCGTCCGGACTTAAGAAACGTTATGCCGCAGGAGTGAAAAACTTTCGGCTTTTATCCAGGTTATAGTCAGGCTTCTTCAAAATAACGTTTCTGAATATTCTGGCATACCTCGATTAATGTCGCTTGCGCGACCATCATCGGGTCCATTGGCTTGTTCCAGCCGGTAAATTTGAGCATGGCTTCAATGTCTTTTTCCTCGCTACCCCTTGATACGGCATCACCATCGGCGCCGATCACAACGCTAAGCCCCGTCTGTTCTGAAAAAGCACGGCCGCCAACCAGTATTTTAACTGCCGGGTTTGCTGATGCCTGTCGGATCTGTGTAATGAAACTGGCTAAATCAGGCAACAACTGCTCATGCATGAAGGTATCACTCAGTTCCAGGTGTACGATCTTATAGCTGGTATTGTTCACCATCTTCAGCAATTGTTCACGGTTCTGTACGAATGCCCATTCCACGTTCCAGCCAAGTGCTTCAAACGCAATACAGGCAAATGAGGCGCCGACCAGCGCATTTTCACCCGGCATTGGCGATACGAGCACCAGTCCATCACGCCACGGTAAGTCTTCATCAAAGTAATTGTGGCTAACCAGGCGCATCAACTGGCAGAGCCTGGACTGCGCTATCGTTAGTTGGGCGCCGACAAGTCGATCTTCCTGCCAGGCATCGCCCAGTGCACTCGCAACGGGTCCAAACAGGTGCCATGCCAGCGAGTAGATTGACGGTTTTAGATCAATGATACGGTCGAACAGCTGCTGTACATCTTCCTCGCTACCACAGGCCAGCAACCGGGTCAGGTCTTCAATCGGCGGGATGGCGTGCCAGAACGCGACGCTACTAACAATCTCATGCGCATCGATGCGATGCTCACGCAGGTCTTGCATGGCCTTTGCAGGCAGTGTCAGTTCCTCGAAATTATCCTCCGCTGCCAGATCTTGCACGCCGCTTTCGCCATCATGCCCCAGTTGCATGTCCCAATCCTTAAACATGCGCTGTTTCAGGCGGGGTACATAAATGCGTTCAACCTCATAGTGACGCGCGTCTTTCTGGATCGATGACCAGATTCTTTCAAGGTTATCGCCAGGGCCTTCCAGCCATTGGATAAAACGATCGCGATCGTGAACAAGCAGACCGGTGACTTCCTCTGCGGCGTTGCGTTCTCGTGCCTGTAACAGCAGTTCGCGCAATTCTTGCATGGTCATGCTTCTGGATGCGCGACTACGATAGAGTAGTTGTTCCAGTTTATTCGTATTGTCCATCTACATTGCCTCGTTCATTGTTGCGATGTCATGCATTTGCTGAAAAAAACTGTCCCTTTAACCTGTTAAAATTTACCGTCAGGAACTTGATGCCGCATACGTGTTTCACGTACTGTTCGCCCTCAAACTCCCTGCTGCAATACGTCACCATGCCCACGGCCTTAAAATCATCGCCGTCCAGCTTGATGACATGGTTTTCATCGATCTTTGCGTCTGTTTGAATCTGCATGCCGGTAGGTGACATATCACCAATCGTGGCTTTTAATTTCTTGCCCGGCCACGTGAGCCAGGCGCTGCATGCACCATGTCGTTGTGCGATCCGCACGATGTCGCGGCGGTTTTGTTTTAAAAAAGAGGCCGAAGGTGGAAACAACGGGCTCTTGCACTCAATGCACAGCGGCGCCGTATCTTCACACGGGCTTTGCTGATGCGGTGTTTTACAAAACTGGCAGTACTGCGTTATCACGGGCCGGTAAGGTGTCGCACCAGGCGTGTTATAGCTCGCATTCACCTTGTGCTGTACTGTGCGTTTAACAGCAGGCGGGATCGTCTGCTTGAACGTATTTGTTTTTTCGCGCAACGATTCAAATAAAAACTCCACTGCCTGCACATGTTCGTAGCGGCTGAGTAATTGATCATAAAGTTTGCGCTTGTCTTCATTACCGATGATGGAATAGGCCTCGCTGAGCAGGCGCATGGTGGCAGAGTCTGCATCCTTCTTCAGTGACAGGTAGATCCTGCGGATAATCTCGTCGGGTGCGTCCGGCTGCACATTCAGGATGCGGTAGTAGTTACGCTGGTTGCCATGGTCATCAGTGTCTGCCGATGGCGATGCATAGTTACTCTCTGCCTGATGCAGGTGTCCCTGCGACAGCTGGTTGATACCGAATTCAGCGAGAAGTTCTTCATCGTATCGGGCCCGCTGCTCTGTATTGCTCAGTACCTGGTAGGCTTCGTTGATGATAGCGGCTTCCTGCGCATTACCGCCCAGGTCTGGGTGCAGTTTCAGTTTTTGCATCAGCGTGCGAAAACTACTGCGGATGATTTCCAGCGACGCATCCGGCTGTACATTCAGGATACGGTAGTAGTTCCTGCGCTCTGGCGATGATGATTGCCTTTTATCCATGTAACGGAGATCCGGGTAAACTGCTTTCGACAACGTCGTTAAAAAATAGTTTGTGATCAAGTATCTAGTGAGTTAAATCGATGCGCAATGCTTTGTAAAGCGTCTTTTCTTGGTTATATTAGCCCACCTTGAATTGTTAATACCCGTATCTGAAGAAAATCGATGAAACAGCCCGTTGTCATTGCCGCCCTGTACAAGTTTGTTCACCTGGAAGATTTCGAGGCCTTGCAGCCGAATTTCCTGCAGTTCTGCCTCGATCACGGTATCAAGGGCACGATTTTGCTGGCCGAGGAGGGCATTAACGGTACGGTGGCAGGTAGCCGTGAGGCCATTGATGCATTGCTGGCCTTTCTGCAATCCGATCCCCGGTTGGCTGATCTCGAACACAAGGAATCCTTTGCCGATGAAGAGCCGTTCCTGCGCACCAAGGTAAAACTAAAAAAGGAAATCGTCACGCTGGGCCAGCCCGGCGTCAGTCCCATCCACGGTGCTGGTACGCGGGTCGAGCCGGAAGACTGGAATGCGATTATTTCTGATCCGGATGTTGTATTGATCGATACACGCAATACCTATGAAGTCGAGATCGGCACGTTCAGGAATGCCCTATCGCCCGATACCACCAACTTTCGTGAATTCCCGGCATATGTGCAGCAGCACCTGGACCCGAATAAACATAAAAAAGTCGCGATGTTTTGTACCGGCGGTATTCGTTGCGAAAAGGCCAGTGCCTATATGCTGGATCAGGGGTTTGACGAGGTGTACCAGCTCAACGGCGGCATCTTGAAGTACCTCGAGCAGGTTGATAAAGACGACAGCCTGTGGGAAGGCGAGTGTTTCGTCTTTGATAGCCGGGTATCGGTTGACCATGACCTGGAAGAAGGTAACTACGAACAGTGCTTTGCCTGTCGCCACCCGATATCTGATGAAGACATGCAATCAGAGCATTACCAGAAAGGCGTGTCCTGTCCGCACTGTATTGATGAAAAAACCGAGGCACAACGCGAGGGTTTCCGTGAACGCCAACGCCAGGTAGAACTGGCAGAAGCGCGCAACCAGAAGCACATTGGCAACAAGATGTAGGTATGGTCTTACTACACGCACGCTTCGATTAAAACATGTCATTGCCTATCCTGTATTCCTTTCGTCGTTGTCCTTACGCGATGCGTGCGCGCATGGCGCTGTTGCAGTCAGGTATTCGCTGTGAGTTACGCGAGGTGGTATTAAAAGACAAACCCGAGGCCATGGTCGCGTTATCCAGCAAGGGCACGGTGCCGGTACTGTTAACACCGGAACAAACCGTGCTGGAAGAAAGCCTGGATGTCATGCACTGGGCGTTGACCCAAAGCGATCCTGATGACTGGCTTGGCGTGAACAATGAGGAAACAGATGCATTGATTACGTACAACGATGGTGAGTTCAAGCATTACCTCGATCGTTACAAGTACCACGTCGGTTACCCTGCACACCCGCCCGCGTATTACCGTGACAAGGCGGCTGTTTTTCTCAAACAACTGGAGCAGGCCTTGCAGCAATACAATGACAAGGCATTAGCCAGTGCGACACAGTTAACCTTCGTTGATATTGCTGTCTTTCCGTTCGTACGCCAGTTTGCGCATGTCGATCTGAACTGGTTTGAAGCCAGCCCGTATGCACGACTTAAGCAATGGTATGGCAACATCGCGCAATCCGATCTGTTTCAACGCTGCATGCATAAATATGCGCAGTGGCAACCCGACCAGTCACCGGTGTATTTTCCTGCTTGAGAGTGCAAGCCGTGAAAAAAGACACGCTATACCAACAAACAGAGGAAGCGATCAAGCCGTTCGAGTTTGATCAGCGCGTGGTCGATGTCTTCCCGGACATGATCAAGCGTTCGGTACCGGGGTACCCGATGACACTGGCGATGACCAGCGTGATAGCAGACCGCTACTTTCAGGATGGCACGACGATTTACGATCTCGGTTGTTCGCTGGGCGCGGTGACGTTTGTACTGGACCAATCGTTGACTGATAAAGACGGCAAGATCGTCGGCGTCGATAACTCGGAAGCCATGATAAAACAGTGTCAAGCCATGCTGGCCACTTACCAGAACCAGTTTGATATTGAATTCATGCATGCCGATATGACCGATATCGATATGCATGATGCATCGGTGGTCGTCATGAATTTCACGTTGCAGTTCGTGCCACTGGAACAGCGTCTGCCATTGTTGCAACGTATTCATGAATCACTACTGCCGGGCGGCGTGCTCATCGTCTCGGAAAAAATCCGGTTCGAGGACGAAGGTGAGCAGACCGAGATGCAGGCGTTACATCATCATATGAAAGCCATGAACGGTTACGACGCCATGGAGATCGCGAACAAGCGCGATGCACTGGAACAGGTGCTGATACCGGAAACACTTGCGACACATATCGAACGCTTGCAGCAGGCGGGCTTTACTAACGTGTACCCGTGGTTACGCTGTTTAAACTTTGTTTCCCTGCTCGCAACAAAATAAGCGTTCACCCTTGAATTACCAAACCCTGTACGACGTGCTTGCTGCCAATGACATGGCGGCCTGGCGGCAAGCACTTGAACCCGTATTGACCGATTACTTTGCCAACCCCGGGCATGGTGATTACGCCCGCTGGCAAGCGGCGCTTGATCGGTTGCCTGATATCGATAACGCAAGCTTTCAACTGGATAACGATATTGTCACTGTCGGTGGCAGTGATGACTTGTCCGATAATGCACGCGAACAACTTGAAAGCGTGCTTAAAACCTTTATGCCATGGCGTAAGGGCCCGTTTAACCTGTTTGGTATTCATATTGATAGCGAGTGGCGCTCTGATTTGAAATGGCAACGTGTGTTGCAATCGATCTCACCACTGAAGGACAAACTGGTGCTGGATGTCGGCTGTGGTAATGGGTATTACGCATGGCGCATGCTCGGCGCCGGGGCACGACACGTGATCGGGATTGATCCCACGTTGTTGTTTGTCATGCAGTGCCAGGTATTGAAAAAATACCTGCCTGCTGCGGCGCTTGATATCCTGCCACTGGGCATTCAATCCTTGCCGGCGCCTGTCGCAGCATTTGATTCTGTTTTTTCCATGGGCGTGTTGTATCACCGGCGCGATCACAATGAACACTTGCAGCAGCTTAAACAGTTATTGAAACCGGGCGGGGAACTGGTGCTGGAAACGCTGGTGCTTGATGGCGAACCGAGCCAGGTGCTGTTGCCTGAAGGCCGCTATGCGAAGATGAATAATGTGCATGCCATACCCGATGTCAGCGTGTTGCGCGAATGGGTGACCAGCGCCGGGCTGGTCAACGTGCGCGTGGTGGATGTCACGCCGACCACGATCGAAGAACAGCGCCGCACCGAATGGATGCAGTTTGAATCTTTGGCCGACTTTCTGGACAAAAATGATAGAAGCAAGACAATAGAAGGATACCCCGCACCCGTGCGTGCGATACTGCTGGCCGATGCACCCGGTTAACTATCGAGGAAAGATGTTTATGAAACGCTATATGTTGCTATCACTGTTGTTACTGGGTTCGACCGCGTATGCCGAACAGCAACAATTCCAGACCGAAGACTATGCCATCCAGGTAGAGCAGCTGGCCGATGGCCTGGAAAACCCCTGGGGCATGGAATTTTTACCTGATGGCCGCGTGCTGGTCACCGAACGACCGGGTTACCTGCGCATTATCGATAACGGCAGGGTTTCAAAACCCATCAGGGGATTGCCGTCCATCAAGGCCTTTGGTCAGGGCGGGTTACTGGACGTGGCGCTGGATCCGGATTTTGAAAATAACCAGACGATCTATTTGAGTTACGCCGGTCCCGGCAAGGGCGGTGTCAGTACCGAGCTAGCGAAGGCAACCTTAAATGAGTCAGAACTCACCAATGTAAAAATCATCTTCCGGTTGGCAAAAAAAACCGGCAAGGGGTATCACTTTGGCTCCCGGATCGCCTTTGACACGGCGGGGCATGTGTACGTATCGCTTGGCGACCGTGGCGACCAGGACAGGGCGCAAGACCTGGGCGACCATGCCGGTTCATTAATTCGAATTAACAAGGATGGCAGTATTCCTTCGGACAATCCATTTGTCGGCAAAAACGGCGTGCTGCCGGAAATCTTTACCTATGGTAACCGCAATATGCAGGGCATGGATGTCCATCCGGTTACCGGCGACATCTGGACGGTCGAGCACGGGCCGCAGGGTGGTGATGAACTCAACCGTATGGTGGCCGGCACCAATTACGGTTGGCCGGTCATTACCTACGGCGTCAATTACGTGATTGGCACGAAGATAGGAGAAGGCACGGAAAAGCAGGGCATGGCGCAGCCTGTCCATTACTGGGTGCCGTCTATTGCCACGTCCGGCCTGTTGTTTTACAGCGGCGATGCCTTCCCGGCATGGCAGGGTAACGCGTTTGTCGGCTCGTTAAAATTTGGACAACTGGCCAGGCTTGAATTTGATGGCAACAAGGTGGTGCACGAGGAGCGTATTTTTGATTATGAGCTGGGTCGTATCCGTGATGTGAAGCAGGGGCCGGATGGCAGTATCTATGTCATAACCGATGAGCAAAACGGCAAGCTTTACCGAATTGCGCCAGCGAATGAAAACTAGATAAGCAGGTCCAACTTCAGCAACAGTTTATTCAATTTTTTCGCGAGCTTTGCCGGGCTCTCAAAAATCATCTTTTCCGGTATCTCGCCTTTCTCGATCAGCCGGTCGCGGTGATCGAAACCGTAGCTGGCCATCAATATCTTATCGTAACCGGTCTCAACTGCTGCACGGTAGTCGCCGATTTCATCCGCGGCAAAAATACAGTGCTTGTAACTGTTTCCGCGCATACCTTCCAGCACACTGATCTTTTTTGCACCAACCGACACCGGGATGATGAAATCCATGGCCGCCTCGTTGATGCGGCTGTTACGCAGCACCTGTCTGATAGTCAGGCCGGGATGGCTGGTGAAGTTGCGACTGATAATGCCAATGTGAATAGCGGGGCTGTCGATCGCCTCGTTGATAACATCGGTAAATTCCGGGAACACCTTGCCGTGTTCCATGTAATTTTGTGTCAACGTGTCACGAATAACCCGGTTCTTTGGCAGTGAAATTTTGACCAGGTTATTGACGATTTCCCTGCCACCGCCAATGTACTTTAAAAACTTGCGTCGATTTTTAAAACGATCTTCTTCTCCTACGTCCAGACCAAGTTGCGAAAAGGTGTCTTTTAGCAACTTGTAGGAGTCGATGAGTAAACCATCAAAATCAAGAACTATCAGCGTGTCTTTCAAAGGCGTGTGTTGCGCTCAGTCCTCGCGGCTGGTGACTTCCAGCAGGTGATAACCGAACTGTGTTTTAACAGGTCCCAGCACTGTGTTGGTTTCTCCACTGAACACAACCTCGTCGAATTCCTTGACCATTTGTCCGGGACCAAATGTACCAAGATCGCCACCTTTCCTGCCTGACGGACAGGTTGAATGCTCTTTTGCAATTTCGGCAAAATCAGCGCCGTCCTCAATTTGCTGTTTCAGTGACAGGCATTCTTCTTCGGAATTAACAAGAATGTGGCGTGCGGTTGCTGAACTCATAATACTGCTCCTTATAAAGATTATTTATGACGTTTTTATTAATAGGATAAAAAAATCCCCGTAGCGTTGCCACTACAGGGAGGGTTTGCATTGCTTCTGGATTAATCCGGGACGATGCGGTGTTTGACGTAACTGCCCGGTGCATCTTCCAGTGGTTTCAGGTTTGTGCCCGGTTTTCTTGCCGGTACTTTCTTGCCGGAGTGCTTGCTAATCCATTTTTGCCAGTCCGGCCACCATGAACCTTCCTGGTAGCTGGCATTGTCCAGCCACTTGTCCGGATCGTCGTCCAGCTTGCCGTTGGTCCAGAAGCCGTACTTGTTCTTGACTGGCGGGTTAATGACACCGGCGATGTGTCCGGAACCGCCGAGTACAAAACGCACGGGGCCTGACAATAGCCTGGCGCCGCCATAGGTCGACTTCCACGGGGTGATATGGTCTTCACGCGTGGAGATGAAATACGTTGGTGTTTTGATCTTGCTGATATCCAACGGCGTGCCATCAAACTCCAGTGCATCGGGTTCTTTTAACAGGTTCTTCAGGTAGCAGTTACGCAAGTAGTAGCTATGCGTCTTTGCTGGCAGGCGCGTGGAATCCGAGTTCCAGTAGAGCAGGTCGAACGCGGTTGGCTCCTTGCCAAGCAAATAGTTATTGATAAAGAACGGCCAGATTAAATCATTGGCGCGTAACATGTTAAAGACCGATGCCATGGTCGAACCATCCAGGTAGCCGTCTTTGGCCATGTCCTGGTCCAGTTTGTTCAACTGCATGTCATCTATAAACACACCCAGGTCACCCGGTTCATCAAAATCGATCATCGTGGTGAAGTAGGTCGTGGTATTAATCAGGCGCTTACGCTTTTTCGCCAGGTAGGCATTGGTCGCCGCCATGAGCGTGCCGCCAATGCAATAACCAATCGTGTTGACCTTGCTGACGCCGGTCTCTTTTTTGATCTGCTCGGCCGCGGTCAATATGCCCTTGAGCATGTAATCCTCGAACTCGGTGTCGGCATAATTTTCATCCGGGTTCACCCACGAAATCACGAACACGGTGTGTCCCTGATCCAGGGCCCACTGGATGAAACTGTTTTCCTTGCGTAAGTCGAGGATATAAAACTTGTTAATCCAGGGTGGCACGATCAACAGTGGCGTTTCAAACACGGTTCTCGTGGTCGGTGCATACTGGATGAGCTGCATTAATTCATTCTGGTAAACCACTTTGCCGGGTGTCGTGGCAATGTTTTCTCCAACCTCGAACGATTCGAAGTCAGTCATGCGGGTCATGAGTTTTTGTCCCTTGCCGCGCGCAAAATCTTCAATCAATGCACGTGCGCCTTCCAGCAGGTTAACGCCTTTCTTTTCCAGCGTTTCCTGTAGCACCATGGGATTAGTGGCAGCAAAGTTCGCAGGTGACAATGCGTCCAGCCATTGCTTGGTGTAAAACTCGAACTGGCTCTGGATCTTATCATCGAGATGGGAATTGCATGTCGATGAATGCTGTAAATACTTGGAAACGAGCAAATAAAACTGCTTGATGTGATCGAACACCGTGTGTTCGTTCCAGCTTTCATCGAAGAAACGTCGATCGGAACGTTCGGGTGTGACAACGGGTTCCGGCTCGAGGCCAAAACTGCGCATGGTGGTGTAGTTAATCAGGCGAAACATGTCATTGATGAAATTGAAATTACCTGTCAGGCAAAAGGTGTGTTGTTCCAGGTAGGTTTTCCAGCGTTCTACAAATCCATCATTGAACACCTGTGGATGGAGTTGTTGCATCGTATCCAGGCTGGAATGAATAAAGTCCTTTGTCATGGCATGGTTACTTTCATGTACCTTGCCAAACAAATCATTCATCTCATTCAAGTTCATAATTTTCCCTTCAAAGTTATATAGTTAGTTGTAGTTGCGCAGAGTATAGCGATATTTGTGCATTGCAGCAAGAATGGCTGACTATGCAGAGAATAACCGACAGTATTTTTTATCTGCTTGATTATACTAGGAAAATAGTTCTTTACCAGCGTATAAAATCGCTCCTGTCAGGCCCATATCCTGGCGAGAATTTAATGAAATGGGGATGGAGGCCAGTAAATGCCGGTGCGTGTCCATGTTGTCAAATTCTTCCAGAAAAGCGGCCGCCTTAACCAAACCGGGATGCCGAGCCGCGAGTCCACCGGTAATCACCAGGCCGCCAGTGGCCATGGTTGCCAACACGTAGTGCCGGCAAGCACGCGCGTACAGGCGGGAAAAAAACGTCAGTGTTGGTTTATTCTTTGCCTGCTGTTCAAAAATACTCGCCGCTGCTGTTTTTTCACCGGTTAGATACGTGTGTAATACCTCCAGGCCAGGTCCGCTAACGACGTGATCGTTTGTGATCATTGGTTGTTGCCAGTGTGAATGGAAATACGCCTGCAGGTCCTGCTCATCGGCGCTGAATGAAAAACCCGCCTGGCCGGCCTCGGAGGGAATGACGTTAGCACCTGTTACTGCCGGTATCAGCAGGCAATGACCGAGACCGGTGCCTGCACCGACAACGGCAACCGCTTCTGAGCCAGGTTTGCCTTCGCGTACATGGACTAATTCTTCTTTCACTTTTGCAATCGCATATCCCTGCGCGGCGAAATCATTCAACAGGAATGTCGTGGCAAGCGTGGGGTGTGCAGACAGGTCCAGCGTCCAGTTAATGTTGGGAGGGAAGGCCCGCTTGTCGGCGACCGGCCCGGCGATGGCAATACAGACGGCATCGTAACGTGCAGGTGCGTGGAAGCCAGGCTGTTGTTCAATCAGCGCCAGCAAGTTGGTAAAGTCCCGCAGGTTTGCAGTGGCGAGTTCGCACTGCTGCAGGACCTGGAACGTGTCCCGGTTGGCGATTTCGCAATGCGCGATGCGGCTGTACGTACCGCCAATATCCATGGCCAATAGTTGCATGGGGGATATTTAAGCCGATCTATGCGCGTTGCTGAATGGTTTTTTCGTAGAAGACCTGCTTTTTTTGGGCAAAGGCGCGTGATGACCATGTGGCCGCGTAGTCTTTCGCGTCGCAGCCAAGCTGCTGTTGTGTTTCCTGATTGTTCAGAATCGACAATACCTTCTGGCTGAAATCATGCGTCTGTTCGTCGGCTACCAGTGCCCCGCTGGCATTATCAAGGATGTCGCGGGTACCGAGTATGGATGTTGAAACGACCGGTGTGCCCTGGGCCATGGCTTCCAGTAATACCAGTCCCTGTGTTTCCGTACGCGATGCAAATACAAAGGCCTGGCCGGCGCGGTAGCAATCCAGTAGTTCAGTTTCACGATCCAGGTAACCAACAAACTTGACGTTTTGTTGCAGGTTGAGCTCAGCAACCAGTTTTTGCAAGTGTGGCAGGGCCGGGCCTTCTCCCGCGATAATTAACAGGATGTCAGGGACGTGCTTTCGCACCTCAACCAGCATGTGCAATAAAAAATCGATGTTTTTTTCATGGGCCAGTCGTCCAATATGCACCAGTGCTGGCCGATCATCGGCGATACCGTGTTTTTGCCGAAAGCGTTGACCATTACCCTGTTTAAAAAAATGGTCCTCAAGACCGGTTGCAATAATTTCTATCGGTTTATTGATGCCGTACTGGCGCAGGATATCAAGCATGGCTGTAGAGGGCACAATGATCGCATCCATGTCGTTACACTGTTGCCGGTTAAACCATCTTGCTGCAAAGCGCATTAATGATCGGGGCAGGTAAGGCAGGTAATGATAGAGGTATTCTTCAAAGTGGGTGTGATAGGTCACGACGCGTGGAATATTCAGTGCACGGGATAATTCCAGCCCGACATAGTGCGCGACAAACGGTGTTTGTACATGCAGGATATCGAAATCCTGCGCTGCCAGGTGTGATAACTGCGCGCGTATCGGTTGTCTGCGCATCATACGATCTTCCGGATCGATGAACAGGAAACGCGATGGTATGCGAATGAGTTTTCCATCATCGGCATGGTCTTCAGGATATTCCGGCGCGATGAGGGTGATGTCGTGACCGAGTTCGGCAAGTTCTCTGCGAAAGGTCTTTATCGATGTGGAAACACCGTTGATTCTCGGAAAATAGACATCCGAGACCATGAGTATACGCATGTCAGTACAGCACGCTTTTAGTTTTGCGCAAGCTTACTGTAAAAACATGACGTTTGCGTGACAATGCACGGCCCGACAGAAGTCGGGCCGCCATGTCGAGTTACATGGCTACAGGTTAGAACGAGTATTGCCATCCTCCGGTCAGCGTCAGGTCTGTTTCCAACTGTGGACCATTCAGGTCGCGGCGTAACGGAATACCCGCCTCTAACGCAAGCCTGTGACCACGAACCCAGCCTTCCTGTCCGGCAACATTTATACCCAGGTACAGGGTGACGATATCGCCACCCTGGTTATCCGGATCGGCCGTTTGCACTGGCGCCATGATGTTTGGATCCGTGCCATCGATAGTATCCAGCGTCATGTAGGACAAGCGCACCGAGTTACTGATCCAGGGCCGCCAGCGATAGCTGAACCAGCCATTGAGTTCATGCTGGTCGCCCAGCGTGTAACCGTTATCGCTACCGGTACGTATTGTCCCCATGTATTGCGCACCCCAGCCGAAACGATCCATCTTGCCGGTATAGGTAATACCGGGTAATAAATCATACGTTCCGGAACCAAGCTGCATGGGATAGGGCAGACGCAACGTAGGTCGCATACCCATTGGCGTGAGTACGTCGTCGGTTTCCTCGGTGCTGCCAGTCGGCAGGCTGACACCGGCATTCAGATGCACATGGTGAACATTATCATCATACAAACGAATCATACCGGATACGCGGGTATCGCCAATACCGTCGACGCGCGTGGTAAACGTACCGAGTCTCGTGGTCCCCATCCCACCGGCAAAGGTGATGTGGTCCATCGTTTTTTCATGGTACATCGCCATGACCATCAGCGTTAACCAGTCACTGGGGGCATACATCGCGCCCAGCATGTGCATTTCCATATCCATGCTTGTCGGTACTACTCGTAGCGTGGGTGGTTGCATAGGATTACCAAAGAAACGGTTTGGTATGGTTGTGGCGATCGTTTCCGGTGACACGCTATTGGTACCGATACGGTTACCTTCCATTTCCATATACATGTAGCGATACGACAACATAAATTCGCCTTTCTTATGCATGTGATCGCCCATAACACCAATAGGTGCATGGCCGTCTGCCATGACTGGATGAATGCCATTGCTGTTAACATCAAAGCCGCCGTGTCCGGCATCGGCAAGACTGTGCGTGGATAAAACCAGTAACGCTAACGTGATCGTTACGTTACCTTTTCTAAATACATTCATTGATTACTGCTCCATTTACATAGACACAAGACTTGTCCTTCACAACAGTGAACGACAAGTAATTAAAAAAACTGGTATGTATCAGGAGAGGGCGGGTGGTGCACGGGCCAGGTTTGTCCTGGCGTGTGCGTACAGGGCAACAGTCGTTGCCGCGCTGGTGTTATCTGTATGACTTGCGTTATTAAAAAGATGATCGAAAGAAAGTGATACCAGTAATAGTTGGCTACTGGCCGACCAGAAACTACACGCACTAAAGAAGTGGCCGTCTTCATTCAGATCATGCTGCGGTGAATGCTCATGATGTTCTGCTGCATGATGATGCCGGTGCGGATCATCAGCGGACATCGCTGCAATACCTGCAGGGCCGTTACAAAGCTTGACTGAAACAATGCCGCCCTCTGCCGGTGCCGTGTCGAGCATGTAGCCAGACGCGACCAGTGAGCGCAACAGCACCGCAGTAACGAGCAGTAACGTTAGCCTGTGATTGCGCAACAAGTGACGAAAATGGTTCATCTTTCCCGGTCGAGTATTTCTATTGTTATTCTGTTAAAGATATAAAAATTTTATCAAGCAAAAAACGGTTACCAGCACATGGCCAAATTTATCTGTCATTCAGTCACTTATTATGACCAGTTGAGTCCGTGCTTATATAAGCTTGCCAAGTACCTAATTGTACGTCCTGCAAACCGAGTGCAATGTACTATACTTAAAAACAAGGCGATAAGCCTATAGGATATGCCACCATCAGTGGCACAAACCCCCGCGAGACGTTGCAACGGGGGTTTTCTTATGTCGCCGCAAGTCTACTTGCTTTCCACTTTTTGTGCCAACACACTGCAACGCTAGCTGTTTACCCGGAAACAGATAAAACTGAAATCATCCGGATGGCAACGTCGATCGGGCATGATATTCATCATGTTGTCACTACAGACTTCTATCATTTCGTTCACGCTATCCAGTAGTGGCCCCTTGCGAATAAATTCACTGATTTCCTGCTCATAAAGGTTATCTGATAGCGCGTCGCTGGAAACGATGACCGTGTCCTGCGGCGCCATTTCGATCACGGGTCCAATATGAATAAACATTTCCTGCATGCCAACATAGTTTGATATCAGGTTACGTTCATCATGCATCATGGCGGTTCCCTGCTCGATGGCGCCGCACTCAAGTGCATATCCAATCGGTGAATGCGCCATCGACAGGTACTTGATGTTGCCATGACTGCTGGTCAACAGGACTAATGAATCGCCGGCGTGGTATGAACGTAGCTGGTTGCCGCTGATTTCCACGATTGACACCGTGGCGCCGGCGCCATTGCGGAGATCCTTGATGTTTTGGCTGGATTGATCGATGCCGCTGATGATGGCGTCACGCAGTAACTGGTTTTCCGGTTTTTGTGTCAGCGTATCCGTCATGGTTTCAACGATGATCCGCGCGGCCTGTTCACCGGCTGGCATGCCCCCCATACCGTCGGCAACGACCAGTACCGTTGCATCATCTGCAACGGGGATCACACCCAGGGCATCTTCATTCGGTGTTTCTTTTAACGGGGAGCGGGTAGAGAAGTAAACCACCTCACCGTGCGGCATTTCCATGGGGGAGGCTTCATCGGCCAGCCCTTCAACAACCATGACAGGCTTTACATTATTATCAGTCATCTCAGGACCAGTGTAATTTTTCTACATGTTGCCTCAGTTTACCCGCGCTGTTGAATTTTTTCAGTGCCAGTGAATGTTTGAGTCCGCAACAGATATCTTTTACTTCCTGTGGTTGCCGGGCGTAGTGTTTCTGTCCGCCAAGAGAATCGTAGAAGATTCGGATTAAATCCATAACATCTGAATGTATGTTGGCACGTTTGCTGTCTTTCCATTGGAACATGTCAATAATCTTCAGGCTGTATTCCAGCCCGACCTGCTGCACGATGATATTGTCCGGGTGGAGATCGCCGTGGTATTCCCCCACTGTATGGATACTTTCGATGCCGGCAGCCAGCGCGTGCAACAGATGCAATGCCTGGAAGGGATGCAGTCTGTTGCCACGTTGTTTCTTCAAATGCGTGGTCAGTAATTCGCCCTCAACATATTCTGACACCAGGAAAGAAATCGTGCGGTTTTCAAACTTGATCGTGTCCTGGGTTGAATACTGAATCACTATCGGACACTTTCTTAGTTTGTGTAGTTTACGTGCATAAAAACGGACAGCGCGATCTTTCGGGTTTCGTTGCGGGAAGAAAAACTTTGCCGTGCGTTCAATGCCGGTACGCTTTTCATGTACGAGGTATACTTCTGCCTCCCAGCCAATACCGAGTAGCTGCTCGATAACGTATTTACCGGCGATGAGTGTGCCGGGTTGAAAGTTGAATGTCTTGATACTTTTACTGGCCATTAACAGCAATGGCGTATCAATTTTTCAGACGCCGATAACGCATGCGTTTTGGTTGCGCGTCATTACCCTTACGTTTTTGAAAATCGGCATGGTATTCGCTGAAGTCACCCTCAATAAAAACGACCTCACCATCATCCTCGAAGGCAAGGATGTGTGTGGCGATGCGATCAAGAAACCAGCGGTCATGTGATATCACCATGGCAGAGCCTGGAAAAGCGAGGATGGCTTCTTCCAGTGCTCGCAGTGTTTCTACATCAAGATCGTTGGATGGTTCATCCAGTAGCAACAGGTTGCCACCTTGTTTAAGGGTATTGGCAAGATGCAAACGTCCACGCTCACCACCTGACAGGTCGCCAACGTGTTTCTGTTGGTCCGTGCCTTTAAAATTAAAGCGACCAACGTAGGCGCGGGAGTTTAACTCGTAATTGCCAATGGTAATGTTATCCAGGCCATCTGATACGGCTTCCCAGACGGTTTTCTTGTCATCCAGGTTTTCACGACTTTGTTCAACAAATGCCACTTCAACCGTATCACCTTTTTTTATTTCACCGTTATCAGGTGTTTCATATCCGGCAATCATCCTGAATAACGTGGACTTACCGGCACCGTTACCACCGATAATGCCGACGACGGCACCCCTGGGGATAATGAAATCAAGATCTTCATACAGGATATGGTCACCGTACTTCTTGCTGACACCGTTAAACTCGATAACGGCATCACCCAGTCTTGGTCCAGGCGGGATATAGATCTCGTTGGTTTCACTGCGCTTCTGGAATTCCTGCGAGTTCATTTCCTCGAAACGGGCGAGACGGGCCTTGTTCTTGGCATGCCTGCCTTTGGGTGCGGTACGCACCCATTCCAGTTCCTGCTTGATGGCTTTTTGCCTTGCTGTTTCAGCACGCTCTTCCTGTTCAAGGCGTTGTTCCTTGTTTTCCAGCCACTGTGAGTAGTTGCCCTCGAACGGAATGCCTTCACCACGATCGAGTTCCAGTATCCAGCCAGCGACGTTATCGAGGAAATAACGATCGTGGGTTACGGCAACGACGGTGCCGTTAAAGTCGGCAAGAAAGCGTTCAAGCCAGTAAACGGACTCGGCATCAAGGTGGTTGGTTGGTTCGTCAAGTAACAACATGTCCGGCCTGGACAGTAATAAACGACATAAAGCGACGCGGCGTTTTTCACCGCCCGAAAGTGTATCAATAGCAGCATCCCACGGCGGCAGTCTTAGCGCATCGGCCGCGCGTTCAAGCGTGTTTTCCAGGTTTTCTGCATCCCAGGCCTGGACGATGCTTTCCAGCTTTTCCTGCTTTTTTGCTAATTCATCAAAATCTGCGCCTTCTTCCGCGTAGGCGGCATACACCTCGTTTAACCCGGCCAATGCATCAAGTGGTTCACGCAAACCATCTTCTACATTGCCGCGCACATCCTTGTTACTGTCGAGTTGTGGTTCCTGCGGCAGGTAACCTACCTTGATGTCCGGCATTGGTCGTGCCTCACCGATAATATCAGTATCAATGCCTGCCATGATTTTCAGCAGCGTGGATTTACCCGCACCGTTTAAACCCAGTACACCAATCTTGGCGCCGGGAAAAAATGACAGGTAGATATCTTTGAGGATTTGGCGTTTAGGGGGAACAATCTTGTTCACGCCATTCATTGTGTATACGTATTGCGCCATAGAAATGCATCAAAAGTGATGGAAAAAGTGCGTGTGATTATCGTTAATCACGATAGGCATGGCAACTGTTCATTAGCGCACGTTGCAGCCTTTCAAGTGCACATAGAGTTGTTACGTTACAGCTTTATTTTTTCACGTATGACCAGGTCGATTGGACTCACCGTTAACGGTGATATGTTAGATACGGCGCCAATGAGGTCACCGTTTTCAGGTTTGGCCTGGCCGCTGTTGGACACGCGTGCAATTAACTGGACACTTGCAAAATCTGCCAGCTTCCTGGTTGGTATCATGATGTTTGTATTGTTGAGCGTTACCTGAACGGGAAAATCGGCAACGGGTTCCCTGACGACCGCTATCGGCATCGAGTTGCCATCTTCTGAACGCGCATAAACAAAAAGCATCGCGTTGTCGTTGATAGTTTCAGACAGGTCAGGGGCAAGATAGACATTCACCTTGATAGCGACGCTATCGGGATCGACCGAGTCACCCGTAGACAAACCGAGCTCTGTTCGCGTTGCCGCAATCATTTGCATTAACTGTTGTTTTGGTTCGCTGCCGTCCTCGATTCTAGGCAGCAGTTTTTCCCAGTATTCCAGTGCCTGCATGGGTTCACCGCGTTCATTGGCTGACATGCCTGCGAGCCAGAGGGCACTGGCATTGTCAGGCTCAATTTCAAGGATACGGTTGATGTATTCTGTCGGTTTGCCTGTGAGGCGCTCGCCGTTGGCCATCGCCAGTGCATCCACATAGCGTAAAAGTGTTTCCGGTGTTTCACCGACAAGCTCGTACAGTTTCTCGGCCACTTGTAATGCCTTGTCATAGCGCTGCAGCACCATGTAAGAACGGAACAGCATTTCCCAGCCTTCAAGGTCTTCCGGGTTTTCCTGTAGTCGTTGTTCCAGTCCGGCCACCATTTTTTCAACCTGTTCAGGTGTAACAGGTTGTTGTTGTTGTGCCACATCTTCTGGAATGCCGCCTATCAGATCGGGCCTGCCGAGGTAGGAATAGAGCAGCAACACGAAGACCGGGATAAAAACGATCAGGCCAATCGACGTTTGTTGTTTAAACTGGAGACCGGTTTGTCGCGTTTGTTCGGAGGCTGGTTCTGAAGATGCCAGTGCCCGTTGTAATTCCGCACGGGTGTTTTCTGCTTCCTGCTCGGTGATCGTGCCGTTAGCGAGATCGTTGTCCAGTTCGTCCAGTTTCTGCAACAGCAGCGCCTTGCGCATTTCTGCGGCGTTATCCTCGGCAGGCCGTTTATAAAACATGATCGCGCGGATACAGATAAACAGTGTTATCAGTACCAAGACCAGTGCGCTGCCAAAGAATAGGGTCATAGCACTGATTCGTTACTGTCGTCAGTAGGGCGCGTGCCCTGGCGTCGGATTGTAATCACGGCAACAACAATGCCTATTAAGAGGAATACAAACGGTCCCGCCCAAAGTATCCAGGTGTTTTCCTGAAGTGGCGGTCGATACAAAACAAAATCGCCGTAACGTTCAACCAGGAATGCCTTGATGTCTCCTTCGCTTTTGTCATTGTCGATCATGTCTACGATCTCGCGGCGCAGGTCTTGTGCAAGTTCGGCATTGGAATCCGCGAGCGACTGGTTCTGACAAACCAGGCAACGGATCTCTTCAAGCAGGGAATCATACAGACCGTCCTTGGCCGCATCATCAAACCGTACCGGTTCATCTGCAGCAGAAGCCGGGAACAGGAAAAGACACAGTATGAATGCTAACAGTAGTTTCATGATGCGTTTTCCAGCTGCCTGACCATGGGCAGTATGGTTTCATCCATATCTTCCTGGTCAATCGGACCAATATGCTTGTAACGTATTATGCCTTGCTTATCGATCAGAAACGTTTCCGGCACGCCATAGACGCCGTAATCGATACCGACGTCACCTTTTTGATCAAAGGCACTGTCAATATAGGGATTACCCAACTGCTGTAACCAGCGCATGGCATTGACGCGTTTGTCCTTGTAGTTCAAACCGTAAATTGCCAGTTGTTCATCGTTAGCCACCCTGACCAGTAACGGGTGTTCAACACGGCAGGCTGCGCACCATGAGGCCCAGACGTTCACCAGCGTGACTTCGCCCTTGAATGTATCCTGCGTAATCAGTTCGTTTTCATTATGCAGGCTGACAAGCGAAAAGGCCGGTGCCGGTTTATCGATTAAGGGTGAAGGCACTTTGCTGGGATCATTTTGCAGGCCAAAGATAAACAGCACGACAAGGCCGACAAAAAATAACAGGGGGACACTGTAGCGCAACATTGTTGCTTATTTGTTTATGGTTGCGCCAGCATCCGCAACTGAGCTGGTGGCTTGTTTCCTTACACGCAGACGGTAACGACGATCAGTAGCTGCGAGGATGCCGCCAATTGCCATAAATATGGCACCTAACCATATCCAGCGAACAAATGGCTTGTGATACAGGCGTATACTCCAGCTGTTGTCTTCCAGTGGTTCACCCAGGGAAACATAAATATCGCGGGTCAGCCCACCATCGATGCCCGCTTCAGTCATGGGCATGTTACGTACGGTGTAAATGCGTTTCTGCGTGCGCAGCGTACTGACCGGCTTACCGTTGCGGTTGACCTTCACCACGGCCTCGGTTGCCTTGTAGTTAGGCCCGGGTACCGTACGTAACGTTTCAAGTGTGAAATCGTAGCCGGCAAAGCTGACATTATCGCCGGGGACCATGCGCTCATGTACATCCATACTGTGGGTGCTTGTAATCGTGATGCCAATGATCGTGACCGCAAAACCAATATGTGCCAACGTCATACCATAAAAATTGCGCGGAATGGTGGTCAGTGCGAACCACTTGTTCTTTCGATGCTTGAGCCGTTCGCGTACGGTTGAAAGACTGCTGGCGATAATCCAGAAGGCAGCCGTTAAACCAAGAATACTGATAAAGACATCCGATTCCAGTAACAGGGCACCTGTCAGCACGCCGGTGACGACGCTGATGGCGAGTAACAGCAATAAAGATTTTGATATACGTTGCCAGTGATCACTGCGCCAGCGAACGATGGCGCCAATACCAATAAAGACGATAACCGGGACCATCAACGGGATAAACACGGCATTGAAGTAGGGTGCACCCACCGACAGCTTGCCCATATCCAGTGCCTCCATGACCAGCGGGTACAGCGTACCCAGCAGGATGGTTAACATGGCGACCACCATGAACACGCTGTTAAATAACAGAAACGTCTCACGTGAAAACAGGTTAAAGCTACCGCCCTTCAAGGTACCTGGCGCCCGCCATGCATAAAGTGTCAAAGAGCCACCAACATAAACACCCAGCAAGGCAAGGATAAACACACCGCGAGTCGGGTCTGTAGCAAACGCGTGTACGGATGTCAGTACGCCGGAACGAACAAGGAACGTGCCCAGTAAACTTAATGCAAATGCGCAGATGGCTAACAACACGGTCCAGTTTTTAAACACATCGCGTTTTTCAGTCGCGGCCAGTGAATGGATGAGTGCCGTACCAATCAGCCATGGCATAAACGAGGCATTTTCTACCGGATCCCAGAACCACCAGCCGCCCCAGCCAAGCTCGTAATAGGCCCACCAGCTACCCAGGGCGATACCTATTGTAAGGAATACCCAGGCCATGATTGTCCACGGACGAGACCAACGCGCCCACGCGGAATCGAGATTACCACCAAGCAAGGCGGCAATGGCAAAACCAAATGCAACAGAAAAACCGACATAGCCCATGTACAACATCGGCGGATGGATAATCAGCCCTGGATCCTGTAACAGCGGGTTCAGGTCACCGCCGTCCAGTGGAACCGGAAGCATGCGTTCGAACGGGTTAGACGTTAACAGCATAAACAACAGGAAGCCGATACTGACGGAACCCATGACAGCGATCACGCGGGCGATAAAGTGCAGCGGCAGGCGCTGGCTAAAAATAGAGACGGCCATGGTCCAGCCGCTTAGTATTAGTGCCCACAATAACAGTGAACCTTCATGCGCACCCCAGACGGCCGAGATACGATACATCACCGGTAATAGCGTGTTGGAGTTGTTGGCGACGTAGGCGACGGAAAAGTCGTGGTTGATAAACGACCATGTCAACAGGCCAAAAGCGATCGCAAGAAAGACAAATTGTAATCGCGCCGTGGGCCTGGCCAGCGCCATCCAGCTATAATTGCCAAACTGCGCACCTGCCAAAGGCAATACGGTCTGCACAATGGCCAGCGCCAGTGCCAGTATCAGGGTAAATTGTCCTAACTCAGGAATCATGGTGTGGTTGAATACTCGTGTGGCATGTCCATTTCTACACCCGCCGTAGCCAATGCCTCGACAACTTCTGGCGGCATGTAATTTTCATCGTGTTTGGCCAGAACCTCGCTTGCCTGGAACACGCCCTTGCCATCCAGTTTGCCATTGGCAACGATACCTTGTCCTTCTCGAAACAGGTCCGGCAGAATGCCATCATAACTCACGGTGACGGTTTCCTTTGTGTCTGTCAGTTTGAAAGTGACTTGCAGGCTATCCGGATCACGGCTAACACTGTCTTGTTCAACCAGGCCGCCAACACGAAACGCGCGTGCCTGGGGTGCTTCTCCACTCGCTATCTGGGTGGGGCTGTAAAAATACATCAGGTTTTTTTCAAATGCGGTCAGTATGAGGGCTGCAGCGATGCCCATACCCATTATAATAACGCCCACGGTTGCCAGTCGTTTTTTTCTTAACTTATTCATGTCTGTTGTTGTTTGAGTTTCAGGCGCCTGACGAGTTCGCCCAGGACCCTTTTTTCACGCCAACGGGGCTGGACATAGTTAATTAACATGACAACCAGCCAAATGCCATATGCAGACCAGACATAACTGCCGTAGCCACCCATGTTAAGAAAATCACTCATGCCATATTTTCCCTGGTCGCCAACACATCCTTAACCCAGGTCGTGTTTTTCTCGTATTCCAGTATTTCACTACGACATCGCACCAGCAGCACGGAGAAAAAATAACACATGAAGGCTGTCATCATGATCAGTAGCGGAATCAACATCTCAATATGAATCGACGGTGCCCCCATTTTGCTTATCGTGGCGGGCTGATGCAATGTGCTCCACCATTCAACTGAATATTTTATGATAGGGATATTGACCACGCCTACCAGTGCCAGGATAGCACCGGCCCGAGCCGCAACGCGACGATCCTCGAAAGCAGACTGCAATGCAATGTATCCCAGGTAGAGAAATAGCAGGATGAGTTCTGATGTTAGCCGCGCGTCCCATACCCACCATGTACCCCACATGGGTTTACCCCAGATAGCGCCAGTGGCTAGCGCAAGGAACGTAAACGAGGCGCCCAGCGCCGCGCTACTGCGCGCAATGATCTCTGAAATCTTTACTCGCCAGATGAGCACGATGGCACTATTCACCGCGATCACCATGTACACGAAAAGTGACATCCACGCTGACGGTACGTGTATATACATAATACGAAAGCTGTCACCCTGTTGATAATCTGCCGGGGCCATGATTAGTCCACCATAAAGACCGGTAACAAAACAGAGCAGGGCAAACCACATGATCCAGCTGCTGTACTTTTGCGAAAACTCGTAAAAGTATTTGGGCGAGCCAAACAGGTGAAATTGTTTCTTGATATTCAACTTAATCTAATTCTCAATGCAGCCGCGGTAGCAATGGGCGCCAGTGTTAATGCCAACACCAGTATGCCGCTAAGAAAATAAAGCTCTGCTGCAATGGACAAGCCTTCACTGGCATTGTTCATGGCTAACATGGCGAAAATCAATACTGGCATGTACAACGGCAGGATGAGCAGACTCAGTAACATACCACCCCTGAGCCCGATTGTTAATGCTACGCCTATTGCACCAATCAGGCTCAAAATAGGCGTGCCGAGCAACAATGTGAGTAACAGGCAAAGCAGGGCTGCATCACTTATTGACAGGAACACGCCCACCAGCAACGCAACAATGATCAGTGGCAAACCGGTGATGAGCCAGTGTGCGAGTATTTTTGCCATGACCAGGCCGACCAGCGGATAATTTGCCAGCGTAAATTGTTCAATAGAGCCGTCTTCAAAGTCGGAACGGAAAATCGTTTCCAATGACAGCGTTGAAGCCAGTAATGCCGTGACCCAGATCATAGCCGCGGTTAGCGGTTGCAGCATCGCCTTGTCAGAGCCAATGGCCAATGGGAACAGGACAATCACCATGATAAAGAACATGAGTGGATTGACCAACTCGTAGCGGTTGCGAAACGCGATAAGCAGGTCGCGGCGTACGATCGTTATAAAGGTATGTGTACCGTTAGCCATTCGTTTTTCCAAGGTGAATGTGTCTTACGGTATGACCCTCGATATCCATCTCCTGGTGGGTCGCGAATATCACGATGCCACCTTGTTGGCAGTGCTGAACGATCAGTCCCTCGATGATGCTTTTACCGTCTACATCAAGTGACGTGAAGGGTTCGTCCAGTAACCAGAGTGGTGACTGGTTGATCAACAAACGTGACAGACCCATACGTCGTTTCTGTCCTGCAGACATCTTGACCAGTTTGACATCGTGCATGCCGGGCAAACCGATTTGTGATAATACTGCATCATAATTTAGTACCTGCTCTTGCCCGGACAACGCATGGATGACATCAAGGTTTTCTGCGACGCTGAGCGCCTCCTTGACGCCATTGGTATGTCCCAGGTAGGTCATTAGTTGCTGGTACTGGTAACGACATTCAAGAATCGGTTGCTCATTCCACAGCACCTGGCCTTCATTCGGCTCAGTGAGGCCGGCGATGATACGCAGCATGGTGCTTTTGCCGCTGCCATTGATCCCGTCAATTTGTAGCAGTTCACCATCGGTTACGCTGAAACTGACATCCTCAAACAGGATGTTGTCGCGACGGGAACATGCGAGTTGGTTTACTTCGATTGTGGCCACTGGGTGATGCTATATTGCCTGCAGTTAATACAAACCAAACGCGGTTTGCAGAAAAAGGTATTTAGTAAGAAGAGCGAGTATAGCCCAGCCAGACATGCAATTCATGAAGTTATTCAGGTAGTTATTGGACCTCGCGGTTTACTGGATGGCGTTAAACAAGGTGTTTGTGTAGGCAACATAAGCAGGACCTGGTTGACTGAAATGGAAACCCGTCTGGTGCCAGGGGCTATTGGCGATATGACTGGACCAGCGGCATTCCGCCAGCATGTTCATGGACACCCGTTCATTCTGTTCCAGCGACATGGTCACTCGCACGCGTAGCATCTCGCCTTCTGCGTAGGCTTGCCTGCCGATCATCAACATGCCATACGCACTGATGTTCAGGGTGTAACCAATTTTGTTACCACTATCCGCGTCAAAGACTTCCTCCTGGATAGCGTGTCGTTGTTCTCGTTGCCTGTAATTCATGAACTGAAAAATAAATAGCTTTTAGACGTTAACGGCATACTAAAAAAATACTTAAGAAAATTATATAAACTATTGTTTTATATATTTAATATAGTATTAATTAAAGTAATTTCTAGAAAAGATTCACTACCTTTTGCCGCTATACAGATAATTCATTGAGGTATACTGCTTTTCCTTTTGTGTAAGAAGTTTTCAGTTTGAGAAGTCTTCCCGGCATTTGTCTTTTCGTGTTGCTGACTGCCTGTGGCCAGTCAGACACCGATGTCGCCCAGCAGGTATTTGATACAGGTGATTATGTGCTGGCACTGGAAAAGCTAACACCCATGGCGGAGGCGGATAATGCCAGGGCACAACAGCTGCTGGCTGTAATGTATGAAAAAGGACTAGGCGTGGAAGAAGACCAGGACAGGGCGATGGAGCTGTACCTGTCAGCGGCCGAACTTGGCAATGCCGCCGCACAGGTCAAGATTGCTGGCATGTACCTGTCGGGCCAGTATTTTAACAAGGATTACTGGGAAGCTATGAAATGGTCGCGCAAGGCGGCGCTACAGGGCAGCGCAGAGGCGCAGGCAAATATCGGCTTCATGTTTCACGACGGCATTGGCGTGGGACAGGACTACATTGAGGCAATGAAGTGGTACAGGAAAGCGGCAGAGCAGGGTCTGCCCAGCGCACAGCATGATGTTGGGGTGATGTACTCGACCGGTCGGGGCACAGATATCGATAACGGCGCAGCATTGGAATGGTATCGCCTGTCGGCCAACCAGGGATTTGTCCAGGCACAGGAAAAACTGGAAGAAATGTACGTCGAGCGTCTGGGGTTACCTGCTGATGACAAGCAATACTCAGACTGGCTTCTCACGCAGGCCAAAGGAGGTAATGTCGTTGCTCAGTACGTGCTGGCCAGTCACTATCAGCAAGGCAGGCACAGAAAGGTCAATTTTGAACTTGCCTACGCCTGGGCCGGGGTTGCCGCGGCTGGTGAACACAAACAGGCACAAAACCTGCGCAATAATATCGAGGCAGTGCTCAGCCCTGAACGGCTGGAAAACGCGCGCAGACTGGCACGGCAATTATGGACCCAACACGGTAATGGCCAGGATTTGACCAAAGAATAGGCCAAATAGGCCCATTGCAGCTTGAAATATCGCAAATCACCCCCATTTGCTTGACATTGCTAGGTAACAGGTAGATATTCGCGCACCATGAACAACTTGAACACTTACAAACCGGTCATTATGTGGCGCCACGCTTTTCTGTGTGACGTTCACCTGTGCCTGTGCGTAAAGGATAAGTGTTGATGTAGTTAGCTAGCATATTCTGAATTCAAAAAGCCGCAGGCCTCAAAACCTGCGGCTTTTTTTTTGCACATGGACGTGCTTATGCCACGGAGCGCAGGACGCGCGAGAGTGGCGATTGCAAATGGATGTGCGAGAGCGGTGTTTGCCAGTCGAAAATGTTCGAGTGGCGATGGCCATGGACGTGCTTCATCGGTACCCGTTCCATACGGTACCGATATTCCCGCCATCCATGGCGGTTATGCCACGGAGCGCAGGACGCGCGAGAGTGGCGATTGCAAATGGATGTGCGAGAGCGGTGTTTGCCAGTCGAAAATGTTCGAGTGGCGATGGCCATGGACGTGCTTCATCGGTACCCGTTCCATACGGTACCGATATTCCCGCCATCCATGGCGGTTATGCCACGGAGCGCAGGACGCGCGAGAGTGGCGATTGCAAATGGATGTGCGAGAGCGGTGTTTGCCAGTCGAAAATGTTCGAGTGGCGATGGCCATGGACGTGCTTCATCGGTACCCGTTCCATACGGTACCGATATTCCCGCCATCCATGGCGGTTATGCCACGGAGCACACGACTACAAGGATGTAGGAGCCAGAGCTGAGGAAGTGCGGAAGCGGTGATGGCACAAGAAAGTAGTTTTACAAGTAGTCATTTTTTTAATCGATAAGGAGGCTCATGCACAATGAGATAGTAAGATGAATAGAGTAACAGCCGTATTAATGATTGTTTTGCTGTCCACACCTTTGCAGCTTGCTGCAATGGAAGTGGACTACACAGACCGAAGTTACACGGTCAACGCGTGTGAACTGTTTGGAAGTGATGCTTTTATTGCCGCCAGCAGCTTTGCACGTGGCGATGACCTGGCAGACATCCTTAAATATCTGGAACACGCGTCTATGCCCGATAGCACGAGGATGCGCGCGTTTCAGGCTGTTCAATTCGTCTGGAAAAACCAGCTGGACAATCCAGTTCTGGCTAAAAGCGTGGCCATTGGCCTCTGCCTGAAACCCAAGCAGCAAATGGCGCCAATGGATGAGCCTTGGTTCACATCACCAAGGACCAGCAAGGAATTTTACTAGTTCGCAGGCCCAGGACTGAATAGCTGCAGTTGCTCGATTACAAGGATGTAATCGGTGATGACGTATCCGTCTTTCAGGCGGTAAACAGATCTTCTATCGACAGGTAACGCTCACCGGTGTCATAGCTGAAAACAAGCACGCGACTACCTGCTGGTATGTCATCAAGCTTGTTAGCGACGGCGGCCAGCGAGGCACCCGAGGAAATGCCAACGAAAATACCTTCTTCTCGAGCACAGCGTCTTGCCATATCAAACGCAGCTTCTTCGCTGACGAGTATCGTGCCATCAAGTATGTCCATGTTAAGGACGTCGGGGATAAATCCGGCGCCAATTCCCTGGATCCGGTGCAGGCCTTTTTCGCCGCCGCTGATAACAGGTGATTTTTCAGGCTCAACGGCGAACACCTGCAGCCCGGGTAGCGATTCTTTCAACACCTCGGCACAGCCGGTTATATGACCCCCGGTACCTACACCGGTAATCATGAAATCAAGTTTGTCGGAAAAATCGGCAAGTATTTCCTGCGCGGTGGTTTCGCGATGGACTTCCACGTTGGCCGGGTTTTGAAACTGCTGTGGCATCCACGCATTGTCGGTTTCTTCAGCGAGCTCTTTCGCTTTGTTTATTGTGCCACCCATGCCAAGCTCTTTAGGCGTTAATACCAGTTCTGCGCCCAGCGCCTGCATGAACTTGCGGCGTTCAATCGACATCGATTCGGGCATGGTTAGGATTAAACGATAACCTTTTACTGCACAGACAAACGCCAGGCCTATGCCGGTATTACCCGAGGTTGGTTCAATGATAACGGTGTTTTCGTTTATCAGCCCTTTTTGTTCTGCATCCTCGATCATTGCCAGCGCAATTCTGTCCTTGATGCTACTGCAGGGATTGAAGCCTTCGGCTTTCATCCATACTTCGATGTCATCGCGGAAGAGGTGATTTAATTTGATATGAGGTGTGTTACCCACCGCTTGCAGTATATTGTCGTACTTCATCGTTCTACCCCCTGTGCGAGACGCGAGTTGTTCTGCAAGATTATATACAAACCGTTTTTATTATTCCTTATCGTCAGGATCGTAACCGAGGTTGGGTGACAGCCAGCGTTCCATTTGCTCGTTTTCCATGCCTTTACGATGAGCGTAGTCGTTTACCTGGTCACGGTTGATTTTACCAAGACCAAAATAGCGTGAATCCGGGTGGGAAAAATAGAGTCCGGACACGGCAGCTGTCGGGTACATCGCATAGGACTCTGTCAGCGTGATACCGGTGTGCTTCTCCACATCGAGCAGATTCCATATCAACGGCTTTTCGGTATGGTCGGGGCATGCCGGATAGCCCGGGGCAGGGCGTATACCACGGTACTTTTCCGCGATGAGTGCTGCGTTGTCCAGCGTCTCAGCTGCATCGTAACCCCAGAACTCTGTTCTTACACGCTTATGCATACATTCAGCCATTGCCTCGGCAAAGCGATCAGCCAGTGCTTTTAACATAATGGCATGATAGTCATCATGCTCTTGCTCGTATTGCTTGATACGTTCTTCCATGCCAAAGCCACAGGCAACAGCAAAGGCGCCAATGTAATCCTTAACATGTGTTTCTTCCGGCGCAATAAAGTCAGCCAGTGCATAGTTGGCCTGACCCGGTGGTTTTTGTGTTTGTTGTCGCAGTGTATGAAATGTCGTTAATAGACCATCACGTTTCTCATTGGTATAAACGTCAATGTCATCATGACCAATCGTATTGGCAGGGAACAGGCCAATGACTGCCCTTGCTTCAAACCATTTTTCCTCGACGATGCTGGCCAGCATTTTCTGCGCATCCTCGTACAACCGGGTTGCTTCTTCTCCAACAATCTCGTCTGTAAGTATGCGAGGGTATTTACCGGCGAGTTCCCATGCCATGAAGAAGGGTGTCCAGTCGAAATAATCCACCAGTTCAGCAAGAGGGTAATCTGTAAATACTTTTGTACCGGTCGTCGTCGGCGCCGGTGGCGTGTAGTTTTCCCAGTTAACAGTAAAACGATTGTGCCTGGCCTGTTCAAGTTTAAGCCAATTGGTTCGCGCCTGTTTGCCCTTGTGACGCTCTCGCAGTTCGTCATATTCGGCCGTGACTTCAACCGCCAGTTTTTCCCTCAGTTCATCACTGACCAGTCGCGTTGATATGCCGACGGCACGCGA
Organism: Gammaproteobacteria bacterium; assembly: GCA_965601665.1. GTDB lineage: Bacteria > Pseudomonadota > Gammaproteobacteria > Eutrophobiales > Eutrophobiaceae > JANQNX01. The sequence continues at coordinate 956,650 of OZ271833.1, read as the reverse complement.
GGCGTCTTTAACGTGTACCACGGCGTGGTCGTAGTTTTGATCAATCTTGACCGCTGTATGGGCCCGTGACGTTGTCGCCCCGCCTATCATCAACGGGACGTTGAATTCCTGGCGTTGCATTTCCTTGGCCACGTGTACCATTTCATCCAGTGATGGGGTGATAAGACCGCTCAGGCCTATAATATCGGCATCATGTTCTGTTGCTGCATCAAGGATTTTTTGCGCGGGACACATAACGCCAAGATCGATAACACTGAAATTGTTACATTGCAGGACAACGCTGACGATATTCTTGCCAATATCATGAACGTCACCCTTTACCGTCGCCATGATGATCGTGCCCTTGCTTTTACCGGTATCACCGGATCGCTTTTTCTCCTCCTCGATATAGGGAATAAGATAGGCAACGGCTTTCTTCATAACACGCGCGCTTTTTACAACCTGCGGCAGAAACATTTTACCGGCGCCAAAAAGGTCGCCTACCACGTTCATGCCGTTCATTAATGGTCCCTCGATGACCTCCAGCGGCTTATCAAATTGCTGTCGCGCTTCTTCCGTGTCTTCCTCAATATAGTCAGCGATGCCCTTTACCAATGAATGTGTCAGTCGCTCCTGAACATCGCCTTCACGCCAGGCGAGGTCAACTTTCTTTTCCTTCGTTTCACCGGATTTGACTGTCTCTGCGAATTCGACGAGTCGGTCGGTCGCGTCATCGCGCCGGTTTAGTAAGACATCTTCAATATAGACGAGCAGGTCAGCCGGGATCTCGTCATAGATGCCCAGCTGTCCGGCATTGACGATGCCCATGTCCATACCTGACTTGATGCCATGGTAGAGAAATGACGCATGCATGGCTTCGCGTACCGGATTATTGCCCCTGAAAGAGAAGGACACGTTACTCAGGCCGCCGCTGACAAGGGCATGTGGCAACTTGTCCTTGATTAACCGCGTTGCTTCAAAGAATGAAACAGCATAATTGTTATGTTCTTCCATGCCGGTCGCGACAGTAAGAATGTTTGGATCAAAAATGATGTCTTCCGGCGGGAAGTCCAGCTTCTCTACCAGCAAGTCATAAGAGCGTTTACATACCTCGAAACGCCTGTCGGTGGTGTCTGCCTGTCCGTTTTCATCGAATGCCATAACAACCACGGCCGCACCGTAGCGTTTTACCAGCCTGGCATGTTCAAGAAAGGCTTCTTCACCCTCCTTCAGACTGATTGAATTGACAATGCCTTTGCCCTGGGTACAGCGCAGGCCTGCCTCGATCACGCTCCACTTGGATGAATCGATCATCACGGGTACACGGCTTATATCAGGTTCTGAAGCCAACAGGTTAAGAAACTCGGCCATGAGTCTTTCTGACTCAAGCATGCCTTCATCCATGCAGATATCAATCACCTGGGCGCCGTTTTCAACCTGCTGCCTTGCGACTTCAAGTGCGGCCTCCAGATCTTCTTCTTCCTTGATTAAACGCAGGAACCTGGGTGAGCCGGCGACGTTGGTACGTTCGCCGACGTTAACGAAATTGGTGTTGTCGGTAATGTTGAATGCCTCAAGGCCGCTCAATCGTTGTATCTTTTCCACCTCGGGCACGTTCCTTGGCTTGATGTCCTTGATACTTTCTGCGATGGCCTTGATGTGTGCCGGTGAAGTACCACAACAGCCACCGACGATATTCACCAGTCCCGACTGTGCCCACTCTGTAATATGCTCGGCCATCGGATCCGGATCCAGGTCATATTCACCAAACTCGTTAGGCAGGCCGGCATTGGGGTGGGCGCTGATAAACGTATCCGCCTTGTCCGACAGTTCTTCCACGTATTGGCGCAAATCTCCCGGCCCAAGGGCACAGTTGAGTCCAACAGTTAATGGCCTGGTGTGACGGATGGAATTCCAGAACGCCTCCGTCGTTTGCCCGGTCAGTGTTCTGCCAGAGGCATCGGTAATCGTTCCGGAGACCATGATCGGCAATCTGATTCCCTGTTCTTCAAAGAACTGGTCGACCGCAAACAGTGAAGCCTTTGCATTCAACGTATCGAAGACGGTCTCAACCAGAATCAGATCAGCACCGCCATCCACCAGGCCGCGCAGGGCTTCGGTATAGGCTTCTACCAGTTCGACATAGGTGACATTGCGATAGCCCGGGTTGTTCACGTCCGGTGATATGGAACAGGTTCGGTTGGTCGGTCCCAGTACGCCAGCGACGAACCTGGGCCGGTTATCCTGCTGTTCCATCTCCTCTGCCACTTCGCGCGCCAGTGTTGCCCCGGCCTTGTTTAGTTCATACACCAGATCTTCCATCTGGTAGTCAGCCATCGCAATGGAGGTCGCATTGAAAGTATTCGTTTCAACAATATCAGCGCCGGCGTCGAAATAGGCCTTATGGATAGACTTGATGATGTCCGGACGCACAATCGATAACAGATCGTTGTTGCCTTTCAAATCACACGGGTGATCGGCAAAGCGCTCGCCACGGTAGTCGTCTTCCTCAAGTTTGTAGGACTGGATCATCGTACCCATGGCACCGTCCAGAACGAGGATGCGCTCCTGCAATAATTGTTGAATTTGCGATGTTTTATCAATCATGTTCGTGGTGCAGTTTGAAAAGGGGCGTAGCTTAACAGGTCAAGGGCCCGTTGTTTAACCAACAGGTTGATACTTTTTCAACGTGACTTGAACGAAACTAATGCCCGCGAGACGGCGACATTGCTAGTGGTCTATGACATGAGAGGCCTTCGGCCTGAGAACAAACCAAGCAACATAGCCAATAGGCCAGATAATCAGCAACCATGCCATGCCCAGTATCAGGAACAGGGTGGCAGCGATAATAAACACCATGGGCAGGATGACACCCTTGAACCCCATATCACGTGTGGCCGCGTCTCCATAGATCCAGAGACAACTGCACACATAAAAAGAACATAGCAGTATGAATACGAACACCTCGGCAGCACTGGAAAATGTTATCGACATAATAGTCCCCCGGATTATTCCTTCATGTGATGTTTTGGGTTGACCGGGCGCATCAGCGCATTGGCGACCAGCGCCACGAACAGGATAACCGCCATCAGGTACATGGTTGTGTTGTACAGGCTTGATGTCGGGTCGACCGTGCCCGGCGGCGCGATTTCCATTAGTTTGTTGATGGTAACGGTTTTGGCGGCAACCAGCTGGTCCAACTGCTCGATACCGGCCCCGAATTTTTCCTGGAACCGCGCCGGTTCAATCTGTGTAACAAGGTCATCGATGGCGTTCTTGACTGATAATTCACGTAGTGAAGTTATCGCCAGCGGCCCAAACACACCGGCACTGGACCATGCGGTTAACAGGCGACCATGTATTCCGCCAACAAACCTGGTGCCAAAGATATCGGCAAGGTAGGCAGGTATCGTTGCAAAACCGCCGCCATACATGGTGAAAATGATCATCGTGGCGGCGTAAAAATAGACCAGCCAGACGACTGATGGATTTACGCTGACCTGTTGTGCGGTATACGGAATGGAGCAGTATAAAATGATGCCCAGTGTAAAAAATATCCAGTACGTATTGCGGCGACCGAGGTAGTCAGACGCGCTGGCCCAGACAAAACGACCGCACATGTTAAACACGCTAATCATGAGTACGTAGGTTGACGCAAAACCAAAATCAACGATATCCGGCAGGGTGGTTCCAAAGATCTCGTTCATCATGGTTTTGGCGACCGCGAGTACGCCAATGCCAGCCGTCACGTTAAAACACAATACGATCCAGAGCTGGTAAAACTGCGGTGTTTTTAATGCTTCATCGATGTGAACATGATGCCGCGATATCATTGCGTGTTGTTCATCTTCAGGTGGTGGTTCCCAGCCTTTTGGTTTCCAGCCCTCGGGTGGTACCCGGTAACTGAATGCCGCGATTGTCATAATGACAAAATAAATGGCGCCCAGTGAGAAAAACGCCTGTGCCACGCCCACGGTTCCGGTACCCACGGCATAAACGCCGGGATCTCCCGGTACCAGCATGCCAGCGATATCATTGATACCAACAACAACGACTTCCTGCAGCTGACCGGCAATCTCGGTAAAGCGGCGTCCGGTTTCATCTGTTGTTAAGATGATGCTATCGACCGCACCCAGGTAATCAGGCGCCTTGTAGAACAGGCGAATGAATGGCTCGATCATGAACTTGGCTATCATGGCGCCGCCACCAAAACCCATGATGGCAATACCGGTTGCCATACCGCGACGGTCAGGGAACCAGCGAATCAACGTACTGACGGGGGAGACGTAACCCAGTCCTAACCCGATACCACCAATAACACCGTAGCCAAGATACAACAACCACAGTTGACCGGTGAGAATGCCAATGCCGCCAATCATGAAACCGCCACCCCAACAGATGGCCGCAAGGAAACCAACCATGCGCGGGCCTACTTTTTCAAGCCATTTGCCAGCAACAGCAGCAGACAGCCCGAGGAACACAATGGCAACGGTAAAGATCCAGACGACGCTTTTCAGTGACCAGTCATCGGCAGCACTGGTGACAACTCCAAGGCGCTTGACAAGGGAAGGATTAAACAGGCTCCATGCATAGACGGAACCAATGCAAAGATGAATGCCCAGCGCTGCAGGCGCGATTAACCAGCGATTAAACCCTTCTCTGGCAACAATATGTTCTTTTTGCAGCCTGTCAAGCATGCCCATGAACCCCATATGAATAATTATTAGTATGTCAGGTGACGGATAGAGGAGACGCATTATAAAGGCTTTTCGAAGTAAAACGCATCTTTCAAGTTTTGTTGAGGACAATTCACTTGCTACATGACCAGCTAACGTATTAATGTGTTCAATGTAACAACAGGTGCTGGCTGTTATGCAGCCATGTTAAACGGGAAGTCGGTGCGCATTGCAAAGCCGACGCTGCCCCCGCAACGGTAGACGAGTCAAGTTTATTCGCAATACCACTGTATTAAATACGGGAAGGTGAATAAATGGATGTTCAACAAACATCACTCGTAAGCCCGGATACCGGCCTGTTGCCATTATAACGACACCGCGGGTGGCAGTGAGACGTATACACCGGCTCTACTTTGAGTCACGGTTTGTCATGCTTTCCCCGCGAACAATATGTGCGGCGGGCACATGGGGGAAATACTATGACGTATCGAGTAATTTTATGCGCCGGCCTTACCGGCATGTTAAGCGCCCAGCTTTTCGCTGAACCGGCGACATCATCCTTTGCAGACATTACCGTTAGTGCAACACGGTGGGAAACATCCGGTGTGCCAGTACCGGCCAGCATCAGTGTGATCACGCGAGAGGATATCCTTGAGTCCGGTGTTAGTCATGTTACCGAGATACTGAACGGGCAGGGGGGACTACAAATACGGGATCTGCTTGGTGACGGTAGTCGTAGTGTGATTGATATGCGAGGGTTTGGTAGCACCGGTTCTGCCAATACGCTGATTCTCATTGATGGCAGGCGCATCAATAACACCGATCTTGCCTCACCACGTTTGAATAACATTTTCATCAAGGATATAGAACGTGTGGAAATTACCCGAGGCTCTGCAGCGGTACTGTATGGTGATCAGGCCGTTGGTGGTGTCGTGAATATCATCACGCGCAGACCGACCAAGTTCGAGGCGAGCGTTGAAGCTGGTCTTGGTAGTTTTGATGCCCAACAACAAACAGTACATATGTCTAACCGGTTTGATAATAATGTTGGTGTTCGTTTTTCCGGTTTGCGCAGTCGTACGGATGGATATCGCGATAACAGCAAGAACAAGTACCTGAATGGTTTTCTCAGTCTTGATTATGAAACTGAACGAGGTAGGGCCTTTGTCGATTTACAACAAACCCACGAAGATTTGCGTCTGCCGGGTGCATTGACAGAGGCACAACTGGATGCCGACCGAAAACAAACCTTGTTCCCGCTGGATTTTAATAACTCGATTAACAAGGCCGGCAGGGTTGGAGGCGAGATCACGCTAACCAGGCACTGGGATTTTGCTACCGAGATAACTTACAGGGATGATGATGTCGACGGTGTGTTGACCGGGCTTGATATCAAGCAAACGCGTAGACAAACCAGTTTTAACCCCAGGGTAAGGGGGCGTTTTGATGTTGCGGGCCGACAAATCACCGTTTTGGCCGGGACTGATTTTCTTGATACCCGTTACAAACTGGTTAGCCCTTTCGGAACGCAGTTTGGTGACCAGGAACTGCTAAGTGTTTATTCATTACTGACCATTCCTGTTACAGACGCTATCTCTTTCAGCGGCGGTATAAGAAGGGCCTGGCATGAACGGGAACTGGTTGATGGATTCCGTTTCTTTCCCGGTGATGAATTCACGGACAATGAAACGGCGACGACCATCGGACTCTCTGCTTCACCGTTGGAAAATGTCAGGGTCTTTCTGAAGCGTGAGGAAAATTATCGCTTTCCGTTACTGGACGAAGAAATGAATGTGTTCACCCTGTCGACGCTACTGGAAACCCAGACTGGCGTTTCGTATGAAACAGGCATTGAATACAACAGTATTGCATGGAATGCCGGCGTTACTGCCTACACGATGGATATTGATGATGAAATCAACGTTGATCCAAATGCCTTCCTTGAAAATATTAACCTCGACGAGACCCGGCACAGGGGTGTGATTGTCGATGCCAATGTTTCACCCGTTGCTGGCATGCAACTGGGGGCGAATTACACGTTTACAGATGCAAGAATCACTGCTGGCCAGTTTGCTGATAATCGTATCCCCCTGGTTGCCAAACACCAGGCCAGGCTATTTGTTAACCAGCGTATTTTTTCGGGGCTGAATCTGTACGGAGATATTTTTTACATAAGTGACAGGAATGCCGGCGGCGACTTTGATGGTACCAACCTGAGGCTGAAAGGCTACACTGTCGCCAACCTTAACCTGCGTTACGTGCACCGGAATTTGTCTGTTGAGGCGAGGGTAAACAATCTTCTCGACAGGAAATACAGCGGGTCTGCTTCAGAGAACTTCCTGGGCAACGTGGGCTTTTTTCCTGCTCCCGAACGTAACTTTTTTGTCACGATAGGTTATAATTTTCCATAATTCCCGGGAGATGAGGGCTCCGACATCATGAATAAGCAAACTTTATACATTGCATCGGCATTAATCGTTTTCGCCATTTTGTCCCGCTTTGTTCCACATCCGGTCAACGTAACACCTGTTGGCGCACTCGGTTTATTTGCCGGCGCTTTCCTGGTTGATCGTCGTTACTGGTTAGTGCCCTTGTTTGCCTTGTTAATCAGCGATGCCGTGATTGGTTTCTACGACTTGACGTCGATGTTTTTTGTATACCTCGGTTTCGCCTGTGCGGCATTGATTGGTCGTTTTGCGCTTGCCAACAAACAGGGCGCAGTCCGTATTGGCGTCACTGCCTTTGCCAGTGCCAACGTGTTCTTTGTGCTTTCCAATTTTGGTACCTGGTTAAGCGGCTTACTGTACCCGGTGACAATGGAAGGTCTGGTAGCCTGTTATGTTGCCGCCATACCTTTCTATGGAAACACAGTTTTAGGTGACCTGTTTTACTCATACCTGTTGTTCGGCCTTTATGCCTTGTTATATGAACGCGTGAGTAGAAACCATTCGCCTGCCTGAATGACGTAGTGGCAAACCGCCTCAGTAAAATCACTACCACCACGGGTGATGATGGCACAACATCACTCGCTGATGGTGTACGCATAGACAAGTCTGATCTTCGCATTCATGCCATTGGTGAAGTTGACGAATTAAACAGTCTGTTGGGTGTGCTTGAATCCAGTGGTATTTCGGGCGATCTCTCTGGCTACATTCTTAATATTCAGCATCGATTATTTGATATCGGTGGTGAACTCGCTATCCCCGGTAATGCTGTTATCTCCCCCGAGTCGATTGAGCGGCTCGAACAGCTTATCGAGTCCTATAATGATGATCTGCCAGCGCTACGAGAATTTATCCTGCCGGGCGGATCGTTACCGGCCTCATTGTGTCATATGGCGAGAACGGTTTGCCGCCGTGTCGAACGTTCGCTGGTGGCGCTTGGACATGATGAATATCTGAACCCGGAAACACTACGCTACATTAACCGTCTTTCAGATTTCCTGTTTGTGATGGCGCGTTACCTGAATCAGCAAAAGGGCGGGAAGGAGATATATTGGGATAGTGAACGCCTGAAAAGATCTGTTTAGTGGCACTGCTGCTAATTTATTCCCATGCTTCGTTATAAATGTGCTCAATTGCTCATTTATAACTTAATAAACTCCGTATCTCGGCTTTGGCTTCCTGCGTCGCTCTAACTCCTACATCCATGTAGTCGTGCGCTCATTTACGCCTCGCCTGTGAAGAAATTAGTTAGCAGTTCAATTATCAATGTTAATATTTTTTTTGGATTTCCATCAGCCGTCCCTCGCGTTTCATATCGAGCCTGCCCAGGAAAGACATGCCGAGTAATGTTTCTACCGGGAAATTACCCTCGATAACGGCACCCTGGACATCGCGCAGTTCAATATCACCAATGCGAACCCTGCTCAGTTTAACAACGTATATCTTGTCTTTTCCGGATGCCGTATAAACTTCACTTTCGGTACCAATGAGTTTGTAGTCTATACCGACCCGTTTTGCGACTGTGCTGTTCATCGTCACGAGGGTCGCGCCGGTATCAACAACAAATTTGGTAGTGAAACCATTGATGCTACCGGAAATCCGGTACATGTCGCCTGGTCCCGGGGCAATTACCAGTTTTTTTCCATCAGTCGGTTTCTTGTAGGAGCTGCCTATTTGCGTGTCCAGTGTGTAGGTTTGCTGTTTCCCATCAATTTCAATTATGGCCCGCTTGCTATCGGCCTCGATTAATAACACGCCTTCGGGGCTGGCCTTGCCTTTTCTAAGCACGCGTTGTTTTCCATCGATAGTTACCACGGCCTTGCCCTGAAACAAACCGTTTACGATTATCTTATCCACAGCAAGGCATACCGTGGGTAGCAGCAATACGCTGATCAGGATAGAACGCTGCAAAACCAGGCCGTATTTGATTTGTCGAAACACTGGCATAGTGGTTATATTCATTACTATATAATTATAACTTTGAATAAGAGCAACCGAACATGATTATTATCCTCAAACCGGATACCGATAAAACCAGTCCTGAATTCATGCAACTGCGTGATTACCTGGACAACCTGCCCGAGATCAAGGTGCGAATGCACGAGGTTGAAGGTGAACAACAACGGTTGACCGAGTTTTACCTGGTCGGTGACACCATGTCTGTGAACGCGGATGACATAAAAAACTTCGTGGTTGTCGAGCGCGTATTCAGGGTTTCGCGCGAGTACAAGGTGCTGGGACGTCATAATGACGATATCAGGGAAAGTTATTTTGACTATAACGGTGTTAGGTTCGGACAGGATGAACTGCACGTGTTTGCGGGTTTATGCGCGGTCGATAACCCTGACCATGTTGAGATGATGATGCGTGCTGTCAGCGAGCTTGGCCTTGAGTGCACACGCATGGGCGCCTACAAGCCAAGAACCAATCCGTACTCGTTCCAGGGACACGGTAAAGAGTGCCTGCCTTACGTGTTCGAACTTGCCGGTAAATATGGCATCAAGGTGATTGCCATGGAAATCACCCACGATGTCCATATAGATGAAATTAACCAGGCGCTGGAGGAAACCGGCAATCCAACTGGCGTTATGCTGCAAATTGGTACACGTAACACGCAGAACTTTGAATTATTGAAGGCCGTTGGACGACAGAAAAAGCATCCGGTGTTAATTAAACGTGGTTTCGGAATCACACTGGAAGAATCACTGAATGCTGCAGAATATCTCGCCAGTGAGGGTAACCATAAGGTAATTTTTTGCCTGCGAGGTATGAAGACCAATATGGGCGACCCACATCGCAACCTTGTCGATTTTGCCCATGTACCCGTGGTCAAACGCCTCACGCACATGCCGGTATGTATCGATCCTTCTCATTCGGTAGGCCTACGTGATAGCGATGCGCAAGGCATACTGGATGTGATGCATGCAACAACGCAGGGCGTCATTGCTGGTGCCAACATGGTACTGGTTGATTTTCACCCCAATCCGAGCAAGGCATTGGTGGATGGCCCACAGGCCTTGTTAATGGATGAACTCGAATGGTTCTTGCAGGATATAGACATAGCCAGGAAGGCATACCTGGAAAGAAAGGCGCTGGCCGAGAAAATGACTAGCTTGCGACAGTAATCGTTTTTGTTTTTGGTATGTTGTTGATGTCCCAATGATCGACTGCCCACGCCAGTAAGTCATCCTTAGACGCATCTTTAGCGGAATCAGGCAAGGGTTGTCCCAGGAACGCCAGCGTTTTTAGTAGCACAGATTCTGCAGGAATGCCTGAAATGGTTATAGCCTGGTCGCGTTTACTGAGTTTTTTCCCATCTTGATCAATAGCGACGGGTAAATGCAGGTAGCGTGGGGTAGGCAGATCCAGTAGTTGTTGCAAGTAAACTTGTGCAGCAGTGGTATCCAGCAGATCGGCGCCGCGCACCACTTCGGTTATGCCCATTGCGGCATCGTCAATAACAACAGCGAGATGATAGGCAAACAAGCCGTCAGCCCGGTAAACAATGAAATCACCGCTATCTTCAGACAGCTTGCATTGGATGTTACCTTGTAAACCATCTTCCATGCTGATGATGGTATTCCCGGTGTTAACCCGGACTGCATGTCCTACAGCAGGGTTAAGGCCAAGGTTTCTGCATGTGGCGGGATAGGGGGCGCCGCTCACTTGTTTACGGGAGCACTGGCAGTAATAGACTGCCTCCCGGTCTTTAAGAATGGTTAATGCGGCATCATAGGATTCGTCGCGAACAGACTGGTACATGACTTCACCATCCCACTGTAACCCCAGTTCTTGCAGTTGCTTCAGTATTTGACGGTCCACGCCGGGACGACTTCGCCCGTTATCAAGGTCATCTATTCTTAGCAGCCAGTTTCCCTGATGTTTTTTTGCCTGTAGAAAGCTGCCAAGTGCGGCAACTATTGAGCCAAAGTGCAGCTCGCCACTTGGAGTTGGCGCGAAGCGGCCTATGTAGCTATTCGAATTCATTTCCCGGGGAGAATGAACGCAGCAACCTGGGAACGCAGGCAGCCATAGCTGCCTGCTATCAATTAACCGAGCTGGCGTTCCTTGATTTCATCCAGTGTTTTGCAATCAATGCAAAGCGTGGCAGTTGGTCTGGCTTCAAGTCTGCGAACACCAATTTCGATACCACATACCTCGCAGTAGCCATAGTCGCCGCTATCCAGCGTAATTAATGATTCATCAATTTTACGAATGAGTTTTCTTTCCCTGTCCCTGGTTCGTAATTCCAGCGCAAACTCTTCTTCCTGGGTTGCACGGTCATTGGGGTCGGGAAAGTTAGATGCTTCATCCTGCATGTGATGAACAGTTCGGTCGACTTCTTCCATGAGTTCTCGTTTCCACGAATTCAGGATCTTGCGGAAATGCTCGACCTGTTCATCATTCATATAGTCTTCTCCCTTACTTTGCTTGTAGGGAGCGACTTTCGTTTTCTTGCGGGCCTTACCGGATTTAGTCGCAGACGAGATGCTGGTGACGGAGGCCTTTTTTGCCTTTGCAGCTTTCTTTTTATTGTCTTTCTTGGCGACCTTCTTTTTCGCTACTTTCTTCTTGGTCGTTTTTTTCTTGGCGACCTTCTTTTTCGCTACTTTCTTCTTGGTCGTTTTTTTCTTGGCGACCTTCTTTTTCGCTACTTTCTTCTTGGTCGTTTTTTTCTTGGCGACCTTCTTTTTCGCTACTTTCTTCTTGGTCGTCTTCTTCTTCGCGACTTTCTTTTTAGCTGTTTTTTTCTTGGCAGCCATTTACTGTCTCCGCCCGTTAAAAATAATCGTGCATCTATACCACTAAAGGATTTTTGAAGCAATTAGGAATTATTATGGTTTTCAATTTGCGCCAGCTCACGGTTGTCTACGTATAGCTTGGTGGCGCCTGCAACTGCAACCGGCATCGCGAGGAAATTTAGTACTGGCAATAATGTCATTATCATCACTCCAAGACCAAAACCAAAAGTTAACTGTTTGCTGGCAAATAGTTTTTTTCTCTGCTGCGGAAATAGTACACCGTGATTGCTGAGCGGGTAGTCCATGTATTGCAATGCCAGCATCCAGGCGCTGAACAGAAACCACAACAGTGGCGCACTGACATTCACAATGGGAATGATGAACAGCAACAACAATGGTAATGCGCGTACCAGGAAATATATCAGTTTTTGAATCTCGGATTTAAAAGCAATGATGATTTCCTGCATGATTGGACGACTCACGGTATCTGCCTGGTCAACCGATAACAAGTACCGTTCTACTGCTTCCGATAGAAAGCCGTTAAACGGTGCACCGATCAGGTTGGCAATAATAGTGAAACAAAAAAACACGATGGCGAGTGAAACGATGACGAACAGCGGCCAAACCAGCCATTCAAGCCATTCCAGCCACTGCCATTGGGCAATCATGCTGTTAATCAACTCGTTCAGCAGGCTGGCGCCATAAATGATTACGCCGGCAAATAGCAGCGTATTAATCAGTAACGGTACGAGCACATACAAACGTATGCCGGGTTTCGTGATAAGCCCGAAACCGGCAAGCAACGCAGAAAACCCTTGTTTTAGTTGCTTCATTCCTAAATCACGGCAGGTTTACTTCTACCGGGGGTTGCCAGCCCGGTTTGATGTGTTCAGCAACTACTGCGGTGTAAATACCGCCGCGTACATTGAAGTCGGCAGTCAAACGCATGAATTTTGGATCGGTGAGGGCAACCAGGTCATCAAGAATCTGGTTTGTAATGGCCTCATGAAAGGCACCAACGTCACGATATTTCCAGATATACATTTTCAGTGACTTCAATTCCACGCAGCGTTGATCCGGCACATATTCCAGGGTCAAATTGGCGAAATCAGGCTGGCCGGTTTTCGGACAGAGACAGGTGAATTCCGGAATATCCATACGTATCGTAAAGTCCCGTTCCGGGTTCGGATTATCAAATGTGTCAAGAGTATCAAAGGCTTGGCTGGTCACAACATTCCCTCAAAAAATTGGCTTGATTGAATCAGATATTGTACTTATTCTTCGCTATCTATTGTGCAATTTGCGAATCAGAATAATAAATCAAAAAAATATTTTAAATCAATAATTTATTTGTTTATTTTAAAGTAAGTTATAGGTTAAATATACACTTGGACAGGGGTTACTAACTTTAGTATCTTATCGCCTCATGCGTTTGTGCAATATTAAACTTTCCGGCTTCAAATCTTTCGTTGATCACACCAATCTAAGCATCCCCGGCAACCTTGTCGGTGTCGTTGGTCCTAACGGTTGCGGTAAGTCCAATATTATCGATGCAGTGACATGGGTAATGGGTGAAAGTTCTGCCAAACACTTGCGTGGGGAGTCATTAACAGATGTCATTTTTAGCGGTTCTTCGGCCCGTCAACCGGTCGGCCAGGCAGCCGTTGAACTGGTTTTCGATAACACTGAAAAGAAACTGGGTGGCCAGTATGCCAGCTATAATGAGATTTCTGTTAAACGCCAGATTAACCGTGACGGTATCTCTACCTATTTCCTGAATGGCACTCGCTGTCGACGCCGAGACATTACGGCTATATTTCTCGGCACCGGACTCGGACCACGTAGCTACGCCATCATTGAGCAAGGCATGATTTCACGCCTGATTGAAGCCAAGCCGGAAGAACTGCGCGTTTATATTGAAGAGGCGGCGGGCATCTCAAAGTACAGGGAACGTCGACGTGAGACAGAAAACCGCATCAAGCACACCAAGGAAAACCTCGACAGGCTCAATGACATCCGTGAAGAGCTTGAAAAACAGCTTAATCACTTGCAGCGCCAGGCGAAGGCGGCAGAGCGCTACAAGGAACTGAAAAAAGAAGAAAGACAGGTTAATGCGGAACTGCTGGCGTTGACCTGGCGCGACATGAACAAGGAAATGCAAGCGCTGAATGAAAAGGCCGGCCAGAGACAAAACGAAGTCGAAGCTGCCATTGCGAAGATCAGGGAAGTGGAAGCAGAAATTGAGAAACAGCGCGATGCCCTAAGCGAAGCGAACAACGCATTTAACGAGAAGCAATCAGAGTTTTACCGTGTTGGCAGTGACATCGCCCAGTATGAACAACAGATACAGCACACACGCGAAAAGATTGAAAACCTGGAAAGTGAACGTAGCAAGGCGTTGGCCAACCAGCAAACAACGCTTGAACAGCAGGGTCAGGACAAGGCCGAGCTTGAAAAATTAATGACCGAACTCGGTTCACTTGAGCCACGTTTACAGGGGTCGCGCACGGAAAGTAACAAGGCCTACGAAATACTTAACCAGTCTGAAGAGGCCATGCAACAGTGGCAATCAGAATGGGAGCAGTTTAACCATTCGTTCGCGGAGTTTAGTCGAGAAGAACACGCAGACCAGACCCGGCAGGAACTGTTGCATGATAACTTGCAGGATATCAAGGAGCGTCGTCATCAACTTCAGGCTGAGCTTGATCGAATTGAGGCGACCGACACCTCGATAAAACTGACTGAGTTGAATGCCCGGTTACAGGAACTTGAAAAACAGCATGGCATCCATTCCAGTGACTACAGTGGCAACCAAAGCGCAATTAAGCAACAGCGAGAAAAGGTAAGACAGTTATCCCAGCAATTGGATAGTAAGCGTAACGATTACCAGCGACAACAGGGACAGCTGGCTTCACTGGAAACGCTGCAAAAATCGACCGTCGAGGAAAACGAAGAGTTGCAACAATGGCTGCATGATAACCATCTCGACAGTTTTCAGCGTCTGGCACAACAGTTCAAGGTTGATGATAAATGGGCGCATGCGCTTGAAACAGTGACCAGTATGCGCCTGAATCATATCTGTGTTGATAACATCGATCAGTACCTGGAAAAAATTGAGCAGGCGCCCGGTAAATTTGGTCTTATCAGTCAGCAGAGCAATCAGGCGGGGAGTACCAGCATCCAGCAACCACGCCTGCTCGATTACATGCAAAGTGACATCATGCTGCCCTCGTTGCTGAATAATATCTATGTAGCCGAAAACCTTAACGAGGCTGTGCGGGTATTAAAGCAGTTACCACAAGACGCCTCTGTCGTGACTACCGGTGGTATCTGGTTATCCCACGATTGGGTAATTATCAACAATTCCAATGCTGCTGCCGACACCGTGATCAGTCGTGAAAAAGAAATTAAATCACTGCGCCAGGAACTGGCGAGCGCAAATGCGATCATTTCCGAGCTGGAAAATGAATTACGTCTTGCCGAACAAACGCTGGAACAGTCAGAGCATAAACAGGAAGGACTGCAGAGCAATTTGACCAACGCGCAGCAACAAATTGCAGACCTGCGTGCCGAGTTGGCTGCATGCGAGGCGCTGGCTGAGCAGAACACGAGGCGCAACGAGGAACTGGTTGAAGAGCTGGACAGCCTGGATAAACAGGAGCAAGGCGATACCGAGGAACTGGAAGGTCTGGCGCAGCGACTGCAGGAATTGCAGACCAATAAACAACAGCTGGAAAGCCAGAAAAACGAACTCTCGTCTGTCAGGGCCAGACATCGTTCGGCACTGGACGATGCTCGCTCGCGCTGGCAAAGCACGCACGAGGAAAGTCACGGCATTGCCTTGCAACTTGAATCCTACAGCTCACGGCGCGCTTCATACGAACAGGCTATTAAACGTAACGATATCCAGTTGCAGCACCTGGATTCACGTCTGACAGAGCTGGATGAGGAATTACACAAAAGCAAGCAGCCGCTGTCTGATTTACAGACCAGCATGGAAACCGCCTTAAGCGCAAAACTTGACGCAGAAAAAGCACTTGCCGAGGCCCGTTCACACATGCATGGCATTGAGGCCAGCCTCAGGGAAATGGAGCAGGGCAAGCATCGGCATGAACAGGAACAGGAAGAAAAGCGTGCCTCGCTTGAAAAAGCTCGTATAGATGTCAACGGTTGCCAGGTCAGGCTTGAAACCGTTGTGGAAAAACTTGCTGAGTTTGAGCAAAGCGCGGAAGCACTGTTACAAAACCTCGCTGAAGATGCTGACCAGTCCGCCTGGAAGGAGAAGCTTGAAGCGCTGGGTAGAAAAATACAACGACTGGGAGCGATTAATCTGGCTGCTATAGATGAATATGCCCAGAGTGCAGAAAGAAAAACCTACCTGGATAGCCAACATAAGGATCTGACCGAGGCCCTGGAAACACTGGAAAGTGCAATTCGTAAAATCGACAAGGAAACGCGTACCCGTTTCAAGGAAACATTTGATGAACTCAATACCAACATCAAGGACATGTTTCCAACGTTATTTGGCGGTGGTCATGCGTACCTGGAACTGACCGGGGAAGACTTGTTACAAACAGGCGTTGCGATCATGGCCAGGCCGCCAGGTAAAAAGAACAGCAATATCCACTTGTTATCAGGCGGTGAAAAGGCCCTGACTGCCGTTGCCCTGGTGTTTGCGATATTTAAATTAAACCCCGCGCCGTTCTGCATACTGGACGAGGTGGACGCCCCCCTGGATGATACGAATGTTGGACGCTTTAGCGAATTGGTCAAGTCTATGTCTGATGAAGTGCAGTTTATCTTTATCACACATAACAAGATCACCATGGAAATTGCCAATCAACTAATGGGTGTTACCATGCATGAAGCGGGTGTGTCGAGATTGGTATCGGTAGATGTCGACGAAGCCGTGGAGATGGCTGCAACAGCCTGAACACTATCCCGACACTGACTAATCCAGCCGTGTCGATTATCATTACCTGAGAGTCAACTTCCCGGGGCGATACTATCTAAAAGCGCTATGTCTGATTTGCGAATCCTATTACTGGTCGTTGGCTGCCTTTTTATCGTCGGCATTTATTGCTGGGAGGTCTTCTTCAAATCTGAACCAAAGCGCAAAGACAATATCCTCGATGCCATCGACGATATGCCTGACTTACCCAGCACTTCACTTAATGAGCCGGATCAAACTGATGATTACACCGGGCCATTAATCAATATTGGCAACATGATTTCGCAGTCACACCAGGATGAAGAAATCGTGACTGATGGACCTTACCTGTCCAGTGCAGAAGTCAACGTGACTACTGATGAAGATTCTGAAACTGATTCAATCCCGGTCATATCAAAAACCGACTACTTTGATGATGGCCACGAGGCAACGACCGTGCTTAGCAACCCGGACGGTGAGTCTTCCCGTGACGAATCGACAACTGACAATTTTGCGGGCGTGGATTTTGATTTATTCAGTAAGCAGGAGTCGACGCCAACAATTGAAACCGAACAGATCAATAATGAGCAGCACATGGACGTCGATAATGAGCAAGAGCAGCAGCTTACAGAGCCTGCTATTGAGGAAGAAACAAGTATGGAAGCAGAACCCGGCGCCGAGGCAGAACCACAGAATGGAAGTCGGCATGAGATTGATGACAATACTGACAGGCAACTTGGCCAGTCCGGTGATGACCTGATAGTGCTCTATGTTACCAGCCCGGCCCAAACCATGTTTAACGGGCTTTCTATCAGTAAGGCGGCCGATGAAGTCGGGATGATCTACGGACACATGAACGTATTTCATCATTTTGGTCCGGGCAAACTGCACTCGGGCCAGCCACTATTCAGCATGGCGAATATGTTTGAGCCAGGATCATTTGATCTAGGCAGAATGGCAGACCTGCGTACAAAAGGTGTCGTGTTGTTTATGTATTCACCTGCATCCATTGAACCCAAGGTGGTATTTGAGTTGTTTCTTAACACTACCCAGCGTGTGGCTGAAATGTTGAATGGGGAAATCAGGACAGAAGATAACCAGGTGCTAACCAGCACGGGAATCAAATCGTTGCGCCTGAAAGCCGAGCAACTGGCAGAAAACGAATAACAACGATTAATGAATCTCGAACAGGCAAAGAACAAGGTCACGGCCTTGCGCGAGCAACTGAACGATCATAACTATCGATATTATGTGCTCGACGATCCCGCTATTCCGGATGCGGAGTACGACCGGCTGCTACGTCAACTGATTGAGCTTGAAGAGGCTTATCCACAACTGTTGACATCCAATTCCCCGTCGCAACGCGTCGGCGCTGCACCGTTAGACGCGTTTGCCGAGATTACACATCGCATACCGATGTTGTCTCTTGCCAATGCCCTCAATGAAGAAGAGATGATTGCATTTGATAAACGGGTTCGCGAAAAGCTGCAACAAGACAACGTGGTCTATTCGGGTGAAACCAAGCTTGATGGTCTGGCTGTTAATCTTTTATATGAACAAGGCGAATTCGTCAGTGCTGCAACCCGTGGTGATGGCGCTACTGGCGAAGATATTTCGCAAAACATCAAGACGATAGCCTCTATACCCATGGCGTTACGAGGTGAAAACCTGCCGCATGTTGTAGAGATACGTGGTGAAGTGTTTATGACGCATGCCGGCTTCCAGCAACTGAACCAGCTACAAAAAGAAAATAACCAGAAACAGTTTGCCAACCCAAGGAATGCCGCCGCGGGTAGTTTACGACAGCTTGATTCAAGGATTACGGCCAAAAGGCCTTTATCATTTTACGCCTATGGTTTAGGCGATTATGCAGCCGGCGACAATATCAACTCACATACCGATGTGTTGGCACAACTGGCGCAATGGGGCATACCAACCTCTCCGGAATCAAGGCAGCTGAAAGGCTTGCAGGCATGCCTTGACTATCATGCCGCAATTGCTGATCGACGCATGTCGCTGGAATACGAGATAGACGGCGTGGTTTTCAAGGTGGATAGCATTAAGCAACAGCAACTGCTTGGACAGGTTTCCCGTGCGCCGCGCTGGGCTGTTGCCTATAAGTTTCCCCCACTGGAAGAGCTGTCACAAATACAGGATATAGAAGTACAGGTAGGGCGAACGGGTGCATTGACACCGGTTGCCAGGCTAACTCCAACGAAGGTAGGCGGTGTCACTGTCACAAACGCGACGCTTCATAACATGGATGAAATCCAGCGCAAGGACATTCGTATTGGCGACTGGGTTTTTATAAGGCGGGCAGGTGATGTCATACCGGAGATAGTGCGGGTGATTGATGAAAAAAGAAACAAGGATGTAACAAAGTTTGTCATGCCTGCGCGTTGTCCGATTTGTGATTCTGAAGTCGTCAGGCAGGAGAATGAGGCGGTATTCAGATGCAGCGGCGGCATATCCTGCCCGGCGCAAAGTATTCAAAGCATCATTCATTTTGCTTCACGCAAGGCGCTCGATATTGAAGGACTTGGCGATAAATTGATCGAGCAACTGAAACAGCAGGATTTGATTCATTCAGTGGCAGATCTCTATGACCTGACCGAGGAACAACTTGCTGGCCTGGAACGTATGGGTGAAAAATCGGCACGTAACATACTCGACGCACTGGAGAAACGAAAACAAACAACACTGGCTCGTTTTATCTACGCATTAGGCATTCGCGAAGTGGGTGAAGCGACAGCGCGTGCGCTCGCCGGCCATTTTCACAAACTGCCTGCTATTAACAGCGCCAGTATAGAAGATCTGGAGCTAATCCCTGATATAGGTCCTGTGGTGGCGAAAAATATCCATACTTTTTTTCAACAGGAACATAATCAGGAGGTTATCCAGCGATTACTTGATGCAGGCATACACTGGGAGGAAAACGAAGCCGTCGCAGATAGTGCACTGGCGGAGAAAAGTTTTGTATTAACCGGAACGCTGTCGTCGTTGAGTCGGGAAGAGGCCAAGGAGAAACTGCTGGCACTTGGCGCCAGGGTTACCGGTAGTGTGTCGAAGAAAACAGACTATGTCGTCTACGGGGAGGCGCCTGGCAGTAAATACGACAAGGCAGAAAAACTTGGCATTACATTATTAAATGAAGAGGAATTTACAAAACTCTTAAGCCAGGCTGGTTAATTACCCGGACTTGATGCAGTTACGGCCGTCTTGCTTTGCCTCGTACAATAATTTGTCTGCACGTTCGATCAGGCTTTGGCCGGTTTCGTCTTTGCGGAACTGAGTAACACCAATAGACACAGTTATAGCCAGGTATACTGTTTCATAGTTGAAATCCATGTCTTCAATTTTTTTGCGCATACGTTCAGCTAACAGCGCAGCACCATCCAGTTCAGTATTGCGCAGAATAATCGCAAATTCTTCACCGCCATAGCGAAACATGGCGTCACTTTTGCGCACACATTCACTGATACAGTCAACGAAGTTTTTCAATGCATGGTCGCCAACAATATGGCCATAGTTGTCATTGATTTGTTTGAAGTGGTCGATGTCCAGCATCATTAATGTCAACGCGTTGTCATGCCGTTGTGCCAGGTCACATTCCTGATCGATGGCCTTGTCAAACGCAGCCCGGTTACTGATGCCGGTCAGTGGGTCAATATAGGCTTTTTCTATTGCCTGCTTGTAGAGCAAGGCATTTCGTAACGGATAAATCAGTGCGGAAATCAGGTTTTCCATCTTTACGATGTCGGCATCCAGTATCTTGGTGTTGCTGGATAAAACCAGCTCACCAAGTTCATGTCCAAACAGGACAAGGCGATAAGTCATTACGTGCCTGGCCGGGTTACCTATTTTTATGTCGATATCTTCAGCATGATTGCTATAACCAAGATGTGCATGCGGTATGATGCTCGACATTTCATCATCGAATAACTCGATTAACTTTTCCAGTTCCAGCGTGCTTTGTAGTACGCCCATGATATGAACCGAAATATCACTGACGTCGGTCATCTGTTCCGGATAGGAAATCAATTGACGACTGGCCTTATTGTCTGCCGTTTTTTTTATGTCAGTCACGTTTACTAATTGTTCGCTGCTAGTGCTCATCATAATGAATAACGCATTATTGTCTTGCGGATTACAATGCAAAACAAATGCCAGTCATAAACAAATATACTTCAATACAATATACTGTATAAACATTTTCCAGTAAGCATTCAAATAAGAATCATAACTTATTGAAATATAAAGGGACTAAGCGACAGCGTTGCCTTTTTCCTGCAAATTTTTATGCAGTATGGTGTCTGAGCCACTGTCTGCCAGGTCGGTCATGGGATAATCGGTGGTGTAATGCAGACCCCGGCTTTCCTTACGCCGCAGTGCCGACTCGATGATCAAATCGGCCACCATGGCCAG
Source organism: Gammaproteobacteria bacterium (assembly GCA_965601665.1). GTDB lineage: Bacteria > Pseudomonadota > Gammaproteobacteria > Eutrophobiales > Eutrophobiaceae > JANQNX01. The sequence continues at coordinate 935,454 of OZ271833.1, read as the reverse complement.
GTTCCGCAGTTCGATCAAGTCCTTGCTGACACGAAAATTACCATAGTATTCAGTGATTTCCGACTGTAGCAGGCGTATACGATGTTGCGCACGTTGCAAGCGTTTAGTGGTTCTGACAATGCCTACGTAATCCCACATAAAGCGGCGTATTTCATCCCAGTTATGGCTTACGACGACCTCTTCATCGGAATCGGTTACGCGGCTTTCATCCCAGGCAGGTAGTGGCCCCGGGTATTTGACGTCGGCAAGGTTTTGCCGAATGTCGTTATAGGCGGCATGGGCATAAACAATACACTCCAGTAATGAGTTGCTTGCCATGCGGTTCGCGCCATGCAGCCCGGTACAACTGACCTCGCCAATGGCATACAGACCTGGTATGTCAGATTGCCCCTGTAAATCTACAATAATACCGCCACAGGTATAATGTGCTGCCGGCACAACGGGTATCGGATCCTTATCTATCCTGATGCCCAGTTCATGGCAGCGGCGATATATTGTAGGAAAATGCTGTGCAAGAAAGTCTCGTGACTGATGTGAAATATCGAGGAAGACACAATCCTCGCCACGTTTTTTCATTTCATGGTCTATCGCTCGTGCGACCACGTCGCGAGGCGCCAGTTCCATTCTTTCATCATAACGCTGCATGAACCTTTCGCCGGAACGCAATAACAGTTTCGCACCTTCACCGCGTAAGGCTTCGGAAACGAGAAAAGACTTTGCATGCGGATGGTAAAGACAGGTCGGGTGGAACTGTATAAATTCCATGTTCGCAATCCGGCAGCCGGCGCGCCATGCCATGGCAATACCGTCACCCGTACACGCATCCGGATTGCTGGTGTATAAATAGGCCTTGCCGGCACCACCGGATGCAAGGACTGTACAGCGAGCACTGAATACCGACACCGATTGCCGGGACAGGTCCAGCACATAGGCGCCGAGACAGCGATCGCCAGACATATTTATTTTTTTAGCGGTAATGAGATCGACGGCGATGTGGTGTTCATACAGATAAATATTCGGGTGTGCACGTACGCGTGCTTCCAGTGCCGTTTCAATGGCCTTGCCGGTAGCATCGGCGGCATGAATGATACGCCTGTGACTGTGACCGCCCTCCTTGTGCAGGTGATAGGGAGAACCTGATGTATCCTGTTTGTCTGCCCGGGTAAAATCAACACCGAGTTCGACCAGCCAGTTAATACTTCGCTGGCCGTGCTCAACAACATGTCTAACGACATCAGCGTGACAAAGACCCGCGCCAGCCTTTAGTGTATCTTCGACGTGAGATTCGATAGAATCACGCTCGTCGAGTACGGCGGATACACCTCCCTGGGCATAAAGTGTTGCTCCCTCGGCCAATATGTCCTTTGACAAGACTGCAACGCGGGCGAAGTCGGCAAGCTTTAGCGCCAGGCTGAGTCCGGCAGCACCGCTGCCAATTATCAGCACATCATGTTCTTGTTGGTCATGCATATCAGTTAAGGTAGTATTACTTTTTCTAAACCTAAGCTATTGATTGTATATAATAAATACGTTCTGTAAACGCGGTTCAGAAGTTGACGTTCTGACCCTGAATAAGCTGAATAATAACACACGAGGATCGGCCAGATGGCCAAAACGAATACTGACAAGGAATTAATTGAGCGGGTAAAAAATGGTGATAAGGCCGCCTATGATTTGCTCGTGCTCAAATACCAGTCGCGCATCGTTAACCTGGTATCACGTTTTGTCAGAAACCAAAGTGATGCCCTGGATGTTACCCAGGAAGCCTTTATCAAGGCCTATCGGGCACTACCTAAATTCAGGGGTGACAGTGCATTTTACACCTGGTTGTACCGCATTGCGGTCAATACTGCCAAGAACTATCTGGCATCACAGGCACGTCGGCCCACGGAAAGCGATCATGATGTATCTGAAATTGAACAAATTGAAGGTGCGGATGCTCTAAAAGAACAGGCAACGCCCGAAAACATGTTGTTGAAAGATGAATTGCAGGCAACCGTGTTAAAGGCCATTGAGAATTTACCCGATGATCTCCGATCAGCCATTATGCTAAGGGAGGTAGAGGGTTTGAGTTATGAAGAAATTGCTCAGGTGATGGAATGTCCTATCGGTACCGTCCGATCAAGGATATTTCGCGCACGTGAAGCAATTGATTTGGAAATGAGACCATTATTGGAAAATTAGGCAGGTGACAAAATGACCGAAGGTAATGAGCATATTTCGGCGCTAATGGATGATGAATTCGATCACCATTCATTAAACGAATTACTACAAGACGACGATCTGAAACAAACCTGGACAAGATATCATCTTATTGGTGACTGTCTGCGTGATCATTTGCCTGGCCAGATTGATTCAAACTTTGCGCAAAGAGTGCGTGCACAGCTAGCCGATGAGCCTACCTTGCTGGCGCCTGTGGCCAGGTCGAATCATGGCCTGAAGCCTTTGATGGGCTTTGCAATAGCTGCTTCTGTAGCACTCGTTGCCGTGCTGGGCATTCGACAGAATACCGACTCAGTCGCACCGGTACCAGGCCAACCGGTTGTTGCCTCGAATGACATTGCCCGGTCTGCTAATTCTCCAGATACATTTACCTTTAACGAACCCCAGGTGCGTCCGGCATCAATCCAGACCGACACCCCGGCTGCGATGCCGAGCCAGCGTATGAGCGGTTACCTTGTAAACCATAACCAGTTTCGGTCCAGCAACAGCATGCACGGTGGACTGCCTTACGTCAGAATCATTACTATCGAGAGTCAGGAATAAACGTTGAAAGGTCTAGTTGTTTCCATCGCAGCTGCCAGCATATTGTTCCTTGGCCAATACGGTCTGGCTGCTGAAGATGCTCCCGATCCTCAACAATTGATCAATGACATGTCTGATGCCAGTCGCCATCTGAACTACGATGGTGTCTTCATGTATCGCATGGGTAACCAGATCAACACCATGCGCATTGTTCACAAGGCCAACGAGGAAGGAATCCAGGAAAAGCTGATTTCGCTTACCGGGCATGCGAATGAAGTTGTCAGGGACAATGAACAGGTTAAATGCTATTTCCCTGAAAATAATTCTGTCCTCATCGATGAAAGTCGACTGGGAAAACTGGTGTCTTCCTACTTACCCAGCCCCATTGAATCCATCTCGGCGTTTTATACGTTTGAAACAGCTGGTGAGGGCAGGGTAGCTGGACGAAATGCGTGGGTTGTTAATATTAAGCCCATTGATGAATATCGTTATGGCTACCAGCTATGGATTGATAAGCAGAGCAATTTGCTACTTAAATCAGAATTGAAAAACCAGCAGGGCACATCACTGGAACAAATTATCTTCGCCCAGATTACAATTAACGACGATATTGACGATGAATTGCTGGAACCGAGTTTTATCGATAAGGATGTAACAATAATTAACAACATTCAGCACGGAAACGCAAAAAACACAAAAGCCCCCTTGAGCTGGAAAGCTACCTGGATGCCAAAAGGGTTTAGTATGAATGAACATACCCGTCAGGCCATGATGACAAGTGATATCCCTGTTGATCATATTGTCTATAGCGATGGCCTGGCCATGGTTTCTATATTTATAGAGAAGCTTTCAACTACACCGGATAACAAAGAAGGACCAGCTACCTTCGGTGGCGTAAGTGCCTACTCTACGTTGCAGAATGGCTATCAAATTACGGCAGTCGGCGAAGTCCCGCAGGATACTGTTAAACAAATGGCTGATTCAGTCAGAGCACTGAACTAGTATCTTCACAGGCAACGCGTATATTGCGTTAGATCTTTTTATTTGGAATTAAACAGATTGTTTAAACACTTCTTGGAACGTTACGTATGAATTATCAGTATCTATCCCGCTTCTTTTTGTTAATCACTGTTTGGCTATTATCATCACAGTATGCCATTGCCCGTGAACTGCCTGATTTTACGTCGCTGGTTGAACAGAACTCCGCGGCGGTAGTAAATATTAGTACCAGCAGCAAAAATTCCGGGGTAAATGGTATGCCGCCGGGTTTCAACCTGCCTGACATACCTGAAAATAGTCCTTTCTACGAGTTTTTTAAAAAATATTTTGGCGACATTCCAGAAGGCCAGGGGCCTTCACAGGAACGTTCTTCTCTTGGCTCAGGTTTTATTATTTCAAAAGATGGTTACGTGATTACCAATCACCATGTTATCCGCGATGCCGACGAAGTAATCGTGCGTTTGAATGACCGCAGGGAATACGTGGCCGAGGTAATAGGCTCGGATGAACGCAGCGATATAGCTGTTATCAGGATCAACGCTGAAAATTTACCTGTGTTAAAGCTGGGTAAAACCGAAGAACTCAAGGCTGGTGAATGGGTATTGGCCATAGGTTCGCCATTTGGATTCGACTACTCTGTCACCGCCGGCATAATCAGCGCCATCGGTCGCAGTCTGCCAAATGAAAATTACGTACCGTTTATTCAAACAGATGTTGCCATAAACCCGGGAAACTCCGGTGGTCCATTATTTAATCTCGATGGTGAAGTGATAGGTGTCAATTCACAGATTTACAGCCGTACCGGCGGTTTCATGGGACTGTCTTTTGCTGTGCCTGTAGATGTTGTGGAAAGTGTTTACAAACAACTTCGCGATAAGGGCAGGGTGAGCCGCGGCTGGCTGGGCGTGTTAATCCAGGATGTTACCAGGGAACTGGCCGAATCATTCGATATGGACCATCCGCATGGCGCCTTGATTGCCAAGGTGCTTGATAAGGGCCCGGCTGAACTTGCCGGCATTGAAGTCGGTGATATTATTATCGAGTACGATAACAAAAAAATTAACTTCTCTTCTGACCTGCCGCCACTGGTTGGTAGTACCGTTGTCGATTCAAAAGTGCCTGTAAAGATTATTCGACGTGGCAAACTGCAGACAATTAAAGTAAAGATTTCAGAATTGCCTGCCGATGACGAACTTGTTGCCAGTAATGATGCTGCACCGGAAGCCACTGTTAACTCGTTAAATGCAACGGTTAGGGATTTAAATGCCAATCAGCGTAAAGAGCTTGATGTTGATGACCATGGTGTATTAATCGAGGAAGTAGGGGCCGGTCCTGCTAAAGATGCGGGTATTCGACGTGGCGACATCTTGTTACTTATCAATAATATCAAGGTTAAGAATGCAGCACATTTTGAGCGACTGCTAAAAGAGTTGCCAAAAGGCAAATCTGTTCCGGTACTGATCCAGAGACGTGGAGGACCTGTTTTCCTGGCGTTAAAGCTTGATGAGTAAGCAGCAGGATGTCCTGACACTGACAATTTACGGAAGAAAAGATTGTCAGTTATGCGACAAGCTCATTGCTGCATTGACACCATGGCAAAATCGTTACACGTTTGCAATTCACGAAGTGGACATAGACACTGATACTGAACTGACGTCTTTGTATGCTGCCAGGATCCCGGTGCTGACCCTTGGTGATGTGGAAATATGCCAGTATTTCCTGGACGAACAGCGTTTACAGCAAGTCCTTTCTGAAAGCAGCCGCGAAAACCTGTCCACTGATAAGTATTGATTTATAAGCGCACGCGTTTTCGATAGAATCGCGCACTTTGAGCTGATTCACTTCAACTGGCAGCAAATGCAGCAACATATACGTAATTTTTCCATCATTGCACATATTGACCATGGTAAATCCACACTGGCTGATCGCTTTATACAGCTTTGTGGTGGTTTGACCGATCGCGAAATGGCAGCACAGGTTCTGGATTCGATGGATCTGGAACGTGAACGCGGGATTACAATCAAGTCCCAGAGCGTCACCCTTAACTATCACGCCGAAGATGGAGAGGACTACCAGTTAAATATCATTGATACCCCCGGACATGTCGATTTCAGTTATGAAGTGTCGCGCTCATTGTCTGCCTGCGAAGGCGCATTACTGGTCGTTGATGCAGCACAGGGCGTTGAGGCACAGAGCGTGGCTAACTGTTTTACGGCAATTGAAAATGACCTGGAAGTATTACCGGTGCTCAACAAGATTGATTTACCGTCCGCGGAGCCAGAGCGGGTTATTAATGAAATCGAGGAAATTATTGGACTGGATGCGTCGCAAGCCCTTCGTGTCAGTGCAAAATCCGGGCTGGGAGTAAAGGAATTACTACAGCAACTGATAGAGGAAATACCTGCACCGGGTGGCGCGGAAGACGCGCCGTTAAAAGCGCTGATTATCGACTCCTGGTTTGATAACTATCTTGGCGTTGTTTCGCTGGTGCGTATTGTTGATGGTCAATTGAATACGGGCAAGAAAATAAAGGTTATGTCCACAGGCAGGGATTTCCTTGTCGATGATGTGGGTAAATTTACCCCGAAGCGCACATCGACAAAGATTCTGAAAACCGGTGAAGTGGGTTATGTGGTTGCCGGTATCAAGGATATTGATGGCGCACCGGTTGGGGATACATTGACGCAGGCCGACAAGCCGGCCCCGGAGCCCTTGCCCGGTTTCCGCACGATACAGCCAAAAGTATTTTCCGGCTTGTATCCCGTTGATTCCAGTGATTACGAGGCCTTCCGCGAAGCCTTGTCAAAGCTGAAGTTAAACGATGCTGCATTACACTATGAGCCGGAAACATCTCAGGCACTGGGTTTCGGTTTTCGTTGTGGATTCCTTGGCATGTTGCATATGGAAATCATCCAGGAAAGACTGGAACGCGAATACAACCTGGCGCTGATTACGACCGCGCCTACTGTTATCTATGAAGTAGTCACAACAGGTGATGAAATCCTCAACATTGATAACCCGGCCAACCTGCCTCCGCCAAATAAAATTAATGAAATACGCGAGCCTGTGATTATTGCTGACATTCTTGTGCCGCAGGAATACCTCGGCAACGTGATCACCCTCTGTGAAGAAAAGAGAGGTGTACAAAAGAAATTGCAATACCTTGGCAAACAAATTTCCCTGTCATACGCGCTACCCTTGAGTGAAGTTGTGCTGGATTTTTTTGACCGGCTCAAGTCAGCCAGCAGAGGTTTCGCTTCCTTTGATTACAATTTCAGCCATTTCCAGCCCTCGAAGCTGGTTAAACTCGATATCCTGATTAACGAAGAGAAAGTCGATGCGCTTTCCTGTATCGTGCACCAGGACATTGCCCAGTTACGTGGCCGGGAACTAACGGAAAAGATAAAGGAGTTTATCCCCCGGCAGATGTTCGATGTTGCTATACAGGCAGCCATTGGATCCAAGATTCTCGCACGTCAAACTGTTAAAGCTATGCGCAAAAACGTAACCGCAAAGTGCTACGGTGGTGATATTACACGCAAGCGAAAGCTGCTGGAAAAACAAAAAGAAGGAAAAAAACGCATGAAGCAATTTGGCTCGGTAGAAATTCCACAACAGGCGTTTATGGCCATCTTGCATGTTGGCAAAGACAAATGAATTTTGATTTCTCAGCGTTACTCGTATTTTTAACTTTCTCAAGTGGAATGATTTGGCTCGGCTATGTCCTCATTGCCAGGGCAAAAGCGAGTCCTGAAGGCGAAGAGTCTGATAGTAGCGGCGAGGCCACACTGCCACTGATCGTCGAGTATTCCAGGTCTTTTTTCCCCATTTTTTTGATCGTGTTGATTTTGCGTTCGTTTATATTCGAACCGTTTAAAATACCATCAGCTTCCATGATGCCGACATTGTTGATAGGTGATTTCATCCTGGTCAATAAATTTGAATATGGACTGCGGCTACCGGTATTACATAATAAAATACTGGAAAACGACCTGCCTGAAAGGGGCGATATCGTTGTTTTTCGCTATCCGGAAGACCCCAGTATCCCCTATATCAAGCGTATTGTTGGTGTCCCGGGAGACCGCATCGCCTATCGAAACAAAACACTCTACGTGAACGGTACTGAAGCAACCCAGGAAAAACAGGGACGCTATGTTGCCAGCGGTGCAGGATTGGCTATGGATGGTGTCTCACTGAGAACAGAGCTTTTGCCGGATGAGCTTGAGCACCAGATATTGATAGATCCGCGTCGATTTTCACTCAAACTTGAAACTATCGTACCAGACGGTCATTATTTTGTACTCGGAGACAACCGGGATAACAGCAAAGATAGCCGTTTTTGGGGATTTGTTCCGGAAAAAAACCTCATGGGCAAGGCATTTATGATATGGATGAACTGGGACGGCAAGAATGGTGGCATTGACTTTAGCCGAATTGGTACAATGATTTATTAGGAATTTCTAACTGAGAGAGGAAACCATGAAGCGACTGCATAATAAGCAATCAGGAATTACTTTTATTAGTCTGATTATCATGGCAGCAATATTCGGCTGCTTTCTACTGTTTGGACTACGCCTGTTTCCCCTCTATAACGAGCACCTGAGTATCAAGGCGGCAATGACTTCAACACTTAATCAGCCTTACGAGTCGCGTAAAACCTACAGCCAGTTAAAACGTTTATTCCTTAAAAATGCTGACATCAACGGTGTTTATGTTTTCAAGGAAAAGACCATTAAGGATTTCCTGACAGTAAAAAAATCAGAAGACGGCAAGAAAAAGTACTTACACATGAATTATCAGAATTCCCAGAAGCTGTTTAAGGAAGTCTATCTTACAGTTAAAACCGACGTGGCAATGGAAATAACCGAGCCGAAAAACTAACATTCACGTTGTTTAACTACGATTTCAACGATAACAATTTACTGCAACAGGCGTTAACTCACCGCAGCCTTGGTAATAACAATAACGAACGCCTGGAGTTCCTGGGTGATGCCGTTCTGGGTTCTGTAATCGCGGCAGCACTATTTCGCAAATTCCCTGATGCCAATGAGGGCGACCTTACGCGCTTGCGCGCTTATCTTGTAAAGGGTGAACGACTGGCGGAAATAGCCGGCCAACATGGCCTGCAGGATATGATTAATCTCGGGCCGGGTGAATTGAAAAGTGGGGGCTGGCGCAGAAAGTCAGTATTGGCTAATACGCTTGAAGCAATTCTGGGCGCCATCTTTCTGGACTCGGATTTTGAATCCTGTCAGCGTGTAATACTGCATCTTTATCACCCCTATCTCGAGACGATTAACATTGATGATATTCAGAAGGATGCAAAAACCCGGTTACAGGAATATTTGCAATCCAGGCAATTAAACACACCCGTTTACAAGTTGGTTAGTCAGACCGGTTCACCGCATAACCCGCATTTCAAGGTCAGTTGCCATATAGAAAACCTGGGCCACGAAGTGATTGCCGAGGGCAAAAGTAAACGCAAGGCAGAGCAGGCTGCAGCGGAACAAGCGTTGCTTATTGTGACAGGGGAAAATTAATCATGCGGGCAGTGGACAAATGCGAGTAGGTTTTGTCAGCCTGTTTGGCAGGCCTAATACCGGTAAATCAACACTGCTGAACCGTATACTGGAACAGAAGCTAAGTATTGTTACCCGGAAGCCGCAAACAACACGCCACCAGTTGCTCGGCATAAAATCGGGCCCGGATTTTCAGATTATTTTTATCGACACACCGGGCCTGCAACATAAACCAAAGCAGGCACTTAATCGTTATATGAACAGACAGGTGAGCCATGCGATTAGCGATATCGATATCGTGTTGTTTGTTGTAGAGGCGATGAAGTGGACGGATCTTGATGAACAGGCATTAAAGCTATTGCAACAGCAAGCGGTTAACAATGTGATACTGGTGATCAATAAGACTGACAAGCTACGTAACAAGAATGAGTTGCTGACGTTTATCGAGCAGCTTTCTGAGAAGTATTCGTTCCATGAGGTTGTTCCGGTATCTGCAATACATGGTGATGGTATACGAGAACTCGAACGCCTGATCCCTGACTATTTGCCTGAAGGCGAGCCCCTGTATCCTGATGATATGATGACAGACAGGAATGAACGATTTTTTGCGGCAGAATTCCTGCGCGAAAAATTAATGAGTCGCCTGGGCGATGAATTGCCTTACCGACTGACAATTACAATCGAGGAATTTAAAACGACCAACAATATTACCCATATTCATGCTGTTATCTGGGTTGAAAAACAGGGTCAAAAACAGATTGTCATTGGCAAGCAAGGCAAGGTCCTGAAAGCGGCAGGAAAGGAAGCGCGCCTGGACCTTGAGCAATTACTGGGGTGTAAAGTGAACCTGAAGACATGGGTCAAGGTCAAGGACAAATGGACCGAGTCCGATCAGACCCTGCGCTCACTTGGTTATGAAGATTAGGCAACGTTACCTGCCAGACTGATATGCAAAAGGTTAATCTTGCACCTGCTTATATCCTCCACAGACACAAGTATCGTGAAACCAGTTTGCTGCTTGATGTATTTAGCAGGGATCATGGACGATTAACCCTGGTCGCCAAGGGTGCGAGGGGTAACAGGAAGAAGCAGACCATAAGTTACGAGCCATTTCAACGTTATCAACTCTCGTGGATTGCCAGGTCGGAACTCGGCACACTGACCCAGGCAGACCCGGATAAATCGCTAATCGTTTTGCAAAACAGGCTGGTATTTTCCGGGTTTTACATCAATGAACTGGTTTTACACCTGCTGCACAGGCATGAATCACATCCCGAATTATTTATGGCCTACGAAAACACATTACAACAACTTGCCTGTGGTCAGCCTGAAGACATCATACTTCGCTATTTTGAAAAAAACCTGCTGCAGACACTGGGTTACGGACTGGTGCTGGATGTGGACATCGATTCAGGCGAGCAGGTTTTGCCGGAACAGGATTACCTGTACCTGTTCGAGAGAGGCCCGGTTTGTTTTTTACGGGAATCAAACGATGGTATAAAGATATCTGGCAAAACGTTGTTGGCATTACATCAGGAAACCCTGCTAGACCAGGACAAGGAGTGTCAACGTCAAGCAAAACAGTATTTGCGCGTTATACTTGCGCGCTACCTGGGTAACAGGAAACTCCAGAGCCGGGAGTTGTACAATGCCTTTATCAAGGCAGGCAATTATGCCTAGGTTTCCCTGAATACCCTTGTCATTTATTTAACTTGAAACGATAAAATTAAACATATGTTACTTGGTGTCAATATTGATCACGTTGCCACATTAAGGCAGGCACGAGGAACAAATTATCCTGAGCCCGTAATGGCGGCAACCCTGTCTGAAAAAGCAGGTGCAGATTCAATTACGGTGCACCTTCGCGAAGATAGACGGCATATCCAGGACCATGACATTACCAGCCTTAAAGAATCGATTTCGATACCGCTGAACCTGGAAATGGCGCTAACAACAGAAATGTTGCAAATTGCTGAGCGGGTTGTGCCTGATTACTGCTGCCTGGTGCCGGAACGTCGAGAAGAACTGACAACGGAAGGCGGCCTGAACGTCAAAGACGATGTTGATCGAATTCGCGCAGGTTGTCAGCGCCTGGCAGATGCCGGAATAAAGACGTCGCTGTTTATTGATGCTGATAGTGATCAGATTCACGCTGCTGCAGTTACGGGTGTGCCATGCATTGAAATACATACCGGTCACTATGCCGATGCAACTTCTAAGGAAAGTGCGCAACAACAACTGCAAGTGATTGATGATGCTGTTGCTCTGGCAAATGGTCTTGGCATGCAGGTTAACGCCGGTCATGGCCTCAACTACACCAATGTAACTGCTATCGCTTCGATGAAGGGTGTTGTTGAATTAAATATCGGTCATAGTATTATTGCGCGCGCAGTGTTTGTAGGTTTATCCGCTGCAGTTACCGAAATGAAGCAATTGATCGATCAGGCTACAAGTTCCTAATCTCCCTGAAACACTAATGTCCAAACTGACTGAGCAAATCAGCAAACGCCGTACGTTTGCCATTATTTCACATCCTGATGCGGGTAAAACAACAGTTACAGAGCAACTGTTACTTTACGGTGGCGCCATCCAGATGGCAGGAACTGTGAAGGCAAGAAAATCTGCTCGACATGCTACCTCTGACTGGATGCAAATGGAAAAAGAGCGTGGTATCTCTGTCACCAGCTCGGTCATGCAGTTTGACTACAAGCAACACATCGTTAACCTGCTTGATACGCCCGGTCACGCTGATTTCTCCGAAGATACCTACCGTACCCTGACAGCGGTTGATTCTGCAATGATGGTCATTGACGTTGCCAAGGGTGTCGAGGAAAGAACGCGCAAGTTGATGGAAGTCTGTCGTTTAAGAGACACACCAATCATCACCTTTATCAACAAGCTTGATCGTGAGGGAAAAGAGCCGATCGACCTGCTGGATGAAATAGAAACCGAGCTTGGCATCAAGTGTATTCCCTTTACCTGGCCGATTGGCATGGGTAGCAGGCTGAAAGGTGTTTATAACCTGCTCGCAGACACCATACGATTATATGACAAGTCTGGCGATAACCGGCATGACAAAATTATTAATGGCCTGGATTCAGAGCAAGCACGAAGTCTGCTCGGTGAACAATGGCAGGAACTGGTTGATGAAATCGAATTAATACAGGGCGTGTATGATGTATTTAATAAGACAGCATTCCTGCAAAGCCGGGTTAGCCCCGTCTTCTTCGGTACCGCACTGCATAACTTTGGCGTAGAGGAATTCCTGGATTGTCTTGTTGAGCATGCGCCGGCACCACAATCACGTGCCACGTTAGAACGCGCTGTTGAGCCTGAAGAAGAAAAGTTAACAGGCTTTGTGTTCAAGATTCAGGCAAACATGGATCCTGCACATCGCGACCGAATTGCCTTTCTAAGAGTGTGTTCCGGAAAATATACAAGGGGAATGAAAATGCGCCACGTCAGGATTGCGCGTGATGTGCAGATTGCCAATGCAGTGACATTCATGGCGGGTAACAGGGAACAGGCTGAAGAAGCCTGGCCAGGCGATGTCATTGGTTTGCACAATCATGGCACAATCCAGGTTGGTGATACTTTCAGCCAGGGTGAGGCATTGAACTTTACCGGTATCCCACACTTTGCCCCGGAGTTATTCAGGCGCGTGCAACTGCGTGATCCAATGAAGATGAAGGCGCTGCAGAAAGGACTCGTACAACTTGGTGAAGAAGGCGCCACACAAGTTTTCAAACCGTTGAACAGTAATGATTTGATCCTGGGGGCCGTTGGTGTACTGCAGTTTGACGTTGTTGCCTGGCGTCTGAAAGAAGAATACAACGTTGAGTGCGCTTACGATGCTGTTCCGGTTATGGCCGCTCGCTGGATAGAGTGCGAAGACGAAAAAATGCTCAATGATTTTCGACGTAAGCAGTCCGAGAATCTGGCCATCGATGGCGCAGAGCAACTAACGTATCTGGCACCTTCAATGGTTAATCTTAACCTGACAATAGAACGCTGGCCCGATATTACGTTCCGGGCCACACGGGAACACTAGACTCACACTTCCTGTTTTTCTACCCGGTTTGCATCCTGTGGGGCAGGGACGTTTGCCGCTGAGTCTGTTTGCTGCTGATGATTACTGCCCTGGTTATTCTGCGCAGACGCATCGGACGACTCACCTTTCTGGGCAGCCGGTTGCCAGTTCTTGTTGATCTCGGTCGTATCATCATCCGATAAAGACGGTTTCTGCTGATGACTGGTCTGAGTATTGATATTGTTATTGTCAGGCTTCTGCTCGTTTTGCGCCTGCGGTTGTTGCTGGTTATTCACGGACGTAGCGTTATTGCCTGTCTCTTTAGTCGTGCTGCTGTTATTGGTGTTTGCATCAGTTGCAGCATTGGCCTGGTTCTCGCTTTTTTTGCGCCGGCCACCGCGGCGCCCACGGCGAGAGGCTGAACTACGACGTTTTTCCTGTCCTTCTCCCTGGTTGGTCTCATCAGCATTGCGGTTACCCCGTCGACGTTGGCCACTGCTTTTACGTTTACCTTCCTGTTGCTGTTCGTCTTTCTTGTTTTCGGAGCGATTACCGCGACCGCGGCCGCCACGACGGCCGCGTCCACGATTGTCGTTGTTATTACTGCGACGAGACTGGCTTCTTCTGCCGCTATTCATGGTCTTCTCTTCCTTTTGTCCGGTTTCTTCCTTTTCGGGCACACCAAACAGGCTGCCAAACAGTCTTGAAATCAGGCCCTTGGATTTTGCAGCGTTACTATCCGCCGTTGTTGAAGGGGCTGGCGCCTGCGGTACAAACTGTTTTACCGCCGGTTGTTCTATCGGTGTTTTACGTGCCGTGTTACCCGCGGTAATGACCTCGGCCTCATTTTCTTCAATCTTTAGTTGGTAACTTAGCTGCTGGTTTTCATTCTGTTTTGCATCTGACAGACGGATGCGTTGTACAGAGTATTGCGGCGTGACCATGTTATTATCCGGTATCACGAGTATTTCAACATCGTGGCGATGTTGTACCTCGCTAATTTGCACACGTTTTTCATTCAGTAAAAACGTTGCGGCATCAACAGGCATCCTTGCAATAACTTTAGCTGTCAGATCTTTCATCGATTCTTCTTCTATGATCCTGAGTACCGACAGGGCCAGTGATTCAACATCACGTATGGTGCCCTGGCCGTCACAGCGTGGGCAGGGGATATGACTGGATTCACCCAGTGAAGGTCGCAATCGCTGACGCGACATTTCCAGCAGGCCAAAGCGTGAAATTCTGCCTATTTGCACACGCGCCCGGTCCATGCGCAGATTATCACGCATGGCGTTTTCAACCTGGCGTTGGTTTCTCGAATTCAACATATCGATAAAGTCGATAACGATGAGTCCCCCGATATCACGCAGCCGCAATTGCCGCGCTACTTCCTCAGCAGCTTCCAGGTTGGTGTTCAGCGCGGTTTCCTCTATATCGCTGCCTGCTGTTGATCTCGCAGAGTTGATATCGATTGAAATCAGCGCTTCTGTGTGGTCAATAATCAAGGCGCCACCGGAAGGCAGCCTGACCTCGCGGGAGAATGCGGATTCAATCTGGTTTTCTATCTGGTATCGGGTAAAGAGCGGATCTTTATCAGTATACAGCTTTAGTTTTTCCAGGTTTTGCGGCATTACCTGCGACATGAAGTCGTAACTGCGTTTGTGTACCTCGGGATCATCAATCCAGATTTCGCTGATATCCTTACGCAAATAGTCGCGGATAGCACGGATAATAACTTCGCTTTCCTGGTAAACAAGGAAAGGGGCGGCGCGCTCTGCCGATGCCTTGGCAATTGCATCCCAGAGCTGGTTCAGGTAATCGAGGTCCCATTGTAGTTCCTCGGATGATTTACCAACACCAGCCGTCCGGAGTATCAGACCCATACCTTCCGGTACAGTCAGGCTGGCCATGGCATCTTTTGCCTCGTTACGATCACTGCCTTCGATCTGGCGTGACACGCCACCGGCACGGGGATTATTCGGCATTAACACGAGGTAACGACCGGCAAGGCTGACAAATGTTGTTAATGCAGCGCCCTTATTACCGCGTTCTTCCTTTTCAACCTGGATAATGAATTCCTGGCCTTCCTCGATAACATCCTTGATGCCCGGGCGTCCGGTACGTGGATTATTCTTGTCTTCCGGCTTGAAGAGGGTTTTTGCGATTTCCTTGAAAGGCAGGAAGCCGTGCCGTTCAGCACCGTAATCAATGAATGCGGCTTCCAGACTAGGTTCTATGCGGACGACACGTCCCTTGTAAATGTTTGATTTCTTTTGTTCTCTTCCTGCGGACTCTATATCAAGATCGTATAGTTTTTGTCCATCAACAAGAGCGACACGCACCTCTTCTGGCTGAGTTGCGTTGATCAGCATACGTTTCATGTTGTTATTCCCTTTTGTCCCGCTCGACCAGTTTTACACCGGGAGCGTGGATGAAAATTTGTGCTCTTTGGTCAGGTTAGAGCTATTTCTACCCAATGCGCCTGTTGCGAGTTCTCTCGCCAGGTAAGCATTGCCTTTGTATATGCCCGATGCGGGCAGTCATTTGCCAGTCGAGCAGGCCTGATGTTTAAGCAACACCAGCAGCCAGATTCTTTATAATGTCTAATTTTGATCGCAGCTTTGTAGAAATTTCTGGCAAGCAAGGTCTACATATCGTGTAATCTGTGATCACGACGATGCTAAATATACCAATACCGGAGACTTCCGGCAATAAATTGCAGCAGATTCTGGCCTCGCTCTCTTGAAAAAAACCGAAGTAAAACAAGTCGTTATTAGTTCTGACCAATCTGGCCAACGAATTGATAACTTCTTACAACGCGAATTGGGTGGAATTCCGCGCTCTCGTATTTACCAGATGCTGCGAAAAGGCGAGGTCAGGGTCAACAAGGGCCGCATTAAACAAACCTACAAGCTACAGGCTGGCGATACGATTCGTATCCCACCGGTTTTTGCAGAACAAAGTCGATCCGAGCCCGTGGTCAGTGACAACCTTGCCAGTATCCTCGCTGAATCCGTGCTCTATGAAGATGATGCCCTGGTGATACTGAACAAACCCGCTGGACTGTCCGTACACGGTGGCACCGGTCAAAAACTGGGTTTGATCGAAGCAATCCGGGTTTTGCAGCCGGAAAACGAGAAACTGGAACTGGTCCACCGATTGGACAAGGAAACGTCAGGGTGTTTGCTGTTGGCAAAGAATCTTCGTGCTCTCAGGCAGCTGCATGAAGACATGAAATGCGGAAAAGTAGCCAAGATATATACTGCATTACTGGCTGGCAGACTGGAACGTAACAGGATTCGAGTAAACAAGCCCCTGGCCAGAAATCGACAGCGAGCCGGAGAGCGCCTGGTAGGTATTGACGAACAGGGCAAGGAGGCTGTGTCGATCTTTAAGACAAAACAGTATTTCAGTGATGCGACCCTGGTTGAGATTGAATTAGTAACGGGTAGAACACATCAAATACGTGTTCACAGTGCTTCACTGGGTCATCCCGTGGTTGCCGATACCAAGTATGGAGATAAAGCAATCAACGACACGTACAGAAAGCGAGGTCTACGACGATTATTTTTGCACGCCAGCGGTTTGCAATTGCGTTCGCCTGCTGACGGTAAAAAATTGAAGATTCTTGCGCCACTCGACCGGCAGCTTGAATCAATACTCAGGAAGATTGCCTAAAAAGTGAACTATTCATATAGTTTTAATGGTCTATATTTCGTAGATTGACATAAACGCAAAACCGAACATTTGAAATATGAGTGATGAAATGAAAGAAAAACAGGATGCTGGCTTTGAACAGTCCATGGTGAACGAACTGGCAAAAGAGTTACTGGCGGAGCAGCGTCGAAATCGACGTTGGGGTGTCTTTTTCAAGGCACTGTTTGCCCTCTACGTGCTCGCCTTTTTCATTATTTATCTTGTCAACAATACCCAGCTAGGATCATTTTCTGCGGATAAACATACTGCGCTGGTTGAAATAAATGGCGTTATTGCCTCGAATACCGATGCGCGTGCTGATTTCGTTGTCGGCGGGTTGAGACGCGCATTCGAGGATGAAAATACCAAGGGCGTAATTTTACGTATTAACAGCCCGGGTGGTAGCCCTGTGCAGGCCGGCTATATCAATGATGAGATTACCCGCTTGAAAGCAGAGTACCCGGACATTCCTGTATACGCCGTCATCAGTGATATATGTGCTTCTGGTGGTTATTATATTGCTGCCGCCGCAGATGAAATTTATGCCAACAAAGCCAGTATCGTTGGCTCGATCGGCGTAGTGATGGCCGGCTTTGGCTTTACTGAAGCGATTGAAAAACTGGGTATAGAGCGTCGAATGCTACACGCTGGTGAAAACAAGGCGTTCCTGGATCCATTTCAACCGCTGAAAGCGGATGAGGAACAACATATACAGGTAATGCTGGATACCATTCATCAGCAGTTTATTGATGTGGTTAAAAACGGCAGGGGCGATAAGCTGCTTGACGATACATCCTTGTTCTCCGGCCTGCTCTGGACCGGAGAAGAATCAATAGAACTGGGCCTGGTTGACGGCCTGGCCAGTTCCAGCCAGGTGGCCCGCGATATTATCGGCGCCGAAGACATTATCGATTACACGCATCACGAATATTTCCTGGATCGATTTGCCAGGCAAATGGGCGCCAGCGTGGTTAACGCTATCAGCAGCTGGAAATTATTCTAGCTTAGGGGATTGCGAGGCCTTCTTCCCTGAGAAACTGGCTGAGGCGAATCAGGGGTAACCCGATCAAGGCGGTTGGGTCTGTCCCCTCCAGGCTATCCAGCAAGCTAATGCCCAACGATTCTGATTTAAAACTGCCTGCACAGTTAAGCGGCATTTCCATCTCAAGATAGCGTTTTATCTCATTATCGGTCAGGTTTCTGAATTTGACCGTGCAATCAACCACATCACTATAAATAGTGCCATTGTCTGTGTTAATTACAGCGAGGCCTGTATGAAAGGCAAGCGTTTTACCGCGCATCATCGCCAGTTGCTTTACTGCTTTATCCAATGTCAACGGTTTTCCCAGAACCTGGCCATCACACTCAAGGGTCTGGTCTGAACCAATAACAAGTGCACCAGCCGCTGAATCTGCCACCGCTTGCGCCTTGGACCGGGCCAGTCGCAGTGCCATATCGTGCGCAGATTCGTCGGCCAGTGGCTGCTCGTCCACTTCAGGTGCCTTCACTGAAAAAGGTACTGACAGTCTCTGTAACAGCTCTTTTCTGAAGGGCGATGTGGATGCCAGGATGAGGTTAATCGCGTTTCTCCGTGTAATTTTGCCCGATATTCTGTACTAATTTGAATATTTATCAATTAACTCAATTATTTATCTTGTTTTTAGTCATATATTTTTGACACTGTCAAAGACTGCCGATAAAATTCGCGCCCTAATGTCAGACGACCCGTCGCAACCCCTGAATTTATTGCGTCTCGCCCGTGCTGGAGACAAGCTGAATGGGGTAGTTGATGTGGGCAGTTTACAGCGTGCAGGCACCCTGCTTAGCAGTGACAAAGGCGAACTAAGTTATTGTTTATCCTTTAGTATTGATGAAAGCAGGCGAATCTTGATAGACATTGAGATAGCAGCAACGCTGGAGATGACCTGCCAGCGCTGCCTGCAACCAATCCAGGTGGCGATCGAGCGGCAAACGTCTGTCGCTGCGGTACGCGAGAAAGCCGAGCTTGATGGTCTTGAGAAAAGTGTCGAGCCATTAATTTTGTCGGAACAGGAACAAATCAGTTTGCTGGGTTTGCTTGAAGATGAATTGATCCTGGCCTTGCCGCTGGCACCACTACACCCGGAAGCAATATGTAGTGCCAGTAAGAAAGTAGAGCGTATCAGGACGGAAGGAAAACCAAACCCGTTTGCGGAATTGGCGAAGTTAAAAAAAACGAACGATTAAATTATTCAGGAGACGAGTAATCATGGCTGTACAACAAAGAAAGAAATCGAGTTCAAGACGGGATATGCGTCGTTCACATGATGCCTTGTCTTCAGCTGCGTTATCAATCGAGCCGGGATCTGGTGAAGTACATTTACGACACAACATTAGCCCGGATGGTTATTACAAGGGAAGAAAAGTACTGAAAACCAAAGAAGACGCTGAATAAGCTGAACGCGTTTTCATTATCAACAGATGATGAACAGGTACCAGGCCTGTTCATCAGGTACTGATTCCAGTGACAAAGGTAATCGCACTAGATGCAATGGGTGGCGACTATGGTCCACCCGAGATTGTTCCCGCCGCGATTGCTGCGCTACGTCAACACGACAATCTCAATCTTATCCTGATCGGTAAGGAAGATCTCATCAGCCAGGAATTGGCCACTAACAAGTATAAAGAGAGCGGGCGGCTTTCTGTCCTGCACGCGCCCGAAGTCGTTGAGATGCACGAATCCCCAACACATGCCATGCGCAACAAGAAGCAATCATCCATGCGCATTGCTATTGAACAGGTAAGGGATGGGCATGCCCAGGCATGTGTCAGTGCAGGTAACACCGGTGCCTTGATGGCAACCGCACGTTACATCCTGAAAATGTTGCCTAACATGGACAGGCCTGCAATATGCACTACCTTGCCCGGAAAAAATGGTCATACGCACGTGCTGGATCTTGGCGCCAATGTGGATTCCAGTTCAGAACAACTATTTCAATTTGCGATTATGGGTGCGCAATTAACCAGTGCCGTTGAGAACAAGGATAATCCAACAGTCGCACTGTTGAATATTGGTGAGGAAGAAATCAAGGGTAATGATCGTGTAAAACAAGCCTCAGCGTTACTTGAACAGAGTCACCTGAATTATGTTGGCTATGTTGAAGGCGATGACATATTTACAGGTGATATCGATGTCATTGTTTGTGACGGGTTTGTTGGAAATATTGCACTCAAAACAAGTGAAGGTCTGGCACAATTTTTACAACATAACCTGCGCCAGGCGTTTGGTAAAAACCTCTATACAAAAATGGCGGCGGCGGTAGCCGTGCCGGTGTTAAAGGCATTAAAAGAAACCATCGATCCAAAGCAATATAATGGCGCCTCTCTACTCGGACTACGGGGCATAGTGATTAAGAGTCATGGCGGTGCAGATCGCATCGCATTCGCCACGGCAATTCGTGAAGCCCTGGTTGAGGTTGAGAAAGATGTGCCTGCCAGAATCAGCAGCAAGCTTGAACTATATCAGGACGAGGATAACTAGCCAGTGTACGCGAAGATAACAGGGACCGGTTCTTACCTGCCAGATGGCGTATTGACCAATGCTGACATCGAACAAAAGGTTGATACGACTGATGAATGGATACAGTCACGCACGGGTATAAAGAAACGACATGTCGTTGCTGACGGAGAAACTACCTGTGACCTCGCAGAAAAGGCGGCACGTGCGGCATTGGAAGCTGCGGGCAGGCAAGTACAGGATGTCGATATGATTGTGCTTGCCACGACGACGCCGGACCTTGTTTTTCCAAGCACTGCTTGCCTGTTGCAGCAACGATTAGGTATACATGATTGTCCAGCCTTCGACGTTCAGGCTGTATGCACCGGTTTCATTTACGCGATGAGTGTGGCGGACCAGTTTATTCGCACCGGACATAAACGCTGTGTACTGGTTGTCGGTGCTGAAACGCTAACGCGCATTATTGACTGGAACGATAGATCAACCTGTGTCCTGTTTGGCGATGGCGCGGGTGCCGTGTTGTTGGAGTGCAGCGAAGCGCCGGGGTTACTTTCTACACATATCCATGCCGATGGTGATTACCAGCATTTACTCAATGTGCCTGCCGGCATTTCTGCAAATCCTGAAAAATTTCAGTCAGGCGAAGCCTTCATGCAAATGCAGGGTAACGAGGTATTTAAAATGGCGGTCAATACACTGGGCCGCATTGTTGATGAAACACTGGAAGCGAATTCCTTGAAAAAATCGGATATCGACTGGCTGGTTCCTCACCAGGCCAACATTCGAATCATCTCGGCGACAGCAAAAAAATTATCAATGCCCATGGAAAGGGTAGTAGTAACAGTGGATCAACACGGCAACACTTCGGCCGCATCGGTACCCCTCGCACTTGATGTGGCTGTACGTGATGGCCGTATCAAGACCAAAGATACCCTGTTACTGGAGGCGTTTGGTGGTGGTTTTACATGGGGTTCAGTACTACTGAAGTATTAAAATAGAATAATGAGATATGGATAAACAATATGCGATGGTATTCCCGGGACAGGGCTCACAGTCTGTGGGCATGGTGGCCGGGATGTACGAATTATCTACAGCAGTCAAAACACTTTTTGATCAGGCATCCGAGGTGCTTGGTTACAACCTGTGGGAACTGGTCAGTGATGGTCCTGAGCAGGAGCTAAACCAGACTGAAAAAACCCAACCTGCATTACTGACTGCAGGGATCGCAACCTGGCAGATCTGGCAGGAGCACTGCGATACCGCACCGGGGCTGGTTGCCGGACATAGCCTGGGTGAATATACAGCACTGGTTGCTGCTGGAGTCATGGCATTCGAAGATGCGGTCAAACTTGTTAGTCTGCGTGGCAAGTGTATGCAGCAAGCGGTACCTGAAGGCGTTGGCGCCATGGCGGCAGTGCTAGGGCTGGACGATGACAAGGTTGCGCAGGTTTGCCAGGAAACGGCCAGTGACCAGGTTGTCTCGGCGGCCAATTTTAATTCTCCCGGCCAGGTTGTGATTGCGGGTCACAAGGAAGCGGTGGAAAGGGCGGTTGACGCGGCAAAGGCGGCGGGTAGCAAACGTGCGATCCTGCTTCCGGTCAGTGTGCCTTCGCACTGCATGTTAATGAAGACGGCAGCGGATGAGTTATCCAGTCATCTCGATACGTTAACGTTAAACGAGGCGTCGATACCTGTT
Source organism: Gammaproteobacteria bacterium (assembly GCA_965601665.1). GTDB lineage: Bacteria > Pseudomonadota > Gammaproteobacteria > Eutrophobiales > Eutrophobiaceae > JANQNX01. Next base: position 913,273 of record OZ271833.1, on the reverse strand, counting down.
GTGCAAAATGTTGATGCCAGTGTAAAAACGGATCCTGCGCAACTCAAGCAGGGTTTACTGGAACAGCTTTATAAGCCGGTGCGCTGGGTTGAAGTCATACAGGCAATCCAGGCTAAAGGCATGCAATGCATAATCGAGTGCGGTCCAGGTAAAGTATTGTCCGGGTTGAACAAGCGTATTGAACGCAGTCTCGACGTGCACTGCATACAGGACGAACAATCTTTACAAAAGGCATTAGCATATCAATGACACACAACTTCGAAGATAAAACAGTACTTGTCACCGGCGCCAGCAGGGGAATAGGGAAGGCCATCGCCGAACTATTCGCTGCCAGTAGTGCATTCGTTATCGGCACGGCAACTTCCGCCGCAGGGGCAGAAAAAATCGCTGGCTATCTGGGCGACAATGGTACCGGGCTGGTATTGAACCAGGCCGACAATGATTCGATAGCGTTATTTGCTGATGCCCTTGGCGGTTATCCAAACGTAGACATCCTGGTTAACAACGCCGGCATTACCCGCGACAACCTGATGATGCGCATGAAGGATGACGAGTGGGATGACGTGATATCGACCAACCTGACCGGGGTGTTCAAGATAACCCGCCTGTGCCTGCGTAATATGATGAAGGCGCGCTATGGTCGAATCATTAACATTACCTCGGTCGTTGGCCTGTCCGGCAACCCGGGCCAGGTGAATTATTCAGCGACCAAGGCAGGACTGGTGGGGTTTACCAAGTCACTGGCCCGCGAAGTTGGCTCACGCGGAATTACTGTTAATGCAGTAGCACCGGGTTTCATTGAAACCGATATGACCGATGAATTATCGGATGAAATGAAACAGGCGCTGCTACAACAAATTGTTCTTGGGCGGCTTGGCAGTGCCAAGGACATCGCCAACGCAGTTGCCTTTTTAGCCGCCGAAAATGCTGCCTATATAACCGGCCAAACGCTCAGCGTTAACGGCGGAATGTACATGGCATAAATCTATAATCAGGGTTATATTATTTAAATAAGTATTTGTTTTATATAGTTTATATTTCTTATGCGGAATCAAAGTTGCAAGAAGATTTGATTTCACTAAACTTAGCACTCGCAAAAAGGCCAACGCGCCATCTAGGGAGGAATTATTTATCATGAGTAGTGTTGAAGAACGCGTTAAGAAAATCGTCGTTGAACAACTTGGGGTCAAAGAAGAAGAGGTAACAAGCGAAGCATCTTTCGTTGATGACCTGGGTGCAGATTCTCTTGACACAGTCGAGTTGGTAATGGCCTTGGAAGAAGAGTTCAAGACCGAGATTCCTGACGAAGAAGCTGAAAATATCACTACGGTTAATCAGGCAGTTGATTACATCAATGCCCACCTTGAATAAGTAAGCGAAGCAGGACATGAAAGGCCGCGTTATAGTATTAGCGCGGCTTTTTTTATTCATTCCGGAAATGATTAACCAGGAAATCTAACGTGACGAAAAGAAGAGTAGTTGTAACAGGTCTGGGAATGGTCACACCCGTTGGTAACGACGTCAGTGATACGTGGCAAAATATCCTTGCCGGCAAAAGCGGTATCAGACCCATTGAGCATTTCGATACTTCCGAGTTCAGCGTCAAAATTAGCGGTAGCATTCGCGATCTCGATATCGACAGCTATGTACCAAGAAAGGAACAAAAGAAAATGGATCCTTTCATTCACTACGGTCTTACGGCCGGTATACAGGCCATCAGGGATTCGGGACTGGAAGTCACCGATGAAAACGCTGAACGCATCGGTGTTGCCATTGGTTCCGGTATCGGTGGCTTGCCTGGTATTGAAAAGGGCACCCGCGCTTTCGTCGCTGGTGGCCCACGTAAGATTTCCCCTTTCTATGTACCGAGCAATATCATCAACATGATTTCCGGCCATCTTTCCATCATGTATGGCTTGAAAGGCCCCAACTTTGCCATTGTCACGGCCTGTACGACTGGCACGCATAATATCGGCGATGCTGCCCGGCTTATTGAATATGGTGATGCCGATGTCATGATTGCAGGGGGCGCTGAAATGGCCTCATCTGAAACGGGCATGGCAGGGTTTGCCTCAGCCCGTGCGCTTTCGACCCGCAACGATGAACCAGAGCGTGCCAGCCGGCCGTGGGACAAGGATCGGGATGGTTTTGTCCTCAGTGATGGCGCCGGCGTGGTCGTGCTGGAAGAATACGAACATGCAAAACAGCGTGGTGCGCATATTTATGCTGAACTGGCAGGCTATGGAATGAGTGGCGATGCATTTCATATGACCGCGCCATCCGAGAACGGTGATGGTGCAGCAAGATGTATGAAAAACGCACTGAATAACGCCGGTTTGTCCGCTGACCAGGTTGACTATATTAATGCGCATGGCACCTCGACGCCTGCTGGCGATATCGCTGAAACGGTTGCCGTCAAAAGCGTATTTGGCAGTGCCGCACAGCATATTGCGGTAAGCTCAACCAAGTCCATGATTGGGCATTTACTAGGCGCGGCTGGCGGCGTGGAAGCGATCTTCTCAATCCTGGCCATTAAGGACCAGGTCGCCCCGCCAACGATTAACCTAGATAACCCTGATCCTGAATGTGACCTTGATTACGTGCCACATACGGCGAGGGAAATGCCTATCAAGGTAGCATTATCCAACTCGTTTGGTTTTGGTGGTACCAACGGAACACTGATTTTCAAGCAAGCAGAATAGCCTGCCGGGCCAGCGATCATGCCTGATGACATACTGATCAATGGTAAACCCGGCAATCAAATCCCGGTTACAGATCGGGGCTTGCACTATGGCGACGGACTGTTCGAGACCATTGCCGTAAAATCAGGCAAGTTACTATGCTGGGAAGAACACTTGGCGCGCCTCTTGGCTTCATGCAAACAACTCAAGCTGCATGTTGAAGATGTGCAGATATTGACCGACGAGGCGAATAGCCTGGCACAGGGTATAGAGTCCGGAGTCATCAAGATAATCGTCACTCGCGGTAGCGGCGGCAGGGGCTATGCGCCACCTGTTGAGACAGATACCACGCGCATTGTTTGCCGCTATCCTGCCAGTCACTTTCCTGCTCAAACTGTTGATGACGGCATAGCCGTACGAATCTGTTCAACCCGTTACGGTCACCAACCAGCGTTGGCAGGCATGAAGCACCTGAACCGATTGGAGCAGGTGATGGCCCGGGCCGAGTGGACTGACGAGCACATTGCCGAGGGTATTGTGCTGGATATTGATGATAATGTGATCGAAGGAACCATGAGTAATGTCTTCCTGGTCATTAACGGAACACTAATCACACCTGATTTAACGCAGTGTGGTATCAATGGTGTGATTCGACAGAAGTTGATCGAACACGCAGAAGTCACGATCAGGCAGGTATCTCTGCAGGAATTACACTCTGCAGAGGAAGTCTTTTTATGTAATAGCGTAATTGGTCTCTGGCCTGTGACGCGTATCAACGACACGGTATTTAAGCCGGGCAAGATCAGTATGAATTTGAAACATATGCTGATCGAGCAGGAATTCATTAGCCACTAATGCAAAAATTCGTGATTAAGCTGGGCCTCATCCTGGTTGTACTTGCCACTGTTGTTGTTATTTATTTTTATCGTGACTACCAGCAGTTTACGCAGACACCGCTGGCCAACACAGCAATTACCACAGTCACTATCAGTCCCGGTGCCACGTTTGCAACGATTAATCAGCAACTGCTGGAACTTGGTCTTGTAACAAACAAACGCTATATGAGACTGTTGGCAAAACAGACCGGTCTCGCAACCCGCCTGCAGGCAGGTGAGTATCGAATAAAACCTGGCTTAACACCCGGTCAGCTGTTACAGCACCTGACTTCGGGGCAGGTTGCACAATATAGCCTGACCCTTGTTGAGGGCTGGAACATGCGTGAAGTCATGGCCGCCATCAAGCAAGACCCGATACTCGTTAAGACGCTGGACTATGAGCAGCCGGACCAACTCATGCTGACTCTCGGGCTTGAACGACAAAGCCCGGAAGGACTGTTTTTTCCTGACACTTATGCTTTCCCGCGAGGCACGACTGATATTGATTTTCTAAAGCGCGCCAACCAGCGCCTGCAATCCGTATTGCAGGAAGAGTGGGCTGCGCGTGCGGAAAATCTGCCCTACAAAACTGCTTATGAAGCCCTTATCATGGCTTCCATAGTGGAGAAGGAGACCGGGCTTGCCAGTGAACGCGCAACCATTGCCGGTGTTTTTGTCAGGCGCCTGCAAAAGAACATGAAATTACAAACTGACCCCACGGTGATTTATGCTATGGGCGAGCAGTTTGATGGCAACATCAGAAAAAAAGATTTGAGTATCGATTCCCCACACAATACCTACCGTTACCGGGGACTACCACCAACACCTATAGCACTTGCCGGCCGGGAGGCCATACATGCGGCATTACAGCCTGAAGACGGCAAGTCGTTATATTTTGTTGCCCGGGGCGATGGTTCCCACTATTTCTCGGAAACATTGCAGGAACATAATCGCGCGGTGGCAAAATATCAGCTCAATAACAGCCAATGACAGTTTCAAAAGGACAGTTTATTACACTGGAAGGCATCGAGGGTGCAGGCAAAAGCACGATGCTCAATTTTATTGCTGAACAATTAGGTGCTGCTGGCAGCGATATCGTGGTGACCCGTGAGCCGGGCGGTACCCACGTTGGTGAACAGCTGCGTGAAATACTACTGGATAAAAGCAATGAGCAGCTATGCGATGATGCGGAATTATTGATTATTTTTGCTGCCAGGGCACAGCATCTGAAACAGGTGATTGAACCTGCGTTGAATTCCGGCAAGCACGTATTATGCGATCGTTTTACCGATGCCAGTTATGCTTACCAGGGAGGCGGTCGCGGCATAAACCAGGAGCGTATTGCGCAACTTGAAGACTGGGTGCAACAGGGCTTAAGCCCTGATCTCACACTGCTGTTTGACCTTGATGTGAGTACGGGACTCAGGCGAGCCAATAAACGCGGCGAGGCCGATCGCTTTGAACAGGAGCAGGTCGATTTTTTTGAACGTATAAGGCAATGCTATCTCGATCGTGCGCATGCCGAACCAGACAGATTCTGCATCATCGAGACTGATGCCACGATGGAAAGGGTGAAGGAACAGATTGTTGATGTGTTAAAGAAGAGAAAGCTGTGTTAAGTCCATTACCCTGGCAACAGTCTGCATGGCAACATTGCCTGGACATGATGCAACAGCAGCGTTTACCGCATGCGCTATTATTGACCGGTAACGAGGGTATGGGACTGCTGGACTTTGCGTGCCTGTTAAGTCAGCGCATCCTGTGCATGCAACCAGATATGGCAGGAAACAGCTGCCAGCAATGTCAGGCCTGCCAGTTATACAGTGCGGGTAGCCATCCGGATCTGTTCATGGTTGAACCGGAAGAAGAGGGCAAACAGATCAAGGTTGCGCAGGTCCGGGAACTGGTCGAGTTCGTTTCCCTGAAGAGTTTCAGTAACAGGAACAAGATCGCCATTATCAACCCGGCTGAGGCCATGAACCGCTCGACTGCCAATGCGTTACTAAAAACGCTGGAAGAGCCGCCGGAACAATCGATGTTAATGCTGTTAAGCCATCGACCGGAAAGATTACCTGTGACGATTCGTAGCCGTTGCCAGGTCATCACGTTTAAACCAGACACCAGCCATGCCACGCTGGAATGGTTGCAAAAAGAACACCCGGATACAGATTATCCCTTGCCATTGTTACTGAAACTGGCCAATGGCCCCATGAATGTTGCCCGCTTGCTGGACGAGGATATCTTCCAGCACCGCGACAAGCTACTGTCCGATATCATGAATAGACAGGTGGACCCGGTGAAACTGGCCGCACAGTGGGAGAGCCTTGGCTGCGAAAAGGTCATATTCTGGCTGATGCGGATTTACCAGGACCTGGTCAGGTTAAAGCTGTTGCAAGGCAATGCAGACATCACTAACGAGGACCTGCAGTCACAGCTAAGGCAGGTATCAGAAAAACTGGAATTATCCAGACTATTGCAGTTTTACCAGTTTCTGCAACAGAAGTATCAGCAGGCGACCGCCATCACGAACTATAATTCGCTGAGTCTTCTTGAAGAGATTATCATTTACTGGAATAATCCATCTCAAGTACCGCAATAGTAAGGGGTTAAACCATGGCAGCCGGGCGCGATCCACGACAAGGTATCCTGTCACTAACGATACGTGACAAGAGTGCGCTGTACGCCTCCTACATGCCATTTGTGAAAAATGGCGGTCTGTTTATTCCCACTGCCAAATCCTACAAGCTGGGCGACGAAGTGTTCATGTTGCTCACGCTCACCGACAGCAAAGACAAGCTGCCCGTTGCCGGGAAAGTCGTCTGGATTACCCCCAAGGGCGCCCAGGGCAACAAGACGTCAGGCATTGGTGTGCAGTTCAGTGAGCTCGATAAGGGCGCGACCAAAAGCAAGATAGAAACCCAACTCGCCGGAGCGTTGAAATCTGACCGTCCTACTCACACGATGTGAGTAGCTTTAATCCCTGATGTATTCCCATGCTGGTTGATTCACACTGCCATATCCCGCTATTGAGTGAATCCATGGTCGTTACAGACATCCTCGAACAGGCCAGGGCCAATGATATTGAGCATATGCTGTGCGTGGCCATTGATATGGAAGGATCGCCGGACATTATCGAACTGGCCAATCAACACGACATGATATCGGCCTCGGTAGGCGTGCATCCGAACACAGAAATGCCCGGACCTGTGGATGAAGATGCCTTCCTGGAACTGGCTGCCAATGAACAGGTCGTGGCTATTGGCGAAACCGGTCTCGATTATTTTCGTAGCGAAGGTGACCTGGAATGGCAGCGCGACCGTTTTCGCCAGCACATAAAACTGGCCCGTGAACTGAGCAAACCGTTGATTATCCATACCCGTGACGCAAAGGCAGATACGCTGAAAATACTGAAGGAGGAGGGCGCCGATACCGTCGGCGGCGTCATGCATTGTTTCGTGGAAGACTGGGAAACAGCGCAGGCTGCGATGGACCTGGGTTTCTACATCTCTTTTTCCGGTATTGTCACCTTCAAGAACGCGCAGGACTTGCAGGCGGTGGCGCGGCAGGTTCCACTGGATAGCATGCTCGTTGAAACTGATTCGCCGTACCTGGCGCCGGTGCCGTTTCGTGGCAAGACCAACCAGCCCGCATTTGTCCGCCACGTGGCGGAATTCATCGCTGAATTAAAGCAAACCGATTTTGCAGATGTAGCCCGTACTACCACCGAAAACTACTATAAATTATTTAATTAAATCAAATAATTGAATCTAGTATCTCAAGTCCTTTCTGGATAGTTTCCGGGCTTGTATAAAAGTGTGGTGAGAGCCGTATACCCCCTTTACGATTAGCACAGACCACGCTGCTCTGTATGAGCTTGCGGTAAATGGCCGCATTGTCCTGCTTTTCTATCCTGAAAGTCACGATCCCCGCACGACGATCATCAGTGTCAGGCGTCAGTAAGGTGATATTCGGTTTATTGTGGACATAATCAATTATCTGGCGTGTATTTGTTTTTATCTGCTGCGATATGACATCAATGCTCACCTCGGCTATCAGCTCAAGACTTGCCGACAGGGCGAAGATACCCATCATATTTGGACTACCACATTCAAACCGTTTGGCGGATTTGGCCGGTTGCCATCCCTGCTGGTCATAATTGCCGGCGTTCTCGATCATGTGCCAGCCAAACTGGTGTAATTGCAACTGCTCACGGATCCCTTCACGACAGTAGAAGAGGGCAATACCCTCCGGGCCAAGCATCCATTTGTGGGCGTCTGCCATAATAAAATCGGCATTTACGGTCTGCACATCCATGTGTAACACGCCCAGGCTTTGAATAGCATCGATACAAAACAGGATGCCGCGGTCGCGACAGGCCTTGCCTAGTAGCTCAAGGTCCAGGCGTCTGCCGGTTCCATACTGCACCGAACTCACCGTCAGCAGGCGGGTTTGTGTATCACATGCATCCAGCAAGGCTTGTTCGGCATGATCGATATCGGCTATGGAAATCTCTTTCAGGTTAACACCCTTATCGGCCTGTGCCAGCCAGGGAATGCGGTTGGAAGGAAATTCCTCGCTGGTACTGACAATATTGTCACCTGGTTGCCATTCAATACCGCTTGCGACTACCGATAAGGCTTCCGACGTGTTTTTTAACAGCGCGATATCGTCAACCGAGGGCGCATTGATGAATTCCTGCAACTGCTTGCGCAAAAACCGCTCTTTATGCAGCCAATCCAGGTAGTTTTTCGCACCGGTAACGCAGTTTTCCTCGGCAAATGCCTGTACTGCGTGTGCTGTGCGACGCGGCCACGGAGAGACTGCTGCGTGGTTCAGGTATACGATGTCATCATCCAGGCTGAATTCTTCAGCAATTAGTTTTTGTAAGTTCATGCGAATAGTTTGTATGATTTATTGATTGCTGTGAATATGATCAGGTTCTATGAAATCCAACATAATAATACTGGTATTACTTTTCTCTCCATTGGTGCAGGCACTTGAATTTAATCGCTGCATTGATGCCAATGGCGTAGCGCATTACACGAACCTGCCTTTATCCACGCTGGATGGTAACTGCAGGCAAAAAATGGATCCGCAGAATATGTACCTGCGCTACGATTACCAGCGATTGCAACGCGATGTGGATAACCGGTTACCAGACTCCACGGAAATCATTGGTAACGAGGGCATTACGGTCGACGGGGTCGTTAATGCCGTAACCGATGCGCTGGATGCCGATAAAGCGCTTGAATCTCTGCTGCAGAATACGCAAGAGGCACGCGCAAACCCGGCATCCGAATTCTTCAGGGCCAGGACAGAGGCCGTCAGGAAAATACTCGAAGCTGAGTAATTACTACCTGTTTGAAACTTTAAAACCCGGGTATATCAAGCGATATCATGTGCCGCAATCAATCATTCTACCGGTGTTTTAAAACCATCCGGCTTGATCGCCAGTATCGAACAGTTGGTTTGTTCTAAAATGGATTCGGCAGTATTGCCAATAATTAAACCGGGTATACCAACCCGACCTACTGTGCCCATAACAATCAGGTCAATGTCATATTTATCTACCATCAGCGGAATTTCCCTTGCCGCTGTTCCTTTAACCAGATGCGATCTCGGTAGCAGGTACTGAACTGCTGTCTCACCCAGCAGTTCGGTCATTTTTCTAACAAGACCTTCAAGCCGGGTCTCACATTCCCTGCGCGATTGCTCCGCATACTGGTCAACTTGAGTATCAGGTAAATTGGAAAAAGCCCCATGCCGCATAAAGTCTTCGTAGTAGGCCTCCCATGCACTGCCAATATGCATCTCCGACATTTCAGGCATACTTAATGCCGCACTATACTCCAGCACCTTTTGATTAAGCTGCTTCTGTACTTCTCCGTCGTCCAAATCGCTAAATCCGCCATTGACATCAACAGTTGCAAGTATTTTTTTGAAACTGTCCTTCTGTTTAGCCGTAAGCATCAACACAGGGAAGGGACATTTTCTTAGCAAATGCATGTCCTCGCTTCCAAGCATTCGTTCTATCCAATACACATCTTCCGCGCATTTTACGACCAAATCATGGTCATTGTTGATGGCGTACTTGATAATTTCTATGAACGCGATACCTGAACACAGGACAATTTCCGGGTTTGATGATGGGTCAATATTCAATATCTCGGTTTTGATTATCGATTTTTTATAATCCATCAAGTCATTGATACTGGAGTTTTTATCCTGTTGATAAAAAAGCTTTTGCCAGAGTTTTGCTTCCTTTACCACGGATATAAACGTAATCTCTGCCTGGTGATTATTGGCGACATTTAATGCCTGTGCGATCGCTGTCCGCATTGTCTTTTCTGAATCGAGTACGCATAAAATTTTGTTAAATCGTTTCATATCCTGGTCACCGGTTTGTTTAGTTCAATGTAATATCAAGCCGTGCAAGAAGCTTTGGTTTGACTGATGATACGTTCAACTGCCCGTTCTGCAGCATCATGAAAGGGTAAAAAAACGATATCTGCCCCTTTGTTTTCAAGGAACGCCTGTTCATCAAGGTGTTGCGTTGAGACAGCAATGCCGCCTGTATAGTGTTGTTGTTTTAGCCCGTCAATCAATGCAAGTCGTGGGTCTTCATGCGTAACACCTACGTCATGCTGAGGCATCGCAGACACTACCCACTTGACTCCCTGTAAAGGTAAATCACCCAGAAATGCGTGGTCGCTGGCATCGCCATACATCACCAGGTGCCCCTGTTTGCGCCAACGACGAACCTCGTCAGGATTAAAATCAATGGCTAATAGCCTATAGCCTGCTTGTTGCAAATAATGAGCTATTGCCTTGCCGTATCGGCCGAGGCCAAAAAGGACGATGTCATATGGCTGTTGCGAAAAGGGTTGTTTTTCAATTGCCAATTCGCGATAGGGTTTGCTGCGCTCAAAAATATTCAGCCATGGCTCCAGTTTGCTATACAGGCCATGTGAATAGGTAATCATATACACGGACATTGCAATCGTAATGAGTCCAACCAGTGTTACCAAACCAAGCGACTCTTTTGACAAGTGTCCCAGGCTCATGCCCATCGCCATAAAGATGAGAGAGAATTCACTGATTTGTGCAACCGTTAAGCCAGCCAGAAAACCTGTGCGTTTGCGATAACCCATTAGCCCCATGATCACCATGACAATTAATGGATTTCCAACCAAAACAAAAATTGAGAATAAAAGGGCAGGCAATACTTGTGAGCCAAGCAGGTTTAGATCAAGTTGCATACCCAGTGCGATAAAAAAGAACAGCAAAAGAAAATCCCGTAATGATGCCAGTCTTGCCACGATTGCTTCCCTGTAGGGGGTGGAAGCGAGTGAAATGCCGGCAAGTAAACCGCCGAGTTCCTTGCTGAACCCCAGTTGACTGCCAATAGCGGCTAACAGGGTGGCCCAGCCAATGGCAAAGGTAATCAGTAACTCCTGGGACCTTGCAATACGACTCACCAGCGGGTTGGCAATATAACGAATAAATAGCAGGACAAAGGCCAGCATGCACAGTCCATACAGGAGTACGCTGCCAATCTGGAATAATGCTGCACTATCAGAGTCAGCCTGTGTGCCAAGCCCCAGTGCAGACAGCACCATCATTGCCAGTACAACGACAAGATCCTGGACTATCAGGAAACCCACAGCGATGCGACCATGTAAGGAATCGACTTCCTTCTTGTCTGACAGGAGTTTGACAATGATGATTGTGCTGGAAAACGTTAATGCCACGGATACATAGAGAGAGGTAACCGTATCAAGACCCAGTAAATAGCAGATCAAAAAACCGACTGCTGATGTGAATGCAACCTGACCAAGGCCTGTAGCAAGCGCGACGGGACCCAGTGTTCGAATAAGTTTAAGATCAAGTTTTAAACCCACTAGGAATAGCAGTATGGCAATACCCAACTCCGCCAGTAAATCAACGTGCTCATGAGATTGGACAATATCCAATACGGATGGCCCGGCAATAATGCCAACGGCAATGAAACTGACTATCATTGGCTGACGCAATAAAACACCAAAAAAACCGATTACTGCAGCCAGCACGACGAGCGCTGCCATTTCATAAAAGGGAGCTACGTGAATAAAAGCAAGTTCCGGCATCAAGTCTCCTGTTTATTTTGCAATGAAAATCGCATCTGTTTTTCGACTTCTATAATCAAAAATGCTGCAACACCACTCGCTACAATTAACAACAGCTCTAATGGAGCAAGCGCATGCGTATCGAATATGCTCTGCATGAAAGGTGCATAAATGAATAGCAATTGTGCTATTGAAACTATTAACAAGGAAATGATGACAGGTTTTGTTCCAAGTACGCCTTGCCATGTTGCAGAAGTACTGCCGCCATACCGCATGCTGAACAGATAAAAGACTTCCATCGCTATCAGCGTATTGACCGCTGTTGTACGTGCAACTTCAATATCACGACCCATAATCAGGGCAATTTCAAACTGTGCAAATATGCCTGCAGCAAATAGCAGTGACACAAATACGATTCTCCAGACAACGAATGACGTGAGTATGGGTTGGTTAGCCATTCTTGGTGGCCTCTGCATCACGTGTTTTTCCGGTGGCTCAAAGGCAAGTGTGATCGCAAGTACGACAGAACCAATCATATTCACCCATAGAATCTGGGTAGGAGAGATAGGCAAGGTAAGGCCTAACAAGATGGCAAGGACCAGGCTGGCCGCTTCACCACCATTGACCGGAAGCATAAACGTAATGACCTTGGTTAAATTATCATATACGGTACGTCCTACTCGCACGGCTTCAACAATCGATGCGAAGTTATCGTCTGCTAAAACAAGATCGGCTGCCTCTTTAGCAGCCTCACTGCCTTTATTTCCCATGGCAATGCCTGCATCTGCACGTTTTAATGCCGGGGCATCATTGACACCATCGCCCGTCATGGCAACAGACAGGCCATGTGACTGTAAAGCCATAACGAGACGTAATTTATGCTCCGGGCTGGTGCGGGCGAAAATGTCACAGTTAAGTACAGCTTGCTGAAGCCCTGTATCATCAAGTTCATCCAAGTCTGCGCCAGTCAGAACAGTGTCCGTGTTTTTTAGCCCGACCTTTTTGCCGATGGCTGCAGCAGTTTTTGTATGGTCCCCGGTAATCATAATGACGCGGATGCCGGCTTTATGGCATTCGGCCGCAGCCTTGATGGCTTCCTCTCGTGGTGGGTCTATCATTCCGACCATGCCGAGTAGTGTTAAGGAACCATGTATATCATCCTGTTCCAGCACGGTATGTTCAGGTGGTACAGGCTTTAACGCGAAAGCCAACACGCGCTGACCTGATGCGGCAATAGCTTCGGCCTGTTCATGCCAATAAGCAGCATCGAGCGGTTCTGTTGAGCCGTTGACGCTACGTTGTTTCTCACACATTTGCAGAATTTGTTCAGGCGCCCCCTTTACATGGATGCAGGCACGATGTTGGTGATCATGGTTCAGTGTTGCCATGTAGCGATGTTTTGCGTCAAACGGTATCGCATCTGTGCGCATCCAAATAGACTGATGCTTGCGAGGATCGACATCCATTTTTCCGCTAAAGGCCAGTAACGCCCCCTCCATAGGATCACCTTCAACTCGCCAGAACCCGCTGCTTTCACGAAGCGCCGCGTCATTGCAGAGTATTGCTGCAAGGGCGAGCTCTTCCATAATTTTATGTTCTTTAGGCGAAACATGGTTGTCGTCAAGCTTCAATGCCCCTTTGGGTTCATAACCATTGCCATCCAGGGTGAAGCGATGCAGCCCTGTAAGTACAGAAGCAACCATCATCTCGTTATGCGTCAGCGTACCGGTTTTATCTGTGCATATAACTGAAACGGAGCCCAGGGTCTCGATAGCCGGTAATCGTCTGACAATGGCATTACGCTTCGCCATCGACTCCACGCCTATCGCCAACGTAATGGTTAATACGGCGGGCAGCCCCTCGGGAATGGCGGCGACTGACAATCCAACGACAGTCATGAACATTTCTGTAAAATCTTGATCCGCAATGAAATAGCCGAAGCCGAGCAATAATATTGCGATGATGAGAATGAGGACAGTCAACCATTTTGCAAAGATGCTCATCTGTTCGACAAGCGGGGTAGTGAGCGTTTCAACCTCGGAAAGCAGACTGCTAATGCGACCAATCTCGGTGTATTTTCCGGTCGCCACGACTACCCCTTTTCCCTGGCCACTTGAGACGAGCGTGCCTGAATATGCCATGCAACTGCGATCACCCAATGCAGCACCGTCGGGGACAGGGCGTGTGTGCTTATCAACAGGAACAGATTCGCCGGTTAATATTGCCTCTTGTACAGACAAACCATGAACACCAAACAAACGCAGGTCTGCAGGGACTTTATCACCGGCTTCCAGCAGTACTATATCGCCGGGGACAAGCTCAGCGCCATCAACGGTAATGCGTTCTGAAGAGCGAAGGACATTCGCTTTCGGCGCCAGCATATGTCGGATTGCATCCATGGCTTGTTCTGCCTTGCCTTCCTGTATGAAGCCGATAATTGCATTTACGATAACGACCGCAAGTATGACACCGGTATCTATCCAATGACCCAGTAATGCTGTTATCAAGGCGGCACCAATTAATACGTAGATCAGGATGTTATGAAAGTGAAGAAGAAAGCGGATAAAAGCAGGGCGGGGAGCAGCCTGTGGAAGGCGATTCAATCCATAATCGGAAACAAGCCTCTCCGCGTCGGATTGGGATAATCCACTAGTTGAAGAATGTAATTGCTTTAGTACAGCTTCAGGAGAAATACTATGCCAATCTGTTGTGTTTCCTTGTCCTACTGCGTCCATGTTGACTACATCGTTTTGAATATCCGTCTGCTAGGACCAGAGTGCGCCTAATGGCACTGCATAGAGTTCGTCACCAAGGGCCGTTGTCTGATCACCATCGTAAAGCAGCAAGCCTGTTTTAAAGCAGTCGCCAGCTATGTTTCTGAATCGTTTAAGCGCAGCTATAGCACTGCGGTGTAAGGTTGCTCCTGCAATAGAATGCACTGCATAACAACCACCATTCGCATCTTCAATAATGCAGTCAACCTCTACTGAATCCTTGTCGCGATAGTGGTAAATCTTTGTGCTTTCCTGCACCCAGGTGGCCTGTTTACGAATTTTGTTATATACAAACGACTTGAGTGCGACGTTATACAGTTCAGGATCGTCATTTAATTGATGATGGTTAAGACCTCGCATGGCACACATCATGCCGGTGTCTACCAGCTGTATTTTTGGTGTCTTGATCAGTCTTTTATATTCGCTGTTTTGCCATGCAGGCACCTGTTCAATCAGAAACATTTGTTCAAGTAACGCCAGATATTTCTTTACGGTAAGGCGATCAACGCCAAGTTTGCTACCCATTTCACTGAGATTAATCAACTTGCCAGAATAAGACGCAGTGAGTTTTAGCAGCTTCAGCATCAGGTCGGGATAGTCGATATGAGGTAATTCTTTTATATCGCTTTTGATTAAGGCATTGACATACTGCCGGTACCAATCCTGAATTTTGTTTTCACTGGTAAATTGCATGGGCTCGGGGAAAAAACCCATGACAAGGCGACTTAAAAGGTGTGTTCGTACACGGGTTATCCGGGTTGTTGGTACTTCCTGGTTCAGTAGCTTTACCAAAAAACCGGGCTGGCGACTTTGAATTTCGTACTCAGACAGCGTGCTAAGTCTAATACGCTTTATCCAGTCTTCACGACTATCACCGGCTCTGGCTGTTGCATAGTCATTGCTGGAACCCGTCAACAGAAAACGCCCGGAGGAGGGACGTTCGGCTACTGCCTGTTTGATAGGCTCAATGAGTTCAGGCAGTCGGTCAATTGATTCCAGTGCAATTCTTGTGGATGGCAAATTACGAATGTAGCCGACAGGGTCAGACCTGGCTGACTTGTATTGGGTTTTGTCATCCAGCGATAGGTATGTCCATTCATCTGAGCCATATTTTGCCAGCAGTGATTTCAGTAATGTTGTCTTGCCTGTTTGCCGAGGCCCCATGACGAAGACAACTGGTTTTTCATCCAGGGCTTTTTGCACCGTTTGTTCAGAATAACGGGGATACATATGCTACCGTCTAATTGAGAATACAAGATCGTCTAATCGTGATTCTATTGGCGTCCAATCGCGATTACAATGAGCAAATGAGGGTATGCGTATTGATGTCTCATAGAGCTAGCTGGAACCATACTACACGTAAATGTATACAAGGGCGCATGATTAAAGTGATAAAAAAGCACTATTTATCAGATAATTAGTGTTGATTTCTATGTTCAAATTGACCAAAATTTGGGCTTTCGTACCAAGGTGCAAAGGATAGCGAATGTCAAAACAGTCCTTAATATCCACAACACAGCTCGCAAAACGTAAGAATCTCCCGACAAAAGACCTTTTTGCTTTTTTTTCCAATGCTGGTTTCATAGAACGTACTGAGGATAAATGGCAATTGACAGAGGCCGGCGCAGAAGCAGGAGGTGAATATCGAACCAGCCAAAAACACGGTGACTACATTGTTTGGCCAGATGTCATTGAACTACCAGGTGAAAATTCTGCAACAAAATCAGCTCTTACAGCTAAAGATTTAGGCAAACATTTCGAAATATCTGCTCGAAAATTCAATCTCATCCTCTCAGAACTAGGTTGGATTGAAAAAGCACTTAAAGGCTGGAAAGTGACAACACCAGGAAAAAGAGTAGGTGGTGTACAAAAGGAAAACTTTAAAAATGGTGTGCCATATGTCTCTTGGCCAGAATCAATCTCAAGCAATAGCACACTGATTGCAACAATTCATGAATCACTAGGCAAAGCTTCGCCTGAAGTAGAGGTTAAGAAAGAAACAAATAATTTTCGGGATGTGTTTCCAGCTAATCTTCGGTGTCAGGATGGGCACTTGGTAAGATCACGAGCGGAAATGTTAATCGATAATTGGTTGTACATGGAAGGTATTGCGCACGCCTATGAAAGAAAGTTACCTGTAGAAGAAGAGATGTACTGTGACTTTTATATTCCATCAGGAAAAGTCTATATAGAGTTCTGGGGCATGGAGAATGATCCTAAATATATGAAAAGAAAAAAAACTAAATTAGAAATTTATAATAAATATGATTTTAATTTAATTGAATTAACAGATTCTGATATTGAAAATCTAGACGATTCACTTCCAAAACTTCTTCTGAAGTATAACGTTCAAACTTATTAGAAATGTTTGAAGATAGTATCAATGCAGTTAAAGCGATTCTATACGAAAGAATTTCACAGCCTTTACTCTATAGCTTTTGTCTCTCATGGATAATTATCAATTATAAATTCTTTATCGTTTTTTTTGGCGAAGCTAATCCGCAATTGAAAATAGAATTAATGAAGCTATATGTTTTTAATTCAACGAATTGGTATTCACATTGGACTTTAAAAGGTTTTATATATCCTTTGAGCGGCTCATTATTTTATCTATTTATATACTTGCCAAAAATAGCAAAACCAATTTACTCTCACTGGCTTAAACATGTTACAGAAATAGCCAGATCAAAAAATGAAATAGAAGAAAATCAACTTTTAACTATTGAAGAATCTAGGAAAATACGAAGGCAAATATTAGAGACTGAGATTGAATTTGACAAAGTAATTCAAGATAAAAATGCACTAATTGATGATTTGAAATCACAGCTTTTAGATAATGAAAAACCTCAAACAGATAAAGATTTATCGGAAATTAAACATGAAATCGGCAGGCTAACAGAAAATATCAAATCTATTCAAAACTCTGACTTGTCAGAAAAGAACCAATTAAGAAGCAAACTAGACGATATAGAGAGAAACCTATCTATAGTAAATCAAATAGCTAATGAAACACCCATAGAAAAGTTAGAAAAAGAATTAACTAAAAAATATTCTTCTAACTCAAGTCCTAACAATAATGAGGATTTTTTATTACTACGAATTGCTGATTTAGCTCCTGTATACAGAGCTGACTTTTACGATCAAGTTGATAATCTACATAAAGTTAAAGTTGATCACATACTTAAGGAGTTAACTAATAAAGATTATATTTATGTAGATTATGATGGTGAAATAGGACTAACCGACCAAGGCCGTGAATATCTTATAGAAAACGATATGGTGTAATCAAACTGCTGCGCATAATGTATACAAGGGAGTATTTCAAACAACTACGAAACCATTATTTTTCAACTGCTTAGGTTGATTATATAATAGGTCATATTGTCAAAAACGGAGACTTTCTACTACAAGCGTGGCTTTTTTTTGGGCCTTTTAGCCATATTGCTTTGCGCAATCTGAATGGGACTTCTGTAATTAACCAGGTTAATTAACTGAAGTTGCTTATTAATTGTTGCCGCAATGGTCTGCATCGCTTGTTCGAATTCATTATTACGATGTAGTTCGATGAATTGTTGACGCGAAAAGGTCGATAAATAGATTTCATATGGGGTTTTGAAAGGGAAAAGCATCCAGAAATCAGAGTCTTCGCTTCTTTCTGTAAACTTAAAGTCAAAGAATACTACCGATTTATTGTTGCACCATTCCCTCAATAATCTGTGTTCTTCAGGAAAATCTATTCTCCTTAGGTTATAACCTTGAATTAGGGGAGGGGTGCTTTCCAAGATTTTCTGAAACTTTTTGTCAGTCTTTCTTCGCGTTCCATTTGTATTAACAACCCAAACTAATTTTGGATAAAACAAAGTTCTTGCACGGCGTTCTTCTGGTTTTAAATATGAATATTGAAATTCTATAACCCATTCACCGTCAGTCTTGACGTCAGCGATATGTTTTTCGCCGCTGTTTTCATCAACATGAATTTCTTCTTGCCAATCATTTAGGAAATGATCTTTCCAGGAACGGTGCCAATCAGTTTCGTTTTCCCACCACTGATCACAATTATGTTTGCTCTTGTGAGCCCAATGATCAGCTCTGAACTCTCCACATTTAGGGATCATATCTGAATTACAAAAACGGCATTGTCCTATGAGGCCTTTTGCAGCTTCAGTTTTATTACCATTTACATTTGCGAATTTCATGCGAGTAAAAACAGGGTCTATTAAAATTCACGTCTAAATTTAGCAGGATATTTTTTTACTCTTCCTTTTTTGACCGACTGTAAATATTTAGTTCTAGGTTCGTTTGTAGTGACGTGTCTGCCATCTACCTCTTTGTACATGGCTGGAATAATAATTTTTGCGTATACATCAATATATGGAATTTCATTATTGTAAAAAGACATATAGATGTGCGGAACATCTGTGTTAAACATGTCGTCTCCGTACTTATCAATGTCAATTATTTCTTCGTATGGAATAATTACTTCTACTTTGAATGCGCCTCTTTCACTCTCTTTCAATTTTGAATGAAAGAGCTCTAATTCTTTTTCTAGTTCTTGATGCTCTGTAGAGTCATCATGCCAAGGATCTATGTAATCGTTTACTAATTGGTCATATTCATGCTTGTTAGCAACATCCCATTTAGTTTCATCATCTGATAGGTATGCCATATAGTCTCTAGTCTCAAATACCATTCCTAGAGGATTGTGGCCCTTAAAATAAACCAGACGCCACAGATGTTCATTGCGACTAAGGTTGTCTTCCAAGTAAGGATATTTATCTTCCTCTGGATCTCGTATCAAAACTAATTCATGTGCATGACTTCCATCAGCGAGAACAGAGATAGCTTTTCTTTTTGCTGCTAATTTACTTCGTAATTGAGATTTAATAGATTTTTTTCTAATTTGAAGAGATATGCCGAAATATGCGAACAATAAATTGTCGTTTTTTGGTTGAAAAAGCATGTCTTCAATTTCGGCTTTAGTCCAAATATGACATTCAGAAATGCCAGCTTCTCTGCAATTGTTAATGAGTAAGTCACGAGATCTTTTTGATAGATCGCAGCTGGCCGCAAAAACTAATCCATATAAGCTACTTAATTCGTCTTTCGGTATATCATTGAAGTAAGACTCTAGTTTTTTGGGCGTTATTCTTTGCTCTCTTTTACACTGTATGAGCCATCTTCTGTCTATGTCATTAGTTATGGTTTTCTCTTCATTGTCTTCAATTTCTTCATCAACCTGTTCACCTGGTATTATTTCCCAGCCTCTGATGTCGTAACTTTCATCTCCACCGGACCTGCCGGTTGCTTCTAAAGACCTCCAGTTCTTAAATTCATAAGCTAGTTGCCTAATAAGGTCCTCAAATCTTTTTGGTTCCAGATGTTCAAATGGAAGAGGGTTTAGTGTTTTGGTTGTTTGTGGCAATTTGATTCCCTGTATATAATTAACAAAGCTTAACACTAGCCAACTAGTAGTTTACTTACGAATAATACGAATCGGTATCTAAAAGCTTTTTTTGTGTCTTTTTGGACATTTACAGTCAACAGTTGTTCGTAGGCCTGCACCAAGTAATGATACCGTTGTAAATCATCAGTGCTGAATCCGTATTTCAAATCATCTGAATATAGTTTCTTGTCATAAGGGTTATAGAAATACTTTTCCCAACCCTGCCATGGGACATAGCCAGCCATGATAGCTAAAAGCCTTGCAGCGCACTTATTTGGCGTTCTATCAGTTTTCCGGCGTCGATGCGTGTCTAACTGGTCGCGTTGAGTTTTGGAAGAAAGGACAAGCCCATATATATTTATTAATATATATATAAATATATTTATATATATATATATCTATACAGGGTTGTACCAGGTTAAGCCCAAGAACAGGTTTAAGCTGATTTTGTTTCCATTGGACGTAGGTTATGGGTGCTAGGCTCATGCCCAGTCATATTACATACTACGCATAATGTATATTATGTTAAATATAAAATATCATGTAAAACCATTTGTAATGAGATATTTAGTTAAATAAAAGCTGGGTCTGAGGTGAGGTATTACATTCTGCTTCGTACATATGAAAAAAGTCCGTGGACTTGTGAATACACTCACCTGTTTCGTGCTAGCATTGCCAACCACTTGCTGCAATCGGGCTGAGATTTGATTTTCGTACGTGCATTATGGGGAACGTCAACGTTAAAACTACATTGGCATCGACATGGATTTGGTTAAGCGTGAGCATGTAATATTATTTATTAATTGCTAAAAATAAGGCAAATTTATCTTCAAGGCACTCTTGCTCTTTGTTAAACCATATTAGTAATTCTTCTATCTCTGCTTCGCAGTCTTTCAGTTCACTTGCCTTATTTGCGTCTTCTGAATAAACCAACTTTAATTTGCGTTTAGTCCGTAACTGAGCAGATTTACGAAATATGTCTCTAATATAATTTTCTGTTTCTTTATCAAATAAAAATCTAGCGCCTTTTGTCTTTACTGTGTAATCGACCATTTTCCTCCAATCAATTTCATCCTCAGTAAAACAGTCACTCATTAATTCATTCAATGCATCAAAAACAACCATCCGTCGATCAAATAATTCATGCTTTAACCTTTTTCTGTTGATAGACCATTGACCAAAAGCAACTATTACAGCTAATAGTGCTATTGAAGGAACTAGCCAAGCCGATACGGTTTGTGAAAGTGGGATTTCCTGTTGTGCCGGCTCTGGTAACGATGTGATGGCTATTTCGTATTTGATCGTTTCATAAGGCGGTTCCCAAGGGGCGGGTAGAATTTTTTCAGACTGTTCAGACATCGAAGTAGACTTATTCTTCCTTGAATTGACGGTCTTCCTGTTTCAGTTGACACCCACGTTTCTTGCTCGCTTCCCTATTCCGTTTGTTTCGAGATAATGAGCTTAGTTTATACAATTGATTTAAAACCATGGAACTACGATAACAGGATGTTGAATAATATGTAGCCCCAAAGCAGGAAAGCGCTGGCGCCAGCAATAATTACGAACCTGGAGACAACACTCTCTCTAACATCCACTTCGGTGGAAATGATTTCTTCGGGTATCCTGAAAGAGCCGGAAATACTAAATTTATCTGTTTTCTCCATTGAAACTTCCCCATGCATTATTGTTATTTAATTATCAGGTCGACAATTTCTGTCACTGGTAGGGTCGCAATATCCTGGAATTTGTAATTGCGCCCTTCATTCAGATCGATGATATCGGCCACGCGTGAGTAGATATCCTGTACCAGCACCTCTTCGCCGGTGCCTACTGTTGTTCTGCGAATTCCGTAGCGTAACTGTTGCCTTTCATCGATGCTCAGGCTTTCAAGCATATTCTTGGTAGACCAGATTGCACCGTTGCGGGCGAAATCACTGATCCTGGCTGCGTGGTTGACCGTATCGCCAAGCACGGTAAATTCAAGATTTGAACCACTGGAGTAGGTGCCAAACCACTCCTGTCCCTCATCCAGACCGATATTCAGGTGTAATTGATGCAGCCAGTTCTTTTTCTGCTGCCATTCACGACTCACCTCCTCCATCATCGCCTTCAGGTCCCGGGCACACAAAATGGCATTCATGACGTAATTACTATCTGGTTGTGGAAAAAAGTAATACAACATGCCATCGCCCACGTGTTTACCGTGAGTACCGTAATACTTTCTGAATACGGGCTCTGCTGCCTGCCAGATATGATTAATGAGTTGGAAATATTCGTTTGGCGGCAATTCGGCGCAAATCTGCATGGAGCTCTGCAGGTCTGCGACCATGACTGACAACTGCGTCAGGAATGGACGTCGTTTTTTTAACAGGTTACGAATGACGTAATCGCGTTTCGATAGCAAATCCAGTAATGGGGAGCTATCGATCACCGACTCGACGCAGGTGAATAATATGCCCTCGCGGAAAAAACATGCATAAAGGTCGTTACTTGTCAGTTCAGCATCGTTTCTGCCCAGCTGTATTGGTAAATGCATCATCGGCGTCTCATCCTGTGGCACTACCTCGTTGTAGAGTGCCTGTAACAGGCTGGCATTTTCTGGTTCCAGGCTGGATTGCAAAATCGCAAGATTGGCAGGCGTTAAGCGCCGTTTGGCCGTCTCCATATGCACGGCCAGGAATTCATGCCATTTCAACATGGAACGAAAAGTGGTTGATTCCAAGAGGATTTTAAAAAGAGAGCGATTGGCTATCTCGTTGGCGACGTCCCCTGCTTCGCCCAGCAGTAATTTTTCGGCGCTTTCATTCCACCAGACCAGCTCAAAATTATTATTCACCATGTAGGCCGGACCAGGAATATCGTCTATATCGACCTGCAATGTCAGCGCACGTTTTCCTTCCGTGGTCACGGGTTGCAGCAAGCCAGTTGCTTCCACATCTGTCGGTGGTGGCTGGCCATAATGTTCACAGATAGCCGCCATTGACATGCCCTGTTTTTTTAACGACTGAATTTCATTAATTCGTGATAGTGCATCGTCCGGGAAATAGCCAATTCGTGGCGCGCGGCCATCCTGCTCCTGGCTACGCTGCACTAACGGCTTTTGTAATATGCCCATGGCGATATAGTTATTCAGTGTCGCCCGGGAAATACCCGTTTGTTCGATAAGTTGTTTACTGGTAAGCATATTTATACAGTATAATTATACTGTCTTTATATAGAACTTTTTTAATCTAGTCAACCAGTTCGTCAATAACTTTTAATGTGTATCATATATAATTGATTTTATTGTTTTAATATTGAGTATATAAAGCAATATTTCTGTATATTTATACTGTCTAAATAATATCAGGCAGCAACCATGTCTGACATGTTACACAGGACAATGCTGCTGTGTTCATCTTGATGCCGGATTGCCGGGTCTGGTTTAAAAAGCGCCCCCTCGCATTTTTTACAGTAGACGCCCCTATCCCGTCTCATATAATCACAACTAATAACATGGACTGGAAACAATAATCATGAAGCGCGCCCTGAAAATCATCGCTGGCCTGTTCGTTCTCTTTCTGATCATCATCATCAGTTTTCTCATGACGTTTGATGTCAACCAGTACAAGGGGCAGATAGTCAATGTTGTAAAACAGAAAACCGAACGTGCATTCAGCATTGATGGCGATTTGCACCTGGAGCCATCATTAATTCCTACCATCGCCGTAGAAGGCGTCAAGTTTGGTAATGCCGAATGGGGAAGCAAACCGGACATGGTAACCGTCGGTAAATTTGAGGCGCAAATAGCATTACTACCCCTGCTG
Organism: Gammaproteobacteria bacterium; assembly: GCA_965601665.1. Lineage (GTDB taxonomy): Bacteria > Pseudomonadota > Gammaproteobacteria > Eutrophobiales > Eutrophobiaceae > JANQNX01. The sequence continues at coordinate 889,589 of OZ271833.1, read as the reverse complement.
AGCAGAAATATCGAGGTCAAACGCCTGATATTGAATGACGCAACTATTCTGCTCGAAAAAAACAAGAAAGGCGTTGCAAACTGGACCCTCTCAATAGCTGAAGACAAGGCCGATGAGTCCAAAAAGGCGCCTGCACCATCAGAACCAGCTACGCTACCCGCGCTCGATATCAACGAGGTCATGATTAATAACGCTACCCTTACCTACGCTGATGCGGCAACAGGTCAAATAGAGAAAGTAAGTCTCAGGGAACTTGACATAAAGGCTGGCGGTTACTCGGCACCGCTGGCGGTTTTGCTGGACGCAAGTTATAACGGCATACCGGTAAGCCTGAATGGCACAGGTGGGTCACTAAAGTCACTGGTTAATAAGGAAGTCTATGAGCTCGATGTCCGCAGTAAAATTGGCAAAATCGAGGCTGAACTGGCAGGCAAAATAGCCGATCTGCAGCAACTGAAAGGACTGGATATTAACATCGGTATTAATCTCGACAACCTGCAGGACGTTGGCGTGCTTATCAAGCAAGAACTGCCTGACGCAGGCCCTGTTGAGTTCAAAGCCAGTATTGCTGACAAGGATGAAGGTGTTTTATTGAAATCATTAACGGCCACCATTGATAAACTGTCGCTGAATGCAGATGGTGAAATTAGCAACATCAACACCCTCTCAGGCATCAAGCTAAATTTTGACGCGTCTGTTGGCAGACTCTCCGATTTAAATAAACTTGCGGGCGGTAAGCTGCCTGAGATGGGCCCTTTCACACTAAACGGTACAGCGACCGATATTGAAGGTGGTTACAAGCTAGCAGGATTTAAGCTGGGGCTTGAGAAAACCGATCTGGCTGGTGAAGCAGCTATCAATCTTTCAGGTAAACGCCCTGCCCTGACAGTTAATACAACATCAAACCTGGTAGACCTTACGCCGTTTATTTCAGATGAACAGAAAAAGTCGGCTGAAAAAAAATCAAAGGTATTTTCAGCAGAGCCCTTGCCATTTGATTTACTTAAAAAAGCAGATGTGAATGCCAGCGTTAAGGCCAATAAGATCCAGCATCCATCATTCCCGCTGGAAAACGTCACGCTTTCGTTAACGTTGAACAATGGCAATCTGAATATCAAGCCATTGGAATTTGGCACACTGGGCGCCGCGGCAAATTTGACAGTGGGACTGGATGCCAGTGACGGCAAGTCCGGCAAGCTGAAAACCAGGCTAAATATCAAAGGAATCGAACTGTCGAAGATGCCTAATCAGAAAGGCAAACTTGAAGGCGCTAAAACAGATGTCGAAATTGATGTTACCGGTAGTGGCGCCAGCGTTGCCGAAATCATGGCTGGCCTTAATGGCAAGTTCCTGACGCAAATTGGGCCCGGCAAGATCAAAAGCAGCAGTCCGGAAGAAGAGAATCGCAGCCTGTTGTTAATGACTTTTAACAACATTTACGGCTCCATGACGAAGAGTGAAACCATACTGGAGTGCGGCGTTGTCAAAGCCAATATTGAGGATGGCATCGCCACAATAAATAAAGGCATCGCTTTTCAGACCAAGGCAATGAACCTGGTTGGTTCCGGCATGATCAATTTCAAGACGGAAGAACTTGAAATCGGCATCGACCCGGAAGCGCGCAAAGGCCTGGGCCTAAACGTTGGCCAACTCGCTGAGCTGGTGGCTATCAGGGGTACGCTTGCCAACCCCAAGGCAGGGCCAAGTACCAAGGAAGCATTAAAAACCGCCGCGTCGGTCGGTGCGGCAGTCATGACGGGTGGTCTTTCCATACTTGCGCAAGGCTTGTTCGACCGGGCAACCTCTGATGACAACCCTTGTGTAACAGCGCTGGGTAAATCGGCTACGCCGTCAAAAAAAGCAGACACCAAAAAGCAAACTGCGGAACCCAAAAAATCCGATTCTGATTCACTGAAGGATAAAATACGAGGTCTGTTTAACTAGAAGCCAGGCGAAACGTATTCATGCTATGGCACGATCGGATAGATTTAAGAAGGTGAACAAGAGGACAAATCTAAGGTGTGATTCGAATATCAAAGCCAAAACGGTTCATTTTTACCGCCAGGTCTTCAAACCATTTCTCGGGTAGCGGTTTTATATGTTTTGCCTCCGGCTGGAAGGATTCCCGAGCAACGCCATAAAGCATCACGCCACGTATCGGGATATTTTTTTTCTCGACCGCCTCCAGTAGCTTGAGATAGGCCTCGATTTCTGCAGCGGCAGGTTTTCTGCCCTTGTATGAAAAAAAACAGGACTGAATCCATGTTGGGCATAAAGCGGCAGTAAATTTCAAACGGTTAAGCGTGCTTACCGTCCCTCCACGGGTGTTATTGATCAGTGCCATTCCAGCAGGCGTTGCACTGTCTATTTTAAACCACACCTCCCCTTTCATTTTTGCCAGTTTACGCAGGCCTTTTTGCACCACGTTGCGCTCAATCATACTGCCATTGCTGATCAACACGCATTTGATATCACCCAGCAAGCCATATTCTTTCAATACCATTTCTATCGTATTCACGACAAGATTAAACTCGGTTGATGTCGTGGGTTCGCCATTTCCGGATATGGCGATATCGCGAATGATCCGCATCTCATCAGGCACTTCCTCGCGAACGTAAAAGTCACCGTGAATCACGTCGGCAAGGAATCGCCTGAGTTCACGGCTTAGCAGTTCAAAATTAACCTGTGGCGCAGCTCCCCTGATTAAATCCGGCACCTGGCAATAGATGCAGCGCCAGTTACAGGCATTATTGATATTCAGGTTAATACCGATTGACAGGCCTCCGGAACGGCGCGACAAAACCGGGTAGATATACGTCAATCCAGCGCTGTCACGATCGTGATTCGTTGTCGTTAACATGATGGAGTTAAATCAGTACAGATCAGCAAGTCATTTACGCGTATGAACAGTTTATCTTACCGGTATCGTTAACGTTGGACCTCGTGTTTCATTTTGTCCTGCCTGTAGCTGGAACAGCTGCATCAGCAGTAGAAACGTCGATTTTGATTGTAGATCATCATCCGGTATATAAAACCAGTATCCGCGGTACGGGATGGCAAGACGGGTATTAGACGGTTTTTCCTGCGAAGATTTAATCCTGAAGACACTACCGGCCGGCGTGGTTCCCCAGTCGAACGGGTTACTATTCAGATCGGTGGTCATCGTTACCAGGCCAGCCTGCTGGTGATCCTCGGGCACTTGTAAATTCTGGGACATATAAAACAATAAACCGTAAATCGATCGGGTGCGCACTGTAATCTGGTTCTCTTGTTGTTCAATAAAATTGGAAGAAATGATGACTTTACGACTGTTGCCATTGTGCCCCAGCAATTTTCGTAAATCACTCCTGGCATTGTCGTCGCGTGTCTTATCGTTAAATAACATCACCAGGTCATTCTGGTTTGCATCCTCATTGGTCAATGGGCCCATTTCAAAGGCACCATTATTTTGTAGTTGCTTGAACAATGACAGTGCCTGAATGAACTGTTCATAATCCGGGGCTTTTTTAGGTGTCGGCCCCGATGCCGTCGGCGCATTATTCAAATCATTCATGCGCTCGATACATAGGCCAAAAACGCTCTCCAGATTCCAGCCACTTTGTATCATGACCAGTAATGCCTCGAGCGAGATAGGCGTGAGTACGCTTTTCAGGAATTCCTCCCCCTGCAATGGCACATAGGAAATCGTTGGATTGTCAGCATAGGCAATGCCGATATCAGGCGAAATCACGTTGTTGCCTTTGCCAGAAATAATCGTGTTATCCAGTCCTACGTCGGACCGTAATGATAACGACGCAGTGACGCTTCCTATTCTGAGGAAAGAGGCACTATCACGATAGCGCAGCCTTACCAGGTTTAATAACATTTCCTGCTCAATCGAGTAGTTGATTGATTGGTTGTAGGCCGGGTGTGTCACAGATAACGCAGAGGGACCAAAACTGGATGCGCAGCCAGAGAGGCAGATAGAAATTGCAAGTATGGATATGAAATGTTTCAACATCATTTATTCTTACCTAACACAAGGGTTACCCTACGGGTTTTGTCCTAAACAGCCAATAATACGCGCCTGGAGACAAACGTAGCTGCTTGGGTAAATCGTTATAATAACAGCATGCCAGATATCTATCACAGCTTTGAAGAACTAGCATCGGCGCACGAGGAGTCAGTTGACTATCGTATTCACGCGCGTCCTGCTGCTTCAAGGTTTGCCATCGTTGCCCCTCATGGCGGCCGTATCGAGCACGGCACCAGCCAGGTTGCCCGCGGGATCGCGGGTGACGATCACGCTTGCTATTGTTTCGAGGGTTTAAAACCATTAAGCCATGATTTACATATCACCAGTAATCGTTTCGATGAACCACAAGCGCTGGACCTGGTTGCCAGCGTCGATATCGTGCTTACTGTACATGGTGCTTATGGAAAAAATCCGCATGTGTATTTTGGTGGTTTACACGAGGATCTCAAGATTGAATTGATCGACGTGCTGGTTGGCGAAGGCTTTTATGCGCAGCCTGATCCCAGCCCTACCCGCCAGGGAAAAGGTACGACAAATATATGCAATCGAGGCAAGTTGAAAAAAGGCGTGCAAATGGAAATGACCCAGGGGTTCCGCAAAAGCTTGTTTGATGAGCCGGATTATAATCATACTGAATGGCGACCTAACGAACGCTTTTTTCAGTTTATTGTTGCCGTAAGGAAGGTGATGAAATATTAACAATTAGTTAATTGTTAATTTTATTTATTGCGGTTGTTTTTTTCAGCTTTATTGAATTGGTTAAGTATGTCATCTACTGGCTGTGGCACATGAATGCCGTAGCCCTGAGCATAGTTCACTCCTATGTCGACTAACATCGATTTAATTTGCTCATTTTCAACAAATTCGGCAATAGTCTTCATTCCCATAACATGACCTATTTCGTTAATCGATTTCACCATGGCGCGGTCTATTTTGTCATCAATCATATCCTTGACAAAAATACCGTCAATTTTAAGAAAATCGACTGGGAGATGCTTTAGATAGCCATAGGATGAAAGGCCGCTGCCAAAATCATCCAGGGCAAAAATACAGCCGATCTGTTTTAGGTTAAGTATAAAATTTTCAGCCATATTCAGGTTGGAGATCGCGGCTGTTTCAGTTATTTCAAAACAAATTTTGCCGCCATTTATGTTGTAGTGTTGAAACAGTTCCTCTACAAAACCAAGAAAAGTCGTATCACTGAGCGACTGACCCGAAAGGTTTATTGACACGAAATCAATCATCTCCAGAAAAACCGGATTTTGATCAAGTATTTGAAATGCCTTCTCGATCACCCACCTATCCAGGTGTGTAACAATGTTATAACGTTCTGCTGCAGGTAGAAATGCCCCAGGCGGGACGATATCGCCGTTCTGATCCAGCATCCTGACCAGTAACTCATAATGGTTTGTTCTATTCTGATCCAGAGGTTCTATTGACTGGGCATAAAGGCAGAAACGACTTTCTACCAGTGCATGTTGAATTCGATTCACCCATTGCATTTCTCCGTGCCGCTGTGACATGGCTACGTCATCTATACGATATACATGTACCCGGTTTCGCCCATAATCCTTGGCCATATAACACGCAGCATCTGCATCTTTCAACAAGTCAGTTAGCGTATTGTTAGTGTTACTAATCGGGACGAGTCCGATACTGACACTCACCCTGAAACTATGCCCTTCCCAGATAAACTGATAATCCTGTATCGCAGACTGAATCGACGAAGCAACACGAAGTGCATTTTCTATAGAACAGTGTTCCATGAGTACGCCAAACTCATCACCACCGAGACGTGCAAGTGTATCGCGGTCACGTATGACTTTTTGTAACAGGCTGCCCAACTGGCGCAATAATTCGTCACCTGCCACATGCCCGCAGGTGTCGTTAACGACCTTGAATTGATCCAGATCCAGGTAACAAAGTGCATGTTCGTCCTTGTCTTTAAGCTTGTCTGACAACAAACGTTCAGCACGGCGCTCAAACTCCCGGCGATTAACCAAGCCGGTTAGTTTGTCATGTGTTGATTCATAGTTGAGCTTCTGTTCTGCCTGTTTGCGAGCGGTAACATCGACATGTGTGCCTACCAGGCGAGTGATCTTTCCGGTTTCATCGCGTACAGCAAAGGCATGAGACAGGATATCAACATAGTGTCCCTGTTTATGCTGCAGTCTAAATTCGAACTCGTACTTATCCATGCGGTTATTGATAAAGTCGTCTGCCTTGGATAACGATGATTCAACGTCATCGGGGTGCATTAGGCGTGTCCATTCAGACAGCAAGTGTGGAATCTCGTGTTCTTTATAACCGAGCATGCTTTTCCATATTGGCGAGTAATAGACCTCGTCAGTAATGACATTCCAGTCCCATAACCCGACGTTGGCACCCTTGAAGGCCAATTGGTAGCGTTCCTCGTTTTGTCTGGCAGTTTCTTCCAGCCGTTTTCTCTCGGTCACGTCACGCTGGACGGATATCCAATGTGTAAAAAAACCCGTTTCATTAGCAATGGGTGTGACAACAAACTCGTTCCAGAAGCTAGAACCATCCTTCTTGTAATTCAATGTTTCAACACGACACACTTCCCAGTTACTTAAAGCCAGCTTCAGTGGATCGTATACAGATTTATCGGTAAGTGGGCCATGCAAAATGTGTGGTGTTTTACCTATGACTTCAGATGGATCATAACCAGTGAATTTATAAAAGACGTCGTTGGCCCAAAGAATTTTATAGCCCACACCCGGGGTGTAATCAGCCTCTGTAACGAGGATCATGTCGTTCAGGTTATTGAGACATTTTTCAAGCCATGAGAAACCAACTGATTCCGGTAATGGGTTGAGAGGTAGTGGTCGTTCATTATTCATGACCAGAGTATTGCCGGGGCTTTATGTGCTCCTGCTCCTTCCATGCAGTATTAATTAAAACAGGATTGTTAAACTAAATTCCGTTTACTTAATCGACTATAGGTTGCTTTTATTACACATTTGTTACCAGTCGACCTGTAGCAAGCAGATTTACATTTAGCATGACGTTGTCGATGTGATGACTATGTTTCGACCATGACATGGAGGCAATTGAGATTAGGAATGACGATAGTACGTATTGATGCTTAACTGGTAGTAAATGGTGCCCGGAGCCGGAATCGAACCGGCACGGCCGTTAAGCCGAGGGATTTTAAGTCCCTTGTGTCTACCAATTCCACCACCCGGGCCGACACGAAAAGATATGGAGGCTGAGGTCGGAATCGAACCGGCGTCCACGGCTTTGCAGGCCGCTGCATAACCACTCTGCCACTCAGCCAGAGATTTTTTTGTCTGAAATGTCCAATCCCGGCGACAAACACGGGCTATCAATCAGGCGCGGTATACTACCCTATTTGTTGCAACGATGTTAATAGTTATTCAGATTCAATAACCTGGGTGCTTTGTGGGGATTTTCTTCGCCCTGAAAAACGTGGTCGCCAGACACCAAGCACGATATTTAACGCACACAGCGCAAGAATTACCCACCAGGACAACCACATGTCATCAACGTATTTAGAGAGCTCAGCGGGATCCAACGCTTCTGATAATACCTTTGATATCCCGATAACGGCTTTTTCAGAAGCAGCATCAACACTTCTTAATGTCTCTTCAAATATAAGTATGCCGGATATCGCCTTTATCCATGCCCACAACGCATTATGAAACGGATAATGCACCGCCATTACCATCAGGCCGCTGAATAACACGATCGCCATAGCGGGTACGATGAGCAAATTGGAGATCTGTCTCAGGCTTGTTCGAATCGTCAAATATTCACTAAATGTAGCGGTTTCAGGTACTGACGCCAATACGATCATGTACGCGGCCAATCCGCCGGTAATGCCTACCGCGCCAACAGTATGAAAAAATTTGAGGAACGGGCGTAAGCGCATAACTGACAAAATTGATTGATAAAATTGGAGCGGGAAACGAGATTCGAACTCGCGACCCCAACCTTGGCAAGGTTGTGCTCTACCAACTGAGCTATTCCCGCGTCTGGAATGGAAAGCAGGCTATTTTAGTCGTGCAACCCTGCCTGTCAACCTCAACCGTGAATTAATCCTTGAGTTGCGGCCAGGCAACCCTAAGGTATTGAAACATAGAGACTATTGTTAATATTGCCGCGACGTAGAGCAGTATTAGACCAATACCGTACACAGGTAATCCAAGGACCGACTGATGGAATATCAAAAATCCAAGCGCAACCATCTGTGATATGGTTTTGACCTTGCCAAGCACGGATACGGCGACTTTACTGCGCGCGCCAAGTTCTGCCATCCATTCGCGCAGTGCCGATACGGTAATTTCACGACAGATAATTACGGCAGCAGGTAATGCCAGCAATATCGAGGGCTGACGTTCGACGATAAGAACCAGTGCCACGGCAATCATCAATTTGTCCGCGACCGGGTCAAGAAAGGCGCCCAGCTTGGATAGCTGGTTCAGGCGCCGGGCAAGGTAGCCATCCAGCATATCGGTGATAGCTGCTATGACAAAGATGATACAGGCGACCTCATTGTTCCAGGATACAGGCAGGTAGAAAACCAGCACGAAGATCGGGATCAGAACAATTCTAAGCAGCGTTAACGTATTCGGTATATTCATCAGCCGTTATGAAAGGTGTCGTAAATTTTTTCAGCCAGGCTCTTGCTAATGCCCGGCACCATTGCGATGTCCTCGATACCTGCATTGGCCACACCCTTGATGCCGCCAAAATGCCTGATCAGACTTTGCCTGCGTTTGTTACCAATGCCCTCGATATCTTCAAGACGCGAGCGCGAACGTGCCTGCTTTCGTCTCTGTCGATGTGCGGTAATCGCAAACCGGTGTGCCTCGTCACGTATATGCTGGATTAGATGCAAAGCAGGCGATGCCGCATCACAGTTGATTGTTTTATTTTCCACGGCCAGTATCAAGGATTCCATACCGGCTTTGCGTGCCGGACCCTTGGCGACACCAACGACCGGGATACTGTCCAGCTGTAACTCCTGCAATTGTTCTTTTGCCATGCGGACCTGCCCCTTGCCGCCATCAATCAATATCAGGTCAGGTAAGCGCGCTTCCTCCTTGACGAGCCGGGTATAACGACGTCTTATTACCTGTGCCATGGCGGCGTAGTCATCCCCTTTTGTTATGTCCTTGATATTGAACTGCCGATACTCGTCGTTTAATGGTCCATCAGGCCCAAATACAACGCATGACGCCACCGTGGCCTCGCCCTGGGTGTGACTGATATCAAAACACTCCATGCGCTCCATGCCCTCGTCCAGTTTCAGTAATTCCTTCAAGGCGGTGAAACGTTTCTGTTGATTCTTGTTGCTGGCCATGCGGTGCGTCAGCGTGAGGCGTGCATTCTGTTTTGCCATGTCCAGCCACTTGTTTCGTTCACCTCGCACAAGGTGTTTGAGCTGTACTTTCCTGCCGGTGTTTTCAGAAATAACGTTTTCAACCAGATCATGGTCATCAATGGCATGTGACAGGATGATCTCATGCGCTGCCTTTTGCTGCTTTGTGTCCAGATAATGCTGCACGAGAAAAGCCTGTGCTACATCCGTCTCTGACTGTCCGGCGCCCAGAGTCGGAAAAAAATTTCGACTGCCTAAATTCAGGCCCGAGCGGATAACCACGAGGTGAACACAGGCCTGATTATTGATGATGGCACAGGCGACGATATCGATGTCACCGGACTCGGCACTGATATGCTGTTTTTCCTGCACCCGACGTAAAGAGCGTATTTGATCTCTAAGCCTGGCAGCATGTTCAAATTCGAGATTATCGGAAGCTTCCTGCATTGGTTCTGTCAGTGCGTTTATCACCTGCTCGTTTTTTCCTTCCAGGAACAAGGTCGCATGCTTGATATCCTGATTGTATTGCTCCTTACTGATGTAATTCACGCACGGTGCGGAACAGCGTTTAATCTGGTACTGCAGGCAAGGTCTTGAGCGGTTGGCAAATACACTATCTTCACAGGAACGGACCAGAAAAAGTTTCTGTATCAGGTTCAATGTGCGCCGCACGGCGCCTGCGCTTGGATACGGGCCGAAATAGCGGCCTTTCCCTTTTAAAGCGCCACGATGATAGCGAAAGTGCGGGTAGTCATGCTCCATGGTCAGGTAAATATAGGGATAACTCTTGTCATCGCGAAACAGGATGTTGTAGCGAGGCTTGCAGGATTTAATCAGGTTATTTTCAAGAATCAGTGCCTCGTTTTCGGTGTGTGTAACAGTCACCTCGATATTCTCTATTTGCCTGACCATAACCCGGGTTTTCGGCGAATCGGTCTTGCTCTGTATAAAATAACTTGAGACACGATTTTTAAGGTTTTTGGCCTTGCCAACATAGATTACTTGCCCTTTTTCATCCTGCATGCAATACACGCCAGGACGCGTTGTCAGGTTTTTCAGAAATGGTTTTGCATCAAACGACATGCGTTATTCGAGTTCTTGATTTATTGTTTTAAAAATATCGTCAAACATTGTCTCGGTTAACCGACGAGTTTGCGTGTTGTAACGACTGCAATGATAAGAATCCATTATAGCCTTGCCATTTGCAAGTCGGTACAGGGCGGCGTGTTTAAAGGGATAGTCACGCTGTTTCAGTCCCTGCGCTCGTATAACGGCCTTATGTGAAATCTGTCCGAGGCACAAGATAATGGACTTTTGGGGCAATTGCTGTAATTCGGCAGCGAGAAAGTGATTGCAGGTATTAACCTCGGCTGCTGTGGGCTTATTTTGAGGTGGCAAACATTTCACCGCATTTGTTATGCGACAGCGTCGAAGTTTCAGCTTGTCATGCCTGCTCTTCGACACTGGCGTGTTGCTGAAACCATGTCGATACAACATTTCATAAAGTAATATGCCCGCATGGTCGCCAGTAAATGGTCTGCCACTGGCATTAGCGCCGTGCATGCCAGGCGCCAGCCCTACAATTAATAATGCAGGTTTACTAACACCAAATGCAGGTACGGGTCGTGCATAATAATCAGGATATTGTTGACGAACAGATGCAAGGAAACCGGCAAGCCGTGGGCAATCCTCACAGTTAAGGTTAAACGTTGTGGAGCAACTGTTCATTTCATTAATATTCTAAACACATTGCTCATTAGTTTATCCTTTATTTGCGGAAACATTAAAAGCATCCTGTATAAACCGGAAGGAACATAAATTGTTTCTTGCAGCAGGTATACAAGATGGGCTGTGGAAATGTAAGCGAGATTAAATGGCGTGCAAACTTGAAGAGGCCATGTCGACGCTACGAGAAACAGGGATCAGCTGTTGCGAATTAAGGGGCTAAATGACCAGCTTGAGTTTCGGTGCATTTGATATGTTGAGTATTTCAGGTTTGCCAACATGATAGCCCTGTACATAGTCGATACCTATGTCCGCTATCTTGTCCTGAATTTCCTGGTTTTCAACGAATTCAGCAATAGTTTTGAGTCCCATCAAGCGTCCAACATTATGAATTGATTCCACCATGGCATGATCAACTTCGTCCGTCAGGATATCCCTTACAAACATGCCATCAATCTTGAGGTAATCAACCGGTAATGACTTCAGATAACCAAAAGATGACAGTCCACTACCAAAATCATCCAGACTGAACTTACAGCCAAACTCTTTTAGCTCCATGAAAAAGTTTTTCGCCTGTTGCACATCTGAAATTGCCGCCGTTTCGGTTATTTCGAAACAAAGTTTGCCGGTATCTACCGTGGTTTCCTTTAAGTAGTTTTTTAGTTTAATCAAAAATTCACTATTGTTAATAGATGTTCCGGAAAGATTGATGGCGATACGTTCAAGTGGTTCATCTGTCTCCAACATCCAGTCAAGCGTATGCCGAATCACCCAGTCATCAATGGCTGTCATCAGGCTGTAGCGTTCTGCGGCTGGTATGAACGCGCCCGGCGGCACAATACTGCCTGCCTCATCGAGCATGCGTACGAACATTTCATAGCGTGTACCTGAATTGTTTTTACTGATGGTAGGCGCTATTTTCTGGCGCGCAAGACAGAAACGATTTTCATCCAGCGCATGCTGGATCTTGGTAGCCCATTCCATTTGTCCCCAGCGATCCTGTAATTCATTATCATCAGACTTATGCACATGTACCCGGTTGCGGCCTGCATCCTTGGCCGCGTAGCAGGCTGAATCTGCGAGGCTCATGATGTCAGTGGCCTTGTGATGCACGCTATTGATTTCTACAAGACCGATACTGACACCAACAGAGAAGTTTTTATCTTTCCAGGGGAAACGAAACTCTTCGACGCATTCCCTGATGTTGTTCGCTATTTTGTAACCGATTTCAAGGTCGCAGTTACTTAGCAGGATGCCGAATTCATCACCGCCAAGCCTGGCAAAAGTATCACCGGTACGAAGCTTTTCTTTCAGAATTGCGCTTAACTGGCGTAACAATTCATCGCCAGCATGATGACCGCAGGTATCATTAACGATCTTGAACTGGTCAAGATCGAGATAGCAAATACTGTGTTTTTCATTATTAATCTTGGAACGGCGGCTGAATTCCTGCAGACGTTTTTCAAACTCAACCCTGTTGAGCAAGCCTGTCAATGAATCGTGAGTGGCCTGATGGGTTAACAGCTCTTCCATTTGCCGTGATTTTGAGATGTCCTGGATAACAAGGATGTTGCCCACTACTTCGTGTTCTTTATCCTTGATAATCGAACTGGTGATATTGACAGACAATTCTTTACCGTTTGGTCGTCTGAGTATTAGCTGCTGATACTTTCTAATTTGTTGCTCACTATCCATGGCGATATTGTTTTCAAGAAACAGTTCTTCGCCTGTCTGTTCGTCAATGAGTGTCAGGCACCTGTTTAAATCATTGCCCAGTCCATCACTAAGGTGTACGCCAATGATCTTGGCTGCAATGTCGTTAAAAAACGTAATACGTCCATTTGCGTCTGTGGTGATTACGCCCTCACCTATAGACTCAACCGTGGCCTGTGCGCGCTCTTTTTCAAGGTGTAACAGCGCCTCCGCCTGGCGTTGTTCAGTCACGTCCCTGACAACCGCGGTGTAGGATTCACTCATGTGGTCACTACCCCTGTAGGGCATATACTCAAGGATAGTCTTATTACCTTCACTGTCTGTCTTGAAAAACTCAATCGAGCCGTGCATGGAGAATCCCGCACTATCTGTGTCTGACTGCGCGTGCTTGATTTTCGCTTCATACCCTGACGCAAAGAAAATTTCATGTACCGGCTTACCAATAACGCGTATTGCCTCAACCTGTAACAATCGTTCTGCACCCGGGTTGAAACTGGTTAGTATTCCATGTTCGTTAAAGGTAATAATGCCCTCGCGGATATCGCGAACTATTTGCCTGGTCTTTCTTGTAACCTGTTCGAGCGAATTCATTACCTGGTTATAACTATGGGCAATTTGTCCCACTTCGGTAAATGGCTCAACAGGCGCACGCAGGGAAAGATCTTTCGATTTGATCTGTTTATCCATGACATGGATTAAATCATGCAATGGCGTTCCTTCATTATGTTCAGATATATTCAGGCCAGCGTGTTCCTCTTCTTCAGTAACACGTAATGGTAAAAAACGATCAAGACTCTTGAAAAACAGGTAGCTGATACCAAACGACCAGATACCACAAATAGTGATACCCTGTACTTGTACCAGCAACTGCTCTGAACGTGTCAGTCCGGTTCCAAGAATTTCAAGATCCGCAAACAATGCTACGGCTAAAGTACCCCAGATGCCTGCGGCTAGATGGGTGGGGACAGCCCCTACAGCATCGTCAATTCGAAATTTTAGTAACAATACGTGCGTATAAAGCATGATGACAGCACCGATAACAGCAATGAGTACAGCACTGGTGGTATCGATAGCGTGACAATTGGCCGTGACCGCGACCATACCTGCCAGGGCACCGTTGATAGGTAGAACAACTTTTTCGCCATTGGGGCAGACACGATTCTGTATGATATAAACCACAGCCATGCCCACGGCGGCCGCCATAATGGTATTCGCGACGATTACAGGAATTGTTTTGTTTATTTCAAGCGTACTGCCGCCATTGAAGCCAACCCAGCCAACGACAAACAACAACAAGCCAAGCATGGCAATGGGTAAATTAGATGCTGTCAGGTTGTTAACCTTGCCGTTAACAAAGCGACCTATGCGAGGGCCGATCACAAGGACCCCTGCCAATGCCACCCATCCGCCTACGCTATGGACGACCGTGGAGCCTGCAAAATCAACGAATCCTCTTTCCTGAAGAAAAGGCGTAGCACCGGTGTAAAACCCACCCCAGCTCCAGTGACCAAACACCGGGTAAATCAAAACGGTAATGAATACAGTCATGATGATATAACCTTCGAAGCGGACCCTTTCCGCCATTGCCCCTGAGACAATGGTCGCTGCGGTTGCACAAAACATGGCCTGAAAGATAAAAAATGTTGCCATCCATGCTTCTTCAACGGTCATGGAAGGGAAAAAATAGGACGAGCCAATCCAGCCAGCTTTGCTTTGACCAAACATAAGTCCAAACCCTACTGCCCAGAACAGGCATAGCACCACGGCGAAATCGACCGCGTTCTTTAGTGCGACATTGATTGAGTTTTTTGTGCGTGTCACGCCACTCTCAAGGCAAAGAAATCCACCCTGCATGGCAACGATGAATACTGTGGCAACCAGTACCCAGATCGTATCGAGGTATGCTTTATCTACTGCAATTATGTCCAATTGAATTCTTCTGTTGAATTACAGGTTGATAACAAAAATGCTTCAACACTTATTAGTAAGTTAAATATAACGGCGTAAGTTGCTTATTCTTGAAGTTTATGTAGATAAGCAAATAATTAATTTTTGCAAGTTTCACGCCAAATCATGGAAAAAACGCCTACATAGATCATGGTCAGCATAAAAAATGACATCACTTCAAATCTAAAGGTTAAACAAGACACTAGCGTGACCAGCTCCAGCTATGGTTGTAAATGCGCCATTAACCTGCAATGACAGACCAGCCTCTAATGGATTACGATCCATTCCGCACGTACTGACTAGACAACAGGTTTGTTCAAGCTTGTGTCGAAATGGCGGTGCGAACCAACCATTACAGGAGGGAATTACGATGTTCAGAAACTCTTTTTCCAGATCCTACTCTTCTACCTGTGTACCAGGCGCCAAGGGGTTTAAACAGACACGTCGTTCTTCAAATTCGGGCTTATTATTAAAAGATTCACATGCACACCTGTTAAACGCCACTAAAGCTAAACAGGAAAAATAGATCAGGCCATTACACAAGTTTTCGCGTCAAAGATAATCATACGCACAAAACTGGTGCGTCTATTCTGAATCCGCCTAATATCGCATCATTATTGTGCGCCATGGAAATATGCCTGCTAAAGACTGCAACGAGAAACTTCAGGAAAAGATGTGCTGCTCTATAATTGATCAGCACATTCATTCTGTCTTAACGTGATACCTTGTTTAATCAGGGATAAAAAAAGCCCTCTTAAAGAGGGCTTGAAAACTCGGATGAAAGAAGAACAGTATCCTGTCACCTTCACAGGTTTTGGATACTATTATTCAGTCTAGGTTTGTTGCCTGTTATTTCAATGCGATTCGTGCACGCTTTTCAACCTATCGGCCATAGTATGAATGCGATGTCTGATATCAACTTACGCACTGACTACAAAAATACCTGAGTTTGTTTTTACGCGTACGCTTGCAGTCCTGCGCAAAAAATTTGCGCCCGTAACAAATGACAAAACTGTCTTTGTCGGGAATAGCAGCGCAGGAATTTAACTGTTTCACCCTGCTCTCACTACAGACAAGGCGGCTGAACAAACGTTGAAACACGGCTACATGCCATGCGCATGCAGGCATACTCAAAGGATTGTCAGCAATGCTGATGAGACAATACGGTGATGCTTCATATTGGAATCGCCCTGAGCCCACAAATGTCCAGGCGTTGCGCTGAATGGCTGTTAATAACAAAGCGGCGGACAGACTGGGTGGCAGGAATTTGAGACAAATCTTCACAGCCGCAGGGATGCGATTGGCGATGATGTATTCGGCAGTCAACTCGCCTGCGCGCAATGCAACCCGTCGTGCCATTGCGTAAGGCAACATCTGATAAAGTGTTTCGAACAGTTGTTTTGGCACAGCTTCATCGATCATTGATGTTGGCAAGGTATCAAATAATTCAGGTAGCTTTGCATTCAAGAAAACCTGGCGCGCCTGTTTCTCACCCAACAGCTCAATCGATGCCTTTTGTAATTGTATGACTGAATTCGGACCAATCAAGCCACTCGGCACAGTTGCACCCTCCTGACTGCTGTCATCAAGGGTTGCAGCGCTTGCTTCAGTCACATGGTATTCATTCGATGAATCAAGCATCCACGTTCTCGGCGAGTTGTTCGGTGCCACCTCCACAGGCCATTAGCGTTTCCGGTTGTTCAGCCTTCCTCTTTATATTCCTGCGGTCAGCGATGGCAACCCAGTCGTCTGTTTGCGCAGGTTGAATATTACGTGTGCGGTCAAAGTGAAAATCGACCTTGCCACGTGATTGTGGACCCCAGTAGTTTACTTTACCGAGGTCGTAAAATTTGCGCTGAAAACCGGCCTTCAGGAAGGCCTTGAGGCATCCCAACAGGTATCTTCTGCGAAATCCTGTTCCACGCCATGGATAATGAAACAGGGCTTTTTGTGAATAAAAGCGTCGATAATTGTTCATGACCCGGTCAAGTAACTCACCGCGTTCCATTGACTCGGGTTTCATGATTGGCGTGACAAAGTTGTATTTCTCAAAATCAAATATTTCTACCTTGTCACCCAGTTCCTGGAAAAGCTTGGAAAATGGCCAGGGCGTATACATTGCCCAGTTGGCTAAATCAGGTTGCCAATCCCAGGCCATACGGTAGGTTTCTTCCAGCGTTTCGGGGGTTTCATTTTCAAGACCAACAATGAACTGGGCCTCGACAAAAATATCGGCATCACGCAGCAGTTTGATGGCTTTTTTGTTCTGGTCGACCCGTGTTTCCTTGTTAAACCGATCAAGTTTTAACTGGGCTGCTGCCTCGGTACCGAGTGATACATGTACCAGGCCGGCTTTTCTGTACAAAGGCAGGTATTTCTCATCACGCAGTATGTCCGTGACACGCGTGTTGATTCCCCACTTGACCCTGTCAGGAAGACCGCGCGCGATTAGTTCTTCACAAAATGCGATGAATTTTTTTCTGTTTATGGTTGGTTCTTCATCAGCGAGTATAAAAAAACCGACATCATGGTCATTGACAAGACGCTCGATTTCATCAACCACTTTCTTTGGGTCGCGGATACGATAATCGCGCCAGAATTTCCATTGTGAACAAAATGAACAGGTGAACGGACAGCCTCGCGCCATATTCGGTATGGCTACACGCACGTTCAATGGCACATAAATATACTTCTCCCATTCGAGCATGGACCAGTCAGGATCAATAGCATCGATATCCTTTACCGTCGGTGCTGCCTCGTTTGCAACAATATTTTTGGATTCACCTTGTTGTTCAACATACGCGAGCCCTTTGATTTTCTTGATGTCTTCTGGCCAACGTCCCTGATCTATTGCAGAGATAAGATTGAGGAATATTTCTTCACCTTCGCCACGTACGATGACGTCGATCCAGGGGGCTTCTGTCAGCACCTGCTTGAACATAAACGTGGCATGAATACCACCCAGCACCCTGATCGCGTTTGGCACCACCTCGCTCGCGATTTTCAGTACGTTTTCTGCCTTATATATCGAGGGTGTGATTGCCGTTGTCCCCACGACATCGGGTTGCAGTTCAATGAGCTGTTCCCGAATACCCTCATCATCGATGTTGTTCGTCATGGCATCGATAAAATGAATATCGTGAAAACCCGCATTCTTCAAATGACCGGACAAATATGCCGCCCAGGCTGGAGGCCAGTTGCCGGCAATCTCGGCCCCACCCGAATGATAGTTTGGATGAATTAGAACTATACGCACTGGCCCCCTCCTTATAGATGTCAAGCACGACTGACATTTAGAATGATATATGTGAAGCGTACTAGACGGTTGATTTAGATCAACGGATGGAAGATTCAGTAGTAGTTTGACGCCAGTGGTTCGAATTGCCAAAACCGGTCAGGGTTCACAAATATCTAAATGGCGATGATAAAAGGATCACAGATTTGTCTGATTCTATACGTAAAAGATATATAAACCAGTCATTTATGAGTATGTTAGATAAAGTCGTTTAGCTCTACAGGAATAGAAAAATGTCACTGGAAAACTTGAATGTAGAAAGCGTAGCCGTGTTTGCCGCTATCGCTGGATTAATCCTGGTACTGATTGCCATGCTGATGAGTTCGCGCCAGGCACGGCAATATCAGGATCGACCAAAGATCAGAAAGTACCGGCAAGAGAATGTAAAACTGGAACTGGTCGCATTGGATGAAGAAGATGTCATTACCGAGGTGATTAATACGCTTGATTACCACCAGGTACCCAAGTCTTTGCTGGTTGAAAAAGCCAGGAAGTTAGCAACAGGAGGAAACTGAGTGACATCCTGCTTTACTGATCACAGGGGAACAGTTTTGCCAGCGCATACGTCGCCAGGTAGTTTGCATCGAATATTTATGTCCGTCTATCCAGTACATACTATTCCTGCCTTTACCCTCCCCAACTACTAATCTGTCATTAGGATCGACAATTCCGGTTAACAAGGCTGGCCAGAGATTTTCTGTCTCTTCAATGGCGTCTATCTATGTCATGCATGGATAAAGTAGTTCCCCACCATTCATATGTACGGCGGATAAGGCTTGCGATTTTGTAAACAGCAGCAGCAATAATGGTAAGTAGATACGGGCTTTATTCTTGTCATGAAAACATCGAGCGTGTTTCCAGATTGTTAAGTTCAGGAAATCGGCCTTGGTGTAATGAATATGATTGTAGGCAGCATTACTGTGATTCAATGGTGTATACATTATATCTATAATTTGAATTAAATATAATATATATATTATTGATATTAATATTAATTAACCCCTTGTATTCTGCTTGTTAAACAAAATAGATAGTCGCTCTGTTAAATAAGTATTACACTGCTGTTGTATAGAACAGGATGAGAAATAATCGTTAAGTGTTGTTTGGGATGTATCGCGGGGAGAGAGGCAACAATGCAGGATATTGAAACGTTGGTATCAGTTATCGATACCCTTAAAGAGGCAATAAGAGATTCAAAAAATTCAGAAACGACAGATAGAAAAATAATTCACCAACTCAATGAGCTTGATTGTTCAGCCACATTGGCCCGGTTAAGGCTGGAACGATTACTTAGAAAGCATTCGGATAACGTCACCGAATTAAATACATAATAGCGGCAAAACGACACTACTCGTTTTCGCCTTCTGCCAGTTTTCTTGCCTTCTCCGCTATCGCGTGTTTTGGGGGCTGATGATAAGCCAGCGTATTTACCATCTGGGTTTTTTCATCATCGTCATCATCATCTTCGTAACCCAGGCCTGTCAATTCAATTTCTTCCTCTTGACCAGTATCTGCATTTCTATTTTTAGAAAATAGTCTGAAAAACCACCCGAACATGTACTTACCCCGTTTTTGACATTGATTATAGACGAATTATGGCCGCATACTGAAAACACATGCTTGCGAGCCAGCATAAATTTACAATGATGCGGGACAGACTGCCAGTCAATTTGGACGTGTAGCCTTCGCCACTTACAACGTTGCGCCCTCTGCTAATCTGCGCGCCTTCTCTGCTACTGATTGCTTGGAAGGCTGATGATAAGCGAGTGTGTCAATCATCTCGGTCTTGTCATCTTCGTCATCAAACTCAATGTCATCCATGTTTTGCAAATCAGCAATTCGCTGTTCTTTTGCGCTTCTCTTACCTGTTAATCTTGTCCAGATTCGATAAAACATAAGATCATCCCGGGAAATTAGTGACATTAAGAAATATCGGCACAGGGCCGAAATGCTTTACAAAGAAAAGGTTCAAAAGCGGGCGCATTATAAAAAAAGCCCGCAATATGGCGGGCTCGAAGAAGTAACATGAATGGGTCATGTGTGTTATGTCGATATTAATTGTAGAACCCTCGAGATTGCTGTTATTGATCTGCATCAAATACAATTCGATTGATAGCGGCATGAAATGCAAACTTTCTCAACAAATTGATGACTAACTTTTAGGAAAAATGAAAAAGTTTCCGGGAGTTTTTCATGAAAAAGTTATTTTTTACTGGTTTATTTGTAGTCATTGCAACAGCACAAACCGGTTGCGCTAAAGAATATGTTGCCTATGTTCAAGGCGTTGGAGACCCGAGATTGCCATACATGGCTGTATCCAGGGTAGAACGCAAAGAAGCAATCAATGTGATTTACAATTCAAAAATCTGCGAAGATATTGGCAACGCCTGCAATTTTTTTAAAAATCATGCATTAGCCCACCAGATGTTAAGACATCAGATTTTTTCTAACCCTAAATACTACACTCAAGGTAACCAGGACAGGGCCGATTGCTGGGCTGCCAAATACAGCCGGGCTGAAGATAGCTATGCCGCCTATAATTTGTTGATTGATGAGACAAAAACTGCAGAATTGCCGATTATGGGCGACCCGCTGGCGCGAGCAGAAATTATAAAAACCTGTGCTGCAGAGAACGACCGCTGGCTCGGTAGTTAATACCTGACAAAAAGCTGAAAATAAACTCTATCCTGCATTTGTTGGCGCAGGGTGTGCCAGCTATTTGCAACCCGAACCCACATAGTGGGGTGTCCCACCCGAAGACAGCAACATCCAAAATAGGTTTAATGTGTAAGTATCTGCTGGATTTGTTGACAGAGGGGGTGCCAGCTATTTGCAACCCGAACCCACATCGTGGGGCGTCCCACCCGAAGACAGCAACATCCAAAATAGGTTTAATGTGGAAGTATCTGCTGGATTTGTTGACAGAGGGGGTGCCAGCTATTTGCAACCCGAACCCACATCGTGGGGCGTCCCACCCGAAGACAGCAACATCCAAAATAGGTTTAATGTGTAAGTATCTGCTGGATTTGTTGACAGAGGGGGTGCCAGCTATTTGCAACCCGAACCCACATCGTGGGGCGTCCCACCCGAAGACAGCAACATCCAAAATAGGTTTAATGTGGAAGTATCTGCTGGATTTGTTGGCGGAGGGGGTGGGATTCGAACCCACGAAGGGCTATAAACCCTTGCTGGTTTTCAAGACCAGTGCTTTCAACCGCTCAGCCACCCCTCCGGTCGCAGTGTGCGCATTTTACACAACTTTATACGGTGTACCAGTACCCCTTTCGAACCCTCCAGAAGCAAGGAATCAGGATTGCAACCGGTCTATATTGAATGAACTGTCAGCTCCGCCGCAGGGTGGCAGAGTGTATTGATTTTTCATAAAATTTCACGAAACTTAACTTGAAATTTCAGTCTCAAACCTATAAATAGTTAATGTCGATTAACAAAGAGGTGTCTGATGAGTCAATCTCCTTACGCTGTCGCCAGACCGGTCGAATCAGGGCTGGCGACTAACAAACTTATTCGTAATACGTACACGTTGCTATCGATGACGCTGTTGTTCAGTGCGCTGACAGCAGGTCTGTCGATGGCCTTCAACCTGCCGCACCCTGGCCTGCTTCTGACCCTGGGTGGCTACTTTGGGCTGTTGTTCCTGACGACCAAACTGCGCAACAGTGCATGGGGCCTGGCAGCAATTTTTGCCTTGACCGGCTTCATGGGCTTAACGTTAGGGCCAATTATCAATGCCTACGTGACCATGTTTTCGAATGGTACCGAACTGGTCATGATGGCCATGGGTGGTACCGGCGCTATTTTCCTGGGACTTTCCGGCTACGCTCTGACTACCCGTAAAAACTTCAGTTTTATGGGTGGATTTATCATGGTTGGCGTGCTGGTTGCCTTTCTGGCCGGCATTGGCGCCGCCATTTTCAGCGTCCCTGCGCTTTCACTGGCAGTCTCGGCCATGTTTGTGCTGCTGATGTCTGGTTTCATTCTTTACCAGACCAGTGAAATGATTCACGGAGGTGAAACCAACTACATCATGGCCACGGTTGGTTTGTACGTGACTATTTACAACCTGTTTACCAGTCTGCTGCACCTTCTCGGTGCCTTCGCTGGCGAAGAATAGGATTAATCTGAAAACAGATTGGAAAGCCCGGCCCCGCCGGGCTTTTTTTATTTCATGCGCCCGATTTCATCTGTTATGACTTGCCCTCATAATCGTGCTAGCATTTTGTAATAATTATAAAAAACAGCAACAAAAAGAACTCTCTCATATTACAAATTTCATTATAGAGGTGGAACGATGAAGATCGGTGTGCCTAAAGAGGTATTTAAGGGCGAAAAGCGCGTTGCGACAACGCCTGAGGTTATTGGATGGTTAAGCAAGCTGGGCTACGAGGTAGCCGTTGAGGCGGGCGCAGGAAAAGAAGCGAATTATACCGACGAAGCCTACAGTGAGGCGGGCGCGGAAATCATCAGTGAGCGTAAGGCATTGTGGGATGCTGCGGATATTGTGTTCAAGGTTCGGGCACCAGATGACGAGGAAGTCGGTTATCTGCGCGAAGGACAGACGCTAATCAGTTTTATCTGGCCGGCCCAAAACGAGGATTTGATGTCCAGGTTAGCCGCGAGCAAGGCAAACATATTGGCAATGGACAGTGTACCCCGCATTTCTCGTGCACAAAAAATGGATGCGCTCAGTTCCATGGCCAATATTGCCGGCTATCGAGCTGTCATCGAGGCATCACATCACTTCGGACGTTTTTTCACCGGTCAAATTACCGCTGCTGGTAAAGTCCCCCCTGCCAAGGTATTAATTATTGGCGCCGGTGTTGCGGGACTCGCAGCCATTGGTGCAGCCAATAGCCTGGGCGCAATTGTGCGATCTTTTGATACTCGCCCGGAGGTCAAGGAGCAGGTAGAGAGTATGGGCGCCGACTTCCTGATGCTGGATTTTGAAGAAGACGGAAGTGGTGAAGGCGGTTATGCCAAGACCATGAGTGACGAATTTATCGAGGCCGAAATGGCCTTGTTTGCAGAACAGGCAAAAGACGTTGATATCATTATTACTACAGCATTAATTCCCGGAAAACCCGCACCAAAACTCATTAGCAAGGAAATGGTGCAGTCGATGAAAACGGGCAGTGTCATTGTAGACCTGGCGGCAGAGCAAGGTGGTAACTGTGAATTGACCAAGCCGGACAAGGTGTCCCATTCACATGGCGTTACCATCATTGGTTATACCGATCTACCCAGTCGCCTGCCCACTCAGGCCAGCCAGTTGTATGCAACAAATCTACGTCACCTGATAACTGACATGACACCTGAGAAGGATGGCAACATGGTCATCGACATGGAAGATGAAGCAATACGTGGTGCAACAGTTATCAACGCGGGTGAAATCACCTGGCCACCACCACCACCAAAATTGTCGGCAGCGCCAGCACAGCCTGCTTCCGCGCCGGAGCCTGTCGCGCCGCCGGAGCCGAAGCAACCGAATCCGCTGACAAAACTGATTCCAGTTGTACTGGGAGCAATTATGCTGATCTGGCTTGGCAATGTGGCCCCACCCTCATTTATGCAGCATTTCACCGTGTTCGTACTCGCGTGTTTTGTTGGCTACATGGTGATCTGGAATGTCACACCGTCTCTGCATACACCGTTAATGAGTGTCACCAACGCGGTATCCAGCATCATCATTATTGGTGCATTAATACAGGTATCATCGCCGGGATTTTTCCTCACCGCCCTCGCGGCATTTGGCGTCCTTATCACCAGCATCAACATATTCGGTGGCTTTGCCGTCACCCAGCGTATGTTGCAGATGTTTCGTAAATAAGGAGGCGAGTCATGTCAGAAGGTTTGGTTACAGTCTCTTATATTGGCGCCACTATCCTGTTTATCCTGACCCTGGGCGGTTTGAGTAACCAGGAAACAGCGCGTCGCGGTAACATTTACGGCATCGTGGGTATGACGCTGGCCGTATTGGCCACTGTTTTCGGCCCGGAGGTCAGTGGTTTTGGCAGCTATTTTCTCATCTTTGTCATGATGGGCACCGGTGCAGCTGTCGGTATTACGCTGGCCAAAAAAGTCGAAATGACACAGATGCCGGAACTGGTCGCAATTCTTCACAGTCTTGTGGGCCTGGCGGCAGTACTGGTGGGGTATGTCAGCTTCATGGGCAGTTCTGGCTATGAAGGTATTGAGAAAGTTATTCATGAAGTTGAGATCTACGTCGGCATCCTGATCGGTGCTGTGACTTTCTCCGGCTCGATTATCGCGTTTGGAAAACTCAGCGGCAAGATTGGTGGTAACCCGTTACTTTTACCGGGTCGTCACTGGATAAACCTGGCCGGCCTGTTGGTCACCATCTGGTTGGGCTCCTGGTTTCTTGACGCAGCAGAGGCTGGTAGTTCGGTTGCCTATATCCCACTGCTGATGATGACGGCCATTGCCCTCGCCTTTGGTATTCATATGGTAATGGCAATTGGTGGCGCCGATATGCCGGTTGTGGTTTCCATGTTGAACAGTTATTCAGGTTGGGCAGCTTCCGCCACCGGATTCATGCTGTCGAATGATCTGTTAATCGTGGTTGGTGCACTGGTCGGTAGTAGCGGTGCTATTCTGAGTTATATCATGTGTCGCGCAATGAACCGTCATTTTATCGCGGTCATAGCCGGCGGTTTTGGTACGACCACCGGTGGTGGTGGCGATGCCGACGAGGAACAAGGTGAAGTCGTTGCTATTGAAACGGATGAAGTAGCGCAATTGTTAACTGATGCCAGGGAAGTCATGATTATTCCTGGTTATGGTATGGCGGTGGCACAGGCGCAACATATTGTTAACGAAATCACCAATATTCTGCGTGAGAAAGGCGTCAATGTCCGGTTTGGTATTCACCCGGTTGCTGGCCGTATGCCCGGACATATGAACGTGTTACTGGCCGAGGCCAAGGTGCCTTATGACATCGTTTTCGAGATGGACGAAATCAATGAGGATTTTCCGGATGTTGATGTGTCAGTCGTGATCGGCGCCAATGATATTGTTAACCCGTCTGCGCAAGAAGATCCCAACAGTCCGATTGCCGGCATGCCAGTGCTTGAGTGCTGGAAAGGCAAGACAACCATCGTGCTTAAACGAAGTATGGCGACAGGTTATGCGGGAGTCCAAAATCCGTTATTTTTCAAGGAAAATACCCGGATGTATTTTGGCGATGCTCACCAAAGCATGGATGCTGTGCTTAAAGCAATACTTTAATAGGACTATCGTATATTAGAAATAATAACAATAAAGTTAGTACCCTATTGTCAACAAGCGCCCTTTCGGGCGCTTTTTTTATATAGAGAGTACTGATAGCCGAATAATTAAAAAAATCTTTCGACTACAAAGCCGTCTATTTTGGCATCATAAAATCAAGAAACACCATGTCATGAAGCGCTTCCCCTTTCCAGCTATTACAAGCCCTCCAGTTCATTATTGCTTCAGCAACTGCCCAGTCTTCGCGACGTGCCAGTCTGGCAACAAGCTAGCTCATATGAGTATCATCTTCGACGATGAGCGGCCGTCGTTGCTTACTGTTTGTGATATTGGCAAGTGATCTTCTAAGTTTGTTTCTATCTATCGGTTTAACCATGTAATCTACCGCGCCGAGTGATAAACCACGTTGTGCTTCATCCACTATGGTGCACATAATAACAGGTATGTCTGCTACTTCCTTATCTGCCTTCAGTATTTCTAATACGTTCCATCCATTGAGTCCTTGCATGAGCACGTCAAGAGTAATTGCATCAGGCTTTAATTCCCTGGCAAGAATAATGCCTTGTTCGCCAGTTTCTGCTGTCACTGTCTGCCATCCATCATACTGCAGATAATCGCTCAGAAGTTCGCTTGAAGATAAATCATCGTCAATAATTAACACGGTGCCTTTTTCATGCGTTGCAGGAGCAAGATTGTTAATTACTTCATTTAATTCAGAGGTGGTCTCATAAAGAAGAGGTTTATCAGTCTTGATCTCTCGCGGAACGTGAAGAGTAAATGTGGAACCTTTATTCACTTCGCTCTCAACGGTGATATCACCGCCCATCATACGGACAAAATGACGTGAAATACTCAGACCAAGTCCGGTGCCACTAATTTTGGAAGCGACATTACTTGCACGAATGAATGGTTGAAACAGATTGTTCAGTGTTTCTTGATCAACACCTATGCCACTGTCAATTATCTGGAAAGAAAGACATTCCTCACCAGTAACATCATTATTGATCGCGACGGATATGCAGATATCTCCATTATATGTAAATTTGGCCGCATTACTGAGCAGATTGAACAATACTTGTTTAAGACGTAGTTTATCATTAACTATTTCGCCTATTTCCTGTTCGATATCAACGCGCAGGCGATTTCCGTTTTTATCAATCAACGGTTGAATCAAATCTGTAACTTGTGAAACGAGTTCATGCAGATTGATTTTTTGTGGCTCAAGTGTAGTTTTGCCTGATTCGATCCTGGACAGGTCGAGAACATCATTGATTAATTCAAGCAGGTGTTGCCCTGAGAGGATAATCTTTTTCAGGTCCTGAAGTTCAGCTTCACGGCCATCCAGCATGGCATCTTCAGCCAGGATTTCACCGTAGCCGATGATCGCGTTCAGTGGCGTACGTAGTTCATGGCTTATATTAGCAAGGAATCTGGATTTTGCCTGGCTGGCATGTTCTGCCGTAACCTTGGCTTCGAGCAGTTCATCTTTAATGCGTTTTTCTTCAGTAATATCCTCAGTAATACCCAGCAAGTATTTCTCTGAACCATTACCCATGATGACAGGAACTTTAATTGTATGGAGTATGCGAGTGCCATGATTCCTGGTGTCGATTTCTTCTTCCGATATATCCAGTACTTTTCCACTATCAAGTACTTCTCTGTCCTTGGCATTAAAAAAATCGGCCTGCTCTGCCGGGAAGAAGTCATGATCACATTTACCAACGATTTCATCTGCGTCATTTAACCCTGTTAAAGTTAGAAATGCGTTGTTTACCCTGACAAAAGTAAGGTTCCTGGCTTCCTTAACGAAAACACTAACTGGCAAATTATCAATCACTGAATCAAGGAACATATTAGTACGTTTGACTTGTGTCAGTCGTTTGACTTTATCAGTGGCGTCACGAAAGGAAAGTATGAATATCCTGGATTCGTTGAACTTGATGTCATTTATCTCAATATCAATAGGGAAAATTTTACCGTTTTTCCTTTTGCCTTCTATGCGATTACTGAAGCGTAGTAATTCGCCATTCATTGTTACGATGTATTCATTGATTGCATTTTCAAAATACCTGGAAAATCTTTCAGAAAACAACAGGTGGAATGGCTTGCCAATAATATCACTGGCTTTATACCCGGTTTTATTTGAGGCCGACTTGTTAAAAGAAAGTATGTTGCCTTCTTCGTCAGCTGTAGCGATACAATCATGAATATTCTCGAGTATGTTTGACAGGTATATTTCCCTGGCCTTGATTTCCTCGATGCGTGCAGCGGTGAGATTCTCAAACGTGCTTCGGTCCTTTTTTATAAGCTTCTGCATAGGTACAAATACGAACAGAATAATAGCCATGATAGACATGAATTCTGCCAATCGTAAAAGCTGGTTAACGACCTGCATATCGCTAACTCTTTCTTCATGGTGCTTGCCGAGTAATTTGAGAAATTGTTCGGCTGTGCGGATGACTTCCGGATGCTGTTTTTCGATCTCCAGAAAATAGTCCAGGGCAACTTCCGGCTTTTTTTTCAAATACTTCACAATGCCAAGGGCTGCTGATGTATAGCGATCGAGCTGGTTGCTCAAACCATTTTCACTGTTATAAAATCTGTAAATGTCTTCTGACATCAGTGCCGATCGGGTAGCCAAAACGGCATCAGCATCGATCATGTCACTGACACTTTCAGAAAGAAGCTGTGTTTTTTTTACCTGAAGTTCGTTCTCATATTCGTGGTGAATCAGATTATGGCTGATACGATGAATTCGCTCAGTGAGGAAATGCTGGCGTCCTGCCATATCGATCAGCGTCGCATCATTAGCGCCATCTTCAATGTGCTTGTCAAGCAAATATAAATCAACGAGCAGTAGTGAAATAAATATGCATATTGCTAATATAAGATTTGAATAGTAGTTGGATGGATGAGCTGGTGAGGCTGTCATTGCTGGAGGCACATGTATCAAGTAGACGTCAATACAATGCCTTTATCCAAATTGACTTAAGTATTGTTTAAAATCATGTAATGGCAAAGGCTTGCTTATCCCGTAACCTTGTGCATAGTTTACACCTAATGATTTTAATAAATCTTTAGTTTCATCGTTCTCTACATATTCCGCAATTGTTTGTTTGCACAACGCATCAGCAATCAGTTTAATGCTTTTAACCATAGCCTTATCGATATGGTTTTCCAGGATTCTTTTAATAAAAATACCGTCGATTTTAATATAATCAACGGGCAGATTTTTTAGATAGGCAAATGAAGACAGACCACTGCCGAAATCATCCAAAGCAAACTTGCAACCTTCATTTTTTAGCTTATTGATAAATTGGATTGCAGTATCAAGATTGGCAATAGCAGCTGTCTCGGTGACTTCAAAATAGACTGTATCGTGGTTTACTTTCTTGCGATCGAATTGGTCTATAACAAAATCCTGAAGTTTACTGTTCGCAAGTGATTGTCCAGATAAATTGATGCCCCAACTAACATTGTCTGGCATGATATCCGAGTAAGCATCAAGCCAGGTCAAGGCAGTTTGTATTACCCAAAAATCCAATTTGACTGAGAGATTATAGTGTTCTGCGGCTGGAAGAAAAAATCCGGGCAGGATTAGTTTTCCATCATCGTCTTTCATACGCACCAGTATTTCAAAATGCATATCCTTATTTTGTGCATCCAGGCTGACAATTGGCTGACAGTAAAGAATGAATCGATCTTCTTCCAAAGCCCTGTTAATGTGTTCTACCCAGCGCATCTCGCCCACGCGTGTTTCTTGCCTTGCATCACCTTCGTTTTGAATATGAATTGCGCTACGACCTCTTTGCTTGGCAATGCTACAAGCTGTCTCAGCCTGTTCTGGAACAGCATCGATGTCAGCCGTTTGTCTGTCAATCTGGACAACACCAAAAGAGGCAGTCACCACATGACTACTGTTATCCCAGTTGAATCGGAATTCATCAAGAGTTTCCTGAATTTCATCCAGTATTTGTTGCGCTTTTTCCATGTCGCAATCCAGCATCAGGATGGCAAAGTCATCTGAATGCAGACGGGCTATCAGATCGCGTTTATTTAATCTACTTTTAATTAGGTTAGCGAAACGATTAAGTAATTCATCACCACCAGTTTGTCCACACGATGCGTTTATAACAGAAAAGTTGTCGATATCGATATGACAATATACGTTTTTGGCATGGTTAAAAACAAAGGAATTAAGAAATTTGAGTTGGTTAAGCATGCCCTTGCGGCTCAGTACGCCGGTCATCTCATCCATAAATTCTTTGCCGACCGCCTCCGAATGTGCATCAATATGACTGATATCACTCCAGTTACCAATGATCTCGACCGGCTTACCTAATCGAGACAGCACATTGAATTGATCCAGGATCAGCTTGTATTCGTTACTTATATTTCGAAATCGATATTTCACTTTTCCCTGTCCATTTTTGACAGATTTATCGATTTCACGGACGACCTTATCTTTGTCATCAGGATGGAGGTTATCCAACCAGAATACATCATTAAGAAATTTATCTGGCCAGTGACCAGTTAATTCCTTGATATTATCTGTTATGAAGGTGCAACCTTTGTCATCACTCAAGGAATAGCGATAAGTAACCACTGGCAGGTGCTTGAGTTGTGGAAACGCGTTTCTTGAATTGTCGTCTTTGCCTTCGGAAGTAGAACCTGATTCATCGTCATCCAGCATAAATATTCCTTAAGTAATTGTTAGATATTTCTTGAATCCGGATTCTTCTTTTTCCTGTTCCTAATGAATCGCCTACTAAGTAGGCAGAACATCATCAATTATTGCTAAATTTGAGATGACATCCGCGCATAAGCGGATAAACGTGTTATTGATTGACTACATTATCAGCACTGATTCCAAGCAGGCTTTCTATCTTGCCTAGCAACCTTTGAAAATCTATCGGTTTGACATCAAAGTCATCACAACCAGTTTCAAAGGCAGTTTCGCGGTCAGATTTAAGTGAGTGTGCTGAAAGTACGATGAGAGGTATCGATTTAGTATCTTCATCTGCCTTGATGATTCGCGTGGCTTCCCAACCGTCCATTTTAGGTAAACTCAGATCCATTAGTATCAAGTCAGGTCTATCCGATTTAACCTTTTCAAGAGCTTCAAGACCGTCCACAGCAATCACAACTTCATAACCTTTGCGACGTAAACGTCGGCTGAGCATGTCGCTATTCATTTCATTGTCTTCCACAAACAGAATACTAAACATGATCATTCTCCATATCTAAATGAAATTTGTAAGTTGCTATGCCCTCCCTATCTCTGGACTGTCACAAATTTGCATTGTTCTTTCACTACAATAGACTCTATTTACCACAGCAACGTGAAAATATAATTTTTCTGTTAACTAGGTCACATATTTGCATCTTGACCTGTATTACAGGTCATAAAGTTTTTTCCACAGCAATTTAAGGTTGTTTGTACAGATTAGTTTATAAATACATAATTGCAAATAAATAATGATGTATACCTTGGGTTGGGTATGCATAAATATAGATTTATACCTCGTATTGGGTAAATCTGTGCTGCGGGCAACGAATCGGCCCATGTATCAATCAATTTCCAATACTTTAGTAATTAGTCATGTTCAGGATAAACTGGCATTACTTGATTACGGTTTGATCTTGCATGTAAGGACGTAACACTTCGGGGATGGCAATACTGCCATTTGCTTGTTGATAATTTTCCATCACCGCGATCAGCGTCCGTCCTACTGCCAGCCCGGACCCGTTCAGCGTATGCAGGAGTTCGGGTTTGTTGGTCTCCGGGTTACGCCAGCGGGCCTTCATGCGGCGTGCCTGGAAGCTTTCAAAGTTACTACATGATGATATTTCACGGTATTTTTGCTGGCCTGGTAACCAGACCTCGATATCGTAGGTTTTAGCTGCCGAGAAACCGAGGTCGCCACCACATAGTGTGACTACACGGTAAGGTAATTCCAGTTTCTTTAAAATATTTTCAGCATGACCGGTCAGTTCTTCAAGCACAGCGTATGATTCTTCGGGACGTACAAGCTGTACCATCTCCACCTTTTCAAACTGGTGCTGTCGAATCATGCCGCGCGTGTCTTTACCATAAGAACCGGCTTCGCTTCGGAAACAAGGTGAATGACAGGCGTACTTGAGAGGTAACTCATCAGCCTCAACGATTTCATCCCTCACCATATTTGTTACAGGTACTTCTGCGGTAGGGATAAGATAAAAATCGTGTTCCTTTATATGAAAAAGATCTTCCTCAAACTTGGGTAATTGACCTGTACCCATACAGCTGTCGGCATTGACCAGATAGGGCACGTTAACTTCTACATAACCATGTTCAGCTGTATGGGTATCAATCATTAACTGGATTAACGCACGATGTAAGCGCGCGATATCACCCTTCATAACGACAAAACGCGAGCTTGTTATCTTGGTGCCTAATTCAAAACTGATTAGCCCAAGTTGTTCACCAAGATCAACATGATCTTTTGCCTCAAATTCAAAATTAACCGACTCGCCCCACTTACGCACTTCCTTGTTATCGTCTTCACTGTTTCCTTCAGGCACCGACTCATGCGGTACATTAGGAATTGTATTTAAAACTGCGGTTAACAGGGACTGTACATTGTCCAGTTCTTCAGCACCCTTTTCCAACTGCTGTTTAATATTTGTAACTTCGTCCATCACTGCTTGCGCATCACCGCCCTGCCCCTTGATTTTTCCAATCTCTTTGGACTTTGTATTGCGCTGGGCCTGGAGTTCTTCGGTTTTTACCTGTAAGGCCTTGCGTTGGCTTTCAAGATCCTTGATCAGTTCTACATCAAGCGTCATGCCGCGTTTGGTCAACGAGCTTGCAACGCTATCAATATCATTTCTAATTATATGTGGGTCAAGCATGGTACTTCCTGGATTATAAAGTGGTCTGCCTGGCCAGAAACATTCCGAACCAGCAAACAACGAGACAGGAGAAAACAGAAATAAACACATTCATAAATGCCTTGTTTGCCTGTCCCATTTCAAACAAGGTAATGGTTTCAAATGAAAAAGTAGAAAACGTGGTAAACGCACCAAGCAGTCCGATTACGAGGAACGATCGGATTTCCTGTGGCAATTCATGTCGTTCCACCATGAATACATAGATAGCGCCAATCAAAAAAGAACCGATAACGTTGACGACCAGTGTGCCGAAGGGAAATCCCTTGCCAAACAGCATGTGTGCTCCTGATGAAAACCAGTATCGCATCAGGGCCCCCAGTGCTCCGCCAAGGGCGATATAAAGTAAATGGCTCATGAACTAGTTCTTGGACTGTTTTGCTTTTTTATCCATTTCACGTAATGCTGCAAGCTTCTCGGCAATCTTGATTTCGAGACCACGATTGACGGGATGATAATACTCTTTCGCCGGCATATCTTCAGGGAAATAGTGTTCACCTGCTGCATAGCCATTTTCTTCATTATGGGCGTAACGGTAATTCTTGCCATAATCCAGCGACTTCATCAGCTTGGTAGGCGCATTCCTAAGGTGTAGTGGTACCTCTTTAGAACCTGATGTTTTTGCATCCTGCATTGCGCTTTTGAAGGCAGTGTACAAGGCATTACTCTTGGCGGCACATGCCAGGTAGACAATAGCCTGTGCGATGGCGAGTTCGCCCTCTGGCGAGCCGAGTCGTTCCTGTGTTTCCCAGGCATCCAGTGCCAGGCGTATGCCACGCGGATCGGCATTACCAATGTCCTCTGACGCCATACGTACCACGCGACGCGCCACATACAGCGGGTCACAACCTCCATCAATCATACGGGTAAACCAATACAGCGCCGCATCGGGATTGGAACCACGTACCGATTTATGCAGGGCAGATATCTGGTCATAAAATGCTTCACCACCTTTATCAAAGCGGCGCATCGAGCCATCCTTCAATATTTCATCCAGCAGGTGCTGGTCAATAACTCCTTGCTCAGCAAGGTCAGATGCAATTTCAAGCAAATTTAAAGCACGTCTGGCATCGCCATCAGCAACCTCGGCGAGCTTGCTCATCGTTTGTTCGTCCATCGTTAATGACTGAATGCCGAGTCCGTTTTCCTTATCACTCAATGCCTGCATGATAATGTCAGTCAGGTTTGTTTTATCCAGCGCCTTGAGTACATATACCCTGACGCGTGATAGTAACGCGTTATTCAGTTCAAATGAGGGATTCTCGGTGGTGGCGCCAATAAAGGTGATCGTGCCATCTTCGACAAATGGTAAAAATGCATCCTGTTGGGATTTATTAAACCGATGCACTTCATCGACAAACAACACCGTATCCTTGCCATAGACCTCACGATACTGGCGCGCCTGGTCTATCGCAGCACGAATATCTTTTACCCCACTTAATACTGCAGAGACCGTCAGAAACTGTGCATCACATGATTGCGTAATCAGTTTTGCCAGCGTGGTTTTACCAGTTCCTGGCGGTCCCCAGAACACCATGGAGTGTAAGCGACCCTGCTCAACGGCCAGGCGTAGCGGTTTGCCTTCGCCCAGTATGTGCGCTTGTCCTGCATAGGAGGAAATCGATGCTGGTCGCATGCGATCGGCCAGCGGACGATAATCAGTATTCTCGCTCATCTATCACGTCGACGCTGTCTGGCAATTCCAGTGTAAATAAACCCGGCTGTAGTTCGGTGTTTCTTGCAACCTGTTCGAAATCGATGCGCGTGGTCTGACCCAGGTTATCGTCAATGATCATCATGCCAAGGCTTTGTTCGTTAAAACCCAGCTTTATGTAGTTGTACTGGGTTTCGTCATCCCTGGGTTTTAGTTCTATCCAGGTATAACCCTCGATGTCGCCTAACTTTTTTTGCATGAAGAACCGATGGATATCAGTTTTACCAAGAATGATACCGGCCGGTGTCTGCTCCATATTTTCATCAATTGCTCGAATGGTTATCTGCTCAAGGTCAACATCATATATCCACAGTGATTCGCCATCCGAAATAATCTGTTGTTCATACGGGGACTTGTAAGCCCAATGGAATTTACCCGGTTGTTGCAGATATAACATGCCGGTACTTGTTTCCAGTGGCTGTCCCGTCTCATCGACCAGGGTTTGGGTAAAACTTGATTGTAAACTGACCAGGCCATCCAGAAACCGTGTCAGCGCATCTTCCGCCGCGCAGGCCGTATTGACGACAATGGTAAACAGTAGTGCTAGGGGAAAACGCATCGTCATCGCCTAGTCTGCGGGAGGTGGTGGCGCAGCGAGCACCTCCCTGCTGCCATTAGACTCGAGTGGACCAACGAGTCCACTTGCTTCCATTTCTTCCACGATCCTTGCTGCCCGGTTATAACCAATCTTAAGCCTGCGTTGTATATATGAAATCGATGCCTTGCGTGTTTCCGTTACTATGCGTACTGCTTCATCGTAAAGCGGGTCCATGTCATCTTTTGGCGCATCAAGGCCGGGGATTGCTTCTGCGCCACCTTCACTGGGGCCACGAAGAATATCGTCGTTATAATCGGGATCGCCGCCGCGGTTCTTGAGATTATCAACGACCTTATGCACCTCGTTATCAGAGACGAAGGCACCGTGTACACGTTCCGGAATACTGCTACCCGGTGGCAGAAACAGCATGTCACCATGGCCGAGGAGATTTTCGGCGCCCATTTGATCGAGGATTGTACGCGAGTCCACTTTTGACGACACCTGGAAGGCAATACGGCTCGGCACGTTGGCCTTGATTAACCCGGTAATGACATCGACAGAAGGCCTTTGTGTCGCCAGGATCAGGTGTATGCCCGCGGCACGCGCTTTTTGCGCCAACCTCGCTATGAGTTCTTCTACCTTTTTGCCAACCGTCATCATCATGTCGGCCAGCTCATCGATAATCACGACGATATAAGGCAATGATTCAAGGTGTGGTATCTCGTCATCTTCGCTGATTGGTTGATACAGCGGGTCTGGTATCGGGGTTCCTTTTTGTAATGCGTCGCTGACTTTCTTGTTGTAACCGCTGATGTTTCTGACACCCAGAGCGGCCATTAGCTTGTAGCGTCGTTCCATCTCGGCAACACACCAGCGCAAGGCATTGGCCGCCTCTTTCATATCAGTGACTACCGGGGCAAGCAAATTGGGTATACCCTCATAGACAGAAAGCTCCAGCATCTTGGGATCAATCATGATCATGCGTACTTCTGACGCCGTGGCTTTATAGAGCAGGCTGAGGATCATGGCGTTTAATGCAACCGATTTACCGGAACCGGTGGTCCCCGCGACAAGCAAGTGCGGCATTTTACCCAGATCGGTGACAATGGGTTTACCACTGATATCCTTGCCAAGCGCCAGTACCAGCGGTGATTTAATGGCCTCGTATTCCTGGCTATTCAGTATTTCACCGAGGGTGACAAGGTCACGGTTTTCGTTTGGTATTTCCAGGCCGATATAGGGTTTGCCAGGTATTACATCCACTACGCGCACACTGACGACTGCCAGCGAACGCGCCAGATCCTTTGACAGGTTGATGATTTGACTGCCTTTCACACCGGGTGCCGGATCCAGTTCAAAACGTGTGATAACAGGCCCCTGGTTTACGGTTACCACTTCGACCGTGACGCCAAAATCCTTCAGTTTCAGCACAACCTGCCTGGACATTGCCTCCAGTGCTTCGTGCGAATACTGCCCTTTCGAAGGGGACGGCCCATCAAGGATATTCAACGGCGGCAAGACGCTATCAGCAGGCATATCAAACAGGTTTTCCTGTTTTTCCTTGACTGCGCGAATACCCTGCTTCACTTCGGGCAAGCTGGGTTCGATCAGGGGCGGCATACGCGTTTCTTCCTGTTGCTGCTCTTTTTTCAGAACTTGTTCACGGTCCTTGCGTGCTTTACGCCCGAGTGATCTTTCCTGCAGGGAATAGAAACCTGTCCGAAAATAATCAACCGTTGACAGCGTCACAGCGCCGGTCTTGTCGATGACGGCCAGCCACGATAGCCCCGTGTAAAGTGTCAGCCCAATCATGAACATGGCCAGCAATACCAGCGTACTGCCGGTGCTGCCTGTGGCCTCAAGTGCAATCGTGCCAATGGCGTCACCGAGAATACCACCGGCACCGCGTACCTCGTGCGGCAGCGCATCGCCAGCATAAAAATGCATCCATGCGATTGCACAACCACCCACCAGACCCAGCAGGATGCCTATTCCATGCAGGGAAAACATTAACTGGTTAAAAGGCTGTTTCGCCTTGCGGTTAAGGAACAGCCGCCAACCACTAACCAGCAATAAGATTGGAATGATGTAGCCAAAATAACCGAAAATATACAGCAGAACGTCCGCTATCCATGCGCCAATATGTCCGGCCCGGTTGTGTATTGAGTCGACACTAACCGAATGAGACCAGCCTGGATCGTCAGGATGGTAGCTGAACAGTGCGATGAATAAATACAATGCCATGATCAACAGCGCGAAGACGACAACCTCGCGGATATTTTTCAACACATGATCGGCCAGTGGCTGGCCCTGTTTCTGTTTTCTAGACGCTTGACCCACTTTAATGTTTCATACAAGGAAATTTACGTAATTATATGTTTAATAAGGAAGTAATTAAATAACTTTTTTGCTTTTCCGGGACGAGATTGTCCCCCTGGTTGTTTTTGCCGATCATACTGCTTTGACGTACCATAGCCCACTTTTGTTGCCCCGGTCAGGTCTTTTCACCATGGCGGCGATGGACGTTTTATCCGTATTTTGTGGAGTACACCCATGAGTGACGTTAGACACGTAAAACTGTTAATTCTAGGTTCCGGGCCGGCCGGTTACACTGCGGCATTATATGCCGCCAGGGCCAATCTTGCGCCTGTGCTGGTAACCGGCTTACAGCAAGGTGGGCAACTTACCACCACCACCGACGTCGATAACTGGCCCGGGGATGTGGCAGGCCTGCAAGGTCCGGATTTAATGAACCGTATGTTGCAGCATGTAGAGCGCTTTGAAACAGAGGTCATTTTTGATCACATTCATACCGCGGAACTGGGTGAAAAACCCTACAAGCTGATTGGTGACGCTGGCACCTATACCTGTGATGCGTTGATCATCGCGACGGGCGCTTCGGCCAAGTATCTTGGTCTTCCCTCTGAAGAGGCATTCCAGGGTAAAGGGGTCTCTGCCTGTGCTACCTGTGACGGTTTTTTTTACCGCGGCGCTGAAGTTGCCGTCATTGGCGGTGGCAACACCGCGGTTGAAGAAGCCTTGTACCTGTCTAACATTGCCAGCAAGGTCACTGTTGTTCACCGGCGCGATGCGTTCCGGGCAGAAAAGATATTGTCGCAACGACTGCTGGACAAGGCAGAAAATGGCAATGTTGAAATCCAGTGGAACCATGTGCTTGATGAAGTACTCGGTGACGACAGCGGTGTAACCGGCATGCGCATCAAGAATGTCGGTTCTGAAGAAACCCGTGAAATCGATCTCAAGGGGGTGTTTATCGCAATAGGACACCAGCCCAATACACAGATATTTGACGGCCAACTGGATATGAATAATGGCTATATTATTGTGAACAGTGGCATCGAGGGTATGGCTACAGCCACGAGCGTGCCCGGAGTATTTGCCGCAGGTGATGTATCAGACCATGTTTATCGCCAGGCGATCACTTCTGCAGGCACCGGGTGTATGGCGGCACTGGATGCAGAAGCCTATCTGGATAGCCTGGGTAAAGCCTAGCATGCTAGCCATCCCGATTAATGCCGCAGGCCCTGCTTCATTATTACAACCGGTTGAAGTTGCAACACCGGAAATTGGCGCTGGCACCCAGGTCAAGATAAAAATTCATGCTGCAGGCGTAAACCCGCTTGATACAAAGTTGCGTTCGGGTGCTTACCCTGTGCAGCAATACCCATTAATTCCCGGTTGTGATGGCGCAGGTGAAGTTGTTGAAGTCGGCGCTGATGTATCGCGGGTAAATACAGGTGATGATGTATTCTACTTTCATGGTGGCATCAGTGGTATCCAGGGTAACTATGCTGAATATGCAATCATTGATGAACGTTTCCTGGCCATTAAACCCGCCACGCTGGATTTTTTTAACGCTGCAGCTGCCCCACTTGTTTTACTCACCGCCTGGGAAGCGCTATTTGATCGCGCTTCGCTCTCTGAAGGACAAACCATATTTATCAATGCTGGCGCCGGTGGCGTTGGACATGTTGCTATTCAACTAGCCAAACACACCGGTGCA
Organism: Gammaproteobacteria bacterium; assembly: GCA_965601665.1. Classification (GTDB taxonomy): domain Bacteria; phylum Pseudomonadota; class Gammaproteobacteria; order Eutrophobiales; family Eutrophobiaceae; genus JANQNX01. The sequence continues at coordinate 851,060 of OZ271833.1, read as the reverse complement.
AAAGTCTGCACAACGGTAAGCACTGATGAAAAAGCCGCATTTGTTAGACAGCTTGGGGCTGATTACGTCATCAATTACAAGCGCGAGAGTGTCATCGATAAAGTTAACGACTGGACAAACGGTGAAGGGGTTGATGTTGCTCTTGATAATATTGGCGGCGGAGAAACGCAGTTGATGTTTTCCCTGACCAGAACCTACGGACAGCTTGTCAGCCTGTTGTTGCCAGGCAGCGATCTTGACTGGACAATCGCAAGGCAGCGAAACCTCGGGTTTCACCTTGAAGTCATGTTAACACCGCAGGCCACCGGCATGATTTCGGCACAGAAACATCAAACCAGCATCCTCGAAAAGTGTGCCCAATTATTTGATAATGACAGTCTACATATTCATGTCAGCGAGATAATACCAATGTCGCAGGCAGCCAAGGCCCACGAATTGATTGAACAGGGACACACAATGGGCAAAGTCGTGCTAGACACGTTGAGCCAACGCCGGTAATAGATGTCAGGTTTTAAACCGGCAGCGGCAGTCAAAAGGATGCTCTCTTCCCTGCTTTTTATCTTTGTCTCAGTGTGGTTTTTGCTAACACTGTTACTATACCTGTTCCAGTCGAATTACATATATCAGCCTTATAAGTCGCTAACTTCGACGCCAGCCGATGTCAATCTTGATTACACCGAGGTTAACCTGCAGACCAGTGATGGTCTGGCATTGCACGGATGGTGGTTGCCTCATAATGATGCGAAATACGCCTTATTGTTCCTGCACGGCAATGCCGGCAATATATCCCATCGCTTACATAGCCTGAAAGTGTTTCATCAACTGGGATTATCAGTATTCATTATCGACTATCGCGGCTATGGTAATAGTGAGGGTAAGCCCGATGAAAAAGGCACATATCTGGACGCAGACGCTGCATGGCAGTACCTGATCAATGAATTACAGGTAGACCAGAATAAGATTATTATTTTCGGTCGTTCGCTAGGCGGTGCTGTAGCAACCTGGCTGGCTGAACGGTACAGCGCAGCGGCAGTCATCCTGGAATCTACTTTCACTTCTGTTGCAGATATGGGGCAGCACTACTATCCATACCTGCCAATAAAATATATTAATTACATAAAGTACGACACGTTGAACAGGGTTGAACATATCAAATCACCCTTACTGATTATTCATAGTCGTGAAGACGAAATCGTCCCTTTTAAATTTGCCGAGGCCCTGTATTCAAAAGCTAAACAACCAAAGCAGTTACTTGAGATATCGGGTGACCATAATTATGGTTACCAGGAAAGTGGGGGCGTTTACTCCAGGGGCCTGCAGTTTTTTATACAGTCACTAGAATCACAATGAATCTTCTTAATGATATTGAAAAACTCGGTAACCGATTACCCGATCCGGCGACGCTGTTTGTCATCGGCACGATCATTGTTTTTATCGTGTCCATGCTGGCTGCACAGTCCGGTTGGACAGTGACAGATCCTGCGGGACAGCAGATAAACGCCACAAACCTGGTTTCGGCAAGCGGCATCTGGTGGTTACTTTCGACAATGGTAGCCAACTTCATCGCGTTTCCACCCCTGGGCATCGTGCTCGTTGGTATGCTTGGAATCGGGCTGGCTGAAAAAACCGGTTTCCTGCCCGCATTGATCAATTTTGTTATTACACATGTTTCGAGTCGTTACCTGACACCAGCGACTATGCTGATGGGTATTTTGTCATCAATTGCCCTGGATGCCGGCTATGTGGTCCTGGTACCAATTGCGGCGGTCCTCTACAGGATGGCTGGTCGCTCTCCCCTGCTGGGTATCGCCGTTTCTTTTGCCGGCGTTTCTGCGGGGTTTAGCGCCAACTTTTTTATTACAGCCCTTGACCCGTTGCTCGCGGGGTTTACACAGGCTGGCGCGCAGATTATCGAGCGTGACTACGAGGTGGCTGTCACCAGTAACTGGTGGTTCATGATCACGTCAACCATTTTACTTACTGTCACCGGCTGGTTTGTCACTGAACGTTTCGTTGCACCAAACGTGGCACAGGTACAATTAAAAGAGGACATAACTGAGAACGAAATCACTTTATCAGTTAAATCAAATAACAAACCCCTTGTGGCGGCCTGTTTAACTTCTGCTGTACTGTTATTGTTATTCATCATTGCAACTACATTGGAAGGTTGGCCATTATTTGGTACAGGCAAGCGTTTTGATCGCTGGATTGAAGTAACAGTACCACTGTTGTTTATCTTCTTTTTTGTGCCCGGGCTTGTTTATGGCCTGGTGGCCGGCACAGTCAAGACAGATCGCGATGTGGCAAGCATGCTTGGTGATGTTATGGCAAGACTGGGGCCTTATATCGTGCTGGCTTTTTTTGCCGCCCAGTTTATCGCGGCATTTAATCATTCCGGGCTGGGGAAACTGCTGGCAATTGCCGGCGGTAATTTTTTGCAGTCATTGGCAATAGGCGATGCTTACCTGCTATCCAGTTTTGTCATCATGGTCGTACTCATCAATCTGCTGGTTGGATCTGCTTCTGCAAAATATGCTTTTTTTGCCCCGGTATTTGTTCCCATGCTAATGCAGGTTGGTATCAGCCCGGAATTGACCCAGGCAGCATATAGAGTCGGCGACTCGGTCAGTAACGTAATTACTCCCATGAACCCATACATGATAATTATCATCATGGAAGTGAGAAAATATGTCCGTGGCTCCGGCCTTGGCACCGTGGTGGCGACAATGCTGCCCTATACAATTGGTTTTTTAATCGTATGGCTGCTGTTACTGGTAGCATGGATACAGGTGGGCGTGCCACTGGGTCCCGAAGGTCCGCTTCGCTACGTATATAATTCATAGTTGGCTATGCTATTATTCGCGCCTTTACACTGACTTGCTGTTTCAGGTTTATGACTAACGAAACTATTTATAAAATTGTCTTCCATAATCAGGGCAAGATATATGAAATCTATGCCCGGGATGTGCACCAGAGTGGCATGTTGGGTTTTATCGAGGTCGAAAAACTGCTATTTGATGAACACACCACTGTTGTCGTTGATCCTGCAGAAGAAAAACTAAAAAATGAGTTTAAAGGTGTGAACAGGAGTTATATTCCAATGCACTCGGTCATACGTATTGATGAAGTTGAGAAAGAAGGCACGGGTAAAATAACAGACACCAATCCCGGAGAGAATATTATGCCCTTCCCGGTCTACTCAACATCGGCAGATACGGATACCTGAACCACGACCCTGCTGACCGGTCTATTTTCTATAACTTGCAAGTTATCTTCCGCACTCGCGTTAAACAGGACCGTACCTGCATGGTTTGCAGAAACACATATCGTGGCGTGTTACTTACGTTATGCATGGCAGTAGTCATATCCGGCTGCGCGTCGATATCAACACATCCTTTGGCAGACAAGCATCCCGGTTCGCGCGTAACGTTATGTGAACAATTGATTCACTCTTTAGATGGGTTGGTGCAAGCGACTAACGTAGCTGATCAGGGCAGCAGACGAATAAAACAATTCCCCTTTCTGCGGACGAATCGTTTCCTTACCAGCTTTAATGAGCAGATTGAAACTGCGGAACAATTTAACCAACTGGTCGGATATTTACGTCAACAGGCTCTACAAGGCTGGCATTTTGAGGTGAATAACCTGGGCAAGGAAAAATCTGTAGAACTGCTACCCCTTGTCGCACAACTGGGAAACGACAGTATTTCCGTGGCGCTTGATGAGTGCAGTCAATTACTGGTTGAATCAAGTTTTAACCGGCAGAACAACCGGGAACGGCTTCTCGCCAACAACCGCGTACCTGATGCCTATAGTAACTGGCAGCGAATACTCGGGCTTTACCCGCTGGTTAGCCCAATCTTTAAGCTTGGCATACTGCAATGGCATGATGAAACGAGAGCAACACATGCTAAAGAACGTTCAGCCCTGCCAATTATAGGCAAGCTCGTTCATTATCATGACCATCAAGGCCCGGAAGAACATGAAGAGGCGTCAGGTAAACAACCACCAGGCATTATGTCGAACAATCCGCTGGGCATTCCTGAACCAGGCAAAAAAACGTTACAGGCATTATTTAATGCCCATGCACCCGTGTTCGAGATTGATACGGTCAATCAACATGATCTGATAGGCAGTATCAGGCTCGATGAAAATGCTGGTGTTGAGGTTGATACAAGCAAACCAGCTTACTATCAATATACTACTCGCACACGAATCGACGATGAAATACTGTTGCAGTTAAACTACATGATCTGGTTTCCATCGCGACCAAAATCATCCAGTGTTGATCTCTTAGGCGGTAAACTTGATGGTATTATATGGCGTGTCACCTTGTTACCGGATGGCAGTCCACTTTTGTACGACAGCATTCATACCTGTGGTTGCTATCACCTTGTTTTTCCAACTCAGCATGCGAAGGTGAAGACTAATCAAGCAGGTTATGAAGAACCATTGCTGATTTTAGATCCGGTTCAAATCGGGGATGATCAGCGATTATTTGTAAGGGTAGCCAGCACTACTCACTATATAAATAATGTATACACGTCTAATCGCACTTTGAAAAATGCTATTACAGTCGCGATACAACACAAGGATAGACTTCGCTCATTACCAGCAGGACAACGACATGCAAGTCTATATGATGGTGATGCCATTATTACTGATAGTGTACGGCTTGAACGCTTTCTGTTCTGGCCCATGGGTGTCATTTCGCCAGGCGCCATGCGACAGCCTGGCCACCATGCCACCGCATTCATAGGCAGGCGTCATTTTGATGATGCATACCTGTTCGCACCTTACCTGGGAATCAATGGTGGCGTGTCTCGATGATCTTGAGGCGTATTTATGCTGTTCTATTCGTAAGTGTCATTGCTTTAACGCTGCCACCTGCTCATGCGGCAACAATTATCGATATCGACATAGATAACAAGGGCCGGCGTTATAATATGGTTGCCCGGATGCAGATCAGTGCCAGGGCAGATATTGTGCTGGAGTTGATGAAGGACTATAACCGCTTAACCGGCATTAACCCCTACCTGCTCGAGAGCCGTATCATGTCCAAAACAGGTGAAGAAACCAGGGTTAGCATGATAACAAAAACCTGTTTTATGCTTATTTGTTACAAGATGAAGCATGTGCAGGATTTTGCTCAAATCGACGAGGACACTATCCAAAGCCTGTTTATCACGGAATACAGTGACTTTAAACACGGCTGGACACGCTGGAAGGCCAGCGATGATATTGATAATGGAAAGCCTGTCACTCTATTAACGATTGAAGTGGAAGTAGAGCCTGATTTTTTTATTATGCCTGTGATAGGCCCAAGAATCCTTAAAGACAAGCTGATTGAAGTGACCGAGGTGACGGTCAGGAACCTCGAAACAAAAGCAAAACAGATCGAAAAACAGACTGGCGAATAGGCCTAGGCCAGCAACCCACGAACGTGCGCAACGACTGCATCGGCGTTACCTTGCAGATTATAGCCGCCTTCCAGTATCGAAACAATCCGACCGTCACAATAATTCCTGGCGATAGTCTTCATCATTCGCGTAAGATTAATGAAACCTTCATCAGTTACATCAAAACAGCCAAGTTTGTCATGCTGTTTGCTATCAAATCCTGCAGAAATAAAAATAAAATCAGGCTTGAATTCTGAAACAGCCGGGATAAGAACATCCTCATAGGCCTTCAGGATCATGGCATCAGACGTACCACATGGAAGGTGAATATTGATGTTATAACCTGCGCCGGCGCCTTTGCCGGTTTTTGCGGGATCGCCCGTGCCAGGATACGCGTATTGATCGTGCGATGAAAAAAACAACACTGTCGGATCGTCATAAAACATCTGCTCGGTTGCATTGCCATGATGATAGTCCCAATCGACGATCAGTATTTTTTTAAAGCCGTATTCACGTTGTGCATAGCGTGCCGCAATCGCAACGTGGTTGAAGTAACAGAAGCCCTCTTCCTTGCCCGTATTCAAGGCATGATGTCCAGGCGGACGCGATGCACAGAAGACATGCTGTAATTTGCCTTTGGCAACCTGGTCAACCGCACCCAGCGCCGCACCCACGGCTGCGGTGGCAACCTCGTAGGCCTGCGGATAGTGTTGCTGGATAGACTGAATATGCGTGTCGGAATGGAGTTGCCTGGTCCAATCAAGCACGTCTGTCTTTAGCGCGGGATGGACAAGTGACGGTAGCAGACCTGAATCTTGCATCGCAGCGCTGATATACCTGTAACGCGCCGGCGATTCAGGGTGATCAGGATATAAATGGTATTTCTGGAATACAGGGTCTCCGATATAGCCAACGTGTTGATTTTCGGCCGCAAAAATAGCGACTGATGGCAGCATGGCAATCGATAAACCTGTCGCGAAACCGTTAAAAATGAAGGTCCTGCGCTTCATATATGGGAAATTTGTGCTACTTTATGAGTCAAGATAAGGATTTCGCAACGTTTTTCTGGTATTTCAGTATGGCAATCAGTTTGTAATAGTAATGAAACTGTTTCGACACAATAACCTAACTCTGGTCACGCTGCTAATGCTGCTCGTGCCTGCACATGCCTGTGCCTGGGAAGTGCTGTCACAGTCTAGTTCCAGTACTGATGCGCTGACTCAGGTTGCCTATACAGAAAATGGTGATGGCTATTCGCTTGAGATTTACCGGGATGGTGTTGGCGCTATCCGTGCCCGTTTTTCCCTGAATCGTCAGTTGGATAAACTGCCTCCCCGCCATTGCCCTACATTCCAGGTCGACGACCGGGTTCTGGATAACCGCTCCATTAACGATGCACCATGTATCACTGATGCCGACTGGAGTGAGTTTGTGCTCGGGTACATGAATACCGATGAAGTCGTGTCACCGAAACTGTATGCATTGGTTAATGGCTCTACGTTAACCTATCGTTTCATGCTTGATCATGGCGGCTATGACGAAACCAGTTTTTCATTAAACGGTTCAAAGCGCGCCACGCTTACAGTGCTTGGCGGCGATATTAGTATTATTCCCAGATAGATAAGTCGTTGTTGTTGGTAACAGGACCATGCCAGACTGGCGCGTGATTGACAGCCTTGCATCGATAAGCGATGCAAACTGGAACTCCCTGGCGACAAATGACAACCCCTTCCTGTCACGCCCATTCCTGTATGGCCTTGAAAAATTCGGATGCCTTGAGCAGCAACAATGGCAATCTGCCCATATCGTTATTGAGCAAGGCGGTAAGCTACTCGGATTGATGCCACTCTATATAAAACAGGATTCCTATGGTGAATTCGTTTTCGACTGGGCCTGGGCCGATGCCTACCATCGTGCAGGACGTAAATATTACCCCAAGCTGGTTTCAGCGATACCTTTTACGCCGGTATCGGGTCCGCGATTACTGATTACTGACGGCGCTGATAGGAATGCCTGTCAACAGCAACTGGTTGAGGCTTTACAGACGATTATGCATGACAATCGCCTGTCTACTGCCCACATATTATTTCCGGATAGCGCTGAATTACAAACCTATGAAGAACAGCAAGCCCTGCGGCGGCTGACTATACAGTTCCATTGGCTAAACGATGGTTACCGGGATTTTGCTGATTTCACTGAACGCTTAAGTTCCAGGAAACGAAAAAAACTGCTGCGCGAGCGTCGCAGTATCCAGGATGCAGGCATTGAGATAGAACGCCTGAGTGGAGCGGAAATTACCGGCGAACACTGGCAGGTGTTCCACGAATTTTACTGTAATACATTTTTCAAGAAATGGGGTGAGCCTCGTCTCAACCTGGATTTTTTTCAGTGGCTGGGGCAAACCATGCCTGAACAAACCCTGCTAGTACTGGCAAGACAGGGGCAGGACTATATTGCGGGAGCCTTTGCCATGCAGGACAACACCACGCTATATGGACGACACTGGGGCTGTAACAGGGACGTGCCATTTCTACACTTTGAATTGTGCTACTATCAAACAATAGAGCACGTGCTGGAAAACAACCTGCAAAAACTCGATGCCGGAGTGCAGGGCGAACATAAACTGGCACGGGGATTTTCCCCGGTGGCCATGGCTTCTGCACACTGGGTTCGTGAACAGGCCTTTTCCAGTGCCATAGAAGACTACTTGCGGCGTGAAACCGGAATGATACGTGAACATATAGCAATGCTGAAAACGCAGCTTCCATTCAAGCAAACGGACTAGCAAGATGACCTATGGGAATTTCAATGAAGGTAACAGCAAACTTTACTGGGTAAAGGATAACGTGCTGGCCAATGATTTTCCTGACGTCAACCAGGCCTTGCGCGATCCGGATGGTTTGCTGGCTATTGGCGGCGATCTTTCCAGTGACCGACTTATGCAGGCATATCGCCTTGGTATATTTCCCTGGTTTAATGAAGGCCAGCCCGTGCTGTGGTGGTCACCGGACCCACGCTGCATACTGGAACCGGGTGAAATCAAGGTGTCGCGAAGCCTGGCAAAACGTATTCGCAACAGCGAGTATGAAATTACCTTTAACCAGGCATTTGCGATCGTGATAGACGGCTGCGCCAGCAGTCGCAAGGGAGTTAACGAAACCTGGATTACCAATGATATTCGGGAAGCCTACCTGAACCTGCATTATCGCGGCTATGCGCATTCTGTAGAATGCTGGCATGAAGGCCAGGTAGTAGGCGGGCTGTATGGAGTCGCCATGGGTAAAGTGTTTTTTGGCGAATCCATGTTTAGTCACAAATCAGATGCATCCAAGGTAGCTCTGGTAAAGCTGGCGCAAAAACTGAAAACTCGACAATTCAGGTTAATTGATTGCCAGGTCCATTCTCAACACCTGCAATCACTCGGCGCCAAGCCAATCCACCGCGAATTATTCATTCGTATGCTGAAAAACTACTGTAATAATGAAAAAACCAGTGACTGGGATAACTGATGGACAACCAGTCAAACAAGCTCCGCTTTTTTCTTACAACTCCACACCAATGCAACTACCTGGACAATAGAGAAGCGACCAGCCTGTTTGCTGATCCCCTCTTTCCGAAGAACAAGAAACTCTACTCAATGTTGGTATTAAACGGTTTCAGGCGCAGTGGTGAACACCTTTACAAACCACACTGTTCCCATTGTTCAGAGTGCGTGCCTGTGAGGATACCTGTAAACGAATTCTGCAGTCGACGAAACCAGCGTAGAACAATGAAAAATAATGTCGACCTGGAAATTAATTGCATAGCCGCTGACTTTGTACCCGAGCATTTTTCTCTTTATCAAAAATACCTGCAGGCAAGACATTCTGGTGGAGGCATGGATAACCCAACCGAGGACAATTACAAAGACTTCCTCTGGTGTGATTGGTCAGATACCAGCCTGTATGAATTCAGACTCGGGACAAAACTGGTTGCCGTAACCGTTGTCGACAGTCTGACCGATGGAAATTCAGCGGTATACACTTTTTTTGATCCGGAATATTCGAAACGAAGCCTTGGTCAATTTGCGATACTCCACCTGATTGAAGCTACACGGCGACAGAGTAAACAATGGTTGTATCTTGGTTACTGGATAGCAGGCGCCGGGAAAATGAAATACAAGGTCGACTATCAGCCGTTAGAGTGTTTCCTGGACAATAACTGGAAAAGATTCGCCCTCCCCTCCAGTAAGAATTTTGCAGTAAAGAAATAATTAGTGCAAAATTCGCACTTTTTTAACCTAAGAGATATTTATGGCCAAAGAAGACCAGATAGAAATGGAAGGAACCGTGGTAGAAACCCTGCCTAATACCATGTTTCGTGTTGAACTGGACAATGGACATGTGATTACAGCTCATATTTCCGGCAAGATGCGTAAACACTATATTCGCATTCTAACCGGTGACCGTGTTACCGTTGAAATGACTCCTTACGATTTAACCAAAGGTCGCATTACATTCAGGGCACGCTAAACCATTTTCAACTATTAATTTACTTCCACGCGCACTTTTTCAAGGTCTTCTACTGTATCGATCCCTGTTCCTGATTCCTTGCTAGCCACACCAACATAGATGCGGTCGCCTCTTTCCAATACCCGCAACTGTTCGAGTGATTCTTGCTGTTCAAGTTGTCCTTGCGGCCATCGAGTAAACTTGCAAAGATAGCCAGCACGATAAGCGTATAAACCAATATGCCTGTAGACCGGATTTGGTAACCCGCCAGCGCGCCTCGCTGGCAGTGGTGAACGACTGAAATAGAGTGCAAAGCCATTCTGATCCATAACCACTTTTACGACATTGGGATCATTGTAATCCTTTTCATCATGCAGCTGTTCGCAGAGGGTTGACACATTCGCAGACGGATTGTCGTGCAAACCGCTTGCGACCTGATTAATTAATTCCGGCGGCAATCCATACTCATCGCCCTGCACGTTGACAATTATTTCCTCGTCAGCCAGTTTTTTTTTGCCAACTACCTCCGCCAGTCTGTCTGTGCCTGACTCATGTTCTGATGATGTCATGACACATTCTGCACCAAACTGTTCAGCAGCCTCGGCAATACGCTCATCATCAGTAGCGATAAAGACCTTGCATGCATGCGTGGCACAACAGGCATCGTAAACATGCTGCAGTAACGGCTTGCCGTGAATATCCAGTAATGGTTTCCCGGGCAAACGCGTCGATGCGTAACGTGCCGGAATAATAATTGTGTAGTCAGTCGACACTACTTTAGCTTGTCAGCTTCTTCTTCGGTGATAGTTCTTGCCTCTTCCTCAAGCATAACCGGAATACCATCACGTACCGGATAGGCTAACCTTGCTGCCCGGGAGAGTAATTCCTGGTTTTTCCTGTCATAAACAAGTGGCCCCTTGGTTACAGGGCAAACCAGTATGTCGAGTAATTTTTTATCCATTCATTGCTTCCTTCATCAAGTTATCCAGTCGGATGCTAAAAGCCTCTGGCAAACTGGCTCTGATTGGCAGGTACCAGTGTAGCGGGTTGGAAAATTGTTGACATTTTACCGCATCTTTTTCTGTCATCACTACAGGCAAGCCATCATGAAAAGCAATTTCCTCCTCCTGAAATGGATGATGATCCGGAAAGACATGCTTGATGATCTGAATATTATGTTTACGTAGCCATGCAAAGAACCGCTCTGGATTGCCTATAGCTGCAACGGCATGTACTTCCTGTCCGGCCAGTTCCGATATAGCCATACTTGTATCTGGATTACGCACGGAAACAAGATCCCCGTATTCATATTCCATCTTGTATTCGTGCCGTCCTGCCTTATATTTGCTCACGATCATATCAACGCTGTTCAAACGTCCAACAGGTTCCCGCAGCGGGCCAGCCGGGAGACAGCGTTCGTTACCAAAACGACGTTGACCATCGATAACACAAATTTCGAGATCCCTGCCGAGTCCATAGTGCTGCAGCCCATCATCACAGATTATAAGATTGCAATTATAGTGTTTAATTAATTCTTCTGCTGCGAGCAGGCGTTCTCTGGCTACTGCTACCGGCGATAAGGTGTTACGCGCAATCAATACAGGCTCATCGCCGACCAGCAACGGATTGCTGTCGGGTCTTACCTGTTGCGGTCTTGCAGATTCCCTGCCGCCGTAGCCACGACTGATTACGCCTGGCTTAAGCCCTTTTTGCCGAAAATAATCAACCAGCCACAGAACCAGGGGTGTTTTTCCTGTGCCGCCTACAGAAATATTCCCAACGACAATAACCGGGGCAGCAACCTGGTTAATTGCAAATATACCTGACTGGTAACAAACGCGACGCAGGATAATGACAAGTGTGTAACACCATGCCAACGGCACAAGAAGCAGACCTAGTGGATGCGAGGAATACCAGACTTTTTCAATGAATTCATCAAATGACATAAGATAGGGTCAGTTGCCCGAGCTCTCTTCCTCCAGCTTCTTGGTTGCAAAGGTGATCTTTACCAAACCCAACTGGCGAGCGGCATCCATGACCTTGATTACTGACTGATGCGTCGCGTTAGCATCGGCATTAATTATGATAGGCGGTTCATTCATTCCAACAAGGGCCTCAGACAAGGCATCCTTGATCGTCTGTAGCTGTGCGTTTACCAATGCCTTTTCATTGATATACACATTACCGGCTGCATCGAGACCGATGTTTACCGCATCGGGTTTAGCCTCTGTTACTTCTTTGGAAGAGGTCGGTAGCGTAATGTTGATCTCGGAATTATGTTCGAACGTGGTGGATACCATGAAAAAAATCAGCAACAGGAACACCACGTCTATGAGCGGCGTAATATCCAGGTTTACCATTTCAGGTTTTTCCTTCCTGAAGTTCACTCGGCTTCATCCCCCACAGCTTGTTCTGATTCGCGCATTCCGCACATTACTTCAACCATTTTTAATGCTTCTTGCTCCATGGTTAGTGTCAGTTCATTGACCCTGCCAATAAAATAACGGTGGAACATCAGGCTTGGAATCGCCACTGATAATCCCGCTGCCGTGGTGATGAGCGCCTCCGAAATACCCTCTGACAATACACTTGGATCACCAACACCCTGCGCTGTGATGACCGTGAACACCTTAATCATACCAATGACTGTGCCTAGTAAGCCCAGCAATGGTGAAATTGAAGCAATCGTACCAAGGGTATTGAGAAATCGTTCCAGTTCATGAGATACCTGTCGACCGACTTCTTCGATACTTTCTTTCATGATCTCACGCGAATGGTGTCTGTTGACCAGTCCTGCAGACAACACCATACCCAGTGGCGAGCTTTTACGGAGTGACTGAACACGTTGCTGATTCAGGTGACCCACTTTTTCCCATTGCCAGACCCTGGATACGAGGTTTCTGGGTACGATTTTGCTTGCCCTCAATGACCAGAAACGCTCCGCTATAATCGCAGAGGCAATGACAGAGCATAACAGGATGGGCCACATCAATAGCCCCCCTGCCTTGATTAATTCAAGCACCGGTATTTCTTCTCCATTTATCGTTAATGTTCATTATTCGCGTCATTATGCCAAAAACGCCTGTTGGCCAGGCGGCTTTCATTAATAATGGTTCCAGCGCCGGAAAAAATAACCTGTATCGCCCCTGATCGATAGCTTAGGTATGACTCCACGCCGCGCTGCCTGTAGCGGTCAATTATATCCTGTTTCGGTAGTCCGAATCGATTCCTGTATCCTGCCGCAAATAAAGCGTATTCAGGTGCGACCGAGTCAACGAACACCGGACTGGAAGAGCTACGACTACCGTGATGTGGCACGATGAGCAAGTTACTGGATAGCTTGTCACGCTGTTCTTGCAGCAGCATGGTTTCTGCCTGTTTCTCGATGTCTCCGGATAACAATACGCTGCCATGCGGCCCGGTCACTTTCAGTACACATGACGCATTATTGCCACTGAAGTTTGTGTCCCGTCGTGGATGCAGTATTTCAAACACGACGCCATCCCAGTGCCATGATTGCCCCTGTTGGCAGTAATACACCTGTTGGTAGTTAACCTTATCAGGAACACTCGTCAAAATTTTACCGGGAGCAAATGCCTTGATGACGGCACTGGCGCCACCAATGTGATCGTTATCACCATGACTAATCATCAATACATCCAGTTGACTTAACCCCCGATAATTCAGGAACGGCACAACAACAGCATCACCAATATTAAAGTTTTCTGAAAACTTTGCCCCGGTGTCGTAAAGCAGATTATGGTTTTCAGTCCTGATTAATGCAGCCAGACCCTGGCCGACATCGAGCATATCCAGCTGAAACTCCCCCGTTGTTATTTTGTGCTGCAAGGGGTAAAACAGCGGCAATAGCCAGACAACGCCAATCCATCGGGCAGGCAATCCGCCTGGCATGAACAGGATAATGATTCCGAGTACGCCACATAAATACGCAAGCCAGCTTGACCCCGGGACAGAAATGCTATGCATTGGCAACATTTGCAGTGCATCCAGATACCACCAGAATAACTCAATGCATCTTATTGCCGCAGAATAAAGTAGTTGTGCTACAGAAGGCGCCACGACCAGAAATAGCAAAGCCAGCAATAATAGAGGCACTACCAGAAAACCGGTTAACGGAATGCTAATAATGTTCGCGGCAATTGAATACACTGGCAGTTGGTTAAAACTGATGGCCAGTGCAGGAAATAGCGCCAGTGATAGTAAAGCCTGTAACCTGAACCACTTTTCTGGTTTGCTGATTTGCAACACCCTCCCCCTGACAAGGTAAAGAATGGCAGCAACTGCACCAAACGATAGCCAGAAACTGCTGGATTGAAGTGCCAGCGGGTCCAGCAGCAGTACCAGGAAGGCCGCGATGACAAGTGATCGAGATATAGCGATAGTCTGTGCAAACAGGACATTGAGCAATACCAGTGCAATCATAATCAAGGCCCGCTGTGTGGGCAGGGTAAAACCTGCCAGCATCGCGTAACCACACGCTGCAATAAATGCGAATCCAATTGCGGCTGTAGGCGCCGACAGTAACCTGGTCAATGCTAATACTCTTGCCCAGCAAAGACGCACCAGGAAATAGACCATGCTTGCTACCATGCCAAGGTGTAAACCGGAAATCGCAATCAGGTGGCTGGTACCCGTCTGTTGTAATAATGCGGTTTGTTCTTTTTCGAGCAGTGATCGATCACCAAGACTCAATGCCAACACAAGTGCCTGGTGATCAAGCGGTACGTATTCACGAATCTGCCGTGCAAGGTAATAACGAATTCGTTCTGCAAACGCAGCCTGTGCTGGCTTGATGTTAGCAGCAACCGGTGTGTTTCTGACATAACCCAGTGCACGAATATCCTGGCGTATCAGCCAGCCTTCATAATCAAAACCACCTGGATTCATGAAACCATGTGGACGTTTTAATCTCACAGTCAGCTGCCATGTTTGACCTGGCACGATCGTTTTATCAAGGTCATACCAGTTAAGCCTTGTGTTTAGCGGCAGCGATACAGGTTGTCCGGTCGGTGAGATGAGTCGATCAATTCGAAAACGAAAACGCAGGTAACGTTGTCGCTTCTCAGGCATGGAAATAACTGTTCCTTCAACAATGAGATCCTTTTGTTCAAGTTCGGCTGGCAAAGAAGGATGTAACATTGAATGGCCGACCAGAAGCATCCAACTGCACCCGGCAAGGAAACAGGTTGGCAACTGTAGAATCTGAAACCTTAGAGACGCCAGCAAGAACGGCAACAATAGCCACGCCAGACCTGCTGCAGGCAGCCTGGACAAATGCTGTACGAGAAAAAGTCCGCAGAAAAATGCCAGCATCCTTGCAAGCATCAAATTTAACTCTCCATGTAGCCTGATTAGGCTATAATAGCGCGCTTTTTCAGCAAGGGTCGAAATTTAGTCCAAACCCGTTATGCGTAAACTGCTCAAACAACATTTACCCAACAAGGAAAAATTACAGGCGCATGGCAGCCTGAACTTCCTTTCAGAACACCTTCACGACCCCAACCTCTGGCATATACATCGGCGTTCATCGGCGGGTGGTGCCGCTATTGGTGCTTTCTGTGCGTTTATACCATTGCCTGTACAAATGTTAACTTCTGCAATACTGGCCATCTTGCTGAGAATGAATTTACCCATTGCTGTCGTATTTTCACTGATTAGCAATCCCATAACGATTCCGCCCATGTTTTATGCCGCACATAAGCTGGGCGCATGGTTAATGGGTCTCGAGCATACAAGCGTGGAGTTCCAGTTTTCCTGGAACTGGTTTATTACTACCTTTGTCGATATCTGGCAGCCGCTGTTACTGGGCTGTCTGATTCTGGCGACGCTAAGTGCCTCGCTTACCTATATGTTGGTACGGTTGGTCTGGCGATTGACTTCGGTGAATAAATGGTTGAACAGGAAAAAAGCCCGTAACAACGGCACGTCAGGCAGCGCTTAACTCCCCATCATGTAATTCCATAACCCGATCAACACGCCGGGCAAGGTCCAGGTTATGTGTCACCATGACCAGACTTGTGCCCAGCGTCTGATTCAATTCAAGTATCAGTTCGAACACCTGTTCGGCAGTTTTTTCATCCAGGTTGCCGGTTGGCTCGTCGGCTAACACGCAGGCTGGAGACGTTACCAGCGCGCGGGCAATCGCCGCGCGTTGTCTTTCACCTCCGGAGAGTTCACCCGGTTTATGCATTAATCGATCTGTTAACCCTACTCTGGCAAGCAAGGATTCCGCTTTATCCAGCGCATTTGTCCTGTTTTCACGACGAATCAACAATGGCATGGCTACGTTTTCAATCGCGGTAAACTCCGGTAGCAGGTGGTGAAACTGGTATACAAAACCAAGCATTTTATTACGTAATCTGCCTCTCTCCTCTTCCCCCATGTTACTGAAAATCTGTCCATCCAGAATGACCTGACCTGAATCTGGTACATCCAGGCCACCAAGTAAATGCAGCAAGGTGCTCTTCCCTGACCCTGATGCGCCAATGATCGCAATGCTTTGCTGCCGCGCAATACTGAACTCGACGCCTTTGAGGACCTCGACGCGTAATTCGCCTTCACTGTAGCAACGACTTAAGCCCTGGGTGGCGAGTAACGCGTCATTCATAGCGTAATGCCTCGGCAGGGTGGGTTTTGGCGGCGCGTAATGCCGGATAAATGGTGGCCAAAAGACACAGGACAAACGCAATGATGCTGATAGTCACAACATCCTGCCAGTGCATATCAGACGGTAATTCACTGATGTAATAGATATCCGGGGAAAGAAATTTCCTGCCCAGCATTGACTCGATAGCCGGCACCAGTGTTTCAACGTTTGCTGCCAGCCAGACACCACCGATAACACCAAGGGTAATCCCGACGACACCAATAACCGTACCCTGGATCATGAATATCTTCAGGATACTGCCGGGACTGGCCCCAAGCGTTCGCAACACGGCAATATCAGATTGCTTGTCAGACACCATCATGACCAGCGTTGAAATGATATTGAATGCCGCAACTGCCACGATTAGCATCAGAATGACAAACATGACGGTTTTTTCAGTTTTCAAAGCACGGAAAAAATTTGCATGGCGCTGGGTCCAGTCGACAACCCAGTAACGACCAGGCAGCTGCGCCACGATTTCACGGCTAATGCGTGGGGCAGCAAGGATATCGTCGGTTTTTATGCGCAGACCTGTTGGACCGCCCTTTCGGAACAGGCGCATGGCATCGTCCATGTGTATTAATGCAAGGCCACTATCAAATTCGTGCATTCCTACTTCAAATATGCCAGTCACGGTAAAGCGTTTCAATCTGGGCAATATACCTGCGGGTGTTACATTAGCCTGCGGTGCTACGAGGGTAACCTTGTCCCCGGGTGCAACAGCCAACGAGCGTGCGAGTTCCTTGCCAAGGATAATATGAAAGTCGCCGGCAACAAGGCTACTTAATTTACCCATGATCATTTTTTCTGTCACCATGGCAACCCTGGGCTCTTCCTCAGGCAGGATTCCCCGGATAATCATGCCATTCACTCTTTTATTGTTGACCAACATCCCCTCGGCATGAAAGTAAGGAGCGACACCCAGGATTTCCGGATGCGATTCCACTTCCCTGGCGATGGGACGCCAGTCATTCAACACATTGCCATCCTCAATAACCGTTGCGTGAGAAGCCATGCCCAGGATGCGTTCTTTCAACTCCTTTTCAAACCCATTCATAACGGAAAGAACGGTAATTAATGCCATTACGCCAAGGCCAACACCAAGCATGGATGTTAACGAGATGAAGGAAATGAAATGGTTACGGCGCCGGGCGCGAACGTAGCGTAGCCCGATCAGCGTTTCGTAGGAATCAAACATTGGCGTGCATTATAAGCATGAAGTGAGTGACATGAAATAAGACGCTGATTACCGCATCAGTTAAAATACATAACAATGAAACTACTTGCGATAGAGACCGCGACTGAATCCTGCTCTGCTGCCCTGTTGGCTGATGATGCCGTAACCGAACTGAACGAAATTGCCCCCAGGCAACATACTCGATTGATCCTGCCCATGGTTGATTCCCTGTTACGGGATGCAGAACTGCGAATAGAGGAACTGGACGCTATCGCTTACGGACAGGGGCCTGGCGCATTTACAGGGGTGCGTATTGCCCTTGGTGTCGTGCAGGGCCTGGCCTTTGCCCATGCGCTGCCGGTTGTCCCGGTTTCATCCCTTGCCGCGCTGGCTCAGCAAATAGCCGCTGATCACAGCAATATCGCTGTAGCGATTGATGCACGGATGCAGGAAATTTACTGGGGGATGTTCCAGCGAGATGAACATGGCCTGATGCAGCCTGTTGGCGAGGAACTGGTTTGTGCTCCTGACCGGATTACACCACCTGCTGTAAACAGCTGCTATGGCGTGGGGACTGGCTGGCAAACCTATGGTGAAACATTGGCCACGAAGTTTGGTGATGCGCTGATCGGGTACGATGGCGCACGGTTTCCGTTGGCATCAGACGTATTAACGCTGGCAAGGCAACGTTATGAAACAGAGTCTGCAATCTCGGTACTGGATGCGGCGCCGGTTTATTTAAGAAATAAAATAATCAATTAATACAATTATTTATATAATACTTTTAATCATTATTCTAGTTAACTATCAGTAACGTATTTTACCTCTGTGGTGAGCTTGCCAGTCTCAAGCAGGGTCAATTTACGATAGCCGGGAGGGCGATCGTCCACGGCAAACACCGGTGACCCTGGCTTGAACTGTAAACAGGTAGAGGGCGTCCCCAGCAACAGGCATTCGTACAGCGTCAGCTCGAAGGCCTGGTGAATATGGCCCCAGATGACTCCCCGCACGCTGCCATGTTGTTCTATAGCGGCAAATAATACTTCAGGATTGGTTAAAGACATGGCGTCCATCCAGGCGCTGTCGATAGAAACAGGGTGATGGTGTAACGCGATAACCACATTGTGTTCGGGAAAGTGCGCCAGGCAAGTGTGCAGCAACTCGAGTTCAACATCCGATATTTTGCCTGCATGCTCACCACTTACATGGGTATCCAGTAATACAATCACCCAGTTACCGATGATGATTGTTTTACTCAGGTCAAACCCGTTGTTGCCCAGCACGTAGTTCATCATGCCTCTATCATCATGGTTACCAGGAAGACAGAATAATGATGCAGGAACACTGGCGAGATGGTCGGCAAGTTTCTGGTAAGCCGCCTCGCTTGGCGTATGAACCAGGTCGCCTGTCACCAACACAGCATCTGCATCGCCTTCCTTCCGCTTTATCGCATCAATGACTGACGACAGGCTTTTTGATGTGTCAAAATCGTCAAACACCGACTCCCCATCATTCAGTACATGCGTATCGGTGATCTGGATAATCTTGATAGACTTATTATCTAACGGTTTGATTTGGGTAGCTGACGCTGGGCTGGATAACATGGCAATAATTAATTATTAACTATAATGAGCAGAAAAACACTTAACCTTACTGACGAAGTCTACGATTATTTGTTGTCGGTTTCACTAGACGAGCCCGATATTCTCAAACGCTGTCGAGAACAAACGGCCAACCATGCAATGGCAAGGATGCAGATTGCGCCCGAGCAGGGTCAGTTTTTCCGTTTCCTCGTAACCGGCCTGGGCGTAAGGAATGCGATTGAAATAGGTGTCTTTACCGGCTATAGCAGCCTTGCCATTGCCCTTGCCCTGCCGCAAGATGGCAAATTGTTTGCCCTGGATAATGATCCTGAAGCTACCAAAATCGCACGCGAATACTGGGCCGAGGCAGGCATTGAGCACAAGATTGAATTGAAACTGGCTCCGGCCCTGGAGACGCTTAACGAGCTGCTGCAATCAGGACTGAACAATCATTTCGATTTTGCATTTATCGATGCGCACAAACCGGAATATGTAGATTACTTCGAAGCATTACTGCCATTGATTAGAAAAGGCGGCGTGATTGCTACCGATAATGTGTTGTGGAATGGCTATCCGGCCGATGCTAACTACGACGATGAAGACACCCAGGGCATACGTCGTTTCAATGCATTCATCCACAAGGACAAACGAGTACAACAGTGCCTGTTACCGCTGGGCGATGGACTGTCTTTGGCAATAAAGTTGTAGTTTTATCAAAAATATATAACTTTTTGCGCCAACACCTATTTGTTTACCGCGGTTGTCCGGTGCTGCTTGCGCATATAAAAATCGGCGACGTCCCGGATATCATGCGTTACGGGCATACCGGGCAACGCACTTAACAGGCGCTTACCGTATGACTTGCTCACAATGCGGCGATCACAAATGACGCACACACCGCTATCGTTTACGTCCCGAATGAGACGCCCTACCCCCTGCTTCAGTACGATAGCAGCCTGCGGCACCTGGTATTCCATGAATGGTTTACCCCCCTGCTTTGACAGATAATCAAGCCGGGCCTGCAATACAGGATCGTCCGGGCTGGCAAATGGCAGTTTATCGATGATAACCAGCGATAAGGCATCGCCTTTAACGTCCACGCCTTCCCAGAAACTGTTTGTCCCGAGCAGCACGGCATTGTGTGTCTGCCGAAAACGATTCAGCATTTCCGAACGTGGTGCATGCCCCTGCACGAACGTGGGATAGTTTATTTCATCCTGCAGTCGTTTTGCCGCACGATTAAGTGCCTGGTAACTGGTAAACAGGACAAAAGCATGTCCGTCACTGAGTTTTAGTAGTTCGATCGTACGCTCAATAAACTGTTCAAAAAAAGACCTGTCATTAGGTTCAGGCAAATCTGTTGGAATATACAGCGCTGTTTGTTGTGCATAATCAAACGGACTGTCCCATACGCTTGTCGCTGTATCATCCAGTCCTAATTGGCTTTTAAAGTGATTGAAGTCTTCCTTTACTGCCAGGCTGGCCGAAGTGAAAATGCTGCATGCGTTATAGGTTTGAAGGCGTTGTTGAAACGTCTCGGCTATATTCACCGGGGTCTGGTTCAGGTAAAAGTGCATACTGCGCATCTCGACCCAACGTATCAAGCTGTCACTATTTTTTCCTGTATAAGCCTCAATAAAGTCATAGTGTTGTTTGCATCGTTGCCAACAATTCTCAAGTAATTTACCGCGTTGTTTTACCTCATCCAGCCCATCGACAAGTATCTGCATCTGCGCCAGCAGTGCATTCATCTCTTCAGCAAGACTTTCATTGTCAGACAGTTCCTGCCAGGCAGTGCGACTATCCCGCCGGCCAAACACCAGGCGTACATCCCGGATCGCCTTTTCCATCTTCTGCAGCATCTCGTCAAGGTTATCGATATCACCAGCCTCTTCATGATCAGCTGTACGTATATCCAATACCAGTTCCAGCAATTGCCTGCTGCTCAAGGTCTTGCTGAAATACGTGGAAGCCAGTTCTGGCAACTGGTGTGCTTCATCAAAAATAATGGTGTCAGCAAGCGGTAGCACCTCACCAAAACCGCTTTCTCGCAAACCCATATCAGCTAATAACAGATGATGGTTGGTAATCACGAGGTCTGCTTCCATCGCGGCCTTACGATTCCTGAAGACGAAACAATTGTCATACTCAGAGCAGGATTGGCCGAGACAGTTTTCCGTTGTAGAAGTTACCATGCTACGCAATGACGCATTCTCTTCCATCATAGGAAGTTCATTAATATCACCACTGGTACTTGAAGATGACCACTGCACTACCTCGTGTAGATCTGTCATTTGCTGATAGCTGAGTTCAGCTGGATCTTCCCTTGCGGATTGCATTCTTTTCAAACAAAGGTAATTGGCGCGACCTTTCAGGACCATAACGTTCAATGGTTGCTTTAACGCATCAAGCACGATGGGTAAATCTTTTTGCTTAAGCTGGTCCTGCAAGTGTCTGGTGCCTGTCGATACAATCGTTTTCTTTTTACTGAATAACGCCGGTACAAGGTAGGCCATGGTTTTGCCTGTACCGGTGCCAGCCTCACAGATTAAATCATATCCATTATCAATTGCGTCATAAATCGCAATAGCCATGGATTCCTGTTCCAGGCGGTATTGAAAACCCTGCAGCAGACCGGCGAGATCGCCCTGTTCAGAAAAAATATCGGCAACTGACTTCATACAACGGGCAATGTTGATTGAACTGCATTTATCATCATGAAAGAGAAGAAAACCTACTCGGACTGATTGGTCCACGCGCCATCATGTTCGCTATTGTCGTCCACACTCCATATTAGATCAGCGATGATCTTGAATCTGGCCACTGTCATGGCGCCCTTGCGATTACTCGACGCACCCTTTCCGTCAAGGGCATTAACGATTTCATCACGACTGGACATATAAATTTCCTGCGGAAAGAATTCGTCATTCATTATCACAAGGATAATGGCATCCCATTCCTGATCCAGCTTGATTTGCCCGATACGGTGACCTTGTCGCTTTTCATTAAAGATTGCGCGACCTTTAATTTGCACCCTGAGTTGTTCGCCATTACGCTCCATGACAGCGTCATAGGGGAGACTGTTATCGTTGTTCGGTGTTAACTTGAGAATTGAAATGGCATCATTAATTGCTATTTCCGGTGTAACCGGAAGAATCTTGCCCGTGGCCTTGCGGTACTCACTGGCAATGCGACGGGTTTCTGTAATTAATTTATCAACAGAATAAAGACTCATAATGACTAGTTATTATCCAACGTAAAAGCCTGGATGTCTTTTATATTCTCCACGCCCAGCAATACCATTAATAAACGGTCTATTCCCATGGCGACCCCGGAGCAATCCGGTAAACCGGCTTCCAGGGCTGCAAGGAAATACTCATCCATCGGCGCTACCGGCTTACCCTGGCCGGTCCGAATCTCCAGCTCCAGTTCAAATCGCCCGCGCTGTTCGCTTGCATCCGTCAATTCGCTAAAACCGTTGGCGATTTCCATTCCGTCAAGAAACAACTCAAAACGTTCACAGACCCTGTTATCTTCGGACTTGAGCCTTGCCAGTGCAGACATGCAGGCTGGATAGTCATAAATAATAAGGCTTTTTTCCGTGCTGATCGCCTTATTGACATGGTGTGTAAACAAAAAGTCCAGCAGTTGATGGCGATCATGCCCGGCGTTATCCCAGCCTGCCTTCATAGCAATGGATTGTAAGACAGCCGTATCTGCAGCAACCGGATGCACGCCGATTACCTGTTGAAAAAGTTCCGTATACGAAATGCGTGTTGGCCGAGGGATATCCAGGATAACAAGCAATTCAATCAGCTCGTTGATTAATTGCAGATAATCAAAATCCAGTCGATACCACTCCAGCATCGCGAATTCCAGCGTATGTTGTTTGCCCTGCTCGTCATCCCTGAAAACGCGGGCAATCTGGAAGATATCTCCGCTGCCTGATGCCAGCAGGCGTTTCATACAAAATTCGGGGGAAGTGTGTAGATACAGTGATTGCAGACCAGGTAAACGGGAATGCGCCGTCACCATATCGATGAACGGCTCCGTGATTCCTGCCGTTGAAAGTATCGGCGTCTCTACCTCCATGATACCGCGAGCAGTCATGAATTCCCGAATTGTCCGGTATAACTCGGAACGACGCTTGATTACGTCCATACAGCATGATGTCTGCATTGTTTTACGTCGGACATGCTGGTTGGTCCAGGATCTCTAGAACTGAATCACCGTGACGGCCCGCTAACAGTTGGCACACTCAGGTAGTTATTCTTTTGCCCTGCTGACGTACTCACCGGTACGGGTATCTATCTTTAGTTGCTCACCATTTTCTATAAACAACGGCACCTTTACGACAGCGCCTGTTTCCAGTGTTGCCGGCTTGGAACCACCCTGGGCGGTATCACCGCGAACACCGGGATCGGTATCAGTAATTTCAAGGATAACAAAATTAGGTGCAGCGACAGATAAAGGGGAATTATTCCAGAGTGTGACAAGGCAGTTTTCTTCGCCTTTAATCCATTGCTTTGCATCAGCAACGGCGTTGACATCAGCAGCGTATTGTTCAAAGGAAGTCTGGTCCATGAAATACCACATTTCGCCGTCGTTATAGAGATATTGCATCTCAAGTTCAACAACGTCTGCTGCTTCTATGCTTTCGCCGGACTTGAACGTTTTTTCCAGCACACGACCGGTCTTTAAATTGCGTATTTTGACACGATTGAATGCCTGGCCCTTGCCGGGTTTAACGAATTCATTTTCAATGATGGAACATGGGTCTCCGTCCAGCATTACTTTCAGTCCCTGCCTGAATTCGTTTGTACTATAAGTCGCCATTGTCGTCTGTTTCCAATATAGTCTGGTAAAAAGCGCGTATGATACATTGAACTAGTACAACAATGCAGTCCCTTTCCTGGCAAAAACAACTTGCGGAAGCCATCAGGCATCCCGAAGAACTCCTGGAATACGTGGGCCTGGACGCTGACAGTATCGGGTACAGTCGATCAGGACTGGCACAATTTCCATTACGCATACCACATGCCTTTGCCAGGCGCATCGCGCATCGTGACCCGCACGATCCTATCCTGAGGCAGGTTTTTCCATATATTGATGAAGATAAAACAAACACTGGCTATGTCGTTGACCCCCTGGAGGAAGTCCGCTTTCAACCGTTGCCTGGGTTGATTAAAAAATACCATGACCGGGCACTATTGGTTACAACGGGAGCCTGCGCAATTCATTGTCGCTATTGTTTCCGACGCCATTTTCCATATGAAGAAGCGACAAACTCACCTGGTCAGTGGCAAGATGCTATGGACTATATACGAGATAAGCCTGACATCCGTGAAGTCATCCTTAGCGGGGGCGATCCACTCAGCCTGTCAGACGCAAAACTGCTTTCGCTCTGTCAGCGCATAGCCGAGATAAAACATGTCGAGCGTATTCGACTTCATACCCGTTTCCCTGTCGTCATACCGGACAGGCTAAACAACAAACTGCTTTCAGCATTAACTGCAACTGATAAGCAAATAATTGTTGTACTGCATATTAATCACGCAAACGAAATTGATAGTGATGTTAGTCGAATGCTGAAGACATTTGGAAAGCACCCGATTTATCTGCTTAATCAATCCGTATTACTGCGAAATATTAATGATAATGTGACTAGTCTGGTGCAATTGTCAGAACAACTGGTTGGTCACCATGTTGTACCCTATTACCTGCATCTGCTGGATCCTGTAGCCGGCGCAGCCCACTTTAATGTTCAACTCCCCGCGGCACAGCAACTTATCAGTAAAATGCGCGATACAGTGGCGGGGTATATGGTCCCAACCCTGGTTATGGAAAAAACTGATAAAAAATCAAAAACTTTGGTAGAGGGCTTACGTTAAAGTTCTTGTCTGGTTGTGCCGTTAAACTGGTTTAGAACGGGTTATCCCCTCCTTCCCCTTAGATCCCGTTCGATCAACTGCGCCGGGTGGTTTCAACTACCCGGCATTTTTATCTCCAGGGATGGAGTGTATGTCTTGAGAGGACAGGAAGTCCGAAGAGACGAATTTATCAGGCTAAGTAATCTTGAGCGGCGAGTTCCAGGGATGGTCGGTAATTGTTCCTGCATTACCGATATTCCCGCCATCCATGGCGGTCATATATTGCGAAGGACACGACTGCATGGATGCAAGAGTTAGAGCGAAGCAGGATGCCAGGGCCGAGGAAGTCCGAAGAGACGAATTGACAGGGTTCCATATCATCAAGAACCAATAATGAACATCCTCAAGTAGACTATGTACATTGGTATGACCCAACGCGCAAATGCTAAACTGATTTTGCTATGAATCTAGCTGAAGCTATCACTTTAACAGGAATCATGATTGTCCTCGCCGCAGTGCCCAGCACAAGTGTAGCGCTTGTGGTAGTCAGATCCTCAACACTGGGGCTTGCTGATGGCATTGCCGTCACGGCAGGCATCCTGCTTGGTGATCTTGTGTTCATCATGCTGGCATTGATTGGCTTGTCAACAATAGCTTCGATGATGGGCGGTTTCTTTGCTATTGTGAAATACCTTGGCGCCAGCTATTTACTCTGGTTAGGGTATTCACTGTTGTGCTCGAAACAGAATACGAGCGAGTCTGTTGCCTGTAATGAACAAGGCGGTTTGGCGATCAGTTTTCTGGCCGGCTTTGTCCTTACCCTGGGAGACATTAAAGCAATTGTTTTTTACGCGAGTTTTTTGCCTGTTTTTATTGATCTCGAAGTGTCTGACAAGACTGACATCATTACATTAATCACCATAATGATGCTTAGCCTCGGTAGCGTCAAAATCGCATACGCCTTGTATGCCTCCAGGCTTGCAACGATGGCTTCGAGTCAGCTGCGCCAAACCGCCAGAAAAACTGCAGGTTTGCTCATGGTCGGTGCTGGTGGTTATTTGATTATTAAAAACTAGTCGAAAATGGATTCACAGCTACTTTCAATTCACTATAGCGATCCGCTATGGATCGCCATCGCCTTCCTGTTCGGACTGGCTGTAAGAGTCATTGGTTTACCACCTATGATTGGCTTCCTGTTAGCAGGATTCATGCTGAATGTGCTTGACGTTGAAGGCGGCGCGTTTCTCAATGTGATGGCTGACCTAGGTATCACGCTGCTATTATTCTCAATCGGTCTCAAGCTCAAGATCAAATCACTTGCGAAACCCGAGGTCTGGGGTGTGGCAACAGTACACATGCTACTTACCACACTTATACTGACCGGCGCTGTTCTGCTGCTTTCCTTTACCAGTCTTCCGCTGTTATCTGATATTGATATTTACAAGGCCCTGCTAATCGGATTTGCGATGTCGTTTTCAAGTACCGTATTCGCAGTAAAAATACTTGATGAACTCGGTGCTTCCAGTGCTCGACATGGCACAACAGCAATAGGAGTGCTTATTGTACAGGATATAGCTGCAGTCAGCTTTATTGCGATTTCAATCGGAAAAATACCCTCTCCGTTTGCCCTTGCTTTAATCGGACTGATACCGCTCAAATACCTGTTGTATAAAACACTTAACAAGGTCGGGCATGGCGAGTTACTTATTCTGTTCGGGATTACAGTGGCGCTGGTTGGTGCTGATATTTTTGAGTTGGTACAGATAAAAGGTGATGTGGGTGCATTAGTATTTGGCGTATTGCTGTCTAATCATCCAAAGGCAAATGAGCTGGCCAAGTCGCTGCTGGGTTTTAAGGAGCTATTCCTGGTTGGCTTTTTTCTAAGTGTTGGCATGACAGCAATACCGGGCTGGGCTGAAATCATGGTGGCATTGTTGTTTATATTGTTCCTGCCGATCAAGGTGGCACTTTACTTTGGTTTGTTTAATCTGTTTTTTCTCAGGGCAAGCACCTCGTACCGCACGGCACTTAACCTGGCGAACTACAGCGAGTTTGGTCTTATTGTAGGTGCCTTGTCAGCGTCAGCCGGCTGGCTTCCGAAGGAGTGGCTGGCCGTATTTTCGGTGATTATTACCGTCTCTTTCATTATATCTGCGCCCCTGGTTAATATTAGAGACCGTTTATACCAGGGCTGGCGCCACAGGCTTGATGACTTTGAACGCCCAAAACGCCTGAGTGGTGAGGAAGACCTTGACCTTGCCCATATCAAGGTTGTTGTGTTTGGCATGGGACGAATGGGAACCGCAGCCTATAATGCAATGGTATCTGATTACAAAGGCAGTATGGTCGGCGTCGAACTGGAGCAGGACAAGGCTGATGAACATATTGCAGAGGGAAGGCAAGTGGTTTCCGGTGACGCGACCAACCCTGACTTCTGGACGCGGGCGCCAATGTTACTGGATGGCCTTGAATGGGTTTTACTCACCATGACCTCACACCAGGCAAATATGAGTGCGGCTTTACGCCTTCAGGAAATGGGCTATAAAGGAAATATCGCTGCCATTACCAAGTACCCTGATGAACAACTTGCCCTCAGGGAAATAGGCGTTGAACATACCTTCAACATCTATTCAGAAGCGGGTTTGGGCTTTGCCAATGAATTACAGAACTGGGGGAAGATAGAGCCGACCAGTCAGTGACAACCCGAGGGAATTGTGGCTAGGTGTTGGATGCTGGCGATTTATTACTCAACCACACTGTTTGATACGGCTGCAATGTTAATTCTGTTTGCTGTTCTGTTATCTTGTCACCGGAAATCAGGTCAACCCAGTCGTCAGTCACGGTCAGGTTAATATGGGCAAGCACCAGCTGCTGTGATTGATCAGTTATATTTGAAATAGCAAAAATGCTCTGATCTCGCCGCCGGTTTTGACGCCAGAACGCCACTATCTCATCACCCATGTGTAACGTAAATTGCGTCGAATTGGGATGAAAAGCCGGCTGCTGTTTACGAATGGCGATCAGATCTTTCAATTCAGATAGCACGCGATGGTGATGCGTATCACCAGCAAGCAGTTTTTCCAGCTCGCTCATTTGCCAGTTTCGGCGATTAATGGATCGGTTATTGTTTGTGTTACCTAATTTTTCATAATCATTTTGTGTTGCCAACAAGCTATGCATATAAAAAGCCGGGATGCCTTCCATGCCCAGCATGATTGCATGTGCGCAAATAAAGCGCTGTTGTTGCCATCTGTCCGGACCATCGGCAATGGTTCCTTTTAATGCGTCGTAAAGCGTGATGTTAATTTCATAGGGCTTATTTTCATTATGATCAAGAGCACGCCATGATATTTTTCCTCCGAAGGCTTCCATGGTTGCCACAAGATCGTTCAATTCTTCGTCATTCAACAAACCTTCTACGGGCCGTAAACCAATACCATCGTGTGAAGCTATAAAATTGAGATAGGTTGTCCCCATCATGGCTGGCGGCATACTCATTAACCAGTTCTTGAGATAGTGACAATTACCGGAGACCAACGTGTAAAGCAATAAAGGCGGCAGAGGAAAATTATAAATAATATGTGCCTCATTGCCATTGCCAAAATAGGCAAGGTTTTCACGGTTGGGGATGTTCGTTTCGGTAATAATGATGGCATCTTCGGTATGATGCTCAATCAACGTACGTAACAGACGGACAATTTCGTGTGTCTGCGGCAAGTTTATGCAGTTAGTACCTGGTTCTTTCCACAGGAAGGCAATGGCATCCAGGCGGAAGATACGAACACCACGCTCAAGGTATAAGCGGATAATACTGATGAATTCCAGCAGTACGTCAGGGTTGGCAAAATTGAGATCAGGCTGATCGTGACTGAACGTACACCAGACGTGCACATCGCCCTCCGGGGTGGGCACCTGTCTTAACAAGGGACTTGTCCTCGGACGCACTACCTGGGACATATCAATATCAGGATCAGCCAGAAAGAAATAATCCTTGCCCGGCTGCTCTCCGGCTTTAAGCTGGTCAAACCAGCGCGACCTGCCCGAACAATGATTAATGACAAGATCAGACATCAATTTAAAGCGGCTGGCTATATGAATAATATCTTCCCAATCACCGTACGATTCATTGACCTGCGTATAGTCCATTACCGCAAAGCCATCATCAGAACTGAAAGGAAAAAATGGCAATATGTGCACTATGGATACCGCATCCTGTAGATGCTCACTCAGAAAATGGTATAGCGTATCCAGGGGTGTTTCATTTTCGCGAAGAAATGTGTTGCCATAGGTAATGACGGCTACATCTGATTCATCCCAGTGATTGGCAAACTGCTCCGGTATTGTCGAGCGTTGCTCCAGCCCCATTGTTTGTACACACGCCAGTGCAATCTTTTCAATATCGTGCCCGGGATAGATTTGTACCAGGTGACTGGCGACAAGACTGGTCAAGTCTTCAGTGTTACTTCTCGCATCCATCATTACTTATACTGTTTCATGTCCTCATCAACGGCCTTGATAAAATCAGCGCCAAGCCCGGGCAAGGCACTATTTACCCTGGTCCAGCTATGGATGAAGGGTGTTTCCATTGGGTTATCAAGAAAATGCAGGCCTGCCTTCATGATGTTTTCAGCAAAAAGCTCAACCGCCCTTTCTTCCGTATCTATATCCAGAGTCAGGCCATTAATGACCGCATCGTTGTGATACGTTTCAATAAAATCCAGCGCAACTCGATAATAGGTGGCCTTGATGGTGCGAAAGGATTCGGCATTAAATATGACACCCGTCGTCGCCAGTTTTCTGAAAATAGCCTTGGCGATATCAATCGACATCTTTGATAACCCCTGGTTATCATCATTCTCGGAAAGATCCTGGTGTTTATGATCATACTGATCAGCGATATCAACCTGGCAAATACGGTTTGTGGAATAGTTTCTGTGCATCTCCGACAACACACCTATTTCAAGCCCCCAGTCACTCGGTATCCTGATGTCATTAATTACATCGGTTCGCATTGAGAATTCACCGGCCAATGCGTAACGAAAACTATCCAGGTATTCAATATAAACTTCATCAGGATAAATCTTCCGTAAGGCACGCAATAGTGGCGTTACCAGCAAGCGACAAACACGTCCGTTGATAGAACCGCTGGCAACGCGTGCGTAATATCCCTTGCAAAATTCATAGTTGAAGTTGGGATTAGCAACCGGGTAAATCAGTCGCGCCAGCAAACTCCTGTCATAAGTCGTGATATCACAATCATGTAAGGCAACTGATTCCACCTTATCCGCTTCCTTCACATAACCGAGGCAATACCAGACATTACGACCCTTGCCCAACTCCTGTGGTTCCAGTTCCTCTTTTTTCAGCCGCGCATCAATCGCCTTCAGACGTGGTCCGTCGTTCCAAAGAATTTTGTGCTGTTGTGGCAAGCGTGAAAAAAATTCAAGTGCATGTACGTATTGTTCTTCAGTAGCGCGATCAAGTCCGATGACTATCTCGGTCAGGTAAGGCACCTTTGCCAACTCATCAACTATGCTAGAAAGGGCTGGGCCTTCCAGTTCGGAGTAGAGACACGGTAATACCAGCGCCATTGGCCGAACTCGCGAGAAGCGAAATAACTCATCTTCCAAATCATTTACATCACGATCTGCAAGGTTGTGCAACGTTGTTACTACACCGTTTTGATAAAAATCAGCCATTCTTCACCTGTTTCATGTGATGTCCTTTAGTAAAGAGAGCAGGCTGTCATTCCAGCCTTTGGGTCCTGTTGAGTCAGTGGTTGTTACGTGTTTATGTTTTATTTTGGGCGCTGCTCTTGCCGAAGAACGAACTACAATCGCGTAATCGGCCTTCTCCAGCATGGGAACATCATTATCACTATCGCCGAGTGCAATGATGACAGGAGGCTGCGGATACCGCTTCATATAATAGGCACGTAGCCAGTCCAGCGCTTTTCCTTTATCTACTTTACCGGAAATCGAGATAAATCTCCCTCCCCGCACCGCAGTCATCCCTTTTTCGGACAATAACTTGCGAAAGTTGGCCAATTTGGCTTCTGTATCATGCCATTGGATTGGTTCAGTAAAATCACGCTCGCAGGCCAGCCTCGCCTGTTCTTTATCAAGCCCGGTTAGTTGCATCACATCATCAATGCTGAAATCAGCAAAACCGGAAAAGTTGGCATTGCCGTTGGCCCGCAACGCATGAATAACCGGCAGGATTTGCTCGCGCTTAATACCAAAACCAACTTTTTCATAGTCATCACCGGCAGGGACGTAGATGCCGGCGCCGTTCTCGACGACAAACGGGTCCGTGTTATCAATTTGCCGTCTCAGTTGTTTCATCTCCGCAGCGGTCTTGCTGCTACTAAGAATGAGCGGTATAGCTCGTGTTTTTAAAGCATTAAGCGCAGGTAAAGCAGCAGTGAACTGGTAGGTATGGTGGTCAAGCAGTGTGCCGTCCAGATCTGTTATAACGATCAGTGGCGTATGACTACTCATGGAAACTTGTCTCTTGCAACACGTTACCGCGAATCAGCTGACTGATTTATCCGGCGGTCGCTACGATTCGGTCTACATTACGATAGCCACGTGGAAGCATATTGCCCCTGCGCCCGCGCTCCCCGATGTAGTGTTCATGATCGGCGGTCTTCAATGTGGTGTGTCGCTTGCCGGCATAAACAACCAGGTTATCTGTCTCGGCCATGGCCGTCATTGCCAACACGTATTCCTCACGGGTTTTCAACCTGGCAGGCGGTATTTGCATGATCTTGAGCCCTTTACCTTTCGGTAACAGGGTCAGTTCACTGATGGGGAACATCAATAAACGGCCAATAGAGCTGACAACTGCTACCCAGTCTGTCTCGGTATTCTGAACCAGGCTTGGCGCAAGCACTTTCGACTGTTTCGGTACGCTGACTACTGCCTTACCATTCCGATTTTTGGTTAATACGTCGCCAAGCCTAACCATAAAGCCATAACCGGAATTAGAACCGACAAGATAGGTCGTGTTCTCATCACCCGACATCACACCTTCGAACGATACGCCGTCGGGCGGGTTTAAACGCGCCGATACCGGTTCACCAAGGCTGCGGGCAGACGGTAAACTATGTGCAGGCAACGAATAGCAGCGTCCACTGGAATCAATAAACACAGCCGGCTGGTTACTTCTACCCAGGCTTGCTTGCTTGAACGCATCACCACTCTTGTAATTCAGCGACAATGGGTCGACCTCGTGACCTTTTGCAGCCCTGACCCAGCCTTTTTTCGACAGAATAATCGTGACGGGTTCAGTTGGCACAAGGCTATTAACGTCAATGGCCCTGGCCTCCTCGGCCTCTTTTAGCGGTGACTTTCTGTCATCACCAAATTCATCGGCATACGCTTTTAATTCTTTTTTTACCAGTGTCTTCAAACGCTGATTAGAACTCAACGTGGTTTCCAGGGCTTTTCTTTCTCTTTTTAACTCATCAAGTTCGCCCTTGATCTTGATTTCTTCCAGCTTGGCCAGTTTTCTTAACTTGAGATCGAGTATGGCATCAGCCTGAATATCAGTGAGCTTGAATCGCTTCATCAAGACGGATTTGGGGGCGTCTTCCTCCCGGATAATGTGTATCACCTCATCAATATTCAAATAGGCAATCATCAGTCCTTCCAGCACATGTATTTGTGCCAGTACCTTATCCAGTCGAAATTGCAGTCGACGTCTAACGGTCTCGGTGCGGTATTCCAGCCATTCTTTCAGGATGCTGCGTAAGTCTTTAACCTGTGGACGACCATTTAAACCAATGATGTTCATGTTGACGCGGTAATTGCGTTCAAGATCGGTGGTAGCAAACAGGTGCAGCATCATTTCCTGCAAATCAACACGGTTTGATCGCGGGATCAATACCAGACGGGTTGGGTTTTCATGGTCAGATTCATCGCGTAAATCATCCAGCATGGGCAATTTTTTCGCCTGCATCTGCGCGGCTACCTGTTCCAGCACCTTGCTGCCCGAGCTCTGGAATGGCAATGCAGTCACAACCACATTACCGTCTTCCTTTTCCCAGGTTGCGCGCATCTTTACGGAGCCGATACCGGTTTCATACATTTCCCTGATTGCCGTTGTCGAGGTGATTATCTCGGCACGGGTTGGGAAATCAGGTCCCTTAATATGTTCACAAAGATCCGCCACACTACTTCTTGGGGCATCAAGCAGTCGAATACAGGCTGAGGCCACTTCCTTCAGGTTGTGCGGGGGTATATCGGTGGCCATGCCAACGGCAATGCCTGTTGTGCCATTCAATAACAGGTTGGGCACGCGCGCGGGTAGTAATTGCGGCTCTTCCAGCGTGCCGTCAAAATTTGGCGCCCAATCTACTGTTCCCTGGTTAACTTCCCCCAGTAGCAGGTCAGCATAGGCAGTCAGCTTTGATTCTGTATAGCGCATTGCCGCGAACGATTTTGGATCGTCCATCGAACCCCAGTTGCCCTGCCCGTCGATGAGTGGATAACGGTACGAGAAATCCTGCGCCATCAACACCATGGCCTCATAGCAGGCTGAATCGCCATGTGGGTGAAATTTACCGATGACATCACCGACTGTGCGTGCTGATTTCTTGTATTTCGATGTGGCTTTAAGGCCCAGTTCAGACATCGCGTAGACGATACGCCTTTGAACCGGTTTCAAACCATCGCCTATGTGCGGAAGGGCACGATCGAGGATGACATACATTGAATAATCGAGATAGGCCTTCTCGGTATATTCCTGTAAGGGTTTCTGTTCATTCTGTTCAAAGTCAAAACTCAGTGAATCAGACATAAACAATCCTCTATAATTGACTTTAAATATAAATTATATATCATTGTTTTTATTTACATTACTTCGGCTTTATCACCGTGTTTCTCAAGCCAGCTCTTGCGATCTGCGGCACGCTTCTTGGCAAGTAACATATCCATGGTTTTTTGCGCCAGTTTTTCACTGGGCAAGGTCAATTGCACCAATCTGCGGGTGTCACGCGCCATGGATGTTTCGCGCAGTTGCATGGGATTCATTTCACCAAGCCCCTTGAAACGCTGCACTGACACGTTACCCCGTTTTTTTTCTGCCTTTATCTGGTCCAGCACTCCCTGCTTTTCTGCGTCATCCAGGGCATAGTAAATCTCTTTACCAACATCGATACGATATAGCGGCGGCATTGCCACATAGACATGGCCATTTTCTACCAGCGCCTTGAAGTGTTTTAGAAACAACGCACACAGCAAGGTAGCAATATGAGCGCCGTCAGAGTCAGCATCAGCAAGAATACAGATCTTGCCATAGCGTAAACCCTCAATGTTGTCCGATCCCGGATCAACGCCGATGGCGACGGCAATATCGTGCACCTCTTTGGAAGACAGCACCTCGCTGGAGTCAACCTCCCACGTATTAAGAATTTTTCCGCGCAGAGGCATGACTGCCTGGTAATCGCGGTCGCGGGCCTGTTTGGCGGAGCCACCGGCAGAGTCGCCCTCAACCAGGAATAATTCTGATACGCTGATATCCTGCATAGCGCAGTCGGCAAGCTTGCCGGGAAGCGCAGGGCCACCGTTTACTTTCTTTCGCACAATCTTCTTTGTTGCCTTCATGCGCTTTTGCGCAGCAGCGATAGCCAGTTCAGCGATGCGCTCACCCATTTCAACGTGCTGGTGCAACCACTGGCTGAACGCGTCCTTGATTACCCCGGCAACAAAGACGGTGCATTCCCGCGACGAGAGCCTTTCCTTGGTTTGACCTGCAAATTGTGGCTCATCCATTTTCACCGACAACAGGTAACAACAGTTCTCCCAAACGTCTTCGGCGGTCAGCTTTACTCCCCTCGGCAACAGGTTCCTGGTATCACAAAAATCACGTAACGCATCCAGCAGGCCCTGGCGTAAGCCGTTCACATGCGTCCCCCCCTGTAACGTGGGAACCAGGTTGACATAGCTTTCGGTAACCATCTCCGCAGGCTCAACCAGCCAATGCACGGCCCAGTCGACAGCCTCGTGGTCACCCTGCATGGATCCCATGAAAGGATCAGGCGGCAATAATTCGCTACCTGAGAGTTCTTCGGCGAGATAGGATTTGATACCGTCTTCATAACACCACTCTTCCTTGCTTTTGCCCGACTCATCATGCAAGCGGATGGTCAACCCCGGACATAACACGGCCTTGGCCCGCATCAGGTGTTTTAACCTGGGGATCGCATACTTTGTTGAATCGAAATACTTCTTGTCAGGCCAGAAACGAATCGTGGTACCGGTGTTTTTTTTGCCCACGGTACCAATTGTTTTCAAGGGAGTTTGACGGTCACCGCCCTTGAACGACATACCGTGTTCCTTGCCGTCACGCTTCACTGTGACGTCAAGTTTGCTGGATAGGGCATTGACTACAGAGACGCCGACACCATGCAGGCCACCGGAGAACTTGTAATTTTTATTAGAGAATTTTCCACCTGCATGCAATCGTGTCAGGATGACTTCCACGCCGGGTAATTTTTCACCGGGATGCTTGTCTACCGGCATACCACGGCCATCATCAGCCACGCTGACGGAGCCGTCTTTATGCAAAGTGACTTCGATTTTGGCGCAGTGGCCGGAAATGGCCTCATCGACACTGTTGTCCAGCACCTCCTGAACGAGGTGATTGGGGCGACTCGTGTCGGTATACATGCCCGGTCGCTTACGGACCGGCTCAAGCCCTGTTAATACCTCAATATCAGAGGCATCATATTTTGCAGCCAAATCTACTTCCTGCTGGTTCAAATGCGCCTAGAATAGCGCAACTAAACCACACAATATAGCGTTCATCAAAAAAAATGAACACTACATATGGCAATCAATCCAGATCAGAAACCAGTGAACTGCGGATGTTTGCAGGTACCGAGGCCAGCGCATGTGAGTAAGCGGGGTGGTCGATACCAGCAGAGAGGTTGGCGCCTGTTTTTAGTGCGTTCACCATGTCGCTGGAAAGCTCAAACCTCAGAAAGTGCACTGATGACGTTTTGGATTCGTTGTCGCGCTCCAGGTCTTCATCAGCGATGGGAAATACCTTGTCATGGCCTTCCACCATCATCCAGGTTTTATCCTCTACGCCGATCATTTTTGTCAACGCTTCACGCCGCTCTGCCTCATCCGGAAACTCGATCATGAACGTGGCCTTCCAGTTACTGCCATCGGGGATCAGCGGATTATAGGCTTCCAGTTCCTCGTTGATCCCGTCGGCCTCAAATATACGCTCTGTACGCAGTATCTCCTGAATCTGGTACTGCATTACCAGTCTGTCTTCGAAGTAAAGTGTTGCGTTTGGGCCTATAGGCAGACGCCTGTTTTTCTTATGCTGCATAACCTGGCTACGAAATTCCTGCCGGATCTCGGCATATTTTTCCAGGGTATATAAATCTTCGCGGGTGAGTTTATCCATTACTAAATACCATATGCTTGTCTTAATAATGTAAAAGGACTTTCTGCTTCCAGTTTGGTTTCATCCATGCCATTCGCAATCTGGTGTCCGGCCATGGGGCAATCACTGATGTAGTGATCAACGCTGGCTTGCTTTATTCGGTTGGTTACGGGACGGCAGATCTTCATTGATATTTCATGGTACTCACTCTTGACTGCGTAAGTACCGTCATGTCCTGAACATCGCTCGATGACATTAATCTCGGTATTAGGCACCAGTTGCAGTACATCCCTGGTTTTTAAACCAATGTTTTGTACACGTTGGTGACAGGGTACATGGTAGGCCACCTTCCCCAGCGGATGTTTGAAGTCGGTATCGAGTTTGCCGTCCTTGTTGCGCAACATCAGGTATTCAAACGGATCAAAAAAAGCGGCCTGTACTTTTTTTACTGCTTTATCTTCCGGAAACAAGAGCGGTATTTCCTGCTTGAACATCAATACACAGGAAGGGATCGGCGCCATCAGATCCCAGCCCTCATCGACAACTTTCTCCAGCTGCGCAATGTTGTAATCTTTCAATTTTTCAACGGTTTCGAGGTCACCCAGTTCCATCTTTGGCATACCACAGCACTTTTCCTGCTCGACCAGCCTGACCAGTATATTGTTATGTCTTAATATAGCGACCAGGTCAGCAACAACACCTGGCTCGTTCCGATTACCATAACAGGTCACAAAAATCGCGACCTTACCCTTTGTTGTCTCCGTCGCCATAGGTGTAATGCTGTTATCCGACTGAAAACGTTTCCTGGCGGAGTTACTATGAAACTCAGGAAGAATGGCATCGGCGTGTATCCCTGCAAACTTGTCCATCAACTGGCGTGCTGGTTTTAGTTTGTTCACCGCGTTGATAGCCTGGGCTATAACGGGAATGCCGGCGATTGAACCGACTGCATCGGTGGAGGTTAAAATTTTGTCCCGCGCGGAACTGTGACCATCTTTAAACCGCTGCGCCTTGGCCCTGAGCATCAGGTGGGGAAAATCGACGTTCCATTCATGCGGCGGCACATAAGGACATTTCGTCATATAGCACAGGTCACAGAGATAACAGTGCTCTACCACCTGCCAGTAATCTTCTGTTTTAACACCATCGACTTCCATGGTGTCAGACTCATCAACGAGGTCAAACAGCTTCGGGAAAGCCTGGCAAAGGCTCACGCATCGACGACAGCCATGACAGATGTCGTAAACTCTCTCCAGTTCTGAAAACAGGGATGATTCATCGTAAAATTCACCAGACTTCCAGTTGATAGGATGTCGGGTTGGCGCTTCAAGGCTACCTTCACGTGTATTCTCTGTCATTACGTAATCCTGCCAGTGTAGTTTAAAAACCCGTCCTAAAACGGAATGAGCCGGGAAAATCCCGGCTCATAAAGTAACAACAGTGTCGGGCTTAGGCAGCCAATGAATCCAGTGCTTTCTGGAATCGATTTGCGTGTGAACGCTCAGCCTTTGCCAGGGTTTCAAACCAGTCAGCGATTTCATCAAAACCCTCATCACGGGCGGTCTTCGCCATCCCGGGATACATATCAGTGTATTCATGCGTTTCACCAGCGATCGCTGCCTTCAGGTTCAGATCGGTGGTACCGATAGGTTCACCTGTGGCCGGGTCGCCAACGGCTTCCAGGTATTCAAGATGACCATGAGCATGGCCAGTTTCACCTTCTGCAGTAGAACGAAAAACGGCGGAAACATCATTAAAGCCCTCAACATCGGCTTTTTGTGCAAAATAAAGATAGCGACGATTGGCTTGTGATTCACCGGCAAAAGCAGCCTTGAGGTTTTCTTCGGTTTTAGAGCCTTTTAAATCCATGGTATTTCTCCTCTGGTATCCACTATTTCAGATAGCTTTTATCATGATTAGACTGTGTCTAATTTTCATTAAACTCTAGCCCAGCACCTAATTACTGTCAACGAATGCGGTATACCGCAGTGTTCACGTAAAGTTTGTCGTGCATGCTGGCAAAGCGCCCTACTGGTGCTAATATATGCGCGTTTTTTCAGTGACATAACTCAAGGGAATCGCGTGGCTAAAAAAAGCAATTCAATCAATTTCGAAAAAACACTCGCCGAACTGGAAACCCTGGTTGAACAGATGGAACAGGGTGACCTTTCACTGGAAGAGTCATTGAAGTGCTTCGAACGGGGTATTGTCTTGACCAGGAACTGTCAGCAGGCACTGACCGAGGCAGAACAAAAGGTAAAACTGTTACTGGAACAAAATGGTAAGCATGAGATGGCAGATTTTAATGCCGATGAGAATCAGGATTAATGACTGATTTTTCATCACGCCTGGAGGCCTACCAGGATGCCGTAGGCAAAGCACTGGATCATTGGCTTCCTGCCAGCACTATACAACCGGAACTACTGCATGAAGCCATGCGCTATTCTGTACTTGGTGATGGTAAACGCATCCGACCCGTACTTGTTTATGCAACCGGTGAGGCCTTCGGGATTGATTTGACCCAGCTGAATGGACCTGCCTGCGCGGTAGAAATGATACATGCGTATTCCTTGATACATGATGACTTGCCGGCGATGGATAATGATGATTTGCGCCGCGGACGCCCCACCTGCCACAAGGCCTATGACGATGCCACTGCGATATTGGCAGGGGATGCGCTGCAAGCCCTTGCCTTTCATATTCTCGCTGATGACCCTGATATCAAGGTCAATGATCAGCAACGTATCAGGATGCTCAATACCCTTGCCATTGCCAGCGGTTCAAGGGGTATGGCTGGAGGACAGGCCATTGATCTTGCCTCGGTCGGTAAATCACTGAATATCGCCGAACTGGAAAATATGCACATTCATAAAACAGGTGCCTTGATCCTCGCCAGCGCGCAGCTTGGCGCCCTGTCAGTGGAGAATATAGACGCCGATAGCTATGACAGAATTTCCCGATTTGCCAAATGTATTGGCCTTGCATTTCAAATCAAGGACGACATTCTCGACATTGAAAGCGATACAGAAACCCTGGGCAAACCACAGGGCTCCGATCTCGAACAGAATAAACCAACCTATCCTAACCTGCTTGGCCTTGGCGGTGCCAAGCAGGCAGCTGAGGAGTTGTATAACAAGGCCCTCCAAGCCCTTGAAGTATTTGATAAAAAAGCAGACACGCTACGCGCAATAGCCGACTTTATTGTAAAACGTAATAAATAGCCGCTGACTATTGACGTTATCATTGAATTTGAATGGAATGTCTCCATAAAAAGAGTAGAATCTCGCGCCCTGTCTGAATAAAACATTGATATACTTCAGTAATAATTTGGAATTAGATGCCTTATGACACAAGCAGCTCCAACAAAAACGATACCGGATATTCAAAGCAGCAAGGATAATCGGCATATCCCCATTGACAAGGTCGGCATCAAGGATATTAAACACCCTGTTGTCGTAAGTGACCGTTCCGGACGGGAACAGCATACGGTTGCCAATTTTAATATGTATGTGAACCTGCCTGATAAATACAAGGGCACGCACATGTCACGGTTCGTGGAAATACTGAACCATCATGAATACGAAATTACAGTACAGTCCTTCAAGCGAATGATCGAGGAGATGACAGAGCTACTGAATGCCGAATCCGGCAATATAGAAATGTCATTTCCCTATTTCGTCAACAAGGCCGCACCAGTGTCCGGTGTTAAAAGCCTGATGGATTATCAGGTCACCTTCATCGGCACGATAGAGGAAGGTAAACCGCAGGTACTTGTTAAAGTCATGGTTCCGGTTACATCGCTGTGCCCCTGTTCAAAGAACATTTCTGATTATGGCGCGCATAATCAACGTTCTCACATTACCGCCTGCGTAAAAATGCGGGACTTCATCTGGATAGAAGAGCTCATCGATATCATCGAAAACGTGGCCTCATGTGAACTTTATGGTCTGTTAAAGCGTCCCGATGAAAAATACGTCACTGAAAAGGCCTACGACAATCCGAAGTTTGTTGAAGATATTGTCAGAGATGTGGCAGTGAAATTTAATGATGAAGAACGCATAGCTGCATACGCGGTTGAATCAGAAAATTTTGAATCTATACACAACCATTCCGCTTATGCCATGTTGTCTTTTGACAAGGAACAAAAGGAAATCTGGCGCGGGGCAAACTAGACAGCGTCATGTCATTGTCGGCATGGTGCGTCAGTATCTTGCCGCTTACAGAATAAAATGTTCAATTCTTGCAAGCCAGTAATTATAACTTATTGATTTTATTAAGCTCAGCGAAATTGGCACGCCTCATGCAGATATAGTATTGACTATATCTCCTCCCCCTTTTTATATAGTTATCCTAAGGGTGCATTTATACATGCACCTTTTTTTTTGGGTTGAACCTTTGCCGCCAGCGATCACTCTGAATCTACAGGTAGTTATAGAATGAAAATCCTCCTCTTATCATTGTTGCTAGCGAGTGTTCATGCCGTTGCCGGTGAAGTTAATATGCGCGACTTTATTAAAATCCGCAACGGCATGACTGAGGCCGAAATACTTTACCTGCTCGGGCCTTACGACCACGAAACCTTAACTATTGACCGCTTCGACACCATTTTTGATAAAACGTGGTTCTACATTCCTGGCACAAGGGGAAATGGCAAGTGGATTACCGAGTTCCGATTTGATGCCAGGGGCCGCTTGATTGGCAGTGATCGTTACAGGACACCGCGCTAGGCCCTGCCCTTGGCCTTGTTCCAAAGTTCATCCATTTCCGATAGCGATGAATCGGACAATGACCTGTTATCTGCCCTGAGCGTCGTTTCAATATAATTAAAACGTTTAACAAATTTGTTATTGGTGTTACGTAATACTGTTTCAGGATTCAGGTGATAATGTCGTGCGAGGTTAATACAACAAAATACAAGGTCCCCTAACTCCTCGGCAATGCGTTCAGGTGGATCGTCATTTGTTATCGACTCTTTCAACTCCTGCATTTCTTCTTCTACCTTCTCAAGAATTGCATCACGATGATCCCAGTCAAAGCCGACGCCGGCAGCTCGCTTTTGTAATTTCAGGGCACGTAACATGGCAGGCTGATTTGAACTGACATCATCCAGAAGCAAACTGTCTTGTCGGGATGGCCGCTCTTTCTGTTTGTTCTGCTCCCAGATTTTCTTTACTTCATTGCTGTCTTTGACGTCCAGCCCTGCAAATACGTGAGGATGGCGTCGTTCAAGTTTTTCGGCTGCCTTTGCCGCCAGTTCCTGAAAATCAAACGCGCCTTGTTCTGCAGCCATTTCTGCATAAAAAATAATATGAAAAAGCAGATCACCCAGCTCATCTCGCAAATCATCCATTGAGCCATTTTCAATTGCATCGATTACTTCATATGCTTCTTCGATTGTGAACCCACTGATAGAAGAAATTGTCTGTTCCCTGTCCCATGGACAGCCGTTTTCAGGATCGCGTAACGATTTCATGATCGACAACAGTTTTTCCAACTCTTTCATGGTAATAGACTTGACCTGTGTATTTGTTTCGCATACAACATAACACGAAGTTACCAACAAAGGTTGCTTCGACAAAATGACTTAAGTTGTTTTGTCGATTACAGATATATGACACCACTGATTTTACGACTGGATATATCCGGTTCGCCGGTAAGATGGATTCCCTGGCAGGATGCAGTCAACCTGTACAGCAGGGAAATGATTGCCTGGACAGCCGGTGAACGTGTATTTCGATTTTACGGTGGCACTTCAAGGGCTACCGGCCTGCGTTCTTCGGTCGAAATCAACTCAATCATAGCCATCAAGCGTTCAAAGCAGTCAAAACATATCAAACGTACAATTCCGCCGCTTACGAATCGTGAACTTTTCTTTCGTGATGCATACCTGTGCATGTATTGCGGAACCAAATATAACGATAGCCTGCTTACCAGGGACCATGTTGTACCTATATCCAGGGGCGGTCGCGATCGTTGGTCAAACGTAGTGACGGCATGTAAAAGTTGCAATACCCGCAAAGGCAGTCGGACCCCGGAAGATGCAAACATGCCATTATTGGCAATACCCTATATTCCCAACTGGGCGGAATACCTGGCGTTATCCAACCGGCGCATACTCGTCGACCAGATGGAGTTTTTGAAAAGCCAGTTTTCAGGTCGGCGCATGCCATTCGCAGAAAATTAAATTTTGCGATGCCTTACCCGGGCCGGCCCACATGAACGACCGCATTTTCAGATGCAGTCATCGACTACAACGTGTCCAGCATCCTGTCATTCCGCAAGTAACTGCGTGGCTCAGTGCGACGCCCGGAACATTATCCCTTGGCCAGGGAGTGGTTTACTACCCACCACCTGAGGTTGCGTTACGCAGCGCCAGAAATGTAATCCAGGACCAGAACTATCATGTATATGGTGATGTGGCTGGTACTGCAGAGTTGCGTCAGGCCATCTCTCGGAAATTGCTTCAGGACAATCGGATCGACGTCAATGGTAGACAACGTATTATTGTTACAGCAGGCTCCAACATGGCATTTCTTAATGCGCTCCTGGCCATCACCGACGTGGGCGATGAGGTCATTCTATTGCGACCTTACTACTTCAATCATGAAATGGCGGTGACAATGCTGGATTGTACGCCGGTATGTGTAGACTGTGACGAACAATACCAGCCAGTTCTCGACGCACTGGATGAGGTTATTAGTGAACGTAGCCGTGCCATCGTTACCGTCTCGCCGAACAACCCTACCGGTGCTGTCTACAAGGAAGCAACGCTGACGGCAATAAATCAACTATGTAAAGACAGGGGCCTGTTTCATATCTCTGACGAGGCCTATGAGTATTTTACCTATGATGGCGCACGCCACTTTTCGCCCGCATCTGTCCCTGGTGCAGATGAATACACCATATCACTATTTTCTCTATCAAAGGCCTATGGTTTTGCCAGCTGGCGTATTGGCTACATGCTAATCCCTGAGCAACTGGAAATGGCAGTAACAAAGGTCCAGGACACCAATCTGATTTGTGCCACCCGCGTGAGCCAGGATGCCGCCACGGCAGCGATAACAGAAGGTCGTAGCTATTGTGACAAGAAGCGGGCAAGCATCGAATCTGTCAGAGCGACCATGCTGGATGCATTTAACGATATTTCCGATATCTGCCAACTCACTAAAACCAGCGGTGCATTCTACTTCCTCGCGAGATGCCAGACTGAACTATCTGCCCTCACTGTGGTACAAAGACTTATCAAGGAACACGGCATCGCCGTAATTCCAGGAGAAACATTCGGCCTGAACGATGATTGCTACCTGCGTATTGCTTACGGTGCGCTCACACCAAAACAGGCAGCACCGGCGATTGAACGATTAACGACCGGCCTTAAAAATATTATCACGTAACAAATTCGAGGTTAGAGAGTATGAGATTTACGATATCACTATTACTGAGCTTGCTGATTTCAGGTCAGGTTTACGCTATTGACAGCAGTGGCAATTATGCTGTCTGGGGGGCCGGTAAAAAATCCTGTTTTGGACTGCAGAAAGACATGTCTGAAGGTAATACGGACAAATACAAGCATTATATGAAGGGATTCATTACTGCTTATAATATTTTAACCGATAATACCTACAGCATCACAGGGAATATGAATGAAAATCAGATATTTGAATGGATAGATAGCTACTGTGCCGATAATCCCATGTCATCATTCGAGGCGGCATTAACCAGTTTCACGTTTGAGCAGTTTGATAATCGTATGAAAAGTGCCCGTTCCGGCGGTGGTACAGCCTGGTAATCTATGTCAGTATTAGCTGATAGCAACAGGCGTTGAATTAGTTAAATCCGTCAAATTTTGCCGGATAAAAATTGATTAACTATTTGAAATCAGCCATTATTAGCGAACCACAACTGGAGAACTGGGGAATACCTCAGCATATGTTTAACGGGAGAACGAACTATGCAATCTAATATCTTGAAAGTTACCTTACTTGCCGCATCTGTTGGACTGATTGGTGGTTGTGCACCAACAACCCAGCTTGCCGAAGTAGAAGCAATGGCATCTGCCGCCATGGATAAAGCGAATGACGCTTACAACCTGGCCCAGGTGGCTAATACTACCGCTTCTGAAGCTGCCTACGCGGCCGGCGAAGCACAGTCTACTGCTGAAGCAGCGCTGGAATGCTGTAATGCGAATTCACAAAAGCTGGATCGTATGTTTCAAAAAGCAATGATGAAGTAATTAACTTTTCAGTTGATTGGAAAAGCCCCGTGCTAGAAATAGTTCGGGGCTTTTTTAATTGGCCAGATTAATGCCTGAATCAAGCTGCAG
Organism: Gammaproteobacteria bacterium; assembly: GCA_965601665.1. Lineage (GTDB taxonomy): Bacteria > Pseudomonadota > Gammaproteobacteria > Eutrophobiales > Eutrophobiaceae > JANQNX01. The sequence goes on along the minus strand of OZ271833.1, from coordinate 806,148 downwards.
TTTCAAATTAACCTGCCTGGCCCGGGTAATCTGTTCTCGTAATTTTTCTTCTACCTTTGCCTGCATGATTTCAGGCAAGTACATGCCAATCACCCGGGGCACACCCGTTGGATTGTTAATCGCCTCGTAGGCTGCGGCCCAGTCAATCTCGTAGTCCCGATCATCAGATATTTGCACCAGCAGGCTCACCACGCTGGTAAGGTTATTTTTAAACTGTGTCGCATCTTCTTCCAGGAAAGGATGGGCCTCGATGTAAATTACATCGTTTTTTACGCCAATCTTGTAAGGCTGGTTGATGATCCTGACCGGTGTATTCACAGACACCTGTTTGAACAGGGATTCAATATCTTCCGGATACAAGCGGATACAACCATGGCTAACGCGCATTCCCACACCGTAGGGTTTATTCGTACCATGAATGAGATACTCCGGTCTGCCAAGGCGCATGGCATAGTCACCCAGTGGGTTATCAGGGCCAGCTTTGACGATTTTGGGCAGGGGATCGCCTGCCTCTTCATGTTCCTTTCGTATGGATTCCGGTGGATACCAGTTGGGAAATTCCTTTTTTTCGATAATTCTCGTCGACATGTAAGGCGTATTCCACCCTTCTCTACCAACACCCAGTGGATAGGTCAGAACGTATTGCGGTTTTCCCTTTTTCCGGGGTGGATAATAATAAAGTCGCATTTCCGGTACGTTCATAACAATCCCTTCCTGTGGCGCCAAGGGCAAGATGAACTGTGACGGGATGACAATCTCCTGACCTTTGCCCGGTAACCATGTGTCGATATCCGGATTGACCAGTTTCATGTCGAAGTAGCCGAATCCATAGCGACGGCCGACATCCAGTAAGGTGTCCCTGACGTCTGCATTGGTAGTCCTGACTTCGCCTATGACCGTATCACCAAGATCATTAACGACGTATTGTTTGGCAAAAGATGTCGCTGGCAGCAATATACCAAGGCAGAGCAACTGTAAAAAACGTTTCAAAAACATACTTATAAGTTTAGTACCTGTATACAGTCTTAAGTTTCTTACAGGTGTCTGTAAAGCGCAATATTCAATCAGTCTTTATGTGACACAAAACAGGATCATGTTGCCGGGTGCCCTTGCTCACCTATCCTCAGCAGGCTGGGTAGCAGGATCAGGGTAAACACTGTGCTCACCATCATGCCACCAACGATTACACCAGCCAGTCCACGGTAAAGTTCTGTCCCCGCGCCGGGTATCAATAATAGCGGTAGCATGCCAAATATGCTGGTGAGCGTGCTCATAAAAATGGGACGCAAACGTAAATGTACAGCCTCGGCAACCGCAGCTGTTCGTGAGTTTCCCTCTCGCTCTGATTGCCGGGCCTGGTATACCAGTAAGATAGCATTGTTTACCACCAGCCCGAGGAGAATGATAAAGCCTATCATCGTCAACAGATCCATGGGTTGGAAGGTGAACAGGTTGATTACCTTCAATGACAATACGCCCCCGAAGGTAGCTAGCGGGATAGACAACAGCACCAGTAAACTATCTCGAAAGGACTTAAACATGGCGCTCATCAGTAAATATAGTATGGTAATCGCCAGCATAAAGCTGCCCGACATGTTTTCCAGCGCGCTGGCCAGCTTGTCTGCAGTACCTCCATACTCGATGGCGCCATCTTCTGGCAGTGCCGACCAAATCGGCGGCGCCACTTCTTCCTTGATAACTTCCAGCGCCTCTTCCAGAGAAACACTGGCTGGCGGTGAAACTTCAAGTGTTACTGTTCTACGTCGATTAATTCTCCGTATCTGTTCCGGCCCGGCCGTGCGGGTTATTTCCACCAGTTCGCTTAACGGTAATATTCCGCTGCCAGGCGTCATCACCGGCAGCGACCCCAGTTCTTCAGGCGTCTGCCAACTGGAAGAACGCAGGATAATATCCAGTGTTTCCTCGCCATTAAAATAATCACCCACGTAGCGACCATCGCCAAGCGTTTGCGACAATGCGGCGACGACAGAACGGTCCCAGCCTGCCTCGGCAATTCTTCGCTCGTCCGGTATCAACCTGAGTTCCGGTTGTGCCAGTTCAACACCCGGATAAGGTCTTGTATTTGGGTATTTACCAAGTGCTGCAAACCAGGCCTGCTTGGCGACCTCCATTAAAGCCGGCAGATTCTTGGACTGAATATTGATGTCGATAGTCCTGCCCTCGCCAAAACCGCGAAACAGGGACGCCTGTTTCGCGAATGCAAATGAATCAGGAAAGCCTTGCACGACTGAGTTGATTAAAGGAACGAGTTCCGCAATCTCATTATCATTTTTCGCCCTGGCGCCCATAAAAACACCCCGGGAAAAGGCCACAAAAAAATAATGTTTAACCTCTGGTTGTTTTATGCCATCGATGTGAGGCTGCATGCGTTCTGCCACGATCTGCCCCATTTCCTTTTCTATTGTTTCTATATTGGCACCAGGAGGCGGCAGGATGAAAGCAAAGGCAAGGTTCTGGTTACCATCAGGCAAATAGTCTGCACGAGGCTTGAAAACCACGATAATGAATATCGGAATCGAGATTAGTAAGACGATCCATGCCAGCCGACGCGCTCCTGAATCTGTCATGCGCATAATGTAACCACTGATGTTGTCCCAGACGTGATGAAAAGGATCGACAAACTGTTTATTGACCAGGAATAGCCGTGCCGCGGTGGGGACCACGGTAATCGCTGTTATAAATGACAGGACTATCGCTGCCGTAATCGTGATAGCAAGGTCAGAAAATAATTGCCCGACTTCATCAGCAAGGAAAACCACCGGCAAAAAGATGGCTACCGTGGTCGCAGTAGACGCAAGCAGTGCGCCCCAAACCTGGCCGGTACCTTTTAGAGAAGCAACTTCCGGCATTTCGCCTCTTTCTCGCAGGCGTATTATATTTTCCAATACGACTATAGACGCATCAAGTACCATGCCTACGGCGAATGCAAGACCGGCAAGAGACACAATATTCAAGGTGCGACCGGTAAGCTCCATCAGGCTGAAACTTGCCACCAGGCAAATGGGAATCGATGTTGCAACGATAAGCGTGGCGGGAAACTTAAGTAAAAACAGGAACAGCACGATGACTGCCAGACCGATTCCAAGCCCGAGGTTATTTCTCAACATGCTGATGGAACGCTTGATATAAACCGTTTCATCATAGACCTGTTCCATACTCAGGCCTGCACGTTGTAATGGTCCGTCATTAAGTTCTGTTACCGCCTTGTTTAAGCCATCCATGACCTCAAGTACATTGACACCGGTTTCGCGTTGCGCATTGATCGCGATAGACAACGATCCCTTTGTTAGCACAAAACTGTTTTTGTCAGCGAGACGTTCTTCTACAACCGCAACGTCGCGGAGGTAGATTGGTCTGCCATCGCGCCATTCAAGGATCATTTCTCCAAGGCTGCTGGCATCATATTTTCCTGCAAACCGGATGCTGTATTCACGTTTGCCAACATCAGCAAAGCCGCCAGACACATCTTCGCTCGTTGCAGCCAGTCGCATGACATTATCGAGTTGCACACCCAGACTGGCAGCGCGATAGGGATCAAACGTGATGCGCAGCTCTTTTTCACTACCGCCAAATACCTCGGCCCGGGCAACACCGGGCACGCGTTCAAAACGTGATTGCACCACTTCTTCGACATAATCACGGTAGGTTTCAATATCACGTTTGTTGTCTACCGCTGTTTTCAGGATAAACCAGGCAATTGCCCTCGCATCCTGTCCAGTGGTGTCAATCGATGGTTCATCGGCGTCTTCAGGGTAGTCCGACACCTGGTTCAGGCGATTCATGACCTCGACCAGGGCACGCCGCATATCCATATCAACGGCAAAGGTCAGGTTAATGATTGACCTGCCTTCGTACGCCTCAGCCTTAATTTCTGTGAGTCCCGGCAAACCACGGAGCGCATCTTCCTGCGGTTCCAGTATCTCGGCCTCAACCTCATTGGGGGAAGCAGCTCGCCAGGGCGTTGTTATGGTGATTTCGGGTTCTTCCAGTTCCGGCGTCAACTGTATCGGTAAACGGAACAGGCTGATAAATCCGAAGATGAGTAGTAGTAAAACGGCTACCAGCAAGGCAACCGGATTTGCCAGACACGCACGCGTGATATCCACTAGCTACTTGAACCTGAACTGATAGTCACCTGTTGTCCTGGTCTCAGACGTTCATTGCCACGAATGACGACAGGATCATCCGGTTTCAGATTGCCAGTTACCTCGATATGCGTCTGGTTAGCAATACCGGTAGTCACGGGCACCATAACAGCCGTGTTATCACCATTGATTTTATAGACCATGGTACCCGCCTGGCGAATAACCAGTGCATCCCTGGGAACGGCAAGTACCTGTTGGGGTCTGGCTACCGGGGTTGCTACCTTAACTGCAGTTCCGGCATTCCAGCCCTTGCCTTCGACGGAAAGGCGCATTTCAAATAAACGCGATTCACTGTCACCGACCGGGATCATGGCACTCACCCGCGCAGTAGTTTCAGTCTCTGGTATGCGCACGGTTAATTCATCGCCAATTGCAAGATTGATAAAAGACGACCTCTGAATAAAGGCCTGTATCTCCAGGTTGTCGGCATCCACCAGCCGAACGACTTCATCACCCTGCTCAACCCGTTCTCCAGGCGATTTAATCCGTTCCGTAATAACGCCGGCAAAAGGCGCACTGATGGTCGTCCTGTCGAGGTCGTCCTGTGCCAGTGCCAGCCTGGATTTAACAAATCGAATTCGCGCACGCGCCTCATCCCGGTTGGCCATGGTTTGATCAAGCTGGTTTCTGGCTGCATTATTATTCTGAGCAAGCATTTCAAGACGCTCTGCTTCTTTCTGGTAAAACTTTACCATGGCTTCAATTGGCGGCACTTCAGCCGCAATCTGTTCCACTGAAAGTCGATACTTGGTCGCATCAATCGTTGCTATCGTTGCACCTTTGGCAACACGGTCGCCAACATCAAGTATCGTTTCCAGTCTGCCATCCACTTCAGCAGCGATATTGGAGTCGTACCGGCCTATCACGGTACCACTTACCCAGATAGTGGGTGCAATTTCCATGGATACCGCATTCTCAACCTTTACCAGGGCCGGTGGGCCTCCTCCAGCAAACACGCTGGATATGTATAGCAGGCTGAATGCTACTATAGACAGCAAATGTAACTGCTTGGTCATGCCATGTTGTTTTCCGTTAGTCAAAACCACTTGCTCATCATTTTTTAGTTATTATATGTAAAAACATAGCCTTATGGACAGAATATTACTCATTATATTATTGACCGTGCACGTACAGGCAGGTGCAGATGAGTCAATTGCCAATGCGCTGCACATAACGGGTGTCGATAAACAACTGTACCGTGAACAAAATATACAACTACTTGGCGCATTAACACTGGACAGCATCACAGGTAATGGCCAGAAATTGATGGAATTCTCCGGGCTGGCCTGGGACGCTGATGAAGCGCTACTTTATGCCCTGTCAGATCGAGGCTTCTTCATTCGGCTGCGTCCTTCATTTGTCGACGGCGAGCTGGTTGACGTATTACTTGTATCCAGGCACATATTAACGGATGCGAATGGCAAGCCGGTAAAGTTTAAACATGCGGACAGTGAAGGCCTTGATTTGCTGAACGCCAATAACGGCGTAGCTGGTGATACAACGCTGATTGTGAGTTATGAACGTATTCCAAGGCTGATTGAATATGATACTCAAGGATCGTTCATTAAGCAGTTAACACTTGGCGCAACGCTGGCTGATATAACGCAATACAGTGGTGAAAACAAATCCATGGAGGCGATCACCACTCATGATAAGTATGGACTGCTGCTTGGTACAGAACGACCATTACCAGCCAGTGGCGCCAGTATTTTTACTCTCACCGGAAATAAGCAATGGGAATTTGAGCCGGTCAATGAAAGGCATGGCTCCCTTGTTGGCATGACAAGTCTTGCCAACGGCGTCATCATCGCGCTGGAACGAAGCTTTCCCGGCATCTTTGCCGGTGTCACTGCCAGCCTGCACATGTTGACGTTTAGTGATAATTCATTGCAGCAACAATTACTTTTTTCAATAAACCCCGCTACAGGTTTGTTCAATGACAACTTCGAGGGAATTACATGGCACCGCGCAAATCGCTTTTTCATGATAAGTGATGATAATGACAACGCTATACAGCGTAACCTGTTGCTCTATTTTTCTGTGCCCGATCTGGATAAACGCCTGTTGAATACGAATAACAACTAGGATTTCACTCTTTCAGACGGGGCATCAGTTCAACCAGGTTGCAGGGTCGAGTGCGGTAGTCCAGTTGATGTTGAATCAGTTCTTCCCATGCCGTCACACAGGCGCCTGTTGAACCTGGTAATGTAAAAATAAAGGTACTATTTGCAACGCCGGCGATCGCTCTTGACTGCATCGTAGACGTCTTGATTTGCTGATAGGAAAGCGCACGAAATGTTTCACCAAATCCATCTATTGTCTTGTCAAACAGGACACTTACCGCTTCCGGGGTACCGTCCCGCCCGGTAATACCGGTGCCACCGGTCGTTATAACTGCCTGCACATCGGTATCGGCAATCCATTCGGAAACCGTTGCCCGGATCTGGTAAATATCATCGGGCACAATCCGCTTCTGAAGACAGTTATGTCCGGCCTGTTGTACGAGATCCTGTAACTTCTTTCCAGATTTATCTGTTTCTTCGGTCCGGCTATCAGACACGGTTAAAACACAGATATTTAAAGGAATCAGTTCTCTTTCATTTTTCTTTTCTGCCATATCATTGCCTTATTTCTGTGACAGCTTATGATAATCAACATAGCAAAATTATCATACTTTCCAGTTGCCCGATTCAAATACACTACAGTCCATGCGCCTAGATAAATGGCTATGGTGCGCACGTTTTTTCAAGACCCGTGCCCAGGCCGCTGCCGCTATCAAGGGCAATAGAATCAAGGTCGGTGAAGACATCGTTAAACCATCCAGGTCGATCGTTGTTGGCGACAGCATATTGATTCGTAAACCGCCGTTTGAATACCAAATAAGGATAATGAGATTAAGCCCCAACCGCTTATCAGGCAGCCTGGCTGCAGAACTCTACGAGGAATCTGAAAGCAGTATCAGCAAAAGAGAACAGCTTGCCGCGCAACTCAAGGCAGAAGCGGCGACTTTCCCTCGAACACGTGGCCGACCTACGAAACGCGATCGTCGTCATATCATTCGTTTTACACGTTTGGATGACGAGACTCAAAAAGATTAACCCGGAGGCGCGTGCTCGATAAACGACTCTTTTTTTTCAATACTGAAATAATACAGGCCGAGCGTAATGCCGCGCACGAGGATAAACAGCGTAAACGCCAGCCACAGGCCGTGATTGTCAAGGAACTGAAAAACATACCAGAGTGGCAGAAAGCAAACGAAGGTGCATACCAGCATTGAATTTCGCATCTCCGCCCCCCGGGTAGCCCCGATAAAAATACCATCAAGTAAAAAACACCATATTGACACCATGGGTAACAGAATCATCCACGGCAAATAAACCCGGGCAAGTTCGCGCACTGACTCAATACCCGTCAATACAGCAATAAGCAGATCGCCACAAAGCCAGTAAAAGAGCGTAAAACATAAACCAAAAATGAATGACCATTTCAATGCCAGTGACACCGAACGGTCAAACATATCGCGACTACGCGCACCCACCGCTTTGCCAACCAATGCCTCTGCAGCATGATTAAAACCATCAAGTGCCAGCGCCATAAGCAGGTAAAATTTCATAAGTATCGAGTTGGCGGCAAGGATCAGGTCGCCTTGCCTCGCACCCTCACGAGTAAAAAAAGCAAAGACCAGTATCAGGCAAATGGTGCGAATGAAAATATCATGGTTAAGAGACAGGAATTTCTTAATCTTGTCTGTGTCGATGATGCTTGGCAAAGACCATGTCCCTGGATAATGCGTTAATTCCTTGCGGATCATAAGGAAGCCAACGGTGACGCCTGTGTATTGCGCTATTACCGAGGCGAGTGCCACACCCCTGACATCCATGTTGAAGCCAACGACGAATAGTAAATCCAGTGCAATATTGACCACGTTGACAATAATGCCGATTTTTAGTGTTGCAACCGCATTTTGCATGCCTAGCAGCCAACCGTTAACAGAAAACAGGACGATCATTGCCGGCGCACCCCAGATTAACCAATGACAATATGTGCGAGCGTGATACTTAACGGCGTCACTTCCTTCCAGCAAACCGATTCCGACATTAATAATCGGGTTCTGTAATGCGAGGATAGATAAGGCCAGGGTCAACCCAATCAGCGCCGAGCGTGCCAGTACCGCACGCATTTCATTGGCATCATTTTTACCATGCACCTGGGCAATTATCCCGGTGGTTCCCATCCGGAGAAACCCCATACCCCAGTAGAGAAAATCAAAAACGACAGAGCCGACCGCAACGCCACCAAGGTAGACAGCAGAATCGAGATGTCCTATTACTGCGGTATCGACCAGTCCAAGCAATGCAATACTGACATTGCTGACTATCATCGGTCCTGCCAGCAACCAGAACGCCCGGTTGGCATTCATACTGTTCATATTGTTTTGAATGAACGGCTAGGTATTCAATGGCTGGTTCCAACCGGCCTCGAAGAAATTATCACCCAGGGGGTTACGCGAGCGTTGGCTATATTCGCGTTCACGCATATCACCAGTAATGGCGTCTTCCGGTAACTGATAACCGACGGTGATCATTGCCATTGGGGTGAACTGCTCGGGAATAGCGAAAACCTGTCTGCATTTCTCAGCATCAAAGCCGCCCATTTGATGGGTCATAAGACCCATAGCAGCTGCTTGCAAACACAGGTTTTCACTGGCAGCGCCGGTATCATATTGTCCCCAACGATTATTATCACCGGTCTTGCTTAAGACAGAGTCAGCACACGCTAATAATAGCATTGGCGCTGCCTGCGCCCATTGTCGGTTTCCCTCCGCAAGACAGTCCAGGGCCTTGCTCCAGGCATCATCAGCCGTGGCTTTGTCGAAGATAATAAAACGCCAGGGCTGATCGCCATAACATGATGGAGCCCAGCGCGCAGCTTCCAGCAACGCGATGATTTGTTCACGTGATAATAACCGTTGGGCATCATAGGCACGTCCGCTCCAGCGGGAAGCGATCAATTCATTAATGTCGGCTTGTGTATCAATTTTCTTCTTAAACATGTGTTATCAGACTCCGGTTTTGCTAGGCTAGTCGTGGTAAATAATGGATTAGCAGTATGACACCCATAGAAACATATCAAAAACTCTTTGCCAATATTGAACAGGTTATCCAGGGACAACCGAATTCGATCAGAAAATTGCTGGCCACTTTTTTCAGCGACGGCCACGTGTTACTCGAAGATGTCCCCGGCACCGGTAAAACAACGCTGGCGAAGGCGCTGGCAAAATCAATTGCCGTTGAATTCCAGCGTATACAGTTTACACCCGACCTGTTACCCACAGATATCCTTGGAGTATCGATTTTCAATCAACGTATACAGGAGTTTGAATTTCACCCGGGCCCTATCTTCAGCAATATTCTGCTGGCCGATGAAATAAACCGCGCTTCTCCTCGAACACAGTCCGCGTTACTGGAGGCCATGGGTGAAAAACAGGTCAGTATCGAGAAACAATTGCACATTCTTGACAACCTGTTCTTTGTGATCGCGACGCAAAACCCTGTTGAGTACCATGGCACGTACCCGTTACCAGAAGCACAAATGGATCGCTTTAGCATGCGTTTCAGCCTCGGCTATGTCAGTGCAGAGGAAGAAGTATCAATATTAATCAATCAAAACCAGTCACACCCATTGGATTCAATTCAGCCCTGCGTTAGCAAGGACGATGTCAACCGGGTCAAGCAAGAACTACCAAACGTGAAAATCAGTGACGAAGTCATGCAGTATATAGTCAATCTTGTCAGGGCAACCAGGGAGATGGAGGGGATATTAAATGGCGCCAGCCCTCGTGCCTCGCTGGCACTCGCAAAAACAGCACAGGCGCTTGCTATCTTCGATGGACTGGATTACGTGACACCTGACCATATACAGGAACTTGCAGTACCCGTTATTGCCCATCGACTTATCATGGATTCTGCCGCACGTTTTTCGGGGAATAGCAGTGAACAGATGGTTGAAGCCATCATGAGCACTCTACCTGTACCTGTTTAGATGCTAAAACGAATTTTATACAGTAATTACAGGCTGTTTTTTCTGCTTACGCAGAAAATCAGAAATCGCTTTACGCCAAATGGACTGATGATTTTGACTGTTATGTGTGCTGCCGGCATCTTTGGCATAGACACCAGGGCCACACTGTCATTTCAGGTTTTCTCTATTACTTTAATCATGACAGTGGTCGCATTACTGCTTACTCTCGTATTCCGGCCCAACTTGTCGATCAAACGTGCACTGCCTGATTATGCTACCGTTGGTCAGCCCTTGCAGTATTCATTACACATATCAAACAGCGACAATCGGGCTTATAAACAGTTATTCTTATTTGATGATCTGAAGAACGAGTTTCCTGATTACAAGCATTTTGCCAGCTCCAGTGACCCGCTCGATAAAAAACGTAATCGTATAGATCGCTTCCTCGGATATCCACGGCTGGTCAATGTAATGAGAAAGCTCCGCGGCGGGAACATAAAAAACAGATCAATTCGCCATATTGCTGAAAACAGTGATATTGAAGTTAAACTTGAGTTGGTACCCTTACGTCGTGGCTATATACAGTTTGATAACGCCAGCATCTCAAGAACCGACCCACTTGGCTTGTGTCATGCCCGGAAAACATTTGCGTTAAAAAACAGATTACTGGTATTACCCAGGCTTTTCAAAACCCCCGAGCTTGACCTGCCTGGTCATCGGATTTACCAACCAGGCGGCACGAACATGGCCTCCCTGAGTGGCGATTCGCAGGAATTTGTGTCACTGCGCGAATACCGCCCTGGCGATCCATTACGTTCAATTCACTGGCGTAGTTATGCAAAACTGGGGGAACCTGTGGTGAAAGAATACCAAGATGAATACTTCGTTCGTTACGGATTGGTGCTGGACACGTTTCTGGGCAATAACATGAGCCTCGAAACGTTTGAAAACGCGGTATCAGTGGCAGCTTCATACATGGCAGGCGAGCGAGAACAGGATACCCTGCTTGATCTGATGTTCATTGGTAACCAGGCATATCGATATACCTCCGGCAAGAATCACCAACATATAAATGCAATACTTGAAGTACTTGCCTGCATAGAACCAGAAACAAAATCAAACCTGGAGCGTCTACAGGATCTACTTACCAAATATGTTGGTGAATGCTGCGGCATCGTTTGCGTACTACTTTGCCTCGACCCGGCGCGTCTGTCATTACTGCAGTTTCTGGAGAACCTCGCGATTCCTGTAAAAGCCATCGTATTTTCGCACGAGCAATTTTCCGAACCACTACCCTCTTTTAACAATGTGCGCCTTCATATCGTCAGTAATGAAAATATACAACAGGATCTTGAACAGCTATCCAATGGTAAACAAGCAGCATGAATATTCTGACTGCAGACCACGCTGAAAAACAAAAATTACAACCGGCACCGCCACTAACAATTCTGGCCAGCCTGTTGATTTGGGGTTGGCAAAATGATTTTCTGCTATTTGCAATAGGTATGGGTATCGCGCTGGAACTGCCCAATTTTATTTCCTGGCGGCTCAACCTGTCTGAAAAGGACATCAACCAGGTCGTCGATCTGAGTGGCTTGTTATTCTTCCTGGCTATTATTTATGTGTTCGTAAATTACGGGGCGCAAGGGATTTATATCATCCTGTCGCTGTTTCCGTTTTCACTATTCCTTGTACTACTGGCTCAGCGTTACAACCCGAACGATAGCATTAAGACTGCCGCCCTGTTTTTGAGTATACGACGTCTGGGTGAAGATGCTGATGAAGACATACTTTACGATGTCGATATCAGTATGCCGTACGTATTTATTTGCCTGATATCAGCAAGCGCCGGGCATAAGTTTAACGAACTTTTTTTTGTTCTCAGCGGACTCGTCATCGTCGCCTTGTTATGGCGAATACGGCCTCATCAGGTTGCATTTTACAAATGGTTTTTAACATTACTGACCATATTTATGCTTGCTTTTATAACACAGATTGGCGTCAGGAACCTGCACCGTTCTGCAGAAATGTTCATGATGAGTGTGTTTGACCATTATGGCTGGCATAGCCGCGACCCTTCCAGGACCATGACAGCGATTGGCTCTCTCGGACGTTTAAAGCTGTCTGACCGCACCCTAATCAGGATTAAAAGCGACAGGAAACTGCAGACGCCGACGTATTTAAAAGAGGTGTCTTATACCAATTATGAATATAGCATCTGGACCAATCCACCCACAGAGTTCGACATAATTAATAAACCTGAGTCCGGCAAGTCATGGATACTCAACAATGAGCAAGTCGACGTTGGTAAACTTGAGTTTGGTCTTTTTATGCAGGATCAATCGGCGATCATTCCGGCGCCGGTCACTATAAATACCCTATTTGGCCAGGATATTGTCCAGGTAGAAACAAATCCGTTTGGCTCAGTCCGTGTTGATGCTCGACAGGGCTGGATAAATTACAGGCTGGGTTATGCGGAATCCAGTTTCCACCAGGAACCACCTAGCAAGGACGATCTTTATATCTATGATGTTTACAAACCAACATTCAAACAGCTGGCAGATGAGTTAGACCTGGAAGGTCAACCGACAACAGAAAAAATCAATAGAATACGCGCTTTCTTTGCTGACAATTTTTACTACTCGTTAAGCCAGAACCAGCGCTATACAAAAAGCGGTTACCTTGACGCTTTTCTGTTTGAGACCCGGAGGGGTCACTGCGAATATTTTGCAACTGCGACTACATTGTTGTTACGCGCCGCAGGCATACCAGCACGATACACTATTGGCTATGTTGTATCAGAGTACAGTCCCTGGCAAAAACAATACCTGGTCAGGGGGCGGGACGCTCATTCATGGGTTGAATTTTACCAGGATGGGAGTTGGCAACGCCTGGACACGACTCCGTCGAATTGGGCGCCACTTGAGGGAGAAGACAGCACTTTTCTTGAACCATTTGTTGATGTGTTTTCCTGGCTACGGTACATCATCACGAGTAAAGGTGTCGATGGCAGTGTCGATACTGAATTCAATATGACATGGCTAATGTTGCCACTCGTATTTTACCTGATATGGAGTTTCTCAAGGAAACAGAAAGTAAAACAACAGGGTAAAGAGCGTAAACTAGAAACCGATACCGAACTACAAGGGATGGACTCGCCGTTATTTGCCCTTATTCAGCAGCTGGAAAAACAAAAAGACCGGCGCCAGAAAGGAGAAACACTATCTCAATGGCTCACCAGAGTATTCCCCGGTAAATCAGGAGACAAATACCTGGGTCTGGTTGCAATGCATAATCGCTACAGGTTTAATCCAGCCAGTAACAAGCAAACAGACAAGCAACAATTAGCTGATGCAATCGAGGCTTTCCCGTCTCAGCCAAACACATAAAGCATTTCGTTATCTATCTTGTAGTTCACGACATTAAGCGGTCGACTGCCTTTTTCAATACAGTCACCGGATTCAACATCAAATTTCCACTGGTGTTTAGGGCAAGTTAGCACATTATCTTCTAACGCAAGCATGGGGATATTGGTTACCTGGTGAGGGCAACGGCTATCAAACACCTTTATAGCCTCGCCTTTTTTATGTACAAAACATGAACGCACGCCATAATCAAACCGCGATACCCCTTCCGTAAGGGCGGCAACGGGCGCCAGTTCATGCCATTCAGGCGATTTCCCAAGACTATCTGGATGAAATTCCGGTATATCCATGTCACGGATAATTTCTATAGCCCAGATAATCCTGCTAAAACCCAACGTTGGAATACATACCAGTAAGGCATCCAGTATCTCGTCAGCACTGTTTCCCTCTCTCAGCGCACGCGTCAGATACTGGCGCAGGCCCGTTTCGGTTTGCGCATCCACCTTGGTAATAACTGAAAGCAGGGATCGTGTTTTTGGATCAAGGTGCTTGCCTGCCTTCTTTAAAAATTCAAAGTATGGTCCGAGCGCTTCCTTACGCACCTGTAACAGGTAATCCAGTGTTTCACTCATTGGTCTTACACCTCACTGCTATCGCGCTGGCATCTCAACAAGATATTCTTTACCTGGATTGGCGAACATATCATCGAGCATCATACTTATTTTAGTGTTGGCGTAATTGTTATGTATAAACATCATATTCATATTCGGGTTGGCAGCCTTTTCAATTGTGGTATTTTGAGTAAACAATAGACTCTTCTCAATGACTTTCTTCAATGGAAAATGAACGGCAACTACACCGGCCTGGTGACTGTCACGTAAGGTACAGGCATTGAAATTCTTTCTCTGAAAGCATCGAACACCGGCACCAAAGATAAGATTGCCACTATCTTTATCAAGTGTTCTGAATCTGGCCTCGAAAAAATCCAGTTCGACAGTTTTACTGGTACCGAACAGGGCAAAATAATCAGCCAAAACAAAGCAGGCAATACTTACAGCTACCAATGCCGTACTAATGACCAGCTTTTTCTTTACACTCATGGATTAGTCCCTGCGCAACCTGGAGTTTACCGATATCGGAGTCGGATATTTCAATACTATGATGTATGAAGAAACAATAAATGTCAGCAGTGTTGCAAGCTGGATAAGGTAAGACGTTTTTGCCGGAATAAAACCTGATTCCAGCGCCAGAACCGCAATTAACAGGGAAAACTCGCTAATTTGTCCTAGTCGAAAGCCGGTTTCATAGGAAACACTTTTTTTCTCACCTTCCATCTGTAGTAACCAGCCGATCACTAGCGGCTTTAAAATCAACGCGGTAACAGCAAGAATGACGGCTGGCAGTATGATTTCATCGACCACAGACATATTAAAACCGGCGCCTAGTGAAAAGAAAAAGATGATAAGAAAAAAGTCACGCAGCGGCCTAAGCCGCTCGGCGATGAATAACGCGATAGGACTGGAGGCCAGTGTTATTCCGGCAACGAATGCACCGATTTCATGGGACAAACCTACAAAATGAGCCAATTCTGCAATTCCGAGACACCAGCCAATTGCAAGCAGAAAAATATACTCATGTATCTGGTCAAAACGCATTAGCAATTTAATGATAACGAATCGTTCAAGCACATAGCTGAGAATAACGAGGACAGGCAAGTACAGTAGCTGGCCGATAATACTGATGGTTAAATCGCCACCCTTCCCATAACCCTGCAACAACAGCAGGATGACAATTGCAACCAGGTCCTGAATCAGCAACACACTGATAATAATCTGCCCGGTGTGTTTATGATGTAGTGTCGTTGTTGGCAGTAACTTCAGACCGATAATGGTGCTCGAAAACATCATGACCGAGCCAATGAGTAAAGCCTGTAGTAATTCATAACCAAATAGATAACCAACACTAAAACCGATCAGGCAAAAGGCAGCTGAGCTAAGCAATGTTACTACCAATGCTTCTCGCAGCATGTTCCAGAGTTGTTGTGGCAATAAATCCAGTCCGAGAAGATAAAGCAGGAAAATAATGCCAATAGTAGAGATGTCACTGATTAATTGCGGATCATCAATGTAACCAAGTCCGAAGGGGCCCATTAGTAGACCAAGTAGAATATAGGCGACGATCATCGCCTGACGGGCGTACAATGCCAGCGTGGCAATGACAGCTGCACCGGTAAAAATGAGAAAAATAGAAAACTCTATTGATGATTCCTGCATATCCGGATCATTGCCCCAGTTGTTGTAAGGTCACCCATTTCTTGTCCATGCGTTTAAGCGACACAGGCAACCTGGTCTTTATTTCCTGCGAATACAGGGAAATTCTCCATTCCTCCATTAACCATCGATACTCATCAAGGATATGCGGATAATCGCCGGTTTCATAAGCATTATCTACCAATTGCTTAATACGTTGCCAGTGTTCCGCGATTAGCGAGGTGTTTTTTCTGTCTTTTTCAACGGCAAAACAGAGTTTATCCAGTCGTTTTGCAATTGAATCAAGATAGCGCGGATATTCCTGTAGCCGGCTAAAGGATATGTCATCAATAAAACCATCATAGAAAAGATATTCAAGTTGTTCTTCTATGTCTGTCACGGCATGCTGATGAACGGCTATTTCGTTGTCTTGCAAGCGTGTCATGAGCTGATTGTATTTCTTCAGTATCGTTTCTAGCAAACGAGATAACTGTTCTGCATTCAATAATAATCGTTGCTTACCTTGCGCAAGCGTAGCCTGGAATTTGTCTGCTTTCCTGATAACACGTGACTCAAAAAGGAAGCTTTCATCAATAACATTATTTACCACCGAATTAACCAGGTCCTGCTTATTGCCTATCGTGCTGTAGGCCAACGCAAGCGTGTCCAGATTGCGAATGTTTTTGCGCAAATACTTCAATTCCTTGTGCAGGGTAATTTTAATTAACGCACGCAAGCCGTATCTGAAATAGTACTCGGCAGATTCACGGCTATCATAAACATCACGAAACACCTTGCCGTTAGATTCGACCAGCGCAGGATATACGGTTAATTTGGTACCACTCGTTTCGATAACCTCACTAACGGGGATATCGCCATGTGTCCATGCCTTTATCTCAGTTCTGACAAATTTATCATCTACAATTGCGTTGAACGCTGTATTGGCCTTGCCGGATAATTGCTCTCGCAGTTGCTCCAGGTCTCTTCCCTGCGCAACCAGCTTTTTGCCAGAGTCAAAAACACGAAAATTGACCTTAAGATGATCGGGCAAGACGCAGCTTGACCATTCCTTATCCTCGATTTTAATACCTCTTGTTCTAAACAGATAACTGGAAAGGTTTCGGTAAAGTGGAATGCTATGATTATGCAAGTGTTTGCTACACTCTTCAGCAGCGTCGGGTATAGGCACAAGTTGTTTGCGTGTTTGCTTTGGCAAGGATTTCAACAGCTGGACAACTTTTTCCTTTAACAGCCCGGGAACAAGGTAATCGAATTCTGACTGCTTGAACTGGCTTAATGTTTCCAGTGGTATATTGACGTTCAAGCCATCATCATTACTTCCAGGCGTGAACCTGTATTCAAGCGGCAAGTTCAGCCCATTTGCAGGACACGTATCAGGATAGGCAGCATCAAGATCATCATCGATATTATCGAAAAGCAGATCTGACTGTTGCAGGTACAGTTTTGCTTCAGTTTTTTGTTCCAGGTTGTTCACCCATACTTCCAGTGTATGCCCGTCGTAAATATCAGCTGGCAGGTTTTTCATATAAAAATCGAACACTGCTTCTTCATTAAGCACATCAGGGCGTCTCACTTTTGTCTCAATACGGCGTATCCCTTCAATTAACTTCTGGTTATATCGATGAAATGGAATATTGCATTCATATTCTCCGTTAACAAGCGCGTGCCTGATAAACAAAGCCCTGGACTCGGTCGGGTTAATGCGTCCGTAATTGATCCTGCGCTGCGCACGCAGGGTTAAACCATATATCGTGGTTGTTTCATGCGCCATTATTCTGGCCGTATCTGCATCCCAGTGAATATTGGAATAACTGAATTTGAGCAAATGCTTTGCTGTTGCGATGATCCATTCGGGCTCAATATCTGCAACCTGTCGTGCAAAAAGCCGGGAAGTTTCTACGAGCTCGGCAGCCACAAGCCATTTTGGTTTTTTCTCAAACTGGCTGGAAGCAGGAAAGATGTAGCTATGAATATTTCTTGTGCCGGTATATTCATGCTTGTCCGTTAAACAGGCCACATGACTTGGCAGTCCGGTCAATATAGCGCAGTGTACATTCTGGTAACTGGCAGCTTGATTGTTTAGTGTTAATCCAAGTTCGGTGCACACATGTCTAAGCTGCCTATGTATATCCTGCCATTCCCGTATACGCATGTAGGAGAGAAAATTGGTCTGGCATAATTTTCTAAAACGGTTTTGCGAGAGTTTTTTTCTTTGTTCCTGCAAAAACTGCCAGAGATTAATGTACCAGTAGAAATCCGATTTATCGTGTTTAAACACGGCGTGTTTCTTGTCTGCATTGGCAGAATTGTCAACCGGCCTCTCCCTCGGGTCCTGTATGCTCAGCGCGCTGGCAATTATCAACATTTCGCCAAGACAATGATATTCCCTTGCAGCAACCAGCATTCTTGCATAGCGTGGCTCTACCGGTAAGCGGGCAAGCATCCTGCCTGTTTTCGATAACTTTCCATGCTTGTCCAGTGCGTGTATTTCATGTAATAAGCGCAAACCATCAGTGACCAACCTTTCATCTGGAGGCTCTATAAAAGGAAATTCCCGTATATCCCCTAGCCCCAGCGATTTCATTTGCAGTATCACAGATGCAAGATTGGTCCTGGTTATTTCCGGTTCTGTATAAGCAGGGCGATTTTCAAAATCCTCTTCACTGTAAAGTCGTATACAAATGCCTTCGCTCGTTCTACCGCAACGCCCCTTGCGTTGATTGGCTGCTGCCTGCGAAATTTTTTCTACAGGTAATCGCTGAATTTTCGCACGCGGAGTATAACGACTAATTCGGGCGAAACCGGTATCTATGACGTAGCGTATTCCCGGTATAGTTATAGACGTTTCCGCAACGTTGGTGGCTAGCACAATATGCCGGCGTTTATGCGGAGAAAAAATC
Organism: Gammaproteobacteria bacterium; assembly: GCA_965601665.1. Classification (GTDB taxonomy): domain Bacteria; phylum Pseudomonadota; class Gammaproteobacteria; order Eutrophobiales; family Eutrophobiaceae; genus JANQNX01. The sequence continues at coordinate 787,426 of OZ271833.1, read as the reverse complement.
TTGCCTTGCCTGCTGGCACTTAACCTCGCATAAAGTGGTAATACATCCGTGTCAGGTAGATTCTGTTTACGTAAAAACCTGTCTGTCTCGTGTATTTCTCCTTCACCCTCAAGGAAAACAAGGATATCGCCCATGTCATAACCGGATAGTTGATGTATTGCATCCAGTATTAACTGTTCTGATTCCGCATCATGATCTTCATCTTCTACTGGTGCCTGATAGATGATATCGACGGGATAGGTCTTGCCGGGGACTTCAATTATCGGCGCATCATTGAAGTGCCGGGAAAAACGCTCTACATCAATTGTTGCGGAGGTGACTATCAATTTTAGCTGGGGTCTGTCAGGTAACAGTCTTTTCAGGTAACCGAGAAGAAAATCAATGTTCAAACTACGCTCGTGCGCTTCATCAATGATGATGGTGTCATAGGCATTGAGGAAACGATCATGCTGCATTTCACTGAGCAGGATGCCATCTGTCATGATCTTGATAAATGTATTATCTGCTGTTTGGTCCTGGTGTCTTATCTTGAAGCCAACACTGGAACCAAGATCAGTTTGTAACTCATCAGCTATACGCTTTGCTACTGTCCTGGTGGCAAGCCTGCGTGGCTGGGTATGACCAATCTGACCATCTATGCCCCGACCAGCATCAAGACAGTACAGTGGTAACTGGGTAGTTTTTCCGGAACCGGTTTCACCACAGATGATAACGACCTGATTATCAACGATGGTTTGCTTGATTTCTTCATAACACTGGTAGATTGGCAGCGATGAATCAAGGGTGGTTTGTGGCACATTATCCAGTCGCCACTGCCTTTGCTCGATAGATTTTTGTATAGCTTGCTCCAGCTCGGTCAACTGTCCTTGTTCAGATTTGTTGATATTGGCCAAACGACGCTTCAGGCGATGATAATCACCGCCTCGCACCGACTTCAGCTGCTTTTGCAGCCGCGTCGTTGCATTGTCGTTTATTGATTGCTTCATATCGTCATTTTCGAGCTTACTGGTGCCTGGATTCAGAACACTACAAACAAGGATTTATGTTCGGTAATCAATATCTTATTTCATAATTATTGATAGACTGCTAGGATAGTGAAAACTAGAATAGACAGGCAGGTTTATTCATATATTACGTTAAGCGACTTAGAAAATAATAAGAATATCAGTAAATTAAATATCTTCGAAAAATTATACATGGAGAATTCTTAACGTATGGCGCTCACGTTTGAACTGGCCGGATCGCAGATTGACGGCGCTAGAGACTACCAGGAAGACGCCTTCCTGATTACCCATCTGACCGATAGCAAAGGCAATCCCAGCGCGCTGGTCGTGGTCGCCGACGGTATGGGGGGCCATGCTGCCGGCAACGTTGCCAGTAACATGGCCGTACAGGCATTCAATAAGCATATTTCTGCCAATTACCCTGCAGATAATCCCGCCGATATTCTGGAACAGGCTGTAGTCAAGGCCAACAATGCTATCCAGGAAACCATTAACGAAACACCTGCGCTGGAAGGTATGGGCTGCACCATGGTTGCTGCCCTGCTCGAGGGAGGCATGATTACCTGGGCCAGCGTTGGAGACAGTCACCTGTACCTGGTGCGAGATCGAGAGCTGGTCAAAAAGAACGCCGATCATAGTTACGGTGGCTTCCTTGATCGCATGGAAGCAGAGGGTACGCCGGTCGAGCCGGAACCCGGCCTGTCTCGTAACATGTTAATGAGCGCCCTGACCGGAGAAGATATTAATGAAATAGACGTTAACCAGGAACCGTTCGAACTTCAGGAAAAAGACCGAATTATTATCTGTAGCGATGGTCTGGACACGCTCAGCTCGGGAAAGATCATTCAGTTTTCCGAATGGTCTGAATCGCCAAAGGAGTGTGCGGATGCATTAATGCAGGCGGTTGAAGATGCCAACATGCCACGCCAGGACAACACGACCGCTGTTGTTGTGAATGTCAAAGGCGAAGAATCTGCTGCGGCAACAGCAGAACCGACACCTGAGGAGTCTGAAGAAGAAGGCGATATCGTGCTGGAGTCAACAGCCGACGAAACTGCAGATATTGGAGCCGCAGCCGAGACAGAGCCATCGCAACCGTCGCCTGTTCCAGAGCCTGAACCGGTTACAGTCAAGCTGGAACAGGAACAGACCGATGAATCTAAAAGCAAGACCGGACTGATTATTGGCGTTGTAGCCGTGTTGTTGATTGTTGGCGTGGGTGGATTTATGGCCATGTCAGGTGGAAAAAAACCGGCTGACGATGCGACAGATGTCACTATAAGCCCGGAACCAACAGACACCACTGAATTGGAAGAAACCGGTGGCGTAGAGATAGACTCATCAGAACTCGCTGATGCCGTTGAAGAGACAGAAGAAACGTTGGCAAATGTAGCAGCGGAGGAAGCTGCACCTGAATCAACACCGGAACCGGAAGCCTCTGCTGCCAGTAACAGGTTTTTTACTGATGCATTGAAATCCGGTGGTAAAGGTCCGGATATGGTTGTCATTCCCGCCGGCTCTTACAAAATGGGAAGCAAACTATCGCGATTTGCAGACGAGAAACCGCAGCATGATGTTAGCATCGCGACTTTCGCTGTTAGTCAGTACGAGATTACGTTTGCACAATACGAGCAATTTGCTACCGCGACTGGTCGAAGAATGCCCGATAACCTGTATCTGGATAAAGCCACCCACCCTGTGTTCTTCATTAACTGGGATGATGCCTATAATTATACGAAGTGGTTAAGCAAGGAAACCGGAAAACGATACCGGTTGTTGAGCGAGTCGGAATGGGAATACATGGCCAAGGGCGGTAAGCAGACGGTATTCTGGTGGGGTAATAATGAAGAGCCAAATCGCGCTCACTGTTTTAACTGCGATACTGGCTTAAACCCTCGACAACCAACCAAAATCGGTAGTTTTAAACCAAACCCTTTTAACGTATACGACACATCCGGCAATGTAGCAGAGTGGGTGCATGACTGCTGGCATCCCAATTACAAGGATGCACCTGCAACAGAAGAAGTGTGGGAAGGCGGAGATTGTGTATCCCGGGTTGTCAGGGGAGGTGCATTCAGTGCCCCCATGCAATCACTACGCACATCAAAACGTGACAAGTTCAAGGCATCACAAGGTTACGACAATATCGGTTTTCGTATCGCCAGGGACATGCCCTGACGGTTAATCAGTCGTCGCTGTGTCCCAGCGCCATGTCCGGATTCACCCTGTCCCTAATCAGTTGTTTGAGCTCCCTGGACTCCGGGAACCGCCCTTGCTGTTTTCGGGAAAACAGTAGTTCCTGTTCCAGGTAAATATCGAAAATACCCCCTGTTCCCGGCACCAGCGCGACCTCCCCCAGTTGCTCGGCAAACGTCATGGCTAATTCCTGCGCCAGCCAGGACGCACGTAATATGAAGCGGCATTGACTGCAATAATGAATCGCCACCCTTGGTCCAGAACTCTCTGCAACCATTCTCTTTTTTGTTCCTCTAATAGATATACCCGCCTTCGGGAGATTGTTATGACCTTTTCTAAACACGCATTGCTGCTTACCTTGCTTGCGTCACTGGCATATCCAGCAAGTGCTGACAACAGGGTGATTATTGGTAGCCCTTATTACAAACCGTATGCCTATCAACAAGGATACAATAACAACCGTGCCAACAATTATGCCCGGCGTCATAATTTTGGTCATGGTTATCATGCGACAAATCCATACCTTAATCAGGATCTAAGCATAGGCAAACATCGCGCTCAAAAGAGAATACTTGTCAGACCCAGTTACAGCAATCGCATGAATATACGCCAGCGCCAGTTTGATCGTGGTTACAATCGCTATAACCATTATTCACGTGCGAACAGATATCGACAGGCCTTTCAGCGTGGCTATTTCCAGGGTTTTAATGACGGATACAAATTTAATGAGCGCAAGCGTACTTTCCGCATGGGTCCATAATACGATTAGCTGACATCATAGCGCTCAAGTTGTTGCCTGGCGGCGATCAACAGTACCAGCCCGGGAATAGCCAACACAAATGTGATCAGGAAAAATGTGGTCCAGCCAGTTTGCGCAATCAAAAACCCCGATGGTGGACCAACGAATACGCGGCCGACTGCCGACAGCGACGACAACAAGGCAAATTGTGTCGCTGTGTAGCGCTGGTTACACAAGGCCATTATCAAGGCGACAAATGCGGCTGTCCCCATGCCGCCGGCTATATTCTCCAAACCGACAACGGTAACCATTCCTAAATAACTCTTTCCGGCCAGGGACAGGAACATAAAGCCCAGGTTGGTTAAGGCTTGCAAAACACCAAACCAGAGCAGCGACTTCAATAGACCAAGACGCAACATAATTGTCCCACCCAGGAAAATACCTATCAGTGACGTAGCAAGCCCAAATGCCTGACTGGCCAATCCTACCTCGGAAGCGGTGAACTCGAGTGCCTGTATTAAAAAGGGTGTTGTCAACGTGCCAGCAAACGCATCACCCAGCTTGTAAAGCACAATCAATACAAGCAGCATAACTGCTGCAGGGCGCTTGAGAAACTCGATAAACGGCTCTACCACCGCAGCCTGTAATGACGTTGGCCGTGCTTCCCCCTGTGGCTGATGACAAAAAAACGACGTCGTCATGCCAATCAACATCAATACCGCCATCGTCAGGTAGGCAACATGCCAGCCGAAATGATCACCAAGCATCAATGCGCCTGCACCAGATACCAGCATGGCGACCCGGTAACCTGCGACGGATACTGCTGCACCAAAACCGCGTTCTCTGGCATGCAGAATATCTGTGCGGTATGCATCAAAGGCGATATCCTGCGAGGCTGACAAAAACGCAATAAAAAAAGCTGTCACTCCCATTAACTTGAGATTACTGTCGGGTGTCATGAAAGCCAGGAGCGTGATTGATATTAGCAGGGCAAGTTGCGTGACAAACATCCAGCCACGCCTTCTACCCAATGGTAGCGGGATATAGCGGTCCATCAATGGCGCCCATAGAAATTTTATCGTGTAAGGTAGCCCCGCCAGGGTAAACCAGCCTATTGACTGGATATCAACGTTCTCTGTTGAAAGCCAACCTTTCAGGGTGATGCCACTGAGCGCCAATGGTAGACCAGATGAAAAGCCGAGAAATAGTATTGCCAGCATGCGCGGGTTCATTGCCTCGCGCAGGGATTGCGACATAGTTGTCATGGTGTCTGCGGCGTGTGTTTGTTCTTGTTAGGCGTTATGATAGGCCATGGCTATTGAAATTGAACGCAAGTTTCTTGTTACCAATGATAACTGGAGACAACATACCACGGGTAGCTTGCGCATGATACAAGGATATCTTGGTGGTAACGATCACAGTTCTATCAGAATACGCGTCACCGGCGAACGTGCTGATATTAATATAAAGGCAAAAGTTGTCGGTGCCCAACGCAGAGAGTATGAATACGAAATTCCCGTAACCGCAGCGCTCGAAATGTTACAGGACCTGTGTGACAAACCGCTAATTGAGAAAACCCGATACTTGCTTCGTTATGGCAGGCATACGTGGGAAATCGATGAGTTCGACGGTGAAAACGCCGGGCTCGTGGTTGCCGAGGTAGAGTTGGCATCCGAGGACGAGGAATTTGAGCATCCTGACTGGCTGGGGCAAGAAGTCACGGAAGACGTGCGTTATTATAATATTTGCCTTGTCAATCACCCCTACTCGCATTGGGAAAAGGCCTCCTGAAACTGTTTGGGTGGCACGCTATGTATTTGCAGGTCTATCACCTATAATAATTGGCCTTTGATTGAAATGATTCGTAGTTGTCAGTAATGAAAACAGAAAACCCCGCAAACGACATTAAACTGGTCGACAAATTTAACCGCGTTGTCGATTACGTGCGTATTTCCGTCACCGACCGCTGTGATTTTCGTTGTGTCTATTGCATGGATGACGAAATGCAGTTTGTGCCGCGGGCGCAGTTACTGACACTTGAAGAGATTGCGCGTATCGGTAAGGCGTTTACCGAACTCGGCGTAAAAAAAATCCGTATTACAGGCGGCGAACCACTCATCAGGCGCAATATCCTCAAACTGTTCGAGGACCTTGGCGCTCTACCCGGCTTGAAGGAACTGGTCACTACCACCAACGGTTCTCAATTGACCAAGCTGGCGGCTCCATTGCGTCGCGCCGGGGTCAAACGCATTAACATCAGCCTTGATTCCCTTAATCCTGAAAAATTTACACGTATTACCCGGGTGGGGGAATTAAATAAGGTGCTTGCAGGCATCGATGCGGCACTTGCTGCCGGTTTTGAAAAAATAAAAATTAACGCCGTTATACTGAAAAACCGCAATGATGATGAAGTACTCGACCTCGTTCAGTTTGCAATAGACAAAGGTATCGATATCAGCTTCATCGAGGAAATGCCGCTTGGTGTAATCGGTGATCATGATCGTGCCGAGGCTTATTACTCAAGCGATCAAATCAGACAGGATTTATCAGCGAAATATGAGTTGATTCCAACAACAGAATCAACCGGCGGCCCATCCACCTACTTTAAGCTCGCTGACAACCAGACACGTGTTGGTTTTATCTCCCCACACAGTCACAACTTTTGCGACCAGTGCAACCGGGTTAGACTCACTTGCGAAGGCAGGCTGTTACTCTGCCTCGGCCAGGAGCACTCTGTTGACCTGCGCAAGGTAATCCGTGCGCATCCGGGTGATGATGAGAAACTCAAACAGGCAATACGAGACTCAATGAATATCAAGCCCAAGGGTCATGACTTTAACCTGAACGAACAGCCAATCATTTTTCGGCATATGAACGTTACCGGGGGTTAAGTTGTCCTCAACCTATCGGCCCGATATGACGCAAGCGGGTCTGGAACCTACGCTTGCCGTTGAAGCTATCGACGAATACCAGAATACACGTGAGCTGCAAATCGCAGACGAACGTCCGCTGACCATTTACATCGATAGTTACGAGATCGTGACCCTGATGACACTGGGCACGCAACCCGAATTACTGGCATTGGGCTATATCAGGAACCAGGGACTGATTACCGATATTCGTGAAGTTAAGTCTGTGCAGGTTGACTGGGATGTAAATGCCGTTGCTATTACCACGTTTGCCGATCGCGATGACTGGAAAGATAAACTCGGTCCAAGAATAGTGACAACTGGTTGCGGTCAGGGCACCGTCTTTGGTGACGTTATGTCACAACTTGAACAGGTCGAAATCAAACCGGTACAGGTAAAACAATCGGCACTGTACGCCTTATTGAGGAATCTCTCTGTGTACAACGACGTGTACAAGAATGCTGGTGCCGTGCACGGTTGCGCATTATGTAAGGGTATCGAACCCGTAGTATTCATCGAAGATGTTGGCCGGCACAATGCCGTTGATGCAATTGCCGGAAAAATGTGGATGGAGGGCATTGATGGTGCCGACAAGATTTTTTATACAACCGGCAGATTGACATCGGAAATGGTGATCAAGGTTGCGCAAATGAATATTCCTGTCCTGTTATCAAGATCGGGAATAACACAGATGGGTTTGAACCTGGCACGTGAATTGAGCATAACCCTGCTTTCGCGTGCCAAGAACAAACATTTCCTTGTGTACCATGGTAAAGAGGCGATTGAATTCGACGTTGAATTACCGCCCAAGCGTGATATTGCTAACGTAAAATAATTATTCCAGCGCTATATCTCCATTGATCTCTACGTCCAGTTCCAGTTCCGGAATTTGTAACACGACCCTGGTAGCCAGCACCTCTGACCCGGTGAGCTTTCCTTCAGTGATGGCCGTTTCAACAGCATGCGTGATTTCACGCTGGGAAGTAATACCGACTTTTTTAAGAAATTTACGCATTTCCATATTAAAATCATCTTCATTCATTTCACTTACCCTGTTGTTTATCATGGAGTTAATCAGACTAGTATAATTGGAAATGCTAAAAAATGAACGTGATCGATAGTGAAACCATTACCGCTGTAGTACTTGCTGGCGGTGAAGCCAGGCGCATGAACAGGCAGGATAAAGGACTGATCAAACTGTCCGGCAAACCCATGGTTGAACACATCATCAATCGCTTACGCCCACAAGTCGGTCATTTAATCATTAATGCCAATCGGAATAACGCGCTTTATGAAGCCTACGATTATCAGGTTGTCAGTGACATGATGGAAGGTTATCACGGTCCCCTGGCCGGTATCGCCAGTGCCTTGTCGGTCTGCAAAACAGATTACCTCGTTACCGTGCCATGTGACTCACCCTTCGTGCCCGCTGAGCTGGTAGCAAGACTGGGGAACAGCATAAATGGGCTCGACATTGCCGTTGCAAATAACGGTGAGCGCATACAACCGGTATTCAGTTTATTAAAGAAGGATCTGCTGGCATCATTGCAGACGTTTCTGGCGGCTGGAGAAAGAAAAATTGACCGCTGGTTTGGCCAGCATAGTTTCACAGAAGTCGATTTTTCTGATTACCCGCTGGCTTTTATGAATATAAACACGCCCGATGAACTGGTTGAAGCAGAGCAACTAATGCAACAGGAAATGGCATGACTATAAATAAGGGGAAACCGATACTCGGCTTTGCCGCTTTCAGTGGTACGGGCAAAACGACATTACTTGTGAGTATTATCCCGTTATTGAAACAGGCAGGATACAATGTCGGCGTTATCAAGCATGCACATCACACTTTTGAGATAGACCAGCCCGGTAAAGACAGTTTTGAGATAAGAAAAGCCGGCGCAGAGCAAATGCTCATTGGCTCGAGAACCCGCTGGGCATTAATGGTAGAAGAACCCGAGGAAGACCAGGAAACCAGGCTAGCCACATACATCTCCAGGCTGGATCAGGATAAACTCGATATTATCCTTGTCGAAGGTTTTAAACCTGAGGCCATTAACAAGATAGAGCTACACAGACCCTCATTGGGTCACCCGTTGATCGCTGAGTCTGATGAAAGCGTCGTGGCTATTGCGACTGATGAGACACTGGACAAGCAAAGGCTGCCTCGACCACTGCAACAGCTTGATTTAAATAACCATCAACAAATCGCAGACTTTATTATCCAATACCACATCAGGTAATACCTGTAACAGACATAGACGATGAGTGAAAAAACGATAACCAAAGACGCCAGTTGCATGGATGATTTCGATCCCGGTTCATTAACACCTGATGCAGCACTTGAACGGATTTTTGCAAGCTTGACGCCGCTAACAGACATTGAGGAAGTACCCGTGCGTGAGGCGTTATACAGGGTGCTGGCCAGGGATATTCATTCAGGCATTAACGTTCCTTCCGGGCGTAATTCAGCCATGGATGGTTATGCCCTGCACGCTGACGACCTGCCCGAATCCGGCACAGTCGAATTAAACCTGGTGGGTAGCAGCTTTGCTGGCCAGCCTTTTCAGGGTGATGTCGCTATTGGCCAGTGCGTACGCATTATGACCGGCGCAATCATGCCAGGTAAGACAGATACCGTCGTTATCCAGGAACATGCTGAAAAGCAGAGTAACGAAACCGTGCTCATTGGCACCGATACAAAACCGGGCAGCAACGTGCGTGAAGCGGGCGAAGACCTGGCCGTGGGCGATCTCGTGTTACAGGCAGGCATGCGACTGACACCTGCAGACATTGGTTTACTGGCATCGCTGGGTATTGCCAATGTGCCAGTGATCAGAAAACTTCGCGTCGCATTTTTTTCTACTGGTGATGAACTGCGCTCCATCGGCGAAGAGTTGGAAGATGGCATGATCTATGACAGCAATCGTTACACATTGCACGGCATGCTGGCACGACTGGGCGCAGACATGATTGATATGGGCGTGGTCAGAGACGATCCGGCGCTGCTGGAAAAGGCTTTTATCGAGGCACGCGATCAGGCAGATGTACTGCTGACATCCGGCGGTGTATCCGTTGGCGAAGCCGACTATGTAAAAAATGTGCTGACCCGCCTGGGCGACGTCAATTTCTGGAAAGTGGCCATGAAGCCAGGACGCCCACTGACATTTGGCAAGCTGGCAGGTACTTTTTTCTTTGGCCTGCCCGGAAACCCGGTGTCGGTCATGGTGACTTTTTACCAGTTTGTTCAGCCGGCACTCAAACAACTGATGGGAGAACCCTACGCTGCCCCTGCCCTGTTAAAAGTCCCCTGCCTGTCTGATTTACGTAAACGACCGGGACGCGTCGAGTACCAACGCGGTGTGCTGGAGCAGCAGGATGACGGGACGATGGCCGTGCGCAAAACAGGCAAACAGGGTTCGGGTATTTTACGCTCTATGGCGGATGCCAATTGCTTTATTGTGTTACCCATGGACAATACCGGGGTCAAACCCGGCGATAGCGTGGATGTACAGCTGTTTCATGGCTTGATCTAGATTAGAATTAACTTTAAATATCTCTATATTTTACATATATATCAATAAGATATATTTTATATTTAATCTCTTGTCTGTAATGTTCTATAGTAAGTTGTGAACTACTATAAGACTGAATGACATGCATGTCGTTTCCTCAAGCGGTTACAAGGTAAAACGAATCACCATCATCAATAGCAAGGGTGGCTGTGGCAAATCCATGCTCGCCACCAACCTTGCCAGTCATTACGCCAACGAAGGACTCAACACAACGCTGATAGATTATGATCCCTTGGGCAGCTCGCTTAACTGGCTCAAGAAACGTCCGCAAGAATTGCCCATGATCCAGGGAATAGACGCCAGTAAGCCTTCACCAGGCAAGACCCGCACTTTTCAACTGCGCGTACCTGTCGGCACCGACAGGCTCATTATCGATACACCCGCCGGTGTTAGCGGCTTCGAACTAACAGATTTTGTTCTGCATACCGACTATGTGTTGATACCTGTCGTCCCGTCGGAAAGTGACATCAATGGCACGGCGAGGCTTATCTCTGAACTCTTGTTAAATGTAAAAGTAAGAAAGATTGCTGTACGCGTGGGCGTTGTTACGAACCGGTTAAAACAACACACGAAAATCCTGCAGCGTTTAAATCGTTTCCTTGAGCAAGTCGACTTTCCTGTCATTACCACGCTCAGGGACACACAAAACTATGTTAATGCAGAATCACAGGGTAAAGGCGTGCACGAGCTATATCCCCCGTCATTGGTGAAAAAGGATGTCAGCCAGTTACAGGCATTATTCGCGTATATTGAAGATGATAATCTCTGGCAAACCGAGGCCGACAAGTCACGGCAAAACAATCAAACGGTGTTCGTGAATTAACTAATACCCGGGCGTGTTTTTTTCTACCCATTGAGAACCGCTGCCGGTATCTTCCCTTTTCCAGAAGGGCGCGCTCGACTTGAGCTGTTCCATGATAGCGCGACAGCTTTCAAAGGCCTCCTTGCGATGGGCAGACCAGGTTGCCACCAGGACAATGTCTTCCCCGATTTTGACCTTGCCAATGCGATGTAAAATCATGACATCGAGTAGCTGCCATTTTTGCATCGCGTCGCGAGCGATCGCTTCCAGGTGCTTCTCGGTCATTCCCGGATAATGTTCCAGCGTCATGCCGGTCACTTTCTTGTCTTCGTTAAAATCACGCATACTACCGATGAAACTGGCAGTCGCTCCATGCTGTCCGGAAAAATCCTGGCCTGCCTGATAATCAATCATTTCCTGCAGGGCGGAGAAAGATGAATTCCTGATATCAATTAACAACGCTAGCCACCGGTGACGGGAGGGAAAAAAGCAACTTCATCACCTGCCTTAAGCACATGTCCCGGTTTCACGTACTCGTGATTGACTGTCATCATGATGCTGCTCAGTTCAACCGTTTTCCCGGCCGACAAGGTCTGCCATAAACCATCGACAGAGGTTGCCGCCGTGATATCCACCTGTATTTCAGGCGTACCCATGATTTCTCTAAGACTGGCGAAGTATTTTACGGAAATTTCCATTGCTGGTTGTACTATGTGTTGGTTGATTCGGTTATATTCACAGTATAACAAACACGTATACGCTATATGTCCAAATTAACGCATTTTAATGAGAAAGGCGCGGCACACATGGTTGATGTCGGCGACAAATCCGAGACCCGCAGAGTAGCGATCGCCGCCGGCCAGATACAGATGCAGGCAGAGACACTGCAACTGATTATGCAAGGTCAACATAAAAAAGGTGATGTGCTGGGTATTGCACGCACGGCGGGGATAATGGCGGCAAAGAAAACCTCCGATCTGATACCGCTATGTCATCCGCTCTCGTTAACCCATATCGACATCAGGCTGGACTGTGATGAGGATAGCAGCAGCGTGCAGTGTGAATGCCGGGCAGAAACGCATGGAAAAACGGGTGTGGAAATGGAAGCCCTGACCGCGGTCCAGGCAACCTTGCTGACAATTTATGACATGTGCAAGGCGGTAGACCGCGGCATGGTCATGCAGAATGTCAGGCTGCTTGAAAAGTCCGGAGGTAAATCCGGGCACTGGCAACGTCAGGATTAGTCGTATTTTATATACTTGAAACGCGGATCGTCCGGGGTGCCATCTAGATCGCTATCTTCATCACCGCCAGGTTGCCATTGTACGACTTCTTCAATTTTTTTCGCGAGTTCGAAATCCTTGTCAGTCACTCCCTTGGCTGCATGGTTAACGAGTTTTACGATGACAAACGCATATGAAACAGTCAGGTCAGGATGATGCCAGCCGGCCTCAGCCAGATGTCCCACCGTGTTAACCACCATTAACGTGGCCTTCCAGCCGCTGGTTTTATACTTGCGTCGAATCCAGCCATTCTCGTAACTCCACTGTGGCAACTCATCCTTCAGACGCGCCTCGATTTCCTCTTCCGTGTAAGTAGCGTCTTTTTCTTTTTTACGCCATTGCGCCATCTTTCAATACCTCATTAGTTTGTTCTGATGAATTTGTTATACCATAGCCAAAGACGCTGTCGTTGTGAACCGCCTGCATGACCTTGTTCAGTCGTTGCTCATCCAGCTCGGTCGTTCGCTTCCCGGTTCGGCAGAGTGCGCCACGAAAACCAAGAAAATCGGCGCCGATCGCGAGCAGTGGCTGCACCTGATCGATGGACAATGAACCCGCCAGCCCGGCGATCTGTTGTCGTGACTGTAGTTGTTGCACGAATGTTTCAAGTTCATTGGCCGACATGTGGTCAAGCAACGTCTGACCATTCTTGTAACGCGTATCTATCATGACCCCATAAACACCCAGTTGCTGCAGCATCGTTGCTATTGCATTAAGTGGTGCATGTTCAGCGAACAGGACTATGACTATCCTGTAGTCCTTTGCTACTGCCCTGGCAATACAGTGCAGGAAGTTGGGTGTAGCTTCACTGGCAAACAAGCCAATCTTGACAATATCGACGCCAGTCGCCGCTACTTCATCGATACGCTGCGATAATATCGCTGCGTTGGGTTCAATATCACCAACTGTTGCACTAGTCAGCGTTGCATGATTGACCGCAGTTACGATGTCCCTGATCACGCCACAAGTCTGGGCACCCAGCGCACCGCTATTCGGATCCTTTATATCAATCACGTCAACACCGCTCTGCATGGCAATTTGCGCCTCGGCAACAGACGTTACACTGGCAAGCATTTTGGTCACGCGATCAAATCCTGTTTGTTTTCTTGTTGAAAATCCCTGACTTTGTCCATTAACCAGGTCCATGCTGTCTTTTCATGCTCGCCTGCCGTTTTATCGATGGCGATAGTCAGGTAATCGATCTCACTCCTGATTTTTTCTGCGGGCAGCATGTGCAGGCGGCTAACCAGTATAGCTGCCTCCAACACCGCTGCCTGCGCACGATTAAAGCCGGTAAATGGCGCATGTGTTTCCTCGTGTACCACCTTCATAAAAAAACGGGGTCGTAGTTCATCATCTTCAACCCTTTCAAGCTGTAACTCCTGGTGACTCAGTGCGCATTGTAGATGCTGCTCACCCGTCACGCTGTTATCGACCAGTGGCCATTCACGACGTCCTGTAAGGCAACCTGCAAACACGCGCACATCGGCAACGCGATTAATGGTTGCCGATTGCTGTTGCTGGATATTGTCCAGCGTCGCCGAGGGTTTAAAAGGCGAGATGACCACCACACCGTCTTGTTCACGAATCCCCATAGGTGCGATATGAGTTGAACCATTCTCCGCCAGAGTCGTGACAATAATTTCGTGAATCATGTTTTATTCTGCTTGCGCTTTCGGCTCGCCTGGAGCGTGGAACCTGCCACCTTATATTCCGAAGTATTTTTACGTAATTCTTTCATATCATGCGCGGCTCGGGAATCCCGATCTTTTTCCTGTTCGGACTTTGCATCGGCACAAACACCCCACTCAAGTTCCTCATCCTGCATGTAGCGCTTGCCAAGTTGCCAGGCAATCTGGGCACGTGCCAATTCCACCCCCATGTAAAATGCGTGCGGAGCATCATCCTGTAGTAAATCAAGCTGCGGGAACAGTTCAAACGGGTTGGTGCTTTGCTGGATACCATCTCGATTGTAAACATGGATGCCCTGCTCGCTTACCTGTACGCGATAACTGGGATCCCTGATTTCCTGGTAGGTTTCGTGTATTTCTTCGGCACTGTCGGGAAACGGGCGACGTTCATGCGTGGCAATGAGACCGCTATCCAGACCTTTCGGTAGACTGCTGTCCTGTCTTGCTGCAAACATGATTCGTCTTGCCAGATCGGCTTCCCGGACAGCGGTGCGGCAATGCTTGCTTACCTCCGTTGCCAGCACTGCGTTCAATCGCATTTCCGATATCAGACCAAACAGCAGTGCGTTGATTCCCGTTGTGTCCGCCTCTGTCAGTTCGGTCAGGTTACCGACGCCCATCATCACCTGTATGTCAGGATAGTTTTCACGTAATTCATGGTAGCGAATAAGTGATCCAGTAAAGCCAAAATGGATAGGATCAAGAATAGCGTCAGCAAAGAATGGTCGGTCTTTCTTGATAAATTCATCGATGGCTCTATACAGGGATGGCATGTCACCATGCTGATCCGGTATCAGTATCGGTATAGACTCAACCTCATCGGCTACCCACAGCGTGCTTTCTTTAAGACTCAGCATATAGTCGGCACCAGCACGACCACCACGTAATAAATCATCTTCATCCAATGAATCGATACTGACGATAAAACCAGCCTCATGCAGTGCCGTTATCGTTTCTTCAAGATGCGGAAAAGGCGTGTCGGGGAGACAGCCAATATCAATGACGTCGGCGCCATCGGCGCGATATGCCTCTGCACGCGCAAGTATCCGATCAATACTCACCATGGGCGCATCCACGATCTCGGCAAAAATCGCGACATCATACATGTCCAGTGCAGGTTTGGTTCCCTTACGTCCGAAGTAGGCAGGCAAGTCCTTCAGATCAATAGGCCCACGCTCGAACGGCACACCCTTCTCCATGGACAGTTCATCAAGGTTGCCGCGACATAACCCCGGGACGATAACACGGTCTACACCGTCCAGATTGTCCAGCCGCCGTAACAGCATTTGTGCAGTCATCAGCGCGGCAACGCTGACACCCACCTCACGAATACTATAGCTGAATTCATCAGGCGCCATCTCTTCCAGTATGCGTGTCAGCCGCTTTTGCGCGAGTTTACCAGTCAGGAACAGGATATGCTGACTGGATTCCGGGTTAGTTTGCATGGTGGCGCATTATAAGCAGCACGCTATCGTTTTGAGAGTATTTTTTTCTCATATGGTTGTTAGCAGCCAACTGCGTGTTGATTAGATCCACATATAACAAACGACAGGCATTCCCGACATTCTGAAGACAACACGAATGCCTTGTATAGTATTGTTTTATATATGGTTTCCAATTACTCTATAGATTAGAATGATGCTGGCACGATAATCGCTCTGGCAATATCAAACACGACCTTATTCAAGCGTAATCAATATTTTAGTAAGTGATTTTTAGTCCAATTATAATGATTACGACAACACTAATTTTACAGAAGATTTAGGTATGCATATTCATTTACTTGGTACCGGAGCTGGCGGTGGCTTTCCACAATGGAATTGTAACTGTCATAACTGCAAGCGATTGCGAGGAGGAACGATAAAAAGTACCGCTCGTACCCAGTCATCCATTACTGTTAGTAGCAACGGCGTTGACTGGATCCTGTTTAATGCATCACCTGACATTCGTGCCCAGATTGAGTCCTTTCCACCGTTACAACCTGCGCGACAGGTTCGCGATACAGGCATCAGTTCTATCATTCTGTGTGATGGACAGATTGATCATTCAACTGGCATGTTGATATTGCGTGAACATGATAAACCCTGGGACGTGTATTGCACCGCCAGCGTCTACGAAGACATGACCACTGGCTACCCCATTTTTAATATTCTCGGTCATTTTCGCGGTGTCGATTGGCACGAGGTCGGTACTGATGAAAAACCGTTTACGATACCCAAGGCCGATGACTTGATTTTCACAGCGGTGCCTCTGAAAAGTGAAGCACCACCCTACTCTCCTCACCGCCATAACACGGTGCCGGGGGATAACGTTGGCTACCGCGTTGAAGATACCAGGACAGGTAAGAATCTCTTTTACGCACCGGGTCTTGGGGTTGTTGAAGACCACGTGTACGAATATATGAAAAATGCCGATGTGGTGCTGGTGGATGGCACGGTATGGACCAATGACGAGATGTCCAGACACGGTATCAGTGACAAGCTGGCCAGTGAAATGGGCCACCTCGATCAGTCCAGCAAGGGCGGCATCAAGGACATACTTAGCAGCCTGGAGAAACCCCGCAAAATTCTAATTCATATCAACAATACCAATCCAATCCTGGATGAAGAGTCCGATGAAAGAAAACAACTTGATGAACTGGGCATCGAGGTCTCTTACGACGGTATGGACATACATATTTAACAGCGGAGATAGCAGTCAATGTCAGAAGTAAAACAGCCCTGGACGCTTGAGGAGTTTGAAGCGCAACTACGTGCAAAGGAAAAGTATTACCACATCAACCATGAATTCCACGTGCTAATGAACGAAGGGGGGCTCGACAAGGAAGCAGTACAGGGCTGGGTTGCCAATCGTTTTTATTATCAGACCACCATTCCAATCAAGGACGCGGCCATCATGGCAAATTGTCCAGACCGCGATACCCGTCGTATGTGGGTACAGCGCATCATCGATCATGATGGCACGCAAGGTGACGAAGGTGGAATTGAAGCCTGGTTGCAACTGGCTGAAGCAGTAGGCCTGTCGCGCGAAGAAGTACTTTCCTATAAACATGTACTTCCCGGCGTAAGATTTGCCATTGATGCCTATTTAAATTTTGCGCGCCGGGCCACGTGGCAGGAAGCGGCAAGCTCATCGTTGACGGAACTGTTTGCGCCAAAGATTCATCAGCGCAGACTGGATAAATGGCCTGAGCTATACCCCTGGATAGATGAAACCGGCTACAGCTATTTCCGTAAACGTTTGACCGAGGCACGACGTGATGTGCAACACGGCCTTGATATCACGCTAAACTATTACAAGACGCGTGAAGAACAGGAACGGGCCCTGGATATCCTACAATTCAAACTGGATATACTCTGGACCATGCTCGATTGCATGTGGATGGCCTACATTGAAAAGAAACCACCTTTCCATAACTGCTGAAGACTATGACGATTAACAAAACCAACATCCCCGAGGTGGCACCTACTTTTAGAGTGCAATGGGAAGAAGTACAGGACTGTTATGTTGTCCTGTACCCGGAAGGCATGGTGAAACTAAACCAGAGCTCCGGTGAAATCATGAAGCGTGTGGATGGACAAACAAGTATTGAACAAATTATTGCAGACCTTGAAGCCACGTTTTCCGAGGCAGACCTCGAAAACGACGTAATTAAATTTTTGGAGATAGCTTATGATAACGGCTGGATCAGAAACACAAAGTGATATTAAACCACCATTATGGTTGCTGGCTGAGCTAACCTACCGGTGCCCGTTGCAATGTCCCTATTGCTCGAACCCCGTAGAAATTGCCAAGTACCAGAATGAGTTATCGACCGAAGACTGGGTACGTGTCATGCAACAGGCGCGAAAAATGGGCGCCACACAGCTTGGCTTTTCCGGTGGGGAACCACTGGTACGCCAGGACCTGGAGGAATTAATCCAGGAGGCAAGACATCTGGGTTATTACACCAACCTGATTACCTCCGGCGTTGGCATGGACGAGAAACGGGTAAAACGCTTCAAGGATGCTGGTCTTGATCATATCCAGATTAGTTTCCAGGCCAGTGATGAGGAACTCAATAACTACCTCGGTGGTACCAAGTCATTTCAACACAAGAAGGAAATGGCTCGTGTAGTAAAAGAGTATGAGTATCCGATGGTGCTGAATATTGTTATTCATCGCAAAAACATCGATCAAATTCGCGACATCCTTGATATGACCGTGGAACTCAAAGCCGATTATGTCGAGCTGGCCAGTACCCAGTATTACGGCTGGTCAAGAATCAACGTTGAGCAGTTGTTACCAACGCGTAAACAGTTAGCCAATGCAGAAAAAGTAGCGAAAGAATATCAGGAAAAGATGAAAGGGAAATCCAAGATCATCTATGTCATCCCGGATTATTTCGAGAATCGTCCCAAGCCCTGCATGAATGGCTGGGGCGCTATTTTTCTGACAGTGGCGCCGGATGGTACGGCCCTTCCCTGTCATGAAGCAGGCCAGTTGCCGATTGAATTTCCAAACCTGCGCGACATGAGTGTCTCCGAGGCGTGGAACGATTCTGAAGGATTTAATTACTTTCGTGGCTTCGACTGGATGGTTGAGCCTTGTCGTTCATGCCCGGAAAAAACCAAGGACTTCGGCGGTTGTCGCTGTCAGGCATTTATGCTGACCGGTGATGCCCGCAATGCCGATCCGGTGTGTGATAAATCACCACACCATCAACAGTTACTTGATGACGTAAATCGCATCAATGCATTGGCTGAACAAGAGTTTGCTGAAACTGTTGAAGAAAAACCGCTGATCTTCCGCAACATGAAGAATTCAAAGAAACAAATGGAAGAAGCCTAGGCAACTGTTTCACTTTACAGTTGCAAGTAGAAGCAAAGTTTTCAGGGTTAACTATTCATAATCGCCCGGGCAACATCGGCAGCCTGACGATTGGGTTTCACATCGTGTACGCGAAACATCTTCACGCCTGCTAATACGCCCAGCGTGGTTGTCGCCGTTGTGGCGCCTACCAGTTCTTCTGATGCATTCACCGTGCAGATTGTACCCATAAAGCGTTTACGACTGGTGCCTAACAGAACCGGGTAGCCAGTTGCCACATATTTATCCAGGTTGTTCAGCAACACCAGATTATGATCACGGGTTTTACCAAAACCAATACCTGGATCGATGCAGAGACGTTCTTTTGCAATCCCCTTTTCAATACACTGTTCGGCACGCGTGGTGAGAAAACGCTGTATATCTGCTACGACGTCATCATAGCTGGGGTTGTCCTGCATGGTCTCGGGCGTCCCCTGCATATGCATAATGATGTAGGGACACCGCTTATCCGCACACAGATCAATAATTCCGGGGTCGTCGTTGCCGCCCGAGACATCGTTGACAATTTCTGCCCCGGCTGCGAGCGCTGCCTCGGCCACATCCGAGCGTGTAGTGTCAATACTGATCGTAACGTGGTCAGGAATAGTTTCACTGATGGCCTCAATAATATGAACGACCCTGGCAATTTGCTCTTGTGCACTGACACGCTGTGAGCCTGGACGTGTCGATTCTCCGCCGATGTCGATAATGTCAGCACCTTCATCAATCATTTGTTTGCCATGATGAATTGCCGTATCAAGCTCGGTAAACCTGCCGCCATCGGAAAAACTGTCAGGGGTGACGTTGAGGATGCCCATGATCAATGGGCGGTCTGTATTGAATAAACTCATCCCAGAATATTTGCCATCATATCAGTCGCATCAATCAGGGCATCGATCATCGCGGACTCACCCGCAAGGTGGCCAGTGTTTTTCAGCATGGTTAACGTGGAACCTTTTATTGCGTTATGCAGGAGCCACGATGATTCTGGCAGGCAGGTTAAATCCTGCCGACCATGAATAATTTTCACTGGTACATTCGGTAGCAAATGAATATTCTCGAGTATCTGGTTTTCATCAATAAAATAGCGATGCCGGGCGAAATGCATCTCTATACGTACCTGGTTCACCAACTTCTCAGGTTTATCAATCTCCAGCGCATACTCGCTATCAAAACAGTTAGTGACGACCCTGCCTGCCCACAACGACCAGGCCCTGGCTGCAGCTTGTTGAATATCCTTATCGTCACTAAATACTCGCCGGTGCAACTCCTCGATGAGTTGTTTACTGTTGGTAACTTCAAACCCGGAAATAAACTCATTCCAGTAATCGGGCATGATTCTATTCACGCCGTTGCCGGCAAACCAGTCAAAGTCCTGCTGCCGGGCCAGAAAACTACCGCGCAAGATCATGCCCGTTACATTGGCAGGATGGGCTTCTGCATAAAGCAAGGCAAGCGTCGCCCCCCATGAACCGCCAAACAGTAACCAACGATCGATAGCAAGCGTCTGCCGTATGGCATCAATATCAGCCAGTAAATCCTGGGTTGAATTATCTTCTACATGACCGTTAGGCGTGGAACGGTTACAACCACGCTGATCCAGCAGAATTACACGGTACTTCGCGGGGTCAAAGTAGCGTCGGTGGTTTTCATTGCACCCCGAACCCGGCCCACCGTGCAAAAATACGACCGGTATTCCATCAGGGTTTCCAGCTTGTTCGTAATAGACACAATGACCGGAATCGGTATTTATAGAATCAGAGGCAAACGCCTCTACTTCAGCATAAAGCGTCTTCAAGGGACTCTAGATGTCGCTCAAAATCTCACGACGCTTGGCATCGTATTCTTCCTGCGAAATCAGGTCTTTCGCTTTTAACGCGTCAAGGGTTGCCATGCGTTCTTCTATAGAACGAAGCGTCGGGGCTGCTTTTTGACCCTCGCCTATATTATCTATTTCCCTGCGCATGCGCGCCATTTCCGCCCGCATCTCCCGGCGCTGTTTGGCAAGCAAGGCTGCCTCACGTTCGAGCTGTTTCTCACCTTCCCCTTTGAAACGTTCTTGCAGTTCCTTTTGCTTGGCAGCATAGGATTCCGCCGCTACATCGATGTCGATAACAAACCAGTCTTTCCTTACCTTATTGTTCACCTGTTTATAATCGATACCGCGCGGCCTGACCACATCCTCGTCAAAACCAAACAAACGGCCATCACGCTCACCTTTATCCAGACCAAACAAAGTCGACGATGTCCCCGTATCGCCAATATCCAGTATCCGTTCCAATTCGTCGTTAATAGGCTTCTGATAATCACCAATGATGATATTCAGCTTACCATCACGATAGAAAGCGCGACCGGAGGTAACAAACTTTTTTTGTAGAACCAGAAGCTTTCTCTTACTGGACTGAACAATAAAGTAGATATCCTGATCCGCGCGTGCATCCTTTAGACCTTTGACAATATACTCTGCCAGCCGCCTTGTGGTGGCAGTCGAAAACAGTAGTTCTGCTGGCTCTTCCTTGCCTGTAAACCCTTCTTGCTGAAACGTCATCGATTTAAGTGCAGCATCTATTTTATTCGGGTCCAATGTCACCGGATGGTTATTCTCTCCATAGTCCTTGATCTCAAAATCAATGTAGACAAACTGGTTGTTTCCGGACTTGTAGATAACCTCGTCACCTTCAAACAGCGCGTGTACGCTTGAGGATATTGAAAGACTGGAAAATAAAAGCACCAGCCCCGGCACGTTTTTCAGAAATTGCATAAAAGAATCAGTGATATAGCTAAATTGTTCATCGATATTGAAGCGAAATATTACATGAACACAGTCATGTAGTACACGTTTTCAGGCCGGTTACTTTCATTATTTGAATTACTGTTTTCTATACAGTTTTGAGACTGGTGGATTGCATATTAATTCAGGTTTTTTGAGCAAAAAAAAAAGGCCTCCGAAGAGGCCCTTTTTAATACTAATTCTAATAACGATTAGAAGAAGTAAGTTGCACCCATACGGAAGCTGTTCAGCTCTTCAGCACCACCGTAAATGGCTTGAGTTGCTGCGTTACCATCAACTTCCAGGTCCAGCATTTCCCAAACACCGTACAGAATGAATGAGCTACCGAAATACTGGTTAACTTCAAAGCCGATACGCTCAACTTCTGAACCAGTAATGCCAGGGTTTGCCACTGCAGCGGTACCCGCTACTGGTGTACCAGCAGAGTTAACTGAACCAGCTGTAGCAGCTACATTACCAGTACCAAACTGATCATTGTACTGACCGTAGTTGAAAGCAAATGAAGTATCACCGAGGCTGTTGAAAGCTTTCTTGATACCCACCTTGGTCCACCATGCATTGGTGTCATCACTTGCAACTGCAGCCGCACTGTCATGATCTTCATACTGATACGCGAAAGAACCGAAAATACCGGTACCTGGATCCATCAGACCCAACTGAACCTGGAAGTTATCAGTCGTGTCCTGACCATAGACACCTGCACCACCGGCCAGCGGGTTAACATAGGCATAACCAACAGCCAACTGGGTTTTGATACCTGCAAGTTCGCCCTTGTACTTGGCAGCAACGTCATAAATATCATCGTTAGCATAACCAATAGCTATTGACACAGGACCAAAGGCTGGCAAGTCGTAACGAATACCCTTACGGTAGATACCGTTACAATCAATACCGATACCACCAATACCACTACCGCACTGAAGGAATGAACCCCAGGTTGCGTTAGTTGCTCCAGCGCCTAATCCCTGGATGGTTACAGCGTTACCGACGAATATCGGAGAGATGGTTGACCATAAAGTCAATGAAGGATCTTCCAGTACGGCGATGTTATCAGTCGGCATGGACTGCAGACCAACGGTTACTTTACCAAAGCCACCGCTAACATTGAGGCTGTTACCTAATACAGTCAGGTCATGACCATGACCGCCTAAACCAGCGTTTTGCAGGAAGCCGTCTGGACCACCGACTGATTCGTCACCGAACGTACCGGTCGTGCCACCGCGTGAACCGGAACCCAGCAGTGCTGAGGTAGATTGTGGTTCGATGATGACTTCAAAACCTGCGGTCAGGCCAGCACCAATTTCACTGGAACCTGCGAAAGTAATACGGCTACCCAGGGTATGGCCGTTTTCACTTTCCTGATAGATAGCGGAATTAGTACCGTCATCCATATAGGTCATGCCTTCGTTAATCCAACCCGAAATGGACACTTCTGCCGCCGCACTAAAAGGCAGCAGACCGGCCATCGCGGCAATACTTGCTTTTTTCATTACTGAATTGTTCACTTTTATCCTCCTAAGAATAATAGTTCTTAAGTCTCTAGAGATTTAAGTTGGCCTCCCCAGCCTTGCTCCCCTGCTCGGTTGTACAAGTCTTTATAAAGAAGCTATTTGTCTGCACAAAATCGTTTTGTACTGGACGAAAAGAAAAATACTACGATTAATCACTAGTTGCAACCATTTTTTGTATTAATGCAACAATCAGGACATTTTCCCAAACAGGCTGTTGTATCCTAACAACAGGTATTTTTATTGACTAAGAAACCGATACTTAGGGGATAATCCAAAAGTTGTTTATAGATGGCTGATGAAACTTGTAAGCAGGCCTTGTTGTTTATTTGCAACTTAAGGGTTTTATTTATTGTAATCAATAAGTTATATCTATCCACCACCACGCTGGTAGATCTTGAAGAAGTGTTTGAGTAGCTCTTCGCTGAGCGATTCCACGATGCCATCAAACTCAAACTGGACATGCAGTACGGGCAATGCCAACGATGCAATCTTGCGCTCTGTCTCATTCACGATTGCGATGGTCGTTATTCCGGACTCATAGGGAAACACGATTGCATCGTTTTTTACCTGGTAGTCAAAGCCGGCAAGCGCGGTCGGTATTAGACGGAAGAACTCATTACGAGAGATGGTCATCTCTCTTTTTATCGTGATCGCAGGCATGGTGGAGGTTAGCCACCGGCAACAGGTGGCCACACTGCCAATGTATCACCATCACTGAAATGCATGTTTTCCCGGGCTTCTGGTTCCAGGTAGATACCGTTTAGTAACACAAGGTGGGCGGATTCGCGGGGAACGCTGAACTTGTCGAGTAATGTATAGGCAGTATCACTATCGGAGATAGTGAGCTTAATTGCGTGCTTATCGGCTTCTTCAGGCAGGTACTGACTTAGTGTTGCATAGAGCTTAAACGTTATTTCCATCTAATAAAGACGCCTCTAAAAAAAGAACATTTTCCGTGATATTTTGGTCAGCTCCGTGCTCGAAGCCTCATGTATATTATATATTATTCAGCTCTGCGCGCGGCGCTTGCTGCTCATACTCACACAAAATATTCTATTTTTTAGAAGCTCCCTAATGTTTACATGACCCCGGCGTTATGGCCTATTGCCTGCGTACGGGCTAAATAGGCCTCCATGATACGCGTTGGATCCTTCATCAGATGGTCTTTCCACTTATCCAGTTTCACACGCGTTTGGATAAGGCCTCTTAAGACACCAACATGCTGAGTCAGTCCCAGTGACTGCGCACCAACCAGTACGTCATCTTCAAATTGCAGGCTGAGGTAGCGAAAACGTTCTTCGTCACATAGTTGCACCGAATCACCGCCGTCAACACCCATCCACAGTCCATAAGAACTTGAAATGAGTCCCATGGTGTCGAGCACGTTCATATTGACACAGCCCTGATGCAACGCGTCCTTACCCGCCATATTCATGGCCGCAATACGGCCGTGGTCTGCAGCGGTCGGCTGTATCGCCTGCACGGTGTATTCACCGGTTGAGAAATCCTTGCCCTGGCAGACGTCACCGGCAGCAAAGATATCGGGGTTATTGGATTGCAGCCTGTCGTTCACCAGTACACCAAAATCCGTATCAATACCGCTGTTTTCCAGGAACTGAATGTTGGCCTGTACGCCGGTGGCCGAAATAACAAGATCGGCATCGAGTCGTTCACCATTATCCAGGTTTACTTTCACTGCATCGCCATCGGCTGGTGTAATTGACTCAACACGCGTTGACGTATGCACATTCACGCCCTTGTTCTGACACCAGCTCTTGATGAGATTACCCGCAGTCTGGTCCATCATGCGCGGCACCATGCGGTCGCCCATTTCGATCACTGTAAGGTTAACGTCCCTCATCGCCAACGCTTCCAGGATAATGCATCCGATAAAACCGGCACCCATTAACACCACGTTGGAACCCGGTTTGGCTTTGTTCACAATATTGCGGCCGTCCTCAAGGGTCCAGCAGGAATGGATATTCGGCAGGTCCATCCCTTCTATTGGGGGGCGTATCGGATGTGAACCCGTCGCGATTAACAACTTGTCGAAATCGACACTATCCTGGTTTGCCAGCTCCAGCTTCTTGCCTGCAGCATCAATCGTATTAACACGATCACGAATGATATCAATGTCCTTATTGCTGAAATGCGCAGCGTCCTTACGCAGGTAGGTACCTGTTTCATCAATCTTGTTGATGATGTAATAAGGCAAGGCCATGCGTGAATAAGGCGGTTCCTGCTCCTCACCGATCATGACAATGCTGGCTGTTGGGTCGACCTTACGCAGTGTTTCGGCGGCGATTACGCCTGCCGGACCTGCACCAATGATGACGTGTTTCATCTGCTACCCCTGATACTGGTAATGGTTGCTAGCTAATTAAAGCCCGAGACGTGAGCGTGTTTCGTCGGTTGGAACGCCGTCAGGCGTCCAGCCGCGCAGCTCATAGTACTTGGGCAGCATTTCATGCAGGTTGTTAACCTTACCCGCTGCCGGGCCGGTCTTGGCTGCATCTTTTAGCAAGCGTTTCGGCAAGGTATCCATGTCACCGGTAATACCGGCTGCAATGTTGAAATCACGCTCCATGTTCCAGATACGCTCCCCCACTTCCAACATGTAATCGGCAGTCCAATCACCTTCACAAGCGGCGTTCACCTGTGGCGCAATGTCCTCCAGCGTCCATGCAAAAGTGGTGAACACGCATAAACCGGTTGAATCAACCGCGGCAGTTGCGTCCTGGAAGGCCTTAACCAGTTCAGGTTTACCATCTGTTTCCAGCGGGTCGGTCTTTTCCGGTATACCCAGGATTTCCGAAGACACCGTGTAACCTCTCAGGTGACACGCACCGCGGTTAGATGTGGCATAGCCAAGTCCCATGCCCTGAATACCACGAGGGTCATAGGCAGGAAACTCAAGCCCCTTCACTGTCATGGATAAATCCGGATGACCATACTTTTCACACAGTCGCTTGGAACCAAGCCCAAGGTCCTTGCCAAAGCCCTCACCCTTGGCAACGACTTCAGCACACCATGCCAGTGCTTCCGCAGAGCCGAATTTTAATTCCATACCACCGGTATGCTTTGTCGTGATAGCACCTATTTCGAATAACTCCATCGCTGCGGCTACCGTGGAACCGAAGGTAATCGGGTCCATACCGTCCTCGTTACAGAGGAAGTTGGCATAGGTCAGCGCATCGAGATCGTCGATACCGCAGTCGGAACCCAGCGCCCAGGCTGCCTCGTATTCCAGCCCACCGGAGTTACCCCAGTATTCAGGCTTGTTTTCAATCGTGAAGTGGCCCTGGTCAATTGTGGAAATACGGCCGCAGGCAATGGTGCAGGCAAAACAACCGGCGTTGGTGGTCAGGTTGGCATTACCGTCCGTTTCGCGCGGCTCTTTCATCGCCTCACCGGAAATCTTGCTGGCGCCATCGAACTGTACTTCTTTCATGTTGTTTGTCGGCATGGCCCCAACTTCGTTAATGACGTTCATTAACACCTGCGTACCCAATGTGGGCAGACCTTCGCCGGTCACCGCGTTTTCTGCCAAGACTTTCTTACCGTCGTTGGTCGCCTTGATGAAGCCCATTGGGTCTTTAATATTGCCGACACCCTTGGTGCCGCGAATAGCCACCGCCTTCAGGTTTTTCGACGCCATCACGGTGCCGACGCCAGAGCGACCAGCGGCACGGTGCAAATCATTGACGATAGCCGCATACAGGCAACCCTGTTCCGCCGAACGACCGACACAGGCCACACGAATGAGCGGATCCTGGTGTTTTTTATGAATCAGTTCGTCTGTTTCCCAAACCGATTTTCCCCACAGATCATCAGCAGGTAACAGTTGTGCTTTTTCGTTCTCCAGGTAGAGATAAACCGGCTTTGGCGATTTTCCTTCGAAAATGATCATGTCCCAACCGGCACACTTCATTTCGTTGCCAATAAAGCCGCCAGAGTTTGAACAGGCGATCGTGCCTGACAACGGGCTCTTGGTGACCACAGAGTATCGCCCACCCGTCGATGCCATGGTGCCGGTTAGTGGCCCGGTAGTCATTATCATTTTGTTCTCAGGGCTGAGTGCATCGCATTTAGGGTCTATTTCCTCGGTCAGGTACTTGGTGGCTAATCCACGCTGTCCCAGATACTGCTGTGCCCAATCCATGTTGAGGGGTTCTTCGCTAATGGATCCATTGGTGAGATTGATTCGTAATACATTTCTGGTCCAGGCCATAATTCTCTACCTCTTAACTATTATCGTATGTCTATGCGCCTTACTTGGGGATGTTTTGTGCTGCATGCGCTTTCATGCGTTCGAGTCCGGTATGGTCGGCATCAACATAGCTGATGCAACCTGTTGGACAAGCCTTCGCGCACTCGGGGTCGCCGCCACAAAGATCGCACTTGTATACAACGCTGGTTTCCTGGCTGTAATTCACCGTGCCAAATGGACAGGCGATTGTACAAACCTTGCAACCTACACATTTGTCAGCGAGGACTTCTTTGGCACCGGTTGCCTCGTTAATAACGATGGCCTCTACCGGACAAGCGTGCATACACCATGCTTCTGAACACTGGGTACAGGTATAAGGAACAAAACGTCCTTCGTCGTGGAATGCAAAGACCTTGATACGGGATTTGGCAGGATTAAAAACACCTTCAGCCTGGTATGAGCATGCCAACTCACACTGCAGACATCCGGTACACTTCTCGGGTTCGATCTGAAGCGAACGGAGCATTACAACACCCCCTCTTGGTAACGTGTTATCGTTAAAAAAATCAGGTAACCGATGTTGGCTGGTTACTTCTTATAGTTATGTTATTTCGTGTAAAAGTATAATCAATAAAGTTGATAATAACACCCAATAATGGGCAGGCAAATGAGGTCGATATTACGGCAAAATGGTGTTGCAAATTTCTACATTACGGAAAATGAAAAAGGGAATCTTTCATATAGTGAAGGGTAATAATGTCTGTTACTTTGAAAAGTATTTAGAAAAGTTTATGCAACATCTTTTGCAGTGCAACCTAAGCCAATTATCTTTCTCACATATTGATACCAATTAGTATCGGGACTTAAACAAATAACCTAGGGAACCCTATATAAAACAATGACTTTGAATAACAAAATAAGGCTATTTGTAACAATCATTACACTCTTTAGCTGCCAACATCTAGCGGCAATGGATATCAACTTTCTCTATGTCGGTGACAAGACAAGCACAGCCTATCTAGGCGCCAAACAGGGCCTTATTGAGGCCAACCTGCAGGGCAAGTTCCTCGGACAAAATTACGAGATGCTGGAGATAACCGCTGAGCAGTTGGCGCAACAGGATGTCGGTGGTATTAGCGCTATCCTGACCGCGGTTGACACTGTCGACAAGTACATAACTATTGCATCTGCCTATCCTGCCATGCCGGTTTTTAACCTGGTACTGCGCAATGATGAACTCAGGCTCGATTGTTTGCCCAATGCGTTACATACGATCCCCAGTCAACGTATTCAGCAAGACGCAGAGCAGCAATACAAGCAGAAAAACCCGGACTCAAACGCGGTCGCACAGGCCTGGCACCCGGATTTTGTAAAATTTGCTGCGCGCGACCTTAATAAACGCTACAAGAAAAGCGCCGGTATTCCCATGGATGATGCTGCCTGGGCCGGGTGGGCGGCGGTCAAGCTCACATCGGATACCGTGGCGCGCGCACAAACTGCCGCGCCTGATGAACTCCTGCAATACTTTAAAACCTCCTTGAAATTTGACGGTCAAAAAGGCAGTGATATGAATTTCAGGGAAACGGGCCAGTTACGCCAATTGATGCTGCTGGTCGAGGATGGCAAGATTGTCGCCGAAGCGCCCGTGAGAGGAGTCGCCAGTTCGCTGGATAGCCTTGGCATCCTCACATGTGAAAAATAGATGTAATGTTATAAGAGGAAAAAAAAATGAAGCATGTATTAAGTCTGTTAGTCGGCCTGGCCTATTCAGCAAGTTTACTGGCTGCGCCATCAGGTCATATTTTCGTCACCAATGAAAAAGATGACAGTGTATCGGTCATTGATGGCAATTCACTGGAAGTCATTAACACCATTGCAATTGGTGAACGTCCACGAGGCATTGGCGTATCCCCTGACGGCAGTGAAATCTATGTTGCAGTTAGTGAAGAAAGCCTGATTAGGGTGATTGATACCAGTACGCTAAAAGTTATCCGGGAATTTGATGGTGGCTCTGATCCGGAGGCCTTTGCAGTACATCCGCAAGGCAACATCTATATTTCAAATGAAGATGAAGCAATGGCTTCGGTTATCAACCCGAAGTCGGGAGAATTGCTTGCGCAGATTAGCGTAGGCCTTGAACCTGAAGGCGTCGCCGCATCACCCGATGGCAAGCGCGTCATAGTGACCAGTGAGTCCACTAACATGCTGCATGTCATCAAGGTGCCGGAACACACCATTGAATATAATATATTAATTGGCGCAAGACCGCGTGCTGCTACCTTCACGCAAGATAGCACTATCGCCTACGCCACTGCCGAAATAAGCGGTGAAGTCGTCAAGGTCGACATGACAACGGGTAAGGTATTAAAAACTTCATCACTTAACGATGAAAAAGCCAAACCCAAGGATATATTGCTGAGCAAGGATGAAAAAACGCTTTACGTTGCCGGCGGTCGTTCTAACGCTATAAAAGTGCTGGATGCCGATTCCCTCGAACTCATCAAGAAAATCCCGGTAGGTAAACGCGTCTGGGGGCTGGCCTTGACCCGCGATGGAAAAAAACTTTTCACGACAGACGGGGTGAGTGGCACGGTTTCTGTAATCGATACGGCTAAAAATGAGAAAATGAAGGTCGTTGAGGTTGGATCTTTCCCGTGGGGAGTAGTTGTTAACGACTAGATGACAGCTTAATACATCCAGGCCTGTCTTCTATCAGGCCTGGATGATGTTGTAACGTATAGCCAGCCTGGCAATATCAGCAGACGTGGCCGCATTTAACTTTGCCTTAATCTGCGTGCTGTAGTTAGCGACCGTCTTGTAGCTAATCGATAACCGCTTGGCGATCTCACTGGTATTCAATCCTTCTGCCAGCATGCAAAAAATCTCAAATTCGCGCGTCGATAGATCTGATAACGGCGTGTCCATGCCGCGTGATTTTTCAAACTCCAGTAAAGACCGGAGTTTTTCGTCTACATAACGTTTACCATTCAATACTTCCTCAATAGCAACAAGTAGTAGTTCGGGCGCTGAACTTTTCGTCAGGTAGCCTCTTGCACCTGCTTGCAGAGCCTGTTCAACGAAAATCACATCCTCGTGCATGCTAAAGGCCAGAATCACCGCCTTTGAATCCCTTGCCAAAATACGTTTAATCGTCTCCAGACCACCAATGCCTGGTAGCGACAGATCCATGACGACAACGTCAGGGTGATGAGCGGCATAAAGTCGACATGCCTCTTCACCGTTTTCAGCCTCGGCGACCACTTCCATATTGTCACTGCTTTTCATCAACATTTGATAACCTGCCCTGACCACAGCATGGTCATCAACCAGCATTACCTTGATTTTTTCATTCATACTTCAACTACTCCGAAGAATCCAGAGGGATTGTAATTGCAATGTGCAGTCCCTCATTGATATGAGTTTCAAGTTCGAACTGTCCATTGAGCATTTCGACCCGTTCTCTCATTCCCAGTAAACCCAGTCCTGGCCTTAGATTATTGATATCAATACCGACACCATTATCTCGAATATCGAGACTGATATATTCCTGCCCGTTTGGCTTGTGATATTGCAACTGAATTTTGATTTCACTGGCCGACGCGTGTTTCAGCACATTGGTCAGGCTTTCCTGGATAATCCTGTATAAGCTGATTTTGATCGTATCATCAAGCGTTTCAGGGCCTTCCGAAAAGTCAAAATGGCAGAAAACATCGTCCTGTCGACTGTTCCAGTCATCGACCATGTTTTGTAAAGCCTTCACAAGCCCAAACTCATCGAGTACGGAAGGACGTAGCCGATGCATCATATTCTTTGCCACGCCGTACATGTGATCTGAATAACGCACAATGGTACGCACATTATCACGCACGTGCTCAGGCTCATGATTATTATCATTATTAATGGCCACAGCCACGGCTTTTATCGCTGTGATAGTCTGTCCCAGTTCGTCATGTAATTCCTGAGACAGGTGACGTCGCTCATCTTCCTGAATTTTTAACGAGCGCTGGGTCAACTGCTTATTGTCTTCTCGACTTTTGCCAAGTACAGCAGTCATGTTGTTGAACCGCTGCGCAAGACTATTGAGTTCTGGCAGGTCAAACCTGGGAAGTTGCTGCTTGTAATTGCCTTTTTCGATATCAGTCAGTGCCTCGGTAATCGTCGCCAGCGGTGATAAATAACGACCTATGACGTAATAAACCAGGATGTTAGCCAAACTAATAAATACAAATAAGAGAATTAACATGCTTTTAACTTCGGTCCAGGCTTCTTCAATTTCATCTGTCGGATCCGCCCTGACCATAATTCCGGTAGGAGGAATCACCGGGTTATAGAGCCACCGCCTCAGTTCAGTCGGCGGTGGTTGTACCAGCCTGACGAACCAGTCTGGTGCATCTGTATCTTCACTTAAATTAACTGTTTGCACCGGTGTAAATATTTCATTGGCGTTATTTATCTCAATACGCAAATGTCGCGTTTCCTCAAGTTGAGACAACTTATCCAAAAAATTAAACTGCCTTTCGCTATTGCGCTCAATATCGGCAGATGAAATGGCTATTTGTATCAATTGCAGTGCCAATCTGGCTGTCGATTCAACTTCTCGCTGTACGGAGTCACGAGCATTGGCGAGGATGTAATAGCTGCTTATAATAAAGAGAAATAGAAAAAGCAGTATTATTAGCAGGTTAAGCCTTAGACGCAGGCTCATGAATGTATATCCCCTGACTCAAGTAATGATTATCCAGGCCGCTTTTTGATTATGATCGGGGTTTACTACAGCTCCATATATAATGCGTCCCCTTAACAGCCATTAGCCAATTTTTTACATATTAGATAGTATCATTTCCCTTGCTAAAGAATAAATTAGGAAAAATTCCTTATGGATAAGTTGTCGTATAAATACCTGATATTTCTAGGTCTGTTTTTTACCCAACTGCCTCTATTCGCTGACACAGCCACATTGGACAAAGCCGTGGATACCAGGCTTAAGGCCCAGCAGGATCTGGTGAAGTCGCAACAGAAGATCGATGCACTTTCAGATCAAACCCGGGACATCGTGCAGGAATATCGGACGGTCATACGTAAATCGGACAGCTTACAAACCTACAATGCCCAGCTTGCCAAGCTGGTTAAAGAGCAGAAAAACTCTTTGGTTTCCATACAAAGGCAACTGGACAATGCCGAGGAGACGCAGCGCAGCATCGTCCCAATGATGTTAAAAATGATCGAGACGCTGGGTAAATTCGTCTCGCTGGACATGCCATTCCTGCAGCAGGAAAGAGAACAGCGCGTGGCGGCCCTGACGGAAATGATGGACCGTCCAGAGGTCAGCTTGCCGGACAAGTATCGCCGCATTATGGAGTCCTACCAGATAGAGATGGAATACGGGCGCACGATTGAGTCTTACAAGGAGACTATCGAGGTGAATGGCAAAGACTATACGGTGGATGTATTGCGTGTCGGCAGACTGTTGATGGCCTTCCAAACCCTGGATGGTGAACTGAGTGGTAGCTGGAACAAAAACACAAAAAAATGGGAAATTCTTCCCGACAACTTCAACCGGCATGTAAAGAATGGGTTAAAAATTGCCAAAAAGCAGGCCCCACCAGACCTCATGCAACTGCCTTTACAGGTAAAGGAGTAGCATGATGCGAGTATTCACCTGTCTATTTCTTGTTTGTTTCAATGCGACAGCATTTTCAGCTGAGCCACAAACGCTGCAGCAGCTACTGGAACTGGTAAAAGAAGAACGCACTCTGGAAAAGAAAGAACTGGAACAGCGAGAGCAACGCTTTAGAACAGCGCGCGATAAGCAGAAACAACTTCTGGGCGCTGCCGAGGCGCAATTAAAAAAAGATGAGGCAACCAGCGCACGTTTGAAAAGTCAGTTCGAACAAAACGAAATCAAACTGACACTCCAGCGCACCGAGCTAAGGGAAAAAATGGGCGCACTGGGCGAGCTTGACGGTATCGTTAAACAAATAGCCAGTGATATGGACACTATTATTGACAATTCACTGGTTTCGGCACAAAAGGCCGGGCGTGATGACATTCTCGATATACTATCAACACGCAAGGAATTGCCTTCCTTGCAGGAACTGGAGGACTTATGGCTACTGGCCATGGATGAAATGGTCGAATCCGGCAAGGTCGTTACCTTTCCAGGCACTATTGTGACCGCTGCTGGCAATGAGATTAGCCAGAACGTCACGCGCGTTGGCGTATTCAACGCGGTCTCGGCCGGACGTTTTTTACGAAATCTGCCTGATACAGGCAAACTGATAGAACCTGGTAGACAACCCGGGCCAAAGTACCAGGAAATGGCAAGGAATATCGAGAACACCGGTAGCGGCATGGTGACCTTTCCAATAGATCCCACCCGCGGCGCCATGCTGGCATTGCTGGTGCAGGTGCCAGATTTGAAAAGCAGGATACAGCAAGGTGGTGTCGTCGGTTACGTGATCATAGTACTGGGCGTAGTTGGTTTACTGGTGGCCATATTGCGCTTTATCACGCTTTATATAACCGGCCGAAAAATTAACAGGCAACTGGAAGATAAAAAACCGGGCAATAATCCACTAGGAAGAATATTGCAGACATATTTTAATAACAGGAATGTAGATGCCGAAACACTTGGGTTGAAGCTGGACGAGGCAATCCTGAAAGAAATGCCCGCAATACAAAGTGGCCTCGCGTTCCTGGCACTACTTGCCGCCGTCGCACCGTTGCTCGGACTCCTCGGTACAGTAACCGGCATTATTGAAACGTTCCAGTCAATCACACTTTACGGTACCGGTGACCCTCGTGTCATGTCCGGTGGTATCTCACAGGCACTGGTTACGACAGTGATGGGACTAATAGTCGCTATACCACTTCTGCTCTTACACAGTTTTTTATCTGCCAAGAGCAAAACCCTGGTGCAAATCCTTGATGAAAGAAGCGCAGCCATGGTGGCGTCGCTCGCAGAGCAAAACGGTAACCGCTAATGTTTGAACAGTTCGAAATATTACTCGAATTCTTTGAAAAAGGCGGACCAGTCGTACTGATTATTTTTTTCGTCTCAATCTTTATGTGGCTGATGATTATCGAACGCTACTGGTTTTATTTTCGCAGTTACCCGCATTTGCGTGACAGTGTTATCAACAAATGGAAACAGCGGCAGGATCACGTTTCATGGTATGCCAATAGAATAC
This sequence comes from Gammaproteobacteria bacterium, assembly GCA_965601665.1. Taxonomy (GTDB): domain Bacteria; phylum Pseudomonadota; class Gammaproteobacteria; order Eutrophobiales; family Eutrophobiaceae; genus JANQNX01. The sequence continues at coordinate 752,680 of OZ271833.1, read as the reverse complement.
GCGAGGGCATGATTACCGAATTATCCGTTGCCCTTAAGCACAACCTGTTACCAATAAAGACACTGACATCGATACTGCCCTTACTTGGACTGTTTGGAACGGTTACAGCGATGGTCTCGGTCTTCGATGTGCTGAATGTGTTCGGCACGTCAAATGCGAAAGGTATGGCGGACGGTATTTCACGTGCCCTGCTGTCAACCGCTGCCGGGCTGGCTACATCCATTGTCGGAATCTACTTTGGCGCGGATTTAAAAAAGCGTGCCAAGGAACAGGAACTACTGGTTAAGGACCTGTTAACGAACTAGCCATGAGAAGAGTACATAAAATACAGGAAACCAATGTCGACAGCGTCAACCTGACACCGTTGATTGATATGGTGTTCATCCTCCTCATCTTTTTTCTGGTCACGTCTTCGTTCACCAAGGAATCGGGCGTTGAAGTCGATCGTCCTACAGCGCAAACGGCTGTGCGAGAGGAACATGCCAGTATGATTATTGGTGTGACAAGTAATGGTGAAATCTGGATTGGCAACGAGCAGGTTGACTTACGAGCGGTGCGCGCACATGTCGAGCATCAGCAGGTACAAAATCCGGAGGGCGCCGTGATTATTCTTGCCGACAAGGATGCACGTACCGGCACCACCGTAGAGGTGCTGGACCAGGTCAGGCTTGCTGGTGTTACCAACGTATCTATTGCCGCATCCAACGAATAAGTATTCATCGTAACTGCCAGGTCATGTCAGCAACCGCATCAAACATCATTCAAGCGACACGAATACCAGTCATCTTATTGCTGGCAACGATACTTAATATTCTCGTATTTATACTGATACAAAAACTGGTCAGCAATGAACTTGAATTTAAACTTGTCAGCGAAAATATCAACCTGGTCGATTTTATTCGTGTCCAGGAACAACCTACGCCGCTCGACGAAAAGAAACCCCTGGAAGAACTGCAACCACCGGATGCAGATCAGGAACCACCGCCGCCTTTATCCCAGCAACCGCAGGTAAATCAACCAATGCAATCGATAGATATGCCGATGCCGTCGCTCAATATTCCCTTGTCCATCAGCGGCACGCCCTACCTGGGTGATTTTGCAGCGCCAAGCAGACCATCATCAGTCAGGCCCCGAAACCCGGGTATAGCATTAAACGTACAACCGACACTACGCGTGCCGCCTGTTTACCCGCCGCGAGCATTACGTTCTGGCATCGAGGGCGTCGTCACCGTTGAGTTTACGATTGATACCAGGGGAGCCGTGAAAGATGCTGAAATCGTCAAGGCAAAGCCGGCTGGCATATTCAACAAGGCCGTACTCAATGCCATCAGCAAATGGAAATTTGATCCTGACATTGTTAATGGTAAAGCAGTAGAGAAGCGTGCCCGACAAGACATCAAGTTCACATTGCAAAGATAATCACATTTATGCGACGCATTACGTTCATCCTTTTTTTGCTGCTGCCTGTTGCAACCACGGTAGCGTATTCGGCAGATGCACCAAGGTTACAGGTCAGTACGTATGAAGTACTGAATGATGTTCAGTCAGACATGGAAAAGTTTAATTATGCTGTCGCCAAACAGAAAATCCTCAGACTATTACAGAAAGACCTCAAGACCTATGACAAGGCCGTTGCTTTACAGACGCTTGGCTATATAGAAAACGGCCTTGGTGACTTCGAAGCGGCCGCGGTTGCCTTTGAAAAGGCCCTGATGGCAAACATATTGCCTGAAGAAGTAACACATAGCCTGCGTTATTCAGCAGCGCAGTTATTTATTCATGTCGAACAACCGCAAAAGGGTTTGCGTTATTTAAAGAAATGGTTTGCTTTTGAAAAGCAACCAAAACCCGACGCGCATATAGTCGCGGCATCCGCTTATTACCAGCTTGAAGACTTCGAACAACTGATTTTCCATGTGGAAAAGGCACTGAGTCAAAACGCGAATCCGCCGCTAGGCTGGTACCAGTTATTACTCGCCGCGTATATTGAAACAAGGAATTTTAGCCGTGCGGCTGACGTGCTGGAAAAGATTGTCGTGCTTAAATCCGGCCAAAAGGACTACTGGCTACAGCTGGTTGGTGTATATCAGGAAATGGACCAGGGTAAAAAAGCGCTGGCGGTCTTTGAGCTGGCATACCAAAAAAGTTTGCTCAAGGACAAGGAAATAGAACAACTGGCGCGTTCCTACCTTTATCACGAAATGCCGTATAAAGCAGCAAAGCTGTTGGAAAAAGAATTGGCCATTGGCGGTTTACAGGAAAGCAAGGACAGCCTTGTGCTACTGGCTGATAGCTGGCTATTGGCACATGAAACTGGCAAAGCCGAAAGTATCTTCAGAGAGGTGCTGTCTGCTTATAACGACGATACTATCCGTTTAAGACTGGGCCAGCTCTACGTAGAGAGCGAGCAATGGCAAAAGGCCGTGCAATTACTGAATATAAAATTTGAAAGTATAGATAAAAAACTACTCGCAAAAATTAATCTGCTGCTGGGTATCGCCCAATTCAATGTCAATAACGTGTCGGGCGCAAGCAGAGCCTTTAACCGGGCCTTGTCGAGTAAATCAACGGAAGACCAGGCACGCTGGTGGCTTGACTATTTAAGTAAACAGCCTGGTACTGGCTAGGCCTGCAGCTTTTCCAGGATATTCACTGTTTCACGCGCGGTTTGAATGCGGTCTTCGGGTTTTTTTGCCATCAAACCATCAATGACTTGCTGGTATTTGGCAAGTTCTTCCGGTAACCGAGGTACCGGTTCCGACATATGCTTGTAGATAAGCGAGGCCGGTGTTTTGGCAAAAAAAGGCTTTTCTCCGGTTAACATCTCGTAGAGGATTACACCAAGGCTGTATAGATCTGTGCGCGCATCGACCTCAACACCCTCGCCCTGCTCCGGGCTCATGTAATGCGGTGTACCGAGTATCTGGCCTACGGTTGTAATATCACTAACCTCATCCAGCTTTTTTGAGATCCCAAAATCAGCCAAGGCAAGGCTGTCATCGCCGCGGAACATGATATTTGCCGGTTTCAAATCACGGTGCACGACATCAATCGAATGAATCTGGGTCAATCCATGCGCAATATGAGTTGCATAGACAACGGCAATTTCAGATTTAAGGCCGAAGTCGACCCGGTGTTTTAAATCACCGCGGGAAAAGAACTCCATGACGATATAGCCGTATTCATCGGTCATCCCCTGGTCAAAGATTTTCACCACGTACTGCGAATCCAGTTCAGAAATGAAATTCGCCTCGCGAATAAAACGTCGAATCAACTTGGATTGTTTTACTCGGGCAAGGTCAAGTATCTTGATGACGACTGTCTGCCGGTTATTCACCTCTTCAGCAAGGTAAACGCGCGACATCGCGCCTTCACCTATCATGCGTAAAAAGCGGTAACCGATTTCCTGACCCTGTCCCGGCACATCATCTTTCCTGTCCGACGCCTTCTGCAGTATCTGTGTGGCTTCAAGCAACTCGTTTTTTTCTTCATAAACGGTACGTTTTTGAAACTCGGTGGCCTCTTCCACTTTTTCCGCGAGCACTTTTGGTGTCATATCGATCTTGTTCATGTAGTCAGCAGCGCCAAGCTTGATCGATTTCACCGCAATGTACTCATCACCTTCCGCGGTTAACACGATAGTCGGCGGGAAACCGGGCTTGTCTCGATAGGTTTGTAACCATTCAAGTCCGTCTTCTGTTGGCCCAAGCTTGTAATCAAGAAACAGGATGTCGTATTCAGCCCAGTTGAAGTCATCTGCAGGCCGACCAAGATTGTCGAAATCATAGTCAACGATCTCGATATCACTGAGTTCCTTGTTCAGATAGGTGCGTAACAACGCCCTGAAATCACTGGAATCGTCGATGATAAGAATCTTGGTCATAGGTTGTTATTTGCTGCTTTGGAAATTATTTTATTTTATATAAAACAGCACTTTAAATTAGTACTTTATAGAAAATAATATTTTTATTCTATAGACCCTTGGTATTAATAGAAAGTCTGTAGGCAATTTAATAGCGAATGTTTCCGTAAGGTCGAATACTGACTACGTCGCAGGCCTGAATTTACCAAACTTGAGCATAATGGCCGGCATAATAAGCAGATTCAATATCGTCGAAGAAGCCAACCCCCCAATAATGATGGCGGCCATGGGCCCCATGATCTCCCGGCCAGGGTTATCGCTATCGATGGCAATCGGTAACATTGCCAATGCTGTCACCAGTGCCGTCATTAATATTGACGGCAATCGCTCCTGTGCCCCTTTAATTACAGTATCGAGATTCCATGGCAGTCTTTCCTGCTCGACAAGATACTGATAATGCGAGACAAGCATAATGGAGTTTCGTATTGTTATACCGAACAAGGTTACAAAACCTACCAGCGAACCAACAGAAAGACTGCTGCCTGTTAAAAGGACAGCACCGACGCCGCCAACCAGGGCAAATGGCAAGTTGATAAGCATGATGAACACATGTCTCAGGTTACGAATAGCAACATAGATAAATATTAATACAATAAACAGGACCATGATCGAGAAAATGATCAGTTCTTCCCGGGCCTTGGCCTGTTCAATGGCTGCACCGGTGAACTCGGGATACAACTCTGAACTAAACTTCACTTGTGACAAAACCTTTCCTTCCAGTTCATGCATAAAACCAATAATATCTCTGTTAACTACATGACTGGTTATACTCTGCAAACGCTGCCCATCCTGATGCAAGATACTGTATCTGCCACTTTGTTGTTTTATCGATGCCAGTTCTGATAGCGGCACCAGTACGTCGTTGGCCGTTTTTACAGGTAGCGTTTTGACGTCATTCGGATTGGTGCGTTGTTGTTCGGGAAAAATGACAACAACGTCGAATACGCGGTTCTGTTCCTGGTAACGTGCAACGACATTGCCTTCGAAAGCCGTTTGAATAACATCTACAACTTCAACCGGCCGCAAGCCATGCTCATTTAATTTGTCCATATTTAAATTGATACGCAGTTGCGGTGTAGAACTGGACGACTGCACCTGAACACTGCTGGCTCCTTCTATACCGCGCATAACGGCAGCGACTTGCGTTGCTTTTCTATCCAGCGCATCAAGGTCATTACCGTAAATGTTTACAACTATCGGTGTGGTATAGCCTGAAATTGTTTCGTAGATGCGTTCCGACAGAAAATTATAGGCTTCGTAACGAATACCAGGATGTGCTTCGAGGATTTCACGTATCTCATCAAGCACCGCCTGTTGCTCTTTCCCGGATAGATCGTAATTGAGATCAACCTCAAATTCACTATAGTGCGCGCCAAATGTATCTGCGCCGCGTTCTGCCCTTCCAGTCCATTGCGATACTGAAATCACGCCGGGTATTCCAAGAAATGATTCAGTAAGTTGTTTACCCACACGCAATGATTCAGCCAGTGATGTCCCAGACATGCTTGAGGTGTGAACAATATAGTGTCCTTCTCTCAGATTAGGGATAAACTGACCTCCTACGCCCGGCAATATCGAAAGACCCAACAAACAAAGAATCACACTTATACCAATTACAAGATAGGGTGCACGCGCTATCAGATGTAACGTTCTTGTATAAACTGGCTGAAGGCAACGAATCAATAATGGTTCGTCATCTTTCAATTGATCGTTCGCCAACAAAAAGTAGCACATGGCCGGCGTTACCGTCAGGGCGACAAGTAAAGACAGCATGATAGAGAGAATATAGGCAATGCCCAGTGGCTCAAAAAGACGACCGGTAATGCCGCTAATATGTAACAAGGGCAAAAATGCCAGGGCAACAATGAAGCTGGCATATACAACCGAACCCCGGACTTCCATGGAGGCGTTATAGACAACTTCTTTCAAAGGCAATGGGTTAGTTAACTGGTGGTTCTGCCGTAAGCGTCTAAAGATATTCTCCGTATCGATTATCGCGTCATCGACAACTTCACCAAGAGCGATGGCGAGACCGCCAATTACCATGATATTAAGATTCATGCCCATTTCCAGTAGCACAAGGATGGCTGTTAACAATGATAAGGGTATTGCCATCACAGAAATTAAAGCGGTGCGCGCGTTGGCAAGGAAAATAGCCAGGACCGTTATGACGAATAAACCACCCAATAACAGGTGACCAACGATGCTGTTTACAGAGCGCTCAATATAATTGGCTGGACGAAAAAGATTAGGATGAAAATTAATGTCGTTTTCGGCAAATATCTTATCCAACCCCTTGATCGCAGTTTCAACAGCATTAGAAACATTTAGTGTATTAGCGCCATACTGGCCAATGACCATTAATATGACACCCTCGTTACCCAGTATAGCCGCCTTGCTAAAAGCCGGTTCGGGGCCATACTCTACGGATGCCACTTCACCTAATGTAATAAATGCACCATCCTGATATTGCAACACGACTTTCTCGAGTTCCTCGATACTGTCTGGTAGACCGGTTAAATCAAGTGTCAGGCGCTGGTTATCATTTTCTATAAACCCAACACCAAATATACCGGTTGCCTTTTTTGAAGCCGCTATAATGTCGTTGATTCCCAGTCCATATAGAAACAGTTTTTCCTTGTCGATCTGAATCTGTAGCTGCTTGATTTCTCCACCGAACACATTGACATCCGCTACACCGGGTACGCTAAGAATGGTGGGTACAAGGTTCCAATCAACCAGACTCCGCAACTCCATCAAGCCGCGGCTATCCGACGTTACCCCCATGGTGAGGATCGTGGCAGACGAGGAAGACATCGGTACAGGTTTCGCAGGGCCCGCACCCTCCGGCAATATATTTGATAAACCAGATAATCTTTCACTGACTAGCTGGCGGTTACGATAGATATCGGTGTCTTCCTGGAAATAAACATTGACAACTGACAACCCCTGGATTGATTCAGAACGTATGTGATCGATGCCAATCAGACCCGATAAAATTGTTTCCACGGGTTTAGTCACCAGTACTTCTACCTGTTCGGTGGAATAGCCCGGTGCCTCCGTTTGTACAACGATGAGATTAGGTGAGAATTCCGGAAAAATATCTAGGCCGGCACGGTTCAATCGATACAGACTATACAGAACCACCAGGGAGGCGATTGCAATGACCACGCCGCGAAAATTGATCGAAAACCTGACCAGCGCAGATAACATCAGGGCTTTCGCTCAGTCATCGTCTTCATCCGGGATAGCCCATTTGAATTCTTCCGATAACAGCGTTTGCGCACCACTGATGACAATGCGTTCACCAGGCTGAAAATGCTTTTTTACCAGCCATCCACTACCCGTGTCAGCCTTACTCTCCAGATTGCGACGACTGAACGTTTCTGCATCAATTTGTACATAGGCCCATGCCTCACCTGCGTACCAGACTATCGCTGACTCTGGGATGCCAATTCCCTCACCAGAATACCCTGTACCCGGCAGCCACACATGTAAACGCATGCCTATGCGTAGTTTTTCAGCATTAGTACGAAGAAAATAGGTTTCACCTTGTAGATTTGTGTCTGAATAAGGCGCTACCGAAACAATATAAGCTTTTCTGGCCGAGGTACGATCACCGGTTCTATTCACAATGACGTAAGCTATTTCGTCTGTCAGGACCTGTTCGGGCCTTAAGGACAACATCACCAGGTAATCTTCCTGTTTCAGTAGGCGATTAAATAATGTTGATTCTGACTTCAGTGCCCACTCCGTTAAAGTGCTGCCCCAGCGTTGCAACATTTCCTCACGGATGTTTTGCAATTGCACCTGTTCAGCATCCATTAGTGCCTTGTCCTGTTCCCATTTAGCACGCGCTATTTGTAAATCTCGTTTTGAAACATTGGTGGTTTCAGCATTCAATGTTTCAAGGTTATCCAGGTTAACTGCTGAATTGCGTAGCGATGTTGCTGCAATTGCCTGCTGAGCAAGACTATTTTTATAGCGGGCCCGTAATTCTACCAGTGGACGGATATCCATGACTGTTGCAATAGCCTTGTCCTCTGCTTCCAGCTGGATTCTCTCCACGGCAATGGTATCAATACCGGCCAGTTCCTGAACCTCGGGAGGCAATACAACAGTCAAACTACCTTCTACAAGTTGTTGTCTGCCGCCTGCCTCTTCGTCGTCGTCATCATCTTCTTTGGCTTCTTGTTGCAGAAAATAGCCAGGCGTTTGCGTAACGACCACATAACCCATGGCAAGAATGAGTAATAGCAACAACAGATAAGTTGGTTTTTTCATTATTGGTTACTTGCCAGGCCTGGCCCGATTAATTGCAGTGTTTGTATAGATTCGAGTATTGGAGACTGGGTTGTGGCTTCCATCCTTGCGGCCGCACGCATAACATTGAGCTCGATATCAAAGATAGCTTGCCTGATGTTCTCAATTTCAAGTTTGCTACGCAGTACGCTTAGACGGTCACTAAAGCCAAGATCATATTGTATCTCTATATCTGCGGCCCTGGCTTTTAACACATCCAGTAGCTGCAGGCTGTCATTATAGGCCGCCAGTTTATCCAGGTAATTCTGTTTGACCCTGGCTAACTCATTTAACAGTCGAGTTTGTAAAGCCATAATCTCAAGCTGCTTTTGTTTTCGTAAGGCCAGTGCTTCCTGGATTTGTCCGTCATTATTATGGAATAGCGGTAATAACCAGGAAGCCCCCATGGTCAAAAGGTTATTGCTCTGTTCATAGATATATCCGGGAGATAACGTGATGTCTGGATACTGTTTTTCTATTTCCAGCTTTAGTCTTGCCTCAAAGGCATCGTAGTCAGCCAGCTGTTGTCGCATGTCATAACGGTTATGCACCATTTCTGCCTTTAATCCATCAATGCTGTCTTCATGACCGTAGAGATGTTGTTGCAGTTCGGTAAAATCAAATGCTGCCTTATTGAATGCAGTATCTTGTAAACCAATATTCGCGATAAGCGAATAGTAAGCATCATTGATAAGAAAACGCTGATCAGCCAACCTTAATTCCGTTGCCTGCAACTCCAGTCGGAGACTACTTAACTCGAATTCACTTGCCTGACCGTACTTAAAGCGTTCCTCGACCAGTCGCAGGCTTTGCTCAAGGATGGTCTTTTGTCGTTGCAACAAATCACCGGCGGTAATAGCGGCATAGTATTCAATCATGGCCGCGTGAATGTTTTGATATAACTGCCAGGCCTGCTGAGACACAGCTATTTCTGCTGCGTGTATATTTGCCTGTGACTCAAGCTTGCGTGCTTCGCGCTTTTCCCTTCGCTCAAAAACAAAACTACTGACCAGACCAGCAAGCCAGGGCGTATCACCATTATCCACGTTATGTTCGTAAGGTATTTCGATTCGTGGATTGCGGCGTTGGCCTGCAATCACGAGACCGGCGTTTTCGACATCCACCCGGCTTAAGGCTAATTGCAACCGCGGGTGAAAAAAATAGGCCGCCAGCGTCAATGTTGAAACCGTCCACTGCTGTATTGGCCAGTTAGTTACGATAACCCCGTTTTGTTGCAGGAAGTCTCTGAATGCTGGTTCGGAATGATGTAATGCCCGCCTTTCGTTGGTGATGTTTGCCGGGATTACCGGTTCGGGCTCGTATGGTTGAAAAGTACATCCATTGGCCAGAATGGTTATAAATAGAAGCAATGAAAGATATCCTGTTCTTTCCAAAAAGAAAAACAGGAAACACGCATCCTGATTGTGTTCGGCTACTGTCACCCTTTAGAACAGCCTAATCGTCGACCGATTCAATAATGCTATAAGCACGGGATCAACTCTGATTAAATAATTATTATTATTCATTATGGATAACACCGATTTCCCTTATCGAAACAGCTGTTAAACCTGATAATTATTAACAACCAAGTATTCTAGGAATGTCGTTGGAATACAAGGAAAAGTCAGTGTGCATTTTTTTTAGTAAAAAAGTAATATATTCAAGCTCGTATCGGCAAAAGCTAGCAATCACACCAGGTTGTACATAGCAATTTGCTATGATATATTTCAATAAATGTCTATAGGAGATTTTCCCGTGTTTAAAGTATTTTCAATATTTCTTGGTATTTCTGTCTTTTCTACTGCTGTTGCTGAAACTCATGGTGATAACTATGACCTTGATGATATTCGAGACTGGGACATAGTCAGTATTGAAACCTGCCTGGACGCTGCGGTGGATACGATTCCCGGTCATGCCAGAAAGGTTGAGATGAAAATGGAAGGTGATGACCCTGTTTACGAATTTGATATAGATGCCGCTGATGGCAATACCTATAACGTCGAATGTAACGCCGAAGAAGGCTTTATTACCGAAATCGAACGCGAAGTCGATGCGAATGACGCATATTTCAAGAGCGAAGCCAAGATTTCTCAAAAAGAAGCCCGCAAGAAAGCGTTAGCCGTTCATCCAGGCAACATCACTGCCTCTGAAATGGAAGTGGGTTTTGATGGTTCTGTAACTTATGAATTCGATATTCAGTCGAAGCTTGGTTACGAAATAAAAGTCGATGTTGACGCCGTTAGTGGCGAAATTGAAGAAGCCAACATTGAACTTTACGAAATAGGTGCTGAAAAAGAATAGTTGTGATTCATTTGCTCCTGAAAAGCCGGCTCAGCCGGCTTTTTTTTTGCTTAAATCTGCCAAAAACTATATCCATCGTCATTCAAAACCTATCTGCCATACCTCGCGGTTGGCTTCATGGATCTTCCCTGTGCTGGCATCGATTTCCACTTTCATGTCTTCACCGGTAGTCGTACGAATATCAAACTCGTATACCGCGGTCCCGTCTTCCTCTATCTCATATTCCATTTCGATGATTTCTCCCGGGTAAGCATTTAACACCAACTCTTTCGCCTGAGTGTAACTGACAGACATCTTTTCGATGAAGCGGGCATCATTGACGCCATACACCTCTTCCTCTATTTCTACCAGTTCACCTGTAACAGAATCACACTCGATGTCCCAGTCACGATTATCCTGATCTCTTATGTCAAACTCATAGACTTCCCTGCCTTGTTGGATTTTCATCTCCACTTTTATAACCTTGCCCGGCTTCAGCGTTGTTGCTTCTGTTCTACATTCTTCAAACAGCCCCTGTTTTGCATCATGTTCATTGGCCCATGTAGCAATGGAAGAAAGGCACAGCGCGGCAAATGCTATTTTATGTCTCATGTTGAACGATTTGTGCTTGCTGACATCATAAAGAATTATTAATAAATAATATTACACTCACAGAAAGGAATGTTTCCTGAATTTTAGCATGACCAAATTTTATCTTTTTTTCTTATCAAGCCTGTTTTCCATACTCGTATACGCAGAAACCCTGCCGCATCCGGTTCAGGCCTGCCATGAATTCCTTGAAACTCCTGATAGTGAATCTAAAACGACTACGCCGATTGACCCCACTTATAGCAAGGGTTTACTGTGGCGGGCAGAAAAAGACGGTAAAACCAATTATATATTGGGGACCATTCACTCACAGGATTACGCGGTAACACGATTTTCACCACCGGAAAGACTGGCCCTGGTGCAAACCCGTACACTGTTGATGGAAACCATTCCCAGTGATACAGCCAACCAGGCATTCTTTGACAACATGTTATTCAACGATGATACGCGATTGGATGCCTTGCTTGGTAAAGAACTGTTCGAGGAATATAGCCGCATCGCCCTGGATTACGGTCTGCAGGAACAACAGCTTGCTGCAGTGAAACCCTGGGCCGCGTTCAGCCTGATTGGCCGACCCAAACCTGTCAGGGCGGCGTCGCAGGAAATGAATTTACTAAACCTCGCCCGGCAAACGGCTATTGAAATTAAATCGCTGGAGACCATGGAAGAAATCATTGCGTCGCTTGAAAGCCTTGCCCTTGATGACCAGGTGACTATTCTCAAGGATACGATATGTAATCATGCCAACATTATCCATGATGCCAAGACACTGGTTGATTTGTACGTTGCGCGGGATCTGGCAGGCATTATTGAATTTAACAATCAGCCCCACAATGACGAAGCCTTGTTTGAACGATTTATGCAGGCGATTCTCTATAACCGCAATGACAAGGTAATGAAAATGATTGAGCAGGAATTTAGTAAGGGTTATGCCATGGTGGCCATCGGCGCATCGCATCTTGCCGATAAAAAAAATGGCATTCTGCAACAGCTGGCAGAACTAGGGTTTAAACTCACCTCTGTTTACTGATCCTGCTGCTGTATTGTTTCAGCAAACTTCTTTTTCTGTTCGGGGCTGGCTTCGTTCTGATAGCGCGATTTCCATTCTGAATAAGGCATACCGTAGATGATTTCACGGGCCTGCTCATAATCCATTTCCTCACCTTTCTCTTCTGCTGCAGCCTTGTACCATTTGGACAGGCAATTGCGGCAAAAGCCGGCAAGGTTCATCAAATCAATATTCTGCACCTCTGTATGCTCGCGCAGGTGTTCCACCAGTCGGCGGAATGCTGCCGCTTGCAGTTCTATTTCGTTATTATCAGTCATAATCCTACCGTTAAATTACTGCTGAACTATTGTCAATATTAAAGCAAATGAGTGTTTCCGGCAAAAAAGTTGGCGCTGACCTGAATGACTGTTATAAGCTTAAATAAAACAAATACAGAGCAGCTATGAGCGACGACAACCTATATCAAATTATCGTGGTCGGCGGTGGTGCTGGCGGGCTGGAACTGGCATCCAAACTCGGTAGAAAACTTGGCAAAAAAAAGAAAGCCGCCATTACACTGGTTGATACAACGACGACCCATCTCTGGAAACCGCTACTGCATGAAGTAGCAGCCGGCACCCTTAATTCCTACGAGGATGAATTAAGCTACCTCGCTTTAGCACACCGCAACCATTTTACCTTCAGGCTGGGGCGCATGGAGGGCCTGGACAGACAAAAACAGGAGATTACTATTGCGGCATCTGTTGACGATGATGGCGTTGAATATATTCCGCAGCGAACCTTTCGCTATGATGCACTGGTTATTTCCGTCGGTAGTGAAACCAATGATTTTGGCATCCCGGGCGTAAAGGAACACTGCATGTTTCTTGATACGCGCCACGAGGCCGATGTATTCCACCAACACCTGTTGCGTGCAGTAACACGCGCCAATCTGCAGGATGCCCCGTTACGTGAAGGACAACTGAGCGTCGCTATCGCGGGCGCAGGCGCGACCGGTGTGGAGTTATCCGCAGAATTACATGATGCATTCGAACAGCTAATCGAATTCGGCATGCGTAACCTGTCGCGCGACACCGATATCAAGATAACGATACTCGAAGCTGCCGAGCGTATCTTGCCGGCGCTGCCACCGCGCCTATCGGACATGACCGAAAAGGCATTGCAAAATATTGATGTCGATTTGATTACGGGTCAGCGCATTATCGAAGCAAATGAACAAGGATTCAAAACAGAAAAGGTTGATTTGGTTCCTGCAGAAATCAAGGTATGGGCGGCAGGTATCAAGGCACCCGATTTTCTCAGGGACATTGATGGACTTGAAACCAACCATATCAACCAGCTTGTTGTGAAAAAAACGTTGCAAACAACGCGAGATGAGAAAATTTTCTCGTTTGGTGACTGTGCCGCTTGCCCGATGGACGATAGCGAAAGTACCGTGCCACCTCGTGCCCAGGCTGCCCACCAGCAGGCTGACATGCTGGTAAAAAGCCTGATCAGGCAAATGAACAACGAGGAGTTGCCCCAGTACACGTATGTGGATTACGGCTCACTGATCAACCTGAGCCGCTATTCCACCGTGGGGAACATGATGGGTAACCTGCTTGGCAAGAAGGCAGGCAGTGTCATGGTTGAAGGCTTACTGGCGCGATTTGTCTACATATCTCTGTACAAAATGCACCAGATTAATATCCAGGGTCTTATCAGGGTAATGCTATTATCTGTTGCAGATTTCCTGACCCAGAAAAGCAGACCAAGGATGAAGCTACACTAGGCACCGTGCCAGTTTACAGGTCATACTTCTTCATCCTGTAGCGTAACGCCATGCGCGTGATACCCAGTTCGCGCGCGGCCCTGGAAACGTTTCTGTTCGTTCTTTCCAGTGCCTGTTTGATAAGCTGTAGTTCAGCCTCACCAAGTGTCATATCGTCATCCAGTTCTTTTTTATCTGTCCTCGCATCATAAAGCGTATCCAGCTGTAATAAATCGGCTTCCAGTAAACCGCCACCGCTGAGCAATACAGCACGTTCGAGCAAATGCTTCATTTCCCGCACATTGCCAGGCCAGCGATAGTCCTGCAATGATGCCTCTGCCTCGCCGGAAAAACCCCCGAAATCCAGGCCGTAACGTTTGGCCGTTTGAGAAGCAAAATGACGTGCAAGCAACAACACATCACTGCCTCTGTCGCGTAGCGGCGGCATGGTTAGTGACATAACATTAAGCCTGTAATAAAGATCGGAGCGAAATTCTCCACTCTCGGACAGTGCTTCAAGATCGCGGTTGGTCGCGGCAATCATCCAGGCCGCTACCGGCCTCTCCTGCGTGGTGCCCACCCTGCGAAGGGTTCGTCGTTCAAGCACTGCAAGCAACTTGGACTGTAGGTCCAGGGGCAGTTCTCCGATCTCATCAAGAAACAAAACACCGTCTTCCGCTGCCTCAATCAGGCCGGTACGCGAAACATGGGCATTGGTAAATGCCCCTTTTTCATGGCCAAACAGTTCCGATTCGATCAGATCTTTCGGCAACGATGCGCAGTCAACATGTACAAATGGCCTGTCTGAACGACTGCTTTTTGAATGTAACAACCGTGCAACGACATCTTTACCGGTTCCAGTTTCCCCCAGCACCAGCACAGTGGGAGGGATGCCTGTGGTCGATCTTGATAACGCTGCTATTCGTTCTACCTGCTCCCTGATTGCGTTTATCTGCCCACACTCACCAAGAAATTCCACATGCTCTGCTGCATGTTGTTCGCGCTTGGTAGAATAAGTGAGTTTTTGTGTTATCTCGTTTTTGTCCAGTACTTTCCTGATATTTAGCAATAACTCTTCGAGATCTATCGGTTTTTTCAGATAATCAGAAGCACCGAGTTTCATAGCCGACACGGCATCTTCCAGTTCTCCATAGGCAGACATCACCAGCACCGGCGCATCCGTATTCGATGATTTAATCTCACCAAGCAGATCAAGCCCGGAACCATCAGGCAGACGCATATCCAGTAACACCAGATCAGGGGGTATGTCCTTATAAAGTTTTCTTGCCGTTGCCAGGTCGCCTGCAACCTCAACATGGTAATCCTGGCGTTGCAGGTGTTTTTTTACTGCCTTGGCAAAAACGCTTTCGTCTTCTACCAGCAGTACTTTTTTTTCCAGTACCGGGACTTCTGCTGACACGTTGAATGAATCCTGCATCAGGTACCTACCTCTTTAATATGATGAATTGGTGCAGCAACCACAACCTCCGTACCCTCACCTTCAATTACATTGAAGGTCAGGTTCCAGCCGTGTTTCTGACATATTTTAAAAGCAATCGGTATTCCCAGGCCGGTACCAAAGCGCTTGGTAGAGGGGCCTGGCTCCAGATTACCCGGCTTGGGTTCAAACGGCAGCCCGGGGCCACTGTCCAGAATACGAATTTCGATATATTCCTCGGGATTGGAAAGCGATACCTTAATCGTGCTGCCTGCAGGTGAGGCATCCACGGCATTAGATAACAGGCTGAATAATGCCTGCTCCATTAAATCAGGATCGACTGTCAACTCATGGTTGTTTTCCCAACCCTGTTTGACCAGCGTAATCTGCTTTTCAGTCATTTTGTTTGCCAGCAAACCAAGCGCGGCATCAAGCAAATCCACGGGTTTTGCCACCACCAGGTTAGGTTTTAACGGGTGCAGATATGACACCAGCGAACTAACCCAGCGGCCCAGTCGATCGATAGTTTCAATGATCTCGTCCCTGGACTCGATAATCTCGGCATTGTTTTCAGCATGTTCAAGTAACTGTGCCGCTGCCCGAATGCTGGCCAATGGATTGCGTATATTGTGTGCAACTACCGGAACCAGGGAACCAAGTACCGCCTGCTTTTCATTTTCAACCAGTGCATCACGATTCTCTGCGAGTTCACTGGCCATCTTGTTGATGGCTTCCGCCAGCTTGGAGACTTCCTCAACACCGGTTTCCTCGACCTGGTATTCGAGGTCACCATGACTGATTACCTCTGCGCCACGCATAATTCGACCAATTGGTTTAATAAATTCATTGCGCATGACCTGGCGCGTGTAAATGGCAATTAGCAAGGCAATGACGATCGGCATCGTCGTTGCCAATGGTGCTATGCGTGTCCATCTTTCCAGCGTTTCATCGAGTTTGTCATGTTGGGCAGACAATAGTTTTCGAAACTCGAGATAGCGCTTCTCAAATTTGCCCACCATGCGCTGTGCAAACTGCGGATCAAGGATCTGGATACGTGCGAGGCGATTAGCGATATAAGGGTCGTTAAACAGGTTATTCATATCGCGCTGTATTTCACGATAGGAAAGATTCAGGTCTTGTATAGCCAGGTCTTCTTCGCGGGAACTGGATTTTCTGCGTAGCTGGTTAAACAGTTCTGATATGCTGCGGGAATATTCCGAGTAGGAGTCATAGGCGTTCTTGTCTTCCAGTATGCGGGCACGGATCATTTCCTGAATCTGGGCATACATTTCGCCACGGATCTGTTCTGTCGAGTAAAACATGGCATTGATTCGCACAGACTCGGCTGAATTTTTCTGCCAGAAATAGGCTGAGGCGCCAGCACTGAGACCAGTCAAGGTCACCAGAACCAAAATGGCAATCTCATGGCGAAAGATCAGGGTTTTTAAAGACTTGGAAGGTCTGGAAGTCATTGAAACAGTATACAGTAGATATGGTTGTTAGCAGCCAGATTTATGGATGTTAATAACCAATTTTCACGAAAAAAGCGTATAAACATCGCCTAAAAAAATTTTAACCTATTGTATTTATTATTATATTTATAATTGGCCTGGATCATGCTCATAAATTGCTGCACAACAAATATTTGTGTCCCGTAAGGGTAATTTAAACAACTCTTTTTGAGGAGATTTATCATGAAATGGGAAACCCCAGAATACAGCGACATTCGCTTTGGTTTTGAAGTAACCATGTACATCAACAACAAGTAATTGCTACTTGTTTGAGTACAAAAAGGGACTCTTGAGTCCCTTTTTTTATGCCTGACAGTTTATGAGTTAGAACCACATCCTGCGTGTTATCTCGTGCTCCCCGCGCATGGCATGGGAAATTGCACCACCTATATGCAAGATCAGTAGCCCTACCAGACAAAACGCACTGATATCGTGAATTGTCGTAAACAACTCATTCAATTCGGGCGCCTTCCAACCCCAGTTAGGCAACGGAATGCCCCAGAAACGGGTCTTGTAGCCACTAAATGACGACGAGATATAGCCAGAAAGTGGCTGCACAATCATCAATACGTACAGCAAGTGATGCGTCGCCGTAATTAACTTACGCCTTGCAGCGGCTATGCTCTCAGGCAGCGGCGGCGCTGCATGGGTAATTTTCCAGCCCAACCTGATTAATGCCAGCAGTGCCAGCGTCAACCCGATTGATTTGTGCAGGGCAAAAAAAGCGCTGCGCTCTTCGCTGCCCTTGGGCAAATCAACCATATAGACACCAAGGCCAATCATAACCAGTATCATGATGGCCATGACCCAGTGCAAAATAACTGCCATCGTGCTGTACTTACTGATTGTCAATATTGGTCCCCGTGTAACAAAGTGTCTTAACCGGCTGTTATGTTGAGCCGCTGTGAAGAGTAGATGAAATTTACCATTGAATTACCTAAAATTCAGTAAATTGCCGGAACTCGTTCAATGACTGCAATAAATTATTATAAACATGCATCCAGACTCCTGCTTTTGTCTTGTGTTGGCGTTTGTTTATTGTTTAGCCCGCCTGTCCTTGCCAGTGAGTACCAGATTCTTGTCTCCAAGCAAAACAGTGAACTACTGGTAGAAAAAGCGGGCGAAGTCGTGAAACGATTTCGCATTGCGACTGGTAAAGGCGGTAAAGGGACCAAACGTCGCCAGGGAGACAGTAAAACACCGGTAGGGACATACCGGATTATGAAATTTAAGGACAGCGATCGCTTTAATTATTTTATCCAGCTCGATTATCCAAACCTGATTGATGCCTGGTACGGTTACAAAAACAAGATAATCAACGCCAGAGATTTTAAACGCATCGCTCGCGCTTACAAGAACCGCGAGGCGCCACCACAGGACACAGCACTCGGCGGATTCATAGGCATCCATGGACTTGGCAAAACCAATGAAAAAAAGCTGACCATCCATCAAAACCTGGACTGGACAGATGGCTGTATTGCGCTCACTAATGAAGAAATCCATGAACTAAAGCGCTTTGTCGACGTTGGCACGCAAGTCGTCATCGTTGAATAGAGTGCATATTCCTGTTCAAGACCTATACGCTTTAACAACGATATTAACTATGCTGTTTTCGAATGCGGTTTAATACTTATTGCAGACGTCTGCTAGTACTGGCATGGCTATTCCTCAGTGCGTGCAACAGTACGGCATCAGATTTGTACGAGCTGCAAACGGCCAAATCCTATGAAGATGTGCTTCAGGATGTTGAATTCATCATAACCGAACAAAACTTCAGGATTACGACCCGTATGCATATTGGCGATGCCATCAAGGAGCGTGGCAAGAAGGACTTTCCCAGAAATGAAGTGATTTTATTTTGCAACCTGTCCCTCGCTGAAGACATGCTCAGACTCGATCCAAGTTACATTAATTATTGTCCTTACAAGATAGCAGTTGCCGAAACGGGCGCCAGCGTCACCGTCAGCACAAGGCTTTTGCCAGACAAAACTGGCAGGAAAAACCTGGACGCTGTCGCTAAAAAAATCAATAAAACCCTGCAGGTAATGATAGAATACGGCGCGTCTGAAGACCCATTCATATTCGAAAATAATAGCGATTTGTCGGAAATACCATGAAAGAACAACCTGACCATGTACTACTACTGAAATGGATGATACTAACCGGTCTTATCGCCTTTGCGCTGACCATTGCCTGGCATCAAGACATTATCAGCATGTTGTTGTACGTAGATAAAAGCCGTATCTCATGGGCTATCTCGCTGGTTTATATTCTCGTGACATTGCACTGCGCCCAGCGTGTTTTTAACATGTCGCAGCAAACCATGCTTTCCAAGCAGGTTGATGACATTATACGTAAAGAAGACAAGCTATCGATTGCTGTTGACGATGAGAAAGTTCGTATAAACCAGGGCACCGAACTACCTGCCTGCTTCATGACCGAATACATACGCGATATTTATTTTCGCAATCAGAATAAAACCGGCGCCGATGAGGCCGGCTCTCCGTCAGACTTGATAGATGTTTATGAAAACAGGCTTAAAGGGCCGCAGGAAATAGGCTGGTTTGTCTCGGATATGATGCTAAAAATGGGGCTACTGGGAACAATCATCGGGTTTATTTTCATGCTGGCATCGGTATCTAATATCGCCGACTTTGATGTCAGCTCTATGCAGAAAATACTGCGCCATATGAGTACAGGGATGGGCACCGCGTTGTATACCACCCTTGTTGGGCTCATAGGTAGCGTGTTGTCTGCGTTGCAATATCACATGCTTGATCGTCACGCCGATGACCTGATTGAAATGACCAGACACCTGACGCAGGTGCATGTCATGCCAAAAATTGACTGATTAAAGCCCGATGAGCATAAAGAAACGTTTTCGTTCAGATCCGTTTACAGACCTGCTGTTTAACGCGCTACTGGGTTTCACCTTCCTGTTCCTGGTCGCGATTATGTTTATGAATCCCGAGGCCAAGTCAGGGATCATTGATCCTAAAGCGGAATATATCCTGACAATAACCTGGGAAGACTTCAGCCCTGATGATGTCGATGTCTGGGTCGAAGATCCGGAAGGACAAATCGTCTGGTTCAGGACCCCTGAAGCCGGTCTGTTACATCTGGACCGCGACGACCGCGGGCTTATCAACGATACAATTACCATCAATGGCGAGGAAGTAGAAAACCCGTTGAACCAGGAGGTTGTAACGTTGCGTGGCGTGGTCAAGGGTGAATACATAGTAAACCTGCACTATTATTCATCCGAAACAGAAAAACCCGTAGATGTTAACGTACGCCTGGCCAAGGTAAACCCTAAACTGGAAGTTGTTTACTATGGCACCGTGACGCTGGAGAAAAGAGGTGATGAAAAGACTGCGGTCAGATTTAGCATTGGCAGGGATGGCGAAGTCTATGGCATCAACTTTCTACCAAAACAAATTGTGATATTGGGATAACTTAACACTGGAATTTATATTATGACTTTGGGAATTACCGGCATCATTTCAGCATACATACTACTTGCCTTGCTGTTACTTAGTATCAACCTGTATTCAAAATGGTCATGGCGAGTAAAAGCAATCACGATCGTGCTGACATCTGCTTTTTATGTCATTACATATTTTTCCTTTCCTCCGTTACTGGGTTGGGCAACGGGTCAAAATCCGCCACAGCAGTTTCGACTGATAGCGGCACACGTAGTACAACCTAACAAGGAAAGTGGCGAAGACGGCGCTGTTTACCTGTGGTTAACAGAAATAAAGGATATGACTACAACGGGTGAACCAAGATCCTACGTTCTCGGTTATTCAAACGAATTACATGAAAAAATTATCAACGTTAATGCTAAACTTGATAAAGACATACAGCAGCTGGGTGAATTTAAAGAGCCCGATGATGCGTTTAACGAGGTTGCAGAACAGAAACAGGGCATGAAATCAGTCAAGATTGAATTTTATGATTTGCCTGACCCTCTGTTCCCTGATAAATAAATTGGACTAAAACGGTGCATAGATCGAGTCAATCAATCTGGGCATTTGTATTTTCACTAATCGTTGTCTCACCGGCTTACGCGTGGGACAAAATTACCGGAAACCTCGACATTTCCTGCAAACAATCCGCAACCCAACTCAACTGTGATTATCGCACGCTGGACGGTACTGAATTAAGAAATGCCAAAGCCAGTCATCAAGGGCAATCTTTGCCCTTGTCGACACAGGATTCTGCTGGCGACAACAGTGTAGCAATTCTGTTTCTTGTCGATACCAGCGATCCCGGTCGCCAGAATGCGATCAATAAAAAGAAACAACACATCAAGGATATACAGGCACAGCTAAAACCGGAGTTCCGTGCAGGACTGGCATCCTTTGACAAGTCGCTACGCATCCTGGCCCCGATTGGCGAATCCGGTTTTCTTCTCAAGCGGCAACTTGAACAGCTACAAGCGGTTGGCAGAACGACCGAACTTTACAGAAATGTGATAGAGGCAATGGAAACGCTGGCCAGTTATGACGCTGATACCAGGGTTGTGTTTCTGTTATCTGACGGGCAGGCAGAAGACAAGGCCTATTTTCATTCTGATGTGGTCAGAGTAGCGCGTCAATCCGGAATAATCATCAACAGTATTGGCTACCCAAGGTCAGTATCGTTATCTGTCGCATTACAAACACTACGTCGTTTGAGCGAAGAAACCGGCGGCCATTATGTTGAAACCAGCATGAACTTTGATTTGCCTGACAATTACCTGCAAGGACTCTTTCAAAATATTGCTCACACTGGTGCGCTGTCGATCGATCTTGAATCGGTGATAGCAAGTAGTAATGTAACGGGCATACAGTTTGACTACGCTACGGGTTCGGGCAACCATACAGTCACCTTGCCTGTGCAGCCTGGTCGTGTCACGAGAGTAACACCTGTCATGCCAGCAAGTACAAGTCAGACAACCACACCAGCGGCAAGCATGTCCGTCGATACGGGTTCACCACCCGTAACTATCGTCACCAGACAGGCAGATTCCAAACCCATCAATTTATGGCTTTGGTATGGCATCCCTGCTGCTTTTATTATCATTATTATATTTATACTCATTACACTTTTCCTGTTGTGGCAGCGTCCAGGGACGCCCAGCAGCAATGATTCTGCGCCAACCTATGAGTACAGGCCATATGCCTACCTGCTTGAAGAAAATAATGATAAAAAACGCCACCCTATTACCAGAACGATATGGCGTATTGGCAGGGGCAAGGATAATGAACTTATGCTCGATGATTCATCTATATCGCGCCGTCATGCAGAAATCCACAGGAATGTGCATGGTAGTTTCGACATCATTGATATGAACTCAATGAATGGCGTTTACATTAATGGTGAAAAAATTGGTAAGGCCATGCTGCAGGAAGGAGACGAAATAGAAATCGGTGATATCCTGCTTAAATTCAGCCAGTTTCCTGCAGAATATGCCGAAGAAGAATCGACAGTGATGCAGAAAACCAAGACACCCGAAGTATCAATCTCCTGATGAATCGACGGGCAGTCTTGCCCGGGCGATATAGTTATCCAGTAAATCAGTCATTGCAGACCTGGCAAGCAGGGGTTCTTCCTTACCAAACCAGGCCTCGGCGTTTCTCAGGATTTCGGCAGCAATTAATGCTGCGCGAAATTTACCCTGACTTGTCTGGCAAACATCTGGTGAATTAACCATCAAGGCCACCGCTGCTCCGAGTGTAATTTCACAATGCTTTTGATAAAGAGCATCATTGCCATTAGCACTGGCTTCCGTGCTTTGCTGTCGTGATGTTGCAGGTGTCGACTTGACTGTCTGTAGGACAAATTCCATCAATGCTGATAACTCCTGCGGTACAGTAATGCGTCCCACGGTCGCCCAGCAATAAAGATCAGTTGGCGCAACACGCCATTCTGTATCGGGCGCATCGTTATTCGTCACCACCAGCATTTTTTTTGCTACACAGTCGTTCGCATGTTGCCATAGTTCTTCAATCTGTTGTTTTAGTGAATCCTCTGCCTCTTCTGTATAACCAGGATCGATTCCCAGCAATAGAGGAATGCCTTCATCGTGCAGGTGCCAGCTATCCTTACATGCCCAAGTTTCATAGAGCTTCTGTTTGTTTATCCTGTCTTCGCCATAAATAATATTTTCCCGGCTAATGGCTCCGGCATTATTTACAGCAGCCACAGTGTCGTCAGCCGTATTGTCCCCGACCGATGTTACATTCAGTAATTGTTTCAGCTTTTCCAGCATTATTCCTAACCTTGTTCCGATATCGCATCGAGTTCTTTGATACTAAACCCAGCCTGTTTTCTTGCATCCCTGTTAATCCGGGCCTTACCGCGCGGTGAAAACGAATTGAATATGTCGTTGAATGTACTTTCCGGGCAAATACCACGCTCGTGACATACATGGTTAAACCATGTCGTACCGATTTTGACGTGCCCTATTTCATCACGGTATATCGTCTTCAGAATACTTGCAGTTTCTGTGTCATCGATCTGGTTGAAACGATTAATTAAATCTGGCGTTACGTCCAGTCCACGGGCTTCCAGTATTCTTGGCACAACTGCAAGGCGCAGTAATATATCATGCGCGGTATCTTCTGCCATCTGCCATAAACCATTATGGGCAGTAAAGCTCCCATAGTCATAGCCAAGCATACGTAAGCGATTTCCAAGTAAACTGAAGTGCCTTGCTTCTTCCATCGCGACACGGCTCCAGTCACGATAAAAATCGAAAGGCATGGACTGAAATCGACAAATGATATCCCAGGCAAGGTTGATCGCATTAAATTCGATATGGGCAAAGGAATGAATCATGGCCGCCTGTCCCTCTGGACTCGCCAGCTTTCTGCGTGGCAAATCCTGGGGAGCGACAAGTTCGGGCAATAGTGGTCTACCCGGAACAATATCCGGAATTAAATACTGTTCAGTATTGATGGTTCCAGAAAGTATGCAATTTGCAGCACTTGTTGTTTCAGCACATTTCCTTGTCGGGTCCGGTTCCTGAAGACAGCGATAAGCGAGAGCAAATAGATTATTCACAAGCATCACCATTTATTGATAAACCCGTCCACCTGATGATAAATGAAGCCTCTTTACCCTTTGCCATAAATTCCGAGGCCACACAAATACCAGGTACGGCAGCGAGTTGATTCTCGATATAAACCAGTGGCACGCGTTCCCGGCGCCATGGCATGACCCCCTTTTCCTGAAACAGTTGCTTGAGTGTTTTATGTTGTTTTGCCGGTGCAGGACGAATACGCTCACCACCCTGTCTGAAACGAACCGATACATTGCCATCACGCAGATAGTGTTGCGCGATACCGTCGCCTCTGCTGGCCGTGACCGACAAACGCCCACCCTGTATATCGATATCGTTGCTGATATTCCATGTGATGATGATTTTCGGATTGTGTTCCGGCAAGGCTCTATCCAGATAAATATGCCGACGATAACGCCTGCACTCAACATCTGCCCAGTTAACACAGGGAGTCGCATCTTCAGCCGAAGTTACAACATCAGATAGGATACGTTGCAAGTGCGCATTGCCCGGAATGGCCAGCTGTCGTTTTCTTGCCCAACACAGGATAAGGTTCTTTTGCCTGGGTGCTGTTAGCAGTAACAGTTTATCGAGATGTAATCCCTGCTCTTGTTCATCGAGCACACAGGCAAGATCTTCCCGTGCCTGGGCCTCAAGACCATCGCTGGCTTCAGCAATGTGCCCGATCAAGCGTGATAGTGTTTTCCTGTAGGCAGGCCAGCGCTGCTCCAGCCTTGGTAACACCTCGTGGCGGAGATAGTTACGATCGTATCTGTCGTCCCGGTTACTTTTATCTTCTACATGTTCAAGCTGGTTAGCGCGCGCGTAATCGACCAGTTGCTGCCGAGTAATAGATAGCAATGGTCGTGCATGCCAGCCTGCACCCAGTTTTCTTATTGTCGGCATTGCCGACATGCCTTTAAGGCCTGCTCCACGTAATGCCTGTATGAAAAATGTTTCAACCTGATCATCAAGATGATGCGCTGTTAATAGTAGCGACGCCTGTTCAAGATGCCCTGTCAGTAATTTGTAACGTTCTGTTCTGGCCCAGTTTTCGGTGCTCTCACCGTTTCGGGGAGCGGATGAAATACGATGTGCATGAAACGCTAACCCGTAGTGAACGGCCTGCTTTGCACAAAAACGCTGCCAGTCAACGCCTTCAGGCTGTAAACCATGATCAATATAGACCACTTCAGTGCTTGCGTTTAAGCGTGGCAACAATTCAGAAAAAAGATGTAGCAAGACACAGGAATCAAGACCACCGCTAAAGGCAAGGACATAATGACTAGCTTCCGGACTTGCCTGTAAAAACTGGTACAGGCTCTCTGCGTCCAGGCGTGGCATGGACTCAGGCATTGGCATCATGGTTGGGGCTTGTTAACTAGGCTTCCTTGAAATGACCAATCTGGCGCAGCTTTTCCTGCCGCGCCATCACCACGGAAGGCACGGAAGCATTGGTCAACTCGCCCAATTCTTCCACCAACCTTGACTTCAACGTGGCTGCCATTTGCTCCGGGTTCCTGTGAGCGCCGCCAAGAGGTTCGTCGATTATGTCATCAATAAGCTCAAGTTCTTTCAGGCGTTTAGCCGTTATACCCATGGCTTCGGCTGCGTCCTGTGCACGGTCAGCGCTTTTCCAGAGAATGGAGGCACAGCCCTCGGGTGAAATCACGGAGTATGTGCTGTACTGAAGCATAAATAGCTTATCGGCCACACCAATAGCCAATGCGCCTCCTGAACCACCTTCACCAATAACGGTAGCTATAATTGGCGTTTCGAGTTCCGCCATGACCAGCAGGTTTCTTGCAATCGCTTCTCCCTGTCCGCGCTCCTCGGCATCAATACCAGGATAGGCGCCAGGGGTATCAATGAAAGTGATAATTGGCAGGCTGAAGCGTTCCGCCAGCCGCATGATTCGTAACGCCTTGCGGTAACCCTCGGGCTTTGGCATACCGTAATTACGTTGGATGCGTTCTCTTGTATCACGTCCTTTTTGCTGACCGATAACCGCTACTGGCGTCCCCTGGAGTCGGGCCAGACCGGTAATAATGGCCGGATCGTCAGCAACGTTACGTTCACCGTGCAGTTCTTCGAAATCTGTAAAAATATGTTCTATATAATCCAGCGTGTAAGGACGTTGTGGGTGGCGGGCAATCTGGGAAACCTGCCACGGTGTTAGCGATGAGAAAATTGAATGGGTCAGGTCATCACTGCGCTTTTTTAAACGCCCGATTTCCTCATTAATATTGATGTCCTTATCATTACCAACATGGCGCAATTCCTCGATCTTGGCCTCGAGTTCTGCAATAGGTTGTTCAAAATCAAGAAAATTCATAGTTTTATCATGTTTGATTCGTAAAGCGCACATTATAATCAATTTTTACGCTCTCTTTACCAATACATTCGGACAATTTATCGACCAATTCATCATTCAGGTGTAAACGCCATTCTTCGCCCAGGTTCAAATCGGCAACCGCCTTGCCGTTGTTATAGCGAATATATACAGCCGCCGTGCCATTTCTGTATGGCCCCAGTGCCTGCTTTAACTCCTGGATACCCCCGTGCGATAAATATTCTTGCGTGGTATTGATGATCAGGCGTCCACAGTTGGCACGGATATCGTCCAGGCTCAAAATCTCGTTAGCACGGATAGAGAGCCCACTCTCTACATAATCATCTTCCACTGCCTTGCCCCTGACGATAATGAGTTGGTCCTTGATGAGCAGATGTCGATACTTTTCATAGTCCTCTGAATAAACACTGACAAATGCCCGCGCGGTGCGATCGTCAAGGCGAAGTTCCGCCATGCGACCACGACTACCGGTACGTGTACGAATACTCATGATATAACCGGCAACGGTGACACTCCCCGCCTTGAAGGCGTTTAGGCGCGCACTGATAAAACCCGAAAGTTCACCCTCATAACGATTGATCGGGTGTCCCTTCAGGTAAAAACCCAATGTATCTTTCTCACCGGTAAGCCTTTCCCTGTCATTCCAGTCGGCTACGGTTTCATACATGGAGCTGTCATTTTGCTGTTCTGTTTCCATGCCACCATCATCGAGACCAAACATGTCATCTTGTCCAGCAACGCTATTTCGACTGTGCTGTTCAGCTATCGATATTGCCCTGCCAAGATTATGAGAGAGTGTGCTTCTACCAGCGCCCAGTTCATCAAGGGAACCGGAGCGGATCAAGGCCTCCAGTACACGGCGGTTAACCTTGCGCAGGTCTATGCGTTTACATAGATCAAATAGGGTTTTGTAAGGCCCGGCCTCTTGCCTCTGCTGAATGATATTATCGATTGCTGACGTCCCTACTCCCTTGATTGCGCCTAGTCCATAGCAGATTGTTTTCTCATCTATCACGGTAAAACTGTAATGACTCTGATTGACAGAAGGCGGTAAAACGTTGATCTGCATACGTCGTATTTCTTCCAGCAACATTACCACCTTGTCCGTGTTGTCCATGTCTGACGACAGAACCGCGGCCATAAATGCCGCAGGATAATGTGCCTTCAACCATGCAGTCTGATAGGCAATGAGTGCATAGGCGGCCGAGTGCGACTTGTTAAAACCATAGCCGGCAAACTTTTCCATCAGGTCAAAGATCATGGTCGCCTGATTGCGCTCGACGCCACGCTCAACGGCACCGTTGGTGAAAATTTCGCGTTGTTTTGCCATTTCCTCCGGTTTCTTCTTGCCCATGGCGCGACGTAAAAGGTCTGCCGCACCTAGCGTATACCCGGCCAGTGTCTGCGCAATTTGCATGACCTGTTCCTGGTAAAGGATAACCCCGTATGTCGATTTCAGTACCGGTTCGAGATCATCATGCATGTATTTGAAGCCAACTTTTTTATGCTTTCTATCGACGAAATCATCGACCATCCCCGACTGCAACGGACCAGGACGAAACAAGGCCACCAGCGCAATCAGATCATCAAACACATCCGGTTGTAATCGTTTGATCAATTTTTTCATGCCGTCTGACTCAAGCTGGAACACCGCTGTAGTATCGGTTTGTTGTATCAACCTGTATGTATCGGGATCGTCAAGTGGTATTCGCTGGATATCGATATTTTTCTCGCCCTGCTCTGTAAGCAAACGGTTGATATCGCGCAGGGCCCAGTCGATGATCGTTAGCGTACGCAGGCCAAGAAAATCAAACTTGACCAGACCTATCGCTTCAACATCTCCCATGTCAAACTGGCTAACGACGGTATCGGAATCCTGTTCACAATAGAGCGGCATGTAGTCATACAGTGGACTGGGGGCAATCACTACGCCACCAGCATGTTTCCCTGCGTTACGCGATACACCTTCCAGTTTCATCGCGAGGTCGATCAATGCCTGTACATCTTCTTCGGACTTGTAGCGCTGTTTCAGGGCTTTTTCTTCTTCCAGTGCCCGTTCCAGCGTCATATTCAAATCGAAAGGAATTAACTTTGCTATCTGGTCCACAAAGCCATACGGAAAGCCCAGTACCCGACCTACATCGCGGACCACTGCCTTCGCGGCCATAGTGCCATAGGTAATGATCTGGGAAACATGGTCCCTGCCATAAGTACTGGCGACATAATCGATGACTTCATCACGTCGTTCCATACAAAAATCAACGTCAAAGTCAGGCAGGGACACACGCTCAGGGTTGAGGAATCGTTCAAACAGCAGGTCATATTCCATGGGATCAAGATCGGTAATACCCAGTGCATAGGCAACCAGGGACCCGGCGCCTGACCCCCTGCCCGGACCCACAGGTATACCATTTTGCTTGGCCCAGCGAATAAAATCAGCAACGATAAGGAAATAGCCGGCAAAGCCCATGCTGGTAATCACGTCTATCTCGCGTTCCAGGCGCGTCTGGTATTCTGCGGCGTCCGCTTCTGTCAGTGCAGGTAATTTATCCAGGATGCGCTGCAGCCCGACACGGGCATCTTCAATCATGCGCTGTTCCTGCGTTTCATTTTCGCTGACCGGGTAGCGCGGCAGGAAGTGTTCCCCGAGAGTGAATTCAACATTACAACGCTGCGCTATTTTTAATGTATTGTGGATCGCCTCGGGTACGTCCTCGAATAGCTGCAGCATTTCATCACTACCGCGCAGGTACTGCTGCTCCGTGTAACCACGTGGACGTCGACTATCACTTAACGTATAGCCCTGGTGAATACAAACCCTGGCTTCATGGGCCTCGAAATCATCCCGTTCAAGAAACCGAACGTTATTGGTTGCTACAACGGGCAACCTGTAGTGATCGGCATGATTGACTGCGCTGGCTATGTATTTAGACTGCACCTTGTGACCGGTCCTTTGTAACTCAATATAAAACCGGTCAGGAAAAAGTTGCATCCATTCTTCTGTTATGGATGCAATTGAATCAGTATCATCTCGTAACAGGGCTTTCCCCAGCTCTCCCTGTTCAGCAGCCGACAACGCAATTAGTCCATCCGCATAATTTCCAAGCCAGGATTTCTCAATAAAGGGAACACCCCGGTGTTGCCCTTCCTTATAGCTTTTAGATATCAGCCTTGAAAGGTTTCTGAAGCCTTCAATATGCTGGCAAAGCAATACAATTGATGAACCTTCCTTGCTTGCCGGATCGATCATGTTTAATTCCGCGCCAATAATTGGCTTGATGCCATGACTTTGTAAGGCCCGGTAAAATTTTATGGCGGAAAAAGTGTTTCCCTGTTCGGTAACTGCTACAGCAGGCAACTCCATGATCGCACTTCTGGCTGCAAGCCTGGGTATTTTGACCAGCCCATCAACCAGAGAATACTCCGTATGTAAATGCAGATGAACGAAACTCATGACTGCTTACCAGTGTCTGCCAACAGTTTTGCTACCGGGGCAAAGCTGCGTCTATGTATCGGTGTAACGCCAAGCCGGTTAAGGTTTTGCATATGCTGACTGGTTGGGTATCCCTTGTGGGATGCAAAACCGTATTCCGGATAGAGATTATCCATTTGCAGCATTTCAGTATCTCTTTCTACCTTGGCCAGGATGGAAGCCGCGCTGATTTCAGCGACCAGGCTATCTCCTTTTACAATCGCACGTGTTGCACAAGCAAGCGTCGGCACATGAATACCATCGACAACTACGAATTCGGGCTCTATCGGCAGTGCCAGCACTGCGCGCTGCATGGCAAGCAAGCTGGCCTGCAATATATTGATGGAGTCTATTTCTTCTGGTTCGGCACGACCTAATGCCCATGCACGAGCATGTTGTTTGATTTGGTTTGCCAGATGCTCCCGCTTTCGTGCAGTCAGTTTCTTGGAATCCTGTAAGCCGCTGATGAGATACTGTTTATCAAGAATAACAGCGGCAGCAACAACCGGGCCGGCAAGCGGACCTCTGCCTGCCTCGTCAACGCCTGCCAGCAAGCTAAATTGCATTAGTGAATCAATATCACGCATTACTGGCACTGTTTAACAATTCGAGTACGGCTTCGGCTGCATGACGGTCTGCATCGACTGCCAGCGATGCAGATAAATCCCTGAAACTTTTTTTCATCGCACTTGTTCGTTCCGGATCGTTAATTATTGCCAGCATTGCTGCCGCGATATTTCCTGCCGTACAATCCCGTTGTAAGCATTCCGGCACCAGCTGCCTGTTTGCCAGGATATTGGGTAATGATGCGTAAGGGATTTTTGCCAGTGACTTAACAATGTAATACGTCAACCAGGATAACCTGTATGCCACCACCATGGGACGATTAAGTAACATGGCTTCAAGCGTTGCCGTACCGGACGCAAGCATTATATAGTCAGCTGCAAGCATGACCTGATGGGTCTTGCCAATATGCAAGTCAATTTCCGGTAGACCATCAATGTCCACCTGTAACTCACGAAATCGTTGCAGCGTTTTTTCATTAGCCAGACCACTGATAAAACGTAGCCCTGGATTAGACTTGTGTAATGATACGGCAGCCGCCAGCAAGACAGGGCCTACCGTGTTTATTTCGTTCATTCGACTTCCTGGCAGTACGGCTATGACCTGACTGTCGGTTTGAACATTTAGTTGCTCCCTTGCCGCTTTACTGTCTGTTTCATTCTTGAGACGGTCTGCTAGCGGATGGCCGACATATTTACTGGGCACCTGGTATTTGTCATAGATGGCATTTTCAAAAGGAAACAATGTCAGCATCAAATCAACGGCTTGTTTAATTTTTTTTATACGGTACTCACGCCATGCCCAGACCGATGGACTGACATAATGAATTGTAGGTATGCCTGCCTGACGCAGAACCAATTCAATAGGCAGGTTAAAATCAGGTGCATCAACTCCAATGAAAACATCTGGCGGGTTATTTAAAAAATGGTCGCGCACGCTATTTTGCGCTGCTTTCAGCGAACGATAGCGGCCTAACACTTCTGTTATACCCATCACAGACAGCATGTCCATTGGGTAAAGACTTTTCATTCCCGCCTTGATAAGTTGTTGGCCACCAATACCTTCCAGTACGATATCGCCATCCAGCTTAACGAGCTCACGTACTAGGCCGGCCCCCAGCAAGTCGCCAGAAGTTTCTCCTGCGACCATACCGATTTTCAACATAGTCTTAACAAGATGTTTAACGGGCTACCGCACGATACCTCGCTGTGAAGAAGCGATGAACTGTCTAAGCAGTTTCACCTCATCAGATTCAGCGGCTATTAATTCAAGTTCTTTCAGGGCATCTTTCAGTTTCAGGCCGTCACGATAAATAATCTTATAGGCCTTTCTGAGTAAATTGATTTTATCACTACCAAAGCCATGTCGTTTAAGCCCTTCACGATTTAGCCCTGATGGTTTGGCCGTATTACCGGAAACCAGTACAAAGGGAGGGACATCTTTGACAATGACTGATGAAATTGCGGCAAAACTATAGCTGCCAACCTTACAAAACTGATGCACGCCGGTAAAACCACCGAGTATCGCATGGTCATCAATAATGACATGTCCCGCCAGTGTAGCGTTGTTGGCAAAAATATTATGGCTGCCCACCAGGCAATCATGGGCGATATGCACATATGCCATGACCCAGTTATCATCTGCAATGACTGTTTTACCGCCGCCATCACCAGTGCCACGATTAATTGAAACATATTCCCTGATGGTGTTGCCGTTACCTATCTGGAGTATAGACTCGGCCTCACCCTGAAACTTTTTATCCTGGGGATCTTCCCCTATTGAACAAAACTGGTAGATATGATTGTCATTGCCAATCGTCGTCGGGCCATTTATAACAACGTGCGGGCCTATAACGGTTCCGGCACCTATCTGCACGTTATCACCAATAATGGAATACGGTCCGATGCTGACATTGTCGCCAATACTGGCGCCGGAGTGTATCTGGGCAGTTGCATCAATCATGGATTTAATCCATGACTGTGGTCAATAGTTCGGCAGCGGCTACCAGCTTGTCATCTACATGCGCAGTAGCTTCATATTTGTATATATTCCTGCGCTCGGTAATAAATCTGACCTCGATTATCAATTGGTCTCCAGGTCCGGTTGGTTTTCGAAAACGGGCTTTATCTACGCCAACCAGATAAAACAAGCTGTCTTCGCTGATTCGCCCTTCTTCTATGGCATTGGCGCCAAGCAGGGCTGCTGCCTGTGCAAAACATTCGACGATTAATACACCTGGCATTACCGGTTTGGATGGGAAATGCCCGGGGAAAAAAGGCTCATTCATGGTAATATTTTTAACACACTTGATGCGTTTTTCGACATCGATTTCAAGCACTTTGTCTATCAGCAGAAATGGATAGCGGTGAGGCAATATTTGTCTGATTTTCTGTATATCAAAATCCGATGTTGTGCTCATAACCTGATTACCACCTTTAATCCAGTTTCCTGTTAATTTTTTTTATAACTTCATCAAGATTCCTGAACCTTGCCATATTCCTGCGCCAGGTTCTGTTGTCTGTAATGGGTATACCTGCCGAATAAACACCGGGCTTGGTAATGGAATTAGGCACCCCTGACATGGCAGTTATCATCACGTCGTCACAGATTTCAAGATGTCCTGAAATACCACACTGACCGCCAATCAAACAACGTTTTCCAATTTTTGTACTGCCAGCGATACCGGTACAACCTGCTATCGCTGTATTCTCACCAATGACGACGTTATGAGCGACCTGAATCTGGTTATCCAGCCTTACGCCATCTTCAATAATGGTATCGCCAATAGCGCCTCTATCAATTGATGTACTCGCGCCTATCTCGACACGGTCACCAATAATGACAGAGCCTATCTGGGGTATTTTTAACCACCGCTCGCCATCTTTCGCCATACCAAAACCATCAGAACCGATAACGGCGCCGGGATGGATGATCGTATCTACACCAATGACAACATCAGAGCAAATTGTGTTGTTGCCTAGCAGGCGTGTATTTTGTCCAATGCTTACATTGTTCTTGATAACAACACCTGGGCCAAGATAACATTCTTCGCCAATAGATACATTGTCACCAATAACAACGCCTGCACAAACCTGTACACCATCAGGCAACTGGCATTGCTTGCCAATGACCGCCGTCTCATGTATGCCTGCTGTTAATGGTGGCGGCGGGTAAAGAAAATTAATGATTTTGGCGTACGCAAGATAGGGATCATCATGCACCAGCATATTTGACTGGCATTGTTCACTATCACTTTTTGACAGGATGACAGCCGTCGCCCTGGTCGTGTCCAAATACTTGGCGTAGTGCCTGTTAGACAGAAAAGTAATTTCGCCAGCAGTGGCATCCTGTAGCGTATTGACGCTATCTATTTGACAATCTGCATCCCCTACCAGCTCTGCACCGGAGATTTCAGCCAATTCGCCAAGAGTCGCTGGCATATCCCTAGTCGCTTGCTGATCAGGAGCCTGTATCCTGCTTCAGCTTTTCAATGATCAGGTTGGTAATATTGACCTTGTTACTGGCAAAAACAACGCCAGAGTCAAGAATTAAATCAAATTGTTCATCCTTTGCAATTTGCTGAACTGCCTGTGCAATTTTTTTCTGTATCTTGGCAAACTCTTCATTACGACGGAAGTTAAGGTCTTCACGAAACTCATCCTGGCTACGTTTTAGTTCGCGTTTGGCAGAGATAATCTCTCGTTCGAGTTTGCTCCGCTCCTGTTCGCTCATAATCGCGCCATCCTTATTCATCTTCTCTTCAAGGTCGCGTATTTTTTTCTGTTCTGCAACCAGCTTTTTGTCTCTGGGTGCAAACTCTTTTTCTATCATTTTCCTCGCAGCTTCAGCCTGTGGTGATTGTTCCAGCACCTTCAGTGCATCAACTGCACCAATTTTGTAGGTTTCTGCACTCGCTGCCTGGCCAAAACCAAGCAATAGCATGATTAAAACTAATCGACTGTAAACTCTCATTAAACTCACTCCATAAAAAACTAGAAATTCTGACCGAATGTAAACTGGAAGTTTTGCACTTCATCCGTCGGTTTTTCATTAAGCGGCACCGCAAAACTCGCCTGTACCACACCAAAAGGCGAAACATACAATACACCCAGGCCGGTTGAGTAACGTATTTCACTCAACTCCAGGTCCTCATCCGGGCCAAAAACATTACCTGCATCTAGAAAGCCTGTAATCCTTACCGAGTTCTTGTAATCTGCCAGGAAAGGTACCGGCACGATTAACTCTGCTCTACCTGTAACCCGCCTGTCACCACCCAGTGGCAAGTTATTCTGGTCCCTGGGACCAAGGGTGTTTTCTTCAAAGCCTCTTACGGTTCTCGGACCGCCGGAAAAAAAGTTTTCGAAAAAAGGCAAATTCGAAGTATCACCATAGCTGTCGCCATAACCAATGTTCCCACTCAGGTTAAGTATATAATCCAGAAACAGGTCCTTATACCAGGTAACCTGGTAGTTAGCCTTGTAATAAGTCAGTGAATCTCCAATGAACGGTGTTGTAATAACACCTGATATATTATGCCTGGATCCAGAATCAGGTAATATCGCCTTATTCAATGAATTATAGCTAAATCCCGCAGTTAACTTAAGCAAGTCATACTCGGTACCGTTGTCATCAACAAAATCCTGCAGGATCTGTGCAGAGTTGGGTTGCAGATCCAGTTCTGTACGCGTGTAGTTAATACCCGAGTTAATTCTGTTCGTTTCGCTGATAGGGAAGCCAAAAGTCGCTGTCGTGCCATATTCCTTGGTGGAATAACTGGACAGGTTGGCATCAAAGGCATCTATCTCGCGGAAAAACACCTCCCCACCAAGAGAAACCCCATCGATGGTAAAATAGGGATCGAGGTAGCCTATCGAGTAGCGTGTATTTACCTGGCTGTTATTAAAATCGAAAGAGATACGCTTACCGCTGCCAAGAAAATTGTCCTGTGCTATACCAACGTTAAATATAAGTCCTTGTGCCGGTGAAAAACCCAGGCCAGCAGTGAGTCGGCCGCCAGGCGCTTCTTCTACCGTGTAGTTCACGTCAACCTGATCTGTAGTACCAGGAACAGACGGGGTTTCCACATTTACATCTGAAAAGAAACCGGTTTGCTGCAACCGGATTTTTCCACGTTCAACCTGCGTTGTTGAAATCCATGCACGCTCCTGTTGCCGCATTTCCCGTCGTAACACCTCATCACGAGTTTTGGTATTACCCGAAAAGTTTATTCGTTGTACATAAATACGTTTGCCAGGATCGACAAAAAACGTCAGTGCAACTGTCTTTGCCTCATGGTCTATATCAGGGATCGAATTCACATTGGCAAATGAATAGCCTTCCTGGCCAAGTCTCTCCGTCAGACTTTTACTGCTTTCGGTAACCTTTTTTCGTGAAAACAATTCACCTGCTTCTATCTGGACTAGTTCAAATAAGTCCGTTTCGGCAAGAATGAGATCGCCGCCAAGCTTTACCTCTGTTACCGTGTATTGTTCACCCTCGGAAATATTTATCGTTATATATATATCTTTTTTATCTGGCGTAATTGTTACCTGGGTCGAATCAATATTAAAACTGAGATAGCCTTCATCCAGATAGTAGGATCGCAGCGTTTCAAGATCGCCAGAAAGCTTTTGCTTGGAGTATTGATCATTCTTGGTAAAAAAAGACAACAGTGTCGGTGTACTAAGTTTGAACTGATCAAGCAAGTCATCCTCTTCAAAGACAGTATTGCCGACTACATTGATATTCTTAATCTTCGCGGCAACACCCTCAGAAATATCAATCGCAATACCTATGCGGTTATTGCTCAGTTCGGACACGGTCGATTCAATCCGCATCGCGTACTTGCCCATGGAAAAATACTGGCGACGCAATTCCTGCTCAACCTGGTCCAGCTGAGACTGTACGAACACACGCCCCTCGGCAAAGCCAATTTGCCTGAGGTTCTCGATCAGGTCGTCCGTTTCAATGTCCTCGTTACCGGTGAAAGATATGGAGCCGATGGCCGGTCTTTCCTTGAAGCGAAAGACAAGCACATCACCGTCACGCTCAAGCCTGACATCATCAAAAAAACCGGTTCTGAACAGGGCGCGTACGGCTTCTGCAGATCGAGAGTCATCAAACTTGTCTCCAACCTGCATGGGTAAATAGTTAAATACCGTTCCGGGCGTTATACGATCCAGCCCCTCTACCCTGATGTCCTCGATAATAAATTCTTCTGCGGCATAAAGCGTACCTGAAAGCAAGGTAAAAACCAGGATGAGAAGATAAATAATTTTATTAAGATAGATAGGCATCTATTTGATTGTTATGATTTTTATTTATCCAAACAGTCGAACCAAATCGTTATAGAACGCCACACTCATCAAGCTTAACAATACGACCAGGCCAAACTGTTGCCCCCATATCTGGACCGATTCTGACACCGGCTTACCAATTACCAACTCTATAATGTAATAGACTAAATGACCACCATCGAGTAGCGGTACTGGCAACAGGTTTAATACGCCCAAACTGACACTGATAATGGCCATAAAACCCAGAAAAGCAATAAGACCAATACCTGCCGTCTGGCCAGCATACTGGGCAATACTGATAGGGCCACTCAGGTTTTTTACCGACGCCTCTCCTACCAGCATTTTGCCAAGCACTTTTAGCGTCAGCAGCGACATATCCCAGGTTTTCACCACGGCTTTCAGCACAGAAGTCGTAAGTGCATAGGATTCAAGCGTAAAGTAACTATCAAAAAAACCATCTGGCTTGTGTGCAACTGCGCCGATACGCCCGACATTGTTGCCTTCGACTACCGACATTTCAGGAACGAGTATTAACGACACGCTACTACCATCACGTAACACCTCTACATTTAATGATTGTTCCGGGTTATCACGGATCACCTCAACCCATGCACTCCATGATTCTACTTCCGTTTCATTAACCGAGATAATCTCGTCCATGGCAACGAATCCAGCGCGCTCCGCCGCACCGTCGGATAGGATTTCACCAATAACAGGAGGTAACTGTAATTCCACTACATTCAAACCCAGTGATTTCAACAGTTTCCCCTCGGCCATTTCGTCAATCGATATCCTTGACATATCCAGGGCGATAGTTTGTATGCCACCCGATTGATCAATAATATCAAGGTTAACCTGTTCAGCACTTACCGTGTGGTTGACCAGCCTGTCTATTACAGCTGTCCACGTAGGTGTTTTGATCTGTTCTACAGCGACGATCTCATGCCCTTCTCGCAATCCTGCCTCGGCACTGATCGAGCCCTGTTCAACTTCCCCGATAATCGGTTTCAATCCGTCCACGCCAATCATATAAATCATGGCATAGGCAATAATGGCAAAGATAAAATTAAACACCGGTCCTGCCGCAACGATGGAAAACCTCTGCCACAACTGTTTCTGGTTAAATTCCCGCGATTGCTCTTCAGGCTTTACTTCAACCTCTCGAGCATCAAGCATCTTGACGTAGCCACCCAGAGGCAGGGCGGCAATAACAAACTCTGTTTTATCAGGGCCAAACACACGTTTAAAAATGGGACGACCGAACCCGATCGAAAAGCGCAAAATCTTGACGTCACACTTTCTCGCTACCCAGTAGTGACCAAATTCATGAAAAGTAATCAACACGCCTAGCGCGACTATAAACGCCAATACAGACTGGACTATGTCGATCATGCTGCCAATTCACCAATTGCTTGTAATGAATAATCACGGGCACGTTGATCGTCTTGCAGGATCACCTCTATCGAATCTGCATTGTTGGCGGTCAAATCACCCAGGGCCCGTTCAATGACGATTGCGATATCTGTAAAACGAATACGTCCTTCCAGAAATTCACTCACCGCTATTTCATTTGCTGCGTTAAGTATGGCGCTACTGGTGCCACCAGCCTGCATTGCTTCACGGGCAAGACGTAAACAGGGAAAGCGCTGCTCGTCCGGCTGTTCAAATTCAAGCCTGGCAACGTCAAATAAATCAAGTGCGTCGACGCCGGCATCGATGCGTTCCGGCCAACTCATCCCATAGGCAATCGGTGTACGCATGTCCGGGTTACCCAACTGTGCCAGCACTGACCCATCGTTATATTTAACCAGGGAATGAATGACGCTTTGCGGGTGGATAACAACCTGGATCGATGCAGGTGTAGTATGAAATAGCCAGCAAGCCTCGATCACTTCCAGCCCTTTATTCATCATGGTCGCCGAATCAACGGATATTTTTCTGCCCATAACCCAGTTAGGATGATTCACCGCCTGCTCCGGTGTCATTGTAGCGAGGCTGGAAAGCGGTGCTGTCCGGAATGGACCACCAGAAGCGGTCAATAAGATTTGTTGTACTCCGGCCGTTTCAAGGCCATCAGCAAAATTGGATGGCATACACTGAAAAATAGCATTGTGCTCACTATCAATGGGTAACAATTCGGCATTGTTTTCAAGCACGGTATCCATAAATACCTGCCCTGACATAACCAGCGCTTCCTTGTTGGCAAGCAATACCCGCTTTCCGGTTTTAGCTGCGGCGAGGGTCGGTAGCAGGCCGGCAGCACCGACAATGGCCGCCATAACCTGGTCAACCTGGTCAAGACTGGCAACCTCGCATAGTGCATCAGCACCGGCGCGGATACATACATCAGGTGCATCGTTGTGCAACTGTCGTTCCAGTTCAGTTGCCGCGTTTTCATCCACCATGACGGCATATTCAGGCTTATGCCTGATACATTGTTCAGCGAACAACTGCACATTGGTGTTTGCTGTCAACGCTGTAACCATGTACTTATCAGGATGACGCTCAATCACATCCAGTGTATTGACACCAATGCTGCCAGTCGAACCCAGTACAGTGATATTCTTCAAGCTACACTTCCAAAAACAATAAACGTCAGTACAAATACCGGCCCTGCAGCCAGCAGGCTATCAATCCTGTCAAGCGCACCACCATGCCCGGGTAATAACTGGCCGCTATCTTTAACCCTGGCATTGCGTTTGATTATACTCTCGAACAGGTCACCAATAACCGAGAATACGGTTGCCAGTATTGTCACCGTCATAATCATCAAAAAATGCCCCGCACCTGCATCAGAAACCATAATATAAATTAACCCGACGGCAAGTCCACACAGTAATCCTGCAATAGTACCTTCCCAGGTTTTGCCCGGACTAACCCTGCTCGCCAGTCGTCGCTTTCCCCATTTACGACCAATGAAATAGGCGCCGCTGTCTGCGGACCAGATGATAAAAAGCAGAAGCAACAGCAGAAAACCGTTGGTTGATAATGCATCTTTCAGATAAAACAGACTGGACCACGTTGTTACCAGCAGAAACTGGCCTAACACCATCATCAGGCCCCGTGAATCTGGTAATAGTATTTTTTCCTGCTGGTAACCAATGATCACAACCAGTGCAACGCACCAGAACACAACTGCCAGGGACATCAGGATCAAATAGACAGCCTGGTTCTGTAACAGGTAGACCGCAAGAACACACACACAGGTGATACAACTGTAACCCAGGGAAAAGGCGGTAGAAGGCCTGATCATTCTGGCCCATTCATAGGCGGCAAGAGCGGTGACAATGACCATCAATATCGCCAGCAAGCTTGCATCCGGCCATAGCACAGCCAGAAGAAATACGGGGATCAAGACCAGGGCAGTGAGTATCCTGTCCCGCAACATATCAGACGCTCTGATTCTTCTTGATTTGCTCCGAGATCTTGCCAAACCGTCTTTCCCTGTTTTGATACCAGAGAATAGCGTCATCAAGTTGCGCTGCACCGAAATCTGGCCACAGGGCATCGGTAAAATAAAGCTCGGTGTATGCAAGCTGCCATAACAGGTAATTACTAATTCGCTGCTCTCCACCGGTTCGGATAAATAAGTCCGGCTCAGGCAAGCTTCGCAAACATAGATATCGCTCAATATCCGCTTCGCTCAGTGTCCCGTCAAAATTGTCGGCCAGCAACAACGCCTGGCAGGCCTGCACGATATCCCAGCGACCGCTGTAATTAATGGCAACGTTTAATTGCAAACCGTTATTTTCGGCCGTGAGCTTTTCTGCATTGACCATGGCTTCCTGCAATTTTTCAGAAAAAGCAGTTCTCTCGCCGATGAGTTGCAGGCGCACGTTGTTCTTGTGTAACTCGACGATTTCGGATTGCAGGGTGGTCATGAACAGTTCCATTAGCATGCTGACTTCCTGTTCGGGACGCTGCCAGTTTTCCTTGCTGAATGCATAAACCGTCATGGCATTAAGCTCGATACTGGCAGCATGCTCAACGAGTTTACGTAATGTTTTCAAACCCGCCCTGTGTCCAGCGATGCGGGGCAAGCCACGTTGTTTGGCCCAGCGACCATTACCATCCATGATAATCGCTATATGGGCAGGGATGCTTTCCTTCTGGCTCATGGTGTTGGCCTATATATAATGTATACGCCTTTCTATAACACTAAACTTCAAGCATTTCTGCTTCTTTATTTTCGAGATTCCTGTCGATGACGGCAACCTGCTCGTCCGTCAGTTTCTGGATATTATCCTCGGCCTTGTGCACTTCATCCTCGGTAATCATCTTTTCCTTTAGCAGTTCCTTGCATGAAGTGATTGCATCACGCCTGATATTACGCACGGCAATGCGGGCCTTTTCTGCCTCGTTCTTTACAACTTTAATCAGTTCCTTGCGGCGTTCTTCGGTAAGCGGTGGCAACGGTACGCGTATCACTTCTCCCGCGGTAACCGGGTTGAGGCCAAGGTTGGCATTCATAATTGCCTTTTCGATTTCCGGAATACTGCTCTTGTCGTAGGCAACAATACCCAGGGTGCGGGCATCAACTACGTTGACGTTGGCCAACTGGTTAAGGGGTGTATCGGAACCGTAGTAACTCACGCTGACATGTTCAAGCAAACTTGGATGTGCTCGACCTGTTCTTATTTTTGCCATTTCAGAACCCAGTGCCTCAATACTTTTCTGCATTCGGCCTTTCGCATCTTTTATAATATCGTCAATCATGACAATGCTCCTGAATTACCTTCAACTTACCAGTGTGCCCTCGTCTTCACCTTTGGCAGCCTTGAGTAGCGAGCCTGGTTTTGTCATATCAAGTACTCGTAATGGCATGTGATTATCTCTACACAGTACCACGGCCGTTGTATCCATCACACCCAGCTTTCGCTCAATCACTTCATCGTAACCGAGCGTCTCGAACCTTTTTGCTGATTTATCCTTGACCGGGTCGGCAGAGTAAACACCATCAACCTTCGTTGCCTTAATAAGTAATTCAGCACCTATCTCAACCGCTCTCAGGCTGGCTGCAGAATCTGTTGTAAAGAAAGGATTGCCCGTACCTGCAGCAAGGATAACCACACGACCTTTCTCAAGATGTCTGACAGCACGACGACGGATATAATCCTCACAAATCTGGTTTATCTTGATGGCTGACATGACACGAGCGTGAATGCCAATTCGTTCAAGTGCATCCTGCATCGCCAATGCATTCATAATCGTGGCCATCATTCCCATATGATCGGCGGTAACGCGGTCGATGCCGCCAGCCGCCAGACCAGCGCCACGAAAGATATTCCCGCCGCCAATGACGATGCCTATTTCTGCACCGTGTTTGCGTAAATCCGATATTTCTGAAGCCAGACGCCCGATGACTTCCGGGTCTATTCCATAAGGTTCCGCCCCCATCAGGGCCTCACCGCTGAGCTTTATTAGAACC
The DNA here is from genome assembly GCA_965601665.1 of Gammaproteobacteria bacterium. Classification (GTDB taxonomy): domain Bacteria; phylum Pseudomonadota; class Gammaproteobacteria; order Eutrophobiales; family Eutrophobiaceae; genus JANQNX01. Next base: position 710,698 of record OZ271833.1, on the reverse strand, counting down.
CGCCTGTACTGAAGATTGTTGGACGGGTCAGACAAGGTTATTCTCCTTTCGCCTGTGCCATCACTTCTTCGGCGAAATTATCAACTTTCTTTTCAATACCCTCGCCAACCTCGTAGCGTATAAAAGAAGTGACTTCCGCATTTGCTGTTTTCAATAACTTGGCGACAGTCTGGTCGGGATCTTTGACGAATGGTTGGCCAAGCAGGGTGATTTCCTTGAGAAATTTGTTTATCCGACCGGTAACCATTTTCTCGACAATATCCGCCGGCTTGCCGCTTTCAGCAGCCTGGGCCGAGAAAATTTCCTTTTCCTTGTCGAGCACGTCCTGGGGAACCTGGTCTTCACTGACACAAATCGGTTTGCTGGCCGCAATGTGCATGGCAATATCTTTAGCCATGTCCGTATCACCACCGTGCAGATCAACAACGACACCAATACGAGTGCCATGTTGGTACGAGCCAATCGTATTTGGCAATGTATGCTTCTGGAAACGGCGTACGGTTACTTTCTCGCCGATCTTGGCAATCAGCTGTTGTAGCGCCTCTTCCAGGCTTTGACCGTCAATCTCGCTCGCCATGAGTGCATCTACATCAGCAGGTGAGTTTTCCTGCAGCGCCTTGATGACCTTGTCAGCAAATGCGATGAAGTTCTCATCCTTGGCCACAAAGTCAGTTTCACAATTTATTTCAACAATAATGATGTCCTGACCATCCTGTTGAATCCTGATTACACCTTCAGCAGCTACCCTGCCCGCTTTTTTAGCGGCCTTGGCAGCACCTGATTTACGCATTTCCTCAATGGCAACATCAATGTCACCATTTGCGTCTTGTAGTGCTTTTTTACAATCCATCATACCGGCACCGGTTCGCTCTCGTAATTCTTTAACAAGGGAAGCAGTAATTGCCATTGTTAATACCTCTTTCTTTTCCTAAACCAGATTAGTCTTCGTTACTTTTATCAACTGCCGCAGACTGTTTGCTGACCTTCTTCTTGGCCGTTTTTTTCTTGGCAGTCTTCTTCTTGGCAGTCTTCTTCTTGGCGGCACTGTCTTCCGCAGCTTCGGCTTCTGCGCTATCAGCTTTTACCGCTGCTTTTTTCTTGGTTGCCTTCTTGGTGACCTTTGGTTTATCGCCAGCATCACTGTCAACAGGCGCGCCTGATTCGTCGATCTCGATCAGTTCATCACTGCCTTCGTCATCACCAATGTGGGCTATCGACTGCTTGCTTTCCAGAATTGCATCGGCCACACCTTTCGCATACAGACGAATTGACCGAATCGCATCGTCGTTACCCGGGATTATGTAGTCGACATTTTTCGGGCTGTTGTTACTGTCCACAATACCTACAACAGGAATACCCAGCTTCACTGCCTCGCTGACGGCGATGTTTTCATAACCAACATCAATGATGAACAACACATCGGGAATACCTTTCATGTCCTTGATGCCAGACAGGCTGGACTCGAGCTTCTCGAGTTCACGGGTTAACATCAGCGCTTCTTTCTTGCTGAGCTTTTCGAGGCTGCCGTCGGTTTGCATTGCTTCCAGTTCTTTCAAGCGATTAATCGATTGCTTTACCGTTTTAAAATTGGTCAACAATCCACCCAGCCAGCGCTTGTTTACAAATGGCATGCCACAGCGACATGCTTCCTCGGCGATGATGGATTGTGCGGAGCGCTTGGTGCCGACAAACAGAATATTGCCCTTTTTGGCGGCCATTTTACCGAGAAAATTAATCGCATCCTCGTACAATGGGAGGGTTTTCTCGAGATTAATTATGTGGATTTTGTTGCGCTGGCCAAATAGGTATGGCGCCATGTTGGGATTCCAGTAGCGTGTCTGATGTCCAAAATGAACGCCAGCTTCCAACATATCACGCATGGTGATATTCGACATAGATGTTCTCCTGTTAGGGTTAAGCCTCCGCACTCCCCTTGTACCAACCCATTCGGGCACCCCATACAAGGTTTAAGCGTGCGTGTGACAGTAAAATTAAAGTGTATTTGCGTAAAACGCGTGCGCTTTATACCATAGAAAAATTATTACAACAAATAGTCGTTCCCACATTTTTGTAGCCCAGACAAGCCCTTATGCCAATTAGCATAAAATCAGCAGAAGAGATTGAAAAAATGCGCGTTGCAGGTCGTCTGGCGGCCGAGGTCCTGGAGATGATCGCGCCCCACGTCCAGGCCGGCGTCAGTACCGGAGAACTGGACAGGCTATGTCATGAATACATTGTCAATGAACAGCAGGCCGTGCCTGCCCCGTTGAATTACCGCGGCTTTCCGAAATCAATCTGTACATCGGTCAATCACGTGGTATGCCACGGCATACCAGGAGACAAAAAGCTGAAAGAAGGTGACATTATTAATATTGATATCACTGTCATAAAGGAAGGCTATCATGGCGATACCAGTAAAATGTTCTTTGTTGGTACCCCTTCGGTCAGGGCCAGGCGCCTGGTCGATTTGACGTACGATTGCATGACAGCAGGCATCAAACTGGTGCAACCTGGTGTTTCACTAGGAGATATCGGCGCAGCGATTCAGCAATTGGCTGAAACGAACAATTGCTCCGTGGTCAGGGAATATTGTGGCCACGGCATAGGCAAGGAATTTCATGAGGATCCCCAGGTATTACACTATGGCAAACCAAACACAGGCATCAAACTCGAACAGGGTATGACATTTACGATCGAACCCATGATTAACCTTGGTAAGCGGCATGTAAAATTGCTGCCCGACGAGTGGACAGTCGTAACCCGGGACCGTAGCCTGTCTGCACAATGGGAACATACCGTGCTTGTGACAGATACCGGTTACGAGGTGCTTACCCAGCGTCCGGATGAACATTTCCAATAGCTTACTGTGACACAGCCCGCGACCAATTTACTATTTAACAAGACGGAATTCCGCCGTGCCCTGAAAGAGGCAGGCAATCCCCTGCCGGTTTTCAAACAGAGCCTGCAGTCAGGCTATGACTACCTGATCACCCTGTTCAAGGCTAATGAAGATATCGAATCGATTGTCGAGAAACAGGTATGGCTGGTTGACCGATTACTGTCAGAGGCATGGAAAATTTTCATCAAGTCAGACCGGTTTTGCCTCGTGGCCGTTGGTGGTTATGGCAGGAAGGAATTAATCCTCAATTCTGATATCGACTTGATGATTCTGGAGAAGCCGCGCACTGGTAAGGAAGAAAAAAAACAACTGGAGCAGTTCCTGGTTTTTCTTTGGGATTTCGGCCTTGAAGTTGGCCACAGCGTGAGAACCGTCAAGGAGTGCAAGCAGGAATCAAAAAAAGATATCACCGTTATTACCAATGTCATGGAGTCGAGATTCCTGTGCGGTAGTCGTGAATTACACGACGCCATGTTGAAAGCGATATCTCCTGCCAAGATATGGCCAACCCGTAAATTTTTTGCCGGTAAACTGGCAGAGCAACAGGAGCGTCATGAAAAATACAGTGACTCTGCTCACAAACTTGAACCCAATGTAAAGGAGTCGCCCGGCGGTCTCAGGGATATACAGATGATTGGCTGGGTGATCTTGCGCCACTTCAATACCATCGATATAAAAACCCTGGTCAAGAAGCGTTTCCTGACGGCCGACGAATTCAAACTGCTGGTAAATGGCAGAAATTTCATCTGGCGTATCCGTTTTGCTTTACACATGCTGAACAATCGCCGCGAGGACCGCCTGTTATTCGAATATCAACGTAACGTGGCGGAGCAACTGGGGTTTGTCGGTGAAGCGAATACCGGCATCGAAGCGTTTATGAAGCGCTTTTTCATTACCATCCGTGATATCAGTCGCTTGAATGAAATGTTGTTACAACATTTCGAAGAAGACATCCTGTACAGTAAGCGCAGGGAAAAAATAGTCTCGATCAATCCGCGCTTCCAGAAACGTAACGATTACATAGAAATAAAAAATAAAAATGTTTTCCTGAAGCAGCCATTCGCATTACTGGAACTGTTCCTGGTCATGCAGCAGGATCCCAGGATAAAGGGTGTACGTGCCAGCACAATTCGCGCGGTCCGTGACCACCTGTATCTAATCAAGAGTCGATACCGGCAGGACATACGCAATCGCAGCCTGTTCATGGAAATCATCAAGCAACCTAACCTGGTAGGACATAAACTAAGGCAGATGCACCGTTACGGCGTACTGGGTGCATATCTACCCGAATTCGCACGTATCGAAGGCCTGATGCAGTTTGACATGTTTCATATTTACACTGTTGATGAACATACGCTGAAGGTCATTCAAAACATGCGGCGCCTTGGCCTTAAGGAAGCGGGAGAAACATTCCCGTTATGTCATGAGATCGTTACTAAAAAACTACCCAAAAGAGAATTACTGTATCTGGCTGGCCTGTTCCACGACATCGCCAAGGGTCGTGGTGGCGATCACTCAAAACTGGGTGCCAAGGACGCCATTGATTTTTGCAAACGACATTCACTGAGCGACTTTGATGCCAAACTGGTGGGATGGCTGGTTGATAATCACTTGTTAATGTCGCGTACAGCGCAACGCGAGGACCTGGACGATCCGGAAGTCATCAGTAAATTTGCCCGTACGGTTCGCGATGAAATGCATTTGAATTATCTGCATGTACTCACTATCGCTGACATTTGTGCAACCAACCCGGAACTCTGGAATAGCTGGAAAGGAACGCTGTTAACCAAACTCTACCGCAGGACAAGCCGTGAACTGAGGCGTGGCAACGAGGCGCCGGTATTCAAGAACGCACGCCTTAAAGATGTCAAAGAAGAAGCGCTAACCCTGCTACAGGATAAGGGGCTGAAAGAAGAACTGATTAATGATGTGTGGAAAACCTTCCCACAGGAATACTTTCTGCGCCATGACAAGGAAGAGATCGTCTGGCATGTCGATGGCATTATTAAACACAGGAACAAGAGCAGACCACTGGTCATGGTAAAGAACTCTTCAGGCCGCGGTGGCACGCTGATATTCGTTTACCTCAAAAATCGCGACCATATTTTTGCTTCCACAACCAAGGTGATTGAGCAGTTGGGACTGAGTGTAGTTGATGCCAAAATCATCCTCAGCAAAAAAGACTTCACCCTGGATACCTACGTGGTGCTCGAGGACGACAATAGCATGGTGCGTGGACGCGAGAGACAGCACGAAATACGCGAGCGAATTGAAACCGCCTTGTTAAACAGCGATGAGCAGCCTAAATTGACCAATTTCGTAGAGAGAAGGCAATTAAGGAGTTTCGATATTCCTACACAGGTTATTTTCAACCAGGATGAAAAGAATAATCGAACGATCATGGAAGTATTAACGATAGACAGACCCGGTGTGTTATCACGGATAGGAACGGCCATGTCACATTGTGGTGTCAGACTGCTAGGTGCAAAGATTGCCACGTTGGGCGAACGGGCCGAGGACATATTTTACATTCGCACCAAGGAAGACCAGCCCGTTCATGACAAGGTTATATTTGAGTGCCTTAAAAACACCATCGTGGAAACCCTGTCCAAGTAAGTATTCATCATGGTCAGTGCTCCTGCCTCGGAAAAGGAACTGCTTGATCGAGCCAATAATCTGACTGGAAAAAGTCTGCAACAGCTGGCAACACAGCATGCCCTACCAGTTCCCGACTCTTTAAAACATGCCAAGGGTTGGCTGGGAAATTTACTTGAACTGGAACTGGGTGCTACTGCAGGATCAAGACCTGAACCGGACTTCGTCCGATTGGGCATCGAGTTGAAGACACTTCCCCTGAACCGGCATGGTATGCCAAAGGAATCCACTTATGTTTGCGTTGTGCAACTGGAACGCGGCGTCCTTGGTGAGTGGGAACAATCGCTGGTAAAAACAAAGCTCGCGCATGTGTTATGGATACCCTATGAAGCTGATAACAGCATCGCTATTGGGGCCAGGCATATTGGCAATCCGATATTATGGAAACCAGATCGCGTACAGGAACAGCAACTGCATGAAGACTGGCGGGAAATCACAGACATGATCAGCATGGGAAACATAGCGGAAGTGACATCAAGCATGGGCAAATATCTGCAAATCAGACCAAAGGCTGCAAATGCAACAGCTAACACCATTGATTACAATCAGGCTGAGACGAACAACGTGACGCTGCCAAGGGGGTTTTACTTGCGTACCAGCTTTACGCGTCAAATCCTGAATAACGTGGACAAATAATGACCATACCTTTTCAACACCGACTGTGTATTGCGCCGATGATGGACCACAGTGATCGCCATTTCCGTTACCTGATGCGCTTGCTCACGCCATCTGCCCTACTGTACACGGAGATGATCACAACTGGTGCCCTCATCCACGGCGAACGAAAACGCTTTCTGCAATTTAACGAGATTGAACATCCGGTTGCCATCCAGTTGGGTGGCAGCAATCCCGAACAGCTTGCCAGCTGTGCAGTTATGGCTGAAGACGAGGGTTATGACGAGATTAACCTGAATATTGGTTGTCCTAGCGACCGGGTACAAAACGGCCAGTTTGGCGCCTGCCTGATGTCAAATCCGGATCTGGTAGCGGATTGTGTTGCAGCGATTGGCAATAAAGTCAGCATACCGGTCACCGTGAAAACCCGGATAGGTATTGATGACCAGGACAATTATGCCTTCCTGTCGGACTTTATTTCCCGGATCGCTGACGCCGGCTGCCACACATTTATCATCCATGCGCGCAAGGCCATCTTGTCCGGACTCAGTCCGAAGGAAAACCGTGAAATCCCGCCGCTGAACTATCCTCGCGTCCACAAAATCAAGCAGGACTTCCCGGCGTTGAATATCGTGCTTAACGGTGGCCTGACAGAGTTACAACAGGTACAAGCCGCGCTGGATCACGTTGATGGTGTCATGATTGGACGGGCTGCCTACCAAAACCCGTATTGGCTGACTACATTGGAACAGAAACTGTATGGCCCTGCCACACCATGCCCGAGCAGAACGGTGATTTTCAATCGCTATTGCGATTACATGCTGGAACAAACCCGGCGTGGTGAACGACTAAAAAACATGTCAAGGCACGTAATCGGCCTGTTCCAATCGCAGCCGGGTGCACGAAAATATCGCCGAATATTGTCCGATGGGCACGCCAATTCAGCAGAAAAAAGCGCTGAAATGTTAAAAAATGCATTGGAATCGGTATCTTGCATGGCTGAATGACGCAACTATGCGTATAATCCGAGGTCTTAAGGTTTGATATTTACAACCATCCTGCTGTGAATCCCTGAAATTTGAGGATCTTTATGAAGATTTTGAACGCTATTGCAGCGCTGGCGCTGCTGACAACCAGTCTTGGTTCAATTGCAGAGACCAGCCTTGGAAGCGATAAGCAGAAGCTGAGTTATTCAATGGGTGTATTCTTCGGCCAGACCGTGACCCGACAGGATATCGATGTGGATATACCGGCATTTATGCAGGCCGTAGAGGATATTCTTTCTGATAAGGAATTGCGCATGAACATGGATGAAATGCAGCAAATATTGACCGCTTACCAGCAGCAAGAGCAACAACAACGTGCGCAGAAAGCCGACAACAATCTGCAACAAGGCAAACAATACCTGGCTGATAACAAGAATCGCGAAGGCGTTACAGAGCTGGATAGTGGCCTGCAATACAAGGTCATAACAGCAGGTCAAGGACCTTCCCCGACGGCGGATGATACGGTTGTTGTCCATTACAAGGGTACCCTGCTGGACGGTACCGAGTTCGATAGCTCTTATTCCCGGGGTGAACCAGCTGCATTGGGCGTCAACAGGGTTATCCAGGGCTGGCAAGAAGCACTGCAGTTGATGAAAGTGGGCGCCAAGTGGCAAATAGCTGTTCCATCTGATCTTGCTTACGGCAGCCGCGGTGCAGGTAACGTTATAGGCCCTAACTCGACATTGTTGTTCGATATCGAACTACTGGAAATTCAATAGACTGATCGTACTTTTTTGATCATGATGGCCTGTAAATCTTTCATAAAATTACTCGTATTGGTGGCAGCGTTGTTAAATGCCATGCATGTCCTGGCGGCATCAACCGACGGCTTATCCCCAATCGAGACAGTCAGATCCATGTACGAGGCCGGAGATTACCAACAGGTAATAGCACTGTTGAAGGATGCTATCGCTGCCGATCCCGATAATGCCGAATACCATCATGTAATCGCCAAAAGCTATGGTCGTGCCGCACAGACAGTAAACTGGTTCAAGGCCATGGATTTTGCAAGGAAGACGCGGGACCATCTGCAGTCCGCAGTTAAACTCGATCCTAACAATGTGGTCTATCTTGATGATTTAATGGATTATTATCGTGAAGCACCTGCTTTCCTTGGCGGTGACAAACGCAAGGCGGATGAAATTTCATCGAGAATCCGACAAATACAGCAGCTCAGCCAGAACAAAAACCACAGTTACAGCAACTAACGCTGTAGGTATTAACTTAAGCCGGACAATTGCCGCCTTTTGTTACTAATATTATGCTAGGCACTGGATTTCCAGTTGCTCACCTTGGATAACTGTAAACATATGTTGAAGAAATCTTTCATACCCCTGTTGCTACTGGCACTGATTTTCAGTTCTGCGAGCCGCGCTGAATATCAGGAAGTTGCGCTTGCTGATTTAAGTCCTGAAACCAAGCACATACGCGCCAGTGAACTCATAACACATATACTAACAACGTATCACTACAAGAAAATGCAGCTGGATGATCAGCTATCATCCTCTATATTCGATCATTATTTTGAAAACCTTGACCAGAACAGGGTTTATTTCCTGCAGGCTGACGTCGATGAATTTGAAAAATACCGTTATCGCATAGATGACGCGATAGAGAATGCCAACCTTGGTCCTGCCTTCGATATTTTCAAACGTTATCGAACAAGAGTTGATGAACGCATCAGTTTCGCATTGGATACGCTTAATTCGGATTTTACTTTTGATAAGGATGAAACTTACCGATTTGACCGACGCGAGGCAGGCTGGGCCATTGACAAAAAAGAAATGAATGAGATCTGGCGGAAACGCGTCAAGAATGATTTTCTCAATCTGAAGCTTGCAGGTAAAGAAACTGAAGAAATCAGGGATACACTCAATAAACGTTACACCAGGATACGTAACAGTACGTTTCAGCTTAATGCGAGCGATGTGTTTCAATCCTTCATCAATGCATACACTACATCAGTTGAACCTCATACCGCCTATTTCTCCCCGCGCACGTCGGAGAACTTTGATATCAGCATGCGTCTTTCACTGGAAGGGATCGGAGCTGTTTTACGAGCCGAAAGTGATTACACACAGGTTGTCAAAGTCATCACGGGTGGACCGGCTGCGCTAAGCGGTGAAATCAAGGTAGACGATAAAATTATTGCAGTAGGCCAACAGGGTTCTGATGAGTTGGTTGACGTTATCGGTTGGCGACTGGACGACGTTGTTGATCTAATTCGCGGCCCCAAGGGCACCAGGATCAAACTCGAGTTACTACCCAAAGGTGCGGGTGTTGAAGGACCTACCAAGATCGTTACTCTGACCAGAGACAAGATTAGGCTGGAAGAACAGGATGCGAGTTCACAGATAATTGAACTACCAGAGAGTAAATCGAGGATTGGTGTGATCGATTTACCCACCTTCTACATTGATTTTGCCGCCCAGGCCGAGGGCGATAAAAATTACAAGAGTACATCGCGTGATGTTAGAAGATTGATCAAGAACATGCAGGTTGAAGGCATAGACGGCCTTATTATTGATTTACGCGGTAACGGTGGCGGCTCACTTTCAGAGGCACTTGAATTGACTGGCCTGTTTATCGACAGGGGACCAGTTGTACAAACCAAAGATGCATCAGGGAGGGTTGATATTAACTATGACCCGGAACCGGGTATTGTTTATCCCGGGCCTCTTGCTGTTCTGGTCGATGGTGACAGTGCTTCTGCTTCCGAAATTTTTGCCGGTGCCATACAGGATTATCGACGCGGTATCATCATTGGGGAACCTACTTTTGGCAAGGGCACCGTGCAGAATGTCATTGATCTAAACCGTTTTATTAAGGACAGCAGTGACGACCATGGCCGTTTAAAAACTACCATTGCCCAGTTTTTCCGTGTCAGCGGTGGCAGCAACCAATACAAGGGCGTGGTGCCTGACATCATATTTCCTACTGTGATTGATTCCGAAGCGCAGGGCGAACGTGCCTATGAAAACGCGCTACCATGGGACAAGGTCAAACCAGCGAGATATTACCCTGCCAGCGCACCAATTGATATTTTTGAATTAGCACTCGAGGAACATAAAAAACGTATTCAGAACGATGAACTATTCCAGTTGCTCATTGAAGATATTGAACTGAAGCGGGAAGCCAGTACAAAAACCGAGATCTCACTGCTCGAAAGCAAGCGCAAACAGGAACGTAAAAAACTTGTGACTGCAAAAAAAGAAATCCAGAACGCCATGCGTGCGGCTAAAGGTTTACCTCCACTTACTGATGATGAACTCGAGGCGGAAAATGACGGCGCGATAGATGAAGAGGAAGAACCATTGGATATCTTATTGCAGGAAACGGCCGAGATTCTCAATGATCTGATCGCCCCGCCCGTCAACAACAAAGTCGATACACGTACGGTTGAAGCAAAAAATCAACCTTCCCCACCATTGCACAATATGTAATCATTTCCGCTGGTATTATTTTCATAATTAAGTACGTTCACTCTTTAGGGGAGAGACACTATTAAGAACACACCTGCAACGTTGATTGAAGGTGACGGCATTGGTCCCGAGATACTTGAATCAACACTCGCAATACTGGAAGCCCTTGGCGCTAAATTTGACTGGCAACATTTCAAGGCAGGCATGTGCGCTGTTGAAGAAAGTGGTGATCCCTTGCCACAGCCAATGCTGGATAATATTCGACAAACTCGACTGGCTTTAAAAGCGCCACTAGAGACACCCATTGGCCAGGGCTTCCGATCAGCCAATGTGCGTCTAAGGGAAGAATTCAAGCTTTATGCAAATATTCGCCCGGCAGTGTCCTATCTACACACGCGTCGTGCCTATGACAATATAGATATTGTGCTGGTTCGTGAAAACACCGAGGGACTATATGTCGGCGTCGAACATTTTATACCCATTGATGATGATCCCAGGGCCGTCGCGGAAGCTTCTGGCATCATTACGCGGTCAGGTTGTCGCCGTATAGCAAAATTTACCTTTGATTACGCCATCAAGAACGGTCGTGAGAAAGTCACTATTGTGCATAAGGCCAACATATTAAAAAAATTGACCGGTCTGTTTCTTGAAACTGCGCGCGACGTTAGCAAGGAGTACGAGGGCAAATTAATTATTGAAGACCGCATTGTTGATAATACGGCCATGCAACTCGTCACCAATCCTTCCCAATTTGACATGATACTTACGACCAATATGTTCGGCGATATCCTGTCTGACGAAATTGCCGGCCTGATTGGCGGATTGGGACTGGCACCAGGTGGTAATATTGGAAAAGATGCAGCCATTTTTGAAGCCGTACATGGCACAGCGCCTGACATTGCGGGCAAAGGCATTGCCAACCCCACTGCACTATTACTGGCTTCTGCCATGATGCTGGATCACGTTGGCGAAAAACCGCTTGGCGATCGCCTGCGTGATTCCATCAAGCGCTGCATGGCAAAACCTGAAACACGCACCGGGGACCTGAAAGGCACCGCCAACACCAGCGAATACACGACGGCTGTCATCCAGAACCTCGATCCCTGAATACCATGCCTCGCATAGAGAACTGAAGGAATCAGTGTATTACTTTTCCTACGGTTCAAATATGTCGACAGCGCGTTTGTGCGCCAGAACACCCTCTGCAAAAAAAATTGATATCGCCACTTTGCGCCAACACCAGCTCTTTTTTCATCATGCCAGCGAAAAAGATAATTCGGCAAAGTGTAATGCATTATTTACCGGCAACAACCAACACGTAGTCCATGGCGTACTATTTGAAATAAATCCCGACGAAAAACCGGTGCTGGATAGATGTGAAAGTCTTGGTATCGGCTACGAGGAATGCATTGTCGAGGTAGCACCTACACGTGGCGGCAGGATTGAAGCATTGACTTACATTTCCATGAGGGTGGAACCGGCAATCCAGCCTTTTAGCTGGTACAAGGAGCACGTGTTACGTGGTGCGATGGAACACGCATTACCCAGGGATTATCTTGCTGCGATCGACGCTGTCGAATGTATCAATGATCATAATCTGCATCGTCATCAGACCGAGTTGTCTATCTATTATTCCAGCACAACCGGATCAACATCATCCGGACAATCAAAGCCAAAAATTTGTGAATAGAAGTCTAATTCAGCCTGTAAAGTACGCTTGATGTTTTTTGCCTGTCTAAAACCATGTTGCTCACCTTCATATGCAATATAGGCAACAGGAATGCCCTTTTCCTTTAACGCAGCAACCATCATTTCAGCCTGGTTAGGTAATACAATTTTATCTTCAAGGCCCTGAAAGAAAATTACCGGGCAGGACAACCCTGATACCGAATTTATGGGTGAGCGTTGTTGATAAATATCGCGCGCTTCAGGGTAAGGGCCAATTAACGTATCAAGATAGCGCGATTCAAATTTATGGGTATCACGTGCCAGTGCTTCAAGGTCACTGACACCATAATGACTGGCGCCAGCCTTGAACACGTCGGTAAATGCCAACGCGGCCAGCGTGGTGAAACCGCCTGCACTCCCTCCCCTGATCGCCAGCCGTCCGCCATCTACCCAACCCCTTGCGACGGCATACTCTGCCGCCTTACAGCAATCATTAACGTCGGTGATTCCCCACTGTCCCAGCAAGCGCTGACGATATTCTCGCCCGTAACCGGTACTGCCTCCGTAGTTCACGTCGATAACCGCAAAACCACGGCTGGTAAAGAACTGCACCACCATTTTCAGGCCATTATGTGATGCGCCGGTAGGACCACCATGACTGATAACAATCAGTGGCGGTTTTTCATCTTCCGGGGCCTCGTAGTCGCGGTTTATCGGTGCATAAAAAAAAGCATGCGCCTGTGTCGCATCAGAAACAGCAAAACTGACCGAATCGCCGCTGGACAAATAGCCCGTGTCGATAGACAACAAGTTAGAACGTTGCAACACCTTATACTCGGTCGTAGGCAGATCAATACCAATAATGGCAGGAAAAGACTCTGGCGACGCAGCAAGAAACCAGGCCTGCTCTCCCTTGCAGACGACAGACTCAATATCAGTAAATGGCAGTTCAAGCAGATCTATACCGCCTGTGTAGACATTGCCCGTGACAAGTCTGGCCAGGCCATGTTGCCAGTAACACATGAGCACACGCTCGCTATTGATAAAATCAAAGTTCTGCTCCCCAAAAGACCACTGTGGCACAGCAAATTCGGCGTCCAACGGGAAAACACAAACAACCTGATCGAGATCCAGTCGGTACAGGTTCCACCAGTTGTTCCTGTCAGAAACAAAATAAAGAGTCCCCGCAGGTGACCATGAAGGTTGGGTAACTGATTCATCCTTACCGCCAGCAACGACAATTGCATCAGCCAGAGAACCGTCAGGTTGAATATCAGCCAGCCAAAGCGTAGTGGTGTCCCAGGGCATATTCGGATGTGTCCAGGCAACCCAGCAGAGTTGCTTACCATCAGGACTAATCCTGGGGTATGAATAAAAGTCCTCGCCACTTACCAGTATGGTTTCGGCACCTGTTGCGAGATCTATGCCCACTATTGTATTGATCACCTCGCCAGCTTGTTCCCGGTGTTCTTCCCTGACGCATACCAGGCGTGCATGGGTACGATCATAAACCATATCGGCATAGCGGCAGGCGCTGTTATGCGTCAATTGCTTGCAGGTCCCGGCATGGTCCAGGCAATACAGGGCCTGGTCTGCAAAGTTGCAAAAGAAAATACCTGCTTCAGTAACCAGGTAGGAAGCACCGCCGTATTCATGCACTCTTGTTCTGGCATTGTAGTGCTTGTCAATAACATCACGGCGGATGCCTGTACCGTCCTGTTTTACGATGACATAGCGCCCGGCTTCCTCGGGACGCATCTCTATCCAGTACAGGTCTCCATTACAATATTGAATTTCGCCAAGCCCAACGCTGGAACCAAGCATGATGTCTGGCGTTATTGGTGACTTCCATGATCCGTAAGGTGCAACTTGTTTTGAACACATAGGGTAAAACAACATCAAATAAACAGGATGGCGTATAATAACCAATCACAAAATATTTAACATGGCAAAACCCAAGGCATGAAAACAGGCTTTTTATCAGACACGCGATTCATGGATCATGATACCGGCCCCGGACACCCGGAGTGCCGGGAACGAATCGCAGTCACCACAAATTACCTTGAACAACAGGACTGGTTCCCATGCTTGCAACAACTACAAGCAAGACCTGCTGCTATCGAGCAGATACTCACAATTCATGATCGAAAATATTTACAGCGTGCCGAGGAAGTCTGTCGTTCAGGCAACTCATTCCTCGACTCTATGGACGTGAGTGTCAGTCTTGAATCATATGATATTGCCCTGCTCGCGGCGGGCAGCGCCCTGCAACTCGCGGATGACATGGTAGCGGGTACGATTGATAACGGTTTTGCTTTACTGCGGCCACCGGGTCACCATGCTGAGAATGGCATGGCACTTGGCTTTTGCCTGTTTAATAACATTGCAATCCTCGCGCGCTACTTGCAACAACAACACGGCATGGACAAGATCGCTATTGTTGACTGGGATGTACACCATGGCAACGGCACACAGCACATCTTTGAAGAAGATCCGTCTGTACTCTATATCAGCACACATCAATTCCCGTATTATCCTGGCACCGGCAATTACAACGAGATTGGCATTGGCAGGGGCAGCGGCTATACATTAAATTGCCCGATGTCGGCTGGTGCTACTGATCAGGACTACACCACTGTCTTTGAGGAAAGAATCCTGCCGCAACTGGACGAATACAAACCTGAATGTATATTAATCTCCGCCGGTTTTGATGCACATCGATCTGATCCGCTCGCCAGCATCAACCTGAGCACCGATTCTTTTGGCTGGATGACGCAGCAACTCATGGACAGGGCTGAACAACATTGCAACGGCAGGATTATTTCTCTGCTGGAAGGTGGTTACAACCTTGATGCGCTTGCCCGCTGTGTAGGCATCCATTTACAAACTTTATCCGAAACCAGACAGTAATTATGAACAGAACGCCAGCTATTATTATTTTCACGTTACTAATCATGACATCACTATTGTCCCGCGCGGATATCAGCCAACCCATGTATGGAAGCAGTGGTAATAGCAATAACGAAAAAATTGCCAGTGAAAATGCTCAATTCCTGGCCGAAGCAACAAATACCTTTGGCACCAGGGAACATGCCTCTATTGGCTATGTTGACAGTGGCTTTGAAGCGCATCTTGCGAATAAGGATCAACTGGCCATGCAACGCTTTAACGAGGCATGGCTGCTTAATCCCGAAAATCCATATGCCTACGTAGGCTTTGGTGTGTTGTATAAGAAACAACAGCAATACTGCAAGGCAAAGGAAATGTTTACGCTCGCTGCAAGTAAACAGCTACAGGAGTCCGGCTTTCTTGCCGACTACGCACTAATCATCAGTCAATGCGCAGATAGTAGCAGCACAAGTGATCGTTCGACTTTATTTACGAAGGCTAACGAGGTTTACCTGCAGGCAGAAGAAACACCTAATCCAAAGGTACTGGCCTATGTGTACCAATCCTGGGCTGAATCCCTGCTATTACAGGACAATGTTGAAAAAGCACGGTCCATGCTTGATGAGGCAATGGCATTGGGAGCGACAATCAAACCCGATTTAGCGGCTGCAATTAACGAGGCGGGCCAGTAAATATGAATGCACTGGTCATCATCGCCCATGGCAGTCGTCGCAAGGCTTCCAATGATGAAGTCATCGCGCTTACCGAAAAAGTCAGGACACTGTCTGCAGACAAATTCAACGAGGTCAGGTATGCCTTTCTCGAACTGGCCGCACCGGGTTTACCCGAGGTAGTGAATGAACTGGTTCTCGCCAATGCCAATCAGATTACCGTTATGCCCTATTTCCTGAACTCTGGCAGCCATGTTACAAAAGATATCCCTGCCTTGTTGGCTGCTGCCGAAGCAGCGCACCCCCGCTGCACCTTCAGGCTTGCGGCGGCTATCGGTATGTATGAAGGCATGCCCGAACTCATACTGCAAAGCGCTGACCGCGCTTAACCCCCTCGCTATCTACAACTGTTCTGCTATAGTCGCGGCATGCACGTACACCTGAAAACACTCGGTTGTCGTTTGAATGAAGCCGAACTGGAATCTTGGGCTGAGGGTTTCCAAGCACATGGACATGAGATCGTCGATCAGCCTGACACTGCCGACTTACTCGTTGTTAACACATGCGCGGTGACCCGGGAAGCAGTAAAAAAATCACGCCAGGTCATACGTCGCGCGCATCGGGAAAACCCGATGGCCAAGCTGGTTGTCAGTGGCTGCTATGCAAGCCTGGACGACACCCTCCAGACAGATATCAGCAGCATAGATCTCGTTGTCAAGAATCAGGATAAGGACAAACTGGTTGATATCGCCTTGCAGCAGCTTGATTTACAGACAATGCCTGCGATATCTACCGAACCCGGTGAATCGGCAATCTTTAAGCGAGGCAGAAATCGTGCGTTTATAAAAGTTCAGGATGGTTGCCGTTATCGCTGTACGTTTTGTATTGTGACCGTTGCGCGCGGCAATGAACGTAGTCGACCTGTAAAATCCATCATTGACGACATCAACCGGTTTCACGATGACGGAGTACAGGAAATTGTGCTAACCGGTGTACACCTCGGTGGCTATGGCAGTGATATTGATACCAAGCTGTTGCAACTGGTTGAACAGGTTCTGGCCGAAACCGATGTACCGCGTATTCGTTTTGGTTCACTGGAACCATGGGACCTGCCTGATGATTTTTTTTACTTATTTGATAACAAGCGTTTGATGCCCCACCTGCATCTACCGTTACAAAGTGGTAGTGATAGTGTCTTACGCAGGATGGCGAGACGCTGTAAGACAGCTGATTTTTCGCGCCTGGTAAGCTGCGCACGTGATGCCATTCCCGACTTTAATGTGACGACGGATATCATCGTCGGCTTTCCAGGGGAAACCGAGGCAGAGTGGCGAACAACCATGGACTTCATCGAGCAAACCGAGTTTTCTCATGTACATATATTCTCGTATTCAAAACGCGATGGTACCAGGGCAGCCCGACTGCCTGATCAGGTAGACAATCAAACGAGGAAAACACGTAGCCGTGAATTACATTTGCTTGCAAAGCAAATGCGTCAACAGTACCTGAAAAACCGAATAGATGAAGAGCATGATGTACTCTGGGAATCAACAAATGAGCAGGGTTACTGGACGGGCTACACTGAAAACTATATCCGCGTGCAATTGGACACAAAAATCGATCGGGATCTTGAAAACAGCATTACACCGGCCAGGCTTACACAAGCTGCCGATGGCTCATCCCTGATGTTCGTGTCGTTATAGAACTGGCCTTACACGAGCTGGAGCAAACAAGGCGTTAGCGTTTTGCCTCGGCGGCTATGTTTTCTTGCTTCAGCGACTCGCTTATTTCCTGCAGTGATTTCATCGCGAACATGACCTTGTCTGTTTCACTCTGGATTTCCGGGACATCCTGAAATGCACCCAACATCATCGGTGTCTTTTCAAACTTGTGCGCATTCAACATGATCTCTTTGATTTCCCTGGCCTGATCGGGTGGAAATGACATTCCCCACATTTCATGCTGCAATTCGGCCAGCTGGCGCTGCAGTTTTTTTCTTGCATCTTCCAGTTTTGCATAAGCCGCCTGCATTTTTTCTGAATTGTCGTCCTCAGCGATTGACTCGGCATTGGCAGACGCCGCCGCTTCTATGGTCTTTGTACTACTGATGTTATTGGTAACAGCCGCTTTTTGCGCTGATTGCGGCCAGAATAATGTCAAAATCGATACTACCAGGATGGCAATCACCACCCCCATCATTGCCTTCATTGTCCAGTTAACCTCGCTTGCCTGGTTCTATTGAGAATTGGGTCACAGGTTTAGATGCCACTATGTAAACCAGTTCAAAAATTACCTATCCAGTTGTTCGTAAATACTGAATTTTACTATATATAAAAAGCATGCAAACGGATGAATACATCAAGACCTATCTACTGAGTGATATTGTTCTCGCGATTGTTCTCGTGGTCACTGCCTATACCTGGTACCTGTTATTAAGCGGTCAGGACGGTCAGCAGGAAAACTCGGGTGAGCACCCGATCGCCGAAGTGGTCATCCCTGCGGAGTCAGAGCAGGGCGATAGCGGAAGCTAACAAAAACAGGCGGAATATACTGATAAATTATTAAATATCAGTTACTTAGAAACTGCAAAATGAAACAAAATTAAAGTAATATAAAGGATTAACACATAACTAACTGAAATAATTAAAATATTACTTGATTTTCCTCCATTAATCGTCTACAAGTACTTTCATAAGTAGTTGATCCATGGGGAGATCAAGATGCTAGCGACCAATACCAACAATGTTAAACACTACCGACCTGCACCCTTGCCCAACCCCGCTGATACCAAGCAGCTCGATTTCAGCAGCGAACAACTACAGGGCTTTATCAAACACCCGGAACGGTTCCCACTTCAGGTCAAGCGGCTTAATTTCTGGGAAAGGCATAAGCTGGATATGAACAACCCGTCCAACATTGGTTTGACCTATGTCAGCACACAGCCACAGAAACTGGGCAGCATCCTGGAGTTAACCGTACCAACGCGGAAAGACACTTATTCATTCAAGGGCAAGGTCGTTGCCATAAAAGCAAAAGAAGATGGTTTCGATATTGGTGTCTGGCTTATTGATGCTGAAGATGCCCCCAAGTTACGGATTATTGAGCAGATATGTCACATAGAGCTCTACCTAAGTGACAAAAAATACCGGGAAGGACCTTTCGTCAGTCCGGAAAAAATAACCGAGGAATGGATTGGAAAATTTGCCAGTCATTTCCCGGTTAATTAAAGCAACAACGACAAAAGACAAGAGGATGAATAGAAATGTACTACGTTAGGACGACAAACGGCAGCATGATGGCCGTGACACCGAAAGCAACTGCAGTCGTTGCCGTAAAAAAAGGCGTTGCCACCAAATTACCAGTCAGAAACAAAAAAAAGGCCAATAAAAAAGCCTAGCCATCGCACCTGACCCCTGTTCCCCCAAGGCCACAGTAGCCTGCAGGGTTCTTGGCAAGGTATTGCTGATGATAGGTTTCAGCATAATAGAACTCAGGGGCTTCCTGAATCTCGGTTGTAATCTCACCATAACCTGCCGCTGTTAGTAATTGCTGGTATGACCGCCTGCTTTCCAGCGCTGCACGTTGTTGATCTGCTGTTGACGTGTAGATACCGGAACGATACTGGGTACCGAAATCGTTACCTTGCCGCATCCCCTGGGTTGGATCATGCGACTCCCAGAACAGTGTTAATAAATCATCAACAGCAACAGCTTGCGGTTTATAAACAATCAGTACAACTTCATTGTGACCGGTTTTACCCGTACATACCTCCTCGTAAGTAGGGTTGGGGGTGAATCCTGCCGCGTACCCTACGGCGGTAGTGTAAACGCCGCCGACCTGCCAGAATTTTTTTTCGGCTCCCCAGAAACATCCGAGTCCAAGTATAAGTTGCTCTGTATCTTCCGGAAATGGCGGTAACAAGGGATTACCCAGCACAAAATGTTCGTTTTCTATTTGCATTGCCGTTTGCCGACCGGGTAAGGCTTCATCAGCAGCAGGCATTGTTTGTTTTTTCTGTGCGCCAAGCAACGCGTTAATCAGGTCCATGAGCAACTCCTGTATCTGTCGGTGCAATAACTTGTTTTGGACTGTCATCGGCTTCACATTCGAAACAGTCCAGGTATGCCAGGTAAATACTCGCAAGTATTACTGGCGTCAGGATAAGGTAACCCAATCCCAGCGGAATGGCAGCGAGGATACTCAACACGATTAAGGCGATGCCATACAGCGTAAACGCCGGTACATTATAAATGCAGGCCTTCAGGCTTAAAAACAAGGCTTCAACAGGTTTACAATCAGTATTTACCAGGAGTGCGGGCGCAAACCAGGAAGCCATCAACAACGGCAGAAACAACAGGCTTGCCACTATCGCCACAATGCCAAGCTGCGAGGCATATTGTGTTATGTCCTCGGGTTGCATGTTTTGTATTTCCTGGAAGAACTCGAGGCCACCCAGCATGAAAAACATCAACACCACCAGTACCACCAGCAGCAGGATATTTAATATTGCATAAATAACACCGTATATGATCAGTCGCACCAGGTATTCAGAAGAAAAACCGGCAAAAGCATGTTGAAACTCAAACTGCTGACCTTCCATATGTGCCTTGCAACCAAGCATGAAACCGCCAATAAACACCGGATACAGGCAATACAACAAGAGACTGCCAATCGGTATCAAACCAATTACCAACATGACAATAAAGACAACAATCATGGCGGCAATCCAGCCTAATGGATTTCGGGTAAAGAATCCCAGCCCGTCGGATATCCAGCCCAGCCCTCTTCCTGCAGCAGCCGTTTTAACTTTTATATTCATGACGTTGTTACCGTCTGCGTAAATTCTGACATACTAAACCCAACCGGGCGCAAGCTAAAGCTGCCCGGGCGTAAGCTTAGGACAAGAATTCACAATGCTTTATATCATCCTGTTCATTTTTGGCGCTTTTGCCTGGTTTTTCAGTACCGTTGTCGCAGGCGGTGCCGCGACCATGCTGATCCCGGTTGTCTCTTTTTTACTCGGCGCACAACTGGTTGCACCGGTGGTATCACTTGCAGCACTGATCGCTAATCCTTCACGCATGTTGATGTTTCGCAGCGATATAGACTGGCAAGTACTGTCGTTTATGCTCCCGGGCACCATCCTGGGAGCTATGCTTGGTGCCTGGTCGCTGACATCAATCAACACGCAAATCATACAGGTGCTGCTTGGCCTGTTTTTAATTTCTTTCGTCATCCAGGAACGCTTTAGTAAAGCCAGGCTGTCACTGACTATTCGGCTACCCGCTTTTCTACCGATAGGCTTCGGCGTGGCCTATTTATCGGGCCTGATTGGTGCCACCGGTCCGTTACATAATCCCTTTTTACTTCGCTACGGGTTAATCAAGGAAAAGCTCGTCGCGACCAAATCAGTCAATTCGCTGGTGCTGCAACTGACCAAACTGGCCTGCTATGGCGGGCTTGGTTTACTCACGCTGCAAATTGGCCTGTACGGAGTTGCTCTGGGCGCGGGTGCGACGCTGGGCGTCTACCTGGCACGAAACCAACTGCGACAGCTGCATCCCGGGCAATTCCGCCAGTATGTACTTGCTTTCATGTTTATGAGTGGTATCGCCTTATTAATCAAGGCGTTAAGCTAGCTGCCTGGAATGCCGGCTAGCGTAACCGCCACTGGATATAAGTTATTAAAATAACATGATTTTTAATAATTTTATTGCAGTGCACCACAAATGCTTTACAATGCATACCCAGGTACACGTTCCATAAATGTAAGAGGTACAACATGGAAATTAAAGATCGAGTAGGCATTATCACCGGCGGTGGCAGTGGCATTGGCAACGCTGTCAGTTTTGAACTGGCCAAGCGCGGTGTGAAAAAACTGGCACTGGTCGATATGTCTGACAATATCGAGATCGCCGCAGAACAAATCAATAACGAAGCCAACGCAGACGTTGCCGTTCCTTTCAAGGGTAACACCTGTGATGAAGACTTTCGCACCAGTGTCTTTGAAGAAATAAAGTCAAAATACGGCCTGCCTTCTATCTGTATTCCTGCTGCGGGCATCACCCGTGACGACCTTGCTGTCAGGGTTAATAAGGAAACCAAGAAAGCAAATATGTACCCCGTTGAAAACTTCAAGCTGGTGGTAGATGTGAACCTGATAGCACCTGTTTACTGGGCTATGCACATGATTGCGATGATCGCTGAAGATCGTGCCGTGAAAGGCCTGAAAAAATGGCACCCGGACGAAAGAGTTCAGGGCACCGTTGTTTTTATCGGTTCAATTTCCTCTCAAGGTAACAAGGGCCAGGTCTCTTATGCTTCTACCAAAGCTGGCATAGAAGGCGCGGCAGCAACACTGACCAAGGAAGCCATTTTCCATGGTGTTCGTTGTGGTGTGATTCATCCCGGTTTTACCGACACGCCAATGGTTCGCGCCATGGGCGATGAATATATTGAGAAATATGTACTGCCAGATACGCAGTTAGGCCGTTTGATACGTCCACAGGAAATCGCTGATGCGATTTGCTTTATGATCGCCAACTCTGCCGTTAGCGGCGAACTCTGGGCAGACGCTGGCTGGCACCCTTCACCAGCATAATACGCCCGCTACGAACAAAGCCCGGTTACCGGGCTTTTTTATTGCTGTTCCATGGCTCCCGGGAAAGCTAATCTTGTCATTTAGCTAAAACCTATTTATCAGATGCTGGCAGGAGTCTTTCTTACTCATCTGCTCGATTCTGTTTCCTTAGCAGCAAATTCATGAATAAATCCTGTTCATAACAGTGACAACAGATCCAGCTAAAATCCCCAATCTAATTCTCTGAAAATATAAGTTTAACTTCTGTATTCTATCACCAACAATTGGAAGGCTTTTTTACAATGTCATATATGTCTAGTACCAGTTGATATCGATCCTGTCCACACGATAGAAAACCAGCCTGTATTTGCTCTCCAGCAACAGGAATGTGTTCCAATTTGTCAACCTCAGTACAGCTCCTCTTTGTGCTAAGAAACTCGGTCTGCAAAACCAGTTTCCCATCTGAGTTTAGTTCTGTTTCAAAGCGAACAAGATAATCAAAGCCACGTCCACCAATAAAACTACGAGGTCCCCTGGTTTTCATCGGAAGTAATAATCCAATCGAGTCGATGGGCAAACCATTCCAATATATCCTGGCTGCTAAATCCAGACAGGGCTGAGCGTACAGGTTAGATGGATTTAGCGAAAATAAAATAAATATTAATAAAGGTCGAAAAAGAGATATACAAATACGATTATTATGTGCTTGATTAAACACAATAGTACTGCCGGTGATTATGTTATGACAAGGTTACAATAGCTTGCAATATGTGTCTTTAATTATTTAACGACAATAGGCTAACCGAGGCGGAAAGCAGTAATAGTAATTCCGAACTACCCAATACAAAGCGTTGGGAATACATGGCGTTCAGGTTTTACCTTATCTAACATACTTTGTTTTAAATTATACGACATACATATACCGTCCAACATATAATGCAAATAGTACAGCGAAATCTTTGAAAGATTGTTGAACTGAGCTTATATCCTTATTATTCATTTGCAAATACTGATTTATTCAGACTGTAATAATTTTAAATTGAAAGAGCGACTTTCAGTTTCAGTCTTGCAACTCCTTTCATCATCAACATCACTACAATTAATTATTACTCCATCAGGATAAAAAGAAACATTCTTACAGGTCGCAATAAACTGTATGCCATTACTTACACTATGGCTTGAGAGTGAATCAAGTCTGCAATCAGTTTTATATAAAATAAGGCGGCGTATCTGATAATCATTTATTTGGGCTTCTGAGGAGGAGGCCATAATAAAAAAGACGATTATCAGGATACTGCCGCCCGCAAACGGGAGCCGTGGCATTAGTCTTTACTTTAAAAATCGTTATTCGCTACGTTTATTTCGGTCTCTGTATAAAACATCCAGTGAATTAAATTTACGACTGTTGGTTTTTATCTCGCAACTGGTTTCGTCATCCTCATTACTACAAGTTATGTCTATACCATCTGGATAAAAGGATATGTTTTGGCACGTCACAAAAAAGCGAGCCTGTTGGTTATTAGTTTTCTCTCTTGCTAGCGTATCCAGCCTGCAATCCGATTCATATAACACTAATCGTCGTACAAAATAATCATTTATATCCGCGTATAACAATGATGTATTACCGGTTAGTAGCAGGAAAAAAAATGCTTTGCGATTGCATAAAGCATAAACTGTTTTATTCGGGCTGAGCATCTATATACGCTCTTATTGCCCACATTGCTTCCTGACTAAGCAAACCTTCAAATTTGGGCATATAAGTTACACCATTTCGGACGGCACCTTTTCGTATGCGATATATAAACCATTCATCACCTTCTGCATTGACTTCAAGATAACGCAGATCAGGCGCTATACCACCAGATTTTACATCAAGCCCGTGGCAGCGTGCACAATTTGAATTATAACCAGATGCACCTATTTCAATCGCTTTTTCATTATCTCTATAAGGGTTTTTCGACAACCATTCTTCTCCCAGTGCTTTCAGCCCTTCAGTATCAACCGGCTGTGGAGCACCATCTCCGTGTGCTGATACATTACTCATAAAACATATGCCTAGAAAAAAACAAGCCATCAAATATTTACAACTCTTTTTCATTATCTTTTACTCCGATTATGTATAAATGTAGAGCACAGCTATTCAATTGGTTCCAGCCAAATCTCCCAGCCAGCACTCCCATCAATTTTTAACGAATATTTACCAGGTTCACTGATAAGATATTCATCTTCTCCTCTTCCTCCAATATGGAGGTTTTGCAAAACGTTTCCTTCCTCGTCACGTAGATAGAGAACAAAAATCACACCGTGACTTCTATATCTCAACAGATGCGGTTTATCCAGATTGTATAAATCAGTAACGTGACCCAATTTTCCTTTAATTAACGGGGGTGCATATTTTCTTGCGCTTTCATCAAAACATTCGAGCCGCTCAACAGGAACTGTTATTTTTCTGCATAATTGAAAAGCAGTAACTGCATCATCAGCCCATAAATTTGATATAAAACCTGCAAATAAAAAAAACTCTATCCCCGAAAAAATAGTTAACCTACCAATCATGAGGACAACCTTTGCAACCCTCCATAAAAGCACCCTGAAATATCGTGAATGTTATTTTCGCGCCTTCCATAACAGCATTAGAAAGATTAGCTTCATAAAATTTTGCTTCCTGCAAATTAGTGTTTATAAGTTTTGCACCGACCAATTGGATGCGGTTTGCCCTTACCATTTCAAAATTTGCTGCAGTTAAATCAGCATAATTCATATCTGCCTTTATTGCCCTGGAGAACTCCAGGTTAGCTCCTCGCAAGCTAGCGCGAATAAATTTAGCTCTTTTTAAATTACTAACGCGCATGTCTGCCGACTCAAGATCGGCACCAGATAAATCTGCGCCTATCAGCTTTACCCCACGTAAATCAGCCCGGACAAGTTTGGCACCGGTCAAATCTGCATTTGTTAGATTCGCGTTTTTCAAATCTGCAAAACTTAAATCTACATTTTTGCAAATGGTTTTCGGTTTAATTTCGCAACCATTAACAATCCAAGGATCCGGTCTGGGCATCTTATTAACGATAGTTTCATACGCATTTATTGAATTTACTTGACTAATGCAAACGATGGTTATCAATATGCTGAATGTTTTTTTAAAAGTCCGAATCATTTCTTCAAACCTCGCGAATGGGTTAGTTAAGTTAACTTTTTTCGTCAGAACTAGACCTGTTTTAAGAAAAATAATTGGCAGGGAATCAATTCCCTGCCAATTAAAGAATCAAGTGCCAAAAACATAACTAGTTGGAACTTGAGGAGTTTACTTAACCTACAATTCCATTTTATTTAGCTGCAACGTCCTTATCTTTATCAATGGCAGCTACATCTTCAGGAATTTCGAATACCCAAAAAGAACCACCCTGGGACACTGGTTTAGTCAGGTCAGCAACGTCACCACCCCATAGAGGTACTGCACCGCCATATCCTGAACCTATACCAATGTATTGTTTACCACCCATTTCCCATGTAACAGGTATAGAAACTACACCTGAACCAGTTTGGAATGCCCAGAGCTCTTTACCATTTTTAGCATCAAATGCCTTCACATATCCATCACTGGTACCGGTAAAGACAAGTCCACCTTTGGTAGTTAGTGTTCCAGACCATAAAGGAAGTGGTTCCCTGTGTTCCCAGATGATCTTGCCTGTAAGAGGATCCATTGCTTTCAATGATCCAATATGATCATCAAATTGCTTATGGATTCTGAAACCCTGGCCAAGATAAGCAGCACCTTTCTTATAGGTAACATTTTCTGTCCAGTAGTCTTCTGACCAATGGTTAGACGGAATGTAGAAAAGGCCCGTATCAGGATGGTAAGACATTGGATTCCAGTTTTTACCGCCTAAAAAGTTAGGAGTAACCTGGATCTTCTTACCTTGTTTTTCACCTGGTGCTGGCTCAGGTGGGTATTGATCGAAATTAACAATCGGACGACCGGTTTTAAGATCAAACCCTTTCGCCCAGGTAATTCCAGGAACAAAAGGATGAGCAGCAATTAACGATGTTGGTTTATTTGCCTCCTTGGCACCACGCTTCGTTAATTTCTCACGATCAGTAATGAATAGGAATCCATTTCGATCTGCATGAGCCCCTGCCTTAATCATCTTTCCTGATTTAGGATCCTTGTATTCAAACAGAATGATTTCATTGTTGCCTGAGTAGTCCCATGCATCATTCGGTGTATGTTGGAAAAAGCCAACCAGTTCGCCTGTGCTTGGTTCCAGGTATGCCTGACCAGATGTATAAAGACTATCCCAGTTACGAGGATCTTTATCTGGACCTGTTCGTTTCCAGGTATTCCAGGGTGCAGGGTTTCCGGTACCAACTACAATCGTGTTGGTTTCTTCATCAAAAGTAGCTGTTTGCCATGGAGCACCACCACCGTGACTCCAAGCTTCAACCTTGCCAGTATCGTTGTAATCACCATCAGGCCATGAAGGTGCTTTAGCGTTACCTGTCGTAGTTGAGTCCTTACCATTTAGTCTGCCCATGTGACCTTGTACAAACGGACGCATCCAGATTTCCTTACCAGTATCAGGATCGCGAGCAAACAATTTACCTACGACACCAAACTCATCACCGGAAGAACCATGAATCAACATCACTTTACCGGTTTTTTTATCCTTGATAACGAATGGTGCGCCAGTCATGGTGTAGCCCGCTGTATGATCGCCGAACTTTTCTTTCCATACGACTTTCCCGGTTTTTTTATCCAGGGCAACTATAGAAGCATCAAGCAACCCCATAAATACCTTGTCACCATAAATAGCTGCACCACGATTAATGACGTCACAGCATGGACGAATATCTTCAGGTAAACGTGCAGTGTATTGCCATAACTTCTTGCCAGTCTCTACATCCAACGCAAACATACGTGAATAAGATCCTGTCATGTAAATAACGCCATCGTGTATCAAAGCCTGGCCTTCTTGACCACGTTGTTTTTCGTCGCCAAATGAAAAAGACCACTTGGGACGTAATTTACCAACGTTTGAAGTATTGATTTTATTCAGTGGGCTATGACGCTGCGCTTTAAGACCCAGGCCATAAGACAGCACATCATTGGTAGTATTATGATCCTGTTGAAGTTCATTCCACGTGACATCGCTACCAGCCATTACTGGAGACGAACCTAAGGCAGCTATAAAAACTGTGGTTGCTCCTATTGCACCTAAAGATGTTTTCTGTAAACCTTTAGGTAAGTGTTGAATTGACATGTCAGACATCCTCCATACTATTGTTATCAATTAACATT
Organism: Gammaproteobacteria bacterium; assembly: GCA_965601665.1. GTDB lineage: Bacteria > Pseudomonadota > Gammaproteobacteria > Eutrophobiales > Eutrophobiaceae > JANQNX01. Next base: position 682,954 of record OZ271833.1, on the reverse strand, counting down.
CTCTCGTTACTAAGAGAAATAAATTTATACTCTTAAAACGTATACTCATCTATATAGCCTGATAAAATCAGGAAAACTTCACATGGAAAACTTATAGATAAAACTCATAGGGAAAAACTCATAGGGAAAAAATCATAGGAAAACTTCACAGGCAAAAACTCATGGGGAAACTTCACAGAAAGATTTCACAGGAAAAATAAAAACTTAAATTCTTATAGAAAAGCTTATAGATTTATCTTACGGGAAAACTTCACGGGAAAATTTCACCGCTAGAACTCGCAGGGAAAAACTCCTGCCAGACATTGATTATGTTGCAACATGCAACACTGTTAATAAGTCTTACAATTTTATTATTCTTAGTTGCTATTTTTTTTGTCATTTATCGTTAAACTAAGAACAAATTTCAGTATTTTCAAAGTATTTTAATGCTCAGGTTAACTCAGCTTTTATTCATTATAATAATCAGATTGTTTTATAAGTTTCGACTAACTAACGCATATTGTTTAACAACTGTTTAATTTGTTTATGCGCATACCTATTTTCAAAACAGCATTGCTTTTCGCTTTTATGTCAATTCAATATATGACTTATGCTGCCAGTAATTCTATTGACCCATTGAATTCACCAGGCTGGGAAGTAATGCATGACATCATGCTTGATGGTGATAATGTCGTCTTCGACAATAATGTAATTGTTACTGTGCCAGACTTTGCCGAAGACCCGTTAAATGTACCGGTATCGGTAGAAGTGGTCGGTATTAATCAGATAGAACAAATTGTTGTTTTTGCCGATCTCAACCCTATTCAGAAAATACTTGGTTTCAAGCCGATTGATATCAAGCCATTTATATCGTTTCGCATAAAGGTTGAACAATCAACACCAGTTCGCGCAGCCGTAAAAACGTCTAATGGTGTATGGCATGTAGGTGGACGCTGGATCGAAGCTGCCGGGGGTGGATGCACTGCGCCTAGTAACAGTATGGTGGCTGGAGACTGGCAGCAAGACCTAATGAAAGTATCCTCACGCTACTGGAAAGGCAACGAAACTAACCGCTTGCGTTTCAGAATTATGCACCCAATGGATACAGGCCTGGCACCTGGTATTCCTGCATTTTTTATTGAGCAATTTTCAGTAATAAACAAATCTGGACGAACGCTTGCTGAACTAAATACCTATCAGCCAATTAGCGAAAACCCTGTTTTCACATTTGATTTAAAAAGAGGTTCATTAGACGAACAAATTAGTCTGGTAGGCAGGGACAATAATGGCAATCGATTGAACGCGACTATACGTTAATGCATCGCACCTGCTGTTTTATTCTCGCTTTTTTATTCTCTTTAAATAGTCTTGCTGAAAGCTTTATTGACTATCAGCTAAACCCTGTTGAGGTAGCCAATAACACCTACGTTTTTATTGGAACAAAAGAGGATTTCTCCTCTGAAAATGGTGGTAATATCCTGAATACCGGTTTCATAGTCTCACAAAAAGGCGTAATCGTGATCGATACAGGTCCATCGTTAGCTTATGGACAACAAATGCGCAAGTCTATTAAAACAGTAACAGATAAACCGGTTACTAAGGTATTGCTGACGCATCATCATCCTGATCATATATTAGGCAGTCAGGCTTATCATGATGTGAATATTTACGCTTTGCCAAAAACCATTGAACACATACGTGAACAAGCAGATGGATTCCTTAACAATCTCTACAGAATTGTCGGTCATTGGATGCGTGGTACAGAAACGATGAATAATTTTATGCCGCTCATTACTGAGTATGAGGATTTTGAAGATCATAAATTAATTTATTTATCTGTATCCGGACATACGCAAGGAGATTTAGTAGTATTCGATGAAACAACTGGTGTTCTTTTTGCCGGTGATCTGATATTTCACAACAGGGCATTGACTACTCCTAATGCCAACCCAAAAATCTGGCTGGACAGTCTTGAAACTATTAAATCGCTTAATTATAAAAAGATAGTCCCTGGGCACGGAGACATAGCAGATAGTGGATATCCAATTGATCAAACTATCGATTATCTAACCTGGCTGGAATCAACTATACGCTCAGCTGTGAACATGGGATTAAACATGAATGAAACAATGCAAATTGACATACCGAAACGTTTTCATACACTCGATATATCTCGCCATGAATTTACTCGTTCGGTCACTCACCTATTTCCAGTGTACGAAAAAATGATCTTTAATGAGCAATAATTAAGAAAGTGTTTCAGTTTACTCATTTTTTAATTCAATTCGCAATATGTTAGTCGATGAACTTATAGCTACCCACTACTAAAAAATATTAAACCTGTTGTAATTTCCATTGACCACGCCGGAACAGTACCAATGCGACTATGGCAATGAGTGATTCAGCAACAGTAATGGAAACAAACACGCCTTCTGGCCCGAATGAAAAAGTCTCAGCCAAAATATAGGCTAATGGTATTTGTATCATCCAGAAACACACCAGGTTTATATAGGTCGGCGTGTAGGTGTCACCCGCACCATTAAATGCCTGAACAAGCACCATGCCGATCGCAAAGAAGCCATAGCCATAGCTGATGATTCGTAAACAACTACTGCCATATTTCAATACCTCTGGATCGCCAGAAAAAACACCGACGATTGGTTGGGCAAAAACAATGAAAACAATAGCAACCGAAACAAGGAACGCCGTGTTGTACTGCGTTGTCTTGACAACAGATTGTTCAGCCCTTTCTGGTTGTTGTGCCCCCAGGTTCTGACCAACCAGTGTCCCTGCCGCATTGCTCATACCCCAGGCAGGCAGAAAAGTCAGGTCGATGATCCTGATGGCAATGGTATAACCGGCAATAGCAGCACTGCCATAAGGGGCAACAATCTTCATGAGTATTACCCAACTGGCAGTGGCGATAAGAAATTGTGCCAAGCCACCAATGGATATACGCACTAACCGCAGCATGACAGACCCGACCGGTTGCAGATGATGTAATGCCAGTTTGATAGTGTGCTGGCCACCAAAAAGATGGTAGAGCTGGTACATCACCCCAATGCTGCGACCAATGTTCGTCGCCACTGCCGCACCTGTGACACCCATTTCTGGAAACGGTCCCAAGCCGTATATCAAGCAGGGATCAAGGATAATGTTAATACCGTTAGCCAACCATAACGACTTCATAGCAATGGCTGCATTGCCGGCGCCACGGAATATCGCATTTAATAAAAACAGGAAAACAATCGTAATGGAGCAACTCAGCATGATAGTGGTGTATCCACTTCCCTGTTCTACAACGACATCGCTGGCACCCATGAATCGCAGAATGTCTTGTCCGTAAGTTATTCCAAAGATACCGACAGCAAGGGAAACAAGCAGTCCTATCCAGATAGTTTGTCCTGCAACGATACAGGCACCGGCTTTGTCTTTCTCACCAATGCGCCGTGAAACCATGGCCGTGACCGACATACTAAAACCAACCGCAATGGCATAGAGCAAGGTAATGACTGCTTCGGTCAAACCAACCGTGGCAACTGCATCCGCACCGAGACCGGAAACAAAAAATATGTCGGTAATGGCAAATACGGATTCCATCGCCATCTCCAGCATCATCGGGATCGCCAGCAATAAAACGGCCTTCCTGATTGAACCTGACGTATAGTCATGTTCCTTACCAGCCAGGGCATCTTTAACCAGATTGACAAAACGCCGAATACTTTCAACGTATTCGTAATACAGCGAGGATATTCTTTTCATCATAAACACCCTGATATGTGAATAACGGCAACATGCCGTCGAAGTTTTTTGAACAGGCCAGAAAGGTCGGCTAACAACGCCGGACACAGAAAACGACTATTTAAGTCGAGGCGTTACTGTGTCCATCAGGGGAATGAGCACATCCACTTCCTGGCGCGGAGAGTCGCCAAAGAAAACTGGCAATGTAACTATCACTATGTCCATTGGCTTGGTGCTCAATAAATGAAAAGTAGCGGCAGGATACGCTTGTTAGAATGCCTGTCAAGCAGTAAAGGCAAAGTAAATATGTATTTATGACTGAAGAAAACGAATTGAATTAGGGGCACGCATCATCGCGAAAATCAGTCAGTTTTATTTGCTGCAGATCCGTGTAGGCCTCATCCCGGTAAAACGACCATTGCTCGGTATTAAGTGAATCGTAGGTGCCACCATTACGCATATCGACGAATACCCAGCGTACCAGTTCGGAATCGATTGCTTCATTTTTTATGCAGGCCAGTATCCAGCGTGAACTAAAGCCCAGCTTGATAATCGCCGGCTCAATCATCGTGACGTTGTCCTTGTTGACGACGTAATAATCGCCATTTTCATTCTGTTTTACTGTGTGCTGACCAGGCAGACTCACGGCGCCAACCGTACTTGTCAATGGCATCAATAGCGCAACTGCTAATAACAGTTTTTTCGTCCTGTTCGTTTTCATTTCCTTTTCCAGTTATCGGCCACCCAGTAATTTAGCGACAGCCTGGTCACTACCCAGTATTCCCACGACCAGGCCAACAAAGCCCATGCCACCAAAGACAATCGTTGGCAGCCAGGCGCCACTGCGCACATCGGCCGGGGCAACAAGTGGGACAGCAATGGCCAGCCCGGTCAGTATCAGGCTAAGTATGCAGACCACGGGACGCTTCCAGTTTGCGGGACGGTAACCTTCTGATCCCCGTTCAAAGAGACTCAATAATGGCTGGAAAAGTTTCCTGAGCAGGTTCATCCGTTTTCCCTTTCCTCGTTCAGTTTATTGCGTACATTCATTAATACCTTGCCATAGTGATTATGGCCCAGGCGATCCCTGCCACAGCCCCAGTAATAATCATACTGGCTGTTCTCCATGATCTGGTTTGAACCGGTTTTTAATAGCTGAGCTGCAATATCGTCATGGGTACGGCACTTGATATACATGCCCCGGATCATCATGAGCACACGGTTTTTCTTCCAGTCTTTCAGTCGCTGAGGCTTTTTCGCATGACCGAGTTCATTCGCCAGCTTGGGTGATTCACTCAGGCGGATCTCCTGCCTGTATTCCGGGTCCATAAATTTCATGGCCTGGTAATAGTGTTCCAGGGTGGGCCAATACATGCCCTCAAGTTCAAACCCATGTGGAGAGTAAGAAGACAAGGGTTCGGATCTATCGGCGCGCGAGAGATACACGGTATTAGTGTCAGGATCAGAAAATAAGGCCATATTGCTCAATTAGTTAGGCTACCATGCTAGAATTTAACGGCTATCGCGACACAATACCAGTGCGGCATTGGATGCGAATATTATTTTGCTATAACCGCCTCAATATCCTAAGATTTTACATCAGGTTTCGAGGATAACCGGGTATATTAAAAGTGGAAAACGATAACGCTGAAAAACCACGACCAAGACTGCTAGGTGAATACCTGCCTTGCTCAAAAGGATCTATTCGTCTCGCTATGCAGAAAAAGCGTGAAAGCAAGGTCAAGGGTAACAAGATCAAACGTATCGGTGAGATTTTGCTGGAGGAAGGCATCATTAGCGATGAAGAATTGCAAAATGCACTCCTACGCCAGCGTTCTGATCGGCTGGCCCTGTGCCCGGTTTTTACCTCGTTAAATAAAACCGAACTCACTGCTATTAGTAAACACTTCGCCGAGGTGAGTGTAAATGCTGATCAACAATTTATTTTCGAAGGTGAGGAAGACCCAAGCATGTACGTGCTAGTTGACGGGCAACTTGAGGTGTTTATTCATAATGACAAGGGTGAAGAAATTCATATTGCCTTTGTCCGTCCAGTACAGCCAATTGGTGAAATGGGCTATTTCCAGGGCGGCACCCGCACCGCTTCCGTTCGCGCTGTTACACCAACAGAATTGTTAGTTGCCAGCTATAAAAACCTGACCCACTATTTTGAACATGTCCCGCATGTAGCCCATGCATTTATCGAAATGGTTCAGCGTCGACAATCTGAAACGAACCGGATTATTGAAGATGCTGATTCAGATGATGCGTCACTACTTGAAAAAACGCTGCAATAACCTGTCGGTAAAATAACCGATCATGTCAGAAGATGAACTGAAAAGAATATTGCTGCTTGATGATAGCGCTGACTATCGCAACTTGATAAAGCTATTCGTCAAAAAACTGATGCCTGACATTGAGGTCGTTGAACATGATCCGGTTGCTAACGGAATCCCTGGCGAAGACTTTCCATGGGGCGATTATGATGTCTTGCTACTGGATTTTGACCTTTCTATACCCGGGGTAACGGGACTCGACATACTGCAAAAAAACCACAAGCGATCGGACTTTCCCGCCACGATCATGCTAACCGGTGCCGGCACTGAAGAAGTCGCTTTGCGGGCGCTCAAGTTCGGCATCTACGAGTACCAGAGCAAGCAAAGTCTTACCAAGGATAAACTCAAGGAACTCGTTTACCGGGCTCATACAACAAGAGAAGAACATCGGGTACAGGAGGAATTAAAAAAGGAACAAACCAGCGCGTTCAGCAAGGAAGTCTTTTACGAAAAATTGCGTATTGCAAATGGCAATCCGGAATCCAGTCGTGTACTCATGGTGATACAACTGGATAATGTTGAAGATATTGAAACCAACATAGGTGTTGTTGGCAGGGATAGCCTGGTTAATTTTGTTGGAAAAAAATGTTTCAAAATGTTCAAACTGGGTGAATTTAATCCAAATATTACCCGCGTTGGTGAAAACGATATCGCACTGCAGATTAACTCTCCAGACAGTATGGACACCCTTGCCAGAAATATGGATGGCTTGTGTAAAAACCTGGACAAGACTGTTTTCAAATTTGCCGATCTTAAAGTCGTTTTCAGCGTGAGTATCGGCTTATTAAAACTGGGCATTGTCAATTGCTCTAATCAACAGCTCATTGATTTGACACTGGAAGCGGCCCAGCGCGCAAGTGATGAACCCATCAACTCTTTCCACATCTGGAAAGAAGAGGATATTCACAAGGAACTACACGGCTCTGCAGTAGACCAGGAAGTCGCCCGTGACAATTTACAACAAAAACTAAAAGAAATTGCCGAGCGTAAGGCAAAAGCTGGAAAACAGGCGCTACAGCAGCATGACGAAGAAATACAGGCGGCAGCTGAAAATCGTGCTGAACAGGAAGAACGCGCTCGACTTGAAGCAGAGCAACGTGCTGAACAGGAAGCACAACAGCGTAGAGAAGCCGAAATAAAGGCAGAAACCGAGGCAAAATCCAAGGCGGAACTGGAAGCCCGTTTAAAGCAGTTGGAAGAAGAAAGCACACGTCGTGAACAGGAGCGTGAAGCCGAGCTGGCAGCGCAACAACAACGTCAGGCTGAACTGGCAGCTGAAGCAGAAGAAAAAGCCAGGGCCGAGCTTGATGCCAAGCTTAAGGAACTGGAAGCAGAACGTGTAAAACGTGAACAGGAACAACAGGCTGAACGGGAAGCACAACAGAAAAAAGAAGCTGAACTCAAGGCGGATGCCGCTAGCAAGGCAGAACTGGAGGCAAGACTCAGTGAACTGGAAGCAGAACGTGCGAAACGTGAACAGGAACAACAGGCTGAACGGCAGGCATTGCAGCAACGAGAAGCCGAGTTAATCAAAGAAGCAGAACAAAAAGCCAAGGCAGAGGTTGAGACGCGACTAAATCAGCTGGAACAGGAAAATGCCAGACGCGAACAGGAGCAACAGGCTGAATTTCAGGCACAGCAACAACGCGAGGCGGACCTCAAGACAGCAATCGAGGCTGAAATAAAAGCCAAAACGGCGTTAGAAGAAGAGATGAAAGCGGCCCGTGAGGCACGGGATAAACTGGAAGCCGATCTCAAGGCCATCGCAGAAGCAAAGGACAAGGCCGAGGCAGAAATGAAGGCCATGCAGGAGCAAAAAAACAGGCTGGAACAGGATCTGAAAAATGCGTTTTCGCTTAGCCCTGATGCGGGAGTTTCTGAACAAGTAACAGATACCGCAACTTCAGCTCCTACCCCAATTCCGGCAGCAACGCCGACACCGGCACCAACACCTGCATCGACACCAGCACCTGCATCGACACCAGCAGCAGCGATGCCAGAAACAACTGAAACGTCTACTGCCACAACCTCGCCGGCTTCCAGGTCAACGATAGATGACAACCCGGAAGAACCCGCAGAGCAAAAACCTGACCTGGCTGCTATTGAGGCAAGTATTCAGACAATGTTGTCAGAAAACAGGATTGTACAGACGTATCAACCCGTCGTATTGATGGGAGAAGCCTCAGATGAAGACGAAGAAACAGATATAGAGATCTACCAGACAGGTATACAGTGTGTAGACGAGGATGACGATAGTGACATTAACGAGTGGTTACTGGATATATCCGGGCTGTCACTGGAGACGCAACAGTCTTTGCAGGAATTTATGCTAAGGCAGGCCTTTGCAAGAATCACTGAACGGGAAATGGGTGATTTGCCCTTCAGGTTTGTCATCAACGTTACCGCAGTATGGTTTGCCGATATTAAATTGTTCCAGTGGCTACAAACGATCCTGACACAGACCAAGAGCTACGATCCTGGCAAGGCATTTATACTTAATATTCCGCTAGCGCTTTACAAGGAACATGAAAAACGCGCATCGGCCCTCTTAGATACGCTACGCAAAAGCTATCATTTCAAACTAGCAATGTCTGACTTTGGTGACGGCAAGGAAATTGAAAACGTATGCAATGCAGCATCGGTCAAATTTATTAACACTAACCTGGACGGACTAAAACAACTTGCTTCCCAACTGGCTCCCTCGGAGAAAAAAACAGCTGGTGACGAAGAGCAGGAAAAATGTAACCTGCTGCAACACCTGAAAGCGAAAAATATTCGTTTTGTCAGTTCCGGAATACATGATGCGACGACGCTGACTGAAGCGATCACACTCGGCGCAGACTATACTGTTGGAGATTTTGTTGGCGAGATACAACAATCGCTTATCGAATCATCATCAGTTGAGTCATTTGAATTGACCTGACATGCGTCTCAGGTTCTTACTAACCTTATTTTTACTGGCCAATTCACCTCACGTACTGGCAGATTTTGTTGCGGGTGGTGACGCCTATAAACGTGGCGATTTTGCCGCAGCAGCAAAAGAATTTGAGCCATTAACAAGGCGTGGAGACCATCGTGCCATGTATGCGCTTGGTTCAATGTATGCAGCTGGTCAAGGCGTTGAGAAAGACCTGGGCAAGGCTCATGATCTGTTCCACGAAGCAGCCCAGAACGGCCGCATTGATGCCATGTATAAACTGGGACTGATGTACGAAGAAGGTCTGGGTGTAAAACAGGATTTTCGCAAGGCATTACGTTATTACCAGAAATCGGCAAAACAGGGTTTTCCGCTTAGTCAGTATCGTTTTGGCATGATGTATGTTGATGGCAAAGGGTTAAAGGCCAACTCTGTTACAGGTGCTGCCTGGCTGATAATCTCAGCACATTATTTTATCTACGAATCCGGCAAACCCGAGCAAGCTGCAGACAATGCCAGCGGCTTTAAAAAACAAATCCTTTTTACGCAACAACAGGAACTCGATCGTATTACACGCGCACTCGCAGATGAGGTTGACGCTCTTCGAAAAAAATTATCTGACAATGAGATAGAACAGGTCAGGCAAAAAGTAGTTGCTTTAGGCAAGTATAAACGGCAATACCACAGCAAAGTCGTACGCAACATCAACATTAATGGCGATATGGAAAAGTTTTTTCTACCCGACGTCTTGTACTAGTGTATTTGTGAATTAATCGTACGTTTAAATAACAGTTTTTTTGTATAAGCAGCGCAGTTTTGCTGCGCGGGTTCTCAAAAACTACTGTTCATGTAGTTAATTTATGTGAATTTGCTCACAGAATAGAATCGTATTTTGTGTGTGTTTTTTCTGTTTATATGTGCTTCAGCCCGCGAAATAACCAGCATGAAGTACATACGATAACAGCTTTACTACCTTACATTGGGGAGACTATCTCTAGTCCTGGACAAATCAAAAACCGGACAGAAGCAATCGACCCTGTATATTTTTACATGCAGTTTAATAAGTATCTAACTGTATTGATTAGCTATTTATATGTTTTTTATCACTGCTTGTAGAACAAAAAACTGTAGCAACGACAGCTTGCAAGCTCGTTCATAACCCCTGCCAAACCACTAACTTGAAAAGCACCATTTCATTTCAAATACTCAATTCATAGTAACAAGTTAACTTGATAAACAGGCGTTTGTTAGTTTGCATCAGGAATGCAGCCTAACAAAAGTGACAAGGGAAGATCACTGAAGCTGATAGAAGACCTGTAACTAAACTGGCTATCTAACACGGAAGTCCCTGTCTTCTGCCTGAACTCATCAGAGCTCCTAGAGGCGACGAATATGCAAGACAAAGAAATATTAACGCTATTACTGAAACTGGATAAACCATGGCGCGTGGCTTCCTTCGAAATCGATGCTCCATCAAACAGGCTTGATATTTACATTCATGCTGTTCGAAACAAGACGTTTCTTGGCCTTGGCAAAAAAGAACACAACAAGGAACAGAAAACCTATCGACATCTTCCTCTTTGGGGTTTACGTACATATCTTCATGTTCCAGTAGAACAATCAATTGCTGAAGAAAAAGTATGGGCGCCTTTTGGCTCCCTGTTTACTGTGGAAATGGAAGCATTCGTTGTCAACATTCTGGAAAACAATGTATCTCGACAGGTAGCAGCGAGCATTACCGGGCTTTCGTTGGCAGAAGTCAGGCAAATTAGCGACCGTACCGGTGCAGGCAATTATAATGATATTCAAATCGCAGAAGGTGATAATGCCCATCCTGCTATAACGGTTGAGACCATACCGGCTTATGCCAGTGAAAAGCTGTTCGTTATTGATTCCAATGGCATTCCTGAAAAAACACATGAGTGCTGGCAGCGTGTGATTGACGAGAAGATACAACTGCACAACAGCCCGGTTGCATTACAGATGTTACTCCAGAAAATCAGACAGCAATTAGCCCGGAATTTGTCAGAAGCGAACAAACTGAAGGCGGCAGACATCTTACGTCAGTATTTTGTGCGCAATTCATCTCAGCACAGTCATGACATAGAGTTGCTTAAAGTCAACACAGGGGCCGGAAGCGCAGCACGTGAATTCGCCAATAATACGCTCAATCTGTCTTCAATTCCGGGCCCTGATGCCAGCATATGGCAGGACATTATTGATGGCACAACACAAATAAATACAAAAGACATCGCCTTGCAAATGATGATCGAACGCGTACGACAAAGTACAGAACGAAATGCTGGTAAAGGTAATAAACAGGCAGCAAAAAAAATATTACATCAGTTTTTCATTAAACACATTGCCAGACTGCATGCCGAAATAATGCAGCTTAACAGACAGGGCACGGGGCCTGAGTTAAATATAATCGATGGCATATCTGACATTCCGGATGAAGGCCACTCGTGCTGGCAACAAATCATGGACGGTGAATTATCGATCAGCACCAGCAATGTTGGCCTGCAAATGCTGATCGAACGCATACGCAGGGTGATCACCAGGAACAACTCTGCAGCAAATCGTCTGGCCGCTAAAAAAATGTTGCGACAATACTTTATAAAACACCGGGTTTCTACCAGGAATGAAATTATTCAAATAACGGGTGTCAGTGACATAAATACGGAATCGGTTACTGAGCTAAACATACCACCTGTAGCGCATCCTGGCTGGCAGAAGATTATCAATGGAGAGGTACAAATAAGTACCAATGCAGTTGCATTAAAAATGATGCTGAAGAGTATTCGTCTTTCAGTAGCTAATAATCCTGGTGATGCAGCACGTGCTGCAGCAGCAAAAATACTCAGACAATATTTTCTAAAACATCAGAGTAGTCATAGAACCGAAATTGAGCAGCTAATTGCTGCCTAGGAGAAAGCTATATGTCAATTTCAAACATAAATGCGCAATTAATCGATGTAGAACAGGCAAAAGCTGCGATCGAATCCGGAAAGGTTCTGTGGTTGGCAGGTGATGATCATCTGTTGGCGCAGTTGCCTAAGGGACGCTGGATAGGTGGCTCAATCCCCTACTTCATGTCCGCAGAAGGCGGAAAAACAACAAAAGATAAAATTTATGTATCAGAGCTGGATACTTCATTGGCGCGAAAGATACAAATCAAGTTTTACAATGCGTCCACTATAAAGAATGTCGCGAAAGATTGTCCAGATGATGGTTTCACAATCCTTTTAATTCCGGCTTTTTCGGACATTCACCTGGATTACGCTCAGAACGCACCTGAATACGAAGATATGTATATCAAGCCTATTGCAGGTTGGGTGACAGGAATTCATCTTGACGATCTGGGTAGTGCAAAACCATCTGTATTCAATGGTGGAACTTGCGAAACGTCAGCTGATAAGGCTGTTGCTATGCATGTCACACTGGCACCTAGTAAGTATGCACAAATAGGCATAGTTAATATCGCTGAACAAGGTGAAGGTGACACGATTGAGTTTCCGGAAACAGGCTTCAACGCATCAACTTGTCTTATCAATGGTATAGAACATAATTTTGCTGACTATTTGCTCGAAAATCATATCGACACCAAATTACCTTTGGTAGCTGATTATTCAGGCGCGATGATTAATGTGTCGATACAGGAAATCGAGCAAGACAATAAAAATGTCACTTTTTATGCACCTGTTTTTAACGGCGTGGAATATAAACTGGCTAAACCGGTAAGTGATTATGTATCAGCATTCCGCTCTGCCCTGCCTACGCTTAATAATGGTGTCGCTTTTTCATGCAACTGTGTCCTGAACTATCTGTATTCAGATCTCGAGGGAAAGAGCACTGCAGATATAACAGGCCCGATGACTTTTGGCGAGATTGCCTATCAGTTACTGAATCAAACCCTGGTTTATTTAACCATTGATAGCGCAGAAGCGTAACAGGGAGGAATGATGACTGGACAGAATCACATTTCGGTTGCGCTGATTGGCATACCGGAAATTGAGGAAAAAAGACTGAATGCCGCGTTTCTGCATTCGCAATCGCGCCAGATTTCATATTATCTCGTTGGTCTGGAGGAATCGCCAAATCTATTAATGGTTAATGCTGATGAGCCACATTCATTAATTGCATGGCGTAGATACAGGAACAGGTTTGAATCAATAGGAAAAGCAGAGCCGCCATCAATACTTGTATCCAGGAACAGGCAGTTTGACACAATTCACTACCAGGTTAAAAGACCGCTAATCTCTTCCAGAGCAATCAGCATCCTTGACCAGGCAAGTGCAAAAGAATTCTCAATCAATGAGGAGATTGCAATAAATGCTGCAGCACCTGGCAATGAAATTCTGTCGCCTGAAAGTACTGAACCTGCTGCAGATGCGCCACGTGCACTGGTCATAGACGACAGCCTGCCGGTACGAATACAAATGGCCCAGGCTTTAAAGCAATTTGCCGTACGCGTAGATTTTGCTGAATCCGGCGAAGAAGCGTTCGAATATATCAATACTAGTGAATATCAATTGATATTCCTTGACGTAATTTTACCGGGCATGGATGGCTATGATGTATGCAGGACGATCAAGAAAGGAAACGCAAAAAATACCCCCATCATTATGCTCACAGGTAATTCTACACCTGCAGACAAAATCAAGGGAAAGCTTGCAGGTTGTGATACTTATTTAATTAAACCTGTTGGCCAAACAATATTCAGAGAAGTAGTTTCTGAATATCTTTCCGGTTACGAAAGCGTCAGCAACGCGGTCTGAAAATAATTCTTATAAATGGAGACATTCATGGCTATAAAAAAAGTACTTATAGTTGACGACTCTGCAACAGACTTGTCCAACCTTGAACAGATTATTACTGAAACAGAAAGAGAAGTGATAACAGCTACTGATGGAAGCGATGCCATAGCAAAGGCCAGGCAAGAACGACCAGACATCATATTTATGGATATCGTTATGGATAAAATGGATGGATATGAAGCAGTGAGAACATTAACGAATGATAGTGCAACAAAGGCGATACCTATTGTTTTTGTAAGCAGCAAACATCAAAAAGCAGACAGGGTGTGGGCAAAAATGCAGGGAGGCAAAGATCTGGTGTCAAAGCCCTATACCAAGGAACAGATTCTGGATCAGATCAGGGCTTATGAATAATTTATCTGCTGATACGGCACACTTTGATCCGTATCAAGGTTTCATTGATACAGACAAAGAACTTAATCTTCGCTTTGGTTTTCGTTTAGGCGAAATAAATCTGCTTGTTAGACCATCAGATAATTGTGAAATACTGAAAATACAACAGATTTACCCTGTGCCAAACAAACCAAACTGGGTTGCAGGGCTAATCAATTACCACGGCTTATTAATACCTGTAATTGATTTATATGCACATATCTCTGCAACACAAACAATAACATCTTTAAAAAAAATCCTGTTATCAATTGGTGACGGCGCTGATGCATTTGCCATTTTTGTCGATGGTTTGCCAGTGACTATTGACAACAATGAGGAGGAACTGCGTATAACCAGTAATAGCGCTGAAGAAACGCCTGCCATTTTCAACCAGCACATTATAAATATTTATCAACAAGGAAATAGCACCTGGCATGAAATCGATTATCAATCACTAATCACGGATCTGTTTGATAAGACTTCTTATAAAAGAGACGTAATGTAAACCTGCCAAATCAAAAGTGAGAATGACTATGAAAATAAAATTCCAACTTAAATTGTTAATTATATTAACTACAGTGATAGTTTTATATACAGGTTACTTTTCTGTCGCGGCGTACCAACTGTTAACTGTGGACAGCCTGGAAGTAATAAAAGCAACCATGCCTGCTTACCGTAATACGTTTATTGCAACCACACTGGTTTGTATAGCTGCAGCTTTTTTATTAGTACGTCAATTGTGCAAACCACTATCCAGACTGGAAAACACGATGAAAAAAATCAGTTCTGGCGATCTCAATGCAAGAGCCGCCATCAGGAGCAAAGATGAATTTGAAATAATAGGCAACTATCTTGACTCGATGCTACAGGATCGAATTACAGTATTGACGCGAGTTGAGGAAGAGAATGAACAATTAAATGATTCTATCCTGGGACTATTAGAAACCGTCTCGCAGTTAGCGCAAAAAAACCTGGCTATTAAAGCAAAGGTTAATGAAGACATCACCGGGCCACTAGCAGATGCATTAAATATGATGGCCACAGAAACGACGACCGTTTTAAATGAGGTGACAAGGATTTCCGGTGATGTGGCCGAAACGTCCAACCTGGTCAAATCACAATCTGATAACGTGCTATTACTTGCTGACAAGGAACAAAATGAAGTTGAAAAAGCGGCCGTTGAGTTAAAGTCAGCGACTGATGCCATGGCGCGTATTGCGAGTCTTGCCGAAAGTTCAAATAAAGCCGCTACAGATGCAATAAGCACTACACTTACCGCGATGAGTACAGTGAGTAATACTGTAGAAAGCATTAATACGATAAGAGATAAGATTCATGAAACTGAAAAACGTATTAAACGACTGGGAGAACGCTCGCAGGAAATTGGCACTGCTGTAAATCTTATTAATAATATTTCCGAGAGAACCCATATCCTTGCCTTGAACGCCAGTATGCACGCAGCATCAGCCGGCGAAGCAGGTAAAGGCTTTGCCGTAGTTGCCGATGAGGTGCAGCGGCTGGCTGAGAATGCCAAGGAAGCTACCGGAGAGGTAGGCACATTGGTTAACAATATCCAGGTTGAAGCTGCAAACACAGTCAATACGATGAATGAATTGATTTCACAGGTTGTAGGTGGTAGCCAACTGGCCGAAGAAGCAGGAAAACAAATGGAAGATACGCAGGCTACAACTGCTGAACTTGTACACATGGTGCAAAAAATTGCTGATAGTGCATCAAAACAATCGAAAGCCAGTAGTCAACTTAAAAAACGAACAGACATCATTCGGGACAGCGTACGTAAAACCGGCGCACATCTTAAAGATCAAACGCATCATACAGATGAGCTTGTTGAACAGGCCATGCAACTGGTTGCTTCAGTAGGCGTTTTTAAGCTGGCTAATGATGAATTAACTGCCGTATAAACAGAGCCTACATTAATGACGTCTCCGCAGCATCAAGACTTACAGCGCTGTTTTAATCATATTGCCAGCTCGATTACGCAATGTCAGGGTAATGACAGTCAAAACCTGAATCAGGCTTTGGAAAATATGGACACACTCGCCATTATCGCCGCTGATTCTGATCGTAGTGGCTTTCAGGATACTTGTTTACTGGTACAGGATAAATTTCACCAGATTGTACGACAAAACGGCAAACTTGATGAACAGCAGCTGGCACAGTTAAAAAAATGGACCCGACTTGCTGCAGACTATCTTCAACAAAGCAACACAGATACTGCAGACGCATTAACTGGATTTTTTACTATTTCAGAGCTGTATAATGATCTCAATGATGATGATTTGAATGTACTTAAAGAACTACTTGAAAAGGAATATGTTCAGAGTGATTCGAGGTTACTTGACAGGGATGATAACGTAAACAACATCCCCTTCCCTGTTATGGACTTGTCCGGACCAAGACAGGCAATTTACGAACTTGTACGAAGAGTGAGCGGTGAGAACAAGCCTGGTTTCATGTACGCTTGCCATGTATTCACGCAACAACTGGAGAAAATACAGAAGTCTGGCTCAAGGATCTCAATCAACCAAAGGAAGTTGATTGATGACTGGATTATCAATTCACTTTGCTATTTGTCAGACACAGATGCCGATAACCCGGCAAGTACATTACAGCAATTACTTGCAGCAAAAAGTTGGCCAGCGGATATTGATGATAATTCCCTAGAGGTTCTTGAGAAACTGGCTGTAATTGACAGCCAACCTGATTTTCCCTCTACCTTGCCCAACGAGCTTCAAAAAGCAATTCGTTCATTAACCAGTGAATATTCGACATATAGACAGAATTTCAAGGAGTCGCTTGTCTTAATTGCTGAGCAAATTACATCGCTAGGCGATGTGGCAGCCGAAACTGGTTTTATCGGCATCCAGGATTTTTGTTTAATCGTAGCAGAAGATATGCAAACCCGGGCACAGGAAGATTTAGAGAAATCAGAAATTAATTATATTCATATTATCGAGTGGCTAATACCTGCGCTAAATTATTTTATTAACGATAAAGGCATTAACGATATTGAAGAACTGGTGTCTTATGCATCGAAATGCCAGGCAACAACAGGCACGGAAATGGACGGCATGAACATTCTGCACCAAATGTTGCAAACAGATCAGCAAAACCTGACCAGGAATCAACAGCAGGATAGCTTTACCGGCAGCGAAGACGAAACAGTTGTATTGGAACGTTACCAGTCAGGAGATGATGAAGCAGACGGAATGATTGACACCAGTGATACCCTGGCTTCGCCTCATACCGTAAGTATTGAATTAATTGAGATGCTTCGTGATGAGATGGAATTAATCAAGCTGGAAATCATTGAACCCTCTATAGCCCATAACAATTACGAGAAAACTGCGGGAAATGAAGAATACCATTCCAGCTTGATGCTAAGGCTGGAACGGTTTGCAGATGCTTGTCAGGCAGCCGAACTGGATGGTCTGTCTCAGGCATGCACGCTACTTGCTGAAAACCTGAAACTGATCGTATTAAAAAATATTCAATTAAGTCGTGAGACAAATATACTTATTGGACGGTTTCCTGAAATTGTCAGCGTTTACCTGATTCAACCCGGGAATCCTGAAGCAAGCGCTGAATTGATTGCCATGCTAAAACACCCGGGCTTCCCAAAGCCTTTGCTTGATGGCGTTGCTCCTGCGCTTTGCAACCTACTGGAAGCCGTTCATATTGTCGATCAGGATGACGAGCCTAGGTCGTATATTAAATCCGCATGCATTGAAGATATATCTATCTCACTACCAAATAGTATAAATCAGGAATTACTCGATGGTTTATTGTTTGAACTGCCAAAACAAACACAGTCACTGGGTTCGCTGATGCAATCTATCCTTGATGGCAATGCAGATCTTGAATCCATTCATCAAGCACAACGAATAGCCCATACAATAAAAGGTTCTTCCAATACTGTCGGTGTTAAAGGTGTAGCCAATATCGCGCACATTATGGAAGATATATTCGTGGAGATTGTAAAGCATTCCAGACTGCCAGGCGAAAAACTGTCACAAGCGTTAATTGATGCAGCCGATTGTCTGGAAGAAATGACAGAAGCGCTTAATCATAAAGAACAAGCGCCCACCCACAGTCTTGATGTATTACAACTGCTTGTCAGTTATGTAAATCGAATACGACAAGACGGCGTTGATGGACTTCTGTCTGAATTCGACATAAACGCATCCAGTTCAAATAAGAACTGGCCTGAATCGTCTGTAAGTGACGAAGACGAAGATAAAGGCCATGATAGAGAAACTATTCTGCATGTACCTGCCAGCCTGCTTGATAAAGCGCTCAGACTCATGGGGGAAAGCATGATCATCAATGCCCAGGTAAGCGAACATATTAATCAGGCAGAAAAAGATAGTGGCGATCTGGTTCTACATCAGAAGAAATTCCAGGAGCTTGCATCTGACCTGGAAAGACAGGTGGAACTGAATCATTGGTCTGGGACGAATTACTCCAGTAGCAATAATACCGATTTCGACTCACTTGAGCTTGAAGAATACAATGAATTACACAGCCTGACTAACCGCATTACAGAGTCTTCAACAGATTCACTCGAATTTAATTCAGAACTCTCGCATAGATTTGGTGATATAAAAGAATTGTTACATGAGAAAGACATCCTGCAAAAAGATATACAGGACATCATATTACGTGCGCGCATGGTACCTGTAAGTACCATAACTTCAAGATTGCAAAGAATTGCAAGGCAGGCCAGTCGCGCTACAGGAAAGAATGTTAAATTCAATGTAATTGGCGCTGAAACATTAATTGATAGCGATATATTAAATGCATTAATCAGTCCGTTAATGCACATAATCAGGAATGCAATTGATCATGGTATTGAATCTCCTGACGTTAGAAATAGCATCGGCAAACCGAAACAGGGAGAAATTGAAATAACATTTAAACGCGCCGGCAGACAGATTGTTGTCAACTGCAAAGATGATGGAAACGGCCTGAATCGTGAAAAAATCATATCCCGGGCAAAAAAATCAGGACTAATTCATGATCAACATGATATTTCTGAAACAGAGTTATATAGATTGGTCCTAAGCCCAGGTTTTTCTACAAGTGATGTAGTCACACAAACATCAGGACGTGGCATTGGAATGGATGTTGTAAATAGCGAAATACAACGAATCAAAGGTAATATTAATATATACACGGAACCTGGCTCGGGCTGTCAAATAGAAATTACTGCGCCTTTAACGCTGACTACTGTTCATGCAATCCTCATTCAAGAACAGGATTATATTATTGCTATATCCAATCATGCTGTTGAACAAATATTACATCCAGACGACTTCAATGTTACTCGCAATGAAAATTCCAGTACGGCATTAATGGATGGAAAAGAACTTCCTTTATATCCTGTAGAGTCACTACTTGGCACTCCTGATCAGATCGACCTAAATAGTTTAGGTCAGAAAAAACGTATCGGTTTACTTGTTAACGCTGATAATGTGAGACAAATCATAACCGTTGAAAAAATTGTCGACACTAGAGAACTGTTTGTTAAATCAATGGGAAATCACCTTAATGACGTTAATGGCGTTTTAGGGGCAACAATATTGGGAAGCGGCGAAGTCGTACCGGTAATTGATATACCTGATCTAATAAGAAATAAAGCACAAAATGACAATACATCATTTGATTTAACGATTACGGACATTCACGAAACATTGCCTACAGTATTAGTTGTGGATGATTCACTTAGTACGCGGCGCGCGTTATCACAGATAATTAGTGACGCAGGCTATGTTGTACTAACTGCAAAAGATGGTCTGGAGGCGCTGGAGGTAGTCCAGCAAGCAAAGCCGGACATATTTCTGGTAGACATGGAAATGCCTCGCATGAACGGTATTGAGCTCGCCTCTCATATTCGTGGGACAAAAGACATGAAATCACTGCCGATTATCATGATTACTTCACGTACTACAGAAAAACATAAAACACTGGCACTATCCGCAGGTGTCGATATCTTCATGAATAAGCCATTTTCAGAAGATCAGTTACTTGATGATGTCGCCTCTCTTATAAATTAGGTCTTGATATGCAGCCAAAACTTGCGACATCGAGTATCAATAAGCTTACTCGTGAATCCAAAATCAGTAAAATACTACTGATAGATGACCATGCGGACTTCCGCACACTTCTAGGTAAATACATCAATAAAATCAGACCTGAGCTTCAGGTTGTTGAATTCGACCCTCTTAGTCAGTCAATGCCAGGACACACTTTCCCATGGGACAAATATGGACTGGTATTTCTTGATTACAATCTGGGAACAACGAACGAAAACGGACTTGTATGGATGCGACACTTTAAGGCTATAGATAACATTCCCCCGGTAATTATGTTAACAGCTGAAGGAAACTCACAATTAGCAGGCGATATTATTAATGCTGGCGCAAGGGATTTTATTGACAAGCGCGATGTAAATTATGAAATGTTAAAATCTACTCTGGACTATTTTTTCGTTGAAACAAAACCAATAGATTATTCACAGAAACCGGCGCAATTATTTGTTCAGGAAGACAACCTTGCAGGTGATGAAATCACGGAAAAACCACAACCACGTTTTGAAGATATAGACATCCCGGGTTACCAGATAATTCGTGAAATTGGTCGAGGTGGCATGTCCATAGTTTATCTTGCTAAACCAGACATTCAACCTGAACCAGTCGTACTTAAATTGATGTTTACAGATAATCAAATGGACGATAAAGCGCTAAAAAGATTTTTACAGGAATACAATCTTATCTCATCACTGGATCATCCAAATGTTGTTAATATTTATGAGCGTGCTTTTGCTTCAAATTTTGCATACATAGCAATGGAGTATTTTCCAGCTGGCGATTTATCAGCCAAACTGAAAAAACAGTTATCATTATCAACAACTACAAAATATATAAAACAAATCAGTCACGGCCTTGCTGCAATTCACGGAATAAATGTCGTGCATCGCGATATCAAACCGGGAAACATCCTGTTTAGAGATGATGACACATTAACGATTACAGATTTTGGTGCTGCAAAAAACAGAACAGCCGGCGCTACCGACATTACTCTGAACCATGGGATAGTTGGCACACCGTATTACATGAGTCCCGAGCAGGTAACCGGCATGCCAGTTGACAGCCGTAGCGACCTGTACAGCCTTGGCATACTTGTATTCCAGATGCTCGCAGGAGAGAAACCATTTACGGCCAAGTCCATACCACAGCTCATTTCAATGCATATCCATGCACCTGTACCGAAACTACCTGCTGAGGTTGCGCAATTTCAACCACTGATTGACGGCTTGCTGGCAAAAGACCCCGATGAGCGTTTTCAATCTGCAGAAGATGTTGTTACCGGGCTGGAGTGGCTGGGTTATTGACCTATAGTTAGCGGGAAAGCTGGTTGGCCTCTCTATCCGGCATGCTCTGACATAATTTGTCTAATCTCAGCAGCAATCCTGGCAATACCTTGCTCTACAACCGAGGTATCCATCGAATAAGTCACTCGAATGCACTGGTGTTTATGCTTCCAGTCATCATCTTCAAGCCCTGGGAAAAAATATTCGCCAGGAATAACCAGCGTGTTTTTTTTCTTTAAGCGTTGATACAGCTGCAAAGTCGTCATTGGCAAACCCGGTAACCATAGCCACAAAAATATAGCGCCTTCCGGCTGATGGATACTGTACTCAAGGCCTTGCATTTCCCTGTTAATCACATCCAGCACGTGCTGTAGTTTTTGTTGGTAATAAGGCCTGATCTGAAGCTCCGACAATCTCAGTAGTTCGCCACTATCAACAAGGTCCTGTGTCATCATTGCGCCAAAATTTGGCGGCGCCAGGTTAATAATAGCGTTCATATTACGGATCAGTTCTGTCACTTCCGGTGCTGCAATAACAATACCGGTACGGGTACCGGGCAAACCAACCTTGGACAGGCTCATGCAATAGATAATATTTTCGTTCCAGACGGGTGTTGTATCAGTAAATATAATATTCGGAAAAGGTTGACCATAGGCATTATCAATAATTAACGGCACGGCATGAGATTCTGCAAACCCTATGAGACGCTCTACTTCATCATCAGTAAGTACATTACCTGTTGGATTAGTCGGCCTTGATACACAAATAGCACCGGTATTTGACTTTACCTGCAAATCATCAAAGTCGATATGATACTTAAAAAATTTATCTGCCTGCTGTTCGATAACCGGACGATGGGAATAAAACAGGTTGTCTGACAAAGCAACATCACCATAGCCAATATACTCGGGCGTTATAGGTAATAATATCTGTTGCTGCTGTCCTGCTTCATCCTCACCCCCAAACATGTTGAATAGATAAAAGAACGCCGACTGACTACCTATCGTTAGCGCCACGTTATCTGATTTGAGGCCCCAGCCATATAGCTTGTTAAACAAGGTTACCAGTGAATCGATAAACTGCTGGTTACCCTGTGGCGTTTCATAATTGCCTATGACATGGCAAAAACGTGCCGGATTATCAATAAGGCGTTGCAATGAATCACGAAAGTACTGTTGCACACCGGGTATATGACCAGGATTACCGCCACCCAGCATTAATGTATCGTTGTCACTGGCCATGGCATTACCGAGATCGTCCATCAATTGCACAATACCGGCGCCTTTGCTGAAGCGGGAGGCAAAACGAGAAAATTTCATGACATCTCAACCGGGCCTGCTAAAGATCGCAGGCCTATATATTACTTTCTTGATGTTTTGGTTCGGGTTGCCATCTTCTTGCCAATCAACAATTGCCGTATTACACGTTCCGCCGCGTTGGCAACGTACGCCCGCGCATTATGCAATGCTTCTTCCAGTGGCATAGGTTTGGCGCTCGCGCTTTCGAGTCCAGCGATACCATGTTTGAAAACGCCGTTGGCATCGTCAGCAAGACTGCCACCAATAGCGACGGTCGGCACACTGTATCGTTTTGCCGCTTTAGCAACACCGGCAGGCGTTTTGCCAAAAGCGGTTTGAAAATCAACCTGCCCTTCCCCGGTAATCACCAGATCGGCATTTTTGAGATGTTTATTGATTTGAGTTGCCTCAAGCACAATATCAACACCTGATTTCATTGTGGCCCGGGAGAATGCAACCAATCCTGCACCAAGGCCTCCTGCTGCCCCGGCACCTTTGCGATTCAGGACGTCTTTTTTCAAATCCTGTTTAATCACCCGGGCAAGATGGCGCAGATTACTATCAAGCGTTTTGACCATTGCCGGGGTTGCTCCTTTCTGTGGTCCGAAAACATACGACGCACCATTTTTACCACAAAGCGGATTATTGACATCACAGGCGACGACAATTTTTGTTTTTTTCAAAAGCGGATCCAGGCCTTTCATATCAATGCCGGCAATCTTGTCTAGCATACCGCCAGCTCCATAGCTTGTAATTTCTTTATCCTTGCTATCCAGAAAACGAACGCCAATTGCCTGGGCCATGCCGACACCACCATCGTTGGTAGCAGAACCTCCAATGCCGATAATGATCTTGCTGGCGCCACGTTTGGCCGCATCAAGCATCAGCTGGCCAGTTCCGAAGCTTGTTGTTTTCATCGGGTTACGCGACTTTCCTGTCGCAAGCGGTAGACCAGACGCCTCGGCCATTTCTATCACTGCCGTATTACCATCAGAGAGCATTCCGTAGCGCGCCGATACCGGTGTGCCAGTAGGCCCAATGACTTTTTTACGGATAAATTTTCCGCCGGTCGCATCTACCAGCGACTGTACAGTCCCCTCACCACCATCCGCCATGGGTACCTTTATACAATTTGCCCCTGGCAACGCTCGTTTAATTCCTTTCTCAAGTGCTGTGGCCACCTGTAGTGATGTCAGGTTTCCCTTAAACGAATCAGGTGCGAGTACTATTTTCATTCAATGCCCTCCCTTCACGGCATATGGGGTAGTTGCCGCTGTAACAGCGATAATAGTTATTGTAATTCATGTATTTTAAGTGATTTACCAAAGATACCAAAATAGCTGTTAACGATTGGCGATAGTCACTATGACCTCTAGCAAGCCGGTCAATACCCGTGACATGTGTTCATAATTCAGGCTTTGCGGTACGTCACTGACGTTGTGGTAACCAAAATTCCTGAAACCAGCTGTATCAGTCACCATGACACCAGGATAACCGTAACGCCAGAATGCCGCCTGATCAGAGCGACGAACGTCCCTGACCAGCATAACAGGCGCTGCCAGGCCCTCGGCAGGCATCTGACCAGTTGCCCTGAATAAGCCCAAACTGTCACGCAACAATGCTCGCGATCTGTAATTACTGACAAAGGCGACAAAGTTGCCGATCTCCGGGTATATCCAGCTAAATGGTTTTGGGTAATTCTGGCTTTTTGTCTCGTTACTATAGTAACCGAGCATTTCCAGGGAAAACATCGCAGTAATTTGCTCCCCCCTTTCATACGCGCGGCGCGCATGATACAGGCTTCCCATATCTTCTGTCATATAATGTGGCAATTCCTCATTGGCAAAGGCCACAAAACGAACGCTACGCTGCAAAGACATTTCAACAATCTTGCCAGCCAGTTCCAACATCACAGCCACCCCGGATGCATTATCATCGGCACCCGGTGTCATCCATACCGTATCGTAATGAGCACCAACGAGTACTACCTGTTCAGGATTTCGGGCACCATAATGCTCGGCGACAATGTTGCGATACTGCTCCTTATCGCCAAACAACTCTGCGTACGGAGTCAAGCCATGCGACCTGAATTTTTCGTCGATAAAGTCAGCCGCCTGCCTGTAGGCCACGGGTTCCTGGTAATGTCTTTCACCGATCTCATCAGCGAGCTTTACTACAATAGCACGCAGGGTCCCGGCAACCTGCTGCTGTTCCTCATTCAGGGGCTCGAGTTTGCCATTTGGATTCTCTCCTGGCATGACAATGCAGCTGGCAATAAAGACAGCACCCGCGACCACCAGAACAAGAACTCCCACAAGTACTGATGCTATTGATTTTTTCACCTGCATTTTATTCCTGCGCTTGAAAGAAGTACTACAACGCTACTTGCTTTAGCATCCAAATCCAAGATAATCAAAACCATGTTCGAGTTTTTCCTGTTTATTTTTATACCGCTACTGGCATGGGGTATCATAATTTACAACCTGCTTGTGCGTGACAAAATTCGCGTCGAGTCAGCATGGAGTGATATCCAGGTGCAGCTCAAAAGACGACACGATTTGATCCCGAAACTGGTTGATGCTGTTAAACAATATGCCGCGTTTGAAAATGCAACCTTGTCTACGATTACGGAGTTGAGAACACGAAGTAACTCCAGTCATGATGTAAAGGATATCAGTATGGTGGAAAAAGCATTGGCACAGGAAATTAAACAATTGCTTGTCCTTGCCGAGGCCTACCCTGATTTGAAGGCCAGCCAATCGTTTCTCGATTTGCAGCATAATTTGACTGATGTTGAAGACCATATTCAATATGCAAGGCGTTATTATAATGGTGCTGTTCGTAATCTAAACATCAGGATAGCGTCTTTCCCGGACATGTTATTTGCACGCTTTTTTAATTTCAGGCCTGCGAATTATTTCCAGGCCGACCTGGATTCATGATGAACTTACGCATTTCAATACTGAGCCTTCTGCTTTCAAGCTTGATAAGTGGTCATGTGTATGCGGCCGAGTACATCGAGTCGTTTCATAGCGACATCAAGGTCATGGAAGACGGCAGCATGCTGGTTAAGGAAACCATTGTCGTCAATGCCGAGGGCAGAAATATTAAACGCGGCATTTATCGCGACTTCCCCACTCGCTACAAGGACAGAATGGGCAATGCATATAAAGTGGGTTTCGAGATTATTAATGTCAGGCATGATTATGCTGATGAGAGCTACCATACAAAAAAACGTAGTAATGGTGTTCGAATATATATTGGTAAAAAAGGTAGAAATATACGCCGCGGAAAACACCGCTACGAACTAACCTACCTGACCACGCGTCAACTCGGTTTCTTTGATGAATACGATGAATTGTACTGGAACGTCACCGGCAACGACTGGGCCTTTACCATCGTACGCGCCAGCGCCAGTGTCACCCTGCCTGCCGGTATCAATTCCGGTGATATCAGGTTAAAGGCATTCACCGGACCTGGCGGCAGCACGGCCCAGGATTACAAGGCGTCGATTAAAGATGGCAAGCCCTATTTTGAAACAACCGGTTCCCTGAATATCAGGGAAGGACTCACCATTGTCGTCGGTTTTCCCAAGGGACATGTACTAGAACCCACGTTCATGGAGAAAGTGGGTTTTGTTCTCAAGGATAATGAAGCTGTTCTGGTTATGGTTATCGGCATGCTGATACTGCTTGGCTATTACTGGTTTACCTGGGTACAAGTCGGCAAGGATCCGGAACAAGGTGTGATTATTCCGCACTACGAGCCACCGACAGATTACTCCCCTGCGGCGATACGGTACATCAAGGAAATGGGCTATGACCAGACATGCTTTACCGTGGCACTGGTCAACCTTGCCGTTAAAGGATACCTGACCATATCGGATGAAGATAAGGATTACGTAATCACTCAATGTGATGAGGCAAGGGAAGATCCAACGCGGGATGAGAAAATTCTGTTAAACAAAATGTTTAGCGGATCCGGATCATTAACGCTGGAACGCGCTAACCATAGACGAATCTCAAAACTGCTGACCGCACATGAAGATGCACTCGATACTGATTATGAGAAAAACTATTTCAAGCTCAATTCAGGTTTTTTTGTTATTGGCCTGGTAACCTCAGCGCTGATTATTCTGGCCGGGTTTTTCAGCCAAATCACCAGTGGTGTTGGTGAAAAAGCCACGTTCCTGACAATCTGGCTCAGTATCTGGAGCGTTGGGGTTTGTGTACTGATTGCCAATGCCTGGCGCGCATGGAAAAGAGTCAAGGGCATAGTCACGCTATTGCATGCAATCGTCACTACTGCTTTCGCTGCGCCGTTCATTTTTTTCGAAATCATGGCTGCCGGCATGCTGGTCCAGGAATCATCACTGACCTTTCCTCTGATGATCATCGTGATCATTCTTATCAACTGGGTGTTCTATGAATTATTGAAGGCACCGACACTGGCGGGAAGAAAACTGCTCGACAAGATAGACGGTTTCAGGAAATACATCGAGATTGCCGAAAAACATGAACTTGCCTACAAGAATGCAGGTGGCAAAACACCGGAGTTGTTCGAGCGAATATTGCCTTATGCAATCGCACTGGAGATTGATGATATCTGGGGTAAACAATTTGAAGAGGTACTCTCGAAGGCAGCACAGGAAGACGCGCAGTATTCACCGGGCTGGTACCGGGGCAGAAACTGGAATGCTGCAAATATTGGCGGATTCACGCGTTCAGTAGGTAGCTCACTTGGCAGTGCCATTGCCAGCTCCTCGACAGCGCCAGGTTCATCCAGCGGCGGCGGCTTTTCCGGCGGCGGTGGCGGATCATCGGGTGGCGGTGGTGGTGGTGGCGGTGGCGGTGGCTGGTAACCACCCCGAACAACACCCATGTTTTGGGAAAGGTTCACATAGCCATAACCGCGATGAGCCATTAGAATATGCGCCTTTGAACCCGGGCGTAGCCCGCGTGTCTATATTTACTCAGAAATACAATAATGACTTGCTGTAAATGCAGTTCGAAGGAGTTAACCAAGAATGAAAGCGATAAAACTGGCCGTTATCAGCCTCCTCCTGTTGCCTGCCCTGGCGCTCGCGCATGGCCCTTCAAGGCAAAAAGTTACCGAAACAATTGAAATCGATGCATCGCCGGATAAAGTATGGGCGATTTTGCAGGATTTTTGCTCTATTGATGACTGGCATTCAGGCATTAATGCCTGTCAGGCAGATTCTGCTGATATTGGCGCCATCCGTGAAATCGAGCTGGCCAACGGCGAAAAGATCAAGGAAAAACTGTTCAAACGTGACGCAGATAAACTGCGTCTACAATACGCGATGCAACTGGAAAAAGGTCGCGTAGTGGAAGGATTGCCAATCGCTACGCATGGTTCAACGATTAGCGTTAGCGATAATGGCGGCAAAAGCACAGTTGAATGGAAGGGTGCATTTTATCGTTCCTTCCCGGGTCAACAGCCTCCACCGGAACTAAGCGATGCAGCCTGCATTGAAGCCGTTACCAAGCTGTACAAGGATGGACTGCAGGGCCTCAAGGCCATGGCAGAAAAATAAATAACGCTAGTGTAAAAAACGGGTGTTCTCGAAACCCGCTATCTTGTTATTCACACTGGGCTGGTTCTGTTTTGTACAGGCCCAGCCCTTTGCTTTTATAACCAACCAGGGCAGTGATTCAGTATCGGTCATTGATACCGCCAATAACGAAATAATACATACTATTAAGGTTGGTCATCGGCCGGCCGGCGTTGCAGTTAGCCACAACGGGGAACATGTCTATATCTCCAATCCCGAGAGCCGGGATATTTCAGTCATCAATACCAGCCGCATGGCGGTCATTGCATCAATAAGCGTCGGCGGTGGCCCGGTTGCAATAGCGATTAGCCCTGATGATAAATGGTTATACGTCGCTGATTGGTATGACGACAGCGTGTTCATTATCGATACAGAGAAGTTAACAATAAGCAAACAGGTGCCAGTAGGCGACTCACCCTCCGGACTGGCGGTTGATCCTGCTGGTAACTACCTCTACGTAGCAAATCGCGACGACAACACTGTTATGATCATCGAACTCAACAACTACTCGGTGCAACATAGTATTAAAGTTGGCAAAGCGCCATTTGGTATGGCGTTAAATACAACAAGGAAACAACTCTATACGGCCAATGTGCAATCGGGCGATGTCACCATTGTTGACCTGGAAAACAATAGCGTTATCGACCATGTCAAGGTTGGCCTGTTCCCGTATGCAATTGAAGTCGACAATGATAATGATCGCTTGTTTGTTACCAATCAACGTTCCAATTCAGTCTCGGTCATTAATCTTGAGGACATGAAGATATCTGCAACAATTGATGTCGGTGAATACCCGGAAGGGCTTGACCTGCATCCTGTGAAACCCCACCTCTATGTGGCCAACTGGTTTGACAACCTAGTGTCAATTATTGATATCAATACGCTGAATGTTATCGACGAAATAGAAACTGAAGACGGATGCCGGGCCTATGGCAACTTTATTCTGGCTGAATAGTTTGGCGCGTATGTGCCTAAAATCACTAGCCCTGCTCTAGCAGGTTACGTAGATCGATGACGGCGGCGTTAGCCCTGGAAATATATGAACCCATCACCAGCGAATGATTGGCAAGAAATCCAAAGCCGGTGCCATTGAGAATCACCGGGCTCCAGACAAAATCCTGGGTGGCTTCCAGTTCGCGTACAATTTGTCGCAGGCTGACCAGCGCATTTTTCTTTTTCAGCACGTCACGCATGTCATACTCTATTGCATGCATGAAGTGTATCAATGCCCAGCATGATCCTCTTGCCTCGTAAAAAATATCATCGATTTCAAGCCACGGCGTCTTTACCATCATCATTGAGGGTTTCGACGTGCTCTGTGTCGCCTCTGAATCGCCTTCCAGATCGGTATTGATTCTTGCCTGCCCGACACTGGCACTGAGTCGTTGCGACAGGCTACCCAGTCGTTTCTCGACTATATGCAAATAGTCGCGCAGGTTGTCCGCACGGGCATAAAATTGCGCATCCTGTTCATTGGGGTCAGACAGGCGACGCAGGTAGTTATTCATCGCCTTGATACCCTGACGGTATTCACGTTCGGTCGCAGGAAGAATCCATGATGCATTGTCAAAATGAAACTGCGGGTCGGCGACCATCAGGTCCTTGTCTTCAATGGATTGTGTTTGTGAACGGCTAAAATCATTTCTCAGCGCACGCGTCATGTCCCGCACCTGGGTCAGTACACCAAACTCCCAGTTAGGTATATTGTCCATAAAAACGCCTGGCGGCATCACATCGTTACTCAGGTAACCACCACGTTTGTCCAACATCGTTTCAGCTACCTGGATCAGTGTGGCTGTCGTAATGTAACCGGTAACGAACCGATCACTGCCCTGGTTTCGGTTTTGCGCCGATTGCACTACGTCGAAACTATCTGGTTCACTATCCCAATATTCCATCAGAGCCAGCATAAACAGCAATACCAGCAGTAACGCCGGTAAAATAAACTTGCTATAAGAACTGTCTGTGTCTTCGTCAACCATTGTTAATTTAGCGAGCCTTTATCACTGTTGCTCATTGTCACGACTATAATCCGGAGTTTTTGCAAATAATACAAACAAATCACTTCTACCTTGTTTGGCTACCGATTGATTTAGTGCATGGATTCGCCAGGGTCATATCGTCTATTCTATTAATATGGTGACACTTGCCGGAAAAACAACCTTATTAATGTGGCTACTACTGTTAATAACGAGTTTCGCCTTTGCCACCGATTTGGAACAGGCTCTCAATGACTATGAACAGCAACGTTATACCGAGGCATTACAGACCTTGCGAGGGTTGGCAAATCAAAACAACAGCGAGGCACAGTATCACCTTGCCTTTATGTATCTTAATGGGGATGGCGTACCCAGTAATGATCGTCTTGCTGTAAAATGGTTTGAACAAGCAGCGCTTGCCGGCCATGCCGGTGCACAGGACACGCTTGCCTATATGTACCTGAATGGCCGTGGGCTGGACAAGGATCCGGTGCAGGCTTATGCCTGGTACAGTCTTGCCGCCGACAACGGCATCTTTCTCGCCAGCAAGATTGTCGATATGCTGGAACAGCAATTGACGTTGGAAGACCGTATTGCAGGCAATCTGTTGTTTGAAGATTACAAGACCAGAATTAAGCCACCATAGACTCAATGTTTACAAAGCGGTGCCGCTATCAATGACATTGACCATAAAAACGGTACCCAGTCATGAACAGAATCCTGTTACGGATACTTATCCCGCTGCTAATACCGGTGCGGGCGCTGGCATTCAGTATTGATGCTGTAGGCCAGTCAAAACATGATAACCTGTTCGACCCGCGCAGTTGCCATCAGCTCTATATACAAGCAACCGCGCTGGAGCAACAGCACTATCGATTGCGACATAACTATTACACCGACAAGAATGCCCAGGCTGCGGGTATTGCCTCGGCCGTTTTTACGCCAGCGCTGTATTATTTTGGCTATGCCGCCTACAAGGAACTGCAATCAGAAAAGGACGTTGCGACTACCCGGCTGGAAATAGACAGCATTCGTACGCGCATGGCAGAAAAACGCTGCTTCGACCGCTAGATTCCAGTCAGCTAGACATAGCCCGGTTTATGTCTAAATACTGAATATTTTGTTGAATATTCAGGCATATTCGCCTAGCCTAGGTGAATGAACCATCCTGCACTGCAACAAGACCCTGCTGACATTATTCTCGAGGCCGCTATAGCCCGATTCAGCGCCTATGGGTTCAACAAAACAACCATGGCAGAGATTGCTGATGATGCATCCATGTCTGCTGCCAATATCTACCGCTATTTCAAGAATAAACAGGAAATTGCCGCCGTTTGTGCACGCAACTACATGGATGAAAGACTGGCGGTGTTGAAACAGGCCATCAATAATCCTGCGCTTTCTGCAGCGGAAAAACTTGAGCGCTACGTTTTGGATACGCTGGAATTTTCTTGCAACAAGGCAAGGGAAAATAGCAAGATAGACGAAATCTGTAATGAGATAACCCGGCATAGACCGGATCTTGTGCACCACAAGCTGGATAATGAAAAGGCATTGATCATGGAAGTGCTGTCGTTTGGTCACCAGAACGGTGAATTCCATTTCGACGATGTAGCAGAAACCGCCGAAACCATACACGCAATGCTGGTTGTCTTTGATGTACCCATGTTTATGCACCTCTTTTCGGATGAGAAATACCTGCAACTGGCCAGGTCCTCGGTACAGCTAATCCTGGCTGCCATAGGAACAAACAATACGGTAATGAAAACGGAATAAACACAAAGGAACTGAACATAGGGATGTAGATATGAACTGGATTGAAAATGCTTACCCACAATGGCTATTACGAAATCGATTCCTCGTTATCATTGCGGCCCTGCTTATCGTCGCTGCGGCAGCAAGTGGATTAAGCCACGTCACTTTTACTGCAAACTACAGGGTATTTTTCAGCGACGATAATCCCCAACTGATCGCTTTCGAAACGCTGGAAAATACCTATGTGCAAAATGACAACGTACTGATTGTTTTTGCACCGGAAAACGGCAATGTATTTACACAGGAAAACCTGGCCATCATAGAAAAATACACGGAACAGGCCTGGCAAACGCCTTTTTCAAATCGTGTTGATTCCATCACCAACTTTCAGCATACGGAGGCAGAAGAAGACGATCTGATCGTCCGCGACCTGGTTAAAAATGCAATATCAATGTCTGGTAACGACCTGCAACAAGTTAAAGAGATTGCGCTTAAAGAACCGTTATTGGTAAATCGCTTGATTGCACCTGCTGCTGATGTCACTGCAATAAATATCACGGTGCAATTTCCCCGTGAAAACGAGGCAGTGGAAGGCCCACAGGTAGTAGAATTTGTGCGCGAAATGGCCGCTGAAATACGCGCCAAGCATCCTGACATGCAGGTGTACCTGACTGGCATGGCGATCATGAACCATTCTTTTACAGAGTCTTCCAAGAATGACATGGCCACGCTGGTGCCGTTTAGCTTTGCAGTCATGTTATTACTGCTGGCACTACTCGTTGGTGGCTTTACCGGCACGTTCGCAACGCTGCTGGTTATCATGTGTTCCATTATGGCTGCGCTCGGCATTGGCGCCTACCTTGGCATGCCATTGTCACCTCCCTCGGCGACATCACCAACCATCATCTTAACCGTCGCGATCGCAAACTGTGTCCATATACTGGTGACATTCACCCAGCAACTAAGATCCGGTAGCGAAAAAAATTCAGCGCTTGTCGAAAGCCTGCGCGTCAACCTGCAACCCGTGTTCCTGGCCAGCCTGACAACATCGTTTGGCTTTTTGACCATGAATTTTTCGGATGTACCACCGTTCGCACACCTGGGTAACTTTGTCGCTCTGGGTGTTGCATTCTCTTTCTTGCTGTCAGTGAGTTTATTACCCGTGCTGATCTCCCTATTACCGGTAAAAGCGAGAACAGAAGCCAAACGGGATGACGTGATGATGGGGAGTCTGGCCGATTTTATTATTAACAACCGTTCATTCCTGCTCTGGGGCATGGCCGCAGTAATCATCTTTTTGATATCGATGCTGCCAAGGAATGAATTGAACGATATCTTCGTGCATTACTTTGATGAAACTGTCGCGTTTCGTACAGATTCTGATTTCACTACTGAACGACTTACCGGCCTTTATAACATCGAGTATTCGCTGGAAGCGGGTGAACCGGGTGGCATTAGCAACCCGGAATTCCTGCGTGAGATCGAAGCCTTTGCCAACTGGTATCGACAACAGCCGGAAACCATTCACGTCAATATATATACCGACATCATTAAACGTCTGAACAAGAACCTGCATGGCGATGATGAAAATTACTATGCCATACCTGATGACCGTGAGTTATCCGCACAGTATCTGTTGCTATACGAAATGTCATTGCCATATGGACTGGATCTGAACAATCAGATCAATATCGACAAGTCAGCAACAAGAATGACTGCAACCCTGAAAACGATATCGTCTAACGAACTCATTGCGTTGGAACAACGTGCACAGTCGTGGTTGGCTGCCAATACACGGCACATTTATAACGCAGACGGCACCGGAACTTCGTTGATGTTTGCCAATATTGGTAAACGTAACATCGTCAGCATGCTGATTGGCACCGCCGTCGCTTTGATGTTGATATCCATGGTGCTCATGATGGCATTACGTTCAATCAAGATCGGACTTATCAGCCTGATACCTAACCTTGCCCCCGCTGCAATGGGTTTTGGTTTATGGGGAATGCTGGTTGGCGAAATCGGTTTGTCGCTGTCCGTTGTTACCAGCATGACCCTGGGTATTGTTGTGGATGATACGGTGCATTTCCTGAGTAAGTATCTGCGCGCGCGCAGGGAAAAAGGCCTGGAGCCGCAGGCTGCCGTGCGCTATGCATTCGTTACCGTTGGTCGTGCCTTGATCATCACATCGATTGTACTCGTCGTTGGTTTCCTGATACTGGCAACTTCCAGCTTTGAACTCAATTCCGGCATGGGACTGTTAACCGCCATTGTTATTGCCATTGCACTGGTCGCTGACTTCCTGTTCCTCCCCCCTATTCTCATGAAGTTTGATGGTGATAATGATGAAACACTTATTGATAGCAAGCTTGCTCCTGATACTTCCGCTTGAGGGTCTGCACGCGGAAACAGCCGAGGAAAAAGGACTGGCCATTGCCATAGAAGCCGACAAGCGTGACACCGGCTGGACCGATCAGATCGCGGACATGAAAATGATCCTGAAAAATAAAAATGGCGATAGCACCACGCGCACGATGTCGATTACCACGCTGGAGATCGATGGCGATGGTGACAAGAGCCTGCTGGTATTTGATAACCCGCGTGACGTTAAAGGCACTGCTTTTCTAAGTCACACCCACTCACTGACACCAGACGATCAATGGTTATATTTACCTGCGTTAAAGCGGGTTAAGCGTATTGCCTCTGCGAACAAATCCGGGCCGTTCGTCGGTAGTGAGTTTGCCTACGAAGATCTTAGCTCCCAGGAAGTAGAAAAATACGCGTATAAATGGCTGCGTGACGAAACCCTGGATGGTCGGGAAACATTTGTGATCGAACGCTACCCTGCTTATGAATACTCGGGTTATACACGCCAGGTTGTCTGGATGGACAAGAAAATGTATCAGCCCCTTAAACTGGAGTTTTATGATCGCAAAAACGCCATGTTGAAAACACTGATATTTTCCGGCTACCAGCAATATCTTGACCAGTACTGGCGAGCTTCTTTGATGGATATGAGCAACCATCAAACCGGGAAAAGCACGGCACTGACATGGGAGAACTACCAGTTTCAAACAGGTCTGTCGGACCGTGATTTCGATAAAAACACGCTGAAGCGTGCGCGCTGATATACATATCAACATAAGGTGTTTAATCGCGGCGTTGTGCGGAACGCTGATAGCCCCGGTATGCACGTCACAATTTGCACTTGCAGGCGAGTGGAGTGGTTATAGCGGACTGGAATTCCGCGGGTTTACGCAAACTGCACAGTTGCCTGTTCAGGAGCATGCCACTAACCTGTCCCTGGTATTTGAAACCGAGTACTACCATGACTGGGATGATGGCTACCAGGGTTTTGCGTTCGTGCCGTTCTTCCGCCTCGACGAAAACGATCCGGAACGTACCCATTTCGATCTCCGTGAGCTGAACTACTTCAAGGCCAGCGACAATTGGGAATTACGCGTTGGCGTGCGCAAGGTGTTCTGGGGCGTTACCGAGTTTCAACACCTGGTCGATATCATCAACCAGGACGACCTGGTCGAGAATATCGATACCGAAGACAAGCTTGGCCAACCCATGGTCAACCTGGCATTTATTCGTGACTGGGGCACGGTTGATTTATTCGTCATGCCCTATTTCCGTGAACGCACCTTCCCCGGCAGGAAAGGCCGGCTTCGCGCTATTCCGCTTGTCGATACCGATCGTGCCACGTACGAATCCAGTGCCGAGGAAAAACACGTCGACGTTGCTATACGTTACTCACATTACTTTGGTGACTGGGACGTGGGGCTGGCACATTTCCGTGGTACCAGTCGTGATCCACGCCTGTTATTTTCGCAGGATAGCGTTGGCAATCCTGTGCTGGTTCCGTTCTATGAGATCATTAACCAGACATCCATAGACCTGCAGGCGACCAAAGGCAATATGCTCTGGAAACTGGAAGCCCTGCATCGCAGCGGCCAGGGCGAAACGTTTCATGCACTGGCTGCCGGCTTCGAATATACCTTTGTCGGTGTGATGGGAAGTGCCGTTGACGTGGGCGTGCTTGGCGAGTATCACTATGATGAACGTGGCCAGACTTTCGACACGATTTTCGAAGACGACATTGCAATCGGCACCCGTATTGCCCTTAATGACATGAATTCCACCGAAGCCCTTATCGGCGTCATCGTGGATCGTGAAACCGGGGGCCAGTTTTACAGCATTGAGGCGAGCCGGCGCCTGTCAGGGAATTGGTTGCTGGAATTGCAAAGCCGCCTGTTTGTCGATCAGAAAGCCAGCGATCCAGCGTCGGTCCTGGGCCAGGATGACTACGTCGAGCTGTTTCTCACTTATAATTTTTAAATTTATTAAATTCAATTAATTAGCACGACTTTCTCTAGCTTTCCGGAGCCTTTATCTGCATCCTTAGCAATTGAAAGTTCTCTTAATGTTCTCTTATAATCCTGATCCCGTTTTTGTTGTTACAAGGATCGAGGTATGTTGCACAAACCCACCGAGATTGAGCGTCTGTATATTGATTTCGATTGTTTCTTTGCCAGTGTCGAACAACAGCTGCAACCGGAGTTACGCGGTCAGCCAGTAGGCGTGTTGCCGTTCATGTCTGATTATTCATGCATTATTGCGCCCAGCCGCGAGGCCAAGCGCTTTGGTGTCAAGACGGGCACCCGCGTCAAGGAAGCGCTGCAGTTGTGTCCACAAATCCGGTTCGTACCGGCCCGGCACGATGTGTATGTCAAGCTGCATCATCGTATCTATGAAGATATTGAGCGCTGTGTACATATTGATCAGGCCTGCTCTATTGATGAGGTGGTATGCAGCCTGCTCGGACAGGAAAGAAAACGACCGCTGCAGATCGCGCAGCATATCCGCGATGTGCTTGCTGGAACCGTGGGGGAGTACGTGACCTGTTCGCTGGGGTTTGCACCAAACCAGTTGCTGGCAAAGATTGCCTCGGAAGTTG
Organism: Gammaproteobacteria bacterium; assembly: GCA_965601665.1. GTDB lineage: Bacteria > Pseudomonadota > Gammaproteobacteria > Eutrophobiales > Eutrophobiaceae > JANQNX01. Next base: position 645,829 of record OZ271833.1, on the reverse strand, counting down.
ATAAACCGGAAGGTCTCGTGATCTGGCAACCCGATCACTATGCTGAAAAGCTGTTTAAACTCGACCTGGGCGACCTGCCCGGTATCGGCACCAGCATGGAGCGGCGCCTGCACAGCGCCGGAATTTTCTCCGTGGAAGAACTCTGGCGACTCGGTGCAGAAACACTACGTAAGATCTGGAGCTCTGTCGAAGGGGAACGTTTCTGGTACAGCCTGCACGGTTACGCGGTGGAGCCGATTGTGACCTCACGCTGCATGTATGGTCATAGCCGTATCCTGTCACCGGAAAGTCGCTGCCCGTACCATGCCCGCAACTGTGCTCGCCTGCTCACGGTCAAGGCCGCACGGCGCCTGCGCCGGGCCCGGCGCACTGCCGCCGCGTTTAGCCTCGGCGTCCGTTTCCAGGGCCAGGGGAAATGGGTATGTGAAACCCGTTTTCCCTGGGCTTCGGATGACCACACATTTTTGACCGCGCTGGCAAGACTGTGGCACCGCGCCATGCAGGACTGGTGGCAGGAAAATACCCATGCGCCGTTGATCAAGCAGGTATCGGTCACGCTATATCGTCTGAACGATCCACCGCTGCCACAGGGCGACCTGTTTCATGAACTGTTGCAGAAAAACCGTGAACAGGAAAAATGGAATCAGCTGGCTAAAACGATGGACAGCATCGTTTACAAATATGGTAGCAAGGCCGTTAGCCTCGGTGTCTGGGAAGAACCTGCCGGTGGCTATGCCGGCGCCAAGATTGCCTTCGGCCGCATCCCCAACCTGGCTGATTTCTAGGCAAGGCGCAGAAGGCTAGTCGGCGACAGGTAAATTGCAATGCGCCAGTATGTGTAATAAATGTTTACTCATATCAACCTCACTGGAATAGCGCCGCGTGTTAATCGTGATGTCGACCAGGATCACGTAGTTGATTTCTTCTCGGATCTTGAAAAACCAGCGGTCGCCGTGGATGTTGGTAACGATCAAGCGTTTAATCTTGCGCTCAATATCACGCGGACCTGGCTCGTTTTCGAATGAGGCGGTTTCTATACAGGTTAACAATTGTCCGTAAGTCAGGTCTCCGAATGTTGCCCCATCCTTGTAAAAGCTAACCTTGCGATCGTCCGTATACGGCTCATCAGCATGTGCAACAGTAGAAGACTGGGCAAGTAAAGCACAGGCAAGCATCAACGCCGTACGTGGTAACAACAATAATCTCTCCAGGCATCCTGTCACTGACAAAGTAAACCCGTCAGGCAAGGACACCCTGTTTACTATTGCTATGGGATTCAAGATACACTGCTTTCTGAATACAATTTCTTAGGGAGTGAGCGAGCATCGCGTTTTTCCTGAGAATATTAAACCCATACGACTGCATGACCGTACGTGCGTCGAACAAGCTATTTTCAAGGCTTTCAAGACGTGAGTTGATAATAGAGACCGTCACTGCATCAGATACATCATTGTGTGCACAAACGTAAAAGACGTCTTTGCTATTGCGGGTATCTATTGGAAACAGGAACAGGTGGTTGATAAAAAGTGTGCCATCCTTGCGATAAGTGGTAAGCGTGACCTCGTTACTGGCACCATCACGGATACTTGCTGATAGTGCACTGACGGCCCTGGGCTCAGTATGTTCACCATGTAGTAGACTTAAATTTTTGCCAATCACCTCTTTGCTGGCAAAACCGGTCAAGTCCTCGAACGGTTTGTTAACCAGCATCAAGGGAAAGTCATCATACAGTGATGAAGACAGGCTCAACGGTACCGATGCCTGCTCGAACACCACGCGCAGTGCTTTGGGTATTATATAATTGATAACGTGTTGCCTTGGGGGCTTAAACGGCCGCCCGTTTTATTATATTGGGTGTTGCTTTGCTCGTGGGAACAGCGTCCCACCTCCTTTTTCTGGTGAAATAACATAATGTGACTTACCGAAATATGCAACAATTTCATGTCTGGAATGTGCGATGGTTCTTGCTGCATTGCATTAACCTCGCTTGCCGAGATAGTTCAAATAAGTGTGTTAGCGAATTACTATAGGCCCCATGCAGAAGAATATTCTTAATACCCGTCTTGAAGACTGCTGCCTCGACCCCGTAACCGGCTTTAACCGAAATGGACTCTGCGAGGAGTGTGATAACGACGCCGGTATGCACACGGTCTGCGCCGTCATGACCGAGGATTTCCTCGAGTATTCAAAAAGCAGGGGCAACGACCTGATGACGCCACGCGAGGAGTATGATTTTCCGGGCCTGAAACCGGGCGACCGCTGGTGCATCTGTCTGGGGCGCTGGCTGGAGGCACTGGAAGCAGGTGTTGCCCCTAAAATTTATCCGCGCGCCACAAATCATTCTGTACTGGAGCATGTGCCGATCGAAGTATTGGAAAAATACGCGATCGCAGATAGCTGATAAACATGCTCACACTGGCACTGATTGTCACACTTGCCGTCGTGCTATCCATTGGTATTCATTATGGCGTTTTATTAATGACGACATGGATACTCGCCAGCTTTCACGGACGCCACCCCGCCAGTATTGTACTGTCGCTGTTCCTTGCGGTTATTGCACACCTGTTGGAAATTCTTGTGTTTGCACTGGCCTGGTATCAGCTCTTTAGTATGGGCACCATCCAGTTCTCGATTGCCGACCCCACCTTTATCGACATACTGTATTTTTCAGGCACGACTTATACAACAATCGGCTATGGTGATATTGTCATTATTGGTGACGGTCGTATTGCGTCGGTAGTTGAAGGGGTAATGGGACTGGTATTAATCGCATGGACCGCATCATTCACCTATTTTGAGATGAATCGGAAATGGTTGAACCGGATCTAGTTCTATTCCCTGCCCTGCCGTAACAGAGTAGAACCGATCACTGCAATAAGGATATTTGGGATCAGCCCGATGATACCTGGATGAAAACCAAACACCTTTCCATTAGTGACAAAGCCAACGTCTGCATAGGCAAGATATAGCGACACTGATACGCCAGTGAGCAATCCGGCCATTGTTGGTACGGCGCGTAAGCCGCGCCAGTGAATACTCAACATGAATGCGGGCACCATTTGTATCAACATGTCAAATTTTCTATCGAGCAATTTTAACAACGAGGTTTTATCGCTCAGGTAGATCGAAAGCCAGACCAGGAACACAATTAAACACCAGGAAAAACATTTTCCCATTAAGGTTAACCTGGCCTGCGATGCACCCGTATCAATATAACGCCCATATATATCCTTACTAAGCATGGAAGAAATAGACAGCAATGCAGAATCTGCAGTAGACATCATCGCCGCCAACACGGCCGCGTATAGAACCACGACCAGCCAGTAACCTGTCAGCGAACTGTTTTGTACCATGGCAAGGATTTTACCCAGTACCTGGTCTGACGCAGCGCCTTCCAGACCCGGTACATAGGCAATGGCATAAATACCAGTTGTAATTGCAATTAGCGTCGTCAAAAACGGCGCAAAGGCCATGAATGCAAGACCATGTCGCAGTACACGTTCTGATTTGGCAGCATAGATACGTTGAATGGCCTGCGGATATAACGTCGAGCCAAGACCAACAATAACGATATAGCTCAACCATTCCCTGAGTCGGTCAGCATCGGGAACTGCCAGCTTATTGATCGTCTGTGTATCCATTGATTGCTGTATCTTCTGTGTCGCGATCGAAAGCGGTCCAAATTGCTGGTACAGGATTAACACCAGCAAAATAAAACCCACCATGAGTACGGCACCCTGGATGACGTCTGTCCAGGCCACGGCGCGTAAACCACCCAACGTCCCGTAGATAACCATGATGAGTGTTAACAAAATGACGCCTTGCTGATACGCAACGGCCGGATCAATATCGGTGAGTCCCTGCATTGCACGTCCCATGGCCATTAACTGGGCAAGCAGGTAACTGGACAGCACAAAGATCATGATGACAGTAGCGACAATATTGATTCCACTATGATCAAAACGATGCTGCAGATAGTCAGTAGGCGTAACGAACTTGTATCGCCTGGCTTTCGCATACAAACGGGGTGCAAAGATAATGTAACAGGCAACAATCGCAATCATGAATTGCAGCGACATAATCCAGGAGAAGCCGATACGATAGGTCTTGCCGGAAAAGCCAAACAAGGTATTGCCGCTGTACTGGGTTGCGTATAGCGTTAGAAAGATGACAACGAGTCCGAAACTATTACCCGCAAGGTAAAAATCCGATAGTGTGTTTTCCTTTCTTGCCCGGAACGCAACTACGCCCACCAGTATCAGTGATAACAGGTAAGTACCAATAAACAGCCATGCACCGGGACCGAATGCCTGGAAACTACTCATCCAGGTCGTCTTCGGTTTGCCATGGATAGCGTATTAGCAGAAATGCAGTAACCACCGAAGCTGTTAAGGCAGTCGCGATAGCAACCATTACCCATGCAGGTATACCAAACACCGACAACGTAGACTGCTGTGGCCAGTACCAGGGGATCCCGACAGCAATCAGCACCGCATAGATGATCGTAAACAGCAGACCGCGCTTCACAGAGACTCAGGAAAGGTTATCTTTAAGACTCAGGTAATCCGCGAGACCAAGAATGTCCTTGATTTCGTCAAAACCGACCATGTCTTCAGACAGCGACCGGGTATGACCATCGCGCCTGAAGGCTTCGCACATGGTGCGCATGACACTTGCTGTCAGCAGTACTGAATCGATGGGCGCTACCAACATCTTGAAACCCATTTCTTCCAGCTCCGCGGCGCTCAATATTGGCGTCTTACCAAACGCCAGCATGTTTACAAACTTTGGATACTCCACACGTTTGCATATTTCCTCAAGCTCATTCACAGATAATGGCGCTTCAATGAAAGCAACATCGGCACCGGCATCGCAATAACGGTTGATACGATCAATGGCCTCATCAAGGCCATCGGTTTCACGCGCATCGGTACGTGCAATAAAAAGGAAATCATCATCCTGACGAGCCTCAACAGCCGCCCTGAATTTAAGCACCATGTCATCCGCAGGAATCACTTCTTTCCCGCCGAAATGACCACAGCGTTTCGGGAACACCTGGTCTTCAAGGATAATGCCGGCTGCGCCTGCACCCTCAAATTCCTGCACGCAACGCATTACGTTATGTAGATCTCCATGCCCGGTATCCGCATCTGCCACCACCGGTATAGAAACACGATGCGCCATGCGACGTGTTGCATCAACCATCTCTGTCATTCCAAGGAAATTCAGATCGGGTAAACCATAAAGGCTGGCACTGGTACCAAAACCGCCGATAAATACAGAATCAAAACCACTCTGCTCAACCATGACCGCGGTTAACACATCGTGCGCACCCAGCGTCCTGATGATGCCGGGATTTTGCATGAGCTCACGCAATTGCGCGGCAGGCGTTGGCTTCTGCGACATGTTCAGTCCTCCAGTGCTTACGATATATCTGTTATTATTGTCAGGTCATTGTACTACACTGGGAACCGGGTTTAAGCCTATGAGTGAAAATGAAATAGTGGTTAGCAACAGTAACGGCAGCATCTTGATGGGAATGTTCTGGATGTTCGTAATTTCACTACTACTCTTCTGGCTACCGGCATTTGGCTCACTCATTGCAGGAATAGTAGGTGGCAAGCAGGCCGGCGGTGTCATGGCGGGGATCATGGCTGCTCTCTTACCCGGCATACTCGTAGCGATTGTCCTGTTCTTCGCAGGCACCATGTTGACGACGCTGCCCGTTATTGGTGCCGTGCTCGGTGGCGGTGGCTTGCTGCTATATATTGTTTATGTCCCGCCCCTGTTAATCGGCGCCTTAATCGGCGGGCTTCTCGCCTGAACTATTGATCTGGATCATCACTTTTATCCCGGCGTGTTACTAGACTTACCAGATATCACTCGCAGCGGGGCAAACGTATGTTTGAGATTGCTGAACTCGGTCAAACACTAGGCAAGAAAGAGTACAAGCAACGTGTCGCAGACTTGAGGACCAGTCTACTCGAGGCTCAACAGAAGCTTCTGGACAGCAACTTTCCTGTCTTGATCCTGATTTCCGGAGTTGATGGCGGTGGCAAGGGCCAGATCATCAACCTGTTAAATGAATGGATGGATCCGCGTGGCATCCAGACCCATGCCTTTAGCATGCCGACGCAGGACGAACTCAGCCGTTCTGAATACTGGCGCTACTGGATGGCGCTACCTGGCAGCGGCGAAATCGGTATCTTTGTTGGATCATGGTATAGCGCGCCTATTGGCGAACGGATTAGTAAAAAAATCAGCAAAGCACAGCTTGATGAACACCTGATGCACATCAATAACATTGAGCGAGAGCTTTATGATGATGGCATGCTTATCATCAAGTGCTGGGTGCACATGAGCAAGGAAGCACAGGAAAAGCGCCTTAAGAGTTATAAAAAAGACCCCGACAGTCGCTGGCGTGTCACCGAGAAGGACATCGAACATCTCAAGTTATATGACAGGTTTATTGGTATTGCCGAACGTGTCATTAGAGAAACCAGTACCGGTCACTCGCCCTGGTTACTGGTAGACGGCTTCGATATCAAGCATAGTAGCGTCACCGTTGGTGAACATGTCCTGGCTCGCGTCAACGCTCACCTGGTGCATCAGCAACAGAAAGACAAGCTGGTTGATACCGCTGCGGCTACTCCTGCGACAGAACCGGTAATTAAAGGATTACTCAAATCACTGGACATGCAACAAAGCCTAACCGGAGATCAATACCGCAGGCAACTGGAAAAATATCAGGGCAAGTTAAACCTGCTGGCACGTGAGGCAAGAACAAAACACCTATCGGCTACACTGGTTTTCGAAGGCTGGGATGCAGGTGGAAAAGGCGGCGCTATCAGGCGCATTACTCATGCCCTGGATGCAAGGCAATATCGCGTCATACCTATCGCCGCACCTACAGATGAAGAAAAAGCGCATCACTATCTGTGGCGTTTCTGGCGACATGTACCAAAGTCCGGTCAATTTACCATTTACGATCGCAGCTGGTATGGCAGGGTACTGGTTGAACGGGTCGAAGGATTTGCAACGACAGCTGAATGGATGCGCGCCTATGCGGAAATTAATGACTTTGAGGAACAGCTACACGATGCCAATACGGTCGTGGTGAAATACTGGCTACACATAGAGAAGGAGGAGCAGGAGCGGCGTTTCAAGGAGAGGGAAAAAATAAGCTATAAACAATACAAGATTACGGAAGAAGATTACCGCAACCGTGAGAAATGGGACCATTATGAACTGGCCGTGGAAGATATGGTTGCAAGAACCAGTACAGAATACGCACCATGGCATCTCATCGAGGCAAATGACAAACGCTTCGCACGCATAAAGGTATTGCGAACCTTGTGCACGGCACTCGAAGACAGGCTGGATAAACTAAAATAGACAAAAACCCTGGCCGACATTGCTGGTGCGGTTGATTGATTTCTAATAGAATCGGGTAAACTGGCTAACTAGTAGATACCGCGCCGTCTTGCCAAACCGTTTTTACCAAAAAAGGCAGCCATGCCACACGCACTCGCTTGCAGTGTGTCGTACACTCTCCCTGCTCTGTCCACTGTTGTTTATCAGCCCGGCTACAACTGCCGACATCGTCGATGCAAACAAGGCACTGCAACAAGGTGATTATGAGACAGCGGTCCCGGAACTGAGGCGGCTCGCGGAAAATGGTAACGCAGAGGCCCAGGCGCATCTTGGTTACCTGTATCACATGGGTGAAGGCGTACAGAGAGACCTGCAACAGGCCGTCGAGCTGTACAGGCTCGCTGCAGTACAGGGCAACCGCGATGCGCAATATAACCTGGCTGTCGCCTACGCTTTCGGTGAGGGAGTCGACAAAGACCTGGCAGAAGCTGTCATCTGGTATCGCCGCGCGGCAGAACAGAATCACCTGACCTCACAATACAGTCTCGGCATTTCCTATGCCTATGGCGAGGGCGTCAAACAGGATTATATTGAGGCGGCCTATTGGTTCAGAAAAGCAGCCAGTAAGGGATATGCACCCGCACAGGTACACCTTGCCAGCCTTTACCATACCGGTGAAGGTGTAGTACAGGATTATACCGAGGCCGCGCGCTGGTACCGGGCGTCTGCTGAACAGGGTGATGTTATTGCACAATACAACCTCGGACTGCTGCACCGGGCTGGCAAAGGTGTAGACAAGGACCTCACAGAAGCACGCCGCTGGTTAGGGCTGGCAGCCGACCAGGGCTATGTTGCCGCCACCAATGAACTGGCCAGTCTCGACAGGGCAGCAGTCGCACCCGAAATTAGCAGTTCAACAGAATCTGCGCCATCCACCAGCAGCGAGGAAGTGGCCTCTACTGAAGATGTCAAAGAAGAATCCGGAGGCTTTTTTGCAAGACTTGGTGCCTTGTTTGCCGGTGCTAAGGCCGTGGATAAGGCGACTGAGGCTAAAGATAGTACGCCAGCTCTGGAATCCGTTGCAGACGTCGAGCCAGAAACGCCCGCAGCCGTGGAAACGACAGAAATCGTTATCCCTTCACCTGATGAAGTGGCGATCGAAGAAACGCTGATAGAAGACGCGGTTGTACCTGAAACCGCTACTGTCGAGGAAAAAGCGATGACCGCGTCTGAAACAGCAGCGCTGACTGAACAAGAAGAACCCGTTGTCCCTGAAGCTGCGGCGGTTGCAACATCAGCCGCCGGTGCTGACAACAATGATATTAACGACGCAACACCGGAATTAACCGAGCCGGCGATACCCGGTCCCGACGAGGTATTGATTGAAGAAACTGTTGTCACCGATGTAACGTTACCCGAGCCAATGCAAGCACAGTTGCCCGAACAGCCCGAGACAGCAGCAATACAAGAAGAACTAAACGCAGAGCAGCAAGAGCCAATCACCATCGCGGCTGCAGAAGAACCTGCGGTCAGCGAAACCCCGCTGCCCAGACCCGAGGACGTCGTCATTGAAGAAGCCGTGGTAACGGATGTTGCCCTGCCTGAACCCGAGCAAAAACAGGTACCCGAACAGCCAGAAGAATCGGCAGCACAGCAAACGACAACTGTGGAACAACAGGCAGCGACTGCAATCGCGGCTGTTGAAGAAACGGCGGTTACCGAGGCACCGCTGCCCAGACCCGAGGACGTCGTCATTGAAGAAGCCGTGGTAACGGATGTTGCCCTGCCTGAACCCGAGCGAAAACAGGTACCCGAACAGCCAGAAGAATCGGCAGCGCAGCAAACGACAACTGTGGAACAACAGGCAGCGACTGCAATCGCGGCTGTTGAAGAAACGGCGGTTACCGAGGCACCGTTGCCCAGACCCGAAGACGTCTTTATTGAAGAAACCGTGGTAACGGATGTCACCCTGCCTGAGCCCGAGCGAAAACAGGTATCCGAACAGCCAGAAGAATCGGCAGCGCAGCAAACGACAAATGTGGAACAACAGGCAGCGACTGCAATCGCGGCTGTTGAAGAAACCGCGGTTACCGAGGCACCGTTGCCCACACCCGATGACATCGTCATTGAAGAGGCCTTGCCTGTTGATCTTGAACAAGTCGCTATGACAGAACCGTCACTGGTTAGTGAAGAAATAACAAAGCCGGTCCCGCCTGAAGAACCTCAATTTATTGAACCGTCTATACCTCGTCCGGAAGATGTCGCTGTTGAAGAGTCTGTTGTTACCAACGTTGTCCTACCCGAGCCTGTGCAGGAAGAAACAATCGAGCTGATTGAAGAGACGGTTGAACCTGGAATAGTAGCGGAAGCACAAACAATTGAAACCGAGCTTACCACTACACAGGCCGAAGCCGGCAATCTGTCAGAACAAGTCCCGGTGGATGTAAACGAGGCAATTGTCGCTGAAGACGAAATTGTAGCGATGATCAAGGCATCTGATAGCGAAATCGAAACATCATCGATAGCACTGCAGGCCGAAGAAGAATTAATTCCCGAGGTGCCAACAATAACAGAAACACCTCCCGCTAAAACATTTGTTACAAATGAAAATATAGACACATCGAAATATAGTCTCGACGAGGGAAGACGCGCGCTGCTCGACAAGGATTATCAACAGGCGCTGTATCACTTCGAACCCCTGGCGCGGTCTGGCGACACCGAGGCGCAAACCATGCTGGGCACCATGTATTATGCCGGTGAAGGGGTGGCGCAGGACTATGGCGAGTCATTTCTCTTGTATCACCTTGCTGCTGAACAAGGCGACAAGAATGCACAATACCTCGTTGGTAATATGTACCTGCTCGGAGAAGGTGTCGAACAGGACAACACCAATGCGGCCTACTGGTACGAGAAATCCAGTAACCAGGGCCACATTGCCGCAAGACAAAATCTGCAAAGCCTGCAGGAATTACAGGAACTCAATAAACTGAACACCGAGAGTAGCGAACAAACCGCTACTAAAGACATACCAGCAGTAACAGCAGCCGCCGTTGCCGAAGCCAGCACTACAGCCGCTAACCCTGTAGAGGTTGTCGAACCGGATATGACGCCTGCCGAAAGCAAGGCCGTTACCGTTGTTTCCGATGCATCGGCCGGGACTCCGGCATCTGATAACGCAGAGTCGTCAGGGGGGTTCTTCGCCAGCCTGTTTGGAACTGATGAACCAGCGGCCGCTACCGTCATTACTGAAGAACCCGCAGACAAACCGGCTGAGCAGGAACCGGCTGTTGTCAGCTCGGAGACAGCAGCCGTGACTACCGTAGCCACAGAGGCCGAAGTCAAAATAGAAGAAAAAAGTACCCGTGCTGATGTCGTTACAACCGATGACAGGTTCAGGGAGTTGGTCACACTGGCAGAACGGGGTGATAGCAATTCACAGTACCAGTTGGCAACCCGTTACTACTCCGGCAACGGCATTGAACAGGACTATTCGCAGGCAGTTAAGTGGTATAGACGTGCTGCTGACCAACAGAATATGGATGCTCAATACAGCCTTGGCAACATGTACCTGCTGGGTGAAGGCGTAGAACAGGACAACAAGATTGCGGCCCAATGGTACTCCCGTGCTGCGATTCAGGGTCATGCTTCTGCCAAAAACAACCTTGATAGCCTGAAGATGGAAATTATTGAAGAGCCTGAACCCACTTCGCCTGAGCCAGCAAGCGAAGAAGTAGCCACTATTGCGGTAGAACCGGTTATTGAAGCAGACATCCTGCTTGAAGAAGAAGCACCACCCGAGGAGCCAAAAGATGATGCGCGATTGTTATATGAATTGGGTCTGGCCCACTCGTTTGGTGATGGTGTTAAACAGGATCATGCGGCAGCATTTAATTACTTCGTGGAATCGGCTAACAAGGGCTATGCGCCATCACAATACAAGACCGGTATTGCCTATGCCTATGGTGAAGGGGTGGATCAGGACTATGTAGCAGCGGCAAAATGGTATGCAAAGGCCGCGGAACAGGGGCACATGATTGCGCAGCGCAATCTAGCCACCATGTACATGAATGGCAATGGCATCAAACAGGACAAGGTCAAGGCATTGGCGTGGTACCAGGTTATCGCTAACAGCGGCAATGCGATGGATGTACGACGTCGTGACATGCTGCAGAAAGAATTGAGCCAGGTTGAATTTGCCCGCTCACAGGAGCTCGCTGACCAGATTACAAAGCGTCTGGGGACTAACACCTCGCTATAGTTATTCAGTTACTGGTTGACGTGCCAGTCTTTTTCTTTTCTGGCATGATGTTGCTACATGAATGTTACTGTGGAAAAACCCGTTGTTCAGATCAATCAACTCAATAGCTTCTATGGCAAACGTCAGGTCCTGAAAGATATAAACCTGGCTGTTAACTACCGTGAAATCATGGTCATCATGGGTCATAGCGGTTCAGGTAAATCCACATTACTACAAAACATACTTGGCCTGCATCAACCGGATAGTGGTTCAATTCGTTTGCTCGACCGGGAAGTATGCACAATGCAACAGGCAGAGCTGTATGAATTACGCAAGCGACTGGGTGTAGCGTTTCAGAACGGCGCGCTATTCAGTTCCATGTCGCTGATTGAAAACGTGGAATTGCCACTACTGGAACATACCAGGCTTGATAAGCAAACCATTCGTATTATGGCAAGGTTGAAACTGGAACTGATGCGTCTTGCGGATTATGAAGACCTTATGCCGGCAGAATTATCGGGGGGAATGTTGAAACGTGCAGGACTTGCCCGTGCCGTGGTCATGGACCCTGCCCTCCTGTTTTTCGATGAGCCCTCTGCCGGGCTCGACCCGGTTACCTCCGCAGAGCTGGATGAGCTGATTCTGAAACTTCGCGATGCGTTGAACATGAGTATCGTCGTAGTCACCCATGAACTGGAAAGCGCGTTCAAAATAGCCGACAGGCTGACAATCATAGACCAGGGTCAGCAGATCATTACCGGCACTCCGGAACAAATCCTCGCGAGTAAAGACTCGAGAATTGTAAACATGTTGCAACGCCGCGCCAGCAACGAGCGAATCGATGGCGAAGCGTATCTCGACAAATTGACCAGACACTAGATATGGATAGCACAATCAGCTTGCCGACATATTTGCTTAATCGTATACAGCGGCTTGGCATGGCTGGCCTGTTTCTGTATCGCAGTATGCGTAAGGCCTTTACAGTCCCGTTTCCTTACCATGCATCCATTAAACAACTTGCTTTCGTCGGTGCGCGCTCTATGTTGGTGATTGCCTGCTCGGGGTTGTTCGTCGGCATGGTTTTAGCGTTGCAGTTTTACGATACGTTGGTGCGTTTTGGTTCAGTGAGTTTGTTAGGGTCTGCTGTCGGCCTGAGCCTGATTCGCGAACTGGGTCCGGTTCTGACGGCATTAATGGTTATAGCACGGGCAGGTTCGGCAATGTGCGCGGAAATAGGCATCATGCGCACAGATAACCAGATAGACGCGCTGGAATGCATGGCCATCGATCCGTATCGTTACCTGTTTGCACCCCGAATATTGTCCGGACTGATAGCCGTACCATTGTTAACAGCGCTGTTTATCCTCGTTGGCCTGTTTGGTGGTTATATAGTTGGCGTATTGCTCTTCGGCGTTAGCCCAGGCGCCTATTTTCTAAGCATGAACGATACCATACTTATCCGTGATCTTTTCATGGGCTTCGCCAAGTCTGTCGTATTTGGTTTACTGATCGTCTGGATTGCCTGTGACAAGGGGTTCCATTTACACCTCGACAGTCGGGGTATGTATGGTTCGGAGGGAGTCAGCCGTATTACAACAGAAGCAGTTGTATTATCCGCTATTGCCGTACTGTTTAGTGATTATTTACTCAGTGCCCTGATCCTGTAAGATTTCTGTATGGATAAAAATAGACAGCTTGAGATCGTTGTTGGCCTGTTCATGTTAACCGGCATTATTGCTGTGAGTTTTCTTGCCTTCAGGCTGGGTGACATTGGCTTGTTCAACCAGAACCAGTATGAACTGGTTGCGCGCTTTACCTCTGCATCCGGTTTGAAACAGGGCGCTGCCGTTGAAATGGCCGGAGTGAAAGTCGGCCACGTCAAAACTATCCGTTTTAATCCGGAAGACTACGTTGCCGAGGTAACGATTACCGTAGCTGACGAGGTAGCCGTTCCCGATGATTCTATCGCCTCCATTCGTACAGCTGGCATCATTGGCGATCGTTTCGTCAAGCTATCTGCAGGCGGAAGTAACACGATACTCCTGGAAGGCGAAGAAATTATAGAAACTGAACCTTCAATCAATCTTGAAGAATTAATTAGCAAGTATATTTTTGAATCTGACAGTAACTGATTGCGGTTAGCCTGTATTAGCTGTCTTCAGGGACGATTGTCTCGCTTTTCGCAGCCTGTGACTCCTTGTGCCTTCTTATACGGTCCTGTATATCGTTTAACAGGCCATCCATGCCGTCGTTGTTCACAATGGCCGCAAAAGTACTACGGTAATTACTGACCAGGCTGACACCTTCTATCACAACGTCATAGGCATACCATTCGCCGTTGTTATTTTTTAACTTGTAGTTCACCGGTATCTGCGTACTGTCAGTGACAATAACCGTTTCAACCACGGCACGTTTGCCGCGTACCGTCTCGGCAAGGTATTCAACCCGCTGGTTGCTATAGGATTCAATCTTGGTGCGGTAGGTTTCTTCCAGGTATTGTGAGAAAAACTCGACAAAGCGTTTCCTTTCTTCGGGCGTGGCCTTTTTCCAGTTTGTTGCCAGAACACTCTGCGACATGCTTCGGAAATCAAAGCTGTCATTAATAACAGCCCCTATCCTGTTCCACTGCGTTTCCCGATCCAGGGATTCATCCTGCAGCACGGTAATTACCCTGTCGACGGAGTCCTTCACTCGCGCCATTGGCTCGGTGAAAGCTGACCATAGCGGCATGCTAAATACACAAATGAGAATAAATACCGACCACTGCCTCTTCATACCCGTTCCAATACATAAACAAAGGAAATCATCGTACCGTTTTCTCCCTGTAAACAAAAATGAATTGTGTCGGGGCAAAGCGACAATGGATACAGTTTGCGCGTAGTGATATGCAAATCCATCGTGATATCAGTCTCAAATCCATATCATATATATCATTTATATTATTGTTTTTATTATTAAATATATTTTTATTTAATATCATTTCTTAAACTGGCTCAACGGGCATACAGCTTGCTCCATTACAAGTATTACTAACGCTTGGGAATGAGAAATGAATGTTTACCCATGCCGCTACCGAGGAATTGCCGGTTTCGGCTGCAAGGATTACAAACAGCGCTGGATGTTCGTGCCGGATATCGGACAGCTGTCCAACAGGATTCATCGCAACCTTGAACTAGACGACCTTGAGTTCAGGAATGCACTTGCTTATGAATATGAACTTGGTCTGCAGCGGAATGAATCCCCATTCCTCCTGGGATTGAAACGTGTCACCCGGCTGCATGGCATGACCGGGAAAGCAATGACCGTTGAAGGCCAACTACTGGCCGCTGCTTACTAACTCCTTCCCTCCTGCTCAATAGTAAACAGCGTCAATTCCAGTAGAATACTCGTGTCTTTTGACACGAGTTTTTTTTGCGATGAAAACGAAACAATTTCTGCTACTGGCGATCGTTATCATTGTGGCCGCACTATTCTTCCTGCTGGATATCCAGCAATACCTGAATCTTGCGTATATCAAGTCGCGCCAGGCGGAAATCGACCATTACTACCTGATGCACCCAATCAGGACAGGCGTCATATTTTTCGTCAGCTACGTATTGATTACATCGGCATCGCTACCGGGTGCGGGCATCATGACACTGCTGGGAGGTGCGATATTCGGGGTGTTATGGGGAACGCTGCTATGTTCATTTGCATCGGTCATCGGTGCGACGATTGCGTTCCTCATATCACGTTATCTATTTCACGATTACGTTCAAAACCATTTTAGTAAGAAGCTTGCGCCAATAAACCACGGCATTAAACAGGAAGGCAGCCTTTACCTGTTTACCATTCGTCTGGTGCCGATTTTTCCTTTTTTCATCATCAATATCGTCATGGCGCTGACACCGATACGTACCTTCACATTTGCCTGGGTCAGCCAGCTAGGTATGCTGGTGCCAACGGCCATTTTTGTTAATGCCGGCACACAGCTGGCACAGATTGAATCACCGTCTGATGTTTTGTCACTGGAGTTATTATTATCATTTGCCTTACTGGGGCTGTTTCCACTGGTTGCGAAAAAAACATTGGTATATATAAGAAAGAAGCGGCACCAGAGCATGGACGATTTCGAGGCGGATAGCGATGACTGACACACACTATGACCGCAACCTGGTTGTAATAGGTGCAGGATCGGCCGGGCTGGTATCTGCCTACATTGCCGCCGCCGTCAATGCCAGCGTAACCATTATCGAGAAAAACCGCATGGGCGGTGATTGCCTCAATACCGGTTGCGTGCCCTCCAAGGCACTGATCAAGTCAGCCCGGGTTGCGTCGTTGATTAAACGCGCTAATGAGTTTGGTATCAGTGTTGGCGAACCCGAGGTCGATTTTGCCGCTGTCATGGAACGCGTGGCAAACGTAATCAAGGATATAGAACCGCACGACTCTATTGAAAGGTACCAGTCACTGGGCGTGGAATGCCTTATCGGTGAGGCTGAAATCATCGACGCACACACTGTAAAGGTAAACGACACGGTATTGACGACGCGTAATATCATTATTGCATCGGGCGGCCTGCCCATCGTACCGCCACTGCCCGGCCTTGAAGAAGGCGATTATTTCACATCGGAAAACCTGTGGGGACTGAGGCAACAACCCGCAAAACTTATTGTACTCGGAGGAGGACCGATCGGCTCTGAACTTAGCCAGGCTTTCGGTCGGCTTGGCAGCAATGTGACTCAGGTGGAAATGGCGCCGCGTATTATGCTGAAGGAAGACGAGGAAGTATCGGCCCTTATCCAGCAGCAACTTGAGAATGATAACGTCACCTGCATGCCAGATACACGTGCCGTACGTATCGAAAAGAGTGATAACAGAAAATACCTGGTCTGCGATCAAAACAAGCAGGAGATCAAGCTGGAATTCGATGCCTTGCTCATCGCCGTGGGCAGAAAAGCCGTTACCACGATACCAGGCGTAGACAAATTACAGCTTGATCTAAACGCCAATGGCACATTAAAGGCTAACGAGTACATGCAAACTTCCCTGCCAAATATCTTCGCCTGTGGCGATGTTGCCGGACCTTACCAGTTTACGCATGTTGCAGCACACCAGGCCTGGTATGCCAGTGTCAATGCCCTGTTCGGCCGCTTCCGGAAATTCAAGGTCGATTATTCCGTGATTCCCTGGGCCACCTTTACAGAGCCTGAAGTAGCTCGTGTGGGATTAAACGAACAGGAGGCAATACAACAAGGCGTGGACTACGAGGTGTCCCGCTATGAACTGGAAGAACTGGATCGGGCCATTACTGAAGGTGAAACAAACGGCTTCATAAAGGTACTGACGGTACCCGGAAAGGATCGCATCCTGGGTGTGACGATAGTTGCCGAACAGGCCGGTGAATTAATCACGGAATACATTACGGCCATGAAGTACGGCCTGGGACTAAACAAGATACTGGGCACCATACATATTTACCCAACGCTGGCCGAAGCAAATAAATACACGGCAGGTATCTGGAAAAAAAACCATGCCCCGCAGTGGTTATTAAACCTGCTTGGAAAATTCCACCGCTGGCAGTTAAAACGCTAAACCGGGTCCTCGTGTATCAGGATGTCGGCATCCGGATAGACCTCTACCAGACGATTGTGTACAGCCTGCGTAATTGAATGCGCCTCCGACAGGCTCAGGCGCCTGTCCATGTTTATGTGAAACTGGATAAAGATATCGCGCCCGGACTGACGTGTACGCAGGTCATGCATACCGATCACCTGCCCCTGTTGCTTGACAATATCGATAATACGCGCACGTTCGTCATCGTCCAGTTCACGATCCATCAACTGATTAATTGAACGTATCGCAATAGCCCGGGCACTCCAGAGGATGTAGATGGCAATACCAATAGCAAAGGCCGAATCAATCCACCACAGCTGCAACTTGCCAACCAGTAACAGGGAGAGAATGACAAGTCCATTCAGCAAAAAATCGCTCATGTAATGAATTGAGTCCGCCTTTACAGCAACGGAACCGGTTTGTTCCACAACGTAGATCTGAAACCGGACCAGTGCAAATGTGACGATAAGGGAAATAACAATCACGAGTATCCCTGTGTTAGCGTAGGCCAATGGTTCCGGATTATATAAACGCCTGATTGCCTCGAACATCAGAAAACCTGACGATGCAATAATGAACCCGGCCTGTGAAAAGCCTGCCAGTGCCTCGGCTTTACCATGACCGAAACGATGCTCCTTATCTGCCGGTTGTAAGGCATGGCGTACGGCAATCAGGTTAATTATCGAGGCCAGCGAATCGAGGAAAGAATCCAGCAAGCTGGACAGCAACGTGACCGAGCCAGTTAAGGTATAGGCTACGAGCTTTATCAGGATTAAAAAGATGGAAACGCAGACAGAGGCCAGCGTCGCCGCGCGCAGTAATGCTGATTGTTGTTCTTTTTTTACCGGTACAGTAACCATATTGGTAACTGTAGCATCTCCTGCAACAATATTGGTTTATCATGTTTCACTATGAAGACTATAAATATTCTCAAATAGAGACGCATTTGCGTTTCGGATACATTATTAAAAGGAACATACTATGACTGATTTTGACTACGACCTGTTTGTAATTGGCGCCGGCTCCGGTGGCGTACGTGCAGCACGCATGTCTGCCGGGCTGGGTGCGCGCGTGGCCGTCGCAGAAGATCGTTACCTGGGTGGCACCTGCGTCAATGTCGGTTGTGTGCCGAAGAAGTTATTTGTCTATGCATCACATTTTGCCGAGGATTTCGAAAATGCACGAGGCTTTGGCTGGGAGTTCGGCGATACCTCATTTGACTGGCAAAAGCTGTTAAACAATAAAAACACAGAAATAGAAAGGCTGAACGGCGTCTATGAACGGATACTCGGCAGTGCTGGTGTAGAAATCATTAACGGTCGCGCCATTCTTGTTAATGAACATACCGTTGAAGTAGGCAATAAACAGATAACCGCTGAGCGAATTCTGGTTGCTACAGGTGGTTGGCCTTCTATCCCCGCTATTCCCGGTAAGGAACATATCATTTCATCCAACGAGGCGTTTTACCTTAAAAAACTGCCTGAAAAAATCATTATCGTCGGTGGTGGATACATCGCGGTTGAATTTGCCGGTATTTATCATGGTCTTGGTGTCGATACTACCCTGCTCTATCGAGGACCCTTGTTCCTGCGTGGTTTTGATCAGGAGATACGTGAAACTCTTTACGAGGAGATGCAGAAGAAAGGAATTAACATCCACTTTAATACAAACATAGCCAGCATCGACAAGGATGGGGAAACGCTAAGGGCCACGCTGGAAGATGGCGACACACTTGAGGCAGGTCAGATTATGTATGCCACGGGTCGCAAACCATTAACAGCCAATCTCGGCCTTGAGCAGGTTGGTGTGGCAGTGGACAAGAACGGCGCTATCAAGGTCAACGACGAATATCAAACAAATATTCCATCTATCTATGCAATTGGTGACGTAACCGATCGCGTACAGTTAACTCCCGTAGCATTGGCAGAAGGTATGGTGCTGGCGCGACGCCTGTACGGTGGTCAGGATGGCGCTGTGGATTACAACGACATACCAACAACGGTATTCAGCCAGCCTAATCTTGGCACAGTCGGATTAACGGAAGAAGAAGCACGCGCCAAATATGACGATGTCGATATCTATAAATCAAAGTTCACACCGATGAAGTTATCGCTCACGGATAGCGATGAAAAAACATTCATGAAAATGATTGTTGACAAGAAAAGTGACCGCGTTATCGGCGTTCACATGCTCGGTCCTGATGCTGGCGAGATCATCCAGGGGATTGGTATTGCCATTAAAGCCGGGGCGACCAAGAAGGTATTTGATTCAACAATCGGTATTCACCCGACCGCAGCGGAAGAATTTGTGACGATGAGGGAGCCCGCTACGAATTAATGTTGTGCGCCCATGTGCCGATATATCAAATATAATGGCACAAGAGTGACACTATGAATACAGTAATTATAATACTCCTCTTCCTTGGCAACACCATTGTCATAGGTGTTCTGCTTTACGCATTTTTTGTCTGGTATCGAAAACCAAAGAATAACGAGACAGCCAGGAAACAGCGTGGTATTGGCCCATCGATATAATTATTAGGTAAAGTTTGCCTGATTCGAATCAATTTACTTTTCTAACTTAAAGTAAATCTATCAGTTCTATGCAAAGAATTTCTGCTTGCAAGAAACATTGAGTAGCTAACCCTCGTTCGCAAATGCCTGGCTTACAATCGCCAGCCATGGCTGCTGGTCGCACGGTAACCCTGCCGGGCGATAGTAATGGTGCAAAATTTGAAACCCTGCTTGATGTAAAAAGTCTGCGGTTACATCCAGTTCCATATAGTGGCCATACCTTTCGCCGTAAAACCCCTCGGAAACACCGCGCGGGTTGGATGAGAACAGGATTCCTTCCGGTCGTAACGTCTGGTGCAGTTGATTTAACACGCGCGGCAACTCCCGTGCTGGTATATGGAATAGAGAAGCATTGGCAAACACGGCATCGAAACGGTTTTCTTCCAGTTCAAGTTTGAGGAACTGCTGATGCAATACCTCACAACCGCCATAGTCGCTGGCCATGGCACAAAAAGCGGCGCTGCCATCAAGTCCTACGGGACGATGACCTAATGATTTGAAAGTGTATAGGTCCCGCCCCGGGCCACAGCCAAAATCGAGGATATCAAGACGATCTTTTTCGGGGCATGCACTCAGCAAGGCCTGAATATTCTGACTCACATCATGGTCGCGCGTGCCCTCCCAAAAAGACTGGGCACGATCGTTATAGTGACCAATCGTCAGTTTTTCCAACTTGTTTAAATCCATGAGTCCATAGCGTTGCTAAAGCTATCAATTAATCAAGGTGCACCTGCTGGCCGCATCGCTTCCTGCAAGTCTCTCTCACTCACACCCAGCTTCTGCGCGGCGCTCCTGAAATCCGGTGGTGGTGGGCCCAGTGCGCGCATCAAGTCTCGTTCACTGACACCCAGTTGTTTTGCAGCTTTCGATAGATCCGGTCGGCCGCCGCGCATACCATCAGGGCCGCCTTGCCTGTCTCCACCTGATGGGCCACCTCTTAGCCCAGCTTCACGACCACCACCATAACCCGAGGGTCCTTCACCTCCGGGTGGTCGCATGTTAAGCATTGATTCTTCAATTTCGCCCTTGAAACAACCCAGGGTATACGGAAACTCATTATTAATATGATAGTGATACTCGTTAATGGTATTGCCATTCCTGTCGACAGCTTTGCCAACATGGCCATGGCATTCATCCAGTTCGCTATTGCTTATCAACTTACCGCCCTCATCTTTTGGACCATAGATACCAAAACCGTCCAGCGCATACCCAACCTGTGGTGAATGTTCATTGTCCTCGCCCTGTTCAAAGCACGGCGAGTTGTGATGGTAGTGATATAAACCCTGTGGTTGCGGATGGCCCTCGCAGGCGTCAAAGATCTCGTTAGCCACGGCATCACGGCGCTCGGCATCCAGCGCATTGAAAAAGGCACCACCGGTAAACGCAATCCCAATCGTACCCATGGGCAAGCAAGTCGGCTCTTCGGCGATCCCGGGGTTGCCAGGAATAGAATAGCGGATAGTTTGCGAACGGATCGACGACGGATTACGATCGTATTGATACGCCGTCGAGCTACGATCAATAGGAAAGTCGCCAGTCGCATGACTGGGCAGGCCGTTACCCGTGATCGTCGTGTTTGGGTTACTTTCTGAGATGCTCAGCTTGGCGTTCCAGTTTCTACTGCCCTTCACGAAAGGTTTCTTCAGGAAATAGATCGTACCATCTGGTTGAACCCAGAATCGACCGGACAACGCATTGCCCATGCTGGAAAAATTACAGGAATAGATGCTGTTGCGTGCGGGTTTACTGAGTGAACGATTGTCCATTGCCGCCTTGCCAGTGGTATAGCCAATTTCTTCCCAGTCGCCATGTGCATGAGAGAACAAAACCACACAACTTAAACATAAAGCGAGCAAGAACTGGCCAATTCGTTCCATATAGTTCATCTCCATCGACAAAATAGCTATTGTAGTCCTCACTTGCGAAAGTAAAAAGCATACGAATTTTCATTCATTGTTCACACCTTGTCGGTGTCGATGCCGGCACGCCAGTAATTGATATACGTTGAGTACATAGACACGACGCTATCCACTGCCAGTTGCCTGCCTACCAGGTACGACATAACTTCAACCGCTGCCCGGAACAGCGGCGAACCCACGAGGTAGCGTAACAACCCAGCGAATGACTAAAGTTTGGCAACAAGATGTCGATTTATAGATTGCAACATAATACGAAAGTGATTTTTTTCAATACTAAAATAATAAGCAATTCAGTAGGTTACTATGTTTAAGTCCATATCAATAAAGAACAAACTTATTGCTGAACAGGCCAAACGCATTGCCGAGCTTGAACTGCAAAACACAGATTTACGCGCGAAATACGAGGCATTGGACCGCTCAATGGCCATTATTGAATTTAATCCTGATGCAACAATTATTACCGCCAACAAGAACTTCCAACAGGCCATGGGCTACACGCTGGATGACATTGTCGGCCAACACCATCGCATGTTCTGTAAACCGGAATATGCCCAGAGCCAGGAGTACGCAGATCACTGGGATAAACTGAATGCCGGCGAATATTTATCGGATACGGTAGAGCGCATCACCAGCGCAGACAAAACAATATGGTTGGACGCAACGTATTACCCGGTCTTGTCAACTGACGGCGAAGTTATCAAGATTATCAAGATCGCTGCTGATATAACGGACACGACTAACGATCTTCATCTACAGAAATGCACTATCGAGGCCGTAAATCAGACCATGGCCGTTATCGAATTCGAACTTGATGGCACAATTATCAATGCCAACCAGAACTTCCTGTTAACCGCAGGCTACGAACTGAAAGACATTGTTGGTCAACATCACCGTATGTTTTGTACTGAAGAGTTGGCTAACTCAGCGGAGTACAGGCAATTCTGGGACCGACTGGGTCGAGGTGAACACATGCAAGGACGCTTCAAGCGAGTTAACAGCAATGGTGATACCGTATGGCTTGAAGCCAGTTATAGTCCTATCTATGACGTCAAAGGGAAACTGATCAGGGTCATTAAGTTTGCTTCTGACATTACGGAACGGGTTAACCGTGCGCAAAATGCACAGGAAGTCGCCAGCGCTACATCAATGGAAACTGAAAAAGCGGCAATAGAAGGGACCAACGTTGCATCAAACTCAAGAGTACTGATGAACGATCTGGCCAGTAATATTCAGAAGGCCTCAGCGACGTTGAATGAACTGAATACACAGGCAGACCAGATAAAAAATATTGTCAAGACGATCAGCGACATTGCCGACCAAACCAATTTACTTGCGTTGAATGCTGCTATCGAGGCTGCACGGGCCGGTGAACAGGGTCGCGGTTTTGCCGTTGTTGCTGATGAAGTCAGGCAACTGGCTGCAAGGACATCGGCGTCAACCTCGGAAATTGCCAGCGTAGTGACTAAAAACCTCGAACTGGTAAAAGATGCCACCAGCTCTATGGACACCAGTTTATCTGACGTGGATGCAGGTGTCGGTCTGGTCGATCAAATCAGTTCAGTGATAGAACAAATCAGTAATGCGACAGGCTCCGTGGTCGCTTCAATAGGACAACTAAACCAGGATAATGAATAATCGGTTAGCGCTGATATAGTCTTGTCACTGAATTAAGCGGTTACCTTGTTTTCAACACGGGGAACCGCGGATAAAAGCTTTTGCGTGTATTCATTCTGCGGGTTTAGCAATACCTGGTCGACCTTACCCTGCTCAACGAGCTTGCCCTTGTACATTACAGCAACATAATGGGCAATGTATTCGACAACGCTGATATTGTGCGTAATAAACAGGTAACTGATCTGGTATTCCTGCTGCAACTCTTTCAACAAGGCAAGTATCTGTGCCTGCACTGACACATCCAGTGCACTGGTGGGTTCATCACAGATGATTAATTTCGGTTTCAATGCCAGCGCGCGGGCGATACAGATACGCTGGCGTTGACCTCCGGAAAATTCATGCGGGTAGCGGTACTGGTGCTCCGCTAACAGGCCAACCTGTTCAAGTAGCTCTGCGGTGAGCCGGTCTCTGTCAGCACGATTTTCTCCGACTCCCTGGGCCAGCATGCCCTCTTGCAGGATATCACGGATCATCATGCGCGGGTTCATCGATGAGTAAGGATCCTGGAAAACGATCTGGATATCAGAGCGTTTCTTTCGCAGTGCATCGGCATCCAGCTGGCAAAGATCCGTATCGTTAAACTGTACTGCCCCGTCAGTGGTTTGCAGTAACTGCAGGATGCCCTTGCCCATCGTGGTTTTACCGGAACCCGATTCGCCTACGATGGCCACGGTTTCTCCCTTATGCACATCAATTGAAACGCCATCAACCGCCTTGACGTGGCCAACAACGCGCTTGAATACCCCCTTGCGTATCGGGTAATGCACTTTTAAATCGGTCACTGTTAGCAATTGTTCGCGATCCGTCTTATCAGTATCAACACCACCCTGCTCCGCGACGCGTTTTTCCCAGCTGGGTATCGCATCAAAGAGCTGATGCGTATATGGATGCTCAGGGTTATCAAACAGGTCGCGCGTGGATTTTTGTTCAACGATCACACCTTGCTTCATGACCGCGACATGATTGGCCATTTGCGCGGCAACGCCCAGGTCATGGGTAATAAACAGTATTGCCATCCCCGTATCACGTTGTAACTGTTTTAATAAATCGAGCACCTGTGCCTGGATCGTCACGTCCAGTGCCGTGGTAGGCTCATCGGCAATTAACAATTCCGGTTCGCATGCCAGTGCAATCGCAATCATGATGCGTTGCTTCATGCCGCCGGAGAACTGGTGTGGATAATCATTGATACGTCGATCAGGCTCCGGGATACCCACGGCATCAAGCAATTCGATACTGCGCTTCATAACGTCCTTACGTGGCAGGCTCTTATGGCGTAGCAGGGTTTCCTGAATTTGCTGGCCAGCGCTCAATACCGGGTTTAACGAGGTTTGCGGTTCCTGGAATATCATGCCGATACCGCCGCCGCGTATGTCGCGCATCTGACGTTCCGGTAACTTGAATAAGTCTTTCCCATTCAGCAACACCTCACCACGGGTCACCCTTGCCGCCGCCGGCAACAGGCGCATCATCGACATTGATGTAATCGACTTACCGCTGCCTGATTCACCCAGTAATACAAACGTCTCGCCTTTATTAATCGTAAAGTTCACGTTATCGACTACCTTGACGGCCTTATCACCGCTACCGAACTCGGTAGTCAGATTTTTTACCTCGATTAATGCTTCATTCATCGTTCAGTTCCGGTAGTTGTCTGGGTTTACGGTTTTCATCCAGTGCAACATAGGTCAGTTGCGCCTCGGTTACCTTAACGATCATTGGATCGGTCGGATTACGCTCGGCATACACCTCCACCTTGACCGTGATGGATGTTCTTCCCGTCTTTATAATATCGGCGTAACAACTGATCACATCACCCACGAATACGGGTTCATGAAATTCCATGGAGTTTACTGCTACAGTCGCGGTACGCCCCCTGGCTCGCTCCCAGGCAGGAATAGCGGCGGCAATGTCTATTTGCGACATAATCCACCCACCGAAAATAAATCCCCCGGGATTTGCATCCTTGGGCATGGCCACCACGCGTATCGTTGGTAAGCGATCGGTCGGCAGTTGAATACTGGATGTCGTGCTCACAATTATATTCCTCTCAATCGCGGATCGAACGCATCGCGCACGGCATCAGCAAACAGATTTGCAGCCAGAACCAGCAGGAACATGAACACAAATGCGGCCGCCAGTGACCACCACACGACAGGATCGCGGGCCATTTCCAGTCTCGCCCCGTTAATCATGTTGCCCCAGCTATGCATGCTTGGGTCTACACCAATGTTAATGTAGGAAAGCACGGCCTCCGCTAATACCAGCCCGCTGAAGTCCAGTACGATGGAAATCATGACGATGTGCATCACGTTGGGCAACAGGTGCCGTAACAGAATGGTGAAGTTACCCACACCAAATGCCTGTGCAGCCTGCACATAATCGACTTCACGTAATTTGAGTGTTTCCGCCCGTAGTAAGCGGCAAAGGCCAGTCCAGCTGGTAATGCCAAGGATAATACACAGGAATAACAACCTGAGATCGGCACGTTGTTCAAGACTGGTAAAGTCCGCTTCATGCTTGCCTATGTAGACCTGTAGCAACAGGATAGAGGCTGCGATTAACAATACGCCCGGGATGGAATTCAACGTGGTGTAAAGATATTGAATAACATCATCGATAATACCGCGAAAGTAACCTGCCATCAGCCCCATCATGATGGCAAATGGCAACATGACCAACGTGGTTAAGGTACCGATCACAAGACCGGTACGGATGCTTTTTAACGCCTGGTAAAGCACGTCCTGACCGACCTTATCTGTGCCGAACACATGGTACTGGCCGGACAAAGTGTAAATAATAAAAAATACCACCAGCAAAATGCTGATTGTTAAGAGGATGGCATACCAGGGCACATCAAACTCATCGCCGGAAATACGTTTTATCGTCTGTTTGATAGACACGCCGGAGCGCCATGCCAGCAACGCGCATAGTACAATCGCGAAAACTGAACTGACGACAAGCCCAACGATTAACCCTTGTATCATCAGGCCGGCAATATCTCCGGCTCGTTCGCTTTCAGGATCGTCAAGATGTGCACCGCCAAATTTCAAGCGGGGGTAGTCGCGCACCTGCGAGCCGTCTTCACGTTCTATCATTTCTTTTGCAAATGCAGTGGCAGCGAGCGGTGCGGAATAGGTACGTTCGGTATTTGTGCGCAAATCATCCAGTAAGACATCGAGCACGCTGTTTATTTCAGTCGAATAGACGCTGTCTCCGGTGCCGTTCGTATCATCCAGTTTCGGATGGAAGTGCAGCGAATCCAGCAAACCGATGGTAATGTAAACCAGTAACACAACGGCGGCTGACATCGCCAGCGGGCGCTTCGCTACTTCACGCCAGGGCGCGCGCAAGTGCTCATGGCGACGTGCATAGAAGACAAAACCTGCAACCATTGCCAACAGCAGAAAGATAAACGCATCCGTGATAAAGATCACCGGCATCAGTTCAGCCTCACTCTTGGGTCAACCAAGGTGTAGGAAATGTCAGTCAGGATTAAACCGATGATATAGAGCACCGAGCCAAGGAACACCATGGAACGTACAATGGCGAAATCCTGGGCATTGATCGCGTCAATCGTGTAGCTTCCAAGACCCGGTATTGCAAAAAAGGATTCCACGATAAGACTACCAATAAACAGCGTGGGTAATATCACAACAACGCCGGTCAGAATGGGTATCAAGCCGTTGATGAACACGTGTTTTGAAAGCACGCGTGTTTCAGCTATTCCTTTTGCTCTTGCTGTGCGCACGTAGTCCTTGTTCATTTCCTCGAGAAATATCGTGCGATACCAGCGAGTACTGGCGCCAATACCACCGATGAGACCAACAAGTACGGGAAGCACGGTAAATTTGACAGCATTCAAACCAGTATCAAAACCGGATATGGGCACGAGATGTAACATCTTGCCAATGAGGTATTGGCCACCGATGATGTAAAACAATCCCGAGATCGACATCATGATGACACAGAGTATAACGCCGGAAACATCGACATAGGTGCCGCGAAAAAACGCCAGCGTTAACCCGAAGGTAATATAGGCAAGCAGACCAAGCAGTAAACTCGGTACCGTGATAGCAAGACTTGGCCACATGCGTTGGCTGATATCGTAGCTAATATCACGCCCATTTTCAGAGCGACCAAAATCAAACACGAACAGCCTGACTGAATTCTCAAAGAAGATGGTATTCGTCAGTTTATCAGCTCCTTGTGCCTGCGTGTTCCATACCACCGGCTTGTCGTAACCACGCTCTTCCTTCCATTTTTGTATGGCTTCCTCGGTAACTCGTTTCATACCCAGTTGCATGCGTGCCATGTCGTCTGGTGTATTAACGACAAAAAACAACATAAATGTAATGACATTGACACCAATGAGTATCGGTATCGCGTACATGATGCGTCTGATGATATAACTGATCATGATATTGAACGTGTCTCCTTGCGCCGCCAGGAAACAATCGCCGGCAATAAGACCATGATCAATCCCAGTATCAATACCAGCACAGGCCACCAGACTGGCTGATTCCACTGTTGTTGTCGCTCCGCGCGAACCAGTGGTTCAATACGCTTATACTTCAGCGTGTTGTTGGCCATAAGATTTGGCTTTGCATTCATATACCAACCGTGATGTAGTGTAAAGCCAACGGGATGAAACCCCCACAACCATGGCGCATCACGTCGGGCAATCTCGACCATGTCATTAATAATGGTCTGCCGGGCCGGACCATTGTCCATACTCTTCATTTCGTTAAATAACTGATCAAATTCTTCGTTGTTATAGTTTGCCGCGTTTTCACCGTTATGATCGACCTTCGCGTTCGGGCCAAACAAGAGAAAGAAAAAGTTTTCCGGGTCAGGGTAATCAGCATTCCAGCCCCATTGAAATATTTGTGCGGTACCCTTGCGCATTTTTTCCTGGAAACGGTTATAGTCTGTTGCACGTACAACCAGATTGATACCAAGCTTGGCGAATTGTTTACGTAACCAGTCGAAACGCGCCTTCGTGCCTGGGCCCGCCGATGGCGTGTCCAGGTTTAGCACCAGAGGTTGCCCGGTTTCTGCATCACGGCCATTTGGATAACCCGCCCGGGTCATCAAGTCACGTGCTTCATCGATACTTCGACGAACCGGCTTGCCATCCTGCCAGGTATACACATAGTAGTTAATGCCTGCTTCACCGGCTATGTGGCCGAATATACCCGGAGGGATCGGACCCTGCGCCGGTTGTCCCCTGCCATTGGCAAAGATCGAGATATATTCCTCGTAATCGACCGCGATGGAAATCGCGCGACGTAATAAACGCGCACTTTCACTATCACCACCAATGACATCATCGACCATGTTAAAGCCCATATAAAAAGTCGATGTCGTCACCGCGGTTTTTAACTTGATGCCTTTATCCAGCATCTCCTCGGTCAGCATGGCATCGCCCTGGGTATTAAACGTGATGGCCTGGTCAAAACTGTCCGACACAATACCGGAGGTGTCATAATAGCCTTGCAGGAACTTGTTCCATTCCGGTATAGACTCCTTCTCAAGACTATAAATCGCGCGGTCAATAAACGGCATGGGTTTGCCCGCATCATCCAACAGGCCGGCCTCGGCGTCACCGGGGGAGCCTGTTTCAGGAAAGGCCTCGCCTCGGAAATTCGGGTTCTTATCCAGCACCATGCGTCGGTTAGGATTGTTTTCCGTCAGCATGAAAGGGCCGGTACCAACTGGGAACCAGTCCAGCGTGATATTCTTTTCCGTCATCCCCGGTTGCGAATAAAAATAATCCGCTTCCCACGGCATAGGGGCAAAGAAATACATCGATAACCAGTAACGAAACTGCGGATACTTCTGCGTTAACTCAATTTCGAAGGTGTAATCATCAATAACCCGGGCACCGGGTAAGTCATACGCGTCCAGATCAAGGTAACCGGCCCCTTTTTCCTGCATGGCCTGGGAGAGTGTTATTGCATAGTCACTTAAGCCCAGTATGTATTTGGACATTAAGCCGGCGATAGGTGAATGTACCTTTGGATGGACCATGCGCTTGATCTGGTATACATAATCCCGCGCACGCAGTTCCCGGGTGCCCACCACCTTGAAATCCGCCAACGTGTAAATATTGCCCAGTTTTTCCGGGTTCAGTTCGTGATAAACGAACTGGTTATTGGCATCACGGGCAAACGCAGGATGAGGTTGATAGAGTATGTCAGGCTTGATTGTCACCCGGTAAACCACTCTGGCGATGTCTTCTACTGCTGCGTCTGCAGCCAACATATTCCCTTCCTCGTCAAAATAGGTTGGTTCAGGCACAGTGGTAGCGGTTAACGGCGTCAGTTCATAAGGCCTCTTCAGGAAATGATATTGCAGCGGTGGTTCATATATTTGACCAAGGAAGACATATTCGTTGGCACTGTATGAGCTGATCGGGTCAAGATGTTTGGGGCGCTCCGAGAAAGAGTCGTAGTAAACGTTCTGTTTTACCTCTCCGGACGGATATGGATTATTCCATGGGGTTTTATCGCAGGCTGCTGACAGCAGCAGGCAACAAAGCAAGGCAATTCTGGGCCCGGGGAACGACATAAAGATTATTTGTTTTTAGTCTGGTTTGATTGCAAATGGAGCATTATAAACATGCCTGTTTTTCTGTACACTTTGAGTTGTAATTAAATAAATAATTCAATAAAGCAGCTATAGGATGACTAGTATGGGTTTACTCGAAAACAAACGTGCATTGATTGTGGGGGTTGCCAGTAATCGATCAATTGCCTGGGGCATTGCGCAGGCCATGCATCGCGAGGGTGCAGAACTGGCATTTACTTACCAAAACGATAAATTAAGGGGCAGAGTCGAAAAATTTGCCTCTGAAGTGGACTCTAACATCACCGTTCCCTGCGATGTCTCCAGCGATGAACAGATTTCATCGGTTTTTGAACACCTGGACGATTACTGGGATGGGCTGGACATTCTGATTCACTCTGTCGCCTTTGCTCCAAAAGAGCAACTGGAAGGTGAATACCTCGAAAATGTTACGCGTGAGGGTTTCCTGACCGCCCACGAAATCAGTTCCTATAGTTTTTCTGCGCTTGGCGATGCCGGCAGGGAAATGATGAAAGGCCGCAACGGATCCATGCTGACGCTCAGCTATATTGGCGCCGTACGAGCCATGCCGAACTACAACGTCATGGGTGTTGCCAAGGCCAGCCTTGAAGCCAATGTTCGCTACATGGCGTCCAGCCTCGGACCTGAAGGTATACGGGTAAATGCCATCTCTGCTGGTCCAATTCGTACACTTGCGGCATCAGGTATCAAGGGGCTACGCGATTTCCTGAACCAGGTAGAAAAAAACTCACCACTGCGGCGTAACGTGACGATTGAAGAAGTAGGCAATGTAGCTGCATTCCTTTGCTCTGACTACGCCTCTGCAGTGACGGGCGAAATCACGTACGTGGACTGCGGTTATAACTCGATAGGTATCGCATAAACCTGCTTGCTGATGGCCATCAGCGAAAACAAACTGGTAATTGGCATCATGTTGGGCGCCATAGCCGGCCTCGTTTGTGGCTGGTTGTTTGGCCCGCAAATGGTCCAGATCGCCTGGATAGGCGACCTGTTCCTGGACCTGCTAAAGATGATGATCATTCCGCTCATCATCGCAGCAGTAATCAGTGGCGTCTCCTCGCTTGGAGATATTCGAAAACTCGGCAAACTTGGCGGTCTCACACTCCTTTATTATGCCAGCACCACTGCGCTTGCCGTTTTCATTGGTCTAATCGTTGTGAACCTGGTACAGCCAGGCATAGGGGTAGAACAACTCAGCGATGAAGTGCCCGAGATGGTTGCCGCAAAAGGTGAAATTGGCTTCACCGATATCATTCGCTCACTCGTTAGTCCCAACATTGTTGCATCAGCTGCCGAAACCCAGTTGCTACCTATCATCATCTTTAGCCTGCTTTTTGCCGCAGCCATGACCACGATTGGAGAAAGGAACGAAGCCATGATTCGTTTCTTTGACGGGTTGAATGAAACCATGATGCGACTGGTTATCTGGATAATGGTATTGGCACCCGTAGGTATCTTTGCATTAATTGCTGGACAAATTGGTCGTGCAGGTGGCGCCGAGGCCATACAACAACAATTGGCCAACGTTGGTGCATACTTTATGACCGTGGTTTTCGGGCTGGGTATACACTTTCTGCTGCTGTTCCTGCTGCTTTGTCTATTAAGCCGGCATGGCAAGACTTACCTGGTCAAACTGTCACGCGCATTGTTTACCGCGTTTGGCACCGCCAGTTCATCTGCAACACTGCCACTGACCATGGAATGCGCGATTGAGGCCGGTGTTGATAAACGCTCGGTAAAATTTGTCACGCCGTTGGGTGCAACCGTGAATATGGACGGCACAGCACTGTACGAGGCGGTCGCTGCTATGTTTATCGCGCAGGCCTACGGCATTGAATTGGGCATCATGGAACAGACAATGATTTTCTTGACTGCAACTCTGGCTGCGATTGGCGCCGCGGGCATACCCCAGGCAGGACTTGTTACATTGATTATCGTACTGAATGCCGTCAATTTACCTACTGAGGGTATCGGCATGATCCTGGCCGTAGACTGGCTGCTGGATCGCTTTCGTACAACCGTCAATGTCTGGGGGGACAGCGTTGGCGCGGCGGTAATGGAGCGGTACATACCTGATTCATAATTCAGGCAGAACCCGTGTTTTGTAAATAAAAGAAAGTTAGTTCGGCATAGAAAGGACGAGTATAAAGCCTGGTAAATGCATTTCCTAAAACTGCTTTTCTGTATTTAAACCGTGACGAGCACAGCCGATCACTGACAGAGAATAATTTACGAAAGCTTGGCGAACGCAGCGGTGGAAATCACTACACACCCGGATTCAAATTAATCTATCTAAAATCGTTACGAGCGTAGTAAGGTTGTATTCCGCCGGAGCGCATCAACCCCAGTATAAGTAATACATGAAGATTCCGAGTACCGACGAAGCGTAAGATGATGAGCGTAGTAGTTTAGAAGTATGCCTAAATGTTATCTTCGAAAATTCGGACGCTTGCTGCTTCCCTGGCTGTATCCAGAAACTCACGCCATTCACTGGAGCTGCGCACGCGCACCATTTCGCTGGCCGTTGCCTTGGAGGTCGTTTCGGTCACATCCTCTATTTCACCGTCAGCCACTGCTGTCACCATAACAACGGCATAGTCGCCACTACCAAGCTGATAACCAATAAGGCCTGGCTCGTCTTCGGGCTTGTCAATTTGAAAAGCCGCACGCAATACAGAGCGCGTCACATCTGTTGCATCGCGCTTGGCACCCTCGGTGCTGTTCCAGTTAATTTCCTTGCTGGCCTGCACTTCTTCTGTCGACTTGCCAGATTCAAGTTGAGAAATAATTGTTTCACCCTCTTCCGCTGCCTTGTTAATGGCACGCTCCTGTTTGATGTCAGCAATGATATCGTCACGAACAACTGCCAGCGGCTGGATTTCAGAAGGCTTGTAATCAACAACACGAATGATTGCCGAGTGGTTTTCGCCCAGTTCAATCGCATCACTGTTGTTTCCCGAATCAATCAAGTCCTGTTGGAAACTGGCAGCAATGATTCTGCTGTCACTGGTAATGTCTTCGTTTTCGTTGGCGCGGGCAAAGAACTCTGTTTCAACTGCTTGCAGGCCGGTTTCTTCAGCTGCAATTTCAAGTGTATCCGGATGCTCGTAAGCCAACGTCGCTACTTTATCTGAAAGTTCAAAATACTGAAGTTCAGCCTGGCTGCGTCGATAGTCACTTTCAACTTGTTCAGCAACTTTTTCAAAGACATTCTTTGGTCCGCCGCGAATTTCACCGACCTTTACAATGTTGAATCCTGATTTACTCTCGATAATGCCACTTACAGCTTCTTCATCATTGGCAAATAAAAATTCATCGATTTCATCGCCCATGATGCCACGCGTCATGAAGGCGTGCTCACTGAATTCCAGTAGACTTTCATCGTCCTTGCCAGATTCCTCAATAATCTTCTCGAAATCCATTCCGTTGTTGGCCTGTTCCAGCGCTTTTTCAATTTGTGCTCGTGCGCTGGCAATGTCTTCTTCAGAAGAGCCTTCATCAGTTTTAACAAACAATTTTGTTACCGAGCGCTGTTCTGCGACGTCATACTGATCCTTGTTGCTCTGATAGTAGTCGCGCAAGTCCTGTTCAGTAAACTCTATGTTGTCAGCAAGCTTTGTAACATCAAGATCAATGTAGGAAATCTTTACCTGTTCAGGAGCCGCATACTGCTGCTTGTTATCATCATAATAGGCCTGGATATCAGCATCGGCTATTTCAATTTCATCGAAGTAATCATCGGCACTGATGATCGTATAGGTAATATCACGCGTCTGGTTTTTTATACGTAACACGTCATTCAGTTCATCCTGAGTAACGAACAGCGTTTCAGCCAGGCCTGACTGTAATTGTTCTGACAACAAATCCATACGCAACTGTCGTTCGAAGTATGCTGGCGCCATACCCAGGTTAGCAATACCTTGTTCGTACTTGTTACGATCAAAACCCTGCTCATCCTGGAATAGTTCCAGGTTGGTAATCGTGGCTGCAACCTGTTTATCGGTAACCTGGAAATTATTGTCGCGAACGATCTGGTTAACGATCTCGGTATCTACCAGACGCTGGATGGTTTGCTGACGTATCAACTCTTCTTCTTCAAGGGAAAGTTCATTACCGAAGATAGATTGCATCTGGCGTTTCAGGCTGGTGAAGGAGCGCTGATAGGTTTGCAGATCGATTTCGGTATCGTTGACTATCGCCACATTAGCCTGGCCATTGCCGCCGAAATAGAAGCTGACACCCCAGAAAGCAAAAGAAATAATCAATGCACCGACAATAATGCCGGCTATCCAGCCCGTCGCCTTGTCTCTAATTTGTCCTAACATCTTACTATCACGTTTCAGAATGAATTACGGGCGTATCAACTAATTGATACGCCCGTTACATTATAAATGTTGGCGGAGTGGACGGGACTCGAACCCGCGACCCCCGGCGTGACAGGCCGGTATTCTAACCAACTGAACTACCACTCCGGTGGGTTCTGGTGGGTGCTGAGAGGCTCGAACTCCCGACTTTCGCCTTGTAAGGGCGACGCTCTACCAACTGAGCTAAGCACCCGAAGGCGCGCTAGTTTATGGCATCCTTCAGAGCTTTACCAGCCTTAAAACCAGGAACCTTCGAAGCTTTAATCTTGATTTCTTCGCCAGTTCGCGGGTTACGGCCGGTACGTGCATTACGCTTGCGCACAGAAAAGGTTCCAAAGCCTACCAGGGTGACCGTGTCTCCCTTCTTTAGAGCCTTTGTTATCGTATCAATTGCAGAATCAAGAGCTCTGCCAGCAGCAGCTTTGGAAAGATCAGCAGAATCTGCAATTTCATCGATAAGTTCAGCTTTATTCATAATCTTTATTCCCCTTGTAAATTCTTAACCCCAAGAAATAGAAAAGACTGTTCCAGTGAGGATTGTTTCTGATTGAGTGACCCGATTTTCAGAGCGCTGGATTTATACCAAGTGCTCAAAAGCGCGTCAAGCAATGCTGTCAGAAAAAGTGCGCCAATGAACAACTTGAATTTAGTGAGGCCTTACAACGTTGCCTTTGCCACCACTTCGAGCGTCATCTTTTTTCACTATATCAGATTTTCCCTTCTTTTTTACACCGGGTTTTGGCATCTCTTCAAGTGCCACTTCCAGCACTTCGTCTATCCAGCGTACGGGTCTGATATCAAGATTTTGTTTAATATTCTTGGGTATCTCGGCCAATTCCCTATTGTTTTCGTGTGGAATCAAGACTGTTTCTATACCGCCACGGAGTGCGGCGAGCAGTTTTTCCTTTAAGCCACCAATCGGTAATACTTCACCACGTAATGTAATTTCGCCGGTCATCGCAACGCTGGATTTAACCGGCGTACTGGTCAGGGAAGAAACCAACGCAGTACACATCGCGACACCCGCGCTTGGTCCATCCTTGGGGGTCGCTCCCTCAGGTACGTGAATATGGAAATCATGTTCCTTGTAAAAATCAGCATCGATTCCCAGCACTTCACTACGACTGCGAACCACTGTCATCGCTGCCTCAATCGATTCCTGCATGACGTCGCCAAGCTTACCGGTACGGGTAATCTTGCCTTTACCCGGTACGATAGCCGCCTCGACAGTCAATAGCTCCCCACCGACCTCGGTCCAGGCAAGCCCAGTGACCTGGCCAATTCGGTTTTCGTTCTCGGCCTTACCATAGCGGTAGCGTTTAACACCGAGCAATGATTCCAGCTTCTTCGATGTAATCGTTACTGACTTGTCATTAGGCTTTAACAAAATCTGTTTTACTACCTTACGACAGATATTGGCAATCTCACGATCCAGGCTTCTGACACCAGCCTCTCGCGTGTAGTAACGGATAATGTCGCGTATCACGCTGTCACGAATTGTGATTTCATCCTGCTTCAGACCATTGCGTTCCAGCTGTTTTGGAATCAGGTAGCGTTTGGCAATATTCACCTTTTCATCTTCGGTGTAACCGGCAAGCCGAATCACTTCCATTCGATCAAGTAGTGGCGCCGGAATATTGAGACTATTCGCAGTAGTCACGAACATCACCTCGGACAGGTCGTAGTCGACCTCAAGATAATGATCGTTAAAACTGTTGTTTTGTTCCGGGTCCAGCACCTCCAGCAAAGCGGAGGCCGGGTCGCCACGAAAATCCATCGCCATCTTGTCGATTTCATCAAGCAGGAATAGCGGGTTTTTCTTGCCGGATTTGGACATCCCTTGCACTATTTTTCCTGGCATGGAGCCAATATAGGTACGACGGTGGCCACGAATCTCTGCTTCATCCCTGACACCACCAAGTGACATACGAACAAACTTACGATTGGTCGCCCGCGCGATAGATTTACCCAACGATGTCTTACCAACACCCGGGGGGCCGACCAGGCACAGAATAGGTCCTTTCATTTTCTTTACACGCTGTTGTACAGCGAGATATTCAAGAATACGTTCCTTGACCTTTTCCAACCCATAGTGATCTTCTTCCAGCACTTCTTCTGCCTTGAGAATGTCTTGCGAAACCTTGCTACGTGTTTTCCACGGCACTTGCACCAGCCAGTCAATGTAGTTCCTGACCACGGTTGCCTCAGCTGACATTGGCGACATCATGCGCAGCTTGTTTAATTCAGCCTCCGCCTTTTCCCGCGCCTCCTTGTGCATGCCGGCTTTCTCGATTTTCTGTTCCAGTTCCTCGAGTTCGTTCGGCACGTCTTCCATTTCACCCAGCTCTTTCTGGATGGCTTTCATTTGTTCGTTCAGATAATACTCGCGCTGACTTTTTTCCATTTGCGATTTAACGCGCCCGCGAATACGTTTTTCCACCTGCAACAGGTCAATTTCTGATTCCATCAAATGAATAAGGTGTTCAAGACGTTCTTTAATATCGATGATTTCCAGAACCTGCTGTTTTTCCTCAATCTTGATCGACATATGTGCAGCTATCGTATCTGCCAGTCGACTGGCATCATCAATGCTGGACAATGATGAAATAATTTCGGGCGGCACTTTTTTGTTCAGTTTCACGTATTGTTCGAACTGGTTCATGGCTGAACGGGCATGCACATCCATTTCCTGTTCATCTAGTACTTCAGGCTCTAAAATATCGACATCTGCGACAAACATGCCATCATCTTCTGAATACTTGCTAATACTGGCGCGCGCAGTTCCCTCTACCAGGACCTTGATGGTGCCATCGGGCAGCTTTAATAATTGCAGGATATTGGCCAACGTACCTATATCGTAGGTTTCGTCCTGGCCGGGGTCATCCTCGGCGGCACTTTTCTGGGCAACAAGCAGGATTTGTTTACTTCCCTCCATTGCCTTATCAAGGGCCTTGATAGATTTTTCTCGCCCTACAAAAAGGGGAATGACCATGTGTGGATATACCACCACGTCACGTAGCGGCAGTACGGGGAAAGTTTCAGTTTCTTCTGTCATAGGAACCTTTATTCAAAAAGTGTTGGATGGCGGTTTTTGTAGTTCACCATCATATATATGGAGATCATTGCCTGCTTTTCAAGCAGGACACGCGCAGCATTGAACGAAGTACTCAGCTGCGCAATGAGTTTGCTAATCGGATGCAGCCTTGGGAATGTCTGATCCGTCGTAAATCATCAGCGGATCCGATTCACCATTAATCACGCCTTCATCGATAACGACCTTGGTGACATTTTCCATGGATGGTAAGTCATACATGGTATCAAGCAGCACATTCTCCATTATCGAACGTAAACCACGTGCGCCAGTCTTTCGCTCCATAGACTTTCTGGCTACTGCCAGCAGCGCATCTTCACGAAATTCGAGTTCACAGCCTTCCATATCAAACAAACGGGCATACTGCTTGGTAATCGCATTCTTTGGTTCCAGCAGTATTTGTACCAACTGGTCTTCATCGAGCTCATCCAGTGTCGCAGCAACCGGTAATCGGCCTACGAATTCTGGAATGAGTCCATATTTAATCAAATCCTCGGGCTCGACCGTGTGAATGATCTCACTAATGCTCTTGCGATCGTCCTTGCTTTTCACCTCGGCAGAGAAACCTATGCCACCTTTTTCAGAACGTTCGCGAATAATCTTGTCCAGGCCGGCAAAGGCACCACCGCAGATAAACAGGATATTACCAGTGTTAACCTGCAGGAATTCCTGCTGCGGATGCTTGCGACCGCCCTGTGGCGGTACCGAAGCAACAGTGCCTTCAATTAATTTTAGCAGCGCCTGCTGCACACCTTCGCCGGAGACATCGCGGGTAATAGAGGGGTTGTCTGACTTACGTGAAATCTTGTCAATTTCGTCGATGTAGACAATGCCGGTCTGTGCCTTCTCAACATCGTAGTCACATTTTTGTAAAAGCTTCTGGATGATATTTTCAACATCCTCACCCACGTAGCCAGCCTCGGTAAGCGTAGTCGCATCGGCAATGGTAAAAGGTACGTTTAATAATCTGGCCAGGGTTTCGGCCAAAAGTGTCTTACCACTTCCCGTAGGCCCTATCAGCAATACATTACTTTTTGCCAGTTCTACCTCTGACTTTTTCATGCCTTGCTCAAGGCGCTTGTAATGATTGTATACGGCTACAGAAAGTATTTTCTTGGCGCGCGTCTGACCTATGACATATTCATCGAGGATCTTGTTAATTTCATGCGGGGTTGGCAGGCTGGTACCCGAACCGGTTACTGATTTTTCCTGGATTTCCTCACGGATAATGTCATTACAAAGCTCAACGCATTCATCACAGATAAAAACAGAGGGACCGGCGATCAGCTTCCTGACTTCATGCTGACTCTTGCCACAGAAAGAGCAGTATAAAAGTCGATCACCATCATTCTTACTATTCTTGCGGTCAGTCATAAATTGCTCCGAACGTCTCCGAATTTCGTCTCTTTATTCAGTTGTCGCCTCTTCCTTCATCGCTCCGGCCTCTTCACCAAGGCTTGGTCGTGCTGAAAGTACATTATCAATGATCCCGTATTCCTGAGCTTTCTCAGCGCTCATGAAATTATCACGCTCGGTATCACTCTGTATTGTCTCCAGTGGCTGACCAGTATGATTGGCCAGTATATGGTTTAAACGCTCACGTGCGTACAAAATTTCACGCGCGTGTATATCAATGTCAGTCGCTTGTCCCTGGAATCCCCCAAGTGGTTGATGAATCATCACGCGTGAATGCGGCAAACAGTAACGTTTCCCTGATTCACCGCCAGCCAGCAATAACGCGCCCATACTCGCTGCTTGTCCAACACACATTGTGCTGACATTCGGCTTGATGAATTGCATCGTATCGTAAATACCCAGACCGGCTGTCACTGAACCGCCAGGGGAATTGATATAGAAGTGGATGTCTTTATCGGGATTTTCTGATTCCAGATAGAGCAACTGGGCTACGATCAAATTGGCTACCTGGTCTTCAACCGGACCAACCAAAAAGATGACGCGTTCTTTCAATAGTCGGGAGTAGATGTCATAGGCTCGTTCACCACGCGACGTCTGCTCGACGACCATTGGCACCAGGTTTAGTGCCTTGATTTCATTATCATTCATAGTCTCAACTTAGCGGTCATCTACATGTACAACTTTAATAGGCAGTCTGCCCTTTATTCATAATTTCGTCAAACGAACTTGGCTTTTCTGTTACCTTTGCATTGGCCAAAACCCAGTTGATCACTTCTTCTTCCAACACCAGTGCTTCTACCTGTTGCAGGTTTTTCTGGTCAGAATAATAGTAATTGATCACAGCATTCGGATCTTCATACCCGGCGGCCATGTCCTCGACCATGGCACGGACCTGGGGGGCCTCTGCCTTGATATCATTCTGCTTGATAATCTCGGCCACAATCAGTTGCAGGGATACTCTTTTCATTGCCTGCTCGGCAAACAAGCTTTCCTCAGCCTTACCAACAGGCTGTGGATCAATTCCCTGGCGCTTCATATTTTCGGCAAGCTCATCACGTATACGCTGGCTTTCACTTTCCACCATACCCTGTGGCAGTTCGATATCATTGGCCGCATTGAGTGCATCCAGGACGATACTTTTGACCTGTTGGCGTAGCGCCATCGTGGCTTCCCGCTCCATGTTGCGCTTGATTTCAGCCCTGAAAGCAGACTCGTCACCGTCCTTGACACCAAACATTTCCATGAATTTTGCATCCAGATCAGGCAACACCGGTTCACTGACTGAATTCACTTTCACCTTGAATTCCACGTCCTTACCCTTCAGTTCTTCCTTGCCATAGTCTTCAGGAAACGTGAGTTGAAGCATGTCTTCATCACCTGCAGACCTGCCTACCAGACCAGCTTCAAACCCTTCAATAAAACTGTTGGAACCCAGTTCAAGCTTGTAATTTTCGGCCTTACCACCCTCGAATGCTTCGCCGTCAAGAAAACCCTCAAAATCGATATCGACAATATCACCGTCTTGCGCAGCGCGTTCAACTTCCGCAGTAGTACGCTGTTGCTTGCGTAATTTTTCAATCATTTCAGTGACTTCGTCGTCTGCAATGGCGCAGGCAGGTCGCTCAACTTCAAGTTCTGCAACGGGCTTTAACTCAAATTCCGGATATATTTCGATTACCGCGGTAAACGCAAGATCCTGACCACTTTCATCGTTAATTTCTTCAATCCTTGGCGGACCGGCAGGCTTCAGGTTTTCCTGGTTCAGGGCTTCATATAGACTGGACTGCAACATTTCGCCAATGACTTCCTGTCTGACCTGTACGCCATAACGACCCTGGATTACTTTCATTGGCGCCTTACCGGGACGAAACCCCTGAACTTTCGTCGTCTTGCTTAAGCGCTGTAACCGGGTATCAACCTCGGACGAAATCTTTTCCTCAGGTACGGCAACGCGCACCTTGCGCTCGAGTGAGCCTGTATTTTCAACGGATACTTGCATCCCTTTCTTAACCTCTCAGGTATAATTATAATAAATTCAATAGCTTAAAAGCTCTGACAATAATCCGGCATATAGGTGGTGCGAAAGGAGAGACTCGAACTCTCACGGGATACCCCACTGGAACCTAAATCCAGCGCGTCTACCAATTCCGCCACTTTCGCCATGACGACATAAATACCCCAACCACAAAAAAACCAAGCACAAACTGTACCGGAAGTCATACCAGGATTGAATAAACGGGTATTATCGGGGTGTCACAACACTGGCCCGTCACGGTAATGCTAGAAGCATTCTTCTGCAAACGACTTGCAGACGCGGCGACATTTACGGCTACCTGTTGCGGGGTTAAGTATACAGTCTTCCCCCCATTCTTCACACACCGTAAGGCATTTTTTCTCTTTTCCGGTATCGTAGTTGTCGGGCAGCAGTAGCTTGCCATCAATGGTCTTTTCCTGCGGAGCTTGTCTGTCTTCGGCTGACGCCACAGAGGGAATAAGCAGGATGGACGCTATCGCAAGCGAAGATATAACTGTAAGCAATCGATGTTGCATAACATTTAGACTATGTGTCACGGCTATGTTCCAGAACAGGATCAATTATTTAGCAATTAGCAGTACGCTGAATTAACTTTATGCGGTTAACTACGTACTATCAGTCATAACGGGCTGAAATGTAATAATATCATTAATTACATCCAGTACACTCATTACGATTATGGTTAAACCATCTCCAACTGCGGAACCTGTTATTTCCCGACGACTATCATCGCGCTTTCAACAAGTGCGCGATCATTCAGTTGCAATCTGCCAGCCATTGGCAATCGAAGACTATACGATTCAGCCCTGTCCCGAGGTAAGCCCGCCAAAATGGCATCTTGGTCATACGACCTGGTTTTTCGAGGAAATGCTTCTTGCGAACCAGGTAGAGGGCTACCAGCGCATGAATGCGGGCTATACCGAGTTGTTCAACTCATACTACAAGGGGGCAGGCAAACACTGGATACAGGCTGAACGAGGCCAACTATCCCGCCCTACTGTTGATGAGGTGCTTGCTTACAGGAGTCAGGTTGATGCTGCTGTGTTGGCACTGTTGCAATCAGGCAACCTGGATAACGAGGCCCTGAAATTGATTGAATTAGGCCTGCATCACGAGCAGCAGCACCAGGAACTCCTGTACATGGACATTAAATACATATTAGGTATCAATCCGATTGCGCCCTGTTATGCCAGCCAACCCCTTCCCGCCAGTCCTGCCCCGAATCAGGACTGGGTGCCGCTTACCGAGGGCCTCTATGAGATTGGGCACAGTGAAGGCAATAGCTTTGCCTACGATAATGAACAACCCCGGCATAAGATCTACCTGCACGATTGTCATATCAGGCAGGGACTTGTTAGTAACGCTGAATACCTTGCGTTCATGGAAAACAGTGGTTACGACAAACCCGCTTACTGGTTAAGCAAGGGTTACGACTTTATCAGGGAGCACGGTATTACGTCCCCGCTCTACTGGTTCCAGAAAGATGGCAGCTGGTATGAATTTACATTACATGGCTTGCGGCCATT
Organism: Gammaproteobacteria bacterium; assembly: GCA_965601665.1. Taxonomy (GTDB): domain Bacteria; phylum Pseudomonadota; class Gammaproteobacteria; order Eutrophobiales; family Eutrophobiaceae; genus JANQNX01. Next base: position 603,413 of record OZ271833.1, on the reverse strand, counting down.
GGATATGAATGCGCCCGTTTGTCACATGAGCTATTTTGAAGCCAGTGCCTTTGCTGCCTGGGCGCACGCTCGATTACCAACCGAACAGGAATACGAGGTGGCATTGCAACTAGGCAAGATTGCAACAGAACAATCCAGGCCGCTGGCATTACAACCCTATAATGGCAATGCAGGGAATCAATTATGGTGCTGGACAGCAAGTCATTATTCCCCTTACCCCGGATTCAAGACCTTTGCAGGACCCCTGCATGAGTACAACGGTAAATTCATGTGTAACCAGTTTGTATTGCGCGGGGGTTGTATAGCGACACCCGAGGGGCACTTGCGCCATAGCTACCGAAACTTTTATGAACCACATCAGCGCTGGATGTTTTCCGGCATCCGCCTGGCAAGGGACAGCAAATGAAAATTGAAAACCTGATCGCACAACAGGATGCTAACCAGTCAATCACCGAGAGCCAGTTTGCCCGGGATGTACTACAAGGACTACAGGCAAGGCCGAGGCAAATACCCGCACAATACTTCTACGACGACAAGGGCAGTATCCTGTTTCAGAAAATTACCGCACACGAGGATTACTATCTGACCCGTGCCGAGTACAGTATCCTTGAAACCATAAGCAGCGATCTGGCTGCCAGCATCAATGCCGATGTCATTGATATTATCGAACTTGGCGTCGGCGATGGACACAAGACTGAACTGCTCCTTGACGGTTTCCTGACACGCAATTCCAGGATAAACCTCTACCCGATCGATATTTCTGCAAAGGCCATGGACCAACTTGCAGAAACGCTTGGCCAACATGAACTACTAACGATTCATGGTGTGATCGCCGACTACTTTGCCGGCTTGAGCCATGTGCGACAGCACTCTGGCAATACACAGCTGGTGCTGTTTCTTGGCTCTAACATTGGCAACTTCAATCCATTACAAAGCCAACGATTCCTGGCAAAACTGCATGGCATACTGAAACCTGGCGACCATGCCCTAATTGGTTTTGACTTGAAAAAAGACATTTCAACTTTAAACCGGGCCTACAACGACAGTGCTGGCTATACCCGTTTATTCAATCTAAACCTGTTGGCACGGATAAATCGTGAGCTTGGCGGGCAGTTCGATCTTGAACAGTTTGAACATTACGGCGCCTATAATCCGAGACTGGGCGCAATGGAGAGCTTTCTTATTTCCAGGAAACGACAACGTGTTTTTATTGAAGCACTGGATCAGTACTTTGACTTTGATAAGGCTGAACCTATCCACCTGGAATATTCATTCAAATATCTCGAAGAAGACATCGAACAAATGGCTGAAGATGCAGGATTTGAGGTAGTACGGCACTTCGTTGATGACGAAGAACGCTTCGTGGATTCACTTTGGGTTGTTCCCTGACCAGCATGTCGACCAGCTAATCAGAATGTCTGAAAGCCACACAGTTCGTACCATGTGTCCGATGAACTGCCATCCAACACTGTGTGGTATGAAGGTGACGGTTACAGGGAATCAACTTGAGTCAATCACTGGCGATGACGAAAATCCTGACAGCCAGGGTTTCCTGTGCCTGCGTGGACAGGCAGCACATCAAATTATTAATAACCCCCGGCGAATTCTTTACCCAAAAATCAGACGTCAACGCGATTCGAACTGGGAAACCGTCAGCTGGCAGGATGCATTGACTGAAATCACTTCCCGATTAAGCAAGATCAAACCGGAAGAATTCGGTATCTGGCTTGGCCATGGTGATGCAGCGACAAATTACGGCACGCGACTCGGCGGCCTGTTATCGAGGCGATTTGCACACCTGTACGGTTGCCAGTGGTGGCACCCGGCAATGATTTGCTGGGGATTACCCGGTTTTGGTTTTGGGCTAACCGGCGTACTGGATGTGCATACAAAAGAAGACATGTCAGCTAATGCCAATCTGATTATTCTCTGGGGCGCCAATATCGCCAGCCAACCTAACACGGCCCCGCATTTAACAAAGGCAAGAAAGCGTGGCGCTCGCATCATTACGATTGATATTCGTCGTAGCGAGGCGGCAGCGCTAGCGGATGATTATTATCCGATTAAGGCGGGCAGCGATGCAGCCCTGGCGCTAGCGATGATGCACGTATTGGTAACAGAACAATTAGTTGACCAGACGTTTATCGACAGGCATACCCTTGGCTTTGAGGCACTCGTCGAACATATCCAGCAATATACACCTGAATGGGCCGCAACAATGACGGGCATAGACAGTAACACGATAAAACAACTGAGCAGAGACTACGCGGCAACGAAGCAAGCCATGATACTTGTTGGTGGTAGCTCCATGCATAAACAGCGACATGGCTGGCAAGCAGCCAGGGCTATTGCATGTCTGCCGGCATTATCAGGGAAACTCGGTGTACCGGGCGCCGGACTCGGACCGAGACATGGTGCGAGTAGTTCAGGACAAGGCTTAAATGCTATTACACCGGATTCAGGCAATCGCTGTAAAAATATTGTGCCCAACCAGATGTCGGCGATGACAGAAGCAATGCTTAATGAAAAGGTCAAGGCACTGTTGTTGTCAGGTACCAATATGCTGTCTTCCTTTGCCAACAGTGTTGAAATCGAGAATGCGTTGGAAGAGATGGACCTGGTTATTTGTCATGATCTGTTTGATAACGACACCACACGCAAGTATGCAGATATTGTACTACCGGCTACAGCATGGCTGGAGCAAATTGGATGCAAAATGACAAACACGCATCTCTATTTCATGGAGCAGGCGCTACCCGCTCCCGCTGAGACCCGTACGCTAAGTCAGCTCTTGCAACAACTGGCTCAGCATTTCGAAGTCGAGGATTTTTTTCCATGGGATAATGACGAAGGGTTTATTGATGCCGTCATCTGTCACCCTTCGACCCACCATGCAACCGTTGCCAAACTCAGGGAAGCAGGAGGCATACGCCCGTTAAATATCAAACACCAGGCTTACACAAAACACAATTATCCAACGCCTTCTGGAAAGGTCGAATTTTATTCCCAACAGGCGCTGGATGTTGGCCTGTCACCCCTTCCGTCCTATGAGAACACCGATGTTGATTCATATCCGCTTGCATTCAGGCAAGGACGCACACTCAAACACTTTCATGCATTCTATGATCATGGTCAGGCCTTGCCTGGACTAAGCAAACATAACAAGGAACCCGAACTGTGGCTTTCCACAGAGGATGCAGCAACACGTGGTATAAATAATAAAGACCGGGTTCGAATATATAATCAACGGGGAGATATGCAAGCCCGGGCGCTTGTTACTGACGATATAGCAAAAGGTATAGTCTGGATGCGGGATGGATGGCAAGGCATCAACCGGTTAACCAGTGGGGCACCTTGCATTCCCGATGCTGCTGTCGACCTGTTTGCATTTAGCGCGGGGCAATCTGCCTTCGATGCAATGGTCGAGGTCAGCAAAGCTGAATAAACAATGGCTTACTTACCTCGCAAATAACGCTCATCGCGAAAACTGAACACCCATTCAGGTTTGTAAACCACAAACAGGGTCAACAAGCCACAAGTCAGGAATGACTCGGAAAAGCTCATCAGGTAAAGAAACGGTAAATACTCATTCATCAACGTTGACCAGGTCTGTACGTCCAGCCAAAAGAACAACAAGGCTGAAATCGTACCCGCTAGTGAATAGGAAATAGCAGAACCGAAGAACGCGGACAAATACAGGTAGACATAAAGATTATGCGGCAGTATGTATTCAATTAGCAGGAATAACAGGTAACTAAACGAGACAGCAAAGACGGCATTAATAAGTATCGCAAGCGGCAGGTTAGCCCAAAGCATATTGCCCCATAGACATACCAACGTACAGACGATGGCGATGCCCAGCACACCCAATTGCCAACCAAACATCAGCGCAAATAACATCGCACCCAGCAGATGGATATTGTACTCCTCACCAATATTGGCTCGAATCATCCAGGCGATTGCGAGAAAAAATATACTCACAAACCATAGATTGAGTACACCCCTGCTACGGTTTTTGTGCCAATCGACACGCAATGCAATCAATACCAGCAAGACGATTGCAAACATCGCAGTTGTCCAAACCAGCGCAACGGGTAAAAATTGGAAGGTGAAATCCAAAAATGATCAGAATACTTGCGGTAAAACTATCAGCTGTCGACGCTCTTTAATTCGACATCACCATTATGGTAGCAACGGATCCGATCTCTTCCCAGTTCTTTTGCCTCATACAGGGCACGATCAGCTTCGGTAATTAACCGGTAGGTGTCGGTTTCATACGACGGTTGCATGGCCGAAATGCCAATGCTAATCGTTGTCATAATGTTGCGATTTTCATGTTCCACCTGAAGCTCAGAGATACTGTTTTTAATACGTTTAGCGATTAACAGCGCACCTTCCTTGTCGGTAAACGGCAATACAATCACAAATTCATCGCCACCATAACGGGCTACAAAATCATTCTCACGAGGCAGATTTTCCTTGATCAATTGACCTATACAAATAAGCACCTTGTCGCCGGCATTATGGCCGTATTCATCATTAACCTGCTTAAAATGATCAATATCGGCAACCATAACTGCGATAGACCCTTTACTACGAATCGCGTTCTTCATTTCGTGTAAATAGAACTCGTCAAAAAAACGCCGATTCTTGATGTCTGTTAATGGATCACTGTAATTTAGCTTTTCAACTTTCGCGTAGCTTTCAGACAGGGCATCAAGCGTTTCATTCAGCTTCCTGGTTCTTTCCTGCACTTTGCTTTCAAGTTCTATCGTAGCCTGTAGCTGAATTTTAACATTTTGTTCCTGCAGCATCTTGACTCGATAGCTCAGCACCATTGATAGCAAAACCACGTCCAGCATTGAGCCTATTTGCATGGCATATTCGGTAATAAAGATCTGCGGTAACACGCCATAGGTTTTCAGAGCATAGACGCTGGCGCCAAGTAGAAAAAAAGTCCATGCCAATACGTAAAACCGGGCAACCTGGTTCTCATGCTTCAGGCTTAACCAGCCAATAAAATTCAGTAAAATAGATAACAGCAGACTACTCGCCGTACAAATCTGGGCGACATAGGTATATGGAAGATACAATGATGCTATAGCAAGCAAAGTAAAATAGTACATCGACCACTGAAAGAATTTATCCCAGCGCGGCAAATAGTCTTTCAAACGCAACAGTGTGCGGGCAAAAAGAATTGCACTAAAACAGGCAACTGACATCAGTGTCGCACTGGCATGCGATTGCCAACCGGGGAAATCAGGCCAGATGTACTGATAACCCAATCCATTGAGGCAGCACATAAACAAGCTGAATGAAAGCACATAGGCGACATAAAACAGGTAAATCTTGTCTCGAATAGATATGTACACCAGCAGGTTATAGAAGAGCATGGCGAGGAAAACACCGTAGTAAATACCAAATGCCAGTTGATTACCCTGGTTATCATGGTTGAACGTGGTTGCTTCCCACAAATACATTTTAGGCTGCATGGAGCTGGTTGTTTTTATCCGCACCAGGAGTTCGACTATCTCTCTTTTTGGCAGTGCCATATCAAACAAAAATGTACGATGTTCTATCTGCCTTTGACTAAAAGGCTGGGCATCGCCCATGTGCTCATGCTTTATCTGGCCTGAATTATCGAGCAAATAGACGTCGATGTGATCGAGCATGGCATATGTTAGTTGTAACAACCATGCATCAACCGCTGAACGGTCATTAAATATGCTGATTCGAAACCAGTAAGCAGAATCCGTAAAACCAGGTGAGTTTATAAATTCTTCTGGTCTGACAAATTCACCATTTGCATGACGTTGAAGAATAGCTTCAATATCCAGTTGTCCACTCTGGTCTTCGTAATATTCTGCTTCCTTGAGAAGTGAATACTTGTTGCTATTGTCGGTAAGGATGAGTGGTTTTGCTTCTGCCGCTACGAATGAGGACAGCAAAGTAATGATAAGGATACTACTGAAGAGAATAGTATACTTGGATCTCAAGATTTTGCCTTTTTAATTATTATAATTTCATAAAGTATAATGTCAGAAAGTGACAAACGGCAAATATTTCAGTCAAAATGAAAACGGTATATGGGTATCTGCTCCTCGTAACCTCGTAGGGTGGCATACTCTACATCGGTATGTCGTATGCTGTTATCATCACTTAATTGTTCTATAATTGTTTCACTTGCTCTTATTTGCATTGCATCGGCATAGTTACATATCCTCGACGCCAGATTGACTGTTTCGCCCAGCGCCGAGTAGTCCAGATGTTCGTTGGAACCAATATTACCAATCAACACGGGACCGTAATGAAGTCCTATACCGATAGGCAAGGGATCGGGATGCCTGGTGGCTTGATCGATTATTTGTCGGGCGCATTCACAGGCGTTGCTGACTGCCAATTCACCATCAAAGATGGCCATTAGCCCATCACCACCGAACTTGTCGATATAGCCGTGATATTTGTAAACGAGGTCTACCTGTTGACCGAGGCTATAACTGATTCTGGCAAATAATTCCTGCAGATCAATTTTGGTGCTTAAGCGGGTAAAACCACGGATGTCAGTAAACATCACGCAAACATGATGGAGTTCTGGTTCAGGCACCAGCCCTGTCGTTGCGTAGGCCTCCACCATGCGTTGCGTTCGGGATGAAATATAACGATTCAGATAACGGCGGATGCGCTCCAGTTCATCATAGTACTCTTGCTTTTCCAGGTGGTTTTTTAAACGCGCATTCAGTACCACGGGATTGACCGGTTTGGAAATAAAGTCGCTGGCGCCCGCGGATAATACCTCGCCGAGGTTGGTTTCCTCGTCCATGGACGTGATGATAATAATGGGAGTGAGTTTGTACTGTTCCAGGGCGCGTAATTTTTTACACAGCTCCACTCCACCCAAACCTGGCATATTCAGGTCAATGAGAAACGCATCGTAATCCTGCTCCATGGCCTTGAATAAACATTTCTCGCCACGATCCGTGCTATCAACACGGTAGCCATAATCTTCAAGTGTCGCAGTCAGGACAGTAAGCGTCGTCTGGTCATCATCTGCCAAAAGAACAGATTTAGCAGTCATCAAGGGGTCTCCGAAACCGGGTGCGCTTCCCTGTAGCAGTCTATAGTTTTAGTTATACAATAATAGTATAACAGCATAAACCCTATGAAATTAATATATTTGTGAACGTTTTATAAAAACGTAATAAAGATTGGCTTTAGCCACGGGGTCGATATTCACATCTATATCGGGGAATGTTGATACACTATCTTCGTAATCTTTCTCTGCTTTTGGCCACTTGCTACCGCAATAGAAACTTCAATACTAAATGCATAGTCAATAATAAAACTAAAATAGAATTACAGGATGGTAACAAGCAGTGAATAACGTCAAGGCCAGGCTAAACAGGTACACACATACCATAGCGATACCTCTTTTGTTACTCTCTTGCGCAAACACTGCCGCCAGAGAAACTGACTATGAATTAGAGCGCTTATTAAGCCTCGACCTGGATGAGCTTGCCGAGATAACCGTGGCCACAGGAACCACGCGTACCAGGGAGACATTACCTGCCGTAGCGACCATTATCACTGCCGAACAAATACGTCGGATGGGAGCTATCGATCTTTATGAAGTACTGGAGCGGGTTCCAGGTTTTCATATCAGCACAGGAAATCAGGTTTTTGAAAAAAAGTGACTGTGCGTGGCTTGCAAAACCAGCGTAATAACCAGGTACTGTTCCTGCTTGATGGCTTGACTATCCACACCCCTTTCAAGGGTTCACCGGTTTCGCAATTTCTAAAAACTGTAAATAATATCAAACGTGTCGAGGTCATACGCGGGCCAGGCTCAGCAGTTTATGGTGCCGATGCATTTGGTGGTGTGGTTAACATCGTAACGAAAGATGGCAACGACATTGATGGTACCACGTTCGGAACGCGTGCAGGAACGAGCAACACCTATCACGCTTGGGCCAACCATGGCGGTCTCTATTCAGGCTGGGAAATCGCGCTGACCGGTGAATACCAGACGACAAAAGGTGATGGCGACCGAGTTGTACCATCTGACCAGCAAAGTGTCTTGGATGGTATCTTCAACACCTCCGCATCTCTGTCACCTGGCAGGCTAAACACCGATTACGAGGTTATCGATTTGCACCTGTCATTTAAAAAAAATCATTGGGATATCAATTTCTGGCTTAACGATAAACCAAACCAGGGCACAGGTGGAGGCTTTGCCAACGCTTTGGATCCAACCGGCAATATTGAAACCACAAATATCCTGTCGGATCTCCAATACAATACGCTCGATGACCTGGGTGACTGGAACCTGAACTTCCGGGCAAGCTTCAACTACACGGATGAACCGGTGGAGACAACATTGTTTCCAGCAGATGCTACCTTACTGGTACAACCTTCAGGTAATTTAGGCCCCGGCCCCGGTGCAGTGCCAGTCAACTTTCCTGATGGCGTACAGGGATCTCCTGGCAGACTAATGTTAAAACCATCGTTTGAATTCACCGGGATCTATACCGGTCTGGAAGACCATCGCATACGTTTGTCTACTCGCTATCAGTACGAAGAATCAAATTCCTATGAAATCAAAAACTTTGGTCCAGGCGTCACGCCCACGGTATCTACAGTTACGACGGAAACGCCATTTGTCTGGTTTAGAGACAACAACCGGCATATTTACAGCCTGTCACTGCAGGATGAATGGGATATCAGCCAACGCTGGAACCTGACTACAGGTATACGTATTGACGATTACTCGGACTTTGGCAGCACGATAAATCCGAGAGTGGCGCTACTCTGGAATACCACCAACGCACTGACACTTAAACTCCTTTATAGCAGTGCATTTCGACCACCAACGACAACTGATCAATTCACAACCAATAACCCGGTATCTTTGGGCAATCCGGATCTAGATCCGGAAAAAATTGACACCGTTGAATTTGGTATGACGTTCACCCCATCAACTCGAATGAGCTATGGCGCCAATTTTTTCTATTATTATGCCGATGACCTGATCGAGTTCGTGCCTGATGGCGCCGGGGTCTTTATGGCCGAAAATGCACGCGAACAGGAAGCCTATGGGCTTGAATATGAAATGACATGGCAGCCCATTAATAGCCTTAACCTTTCAGGTAACATTGCATGGATAATGACCAATGATCAGGCAACAGACAAGAAAGTAGTTGATGTACCTCATCTCGATGCGTTTGTCGCTGCTGACTGGAATCCTGCCCCGGGTTGGTTTGCGTATGTACAGGCGAATTACATTGCCAATCGTAACAGGGCGACGAACGATACACGCAATGACATTGCGAACGATACGCTGGTTGATTTGAAGCTGGAAAAACGAAAAATTATAAATAACTTTAATGCTGCCATACTGGTCAAGAACGCGTTTAACAATGATGCACGCTACCCTTCCGCTTTCAATATGTTCGGCGTCTACAGTGGCGATTTTCCATTGAGCGACCGCAGTTTCCTGGCGGAGCTGTCTTTTGACCTTGATTAATGATGGCTAAAAATAACCCTCGCGTTTCTTGATTTCCATGGACCCAACCTGGTCTTTGTCCAGCATGCGCCCTTCCCGCTCGCTGGTTCTGGCCACCAGCAGTTCCTGCACGATATCGCCAACGCTGTCAGCTTCACTCATTACACCCCCGGTTTGCGGATAACAGCCCAGGGTTCGGAAACGGATATTACGCATCTCCAGCGATTGTTTCTCTGTTTCACTGAGATAAGGCATCATACGTTCGTCGTCCATGGCAAACACCTGCTGGCTTTCATCACAAATCCAGCTCAGCCTTGGTGCAGACAGATACAGTGGCACAATCTCGATCTTTTCCAACAGGATATACTGCCAGATATCGAGTTCGGTCCAGTTGGATAGGGGAAAAACCCTGACTGATTCACCCTTGTTGATGTTGGCATTATAAAGATTCCAGAGTTCGGGGCGCTGTTGCTTGGGGTCCCAGCCCTGGTGCTTGTCGCGAATGGAAAAGATACGTTCCTTGGCCCGCGACTTTTCTTCATCACGCCTCGCCCCGCCCAGCGCAGCATCAAATTGATGCATGGCCATCGCCTGTTTTAATGCCTGGGTCTTCATCATATCGTTATATTTTACCGACCCGGATTCAATCGGATGAATTCCAGCGGCCAACGCCTCCTCGTTAATATAGACCGATAAGCGCAAACCATGTTTATCAACGATACGATCCCTGAAGCGGCCCATCTCACCAAATTCCCACGTGGTATCAATGTGCAGCAGGGTAAAAGGCACCGTGCCTGGCCAGAATGCTTTCCTGGCCAGGTGTAACATCACGGTTGAGTCCTTACCAATTGAGTAAAACAGGCAAGGATTGTCGAAGCTGGCGGCCACCTCACGAATAATGTGGATGGCCTCCGCTTCGAGCGTACGCAAATGCGTCAGGGTAGTTGTCATGCAGTGAAGCCTTCTTCAGAAACCTGCTTCCATTCTCCCTTAACGTATTGTTTGATACCACCGTTATCGTTGTCGAGTTGATAAAGGTATAACCAGTCCTTGTTCAACAGGTCGGCAACATGCTCATGACGATTAATGATGTCCGACATTGCCTCAGTTGGCGCGGCAATATAAACGCTCAACCTGTTTGGCTGGTGGCGCCATTCCTTGCCGTCATGCAGGGACTGCATGGCCAACCCGATACGCAGGTCACCGGCATTACCTTCGAAGACACCGATATGGTCAGCAACCACGTTATGCAACATCTTGTTACCGGAACCATACTTAAGGTTGTCCGTCACCGACGCGTAATACTGCAGGTTGATCCAGTTAGTCACGATCATGGGCGCTGTCATAATGAGTTCCAGCACACCATAGCCTTCATCTTCCTGCCAGTTGTAATCATGCAGGAAGGTGCGACCTTCAAGGTTCAGATCCCTGGTCAGGTATCGAGGCGAAACGATAAACGCGGCGTTATTTGCCAGCGCCCATTCCGGACGAATTTGTGACCAGTCCCTGGAACGCTGTTCAAACTGTTCAGCTACGTCTTTTTCCGGATTGACACCAACGCTTTCAGCACGGTTCTTTTGCGCCATTGTTGTGGCATCCTTGAGCCATTGCTGCCAGCCTTCTTTACCTAATCGTCCGTAAAGAATGATGTCATCCGTGGTTGTGCTATGCAGACCACCGATAAAGCGGGTGTCAGCAGGCACATCAATACCGGCTTGTTTCAAGCCGTCACGTACGTCCTTATCATTAAGTATCTGGGAAAGGACCTTAACGTTTACTTCACCGGTCTGACCGCCACAGGCACCGCAATCAAGACCAGCGGCCTGCGGGTTGTTGGCAGTGCAACTTCCATGGCCGAGTAACAATACACGTGGGGCAAAGTTTTTCGTCAGCCCCATGGCACCGAGTATGCCTTTTGCCAGGTTGATCAGCTCTTCGGAACTAACCTGCTTGCCATCCTGCAACAGTTCCCATTTACCTACCGCTTCAATGTCGTTGATGCCATGCGATGGCTTGCTAGGTGAAAAACTGTCTTTAATCAGCTTGAATGACTTGAACAGCCCTGTCATTTCAACCAGGCCAAATGTCGAAGGCGCGGCCTCAATAGAGTTTTGATCGCTGTTTGAACGATAAATCTCTTTACTGGTGTCGCTCGCATCACCACTCAAACCCGCAGGTTGAACCTTAATTGCTGCTGGTAACAAACCTGGTAATTGCGGACGCGTGTAATCACTTTCAGCCGGAGAATATTCAATCGGCAAGCCGAAGAATCCGGCAAAACCAATAGTTTGAATATCGTCAGACTGCGACTCCAACGCACGTCGCATTGGCTCTGAACGTACATCAATACAGAAAGCCGCCTGCAATGCCGGCTTCGACTCTGGGGCCTGCTTTGACTGTTGCGACATCAGCATCTTGTTCAGCGGCTGTTGGTAAGACAACTCCATCGCGCGCTGCCATACCCACAGGTATTCCTGCTTGGCAAGGTGCAAGTGCTCATAAAAATCGCACTGTTCAAACTGACGGAGAAACTGTTTTTCCAGCAGTTTAAACATGGCCGCTTGTGAATTCTGCGTGTGTTGCCAGAGCACCCATTCCCATGCCATGCGCATGGCCAGTAGCTGCTCGACAAGATTGTTATCCTTTTCATTAAAAGCATCCTGCCACGCAGTGTACGCCATCCAGGAAGCCCAGCCGTGAATATCCAGCAACAGTGCGTACGCATATTCGCTAAAGTTTTCCGGTTTACCCATGCCAGCAAAGACCTCTGAAAACAATTGCGCGGGTGAACCCGGCAATGCCTTGAAGTATTGCTGCAGATCCTCGCCCATCAGCACCTCGATACCGCGGTCTTGCTGTACAACTTCCAACCATGCTTCATACAGACCGCAGCCATTGACAGCAGTTGAATCTACACGTCCAGGATATTCAAAACACAAACCACAAAACTGACTAATCTGCTGCACGATTTCATCGCGCCATGGCATCTTCTTGACACGCTCAGGTTGTGAATCGAGCAAGTCATTAAAATTGTGCCAGTGATGTGTTTCTGTGCTTTCATCAGCAAGGAATGCCACCAGTTCGTCTTCAGTTACCTCAACACCGAGCAACTTTGCTGCTTCCTGCAGATGTTCGCTCTGAATCTGCTTCTGCCAGAGAGAACTGTAGTAACTCTTCGGCATCAGGCACTGCACCTGACCCAGTGTTTCAACTTTAGCGGCAATCTCTGCCATCGGGGTCTGTCGCATCTCCCACCAGGGATTGACCGCAATCGCCTGGTCTAATGGCCAGGTTGGCGCGACACGTGCGCACGCGCTGGCAACGGCAGTGGCGATATCTGACTGCGTCGTTTCTAAATTTGAAGCTGTGCTACTCATAAATCACCTCCGATGGGATAGCCATGTGTTTATTGGTCGAGCGCGGTACGCTTATTGGCCATAACTTCAGCGTGGTACGCGTAGCCCACTCATCAAGATAAAATCCTGCGTTTAGTGCAATGAATAACTTGCGAGATAATTGACTCCGGGTCTGATATTGCAGGTACAGGTAGCCTGTCATCAAGCTAATAAATACAGCGCTTATCCATGCATCTGCCATCCAGCTGTAGCTGACGTTAACCTCGGGTAACAACAGTGGCATAACTGTTTTCATTAATAGGTAAAAAGCGACCACACCAGCACCTGTAAACAATGAACGCATGAACGAAATCTTGTGCGTATGTTGAAAACGGAATGCTAGCAGGCTGCTCAATGCAATGGTCACAAGTATCCATGGACTGGCAGGAACTGCAGCACCTGTCAGATAGATGCTTGCTACAACAATCGCAACAGAAGCAGAAATCGCCAAGGACCAGTTTGCAAATGAAGGAAGTGATACCTTCACATAGGCCTGGCGCAGAAAGTCATTAACTGCGTTACCTGAGCTCAGGAAGGCGTAAGCCTTGTAGCAGGAGTGCGCGAGCAAGTGCAACAGAGCCAGTTCATATAGACCTAGTCCGCACTCAATCAGCATCAAACCCATCTGCGAGGTAGTTGACCAGGCAAGACGTACTTTAATACTGATTCGGGTCATCATGACCAGTGCCGCTATCAATGTTGATAGTCCGGCAACAATCAAAACCAGCCATTGTGCTGCAGCGACCTGTCCGAAAAGCGGTGAAAACAGCAACAACAGGAAACCACCCAGGTTAATAATGCCTGCGTGCAACAACGCAGAAACAGGAGTAGGCGCTTCAACTACCTGGATTAACCAGCCATGTAGCGGTAGTTGCGCACACTTAATTAAAGCGACGGCGCCCAGCAATACAGCAGCTATCTGATGTTGTAGGCTAAGCGTAGTTGCTGCGCTGATCTCATTAATGACTTCACTGATGATCAGTGAGCCATGTTGCTGGTAAAGCAGGAAGAAAGCAACGGCCAACAACGCTTCAGAAACTCGTGCAAAAAGGAATTTTTTGTGTGCCGCAAGAATGGCACGTGGTCGGTCCGGATAAAACATCAGTAACTGGTGTAGTGCCAGGCTGATAGCCGTCCAGCTTAACCAGAAGACAGCAAGGTGGTTGGTGGTAACAGTAACGATAACTGCCAGTACCGTTGCGATATACCATTTCAGGAAACGGGCATCGTCCTGATCGCCTTCAAGGTTGTTTTTGGCATAACGTAATACCACCAGGCCGATAAAGCTGATCAGTACCAGCACGGTCGTGTCCAGTGCAGTTAAATGTATCAGGCTGGATGCCAGTGGCGCGGAGGCAAAAAATACAGCCTGAATCCAGGCCGCCACGGCCAACAACAGGTTCGTCCCCATGAAAAACTGGGCAATTTGCCAACGCCGTTGGCTACTACTGAATACTATTGCCAGGACTGGCAAGCTCAACAGCATGGGCCAAAGTAGCCCGGTAAAATTCATAGTGTTCATCACTACATCTCCAGATAATTTTTGACGATGAGAATTTTAGCGGCGACAAAACTTAAGTAAAATATATAATATTTAACAAATCGTTCTATAATAAAGAACTATGGCCAAACTGAATTATCATCATCTGTACTACTTCTGGCACGTTGCCAGGACTGGAAACCTGACCGAAACGGCAAAAAGCCTGCACGTATCGCAGTCAGCTCTTTCCAGTCAAATCAAGCAGTTAGAATCGACCATGGACGTTGACTTGTTCTCCCGTGAGGGCAGAAAACTGGTATTAACGGAATCCGGCAAAAGGACGCTGTTATACGCGGAAGAGATATTTGCCAAAGGTGAAGAACTGGAATTATTGCTGACCAAAGGGATTACGCCCCAAAAGCAGACACTTCGCATCGGCACCTTATCAACAATGTCTCGAAATTTTATCGAGAGTTTCATCGAGCCACTGATTAGGCGTAGCGATATCACCTACAGCCTGCATGCGCGACGCCAGGGTAACCTGCTCAATGATTTATCCAATCACCAGTTCGATATGGCGCTCACCAATATAGAAGTATTGGGGAGTGAACAGCAGCTATGGCGTTGCCAGTTACTGGGACGGCAACCGGTATCGGTCATTGGTCCACCAGGTCTGAAACTTGGTAAACGATTCAATCAGCGCTATGTCAGTCAACGCTGGGTACTGCCTGTTACTGATACGCCCATCCGCTCGGCGTTTGATGGTTTTTGCGCCCAGTACCAGTTCCGTCCTGACATTGCCGCCGAAGCCGATGACATGCCGATGCTGCGGTTGCTTGCGCGCGATAGCGGAGCACTGTCAGTGATGCCGGACGTGGTCGTTAAAGATGAACTGCTTAGCGGCAAGCTTGTACACTACATGACGATACCGAATGTATTTGAAAACTTTTATGCGGTCACGGTGAAAAGCCACTTCCCAAATGAATTAGTCAACGAGTTACTACAAGATTTTCAGTTAAGAAGTAAACGGGTATTGGGGTCAGACGGTTAATACCGATCAATAACTGGAGATCCGGCTTCCTCACAGTTATTACTGACGTGTCCAGACCTCGGTACGACCAAACAAGGAGATACCGACATAGCCGCGCACCTCAATGGTCTGATCATCGATAAAGGTAATTTTGCAGTCGTAGGTTTTGCCATTGTTCGGATCATAAATCGTACCACCCTTCCATAGCTTATCACCTGCATACGTGAAGTCCTTGAGTATGGTTGTCCCCTCGAGCAGTCTTTCTCGTAAGGCAGGGTCCGGGTTGTTTTCGTCTTTTCTATTCGCATCCTCAGGCAACGGACTGCCAATAATGGTACCGGTTAATACCTTGTCGTTGATTATCAATTCAATATAGCCATCGCCCTTGGCATTAAGCCAGACCCCTTCAATATCCTGGGCCTGGTTCGCTGTAGCCAGCAATGGAAAAATAGAAAATACCAATGTAAGAATAAGCGTTTTCATGATGTTCTCCTCTGTCTCAGTGAGTTTGTTGGGCATGATGTTGATGGCGGGTCATGTCGGCAACGACCATGGATAACACCCATGTGCGCAAACGGCGCGGTAGCATGGCAAGTGAATAACCGAGCAGCTTTGAAACCGCACCCGGTCTCGACGTTGTTGCATTTCCAAGCGCGTTCAGTGTGGCCATGGCAACGGTCGTTGGTGATTGCGCAAACTTCATCACCATATCGGCGCGTGTGGCAAATCCGGTTTTAACCGGGCCATAGGCCGCAGCGAGGACATCAATGTTGCTTGGCGCGAGTTCCTCATGCAATGCCTCGGCAAAACTCTGAATGAAGGCCTTGGTTGCCGCATAATTGGCACTAAGTGGTACGCCTTGAAAGGCAAAGACAGAGCTAAACAGGATCATGCCGCCGGATCCACGTTGTTTAAAACGTCTGGCGAAGTACTGGGATTGTTGCACCACGCTGCGACAGTTCACATCGATCATGCTAAGTTCATCGCCCAGGTTGGCGTCTATAAAATCACCCGCAGATCCATAACCGGCCGCAGCTACCAGTAAACCAATATCCAGGTCACCGGTTTCTTTTTCAATTAATGACAGTGCCTGTTCCCGTGAAAGATCAGCGCTAATAAACCTGACATCAACACCATGTGATTCGTGCCATGCACTTGCGAGTTGTTGCAAGACGGGTTCCCGCCGAGCAACTAACACAAGGTTGTAACCGAGTATTGCTAACTGCTCGGCAATGGCCTTGCCAATTCCATCAGTGGCCCCGGTGATGATGGCCCATGGCCCGTACTTCTTGAGATGGTTATGCTTCATTTATCAGTCCTCCTATGTGATTTAACCTTGCCGGGAAGTGTCCTCTTCCCAGCCTCCACCTAACGACTTGTATAAGGCAATTAACGTTATGGCGGCAGAAGTTTGTTGACGCGCATAGCTGTTTTCGATGTTGCGAAGTTCGCGCTCGGCATCAAGTACGTCCAACGAGTTACCAAGTCCATCGCGTTGGAGTTTTTTTGCGCGTTCGGCAGCTGAGCGAGCAGCTTCGACAGCGGAAAACAGATGTGTCAGCGCACGCTGCAAGCTGCTGTATTCAGCCAGCTTGCTATCGACTTCGGCGAGGGCATTTAATATAGACTTTTCATAATTTAGTTCTGCGCGTAATAGATCGGCCTCCTTGTCCTTGATATTGGCGCGTAGCTTGCCGCCCTGGAACAGAGGTAATTGCACCATTGGCCCCACTGCAAATGCCCATGCTGAAGACGTAAGCAGATTGCCTGTTGTTTGTGATTGAAATGCGCCAATCCCTGAAAGAAAAAAACGCGGGTATAACTCGGATATGGCAATGCCCACATCGGCACTCGCAGCAGCCAGTTCCCTTTCACTGCGGCGTATATCCGGGCGACGGCGCAATATCTCCGGGGGCAGTCCTGCCTCGACCAGTGTTGGTGTTGTCAGTAATGGTGATGAGAGTCGCAGTGTCTCAAGCCAGCGGGCGGGCAATTCACCGGTCAATAAACCCAGTGCAAAAATATTAGCGTCAATACGTGCTTCTATTGCCGGTAGCTGTGCCCTGGTAGAGTCGAGTAACGACTGCAATCGATCTATATCGAAAGCCGTGGCCAGACCTGTTTCGCGATTTAAATTTGTTAACTTGAGTGTTTCCTGCTGCAATGAAATATTGTTGAGCACGGTTTGTTTTTCAAACTGCAGGCCCCTGATTTCCATATAGGCACGACCAACCTCGGCCAAAACGGCCACCTGCACCTCTTGTATTCCTTCACTGGCGGCACCTTCCCTGGCCATTGCGGCTTCATTTCGACGTCGATTCCCGCCAAACAGATCGACTTCAAAACTGGCATCAAAACCAACTTCGTATTGATCATTTTGCCTGTCTATCAAACCCGCATTGGAAAGCCCGGCCTCCGGAGAGGCTGTTTCTGTGCTGAATGACCGACGCTGATAGGCAGAACTGCTGTTTAACTGCGGCAAGGAAAATGATCTGGCCAGTTTTCGACCTGCACGTGCTTTCAGCAATCTTGTGCGCGCGATCTCGAGATCCAGATTGTTTTCCATTGCTTCTGTTATCAGTTGTTCAAGCAACGGGTCATCAAACTGTTGCCACCAGCGCGTAAGTTGTTTCGAGTCCAGAGTCAGTAGCACACCTTCAGTATTAGCGCTCCATTTCTGTGGCGTTTGAGACTGTGGCCGAGCATAATCAGGACCCACCGTACAACCACCCAGTAACAAGCTGCTTGCCATCAGCATTTGTATAACAAGGTATGAACGTCTCATGCATAACCTCCTTCAGTGATAGCGGGATTCAGGCTTGTATGCTGCTTACTGTTAAAGCGTGCCAGGAAAGCAAACGCACAAGGTGTAAACAGTAATGAAAGAATGATTGAAAACCCGACACCACCTGCAATGACGATGGCAAGCGGTGGCCAAAACTGACCACTACTGAAGACCAATAACGGTATGAAACCACCTACGGTCGTCAACGTTGTCGATATAATGTGGCGGCCGGAATCCATCGTCACCAGAACGACCTGTTCGAGGTCACCTGCGCTGGCTTTGGCATTCGACTTTAACGCGGCCAGTATCACGATCGTCCCATTGATCGCGACACCAATCAGTCCCGCCGTGCCGATCAACGGGTTAAAGCCCAGGTTAAACTGTCCAAGCCATAATGAAAGCATTCCAAAACCCACGGACTGCAAGGCCACCATTCCGATCACCATCGACAGACCCAGGTTACGGAAAGATAGGATCACCGTTGTGATCATTAACGTCAGCAATACAGGAAGGTACGTTAACAACTGGCCAACGGCACGCTTTTGTTCTTCGGAGTCACCGGCAATCTCCAACCGGTAAGGGGCTGGAAGGACAAGTCCTTGCGCGTCGATCTCTGCCTGAATAGTACGCATGATGTTTATTGGTAATTGCCCGGGCAAAATATAACCGTAAACATTATTTACCCGCTCGCCATTACGCCTTGTAATACTCGACATTTCAGGTTTTAAATCGAACTCACCGAGAGATTGCAGTGGTATCCAATCACCACGCTGCGAAGTTACAGGTGAGGTCACGGACAATGATGCGATTTCATTTAATGAAGAACGAGTTGACTGATCAGCACGTAAACGCACGGGCAGTCTTTCCAGGTCTTCCAGCACTGACCCACCTACTACCCCCTCGAGAAGGAAATTTAACTGGCCGGCAAGTTCCTGCAATGTTATTCCAGCCTGGCGCACCCGGTCTTCATCGGCAGCAAACCATAGCTTGGGTTGTCCACTGGTCATCGTTGCCTGCGTGTGAGTAACGCCATCCACACGATTCATTACCAGTCTTAGTTGTTCACCGTATTCGATCAGACGTTTTATATCCGGGCCCGAAATACGGAAACCAATCGGCGCTTCTATTGGTGGACCCTGACCAAACGGACTAACAACAATTTGTGAGCTGGGGAAAGTCTGTTCAAGCTGTTTCTGCAAAGTTGAAATCAGGGTAACGGCAGTTTCTGTATCGTCGGCATAGACGATAGCTTGCGCATAGGCCGGGTTCTGGTCCTGGGTTTGAATGGCGTTGTAATAAACCGGTGGTGTACTGCCACCTACTAACCAGGTCGTGTTTTTAACACCTGGCATTGACCGTACTTTCTGATCAATACGTTTCGCAACGTGCAACGTGCCATTAATGGAAGCATCAGCAGGCATCCAGAGTTCAATCTGAAACTGATCGCGGTCGGCGCTTGGAAAAAATTCATTACCCAGCGTTGTTGCGGCGAAAAAGCCGGAAAAAGCAAACACCGTAACAACCATCATGCTCGTGAGCGGGCGCTGCAAGGCTCTTAACAGGACTTCACGATACGCATTGATCAACCATACAGGGCGTATGCCTTGCTGCCACCAATTGTGATCTTTTTCTGATGGTATGGCGAAACGTACAGTTAATGCGGGTATTAGTAACAGTGAGACTGCAAATGAAGCGACCAGTGCCAACACCACACTGATTGCAATCGGACTGACAAAGTCGCCAACATTACCTGGCAACAGAAATACCGGCATGAACCCAAGAATTGTTGTGAAGGTAGATGTAAACAACGGCATTGCCAGGTGTCTGACCGACACGTTGACTGCATCAAAGATATCAACACCTTTACGGATGTTCTTGCGGATTTCATCGGTAATAACAATCGCGTTATCAATCAGCAAGCCAATGGCCACAATCAGGCCAAAGATAGTCATCTGGTGTAACTGTTGGCCAAACAAGGAGAGACTGAATAACGAAATAGCCATACTCAGTGGTAAAGCCGAACCGACGACAACCGCACTGCGCCAGCCCATAAACACCATCACGACGGCCATGACGACAAAGGCTCCCAATAAGAGGTTACCACCCAGGTTACCCAGTCGATCCATCGTGTAACTGCTTTCATCATAGGTAGTCAACAGCTGTATTCTTGGATCCAGTGTTAACTGGTAATCAGCGACGCGTGCCCTGGCTTCATCAGACCAGGATTGCACCTTCCTGTCCGGCAGCATGCGCGTGGCTACAAATATTGCGCGCTGGCCATTCACCAGCGCAATCTCTGTTTCCGGTAAACGCCAATCGCGTGTCACCTCGGCAATATCACGCAGGTTAACGACACGATTGTTATTGACAACCACAGGAATATTACTGACACGCTGCACGCCATCAAACTCACCTTGTACTTCTATTTGCAAATCCTGGTTTGACGTGCGCATGACACCGGCGACAACCTTGCTATCAGAAGCGGCAAGTAACTGTGCCAATTCGTTCATGCCCAGGCCAATTTGGCTCAGCTTTGCCGTGTTTACAGTGACTGTTATTTCCTCACTTGGAGAACCGAACAAACGCACGATTTCTGTGCCGTTGGTATTACGTAAGCGGTCTGCCAGTTCCTCTGCCACGCGGTTCATTAAACCAAGTTGTGGTGCTGTCTTACCGTTCCATTGCACGGCGTTGATTAGGGTAAAAGCTACAGCGCCGCGCTTGTCGTCAAGGATTGGCTTACTGGCATTCACCGGTAACTCTTTTTGCACTTCGGACAACTTGTCCCGCAGCTTGGAAAACACTTCTTCATTGGTGTCGGAAGAAATGTTGTCCTGCATCTCGATAGTAATAATGGAAACATTGGCCCGTGAAGTCGATTCAATTCGTTTTACTTCATATATTTCGCGTATACCGTCTTCCAGTGGCTTGGTTATTTCAGCTTCGATTTGCTCGGCGGAGGCACCGGGCATCGTGGTGGTAATGATTGCGTTACGAGTGGTAATTCGCGGGTCTTCAATACGTGGCAAGCTCAGTAATGCAGATAAGCCTGCAACAACGATGATTAACAATGCCAGGTAAACAATATAATTATCGGCAGCAAACCAGCCAGACAGCGTATCGGCTTTTTTTGAATTCAACGAAGTCATGACTCAACTCCCGCAACAAATTGTTCACCTGTTTGTTGTATGCGCACTAACTGGCCGGGCACAACACGTTGCAGCCCATTGGTTACATACCGGTTCAGATCGTATTCAAGACGCTTTATGTAGGCGCGCTTCGCTTCCTTATGCACAATATCGACAAAGTGTCGGGTTAAACGATATTTATCAGAACCGTTACGCTTCTCGGCGAGTAATAAAGTCCACGTGCCACGTTCGCCTTCTGACAGCGCAGTAAGCGGGACCCAATATCCATCTGCTTTTACATTTTGTTTGATATCGAGCTCAACCAGATCGCCGGGCCTGGCAGCAGCTTCAGTTAATTCAAGGATGACATCGACGATCCGGGTAACCGCATCGCGGACGGGTAGTATTGTTCGAACCCTGCCCTCGCTGTTCTTGCCTTCTACCAATAAACTAACAATTGCACCTTCACGGAACTGATCTATCGCATCGCCGGCAACACCAATACGTGCCGTTTGCACAGAACGTTGTTGCAACGTTAAAACAGGCTGCCCGGCTTCAACAACGCGACCGTTATCTGATTGCCGTGCGATGACATAGGCATCAAACGGAGACAACAGACTGGACTTTTCTATCTCGGTATCGACAGCGGCGATTGACGCATGAATAACAGTCAATGCTGCTTCACTTGCATCACGCTGTTGCCTGGCTTCATCAACCTGCTGCGAGGTAACGCCCTCGTAAGCCAACGCCTTTTCCATGCGCTCCAGGGTAGTCCTTGAAAGATTGATGCGCGTTTCTATTTCTCTTACACGCGCGATAAGTTCTTTTTTTTGTACCTGAAGACGTTCGGTATCCAGTGTTGCCAGAACCTGACCCTTTTCTACACTGGCGCCCTCATCAACCAACACGGCGGCTATCTTTCCAGCCAGTTCGAAGCCAACCGCGCTGTTTTGGTTTGCCTCAACACGGCCAATGAAACGTCGCTTTATAGAATACGCATTTTCAGGCAACAGCGTCGCGGTATTGACCGTCAATATAGAGGCACGATCCTGATCCACATTTAGCTGGTTATCAGCACGTATTAACGGGGTGAACGCCAGCCCTGACACTACAATTCCTAATATGGACAGCGTTAAAATAGTCGCAAAACGCGGATAACTATCGGTTTTTTCATTCATTTTTCTGTCCTTGCGGGTTGCATTAACAACATATAAATACTAGACTGTTCAGTATAGTATCTAAAAAGTAAACTGAACGGTTTAGTATGTCAAGTAAGATTTCGAAAAAAGTGGCGACCGGCAGGCCGAAGAGTGAGGAGAAGCGCAGTGCGATGCTGTATGCAGCGGGTTGTGAGTTCCTGACCAAGGGTTACGAAGCAGCATCAATTGATTCGATAGCCGAAATGGCCGGTGTCTCAAAGGCCACGGTGTACTCCCACTTTAAAGGCAAGGAAGACCTGTTTCAGAACGTCATCAAGAATAAGGTTGAATCGTACGTGTTCGATGATGATCACACTGTTCCTGATGACCCGCGTGAGGGACTGGTTCAGATAGCCATGCGCTTGTATGAATTACTCAACGATGATGACGTGATTAACATGCATCGTGTCGTCGTAGGCGAAAGTATGCGACATCACGATATGGCAGAGCTGTTCTATAAAAATGGGCCACAAAAGACGCTGGATACAATTTCACGTTTTCTACAGGGCCAGGTTGACAGTAAACGCCTTCATATTGATAACACGAGGCAGGCGGCAAGCCAGTATATGTATATGGTCGCAGGTGAAATGCTAATGCGCAGCATGATGAATTTACCCATAAAGATGAGCAAGAAGGACTTCATTCAACACGTGGAAAAAACAACCAGCCAGTTCCTGACTCTTTACAAATAACAGGAGATATAAAGTGTTAAGCAGGAAGATTGTGTTCACATTACTGATAGTTTCAACAGGTGTACAAGCCGAGACCGAAACTCGTACCAGCACCTGGTTTATGTCTTTAAGTCGTTTTCAGTTTGCGGAGCATTATCGCGCGTTCGTTGATTTACAACCGCGTTTTACTGTAAACGATATCCAGGGCGGTAACGATGGCAGTATCGACACCTTATTAATGCGTGGCGCACTAGGCTATCAAATTACACCGAACATCGGTTTGTACCAGGGCTATGGACTAATCCCGACGTACGATCGCAAACGGGTTGAGCATCGTTCTTTCCAGGAATTACTGGCCAGTCAATCTTTCAACAATGCAAAATTAGTACATCGCGTTCGATTTGAACAACGGTTCCTGGAGGGTGTGGATGATACATCGCTACGTGTACGCTATTTTGGGCGTTTCACTTACCCATTAACAAACATTCACGATAGACTATCACTCGCTGTCAACGAGGAAGTCTTTATTCATGTCAACGATAGCGACGGTGGGCCACAGTCAGGGTTTAATCAAAACCGATTATTTCTTGGTATCAATTATCGGGTATCGAAAATGCTGGCCTTTGATACCGGTTACCAGAACCAGTACATCAATGGACAAGGCGGCGCTGCAGATGTTATGAATCACATACTCTTCCTTGGCATGCTCACAAACTTTTGAATGAGTTATATCGGACTCTATTAAATAGAACAAAATCTTGACTGAAGTGTAAACGCGTAATTCGCCAACAATCATGATTGGTGCATGGCTGACTGGCGCAACCACGTTCGATTCAAATCCTCATTATTCCGTGCTTCTCTCACTTACCCCTGTGGTAACGTATCGCGGAACAGTTGATGACAGGCAGCACAGGTTCGATTTAATCTTCGATATGATTCATTAAACAGACGCTGTTGTGCCGAAACAGCAACCCGAAAATCATAGTTCGTTGCCAACTGCCTCAAGGTCACGACTTCATCATCAAGGCGCTGTGCCATAGCGCTAAAAATCACGGCATCATTTTCTGCCAGTTCCGAAACGGGTGGCTGGGCAGCCATGGCCCTGGAATACACAACCAACTGCTCGACAGATTCGATCAAGCTGTTCATTTGTTCAGACGTGATCGCTTTATAGCCTGGAATATTCTCCTCGTGCACCATGTCTTCTTCACGAACCGCCTGGAACAAGCTGCGCATAATCGTGACTAGCCGTTCACTGGCATCACCATGTTCTCCGACCGCCGGGGGCTCTTCCTGGGCGATAACCGCAGGGGTTATAAAACCTACGGTGATAGTAAATAGTAATAGTGCGAAAGTTGTATTTTTGATGTGGTTAATCATCATTGCCTTAATAAAGAGTAAGTAGAAAAAGTGTATTGGTGTCATACCTTAACTTAGATAGTACTGGTAAATAAAGGAAATGCCGGACAGCACTGGTTCAATCAGTTTGTCTTGAACAACCTGGCCTGCCAGCAGCCGCATGAAAACCTAAAGCCATGGATCACTTGTATCAATCCAATACCAGATTGCGTATCTTCGGGCCAGTTAATCAACATGCTTTTTCCATGCCCGTTATCATGCCAAAAAAAAATGCCCCGCTTATGGGGCATTGATGTTTTCTGGAGGCATGCACGAACTCATTGTTCGAGGCTTTCCAGGTAATCGGTCATGTAAACACTATCGTAGTCCGTTTGCGGATCAACAATACGCTCACTTGTCTTGTTAGACCGCGATACGATTTCAACAACGCTTATGTCTACAACTTCTCGATTATTTTGGTCAGCGTCTGATTCCGTTGTGTATAAAGAATCATAATCTGTTTGCGGATCGTCATAGGCAAATGCTGTTAAAGATAACGCGGACAACGCCAGCGTTAAAATTACATTTTCAGTAAGTTTCATTATCTTTACCTCGTGCTCTTAAAGTGTTGCTAATAATTATTGTTAGTCAGTATTCATCACGTATATTAGACGAAAAACACACAAATAGTTTACTAAAGATGATTGAATTAACTTGATGATACTTAATCGTTTTATTGATGGTAATAATGCTGCGCTGCACATCTCTCTTTGTTTAATTTTAGTGCATGGAAAGGCGTGTTCTTGATGCGAAATGGTGCACATATCAGAATGGCAATCGGGCGCAATTCGTGTCGCCCGTTTGCTCAATGTTGACATCCCGTTTCTGTGTCATTAATAACATCAAGGATTGGCAAGTAGTAACCGATCGCCTTCCATTAATCATAATAATTTTGCACGGCTATTGTGCAAAAAATACCGTTCAAACTTCATTTCTGTGCATACCCTTTCTTTTCCTTCACAAGGAATTCTAAATAAACACTTGAAATCAGTTGCTTATAAAACAATGAGACATGGCAAGTTTTATGCTTTCTGCCTTGAATAAAAACGATAGTTGATCACCAAAGCTCTAAATGAAAATAAGATACCTGTTTTTCCTACTGTCATTGTTCATATGTGCATCCAGCAGTGCTGAAGATGTGTATGTGCCGATGGATAAATCGCAATCAGGAAATCTTTATGTAGATGCTGTGATCAATTCCAGCGTGCACTCGCAATTTATGGTGGATACAGGCGCCGGCATTATCACGTTGAATCGCCACTTGTTTGAAGAAATATCACGTGCGGGCAAAGTTGAACAAGTAGGCGAAGTTGTGGCAAGACTTGCCAATAGTAGTCTGGAAACGATGCCGCTTTATAAAGTCGAGTCGTTTAGTATTGGCGATAACTGCAACTTGGGTGAAATGGAAGTTGCCGTGATGAATAGTTCCGGTCGTAACATTCTTGGATTAAACGCGTTAATCATGGTTGCCCCGTTTTCTATACATACCAGCCCATTGGAATTGGTGCTCTCCGGTTGTTCTTCATCCAGCCAAGCTGTTTTGAGAATTTAAATTGTATAATCAAATCTAAAAGAAACGGCCTTTCATTAAGGCAATACTATTTTTCTTGATAAGGCAGTGTCATATCATCTGCCTGCTTTAAAACATATACCTTGATATATTCAATAAACCTTTTCAAAAAAGATACTGGTACTATTCATTTCATTATCTATCCTGACTGTAATATTGCAGTTATGTAAAACTGCGAAACTACTAATGGATTAGATTATTAGTTCACGTATGATCAGAACTTTGTAGATTTAAGGTTTCCGTACTTCTTCAGGATTGCAACTGATTTATGTCCAGTATATTCAGTGACTTCGTTCGCTTTTGTAATCAACAAAGTCAACTAGGCGAAAAAACTGTTCTTGCCACCATCATCGAAACCACGGGTTCGAGTTATCAAAAGGCGGGGGCGCGTATGATTGTGTCCTCAAATAAATCCTACAGCGGCATTCTTGCCGGTGGCTGTTTTGAGGGTGACCTTATTGAACAGGCCGGCGAGGTCTTCAAGACCGGCAAATCAAAAACACTGTTTTACGATATGCGTTCGCCAGACGATGTTATCTGGGGGCTGGGACTTGGCTGTAATGGTGCCGTTCGTATTTTTCTGCAATCCCTGGATAAAAACGCCGGCTATACACCGATTTCCGAGTTAGCTGATGCAGCTGCAGCGGGCGAAGCACTCATGCTTTGTTCTGTTATCGATAGCGAGCACGATGGTTTGCCTGCGGGTACCACCGTGACCTGGAACCCGGCTATCCGGTTTCAGCATGAAAACCGGGCTCTTGTTGAATTAATCAATCTTTTTGCCGACAGAATCACACAGCAACGAATCATTTATGACACCGCCTCTGTCGAAGGATCATCGGTGACATTTTATTGTGAACGGATTTTGCCAGCCAAACACCTGTTACTGCTTGGTGCGGGACCCGATGCGATCCCGCTGGTCAACATGGCGACGCAATTACGTTGGGACATCACTGTTGCCGATCATCGGCCAGCCTACCTTGTTCGATCACGTTTCCCGGAACACGTGCAACTGGTCAAAGTCAGACCCGAGAGTATCAGCAGCGACCTGCCGTTACATCGCTACGATGCCATGGTGTTGATGACGCATAGCATTGATTACGATATTCGTTACGTTAAAGAGTTGGCACATTCAACGATACCGTACATTGGTTTACTTGGCCCTGCGCACCGTCGTGACCAGATATATAATGCCATAGGGGACCTGGCGGCATCAGTTAGAAATAGAAGTCACGGACCAGTCGGACTGGACATCGGCTCAAAAACACCGGATGAAATTGCGTTATCGATCCTGGCCGAGATACAGGCCGTGTGCGCAGGCCGAACTGGTGGCATGCTGGATGATCGTCCTGTCCAGGTTCATGCAAACGTGGAACGTGGTCAATGCCATGCGATATTGCTTGCCGCAGGCGATTCCAGCCGTATGGGCCAGCCCAAACAGCTACTCGAGTTTCGTGGCAAACCACTTATCCTGCATACCTGTGAACAACTGCAACAGGTCTTCCAGGACAGGTTCAAAATAATCCTGGGCGCAAATGACAAAGCAATACGACAGGCACTAAACGGTTATGAACAACACATTGTTTATAACCCTGACTGGAGTGAAGGTCTGGCAAGCTCTATCCGTACGGGCATCAGTTCATTGCCAGAATCCGCTACGGCTGCCATGGTTGTCCTTGCAGACCAGCCGTTAATCACCAGCCATGCGCTTGAGAAGCTTGTCTCTGCATGGAGGCATGAACCTGGTTATCGCGTGGCCAGTCATTACGAGTCGTCCATCGGTGTACCTGCCATTTTTCCTGATATCGATTTCGAGTTGCTGATGCGACTACATGGTGACCAAGGTGCAAAACACTTTTTTAAAGACAAGACAAAGGTAAAAACCGTATCGATACCTGAAGCCGCTATCGATCTGGATACCGATGCGGAGTACCGCAACTTTATGGCGATTTCAGCCTAGCATTTAATTCAATGAATCGAGGTAAATGACATGATGACATTAAACGTAAATGGAAAAAAACTCGAGGTGGATGTTGAAGACGACATGCCCCTGCTCTGGGTGATTCGCGATGTCATTGGTTATACCGGCACAAAGTTTGGCTGCGGCATGGGACTCTGCGGGGCCTGCTCAATACATGTCGATGGTAACGTCATGCGTTCCTGCATCACGCCGGTCTCCATGGCCAAGGGCAAGGCAATCACAACGATAGAAGGTCTTGGTACGCCTGAAAAACCACACCCGGTACAAAAGGCCTGGGCTGAGTCTGATGTGCCGCAGTGTGGTTATTGTCAGTCAGGACAAATCATGGCCGCCGCCGCTTTCCTGGAAAACAATCCAACACCCACTGACGAAGAAATAAAGAACGGTATTACTAACCTCTGTCGATGTGGCACTTACCTGCAAATCCAGGCGGCTATAAAAAAAGCCGCAGCGCTGAAAGGAGGTAAGTCATGAGTAATCAGGACAAACTGACCGTATCACGACGTGAATTCCTTGGGCTCAGCGCTGGCGCCTTCGTCATGGGCATGTACTTGCCGGTGGGCAAGATGAAACTTGCACAGGCATCGCAAGACAATGCGATGCTCAATGCGTTTATAGTCATCGATACCGACAACTCGGTTACCTTTTTTAACCCGTTTATCGAGATGGGCCAGGGCACCTACACATCGATACCGGCGATAGTGGCAGAGGAACTGGATGTCGACATCGAGAGTATGACGATTGAACAGGCCCCGCATGGTGATGATTACAAGATCATGTTCAACAACACGGTCCGCTTTACGGGTGGCAGTTTGAGTGTCCGCTCGTCTTACGACACCATGCGTCGCGCTGGCGCCACGGCCAGGGCCATGTTGATCAATGCCGCAGCAGAGAAATGGCAGTTGAAACCAACCGACTGTAACACCAAACCCGGCATGGTTGTGAACAGCAAGACGGGAAAATCCATTAGCTATGGCGAACTCGCGTCACTCGCCGCACAACAACCCGTGCCGGAAAACGTACCGTTGAAAAAGCCGGAAGACTTCCGCCTGATAGGCAAACCGGTCAAGCGTACTGACAGCCTCGCCAAGGCAACCGGCACTGCCGACTTTGGTATCGATACACAGGTCGACGGCATGCTGGTGGCCGCGGTCAGGCAATCTCCTGTCTTCGGTGGCAAGGTAAAATCGTTTGACGCGAATTCTGTGCTCTCCATGCCGGGCGTCAAATGGGTGGATCCAATACCCGACGGGGTCGCCGTGATTGCCGATAACTTCTGGCATGCTAAAAAAGCGGTCGAGGCATTAAATGTCACTTTCGATGAAGGTGCCAACGCTAATTTTTCATCTGCAGGTTACCTGCAGACACTGTTATCCAGCCTGGATAAACCCGGTATCACTGCGGAAAAAGAAGGCGACGTGAAAACAGCACTGGCAAGTGCCGAGAAAACCATCACGGCTGACTACCATGTCCCGTTCCTTGCCCATGCCACGCTTGAACCGATGAACTGTACGGCCGTGGTAACCGGCAAACAGTGTACCGTCTGGGCGCCTAACCAGGGTGCCGATTTCGTTGCCGGCACGGCAGCGGCGATAACCGGACTGGCACTGGATCAGATAGAAGTAAAAACACCGTTCCTGGGCGGAGGTTTTGGGCGTCGCTTCCTGATGGACTATGTTGCCCAGGCAGTCACGCTGGCCAACTTACACAAGGGGACGCCCATCAAGGTTGTCTGGACCCGTGAAGAGGATACACAACATGATTTCTATCGACCGCTGACCGCAGCGCGTTATCGGGCAGGGCTTGATAAGGACGGTAACACCGTTGCCATGCACGTGACCAATGCCGGCGAAGGGCCCATGGGACGGTTAAACCCGGAATTCCTGCAGGATCCAAAAATCGATGTCACGATCATCGAGGGGATAGAAAAACAGCCGTACCATGTTGGCAATAAACAGCTGGATATCGTCCATGTGCCACTCAGCCCGGTACCGATAGGCTACTGGCGTTCGGTTGCTCATTCGGTAAACGGCTTTATTAAAGAATCATTCATGGATGAATTGGCCCACGCGGCCGGTGCCGACCCGGTCAAGTACCGCCTTTCCATGCTCAAGGATGCGCCGCGATTTGCTGCCGTATTGAAGAAGGTGGCCAGGATGGCAAACTGGACGCCGAACGTATTTAATAAGAACGGGCAACAACATGCCATGGGCGTGGCCCTGCATGAATCGTTCGGCAGTATCGTTGGGCAAATAGCCGATGTCTCCCTGCAAGGTTCGCAAGTAAAAGTACACAAGGTATGGTCAGTGGTCGACTGCGGTTTCGCGGTAAATCCCGGTATTGTTGCCATGCAGATGGAAAGCGCGATCGCCTATGGACTTTCTGCCGCACTGGCCGAAGAAATCACCATGGAAAAAGGCCGTGTGACCAACACCAATTTTCATACCTATCCGGTCATGCCTGCGAGCAGTATGCCCGAGGTTGATGTGGCGATTATCAATAGCGGCGCCCAGATGGGTGGCATCGGTGAAGTCGGCACACCACCAATTGCACCTGCCGTGTGCAACGCCTTGTTTACCCTTACCGGCAAGCGCATTCGTACGCTACCACTGAGCAAGGCAGATTTAACCGCATGATTCCGACGGGTTTGTTGATACGTATCTGTTGAAAGGAAAAGATGTCTTGAGGTGGCCAGCCGATGGCAGGGTGAAAGCCATGGATGACTTTCATCAGCCTATGACCTGGGATTTAGAAATATCTTCACACAAGCCTAACCAATACACGCCAATATATTTCTGCGTAATTGTTCAAGCACCCGGCTCATTTGAAGTATCGCGTTACAAATTAAATGATTGCCATGTATTGCGGTCTATTTCACCTAAAAATACCTGCTATTCTGTTGATAGGGATCAAAATTGAATAACTGGCCGGTGTATATCATTTATTTCATTAATCCCCGGCAAGGAGCAAATCGTGTCCGCCACTGCGCAATCGCAAATGAAATGTGTTTTTCAGGCACGAGACATCACCAAGACATACCAGATGGGCGAGGTGGAAGTGCATGCCTTGCGCGGTGTTGATCTTGCGCTGTACAGTGGAGAACTCGTCGTGCTGCTGGGTCCTTCGGGCAGTGGCAAATCGACCCTGCTAAACATACTTGGCGGCCTGGATGTACCTACCAGCGGTGAAGTAAGGTATCTCGATCACGATCTCAGTGAATACGATGACAGGGCCCTCACCCGCTATCGTTGTGATCATGTCGGATTTATTTTTCAGTTTTACAACCTGATTGCAAGCCTCACTGCACGCGAAAACGTCGCCCTGGTAACGGAGATCGCCAGGAACCCTATGTCACCTGCAGAGGCGTTGACACTGGTAGGCCTTGGCGATCGACTGAACCACTTTCCTGCCCAGCTTTCCGGGGGCGAACAGCAACGCGTCGCCGTTGCCCGCGCTATCGCCAAACGACCCGATGTGTTGTTATGTGATGAACCAACTGGTGCATTGGACAGCCAGACCGGCGTAACCGTGCTGGAAGTCATCGCCCGTGCCAACCGCGAACTGGGCACAACCACTGTTGTGATTACCCATAATGCTGTTATCGCCGATATGGCCGACCGGGTTATCGAGATGAGCGATGGTCATGTCATCAGGGAGCAGGTCAATGAGCACAAACTCAAGGCAAGCGAGCTGCAGTGGTGAAGCCACTCGACCGTAAATTAGTTCGAGAGTTATGGCGCCTGCGTGGCCAGGTCGTGGCCATCGCGCTGGTGGTCGCTTCCGGTATCGGCGTGCTGATCATGTCCCTGTCCACCTCCCAGGCACTGGATGAAACCACCCAGGCCTACTACGAGCGCTACCGCTTTGCCGATGTCTTTGCCAGCCTCGAACGCGCCCCGGAACGACTTGCCGAACGCATCGGCGCTATCCCCGGTGTACAGACGGTGGAAACGCGCATTGTGAAATTTGCCACTCTCGACATCACCGGCTTTGAAGAACCGGCGATTGGCCTGCTCGCCTCGCTCCCGGAGCGCGACACCCCACGGTTGAATCGCCTGGCACTACGTGCCGGCCGCTTTGTCAGCCCGGGCCACCCGGATGAAGTCGTGCTCAGCGAACCCTTCGCCGACGCCCACGATCTCGGTCCGGGTGATCAGCTCAAAGCGGTTATCAACAATCGTAAACGAACCCTGGACGTGGTCGGCGTGGCACTGTCGCCGGAGTACATTTATGCCATCAGCCCCGGCGCCTTGATACCCGACGATGATCGCTTCGGGATCCTGTGGCTGGGACGCGAAGCCCTGGCAGCGGCCTATGATCTTGATGGCGCGTTTAATGACGTGGTGCTGTCCCTGCAGCACGGTGTCGCCCCGGAGCCGGTCATACAACAACTTGACCGCCTGCTTGACCGTTACGGTGGTGTCGGGGCGCTTGCCCGAGCCGATCAACTTTCCAACTGGTTTCTAATGAACGAGCTGGAGCAAATGAAAACCTTTACCACCGTGCTGCCAACGATTTTTCTGGCGGTGGCTGCCTTTCTCATCCATATGGTACTGATGCGCCTGATCGCCATTGAACGTGAAGAGATCGGCTTGCTGAAGGCCTTCGGTTATACCCGCATCGAGATCGGCTGGCACTATATCAAGCTGGTGGTTGCCATCACGTCTGTCGGTATTGTGTTTGGCTGGGTCGTCGGTGCCTGGTTCGGTCGCTTTAACACCGAGATGTACGCCACTTTATTTCACTTTCCGCTGCTTATTTACCGGCCCGGTGCCGACGTATTTATTACAGGCGCCTTGGTAAGCCTGGGGGCCGCACTCACCGGCACCCTCAGTGCAGTACGCCAGGCGGTGAACCTGCCACCGGCGGAAGCCATGCGCCCGCCGACACCGGTCAGTTTCAAGCACACAGCCGTGTTCGACACGCTGGGGCATTGGCTTGATCAGCCAACCCGAATCCTCCTGCGCCAGCTTGCCCGTCGACCGGTGCGATCAGCGGTGACGGTACTCGGCGTAGCAAGTGCCATCAGCGTGCTGATCATGGCCATGCACTGGAAAGATTCCATTGATCATATGGTGCAGGTGTATTTCTTCGAGGCCCAGCGCCAGGACATGATGATTGGCCTGGCCGCACCAGAGGCCAGCGACACCTTGCACACCTTTGAGCACCTGCCCGGCGTGCTGGCGGCCGAGCCCCTGCGCATCGTCGGTGCCAAGTTCCGCAGCGGCAACCGCAGTCATCGAGGCGGCTTACAGGGCGTACACCCTGACGCCCGCCTGCAGCTGATCAATGATGCCCGCGGCCGCCCACAGGTACGCGTACCCGCTGAGGGCCTGGTGCTCGGTACCGAACTGGCCGCCAAGCTGGACGTTGGTATTGGAGACAGGGTCCAGGTGGAAGTGCTGGAGGGACGCCGACCGGTACTAAGCCTGCCCGTTGCTGATCTGGTAGAGACCTATATCGACATGCCGGCTTACATCGATATTGCTGAACTCAACCGCCAGCTCCGTGAGCGGCCAAGCCTCGAATTCGTCAACCTGCTGGTGGACCAACAGCAGCTGGCTACACTATTTACAGAACTGAAAAACATGCCCAGCGTCTCTGCCGTCATGCTCCGCCGCGCGGCCATCGACGGCTTTGTCGACACCGTAGGCGAGCAAATACTCATCTTCACCAATATCTTCGCAATGTTCTCCTGTGCACTGGGCTTCGGGGTGATCTATAACGCCACCCGCATCGCCCTGTCTGAACGTGGCCGCGAGCTGGCCAGCCTGCGGGTACTTGGCTTCAGTACGGCGGCGATCTCCTACATCCTCATCGGCGAGGTAGCCCTGTTGATCCTGGTGGGCATACCGCTGGGTTGCCTCGGTGGCTGGAGCGTGGCCTGGTTGATGATCACAACCGCCTTTCAAAATGAACTCTATCGGATGCCCCTGGTGATCAATCCATCGACTTACGTCAAGGCGACGCTGGTGGTCGCGGTAGCAACAGTAATTTCAGCAGCAATAGTCCAGCGGCGGGTTAAACACCTTGATTTGATCGCCGTATTGAAGACCAGGGAGTGACGATGCAATGACAGCAATGCAAAGAAGAATACTATTTTGGGCGATACTGGGTACCTTCCTGCTGGGTGGTGTAGTTTACGGTTTATGGCCCCGGGCCATACTGGTTGATCTGTTGACAATTGAGAAGGGTGAGCTGTTGGTCAGCATTGATGAAGAAGGCGAAACCCGCGTACGAGACGTGTTCACACTGTCGGCACCGGTCGATGGTCGTGTGCGACGTATTGAGCTGGATCCTGGCGACAACGTTATCGCAAATGAAACAATCATTGCCGAAATCGAGCCCATTGATCCCGAGTTTCTCGACCCGCGCAGTGCTGCTCAGGCAGAGGCTAGCCTGGAAGCTGCAAAAGCAGCAAAGACACTGGCAGAAGCCTCGGTTGAAGAAGCAAAGGCCGAGCTGGAATTTGCCGAAGCAGAACTGGAACGCAATCGTAAATTGTTTAAAGAAAATACCGTGTCCGAACGCACACTCGACGAAGCCGAGCGCGCCTTTAAAACACGTCGCGCGGCCCTTGGCACTTCCCAGGCGATGCTGCAAATGCGGATATTCGAACTTGAACATGCACGGGCACAATTGATGACGCCCATTGAGACACAAGACCAGCATGGACTTTGCCATTGCATCCCGATCCGGGCGCCGGTCGATGGTCGTATATTACAGGTCTTGCACGAAAACGAAGGCGTGGTGACGGCAGGCAAGGCACTGGTTGATATCGGCGATCCAGCCTCGCTGGAAATCGTCGTCGACCTCCTTTCCTCCGATGCGGTAAAAGTCAGACCGGGCCAGGTAGTGATCATCGAGGATTGGGGTGGCGACGGCGATCTTGCCGGGCAAGTACGCCGGGTCGAACCCTTTGGATTCACAAAAGTATCTGCATTGGGCATAGAGGAGCAACGCGTTAATGTCATCATCGATTTCAACAGCCCGCCCGAGCAATGGTCACGTCTTGGTCATGGTTACCAGGTGGAGCTAAGGGTAGTGATCTGGGTAGGTAATGATGTGCTCAAGGTGCCGTTAACCGCTTTGTTCCGGGACAACGAACGCTGGGCAGTTTATGTGGAAGATAATGGAAGAGCACAACTTCGCTACGTTGAACTGGGCCGCCGCACCAGCCTGGAAGCGGAAATCATCGATGGCCTTGATGTCGGTACTCGTATCGTCGCTTACCCGAGTGACAGAATAACGGATTCGGTGCGAATTACTGCGAGGAATCACTAGACCGGGCTAATGATAAAATTACAAATCGTTATAAATTCAGCTTTTATCATGTAAACGTTTAACGTGTTCAATATGTGCCTTATCCGTTTGTCGAGAATTCTCTAGCCGGTATGACTCCAGCTTGATTTTTATTATTTCAACCTCTTCCCCGGTTAACACAGGTTTCTTCTTTGACTTGATATAGTCTATATAATCCAATCCTTGCGTCACGTTATCGGGCATGGCAGTTTTAAAGGTGCTCTCTCCCATGAATGCAACAACAGAATGAATCTGATCATCATTAATTTTCAATAAATCCTGAACGGCTTTGACATGCTTGTAGTTCTGCCTTAATGGGTTCTGGAATGTGTACTTATCTTTAAAGAGCACTTGAGTCCAGGTTTTGTGCTGCTCTTCGCCAAAGATCCAGCCTTTCATAGTTTTGGTCTCAATAACAAATACGCCATATTTTGACACGATAATATGATCAATCTGTGTTGTTCCACCACCATCTTTTAACGTCACATTCTGTAACAAATAGTAGGTTTTCTTATCCAGCATCGCTTTCGCAAAATTATTCACGAATGACTCACCGAGTTTTCCCTTGAATGATGAGCTGCGGAAATATGCTCCAAGAGCAGTGAATAAAACAAAGACAATAAAGAACGGTATTAATATAGAAAAAGCGCTACTAAATAGTGGTAAGAGGTCCATTTCCATGCTCTATTCTAATTTCTATTCATTGCAAGAGCATCTGCACTAACTGGCTGTAAGGCGGAATTACTCTTCAGGTTTTCAGCTATAAAATCAATGTATGAACGCACCCTGGTCGATACAAATCGTCCTTCGTTATGAATGATATGAATGGGTTTAGCATCTGTCTGATAATCGCCAAGCAGTATTTTCAGGTGCCCTTGCTTGACCTTGTCTGCAACTTGATAAGACAGCACTCGACTGATCCCGAATCCTTCCTCAGCTGCATGGATAGCAGCATCGTTAGTCGTTACAGACAGACGTGATTTAACGCGGATGTTTGTATGTTGCTTGCCCGGTTTGAATTGCCAATCCTGGGTAAAATCACCGGCACTTGAGGTGATCAGATTGTGTTGTTTCAAATCCGCCGGTTTTTCAGGTACGCCATGTTCTTTAATATATTCAGGCGAAGCTACCAGTACCTGCTTGATGGCGCCAACCCTGATTGCGCGCATACTGGAATCTGCCAGTTCCCCTATCCTGATACCAATATCGATTCCTTCCTCAAGCATATTTACCATTCTATCGACGAAACGAGTGTCAATACTGGTTAGCGGGTACTTTTCGAGGTACTCGAGTGTCAGGGGTAATATGAATAAATTACCAAACATCACGGGAGCCGTGATGACAAGCTGACCGCGCGGCTCTGCGTTAGTGCCACCAGCTGCCTCATCAGCAGATTCAAGTTCGTTTAGTATTCGGCGGGCGTCTTGCAAGTATGTTGAGCCTGCATCTGTAACGCGCACATATCGAGTTGTTCTATTTAACAGTTTCACGCCAAGATGGTCCTCTAACGCCGCAACAGTGCGTGTTACAGCTGGCGGCGACATGTTCAGGCGTCGTGCAGCCGCGTTAAACCCCTCTTCCTCGGCTACCGCGGTAAATACTTTTAATTGTAAAAACCTATCCATATTATTCCTTTTTTTGGAATAGTTAATTCCAATATTAGCTTATTCTTTTCTAAAACGGAACAGACCATACTCTCCTCCAGTTGCTACCTATTTTTGGAGTGACCCTTAAATCAACCTAACCGGAGAAATGAAATGAGCCGAATCAACGTAGTCGAAAAAGACAATGCCAACCAGGAACAGCTGCAACTACTGGAAGCCATCCAGCAGCAACTGGGCATGGTACCCAATTTTCTGAAAGTCTTTGCCAATTCACCTGCCGCATTGCGTGCCTTCCTTGGACTGCATGGCATCGCAGGCGAAGGCAGCCTGGACCCACAAACCCGTGAGCGTATCGCGCTGGCTATCGCGCAACAGAATGAATGCCAATACTGCGTATCAGCGCATACGGCAATTGGTCGTAAGGCAGGCTTAAATAATGCCGAGATTGAAGCCAACCGTGCTGGTACCAGCCAGGATGAAAAAGCTGCTGCAGCCGTGAAATTTGCCAAGGCACTGGTAGAACACAACGGGGAAGTGACAACCGGTGAAATACTCGCGGTACGTAATGCAGGTTATAACGAAGCCGAAATCGTCGAGATCATCACGCATGTCGGAATGAACATACTGACGAATATCCTCGGTAAGGCCAGCCGCGTCGACATCGACTTTCCAAGAGTTGAGCTGCAAAAAGCATCATAACCCTTAGTGCCGCGCAGTACTCTGCGCGGCACGATTTCACGTAAATTGAGGATAGTAAAATGCCACATAAGTTTGCCGAAATCGCTTTCACTCCAGCAGTACGAGAAATGCAAGCGCAACTGGGTAGTCGTCAGGGCTATGCCAACATGGATCAGGGCGATGACTATAACAATGTTCTTAGTGAACGCGAGGCCAATTTCATTGCCGCGCGCGACAGTTTTTACATGGCAAGTGTTAGTGAAACAGGCTGGCCTTATGTGCAGCATCGTGGCGGCCCGACCGGTTTCATGAAAGTACTCGATGACAACACCATTGGCTTCGCCGACTATTCGGGTAACCGCCAATATGTCAGCACCGGTAACTTCAAGAACGATAACCGCGTGGCCCTGTTCTTCATGGATTATCCAAATCGAACCCGTTTGAAATTACTCGGCCGTGTTGAAACAGTTGACATGGATGATCTGGCAACAATCGAAAAACTGGAAGACGATCATTACCGCGCCCGTATTGAGCGTGCTTTTATCATTCATGTAGAAGCCTTCGACTGGAATTGCCCGCAACACATTACACCACGTTACACTGAAGCGGAAGTAGAGCAAATGATGGCGCCAGTATTGGAAGAGAACCAAGCGCTTAAATCAAAATCAGTTGTACGCAAGGTGCCGGACGTTCCTGGAGAAGGTGAACTTGAATTGGTCATCACAGGGATACGACAGATTGCCAATAATGTTCGCGCCTATGAATTTCGCACCATAGATCGTAGTCCGTTACCTAAAGTATCAGCAGGCTCACATATAAAGATGCCGGTACTGCTTGAAGATGGAGAACTGCAATGGCGTCATTATTCAATTGCCACTAACCCTGCGCGCCAGGATGCGTATGAAATTGCAGTCCTGAGAGAGGACAATGGCAGTGGCGGCTCTGATTATATCCATGACCATTATCAACTCGGTCAAATCATTCACACTGGCAAACCCGAAAATAATTTTGCGTTACACGGTGACAATCGCCCCGCCATATTGATTGCTGGCGGTATCGGCATTACGCCAATCAAGGCGATGGCACATGACCTGAAAGAACGTCATGTAACTATGCACCTCCACTATGCTGGGCGTGGCCGTTGGGACATGCCCTACCGTGATCGCCTGCAGCGAGAGTTCGGCGACGCCATTAGCATCTATATCAAACAGGAAGGTCAACGTATGGATTTAGCATCCATCATGACAGCGGCCAGTACAGATTCTCTTTTCTACATCTGTGGGCCACAGCGTTTAATTGATGCAGCACTTGCCACCGCACAAAAAAACGGGATTGCATCAAACCGGGTACGTTATGAACGTTTCAGTGCGGCTGCCCTGGTAGATGCAAGACCGGTCACGCTTGAACTTGCGCGCTCTGGAAAAACAATTGATGTTCCGGCCGACAAGTCGTTACTGGATGCCATGTTGGCAGAAGACGTGCCGATACCATTTAGCTGTAAAGCAGGAAACTGCAAGTCATGTGTCGTAAAGGTCCTTGAAGGTGAGGCAGAACATCATGATAGCGCACTAACAGATGAAGAACGCGAGACAGGCCAAATGATGTGCCCCTGTGTGTCCAGGGCGAAGTCGGACAAACTGGTGCTTGATATTTAACAATCGTATTTATTTAGACTTAACAGGAGAACTATGATGGAAACAACGGGTATTGCCCATTTAGGTTTAGCCGTAGCCAAACTTGACGAGACCGCTGCCTTCTTTATCGATTGTTTAGGGTGGAACCTGGCCAGGGAAGTACCGGAATACCCGGCAAAGTTTGTCACTAATGGAAATGCGTTTCTTACACTATGGCAAACCGATGCTGATGCCATACCATTTGATAGAAAAGCAAACGTTGGACTTCATCATGTGGCGATAAGGGTAACGAACGAATCCGACCTGGAACCGTTATTCAAAAAAACAAGTACATTTGCGGGCGTTAACATCTACTTTGCACCTGTGAGTTTAGGGGATGGGCCCGCAAAGCATTTCATGGTCTTTGAACCAAGTGGTATTCGTGTCGAGTTTATTTGGACGCCATAGTGAATAAATGGTGGGTCGTATAGGGATCGAACCTATGACCTTGGGATTATAAATCCCTATAATTAATTATTTAAACTATTGTTTATATGCATTTCTTTTAATTAAATTGCGAGAATGGTGTAATTAATGTGCAACTAATTATTCCCTTCTTCGAGTAGCTCAAGTAAAGCTAGGTGTTGCTTACTTGTCAGTTGAGCAGAAGAAAAGAATCTATTTTCTGCAAAACTAGTATTAACTTCTCTTTCAACCCGTACTGACAATACATTCTGCGAATTGTCTGGATCAGTGCTTATAGCAAAACCAGTGAATTCAAATTTCCCAAGTTTCTCATTCTTAATTGAATTAGACGCTTTTTTTATAAATTCATTTAATTTCTCATCCAGAAAAGTAGTTGGCTTATTTAAATGGAAATAAACTTCACTAATATGAAG
This sequence comes from Gammaproteobacteria bacterium, assembly GCA_965601665.1. Classification (GTDB taxonomy): domain Bacteria; phylum Pseudomonadota; class Gammaproteobacteria; order Eutrophobiales; family Eutrophobiaceae; genus JANQNX01. The sequence continues at coordinate 563,181 of OZ271833.1, read as the reverse complement.
TTTTTTAAAAGGCAATTCGTCGGGGTGAACTAAACCATGCTCTTCATGCAGCCAGGTTAAAATATCCTCCAAGAACATGTCAGCATTTTCAGTAGAAGACGTAGTATCTACAACTAAACCATCATTATGGATCGTCAAAGATATTTCTAATGGTATTTGTTGACTATTAATAAAGGTCCCATATTCGTATTTGAGACTTTCACCGCTATTCTTTTTTAGCACTTGGTCAAAAGGCGTGGCGTTTACAAAAGAATATCTATCCATAATTGCACCTAATAAAGGAACAACAGATCTTCCATCTGGATTTAAAAAAGACGTTCGAACTAACCAAACGGATCTAGCTAAATTTACATTCAATATATTCATGACACGCCTACATTTGGTTTTGTTCTATGTTTGAAATCATCAAGTGATGGAGTTTTTTGGTTAGAGGCTGGAAAAGCAAAGGTTGGATGTTGAGCGATTGCCGCCCTAGCTGAATCTTTTCCTTTTTTTACTCCATGCATCACTACTGTTTCATCACTACTCAGTTCCGTTGGTCTACTTCCCCAGAGCATCTGATGGTATATCAAATAGGGACTACCAGATAACCCTGCATCGCATACGGCAGTTCGAATTACTGGTTCTATCTTTGCTACGTTTTCTTCCTTAACATTTTTTTGTTCGTGTAAAGAAACAACTTCGTGATGAAGCTCTGCATTTAAAGCTAACAAAAGATCACTAATGGTATCTAAAGTCCAATTATTTGGACCAGATAGCCATCTAGTGATTTGAGCCGGGTCTTTACCAAGAGCAATAGCCAAATCTTTTTTAGTGATTTTTTTTGCTTTAGCTTCCTTCGCAAAATATGCAACAACAGATTGAAATATTTTATTTTTAAGCCTTTGCCTAAAAAAATATAAATCTCTTTTTGAAACTTCTACTTTATTAGTATCCGTCATAATTGAGCACTCCTGTTACCAATGCATGAATGTCCTGCGTCTTTTTATTTGTATAAGCTCCGAGGAACAATCTTCTCCAAATCGCCTTTGCAGTCCTTATAGAAATTTTCCACTCTGGCGATGTTTTAGGTCCAAGCTCATCTCTAGTTTTTAAATTGGTAGCAACAAATTCATCTTTATCTGCAAACATTCCAAACACACGTATCTGCGGGTAAGGTCGTTTACTTCTTATTTCCCAAATACCATCAGTCTTTGGCGTTAAACATTTAAAATAATTCTGGTCTAGTGTTGTGCTAGTAACATAGACATCTAAGTCTGCCATTAAATTTGCGTACATTTCTTCATCTGGGTGACCGAGCCTGTTTCTGTAGATCTGGATATATAAATCACGTTCTACGTACAGTTTTCTTATACATGGATCGCCAGCAACATATGGCTGAACCAGAACCAGGTCGCCACTTGCAATTAAATTTGATATTTGCTGTTTAATTGACATTTAAGTCAATTATTAGTTCCTTTGCAAGCTAATATGTCAAGCACTTTAAGTAGCTGATAAATCTTAAGAATTTACACCTTACAACACCCTGGTCAATTAATCATAAGAAATAAGGTGATTACACCATTTTTACTGCACGACAAACTATTTGGAGATGATTGTTATGGTAAGTGATTGATTTAAATGGTGGGCCGTATAGGGATCGAACCTATGACCTTGGGATTAAGAGTCCCCTGCTCTACCAGCTGAGCTAACGGCCCATCGAAATTGGGAAGAATGGGGTGACTGATGGGACTCGAACCCACGACGACCGGAATCACAATCCGGGGCTCTACCAGCTGAGCTACAGTCACCATAGTTTTATTCGCAGTTATTATGACATAACTGGCGCGCCTGAGAGGACTACTCGGTACGTCCTGTACCTCGCCCTTCGGGCCGGCCTGACGGCCGTTCAACTTTTGCTCCCGGCAAAGTTGTCGAACCTGTTAACGGTTCTCGTTCAATTCAGGGCAATTTTCAAACCGGTTCAGGAATAACCTTTTGAAAATTGGCGCGCCTGAGAGGACTCGAACCTCTAACCCCCGGCTTAGAAGGCCGGTGCTCTATCCGGTTGAGCTACAGGCGCATTCGGGCCTCTATATAAAGTGGTCGGGGAAGAGAGATTTACTCCGTGCATCCATGCACTCCGCCCTTCGGGCCAGCCTGCGGCTGTTCAAATTCGTTCCCGACGAATTTGTGAACCCCCTTCGTTGTTTCGAACCACTCAGACATACTTCAAATATCCATGGAGTGATTACCCCATGGATATTTGAAGTGGTCGGGGAAGAGGGATTCGAACCCCCGACCCTCTGCTCCCAAAGCAGATGCGCTACCAGACTGCGCTATTCCCCGAGTTGTCACTGCCAGGACTCTTCATGAGTCCATGCAGCCTGTATCTCCAGCCTCTAACAGGACGTCGGATAATACGCGCCCTCTTGAATCAGGTCAATTTTAATCGCGCATTTATTAGCGCTTAAAATCAACTAGTTACGCTTCCAGATCGTACCCTTTGGCGTATCCTCCAGGCTGATATTCATTGCGCTAAGCTGGTCACGAATTTGATCCGCGGCGGCGTAGTCTTTTGCGGCCTTGGCATCGGCGCGAGCCTGGATCAGTTTTTCTATTTCCTCGGCATCGGTATCGTTTGCAGAACCGGTTTGCAAGAAATTGTCTGGCTCATCCTGAAGTAATCCAAGCACGGCGCCGAGCGACTTCAGTGTCCTGGCCAACGACTTCGCCTCGTTGGACGCCTTGTCTTCCACCTTGTTCAGTTCGCGGGCCAGTTCGTGCAACAACGCGATTGACCTTGGCGTATTAAAGTCGTCATTCATGTACTTGTTAAATGTCTCCAGCCTGCTGTGGTCGATATCGACATCGTCATATCCGGTAACATCACGCAGTGCTGTATACAACCGCGTCAACGCTGACCTGGCTTCGCCCAGGTTTTCCTGCGAGTAGTTTAACGGGCTGCGATAATGGCTGGACAAGATAAAAAAGCGCACGACTTCCGGCGCATATACTTTTAATACCTCACGCACGGTGAAGAAATTGCCCAGTGATTTTGACATTTTTTCTTCGTCGACGCGCACGAAGCCATTATGGATCCAGGTATTCACAAATTTCTCGCCGGTCGCACATTCCGACTGTGCAATCTCGTTTTCATGATGCGGGAATTGCAGGTCCTGGCCCCCACCGTGAATATCAAAGTGATTGCCCAGACACTGGGTCGACATGGCGGAGCATTCAATATGCCAGCCGGGGCGACCATCGCCCCACGGTGAAGGCCAACTGGGTTCACCGGGTTTGGCCGCTTTCCATAAGACGAAGTCCAGCGGATCCTGCTTTTCATCCTGCACCTCTACCCTTTCGCCGGCGCGCAGTTCATCCAGTTGTTTACCCGAGAGCGCACCGTAGCTGGCAAACGATTTCACCTCGAAGTACACGTCATTATTTTTCCCTACATAGGCGTGGCCGTTTTCGATCAGCTTTGCAATCATGTCGATAATCGCTTGCATGGTGGTCGTGGCACGCGGCTCCTCGTCCGGCGGAATCACTCCCAGCGCTGCCGAATCCTCGTTCATGGCCTCTATGTAGCGGTCGGTCAACGCGGTGATGGTTTCACCATTCTCTTTGGCGCGGTTGATGATCTTGTCATCGATATCGGTGATGTTGCGGACGTAGTGCACGTCATAACCAATGCTGCGCAAATGGCGCGCGATCATGTCAAACACCACCATGACCCTGGCATGGCCAACGTGGCACAGGTCATAGACCGTCATACCGCAGACATACATGCGCACCTTGTTGGCTTCGATCGGGGTAAATGTTTCCTTTTGACGGGTAAGGCTATTGTAGATTTTTAACACGGGGAACGATGACTTCTGGTCGGATTGGTTCTGGTTATTCAATGGCCGCGCATCTTAGCGGAAAGGCAGGCCCGCGACAAAAGGAATTTGTGATTATCATGCAAGCAGGCATAATCGATATAAATCAATAATATATGCGGAGAAAGCAATGAAGGTGCAAATGACGACAACGCTGGGGCCAATCACGTTGAAACTGAACCCGGAAAAGGCCCCTGAAACCGTCAGGAATTTTATCAGCTACGTCGAAAGCGGCTTCTATGAGGGCACTATTTTTCATCGCGTCATCGAAGACTTCATGATCCAGGGCGGCGGTCTGGATAAGGACATGAACACCAAGCCAACCCATTCTACGGTGAAGAACGAGGCCAACAACGGATTGAAAAATGCGTATGGCACTATCGCCATGGCGAGGACAGCGGCCCCGCACTCGGCCTCGGCGCAGTTTTTCATTAACACCAACGACAACCCGTTCCTGGACTTCCAGTCTGAAACCGATGACGGTTGGGGCTATTGCGTCTTTGGCGAAGTCGTCGCCGGTATTGAAGTCGTGAACGCCATCGAGGAAAAAACCACCACCACGCGAAATGGGCACCAGGATGTCCCCGAAGAAACCATCGAGATAGAAAAAGCCGAACTGTTGCCAGACGAAGAGGAAGGCTGACAACTAACCGTATGGCGACGCTTTTTATTTCCGATCTCCACCTGTCCCAGGCACGACCGGAAAAGATCGAACTGTTTCAACAGCTGCTACAAGGCCCGGCACGGAAAGCCGACGCGTTATACATACTGGGCGATCTGTTTGAGAGTTTCTGGATTGGTGTGAATGACCTGAGGCCACCTAACAAACAGGTGCTGAATTTGTTGCAGGACTATACGGTCAGGCCGGGCACGCGCCTCGTACTGATGCGGGGCAACCGGGATTTTCATATCGATCAACGGTTTGCCGATGCTACCGGTTGTGAATTGGTAGACGACCCGCACGTTATCGAACCGGGTGGTGAACGGGTCTTGCTCATGCATGGTGACACACTCTGCACCGACGATGTGGATTACCAGAAGTGGCGCCGCTTTATCACCCACCCTTTGGTTCGTTGGCTCAACCTGCATTTGCCGATGGCACTGAGACAACATATCGCTACCGGTGTTCGCGCCTATACGGTAGAAGCGACGGTACAAAAACCTGCCGACATCACCGATGTCAACGAAGCGACTGTGATACAGGCAATGCAGCATTTCGATGTGCATACCCTGATTCACGGGCATACGCACAGACAGGCCATGCATGACGTAGCACTGACTAGTGGCATGGGTAAACGCATCGTGCTGGGCGATTGGTACGATAAGGACTGCGTACTGGTGCAGGATGAGGCCGGTTTTCGTTATGAAAGGGTTACGGATTTTGTTCGCCAGGGCTAGAAAAGCGGGCATGATTTGAGCAAATTACCGGCGATCCACAGAATGTGACGCAGTTCACATTTTCCTGGAAGCTTCAAAATCACAAAATCTGCATACTGTTTCATTCAATGGCCAGCATGGTAACCGAGATAACTCTCCGGATAGCCTGAAAATAAGTTAGCAACAATAAGCAATAATAAGAGATCAAAGATGCTGAACGCGGCCTGTCGCGATGAATAAAAAGTTAAACTGTGTGTTAGTTATTGACGATAGCGAACACGATAATTTCATACATAGCAAAATAATCAGTGAATACGGCTGTACCGATCAGCTGGTTGTTGTGACGAGCGCGGAGAGTGCCCTCGAGTTCCTGAAAAAAAATCAGGATAAACTTGAATATCCGGGCATGATCTTGATGGATATCAATATGCCGGGCATGGATGGCTGGGAGTTTCTTGACGAATTCAATCAACTTCCGGAAAAACTACAGCAGTCCTTTATTGTTAATGTGTGTACGAACTCAACCAAACTAGCCGACAAAGACAAGGCCGCCAGGACGCAAATCAAGTCCTATGTAAAAAAACCAATGAATAGAATAAAACTGGGGAATCTGCTGAAGATACATTTTCCGGAATATCTGTAACAGTAGTCACGCGCGTGCTTAACCCAGCTTGCCAGACAGCGTCATGATTGCTATGACGGCAAGCCAGATAATCAACGTACGATTCAACTGCCCTTTCAGCTCACTGATCCAGTAGGCTTTTTCCTTATCCCTGTTTTCCTGTTCAGGCTCGTACAGTAGCGCACCCAGGCCGCCCGCGATTAACACCTCGTGATTGACGCGCAGTGAGAATTTTTCATGTTGTCTCCAACCGTTCAGCGCCTCCATCAGGTGCCCGGCCAGGGCCATGCCCAGCACCGTTAGCCGACTGGTTGGCCATTCCAGGATCTGTCTTAAATCATGCAGGCTGTCGCGAAAGCCACTTTGACTATCTTTTAATTCTGAATCCAGCTCGCACACCAGTCGATACAACACCACGCCGACCACGCCCAACACCAGGAACCAGAAGATGATGCCAAAGCTACGTTGTTGCGATTCCACCAGGCTGGACTTGATGACATCAATTTCGGCGACGTCTGCCCTGGCGGATTCGGAATGCGCCAGTTCCGTTGCCAGTCTTTCACGCTCGGCTTCGTTTTCTTCCTCTATGGCGTTGATGTAATAGTCGAGATCGCTATCCAGCTTTTCCGGCGACAGGCAGTACAGCAGGATTAGCAGTGAGTAAATGGCTTCGAGGAACCAGGAGTAATAATCGAGGTAAAGTTGTAATCCAATTGTGACTGCCATTGGTAACAGTAACAGGCCAACAACGCCGACAGGCCCGGCCCATAACTTATTCTCGCCAACTTTTTTCTCGGCCCAGTAGTGATAACCAATCCACCACGAAAAAGTGCGGATTCGTTCGAACCCGTCGACAAAGAAATCGAGGCCCAATGCAATCAACAAAAGTATCAGTGTCATCGCAGCACCAGTGACAGAAACCTGTCCCAATTAAACGCCGGTCCGGGATCCGTTTTCCTGCCCGGCGCAATATCTGAATGCCCAACAATACGCTCTGTTGTAATGGCTTGCCAGCGTTTGCATATCACATTGGTTAGCTCTGCCAGTGTCTGGTACTGAACAGAACAATAATTCTCTTCATCGCAGCCCTCAAGCTCGATGCCAATGGAAAAATCGTTGCAGGTAGTACGTCCCTGGAACTCCGAAGCACCCGCATGCCAGGCACGGTGAACAAGTGGTACATACTGGGTTACTTCGCCTTCCCGGTTAATCATCAGGTGCGACGACACGCGAAAGTTACAGATGTCCTTAAAATACGGGTGTGCTTCCGGGTCAAGACAATTGGTAAATAGCTGATCGATATAATGCCCGCCGTATTCTCCTGGCGGCAGGCTTATGCCATGTATAACAAGCAGGGAAATGTCGTTCGGATCAGGGCGCGCATCGTGGTTTGGAGAGAGTACTTTTCTTGTGTTACTGACCCATTCCCCTGCGTTGTCGATTTCGTAGTTCATCACTATCAACAATAGGATAATTCATGAACACTATACCAGCGATAAACAGGTTGGCGAATGGAATGCACTGGCAGCGATTACTCGGTGGCCGATTCGACCAGCTTGATGATTTTCTTGTTTTTGGTTTTCTCGGCCATTTGCAAGGCATCTTTGTCGTTCTTGTCCTTGATCCTGGGATCGGCGCCGGCATTCAGCAACACTTCGATAACCTCGGTTTTCTGGTTGGCAACAGCGATCATCAGCGCAGTCCTGCCGACACCATCAGCGGCATTGACATCAACACCTTGCACAACCAGTTCTTCAACAATACCAACGTTGCCGTAGTAGGCAGCGCCCATCAACGCAGACCGGCCCGCCGGATTCTTCGCATTGACACTGACGCCGTCTGCCAGCATGGATCTGACCTTGCCCAGTTCACCATCCTTGGCGGCAATATATAGCCTCAACTCGGTGTTTTCTTCAGCATGAAGAACAAATGGCCATACCAGCAGGCTAACAATGCATACGGCTATCACTTCCAGATTCAGATTGTGTCGAGACTTATTCATCAGCGCGAACCATTGTTTATAGCCCTGATATCGGCACCTGTGCCAAAATCTTGAGCATGGAATCACCTGACTTTCAGAAGCGCACGGGAAAAACCATGATTATCCTGGGCTGGTTACTGGTGCTGGGACTGCTTACGCTGTTCTTTTCAGATTACCTGGCCAAACAGCAAAACCCGAACCAGCAATTGCGAACGGCAACGGCGCCGAACGGGCAGTCTGAAGTAAGATTGCAACGCAATCGCTACGGCCACTACGTCGCCAGTGGCCTGATAAATGGTCAACCGGTTACCTTTTTGCTGGATACAGGGGCTACCCATATCAGCATCCCGGCAAGCGTGGCGCGTAGGTTAAACCTGGAAGCAGGTTTGGCTATACCTGTGGAGACCGCCAGCGGGCAGGTTGAGGTATTTGCAACACGTCTGGACAGCGTCAGTCTCGGCAATATCGAGGTCAATAATGTCAGGGCAAATATCAACCCCTACATGGATATGGAGGAAATATTGCTGGGCATGAGTTTTCTAAAGCACCTGGATTTTTCCCAGCAAGGCGACCAGCTTATCATTAGACAGTATTGAGAACTGTCATATAAACTGCTGTTTTAATTAATATACACGCTCAAAGTTAAGGGAATTTCTATGCAATGGATTCAGGATCAACTTAACCTGTTGAGCGGAATTATATGGGGTGAATACCTGTTAATTCCGCTACTGGCGCTGACCGGTATTTACCTGACGATTGGACTACGGGCGCTCACCTGGCGCAAGGTAGGCACCGCCTTCCGTACCCTCTGGGCAGGCCGCAAGGAATCAGACCGGGTCAAGGGTGACATTAGTCCATTCCAGGCGTTGATGACGGCGTTATCAGCCACGGTCGGCACCGGCAATATCGCCGGCGTCGCAACCGCCATCTACTTCGGCGGACCCGGCGCTATTTTCTGGATGTGGGTCATCGCGCTATTTGGCATGGCAACCAAGTATGCCGAGGCGGTACTCGCTGTGAGTTATCGCGAAACCAACGCACTCGGGAACTATGTCGGTGGACCCATGTATTACATTCGAAACGGGCTGGGCGACAACTGGCGCTGGATGGCCTCTGCCTTTGCATTTTTTGCCATGTTTGCCGCGTTTGGCATCGGTAACATGGTGCAATCAAACTCGGTGGCAGACGAGATCAACGCAACATTTTCTGTCCCTACCTGGATTAGCGGCCTGGTACTGGCAACGCTGGCAGGACTGGTCATTATCGGTGGCGTTAAACGTATCGCGCATGTCACCGAAAAGCTCGTTCCATTCATGGCCGCCATTTATGTGTTTTCTGCCCTGGCCATCATCGTCATGAATATTTCAGAATTGCCAGCCGTGATCTCATTAATACTGGACAGCGCGTTCAATGGTTCAGCTGCCAGCGGTGGTTTTGCCGGGGCAACGATTTGGATGGCACTGCGCTGGGGCTTTGCCCGCGGTATCTTTTCAAACGAGGCCGGTCTCGGTAGCGCGCCGATTGCGCATGCCGCCGCGCAAACAAACGACCCGATAAAACAGGGCATGGTAGCCATGCTGGGCACCTTCATCGATACGCTGATCATCTGCAGCATGACCGCCTTCGTCATTATTCTTACCGGCACCTGGAATAGTGGCCTGACCGGTGCGCCAATGACATCGGCCGCTTTTTCTTCCGGGTTGTTTGGCTATGGCGGTTACGTGGTGACATTTGGCATAATTTTCTTTGCGTTTACCACGATACTCGGCTGGAGTTATTACGGCGAGCGGGCAGCCGGTTATTTATTTGGTACTGGTATCATCAAGTATTACCGCTTCTGCTGGATAATCGCTATATTTATTGGTGCTGTGGTTAAACTAAACCTGGTCTGGACTTTTGCAGATGTAATGAATGGGTTAATGGCACTACCAAACCTGGTGGCACTGTTATTATTAAGCCCTATTGTATTCAGTAAGACCCGTACCTATTTCAACAAGGCGTAACGATGATGGAAGTACAGCAAGACATTATTAAGGACAACGTCTCACTGGCGCTAAAAGAAGATGTTGGCACCGAGGATATCACGGCATCGCTGTTGGACGAGGGAGGCAACAGCAAGGCCACGTTAATTTCTCGAGAAGACGCCGTGTTGTGTGGCAAGGCATGGTTTGATGAGGCGTTTCATCAGCTTGATCCGAACATCGAGATAGCGTGGCAAGCCGATGATGGCGAGGACATTCACATCAACCAGCGGCTTTGCGTTCTGACTGGAAGCACCCGCGCCCTGCTCACCGGTGAACGTACCGCGATCAATTTCCTGCAAACGCTGTCCGGTACGGCAACGCAGGTGAGTGAATATGTGAAACAGGTACGCGGTACCGGGGCCCGTTTACTGGATACGAGGAAAACATTGCCCGGACTCAGGATGGCGCAAAAGTATGCGGTCACCTGTGGTGGTGGCCTGAACCACCGCGTGGGGCTTTACGATGGCTTCCTGATCAAGGAAAACCATATCCTGGCCAAAGGCAGTATCACCAATGCCGTTCAGGAAGCCAAGAAACGTGGCATGCCCGTCGAAGTTGAGGTGGAAGATCTGAAAGAACTGGAAGAAGCGCTGGCCGTGCAGCCGGATCGAATCCTGCTGGATAACTTCAGTATCGATAATCTGTTCAGGGCAGTGGAAATGGCCCAAGGCCAGATCAGTCTGGAGGCCTCGGGCAACATTACCCTGAAAAACCTGAGAAACGTGGCAAAAACCGGCGTCGATTATATTTCTATTGGCGCATTGACCAAGCACGTTACAGCGGTCGATTTTTCGTTACGTTTCGAATCCGTTGAATAACCAGAAGAGTGAGGGGTATTTCCAATTACCTGGATTGCTAGATGTGCCCTAAAGTTTGTCCTTAACGATGTTGTAAATCTCTTCTTTCAGTGACTCCATGTCGGATAACATGGCTTCCAGCTTTTGTTGCCGATCGTCGGCAAATTCCTTGTCCTTGATACCGCCTATATTAATGTATACGTTTAATGCTGCACTGCGCAGACCGGCGTATCCTGCCAGCACAGCGACACCTGCGTCACTAATCACGTTCTTGTTACCCACTTCGGCAATAGGCTGGCTAAGCTTGATCACTTCATAGCACAGTTTTGCACATTCCAGCGGCACATCGGTTGCTTCTTTCAGCGCTTCCTGTATTTCAGCAGAGCGGGCGGCTTTTTCTTCATCCGTTTCCTTTGGCATGCCATAAGATGCCATCACGCGATTAAATACCCTGACATCGTCGGCAATCGCCTCCGTCAATTTCATGCGCAGTACTTCTGCTGTAGCCAGAATTTCCTTCGACTGCTCATCAACATCTTCATAACCTTTTTTACCGATGGTAAAATGCGCCACCATACTGATGAGTGCTGCCCCCATGGCGCCAGATACCGCGGCCGCGCCGCCTCCACCAGGCGTTGACGCTTTACTGGCAAGTTCATCCAGGAATGTCTGGATACTCATGTCTTTAATCATTGAACGAATCTCCCAAAGCTTGAAAAAGCCGGCGATTATAAGACAAAAGTTAGGCGAATACGTCATTTGCGTCCGGATTTAGCGTCTCCTATTTGGAAATGCTGTATTGAAGCAGGTTTGTTGTAGCGAGTAGTTACGTGGATTAAGTTAAGCAACTTTGTCCCTGTCTTTTTTACTTGCACTTTTAGTTTTATTTTTTAATTTATTGATTTTAATAAAAATTATTGAGGATATAGTCTAATGAAAAAACTACTCTACCAACTTGATACAGACCAACACCCTGCCGTATTCGACAGTGTGGTTGCCTATGATGGGGGTGCTGATCACGTCATCGGCCACGGCAACGTGACGCCCGATAACTGCAGTGCACTGGTAGAAGGCGCAATTTTTACCCGCGCACCCAAGGAAAAGAAAAATACCGCGATATTCGTTGGCGGTAGCGACATGGTCGCCGGTGAAGAGCTGTACAAGGCAATCCAGAAAGTCTTCTTCTATGATTTTCGTGTCTCGGTCATGCTGGATAGCAACGGTAGTAATACCACTGCCGCCGCAGGTGTCGCCAAGCTCGCGAGCAGTGGTTCAATTAAAGGCAAGAAATGTGTCGTCCTTGCCGGTACCGGCCCGGTTGGCAGTCGCGCGGCATACATGTTTGCGAAGGAAGGCGCCAGCGAAGTCGTTATTACGTCACGCGGTATCGACAAGGCAGAAAAAACCGCAACAGAGTTGAAGGCTCGCTTCGATATCGATGTAACCCCTGCTGCCGGTCCCGACTATGATGACCGCGCCAAATTGTGCGAAGACGCAAATATTATTTTTGCCACCGGTGCTGCCGGCGTCGAGTTATTGAAACCGGAACACTGGGAAAACAATCCAAACCTTGAACTGATTGCAGATGCCAATGCCACACCTCCGCTGGGAATTGGTGGTACAGACATGATGGATCGTGGCGAAAATCGCAACGGCAAGATTGTTTGGGGCGCGATAGGCTTTGGTACGCTAAAACTGGCTTTGCATCGTGCCTGTATCGGCAAGCTGTTCGACGCCAATGACCAGTTGTTTGATGCTGAAGAAATCTTTGAACTTGCCAAGGAAATGGCATAATAAGATTTTAATCAACAATAAGTTTAAGACCCTTTATGAATGTGTTGCTAGGAACAGCAGCGAGAGTTATCTCGCTGCTTCTTTTTTTCGGTTTTCACCATCTGGTTTGTGCTGAAACATTTGAAGAAGGCAAACAGGCCTACCTGAAAAAAGATTACGCCCGCGCGTTGCAAATCCTGCAGCCGCTAGCCGAGAATGGGAATTCGCAGGCCCAGATCACAATGGGACTCATGTATGACTATGGGCATGGCGTTGCCAGGGATCCGTCAGAATCCATTAAATGGTATCGCATGGCCGCGGAACAAGGCGTGCCACTGGTACAGCACGATCTCGGCGTTAAGTATTTCCAGGGACAAGGCGTCGATCAAAATTACCTGGAAGCAGCCAGGTGGTGGGAAATGTCTGCCAATGCGGGGATAGCCGATTCACAGTTCAACCTTGGGCTGATGTATTACCGGGGCATTGGTATAGATAAGGACATGGTCAAGGCAGCGACCTTGTTTGAACAGGCCGCAGCACAGGGGCACGGTAATGCGCAGTACAGCCTGGCGGTCATGTATGCTTTTGGCCAAAGCAAACAAAAAGACTATACAAAGGCACTGGACTGGTTCAGGAAATCTGCTGACCAGGATATTGCCCAGGCAAAATTTAACCTGGGTGTTTTCTATGAAAATGGTTACGGCGTCGACAAGAATATTCGACAAGCTCGGGAATGGTATACGCTGGCAGCAGCTCAAGGCCTGCAGGAAGCCGTTGAAAAGCTCAAGGCGTTGAAATCAGTACAAGACGAGCCGGTTGCTGAGGCAGCGACGGGGACGGCTGCAACTGATACCGTCGCTGCATCGACCACAGACGAACCGTCCACTAACAAGCAGGCAAGCTCTCCCGCTACCAGTAACAATGACTTCGATTTAAGCGAATGGCTAAGGCAGCAGCCACCTGACCAATACACATTGCAACTGGGAAGCCTTGTGTCCGAAGCAGACATCATAAAATTTGTGCAAGGTTCCGGCCTTGGTTCCAATGTCGGTTATATCAAGGTAATCATCAAGGGCGGTACCCGCTATAACGCGATATATGGCATCTATGACAGCTATCAGGGAGCACAACAGGCCATCCAGGATTTGCCCGCCGCAATCAGAAATTCCAAGCCGTGGGTAAGGAACACGGGTATACTTCAGGGAATATTGTTTTGACCCGGTAACAAGGTTTGGCATAAATGGCTTCCTTTAAAGCTATCCTGCGAAATGACCAGGAAGAGTTAATACAACTACTCTATAAATTTAATGATGCCAAAACCGACGGTGAAAAAATTGACCATATAGCCAGGCAACTAAAGCTCAAACCAGCACAGCTCATTTGCGCCATTGGCTTTAACCCGCAGTTGCCGGAAGCATCTGAAATTCCCCCAATCCTTGGTTACAAAAACTGTGAAGCGCTGATTCAGGCGCGAAACGAATTTTTTATTAACGATATCTACAAACAGTTGACACTGGATAACGTGTTATCCATCTATGCATCGATGGTAAATCATGACGACATGCAACGCATAATGGAATACCTGCTGGAAAGGCGATTGAAAAATATCGAGAAGCGTATCGATGAAACAGTCAACTCGATCATTATCGACAAATATCGTGAAGAAATTCGCGGCATGTATTCCGATGACGTTGTCGGTATCGACTTCGTTGAGAAAAGGCTGGAACATGCTGACAGCGGTTTCCGGGCGTTACTGAACGAGGTATCACTCATCGTAGAGAGCAAAATGATACCGGCAGGAGATATTTTCTTTCGCGATACCATCCTGCCCTCGGAAAAAAAGAAATTGCTCGACAAGGGCCTTATTCCCGAGAAGCTTATCGCCATGCGACTGAGCGATCCAAAGATATCCAAAGCCGAGAAAAAACTTCTGAATGAATACGCAAGGACACGAGGCAAATAAGGCGCATGGCCAATTTTACTGAATTATTGACCGCCGCTGATGATGAACTGGTCAGGATTTTTTACAAGACCAGTGCCGGAGAAGAAGCTGATTTTATCAAGCGGATAAATATTATTGCCCGCAAGTTGGACCTGAACCACACGCAACTGGTCTGTGCACTTGGTTTTAATAAACACATCCGCGATCTTACCGACATACAACAGCAGCTTGGCTTCCGCTCTTACAAGCTACTGACCGTGCGCCAAAACGAGTTGTTTACCACAGACACCTACAAACATCTTTCGATCGAGGATATCCTGGATATTTACGCCGAACGCCTTGAGGACAAGGACATTCTGGCTAACCTGCGCGAGCTATTGTTTCCAAGACTGGAACATATCGAAGCAGCCATCGATAAATCAGATGACCCAGCCCTGGTGATTAGCTATCGCATGGAAGTGCATGCCATATACACCTCTGGAATTGCCGATAAATCGTTTGCAGACAAGCGCTTACTAATGCAAAACGGTCCGTTCCGGCGCATGGCCAACGAGGCCAATATCATTATTGACGCCGGGTTCGCGCATCCCAGCAACCTGTTTTTCATGGATACGTTAACACCCGACGAGAAAGGTGATCTCATCGAAGCCGGCCACATCACCGAGGACATGATTAAAAATAGATTGCAAAATCAATCAATTAGCAACGAAGAACGCGACTTCCTGGAAGAAAAGCTATAAACGTGAAATTGATGTGAATTTCGGGAATTTTTCCCGTTTTTTTCTACGCCGTATACAGCTACTCTGGATAGTGAAAGTTAATAAAAATCATATCCTTGGGGGATTTTTTTATGTACGCTGCTAAATCCACAGTTGTCGCTGTGACTTTACTCACTTTTTTCTCCGGGCAGGCCTACGCTGAAGACGTTGAACAGATGTCTGACGTCGAAGTCATAGGGGTCACACCGGTACTCGGTGTCGGTTTACCCGAGGAGAAAATTCCTTATAACGTGCAGTCGGCCTCGTCTACTGATCTGACCAATGGCACCAGCCTCGACATAACCGACTACATGAACCGAAACTTCGGCAGCGTCATCATCAATGATGCGCAAAATAACCCGCTGCAGCCCGATATCCAGTATCGCGGTTTTACAGCTTCACCATTGCTGGGTCTCCCACAGGGACTGGCCGTTTATCAAAACGGTGTACGTATGAACGAAGTCTTTGGCGACACCATCAACTGGGACCTGTTACCCGAAGGAGCGGTCGCCAATATTAACCTCGTCGGCGGTGCCAACCCGGTCTTTGGTCTGAACACTCTTGGTGGTGCCATCAGTATCGAAACCAAGAACGGCTTTAACTACCAGGGCAATAACATCGAGGTTTTCGGAGGCTACCCGCAGGAGCGCGTGGTATTGACTGCTGAAAGCGGCGGTAATAACGGCCAGTTTGGTTATTACGGCCTGGTGCAATATTTTGATGAAGAAGGCTGGCGTGATGCGTCACCGTCTGACTCATTAAATTTCTTTGGTTCATTGAGCTACCGCGATGGCAACAAAACCTCTGCCGATCTGAATATCAACTATGCCGATACCGACCTGATTGGTAATGGTGCGATTCCTATCGAACTGGCCAACCAGGATTACGAGGCCATCTTTACATCACCTGACCAGACCCTGAACGAAACGTTTATGATCCAGGGCCAGGGTGAACACTGGTTTAGCGATAACTGGCAAATGTCGGGTAACGCATTTTATCGCCGTAATGAAACCGACACGTTCAACGGTGACGGCACCGAATTCGAAGAGTGCGATAGCACGACAATCGAAGTGTTAATTGAAATTGATGATGAAGACGATATTGGTACTCCAGGTAACGTACAGTGTGATGGCTCCGAGACCATTGCCGCTATCGATGCTTTTCCTGATGTAGAAGTTGTTGAAGATCAGAATGGCAATCCGATTGCTGCTGAAAATGCAAATGGAGATGAAAGAAACGGTCTGAATAACCGCAGCGACCGTGTTCAGAAATACTACGGTGGTACACTACAGAACGTCTATCTTGGTGACCTGTTCGGCAAGCGTAACCAGTTGATCGTAGGTGCTGGTTATACCTACGGTGACGTCACGTTTAACTCCAGTTCTGAAGTCGCTTCACTCAATGCCGATAGAAGTACGCTAGGAACAGGTTTTTTCGTCCCGGAAGAAGGTACTGCGGTTGACTCGGAAGTGTTTACCGTATCGTTCTACTTCACTGACACGATTGCCGCTACCGATAAACTGGATTTCACGTTTTCGGGTCGCTGGAACCACACCGATATCGAGTTAACCGATGCCGGTGGCCGTGGCTTTAATGAGCCCCAGCCAGAATTGACCGGTGAGCATGAGTACAATCGATTCAACCCGGCTGTCGGTGTGACCTATGCGTTCCAGCCAGGGCTTAGCGGTTATGCCAGCTATAGTGAATCTTCTCGTGCGCCTACCGCGGTGGAACTGGCCTGTGCCGACCCGGATGCGCCATGTAGCCTGCCAAATGGCTTTCTGGCGGATCCACCATTGGAACAGGTAGTAGCAAAAAGTATTGAAGGTGGTTTCCGCGGCAACGTGCCCAGCTTTGGTATGCTCGAGAACATTGGCTTTAGTGTTGGCGCATTCTTTACCCGTAACAACGATGACATCATCTTTCAAAACACCGGTGGTGTAGCAGGTAACGAGGGCTTCTTTGATAACATCGGCGATACCGAACGCCTGGGCGTGGAACTGGGACTGAATGGTCAGTTACAGCGCTTTGACTGGTTCCTGAACTACAGCTTCATCCAGGCGACGTTTGAAAGCGCGTTTAGAGCCAGCAGTGCTAATAACCCCGGGGCTGATGGTGCAGGGGATATCCAGGTACAACCGGGTGATTTCATTCCAGGTATACCAGAACATACGCTCAAGTTTGGCGGTGACTACGCTTTCACGAAGAACTTCAGTGTCGGTGGTGACTTGCAATACCGCTCAGGTGTCTTTGTGCGCGGGGATGAATCCAACCAGCTAGGCGAACTGGATGGTTATGCCACCGTCAACCTGCGCGGTAGCTACCAGGTTAATGAAACCTTCAAGGTCTTCGCCCGTGTCAACAACCTGTTTGATACCGAGTACGAAAGCTTTGGTCTGCTGGGTGAACCAGACGAAGTACCAGGCTTTGGTGGATTCACAGATAATCGCTTCGTCGGTGTCGGTGAACCACTTAGTGGCTTTATCGGTGTAAGCGCCACATTCTAATAACATTTCCTCCCCCGCTACTGAAGGGTGCTGCTGCAAGGCAGCGCCCTTTTTTCATTTATTGTCCAGCCACGCTCTTTTTGACTTAGCCAGACAATGGCAGGAATAAGTGTAACGAATATTATTGAAAGGTGAACTGCCGATATGTTGCATCGACAGTTCGTGCCTTGCTACTTATAGAGGAGGAGAACCAATGGTTAAATTGGTCTGAGCAAGAGCAAAACAATATCGGGGCTGTTTAACAGCCCCGATAATCAGGTCTTACAAGGAACGTGCGTACTCTTCGATTGAACGAGTAATAGATGCACTTGCAGCGTCGTAAGACTGGTTACTTACGTTGTTGTTGCGCTGTATATAACCAGCGATGTTGTCTGGATTTACAACCTGCACCTGGTTGCTGACTGGCTGGGCTGCTACTGCAGCGACAACCGTATTGAAATCGTCAGCGGCGACAGAGGCACTGGCAGCGATACCAGCAGATACGATAATTGCATTAATGGTCTTTTTCATGATTACGTCTCCTTAAAGTTAAAAGTGAAAAGATAAAGCCATTGATGATAATTATTACAAACTTATTTTTAATAGCTATTGAATATTATTAATTCTTGCTATTAAGAAAAGCTATCATCTTCTAACTAGTGATTATCTTTTCCGTTCGCTATGTAAGATGCAATCAAATCCAGATACGTTTCATTGTTTTACTTAATCAGCATGATTTACTTTTTCCATACCAGTTTGGCCATGATGCAGAGGCTGCCTGCAACAGCAAAGGTCTTCCCTATAAGGCCGTTATCGTGATAGTTAAATCGGAGTTATCCCTGCGTCCCTACGGAACCGTGCCTGGCGTTGCTTCAGGCTTACGGGCAGCCTGACCGCCACAATTTATATAGGAACGGCGACGAGTCATGTAGGTGTCGCCGTCGGGATGGATGCACTATATTC
This sequence comes from Gammaproteobacteria bacterium, assembly GCA_965601665.1. GTDB lineage: Bacteria > Pseudomonadota > Gammaproteobacteria > Eutrophobiales > Eutrophobiaceae > JANQNX01. The sequence goes on along the minus strand of OZ271833.1, from coordinate 544,598 downwards.
TTGTTGGCATCAAACTACTGGCAATTAAGCCTGCGCCATTTATTCCACGTTCATTAAGCATAGCCACCAGCGCTTCTTCCAGTGTTGAACGGTGGTATGTTTCGGGACTGGTAACCAGTTTGTTATCACGCATAAGCACTTCAACAATATTCTTAATCAAAGCTCCCTTCTTTGCCGCAAGATTTGGATCAACATCATGCAGGCGCCCTGTTTTTATTGCACTATGCAATAAAGGCGACACGATAATTAATTCAATATCATTTAGTGACAGTGGCCGGGTAAAAAAAGGATACTTGAACACAACACCAGGCTCAGCAGTGGCGAGGATGGCCGCATTGCGTGAATTCAATTCAGCATTAAACAGGCTGGCTTTCGTTACCACGATGCAGGCATCCGGATTGTGCTTCCACAAACGACTGACAGAGTAAGCATCAGAAAAATCCTGCGAAACACATAGAATAGCCAGTTCCTGTTCAAAACCGGCAACGCTTGTGTCGTCCTTGAAATATTCGAAGCGATCATCTTGCAACGCCGCCAGTAAACCATTACTCATACCACGAAACAAATAACCGGTATCTTCATATTGTTGTGGCAGAAACGCATAACGCTGCTGCAGTAAGGCGTTGATAGTGGTACACCAGCCATGATCGTGTTCATCGGCAACAACCGATGTACCAATGGAGTTATATTGATAGGCTGTCTGGTTAGATTTGTTGTCCGACATAGTGTGAAATCACAAGTAAAGTCGAGATGCCGTGGTCAGTACAACCCAACACCACAATAATATAGTAGCACAGCAAGTAAATTCAGCCGAAACGATTGGGCTGGTTTCCCTATACTAATCAACTAATCAGTTATATTTCTTAATTGGCTTTATGATTGATTCCCGTAACTGTACAGACCATGAATAGCTGTAGCCCTGAACGTACTTACACCTGTGTTCAAATAACGATTAGTGATCTCTGCATACTTCAATTCCCTCAGCTACCACATTTCTATCGCGCTTATTAGCTTCTTCAGTATTAACAGTCATCCATCGGGCAGTAACGAATGAAAAAATAGATAACGGAAGTAAATGAAATGTCGTGATGACATCTTTACATACAAGGCTATTATCCATTTACTACATATTTTTTTTCTATATATTCCAACATAGAGCTAATCTCTTTTGCGGGTAAAGGTTTACAAAATAAATAACCCTGAATTTCATTGCAATTTTCATTTTTAAGGAATTTGAATTGCTCAGGTGTTTCAACTCCCTCAGCGATTACATTCAAACCCAGTGTCTGTCCCAGGGTTAAAATTGCATTTGTTATTGCACATTTATCTATTTCATTAGGGATTGATTTAATAAATTCTCTATCTATTTTTAATTGATCCAGCGGCAGTCTTGTCAAGTAAGTCATTGAAGAATAACCTGTACCAAAATCATCTATAGATATCTTAAATCCAAGGTTTTTCAGTCTTGACAGGGTTTTTATCATTTTTTCTGGTTGATCCATAATGCAACTTTCTGTGACTTCTAGTGTTAAAGAATCAAAACTTAAATTTGATTCTTTAATTATATTGATAATATCCTCCTCAAGATGTTTATCCTTAAGTTGACGAACAGATACATTGATTGAAATTCTGGGAACTTCATAGCCAAGGTTTTTCCATTCATTCATTTGCTTGCATACTGTTTTTAATACCCAGATTCCTATACTTGATATAAGCGCGGACTCTTCAGCTATAGGAATAAACTTATCAGGTGGAACCATTCCAAATTCAGGATGATTCCAGCGAAGAAGAGCTTCCATGCCTGAAAGTTGATACGTACCACATGTGAGTTGGGGTTGATAATATAATTCAAACTGGTTTTTCTCTATTGCATGTTTGAGTTCATTCTGAATCAATGTATGTTCATATATTTCATTTCCTAATTTTTTATTGTAATGAATACAATTATTACGCCCTTCTTTCTTTGCCTTATACATTGCTGTGTCAGATGTTTTTAACAAATTATCAATATTAGTTGCATCATCAGGATAAACAGATACTCCAACACTACCGGAAATTAAAGGGGCTTCCTTATTTCCATATATAAATGGCAAGCTCAATTTATTTAATATATTATTTGCTACTTTGTCGATGATAAAAACATTTTTTAAATCCGATAACATAACAATAAATTCATCACCTCCGATCCTGCAAACAGTGTCACTCTCTCTTACGGACTGCTGTAAACGTGCTGCTGCTTCTTTCAATACTTCATCTCCAGCACTGTGGCCCATTAAATCATTAATATTTTTAAAATTATCAAGATCGATAAAAAGTAATCCAATCTTACTATTATTTCGTTTTGCTCGTTTAATTGATATATCAAGTCGATCTTTAAAAAATGTACGGTTTGGTAATCCAGTAAGTTCATCGAATTTAGCATTATATGAAAGCTTTTTGCGCATCTCGATGAGGCTTTCCATGACCTTCATATAAGACTTTAATGATAAAGGTTTGAGTGGTTTAGGTAAGTAAAATCCACCACCAGCATCGATTCCTTTTTGAAGATATTTATCTTCTCTTGAAGATGTCATGAATATTACTGGTAACCATTCATTTGCTTTTTTTCGAATGAGCTCAACTGTCTGAAACCCATCTAATCCAGGCATAATGATGTCAGAAATAATCAAGTCAAAATCTTGCTCATCAAACAATTGCAATGCTACTTCACCACTTTCAGCAATGGTTGCATCATGTCCGGCTTCATCGAAGTAAGCCTGCACATAGAGACAAATCGATTTATCGTCGTCAATTATGAGTACTTTCATGAGTTAATATAAATTTACTCTATTCCAATCTATATAAATGTCGGTTAAAAATATAAAATCTTTAGATATTTAATAATTTAGGATTATCAATATTTCTCTTACGCGGGATAAAAAAACCATATATATCAACGTCATAGTAAAAATATGACAGTCTGCTTTTCAATGTATACATTCATGGTTTTACACGGTGTCCTATAGAAATGCCTCTCGTAACACGTCTCGCCTTCACGGAAGTAAAGGCGGCAAGATACATAGTTTTCTCGCTCATTTCTTCGACAGGGTCGAATGAATGACGAAAACAGGTTGAAAAATGCACTTCACCAGGCTGCACCTCTAAAAATTTCGTCCGAAGCCGATAAATCAAAATATGAAAAAAATCAGGTCAAAATGAACTCAAAAACGAGTGAATTTAGCAATGTCACTGCAAACAGAGAAAGAGCGGGCAGGTAGCCAGCAATTAATTGGATTATGCTCTATACCGAAAGCAGTATAAGAAATACGATAATATGCAATAATCGGACATTCATTCCGGTGTCGCCTGATTATTACTGATTCAATATTATTTATTTTCTATCAATTTATACTATTGTTTAATAACTCATAATCCAGCAAATTTCTGTTTCATGACCATGACTGAAACAAAAACAATCTCCGATTATATGAAATCCAAGCGATTCAGCAGTCATGAGTTGGTACATGTCTGTACTATCACAGACCAACCCACACTCGTGTACCCAAAAGGCCTGGAAACAAGGGATCCATATTCATTTTCAGTCATTCAACTTTATGCAAAAAAATTTGGTTACTTCCTGAAAGAAGACCAGCGTGCAGAATTTTTTGCAGGCGTAAAACGGGTTAAAGATCCTCACCGTGCGAACGTTATATCTGTATTATTATTAGCTGCTGCTCTATGTATAGATGCCGCGCAAGCAGACACTATTTTGAATAATTATATTGATCAAAATCTGCTTTCTGAGAATGCTGTAAAAATCGAACTCAATTTACATGCTGATTATGATTTTAATCACTATTCCAGCAATAAGGAATTGGCCTCAAAACTATTAAGCTGGATCAATAACAATACATCCTTTAATCACGATATCAACACCATACCAGATATCAAATTTGCCAGCGCAGGCGAACTGGTACTCATTGCCTTTGGCGATTGTTATCAAATGAACAAGGATATAGACCTGGATATCTATGGCCTCTACAATTTTCACGAAGAAACCATTTATTTATGCGATAGCGTTGATCTCAATGATAATGAGGGAAAAGCAATATTGCTTCATGAGTTAGTACATTATCTGCAATATCATGCAGAATTAAATCATGATACTGCTTGTATCAATGAACTTGAATGCCTTGCATATACGCTTGAGGCAAAATTCCTGGAATGTGTTGGTGAAAAACATGATATAAGCGAAAAGTTTATTCGCAAGATTAGCACATGCGGTGCAGCGCATATTTGAAATTATTATATTTTTAATGTATTGCTTTCTTTCCTCAATTTAACTGTGGCCTCCTGCTGTAAATTATCGTGTTCCATCAGTATAGAATTTCTGACGAATAAGCTAATTTGATAAAGTTCATGGTCGGTTAAGTTTTCAAATTTAAGACCAAGAAAGAATCCTGAACCTGACCTTGATGGCACGATTCGACGAACCATGGCTCTCGCTGTAATTGAGTATTCTTCATTATTATTCATTAATGTAAAATAAATCGCAATATACTTTGGTAATGTGATCTCATAATCGATTTCTATCTTTGCGCCACCAACTGATAAGTCGACCAACACTGTATGATAAAGTTGTTCGTTATCTTCAAATTGAATTTTCGCATGTAAGTTTGTTTTTGCCCTGTTATCCCATCGTTTTTCGAGGTTCATTTCATAAATGCGTCCATTCTCTATTCCCAATAACTTTTCCACATCGGAGGCAAACTCCCAGCAGTTTGAATAACGCTCTTTAGGATTCTTGCGCATGGCTTTGTCCAGAATCGCATTTAACTCTGTTGGAAGGTTTTTATTTATGTCGGAAACCGGTTTCGGATCTTGATTTTTATGGCCGTCGATTAATGCATCAATTGTTTTGCAATAGCCAAACGGATGCGTGCCTGTTAATAACAAATAAAAAATCAGACCGATACAATAGATATCACTACGACAATCAATATATGAACATTGCATTTGCTCTGGTGACATATAGCTGGGCGTACCAAATAGTTGTCCTTTCAGGATGCGCTGTTCCTCGGTCAGCGTAGCAATACCAAAATCGAGGATGAAGATCTCTTCAGAAACACTAATAAAAATATTTGCCGGCTTTATATCTTGATGCACTATTCCGCGGCTATGGGCATAACCCATACCTGATAGCACTTTCAACATTACAGATGCCGTTTGCTGAAGGTTTAGTGGACTTTTTAACGTATTGATTACATTTTCCAAGGTCTTACCATAAAGAAAACGCATCACAATTAATGTAGAGTCCGAAAAATCCATCAAATTATAGACAGGTACAATGTTGGCATGCTCTGCTCGTGCGAGAAAGCGTGCCTCCTGGATAATATCTTCGTTGTCAAAATTAAAATCTTTATAGGATTTTGGTGTAAATACCTTTACCGCCACACTTCTCAACAAATCATTATCATAGGCCTTATATACCTCGCCAAACGTGCCCTTACCTACAAGTTTTTCGAACTCGTACTGTTGAAGACGCTTGTTTTGCAACTGGTCAATGAAATTCATCAATGCAATATATACACTGTCTATCCGGAGCAGTGTTTTGACTATGTACAATATGTTATACCGACTTTATATTACACTAATACATTTGCAAAATAACAATTGATATCATTTTTTAATCATTGTTTTATAATATTATTTCGTTTTTTATGATGCGCTGAACACCAGTAATGCACGCCGATAAATTCAAAAAAATATTAAATCTTCTTTGTGAAAATGGACTATCTGATTACTACGTTTTATTTCGTAGTAGCAATCACACATCATTTGGGAAAATTCAGTTTGACAAAGGACATCTTGCTCTACGCGATACAGGTCTATTAACAGGATTGAACCCGGAAATTTTTGAACCAGTATGGCATCAAGGACTTGTTGGCATGATCTGCAAGAGTGGCCAATATGAATGGGACAGTCTGACCTATTATGGACTTGAAGAATGTCAAATTAAGCCTGATCTTGGAAGCACTCGCGGCGATCTACTTATTGCTGCACAAAACCAATATGGCGAATCCATTGTCGATTTCCGTGGTTCAATCTACCGAGGGTTTCAATTGCTACTGGATAATAGTTTCTTACCGGTTATTCTTTTGAACACGATTTTTTCCAGGAACAATGAACCTGGCCTTATTGTATCTGACCTGAGAACAGTACCGCTAAACATTAAATTGCTGATTAAACTAAACGACCTGGTCGTTAAATCCGTAGAGCAATATAATACTGTTTCTATCAACGATGTGGATATGTCATCAACTGATTTTCACAAGTACTTTGATGGATTAAGTAAATAGATTAAAGCGATAAATCATAACAGGCAAATTAACTGAATCTAAAGCTTGATATCACCACTCTCAATTAATTCCAGACAGGCATTCGCTACATCCAGGTCATATAGAACGCCCGCGCCGGAACGAATTTCTTCTGCTGCTTTATCTATACCCAGGCCGGGACGATAAGGTCTATGACTGGCCATAGCTTCAAGCGTATCAGCAACGGCAATAATCCTGGCCTCAAGTAAAATCTCATCACCTTTCAGACCATTAGGATAACCTGAACCATCAATGCGCTCATGATGTTGTAAAATCATATCAGCGATTGGCCATTCAAAGTCTATTTCTCTAATAAGGTCTGCACCTGTTTGTGGATGCATTTTGATTAAATCAAATTCCGCTTTGAGTAATTTCGTGGGTTTACTCAAAATCTCGGCAGGCACCATAATCTTGCCGACGTCATGAATCATTGCCGCAAGTTCCAGGCCGGCGAGACGATGGTCTTCAAGATGCAGGCGTCTGCCAATCAACCCAGATATTTTAGTAACATTTTCCTCGTGCCCAGCCGTGTAAGGGTCTCGTTTTTCAAGTGCTGCAGCCAATACGTAAATTGTTTTTCTCAATGCTGAAGAAACTGCTTCTGTGCTTTTCTTTTGTTCACTAATATCGAGAATTAGAGTATTCCAGATAACATCACCGTAGTAATTGTGTCGTGGCGTTCCGAAGCCACTGAGCCATTTTTTTTCCCCTGACGGAGTTTGTATTTCCCATTCATGATGCCACTGCGACATATTTTTGGCAGACTCAACCACCGATTTTTGCATATCAGGCAGATCCTCCTGCATGATCATATTCCTCAACACCGTTGGATCATTTTCTATCTCAGTTTGATTAATCTCCCAGATATTTTTGCAACCTGGACTCATGTAATTAATGCTTTCTGTCTCATCACTATGTAGCGCGTACTGAAAAATGGCGCCAGGCATGTTTTCCATAATATCCTGAAGCATATTCCTGGTTTGATTCTCCTCGGTAATATCACGCCCAAAACTGATCACCTCTATGACCCTTCCGTCTTGATTACATTCGGCTGCGAAAGACCATTCGATCAGTCTTGGAGTTTTACCATCAGCAATAATGTGGTTTGTATGTTGATGAAGTGTTTTGTTGCAACTACAACAATCTGAAATAGATCTCTTTAGGGCCGCCATAAAACTCGCCTGCTCATTCTCGGGAATGAATTCTGAAACCCATTCACGACCAATCAGTTCATTTTTATCAATACCTACTAATTCACAGGTTTGATTATTTGCTTCTAAAACTATGCCATTCTCATCGACAGCGATAAACATACTGCCTACAGTTTCAAGTAAATATGCTACTTTATCCTGGAGCAATATAGAGTCTGTCACATCCAGAACAATCCCTTGTAGCTTGGTTATTTGACCCTCGTTGTTGTACACAGCATGTGTCCAGTCATAAACCCAGCGAGTCTCTTTCGAAGCTGTAACAATGCGGTACTGTTGAAAGTAATAATTTTTTTTGGCGTCCAGATTAGATTCGACTTCCATCAGGATTCGATCCTTGTCACCGGGATCAATAATGTCTGTATATTTTATTTTTTGTTCAAGAAAATCACCTGGGTTATAGCCAAATTGTTTTATCGCATCAGACACGAACAAGACCGGGTAATTTTCTGAAACCCCCCAGATAAAAGCGATGGCCGGACTATAATCGATAATCTGTTTTAGTATTTTTGCATCTTTATTTATTTCTAATTCAACAGTTCTATCCAGCAGGCTTAGAGATATCAGTTGGGCAACACATTTCAGTATTGATTTTTCCGCGAATAATGGGTCTTCAACTTTTCTATCATTAAAACCTTGAAAATAGAGTTCAACATGGCCAATTACATGACCTTCCTGGATAATTTCTTCATACGCGAATGGACAATCGGCTGGCCTGTCATAATTTTCAGTGGTGGCTAAATACCCGTTAAATTGGATTTTCACCTGGGCCGAGGCAGGATGCATACTGGTTTCTGCTATCAAACAGACAATATTGTTCAAACAGTCTTCAAGAGAAACGCTTTGATCAAGCAGCAGTTTAGAGATTTCATAAATGACTCGTAAATCCCGCCGACGCTCTACTATTGCATTGAGATCAGAATGTATATTTGGCATCTGTCGCTGACTTCCGTTTTCAGACTAAAATTATTTACGTTTCGAAGAAAAAAATCCTCTTCAAAAATCAGTAAAATCAACAAACATCTGTAGATTATATGAAATTTTTATTACAAAACCGGGGTTTTATCTGATATTTGAATCTCATCGGACTTGTAGCAACCAAATTTCCAACATTAGGTGATTATCCCAATGCATCACGATATGTGTGCCACCATGGATTTTCCGAGATCTTGGGATGAGGCGTAAACAGTCTACATTATAGATTTATGGTGCCGGAAAGAGGACTCGAACCTCCGACCCACGCATTACGAATGCGTTGCTCTACCAACTGAGCTATTCCGGCTTCAATATTAATACTGAGACAGCTTTATTACCGAGGCGAAGTCTACACAAAAACGCGTGTTTAATGTATCTGACGCAAGGATTTTTCGTCTTGCGATACTTTGTTAATATTGGAGGCAGCCATTTATATATACCTCCAAAATGTAAAAATGGTCAGGCTTCATTCAGTGCCCAGCGCTGTTTGAAGCCGTTTGTCTTCCTTTCTTAGATTATCTTATTGATTTAAATAGAAAATTATTGCATGGCCAGCCTGATGAAACAGGTTGCTATTCGTTTGTTACCCGAACAATAACGTCAACACCCGTCAAAACTGTACCTTCAGGTGTTTGTGGCGTAACAGAACACTTTATTTCTACAGCATCGAAATCAGTTAGCTCACCGCTGTCTTCGTTATAAAAGTGCGAGTGGGGCTCGGTGTTGGAATCGTAAAACACCCTTGCCGGGTCGATAAGCACTTGTTTAATAATGCCTTTTTTCACAAACAGGTTAAGCGTGTTGTAAACCGTCGCCTTGGAGACGAGTACTCCATGGTTATTTACCATTGCTAACACCTGCTCTGCCGACAAATGCTGTGGCTTTTCCAGCATCGTCCTGGCAATCACCATGCGCTGCGACGTGGGCTTGATATCCACCCGGTCAAAAAGCTGTAGTACTTGTTCTGTATTCATGGTTAAACAGGTTATTCACGGCCTTTAATAACATGAGTATATGCAATAGCCTTGCAATTGTGGAGGGTAGATAAGAACAATTCTTATCTCAGGCTGCGGGCATATAGGGCTCAACGGGAATAAACGGCTCCTGTTCCAGGATGTAATCCGCCAATAAGCGTGCTGATGGAACAGCCTGCAATATACCTTTGCGAAAATGAGCAGTATTCATATACACACCTTTCGTTCCCGGAACAGCGCCAATAAAGGGGTGGCCTTTCTCACTGCCCGGACGTAATCCTGCCCAGTGTGATACCAGTCGGGCGTTATGGCTCTCAGGCCAGGTTGCTAACGCCCAGTCCAATAGTTCCTGTTTCACAGTTGCTGTCGTTTCCTTATTAAAGCCTGTGTATTCCATGTTGCTTCCAACCAGGAACTGACCATCGTTGCGAGGAATCAGGTAATGCCCGCCGTCAAGCACGATGCGATCAAGCATCATATCTGCTAACTGCATACACAGCATCTGCCCACAAACTGGCACGATGCCTAAATCGATATTCAACTGCTGCAGCAAGCGTGCACTCCAGGCGCCAGCACAGACGATCACCGCCATTCCAGTGAATTCATATGATGCCGTGTTGATAGATTGAAAACGGCCGTGGCTAATGTTGATAGATTCAACTGCTGAGTTTGCAAACATCTCGACCCGCCTTGCAGTTAAATCCGTCTTTAGTGCCTGAACCAGTTTGTTTGGCCTGACCTGTGCTATGTCGGGTAGCAATATTGCATCTGCAGGTAAAGATAGAAACCGGGGTAGATAAACCTGTCCTTGTCGGCAAACAATCCCGTTCTGCTGAGCCCAGGTCGCGGTCTTGTCGATGTCGTCGCTACCGGCCATGAGCAAACCACTAACGATATATTCTGGATCGATACCAGTATTGTCATGTAGTGAATCGCAAAATGCCGAATAGTCCTGCCTGCCAGCATTTGATAAAACAGCCGAGGCTGGATGCTCGGCCCAGGGACGCATCGATGACAAAATGCCGCCTGCAGCCCAGCTTGCCTCGCGGCCAGGCTCGCTCTTGTCGAACAAGGCCACCTTGAACCCTCTGATAGCGAGTTCCCTGGCTGTGGTCATACCGACGACACCGCCACCAATAACTAGAAAATCATGCATGGGTAAATGTTAACTGGTTCACACTTTTATCCTGTATTTGCTTTCGGCTCTGCCGTTTATCGCCTGAATCTTACCGTTTATCCGTTAGCCATGAGACTGCGGAAAATAACTGCTATAAATGATACTGAACTATATGCATGTTCGTTATCCGGAAAACAAACAATGACTAAAGGTAATGCTCACAAAAGACAATATGGCTTCACTATCATGGAGTTAATGATTGTCATCGCTATAGCGGGAATCCTGGCGATGTTAGCCGTGCCCAACTTTGGCGTCATGATAAAAAACAACTGCTTAATTACCAAGACCAATTCTATGGTTAGTAGTTTGCAATTTGCGCGCAGTGAAGCTGTAAAAAGAAACAGCTCTGTATCGCTAAGTGCGCTAAATGGCGGTGATGCATCTAATGAATGGGGAACCGGTTGGAACATCGTCGATGACTCAACCGCTGCGACAATTCGTGTAGTGCAGTTACAGCAATGTAGTACGACTACTGCAGATGAAACCTCAACGGCGCCGTCGGTAACTGCTATTTCTTATGCTGGTGATGGATTCCTGACTGATGGTGGCACGATCGATATCTGTGATGATCGCACAGGGGAAACGGGCCGAAGAATCACTATTTCAGCGACCGGGAGACCCGGCGTATCTGAAATTGTGTGCCTGTGATGCGGGGTGAAACTATGAAGAACGATAAACAAATACAAAAGCAGGTCGGTTTCACGCTAATCGAAGTACTGGTGGCCATGCTGGTCATCGCCATTGGTGTACTGGGTGTCGCCGGGTTGCAATACCAGGCATTGAAATACAACCACGATGCCTACCTGCGTAGCCAAATCAACGTTCTTGCCAACGATATTATCGACCGTATTCGTTTGAACAGTGCAAACGCCAATGCGTATATCAGCAACTATGAGATAGGTAGTAATGATCCAAGCGGTGACTGCGACGAATCAATAGCCGCAAATACGGTAAACGACCTTGCCTGCTGGCGTACGGCATTAAATAACGCATTACCGCCAGGAGGCGATGCCATCGTCGCCGCCGATGGCGATATTTACGAGGTTAGTATTTCATGGACCAGCCGTGATAGCGCTGCCCCAACCACCGTTTCCTACACCTTTAGCGAATAAGTAGTGATAACCATGATGATAATGAATAGAAAAAATAACCGCGGCATGTCGATGATCGAATTGATGATTGCCATGCTTATTGGGCTCATCCTGCTTGGCGGCGCTGCCACGATGTTTATTACCAACAAACGTGTTTATAAAGAGCAGGCTGAAATGGGGCTGTTACAGGAGAACGCCCGCTTTGCGCTGGAACTGCTGGCGGACAATATTCGCATGGCCGGCTATGTAGGCTGCCATGACGATATTGATAACGTCGAAAATAATCTCGCAACAGTAGGCGTCAATAATTTTATAGAATTTATGGATGGCACGGAAGGTGCGAATGACAGCATCCGCATCCGCTATTTCCAGCCCTTCGGCAGAACAACAACCTCTACCATGGGTTCCCCTGACAGCAACATTTTAATTGATGACGGTGCGAACATTAACGAGAACGACATACTTGCCATCAGCGACTGCGACAGTGCCGATATTTTCATGAACACGCATGATGATGTGCCTACTGACCTTCGCCTCGAACATGGCGCCAGCGGCGCCAATTTGTCAATCAACCTGAGCAAGGCCTATCCCCAGGATTCCATGATAGCTCGCGTTGTATCGCGCCAATACTTTATTCAAAACAGTGGAAACGGAACCGGGCCGGCACTGTGGTGGAACCACGCCGGTGGTAGTGAAGAACTGGTCGAGGGAGTGGAAAAGATGGAACTGCTATACGGTGAAGATACCTCCGGGAACGGCTCACCCAACACTTTCGTTGATGCAAACGGTGTTACTAACTGGCGCAACGTTGTGGCTGTGCAGATCGCTTTACTTATGCGCACGGTTGAAGAGTACGGCACCATTGTTGATGAAAATACCTATGACTTACTTGGGACAGTTTATGACCCGGTTGATGACAGACGACGTCGTCGTGTGTTTATCACCACGGTACAAGTAAGAAACGGCATGGTTGAGAATTAATTTACAGGACATTAATCATGAAAAAAGAAGTACGTATAAACATGAAACAACAGGGCGCAGCATTGATCACCGCCCTCTTCCTCCTCGTTGTGTTGACCCTGCTGGCGCTGTCATCCATGAACACCAATATCATGGATGAGCGCATGGCAGGTAACTCGCAGGAAAAACAACGGGCATTCCGCGCGGCCGAGGTCGGCATTGAGCTTGCCTTTGATGATGAAGACGCGTTCTCTACCACGAATACCAGCGACAGTGATGGGGGTGGAGACGACCCTTATGACAAATCCAGTAATGACATGGGCGATTACGATGCCGATGTCACTTACAACTCTGTTTATATTCAAAAGACCAAGCCACCACGTGGATCAGGCTGGGACAGCACGATGTCGTTTTATCATTTTGCATTATCGGCCACTTCTACAACCACATCGAATGTTTCGACCACCATGACACAGGGCGCCTACCAGGTAGGCCGCGATGATGGCGCATAAGATTACTATTTTCAGGAGTGAATCATGAAAACACTTAACACGATTACTTTGACGGCAGCATACCTGTTCTCGGCAAATATTATTGCTGCCGACAAACCACAGATTTATGACAAAGGCATGGACTTTGACACGCGTTATTACTCGGTGGCATGTCCTGATGGAAATATGGCCAGTGTCACTATTCGTTTTAACATCAATGAAGCGGATATCGAGCCTGTTAACCAGGATGTGCAACGGGCCAGGGTCAATCCCAGACCTGTTGCACCAAAAATCGTCGAGGTCTGCGCCTACCCGGTTTCTGACAGGGACAAAGTTTGCCAGGCAGGAATGGATTTACAGAACGCGGCGATCATAGCTTGCAAGTAACCCAGAATTGATATTTTTCGAGGATAAAACCATGTTTAGACTTTTATCTCAACGAACAACGCTTTTCCTTACGCTGTTCGCATTAACTTTCAGCAGTGGTATTAGCCGTGCGGACGACACCGAAATATATTTCAGTTCCGGTAGCGCTACTGGCAACCAGAGTAACGCTATCCTGCCAAATGTATTATTAATACTTGATACTTCAGGAAGTATGGATGCCACCGTATCGGGCACAGGTAAAACTCGCATGGAACTAATGAAAGAAGCGATGCGCTCCATCATTGGCGATGTACAAGACGTCAACATGGGGCTAATGCGTTTTACTAATAACGATGGTGGCGCAATCGTATTCCCAATCGCGGGTATTGATGACCCGGCTTTCTCGATTCCCTCTGAACCTGATGATTCACAACAGGCCCTGGCTATCTCGGTTATTGATGGTTTTGATGACGCAGAGGAATTCACGAGTGGCGCTGATGATGACAAAGTCACAATTAATGATGCCGTATTAAATATGAACCAATTACCGCCTGTTACCGGCAATGCAGATGTACTAGTGGCAGCTACTGCTGATGATGCGGATGAGCTAGGCGGTTTTGTAAACACTAATGCACCCTTTTACAATGACGGCGCGCTTCAAGGCGCCCGTTACACTGGCCTGCCAGATCTTACTGGTGCAACAATTACGAGTGCCCAGTTTATACTTACCGAGAACTTTGGCGTACCTGCCACTGGCGGCAGAGCCAATCTTTATGGAGAATACGTTGCCAATTGCGGTGCGTATGTTGATGGTGCTGGCAGCGACATTTCTACACGTCTCGCTGCAAACCCTATAGGACAAACGGTCGTATCATCTGATATCAATATCTCCGGTAACACTTTTACCATTGAAGATACCGGAGGTGACCTGACTCAACTTATACAAGACCTGGTCGACACGGGTGCTGGCAACGCCGGTAACTCAATGTGTTTGTTTTATCAGTGTACATCCGGTTGTGGTGGTACCTTTGACAGCTTCGAGACTAGCGCTGCTGAAGCACCGCAACTGGTTATCAATTATGTAACTGGTGCAGCAACACCGGCGACACAGACCGTTGGCTTACGTTTCCAGGATGTACGAATTCCTCAGGGCGCCACAGTTCTTGAAGCAAAACTGGTTCTTACACCGACTGTAACCGATCCCGAGGCGCCCGACGGCGTTCAAAACAACGGTACTGGCGTTGAAATTGGTATTGGTGCTGAAGCAGCAGATGATTCACTACCATTTACCAATGCAGATGAAGACATCACGAGTAGACTAAGAACGACAAAGGAAGCCGACTGGGAACTTCCAGCAACCACCGCCGATCAGCCAATTACCAGTTGTGACAATGGCAATTGCTTTGGTGATGACTTAACTGACGTAATTCAGGAAGTAGTGAACAGACCTGGATGGTGTGGCGGCAACGCATTATCTCTTATCGTCCAATATGAATTGTTTGGCGGAGGTAAAGAGTTTTACAGCTTCGAAGGTGATAGTGGTCGATCTGCAGAATTGCAAGTGACTTATGACAGAACCGGCACCCTCGGTTGTATCGTCGCGACCGATAATGCGCAGATTGCTACGGGTGTCGATGACGTAGAAAACTCCGGTACCGGTGGTAGCCAGTTAGATTTTGAACCTGGTAATAACATTGGTCTGCGCTTCCGCAACCTGGATATTCCTCAGGGTGCGACCATTCTTGACGCTCGCATCTCTATCACCGCGCGACGTGATGACACCGGTGCCAGCACCGATATCAATATTTTTGGTGAAGCGAACGACAACCCTAATTCCTACGGTAACGTGAACTCTCGTCCGAAGACGACAGCGACCGTACTGTGGGAACCCACCGATTGGACCCAGAACATTGTTTACGAATCTCCAGATTTATCGTCTATTGTGCAGGAGATCGTGAATCGCGGTGGTTGGAACGAGGGCAATGCCATGGCGTTCATCATGGAAACCACGGGGCCAAACCGACGCGGTCGTACTTACAATGACAGCCCGACTCGTGCCCCACGCTTGAGCATCACCTATCAATCTTCTGCGGGATACAGTCCGATCAAGACAGTTCGCGAAAAATTAATCGAACTGGTCGATGACTTACCGACCCGTGGCTGGACGCCAATCACAGAGGTGATTTACGAAGCGGCCAAGTATTGGCGCGGTGAAGAAATCGTCTACGGTGATGTGCGAGATGGCGATCGTTTCTCACGCATCAGCCATCCAGGCACTTACTGTGACGGACCCGGTAGCTGTAGCGGAGCGGATACCACTACCAACCCGAACTTTGGTGTGTTCGAACCAGCTGGATGTCCAGCAGATAACCAGGATGACTCTGACTGCGTCAATCAGCGCATCACGGGGACACCGGACTACATTAGCCCATTTGATTCCGAACTGAGCTGTGCAGCTAACTACCAGATCCTGCTAACAGACGGTCAGGCCAACTCTGCCAACATGGAATCCACCATAGAATCCGAGTTTGGTAGCGGCGACTTTGGTGTCGATGTTGACGGAGATGGTGACGGAGATGGACAGTGCCGCACCCAGGATTCAGAGGGTGGCTCACTAACCACTTCTGAACGCTGCGCGATTGACCTGGCCGAGTTCATGTTTAAGAACGACCAGTCCTCGACATTAGACAACGATCAAACGGTTAATACCTATACCGTTGGCTTTAACTTTACTGATCCTTTCGTCGAAGACATGGCGGAGAATGCCGGTGGTGAGTTCTTTGAAGCAACAACAGCTTCCGATTTGGTCAATGTATTTGAAACCATTCTTACTGATGTGAAATCAGACCCGACCTCGTTCGTAGCACCATCGCTCGCGACCAACGCGTTCAACCGCTTATTGAGTCGTGACGAAGTATATTTTGGTCTGTTTACGCCGGAACTGAACGCGGCCTGGGACGGTAATGTGAAAAAATACAAGGTTTGTATTGAATCAGATCCGGATGGTGACGGCACAGAAGACTGTACGCTTGGTTCGATCCTCGATCAGACTTCAGGACTTGCCATCGACGAGGTAACAAACCGCTTCAAGGATACCGCCCAGAGCTTCTGGTCCGGTGCGGTAGATGGTTTGACAACCACGGCGGGTGGTACCGGTGCCGAATTTGATGACTTTACCAACAGGATTATCTATACCGAAACCACGGCAAGCGGTGTAGCCCCGGCAACAGGCACGCTGCTCAGCGGCGCAGGTTACAAGATTACCTCCACCAACTGGGATGACCCCACCCTGGGAACCGTCAGGACGGCAGTGTGCCCAACGCCATCGACAACGGGCGGTTCCGACTGTGAAGACCGCATGCTGTGGATGCTGGGCAAGGTGCTCATCGATAACGAAACCGATGTGGATGATGACACACGCTGGACGGTTAACGACGTGTTGCACAGTTCTCCGTCGATCATCACCTATGGTGGTGCCGACACCGATGCGGACAATGTTATCGACCTGTTCTATGACAAACTGGTATACGGTTCTAACGATGGGTCACTGCACTTTGTGAATGCGGCTGATAACAGCGGTATAGAAGAATGGTCGTTTATGCCGCAGGAACTGTTGAATAATCAGCAGGCAGTATACGCAGATGCCGAGGGTAACCACCTTTATGGCATGGATATTACGCCCGTCATCAACCAACTCGACGTGGATGGCGACGGTAGCATCGAAACCGGCGACGGTGACTATGTGCATATCATCGCGGCCATGCGTCGTGGTGGCAGTAACATCTACGCCTTGGACGTTAGTGCTAATGTTTCGAGTACCGCACAACAGATTACACCCCGCTTCCTGTGGCGTATCGAGGGCGGTAGCGGTGACTATGCCCGATTGGCGTTGACCTTTTCCCGGCCTGTACTGGGCACTATCAAGATCAATACTTCCAGTTCGCAACGTGTCATGGTGTTTGGTGGCGGTTACGATACCGCGCTGGATACCGACTTCGGTACGGATGCGGCCAACCCCAATAACGGTAACATGATCTTTATCGCCGACCCGACCGATGGCTCACTTATCTTCTCTATCGGCGGACCCGGCTCGGGCGCAGATATTGAGGTAGCAGAGATGCTGTACTCGATACCGTCACGCGTTACGCTGCTGGATAGTGATGGCGACGGAATTCAGGACCGTATCTACGTCGGTGATACCGGTGGCCAGGTATGGCGTGTTGACCTTGCCCCGGACGTAAACCCGGCGGCCGCTTCGCCTGAAGGCAGTTCGGTAGTAGGGCGACTGGCCGCCATCTCTACCCAGGGCACCGAGGAGCAGGAACGCCGTTTCTTCGAGCCACCATCAGTAGTACAGGTGAAAGATACCCTGTATGCCGAGGCGGCCAATAACGAGTACGACTATGTACTAATAGGCTCCGGTAACCGCGCGAATCCATTAAACGCTATCACGCAGGATCGTTTTTACGCCTTGCGTGATTACACCACCAATACAATGGTTGATGGTAATGCGGATAACCTGGCTGACGACTATCCGCGTTCCGGGAGCACGCCAATCAATCACACCACGCTGGGTGATTTGATCGATGTTTCTACCACGCTGCTGGATGAAAACAGCACTACTGTCGATGCCTCTTACGGATGGTACTACGATTTCTATACCGCTAACGGTAACGAAGCCGGTGAAAAGGTACTGTCGGCGGCGCTGACGCTGGCGGGAACGGTACTGTTCACGACCTATTCACCGGATGCAAGCAACGATGTGGATGCCTGTGCGGCAAATATTGGTGGCGGTTTTGCTTACCAGTTCGACATACTTTCTA
The DNA here is from genome assembly GCA_965601665.1 of Gammaproteobacteria bacterium. Classification (GTDB taxonomy): domain Bacteria; phylum Pseudomonadota; class Gammaproteobacteria; order Eutrophobiales; family Eutrophobiaceae; genus JANQNX01. The sequence continues at coordinate 526,177 of OZ271833.1, read as the reverse complement.
CACGGGCAACGCTGGACTGGAATGCATCAGGCCTTGATGCGGTGGCCGACCGTAAGCAGGCACTGGGTGGCGGTATTCCATCTGACGTCGTACCTATCTTTACCAAGGAAGGTATTGTCGGCATCGTGGGTGTTGAAGGTGGTGCGACCCAACTGGGTACACTGGCAGGCTTACCACGCTTCCGCACCTACTGGTACGAAGAAGGCTAGGTTAGTCTTAAGTAGCTGTAATGATTACCGGAACCGCGCACGCGGTTCCGGTTATATATAATCCTGCTAGTATTTGCAGTAACATCTAGGGCAAACGAAACGGAGATAAAAACATGGTCAGGCACAGCAAACAACTGGGGATCACGCTGATCGAGTTAATGATTGTCGTGGCGATAATCGGCATCCTGGGAGGCATTGCCTACCCTTCATACACAAAGTATGTCGAACGCGGTAAGCGTTCAGAAGCACGAGCTGCATTGATGGATGCGGCAGCAAGGCTTGAGCGATTTTATTCTGACAACAATCGCTATGCACTGGCAGCAAATACCTTTCCGCCCGCAGCAAGCGTGATCACCACTTCTGAAAACGGTCACTACACGTTAACGCTGACAACATCAGGCACCTTCCAGACATTCACTATCACTGCGGCTCCACAGACATTTGTCGATGCCGACTGTGGCAGCCTGACGCTGCAGTCAAACGGCACCAAGGGTGTGACCGGCAGCGGTTCAGTGGATGATTGCTGGGGCAGATAATACGTATAGTTAGCAGGCATGAAGCAATCTTTACTTACTGCCGCACTGGTTATCGTTGCGTCATCATTACTCACCGCCTGCTCGGAAGACAAGACACCCACTAAGCAAACGGCCAACGAAACTGTCGATGTGAAATCGATAGAAACAGATGCTGTCAAACCAGTTACACAACCCTCTTCATCTTCGACTGGCAAGCCTGCAACAACGCGTGATGAATCCGAGTTTCAACAACTTTATCGGCTCATTGTTTACGGCCAGGCCAATTTCAATCAGGTCAAAACGGCGCTCAAATCAGACGATGTCGGTGAACTGGTCAACGTTGTTCATGCGCTGTATTCCATGCGCTGGTTACGCGGCGTGACAAACATGCTAAAAGCAGTATGGGAAATGGACCAGGACGCCTACCCTGAATTGAACTGGGATAAGCTTCAGCAAACACCGGTTAGAATCGCGGTCGCCAGCACCATTAATCGAATTAAAGTGTTTGATACGCAGGAGTACCGGGCATTCATCCGCGAACATAAGTATGATGAACATGAGTTTCATCGTGCCCAGGTGGTTGTGGCGCTGGGACTAAACCAGGATCCGGTTGATGTTGATTACCTGACCGAAATGGTGAATGGGGATAATATTTATGTGTCGCAAAGCGCGATTACTTCATTGGCACTAATGAACAACGAACCAGCCAGGGATGCATTGATCGAACTGGCCAACAAACACAAAGATACACCTCGCGGTCAGTTAATTATCGAAGTCTTGAAAAAAGCCTACGACATGGTGCCCACTGACACGTCGACAGCAACAGCGGGCTAGCGGAAAGTTATTTGCAGTATTTCTTGATTGCCTGTTCGGCTGCTTTTAACCCGGCCTGACGTTCTTCTTCACCTGCTACACGTACGTTACCGTCTTTATCCACGAGATTAACGCGATTGCGCTGATAGCTCAGTAAACTCTTACGTGCAGATTCGCATGCCTTTTGCACCTGGGCCTCATATTCGGCGTCGCTTATGGTATCTTCCGCTGCAGCCTGTTCTTTTTCTTCTTTCTTCACGGTGTTCTGTAACACAGATTTATCCTTGCTGGCTGCCGAAGCCGGCGCAGGACCTTTTTCCACCTCGATTGTTTTTGCTTCGATTTCGCCAGGAGGTGGCGTTTGGGTGTACTGGGTTACCCCGTCTTCATCAACCCATTTATACATTCTGGCCTGCACACCGAAGACCAGTGACAAGCTCATAACTACTACCAGCGACTGTAACAGTTTGATTTTGTTCATAGCATAAACCCAGATAGGCGACGAGTAATAAATTAGTATACTGATTCATAAATTGAATGTAATCATTTGATTAGACGTCATTTATGCGCTTTAATTCACAATTATCGACTGAATTGCGAGGTTCGTTATGAAATCCGCCCTGACATACACCTGCTTCTCATTACTCATTTTGCTGCCATTCAGCGCGACTGCTGGCGTCAAAATTGTTGAATGTCTTGATGTGGACGGTAACCGTACCTTTCAAAAAACCTGCCCACCCGGCACGACTGAGGTCTCGGCAAAGCGCTTTAGCACAGGCGGCGGTGCTGGCAATGAAGATAAGGTAAGTATAGAAGCGACGTTGTACCTGATACCTGAATGTGAATCCTGCGAACAGGTTAAGGAATTTCTTTCAGCAAGAAATGTAGTGATCACGGAGAAAGACGTCGACGGCAATCTGGAACTGCAAAATGAACTCACGGATATCGCCGGCGGTTTAAAAGTACCAACGACGATTATCGGTGATCAAGTACTTACAGGATACAGCCGTAGCAGCTTTCTTGAGGCCCTTGAAAAAGCCGGTTTCCGGGAAGACGAGGAATCCTGAACGAAATCAGGCAGAACGTTTTTGTTGCATTAACTCCCTAGGCAGAGAAAATACCACCTTTTCCTGTATGCCCGGCGCTTCCTCGACAAGTTTGGCGCCCTTGTCTTTCAGGCGTGCAATCACTTCTTCAACCAGTACTTCCGGTGCTGACGCGCCCGCAGTAAGACCAACGTTTTGTTTACCTTCAAGCCATTCGTCTTTAATTTCAGACGCATTATCGATCAGGTAAGCAGGTACGCCTTTTTTCTGGGAGATTTCCTTCAAACGCGTGGAGTTGGAGCTGTTTGGTGATCCCACAACCAGAATCAAGTCACACTGCGGCACCAGGTTCTTGACCGCATCCTGGCGGTTTTGTGTTGCATAACAAATGTCATCTTTCTTGGGGCCTTCAATATTCGGAAAGCGCTGTCGCAAGGCATCAATGACCTCTGCCGTATCGTCCATGGAAAGCGTGGTTTGGGTAACATAGGCCAGAAAGTCCGGGTTCTTTACTTCCAGTTTCATCACATCTTCTACTGACTCAACCAGGTACATACCGCCCCTGCCACTCTTGGTTCGATATTGGCCAACCGTGCCTTCCACTTCAGGGTGGCCTTCGTGACCAATTAAAATGCATTCCCGCTCTTCGTTCTGGTACTTCCCTACTTCCATATGCACCTTGGTTACCAGTGGGCAAATAGCATCGAATACTCGCAGTTCACGGCGTTGTGCTTCCTCGCGAACGGCCTTGGCAACACCGTGCGCACTGAAGATAACGGTTGAGTTATCTGGCACCTCGTCCAACTCTTCCACAAACACAGCGCCTTTCTCACGTAATGAGTGGACGACATATTTATTATGTACGACTTCGTGTCTGACATAGACCGGGGCACCAAACAACTCCAGCGCGCGCTCTACAATTTCTATTGCCCGGTCAACGCCGGCACAAAAGCCGCGTGGATTAGCGAGTAATATTTGCATGAATTAATCCTTACAGGTTCAAAATTTGGTCGAAGTATAGCAAGTTAGCGACTGTCATTCTCGGACTGATTTAGCCAAATTGCGTCAATGATCAACATTATGGCGCCGACTGTGATTGCCGAATCAGCAATATTGAAGGCGGGCCAATAGTATTCACTGTAATAGACTTCAATAAAATCAATCACATAGCCAAGATAAATACGGTCTATGACATTACCTATGGCGCCACCAAGTACCATGGCTAATGCCAACAATAACCAGTGCTTACTGGCGTCAAGTCCCTTCATCCAGATCACAATAAAGATACTGATTCCTGCTGCCAGGACGATAAAAAACCAGCGTTGCCAGCCACCGGCATCGCTCAGGAAGCTAAAGGCCGCACCGGTATTGTGCATCAATGTCAGGTTAAACCCTGGAAACACCGGTACGGCCTGATATAGAACCAGTGACTGCACGGCGATGAGCTTGGTTAGCTGGTCAAGGACGATGACCAGCGCAGACAAACCAAGCCATTTCTTCATGATTGTTACCGGCGTGCTCAGGCATAAAGCCTGGTTTCACCCTTACCCTCAATGTTTTCAATACAGCGACCACATAGTTCAGGATGCGCGGCGAAAGTACCGACATCATCGCGGCGGTGCCAACAACGAACACACTTTTTCTTTTCACTCGGAATAACACCGACTGCAAGCCCATCGATCTCCGTTGCCATTGCATCACTGTTTTGTTCCGCAAGAGGCTTGAGCGTCGCATAAGAAGTCATCATCACAAAGCGCAGTTCATCTCCGATTTTAACCAACTGATCATGAATAGCTTCATCACAGTAAAGCGTGACCTCGGCATCCAGTGCTGAGCCTATCGTTTTTTCCACGCGCAGTTTCTCAAGTTGTTTATTAACTTCATCACGAATCGGGATCATGGCTTCCCAGTACTGTCTTCTTTGTTCAGCGCTCGCTTCATCTATTTCGGGTGTATACCACTCTTCAAGAAAGACGGACGCACCTCGCTCACCAGGAATAAATTTCCAGATTTCATCGGCGGTAAAACTCATAATGGGCGCAAACCAGCGGCAAAGCATTTCAACAAGATGATACATTGCAGTTTGGGTTGACCGTCTGGCCAGGCTGTCGCTGCCAGTGGTGTATTGCCTATCCTTAACTATATCAAGGTAAAAGCCGCCCATATCGACCACGCAAAATTGATGTAGCGCCTGGTAGATCATATGGAAGTCTAACTCGTTGTAGTCTTTTACGATCTGCTTTTGCAATCGATGTGCGTGTTCTACTGCCCACTTGTCGAGCTCCAGCATGTCCTCATAGGCCACCATGTTTTGCGCAGGCTCAAATCCTTCAAGGTTAGATAACAGGTAACGTGCCGTATTGCGAAAACGGCGATAGGCATCGGCCATACGCTTCAGAATCTCATCGGAGACGCTCATCTCGGTTCTATAATCAGTTGCCGCAACCCACAGGCGCAGGATGTCTGCCCCGAGCATGTTCATGACCTTTTGTGGCGCAACAACGTTACCTCTGGACTTGGACATCTTCATGCCCTTTGCATCAACAGTAAAACCGTGGGTTACGACGTTCTTATAGGGGTCATCGCCGTTGTTTATCGCGACCGACGTCAATAACGAGGACTGGAACCAGCCACGATGTTGATCCGATCCTTCAAGATAAAGATCGGCAGGAAACTGCAATCTTTCGTCCGCCTGCAAGACCGTGTCGTGTGTTACGCCAGAATCAAACCAGACATCAAGCGTGTCAGTAACCTTGCTATAACTATCCGCGTCATCACCAAGCAACTCTTTGGCATCAAGTTCGAACCATGCGTCGATACCTTCCTGTTCAATTTTTTGTGCTACCTTTTCTATCAAGTCAGCACTATCCGGATGCAAATCCTGTGTTTCATTATGGATAAACACGGCGATTGGCACGCCCCAGGTTCGTTGTCGTGAAATACACCAGTCTGGCCGGTTTTCGATCATGCCGTAGATGCGTTCCTCACCCCAGCCGGGCTTCCAGTTGACATTACGTATCGAAGCCTGTGCTTGCTCACGTAAACCATTGGCATCCATGCTGATAAACCACTGCGGTGTCGCACGAAAGATAATAGGTGTTTTATGTCGCCAGCAATGTGGGTAGCTATGGACAAACTGTTCCTGGTGCAACAGCATCTCTTTCTCTTCAAGTACCTCGATTACCTTTGCATTGGCCTTGAACACATGTTCGCCGGCAAACAATTCAGTGTCAGGTAAAAAACAACCATTACTACCAACAGGGTTATCGACGGGCAGGTTGTATTTTTGACCTACTACATAGTCATCCTGGCCGTGGCCGGGTGCGGTATGCACAGCACCGGTGCCTGCCTCAAGCGTCACATGCTCGCCGAGTATCACAGGTACCTGGCGATTATAAAAAGGATGTTGAAGCATGAGATTTTCCAGCGCAGCCCCTTCACACTCAGCCAGTATTTCATAATTTTCGATAGCTGCGCGCGACACTACCTGTTCATATAATCTTTCAGCCAATACCAGGCACTCGTTACCGGTTTTCAAGAGCACATACTTGTAATCCGGATGAATGGATACTGCCTGGTTAGCCGGCAGAGTCCATGGCGTAGTGGTCCAGATAACGATTGCTATCGTGGTGCCCGGGTTATCAATAGAAAACGCTTTGGCGATCGCTTCGTTGTCAACAAATGGAAAACGCACATCGATTGCAGGCGACTGTTTGTCCTCATATTCCACCTCGGCCTCGGCCAATGCCGAACCACAGTCGGTACACCAGTGCACAGGCTTGAAACCCTTGTGCAGATGCCCTGCCGAGATGATCTTGCCAAGTGCGCGAACAATGTTGGCCTCGGTATTGAAGTCCATGGTCAGGTACGGCTTGTCCCAATCACCGAGCACACCCAGCCTGATAAAGTCTGTGCGCTGCTTGTCTACCTGTTTCATCGCATAATCGCGGCAGGCATTGCGAAACGTTTTCGCATCCACCTTGACACCTGCCTTGCCAACTTTCTTTTCAACCTGTAATTCAATTGGCAGACCATGACAGTCCCAACCAGGCACATAAGGCGCATTAAACCCGTTCAGGGTTTGCGACTTGACGATGATGTCTTTCAGGATTTTGTTTACAGCGTGACCGATATGGATATCACCATTCGCATAAGGAGGTCCATCGTGCAGGATATACAGCGGTTTATCCCTACGCTGTGCACGAATATGCTCATACAGTCCTTCCTGTTGCCACTGCTTGAGAATTTCGGGTTCGCGCTGCGCCAGGTTAGCCTTCATCGGGAAGGCGGTTTTCGGCAAATTTAACGTATCTTTATATGTTGTCATGCTTCTTTAAATTATTGTTTGTTGCACTGGGTTGTTCTTTAAACTTATGCGTGCGTTTTGTATATCTCTCTGCATCTGTTCTATCAGTTCTGCTTCAGACTCTATATTTCCTTCACCGCGTAACTTTTCCAGGAATTCCACCTGAATCTGTTCGCCATAGATATCACTATTAAAATCCAGTATGTGAACTTCGAGTATTACCCGGGTGCCCTTGTATACGGGACGCGAACCTACATAGATAACAGCATCAAGCGCCTGTTCATCCACACCGAAAACCCTTCCGGAAAAAATTCCGGACACCGGCGACAGGTAACGCTTGAGCTCAATATTGGCCGTTGCAAACCCCAGTTTACGTCCTCGTTTGTCACCATGAACCACGCGTCCACTAATGCGATAAGGTCGGCCAAGCATACGATTGGCTTTTTCAATATCGCCTTCGGCCAGCGCCTTCCTTATTAATGTACTGCTGATGCGTTCGTTATCTATGTTATAAGACTGCATCATATTCACATCAAAGCCATGTTCTAGCCCGGCCACCTGCAGACTATGAAAATCACCTTCGCGGTTTTTAGCAAAGCGAAAATCATCACCGATCATCAACTGTTTAACATGCAGCCCATCGACAAGTATTTGCCGGACGAATTCATCTACTGAAAGATTCGCTATCTCGCGATTAAACTTCAAGCACACTATCCTGTCGACACCGTGCTGTTGAAACTCCTGCAGCTTTTCCCTCAAGCGCGTTAACCTTGATGGTGCGCTATCAGGCGCAAAGAACTCGATAGGCTGGGGTTCAAAAATCAATACCGTCGACGGCAAGCCCGAGCTGGTTGCATATTCTTTTAACTGATCCAGTACCGCCTGGTGTCCCAGATGTACGCCATCAAAATTACCGATCGTCGCCGCACAGGGCTGGCGCTTGCCGGGTAAATTGACCAAACCGCGTATGAATTCCATCGTCAAGGCAAAGTGCTGAATTATACCGATCGCGTCGGTGCTGTCATGTCACGAAGACGGATGCCGAAAGCAAACATGATCACAAAATAAATGGACATGCCCGCGACAACCCATAGCGCAAGGTTGCCAATACGTTGCAGCAAGGCGTAGTCAAACCAGTTGGCAACCCCGCCGGCACCATATAAAACCACTGCGCCCATAATAATCACACCCGTCAGCACCTTGCCCAGATAACGTATCCAACCCGGGTTTGAGCGGTAGACCTTGTCACGTTTGAGAATGCGATACAGGAGAAAGGCCTGCAGCATCGCTGATAATGAGGTTGCCAGTGCCAGCCCTGCGTGTGCCAACGGAAAAACCAATACCAGATTGAAAACAATATTGGCCAGCATGGCAATAGCGCCAATCTTGACCGGGGTTTTTGTATCCTGGCGTGAGAAGAAGCCACTGGCAAGAATCTTTATGCAGATGAACGCGGGAAGCCCAACCGCGTAGGCAACGAGGCTTTGCCTTGCCATTAGTACGTCATTGGGCATGAACTCATCGTATTGAAACAGGGTCGTGAGTAAAGGCCCCGCTAAAACGGCCAGCCCTACGGCAGCCGGCAAGGCGATGAGGAATACCCAGCGCAATGCCCAATCCAGCATGTTGGAAAATCCATGGCTGGAACCCTGCGCATGTTTTTCTGACAGGTTGGGCAAGATGACCGTGGCCAGGGCTATACCAAACACCCCAAGGGGAAACTCTACCAGGCGGTCAGAAAAATATAGCCATGAAATACTACCGGTCTGCAGGAAAGACGCAATTAACGTATCGACCAACAGATTGATCTGCACAATGGATACGGCGAACAGCACCGGTACTAGTAGTTTGAAGATGCGCTTCACGCCTTCCCTGTCGCGGTTCAAACCCGGTACGGGAAATTTCCTGAGCCTTACCAGGAACGGTAACTGGAATAGTAGTTGAGCAATCCCGGCAATGAACACGCCCCATGCCAGCGCGGTAACCGGTTCACTCATTTGTGGTGATAAAAAAATAGCACAGCCAATCAATGACAGATTGAGAATAACGGGTGTAAATGCCGGCACCGCGAATTGCTTATAGGTATTCAAAATACTGCCAGCAAATGCCGTCAGCGAGATAAACAGGATATAGGGAAAGGTAATACGCAGCATGTCACTGGCCAGTGCGTGCTTGGCGTTGTCACCGATAAAACCCGGAGCGAATATTGAAATCAGCACCGGACTGATGGCGACACCAACAGCGGAAACGACAAACAACACGAGGCCCAGAGTTGCGGCTGTCTGGTCTATCAGCGCCTTTACCTGCTCTTCGCTACGCTGCTCCTTGTATTCGGCCAGCACCGGCACAAAGGCCTGCTGAAAGCCGCCCTCGGCAAACAACCTGCGTAGAAAATTGGGGATACGGAAGGCAACGATAAAAACATCCACCCCCAGCCCGGCGCCGAACAGACGGGCAATGACGATGTCACGGATCAGACCGAATACACGCGAGATCGAGGTCATGCCCCCTACGGTAATAGTGGATTTCAACATTTTTGCTTTCGCAGTCTCCAGCATGCGTTCATTTTAAGTCAAGCTTTAGCCGCTATCCCATTGTTTTATATTGCGATTATCGACCTCTGAGCTAGCATACCACAGTCTTTCGAAAGCATTGACAAATCGCAGCAATATCCGCATCATACCGCGCCTTTCAAGAACGAAATCAGGAGTTTAGTGTGGCAAATATTGCATCAGCAAAGAAACGCGCGAGACAGGCTGTAAAACTGCGTTCCCATAACGCCAGCCAGCGCTCTTATCTGCGCACCCATATCAAGAAAGTCGTCAATGCCATCGCGGCCAACGACAAGGAAGCAGCGCAGACCGCATACCAGGCAGCCGTGCCTGTAATTGATGCAATGGCTAGCAAGGGCATTATTCACAAGAATAAGGCTGCACGTCATAAATCAAGACTGAACAGCCATCTCAAGGCACTCTAATTTTAAACAAACCGGCATTCGCCGGTTTTTTTATTTACACGGACATAATGTATCCCGGTTTTGCAGGAGCAAAAAACCGGAGAATCTCCATGGATGGAGTGTATGTCGCGAGAGGACACGACTGCATGGATGCAGGAGCCGAGCAAACCCGGAGCGACGATCAATTCACCAACAAATTATCACGATGAATAAATTCATCTTCATCCAGGCTACCGAGTAAATCCAGGATCTCCTGGCTGGTTTTCCCCATGATGGTTTTTGCCTGGCTTGAATTGTAGTTAGTCAGACCGCGCGCTATCTCCTTACCGTTCATATCAAGGCAGGCAATCACTTCGCCCCGGTTAAATTCGCCATTAACCTGCCTGATTCCCACGGGTAACAAGCTCTTGTTATTTTCTGTTAACGCTCTCACTGCCCCGTCATCTACCGACACAGAACCTTTCATCTTACCCTGTCCGGCCAGCCAGAGTCGGCGTGCATTGACCGTGACCTCGTTACCAACAAATAACGTTCCAATCGTTTCGGCTGCGGCAATTCGCAGCATGACATCCGCCTCATTTCCTGAAGCGATGAGCGTTTGCGTGCCTGAATGCGCGGCGATACGGGCAGCCTTGATTTTGGTACGCATGCCCCCGCGACCGAGTACACCGCCTTCACCGGCATAGTTATCAAGTTCGGCATCATCTACACTCACTTCATGCAAAAGCGCGGCATTCTTATCCTTAGACGGATCGGCCGTGTACAATCCATTCTGATCCGTTAGCAACACCAGCACGTCAGCCTCGATCAGGTTCGCAACCATGCCTGCCAGCGTATCATTATCGCCAAAACGAATTTCATCCGTCGCGACACTATCATTTTCATTAATGATAGGAATAACACCAAGACTAATCAGTGTATTAATACTGGTACGCGCATTCAGATAGCGTTCGCGATTGGCCACATCCTCATGGGTCAACAATATCTGCGCCGTATGCATACCATATTTTTGAAAACCGAACTCATAGGCCTGTATCAGTCCCATTTGACCTACTGCCGCCGCAGCCTGTAACTGGTGTACCTGGGTCGGTCTCTGTTTCCAGCCCAGGCGCGTGATCCCTTCTGCTACGGCTCCGGATGAAACAATCACGACTTCTATGCCCTGCTTATCCAGTGCTGCGATTTGCGCAATCCAGCTATCCAGTCGTTCATGCTTTAAACCACAGCCCTTGTCAGTCAGTAGCGCGCTGCCAAGCTTCACTACCCACCGTTTTGATTGCTTCAGTTTTTCTCTATTACTACTCACTTTCCTGTTCCTGTGATTCAATCCAGCCATGAATGGCATACGTTAACTCCGGACAGCCTGTTCGGGTAATGGCAGATATCCTGTGAATGACGCTATTTCGGTCGATTGAGGACCTTATTTCTTCTTCCAGTTCATCAATTAATTCTTCTGGAAGGACATCACACTTGTTCAAGACCAACCAACGGGGTTTAGTATAAAGTGCTTCATCAAACTGTTTCAGTTCTTCCACTATGACGTTGATATTGTTGATTACGTCTTCAGGATCCAGGCTGGCATCGACAATATGTAACAGCAGGTTTGTCCTGCGCAGGTGCCTCAAAAAAGCAATGCCCAATCCCGCACCATCCGACGCCCCTTCAATCAGCCCGGGTATATCGGCGACGACAAAACTCTTATTGGCATCGATACGCACAACACCGAGACTGGGATACATGGTCGTGAAGGGGTAATCAGCTACCTTTGGCGTCGCAGCAGAAACGGCGCGAATGAAACTCGATTTACCTGCATTCGGTAAACCCAGCAGTCCGACATCTGCCAGAACTTGCAATTCAAGCCGGAGGTTTCGCTCTTCACCAGGCGACCCTGGCGTGGTTTTTCTCGGGGCACGATTAACGCTGCTCTTGAAACGCGCATTACCCAAACCATGAAAACCGCCCTGTGCCACCAGTAATGTGTCATCCTTACTAACCAGATCGCCAATGAGTTCATCCGTATCATCATCAAAAACCAGTGTGCCGGAGGGAACATTGATGACGAGGTCATCAGCACTTTTGCCAATGCGATCCCTGCCCATACCGGGTTGACCGTTTTTGGCCCTAAACAGGCGCAAGTGTCGGAAATCAACGAGCGTATTAAGTCCTTCATCAACTGCCAGGTAGACACTGCCACCATCGCCACCATCACCGCCATCCGGACCACCTTTGGCAATGTATTTTTCACGGCGAAAACTCAGGCAACCGTCACCACCTTTGCCGGCTTCGACTCTAATTGTTGCATGGTCCACAAACTTCATAAAAACGCTTCCCGTATTCCCGAATTACTTCGTTACTTGTCTTTCTGGGGTACTCATTTATTTGTATATAAATTCCGTTCCTCAAAAAACGCGTGCCTCGTACTACGAGAATAATGTTGGTTTTTGTTGCTCGTAACCTGATACTTCGTTGTAAATACAAACTGCCTGGTTACAAATGTGCTTATTATTTACTTTATATCACCGGAAATAAAAAACCCCGCCATCGGCGGGGTTTTTTAAGTGCTTATCAATTTAGACTAACCCGCGACCACGTCCACAAAGGTGCGGTTTTTCGGGCCACGCTGGTTGAATTCAACCTTGCCTTCGGCAGTCGCAAATATGGTGTGGTCATGACCAAGACCGGTGTTCACGCCGGCATGATACCTGGTGCCACGCTGACGAATAATAATGTTGCCAGCCTGAACAGATTCGCCACCGTATTTTTTCACGCCAAGGCGTTTCGATTCTGAATCACGGCCATTTCGTGTACTACCGCCTGCTTTCTTATGTGCCATCTGTTTACTCCGGTTTAATGCTTACTTCGCTGCAATGTTGGTAATAGATAATTCTGTATAGCCCTGTCGATGACCCATCTGTTTACGATGGTGCTTGCGACGACGGAATTTTACAATCTTGATTTTTGGTCCACGACCGTGACTTTCAACCTTGGCAGTAACCTTGGCACCATCTACGTAAGGAGTACCGACAGTTACATTTTCGCCATCAGCGATCATCAACACCTCTGAAATTTCGACACTGTCACCTTCATCAGAAGCAAGCTTTTCGACTTTTAGCTTATCGCCCTGTTCTACCTTATACTGCTTGCCACCGGACTTGATTACCGCGTACATCGTTGTTTCTCCGTTACTTGCACGACCCGTGCAGGGTTATAAAGGGGGCAGATTCTAAGAAATTCAGCAGGTGGTGACAAGCCAAGAATGATAAAATTATCGAATTCGCAGAGGAATATCAGTCACATGCTATATCTCAGGCTGATTTACATTGAAAATCAATAACATAGGCTGAAAGCATTACCGTGTACCAGGACGAGGCAACTGCCAAGCAGACCATAACAATTGGGATTGACGAGATTCGTGCCCTGATTGCAGACGATATGAACCGGGTTAATGACCTGATCGAGAAAAGTCTGTATTCGGATGTGGAATTGATAGCCCAACTCGGCCATTACATTATTAATAGCGGTGGAAAGCGGCTAAGACCTGCCCTGGTTCTTCTATCTGCCAGCGTTTTTGGGCACAAGAGTGATAAACAGTACCCATTGGCAGCCATCATTGAATTTATCCACACGGCAACGCTGTTACATGACGACGTTGTCGATGCGTCGCTACTGCGCCGGGGCAAGGCGACGGCCAACCAGCGCTGGGGCAATGAAGCCAGTGTCCTGGTTGGTGATTTCGTTTATTCGCGTGCTTTCCAGATGATGGTGGGTATTGACTCCATGCGGGTCATGGCAATCCTGTCAGACGCAACGAATACCATCGCCGAGGGGGAAGTGCAGCAATTAATCAATCGCCATGATCCCGAAACGACAAAAGAACGATATCTCGCGGTTATCAGGAACAAGACCGCCAAGCTGTTTGAAGCGGCCGCCCAGCTGGGTGCAGTCATTTCGGACAGGAGCGCTGAAGAAGAAGCGGCCATGGCTGCTTACGGACGACATCTTGGCACTGCTTTCCAGTTAATTGATGACGTACTTGACTATAGCTCATCCAGTGATGAGCTTGGTAAAAATATTGGTGATGACCTGAGTGAAGGTAAACCGACGCTGCCTTTACTTTACGCAATGTGGAACGGCACTTCCGATCAGTCGGACATCATCAAGGAAGCAATTGAGCATGGTGGGCTAGAGAATATTGCTCGTATTAAAGCGGCAATTGAATCCACCGGCGCCCTGGACTACGCCGCAGGAATTGCCAACGAGGAAGCGGAACTAGCCACCAAGGCTTTGGAGAATTTGCCGCAGTCACAGTACCTTGATGCACTTTATGCCCTGGCTCGTTTTTCAGTAGAGCGTCAGTATTAAAACTGTATAATTTTCATTTTCGGGGTGTAGCTCAGCCTGGTAGAGCACCACGTTCGGGACGTGGGGGTCGTAGGTTCAAATCCTGTCACCCCGACCATTTCAAATACTTCTCTAGACCATTCAAAACTATCTAAGACTAAAGAATATCAGCGTCTTAGCGAATCACCACCATCATTAGCTTTGTTCCATGATAGTCCAATATGGGCTATCGAATGGCAACTGAGGGGCAATTCCCAAGGGCTAATCCTTCGTAAGTACTCTGAATCATATTTAGAAATAATAGATGCTAATGGATATCCATTGGTCTGCATCGAGTTATCCACAAATCCACAGGATGCGGAGGGGGGGTAGCTATGTATCCCAAATCATCCTGTGGACTTGTGGGTAACTCTTCTAAACAGCACGATGTAAGGGCGCAGGCGGGCGAAGCAAGCGATACCGCGCGCGCCGCGCCGCCGCCCGCTTCTGGGCTTGTCTCTTTAGAAACAAGTAAGACACAAGAACCAATAAGGGTAACTTGCAAAGGAAACAGATTATCCAAAATGCGCAGAATAGTAATCGCAGCCGCAAGAATTATTGAAGAAGAGTTACAAACTAGTGGCTTTAGGTACAGAGCTGCAATGATCACACTTACATATCGAGAAGATGAAGAATGGGAGCCTAAACAAATATCTTCGCTTATAGATAATTATCGAAAATGGTGTGGTAGAAGAGGAACGCAAATAAAAGGTGTATGGGTTTTAGAAATGACTAAAAAGGGAAAGCCTCATTATCATTTAGTTTTATTTTTGCCCAAGGGATTAACTCCTCCGTTACCAGACAAACAAGGCTGGTGGAAACAAGGAATGACAAATGCAAAGTGGGCGTATCGCCCTGTTGGGTATATTGCTAAGTATGCAAGTAAAGGTACTGATAAACCGCTGCCATATGGAGCAAGAGTATATGGTGTTTATGGAGTAAGCAGAATAAAGCTTTCATATTGGAGAGCGCCTAAGTGGTTAAGAGAACGCTCAGACATAGGAGATGATATCAAAAGAGATGGGGAATGGTGGGTAAATAGAACAAGTGGTTTTTCTTACAGATCGCCATGGGTACTAGACGGCTTCGGGCCAGATGGAGTGGTTTTATTGTGGGTTGGTTGGAATGCAGAAGATATTTTGTGTTTATGATTCTAATTTGGTGCCATATCTTTAACCTGCTGCATGAGTGATTTAATAAAAGGCTCGTCAATTTCCAAAGGTTCAAAATCCTTTCCATAAATCGACTTATATGTGGTCTTAAAATCTGCTTCTTGTCGTAATTTCCTGAAAACAGGCCACGTTTTATATGCTTGATCAGAAATCATTGTATTAGGCGGTAAAGTTTTCATTATTTTATAAACATCCCTATATTCTTCTCTAAGCGTAGCGATACATAGAGTAAAATCCGTGCCACAACCAGAGAAGTCTTGGTCATTTAAATAATTTTCCATTTCGGCATTTTTGTCTTGCCATTTATATATCTGGGCCATATTTATATGGCATATTAGCTTCTCCATTGAAGTTAAGTCTTTGGAAAACTCTTTAGATAAAAGCATTTCTATGATTAATTTAGCAAGTTCATAGTGTTCTGAAGTAATAAAGTCTACAGAACATTGAATCATTGTCTTATTTGCTTCATCTATTTCTTGGGGCAGTAATTTTCTCCATAAAATCTGTTGAAGATAAATAGCAACAAAAGACAGCGTACGTATAGCATCCAAGAAATAATCAGGTTGAACATCTAATTTCGCCCCAATTTTAAATTCAGTTGGAAACACGTATCCAAATTTTTCGCAGTTATTCAAATAATATTTATTAACTACCCCATCCCAATGAACAAATAAATTACGCCTTTGCGTTATCTCTAAAAAACTAGGGTATACATTACTAGGAATATCTATTTCTAACTTCACTGATTTTCTTATCCAGTCAATTTGGCTCTTATGATCATCTCTTAGTTTTTTCTCTATTATCTCTTCCATCAAATCTGACTTTATGGCATCAATATCAGCATAATTATTTATCTCTTTAATAGAATATGTCTTTTCAGACGACAATAGGATATCTGGTTTAACTGTGTATATGTCTCTTATAAGTGATGCTAAAAAAACATCGTACTGACTAACAGCTGAAACTAAAAAAGCACGTGGGAGGATAATTTGGGCGTTATAGAGCTTAAGAAAATTATCCGTTTTATTCATAATTAAGAGAGCTTCAGATTCTTCGAACTTTAGATGGCGCTTTCCCTGTTCGTCGGGAGTACTTAAACAGTTTTCTAAAAAACTAACAATTTGTTGCCCTTTTTCTTCTTGCTTCTCATGTAGAGGTTTTAAAGAAAGAGATATAGACCCTGCCAATGCGTCTGCTTGAGTAAGGAAATCTTTAAGCTTTGCACCAAAACTAAATTTGCTCTGATCATTACTTTCTTCATCTTCTGATGTATTAGTAATATTTTTATTGCTGTTCTTAGCGGTTTTCTTCTTACCAGCTTTCTTCTTAGAGGTTTTCTTCTTACCAACCTTCTTCCTAGCAGTTTTCTTCTTACCAACCTTCTTCTTAGCGGTTTTCTTCTTACCAACTTTCTTCTTAGCGGTTTTCTTTTTTATTGCTTTTTTCTTAGCCATTAGAATTAACTCGCTGTTTTAAATATAGATTTTAGTATGTGAACAGTACTTGATATCTGAAAAAAAAAGAACTATATTTTAAATGAATTTCAATTAGGTTTTATTCAAATGTCAAATAACATTAAATCTGCGGATTTACATAAAATTTGGTCGGCTCCTGACAATAGTCGATTGATTCCTAAACAAATTTCTATTCGGCTACCTGTTCACGTAGCAGCCAAAATCTATGCCCTTGAGGAAATATATTCTACAAAATCAAGGACACAGATAATTAATGATCTTCTCTCTACTGCATTAGAAGACTTGGAGAGTTCTCTCCCCAGCGTTAAAGGCGAAGAATTTGACACACAGTTTGATGATCGAAAACAGCCACCTAGAGAAATAAGCTTTTATTACGACGAGGGTATAAGAGGCACTTATTACAAAGCCTATACACGTAATTTAACTGCATTGGAAAAACAGCTTGGCAATGATGATTACAACACGGAATTTGAAGCTATCTATATTGATGATGAGCCATCACTTATGACTACTCAAACACACGGCAAAAAACAATAAGCAATATGAAATGGGTATTAATAAACAAGCTCTGTGAGTTAACAGGTATGACTGAGCAAGCAATATATGCTTATGTCAAAAAAGGTCTATGGAGATTAGATATTCATTATCGAAAAGCCCCAAATGGTCGTTTATTTTTTAACATATTGGAGATTGAGAAATGGATCGAGGGAAAGGCCGCATAAAGCAAAACAAAGATAGTTTATACCTCGAGTTTTCCTATCAAGGCGAACGCTTCCGCCCTACTCTTAAGGGTTTATCAGCAAGTAAAAAAGCACATTGGAAAACAGCAGAAAGTATTCTTGCTGAAGTACAAGTTGAAATAGCAAGGGGGACTTTTAATCCTGCTCAATATTTTCCTGATTACCCTAAATCAAAGCGGTTTAGGAAAGGAACAGATATTTTGATAAAGGACAAACTCAATCAATGGATCGAGCGTAAACGAAAAACATCACAAACAACCACATGGAAACTTTATTACAGCATCATTGAGCATCATCTTATCCCCTCTTTTGGTAATTATTCTCTAGCTGACTTAAAACCGAATATTGTGCGTGAGTGGTTGGCTGAACTAGAAATAGAGAATAAGACAATTAACAACGCACTCATTCCTCTACGCGCAATTTTCAATGAAGCTTATGAAGACGGGCTAATTGATGAAAACCCACTTAAACGGATCAAGAATCTTAAAATAAATACCAAAGAGCCTGATCCCTTTACTACTAATGAGAGAGCAGAAATACTGTCAGCCTGTGAAGGACAACTACACAATATTTTCAATTTCAACTGTTGGGTCGGCCTCAGAATTTCTGAGTTGATTGCGCTTAGATGGGAAAATGTCGATTTAACAAATGGCCGAGCCTTCATTCGAGAAGCCAGAACCCGCTACGGAAATAAAGACACGCTAAAAACGGACAATAGCAATAGGGATATTGAGCTACTTCCCCCCGCCCTTGAAGCTTTGAAAGCTCAATTTGCTTTCACGCAAGGTAAAGGCCATGTTTTCCATAATCCTGTAACGGATAAACCTTGGAATAACAGTGACCGCCTGAAACGCTTCTGGGACAGGATTCTAGAACGTACCTCAGTTAGATATCGTCCACCCTGTCAGATGCGGCATACGTTTGCCTCGACGGTTCTGACGCAGGGATTTCATCCTATGTGGGTAGCAAGCCAAATGGGGCACAAGGACTGGGGCATGATCCGGAAAATCTACGGTCGCTGGATACCGGATAACGACACAACGATACAAGCAAAAAAAGAGGAGTTAAGGCAACTGACCGACAATACGACACCACAACTCATTGATATTAATGGAAACAGTATGGTTTCAAATCCTGTCACCCCGACCATTCATTCTACGAGCTCCATTCTTCCATTGTCCTGTTATTTTCCATCAACCACCGATAGGTTACGGAAATAGACGAAACCAGAAATACCGTGAATACACAGCTTAATATCGAAAAAAATAAATCCCCTAACATGTATATGTGATTTGCGTATGCAACTGTTTGATTGATTTCAGACCAAAAAAAATAACTGTATAGACTTGTCATCATGACGTAGGGAAGAATTGGAACTATTGAGACCACGACCATCAGCGGCCACGTATAACCCCTGGTAAGATTCCACACCCAGTTAAGATTCAGGCCTTCATAATTATCGACAGCGATATGGGCGAATATTGGAGATAGTCTCGCACTGAACAAAGCAAAGGCGAGGTATGCAGGTATGAACGCCAGGAACATAATAGAGATGAAGTGCAATTTATCATACAAAGGGCTGAGCATCAGACTTGTAAGCAACCCTACTGGTATAGACACCACTATATTGACTAGCATTAGTACCAACGTCCAGACGACAAACATAGTTTCGCGTCTAGTCCACTTGATTAATCCAAGCACTGGAACGGAATTCAGCCCCACGAGAAGTATCCTGTGCACATTTATCGCAATCAAAACATAAACAAAAATGCTTAATAAAGAGAGTATCCAGCTCCAGCCCTGCAAGGGTTCAATTTGATTCAAGCTAATTAATGTCTGAAACGAACCAATCAATATAGAAAGCAGACATGGAAGAAGTATTGCCATCGCTATGCGTTCTCTTAACGCATAAGGCACCAGAAATGTCTGAGCTATAAGCAACTTGATTGGCATTATTGGTTACCTGTCCGTTGACTGTGTGGACGTGCTTTTTTCTTGATTATACAGACAACAGTATTATCACAGATGACCGCTAAATCACCATTCTATGGAAATAGAACACTGGCATTCTTAGAGCTGTTGCCCTGCAAGCCAGTTCAAATCAGCGCTTAAGGCAGATAGCGCCAGTAGTTAATTTAAAAAATATCAGCCTCTGTTAGCTCGGGGTTACCACAAGCGTAGTTACCCTTAACCACATTATTCGTCGTCACAGGCCTGGTAGTATCGTTAGTAAAAAACGTTGATTCAGACTGTGATGCTACTGCCGCTTCAGCAGTTACTTCAACCTGTAAAAACATCGTTACCCATAAGGCCATGGCAGCAAGGGTGGCTGATAAAGCTATCGCTCGATGGTTTTGCAATTTTGCATTGAATTTTGCTGTAGCGTTATTGGCAAATAGCTGACTATTGGTAATCGTATTTTCCACAAAAACTCTGCCTGGTTAGATAGATATTGTAACTATAGCAGTAGCCTTAACGCATTTACTGCTTTACACAGCCAAAAACTGTGAACTGGTTCAATTTTATAAAAATTGTCTTTCCAGATTGTGACAATACACATAGGAAGATTAATACTAAAGTACTAAGCATGACGAATATATTATTGATTTAATAATATTTAATATTTTTATTTTCGTTTGAAAAACGATGTCTATCAACTAGCTCACATTTCCGGGAAATTCTGCATATATCCGAGCATTTATTCTCATACAGCCCGTGTTCAGCATCGTATAATGAACAAATGGACAGTGATCGGCAGGCGGCACAACGGCTGGAAATACAGAATGCATGTGGTATACCAGTTAATTATCTTGATGAATGGCAGGGTTTTCTGAACAGTCTCGCCAAAACCCTCGATTTACCCTCCTGCCTAATCATGCTGTATCACGATGACGGCTTTGTAATACTGGCAGAAAACCTTGGCAGCGAAGCCCACGGAGAACAACCCGGCGCGAACCTGGCAAACTTATATGATGGCGTGTATTGCAAGCAAGTACTGGTTGATGCAGAACCACTTTTTATCCTCGACGCCAGAAAAGAAAAATGCTGGAAGAAAATTGCAAAAAAAACAGACTTCATCAACTATCTCGGTTTCCCCTTGCTTTGGCCTGACAAGGATCCATTTGGGACCATTTGTGTTGTGGACACAAAGCCACGTAAATACAGGGAAGAAGAGCGGAAATTACTATTTCATTTCTCCCGCATTATCGAAGCTCACCTTGAACTGATATTCGAGAAAAATAACCTTGAGGATTCCAACGAGGATCTTGAAATAATAGCTCGAACGGATTCGTTAACAAGAATTCTCAACAGGCGCGGATTTCAGGACGAGGCCAAATCTGAAATGGAAAGAGCGCGTCGTTACGGTAACAAGATTTGCCTGCTAATGATTGACATTGACAGGTTCAAAAACTTTAACGATCGGTACGGACATGATATTGGTGACAGGGTCTTGTACCAGTTTGCAAGAGAAACAAAAAAAATGATCCGAGATTCGGATGTGTTTGCTCGTATTGGGGGCGAAGAGTTTTCAATTCTGATGCCGGAAACAAATGCAGATGACGCGTTTCAATTTGCTGAACGACTGCGTAAGCATATTGCTAATCTTGAACTAAAAATTGAGGACAACATTTGTCGCTTTACAATCAGTATTGGTCTTCTCGAAATA
The DNA here is from genome assembly GCA_965601665.1 of Gammaproteobacteria bacterium. Classification (GTDB taxonomy): domain Bacteria; phylum Pseudomonadota; class Gammaproteobacteria; order Eutrophobiales; family Eutrophobiaceae; genus JANQNX01. Next base: position 504,898 of record OZ271833.1, on the reverse strand, counting down.
AGCAAAAAAACAGCAACGCTTAAAACTGCGCTCAAGGAAGCAGACAAGTTACTCTACAAAGCGAAAAAAGCTGGCAGAAACAAGACCTGTCGTTAGCCAATTATGGCTAAGTACGACAGCTAGTAAACTTCACTTCCCTGCTTAATTGTTGTCTTTAAAAAAATACCTGATCACCAGGTTGTCAGGCACTGATTTCATACGCCATTGTTGCTCCAACGCCTCAAGCCCCCCTGGGTAGTAACGATCAAAAAATTCGGCCGCGGGTTCGGGTCTATTACACGTGGTACGAGATAGCAGTCGCATATAGCGACGCATCAATACAAAACCTGCAGGATCATGATTTAGAAGAAAATTGACAAAGGAATGAGCGGCGGCAAGGTTAAGTTCCTTTCTGGAATCATAAAAAATTCGAGGTGATAGAGTTAGCAATTCCCTTAGTGCAATACTGTTGACATTAAATTTACTGTAACTTCCCGTCATTAACGGCACCCATTCCTTATTTTCGGGCAAACTGAGCATTTCATCAGTGACCTCCAGGTTCTCGAAATAGTAAGCCATACCTTCCGGGAACCATGGAAAGGTGTTGCCATACAGCGCATGTGATAACACATGGTAGGCCTGGTGCAATGCTGCTTTCAGCGTCATATCACTATCTTGCTGCATCAATGATACGGCAATATTTTCATCTTCTAATACAAATCCGGTTTGATCGTGAGGCAATGCCAATAGTTTTTGTTGCCGATATCGATCATACGCAACCAGTTCACGATAAATTCGTAGATTTAATTCCAGCCCCGGCATATTGTCTGTATCCAGTAGCATTTGCTGGATGCGATATAAGTACCAGACAGACTCACCTAGTTTTTCCATGCTAACGTTAATATCAGCATAGCCAATTGTTTCTATACTTATTTTTACCGGTTTTGTAACGCTCTCATCGACTGCGACACAGGTCGAAGACAGAAAATCATCGAGAGAACTTGCCCCACTGGTATATTTGACAGGTTCGGTACTATCTATTTTTCTGACAGGAGCATCATTAATAACCGGTTCAGTACTAACAACAGTATCCTTTTCGTTCATCACACGTGAAGAAACAGGCTCGCTGTCATCCATTATGTTTTTTATGGCAAACATCGCAATTAACAACACAGCAACTACATATGTACCCACTATCCATAACAGATTTTCCTTCACTTTCTCATGGTGACGAAACATGTATACAAGCAGGGCTACAATCAGTGCCAGAACAATAATGCGTATCATCATTTCCTCAAGGCAATGCCAGGTACGTACCGTTATTACGCCTTGTTAATTCTCTCATCAAAATACCAAATCGGTTAGTAGTGCCCCTTGAACGAAATCCAACGCCGTGAATACGTGCCAGTTTTTTACCCGATATTTTAGATTGATTACTCTTGCTGATTGTTTCAATGATCGAATCATAAGACGCGCCAGTATAGTCATCGCCAAAAACATAAATTGATGTTGATATATTGGGCTTTGCATAACGCCTCAAGGCTGTTTCAATTCCTTCGACGGGACTACTGTTGGAATAATCAGTCCATGATGAAAACCGTTTAATGACACTATTTCGTCTACCTTCGGTGTCAGGAATCCATTTTCCTTCATAACCAGATATAATCGATTTTCCCATGTCGTTTAAAATTTGAAAACCTTTTACCTGCGGATGAATATTTAATACATTGATTACCTGAGCAGATACCTTTGGCCAGATCTGCTGCATGCTACCAGACGTGTCGACAATAAAAACCACGTAATCACTGTCTACTGGAATACCTCCCACCTCTTCGTCGCGTTCAGTCGATGTTGTTTTTCTTGTTGGTGTAGAAGCCTGTTTTAATGTTGATTCAACCAATGAAAGACCTTCAAGGCTGGATTTCATCTCTTCCTGTGCGCGCTGCTGTTTCCTGATCTCGTCCTCAAGACCCTGTGCTATCTGGGCAAGGCTTGCGTTACGGGAGTCCAGTTTTTCTGCTTCTGTCTTTTGATTGTTTATACTTTGTTGAATATTGGCGATGCTATTTTCGAGTCTAAGCAAAATGCCGAGTAAATCAGTGATTTGTTCCTTACCGGCAACGGCAATGTCATCTCCTGTTTTGGAGATTAATACCAGCATAACTACTGCGCCAAAACCACAGGAAATAATATCCAGAAAAGAAAGATTGAAGATATTCAGTTCTCTCTGCTTACGTTTCACGGCCAGTTGCTCGCTGGGCTGATTAACAGTCCACCCGTGGCGGCAGTCCAGTTCCAGTATTCGTTAACAGCATCCGGGTCACCTTCAATAGGCAATAAAATTGTATTAATTACAGCACCGAACACGTTACTGTCTCGTAATGTTTGCCTGAATAGTTTTACCCTGCATTCTCCGGAAATCGTTTTCGATGTGCCTGTTAGCGAACCACAACTGGCAAAAGGGTTCAGGCTCTTATAGCGAGATTCACCTTTTGTCGGCAAGCCATCAGTTACGATATAGACATTAGTTGGTTTTTTATCATTTACTGCCTGCAAACCCGATTGCAGGTTTGTTGCGCCTTCCGGAACAAGGTCGTTCATATTATCGATAATTGACGTTATCACACCGGGCTTTGCTGCTTGTTGCCAGCCAGGCTGCCCGAGGGCTATCGCCCGTTCATTAAAGGCAAACACCATTATCTCGCTTTCTTCTGGCACGCGCGCCAGCAACCACTGCACGACATTTTTTGTTCTTATCCATTTAGCGGCCTGTTTTTTATCATTCACGTTACCGCTTTTTGTCTTTATGATGTCGATTAGTTTCTCGTTTGTCATTGACGCGCTTGCATCAAGCAGGATAGCTATCCTGCTTCCTTCCACTTTTAAACCAAGCAGATATTGTTCTTCATTTACAACCGGGGTTTCAACGAGGTCTGCTTTCTTTTCAACCTTTATACCCTTAATACTGGCCTTCAGTTCTTCAACCTGTGTTGCGGTCGCTTCCACAGTGTCCTGCTGTTGTGAAAGAATATCTCTGATCGTATCCAGCTGCTGTTGTTTGTCTTGTTTGCTTGCCAATGCAGCCACCACTTTCTGCTGCGCTTCATTTAATGATTGCATGGCTTGTTGCTCAGTGGTTTCCAGACGGGCTATATCATTTTTCAGGTTCTCAATTTCAACAGAAGAGTCATCAACGTTGTGTTTAACCAGCATGAATACCAGCACGACGGCGCCTAATCCACAGGACATAATGTCAAGAAAAGCCAGGTTAAAGCCTTCCGATTTTCGACGCGCCAGCACGTGTATCCCCTAACGAATACGATTGATTAGATACTTTTCACAATACGCCTGCGTATCCAGGATCTGGGAGTCTTGCAGGCGCTGTAATTGATGGAACAGGAACATTAGGAAGATGCTGATTAACAAGGCCACCAGCGTAGAATTGAATGCGACACCAAGGCTATCAGTCATGCCGGCAATATCACCAGCCAATGCCTGGTCTGCTTGCGACAAGGCTTGACCTATGCCGCGCACAGTACCAATGAAGCCAATAGAGGGAATGGCCCAGATAAGATAGCGAATCATTGTATTCTCTGAATCCTGGCGAACCGCCAGGGCCTGAAGGTTACTTTCAATCGCATCTGAAAGATTCTGGACATTGCGTGTCGCTGCATAGCGCCAGAGTGAAGATCGCAATGTTTGGATCAAGGGTGACGACTGGCAATCAGTCGGTATCTGACTATCCAGGTTTTCGATAATCCTGTCGACATCCAGTCGATCACTATCCTGTTGTTGTTTATCGTTTTCTGTTTCGTGAATGATCTGTATGAAATCGACTGTGAATAAAAACCGGGTTTTCAGGATTGTACGGTAGCTGGTTGCTATCAGGTAGACACCCCAAAACATAAGGATAAAGCAGATTTCCTGTTCGATGTCTTTTAATATCACCACGATATCTCGAGGTGCGGTTTGTCCATCTGCCAGTGCTAACTCGATTAGCTCATTTGATTCCGGCCGAATGTAACCAACATAAACCAGATGGACAACGACAACAGAAATGACAAGGGCAATAATATTTCTAATCATGAGACTAAATATCAACGGGAAAGGAGGCAGGTGAATTAAGACTTATCGTAGGCTTCCCTGCATGCACTTTTTGTTGCATGGTTATTGCAATAAGGATGATCGATAACATCAGTAACAAAAGTAGCCTGCTACGCCAGCGTATAAATAATTGCATCAATTTTCTCCGTATACATACCTGCCAATACGAAAACCGACATCATCTCTTGTTCCGGCTCCGCCTTCTCGATAGGAAGCACGTAATTCAGTCAGTGTGCCAGAGCGCCAGTTGCTACCCTTGATGACATGGCTATCACTAATGCCAGTATCAAAAGGATCTTCTTCTACCTGTATTTTACTGGCCGGCAACAGGGAATAGGTATCGTGCACCCATTCACTGACATTACCTCCCTGGTCAAACAAACCGGACCGCTCCTGTGCAAAACTTCCCGTTGGTGCGACACCGGCATACCCGTCATTATACCTGGGCACAAATTTTTTCACCGTACCCTGCGCTGATTCATCAGCGATATTAACACTGTTTTTTGGAATAACGGTGTCATCACCCCATGTAAAACGCGTGCGTTGCTTCCTGTTTGCCTTGCGCGCCAACCATTCCCACTCCGCCTCAGACAATAATCGATATCCATCAGCATCAGATTTAACAGAAATCAATCGCTTTCCATCAAGTTGATATACCGGCTCCAGCTGCTCCTGTAAACTGAGCCAGTTACAAAACCGTACCGCTGTTTCCCAGTCTATACCTGTAACTGGCAGATTAAGCTGCCCGGACACACTGTTATCAAACTTGCGGTATACAGCGTAGTTGACCTCGTTGACACCGGCGTAAAATGGCCGCGTTAGTGATATCTGTCTGACAAATTCATTAGCTCGTTGTCCTGTTTCGCCACGTTCTGCGCCCATCGTGAAGGTTTCGCGTGGCTTGTACAACCTCATGGTTCCTCCTGCCTTGTGTCTATAGGTTGATGGTGCTTCCTGAAGACTGGCGATACGCTCCGGCACAAGGCTGATATTCAAAACCTTGACGGATTGTGAATCAGGCACTATCTCTTTCGTCACACTTCGGTAACCAGGCTTTCGGAAAGTCACTTCCTTCGGTAAAGCATCAAGCGTCAAGGTAAGCGGTGTAGTGCCGGCAGTAACCCCATTAATACTCACCTGCGCCTCTGGCGAGGAACGAAATTCAACCTGCCCGGTTTCTTTCTCGAGACTAAAATCTATCTTCGTTACTTTGTTTGTATTGACGCGAAATGATTTCGACCTGGTTAGATAGCCAGGTTTTGAATAGACCAGGCTGTGTGATTGATTAACAGATAAGCGGTAAGCTGGCATTGGATTGACTTCCAGCTTGTTTAGCAGCAGTCTCCCGCCTGAAGGACTCAGGCTAAGCTGAACTTCTCCTTTTTCAGCTTCCAGTCGATAGTCCCTTTTTACCTGCGATACCTGCCTGGTAACTTCCACACTCTCCACCACTGGTTCAAAGCTATCCTTTCTGATGCTGATTTCATATTGACCACCAGCTACAGGGAAACTTAGTGGCGTCTTTCCCAGCTCGCTATTGTCAAGCATCACAACTGCATCAACAGGATCACTGTCAATAATCAATTCCCCGTTCACAGGTTCCAGCGAAACTGTTTTTTCAAGTCGTTGACTCCTTGTTAATTCCAGCTTCAGTTCTTTAACGTCATAATGCGGGTGTAACACAGTGATACTGTAAGGTCCCGGCTCAAGTTCTTTCACCAATTCATTGGCCTGGATATACAGTTTGTCATCAAGCAACCACTTGGTCCTGTTATCATTTACCGGTGAACGTAGAACCAACACTGCTGGTAAGGGTTGCAACGTTATCTTCATAACTGTGCCAAAATCTGTACGCGCCAATTGTTGTTGCCTGGTGAAATACCCCTCTGCCTCCACTTCTACAGCAGGCCTGCCAGACAGTGCATAAAGTGAGTTACCCGCAATAAACGCCAAGCCGTCGCTGACATTGATCTGTGCTATAGCACTCGCCTCTTGAGGAAATATTTCAATGCGCGTTGCCCGCGTAACAACAATAATACTCACAGTAATAAGAACGACGCCGATAAAACCGAAAAATGCGCCTATATAAATACGGCGCTGGCGTCGTTGCGCCTGTTTCAGATATTGTTCAAATGGGCTCATCACAAATAATAGTTAGCTGCATGCGGTTCTTGTCATACGGAACAAGCACATCAATTAACTTTGACTTGTAACCTTCTCGTTTGCCCTCGAACTTATACTGCCCCGGCTTTAGCTGTATTGATTTTGATTCTGTTAAACCAACTATACCCACGCCTCTTACCAGTACATTGGTTTTATTATCAGATTTCACGACCACTTCGATATCCCTGTTCATATTTTCGAGCAACGCCTGTAATTGATTGGCACCAGTATCCAGCTTCAGACTGGCATCACGATAAGGGCGAGCCTGTTGCAGTGTGCTTCTGGCACTGCCATTCACATTACTGTCAGCTAACCGATAGGGACTATTGATATATTTTTCTATCGCGGATTGCAGAGATAAGACTTTGTTGGTTTGCCTGATCAGGTCCTGCAGTTCCCGGTTGTTTGGTTTTTCTTTTAATGCAAGAGATAGCGCCGCTTTGGCCTCAAGCCAGTCATCTTCGGCTATAGCATCTTTGGCATGACTATAATAACGTTCAAATCGTAGTTGTTGTTGCAGCTGTTGCAGGACGCTGCTGACATCCTTGATTTCGCTGCGAGCCGGGTAAATTTTCCTGGCGTTTTCCAGATGCTTTCTTGCACTAGTAATGTCCTTGTTATTGACAGCGCTATAGGCATTTGCAATATGTTGCTGGTATCTCTGCAAACTGAGCTGTTCAAGTAACGCTTGCTTCCTGATCTGTTCCTGTTGACGTTCCGGATCAAGAGAAAGGATTTGTTCAATAATATCGAGTTCCTTTTCCTGATTATTTTCTACGCGCGCTACCGTAGCCGCATCTAACAGGGGAATTATCTCGCCCAGCCTGTCAACTCTTACCGCCAGTTCTTTTGCATCAGCCGAATTCTGATCAAGTAGCAACGCCTTGTCGATGTTAAACCTGGCGCCATCGTAATCGTCTTCCTGAAAAGCGAGCATGGCATCTGTCATTGCCTGCTGAAATTCGTCGCTTGCTGCCTGTATTAAATTTTCTGCCATGTCCCTGGCTTGTTCTATTTGCGCTAACGCAGCGGTATATGAAGCCGCGGTAAACTTGTCCAACGCGTTGTCTTTCAAGAGACTGAGTTTGCTCATTTGCTGCGGACGCCAACGGCTAAAATCAATGTTGGCCAGTTGTGGCTCAAGCCTGGTCTGAAAATCGTTCAACGTATCAAGATATTGTTGTCTGGCCAACCCGTCATCGACAGTGGGTTCCTGATTAGTATCCGGCGTGACAGGCTGCTGCTGAATCAGCGCTTGTTCAAGCTCTGCAACGTCCTTTTTTTGAAAATCGCAACAGGATGTAGAAAATACCAGTACTACTGCACATAAAGCCAGCAGACCAGCAACGCTGGCTCCCAGTTTCAGAATTTGTTGACGACGTACCTTGCGTGCGGCGTGTATTTTTTCTTCAAGCATCAGCGAAAAATGATTAGAGCTCTTTGGCAGGTGTAGCTTCCTGTTCAAACATACGCTGTAAGAACTCGCGCCATTGCTGATACTGCTCTTTCACATTACCGGTCAATTCAACTGTTTCCTCTTCAAATGAGACGACCTGTGGCGCCATTTCCATATTGACTGACTCGCCCAGTTCATCAATGGAGTCCTTGTGGAAACTTGCTTCTTCAAATGACTGGAAACTGCTGGATAACATCCAGGCACCGGCTACACCACCTGCCACGGTCGCTGCTGTCGACGCCGTATCGGAAGCGATGCTGCCGCCTGAAGAATTATTTGCTGCCGCGACAGCCAGGCCAATCAGTAAGACACCGCCAAGGGCTTTGAGAAAGCCCTTGGTTTGCGCTTCCTGTCGTAATTGTTTTTCAGTAAAGCTCGCTTCCTGCCACTTCAGATAACTGTCTTCCATTTGTGTATTGAAAGTCGCATAGTTTGTTTGCAGGTTATCCACGAATAACTGTTCGCGCACCCTGATTGCATCGACCCGTTGCAGCATGGGATCATTGTCGCTGGGTAAAGCAACCACTTTGTAATAACGGCCACTGCTATCCATATACTGATTGAATGTTTCAGCATTAAAACTGGCGCCAAAACGCAACTGGGCTATCCGGGTCAGTTCCTGTAAGTAGGCAGGTTCTTCGTCATTTAATTCTTCAACAATTTTCCTTGCAGCGTCTTCAAAAAGTGGGTCATACGGATCCTCACCCTGCCTGCGGTAATTCTTGTAAAAGCCTTCGTTTACTGAATGACTAAATTTACGTTCAAACCATTTTTTCCCACTTATATCGGTTACGTTCAGTTTAATCCTGACATCTTCTCCGTCAGACTCTTCGATAGTTCCCAGCACATAAAGATCCCCTGTCGTTTCGCTGTCAGGGCTGACACGGACTGCTCCAAAGGCGCCGGTTTCATCCAGCGCCTGTTTCATTTTATAAGCAAAGCGGTTGGCCTCAGCGCGACGTAATTCAGGCCATACGCCTTCTTCCTGATAGTTTTCTGCCCTTTCACTCAGACCGGGATCAAAAACCGGAATAACAACGTCCAGTTTTGGCCCAGCCTGGGTGACGGGGATAACATCCTTACCGTATTGCGGTCTGCTTTCATTTGAAGCAGAAGGGCCGGGGCCGGGCTTGACCGATCCCGTATTAGTAGCGACACAACCCGCGAGGAAATGTGCATATATCAACAGGGTTGCAATCAGTTTTCTTGTTGTCGTTACTTCTCTATTCATCATCCTTTACCGGTAGGCCCTTATATTTACGATATTCATTCCAGAGTCTTTCTTTTTTTACAGGATCGGATTCCATTTCGGCTGCCAGCCGAATCTGTGCCGCAACGGCGTCATCATTAGCAGCTGGAGGAATGTCCTCCGGGGCTTTGCCCTGTCCAGCTGGCCGATTCACCGCAATCGTTTCATTAATATCAGGAGGCGCTTCAGATATCCCCTGCTGTTCTTCAATAACAACGGATTCTGTGGGTTGTATCTCGGTGCCACTTAGCTCGCCACTTGCTACAGAACCTGAATTGGCATCTTGTCCTGTTTCTTCCGCCAGACCCTCGGTACCAGTCAACTCGCCATTATCGGCACCACCAGCAGTACCGCCGCCATTACTCCCGGCGTTGCCAGTATTTGATACGCTGGTATTATTTGACAAGACGCATTCCTCAAAACGATTGATCGAATCGAAGAACGCAGCGTTCATGGCCTCCAGGCGCTCTGCCTGGGTCATGACCGGATTATCGGTAAAATCAATATCCGATTTGTAGCACTCGTCTAACCCGGACTCGGCCATAACAGGAAATGCTGGCAACAAAGCCAGCATCAACACAGGCAAGTACCTGGCTACCCCTTGTTGTTGCATCTGACAATCGGTCAATTTACGCGATCCTGAAAAATTTTTACTTATAAATCTTAGTCTTGAATATGTATGAATAATTCCGGACAGGCAAACACCAGATCACAAAAATTTGAAAAAACCGGCAAATTGACCGCAACGGCAGCAAGTATCGAGCATCAGTGACACTACCCTTATATAAGTGTATGATTCTCATGCCTTTGCAGTCAGTAGCTCACTACTGTCAGACTCCCAAACTACGATTAATAATGAGTTATAACACCTGGATTCATAAATTCTCGCGCGTATTGGTGCAGCCGCTGGTAAATACCCCGGTAACCCCTAACCACCTGACCACTGGCCGTCTCCTTTTTGGCCTGGCTGCAGCGATTTGCTTTGCCTTCGATAATCACACATTGAATATCATCGGCGCGCTTGCATTTGTAATTTCCATGGTGCTCGATCGGGCGGATGGAGAACTGGCACGCCTTAGTGGCAAGTCCAGTCGATTCGGTGCGATATACGACCTGATTACCGATGCAATCTGTAACTCGGCGTTGTTTATCGGTATCGGTGTTGCCGCCACCGATACCACGATGGGTCAGTGGGCCATTCTGCTGGGTGTTATCGCGGGTGCAAGTATCAGCATTATTTTCTACACCGTTATCCAGGTGGCTTCCGAGATAGAAGCAAGCGCTGCTGCGTTTAATGACTTTGCCGGATTTGATCCGGATGATGCCATTGTTATTGTGCCAATTGGCGTGGTTTTTGGGTTTGGCCCTGTACTACTGGTACTGGCAGCTATCGTGACCCCGTTTGTCGCCATCTATATTGGCTATGACATGTATAACAGACGTAAACAGCATCTAGAGAGACAGTCATGACAAAAGCCATCCACATCATTGGTGCCGGGGGCATTGGTGTCGCCATGGGGTATGCGCTTGCCGGAGCTGGCAGGCACATTACCATGGTAGAAGAAAACGCCGAGAAGGTAGCCGCTGGCAATCAGGGTGGCTTACAGGTCGAGGGGCATACACCCATAACAGGTATCCCGTTTGTTACTTTTGCAGATTGGCAGGAGCCTGAAGATTCAATCCTCCTGCTTTGTACCAAGACATTTAACAATGAAGAGGTGCTGGCCAAGATAAATAACAAAGATCTGATAATTCCTGTGCAGAATGGTTATGACGAACTGCTCGATCAACAACCTCATTTTGGTGAAGCCATTGCCTCTTTCGTGTCTGAGTGTGAACGACAGCGCCCTTACACACGAATCACCCGTGAAGGTGAATTACACATTGGCCAACGCAAATCCACCACGGATCATAACAAGGCCATACTTTCTGATTTGGCAGAGTCATTAAGCAATAACCCCTTGTTCGAGGTGCTGCCAGTTGATGACGTGCTGCCCTATAAACGTACCAAGCTCATGTATAACGCTGCGATATCACCGCTGGCTGCCTCCGCTGGCGTAGACAATGCGACCTTGTTGTCGGATCGACTGGTAAAAAACTTCTTCTTCAAACTGATACTTGAAAATTACGGCATATTGAAAAATGCCGGACTGGAATTGGCAAAAATCGGCCCGTTCCACCCTGACACGGTATCAAAGATTTTACGCATTCCGGGTTTGCCGGAAATCATGGCTCAGTCGTTTAAACCTTCTCTGCGTGGCACCTATTGTTCCATGGCGCCGGATATGGGTTCACCACAAACCGAAATCGAGGCCTATAACGGATACCTGGTCAAACTGGCAGGCAACATGCCCTGCCCTTACAACCGTGCTGCCGTCGCGATGGTACGCATGATAACTGAAGAAAGACTGAAACCCGACTATCAGCATCTTTTTATCATGCAGCGTGAGTTACAGGCGCAAGGGATCAAGGCTTGAACCTCGTCACCGGCGGTGCCGGCTTCATTGGTGCACATCTTGTGCAAGCACTGCTTGATGCTGGCGAAACTGTGCGCGTGCTTGAGCGCCCGGGTAGCCAGGTCTCGCACCTTCCCGTTGATAAAATAGAAATTGTCGAGGCGGATATTCGTGATCGCGCTGCCGTCGATGACGCAACTAAAGGCTGCGATTTTGTTTACCACCTTGCGGCCGATCCAAACCTGTGGCGCAGAGATGCGACCGAATTTAACGCCATCAATTTTACCGGCGCCATGAACGTCATTGAGTGTGCGCTGGCTAATGGAGCAACGCGTGTTTTGCATACCAGTACCGAAAGCATCTTGTCTGGCGCCGATTGCAAAGGCGGCAGTGTCGAACATATGGAGTTAAATGAACAGGATATGGTAGGGCCTTATTGTCTCAGCAAATTTCATGCTGACAAGGCGGCACTGCAAATGGCGAAAGCAGGCGCACCGGTGATTATTGTCAGCCCGACGCTGCCTGTGGGGCCCGGGGACAGAAACCTGACCCCACCGACGCGCATGGCGCTGGCTTATTGCAAGGGTGACATACCCGCTGTTCTGGATTGTAATTTTAATCTCATTGATGTGCGTGACGTTGCCACAGGTATGATTGCCGCAATGCATAAAGGGAGAACCGGTATTAGATACCTGCTTGGTTCAGAAAACTATAAGCTGTCTGATTGGTTGGGATTGCTTGGCAGCTATATCGGCAGACCCGGTCCCAAGTATCGAGTACCTTACTCACTGGCATTAACGGTAGCCTGGTTTAGTGAACTGTGGGCAAACCACGTATCTCATGAAATGCCGCTGGCAACACTGACCGGTGTCAGGTTGACACGGAGGTCAATGTTCTTTGACCCTTCAATGTCATTATCAGAACTGGGGCTGTCTCCAAGGCCCCTGAAACAATCTGCAGAAGACATCATTAACTGGTTCAAGGCCGAGCAACTCATCTAGTTCGTCAAGCATTACTTGTAATGATGTTAAAGATTTTTTCCATAATCGGCCTGTTTATTGGCTTGTTAATTCTAGCCGCGCTGGTCATATGGCAAGGCCTTGGAGAAGTTATCACGCTGCTACTGGACGGAGGCTGGCTGTTATTAACCTTGCCACTGGTCTGGTTACCTGCGTTTGTAATCCAGGTCTATGGCTGGAATTATCTGTTCCCTCCCGGACGAGTCCCTCCATTCAAGGACTTGTTTCTCAGTATGTGGATGGGGCGCGCTATTAATACACTATTACCCGTCGCCACCATCGGTGGTGAAATCGCCAAGGCAAGGCTATTGTTGCTATGGAAACATGACGGCATCGATGCCAGCGCCTCGGTGATGGTCGATAAGGCCGTGCAAGGGCTGGCTTTGGTACCATGGGCAATTATTGGCACCTGCCTGCTACTTTTGTTGGCCCCGGAAAACAAGCTTGCCCTTTATATTGCAATCGGCACGTCGATACTCTGTCTGAATATCATCGGATTTATGTACCTGCAACGTAAAGGCATGTTTGGCGCCAGTGCAAAACTGGTTGGAAAATTCAACTCATCGGATGGATGGGGCCGTATAACAGACAATGCGCATAGTGTTGATGACGTGGTGCGCAGTTTATACAGCAATAATCGCTGGTTTACTGCCTCTGTTTTCTGGCGCACAGTTGGGTTAATACTGTCAACGGCTGAAGTATGGCTGGCTTGCTACCTGCTCGGTTATCCCATCAGTCTTCTGGAAGCAATTATGCTTAAAAGCCTGACAAATATTATTACCGATGTCGCCTTCGTAATTCCAAATGGTTACGGTGTACAGGAAGGTGGTTTTATCATTATAGGCGGCCTGGTTGGACTGGCTCCCGAAGTTGGTCTTGCTGTTTCTCTGGCAATACGCATCCGGGAAGTGGTTTTTGATGTGCCAGGCCTGTATTTATGGCACCACATCGAAGTGAAATACCTGTTGCACAAGGCAAGAACCAACGGTGCATAATGAACTATCCGTTAAATCTATCTGTTACTGTTACAGCCAACCAGCCGTAATAAGCCGTGAACATGATATGGCCAATTATCTGACATGATATGGATCAAGTATTTTCCATATCAGTCGGTTAAGCTGGTTTAATTACAATTTCACGCACAGATATCCATGTCCGGCTCAGAGACACAGAAAAACCGTAGTACCTGGCACAGCCTCGAATCAGCAAGAGTCCTTGAGTTACTGGACAGTTCCAGCGCTGGACTTACCAATATTGATGTCAAAGGTCGACTGCACAAGTATGGCCTGAACAGCCTGACGCCTCCCAGGCAACGTACAGCGCTACGCCGTTTTCTTGAGCAGTTTAATAATGTATTAATCCTGGTCCTTATCGGTGCCATTTTTGTCACGGCCATGCTACAGCACTGGCTGGATAGCGCTGTAATAACAGGTGTAGTTTTTATTAACGCACTTATTGGATTTATCCAGGAAGGCAAGGCAGAACGGGCACTTGAAGCAATTCGATCACTGCTATCACCGCAGTCCAGCGTATTACGTGATGGCAAGGTAATCAGCCTGCCATCTGAACAGCTTGTACCAGGAGATATTGTTTTACTGCAGTCAGGCGATCGCGTGCCTGCGGACCTGAGGATTATCAAACAACGTAACCTGAAAATCGATGAATCCATCCTGACCGGCGAATCAATGCCCGTCAGTAAAAACACGGACACGCTTGCTGAAGAGACGACCCTTGCGGACAGAACCAGTCTTGCCCACTCCGGCACGCTGGTCACGTATGGCACGGGCACCGGTGTTATCACGTCAACCGGCGATAACACGGAGATAGGAAAAATCAGTCGCATGCTTGGGGATGTTGAAACATTAACTACTCCTCTTGTCAGGCAAATGTCTGTGTTCGCACGCTGGTTAACAGTAGTAATCTTACTGATTGCTGTTGCTACCATGCTGTTTGGCGTCTATGCCCGCGGATTCACACTAAGTGAGATGTTTCTCGCGGCAGTAGGGCTGGCAGTATCGGCCATACCCGAAGGGTTACCGGCCATCATGACGATTACGTTGGCGATCGGGGTAAAGCGTATGGCTGGACGAAATGCAATAATTCGAAGACTGCCGTGCGTAGAAACACTGGGTTCGGTTAACGTGATCTGTTCTGATAAAACCGGCACGCTGACACGCAACGAGATGACCGCCACGCATGTCGTCACTGCAATTGCCTTATACCGGGTTGAGGGGGTCGGCTATGAACCACATGGCGGCTGTTATAGCGACACACAGCTTATTGACCCACTTGAAGACAACACGTTCAATACACTTCTACAAGCCAGCACGCTTTGTAATGATGCCAACCTGCATCGGCATGATGGAACCTGGAGCATCCAGGGCGACCCGACTGAAGCTGCCTTGCTGGTGCTGGCAAAAAAAGCCGGTCTTGATACCGAACAACTCCGGAAAACGACACCACGCGATGATGAAATCCCTTTTGATGCAGAATATCGTTTTATGGCCACACTGCAACACGACCACAATAACCATGCCTATATTTACTTGAAAGGCGCGCCTGAAAAAGTGATTGATATGTGTCAATCAGAATTACATGGTGATGAAACTACCCCTATTAATGCCGAGTATTGGCATGAACAAATTGATCTGCTGGCAAGCGATGGTGAAAGGCCACTGGCCATCGCCATGTTTAAACTCGATCAACACATTACAGAACTTAACTTTAGTCACGTAGATACAGGTTTGACATTGATCGGGATAGTCGGCATTACCGATCCGCCACGCGAAGAAGCGATAAAATCGATTCAACGCTGCAAGGCTGCCGGAATAAAGGTGAAAATGATCACAGGCGACCATGCATTTACAGCACAGGCGATCAGTGAACAATTGGGGATAAATCATCAACATGTAATTACCGGCACTGATATGGAATCAATGTCTGAACAGGAACTCGAACAGATCGTACTGAACACCAGCGTTTTTGCCCGTGCGAATCCCGAACACAAGTTGCGCCTGGTAAAGGCATTGCAGGTACATGGGGATGTGGTGGCCATGACTGGTGATGGTGTCAATGATGCGCCGGCACTTAAGCGGGCGGATATTGGTATTTCCATGGGACAGAAAGGAACCGAAGTTGCCAAGGAAGCAGCAGAAATGGTATTAACGGATGATAATTTTGCTTCCATTACCAATGCCGTGGAAGAAGGACGTACTGTTTACGATAATATTCGTAAATCCATACTCTATATTCTGCCTACCAGCGTGGGCGAAGCAGTTATGATCATTACTGCAGTCGTACTTGGTACGCAATTACCGATAACCCCTGTACAAATTCTATGGATAAACATGGTTACTACTGTCACGCTCGCCCTGTCCCTGTCGTTCGAACCTGCAGAAACCGATGTCATGCAGCGTCAACCCCGTGCGCCAGGTACGCCATTACTTAGTCGTTTTCTCGTATGGCGTATTGTTTATGTATTCAGCATTATGCTTGCCGGTGCTTTTGGCCTGTTCCTTTATATGCTGGAAGCCGGCCATAGTATCGAGTTTGCGCGCACGGTTGCTGTAAATACCATCGTCATGTTTGAGGTATTTTATTTATGGAACACACGCTATCTGTATACATCTGTACTATCTATAAAGGGGTTGTTTGGTAATCGCTATGTATTGATCGCGATAATACTTGTTATCCTGTTCCAGCTTGCTTTTACCTATGCACCAATAATGCAGGTTTTATTCAAAAGCATATCGCTGGAAATAGGGATATGGGGGCTCATTGTTGGCGTTGCTTCTTCGCTACTGCTACTGGTCGAACTTGAAAAGTGGATTATCCGGCGCCTTAATATCACGGCCTAGATTCGCTGCAGGATGAATACAGCATAATCCGATTTGTCGGTTAACTGTATTGGTTTATCGAGATCATAATATTCGTTATATGCCGTTATAATTCTAAAGCTGCCTGATTTTGCCAACAACGACTGAAATTGTTTCAGCGTATAGGTGCGAAGATCATATTGAAATTTATGTTTCTCTTTTTTTTCTTTCGTCACGGGTTGCATAACAACTTTTAGCGTTTCCCTCCTCTTTTTTTTATTTAACGCCACCATTGACATTGATGTTTTTAATAGCAGTCTTCCTCTTGAATGCGTCCAGTGAACTATGCGCGAATGAATGTCTTTGCCGTTTAACAGATGCATACCAAGGATATAAATACCGTTCATATTGAGTGCGCGCGCCACGCTGGCAAGGTGCGACAGCGCCGCTTTCTCGGTCAGTAAATGACGGAAGCTGTCTACTGTACAATAGGCGATATCAAACGTGCTGTTCAGTTTGAAATCACTGATATCCGACTGCAACACGGCCGCCTCCAGGCCCTGTCGTTGTAATTTTTCGCGGAGATATTTCAGGCTATTCGGATTGATATCTATCCCTGTGCATTTATAGCCTGCTTTCGCCAGAGGAACCAGTAACCGTCCTGTGCCACATGCCGGTTCAAGTAAATGCAAATCACCCTTGTAGTTGTAAGCACGACAAATTGCTTTAAGAAAGGCCAGTTCATCATGCATCTCATGCGAAAACGCGACGTCGTAATACTTGGGGAAGTCATACCAGTTACTCATATCGGAATCCTATCAATTATTATCAAGAGAACATGACTATCTTGATATACAAGGGCGCTACATTTATTCTTCTTGTACTTTACATCTATAATTAATTCTGTTAGTAAAAAATTTGTATTTGATTAACAAGGATGGTTTCTCCATGCCAAATTTCTTTATAGTCCTAACGGTATGCTTACCGCTGTTTTTACTAGCCTCATGCTCAAAAGAAAAAGAGTTATCACCACAAAGTGACTTGCTAATAGAGAGTCAGGAACAACTGACAATAACTATGGGTGGCGATGCTAATTATTACCCATACACATATCTGGAAGTAGCAAACTACCCTAAGAGTCGTAGTTACCCCAAGGGTTTTGATGTTCGCATAATGAACGAAATAGCGAAAGAGATAGATGTTGACATCAAATTCGCTTTAGGCACATGGAAAGACATAATAGCCGATTTAGAACGGGGCAAAATAGATATTGTCCCCATGTTTATTACTCCGGATAGAAATAAATATATTTTTGCAAAGCCCCACAAGCACAGACACTACGTGCTCTTTGGTTATAAAGATTTAGATTACATATCCTCAATTAACGAGACGTCAGGAAAAACAATCCTTGTTCAGGCAGAGACGGCAGGGCATCGATGGTTGCTGGAGCATGCTAAGTCAAGCAATATTGTTGCCATCGACGATATATTGGATTTATACGATCAGATTCAATCAAACTCCGATCTGTACGTTTTTAATGAAGAGACACAATTTCGAAGTTTCCTTAAGAAAAAGGGGTTGAAACTACTCGGCATAAAAAGCCCGCCACTGGTAAGTTATGATTATGCTTTTGCTGCGCTTGCGAAAAACAGGGAACTGATACAGCTTATGAATCTCGGAATAGCAAATATATCGAAATCAGGCAAGCTTAGTGACATAAGGGAGAAATATGAAGACGAACTGTCACCTCGGTCTTTCATCTTTTATTTTATTGCATATGCTTTGTTAATTGTTGTAATTATTATTATTTCACTAATCGTCCTCAATTATCGAAAAGGAATCAAAACAGTTTCTGGTCATCTTGCTAATGAAGCATCAAAGCGTATACAAGCAGAGAAAAAAGCGCTTTATCTAAGGAATTACGATCCATATACCGGATTAATCAATAGAAAAAATCTAAAAATCAAACTTGCTAGAATTATTGCAGACAATCCAGACTCGTACACTTGTTTTATTCAGATAAGTATTCTGGACTACTTTGAGCTATTCATTAATGCAGGTGAAAGCGTATGCACTGAAATAGAAAAACATATGGCGGCAATTATCAAACAGAATAATGTTCATGCGGTAGGTACAATGTCTCCCGGCAAAATGGGCGTCATCATGCGTCCACATTCAAATAACAGTAAATTACTCGGTAATTGCAAAAATTTATTTGAAGCCATTAACACGACCATTTCGTTCGATCAGTTTCGATTTGACATCAGATGTTGTGCCGGCATTGTGATATACCCGGATCATACAAATGATGTTGAGCAGCTTTTTAGACATTCGTATTTGGCCCATGCCCATGCTCTGACAACTAATAATTTTTATTCAATCTATAGCAACGAACTAGAGCCTGACCAAAAATCGGTCCGACTGTTATCGGATTTCAAACAATCAATGATAGACGATGAATTTAACCTTCATTATCAGCCAAAACTTGATCTAAAAAATAATAAAATCTCTGGCGCAGAGGTACTTATCAGATGGAACCACCATGAATTTGGTTTCCTTCCGCCCATCTCATTTATTCCCCTTCTGGAACATACCGGATTAATCAAGGAACTGACCTGCTACATATTGGCCAAGGCAATGGAAAGACAGGAGTCATTATCCCGGTCTGGCATTGTATTAAGTATCAATGTATCAACAAAAGATCTAACTGATCAGAATTTTGTAGATACTGCGCTCAATCTTAAACAGCACTTTAATACAGCCTTATTATTAGAGATAACGGAAACTGCATTTACAAAGGACTACAATCAGTTTCTCAAGAATGTTATGGTTTTGAAAGAAAACGGTTTTAAATTCTCTGTTGATGATTACGGAACCGGTTATTCTTCAATGCAGTATCTAAGAGATATCAAGCCTTACGAATTAAAGATTGATCAGTCTTTTATCAAAAATATCAACAACTCAGTAGAAGATAAAATACTGGTTGCTTCTACAGTGCGAATGGCCCGGGAATTAAAGACAAATGTTACGGCTGAGGGTGTTGAGGATATGAATATAGCCAAAATAATCAAAAACTGTGATTGTGATTTTGCGCAAGGCTACGGCATAGCTAAACCAATGGATGAAGTCAGCTTTATGGAATGGTTGGAAAAATCAAGTTTTAGTGTATAACACACCATGCCTACATAACTTTGATACCTATTAACCTGGCTTTAACAGCATGATCATTTCCTGTTTATACAGGCATTAGCCCTAGCCTATACTTAAAAAAATCCAGTCGAAAGTGATTCCCTTGGATTTCATATACATTATTCATATTGTCGAGATGGTCTCTGCTGATATCTATGATCTGCTGGAAAGCAGTCCGCCTTGATATACAGGGTGGCGTGCGGCTATTCTTCTTAGTACTTCTGGAATTCTATCAACAATCACAAGAACATGATTTCAAACAGTTCATTGACTACTAATAGAGCGCCAGGACATCTTTAGCGGTTACTGAAAAAGGTCTAGAAACAAACCTTTAAGCTCAAGTACATCGAAATTTTTACGCTATAATTTATGTCATGAAAAGAAAAAAGGCAGAAAGCAACTATAAGCTAATCAATAGCTTACGGCGTCTCATGCCTGAAAAAAATAAATGGCCGTTCCGGTTTAAACCTGCCGACAATGGACAGAAACCCAATCTGCATGGTGAACTGGCACTGGTTCACCCTTGTGTCATCAATGGAAAACAAACCCTCGTTTATCCACGTGATCTGCCACTTGCTGATCCGAAGTCTTTCAGGATTATACAGCAATATGCACGTGTACATGATTTCAACCTCAAGGAAGACCAGCGTAAGGACTTTCTTGAGGGTGTAAAACGTGTCAAAAACAAGAAATTAGCTAACGTAGTTTCTGTGCTAACACTTAGTGCCAGCCTTGGGCTGATGACTAATACTGTAGCAGCTGCACCTAATAACAATACAGACATAGAACATCAGGATTTTACAGCTAATGAAAGCGTCGTTATCAACGATGACATCAATTTCCATCCTCACCAATCAGATAAAGAACTAGCCCAGGCAATGCTGGACTGGCTGCAGGCAAATACATCATTAGATTTACAACAATTGAAAACACCTGAAATAGCAACACTTGCATCACGGGACATTGCCCTCATGGCCTTTGGAGGCACTATTCCCAAGGCCGTAGACCCGGATAAATTACAGATTTACGGTTTATATAACTTCCATCATAAAACCGTCTACCTGCTTGATAGCATCGATCTGAATACTACGTCGGGCAAGGGAATTCTATTGCACGAACTTGTTCACTACATTCAGTATGAGACCGGTATGGATAAACATGCAGCATGCATGCATGAACTGGAAGCACTGGCGTACAGGCTTGAAGCCCGCTTTCTGGATGAACATGAACATAGACATGGCATTACGGAAAAACATATCAGCAAGGTTAGCCAATGTAGCGGTTAGACCTGGCGGGGCATAGCAGGCTAATCGCTGCTGGTTGCGATTATTTTTCGCTCATTCAATAATGCAACAAGTTGACTTACACACTGTTCGATAGTGTAAGCATCTGTGTCCAGCATTAATTCAGGCGTCTGCGGGGCTTCATAAGGCGAGGAGATACCAGTGAAATGCTTGATTTCTCCGTTACGTGCTTTTTCATAAAGCCCCTTCACATCTCTTTTTTCGCAAACGTCGATAGGCGCACTAACGTGTATTTCGAAGAACTCATCTACCTGCAGCATATTACGGACAATATCGCGATCCTTGCGAAATGGCGAGATAAAAGCTGTTAATACCAATACACCCGCTTCCATCATCAATTTACTCACTTCTCCAATACGACGAATATTCTCTTCGCGACTTGCATCGTCAAAGCCAAGGTCCTTGCACAAACCTTTGCGAATATTGTCGCCATCCAGTACGTATGTACGCACCTGGTGCTTGTGTAAATAGTCCTCAAGTGCATGCGACAAGGTTGATTTACCTGCACCTGACAGACCTGTAAACCATACCACGGCGCTTTTATGTCCATTCATGGCTTCCCTGTCGCGACGGTAAATCGTTGGTTCATGCCAAACAATATTATTATGCAAATCTTTGGATTTAGATGTCATATTTTTCGATTACTTACCAGTTTTTTTTAAATTCTCAGCAGATGATATTTTAGTTTGTAATAACGTGGGCGCTGATGTGCAACTTGCCTTTATTTGCAGCTATAGCCGTCTCATAACCGGGCACCTTAACCGGTTGATAGTTGTACCAGTCACCTTCTGCCTGTACCTCACTTGATAAAGTGACCGGCGCTGCACTGATCTTTTCTTCGAGTGAAACAGTGATCTTTCCCAGTCCGAGGCCAACACCGGTACCTTCTGCTTTAATAAAAGCTTCCTTACGTGTCCAGCAACGATAAAAAGCGGCAAATTGTGACTCTGTATCAAGCTCCTGTAGTACTGCAAACTCCTGCTGGCTAAACGAACGAAATGCCAGGGAACGTAACTCGATTGTGCTCGACATCTCCTCTATATCCACGCCGACAATATTGTTAAGAGTAAAAGCATATAGCGCGTAATGCCCTGAATGTGAGAGGTTAAATTCGATTTGTTTACCCATATGTGTATGATTGATTCCGGGTTTGCCATGCTCACCATAGTTGAAAAGGATTGACTCAGGGCGAGTCTCCACCAGAAAACGCGACAATAGCTCACGCAAAACAGCACGAGCATTGATGAACTGGACCCTTTTAGCCTTGATTTTTAACTTATCAGCGCGTTGCCTTTCAGCATCCGACAACAGGGTTAGCATTTTATCTGCGTCAAACAGTCTCAAATCAACAAGATAGACCAGTATCTTTTCTTCGCTTAACTTTATCTTGTCAGGTAAATACTTGTTCAATTCGCTCATGATAACTCTTGTGTCTCCAGATGTTGCTTAAGTATTTCCATACCCTCATCAATAGTCACATCAGGGCGATAATGCAATTCTTTCTTGGCAGCGGTAAGATCGAACCAATGTGATGTTGACAGTTGTTTTGCAACAAAACGGGTCATTATTGGCTCTTCTTTTATGTTTAACAATGAGTATATTAATTCGAGCAACCAGCCCACAAAGTAGGCAATTGAAGGTCTCACGCTGTTATTGATCTCATCCAGGCCAGCGCTGGACAGTATCTTGTTTAATAAATCTGCCATTGCTATAGGCTCATCATTACTGATGAAATACACTTTTCCGGAACAACGACCACGACCCATGATCTCTTTTGCAGCCAATAAGTGTGCCTGCACTGCATTATCGATATAGCACGAATCCACCTTGTTTTGACCATTACCTACCAGCTTCAATTTTCCGGTTTTGGCCCTGTCAATTACACGCGGCACAAGGTGACGATCACCTGGACCCCATATAAGATGGGGACGTAAAGCCATTGTTTTTAGTTTACTGCTGTTGGCGGCAATCACTTTTTGTTCCGCAATTGCCTTGGTTTCCTGGTAAGCATTGAAATAATGTCGCGGGAATTCGGTGCGTTCATTGATGCCTATTTCATTCTTGCCATCAAATACAACACTTGGCGTACTGGTATACACCAGGTACTGGACACCAAGTTGCTGGCATGCGTTTATTACATTTTCGGTTGCAACGACATTGGCCTGATAATAATCAACAAAATCACCCCAAACACCGGCCTTTGCAGCAACATGAAAAACCATATCGCAACCTTGCATTGCCTCGATCACTTTATCCTTGTTGATGAGATCGCCACGAATAACATTTGCACCCCATTCAATTAAAAACGGATAGTCACCACGCTGTAACGTATTTACTTCCCATTTTTCATAGAGGAGTTTTCTCACGAGCGCAGCACCAAGAAAACCACCAGCGCCCGTTACCAACGCCCTCATACAAGTTGCTCCTGCGCCCAGATGGTCAGTGACTCACGATTAATCTTGGCATTGTGTCGAATATCAACCGGGAAACGACGATGGAACATAATGTGACTGATTGCTTTTGTTACGTCGTTACGTGATGCAAGATCAAGTAACTGTTGTTTTATCACAGACAAGTCTTCTTGCAGGTAACTATCATCAATTTCGATGCAGATAACCGGAATGACTTCATTCTGTTTGTTTACACCAACCAATGCCGAGCGAAATACTGCCGGGTGGGTATTGAACACGCCCTCACAACAGTCGGTAAAGAGTGTTTCCTTTTTTGTCACGACCCGGTGGCTTTTTCGCCCGCAAAACCAGAGTCTGCCCTTATCGTCCATGTAACCAAGATCACCCATGCGATGGTAAAAACCATCTTCGGCCTGAATCTTGGCTAACTGTGTTTGTTGCTCGCGGTTGTAATACGCCTGCGTTACCTGCGGGCCTTTTACACAGATTTCACCTATGCTACCGGTTTGCACTTCTTCGGCCTGTTCCCAGCTGGCAATTGGCGTGTCACTAATCCGGATAATCCTTACGTCGATGTTAGTTACCGGTCGACCAATACAAACTCCTTTCCCTTTTTCCGTAGCACTAACTGTGTCAGATATCACCTCATCACTACCGATAGAGCTGACCGGTAATGACTCCGTTGCGCCATAGGGTGTAAATATCTGTACGTCATCGTTTAATAGTTGCTGGTACTGTTTCAGGATAGCCGCCGATACGGGCGCCCCTGCAGACAATACACGCTTAAGACTCGGCAGCTTGATCGCTGTTTCCAGGTAGTGGCGTCCAACTCTGTTTAACAATGCGGGCGAGCCAAACATATTCGTGCATTGATAATCGACGACTGCATCGACAATTTTTTCAGGATTTACATCTCCCGGACGGGTAAAGTCCATGTGCGGTATCACCGACGTCATGCCGAGCGCCGGGGCAAACAGCGCAAAAAGCGGGAAAGTTGCCAGGTCAATCTCTCCCGGTTTGATCTGGTAAAGTTGCTTTAGCGTTTCTACCTGGGCGTTGAAGTTAGCATGCGTATAAATAACGCCTTTCGGGACACCGGTACTTCCACTGGTAAAAAGGATTGCAGCAACCTCATCAGGTTGCGTATCCGTAGATGGTTCAAAATGTTGCTTCTCACCCTCATTACGAATGCTATCCAGGTTGGTAATAAATGGACGCAAAAAGGGTGAATTACCAACAAGCACAGATTTGTTAATTGTATGTTTACCCCAGCGCATGGCGATGCGCGCAGCGTGAGCCATACCAATACCGATAAAGGCCTCGGGTTCAGACTCAGACAAGCATTGGCCAAGGTTTTTAAACCCCATACCAGGGTCTACGGCAATCAATACTGATTCGAGTTTAAACAAGGCGAACACCAGCGCAAAGAACTCAAGCCCGGGTTTTACCATTAACACTGTTCGCGTACCCTTACCGATGCCCACTGTCTTCAGACCACCGGCAATGCGGTCACTTTCCTGGTCAAGTTGTTGATAGGTCCATGCCACGTCGTATGAAGGAGTTGACTGCCGTTGCCAGGGTTGAACGATGACCGCCCATGTATCAGGTTGTTGTTGTGCCATGGCAGGCAGGTGTGAAGCGATATTGGCGCTGATCATGTTACAGGCTGCTGTTGCAGGAAGTTTTTTATCACTGGAATAACATCCGCGCCCGCGTCTTCCAATAGATAGTGTCCAGCATCGTATTCATGATATTCCGCATCCGGGAAACGGCGCCGCCATTCATGCAGAAAGTCTGCATCGAATACAAAGTCATTCATGCCCCAGCAAATCAGTATCGGGATTGAAGCAAACTGTCCCAGTTGTTTATCCACGCTGCTGACCAAATCATAGGATACATGCGAGGAATCCAATGGTATATCCTCAACGAAGCGTAAAACCGCGAGACGCCTGGCCCAACTATCATAAGGAGATAGATAGGCTGCAGCCACGTCGGCGGACATGGGCTTGCGCGTTACGCAATCTTTCACGGCGCCGCGACAAAAAGCATTCAATCCCTGAATAGCCAGTTTTCCAATGAGCGGTGTGCGGCTGAGCTTTAATTGCCATGGAATGTCTTTACCGGCGGGGATCAGGAATCCCGCCGTGTTGGATATAACCAGGCGCTTGATGCGATCCGGGTAACGGGTTGCATAGGCAAGGCCAATCATGCCGCCCCAGTCGTGAACGACAAGGGTCAGGTTTTCGTTAACATCAAGCTCTGTCAGCAAGGCATCAAGATCGTCAACACGCTGCTGTAGGGTGAATGAGTAATCATCGGCTGGCTTTTCAGAGAGCCCCATGCCGATATGATCCGGCACCACACAGTGATACTGATCAGACAAGGCGTTAAACAGACCGCGAAAATATAACGACCAGCTCGGGTTGCCGTGGATCATAATGACCGCTTCGCCCTGGTTGCTGTTTGCCTCAAGAAAATGCATCTTGCGGCCGTTGATGGTGGTGGTTTTCGAGTATTTGGCAGGGTAATCAGCAGGCAGCATAAATTATTGTTATCGCTGGAAAATATAGCGCTAAAAATAGCATAGTTTACTGGAATCCAGTGACAGTACCAAACGATCCGGAATGCCTTCAAGAAAACAACGATAAACGACGTTTACATAGGAATAATGTGATGTTTTCCCATGCCGAATCTACCCGTATTTCTGTATGATGCGCGTCTTTTAATATCTACAAGAGGAACCAGGATGCATATTACCAAATGGCTGCCCGCGCTGCTGCTGGGCGCAAGCATGAACACATATGCTGCAGATTTTATTACAGTTGAAAAAACCGTCACGATCGACACCGGACTGGAGCAGGTCTGGGCAAAAGTCGGTGGTTTCTGTGCCATACAGGAATGGCACCCGGCCATAGCCAAGTGTGAGGCCTATGACGATCATGGCAGCATGTACCGCACATTAACTCTTGGCGAGGGTGGCACAATTTCAGAGAAGCATGCCGGCGCCGAAGGCACGAATTATTCTTACTATATTAAGAAAAGTCCATTGCCGGTAAAAACCTACAAGGCCACGTTTGCTGCAACGGGTGATGCCAGCTCAACCACCATCACCTGGAGTGCGCGCTTTAAGGCCAAAGATGCGACAGATGAGGAAGCACAGGGCGTAATCGACGGCATTTTTGAAGCAGGTGTGACAAGTATAAAAGGCATGTTCTAACACATTAGTAGCCGATGTAACCGACGACATGGATGTCGTGCACTTGTTTTTGGCTGTTAGCTTGTTGTTGCTTAACCCAACCTGTTAACTGTTGTCATCTTTCTTTCATTGAACTGCAGTATTCACTTCATACACAAGCAATAAAGTCCCGTTAAATTTTCCTCTCCTGATGAAATAAAAATCACGCTTTCCTGGAGGGGATAATGCAACTCTTTAAACGTACCGTAATCGGTGCGTCGATCATGGCTTCCTCAATGGCTGTCAACGCCGACGTAACCCGATTTTCCGCCAATTCCGATTTATCATTGTTTATAACAGGTACCTATGAAACCGGTATCTTTGATGAAGGCGCTGCTGAGATAGCGGCTTATGATCCAAGAAGAAAACGATTATTTATCACCAATGCCAATGAAAACACAGTGGACATTGTCAGTATACGCAATGTATTCAAGCCGAGGCTGCGAGCGACAATTGATCTTTCTCCATATGGTGACGGTGTTAACAGCGTAGCCGTCAAAGATGGCATTGTCGCTGTCGCTGTTGAATCAGATCCTGCTCAGGAGCCTGGTGCCGTTGTCTTTTTCGATACGCGTGGCAATTTTCTTAACCAGTTACAGGCGGGACCGCTCCCGGACATGGTGACGTTTACCCCTGATGGCAGCAAGATCCTGGTTGCCAACGAGGGTGAGCCGGATGACGATTACCTGATAGACCCTGAAGGCAGTATCAGCATTATCGATATCAGCGGTGGTATAACTGGTTTGACTGATGCCGATGTCAGTACCGCTGATTTCACAGCATTTAATGGTACCGATGTCCGCCCTATTCGTATCTTTGGCCCCGGAGCCAGTGTCGCGCAGGACCTCGAGCCAGAGTATATCGCCGTATCTGCCGACTCCAGTACAGCATGGGTAACACTTCAGGAAAATAACGGCATTGCTATCGTTGATATCGCCAGCGCAACAGTTACTGATCTGGTACCACTGGGCACCAAGTTTCATAGTGTGATCCAGAATGCGATGGATGTGAGCAACCGTGATGGTGCAATCAATATTACGACATGGCCGGTTGTCGGTATGTATCAACCGGATGCAATCGCTTCCTATGAAGTCGATGGTGAAACCTACCTTGTTATTGCTAACGAGGGTGATGCCCGTGATTATGATGGCTTTAGCGAAGAAGAACGTGTTGGTGGATTGAACCTCGATCCTGATGCTTATCCGGATGCAGCCTCGCTTCAGCAGGATGAGAACCTGGGCAGACTGAACTCAACCACGGCCACCGGTGATATGGATGACGATGGCGACATCGACATGATTCATTCTTACGGAGCACGTTCATTTTCTATCCTGAATTCGGCCGGTGAAATGGTTTATGACTCCGGTTCTGATTTTGAGCGCTTGATAGCGTTGGTGAGCCCCGAGGATTTTAACTCTACCAACGACGAAAATGGCTCATTCGATAATCGCAGTGACGACAAGGGGATTGAACCGGAAGGTATCACCGTTGGCACGATTCGCGGAAAGAGCTATGCATTCATCGGTTTTGAGCGCCACGGTGGTATCGCAGTTTATGACATCACCAACCCTGTCGCACCACAGTTTCAAACCTATATTAACAATCGTGACTTTTCCGGAGATGCTGAACTGGGTACAGCCGGTGACCTGGGTCCGGAAGGTTTGTTGTTCATCCCTGCGAAAGACAGCCCTATCAGGCTGCCATTGCTGATTGTCACCAATGAAGTCAGTGGTACGACGACCATTTACAAGATTTGGAATAACAACTTCTTTAACCGTTTTGGCACGTAAAAAAAAGGGGACAGCAACGCTGTCCCCTTTCCATTTAAATTAGTTAATGCCGTAACGTAACTACCATTCCCAACCCAGCATCATACAGTTAAGGCCGCTACCGATGCCAAGAAAACTGACGCGGTCGCCCTCCTTAAGGAATTGACGCTGTTCAGCAATTGCGGCAGTCAACGGCACCGATACCGTGCCGATGTTACCGAGATACTTGTAGGTACTAAAATCTTTCTCCGGGGCAATTCCCAGTTCTTTCAGTATGGTATCACGATGCCCCTCGCCAACCTGGTGACAAATAACCTTGTCAACCTGGTCACGTGCCCATCCCATCTTGGTCAGGAATGAACCCCATGTCTTAACACCAAGGCGTGCCCCATGTTTCAGTACCGACACCGAGTCAGTCGACATAAATTCTGACACAGCATTAGGCAACGTGTCCTTGGGCATGATGCTGGACAGTGCCGGTGGTAACTTTTCGCTCGACATGGCTTCACGCATAACAGATGGAATCGTATCAGGCTCCATTACCTGATCGATCGCTGCAAGTAACTTATCAGGTGAAAACATCAGGTCGCCAATCGTTTGCGGGGCCATTGAAATTCCCCAGCGACATAACTTGTGATGTTCCGGCGCCGCCTGGTTAGCACCACCAATCAGCCGATGCGGATGCGGATTGCCAAATGAGCCATCTGTTAACAGCACAGCGGCGGCCCCGGAACCGCCTGTTAGCGTGGCCAGTGAGCTGGTGAACATTTCCATCGTCTTATCCTTCAACATACGCTTAATCATGATTTCCACGATTTCACGTGACGTCTCGCAGGAGACCACCATACCGGCGCGGATTTGCTTGAGTTCGATACGGTTGGCAATATCAATAATGCCGTTCATTGTGCCAAGACACGCATTGGAAATATCATAGATGTTAGCATCATCACTGATGCCAAGCTGGGCAGCGACGGCGCAGGCAGTGGCCGGTTCAAAATTCTCGCGGCAAACGCCGCTGTAAATCAGTGTTTCTATATCCCTGGCTTCCACGTTTGACTGTTCGAGTGCCTTGCGCGCTGAATGAGCAGCGCCATCTGACAGGCTGTGCCCCTCTTCCCACCAGCGACGCTCACTGATGCCCGTCAACGCCTCTAATTGGCCAGGCGCAATATGCAAGGCCTCATACATGGGCAGTAAACGCTTTTCAAGATCCTCGGAAGTCACAACAACGGGCGGAAGCTCGTAGCCGATGGACTCCATCACGACTCTGTTATATTTCATGGTTCTCGTATTCTAAGCGCAAAATCCTTCATCTGATAGATAATTCGACCATCAACCGTCAAAAAACCATCTGCTGTAACTGCCATATTATTGTCATCTACGTCCTTGATGACCGCCTGAACCGTCACTTGTCTGTCTGTTGGCAATATCTGGCCGCGGTATATCCATTCGTGGCGCTGGTTTAGCGCAATACTTTCAAATGTATAGTTATGACTTGTTAGCTGCTGCCAGCGCTGTTTAGCAACAACTTTTAATAGCTGCAAGAATGATTCCAAACCCAGCGAGCCCGGCCAGACCGGGTCTTCATAAAAATGTGCCTTGAAAAACCAGGCCTCTTGATTGACGTTGGCCTTACCTTCAATAAAACCTTTCCCGTAAGGGCCGCCATCCGGAACGAACAGACTTATCTCATGCACCATACGCATCATGTCGCCGGGTAATGGCGCTTCAACCGGGTAGCTAAATGATTGTCCTCGCTGGCGCTCTGCTGCGGTGTACTGATATGGTGTAGCCTCCCTGATACCAACCTGGTCGGCAAGGGCCTGTTTAGAGAAAAAACCAAAGTAGGTGTCACCCTTGTAAACCAGTCCATTTGCGGATTGCATTTCATAGTCGAAATTCTGGATGATCATGCCGCCAGACTGAGAAACATTGGTCATCTTTACGCGCGTGGTCAGCGTGCCAATGCCCAGCGTAACATCGATAAACTGTGTCGCCTTGCCACCAAGGTTACGAAAAGATAAATCTGTTTCACTGGTTAGCGCCGAACCAAGATAGGCGGCAAGCCAGCCACAAGGTTGCAAGGCTACCTCCAGTAATACAGCGAATGGCATATAAGGCTGGTTGTCTTCATCGAAATACCACTCGTCAGGAGGGACATCGTACTCTGCCAGGATCTCGCCACCGGCCTGCAGTTGCCACTGCTCACAATGCTTGATTGACGTGATGCGATCGAGAAATTTATAAGGTGGTCCTGGCAAGCGCGCAATCTTGCGTTCGCTATCAAACACCTTGTAACGTTCACCGAAGGCCTCGGAAGGGTTACCGACGGCAAAAGCCAGAATAGATTCATTATCGAACAGCACCTGTTTGCTATCCGCTGAAGCAGTATCGCGCCATAAGCTCTCAAGTGCTTGCTTGTTCAGACCGGTGAGCTGCACAGACATATTTTTCATTTGCACAACCGGTCGATGATCGGCGTACATCAAGGCATCGGCCAGCACATAGGGCGTGCCATCCTGCCTGTACCCTATTTCCTTCAAGGTAATTTCATATTGCACCGCAGATGTTGTCTCAATGACCTGACCACGACATTTTAAAGTGCTGATCTCGCCGATGATCGGCTCATAGACAAACTGGTCGGCCTCTCCAACCCAGCCCATACGCAGAAGGTAAACTCGTAGTGTGTGCAGACAACATTCATACATGAGTGTGCCAGGCATCACGCGGTCATCGACAAAATGACAGGTCAGAAACCAGTCATCAGGATGAATATCCGCTTCGCCTGTAATCTGCCCAAGCCCGTAACGCCCCGCGGAAGGGTCCATCTTCAGGATCCGATGCACCAGTGTCATGCGATCACCGGGCAAACCGGCAGGCATCGTTAGTTGAAGATTGGAAAACTCGCCGCCAAAACAACCAGCAAGGTCACCGCTACGCAGCGCATTCATTTGTTCGTCGCTAAAGCTCTCTACTTGCAAAGGCACCAATGGCTTATAACCGCCTGTCAACTTGCCCTGTGCCGGTTGCTTCTCCATGGTCGTAAGCACGATACCCTGCCCTGCATCGAGCTCATGACGGGTAAAAAAACCGGCACAGCCATTGGTCATTGTTAACAAGGGTTGACCGTTGACAGTACCTTCAAAGTTGAAACGGAATAACCATGTATCGCCCTGGCGAAAAAAGTGTTCAATGTGAATATCATAGCGTATGGTTTCGCCTGCCTGCGGCAAGGGTCCATGAAAGGTAATTTGCGCATCCAGTAATCGATAGGTGGCAATACCTTTTGTAATATGGTCAATACCAAGATAGCCGGAAAGGAACAGGTCCGCCTGTCCCGATTCAACGGCAATACAGGTGGGTATACGTCCCTGGTCCAGGTACCACGCCCCTGGTTTAACATCATGCTCGGTAACGACGCGGCCACTGGCATTCTGTTTTACTGGTAGCGAATCAGCCTCACCTTCAATTTCGATAATGCGGTCAACCAGCATCAGGGGCTCGTCAGGTAGTCTTACGCGTGTGGGAAACTGATCTATGTCGCTGAATTGAGCGCCAAGCATGTTGCCAATCTGACCGATAGCAAATTCCAGACAATCGTCTTTGTTATAAAGACAGGTGTGCTTATCCTGAGACCGTTGCGTTTGCTCCGTACACGAATCCTCACGTACTTCTTCTACATTCCGATTATCGGTAACTGTTCCCGGCGCTACTCTACCTCCTATGTCCAAACAGTCATCCGTGCAGGGCAACCTTGATCTCTCAAGAAAATTTTCACTCCCGGTTTCGTTACCAAGGATCTGCATCTGCATGCTGAGTGCCTGCGCCAGTGTTTCGTTCATGCCCTGGCTAACCCGAAGAAACGTTTCCTGTGCGCGGGCATGCGCCTGCTCCGTTTGTTGCATCTGGTTTATCAAAGGTTGCAAACCCGAGTTAGCTACCATCGCTACAGGCTCAGGTTGTTCTGCCTCTGTCGTTGCCGCTTGTTTGGAAACCGACGTTACCGCTAATGGCACGACGGCAGGTTCAGGCTGCGGCGGCCGCGGCACATTGAAAGGTTGACCACCGATGGTGACAGTAATTGCATTTTCATCACGTTGCGCGTCTCCGTGATTATAAACAGGGCCTTGCAACGGCACCCCTTCAACATAGAGTCTTGCCAGCACCTGGCATAAGTTGGTGACACTGTCTTGCCCTTTTACACAAATCGCTTTTGCATAGTGCGGTTTATCAACCAGTATTTGATCAATCATGCGGGTACAAGAGCCGCCCGGGCCCATTTCAATAAACAGGCGCACACCATCGTCGTAAGCGCTGTTGATCACCCTGGTATAGTCAAACGGCGCCAGTGCCTGCTCCAGTATGGAATCCGCTGCTGAATCCTGTGTCACTTTATAAGCGCCACCGCGTATGCCGGAATAAAACGTCACATCCGCGGGTGGCTGCGTCGGAAAAATATGCAAATCACGATAAGCTTGTTGTACCGGTTCTGCCACCTCACAATGCACCGTCGTCACGCCAGTCAACGGATGATATTGCGCATTAAGCTTATTCACTGCCTGTTGTAGCTGTTCACGATCACCACCAATGACACATTCATTAGGTGTATTCACAATTAACAGGTATACGCGCGAATAGTCTGCTAATGCTCCCCTGACCGAAGCCGCAGACGCATTAATCACGCCGAGTGCCCAATCGACAGGCTCGCTCGTTCCCCAGGCACGCTGAACGGAAGTACATGGGCCTGCCAGTTCCTCGGTAAATAACTTGCTATTGCTGATACGTTCCAGCATGTCATCACGCGCTTTCCACGTTCGCGTCGAAAAAAAGCCGGCGGTTTCACCAAGGCTGTAGCCGATGACCGCATCCGGTTTAATATGAAAACTGCTGACCACATCACTGATAAATGTGCCTAACCAGACCTGGCCAAAGATAACCTCTTCATGGGATAAGGCTTTACCATCATCGGGCTGCCAGAAACGACCCTGGGCAAACTGCGATGCAAGGTGTTCATTCTCAAGGTTGAGCTGCTCCAATACCTGTGGAAACGCCAGACCAAGATCCTGTCCCATGCCATAGAAGTGATTACCGGAACCCGGATATACAAATGCAATTTTTCCTTCTGCGTATAAAGGTGAAGTTGTGTAGAAACACTGGCCATCGTCGATAGCGCTATCTTTGTTAATTGCTTCTATGAGCTTGCGACAAGCCAATTCAAACTCTGCTGCATCTCTAGCAAGTACAGCAGCCTTGCAGGCAGCATCACTGTTAGTGTCAGTTGTAGCAGTAAATGATGTGTTGTTTACCTGTTGCAGCAAACCCGCCTTGTCTGCAGCTGAGAAAAAGAACAGCTTGCCATGTAGCGCTAACTGCGGACTGGCAGCATCAGCCTGCTCAAGCAAGACACTCATGCAGTTACCATCAATGCTTACAGCATTAACAAGGCAACGTCGCGGTCCACCTGCTCGGTCCTTCAACCAATGGCTGGCTTGTCTGACGTTGTTAACAGCCGGTTGTACACGGTAATACAGACTAGCCACTGCTTGCGCAACAGCAAACAAACTGTTGGCAGCACCACTATGCCCCAGTGGAAAGGCATTGCTTGTTGCCTTTTGCAAGGCTGGTACAGGCGCAACATCGGTATCGGCAGCGTTAAATACCTGGTCGATGCTATCAAGATGTATATTGGCATCCGTGCAGGCATCTTGCATGGCAGCGATGGTTACCTCGTGTTGTGTAATTTGATCTGTCTCTCCACCAAGACTCGCTGAACCAATACCGTTTACAAGCGCATAAATACGATCGCCATCACGAACAGCATCATCATAACGTTTTAATATGAATGCAGTTGCACCATCAGCAACACAATCCAGGTCCGCTAATTCGCTTTGACTTTTAACAGCACGTAGTTCACTGGCCAGATCTACTGCGCCGACCACCACCTGGTCGAGTTCTCCCTGTTGTAAGGCGCGCATACCTGATTCAAGTGCACGAAGACCCGATGTCTCTTCTGCCGAGACAGTAAATGACGGACCACCAATTCGAAATGCACGGGCGATTCTACTGGCGACTATGCCTCCCAGCGCGCCCATGGTGCGGTTAGCGCTAAGTGCAGGACCACACGCTGTACGCAAATCCTTAATCCATGCTTCAAGTTCGGCGTCGGTCAACCGCAGTCCCAGACGCTTTAGCCAGTCACGTGCATAATTGTGTTGCATCCAGCGAAAATGAAAATTGGTCGTGTTCATATCGAGGGCGATGCCAATATACACACCGCTGCGCACCTGTTGTTCACTGGTCATTTCGGTAAGGCCGGCATCAGCCAGTGCATTAGCGGCCACCTCAAGCATCAACAGTTGTTGCGGCAGCATTTCCTTGAGTTCCGCTGGCGGAATTCGGTATCGACCAAGCTGAATACTGATGTCATCGATCTGATAACCACGATGACTGCCAGTATCGTCGCCCCACCAGTTGTTGGGCGTGGTTGGTTTCTGATCAGGGCCTTGTAGACAAGCAGTCGCAAATGCCCACTGGTCATGCCATGGACCAAGACGTGAATCCATACCAACTATTGCAATATCGCCGTTTTGCGTCGGACTAGATATAACAACATCACTGCTATGATCCTGCGCTGAATACTGTTCCAAAAGCACGTGGGCATTTATACCACCAAACCCAAACCCACTGATGGCAGCTCGTCTAGCAGTGCTGCCGGTTTCCCAGGGTTCGGCTTGCTGCAAAATGCGGAAGGGGCTGTTGTCGAGATCAAGCTTGTCTGATGCCGATGCAAAGTTTGCCGTAGGTGGCAAAGTGGCATGCTTCATGGCAAGTAGCGTTTTCATCAACGCAGCAGCGCCTGCCGCAGTCAATAAGTGTCCTACGTTACTTTTTACAGAGCCAATGACACAGTCACCTGATACTTGATACTTCTGCCATAGCGTTTGTAATGAATTGAATTCAACACCATCACCTTTAGGCGTGCCTGTGCCATGACATTCAACATGTTGTACTGCATTGGGCTGCCAGCCCGCCTGCTCATAGGCTGACAACATTGCGCGCAGCTGCCCTTCTGAATCAGGCGACATGATGTTGCCTTCAATATCGTTTGAAAGGCCAACACCGGCAATCGTCGCATAAATATGATCACCCTGTTCCAATGCATCTTCCAGACGTTTAAGTACGAAGATACCAGCGCCCTCGCCGACAACCAGACCATCGGCTTTACTATCGAAAGGCGAACAGCGACCTGTTTTTGAAATCGCATTCAACTGGGAAAAACCCATTTGCGTATACAGGCTGTCAGGTCGGGAGACGCCACCGGCCAGCATCGCATCCCGGCGACCGGCGCGTAATTCATCGATGGCGTATTTCAAGGAATACAGTGAAGAAGCACAAGCAGCATCCAGGGTGTACGCGCCACCTCCTAGACCCAGTGCACTGGCAAGTAGCCCTCCCGGTAATCCAGCGACATAGCGGTTGAGTGCCTCAGTATTCAGGTTATCGGCGATGTTGCTGTCAAACAGCTGTTGTTCAAACAAGTGCTTGAAGATATCGTCACTATATTGTGAAGATGATTCGGTAGGTAAAACAATATTACCGATAATGATACCGACGCGATGCAGGTCAAGACTTGTCGTGTTTGCATCATTCCATGCATCACGACCTGCATGGAGTAATATTTGGTACATGGGATCCAGTCGTTGTAACAGCGACGCATCGACATGGAGGCCTGCGGGCTCAAACTGAAAATTCTCGACCAGGCAGGCACGTCGTGAATTGACCCGATCGGGAGCGAGACCGGATGAATATAATTCATCCGGCTGCAAACGCCACCGATCCTCGCCAACGTCAATGGCAGCATCGGTGGCAGTAATAATGTTCTGCCAGAACTGTTCAAGGTCTTTGGCGCCGGGGAAAACACCCCCGATACCAACGATGGCAATCTTGCTATTTTGACTCAATGTTGAATACGTGACCGGTAAATGAATTTGTAACGCCGTAGTTGTTGGCTTTGTTATTGTTTACTTACAGTCACAAGTGTACCCGCTTTCGACACAATCTGCTCCTCTTTAAGTGCCTGTAAATCAGTAATTTACGTGGAAAATGGGTATTTCAATGGAAATTCTGACCAAGCGGGGGTTATTGCGCAGCCCTTTCGATGCGTTCAAACAGCAAGCCTCTGTGGTCATAGATGAAGGTGGTGATCCTACCCGGCACAGATATCATGACGGGCAAACGAAAATCAGGGTGCCATTGCGTATTGATCGTGCGCTCCAGGTCTGTGCCTGCGGCCTCGATACGATTGGTTTCCAGACCGCGTTCATTATGTTCGTATAACGTCATAGTGCCTCGATAATCGGTACGAGATGCGGGATAGCCATTTTCATCATAGCTGACTGTTTGTGTGGTGCCACAATGCTGGAAATCACCTGACCAACCTGGCCCTGAACGCAATATCCGTTGTACTTGACTATCCAACAGCCAGCAAACCAGTGAAAGCAGTAAACAGTAAAACCAGTTTGACATTCATCGCAGGCAAATCCTTTTTTCCAGTTGCGAGTGTTAACCAGCAACCTAACTTGTGGAACCATCAGCAATAAATGCCCTGTTTTGAGAATTATGGGCTTGGAGTCGCTTTATCTGTTTTAGGTAGCCGAGATAAATAAAAAAAGCCCCGAGAGGGGCTTTTATCCAAGGAGGACGTTAGGTGATTATTTCAAAAAAACAACGAATCAACTATTTTGCTTCACCATCAGAGGTTATATAACTAATGTATGCACTCAAATAGCCCATAAGTATTATTTACAGTACCGACGTCATTGCTATTTTGGATAGTGCACGGGAAATATCACATGCATCATTCGCTACTGCCCATGTATTGATACAAGATATCTCCCGTGCAATTCTGTCGTTCTTTCATTTCTTTTAAATACCATCATTGTGTCTTCTTCGAAGATAGTACTATTGGTATAGTACGCAGGTAATGAAAAAGAAAAGCTGACTACACTCCTCGCCAAAAACAGAGAAAATTTGATGGACATCCTTGTAATTGATGATCACTCAATCGTAGCTGAAGCATTTATCAATATCATAAACACTGTGCAACCGGACTGGGATTGCTGTGTCGCCAATTCCGGTCACGATGCGTTGCAGATGCTTGGTATCAATCCGAAAACAAAATATATCGTCATTGACCTGTTTCTTCCTGATATTGATGGGCTGGAACTGGCAGCACAGGTAAAGAACAATTATCCACATATAAAACAGATTGTCCTGTCAGCATCAGAAGACTTTGATGATGTATCCAGGGCCAGATCATTAGGCCTGCTTGCTTACATACCAAAGACATTACCACCGGAGCACATATCCACTGTGTTAAGGGATATTTTGTCAGGAAAAACATTTTTTCCGGACCCCTCGGAACTGAACATTAATCATGACCAACAAAATAATCAGAATAGTGTCAGGGAAGATACTGATGCAAAGATAATATTGTCGAAACTGACCAAACGACAAATACAGATATTGAGGTCGCTTGGTAGTGGAAAATCAAACAAGGAGATCGCTAAAGAACTGTTTATATCCATGAATACGGTAAAAATTCATGTCAGCTCGATTTTAAAGGCACTTAATCTTGAAAACCGTACCCAGGCGGCCATACTGGCGAAAAATCTTTTTAATAATTAGCAAGAATGAAGCCATGCATAGACTTAAAGAAATACTTATAACGTCATTATTCACTCTGACAAATCAATCAACCTACGCAGAAAAAGCCTTGTTACCCGACGAGGCTTTTTTTGATCCTGAAGTGTTATTTACTGATGCATCAAATATCCCCACAAAACCGGAAAAACTAACCGTTCCAGTTACAATCATTACCCGGGAAATGATCGAGGCAACCGGTGCAATTAATGTCCCTGAATTGTTCCGGCTTGTTCCAGGTTACCAGGTAGGTATAGGAAACAGGGGAAATATTGCGGTTAGCCCGCATGATGTTACCGATCGATTTGTAAAAAACCTGGAAGTTCGGGTCGATGGCATACCAATTTATGAATTACAAAACAATGCGCCTAACTGGAGTTTATCGGGGGTAAGGGTTGAAGATATAGAGCGCATAGAAATTACACGTGCTTCAAACAGTGTTACACACGGCTTTAATGCTTTCATGGGCAGCGTGAATATCATTACCAAAAGTCCCTTGCAGGAACACGGCACTTACGGGCTATTTCGTTATGGAAGCGATGATTATCAACACTATCAGCTTCGCCATAGCAACCGTATTGATGACCTCAGTTATCGCGTAGGTGTTGATTATAAAACCGAGGATGGATTTGAATTACTGGATGATGAGGCAGATCTCGCTAATTTCAAATTCAGAGGCTTGTATACGCCATCCTACAGAAACGAGATAGACTTTGGCATCACACTTGCGCATACAGACTTCCAACAGGTATTTACCAGACCAACTGGCGGCATCGAACTTGAGACCCCGATAGAGCAAACAGGCACCCTTGAATACATCAAGTGGCAACATATCAGGGCAAACTCGGATGTGTTAAAACTGGAGTTTAATCATCGCTATATTCGCTTCGATGAAGCCCCTACCTTGCCGTTTGGTAATGGCAATATATCAGCTGTCTTTGGCGGGCTTGCTGCATTCAATTTTTTATTTCCGGGCCAACCAGACCAGGTAGTGAATTTTATCTACGAGTCTACTGAAAACAGGTATGACGCCAACATGTCCTACCTTGTGAATCATCTGGAAAATTTACGGCTTCACTTCGGTGCTGATTTACGCTATGAAACACTTGAAGGAAGTTATATCAGGAATAACAGGCAAACAAGACTCTCCAAAAGCTTCTTTACCAGTGTTGATTGGGATGTAACCAGTAAATTTCTTGTTAGCGTTGGCCTTTCTACACAATTAACCAATGACAGTAAAACCACGATAAATCCCAGAATTGGTGTTAATTACCAACTTGACCGTTCCCACGCGGTAAGGGGTAATCTTAGTTACTCTGAGAAACCTCTAGGGCTCACGGTAAAGAATTCAAGTGCAATTATCAGGCTACAGGACGGAACCCCGGTTAGCACACTGACTGCGTCTGACACAGAACTCGACAATATAAGGATGTTCAGTTACGGCATCGGTTACCATGGTCATTATTTAAACGACGCCATCGAATTTGATGTACAACTGTATAGACAGGAAGTCAGAGACGCTCCAAATTTCTTTTTAGTTAACTTGCCGCCATTACAGTTCCCCGGCGCCTTTTTTGATAACGCACTCGACTGGAATGGTACAGGTCTTGAAACTGAAATACATGTCAATCTGGCTAGAAATACATTTATTCGTGTCAACTATGCCTATATCGATGTGTCAGGCAGAGGAAGAACCGGCATAAACCCTTCTACATTCCAGAACCTTGATGATGCCATGGCCAAACATTCACTGGGAATACTCGCTTCCAAGAAGTGGCAGAATGGATTTGGGCTTAGCTCGGCATATTACTACCAATCAAAGATGCGCTGGCGTACTGAAAGCACTGAGGAAGGTGTTAACCGCCTTGATATCAAGGGAAGTTACAGACGAAATATTGGTGGCACAGTCATAGAACTGGCTGCTATCGGCCAAGGTCTTCTGGGTGATTATACCGAATTACAAATTGATAATGTTTTTGAACCACGTGGTTTCTTTCAGGTCAGCATCGACTTCTAGATTTCAATGTATTTCAGATTATGTCAGGCGTTTTTATTACTTTTGCTATACAGCAAGAGCAACATTATTTTCGCAAACGGCAAAGTAACTATACTGGCAGAAGATAAAACTGTTTATACAGAGCTGATAAAAGGCCTTGAAAATGAATTTAAGACCAGGGGCATTTCGTATAGCCTTTATCTTAAGAATGAATGGCCAAAAAAACCACCAGATAACAGTCGCTTATTATTAACGATAGGAACAGAAGCGCTGCTATTCGCGGGCGGCCTGGATATTAAAGTAACACACTATGCATCTGCAGTACCGAGGTTTAACTTCGACATAATACTAACAACAAACAGTAAACTGAAAGAACGTTTTGATAATAAAAATGTCATTCCATTATTTCTGGAACAACCCATAGATGCCTACCTTGCCCTTGCCAACAAACAGAAAAAAATAAAAAAGATAATTATATTTCATGATAGTAAATCTGTTGACGCGCTAAAACCCACTGACAAAACCCTGGCCAGAGGCCTTACTATTCAACGGGTAAATGTCAGCAGCAACAGCTTATCCATACCAGAGCTTCGTTCAAAACTTGAAGAATATCACCTTGTTATTCTTCAACCTGGAAAATTTATCAATACCTTTTTTCTAAAGTGGTTATTTAATACGGCTTTTGAACAGGCTATACCTGTTTTCGCCTACTCCAGCAACTTTCTTAAAGCTGGCGCAGCTGTTTCCATTGAAACAGATATTGAAAATTTGCATAAAGAGATAACTGACAATGTGATAGAAATTCTTGATGGCACCCTGCCAGCCAGCTCTTTCTCTTCCCATATTAAAGTAGGTAAAAACAATTCAATTATCCGTCGTCTCGGGCTTGAGGTACCGGAGTCACAACCATGAAGATTACGGCATTTCTTAAAAACCCGTCATTTAATGCATTATTACTGCTCTTATGGGTATTGCCCACCATCGTATTTGGAGTTGCTTTTAGCATTTATAATATGAATCGTGATATTGATATTATTCAACAAAATCTTGAACAAAGCAGAAGTAATACCATTAATTACATGGTTAGAACATCAAGATTCAGTCTGTATGCGGAAGACACTGAAACACTTCAGGAAATTACAGATTCGATAATTTCTAACGACATAAAAAGCACGCTTTTTTTACTTCCTGACAAGACTATCGCTGCTAGCTCAGGAGATGACCCAATCAGTCGGGAGACCATCAACACATTAATTAAAGCTACTAATTCCGGTCTACAACAAATTAATCAGCGCACTTATCTTTCAAGGCGGCTCTACACAAATGACGGTGAAGCTAACACCGATAACAACCTTTTAGGGTTTCTCATACTTGAAATTAATACTGATTATTTGCAAGGAATAAAAGATAAAATACTGGGAAAAACCATATCTCTTGGTTTTGTGCTCGCATTTTTCATGACAGTATTATCATTATGGCTAAGCGGCAAAATTGCAGCGTATTTTGAAGAAATATCAAAAGGAATATCGCTTATTAGCCGGGGAGAATACAGTTCTATTCCTGATCGGGACTACCCATCCCAGATTGAAGAAGTGTTCAGTAACATTGATAGACTTACAGAAGAACTGGACTCCTACAAGGGAAAAATGCAGGAGCGCGTCGACATAGCTACAGAGAGCCTGTCCATGACACTCAACAGAATGAAAAAACAAAACAAACTGTTAACTGAAGCACGCGAAGAAGCAGACAGGGCAAATAATTCTAAAAGTCATTTCCTCGCACGCATGAGTCACGAACTAAAGACACCGGTTAATGTAATCCTGGGTTTTAGTAAACGTATCAATAAAGAAAACAATATTGATGCCATTAAGGAAAATAACGAGTATATATATTCTTCAGCCAGCCAGATGAATGCACTTATTTCTGATCTGCTGGATTTATCTCTGTCCGATAGTTATAAAATACGCATCAATAATGAATTTATAAATATAGTCGAATTAATAAACAATACCTGTCGACAACACAAGTCTATGCTCGAAGAGAAGAACATATCTCTAAAGCTATATATTGATGACACCCTTAAACCTTACATTTATTCAGACGGCATACGCCTGCAACAGATAGTACATAACCTGCTATCAAACGCAATCAAGTTTACCGATCAGGGTTTCGTATGCATTAATGTAAAGAAATTGAATGAATATGATGATATTCAGTCGATTGCTCTGGAAGTAACAGACACTGGCATAGGTATTGATGCGAAACATATTGAACATATTTTTGACTCCTACATTCAACTATCAGAAAGCAAGAAAACCAACCAGGGCTATGGTCTTGGATTACCTATAGTCAAGCAGTTGGTGGAAGCACTGGGTGGAACTATCAAAGTTAAAAGCAAGCAAGGGTTGGGCGCAGTTTTCCTTCTAACTTTCCAATTTAAAAGTCTTGAAGAAATTGAAAGTAACACAGTACACCGGAAAAAAGTTATTACATCTGAATTACTCACGCAGGCACTTGAAAACAAGACTATTCTCATTGCTGAAGATCATGATTATAGCCGTTTGTTACTAATCAATACCCTGGAAGAATTTGGCATAAAAACCGTAGAAACAAAGACAGGCAATGAAGCTTTGGAAATACTCCCATCGGCCAACCCCGACTTGATACTACTTGATTATCACATGCCCGAAAAAACCGGTATTGAAGTAATCGTTGAGATCAATAAGTTTCACAAGCAATTTAATGCTGTTCCAAAGTTACTCATGACTGCAGACGCTACATTCATTCCCGATTCTTCAGTCGCTTCAATAAATCACACTGATGTTATTTACAAACCAATTGACTACAACGCGCTTGTAGTCAGGATTTTTGAAAAAATTTCTGGCAGCAATGATTTAACGACGGATTTTGAATTAAAAGATGTTATCGATGACAGTGAATTAAGGCAGGAGGTACTGCGTTTACAAAATGGCATTAGCGATGCAATTTACAAAAATGATATACAAGCATGTCGTCAACACTTACATAAGCTCAATGGCATCTCCGGCCTGGTAAAAGAGAAGGCATTACGAACACTGGTGCAAGAATTAGGTTCTACCAGTCCTAAAGACCATGAAAAACTGTTGATGTTGTGTACTGAACTACAGCAAAAATTGCTTAAATCTGCATAACAGCAAGCGGAAATATATGTTAAGACGCCCTTTGCTTCTTGACGAAATCAACAGCGGCGCGAATTGCATCAATACGCTCATCATAAATAGTATCACCGGGCAGACACCCCAGGGAATTCAACGAATTCAGTGTTTCCATGACGTTGTTATGTAATCCGGAAATATAAACAACTTTATCAGCTTCTACTGCATCCCTGATAATGGTTTCAACCGCCCTGGCAGCAGACAAATCGATAAAAGGTACACCACTGAAGTCCAGTATCATTGCTTTGGATTTATGCAGCATGCGCTCACGAACTCGATGTCCGAGATCAGCAGCAGCACCAAAACTAAGTGGACCGCCGAAATGAAAGACTGTCAGCTCCGAGCCGGCTTCATCCAACATCGCTTTTTCTTCAGTACTTGCCGGTAGATAACTGTCCTGTTCACGGGCAAAACGTTTTAGTTGTTCGTCGGCCAATTGCTTTACAAATGCAAGCGCGGCCAGCACAACGCCAACTGCGACAGCAGTAATCAAATCAACAAACACGGTCAACAACAACACCAATGCCATCAGTGCCAGGTCCAGTCTTGGTCCTTTATGTGCCTGCTTCAAGTAGGCAACATCAACAATATCGTAACCAACCTTGATTAGAATACCGGCCAGGGCCGCATGCGGTATGAGTTTAGCTAACGGAGCCAGACTTATGACAACTGCCAACAAGAGAAGCGAGTGCAACATGCCTGAAATCCTTGTGCGTCCGCCGGTACGAATATTAATCACCGTACGCATCGTGGCGCCTGCGCCTGGGATTGCACCAAACAAACCTGCAAAAGTATTACCGATGCCTTGTCCTATTAGTTCGCGATCGGAATCGTGACGCGTCCGCGTCATATTATCGGCAACTAATGAAGTCAACAGGCTATCGATAGCACCCAAAGCCGCAAGAATGAAGGCCGCTTCCAGTACAATAGCAAAGGTATTGGCGGAAAAAGCAGGGATGACAAATTCAGGAAAACCGGTGGGTATATCACCCAGAATGGGGGCGCCTGGCACAAAGATGCTGACTAACGTACCTATGATAAGCGCAGCCAACGGCGGTGGCAGATAGGCACCGAGTTTCTTGGGCCAGGTAAATATCACAACAAGGCTGATTACACCCACCAGTAAAGCTGGCGTCACTGGCGTCATCACCGCTTCCGGGATTGCCGTTAGCGCAGGAATCGTACCGCTCTCCTCGGGCTCGTGACCAAACAGACGCGATACCTGTAATGCGATAATGATGCAACCGATTCCGCTCATGAAACCGGATACCACCGGATAAGGTACCAGCCGGATATACTGCCCTGTTTTGAGTATGCCAAGAC
Source organism: Gammaproteobacteria bacterium (assembly GCA_965601665.1). Classification (GTDB taxonomy): domain Bacteria; phylum Pseudomonadota; class Gammaproteobacteria; order Eutrophobiales; family Eutrophobiaceae; genus JANQNX01. Next base: position 460,534 of record OZ271833.1, on the reverse strand, counting down.
CAATCTGGAGCAAGCCTGCCAGCACTACGGCGGCAAACACCAGTCCAGGATCACCATGTAATGAGGCGAAGACGCCGGCAAATACCACTACCATGGGACCGGTTGGCCCTGATACCTGTGAACCCGTGCCGCCAAACAAGGCAGCAAAAAAACCAACAAAGATAGCGCCCCACATGCCGGCAATCGGGCCAGCGCCCGAGGCTTCCCCAAACGCCAGTGCCAATGGTAAGGCGACAACGCCAGCGGTAATGCCGCCGAAGATATCTCCACGCAGGTTAGATAGATCAAAGTATTTCATAGTTTTCGACAAACCAGTTGTAGGTTTTTGTTATACCCTCTTTAAGAGAGATTTTATTTTTCCAGCCTAATTCATTCAGACGCGTTACGTCAGTCAGCTTTCTGGGCGTTCCATCAGGCTTGCTGCGGTCATAAACTGTTTCACCTTCATAGCCGACTATCTCCTGAATCAGCGCTGCCAGACCAGCAATACTGATATCCATACCGGTACCTATATTAACTATATCCGCTTCACTATAGTGTTCCATTAAAAAACAGCAAGCGTCTGCCATATCATCAACGTAGAGAAATTCCCTGAACGGTGCCCCACTTCCCCATATTTCTACATGCTTCTTATTGTGTAACTTACCTTCATGGAATTTTCGTATCAATGCAGGCAGCACATGCGAACTTAATAAATCAAAATTATCGCCCGGTCCGTAAAGGTTGGTAGGCATCATGGATATGGCATTAAAGTTATATTGCTTGCGGTAAGCCTGACATAACTTGATACCTGCGATCTTTGCTATGGCATACCACTCATTGGTTTTTTCCAATGGCCCGGTCAGCAAGTATTCTTCCTTTATTGGCTGTGGGCAGTCTCTTGGATAAATGCAGGTTGATCCAAGAAAAGCCAGTTTGCCAGCCCCGTTTTTCCAGGCGGCACTAATGATGTTGTTCTGTATTTGCAGGTTATCCTGTAAAAAATCGACCGGGCGCGAGTCATTTGCATGAATACCACCTACAACCGCGGCAGCAAGAAAGACATAGTCAGGTTTCTGGTCAGCAAAAAAATCACTCACGGCCTGCTGGTCAAGCAGTTCCAGCTCTTCGTGGGAACGTAGAATAAAATTCTTGTGACCTTTACTCTGCAGGCAGCGATGAATGGCACTACCAACAAGACCACGATGGCCGGCAATGTAGATACTGGCGTCTTTGTGCATGAATGTTACTGGTTATTCTTTATCAGCAGTTCATTCTCTGCGAGTTTCATATCCGAATGCATCATTTCTTCAATCAATTCATTGATCGTGATGCGGGGCGTCCAGCCAAGTTTTTTCTGCGCCCTGCTGGCATCGCCAAGCAGGGTTTCAACCTCGGCCGGACGATAATAACGTGGGTCGACCGCAACTATACAGTTCCCCTCATTATCGTAGCCCTTTTCTTCCACTCCCTTGCCTTTCCATTCAATGTTAAGACCTACGTGACTGGCAGCCATTTCAATAAACTCTCTGACGCTATATTGCACGCCAGTGGCAATAACAAAATCTTCCGGTTCGTCCTGCTGTAACATTAACCACTGCATCTCGACGTAATCGCGTGCGTGCCCCCAGTCGCGTTTTGCATCAAGGTTGCCAAGGTAAACGCAATCCTGCATACCAAGCTTGATACGACTCAGGGCCATTGTGATCTTGCGGGTCACAAAAGTTTCACCACGGACCGGCGATTCATGGTTAAACAATATACCATTACACGTATACATCCCGTAGGACTCACGGTAGTTCACCGTGATCCAGTAGGCATATAGTTTTGCCACGGCATAAGGCGACCGCGGATAAAACGGTGTAGATTCAGTCTGCGGTATTTCCTGTACCTTGCCATACAATTCGGATGTGGACGCCTGGTAAAATTTTGTTTTCTTTTCCAGTCCAAGAATACGTATGGCTTCCAATACGCGCAACGCACCTAGTGCGTCAGAATTGGCGGTGTACTCCGGTTCCTCAAACGAAACAGCCACATGACTTTGCGCTGCGAGGTTATAAATCTCATCCGGCTGTGATTCCTGGATAATTCTGACAAGGCTGGAAGAATCGGTCATGTCGCCGTAATGCAGGATCATGGTTCTACCTTCTACGTGTGGATCCTGGTAGAGGTGATCGATTCTGTCCGTGTTAATCAGCGAGGCGCGACGCTTGATACCATGAACGATATAGCCCTTATTCAGTAAAAACTCGGCCAGGTACGCACCGTCCTGACCCGTGATACCGGTAATTAATGCAGTCTTGGTCATAATCTTGGTAAATAAAAGGTTGAAACTTGTTAATCTTGCAAACTGAGATCGTTTGCCTTGAATGCTTTCTGCAAGGCTCCATCCCGGACACACTCATAGCCATCGATTAGTGCGACAAGCTTGCCATCTTCGTCAACGAACTCGATTGCTGCGCGGGCCTTCAGTGCCGTGTGTGATTCAACCCTCGCAATGACCCTGACCCCGGTTTCCGGAAAACTACGCTGGTATTGTCTATAGCGTGCAATAGATGTTGGCAAAGAGCCGATACCTTGCTGCTCGAAACTCCACAGGATCATCATCTGGAACGCAGAGTCCAGCACCAGTGGATCGGTAAGCCAGCTTGAGCGAATTGGCTGCGTCATCCAGCTGGAAGGTGCCGGCGCCGCATTGACATCGGCAACAATACCTTCCTCGCTACAATGAGTAACCTGCCTGATACCTTGCAAGTGTTGTCCATGAAACAGTTGCCCGTTCTGGTAATACGCGCCCTGTTCCGCCTGATAGTCTCCTGATACCGGTTCCAGTTTCGGTAAGACAGTTGTGTTAATCGTGTCCGCCAACACGATGGTTGCCGTAGCGTGGAGGAATTTATCCGAGCGAAGTTCAACGGGTACCAATGCCACGTCACCCTGTTGATACATATTCCCGGCAAGGATACGTAATTTCAGTTTCTCATCAGCATTGATCGTAACGCCCTTGGTGACATGGAAATCATCAAAGCCGTGAAACTGCATACCGGGATTCAGATGTAATGCCCCATGTGCGAACCATTCGATTATAACGGCAACAGGTAACACAGCCTGTCCATTCATGACATGGGATTGCAGGAATGCATAACTACTAACAGATAATTCACGCTCAAATGCCAGTGAATAATCGATTGACCCGCCTTGCACAGTATTGCTGATCGTTACATCATTCGCGCTGGCACCCAGGATAACTGTTTCAACCGGGCCGTTGTTTTCAATTTCAGAAACCAGGTAGCGTGCGCCAGCAGCAAGATCAATTACCGGCACGCCTTCCTCGGCAAACAGCTTTTTCAGTGCCGGCGTAACCATACCGCCATCCCAGGGCCCCCAGTTTATAGACAGCACCTTGCAATTATCGCGCTTTAATTTTTCCTGCTGCGCTATCTTGTTAAGCACCTCGTTGGCAGCAGCGTAGTCAACCTGCCCTTTACGGCCCAGTCTCGCCGTGGTCGATGAGAACAGCACCATCAACTTCAGGTGTTCTGAAGAAGTTGCCGCAAGCAGGTTCTCAATGCCTGCAACCTTGGTTTTAAACACCTGTTCAAACTGCTCTGCCGTTTTGTCCTCAATCAAGTGGTCAGCTATCACGCCAGCTGCATGGATTATCCCGGTGACATGACCCAATTCAGCAGTAGCGTGTTCGATAGCAACAGCAACCGCTTTACGATCGGTGATATCTACACTGGTATATCTAACCTGCACTCCCGTTTCCTTTATCCTGGCAACCGTTTGCAGTATTTCACGGTTACCCATGACCGCTTGATATTGAGATTGTAATTCTACCGGTGTCAGCTTCCTGTCTGCATGTGACAGCAGCTGTTCTTTTATAGCAGCTTCTTCTGTCAACCCCTGCAGCCATTCCGGTTCGGCATCAGGTTCCGGACTACGGCCCAATAACAGCAACTTACAACCGTATGTACGCGCTATTTCAACCGCCACTTCTGCAGTAACGCCGCGCGCACCGCCGGAGACAACAATTAAATCATTACTATCAAGGTAATTCGCGTCATTGGTGGCAGGCAATGCATTCTCCTGCAAGACAGGTTGCAAACGTTGTCCACCTGCGAGACCGGTCTCCAGTGGACCATCGTTGAGTAATTCAGCAACCAGATCTGTGACAACATCATGCTCGCCCGGGTCGATATCAACACATCGACAGTGGATTTCCGGCCACTCCTTGTCGGCAGTTTTCACCATCCCAATCAAACCAGCCTGCGTTGGTTCAGCCTGCATATCACCATTAAAGCCGAAACCACCACCAAGCGATGTAACTGCAACCAGCAATCCATTGCTGGCCTTGATAGAGCCTGCGCATTGTTGCATCAACGTCAGTGCCTGTAACAAGTAGTTTTCATCCGGCTTTACAGGGGCGCAGATGACAAGTCCGGCAACCGGTTCTTTAATCTCACCATCTACATCACATTGCAACGCTTTATAGCCTAGCTCTCTGAAACCCTCGACCAGTTTGTCCGCTAAATCTGTGCCATTAGTACAGACCATTATGTTTTGTTGCTGATGGAGTTTGATTTGTTTGTTGGCAGCATTTTCCAGCGGTAACAAGTCAACCAGGCTTCGTGTTACCGTGGCTTCAGCAGATGCAGACTCGGGAAACGCCAACTGATCAGATGCAGCAGCATTGTCTGCCGCCGTTTCATCTTGAGGCTGCGCGACAGAACTGGACTGCATGTAATCAACTATTTGTTGTAAAGTCTGTAATGCGGCAAGGTCATCGGCAGACACAACTGGTAAACCTGGTTCGCGTTCCTGTATCGCCGAAAGAATCTCCACGCGCTTGATCGAATCGATACCAAGATCGCTGTCCAGATGCATATCCAGGTTTAGCATCTCTGCCGGATAACCGGTTTTGTCGGCAACGACGGCCAGCAACAATCCAGATAAACCGGTATTTGCGGGTTTTGACTCTACAGGTATAGATGCCGGCTGCTGTTCGCCAAAAAGCGTGAGAATAGACTGCAATGTTTCAATACCTGACAATTCATCAGCACCGACAGCCGGGAGACCGGGCAGTCTTTCCTGCAAGGCAGACAGTATTTCTACCCGTTTAATCGAATCGATACCAAGATCGCTATCGAGTTGCATATCCAGCGATAACATCTCTGTCGGGTAACCGGTTTTTTCAGCGACGACGTCCAGCAATATGATCACAAAATCGCCAGCCGCAGTTTGCAAGGCGCCAGCATCAGTAACTACGCTGTCAACGTGTGCATGTTGTTCTGCATTAAATAGATCTGATATGGAACGCAGGGTTTGTAACTGCCCCAGTTCATCAGCTCCAACCGATGGCAGATTTGGCATCGCTTCCTGTAGCGCGGATAAAATTTCAACACGTTTGATTGAATCAATACCAAGGTCACTATCCAGGTTCATATCCAGCTCTAGCATTTCAAGTGGGTAACCTGTCTTCTCGGCAACTATCTGCAATAGTGTCTGATTAAACTCACTGGCATTGTTCGCCGTTTCAGTATTGCCCATGACGGAAACGTCGTGGTCGGGTTTACCGGCGGCAATAAACTCAACAATGTGTTGCAGAAACTGGAATGTACCGAGTTCCTCGGGTTTTATCACCGGCGACCAGGGTAATTCTTCCTGCAAGGCCGACAGTATCTCCACACGTTTAATCGAATCAATGCCAAGGTCGGTGTCCAGACTCATATCCAGGCTAAGCATCTCGAGTGGATAGCCGGTTTTTTCCGACACAACATTGAGTAGCAGGTTATCAATATCAAAATCTGACTGCTGTTCTGACTTATCCTGCGTTTCCTGAATTTCCTTAACCGGTTGCGTTGGGCTGTTTGGCTGAATAGCGCTGCTGTTTTCTGCCTCAGTTGTTTGTTCAGGCACAGCGCTCTGCACTGCAGGCATTGGCACTGACGGCAAGGTTTGCCCTGTCAGTAACGCCTGCTGTTGTTGCAACAGGGCATGAATGGTTTTCTGCGCAGTTTCCTGCCCTTCAAGATATTGCTGGTGTAGCCGCGCTGTTTGTTCCTGCATTTGTTGCAAAGCAAGGATGCTTTGCCGGGTTGCCTGTAGCCATGGTGAACCGCCGCTAACATCGGCGTTATCTACCGGTTTAACGTTGACGTCAGTAGTTTGCTGTGAAGTTTGCCCAGCCGTGGTTGTTTTATTCATAGTGTCATTGCGAGTTTGTCTTGGTGGTCGCTGGGGTCGCGTCTGCATGATGTTGGCGCCATTGATGGCCACGGTGAGTGCCGGTTTTACGCCCGGATCGGGTCTTTCTATCGATTGACAGGCAGCGTCCCATTTTTCCAGCGCGACGTTTTCACCCGTTGCGGCCAAGGTTGCCAGTGTCAAAGCGAGATCGAGTTGTCCCTGGCGCTTACCCTGCGAAGCATCCAGGGCAATCGTTTGTACCGGCTTGTCCTTAAGAATCGCGTCAATCAAGCCTGTCAGCACCCTGCCCGGCCCAACTTCAACAAAGGTACGCACACCGTCTTCATAGAGTCGACTTACTTGCGCGACGAATCGCACCGGATTAGCCAATTGTTCAGACAACAATTTCTTCTGTGTATCTATGCCATCCGGGTAGGCCTTGGTCGTGGTGTTGGACAGCACCGGTATACTGTTCTTGTGGAACTGGATCTCGTTTACCGCCTTGGCAAACGGCTTCGCCGCATCGGCCACAAATTCACTATGAAAGGCAGCCGCAACCGGTAACCTGACTGTGCGCATCTTCTCTGCTTTAGCAATGTCACTAAACCTGTCAATTTCTGCACTTGCGCCAGACAGCACGACCTGCTGCGGTGAATTATGGTTGGCAATAACCAACCTTATATCATTGCTATCCAGTAACGCGTTGACGCGTTCATACTCAGCCACCACTGCCAGCATGGAACCGCGATCGCCTTCTCCCTGCGCCATCAGATCGCCCCTGAGCCGTGATAGCAGATGAAAAGCTGATTCATCGAAAAAGCCGGCAACGTGCAATGCGGTCAATTCACCATAGCTATGACCAATGGCGGCATCCGGTGCAATATCAAAATGTTGTAACACCTGGTAAGCCCCAAGGCTTACTGCACCAATTGACGGTTGTGCATGCTGCGTCAAACGCAGCGTTTCTTCCTGCTGTTTGCGAGCTTGCTTGTCAAAAACAGGTATTGGATAAATGATGTCAGTCAGGGACTTGTTAGCATTGGCTTCTTCAAATGCCTGATTGGCACGCTGTAATACATCAAAACACTGGGGGAACTGGCAAGCGATGTCGCGCAACATGCCAATATACTGGGAGCCTTGTCCCGGAAAAACGAAGGCTGTCTTTCCTTGTTGTTTACCAACGCCATAAAAGGCGTTGCCAAGCTGCCATATATTGGCTTCGCTATCGCTTAACCGGGCAGTCACTTCGGTCAGTAACTGTTGAATATCGGTCTTGTCTTTCTCGATAACCAGCAACAGTCGATGTTCCAGTTTATTATCGAACGACAGACAGCTATCGTAGCAGAACAGACGCAGGCTTTCCCAGGACCGGTATACCTCATTAGTTGGTAGCTGCTCTAGCAGGCCTTGAACACGCTCAGATGACAAAGCGAGCAACAAGACATTACCGTCCCAATCTATTTCTGTTTTATCTATTTGCGCTTCTTCCAGTACACAATGGAAGTTACTGCCACCAAAACCAAACGAACTCAGCGCGGCACGCCGTGGCGTGTCCAGTTTTTTTATCCACGGACGTTTAATGGTGTTGAGATAGATTGGCGCTGTACCAGGATCGAGTATCTCCAGTGGTTCATCCACCTTGATGCTGGGCGGTAGCACCTTATGTTGTAAGGCCATTGCTGTTTTAATTAATCCAGCCACACCGGCAGCGGCCTTGGTATGACCTATCATCGATTTCACCGAACCAATCGCACACCAGGTATCTTTCTCGTTATCCGAGGAATACACGCCGGATAAGGCCCGCACCTCGACTGCATCACCTACGGATGTACCGGTACCGTGCGCCTCGACCAGTTCGATACTGCGTGGCGTTACATCGGCTTCGCGGTAAGCGTTACAAAGTGCCTTGGTCTGACCATCAGAGCTGGGGGCGTAAATCGCATTGCCACGGCCATCAGAGGATGAGCCCATGCCTTTCAACACCGCGTAAACCTTGTCGCCATCGCGCCTTGCATCATCGAGACGTTTCATAATTACTGCGCCAAGGCCTTCACCCAGTATCGTGCCATCACCATCTTTAGCGAAAGGTCGACTGTTGCCTGTTGGTGAAAGTGCTGGCGTTTTACTGAAACACATGTACATAAAAATATCGTTGAACGTGTCCATACCACCGGTAATGGCCATATCAACCCGACCCGAACTCAATTCCAGCGCTGCAAGGTGTATCGCGCTAAGCGAACTGGCACAGGCAGCATCAACGACGCAGTTGGTTCCACCCAGGTCAAATCGATTAGCAATACGGCCGGCAGCGACGTTACCCAACAGGCCAGGAAATGAGTTTTCCTGCCAGGGCACGTAGCCATCAGCAATTCGCTGCACCACGTCTTCGGTTGTTTCCGGATCAATACCGGCATCCTTCAATGCCTTACGCCAGATGGGATGACCCAGTCTGGCCCCGAGCGGGATGACCAGCTCCAGTGTACCCGTAACGCCAAGAATGACGCTGGTACGATCACGGTTGAATTCACGGCCATCACCGGCGTCTTTGGCCGTCGCATAGCCTGCATCCAGCAATGCCTCGCGGGCCACAACCATACCCAGTAGCTGGGTCGTATCCGTCGCCTCAATATTGTTAGGGCTCATGCCGTACAATAGCGGGTTAAATTCTACCGGATCGATAAAGCCACCACGCCGGGCATAGGTCATGTCAGGTCGGGTCTGGTCATCATCAAAATAATCGTTGACGTTCCAGTGTGTGTCCGGGATGTCGCCTATCGCATCGACACCCTCACGAATATTTGCCCAGTAGGCATCCGGGTTGTTGGCCTTGGGAAAAAGACAGCCGATGCCAACAATTGCCAGTGGCGCCATACTGTTGTTGTCGTTATCACCGGACATGTTCTAGTCTTCCAGGTAGTGTTGTATTTCTATTAGTGGCATAGGTGCATACTGAAGTAAATCTGCGTCTAACGACACGCCTTGCCTGGCCAAAGTATTTGCCCTGTTCAGTACAGCAGCACCAAACAGGATATTCATTGCCACGGTCACAGCGTCACGGTTTTCAGGTTGCTGCAGGAACGAACCGCGCGTCCATTCGTTAAACGCACCCATGGCTGGTCCACACCAGACCTGGTAATCGACCTGCCTGTCTTCAACACCGGCGTTTGCCCAGCGTGATGACAGCCCAAGATACCAGCGAAATATTAATGCCATTTTATGCTTTGAATCTTGCTGCGCTTTTTCAACCTGGGACGGATCTCGCTCTTGAAAAAAGGTCTCCGTATTACGCCAGACTTCATTCAAAGGCATCTTGAATATGGTTTTTTCCAATCGTTCTCGTTCGGCGGCGGGTATGTCATCAATCGAAGCATACTGTTTGTAGATGTCATAAAGTTTATTACCACGCATCGCAAACATGGTGCCACGTTTCAACACCTGCAGCTTTACCCCCATCTCAAACATATCTACGGCCGGCGCCATGGTGACATCAGCCTGTTCGGCCTGGGCCAGCATTTCCCTTACTGTGTCCGACGAACCTGATTCGCGGCAGGCCTGGTTCACCGTGCCCGTAACAATATAGGCCGCGCCCATGGCAAAAGCGCCGAGTGCAGAAGCTGGTGTAGAGATGCCGCCAGCCGCCCCGACCCGTAGCGGTATCTGATAACCATGCTGTTTCTGCAACTGGTCTCTTAGCGCAAGCATGGTAGGTATCAGCGTAATGGCCGGACGGTTATCCGTATGGCCACCGGAATCGGCCTCGACCGTCAGGTCCTGCGCCATCGGAATCTCGGCTGCCATCTGTGCCTGTTCTGTCGTGATGACACCTTGTTGTACCAGCTCGGCCAACATCTTTTCTGGTGGGGGACTAAACCATTTAGTGGCCAATTCGATACGCGATGCCTTGGCAATGATGCGATTGGGGGCGACCACGTTTCCATCCTTGTCGCGGGAAATACCGGTAACCCGGTAGCGCACGACAGGCAGCGTTAATTTCATGTAGGCCGATGTCTCTACCAGGGTAACGCCGTACTTGATAAACAGCTCGACTACGGCCGCTTCGTGGCCTTTTTCATTAGGGCTGTAAATTAAATTATAGGCATGGGGTATATCCTGCAGTGATTGCTGTAAACGCTGGATAGCGGCTTCGATTTCCTGCAGGCGCAGGCCGGCAGCACCGAAAGAAGCCAGCATTCCGGCGCGGGCAATGGCTTCCACCAGTTCCACCGAGGCGATACCATTTGCCATGGAACCGGTCATGTAAGGATAGCGGATCCTGTAATCTGCGCAAAACTGCCTGTCACCGAGTGCCTGAATGCTCTGGGCAGGCACGTACGCGAGCAGCTCGCTGGCGTTTTCACTGGCCTTGGCTTCAAATGAAATCAGGCCGCCGCGGGCAAGCGCCGGAGTTGCATCGGCATTAATGACACTGAAAGGGCTGGCTAGCTGGCGTAACCATTCGGGCAGCTTTTCAGGGCCGGACTGTTCCCCGGGACCAGAAAGCCACTGGCTACCGTTACTACTGCCTGCAGGCCGGGCGCACGCAGGCCGCATAATGGATGGGGTTGAACTCACTGTTTACTTAATAAATTGTGTATTTATTCCGGGTTTGCTGACAGCCGACAACGCGCTGTGTTTGCATCCAGCCTGTATGAATTGTAATGTGCGCGTCACGAGCCAGTCTAATGCTTGAATAATATCATTTTTTTGGCGTTGAACCCCGTAAACGCGTGATTTTTTTTATAAATTTGCGGTCCGGAAGTGGCTATTAACGGAATCTCAGCACGCCACCTCGATTCAGGTCCGTGCAAGAATGAATGAATATGGACTGTACCATGCCCAGTCAGGCAACGTTCCTGACGACAAAAAGCGATGAAGACTACCAGAATTACATTCTGCAGGATGTCTCTCGCACGTTCGCATTAACGATACCCCAGTTGCCGGATCCATTACATCGGGTGGTTGCTAACGCTTACCTGTTATGTCGTATTGCCGACACGGTCGAGGACGACAAACACATGTCATCTGACGCCAAGCGGGAATTCGCCGACCGTTTCATCGCGGTCGTCAAGGGAACCGCAGATCCGGTTGGCTTTGCCAATGAGCTGTTCTCGCAGTTGTCTCCCACGGCCACCAAGGCAGAACATGACCTGATAGCCAATACCGAGCCGGTTATTCGCATTACCCACAGTTTTAACCGGCGCCAAAGGGCTGCACTGGAACGCTGCGTCGCCATCATGGCCGACGGTATGGCTCGCTACCAGGATGCCGAAACCCTTGATGGTGTAGCGGATTTGAATGACATGAGTCAGTACTGTTACTACGTAGCCGGTGTGGTCGGTGAAATGCTGACCGAATTGTTTTGTGATTATTCTGCTGCGATCGACGCGCAACGGGAAGAAATGATGAAACTGGCCGTGTCGTTTGGTCAGGGTCTGCAAATGACCAATATACTCAAGGACATATGGGAAGATCATCATCGCGGCGCGTGCTGGCTACCAAGAGACGTCTTTTCCCGTCACGGCGTTGATATCACCGGCAAGGTGCCCGGTCAGAACGCCCCCGGTTTTGAACCTGCCCTGTTGGAACTGCTGGGGGTAGCGCATGCTCACCTTGATAATGCGTTGCGTTACACACTCAATATTCCGCGTGAGGAAACCGGTTTGCGGCGTTTTTGCCTGTGGGCATTGGGCATGGCCGTGTTGACGCTGGACAAGATTCGTCAGCAACCAGACTTTACCACTGGCAATGAGGTAAAGATCTCCCGACGCAGCGTCAAGGCAACGGTTTTTCTAACCAGCCTGTTCGTTAAACAGGATCGGATTTTGCGACTTATGTTTGATTTCCATGGTAGAAATTTGCCTAAGCCTGACAATCATGCGACACTCTGAAAGCATTGAATTACAAGGGATAGAGAGAAAACCCGTTGCCTGGAAGGTTTTTTTACAGCATGAATATGACCAATAGATGACCGCTCTCCCCTGACCTCGCCAAATCGGATTCCAAATTAATGACCCTAGATAGCCTTACCGACACCGCCAGATCGGATAATAACGAAGAGATTCGTAGCGCAAACCTGCTGTCGCGTTTAACCGATACAATCAGCGCGGCCAGGGAACGCTTACTGGCGCAACAGCAGGAAGACGGTCACTGGATCTATGAGCTGGAGGCCGATTGCACCATCCCCGCTGAATATATTTTGATGAACCACTTCGTTGGGGACATTGACGACGCGACAGAGCAAAAGATTGCCATATACCTGCGCGATATGCAGGACGAGGAAGGTGGCTGGCCACTGTTCACCGGTGGCGACATGGATCTAAGTTGTACAGTCAAGTGTTACTACGCACTTAAGCTCGCCGGTGATGATCCACACGAGGAACACATGGTTCGCGCCAGGAACATGATTCTGAATCACGGTGGTGCTGCCAACAGTAATGTTTTTACCCGTATTACCATGGCCCTGTTTGGGCAGGTACCCTGGCGCGCTACGCCCTTCATCCCGGCAGAAGTCATCATTCTACCCAAGTGGTTTCCGTTTCATATCGACAAGGTCTCCTACTGGTCACGTACCGTGATGGTGCCGCTGTTTATACTGTGCACGATGAAAGCCGAGGCGGTGAACCCGCGTGGCATAGACATTCGCGAGTTATTTGCTGTGCCACCCGAGGACGAACAGAATTATTTCAAGATTAAGACGCCACTTGGCCGTTTCTTTCTCATACTCGACCATATGGGAAGACTGGTTGAAAAACTGGTGCCGCGATTTGTTCGCTGCTATTCCATTCGCCGCTGCAAGCGCTGGTTTCTTGAACGTATGAACGAGGAGCACGGGATTGGTGGTATTTTCCCGGCGATGGTGAATGTTTATGAATCACTAATCGTAATGGGTTATCCAAAAGACCATCCAAGAGTGATTCAGGCAAGACAGGCAATCGATGCCCTTCTGGTCCGACGTGGTAACAGCATTTACTGCCAGCCTTGCCTGTCGCCAGTGTGGGATACCTGTCTTGCCAGCCAGACGCTGCTTGAGACCGATGAAAGCTGTTCAAGCGAAACGGAACATGCGCTGGACTGGTTGAAAGACCGGCAACTCAGCGATGAGCCTGGCGACTGGCGTATTCCTCGCCCTAACCTCACCGGTGGCGGCTGGGCCTTTCAGTACAGTAACTATCACTACCCGGACCTCGATGATACATCCATGGTTGCCTGGGCCATGCATCGTACTGGCAAAGGCAAATATTCAGAACCTATACAGCGCGCAGCCAACTGGGTAGCCGGTATGCAATCAAAAGGTGGCGGCTTTGGTTCATTTGAAGTCAACAATACCCAGTATTACCTTAACTCGATTCCCTTTGCAGACCATGGCGCGTTGCTGGACCCACCCACTGCCGATGTTACCGGGCGCTCTATTGCGCTGATGTGCCTTGCAGACAGGGACAAGTATGCAACCATTATCAGGAATGCTATCCAGTACCTTAAAGAAGAACAGGAAAAAGACGGCTCCTGGTTTGGTCGCTGGGGCACCAACTATATTTACGGCACCTGGTCAGTCTTAACCGCGCTAGAGCTGGCAAACGAGGACCCACAATCTCAATATATTCGCCATGCAGTCGAGTACCTGCAAAAAATGCAAAACCAGGACGGCGGCTGGGGTGAGAGCAATGAAAGCTATTATCCGCCACGCCATCATCGACCGTTTCCTAGCACGTCGTTTCAAACTGCGTGGGCATTACTTGCGTTGCTTGCGGTCGGAGAAACACACACCGAGACGGTCAAGCGCGGCGTACAATACCTGGTCGATAACCAGGATGACGATGGTCAATGGCATGATGAGTGGTTCACGGCACCGGGCTTCCCCCGCGTTTTCTATTTGAAGTACCACGGCTATACAAAATACTTTCCCCTGTGGGCACTGGCACGCTATAAAAATCTTCTTAACGCCGGATCTTGAAACATATTGGTATCATAGCGGCCTTGCCTGATGAGGCTGCCTGTCTGGCAACCCAAACTCTGCGGCTTCATTACCCGGTCGAGATAGCGCCCGGTGTCAGCATTTGTCTTGGCGGCATGGGCTATAACAATGCATTAAATGCAGCTGCAGCACTAATCAAGCACGGGGCCGAGGCGCTGGTCAGTTGGGGAGTCGCCGGAGCGATTAACGAAGAACTGCACTCCGGCGATTTGCTGATAGCTGACAAGGTATTAAGTGACGACGGCGAGTTTATCTGCCAGAAGCAATGGCAGGAAAAACTACTCGTGGAATTAAGCTCTACCCAACTACGGGTTTTTAATTCTGCACTTTATTCAAGTAACAAAATCATAGCTACGCGCAAGGAGAAAGCGCGACTTAATGCGCTTAGCCAGGCAGACGCTGTGGATATGGAAAGTGCTGCTATTGGCGGCCTGGCAACAAAAATGCAACTCGATTTCGTTGTTATACGCAGCATCGCGGATGAAGCCGTGACCACGCTGCCCCCGGCGATAATTCGTTACACGGACATGCTTGGCAGGCCGAAACCTGTTCGGTTTGCGCTTTCATGCCTGTTGAGGCCATCACAAATCACATCGTTATTGATTCTTGCGCGTGCCTATAAAAAAGCATTGTTGACACTAAAGGCAATTCAATCAGATTTAAAATCAAACCATTTTCTTTATAATACGCCTGCTTGAATAACAGACGTAACAGGCCAATTGACTTATGAAACTAGCCACTGAACAAATTGAACAGTTCCGTAACAATGGTTACCTGCTCGTCAGAAACCTTTACGATGCGGACATGATGAAACAGATAACGGACTGGACGGATGAAGTTTCGGCATATCCTGAAGTACCCGGCAAATACATGATGTATTTTGAACAAAGCAAGCTGGATGCCGGCAAGCGTATTCTCAACCGCATGGAAGATATCGAACCTTATCACCAGGGTTTCAGCAAACTCTTTATGCATGGTGATATCCAGAAAGTCACTTCACAACTGTTTGGCGATGAAGCGGTTTTATTCAAGGACAAGATCAACTTCAAGCTCCCCGGCGGTGATGGTTTCAAGGCCCACCAGGATGTGCAGGCCGGTTGGGACCGTTATGCCAAACTACACATTACTGCACTGGTTAGCATAGATGCATCAACCGTTGAAAATGGCTGCCTGGAAATGGCAGCGGGTTACCATGACAAGGGGCTGATTGGTGAACAATGGAAGCCACTGGAAGAAGATGCGCTGGATTACGAGGCCGTCATTACCAACCCGGGCGACGCGGTTTTTTTTGATTCGTTTGCACCCCACCGTTCCGGCCCTAATATGACCGATGCACAAAGGCGGGTATTGTATGTGACCTATAACGCGGCTGCGGAAGGCGATCATCGTCGTCAGTACTATGATGACAAGCGGTTAAGCTACCCACCTGATGTAGAACGTGAGGCTGGAAAGGAATACGTCTTTCGCGTCTAGCCTGAGTAAACCACACGGTTTACACAAACAACAGGAACGACATGAAAATACCGCTCATCAGTCGCCTCATCGATCATTGGGTTGAGTTGGTTCAGCGCCTGCGCGTTGTTGTCATTTCAGTAGCGCTGGTTACGTGCGGTTTCTCCATTTATTTCATTATCAATCACATTGGTATGAGCACCGACACCAAGGATATGTTGTCGGAAGATTTATCATGGCGACAGCTTGATATTGAATACGAGCGGGTGTTTACCGAGACGCTGGACAACGTCGTGATCGTGGTTGAATCCAACACACCGGACGAGGCGCGCGCCAGTGCATTGACACTCTACCAGGCATTACTGATCGATCCCTTGCTGCTTAACGATATTTACTACCCGGCTGCACTCCCCTTCTTTCAACAATCTGCCTTCCTGTTCATGGATGAAACAGAGCTGTACGACCTTGCCGACCAGCTTGCTGCCATTCAACCTTTCATTGGCACCCTGCTGGAAGACAAAACCCTGCGCGGCCTGTTCTCCATGCTCAGTGACGCACTACAGGCCATTGAGGATGGAGAAGAAATCGATCTTGATCCGTTGCTGGTCGAGATCAACCAGGCACTGGCGTCTGACCAGCACCGGGTATCGTGGCAACGACTCATCAGTGCGGATACTGCAAGCAAGGATGTCTACCGGGAGTTTATTATCGCGCAAACACGGGAAGCGCCTGATGAATTCCTGCCTGGACAAGCTGCTATCAATCAAATTAATAAAACGGTTGACCGTCTACAACTTGAGAATGAGCAGACGCGTATCAGGCTAACCGGTTCAACAGCACTGGCATACGAGGAACTAAAAAGCGTATCCGAGGCAAACATCATCGCCATTGCTGCCTCGCTGGTAATGGTGACGGTGATACTCATATTTGGTTTGAGCTCCATCTGGCTGTTCTTTGCCTCACTTGTCACCCTGATCATGGGGTTGATTACCACCACCGCGTTTGCTGCAGCTACCGTCGGCACACTTAACCTGATCTCTGTTGCTTTTGCCGTACTGTATATCGGTCTCGGCATTGATTTCGCAATACATCTGGGTCTGCGTTACCGCGAACAATCAATACTGACAACCGACAATAGTCGTGCTTTATCCATTGCATTCAGGCAAATGTTTCGGTCGCTGTTTCTCTGTGCGTTGACCACCGCTATTGGTTTTTATTCATTTATGCCTACAGATTACCAGGGCGTAGCCGAGCTAGGCTGGATAGCCGGCAGCGGTATGTTCATCAGTCTGCTGTATACATTTACCCTATTGCCGGCATTGCTAAGCCTGCGACAATACCGTGCCCTTAATGACAGAAGACCGGCACATGAGCACCCTGTTCTACAAAGGCTGAGTCAACTACCTTACCGGTATCCCCGGCAAATATCACTGGCAGCTCTAGTACTGGTAATAATGACACTGGCGGCGCTCAATCAAATTGATTTCGACAGCAATACACTCAACCTGCAAGACCCGGAGAACGAATCGGTACAAACCTACCAGGATTTACTTGCAGATAGCGCCACATCACCATGGTTTGTGGTATTGCTTACCAGGGACCGTGCCGAGGCTGAAGATTATATTCGCCAAATCAAGGCGCTTGATAGTGTCGACCGGGTTGTCTGGTCTGACGATCTCGTCCCTGCTAACCAGGAAGACAAACTGTTCATAGTTGATGATCTGAACCTGATGCTGGGAGAACTGGATGATTATCCGCAACCAGTGCAGATGGAGCATGAGCAACGCGTATTGGCGGTCAATGCGTTACTGTCGAAACTCACCGCACTTGAAGCCATTGATAGCGAGCAGGTAATACGACTACAAGAAAACCTGCAGGCCCTTGGCAACAAGTTGCAGCCCGACCAGCTTGAAGGCCTGGAGCAACGATTATTAGTACATCTTGATGGCAGCATAGACTCGCTGGCAACAGCGCTCACGGCTGATAACATTGATGCCAGCGATATACCGCAACAAGTCCTCAGCCGCTGGCTCAAGGAGGGCTACTATAAAATAGAAATTTATCCGACTGATGACCTCTCTGACAATGACGCGATGATAAAATTTGTCAAAGAACTACAGGAGTATAATGACAAGATTATTGGCGCACCGGTAATCAACGTTGAAGCCGGTGAGGCTGTCATTACTGCCTTTCAATCCGCTATCATTTATGCACTGATTGCCATTTCGCTATTATTGTTCCTATTAATCAAGGTCAAGCTGGATGCCTTGCTGATTCTCATCTCTGTCATGATCGGCGGTGTTTTCACGCTGACATTCATGCTGGTACTGGGTTTACCCTTTAATTTTGCCAACATTATTGGTCTGCCCTTACTACTCGGTATTGGTGTTGACAGTGGCATCCATATCGCAAATCGCTTTCGACACGAACATAGCAACGGCGGCAATATTTTCATGACCAGTGCTTCTCGAGGCGTATTTGTCAGCTCAATGACGACTGTTTGCAGTATTGGCAACCTGGCTTTTTCAGCCCACACCGGTACCGCGACCATGGGTATATTACTCACCGTCGGGCTGATTGCGATGATGGTATCCACGATGATTGTGCTGCCCGCTTTCCTGATTTGGCACAGCAAGACTGTTGGTAGATAGGTTGACCAGGTCGTAGACAAGTATAGCGCGCCTTCCATGGCACATACCTTCCGTGAACGGAGTCTTTCCGTTGCAGGTTTAACAATAACGAGTTCTTTCCGTGAGTTTTCACGATAGCAACAGACGTGGCTGACGTCTTCTACCGGAAAAGGGATTTTATGGCCATGTTACCTACCCTGTATTGGGTAGATAAGGGTTACAGAAATAAATAAACCAGGCAGATAACGAACACCAGTAGCACCAGGCTCATATTGAATGCCAGAGAAAAATTAGACAACGACTGTGTAAACAGGCCTGAAGTTGAGCGAATAACACGCAGCTCTTCGAGCACGATCTGCCTGGCATCCGACAATACCTGGATCATATTAATGAAAAGCTGTGGCCCAAGCTTGCGGTAAAACCAGTCAAAATCGAGACTGATAGTGAGTGTACGTTTCATCAACGGCAGCATTATGAAGAACGCCAGCCCTGAAAATAACAGTAATTGCAGTTGCGTCACAGTATGCGCAGCCGTGTAGGGGACATAGTTGACCGGGTATGGCAGCATGGCATACAGCACATCCGGAAACACGCCGAGAAACAGGCATACAAACGCAAACAGGATCATACCCAGCTGCATGTTCCACGGTGGATCATCGGGACGCAAACCACTGTCCTTCTGAAAAAATACAAACCATGGAAACTTGATACCGGCATGCAGGAAGACGCCAGCAGACGCTGCCTGCAAGGCTAACCAGACCCACAGGATATGTTCATCAATCGATGACTGGGTAATCATCGATTTACTGACAAAGCCGGAGGTAAGCGGGAATGAGGATATCGCCAGCGCACCGATGATCCCGCACACTGCGGTCACAGGCATTGACTGTACCAGGCCACCCAGATCTGTACATTTACGTTTACCGGTCATGTACAGTACCGAACCGGCAGACATTAGCAGCAAGGCCTTGTAAACGATATGGGTAAACGCATGTGCAGCCGCACCGTTTAATGCCATCTCGGTACCCATGCCAATACCTGTCACCATGAAACCAACCTGGTTAATAATGCTATAGGCAAGAATGCGGCGCATATCATTTTCCAGCAACGCATAAATAATGCCGTAAAAGATCATGAACACCCCGATAACGATCAGAATCTCGGTGCCAGGAAATCCGCGCAACAATACATAGACCGCCGTCTTGGTCGTGAACGCGCTCAGGAATACCATGCCACTGAACGAGGTTTCCGGGTAGGCGTCGGCCAGCCAGGCAGTCAGCGGCGGTGCACCGGCATTCAATAAAAAACCACAAAGAATAAGAATGGTTGCCAGCGAGTCTGCCTGCATCAGGCTGAACTCGATACTGCCGGTTTGCTGAACATAGGCGGCGATACCGGCCATCAGTACAACACCACCGAGCAGGTGGACGATAATGTAGCGCAGACCGGCACGACGCGAGGATTCAGTGCGAGCAGACCAGATCACCAGCGTGGACGCCAGTGCCATTAATTCCCAGAAAATAAACAGCGTAATCAGATCGCCTGCCAACACAACGGACATGGCGCCACCGGCATAAATAAAGGCTGCAGCCAGCTCCATTGAGCGTGCCTGTTTGCAGCAATACAGGCTGCCGGTAAAAACGGTCAATGCAAATACCGTAATAAACAGTCGCGCCAGCGTATCGAACTGGAATAAGGTAAGGTCAAAACCAAGATAAGACACACTGCAGCTTGTCTCCAATGAGATGGACCAGGCACCGGCAAGGGCAACCAGTGGCACGATCAATATTACTGCGCTCCGAGCATGGCCTTTAAACAGCGGGATGAGACATCCTGCCAGGATCAATAACAGCCCGGGATGTAACAGGTTACATATCATAGTAATCATCCCTGCGTTTAATCAGATACCCGAGCAACTTTGCAAACACGACCATACCGACACAGGCAAGAAAACCATACCAGGCATGGAAAGCAAAAATCGCCTCTATCTTGAAATGCGGATGCAAATGTATAAACAGCTCAGCGATAACCGTCAGGGCCAATACCACGTAGGTGCCTATCCACAATTTCCGGATTGAGGATTTTCTATAAAACCAGTTTTGCTTCATGACAGACTCGCTACCCATGGTTGTAATAACGTGACCGCGATATCCGGAAAGAAAAACAGGACCACGGTCATGATCGCTGTAAACGACAGTGCCAGCACGATGGGCACAGGTGCCTCATTGAATGTCTGATCAGCTTCATTAACAGGTTGTTTAAAAAACGCTGCATAAACTATCGGCAAAAAATAACCGGCATTGAGTAATGTACTAAGAATTATGACAGCGATGGCAAAGCCATTTTCGACTGAAAATGCGCCCTGCAAGATAAACCATTTACTCAGAAAGCCTGCCGTGGGCGGCACTCCAATCATGGACAGGCTGCCTATCGCAAAAGCCCCCATCGTGATGGGCATGCGGTAGCCGATACCGTCCAGTTCACTGACATTTTTCCTGTGGGTGGCGGTATAGATTGAGCCCGCGGCAAAGAACAGCGTTATCTTGCCAAAGGCATGGGCCAGAATATGCAACGCTGCCCCCAGGATGGATATCGGCGCGAGTAATGCCGTTGCGAGTATGACATATGACAACTGGCTGATAGTCGAATACGCCAAACGCCGTTTCAGGTTATCGGCCTGCAATGCGACAACGGATGCAGACACAATCGTAAAACCTGCCAGGTACAACACCAGGTTAATATCCAGCATATTACCCAGCGCTACGGGACTGAATATATAGGTAGTCACCTTGACGATACTGAACACACCGGCCTTGACGACGGCCACGGCGTGCAGCAAAGCACTCACCGGCGTGGGCGCGACCATGGCCGCAGGCAGCCAGCGATGCACCGGCATCAATGCTGCCTTACCAATACCGTAAGCAAATAATAAAAATAACAAAACCAGAGTCAATCCGCTGGTTCCTGCCGGCAGGATACCGCCAGCGGTAAATGCAGTCGTATCCGCCAGCGACTGCGTCCAGATAATGGCCGGTAACAATAAACAGATAGACGTACTTAACAGGATACCGAGGTAAACACGGCCTGACTGTTTCGCATCGTCATTACCTTTATGGGTAACTAATGGATAAGTGGACAGCGTCAACGTTTCGTAAAAAATAAACAGCGTCACCAGGTTTGCTGACAATGCAATTCCCATCGTGCTGGCAATCGCCACGGCAAAACAAATGTAAAAGCGTGTCTGGTGTTTTTCATTATTGCCGCGCATATAGCCAATCGAATAAATTGAATTAACCGGCCAGAGCAAGGACGCGATGCACGCAAACAACATGCCCAGGGGTTCGAGGCGAAAGCCGACGATGATGCCCGGCACCAGTTCAAACAGTTCAAGTTCCGGACGCGCACCGTCCATGACTTCAGGCAATAAAGAGAACACGACCGCGATCAATGCAGCGGCACTGGCCAGCGTACAGGTTTCCCTCAGGTTGGGTTTGCTGGAAGTGACCAGTATCAGTACGGCCCCGATTAACGGTATCAACAACGGCAACAGGAGTAAGGACGACGTACTCATGGCGCAATACCTGTCAGGCTTTCGGCCGTGGCCATGGCAATGCCTGCACTCACGTCAGTCTGTAACCCAAAATACACGCAGGCTGCAGTAAAAATGACCAGTGCAGCGTAAGTCGTGTATGGGACTGGCCTGCTATTGATGACGGTATCACCTTCCTTGAAATACGCAACCTCAACGATCTTCCAGATATAAACAACCGCAAGGATAGAAGAGAAAACAACAAGCACGACGAGTAGCCACAGATCTTTTGCAATGACGGCATCAATCAGGAACCATTTACTGATAAAGCCCGCTGTTAACGGCACACCGATTAAACTGAGCCCGGCTATGACCAACATAGCCACGGTAAATGGCATCTTTTTACCGATGCCAGCGAGTTTGCTGATACTGTCTGTACCGGTGTAATAAACGATATTGGCCACACACAGGAATAGTGTGACCTTGATGATGGCGTGATTAAACACGTGAATCAGCCCGGCTGCGAGACCGGCAGACGTGGCTAGCGCAATACCAAGTACCATATAACCAATCTGGGCGATACTGGAAAAGGCCAACAGCCTCTTGATACTGTCCTGTCGGACTGCCTGTACAGAACCGTACAGGATGCCAGCTACCGCCATCAGCAATAACAGGTACTGGACGCCTGCGACATCGAAACTGAATTCAACACCAAACAGTGAATACAGAAATCTCACCAGCACATAAATAAACACCTTGGTGCTGGTACCCGCGAGGAAAGTGGACACTATCGAAGGTGAATAGGTATAGGCATCAGGCAACCACAAGTGCAACGGCCAGATAGCCGCCTTGAGTCCAATGCCAATGATAAAAAACACCAGCGCGGTGGTTAATGTACGTGTGTGTTCAATACCTGCGAGCCGGTCATGTAAATCATAAATATTCAGCGTGCCGGTCAACGAATACAGCAAGCCAATAGCTATCAGGATAAAGCTGGCGCCGAGTGTGCCAAGTATGAGGTATTTATAGGCAGCATAAAGGCTGCGTCTATCCTTACTGATACTGATCATGGCATACGAAGACAGCGATGCGATCTCAATAAAAACAAATACATTGAAGGCATCACCGGTCATGATGACACCAAGCAATCCCGTCATGTTTAACAGAAATGCCGTGTAGAAAAGGTACATGCGATCGGCGGCAATTTCGCTTTCGAGGCTTTCCCTCGCGCCAACCATGATAAAAGTAGCCAGGCCGGTGATAATCACCAAAATAAAAGCCGTTAATCGATCAAGGTGATATTCAATACCTGCTGGCGCAGCCCAGCCACCAAGCGCATAGGTAATGACTTCACCAGACGATGCCTGCGCTAACAGCGTGCAGGCAATGATAAAACTGGCGAGGCTAACCAGGGTAACAAGGCACCAACCCGCTATGCGATTGTGGAGGATGACGCAAACAGGTGCTGCCAGCAGGGGGATGACAACCTGCAGTAAAGGTAAATGTGAGCTCAACGCTACATCTCCTTCTGTATGTCGTCGTCTTCCACCGTGCCAAACGCCTTGTTAATGCGTATCACAAGGGCAAGACCCAGCGCCGTGGTAGCTATCCCAACGACGATAGCAGTCAGGATTAAAACGTGTGGTAACGGTGCTGAATAAAGGGTGTGGGTTTCTGACAGAATAGGTGCAGTACCGCCAGTAATTTTGCCCATCGAGATAAACAGAATAAAGATAGACGTCTGGAATATATTGATACCGATGAGTTTCTTGACCAGGTTGTTATGCGCAATGACGATGTACAGTCCCGTCATCATCAACGTGATCACTACCCAATAATTAAAGTGCCCTATAAATTCCATGTTGTAAAGACAGTAAGATACGGCTGAATTTTTAACTGAATTATAACTAATTCAGCCCAACCGGGACAGCCCACCGGTGGCGCATTAAATTAGATTACCGTATTCAGGCCTACTCCTTGTCTATGCTCATTATTCATAAAATTGTCTCTCACTTGCCGGTCAGGAAGCCTGAAGCCGAAGTAAATCAGTATCACATCAATCCATTTTAAACAGCCTGGTCTGTATTGATGCGTTCTCATACATCAACACCATCCTGAAACCTAGAACTCACTGATAATAGATGGTGATAAGTACTTATCGGCACTACGAAAACTGTCTTTAATATATACGCGGGACGAGACGCCGCGTCGCCTTGTAACAGGTTGGAAATCGGGCACTGCACTGCTGCCAAGGTTTCCCACATAAAAAAAGCAATAGAAATCAACGAGTAATACTGTCTCGCTGAACCGACAAGTGCCACCGTTCAGCTGAGTCGGTATAAATAGAACACGATGTCTAAATCACGTTTGAAACTTCATCTGTATATTTTTTTCCATTGTCGAGCACGCTGAAAATACCGGATTGCACAACTTTAACCGTACGTGAATATAGCTATAATGCGGCATGCCAAATCCCTTGAGCCAACCCAGGTTTCTGATCCCCACCATGGTCGCCATTGCCCTGCTTGCCACGGCGACGGGCTACTTTGTTTCTGTCAAACAGGCGCAGCTGGCACAACAGCAACAAATGTCGATACCAGGTCTATTCTGGCCAAATCCGCGGCAACTGCAGGCGTTTTCTGTCGTTGATCACAATAACGAGCCATTCCAGTTAGCCGCACTGCAGGGAAAGTGGAGTATGGTATTTTTTGGCTACACCAACTGCCCGGATATTTGCCCAATCACGCTTGCCACACTGGCTGCAACCTACCCTGATATGAAAGATGAAACCGACAATCTCCAGGTTGTCTTCGCCAGCGTCGATCCTGACCGCGATAATATCGAAAAGTTGTCACAGTATGTGAAATACTTTAACGATGAGTTTATCGGTATCGGGGGTAATACCGAGGCCATGGATCAGTTTACGCGTCAGCTCGGTGTCCCTTACTACCTGAATAAAGAAGAAGGCCAGGAAAATTATCTTGTCGATCATTCCGCATCGGTTTACCTGTTGGACCCCGAAGCAAGAATGGTCGGCAAACTATCACCACCACACACACCAAAACTGGTAAAACAGCAATTTATACGTATTAAAGAGTTTATTGATGCAAACAGTTAGTCATTTGTTAGGCATCCTGCTGTTCCTCACCCCTTTCGCTAATGTTTCTGCGGCTGAAGGTATTGAAGTGACGAACAGCTGGATTAACGAGGCCCCGCCTACGGTATCTATCATGGCAGGCTATGCCACCGTGATAAATCATGGCGACAAGGGCGTTGATTTGGTTGCGGTCAGTAGTCCCGCGTTTGAAAGCATAGAAATGCATAACACGGCCGTCAATGACGGCATCGCCAGCATGGTTAAACAGGAAAAACTAAGCTTGCAACAACAATCCACACTCGAATTCAAACCCGGTGCTCTGCACCTGATGCTGTTTAACCCCGTATCAACGTTAAAATCAGGGGACACTGTAACACTCACCTTTACGTTTTCCGATGAAACCGTCGTAGAAGCGATATCCGAGGTGAAAAGAAAAACAGCAAGTGAACACCATCACCATGGCCATCATCACCATTAACGGTAAATGCTGTGCAACGTGTGCTTCAATACCTGTTAACCCTGCCCCAGTACGTGCTACCGCAGCATGCCCTGACCGCTGTTGTCTATCGACTGACCCGGATTGAAACCCGCTGGTTCCGCAACCTGTTGATTAACATGTTTATCATGTTGTTCCGTGTGAACATGCTGGAGGCTGAAAAATCGTTTGCTGATAACTACACGTCATTTAATGATTTTTTTACCCGCCAACTAAAACCTGGTAGCAGGAAATGGCAACTGTCAACAACACAGGTACTGTCACCCGTCGATAGTTCGGTTAGCCAGCTGGGGAAAATTGATGAATCATATCTATTCCAGGCAAAGGGTAAGGACTATTCATTATCACAGCTATTTGCAGGTAATGAATCACTCTGCCAGACATTCCACCAGGGTACGTTTGTAACACTGTATTTATCACCCCGTGATTACCATCGAATACATATGCCAGTGAGCGGGCAACTTACAAGCTCAACCTATGTGCCGGGCAAGCTGTTTGCCGTTAATAGATCTGCAGTAGCCACCATCGACGGTGTATTTGCCCTGAACGAACGCTATATTTCCATCTTTGACACAGAACTCGGCAAGATGGCATTAATCATGGTGGGGGCTTTGTTTGTTGGCAGCATGGAAACAGTATGGGCAGGCATGATTACGCCAGCATCAGAAAGGGTTTTAAAATCAACACAACACGAACAGGACAACATCCAGTTACAACAGGGTGAAGAGATGGGCCGCTTCAACATGGGCTCAACCGTAATCCTGCTGTTTGAACAGGATCGCATCAACTGGCTGGAGAGCCTTGGCGCCGATGATCCGATACAGGTCGGACAAATATTGGGTAGTACGGCATAAAAATGACGCAACTTCATTTAAATGCTTAATGTCAGCTATCGGTTAGAAGCGGACATCAATTTATGTTTTTACGTTAGATGTCAGCCATTTTAAAACTGTATTTGCACTATCACTTGGTGGAAAGACAGGATAAAACACTTTTTCGATTATTCCGTTTCGGCAAATCAGTGTAATACGTTTATAGAGCTCCATGTTTGCCGCTTCAAAAGTTGGCAGTTTTAACTGTTTTTTTAATTGTAGATTTTCATCACTAAGTAAATCAAACGGAAGATGTAGTCTTTCCTTGACTTCCAATTGATAAGATGTATCTTGCGTGCTCACACCATAAATTTCGGCCTCATGTGCGCTTATTGCTGAATAAGAATCTCTAAAACTACAAGACTGGGGCGTACATCCCCTGGCGCCAGGTATTTCATCCCACCCATCTGGTAACGGCTTATCGGGTCTTCCTGTCATGGGATAAATGTATAGAACTAGCAGCTTTGAAAAGTCCCGAATATTGATTGCTGTACCATTTGTGCTTAATAAAGATATATCCGGTAACACAGTAGATTCAAGATGGTCACATGCGCCGTCATCAACAGGGACAGGAAGGTTGTCAGGAAGTTCGTTTAAATTCATAAGTTAAATGCTGACTATTGTCTGCCAAGGTTAAGGGTCGTTAGTAGTGTAGATCACCTTTCGGCCAGAAGTGGACATTAGGTTTTATTTAACCTAAGAATAAAATAGCCTGAAAAAGTAAAAAACAAGGTTGATAATATCGATAATAAAATCATTAACTTTATATAAGTAATATCATTCCTATAATCTTCCATGCCTTTGTTTAAAAGATACTGTGATGTAAATTTCAATCCATCTAAAGAAGTGCTCTCGTCAATACTTTTCCTTAATTCAGCTACTTTAACTGGATTATTATATGTGCTTACTT
Source organism: Gammaproteobacteria bacterium (assembly GCA_965601665.1). Lineage (GTDB taxonomy): Bacteria > Pseudomonadota > Gammaproteobacteria > Eutrophobiales > Eutrophobiaceae > JANQNX01. The sequence goes on along the minus strand of OZ271833.1, from coordinate 433,408 downwards.
TTGATAGGTAATAAATACAGTAAATTGAAGACATTAAACTAGCCAATATGGGAATTATTACAAGAAGGTGAAGTAAATATTTTTTATTCATAAATAATGTCGACTTTGGGTCATTATTAAGTATCGCTTTTCATTCGGCCAGAAGCGGACATTATATCAACCGAACTCAACTTACATTTATTGTGGAATTAGAGTTTTTTCTATCAATCCTTTGGCAAACGGCATACTCCGGTCTTTCCCTGTAATTAAATAAGAACCACAACCAATAGAAGACAGCGAATTATATTTCTTTTGATTAAGTAAATAATCAATTCTTTGTGCTAGCACATCTCCTGTCTCGTTATCCATAACCTTTCCTATACTCTGGTTTATCTTTGTCTCTTCACTCGCATTCAGCCATTGTACTTTTCTCTCTACTTTATAAGTATATCGGGCTGTCGGCTTCTCTATTTTCTCCAAAGCAATGCAGTTTTCTTTTAGAAACTCCTGGTATGGAGCAGCAGCATAAGGTGCCAAATTTTCTGCAGTCTCTGCTAGTTCTTTATCTATATCAATATCACACTGATTAGATGCCCGCCTGACCTTATTCACTCGATAGCAGCCCGGCTCGAAAATATTGTTAAATGTTGGCTCATCAGCACAATATTCATAGAATTGGTATTGGCTTTTTTCGATAAAATGGGCGACTCCGCCCTTACTAGTCGCATTAAAATATCCTTCCGCCTGAACAGTATTATTAATCGTTAAGCCTGCGTCCTTGTCACACAATTTTTTCAATTCATCCAGCCCAGGCGCATCATATCCATAAGGCCTATTTTGAGCGCACGCCAACAATAAGAAGCAAAAAAGAACTGAAGCTAAATGATTTACTATATTCAACAAACTAAACCAAATATTAATGTCCGTTTTGGGTCGTAAACAGAATAATTATGCGCCGAACCCACGCAGGATTAAACCCTGGTCGGTTAAGATTCAATGACCGTTGTCAGGACTAGTCAGAAGGTGTGGGTTGGAAGATAGTGGGCTTCCGGGCTGCGTACTAAATACCCTGGAAAGCCGCGATACAAATACTCATCAGGCTATTTGGTAACAAACCAAGTACCAGTATCAACAGTCCATTGACCGTCAGCACGACGCGCATCTGTTTCGTGGCCTTGATGGCGGTCATGGTTTCCGGCTTATCGAAATACATGAGTTTGATAATGCGCAGGTAGTAGTAGGCACCGATAATGGAAAAGACAACGGCGACGGCGGCAAGTGCGACGAAACCGGAAGAAACGAGCTCCTTTAATACAAACCACTTCGACCAGAAGCCAAGGAACGGCGGTATACCTGCCATGGAAAACATCAGGCACATCATGATAAACGCATACCACGGCGAACGTTCAGATAGCCCTTTAAAGTCCTCCAGGTTCTCGGCTTCAAATTCATAACGGCCAAGCAGGATAATCATGCCAAACGCCCCCATACTCATCATGGCATAGCTGATGATGTAGAACATCGAACCGGCAAAACCAGCCTCGGTCCCGGCGATGAGGCCAAGGAACAGGAAACCGACATGCGCAATGGTTGAATAGGCCAGCATGCGCTTGATATTACTTTGCGAGATCGCAACGATGTTACCGATTGCCATCGATAACACGGCCAGGATAGCGAGTATGTTTTGCCAATCCTCGACCAATGGTAACAAGCCATCAACCAGGATACGTATTGCCATGGCAAAGGCAGCCAGCTTGGGCGCAGTACTAATGAACAGTGTTACTGAGGTAGGTGCTCCCTGGTAGACATCGGGTACCCACATATGGAATGGCGCAGCGCCAAGCTTGAAGGCAATACCGATGATCATGAAAATCATGCCGAACACCACAAAACTGTTATTCACTGTTCCTGATGCAACTGCATCAGCGATCACCGACAGCTGAATCGAACCGGTGAGGCCATATATCATGGAAATACCGTACAGCAACATACCTGAAGCAAGCGCACCCAGAACAAAGTATTTCATGGCAGCCTCTGACGCTGCGGGTGATTCCCGGTTCATGGCAACCATGGCGTACATCGATAGTGACAGCAGTTCCAGCCCCAGGTAAACCGAGAGCAAGCTGTATGCAGAAGACATGATCATCATGCCAAGAACGGCAAACAGCCCTAATACGAAGTACTCTCCTTTGACCAGCCTGTTTTCCTTCAGGTATTCAAATGAATACAGGAAAACCACGAAGGTGATGCCACAGATAAACGCCTTCAGTATCGTGCTCATGGAATCGCTGATAAAGCTGTTTTCCAAAACCACCTGCGCCGTCGGCGTCTGGCCGGCTAAAATCAGTGACAGTGTGAGTAACAAACTTGCCTGGGTTAACCAGTAACTGATTTTATGTTCCGGATCACGACTGAAGGCATCCACCACCAGCACCAGGCATGCCAGAAGCAGCAAGGTTATCTCGGGTATTGCCAGTGCCAGATCAGCGCTCATAGTTCACCATTTATAACAACTTGCTCTGCAAGGAATGATCAATCAGGTTTTCGACCGTCACGTGCATCACGTCGAAGATCGGTGCGGGCCACAAACCGAACACAAGCACGGTTACTGCCAGCAGGAATAAAATCAAGGTTTCACGGGCGTTAATATCCTTAAGCTCGGCCACCTCTTCACGTTTGACTTCGCCAAAGATAACACGCTTGTACATCCACAATGTATAGGCAGCACCGAGTATCAGCGTCAGCGCGGCAAAGAACGCGATCCAGAAACTGGACTGGAAACTACTCAGGATGACGAGAAATTCGCCAACAAAGCCTGACGTGCCAGGCAGACCCGAGTTGGCCATGGCAAACAGCATCATAAACGCCGCAAAGTATGGCATGCTGTTAACGACACCACCATAATCCTTGATCTGGCGACTGTGTAAACGGTCATACATCACGCCGACACAAAGGAACATTGCCGCAGAAATAAAACCGTGAGAGATCATCTGCATCATGGCGCCCTCGACACCCATGATGGCACCGGATAACTGTCCGGTATTGGCGTAAATACTAAATGGAATGAAAAAACCCAGTGTGACAAAACCCATGTGGGATATTGATGAGTACGCAATCAGTTTCTTCATGTCTTCCTGCACGAGTGCCACGAAGCCGATGTATACAACGGCAATCAACGACAACACGATCATGAAGTCATCAAAGTAAACACTGGCGTCCGGGGTAATGGGCAGACTGAAACGCAGGAAGCCATAGCCGCCCATCTTCAACATGATTGCTGCCAGGATCACCGAACCACCGGTTGGCGCCTCCACGTGCGCATCGGGCAACCAGGTGTGTACCGGCCACATGGGAATTTTTACGGCGAAGGCCAGGAAAAACGCGACGAAAATAAACTGCTGTGCCAGTAACGACAATGGCACTGAATGCATCATCTCAATCTCGAAGCTGTCGGCCTTAACATATAAATACAGTATCGCCACCAGCATGAATACGGATCCGAGGAAGGTATACAGGAAGAACTTAATGGTGGCGTACACACGGTTCGGGCCACCCCAGATACCAATGATAATAAACATCGGTATCAACATGGCCTCCCAGAAGACATAAAACAGGATGGCATCCAGTGCTGCAAACACGCCATTCATCAGGCCGGTCAGGATCAGAAACGCCGACATGTAGTAGGAAATGTGTTTTTCAATCACTTCCCACGCGGAAAGTATCACGAGGATGGTGGTAAACGACGTTAACAGGATTAGTGGTAGCGCAATACCGTCAATACCAAGGTAATATTGAATATCAAAGGCGCTGATCCACGGCACCTGCTCAACAAACTGCATGCTGGCCGTGCCTGTATCGAAATTCAAATACAGCATCACCGAGAAAGCAAAGGTAATCACTGAAACGGCCAGCGAGAAATACTTGACTGTTTGTTCCTGTCGATCGCCTGCAATCAACGCCCAGATGCCACCGATTATCGGTGTCCAGACTAGCATGCTAAGCAGTGGTAATTGTGTGGTCGTCATACTGGCGTCGTTATTATTATTTTTCCTGGCTGGTTGGGTTAGTTCAGTATGCCGTGGACAAAGACGGCAATCAGAACAAGCAGACCCATGATGATGGCAAAGGCATAGTGATACAGGTAACCGGACTGGATGTGTCTGATCAGTCCGGAAATGATCCCGACGCTGCGCGCGGTGCCATTGACGAATAAACCGTCAATAATACTCATGTCACCAAACTTCCAAAGGAACTGGCCAATGCCACGGGTGCCGCGTGCAAACACGGCCTGGTTGAAATCATCGAACCCGTATTTGTTCTCAAGGATTCGATGAACAATTCCAATGCGGCTAACCAGTTTGTCTGGCAGCTGCGGAAACTTTATGTAACACAGCCAGGCAACAAAGATACCGGCAAACGCCAGGTAAACTGGCGGATGCTTAAACGCATACAGTGTGAACATTATGATGCCGCTGTAGTGACTACCTATCTCGGCAAGCACGTCGTGCTCCGGTGCCACATAAATCGTATTACCAAAATAATCCCCAAATAACATCGGCCCAATCAGGAAAGCACCAAGGATCAGCGATGGAATCGCTAGCACCGATAACGGTACCGTGACTACGGCTGGCGCTTCATGCAAATGCATCCATGTATCCTTGTCCATACGTTCCTCACCATGGAAGGTCATGAAGAACAGTCGGAAGCTGTAGAGCGCAGTAAAAAACACACCGGCTAGCACGGCGAAGTAGGCAAAGCCACTGCCATAAATTGTTGAATAATGCACGGCCTCGATGATCGCGTCTTTCGAAAAGAAACCGGAGGTACCCGGGAAGCCAATCAACGCAATGGAACCAATAAAACAGGTAAACCACGTGATAGGCATTTTCTTGTACAGGCCGCCCATCTTGCGCATGTCCTGCTCGTGGTGCATGACAATGATGACAGAACCTGCACCAAGGAATAGCAAGGCCTTAAAGAAAGCGTGAGTAACAAGGTGAAACATTGCTGCCGCATAGGCAGAAGCGCCAAGCGCAACAGTCATGTAGCCAAGCTGTGACAGCGTCGAATAGGCTACCACGCGCTTGATGTCGTTCTGTACCAGGCCAAGGAAACCCATGAACAGCGCGGTAATAGAACCAATAATCAGGATAAAGCTTAATGCCGTTTCCGATAGTTCAAACAGTGGTGACATGCGCGAAACCATAAAGATACCCGCGGTCACCATGGTCGCTGCGTGGATTAACGCAGAGATAGGTGTCGGGCCCTCCATGGAGTCGGGCAACCAGACATGTAACGGTACCTGTGCAGACTTGCCCATGGCACCGATGAACAGGCAAATACAGATAACTGTCATCAGCGACCATGTTTCCTGTCCAAAGATGACAATCGTGGTGTCGGCAAACCTGTCGACGTTGGCAAACACCTCGGCATAATCCAGCGTGTTGAAATACATTAATACGGCCGCAATCCCCAGCAGAAAGCCGAAGTCACCAACGCGGTTGACCAGAAAGGCCTTGAGGTTGGCAAAGATCGCGGTGTCTTTCTTGTACCAGAAACCAATCAGCAGGTAGGAAACCAGGCCAACGGCTTCCCAGCCAAAAAACAGCTGCATGAAATTATTCGACATCACCAGCATTAACATCGAGAAGGTAAACAGCGAAATATAACTAAAGAAGCGCTGGTAACCCGGATCATCATGCATGTAGCCGATGGTGTAAATATGGATCATCCAGGAAACAAACGTGACGACGACCATCATGGTGACTGACAGCGGGTCAATCAGGAAACCCACCTCAAAACTGAGTCCACCGGTCGTTAACCATGTGTACACCGCCTGGTTGTAGTCAGCAGCGCCATCAAACATGTGGTGCTTGTAGGCGATCAGCGACAGGATACTGGAAACGGCAACACCGATAATCGTGACCCAGTGTGCGCCACTGCGCCCAATCACTTTTCCGAACAAACCAGCAAGGATGGAGCCGCATAGCGGCGCCAGTACGATTGCCAGGTAAATATTTTCCATGTATGCGTCCATGCCTAGCCCTTCATGCTGTCCAGTGATTCAACATTGATCGTCGCCCGGTTCCTGAACATGACGATCAAAATTGCCAAACCTATTGCTGCTTCAGCCGCGGCAACCGTTAATATAAAAAAGACAAAGATCTGGCCATGGATATCGCCAAGAAAATGCGAGAACGCTATAAAGTTCATATTCACCGACAGCAACATCATCTCGATACACATCAACAGAATAATCACATTCTTTCGATTCAGGAAAATGCCGGCCACACTGATGCAAAACAGCAGCGCTGCCAGCGACAATACGTTAGTTAACGTGATCATGATTTCTTCTCTGCCTCCATCTTGACCACGCGCAGGCGATCCGCTTTCTTGACCACCACCTGTTCAGCAGGATCTTTTGCCTTGGTTACCTTCAACTTGCTCATACTCAGCGAGATAGCGGCGATGATTGCCACCAGCAGGATCGCACCGGCGATTTCAAACTGGTACAGATATTGTGTGTACAGCGCCAGACCCAGTTCGCGGGTATTACTGTAATCCACCGCCACTGCTTCCGGCGCAGAGAACGTGGGCGACAGGAAGTAATCAGAACCGACCACCATGCCCATGGCTATCATCATCAGCACTGCAACGGCCATGCCTATTGGAAGATAACCGGCGAAGCCCTCCCGTATCGTCACCACGTTGATATCCAGCATCATGACTACAAACAGGAATAACACCATGACAGCACCGACATATACCAGTACCAGCGCAATGGCGAGGAATTCCGCATGCAGCAGCAACCAGATAGCTGCCGATGAAAAGAATGCCAATACCAGAAACAGCGCAGCCAGTACCGGGTTGCGCATAATCGCAACCATGGCAGCTGACCCTAATAGTAATGCACCAAAAATGTAAAAGACGATAAGTTCTATCATTAATTATTTTAGCAGGCAGACAAAAGCCTAGCGGTACAACGCATCCAGCGCGCGATCCTCGGCTATTTGTTGTTCTGCCCTATCCCCAACTTCAAGCAATCGCTGCTTGGTCATTAACAAGTCACCACGTTTCTCACCGTGGTACTCAAAAATGCGTGTCTCTACAATCGAATCAACCGGGCAGGATTCTTCGCAGAATCCGCAAAAGATGCACTTGGTTAAATCAATGTCATAACGTGTCGTGCGGCGACTGCCGTCATCACGTGGTTCTGACTCGATTGTAATTGCTACTGCAGGGCACACGGCCTCACAAAGCTTGCAGGCAATACACCTTTCTTCCCCGTTGGGATAACGACGTAATGCATGCAGGCCACGAAATCGATGCGACTGCGGCGTTTTTTCCTCAGGATACTGTACCGTGACTTTACGTTTGAACAGGTAACGCCCGGTCAAACGCAGTCCCTTGATCAGTTCCCATAGGAACAGGCTGTTAATATAATTTTTTGTCTTCTCAATCATAACTTGTACTAATTAAACCAGGGTGGCACACCTGCGACGACCAGAACCGATACTACAACCAACCAGACAATTGTAATTGGAATAAACACTTTCCAGCCCAGTCGCATAATCTGATCGTAACGATAGCGTGGAAATGTAGCCCTGAACCAAAGGAACAGGAACATAAAGATGGATGTCTTCGCCAGCAACCAGTGAATACCCGGTCCCAGCAGTGAACCGATCACCGGGGCGGCAAATACCGATTCCGGCAGAATTCCCTGCAGCGGCGATAGCCAGCCACCAAGAAACATGATGGCAGACAACACGGCTATGAGGATCATGTTCGCGTACTCGGCCATGAAGAAAACTGAGAAGGCCATGCCACCGTATTCAACGTGGAAACCGGCGACGATCTCCGATTCACCCTCGGCAACATCAAACGGTGCACGGTTGGTTTCGGCCACGCCGGAGATAAAATAAATGACAAACAACGGCAACAGTGGCAACCAGAACCAGTGTATGAAACTACCGGACTGAGCCATAACGATATCGCCCAGATTCAAACTACCGGCAGCAACCAGTACGCCAACCAGGGCAAATCCCATGGCGATTTCATAGGCAACGATTTGCGCGGCAGAACGAATAGCGCCCAGGAATGCATACTTGGAGTTGGATGCCCAACCGGCAATGATCACGCCGTAGACGGCAAGTGATGTCAGCGCCAGTACATACAGTAAACCGGCATTAATATCCGCCAACACCTTGGTATCATCAAATGGAATTACCGCCCAGGCAGCCAGCGATGGCGCCAGCGACACAATCGGCGCTATCAGGAACAAGGTCTTGTTTGAACCGGAAGGAATAACAATTTCTTTAACAATGAGTTTGACGGCGTCAGCAATCGGCTGACCAAGGCCCCATAATTTAAAGCCAAGAAAACCAACACGGTTAGGGCCAATGCGGCCCTGGATAAAGCCAATGATCTTGCGTTCGGCATAGGTAAAGTATGCCACCGTGATCAAGACCGGGCTGAGGATAGCCAGTATCTTCATACTGGTCTGTAACATGAATAGCCCTTCATCCTGGTAATCGGCCGGGAAAAGAATACCGGCCATGGGCGTCAGCACGTTGAGCGTGATGAATTGGTAAATGGCGTCAATCATTCTTTTCAGGCACTCACTTTAATAACACCGAAACTGCCACCGAGTGCTGCTTGCGCAGGGTGACCTGAATGAATCAATACGCAGTTATCCGGTACACGCTCGTCAATTACCACAGGTAATGTGGCTTGTGCTTCGTCCTGCTCAATATTGGCATGCTGACCTGCAGACAACTGCAAGGATTGCGCAGTCGATGCATTGATGTGCAGGTTTCCATCCGCCACATCACTCGTTTGCTGTAACGACAGTGCCCGTCGACATATTCCATCAATCGCGTTCATCGGCACATCGCTGATCCGCTGCAGATCAGATGATTCATTCGTTGTTTCAATGTTATCTGTCCACTTACCCATGTTGTCGGGCTTGATATCACCAATGGCGTTCATCGCTTCTGCAAGCACGTCGGACGACGACACATAATCAAAACCCTGTAAATCAAAATGGTTGCCCAGCACGCGCAGTATTTTCCAGGCAGGCCGTGCTTCACCAACGGGTGCGGCAACACCGGTAAACGTTTGTACATCACCGGCAATATTAATAAAGGTGCCCGAGGTTTCAGCAAACACGGCCGCCGGTAGCAGGATGTCGGCATAGTCTTCCATCGCGTTACTGCGATAAGCAGTAATCGCGATCACCAAGCCGCTCTCCTTCAAGGCACGCTGAGCAGCAGCACCGTTCCAGCAATCAAGTTCGGGCTCAACATGTAGCAATACGTAAGCACCCAGGCTATTGGATAACATCTGGTTAACAGTGCTACCAGCATTGGCGTTGGCCTGACCACCAGGCAGCCGATGCGGAACAGCGCCCGTCAGCCACGCGCCACTGCTATTGGCCGCTTCAGTGAGATAGCCAAAGTTGGCACCTGTCATCTCTGCAAGCAATCCTGCCAGTGTGCGCAATGCGTGTAATTGTGGGTGGGCTGTTGCCGAATTACCCAGCAGCACAATTGCATTACTCGCATCTTGTAACGATTCAGCAATGGCACGATGCGTTTTGGTTACCGTTACGGCAGAAACCAGCGATGCAACATTATCTGGCAGGCTGGCATTTTTACTTTCGGCTACCGCCTTCAATATACCTGCCAGCTGTGTAACCATCGCTGACGGGCCAACGATAATCTTGTTAGCAAGGTCGTAATTCAAATCATAATCCACGGCATTAACAACCGAGATTTGTGCGCCCTTGAGCGCTGCCTTACGGATCCTGTGGTTCAGGATAGGTTGTTCTTTTCTTATATGACTGCCAATGAGTAATGCTGCATTGACATGTTCCAGGTCATCAATGCTGGTGCCAAGCGATGGAAAAACAGGCGTACTGTCTTGATCTGACATGTCAACCTGGCGTAGACGCGTATCGATATTATTGCTACCTATACCACGCATCAGTTTTTGCAAAAGGTAAAGCTCTTCCAGGGTTGAAGCAGGTGAAGCAATTGCACCTACTGCATTGGCACCCTGATTATCGATGACAGCAGCGAGGCGCTGTTGCACTTCTTTCAGCGCAACCTGCCAATCGACCTGTTGCCATTCGCCGTTAGTCTTGATCATCGGGGAAGCCAGACGGTCTTCAGAATAAATACCTTCATAACTGAAACGGTCGCGGTCCGAAATCCAGACCTCGTTGATCGCTTCATTGGCGGCCGGAACGATACGTTTCACCTGATCGTCCTTTAAATGCACGTGCAGGTTCGAGCCGACCGAGTCATGCGGTGCAATGACATCGCGCTGTACCAATTCCCAGGTTCTCGCAGAATAGCGGAATGGTTTCGACGTCAGCGCACCGACAGGACAAAGGTCAATCACGTTGCCTGACAGTTCAGATTCAACACTCTTTTCTATATAGGTGCCAATGGTCATATTTTCACCACGGCCGGTGGCGCCGAGTTCACGTAGCCCGGCGATTTCCTCACCAAACCTGACGCAGCGCGTACAGTGAATGCAGCGAGTGAGATCGGTTTGTATTAACGGGCCAATATTCTTGTCTTTAACAACGCGTTTCTTTTCCTGGTAGCGCGAGACGTCCTGCCCGTAGCCCATGGCAATATCCTGCAGCTCGCATTCACCACCCTGGTCACAGATTGGGCAATCCAGCGGGTGGTTAATAAGCAGAAACTCCATAATGGCTTTTTGCGCATCGACGGCCGCCTTTGAACGGGTATGAACTATCATCCCTTCCATGACCGGTGTCGCACAGGCCGGTAACGCCTTGGGCGCTTTTTCAACTTCAACCAGGCACATGCGACAGTTCGCAGCAACGGTTAGTTTATTGTGATAGCAAAAACGCGGCACATAAATATCGTTGGCATCAGTGACCTCGATCAGCATCTGCCCCCTGCGGGCAGGCAATTGCTTACCGTCGACTTCTATCATGATTTGATCGTCTGACATAACCCTTCTCAAGCTGCCTTGATACTGCTTTGTTTGCTGCCGGGTCCTACCATGCAGCACTTGTTATCGATGTGATACTGGAATTCTTCGCGGAACTGCTTAACAAAACTTCTGACCGGCCAGGCCGCGGCATCACCAAAAGCGCAAATGGTGCGCCCTTCAATTTTACTGGCGACATCATCGAGCTTGTCGAGATCGCCCTGAGTACCCTTGCCATGTTCGATACGACTGACAACACGATACATCCAGCCAGAACCCTCACGACAAGGAGTGCACTGTCCACATGACTCGGCGAAATAAAAACGAGAGATGCGTTCCAATGCTTTTACCATGCAGGTTTGATCATCCATAACAATGAGTCCACCGGAACCGAGCATTGAGCCAGCCTTGGAGATGGAATCGTAATCCATGTTCACATCCATCATCACTTCGCCACGCACAACCGGGCAGGAGCTACCGCCTGGAATCACGGCTTTCAGCCCACGACCATCGCGTATGCCACCGGCCATTTCCAGCAGCTTACTGAATGGCGTTCCCAGCGGGATTTCGAAATTACCCGGGTTGTTCACATGACCACTGACTGAAAAACACTTCATGCCACCGCTGTTAGGTACCCCTTTCTCGGAAAACCAGTTACCACCGTTACGAATAATGCTGGGCACAGAGGCGTAGCTTTCCGTGTTGTTGATCGTCGTCGGTTTGCCATACAGGCCAAAGTTGGCGGGGAATGGTGGCTTGAATCGTGGCTGGCCTTTTTTGCCTTCCAGTGATTCCAGCAACGCGGTTTCTTCACCACAAATATAGGCGCCGGCCCCGAGTGAACCATAAATATCAATACTGATATCACTGCCAAGGATATTTTTGCCGAGGAAACCATTTTCATAGGCTTCTTTTAATGCGTTTTCAAAGCGGATGTACGGCTCATCCATGAACTCACCACGCAGGTAGTTGTAACCAACGCTGGCACCCGCGGCATAACAGGCAATGGTCATGCCCTCAATTACGGAGTGCGGGTTAAACCGCAGTATGTCACGATCTTTACATGTACCCGGTTCACTTTCATCCGAGTTACAAACCATGTATTTCTGTCCCGGCGCCGTTCTAGGCATAAAGCTCCATTTTAAGCCGGTAGGAAAACCTGCCCCGCCACGGCCACGCAGGTTGGAAGCTTTCACCTCTTCAATTACCTGCTCCTGGCTCATTTTTTCATTTACGATTTTTTTCAATGCCTCGTAACCACCGGTCTTGATGTAGCTTTCCAGTGACCAGGGCTCGTCGTATTGCAACGTGGCAAAGCAAACGGTATTGATTTCCATGTTATCCATCTTGATCAGTCCAGCTTATCCAGTATTTCATCCACCTTCTCAGGCGTCAGGTTTTCGTAATAGATATGGTCAACCATCATCATCGGTCCACCACAGCAGGCAGCGAGGCATTCTTCCTCGCGCTTGATATAAAACTTGCCATCCGGGGTTGATTCACCGGTTTTAATGCCAAGCTTTTTCTCAACGTGTTCAACGATTTCATCCGATCCCATCAACATGCAGGAAATATTGGTACAGACCGAAATACTATGGCGTCCACACGGCATTGTTTCCAGCATTGAGTAAAAAGACGCAACCTCGTACACCGCAATCTTTGGCATACCGATGTATTCAGCAATAGCATCCATTAACTCGGTAGTCAGGTAACCGTGGTTCTGGTGCTGTGCCTCACGTAATGCGGCCAGGACAGCGGATTGCCTGCGATCTGCGGGATACTTTGCCAACCACTTGTCGATCTCCTCGATCGTGTGCTGGCTTAATACCTGGTGGTTTTCTATCGCTTCACTCATAAAATTTAAACAATGGCGTGCATACCCGAGTATTAGAACAAGTCATTTCTTGCAATGCAGGTTCTATTTTCATCATCTTGCTACGGCTTATAAACGAGACTGTTGCTTTCAGACGAGGCGCTAGCAAATTGAAAAGCTCAGTATATAAGTAATACATGAGTATTCGAAAATTGCGTAGCAACGAAGTATCAAAGTAAAAGACAACTGTTTTCATCGGTCTATCTCGCCAAATACAATATCCTGGGTACCGATGACTGCCACCACATCAGCCAACATGTGGCCTGTCACCATCTCATTCATCGACGCCAGGTGCGGAAAACCGGGTGCGCGTATTTTAACGCGGTAAGGCTTATTCGCACCGTCAGCCACCAGGTAGATACCAAATTCCCCCTTGGGATGTTCAACCGCACTGTAGACTTCACCGGGAGGTACGCAATAGCCCTCGGTAAATAGTTTGAAGTGATGGATCAGCGATTCCATATCGTCCTTCATTTCTTCACGTTTGGGCGGGACGAGTTTGTGATCGTCGATCATAACCGGACCCGGGTTTTGCCTGAGCCAGTCGATACATTGTTTGATAATTCGATTGGACTGACGCATTTCTTCAACCCGCACGAGGTAACGGTCGTAACAGTCGCCATTAGTACCAATGGGTATATCGAAGTCCATGCGGTCGTATACGTCATAAGGCTGTTTCTTGCGTAAGTCCCATTCGATACCGGAACCGCGCAGCATCGGGCCGGTAAAACCCAGTTGCCAGGCTCGCTCAGGTGTCACTTCACCAATACCAACCGTGCGCTGTTTCCAGATCCTGTTATCTGTTAACAGGGTTTCATATTCATCAACACAGTTTGGAAAGCGGTCAGTAAATGACTCGATAAAATCCAGCAAACTGCCCTGCCGGTTTTCATTCATCTTGTCGACTTCTTCCTGGCTGTGCCATTGCGATGCCTCGTACTTCGGCATAATGCTGGGCAAATCGCGGTAAACGCCACCGGGACGATAATAGGTTGCATGCATACGCGTGCCGGAAACGGCCTCGTAGCTGTCCATCAGGTCTTCGCGTTCGCGGAAGCAATACAGGAACATGGTCATGGCGCCAATATCAAGTCCATGCGCACCCAGCCACATCAGATGGTTCAGTATCCTGGTGATCTCGGCAAACATGACGCGGATATACTGCGCACGTTCAGGCGGTGTGATGCCAAGCAGCTTTTCAATTGCCAGCACGTAGGCGTGTTCATTACACATCATGGATACGTAGTCGAGCCTGTCCATGTAACCAATGCTCTGGTTAAACGGTTTACTCTCTGCGAGTTTCTCGGTGGCACGATGTAACAAACCAATATGCGGGTCGGCGCGTTCAATCACCTCGCCATCCATTTCCAGAACCAGGCGCAACACCCCGTGGGCAGCAGGATGCTGCGGACCAAAGTTCATGGTCATATTACGTATTTCAGGCATCTGGCTGCTCCTGTTCCGCATCGACGTAACGGTTATCGTCGCGAATCACACGTGGCACCAGTACGCGGTTGGTGATGGTGACCGGTTGATAAACGACACGTTGCTTGTCAGGGTCGTATCGCACTTCAACATTACCCTCAAGCGGGAAGTCCTTGCGAAATGGATGACCGATAAAGCCATAATCGGTCAGGATACGGCGTAAATCCGGATGGTTGTCAAACAGAATGCCGTACAGGTCGAAGGCCTCTCTTTCGTACCAGTTGGCGCCGGCCCATATGGAAGTAACCGATTCGACCCTTGGAATAACGGTGTCGAGAAAACAGCGCACGCGCATTCTTATATTGTGTTGTGGTGATAACAGGTGATAAACAACAGCAAAACGGTTGGTAACATCGGCCTCGGCAACACCAACAGCATCACGACCACGGCTAAAGCCGGTGGAAGTCGTCTCAGTCGTGGCCCAATCGCTATCGCCGTAACTCAGGTAATCGACACCGCACAAATCCGAGAGCTGCAAAAAAGCAAACCCGGCATCATCATGCAGGACAGTACATACGCTTATCAGGTGTTCCGGCGGAACTACCAGCGTGACTTCGTCACGGTCGTAAATACAGTCACTGAGTTGAGAGCTAAAACGTTGTTCAAGTTTTGTCGCAAGATCTGCGGCAGTTACCTTCATCTCATCTGTAATTAATGAATCAGCGCGCTATTGAATTAGTGCGTCTGATTTTCTTTTGTAATTGTAATATTCCAAACAACAGGGCTTCCGCCGTTGGCGGACACCCAGGTACATATATATCCACGGGCACAACACGGTCGCAGCCTCGCACTACAGCATATGAGTAGTGATAATAACCACCACCGTTAGCACAGGATCCCATCGATATGACCCAACGAGGTTCATTCATCTGGTCATACACTTTTCGCAGAGCCGGCGCCATCTTGTTGACCAGCGTTCCTGCCACAATCATTACATCTGACTGGCGCGGACTTGGTCGAAAGACCATGCCAAAGCGATCAAGATCGTATCGTGCCGCACCTGCCTGCATCATTTCTACCGCACAGCAGGCCAGACCAAACGTCATCGGCCACATTGAACCGGTGCGGGCCCAGTTCACGACATTATCTACCGTCGTGGTAACAATGCCATGCTCGTGAATTTTTTCTTCTGCACCCATAACTACTCCCACTCAAGCGCACCTTTGCGCCATTCGTAGATAAAACCAATAACCAGTACGCCAAGGAAAATCATCATGGCCCAGAACCCGGCCATACCAATACCGTCGAGCGCCACGGCCCACGGAAACAGGAAAGCAATTTCAAGATCGAAAATTATGAACAGAATGGCAACGAGATAATAACGTACGTCAAACTTCATGCGCGCATCCTCGAAGGCCTCAAAGCCGCATTCATAGGGTGATTGTTTTTCAGTGTCTGCCCTGGCGTGCCCCATCAATTTACCCAGTATGAGACCAAGTGCCATCAAGACAATACCAAGCCCCAGTCCAAGCAGGACGAACATCAGGATGGGTACATAATTTGTCAGCATTCTTGTTTACATCCAGGAATATATCTTCGGCAATACTGCAGGGCGTTAGTATACAACAAGAGCCGGTTTTGGCATCTAAATCCGACTAAAATTTTATTATTTCAAGGACTTTGCCAAGAAGCATGACACCGGTCATTTACCAGGCACTGTCGATATAGGTGCTAATAAGCTGAAATATATAGGAAAATGGCCGATACTGACACTCGGCCAGGTTTCAAAAAAACCCGGCCGAAGCCGGGTTTTCATGCAAGATACTGTATTAAGGAGAAAGTACCGTATCCGGGCGAAGCGACAGATTTTGTATCCTTTCATCAAGTTCTGCCGGTGTTTCAAACTCGCTGTAAGGCGTTTGCCTGGGAAAGATCGTTGCAAGATATTCTGCAAGGGCATCCTGCTCACTACCGTCCTCTGCAAAACTGGCCACGCCTGGATCGACTAATCCAGAGCCATCCAGGTCGCAGCGGTCTGCTGGCCCATCGAAGTCAGCACAATCGCCGGTACCAGCCGGGAACGGATAACCGTCACCGCCACCTGCCAGGAAGCCAAGTGTAACCATACGTATCGGCCTGCTTGGATCGCCTAGTAACATACCGCCGGAAACGATCGTATCAACCACGTTGCCACTTGCGTCAACAATAGCCAGCGATGGTACTCGCGCACCATTTGGCAGTGCCGGGTCAAAGCTGAATGCCATGCCGGCTACCTGCGGGAAGCGACCGCTAGTCACAGAACCGACATCATCGAAACCAACACCATGTTCAATTAATGCCTGTAGTTCAGCAGCGGTCACAGTTAACAAGGTCAACCCGTTGTTAAAACGTAATGTACCCGCTATATCAAATTGCGAAACATCACCTGATTCCTTACCGGCAGCCGGGTTTGGCGCAGTTGGAAAGAACTCCAGTTCATCCGGATTCGTTGACCCTGGCGGAAAGGCGAAGAAGCCGATGTCATCCCTTATACCGCCGCCGTTCTTAAGAGAGACCTGCACAGCAGGATCGACAGATTGGGCCATGGCCAGGTTAGCGTCAGCCGTCAGGTTGCCCATATTGGTCTCCTGAGTGCGCACCTGACTTCGACGACCATCCAGGTAAACGCTGGCAGCACCAAACAGGTTGCCATCAAGCGTTGCCAGTACATCGGTCAATGCGTCGGCCACTTCAACAACACGTGCATTTGGTTCAGGGTTTCCAGCTAGCGCCAAACCTTCTGCGTCAGTCTTGTAAACACCATTTACTGATTCATCCAGTAGTTCTTCAATAACGTTACCACGTAAATCAAACGCTGTTACCAGTCGACCAAGATACTTATAGTCACCATCGGTATTGACCAGCAGGACAGGCTCATTAGTTGGCGATAGTGCAGTTAGCGGATAGTTACCCTGGGCTGTATCGCCATCACGTAATGGATCGGTATTATCGGCAAGTAAGGTATTGGAACCACCTGCGACGATAATATCGACATCAGTCAAGCGTTCCGCAAGACCTTGCTCCACAGCAATACGCTGCATATGGGCAAGTAATATAATTTTGTCTATACCCAATGCAGTTAACTCATCAACTTCCGGTTGAATTTCAGCGGCCAGTGCATCCAGGTCTTCTGTATCACCTGGAAGCAAAATCGGGCTGACACTGATGTTACCTACCGAGGTAATGAACGGTAGCGTCGGTGTAGAAGCGCCAACTACACCAATCATTTCGCCATCAACTTCAATGATTGTATTCCCGGCCAGTTGATTCGCCAGTGTGTCAACCGATTGCAGATTCGGTGCGACGAGTCCGACCAGGTTGCTATCCGTTGAGAAATCCAGGTTAGCACTCAAATAAGGGAACTGTGTGCCCGGGTAGGTACCGCCAGTCGTGCCAAAAGCAGTAGCAACTAATGACGCAAACCCACCATTTTCTCCGGTGCCAAGATCCAGTTCGTGGTTACCGACTACCGATGCCTGGACACCCATGGCATTCAGGAACTCAATGTCACAACGACCCTGTCCTGCTGCGCCTATGACGCTATTCAATGGATCTTCACCGCAAGCAGCAAATCGTGGGCCCGGGATATAGTTATCGCCCGATGTCAGGGTTAACGTGTTATCAGGCAACTCGGCACGCAGTGATTCAAGGATGGCTGAAAAATTCCCTACGTTTTGCAAAGCGCCACTTGTACCGTCCATATCTGCAAAATGCAATAGTTGCATCTGGTAAGTCTGGTATTCAACACCAAGATTAAAACGTCGTTTGAACCAGGAACGATTACCTGGCTTTAATTTTCCCAGTTTGACTTTTACCTTTTCTGAACTGGTATTTTCAGAAAGGCTGCAACCGATTTCACAAACCCATATGAAAGGCAAACCGCCATCTGTTTCACCATCTGCATTTAATACCTTTCTACTGGAATCAATAACCAGTCGAAAAGGGCGATCAAGTTCAACACCGGTTTTGTTTTTTACAATTACATCGACATCAAGACCTTTAATTGAAAATCTTCTTTTACCGAAATTAAATTTAAACTTCTTTACCTTCGCCTTTAAGCCAGAATCAGAAATAAATGGTGCTTCAGAAGCATATACAGAACCTGATAATAGAGACATGGCAGTAATGGAAGCCAAAAGAACGCTCGTAAGTGATTTGGTATTCACTTTACCTTTCCTCCATAAAACATGACGTGCACAAGCCATCGTGCGTTAGCCAAGACACGATCAAGACAACTAATTAAACAGGATGACAGGTGACTCAGAACTGAGTGATGAAACCGTCTCCTTCCCCCATGATTCGAAACATATTCAAATCATGCTTTTTTATAAGCGGGGTTTGTTACGCAGTGTTTAAGTTAGGATTGCTTATAGATGAACTTTTTATGATCTAAATGTATGCATTTGCCTGCAAAAAAAATACAGGTTATTTCATGCGTATCCGTTCAGGATAAGTGTATTGTTTAGAGGTGTGTTCATGGTCGAATAATATTCGTCCAAGCTTATCTTACAAAAGTTTTTTATCTGTTTTTGATTAGTTATTATGATGAAACCAATTCAGTGAAAGACAATTTCATGGATGATTTGATATACCATGTGCACATCAGTGAATAGCGGAATTAGCGTTACCACTGCTGAGGCACCTTTTGCACCTGACTGATGTCATAACCTTCAGCTTCAAGCATGTTCAGTAATGACTGGTATTGATCTGATGAAATTTGCGGCTGTCTGGCCATAATCCAGACATAGTCACGCTTGTTACGACCAATAATCGTAATAGAGTAATCCTCTTTCAGGTAAACAATCCTGTAATCAGCCTTGAATGGCCATATAAACTGCATATCCCAGATAGCATTTGAACTTTCATCCTTTATAAAACCTGTTGGGTTATAAACTTTGCGCTCGCCGTCAAAGCTGCCTTTATTAAAACTAAAGGTTGTTTTAATCGTGCCATCATCGTTTAGTTGATAGGACTCAATCGCATTGTAAGCCTCGGTTTCAATAAACGTCGGTATGTTGGCAATCACGTACCAATCACCCATAAATTTTTGCAGATCAACGTAGTCGACTGTACTTATCGGTTTGGTTTGCATCGTGGTACATCCGCCAAGTAAAAAAAATAATATTAGTAATGCGCTTCTAAACATTGAAAAAAAATTTGCTGGTTCAAAACGAGATTTAACAATATTCAATAACGGATCACTACAGCGTGACGCCGCCGTGAAATAGGTGTGAAAAAAACTGCCTGCCAAAACCAGCCTGTTTGCTCAACCTGGATGGTTTAGCGTTTGGAAGAAAAATGATTGTTGGTGCCGATGGCCGGAAACGTATAACTCTCTCAACTAATTGATGTGTAACACTATTTCATCTAGCGCTGAACGCATTATACCCCACATCATACCCCCAAATATTTTCCACAAAACATGCGTGGCGGTTCGGCTCCGCGTCACCAGAAATAATTGTCAGTATAGTTATATTACCAAATTAGTCGATATAATTTCAGGTTGTCGGCCCATCACTCGCCCTGCGTGCACGCGCTGCCCAAAATCTTCCACCCCGCTGGTCACAGCGTTCCACCCATGCCGGTCATCCGGTTCCAGGGCGCTGCCTATGTTCCAAACAAACGTCAGGCAATAAAAAAGCCCCGTGAGGGGCTTTGTTACAATTAGAACTAACTAATCAATAATCCGTGTCGTTATTATATTTTTTACGCTCTTTTAATAGACTAATATTTCCGCAAAACACTCCCCCTCCACAAAATATTATACCCACTATTAAAATTAAGTCGCCTAAAGTCGATTTTTCATGAAACCCCATGAAAAATCCCAGAACAGTGAGCATGAAGCCGATTAAAGCAAAATACAAACAAATTAAAGCTGTTTTATTTTTCTTTATTTCATTAATTATATTCAACTTCACAACTCCTGAATGCCTTAATAATTATTAACAATTACAATCATCCTTATTGCACCACAGTCTTAATTCACAGGCTTCAGCACCGCCAAAACCACCACCCCCAACACCTATAGTGCCTCGACCAATACTAGCTCCTTTACCTGATGTTCTAACACTGCCCGAACCTGTGACTCCAGTACCACCTCCAAATGAAGCTCCATATATTTTATATGTTCCACTACATAGTTTCGTATTAGACAGACTGAAAGCAATACTTAATGAGGCGGCATATCCATAACCAGCTCGAACACAAATTAAAGTATAAAAACATCTATTGTTATTAGAGCCAATCGCGACTCCGGCGGAAACAGAGCCTCCTGTTGTGCCGGCCATGTACGAAGCACTTACTCCAACATTAATACTTCCAAAACCAGTGCCCGCCTGCGAAGCATCTCCACCTCTACCTCCTACAACTCTCAAACCTTCAGGATCAGTAAATACTATTGGATTGGCTAATGCATAAAGATAAGTATTTATTCCTCCATTCAAGCCTATCGGATCACTGGTAATGTACCTGCCTAGGCTCGGATCATAATATCTGTTCCAGTTATAGTGCAGATTCGTCTCCGCATCATAATACTGGCCGGGGAAACGCAAATTATTTGTAATCGAGCCTGCTGTTATCGTCACTTCACCAAATGGGTCGTAATCGCCTTCCCACACTATCGCTTGTGTGGCATCCGTCAACACTTGCGGCGTGCCCAGATGGTCGTTGTGGTAGTAGAAAATGCCGCTGGCACCTGATGGCAGCGGCGTTGTCGCTGTTCGCACTATTTTAATCGCATCCGCAATCACGAAGCCGTTTGCGACATCGCTGAGTTCGACCGTACTAAATGGTGCCGATGGCCGGAGTCGAACCGGCACGGGCTAAGCCCACTACCCCCTCAAGATAGCGTGTCTACCAATTCCACCACATCGGCAAGAGAAACATACAAGCTGCTGGCTTTATTGCTCAGGTAAGCTGGGCATATCGCTGTCAGCAGGTTCGGTCATCGCAGGCATATCCATATCCGCAGCTTCCTGCTCAATAGCGATCTTGTCCAGCAAACTGGTTGGTTGCGTCTGTACATTTTGAGTGGCGAGGTAACCAAGAAACAGGCTGTTCGCCAGAAAAACTGCCGCCAGTACGCTCGTGGTCTTGCTCATGAAACCGCCAGAACCCTGGCTACCAAATACAGTCGATGAAGAACCGCTACCAAACGCTGCACCGGCATCGGCACCCTTGCCCTGTTGAATCAAAATAATACCGATCAGCGCGACGGCAACCAGTACCTGTACTACAAATAATAATGTATTGAGTGTATCCATTGTTTACCTCATTGCGTTACAGATGGCGACGAAGTAGTTGGCTATGAGTGATGCCCCACCGATTAAACCACCGTCGATATCTGCCATCGAAAATAAATTCTCTGCGTTATCTGCCTTGACGCTACCCCCGTAGAGGATGGGTGTCGAGTTTCCGATAGCGTCATCATGTCGCGCCAATCGTAAACGTATAAATTCATGTACTTCCTGTGCCTGTTGTGGCGTCGCCGTCTTGCCCGTCCCTATGGCCCAAACGGGTTCATACGCAATCACGGCATCGGCAAAAGCCTCGATTCCGGCCAGGTCAATCACGGTATCCAGTTGCCTCGCAACAACAGATTCTGTTTCACCCGCTTCGCGTTCTTCCAACAGCTCACCCACGCATAAAATGGGGGTCACCTGTTTGTTTACAACGGCCTGGAATTTCTCTGCCACCCGTTCATCAGTTTCAGCGTACAGTGCACGACGCTCGGAATGCCCAACAATGACATACTCACAACCAAAATCGGCCAGCATGTCCATTGAGACTTCACCCGTGTAAGCCCCTTTATCAAGGTGCGATACGTTTTGTGCGCCGAGCTTAATTCCAGTGTCTGCCAGCATGCCATTCAGTTCCGCCAGGTAGACAAACGGCGGGCAAATAGCCACGTCATTGTCATGTCCAACCCTGTCGCCGAGACCATTGAGTATATCGCCCACCAGACCAGCATTGGCTGTCAGTGAACCATTCATTTTCCAGTTCGCTGCAACCAGCATACGGCGATTCGACACGGTGAGATTCCTTGCTCTGAAAGGGCGCAAAGATTACCGATGGACGCCCGGTAAATCAATACATGACGGCAATTTAGCCCGATTTAGTCGTCCCCCGCGTCCGCAGCGGCGCAATGACGCAACAGTGCGGACATTCCTTCTCACCTGAGCAGCCTTGTTTGGCATGCCTCACAATAAGGGCATGAAATTCCTGGAATAATTCGACATCAGGGTCCAGTGCTGCCTCAAAGGCCTGGCGTAGTAATTCATAGTTTTCCCTGCCTTCGATCAGGCCAAAAGCCAGTAATAGCCGCCGGGTATAGGCATCGATAACAAATACCGGGCGCTGAAAGGCATACAGCAGGATATCGTCGGCGGTTTCAGGCCCGATGCCATTGACCTTGAGCAGGCGGGTTCGTAATTCCTGGTCACCGAGCCTGACCAGTTGCTTGAAGCGCCCCTGTTGTTGATACCAGCAGGCAAAATTTTGCAGCCGTTGCGCCTTGATATTGAAATAACCCGAAGGCCTTATCAGTTCGGCCAGCTGGTCACGGTCGCAATTTAATAAAAATGTCTGGTTCAGTGCGCCAGCTTTTTTCAGGTTGGATAGGGCTTTTTCAACATTGGTCCAGGCGGTATTCTGGGTCAGGATCGCGCCCAGCATCATTTCATAGGGGGTATCGGCAGGCCACCAGTGCTGAGGCCCGTATGCTTTATACAGGCGCTCGAAGATTTCCAGCAGCTGCTGCCGCGACAACATTATCCAGCAGGGTTGGCGGACGCTTGCAGCGCCTTGATATCCTCTTCTTCAAGTCGCCAGTTCTGCCCCGGGCGTTTTCTGCGCGGCAGGATATATGAGCCATAGCGCGTTCGAATCAATCTCGATACCTGCAGGCCCTGTGATTCCCACAAGCGACGTACTTCCCGGTTACGACCTTCCATGATGACAACGTGGTACCAATGGTTAACACCATCGCCACCTGAATCCATGATATCAGTAAACTTTGCGAGGCCATCATCCAGTTCTACGCCATCACGCATGGCCTGTAATTGCTCCGGCGTGGCCTTGCCCAACACCCGAACCGCGTATTCGCGCTCTAGCTGATTGGAAGGGTGCATGAGTTTGTTAGCAAGCTCGCCGTCATTGGTGAATAACAACAGACCCGTGGTGTTTATATCGAGGCGTCCGATATTGATCCAGCGACCATTGCGGATTGATGGCAATTTTTCGAAAACATTGGTACGGCCTTTCTCATCATTTCGACTGCATACTTCACCGGCCGGTTTATAGTAGGCAAGCACCTTGGTTTTTTGCTGTATTTGTAAATGCAGCCTGATCTGTTTGCTATCAATGGCAATCCTGTCGCGTTGCCCTAACTGTTGACCAAGTTCAGCCTTTTTTCCATTTACGGTAATTCGGCCTTGCTGGATGAGTTTTTCTATCTGGCGGCGGGATCCGTGGCCAGCGTTTGCCAGAACCTTCTGAATCCTATCCCCCATTCCGGTTTCTAAAACGTCCTTTTTTCAATATTGCTTCGTCAGCGTCGTGCTCAAACAACCACCATGGATGGTGGAGATGCAATTTTTGCAGGAGCAATAAATTGCCCGAATGAAACTAAACAAGAAAAAATTACCACTGCAGTCTAGGTTGTAAAAGGAATGACCTGGGCGCCCTGCGCTTCTTCTTCGTCGTCAGACTGCCCGGCGGCGTCAATTGTTACAGGCGCTTCATTGGCTGTCTCCGCTGTCTCTTCGGTCACTACTGGGGCCGTTGCGGTTTGTTCGCCCTCTGTATTTTGTTCCTGCAACATCTTTTGCTCTTCCTCGTTGAGGGCATCAAACAGGTCTGGATTGATGGAATCAAAATCCTTGATATCCGAAAGCGCGGGCAGGTCCGAGAGTTTCTTCAGGTTGAAGTAATCAAGAAAGTTTCTGGTTGTCGCAAGCAGCGCAGGCTTACCCGGTACGTCTCTATGACCGACAACTTTTACCCATTCCCTTTCCTGTAATGTTTTCACGATGCTACTGCTGACACTCACACCACGAATGTCTTCGATCTCTGCACGTGTGATCGGCTGACGGTAAGCAATAATGGCGAGCGTCTCCAATAGTGCACGGGAATAACGCGGCGGTCTTTCGTCGAACAACCGGTTGATCCATTCCGCATAGTCATTCCTGGCCTGTACGCGGAAACCACTGGCGACTTCAACGATTTCAATACCACGTTCCTGGTAATCCAGTTGTAGCTGCTCCAATGCAGAACGCACGTCATTGCGTTCCGGGTTCAGCTGCGCATCTTCTTCAAACAGGCTCAACAGTCGATTGATACTTAGAGGCTGGTTGGCCACCATGAGTGCCGCCTCGATGATATTTTGTATTTTTTCCTGATTTGTCTTTTCCTGGCTCATGATGCTGCCTTTACGTAGATAGGTCCGTTGGTATCGTTTTGTACAAGTTGAATCAACGAGTCCTTGACCAGCTGTAAGATGGCCAACAGGGAAACAATGACGCCGGCCCGTCCCTCTTCGATTTCAAACAGGTCGACAAAATCGGTGAAATTTTCGGTGTCGACTTTCTCCAGCACGATCGTCATCCTCTCACGTACGGAAAGGGTTTCACGCTTAATGTGGTGATGACTAAACAGGTCTGCCCGTCTTAAAACCTCGGCAAATACCTGTAATATTGAATCCATCGATACATCGGGCGGTTTCTGGTTGCTCTTTCGACCGTTGAACTCCACGGTGGCAGTGAAGTAATCACGTTCTACCCTGGGCAGTTCGTCGAGCTTTTCTGCTGCTTCCTTGAAACGCTCATACTCCTGTAAACGGCGTACGAGTTCCGCACGTGGGTCTTCTTCTTCATCGTCGGTGTCATGGCGTGGCAGCAACATGCGCGATTTGATTTCTGCCAGCATCGCCGCCATCAGCAGGTACTCACCGGCGAGTTCCAACTGCAGGTATTCCATTAACTCGATGTAGCCCATGTACTGCTGCGTGATCTTGGCAAGTGGAATATCGAGAATATCGATATTTTGTTTCTTAATCAGGTACAACAACAGGTCGAGTGGGCCTTCAAATGCCTCAAGAAACACTTCCAGCGCATCGGGTGGAATATAAAGATCCTTGGGTAATTCAGTGACAGGCGCACCTTGCACAAAGGCAAAGGGCATTTCCTTCTGGTCGTTACTGTTGGCAGGTGTCTGGACTTCGTCGCTCATTTGTCGTTGTTAGTTTAGGCGCAGCGGGCGACTAGTACAACGGCCGATTAGCGATAATCAAGTCCCATCGCGTCACGTACCTCTTCCATCGTCTCGCGTGCCACGTCCCGGGCAGCTTCGCAGCCATCGGCAATGATGCCGCGCACGGTTTCAGGATCGTTGACGTACTCCTCGGCACGTTCTCGAATCGGGCTTTGCTCTTTCAAAACCGCCTCGATCAATGGCTTTTTGCAATCCAGGCAGCCGATACCGGCACTGGTACAGCCTTCAACAACCCAGTCGCGTACATCCTGGTCTGAATAGACTTCGTGCAGGCTCCAGACCGGGCATTTACCAGGTTCACCCGGATCTGTTCTTCGGACGCGCGCCGGGTCTGTCGGCATCTTGCGCAGTTTGTCTTCGACCACGCTGGGGTTTTCACGTAAAGAAATGGTATTGCCGTAGGATTTTGACATTTTCTGGCCATCGAGACCGGGCATTTTTGACGCCGGGGTCAGCAGTGCCTGTGGTTCAGGAAAGATGGCCTTGCCGATGCCATCCAGGTAACCATTGAGGCGTTCGCGATCGCCAATACTGATGTTTTGCTGGGACTCCAGCAGTGCGCGCGCCTTTTCCAGTGCCTGGCTGTCACCCTGTTCCTGGTAGTGCTTGCGCATATCGTGATAGAGGCGAGCGTTCTTCTTGCCCATCTTCTTCAGAGCCTGCTCGACTTTTTCCTCGAAATCCGGTTCCTTGCCGTAGAGGTTATTGAAACGGCGGACTACCTCGCGCGCCAGTTCAACGTGGGCAACCTGGTCTTCACCAACGGGTACGAAGCCCGCCTTGTACATTATAATATCGGCGGTCTGTAATAACGGGTATCCAAGAAAGCCATAAGTGGTCAGGTCCTTGTTGGTCAGTTTCTCTTGCTGGTCCTTGTAACTGGGCACCCGCTCCAGCCAGCTCAGCGGCGTGCTCATGGACAACAGCAGATGCAGTTCGGCATGTTCGGGCACCCTGGACTGGATAAACAGCTTGGCCGCACCCGGGTTAACACCCACTGCCAGCCAATCGATGACCATATCCCAAACGCTCTTTTCAATGATGGCAGGGTCGTCGTACTCCGTGGTCAATGCATGCCAGTCTGCAATGAAGAAGAAGCATTCATATTCCTGCTGCAATTCCAGCCAGTTTTTGAGTACACCGTGGTAATGGCCTAGATGCAGTTGCCCCGTCGGACGCATTCCGGACAGCACACGCTGTTTACCTGTTGTTGCCAACTAATAATCTCCTGGGCAAGGTTGCCTGAATTCTGGGGTAAAAAAGATTGCGCATTATACCTATTGCGTCACGACGTAACAGGGGCGAAAACTAGGCCTGACCGATTGCCAGCCTGTCAAAGCCTTTGCCTTCACGCATGATACTGGGTTCCGGGGTGGTCATATCTATGACCGTCGTGAAGTCGAGACCACCGGCGCCGCCGTCGACGATGACATCAACCAGCTTGCCAATCTTGTCGACAAAGAGTTCCGGTTCATTTTCCGGCAAATCCTGTTCCGGTAATACCAGGCTGATACTGATTAAAGGCTCAGCCATAGCGTCCAAAAGGCCCTGCGTAATACTGTTGTCCGGCACCCGGATACCTATTGTGCGCCGTTTCTGGTCCTGCAGGCGCTTGGGCACATCGCGCTTCGCCTTCAGTACGAAGGTAAATGGTCCCGGGGTGAGTGATTTCATCATCCTGAATGCTGAATTTTCGAGGACGGCATAGTTCCCAATCTCGGATAAATCACGGCAAACCAGGGTCATATGCTGTGTCGCAGGAAGTTTACGTAGCATGCGGATGCGATCGAGCGATTCCTTGTCACCCATTCGACAGCCAATGGCATATGAGGAATCCGTTGGATAGACGATAACGCCTGATTTCCGCACGATGGCTGCGGCCTGTACAAGCAGGCGCTGCTGGGGGTTATCCGGGTGAATGGTAAAGTACTGCGACATACTGTCTGACAATCAAAATTAGGTTACTATACTAAATTACTAAATAGCTGCGTTTTTCATGAAATTTCTTTTCGATTTTTTCCCGGTCATCGCCTTTTTCATCGCATTCTACGTGCCAGAAGACAGGCAGCAAGGTATCTATGTGGCAACGTATACGATCATTATCGCCACAACGATACAGATCATTGCTTATTGGCTACTGTATAAAAAGTTTGAAAAGATGCACCTTATCACTTTTGTTGTGGTCCTCATATTTGGTGGACTAACGATCTATTTGCAGGATGAGGTCTTCATTAAATGGAAACCCACCATCGTCAACTGGTGTTTCGCCCTGGCGTTGATTGCCAGTCATTTTATTGGTGACACAACCTTGTTCCAACGCATGATAAACCTGGCGGATGACAAGCTGCAGTTGCCGGACAAGGTCTGGCGCAACGTCAATATGAGCTGGGGTTTGTTCTTCATCTTTCTGGGATTTGTCAATTTATACGTGGCCTTCAGTTTCACAACAGAATTCTGGGTCAACTTCAAGGCATGGGGCATGACATTACTCAACCTGGTATTCCTGATCGCAATATTTGTATATATGTATCAATACCTCAAGGAAACTGGCGAAGCCGAGGTAAGCTCACAGGAAGAAAACTAGACAGGCATCCGTATTCATTAACAGGAATTTGAACCATGTTTTATGCGATTATCAGTCAGGACGTAGAAAACAGCCTTGAAAAAAGAATGGGGGCACGTGGCGATCATATTGCCCGGCTACAAGCCTTGCAGGATGAAGGTCGACTGCTTATTGCCGGGCCGCACCCTAATATAGATAGTGAAGATCCGGGGACGGCCGGTTTCAGCGGCAGCCTGATTGTGGCCGAATTTGATTCACTCACCGATGCTCAGGCCTGGGCCGATGCCGATCCCTACATCGCTGCCGGTGTCTATAAACACGTCGTCGTAAAACCCTTCAAGAAGGTATTCTAATGACTCAAGCCCGCGTAGACATGATCCGCGAATGCATCAACACGGCCCTGGACCCGGTAGAACTCGATATTGTCGATGAATCCCACCTGCATGCAGGACACACAGGGCATGGCGGTGCCGGCCATTTTCGAGTGCGGATTGTTTCTGAGAAGTTTGAGGGACAGGCACCGCTGGCAAGGCACCGCCTGGTGTATGCCGCCGTGGCGAGCCTGATGCCGGCAGAGATTCATGCGCTAAGTATTGATGCCGTGACACCGGGAGAGCGGAATTAATGACGACCCCGGTCAAACCATTCCTGAAGTGGCCCGGGGGCAAATTCAAAATTGTCGATCGTATACAACACCACCTCACAGAGGGTAAACGCCTGGTAGAACCCTTCGTTGGTTCAGGCGCTGTATTCCTCAATACCAGTTACAAACACTATTTGCTGGCTGATACGAACCCAGATCTTATTAACTTGTATCTATATTTGCAGCAGGACGGTCAGTCATTCATCGACGATTGCAGCGAATTTTTCAAAACCAAGTACAACAATGAAAAAACCTTTTACGAGCTTCGTAATACATTTAACTGCACACAAGACACTCGCCTGAAATCGATCCTGTTTATTTACCTGAACAGACACTGTTACAACGGACTGTGTCGTTATAATTCACGGCATGAATTTAACACCCCGTTTGGTCGTTACAGGAAACCCTACTTCCCCGGGAAAGAAATGCTGTTATTCCATACTGCTGCAGCGCGCGCGCGTTTTATCCACGCAGGTTTTGCCGAAACCATGAAAAAAGCACGTAAGGGCGATGTTGTTTACTGTGACCCACCCTATGCACCGATTTCAAAAACTGCTTATTTTACCGATTACTTCGCAGGTGGCTTCGCATGGAATGAACAAATCCAGTTAGCCGAATGGGCTGAACGTCTCAGTAAACGGGGCATACCGGTTATCATTTCCAATCACGACACCGATAATACGCGCAGCCTGTACAAAAAAGCCGGCGCCACAACGGAAGGCTTCAAGGTTAGCAGGACGATAAGCTGCAATATCCATAGCAGGAAAAAGATTGGTGAAATCCTTGCTGTGTTTCAACCAGCGTAATCATTGTCTATATCAAGCCGAATTACGCTTGCAGTGAAATTGCAGTAAGCTTCTTATCACTTAAAATTCGCACCACAAAAACCTGTATGCTGTAACGTATCATGGACCAGACACTGGAACTCACAACCGCACTGATTAACCGCCCCTCGATCACGCCAGAGGATGGCGGTTGCCAACAGCTCATTGCTGAACGGCTGGCGCCGCTGGGCTTTGAAGCAACCCACCTGCGTTTCGATGACGTCGACAACCTCTGGATTACTCATGGTAGTGGCGCCCCACTGTTCTGTTTCGCGGGGCATACTGATGTAGTGCCCACGGGGCCGCTGGAAAAATGGCATAGCGATCCGTTCAAGGCCGAGATTCGCGATGGCTATCTGTATGGTCGCGGTGCGGCTGATATGAAAGGCGGCGTTGCCGCGATGGTACTGGCAGCGGAAGAGTTTGTCAGGGACAACCCGGACCATCCGGGTACTGTTGCTCTGATGCTAACCAGCGACGAGGAAGGACCTTCCATCAATGGCACGACAAAGGTCATGGACTATCTATCGGAAAAAAATATCCAGATTGACTGGTGTGTGCTGGGAGAGCCCTCCAGTGACAAACAACTGGGTGACGTTATTCGAATCGGCCGTCGCGGTTCACTGAATGGCATACTCACTGTTAAGGGTATACAGGGGCATGTAGCCTACCCTGACATCGCCGAGAACCCGGTTCATACGGCAAGCGACTTTCTCGCTGAAATTGCCGCCATCGAATGGGATCAGGGTAATGAATCTTTCCCGCCGACAACGTTCCAGATATCCAACATCAATGCCGGCACCGGTGCCGAGAACGTGATCCCGGGCGAGGTCGAAATCATGTTTAACTTCCGTTTTTCTACCGAGCAAACGGAAGACTCTTTGAAACAGCGGGTTTTAGAACTGTTGAACAAGCACAGACTGAACTATGACATAGACTGGAGACTTTCGGGTCATCCTTTCCTGACGGCAAATGGCCAACTGGTCGATGCAGCTGTACAGTCCATCAAGGAAGTTTGCGACGTAGATACCCTTTGTTCTACCGGTGGCGGCACTTCTGATGGCAGGTTCATTGCGCCAAGCGGTGCAGAGGTGATCGAACTGGGCGTCATCAATGCTACGATCCATAAGTTGAATGAATGCGTAAAAGTAACAGACCTTGATACACTTCGCCGTGTGTACCTAACAATATTAAACCGGCTATTTGAGAACAACTAAAATGGAAAGACTCATAGAACGCACCCTGTTTGCCAGCCGTTGGTTACTGGCGCCAATCTTTCTGGGACTGTCATTGGCCGTCGTCGCATTGACCATCAAGTTTTTCAAGGAACTGGTGCATACGTTGACATCAATAGTCACGATGACTGAGTCCGACTTGATACTGCATATTCTTTCCATGATCGATATGGCGCTGGTTGGCAGCCTGATCGTCATGGTGATGTTCAGCAGTTATGAAAATTTTGTCTCCAAGATCGATCTGGATGAAAGTGATGAAAAACTGGATTGGCTGGGCAAGCTGGACTCCGGCAGCCTGAAGCTGAAGGTCGCCGCATCTATCGTGGCTATTTCTTCCATCCACCTGTTACAAAAGTTTATGGAAATACAAACTATCGCCAATGATAAGCTGATCTGGTATGTGATCTTTCACCTGACGTTTGTCGTCTCGGCATTGATGCTGGCATTTCTCGATAAGATTGCCTTTGCCGCTCACCGTGATCATTAAATCAATTCATAACTACTACGCTCACCAATTCTGTAAGCATTGAGTTCGAACTGGTTATTAAATCTGCTTTAAAGCGTTACGAGCGCAGTGAGGTTGTATCCCGCTGGAGCGCACGACTGCATGGATGCAGGAGGTAGAGCGACGCAGGAAGCCAAAGCCGAGAGACCGGAATGTATAAGTGATAAATGAGGATGTCGAGCACCACCGGGATACAAGATAACAAGCGTAGTAGCTTTAAACAGATTTAACGGAGTAGGTTGTATTTGACGATGCACACAAAGGCATGCACGCCGTCTTTCCAATTGATCTTTTTGCCCTCCGCATAGGTGCGACCATAATAGGAAATACCGACCTCGTAGATACGACACTTTAATTTGGCAACCTTGGCGGTAAGCTCCGGTTCCAGCCCAAAGCCATTTTCCTCGATCTGTATTTGCTGAATGATGTCGGTTTTAAATGCCTTGTAACAGGTTTCCATGTCCGTCAGGTTGAGGTTGGTGAACATGTTGGAAGTAAACGTCAGCAAGCCATTACCCAGCCTGTGCCAGAAGTACAACACGCGATGTGCATGGCCGGAAATAAAACGTGAGCCAAATACCACGTCGGCCTTACCGGATTCAATTGGCGCCATCAGTCGTCCGTATTCTTTTGGATCATATTCAAGGTCTGCATCCTGAATAAGGACAACGTCGCCGGTGACATTGGCCACACCGGTACGAATCGCTGCGCCCTTACCCTGGTTATGTTCATGCAGGATCAATTGGTCTATCTGATCACTTAATTCATTTTGCAGGATTTCACGGGTGCCATCCGATGAACAGTCATCGACGACGATGAGTTCGATATCCGGCCAACCGCTGTCTCGCACAGCTGCAATGATTTGCCTGATGGTCGGTTCCTCGTTGTAACAGGGGATAATGATAGATAGCTTCATGGCATATACAGTTTTTATTTAAAGCGTCGCAACTATCGCAACAAGGCACTAGTGTTACTTTA
The DNA here is from genome assembly GCA_965601665.1 of Gammaproteobacteria bacterium. Taxonomy (GTDB): domain Bacteria; phylum Pseudomonadota; class Gammaproteobacteria; order Eutrophobiales; family Eutrophobiaceae; genus JANQNX01. The sequence continues at coordinate 401,108 of OZ271833.1, read as the reverse complement.
TTGTACTGTGAAGGGGCGCATACTTCATCCTTGGGCCTCAGCAATTATGCACGACTACAGGCGAAAAAAAACCGGGGCAGTCACCCCGGTTTTTATCAAGTAGTACGCTACTTCCTAGTTAGTTGCAGCTTCGTCGAACTGCTCTTCTTCTGTAGAACCGGTCAGAGCGGTAACAGATGATGCACCACCCTGGATGACGGTGGTTACGTCGTCAAAGTAACCTGCACCCACTTCCTGCTGGTGCGAAACGAAAGTGTAACCACGTTCGCGGGCTTCGAATTCCGGTTGCTGTACCATCTCGGTGTAGTGCTTCATGCCTTCGCCACGTGCATAGTTGTATGCGAAGTCGAAGGTGCGGTACCAGTTGACGTGAATACCGGCCAGCGTGATGAACTGGAACTTGTAACCCAGAGCAGACAGCTCTTCCTGGAAGCTGGCAATCTGCGAATCATTCAGGTTCTTCTTCCAGTTGAAAGAAGGTGAACAGTTATAAGACAGCAACTGACCCGGGCATTCCTGCTGTACCGCTTGTGCGAATTCACGCGCGAAGCCAATATCAGGGGTGCCGGTTTCACACCAGACAAGGTCAGCGTAAGGTGCATAGGCAACACCACGGCTGATTGCCTGCTCTAAACCATTCTTGACTCGGTAAAAACCTTCAGCGGTTCTTTCACCGGTAAGGAAAGGTTTGTCGTTGTCATCGAAATCGCTGGTTACGAGATTGGCTGCCTCAGCGTCGGTACGTGCCAGAACGATGGTAGGCACGCCCATAACGTCTGCTGCAAGTCGCGCAGCAATCAATTTCTGAACCGCTTCCTGGGTTGGAACCAGTACCTTACCGCCCATATGACCACATTTCTTGACAGCGGCAAGCTGGTCTTCAAAGTGAGCACCTGCCGCGCCGTTAGCGATCATGTTTTTCATCAGTTCGTAGGCATTAAGGACACCACCAAAACCGGCTTCTGCGTCAGCCACGATAGGCAGGAAGAAATCGACAGCGTCTTTTTCGTCCATTTTGCCATCGGCAATGTTTTTCCACTGGATTTCATCGGCACGCTTGAACGTGTTGTTGATACGACGAACCATGGTAGGAACAGAGTCATAAGCATACAGTGACTGGTCCGGGTACATGGTTTCAGAGGTGTTGCCATCCGCAGCGACCTGCCAGCCTGACAGGTAAACGGCTTCAAGACCGGCCTTGGCCTGTTGCATTGCCTGGCCGGCAGTAATCGCACCGAAGGCATTCACATAACCTTTGGTTGCAGAACCATTCACTTTATCCCAAAGCTTTTCGGCTCCATGCTTAGCCAGGGTGTATTCAGGTTGAACACTGCCACGCAGTCGAACCACGTCTTCAGCGCTATAACCACGTTTGACGTTGCTCCAGCGCGGGTTGTCTGCCCAATCCTTCTCAAGGGCTTTGATTTGCTCTTCTCTGGTCACGGGATTGTCCTCCAATATCAAAGAATATTAATGGTAATCGTTATCCGGCGCCGTCATAACACCTGGCCCGGAGATAATCCTGCTACGCCTGTGGTAAAAGTAAGGTTAATCAGTAGGTTAAAGGATTAACCGGAAAAAATTACAGGCATCGCACCAAAATTAAGGAGATGCAAAATAAAGAGATCCTTAGTATTTATCAAGCTAATTGTGTTAATAATTAGTATTAATAAAACTAATAATTAAGCTACACTATTTAGCTAGTATGAGTCGTTTCTATTACAAACAAAACCGCCTGAAGCAGCTACGCGCATTTTGCTATGCTGCCCAATTCAAGAGCATGTCACGCGCTGCAGAGGCAATGTTTCTCAGTCAACCTTCTGTTTCCCTTTTGATTCAATCACTTGAAAAAGATCTGGCGCAGCAGTTATTTGCGCGCAAGGGACCAAGAATAGCGCTGACCACAGAGGGGGAGACACTGTTTGAACTGTCGTTACCGCTGGTTGAAGGACTGGAAACCCTGCCCGAGAGTTTTGAGGAAAAGTGTAATGATACGGTCACCGGTAACCTGAATATCGCGGCGGTAGAGGCCATCATCCTGTATACCTTGCCGGATATCATCAAACGCTACACTGAGGCCTTCCCCGAAATACACATCAAACTGGATAACTGCTCTGCGGCTATTGGCGTGGAAAAGGTACGCAACGGCGAAGTTGATTTTGCCGTCGGTTCTACCCTGAACGTACCGGATGATGTGGTCTACCTGCCTATTTACAGTTTTGATCCCGTGCTGATTACGCCAATTGGGCATCCGCTGGCAAAAAAAGCATCTGTCAGCATGGAAGACATCAGCAAATATGGCCTGATTCTTTCGCCCCAGCACATGTCTACCTGGCAAATGGTCGACCTGATTTTCAAGCAATATAACGTTGATTATCGGGTAAAACTGGAGGCTGGTGGCTGGGAAGTGCTGAAAAAATACGTCGAAAATGGCCTTGGCGTATCTATTGTCACGGACATCTGCCTGTCTGGTCGGGAAAAACTGGAACATGTACCGCTAAGTGAATATTTTCCAAAAAGGACCTATGGCCTGTTTCTGCGCAAAGGCAAGGTATTGTCACCCGCAGCCAGGGAATTTATTCAATGCATGGATTCCCTTGCGCTAACGAAATTTACTGCCCGGCAGGCAGTCTTAAACTAGTATGAAAACTTGAATTAACCGGCATTAGCCACATGTATTAATGGCATAAAATGTGCGTAATATTTTTTTACTAAAAAGCACTTGAAAATCACCATGACAAGGTATCATTATTAAGATTAGTGAAATGCTTTATAACATTCACCCGCTGTTGGTAGTGTTGAATTGAGTGAGCTTATGTCCGAAAAAACTCACAAACACCTCGATGATGACTTGGCCGTACAAGAGGCCGAGCCAAAACTCAAACGCCCTCCCCTTTATAAAGTCATATTAATTAATGATGACTATACTCCCATGGAGTTTGTTGTTCATATTCTTGAGTCTTTCTTTGCCATCGACCGGGAAAACGCAACGCGTATCATGCTGGAGGTACATACGCGTGGCAAAGGTGTATGCGGGATATTTACCCATGAAATAGCAGAGACGAAAGTCGCACAGGTCAACAATTATTCACGTGAAAATAATCATCCACTCCTATGTACGATGGAAAAAGCCTAAAGGAAGACTGCCATGTTAGATAAAGAACTGGAACAAACCTTAAACGATGCTTTTCGTGAAGCAAGAGAACAGCGGCATGAATTCATGACTGTTGAGCACTTGTTACTGGCATTACTCGACAATCCATCGGCCTCACGGGTATTAAAAGCCTGTGGCGCCAACCTGAATAGTCTGCATAGCGACCTGGTTAAATTTATCCAGGAAAATTCACCCATCATAGAGGATGGTGAAGAACGCGATACACAACCGACACTAGGATTTCAACGCGTGTTACAGCGGGCCGTTTTTCATGTGCAGTCGTCGGGCAAAAAAGAAGTGACCGGAGCCAATGTGTTGGTCGCTATATTCGGCGAGCGTGAATCACATGCCGCTTATTTTCTCAGTCAGCAAAACGTTACGCGTCTTGATGTCGTTAATTACATTTCACACGGCATTGCCAAGATAGAAGAAAACGATAACGATGATAATGTGAATGACATCGAGGAGGAAACCAGCACCGAGGAAGCCGGTGCCAATCCACTCGATGCTTACGCAGTTAACCTGAACGAACAGGCTATGCAGGGCAAAATCGATCCGTTGATTGGTCGACAAAATGAAGTACAGCGCACCGTGCAGATTCTCTGCCGTCGCCGCAAGAACAACCCGCTCTATGTTGGCGAGGCTGGTGTCGGAAAAACCGCCATTGCCGAGGGTCTGGCCAAGTTGATCGTCGACGGTGAAGTCCCCGATGTGCTGCTGGACAGCGTCATCTATTCGCTGGACCTTGGCGCCCTGCTGGCGGGTACCAAGTATCGCGGTGATTTCGAAAAACGCTTGAAAGGCGTAGTCGCGCAGTTACAGAAACAACCCGGGTCGGTGCTGTTTATCGACGAAATTCACACTATCATTGGGGCCGGTGCCGCGTCGGGTGGCGTAATGGATGCCTCAAACATTATTAAACCGGTATTAGCTTCTGGTGAACTTAAGTGTATTGGTTCGACGACATACCAGGAATACCGGGGTATTTTTGAAAAAGACCGCGCGTTGGCCAGGCGCTTCCAGAAGATTGATGTGGTTGAACCATCCATTGATGAAACCGTGAAAATCCTGCAGGGCCTGAAGTCGCGCTTCGAAAACCATCATCAGATCCGCTATACCAACCAGGCACTGCGTTGCGCGGCAGAATTGACCGAGCGCTATATGAACGACCGGCACCTGCCAGACAAGGCCATTGATGTTATTGACGAGGCTGGCGCGGCGCAGCAGCTCTTACCACCGTCAAAAAGAAAGAAAACCGTTGGCGTGACCGACATAGAGAATATTGTCGCCAAGATCGCAAGAATTCCTGCGAAGACCGTCACGACTTCCGATAAGGATGTCATCAAGAACCTGGAACGCAATCTGAAGATGGTCGTGTTCGGACAGGATGAAGCAATCTCAACATTGGCCAATGCCATCAAGATGTCACGATCTGGTCTCGGTAACCCGAACAAACCGATAGGTAATTTCCTGTTTGCCGGTCCGACCGGTGTCGGTAAAACCGAGGTAACCCGACAGCTGGCCCTGCAAATGGGTGTGGAGCTGGTACGTTTTGACATGTCCGAGTATATGGAAAGACACACAGTGTCCCGACTCATTGGCGCACCTCCGGGCTATGTCGGCTTTGACCAGGGTGGATTGCTGACAGATGCCATTAACAAGCAACCTCATTGCGTGCTACTGCTGGACGAAATGGAAAAAGCACACCCGGACGTCTTCAACCTGATGCTGCAGATTTTTGATCATGGCACGCTAACGGATACCAACGGCCGCAAAACCGATTTCAGAAACGTGATCATTGTCATGACCACCAATGCAGGCGCCGATCGCATGAGCCGCGCTTCGGTAGGTTTTACGACACAGGACCACAGTGGTGACGCTATGGATGCTATCAAGCAAATGTTTACGCCTGAATTTCGTAACCGCCTTGATGCCATCATCCAGTTCAACCCGCTGGACCCACGCACAATCGCCAACGTGGTCGACAAGTTCCTGATCGAACTCGAAGCGCAACTTGAGCAAAAGAAAGTCACTGTCGAATGTTCGGACGAGGCACGGGAGTGGCTTGCCGTACACGGTTACGACAAGATCATGGGCGCCAGGCCAATGGCCAGGTTAATCCAGGACAAGATTAAGCGACCACTCGCAGAAGAGCTTCTATTTGGTAGCCTGGTGAATGGCGGCAACGTTATTGTCACGATGAAAAATGACGATATTCATGTCGAGGTTGAACTGGAACAGTCAACCGAGGAAACAGTTTAAGACTGTTTTAAGCCCGCTTGATTGGTGTGACGTTACTGGAGTTGTAGAATAATTCCTTTAGTGGTTTGTCTTTGGCAATACCGTGCCCCTGTACATAGTCGATGCCGATTTGGTCCAACCTTGGAATTAGAGCCGGGTCATTCACGTACTCGGCAATCGTTTTTATACCAATTACATGACCGACTCTTGCAATTGATTCAACCATCGCGAGATCGACAGGGTCATCGAGTATATCCTTAACAAAGCTACCGTCGATCTTGAGGTAATCAACCTCAAGGTTCTTAAGGTAGGTAAAAGAACTCATGCCGCTACCGAAGTCATCAAGTGAAAACTGGAAGCCATAATCATGCAGTTCCTTAATAAAGGCCTTGGCCTGGGTCAGGTTGGAAATGGCTGCTGTCTCGGTAATCTCGAAACAGATCAGGGCAGCAGGAATGTCGTTGTCCTTCCTTTGCTTGATGATTAATTCCTTTAACTCGTCATTGTTGAGTGACGTTGCAGAGAGGTTAATGCAAATCTGCCTGAACTCGTTCAACCGCCTGTTCTGTTTTTGTTCTGCAAGGTACTTGAATGCCTGCTCAATCACCCAGCTATCTACGCGCGACATTAATCCATAACGTTCGGCAGCAGGTATAAACGCCATGGGCGGAATAGATTCGCCATTGTCGTCCAGCATCCTGACCAGTAATTCACAGAAAATACCGCTGTTATCATCATGCAACGGCTTGATAAGCTCGCAATAGAGTTCAAACCGATCTTCTTCAAAGGCCCTGTTTAGCCGTGTAACCCACTCCATCTCGCCAAGGTGGCGGGAATCAATCATGTCTTCCGGTTTGTGAATATGAATACGGTTTCTGCCCTTATCCTTGGCAATAAAACAGGCCGCATCGGCTGAACTCATGACCTGTTGGCAATCCAGCTTGTTATCCATGATAGGCACCACGCCGATACTGACCCCGACCTTGAACGACTTATCGTTCCAGACAAAACGGTAGTCTTGCACGCTGGTTCGTATCGACTCTGCCGTTTGCAACGCATATTCCAATGGACAGTTCTCGAGCAAGATACCAAATTCATCACCGCCAAGTCGGCCAATGGTATCTGTCTCCCTGATTTGCTCTTTCAGTAAATTGGCAATCTGGCTCAGCAATTTATCGCCGGCATGATGGCCACAAATGTCATTGACGACCTTGAACTGGTCAAGATCGAGATACATAAATACATGCTGGCTATTCTTGAAGCGAGCGCGCTTCAGTGTGCCTGTCAGCCTTTTTTCAAACTCGTAGCGGTTGGCCAGGTTGGTCATGACATCATGCGTTGCCAGATATCGCATTTGTTCATCGGCACTGATGCGATCGGTGATGTCCATAATAATCCCGGTAATTCGCTCCGGTAGCCCATATACTGTATGAAGCAAGCGTCCCTTGATCGTTATCCAGCGCAGGGCATTGTGAAAATCAAACACCCTTATTTCAGATATATCGATGGGGATATCTCTATTAATAGCCGCATCAACGGCCTGCGTAAAATTCTCCCTGTCATCCGGGAATATCCTGTTTTTAAAGTCAGTCAGGTAGATAAACTCTAGACTTTCATCAATACCAAGCAAGGCGCTCATGTTTGCCGATAATGACACCTTGCTGTCATGTATATTCAGGTTCCAGGTGCCAATGCTTGCAGAATCCATTGCCAGCTTCAGGTTATCGGAATATTCCCTGGCTTCATTTTCTGCCTGCAGTCTGGTCTCGAGCATCTGGTTAAACTGCTCGGACAGGTGCATCAACTCTCCTGTACCTATTTGCACATCAAGGCGTTGGTCAAGATCGCCTTCCGATACCCGTTGCGCTGTATTAGCAATTTCCTTGATTGGCGTAATAATGTTCCTGGCTGTAAGCAGACCCAGTATTACCGTCAGTATGATAACCAAAAGACCAATCGTGCCCTGCTCCCGGGCACTGGATATTGCCTTGTTCAGAATCGGCTGCTGTGGTGTAAACAGAAGTGTGTACCAGTTTGTTCCCTGGATTTCATTTACTGACAGAATGTATTGCACACCTGTAATCTTTGATATGAGGTTGGTTTGCTCATTGAATGATTTCATATCGAAATCTTCGTAGACTTCGTCGATATTCATGCCAGCGTATTTTTCTATCGACTTGTTGGTTGAGATGATCTGGCCTTCATTATTGACAATCATCACCACAGACTGGAAAGGAAGTTTCAGGTCATTACTAACAGGCACATATTTATACAAGTCAATAGGCGCGCCGACTGATCCTACAGGCATACCGCTGTCATCTCGTATCGGGAAGTTTAAGGGCAGTATCCACTTCTGGCTGATACGACCGAATACCGGGTTACCTAAAACCAGCGTATTTTCGCTGAATACTCTGCGGAAGTTGGTTGACTTGTCATAGGAAATGCTTTGATTGATTGGAATTGCAGAACACACAACCCTGCCACTTTGTTCGATCACGATCATGTTACTGAAATTCGGGTCGAAGCTGGTGAAGTTCTGGATAATAGGATCACAGTTATCCGGGTCAAATGCCTTTATCGTTTCCCTGTCTGCAATTCTTGCCAGTACGTTTTCCCTGGTACGCAAGTAGGAGGAGACATCTGCAGAAATCAGCCTGGATAAAGTCGACGAGGTCTCCCTGACATAACCGAGATTGTCTTCGATGTCACGGTAGGTTGAATAGATAAACAGGCAAGACAACGGAATTGCCAGTACGAAGACCAGCAATAAAAGTCGTTGCTTTATGGATATTGTTACAATCATGTTTCAGACACAGCCTTGATTTATCAATTGTAAATATATCAATTGCAATGTGATAAAAACGTGACTGTATGAAAGAAAATAGTTAATTCTGTACTAAATGTTTAATGAATGCCTTGGAATTGCGTTGAAAATTAAACATTTCCTGCTTCGAAACTGGCAATTTCTGTAACTCAACAGACTCGAACCCTTTTTCAAGGAACCAGTGCTCCGTTTGTGTCGTAAGCACGACCAGCGCAGAGGCACCCTTTTCACTCGCCGCTGACAGGGCAAACTGTAATAACGTGTCACCCATCGCCTGTTTCTGGTATTCGGGTAATACGGCGAGGCAGGCAAGTTCAATGATTTTCTCATCGGGATAGTCATGCAACGCGGCACAGGCGATAACCGTGCCGTCCCGGACAAGGACGATGTAGTCATCGATATCCACCTCGATCTTTTCTCGCGATCGTTTAACAAGCACACTCGTTTCCTCTAACGGCTGGATCAATTCGAGAATGCCACCGATATCAGCAACCGTTGCCTTACGGATTGAATCAAACGGCAGATTGCTAAGCAGCGTACCCACACCATCGCGACTGAATAATTCCTGCAACAATCCACCTTCCATTTGCTGCTCGATATAGTGCACACGCTGTACGCCGGCCTCACAAGCAGCGATGCCCTGTGCCAGTGCCGTCGCAGGGTTTTCCCCGGCATGTACGGCCTGCTCGGACTGCAGCATGTGCTTCGCCTGATCACAGGTTAATTGTTTTAGCGTGTTACCTTCTTCATCCTCCACGACCGCCTGTTGCCCCACCATGATCAGTTTGTCAGCCCCAATCTCGACAGCGATACTGGCGGCAATTTCAAATGAATTCAGGTTAAACACCTCGCCGGTTAGGGAGTAGCCAAGCGGTGGAACAATAACGATATCGCCGGCAGTCAGGCGCGAGTGGATCATCTGCCTGTTCACCTTGCGGACACGTCCTGTCATTTGCAAATCAACACCATTCATTACACCAATGGGCCGGCCAATCACGTAGTTGCCGGAAGCCACATTAATATGTGAATCGGCCATAGGCGAACTAGGCAGTCCCATTGAGAATAACGCATCCAGTTGAATCTTAATCGCGCCCACGGCCTGTTTGACCGAATCCATGGCTTCCTCGCTGGTTACCCTGAGTGCGCCACTGTATTCCGGCACGATGTTCCTGTCTTTTAATAATGCATCGATTTGCGGTCTGGCGCCAAACACAACAACCAGCTTCACGGCAAGGCTGCTTAACAGCGCCAGGTCATGCACCAGGTGAGAAAAATTGGCTGCCGCTACCACATCGCCACTTACCTGCACAACGAACGTGCGACCACGATGCGCGTGAATATACGGCGCTGCCTGTCTGAACCAGCTGACAAAATCCTGGTTATCGCTCATTTTTCTCCCCCGCAAAAGTGAAGCAGCAGTTTTGACAATATGGTGATCATCGGTTCGATTCTATGTATCTGCAAATATTCATTCGGCTGATGGGCGACATCGATATCACCCGGACCCAGGATCACCGTCGGTATGCCAAGGTCATTAAAAAAAGGGCCTTCTGTACCAAACGTTACACAGCCCGCAGTATTTCCGGTGATTGATTCACACATGCTGACAATCTCACTCTCCTGCGACGTCAGCATGGGCGGCACTATATCTACCTTTCCGGTAAATTCCAGTTTCAGTCCACTATTTTTAAGCGCTTCACTAATATGGTCGCGTAGTTGCTGCCTCAGTTGTGACGCATCCATACCAGGCATCATTCTCAAATCCAGTGATAACTCACACTGTGCACAAATGCGATTTGGGCTGTCGCCGCCCTCTATACGACCAAAATTCATGGTCGGTACCGGCACGACAAACGCATCATCAACATGCTCTTCCTGTAATTGCTGACGCCATTCCATTAGTGCTGTCATGACACGATGCATGCCTTCCATCGCACTGTTCCCCAGCGCAGGGTTACTTGAGTGTCCGGAACGACCCAGAAGCCGAAACGATTCTATGATAATGCCTTTATGCGCATAAACGGGTTTCAAACCTGTTGGCTCTCCGATGATGCAGTAGTCCCCACTGACAAGCTGATTACTCAGTAATCTTGCGCCTGACATCGTACTTTCCTCATCGGCGGTCGCTACGAGGGTAATTGGCTTGACGAACTCAACGTGTTGCAATCGTTCCAGTGTCTCGAGGATGATTGGGAAGTAACTTTTCATGTCGGCGGTACCAAGGCCGTAATAGTTACCATCCTTCTTCGTCAGCGTGAAAGGATCCGTATTCCAGCCACTGGCATCATATGGAACCGTATCGGTATGCCCGGACAGAACAAGCCCGCCGTTGGCGTCGTTACCTCGCCTGGCAACCAGGTTGTATTTTCCAGACGCATCATCGACGCAAATGACATCACACTGAAAATCAAGCGCATGAAACCATTCAGCCAGTGCATCAATAACCGCGCGATTACTCTGATCATGATGCGGATCAATGCTGCTTACCGAAGGCAATGCGATTAACCTGGCAAATGCATCTTCAAATTCAGGGGTACTGCGCGTCACGGTGTTCTGCTTTCCTGTTTAATATTTTTCATGTTGCAGGTATTCTAACTCACCTTGTTATATAACAGCGACAACGCCAACTAAACACAGGATAAATGGATGAGTAACAAGCTAAATAAATTCAGCTCCCGTATCACCGAGCCTAAATCCCAGGGTGCGTCACAGGCCATGCTTTATGGTACTGGCCTGACCGAAGAGGACATGAGTAAAGCCCAGGTGGGTATATCCAGCATCTGGTTTGAAGGTAACACCTGCAATATGCACCTGCTGGATCTTGCGGAAAAGGTAAAGGAAGGCGTACAGGCGGCGGGGCTGGTCGGTTATCGATTTAACAGTATTGGCGTTAGTGATGGCATTTCCAACGGCACGGAAGGCATGAGCTATTCATTACAATCGAGAGACCTGATTGCGGATTCGATTGAAACTGTTATGTGTGCACAGTGGTATGACGCCAATATTTCATTACCCGGCTGTGACAAAAATATGCCGGGATGCGTAATTGCCATGGGTCGAATAAACCGGCCATCTATCATGGTGTACGGCGGCACCATCAAACCGGGTAGCTATAAAAACAATAACAAACTGGATATTATTTCTGCTTTCCAGAGTTACGGCGAGTTTATTGCAGGCTCCATTGATGACGACACACGCAAACAGATCGTCAAAAATGCCTGTCCCGGCGCCGGCGCATGTGGCGGTATGTACACGGCCAACACCATGGCATCGGCCATCGAGGCCATGGGTATGGCATTGCCCTATAGCTCTTCCACCCCGGCCGTCGATCCCGCAAAACTGGAAGAATGCTTCAACGCCGGTAAAGCGATATATCACCTGCTGGAAAAAGACATCAAGCCACGCGACATCATGACACGCGAGGCATTTGAGAATGCAATGGTACTGATCACGGTACTGGGTGGTTCCACCAATGCCGTGCTGCATCTGTTGGCGATGGCGCGCGCTGTCGATGTGCCCCTGACGATCGATGACTTCCAGGCCGTCAGTGACCGTATACCTTACCTGGCCGATCTCAAACCCAGTGGTAAATACGTGATGGAAGATCTGCACATGGTCGGTGGTACACCAGCGGTGATGAAATTCCTGCTGGAGAACAAGCTCATCACCGGAGACTGCTTGACTGTCACCGGAAAAACCATCGCTGAGAACCTGGCTGAGTTACCGGCGCTGTCAGAAGGACAGGAAATCATCGCGCCACTGGACAAACCGTTAAAAGACAGCGGCCATATTCGCATCCTGAAAGGCAATTTTGCACCCGGTGGTTCGGTGGCCAAGATAACCGGCAAGGAAGGCCTGCAATTCACGGGGCCCGCACGCGTGTTTGATTCCGAGGAAGATATGTTGGAGGCGCTAGAAGAGAACAAGATCCGAAAAGGCGACGCGATTATTATCCGCTACGAAGGTCCCAAGGGTGGACCGGGCATGCCGGAGATGCTGACGCCGACATCCGCCATCATGGGCGCCGGTCTCGGCAAGGACGTGGCCATGATTACCGACGGGCGATTCTCCGGTGGCTCACACGGATTCATCATTGGTCACGTTGTACCCGAGGCACAGGAAGGCGGGCCCATTGCGTTGGTAAAAGACGGTGATCAAATCATCATTGATGCCGAAACCAACCAGATTCACGTTGACATATCAGACGAGGAAATGGCACAAAGAAAGTCAGCCTGGACAATGCCGGCCTACAAGTTCAACCGTGGTACGCTGTACAAATTCATAAAGAGTGTGAAAAACGCATCGGAAGGCTGCGTCACTGACGCGTAACGAGGTTGGCGTTACTGCCGCACTGTCACGCGGCAGTGGCGATAACTCTTGAATCGCACCCAGGCGAAGACCTCGTAACCAATATCCAGCAATGGTTTAATAACCGGCAGCGCTGCGATTTTTGCACAAGACTGCCAGCGGGGGATGTGTTTCCAGATGGCAATAAAGGCATCGACACCTTTTACCAGGCGGCCGTCTTCGAGCCTCGCATGCATGTGCTTTAATGCTGTTGCCAGTGATATACCATCCTTTTGCAGTGCTTCCTGTTCAATAGTGACGTCGATCCAGTCAATGGCTTCGTGCGTATCGCGACGGCGGTAATAATCGATCTCGCGGGCGCAGAGACCACATTTACCATCATAGAAAACTATTAGCTTGCCAATGTTACCTGTCATGCTGGTTACGACAGATCAGTCAAAAGCAAGTTCGAAACGATAAGAACGATTTATGATTGCCCAGGAAGTACAAGAAATGCCAGAGTCAGGGACAGGCCGGTTGTGTATCAACCAGGATGGTTTTGAAATTGGCCTGCAGTCCCGGTAACAGATGTTGTTACATACCGACGTGAATTTTTTCGCATCCAGTTTCGAAACGGCAAAGTAGCTGACCTAGTCGTTCTCTCTTCCCAACTGACTTCGAATATCGTCCATAAGAGAACTGGCATTTTTTTTTGCCGCAGCCTTTTTTTCCTGTCGGACTTCCTCCATTCTGCCAAGGTGCGACTTTAAGTCCCTGGTCATACTTTGCTGACGCGCTAACTCCTGTTCAAATTCAGCCAGGTCTTCGTCCAGTTGTATTTTTGACAGTGTTTCACCCTGGTTAATTTTCCAGTTGGCCTTATTTACAGCAAGCTCTGCTTCTTTTTGCTGCTCATGCAGTAATTTAATCTCTGCGGCAGGAGTGGACTTGCTCTGCTCGGCCTGTTGCCTTGAATTTTTTATACGTTCCAGTTCCTGCTGGTGCTTTTTTAACTGGGCTAACAGGCTTTGATGTTCAAGCTGCAGGCGTTTTTGTTCCTGCAGACGAATCTGGTCATACTTCTTTTTATAGGCCTCGATGACCTTGTTTGCCTGCTGCTGCGCGAGCTTTCGTACCTCTTCCATCGAATACAGGCGCTGCTGGCGCGTGGTATATATCTGCAGTGCTTCCCGGACAGATGCCTCCAGTTGTTCAACGTCTATCTTGTCTTTACGCAGGTAATCAGCAACACCATATCTTAGCGCGCTGACTGCAATGTCCTCGTTACCCTCTCCTGTCAACATGACCGTTACGGGAAACAAACCATTATTTTTATTACGGGCCAGAATATCGAGACCGTTGACTTCCTCGTTTTGCAAATCGTAATCAAGAATCAGCACCTGGAATTCTGACCAGGGAAAGTCGGTGTCCGGCACACCTTCCGAGACCGGATCGTGGTCAATGACATCAATTTCCGGAAATGACTTGCTGAGATAGGTTTTGAGCAGATTTCGAAAATCTACATCATCATCAATAATTAATAATCTATGCATTTGGTTGGCCCGAACCAGCGGGACTTAGCTCATGGTGTTCTTGTACTGCCTGTAGTATTTGATCACTTTCTTAACGTAATTTTGCGTTTCTTTATAAGGAGGGACTTTGTAGCCATATTTTTTCACAGCACCTTCGCCCGCATTATACGCGGCAAGTGCGAGTACCATATCATTGTTAAACAGTTTCAACAGGTCCCGTAAATAACGTGACCCGCCAAAAATATTTTGCCTGGGGTTTTTGCGGTTAATGACCCCGTATCGTTTCGCAGTCTCCGGCATTAACTGCATCAAGCCTACTGCACCAGCACGGGAAATCGCGTTTGGATCATAGGATGATTCGGCAGTGATAACCGCATGTAGTAGCGTATGTGGTAACTGGTATCGCTGGGCGACACGTCTAATGGTAGGGTCAAATTTTCGCTGGTTCTGTTTCCAGTCAAAACCCCTTGGCAGCGACTTTTGCTCCTGCCAGCCCTTCCAGGTTTTTACCAGTTTCACGTAACCCTGGTGCGTGGGTTTGTCGGTAAGAATGACGCGGCCATGCTTATCAACAAACTTGTAGATATCCGCATGCACGCCTGTCGCTACGCATAGCATTACACAAGCGGTGCCCAGGGTAGTCAATAATTGCCGCGCCATATCTATTGCCCGATATTTAACCAGTTAATGAGTAACATCTGTTAAATCTATAACAAATATAGAGTTATTTGAATAATTAACAAGCAAAAAAGTCCTGCCAGCGCATCATCAAGCATGATGCCCAGTCCACCTTTCAACTTTTTATCCGCCAGCGAAATTGGCCAGGGTTTCCAGATATCAAAAAGGCGAAACAGGCAAAAACCGATGACTGCCCACTGCAACGTGACCGGTGCCATAAACATGGTGATCCAGTAACCGACAATTTCGTCCCAGACAATACCGCTATGGTCATGCACATTCAGGGTCCTGGCCGTGTAGGCACAGATAGCGATGCCGGCAGTAAAACCGACCAGGACGATGCCGGCATAGAGTAGCCAGTTTTGTTCAGGCGCCAGGATTAAATAAAGAACCATGCCTGCGGCAGTGCCAAACGTGCCCGGCATTCGGGGTGCGAGACCGGTGCCAAATCCCAGTGCCAGCAAATGCACCGGGTTGACAAGCATTGCCGTCGGAACTTGCTTCTGTTTACTGCTGTCCATTAAGCATTCACTCTTGCCCGTAAAAGTTTCTATGCGTAAATATTTATCATACCTTTTTCTGCTTCTGCCCTCTTCATTACTTGCCGGTGAGGCCGATGTAATTGCCGCAGATTCGGAACCAGTAGGTGGAGACTTCTACCGGATTACCGTGACAGTACGGCATCAGGATGAAGACTGGGATCATTATGTAAAAAGCTGGGCAGTGCTTGATATGAATGGCAAGGTTCTCGGTGTTCATGGGCTAAGACACCCTCATGTGAATGAACAACCTTTTACACGCACAGCGACAATGATCATTCCGCCGCATGTCGATAAAGTCATGATTCGTGCGTATGATTCAGTTCACGGCTCGGGCGGTAATGAACTCATGCTTTATATCAACAGGGAACAACAATGAAAATATCCAGGCTGGTCTTAACCATTATATTTTTACCTGTATTAGCACAGGCAACAGAACATGCGGCAATTGAGCAAGCAATCGCAGCACCTTCGCGTAGTGCTGAAAACGTGAATCGCGATCAATACCGACACCCGCAGGAGACGCTGGCTTTCTTTGGCATTAAAGAAGACATGAACGTGCTGGAAATACTGCCCGGGCGTGGCTGGTATACAGAAATACTGGCACCTTTATTAACTGATAAGGGCCACCTAACGGTCGCCAGCTTCGGTGATAACCATCCGAATGAATACCTGCGCAAGGTTCATAAAGCCTTCATGGGTGTGCTTGATGACCAGCCATCGGTATATGGTAACGTCAAACATGTCGTGTTTGAAAATGACGGCTACCTGAATGAAGTGGACGCTGACTCGCAGGACATGGTGCTCACCTTTAGAAGTACTCACAACTGGATTCGCTATGGCAACAGGACAAGGGAGGTTTACGAGGCCATGTATCGGGTACTCAGGCAAGGTGGCGTATTGGGTGTGGTACAGCATCGAGCAAACCCCGGCAGTGATAGCCTGGAAACAGCAAAAAAAGGCTATGTCACCGAGACCTACCTTATCAAACTGCTGGAAGATATCGGCTTTGAGCTGGTAGGCAAATCTGAAATCAATGCCAATCCGCTTGATAGCAAGGATTACCCCGAGGGTGTCTGGACATTGCCGCCAAGCCTGAGGGCCAATGATGGGAACGAAGAACGCTATCGTGCCATTGGCGAAAGTGACCGCATGACACTGCGATTTGTAAAACTGTGAGCAGACTCAGTCCAGCAGCACGTTTGTTCCTGTTTCTTGGCGCAATCAATATGCTGCTGGCAGTCATATTTGGCGCATTTGGCGCGCATGCCTTGCGAAACAGGCTGGATGCCGCCTTACTGGACATCTACCATACCGGTAACGAATACCATTATTACCACGCGATCGGCCTGCTGATCATTGGTGCTATAGCTACACACGTGGCCGCTGAAAGTTGGCTGAAAGCTTCTGGCTGGATGATGTTTGCCGGTACGCTTGTTTTTTGTGGTAGCCTTTACTTGCTAAGTATCCTCAATTTAAGCTGGCTTGGCATGATTACACCGATAGGCGGCTTTTTATTTTTATTTTCATGGGCCAGCCTATGTGTGGCCATTGTTAAACAATAGACGGAACCAAACTATGCGACCTAGTTATTTCTTGCTTGCCTTTCTCGTTCTTGCTTTTCCTGTCAGGTCGGAGTCTGATATTAATGCGCAAATTAACAAGGCATGCCAACGCCATGCTGTATCGCTGGTAGCCAGACTTAAGTCTGAAATAACCGGTGATTTGGGATCAGCGCAAACGTCGCGGGCACTGGCTATTGCTACAGAGTCCTGCGAAGCCTATTTCATGCGTGAATTTGGTACGCAAGAAGGCATTGCCAGCACCACTAGCGACACCAGGAAAGAAAAAGTTACGGCCAAGGAAGGAGAAGAGGAAGAAGAGGAAGAGGATGACGATGGCTACAGCTTCTTTGACAACGTTGAACTTAAAGACGGGCACGAACGCTTACGCAAGCGACGCTAGTTAGCTTTATACAAATAACCACCAGCATATCGTTACCATTAGTACCCATATCACTATTACTAACAGCATTCCTGCCCGCATTAATTTCTGCTTATCTACAGCCTCAGGCAGATGCCGTTTTGCATCTGCAAGCGCGGTTTCCGGTAGCAACAGATACACAACTGAAATAACGGCTGGTACCAGAATCATGTCATCAAGCAGTCCCAGCACGGGGATAAAGTCTGGTATCAGGTCAATTGGGCTGATGACATAGGCGAGTAAAAAAACCAGAAGCAATTTTGCCAGCAGCGGTGTACGCGGATCGCGAACAGCATGAACAGCAATAGCAAGTTTCTCTTTCAAGACTTGTACAAAGGCTCTAAGCTGCCGGGTTGTGAGGCAGCGCCATGAATGGCGGGTGTGTTAGCCTGGAATGCCTTAATCAGACCTTCGCCAGTCCAGATGGTTGTCTGTTTTCCATACAGCGCTGAATTCAGCTTATCCAGTTCCTGCTGTAGATGACTATCAACCAGTCTTTTGATCTGGCCAAGGTTGACAACCTTGATGTCCGGCCATTGCGCACTGGCCCAGTTGACCAATGCATTCCTGGTCGCCGCTGCGTCATTTGCCCTGGCACTCTTCACCACCGCGTTACCAAGATTCCTCAGTGCAACTCTGTTATCGCTTTGCATCGATGGTCTGGAAACACGGCGATTGGCACGATGCCATGCATATAACGTTGCCAGCCACAGCAACAGGAATATGGCGCTGGTTAATTGCCAGATGCTGTTTTGATCGGTCACCTCTGCAGTGCTCGACTGACCCTGTGACGGGGTCGTTGCAGGTAGAGGATTAGCGGCATTTGCTTCAGGAACAGTGGAGGCGGCAACAGACAGTGTGCGTTGAGGCAACTCGGCAATTTCCAGCTTGTCCTTGTTGGTGTTCCACCAGTAAATCTGGATCGGCGCCAGCACAAAATCGCCTGCCACAGCCGGTATGACCGCCATTTTTTGCTTGCGTAGTCCGGTGAATCCATCACTGTTACTGGTTTCCTCAAATTCAGGCTGATCCGGATAGATCTTGAAATCAACGGGCATTGCGTTTTCAAGCGCAGGTAAGTGACTGGCCGCCAGACCCGTCGCCTTGATCGTCAGCGTGCGTGTTGCGGCGTCACCCTGCTGCAACTTGTCCGGCGCGACAGACCATTGCTCCTGTATTGTCAGATTGCTGGCGGGCAGCCAGGTATCGCCAGGGTATGAAGACGGGATCGGGCGCACATCGAGTTCCAGGGCTTCCGAACGTTTTACAATGGTTTTCGGTGCGGGACCAAATGGATCGAACCGGAAAAAACCACCGCTACCTGTTTGTCCCTGGAATACCAGTGGCTCCAGCGTAATCTGGCCACTATTCTGTGGAAAAATGACATAGCGTCGCTCTATCACCACGTAACGCCGACCCTGACGCTGGGATTCGTAGCTCGTGTCATCACCAATCTTGTCAATGATCGCTTGGCCACTGCTTAATACCGGCTCTGACAGGGTCGCATTACTGGTAGCAACGGCGCGGAACAATTTAACCGTGTAAATCACCTGGGCCTGCACATAGGGTGAAGGGTTATCAACACTAACTTCGATAAA
Source organism: Gammaproteobacteria bacterium (assembly GCA_965601665.1). Lineage (GTDB taxonomy): Bacteria > Pseudomonadota > Gammaproteobacteria > Eutrophobiales > Eutrophobiaceae > JANQNX01. Next base: position 382,272 of record OZ271833.1, on the reverse strand, counting down.
GATGTCATCTTTCGCCACCCGGGCCGGATTACTCTCGATCACATTAACCGTGCGAACCGGGGAAACATGCTTGCCAAACCTGACAGGGGGTATTTGCAGCTGGCCTGTACTACGCGGTAATACGGTCAATACCCACTGCTGTGAGTAGGTGACCTTGCCATTATCGATTTTTGTACTATTACGATTGCTTTTACTGATTATGGTGAAGTTTTGTTGCAACGGACTAAAATCAGGCTGCCCATTTGTTTGTTCGTCACTGTTGAACACAAGTTGAAACGATTCGTCAATATTTACCGGATCGCGATCGACGGTCACGGTCACCGCGGCCATAAGCTGGTTGCTTGACAGGTAAAAGAAAAAAAATAGTAATACGCGAATCATATTCTGCTGTGTTTCCTTACTGGTAAATAACGCTAACAGCATCACCAGTATTTGGTTGTATTGTTCTGACGTTCACTTTGCTGGTACTGGTATTTAAATTTTCGCCTGAGCAGTCCAGCGGGATCGTCCGGTATACGGCGTAACCACTGTTCTGATGCCTGTTGCTGCTCATCCAGCTGTTGTTGCAACTCACGACTGGCCTGTTGTTCGTTTTCTTCGGACTGCTCAGCCTCCTGCTCCTGGGCCTGTTGTTGTTCTGCTGTTTGCTGTTCGTTTTCCTCAGCCTGTTGCTCACCACTGTTTTGACTGGCCTGGTCCTGTTGTTGTTCACTTTGTGCCTGTTCAGAAGGTTGTTGCTGATCTTGCCGCTGCTGCTGTTGTTCGTCTCCAGACTGTTGTTCATTATTTTGTTGTGATGACGACTGTTGTTGCTGCTGTTGTTCCTGTTGCTGTTTGAGGAGATCCCTGTTGAACGTGGCATCTTCATGCTGCGGTTGCTTTTCCAGCACTGCGTCATACAGCGCTATGGCCTCCTCGTAACGCCCCTGACGCGCGAGGGCATTGGCCCGGTTATACATATCCGGAATGTCATTACTTTCCTGTAACAGTTTGTCGGCCTCGGCAAAATTACCGGCGCGATAGTTTGCCGCAGCACGCCATTGCGGATCGTTAAACAGCGCTGCTGCCTCGGCAGGCTGTTCTTTTTGCATGGCGTCGTAGGCGCGTTGGTTGTCATTTAACCACAGTGAATTCCAATCCAGGGCCATGGCCGGGTCCTGATGTGTTACCAGTGCCACGCAGAAACTGCATAACACACCTCTTCTAAACCCAAGCGCCAGTACTGGCAACATGACCAGCAATAGCCACGGACCCAGTTCGTACCAGTGATCCGAGCGCAAGTCAGATTCCGATTCACCATTAGCCTGTAACTGGCTGGCAAACAGTGACGCAAACGCGTTTGTATCGTTGTTATCGACACGGCTGGTTTGAAACACACCGCCTGCCCTGCCAGCCAGCTTTTTTAAACTGGCGCTATCAAGGACTGGTATTACAATACTGCCATCCGGTGCCTTGAGATAGCCGCCGCCTTCAAGTTTGATCGGCGCTCCTTCAGCCGTTCCAATACCCAGTATTGAAACGCGATAACCCTGACGGTTAACCTCTTGCAGGTTGTCATCGTAGCGTGCTTCTATCTCGTCGGTAATCAATAATATATCGCCATCTCGATGTCCGGCCTGTTGCATCAGCTCAACTGATAACGATAGTGCTTTTTTCGTGTCACTACCCTGCGCAGGCATGATTTCCGGCGACAGCGCTGTTAGTTGTGAACGGATGGTTTTGATGTCATCGGTTAGCGGCGTCACGGTAAATGCATCGCCGGCATAGACGACCATTGCGGTCTGCCCTTCTTTTCTAACGTCCAGTAGATCTGATATCTCAAATCGTGCCCGTTCCAGGCGACTGGGTTGAACATCATCAGCATACATGGATAAAGAGAGATCCAGTGCAATAACCAATGCAGACTCGTTCTTATAAACAGGTTGCGGGAGGCGTTCCCAGGTAGGCCCGGCAAGCGCGACGATTATCGCTAACCCGACAATTCCAGGGATGAGTTCTCTCATGTAGCCGGTTCTGTGTTGTTGTCCAACCAGTATATGGGGTAGTAATTCAGGATCGCAGACCTGCCGCCATTGCTGGTTATCGAGTCCTCGTTTGAGCATGTACCAGATCAAACCCAGTAAAGGTAACAGGGCAAGAAACCAGAGAGGACGTAAAAAATGAAAGTCCGCAATCATGCCACGCTGACTCCTCGACGATAACGCCACAATAACAGCAAGAAACTGAACAACATGCCAACGGCCAGCGGCCAGAAAAACAGTGCTGACTGCGGTCTGAATCGTTGCACATCTTTTTCTATAGGCTCAAGCTGATCAAGAATGGCATAAATCTGTTCCAGTTCCTGCGTGTCCCTTGCGCGAAAATACTGCCCGCCGGTCTTGTCAGCAATCGCGCGCAGTGTTTTTTCGTCCAGTTCGGCGGAGGGGTTCACACGGCGCGAACCAAATATCGAACGCACGATCATTTCATCGGCGCCAATGCCGATGGTATATATCTTTAGCCCTTCCCTTGCAGCCAGTTCAGCAGCAGCAAGCGGTTGTACGGCACCTGCCGTATTGGCGCCGTCAGTCAGAAGTATCAATACGCGACTTTGCTCATCTCGTTCTCTAAGGCGTTTGACGGCCAGGCCAATGGCATCGCCAATAGCGGTAGACTGGCCTGCCAGGCCAATTGCGGCTTCATAAAGCAATGTTTTAACCGTTTGCCGATCAAACGTCAGCGGTGTCTGCAGATAGGCCTGCTCGCCAAACAGGATCAGGCCAAGACGATCGCCCACACGACGTTCAATGAATTGACCGGCAACCCACTTGGTCGCCGTTAACCTGTCCACCTGTTTATCATTAATAATGAAGTCGCGTTCTTCCATACTGCCTGATAAGTCGACGGCCAGCATCAGGTCCCGACCGCTGATCGGAATCTCGATAAAGTCTCCCAACCACTGTGGGCGCATTGCGGCCAAAACAAACAGCAACCAGGTCAATCCAGCGAGCAGTAATATTTTTTTACTGAAATCCTGCGAACGTGTCTGTTGACCTTGCTGCTTGAATTCATACAGGAAAGGAACCCGAAGAGCCGCATCTTCCTTGATATCTACAGGCTTGAGTAAGTGCCTGAGTATTAATGGCAAGGGAATAAGGACTGCCACCCACGGCCATTCGAAGTGGATCATGATGATGTCCCGCTTGATGCCAGCGTTTTGCCGAGCCAATCGTTGACTATGCCAAGTAAGACATCAGGATCATAATCAACATCATGACGATAAGGCGCCTCAATCAGCACCTGGCCGGCGCCGTTAACAAAATGGTCAGAGCCGATCTGTTTATCCAGATAATCAAGCCACTCACTTCCCGTCAATGATGCGGTTTCCTGTCTTGGCCTGATACTGATACATACCCTGCGTAACAGTGCTGACAGTTCCTTCGCCAATTCGGCCTTGTCTCCACACTCCTCATAGCCTTGTCTGATTCGCGCTATCTCATTTCGGGCCTGTACCGCAACAGACAGTCGCTTTGCCTTACGCCGCCGCATCAGCATGAAGAACACGAATACACCCAACAGCAGAAGCATACCCAGTAACCACCAGCCGGGGGCAGGCGGCCACCACGAGACAGTATCCGGCAAATGGATATCACGTAAGGGTAAGTTGGCGAGATCCTGTTGCGGACTCATCGACGACGTAGCCCCTCTCTGACCACATTGATCGGATCGTTATCTGTTCGACAGGTTAACAGGTTGATATTACTGCTGCGTGCCAGCGCCTGCAGACTGTCGCGCCGTAATTGAAAACGTTGCTTGTGTTCCTCGATGAGTTTTGCATCGCCGGTATTTATATCCAGTTTCTGTTTTCCATCACTGATCCTGTAGTAGCCTGCCGGTGGTAACATGGCCTCAAGTTGATCATAAATATGCACCATGATGATTTCATTGTGACGAGCAAGGCCGAACAAATGCGTTCGCGCCTTATCATCAAAGCCACGAAAATCGCTTAGCATGATGACCAGACTACCCGGCCTGACCAACCTGCGTAATGCCAGTAACGAGTTCAGCTCGTTACTCGTAGTCTGTTCCGGTCCATCTGCATTCTGCCATGCCGGCGCTGAAACCATGTAGTTAATCATACGCAACACTGCCGACTTGCCACGTTGTGGTTTTAATTCGTGATCAACAGCATCCGAAAAAACAATACCGCCTACGCGATCATTTTGCTGGCTCGCAATCCATGCGAACATGCTGGCCATCTCTGCGGCACACACAGCTTTAAAGCGGCCACGTGTAGCAAAAAACATGGCAGAGCGCAGATCTACCCAGAGGTGTACAGGACGTTCACGCTCTTCACGGAACAGCTTGGTATGTGCTTTGCCCGAGCGGGCCGTAACGCGCCAATCTATGTTACGAATGTCATCACCTTGCTGGTATAAACGTGACTCATCGTATTCCATTCCCCTGCCCTTAAACGATGACTGGTAGTCGCCCGATTGAACCGCGCCAATTAAACCGGAACGTAAAGACAGGCCACGACATTTTTGTGCAAGCCCAATCAAGCCTGCTGTTGAGATAGCGACAGGGGAATTGGTTTTGTCAGCAAGTGCAGACATGAGATTAGCGGAAACGTCTGTTGTTACGGGACGGCTATTCTGGTTACCAGTTCATCAATGACATTATCGGTCGTCAACCCTTCTGCCTCGGCCTCATAGTTCAGGATTAATCGATGCCGTAACACGTCATGCACTACCGCCTGTACATCGTCAGGACCAACATAATCACGCTGCTGTAACCAGGCGTGGGCCCTGGCGCATCTATCGAGCGTAATACTGGCGCGCGGGCTGGCGCCATATTGCAACCACTGATCAATATCCCTGCCATAGGCAGCCGCATTACGTGTTGCCAGTACAAGCTGCAGTAAATACTGTTCAATATTCTCTGCCATGTAGATACTTAACACTTCCTCCCTGGCTGCAAAGACGGTTTCCTGCTTGACCGGCACAACTGGCTCGGTGCGTTGACTGGTTTTGGCCTCGTCTCTTGCCAGTCGTAATATCGCCTGCTCTTCTTCTGCATCGGGATAATCGATTGTCACATGCATTAAAAAACGGTCCAGTTGTGCTTCCGGCAACGGGTATGTGCCTTCCTGCTCTATCGGGTTCTGCGTGGCCATGACCAGAAACAGTTCAGGCAACGGGTATGTCTCTTTACCCACGGTAATCTGTCTTTCCGCCATCGCTTCCAATAACGCAGACTGTACCTTGGCCGGTGCACGGTTAATTTCATCGGCCAGGACCAGGTTATGAAACAATGGGCCCTGTTGGAAAACGAAAAGACCTTCCTGCTGCCGATAGATTTCGGTGCCTGTGAGATCTGCAGGTAACAGATCAGGTGTAAACTGTATGCGATGAAAATCGCCTTCGATACCATCTGCCAACACCTTGATTGCACGCGTCTTGGCCAGGCCCGGCGCACCCTCCACGAGCAAATGACCATCGGCTAGTAACGCAATCAACAACCTGTTAACCAGTTGTTCCTGCCCGACAATAAGCTTGCCAATGTGTGACTGCAGACGCTGAATCTCTAACAAAACTGACATAAGTAGTTACTCTGTAATATCCAAGGTAATGGACAGTGAAATAGTGAAAAAAATTCCCAAGTTACCGCGACTTAGTGAGGATACCTGTTATTCCCTGACGGTATGATGTAATGTCATTCAATACAGGTCAACGCATCATGGAGTAAAGTCATGCCTGACGCACACAATTTCAGCGAGCGCCTGCGGGCCGGTGAAACACTGTACGGCACATTGATTAGTCTGCCGAGCGCAGAGGTGTGCGAAATTCTGTCGGAAGTAGGTTATGACTGGTTGTTCATCGATGCCGAACATGGCGCCTTCAATCCGCAGCAGGCCCAGGGCCTGTTGCAGGCAGCATCACCTACACCCTGCGTAATCCGGGTTCCCGCAGGTGAAGCGGTCTGGATCAAGAAGGCGCTGGATATCGGCGCAGCCGGCGTTATCGTGCCGCAGGTACATACAGCCGAACAGGCGCAATCAATTATCAGCCATTGCAAGTATTCGCCAACCGGTGACCGCGGGGTCGGAATTGGCCGAGCGCACAGGTACGGTATTGCGTTTGAGCACTATCTCAAACATGCGAATGAAGAGACGGCTGTCGTGTTACAGGCAGAAAGCAAACAGGCGATTGACAATATTGATGCCATTGCCGCGCTTGAAGGTGTCGATGCCATACTGATAGGTCCGTATGACTTATCTGCAAGCCTTGGCAAACCGGGCGAGATTAACGACCCGCTTGTACAGGATGCGATCAACACCGTGATCGCCGCTTGCAACAAACATCAGAAGAAACTGGGATACTTTGGTGTTTCGGCAGAAGCCGTAATGCCTTATAGAGACAAAGGCTTTACGCTGTTGACTGTTGGCGTTGATGCCGCATTTCTGATCCAATCGTCGAGTCAGTGCCTGCAGTCCATGCGCGGATAAATGCTGCTATGAGCCTGACTACCATCAACACCATATTGAATACGGCGCCCATCGTGATACAAGGTGCAACCCGGTTAATCCGGATAATCCGCGACCAGGGCGAAGAGCAAAAACAGGAAATCCCGGAAACGATTGCTGGGATAAAGCAGGAAGTCGAAAAAGTACATCAACGTCTCGACGCCAACAGTAATGCCGATGTCGAACAGATCAAACTGATAGAAGAGCTGGCAAGACAGAATGAGTCACTAGCTACACAGCTTAAGACCACGATGTCGCATCTGAACCGCCTGACAATTATTGCCCTGGTGTCATTATTGCTGGCCGCAACGGCACTGATTCTGCTTATTGCCCTACCCGCATGAAGAAGGTCTACGAATGTGATGATACGGTACTGGCCGGACATCTGGTCAGCCTACTTGAAGGTAATGCGATTGCCTGCCACCTGAGAAACCTGAGCCTGACTGGCGGCATTGGTGAATTACCCATCAACGAGTGCTGGCCGGAAGTCTGGGTCAATAATGCAACTGATGCAGACGAGGCGAGGCAATTGATCGCGGCTGCACTTGGCGAGGCCAAAACCGCTGGCGACTGGTGCTGTGCCTGTGGCGAACATGTGCCTGGTCAGTTTGGCACATGCTGGTCATGCGGTATGGACAAACAGGAGTAACCTAGTCGTCGCTATTGATTAGCTTGTACAGGGCGAGCATGTCTTCTTCACCCAGCCCTGCCTGCTCACCCGCTGCGTATATCTGCTCGGTTGCCTGTAACAGTGTTAAACCCGAAGCGGATTTATCGGTCGCCAGTGCCAGGCGGACATCCTTTAACATGTTTTTCAGGGCAAACTGCGGAGCGAAGTCTCGCTGTCGGAGCTTGGGTTCCTTGTATTCACAGAGGTAATTCCAACCGGTGTTATTTCGTAACACGTTAAAATATTGATCATCATTCAAACCGTTTGCTATAGCGTAGGCATAACTTTCACACAGCGCCTCCAGCTGCATAGCCAGGTTCAGGTTCATGGCCAGCTTGGCGACACTGGCCTGCCCTACTTCGCCCACATACAACCGCGCTGGCGATAGCCGCGCAAGCAGGGGATCGATATATTCGGCCAACTGTTGCTTACCACCAAGGTAAAGAGGTAACTTGCGCTGCACGGCAGCCACCTCACTGCCGCCCATCAGGGCCTCGATAAACCCTGCTCCGGCTTTTTCCACCCTGCGACACGCTTCCCTGTTTTCATCCGGCTTTACAGTTGCAGTTTGAACAATAACCTGGCTTGCAGTGAGCAACGGGGTAATCCTGTCTATCAAATCGAGCAACGCGGTCCCGTCTATAACGACAATCAAGATGACGTTGGCGCTGTGCACTGCCGTTGCCAGATCTTCAACATGGTTTGGCATGTCAGGTTTTGGTGTGCGGTTCCAGCAAGATGCCAGCAAACCGTCCTCGTGCAGGTTCATCGCCAGTGCCCGCCCCATTATCCCAAGGCCAAGCACCGCTACGTTATAATCATCAGAAGGAATGTCATTCATATAAGTAGGGAATTGGGCGATTACAGATTATCAGCACAGATTTTACATGGCGCGATATTCCAAATCGCTACCACAGTAACCATTCCAGTGCGGCCTTGTCATCCTCGAAATATTCCATTTCACCCTTGATGAACCAGTTGCCAACGGTAGCGACAAGTTTTTCCCATTTTTTGTTGCCGACCACAGCAACCTTGGAAAATTGCTTGCCATATTTTAGTCCCAGCCTGAAATCATCCCAGGCCGCCCTTGGTTCCCAACCCTCAAACTCGGTACCATCAAAATATAACTTCACCGTTGGTTCGTGGACTTCTTGCATCGCGCCCTCCAGTAAAGGAGTCATAAATGAGTAGTCGTCATGTGTTAAACGACCTACTGCCTTTACGGCGATATAAAACTGGTCGTCAATTCTCTCAACACCGATGGAAATGCCATGTTTTTTGATATGCATCTTGCTCCTGGCACTGTAAAAATATGAAAGATGGTACTACGATAACTATCGCTGACATTGATCACGATCAATACCGGCGTAGATATCCATTTACCGAGAACTTCAAGAATCCGGGGTATGTAACATGAACAAAATTGTATTAATGAGTATTGCAGTGTTACTGGCTGCCTGTGCACTAAGTCCACAGGAAATAAAGATTGACCCAACACTATCGGATTTGGATAACAACTCTGCCGTGGTTAACAGCCCTTTTAACGTCAGAGTAATCGACCAACGTGAAAGCAACGTATTAGGTAAACGTGGCGGTGTCTACAAGGAAACGGCTACCATCAGTACTGACAAAGGCATGGTCGAGCGGTTGCAGCAAACACTGATTGAACGCTTTAGCGCTGCTGGTTATGCCATTAACGACCTTGCAGAAAATCAGCTGTACGTGATGGTCGATAACCTGAGCTACGAGGCGGTCGGTGAAACCCGCGTCAGCGAGGTCACCGTTGCAGCAGAAATAACCGCGACGGCGGCGACCGGTGCCGGCAATTTCTCAAAAAAGTACAAGGCCAGCCACAAGCAGCAAGTGTTGAAGGCCCCTGGCGATGAAAAAAATATCGAGCTCGTGAACAGCGTATTCGGTGCCGTTGTGCAGCGGGTATTGAAGGACGAGGAACTACTGCAATATCTCGACAACTAGTTAACCGCATATTGCCTGATTTAAGTGGTCGACTATTTCGCAAGCCCTTAGGCTGTGGATGATTAGGTTAAGGGTAATGGCACGTCCATGTGCCATGTGAGGAGTCATCCCTGTTTAAGGAGGCTTAAAGTAATTAGTTCCAGCGCTGCATCGTGATTTTCCAGCTGCCATCAGACTGCTTTTCAAGCACGTTGGTTACGTTAAGGTCGTAGGAAACGGTCTCACCATTTTCATCAACCATGGTTGCCTGCCAAAGCTCGGTTTCGTAGGCAACGTTGCCATCCTCACCCAGTTCAACGTCCCAGATGATGTAATCTTCCACGTTCAGGTAGTTCAGTCCTTCAAGGAAGTCATTGATAGCTTCGGCACTCTCAACGATTTCGTTGTTGGGTTGAAACAATACTGCTTCATCAGAGTACAGCTGCATCAGCGAACCCTTGCTACCGGCATTAAAATTCTGGCGCCACTGTTCACTGATTTCGGTAACGCTGGTTACCGGGCTGGCCATAATAGAACTCGTGGCCATTATTAATGTTGTAAACAACAAGGTGTTTATCTTCTTCATGGTTTATCTCCTGAAAGGTTTCAAAGCTTAAGTTGCTGGAAAGCATAGTCATTTACATGAAGTGAAAAAGAGGCTTTTATGCTATATTTTATTTCCAAATAGTTAATAATCGCGAGAGAACATGGATAGATTGACCAGTATGCGTGTGTTTGCGGCCGTTACCCGCCTTGGCAGTTTTGCCGCGGCTGCCGATGAAATGGGCATTTCCAATGCCATGTGTTCAAAATACGTACGCGATCTCGAGGAAAAACTCGGGGCCCGGCTGCTTAACCGCACCACCCGGCAGCTGAGCCTGACCGAGGTCGGCAGCGCCTATCACAACCGGGTGCTGGCGATTCTGTCCGATGTAGAAGAAGCCGAGCAGTTCGTTTCCGAGATGCAGAACCGCCCGGTTGGCACACTTCGAATCATGTCACCCCCTTCTTTTGGTGCCTTTCATATCTCGCGCGCGGTAAAGGGCTACAAGGAACAATACCCGGACGTGGCAATAGAGCTAATCCTGTCAGATGATTTTGATAACCTGGTTGATAGCGGGGTGGACCTGGCATTTCGCGTCGGACCGCTGGAAGATTCCAGCGTTATCGCCTTGCCCATGTCGTCGAGCAGACTGGTGGTCAGCGGTTCTGAAGACTACTTTCAACGCCATGGTAAACCGCAGGGCATCGATGATCTGAAAGACCATGTATGCCTGACCATGGGCCAAAATCTGGTGTTTCCGACCTACTGGAAATTCAAGGTGAATGGTAAGGAAGAGAAGATTGATATCGACAGTACCTACCTGAAAGCAAACATTGCCGATGCACTTCGGGTCGCCGCAATCAATGGTAGCGGGCTCGCCCAGTTGCCGTCCTACATGATTGGTCTTGATATACAGTATGGGAAACTACGGCCTGTACTGGAACAATATGAGCCTGCAGCCCTTCCCATTAATCTGGTTTATGCACACAGGAAACACATGTCGCTAAAAATCCGCTCGTTCGTGGATTATATGAAAGGATTTTTTGATGATCCGCCGTACTGGGATAAATGGATCTATTCCTAGTCCGTCTGCAAATCATTTTTCGTTATAAGCTTCTGTTTTTAATGCAAATAGTAAAATAATGTAAAATATATGTTGCAATGCAACAAATTAGCATTATACTGTATGCAACTTAAAAATATTACAGGAGAAATGTAATGCAAGTATCACTGGAACAATTTGTCGCTCCTATCAAGGAGATCAATGATCTGACCCTGAAGAGCCTGGAAAAAATTTCTGCCATTCAGGTCAAGACCATCCAGGACAGCACCGATGTTAGCCTCAACGCTATCAAGACTGCTGCAGAAGTAAAAGACCTGGATTCTTTTAACGAGTATCTGCAAGCTCAGCTGGCTACCGCCCAGGGTATTGCAGACACTGCCATGAAAGATGCGCAGAAAATCGTCAAACTGTCTGAAGATTATGCTGCCAAGGTTCAGAGCACGGTTGAAAAATCAGTTGCCTAACTGACTTTTCAAGGTAGTACAGAAGCCGTCCCGGATGGGACGGCTTTTTTTCAGCATTAAATATTGCAATGCAGCAAAATATTCGATATTTTGCACATAGCTAAACAGAACACTGGAGAAACTAATGGACGTATCAATCGATAAAATTATTGGCCCTGTTAAGGAGCTGAACGAACTGACAATGAAAAGCATTGAAAAAATCTCTGCTTTGCAGGTTAAGGCCATGCAGGAAAATGCACAGGCCAGCATGGATGCCCTCAAGGCATCTGCCACCATCAATGACCTGGATTCATTGAATGCCTTTATGACGGCGCAAATGAGTGCAGCACAAGCGATGTATTCCAAATCCATCAAGGACGCGGAGAAAATCACCAAGATGGCCGAAGCCTATGCCAACGAGGTGAAATCCCTGGTTGAAAAATCCATGGGTTAATCTGGAAACAGAGTTATGCAACAAAACCGCCTTCGGGCGGTTTTTTTAATGGCGCTGTGCGCCCGCCTCTATCGTAATCAGATCATCAAAGCGCTTCAGCAGGGTCAACAACTGCATTGTCGACGGGTCATCCTTATGCAGGCAGTCTTCTGCGTATTCGAAGATGCCGCTTTTCAGCGGTAATGGCAGGGTTTGCTCGATAGTCGTCTTCATCCTGGGCAGGAAAATCCACTGCAGCCATTGTTCAAAGGTCAGCGTATCAAAACAAAACGGTACGCCACTATTCAACGCTGACTCCGAAGGCCTGGTCTTGTCCCATTTGCCGTGGACGCGCAGATTGGCCTCCACTTCGAGTAATACATCTGCAATGCGATTAGGTATATCGTGCATTGAGACGATTATACGATGGCATGCCTTGTTTTCAACCGCGCCCGTTTTTTTGCAACCATAAGAAACGTCAAAATCTGGTGGCAGATATTTCACAATAACGGCCATTCTGGTTTATACTCCGCCCGCCTGTTTGCTTGCAACAACGCGTCCCGGATACTTTTCCCGAAATGACCAGTAAACACAGCGCTTTCAATTGGTTGAATAACGCGCTGGGCAACCGATATGACTTTTAACCTAGAGTAGCAAGACAATGACTGACTTAAGCAAGTATAGAAATATTGGAATTTTCGCTCACGTAGACGCTGGCAAGACGACCACGTCAGAACGCATCCTGAAATTGACCGGTAAAATCCATAAAACCGGTGAGGTCCATGACGGTGCAGCCACCACGGACTTCATGGAACAGGAGCAGGAGCGCGGCATTACCATTCAGTCTGCGGCCACCAGCTGCTTTTGGAAAGATCACCGACTCAACATTATTGATACCCCCGGGCACGTTGACTTCACCATCGAAGTTTACCGTTCGCTGAAAGTCCTGGATGGCGGCATCGGCGTGTTTTGCGGCTCTGGCGGTGTAGAACCGCAATCGGAGACGAACTGGCGTTACGCCAACGATTCGGAAGTTTCTCGCATCATCTTCGTGAACAAGCTCGACCGCACCGGTGCTGATTTCTACCGCGTTGTAGAACAAATTATCGACGTGCTTGGTGCCACGCCATTAGTGATGGTATTGCCGATTGGCATCGAAGACGAGTTCATTGGCGCTGTGGACCTGCTGACGCGTAAGGCCTGGATTTATAATGATCCCAATGACCCGCTGAATTATGAAATTACCGAGCCGCCCGAAGAGATGAAAGATCAGATCGAGGAATGGCGCGAGAAGCTGATAGAAACTGCTGTTGAGGCCGATGACGACCTGATGGAGAAATACCTTGAAGGAGAAGAGCTGTCCGTTGATGAACTCAAGGCATGTATCCGTAAAGGCACGATCAACCTGAATTACTTTCCAACCTATTGTGGTTCGGCATTCAAGAACAAATGTGTCCAGATGGTACTGGACGCCGTTGTCGATTACCTGCCTGATCCTACCCAGGTCGATCCGCAACCGGAGGTTGACCTTGAGGGTAATGAAACGGGCGAAGTGGCAACGGTTGATCCGGCCAAACCATTGCGTGCCCTGGCCTTCAAGATCATGGATGACCGTTTTGGCGCACTGACATTCATGCGCATTTACTCGGGTGTACTTGAAAAAGGGACATCGGTATTGAATACATTTACCGGTAAAACCGAGCGCATCGGGCGTATTGTTGAAATGCATGCCGATGAGCGTATCGAACTGGACAGGGCCCAGGCCGGCGATATCGTCGCTGCGATTGGAATGAAAAACGTTCAAACCGGGCATACGCTGTGTGATCCAAACAATCCGGCAACGCTGGAACCGATGATTTTCCCGGATCCGGTTATCTCCATCGCCATCGCACCCAAGGACAAGGGCGCATCTGAAAAGCTGGGTATCGCACTTGGTAAAATGGTGAAGGAAGACCCGTCTTTCCGCATCGAGACCGATGAAGACAGTGGTGAAACACTGATGAAAGGCATGGGTGAGCTACACCTGGATATCAAGGTCGATATCCTGAAGCGTACGCACGGTATCGAGGTTGAAGTGGGCAGCCCGCTGGTGGCTTATCGTGAAACTGTCACCCAGCGCATCGAAGACTCCTATACGCACAAGAAGCAATCGGGTGGCTCCGGCCAGTACGGCAAGATTGACTATATTATCGAGCCCGGCGAACCTGGCAGTGGCTTTGTATTCGAATCCACAGTAACAGGTGGCAACGTGCCGAAAGAATTCTGGCCAGCGATTGAAGGCGGCTTCAAAAAGAGCATGGATAAGGGTGTGCTTGCTGGTTACCCATGTCTGGATTTCAAGGTCAACCTGTTCGACGGTGCATTTCACGCGGTCGACTCCTCTGCGGTGGCTTTCGAAATTGCTGCCATGGCGGCCTATCGACAAAGTATGCCGAAGGCAGGCCCGCAACTAATGGAACCCATAATGAAAGTTGACGTGTATACACCCGAAGAACATGTAGGTGATGTTATCGGCGACCTGAACCGTCGTCGCGGTATGATTAAATCCCAGGAGGCAACGCCAACCGGTGTTCGTATTAAAGCTGATGCGCCATTGAGTGAGATGTTTGGCTACATCGGTACGCTGCGTACAATGACGTCAGGTCGCGGTCAGTTTTCCATGGAGTTTTTAAACTACGCACCTTGTCCCAGGAACGTGGCGGATGAAGTTATCGCTGCCGCCAAGGAGCGTGAAGAAGCAAAGAGTAAATAAGGTCTGGGGTCATAACGATTAAAAAAGCCGGCATCAGCCGGCTTTTTTTCTATTGTGTACTACCCTACCGTTTATTCCAGTATGCGCATCTGCATCTCGATTCTGTCCAGGGGGTTATCACGCCGATCCCTGTCCTGGGCGACAATTTTGTCGGCCACATCCATGCCACTGGTCACCTCACCAAACACGGTGTACTGGCCATCGAGGAATGGCGAATCCTTTACCACGATAAAAAACTGCGAACCGGCACTGTCCGGATTGCTTGAGCGGGCCATGGACAGGATACCGCGCTTGTGAGGCCTGTCATTAAACTCGGCCTTGATGCTATACCCGGGCCCGCCCATGCCGTAGCGGGATTTATCCTTGCCCCTGGTATTCGGGTCTCCACCCTGGATCATGAAGCCCGGTATTACACGGTGAAAAATTGTGCCGTCATAAAAACCCTGTTTTACCAGCTTGATGAAATTATCAACGTGCCCGGGTGCAGTATCCTGGTAAAGCTGTAGTTCCATGTTGCCGAATTTGGTCTCAATTATGACTTTTGGATTACCGTAGGCAGCATGGGCAAAAGATATCAAGGAAAAAGTAGTCAGCAACAGCGCTGTGAATAAGCCACGTTTGCATAAAAAACCAAACTGAATCATAGGTATCCTTGTTAAATGATTAATTGAATAATTAGCCAGAGCTTTTCTTTTGTTTCAACATAACATCGGAAAATGCAGCATAGGTGAGTGGTTTGCTGAAATAATAACCCTGGTATGCATCACAATGATGTTTCATCAGGAAATTAAGTTGCTCCAGGGTTTCCACACCTTCGGCAACCAGTTTCAGGTCAAAATGATGAGCCAGTGATATTACGCTTTCCACGAGTATTGCATCATTCTTATCCGTTTCTATATCACGAATAAACGACCTGTCTATCTTGAGCTCATTAATGGGTAAGCGCTTCAGGTAGCTGAGCGACGAGTAACCCGTGCCAAAATCATCCAGCGAGATATGGATACCCATTTCTTTTAACTGGTAACACTTGGCAATTGTATCCTCAATATTATTGATAATGACGTTCTCGGTAATTTCCAGTGTTAACAGATTTGCCGGAAAACCGGTTGCGTCCAGTGACTTTTTAATCGTCAGGATAAAATCCTCTTGCAAAAACTGCAGCGGGCTGAGGTTAATCGATAAACGCACAAACTGACTGCCTGCATCCTGATGCCTCATTATGGCAATCATATCCTGCATGGCCTGCTTCAATATCCAGTCACTCAAGGGAATAATGAGACCAATTTCCTCGGCAATCGAAATAAATTCCAGCGGTGGAATAAAGCCCTTTTTGCTGTGGGGCCAGCGCAATAGCGCCTCAACGCCATACAGTTCGTGATGGGCGGAATACTGTGGTTGATAGTGAAGTTCCAGCCTGTTCTGCTCGAAGGCGTCTACCAGTTCTTTTTCCATGTTAAGTCGCTTGACCACCTCGGCCTGCATACTGGGCAGGAAGAAACGAATCGCATTGCGACCATCGTCCTTGGCACGATACATGGCCGTGTCGGCGTGTCTCAGCACATCATCAACCTTCTCGTTCTTGCCCGAAAACAGGGAAATTCCAATGCTGGTTGATACCTTCAGTTCATACTGATCAATGTTAAATGGCTTGTTAATCGCATCCTTGATCTTTTCGGCGACTTTTTCCGCGTAGTTGTATGAGTTCTCATCGGCAGGCAGATCGGGCAACAACACGACAAATTCATCACCACCAAGACGGGCAGCCGTATCACCTTCACGCAGGCACGACGTGATGCGATTGGCAACCTCGATTAGCAATGAATCGCCGACAGTATGTCCCAGTGAATCATTGATCTTTTTAAACTGGTCCAGATCCATGAAAAATACTGCGCCATGCTTATGAAAACGGTTGGCATGAATGATCGCCTGTTGCATACGGTCGTGTAAAAGCACGCGGTTAGGCAAACCGGTTAATGAATCATAGAACGCTTGCCGACGGATGGTTTCCTCGTCTTTTTTTCGGTCAGTGATGTCACGCCAAACCACATACAGTACCTGCCGGTCGGCCATGGGGATGCTGGTTAATGAGACTTCAACGGGAAATACCTGACCGTCTGCGCGAATGTGGTCCCATTCGTATTGATGATGACCTTTTTCATGGGCCAGTTGCATCATTTCGCCGGCCTTTTCCCATGAATCCCTACCATCTGGTTGTTTGGATGGTGATAACTCAGAGGGGTGTTTCATCAACAATTCATCCTTACTGTTACAGCGCAGCATGCGCAGAGTAGCGTCATTACAATCAACGAATTTATCACCATCCAGAATCAAGGTTGCCTCTGATGTTTTTTCGAATAGTGATCGATATTTCTCTTCGCTGCGACGGAAGTCTTCCTCTGTTTTTTTACGCAACTCGATGTCTTTTTCCAGCTCCATGTTAGCTACTGTTAACTCCTGCATACGCTGTTCGACCTCGTCTTCCAGCTGGCGGGAGTAGATCTCAAGTTTTACCTCGGAGTCCATCCTGGCCTTGATCTCGTGATTGAGCTTGTTATAAATCTCTGACAGGTAAGATTGCAGGCGTCCGCTGTAGATATAGTAAAAAACGATTAGCAAAATGCTGACGACAACAATGACGAGTGCGACGGAATTAAGTAACATTGCTTCCCGAGTCACAAAGTCACTGATATCGACAATGAAGACGACATAGGCCTGGCGGTTACCTGCGGCATTAATAACCGGAAAAGTCGATGACAATACCACACTGCCATTGTGTTCAAATTCATTTAAGCGGCCTGCCGCCAGATTTGTGAACGACGGATAAATATCTGACAATTTCTCGATAAGGTCTGGCTTCGTTGCATAAAGATAGATTAATCCTGACTCGGTACCGCCCAGCATAAAGTCGCTTTTCAATGGTGCCGTTGAACGGTCTTCTATCGACGGTAGCAGTGACTCATCAACTACCATGGCCAAATCCACGGAACTGGCCTCGGAAACCTGGTTTAGAATGCGGTCAAGTTCGCCGCCCAGTTCAACATAACCGGTGAGTTTGTCCTCGATATACCATGGGTAGACCGTGCGTAAGACAAATGCTCCCTGTTCACCAAACTCAAGACCGCTGTATATCTTTCCACTGGCACTGGCGTTGTCCATCGTCACACGGTCTATCTTGTCGCCAAAGAGTCCCTCATTATGCAGCCTTAAATAAACCGTCTTATCCAGATTATGGAAATAAAAGTGGGTGATATTATGGTTGCTAGTGAAATAATCATACATTGGCTCTGCCGCATTCATCAGCGCCGACAGGTCCTTTGCCTCCCACGCCTCGCGAAAGTTACTATTTTCAGTGATCATCGTTAGCAGGGCCCGGTGTAATTCAGTGTTTTCAGCCAGCTCATGGTCAAAACTCTTGATGAGGTCGGTACGCTTGGATTGGTGAAAGTCCTCTTCGTGCAACTGATCCAGGTATTTGAGCGTGTACAGCGTCATGCTGATAACGAACAGGTTACTCAATACAAACGGGATCAGTAGTTTACTACGCAGGCGCGTATGCTGTTCCTGAGGTGTAATGTCCTGTGTTCTCATAGAGTAAATGACGGGAATTTGACTTTATATCTGTCCCTGTAAAGTCCATGCATATTTCGCGCCTGAAATGGGAAAATCTTTATATTTCAGTTGCTGAGAGTAAAGTTAAGCAGAAACCCCTGCTTATTACAAAAAATTTATTAGTCGGACTAGCTGGCCTTGCGCGAAGCGCTCTTACGCTCGTGTTCTTTCAGGAGTTTTTTACGGATGCGTATCGAGCTCGGGGTGACTTCAACCAGTTCATCATCGTCAATGAATTCCAGCGCCTGTTCCAGGCTCAGCCGCAACGGCGGTGTCAGGATAATATTCTCATCCGAGCCTGCTGCCCGAATATTGGTGAGTTGCTTGGCCTTGAGCGGGTTCACAACAAGGTCATTATCCCGGGAATGGATGCCGATCACCATGCCTTCGTAGACCTCTTCTCCGTGGCCGATAAATAGTTTACCGCGATCCTGCAGGTTAAACAGGGCATATCCCAGCGCCTTGCCCTGGCCATTGGCGATCAGTACGCCGTTGATGCGTTGACCGATAGCCGTTGAGATATAGGCACCGTAATGGTCGAAAACGTTGTACATCAGACCGGTACCGGATGTCAGCGTCAGGAATTCGGTACGAAAACCAATCAGCCCTCTGGCCGGAATGATGTATTCCAGCCTGACGCGCCCTTTGCCGTCGGGCTGCATGTTTTTGAGGTCGCCGCGCCGTTCACCCAGTTTTTCCATGACTGCGCCCTGATGGTCGGTCTCGATATCAAGCGCTAGCTGCTCATAAGGCTCTTCCCTGTGATCGCCAAGGTCATGCACAATCACCTGCGGGCGACCCACCGCCAGTTCATAGCCCTCGCGACGCATGTTCTCGATAAGCACTGACAGATGTAATTCACCGCGCCCCGAGACACGGTACTTGTCGGCCTCTTCTGTCTGTTCCACGCGCAGGGCAACATTATGTTTCAGTTCCTGTTGCAATCGATCCCAGATATTGCGGCTGGTCACGTATCTTCCCTCACGCCCTGCAAACGGTGAAGTATTGGGCTGGAAAGTCATGCTGATGGTAGGCTCATCCACGACCAGTGCCGGCAAGGCCTTAACCACTTCCGGGTCACACAAGGTATCGGAGATATTAAGGGGGTCCAGTCCGGCGATAGCAATAATGTCACCGGCACTGGCCGTTTCTACCTCGATGCGTTCCAGCCCGAGGAAACTGTACACCTGCATTACCTTGCCGCGCCGTGTGTTGCCATCGCGATCGATGACGCTGACTGGCTGATTACGGTTGATGCTACCTCGCGAAATTCTGCCTATACCGATAATCCCGACGTAGCTGTTGTAATCGAGAGTCGAAATCTGCATTTGCAGGGGTCCATCGCTATTTACATCGGGTGGCGCAACATGCTCAATGACTGTTTCAAATAATGGCGTCATGTCACCATCAGTGACACCTTCATCCAGACCGGCATAGCCAGACAATGCTGAACAATAAACCACCGGGAAATCCAGTTGTTCATCGGTTGCACCAAGCTTGTCAAACAAGTCAAAAGTCTGATCCAGCACCCAGTCAGGTCGCGCACCATCGCGGTCAATCTTGTTTATCACTACGATTGGCTTGAAACCCATGGCAAAAGCCTTCTGCGTGACAAACCGGGTTTGCGGCATCGGACCATCAACCGCATCAACCAGCAACAGTACAGAGTCGACCATGGAGAGCACGCGCTCAACTTCGCCGCCGAAATCGGCATGCCCGGGTGTATCAACGATATTGATACGGTAATCCTGCCAGCGAATCGCCGTATTTTTCGACAGGATGGTAATGCCCCGCTCTTTTTCCAGGTCATTGGAATCCATCACCCGCTCGGTCAATTCGGCTCTGTTATCGAGCGTGCCTGATTGTTGCAACAGCTTATCGACCAGCGTGGTTTTACCATGGTCAACGTGGGCGATAATTGCGATGTTTCTTAAATTCTCAGACATGGAAGACGGCTTGTATCAAAAGCCGCGCATTATACAGAGTGAGGATAAAAATGAAGCTATTTTCTCCACGACACGCCAGATTAGCAGTCATATGTAATAATTCGTAGGCGACGACAGCAGCTAAACAATAAACTGTCTTTAACATGTTGAATAAATACTATTATCGATTTCGGCATCAACTGCCGCTCATTATTCTGACGACGCTGATTACACTGTCCTTTCTCGCTGAGAAGGCCGATTTTTTTCGCAGCGGCGTCATCGACACGGTCGAAAACCAGCTTTATGACCTGCGTGTGCGCATGACCATGCCCAATGACATGGATAAGCGCATAGTCATTGTCGATATCGATGAAAAAAGCCTGCAGGAGATTGGTCGTTGGCCCTGGAGTCGAATCCATGTCGCAAGACTGATTGATTCCCTGTTCGATACCTACCAGATCCAGATTCTGGGCTTCGATATTGTTTTTCCCGAGCCTGATAATAGTTCCGGCCTGAAAACACTGCAGGAAATCGGCAGGCAGGAACTGGCCGGTGACAAAGCCTACCAGCAGGTGGTTGCAGGATTAGAAGATGAACTGAACTACGATAAGGTCCTGGCTGACAGTATCCGGGGACGGCCAGTGATCCTGGGTTATTATTTCAAGTACGGTTCCAGCGAGGATTATTCTGCCAACAACGGCCAGCTACCGGCTCCAAGCTTCAGCAAGGAGATGTTTGCCGGCAAGGCGGTGATCGCAAGAAACGCGCGCGGCTATAGTGCTAACCTGCCCATTATCCAGCGAGCCGCAATGGATGCCGGCCACTTTTCGCCATGGCTGGACGAAGACGGCGTGGTACGGCGCGTACCCATGCTCTATGCCTTTGAAGATAACTACTACGAGGCACTGTCCCTGGCCGTGGTGCGAAACCTGTTTGATATCGAGCAGACTATCCCGGTGTTTGAAGACTCGGCCAGCAGCGCCTATGCGGGGCTTGAAAACCTGTCG
Source organism: Gammaproteobacteria bacterium (assembly GCA_965601665.1). Lineage (GTDB taxonomy): Bacteria > Pseudomonadota > Gammaproteobacteria > Eutrophobiales > Eutrophobiaceae > JANQNX01. Next base: position 361,365 of record OZ271833.1, on the reverse strand, counting down.
CTGGAATTCCTGGATGTCCCCGTTGATGAAAACATTCAGGCACTGGTGCCCTATCGCGGTTACCAACAGAGCTACCGCTATGTATCTGCCACGGACGTTATCCACGGTCGCGTAAACAAGACCATACTCGACGATGCCATTGTGCTGGTAGGCACGACTGTACCGGGTCTGTTTGACCTGAGAACCACACCGGTGAATAAACAATACCCGGGTGTTGAAATACATGCCAACCTCGTTTCCGGCATCATTGATGAAAATATCAAGCTCAGCCCCGCCTACCTGAGAGGTGCAGAAATTGTACAGATACTGGTGATTGGCACATTGATGACAGTATTGCTACCACTATTGAGCCCGGTATGGGCATCACTGGCCACGCTGGCACTTGCCGTTGTCATCGTCAGTATCAACCTGGTGTTGTGGCAGTATTCCAACCTGGTGATGCCGATTGCCGGCAGCTTGCTGCTCATTGGCATTATCTTTGTCGCCAACATGTCATACGGTTTCTTTATCGAGCGCCGTGGCAAACAACAGCTGGCAACGGTTTTCGGCACCTATGTGCCACCTGAACTCATCGACGAGATGAACATTAACCCGGATTCCTACACGCTGGAGCCGGAAAACCGCGAGATGACGGTACTGTTCTCTGACGTGCGCGGTTTTACGACTATTTCCGAGGGACTGACACCAGCAGAACTGTCAGACCTGATGAACGCCTACCTGACCGAGATGACAAAGATCATCCATGAAAAACGCGGCACCATAGACAAATATATCGGCGATGCGGTCATGGCGTTTTGGGGCGCACCATTGGAAAACGGCGAACATGCCAGTTGCGGTATTGAAACCGCGCTGGCCATGCTGGAACGTTTAACTGCGATCAGGGCAGAGTTCATTGAACGTGGCTGGCCGGAAATCAATATTGGGGTCGGACTCAATACCGGGATTATGAGTGTTGGTAACATGGGGTCCGAGTTCCGGCTGTCATATACCGTTATGGGCGATGCGGTAAACCTGGGTTCCAGGCTGGAAGGACTGACCAAGAACTACGGCGTTGAATTGATTGTCAGCGAAACAACCATGCAGGCCGCACCGGAATACGTCTACCGTGAACTGGACTTCGTGCGGGTGAAGGGAAAGGACAAACCTATCGCTATTTATGAACCTGTTGCGCTTAAATCAGAGATTACTGATGAAACAAAAGAAGAAGTAGACCTGATGGACGCGGCATTAAAGGCCTATCGGGGCCAGCAATGGTACGAGGCCGAGATCCTTTTTACGCGACTGAAGAGCCGCAGCCCCAGTAAACACGTATACTCGCTCTACCTGGAAAGAATTGCACGCTTTATCGAGAACTCGCCTGGCCTCGAATGGGACGGTGTCTATACCTTCACGACAAAATAATAATTAACACTAATCCCGTTTACACAACTGGTCTCAAGCGCCTGATTGGCGTACTATTTAGGAAAAATAAATTGTATTCAAGGGGAGCTCAGCTGTGTTGAGATATGCAATCATATTTTTTGTTTTATTTTCCGTTTTATCGTCAAAATCTGCACAGGCCACCGGTCAGAATCCGAATGTCAATGGCACTTATACGGGTAGTATTAGCGGTGTTGATGGTTCATGCGCAAATCCAGCCGATGATGGTCCATTTAGCGGTGCTTTAACGCTTACTATCCAGGCCGACGGCGACGGTAATATCACCGGTGGTAACGGTATCTTTGTCGATAACCTGGATGGCGAAGTTGAGACGTTTACTATCGACATTGGTGGTTTCATAGGGCCAACCACGTTTGACTTCAACTTCACGCTTGATACTGGCGGTACTGGTAACCTGCAGTTTGAAACGTCTAACGACGGCAACACGATTACAGTCAATACCGGCTCAGCCACTGACGATTGTATTACGAGCATCACTAACGGCACGTTAACCAGGGCAGGTGGTGGCACAACGGTAGTGTCTGAATTCACGCCTGGTAGTTCTGTTACCGACGCCTTGCTCTTTAACATCCAGATTCAAAACTCCATCACCGGCATTTCCAACCGGGTTACCGGTGCGGTCAACGCATTAAGAAGTTTTTTTACGCCACGTTTCTCGGACAACCAGTTCAATATGGAAGGCGCGATGGGACTGAATGCCGGGGATGGCATAGAGGTACCATACGGTATATGGGGCAATTATTCCTACACGAACTTTGAAAACGACTTTAGCAGCACCGCCTTCGATGGCAGCACACATAGTTTCCTGGGCGGAATGGACTTTAACATCTGGAAGAACACGGTAATGGGTGTGGCGCTGGGCTACGACTCGACCGGCCTGGATACCAGCTTTAACGGTGGTAACCAGGATGCCAAGTCTTACACCATTGCCCCGTACTTTGGCTGGGTGATGTCGGACATACTCAGCATGGATGTTAACCTCGGTTATTCCTATGTTGATTATGATCAAGTTCGCACGGCAGGAGGCACCAGTATATCCAGTACGCCTTCCGCAGATCGCTTTTTTGGCTCATTAAACCTCAATGCCATTTCCTTTATTGATCGCTGGATAATCGGCGGGCGTGTTGGCCTGCTGTATGCCAGAAGCACGATTGATGAATATACAGAAAGCAATGGCGCCACGGTGCTTGAGAGTTCGGTACGCGTTGGCACTATCAGCATCGCCGGTGATGTTGCCTATAGCTTTAACGAGTGGGAACCATTTGTGAATCTTTCCTATCAGTATGACTATAGCCTGCAAAGAGTCGTGGCTACGCCACAACCTGCCAATGACATCAATGACCTCCTGTTTACCGCGGGTGTGCGTTATTTTGAAAAATCAGGTATCAGTGGCAACCTCGAATACAGCAAACGTTTTCTGCGTGATAACTTTGATGAAGATCGCATTAGTATAACGCTGAGAATGGATTATTAATTTACTAATAGTAAAATAATCCGGCAACTCACCGATTTGCAGACTATCTAAAACCAATAAATCGGAGTCTGGCCATGCGACAAGATACTGAATCAGGATCATTTTTTGCCCGGATGTTATTTATTGTATTGGCACTATGTGTGTTAAGCATTAATACCGCAGTTGCCGCGGATGCCATAGGCCGAATCACCAGGATCGAAGGAAGCGCTTTTGCGCAATCTGCCAATGATAGACGAGACCTTGGCCTTGGCGACAAGATCTTTGAGCAGGATACCATCACCACCGGCGAAAACAGCCTGTTGAATATCCGTTTTAAAGACAAAACCCGGTTTGAACTGGGCCCGGAAGCGACTTTAATAGCCAGCAAGTACGTGTATAACCAGACCCCCGACGACAAGGTCTCGATGAAAGTCGCCAAGGGCGCTTTTCGTTTCGTCACCGGCCTTGTTGCAAAAGAGAAACCCGAGAACATGGACGTCGAGACCGCAGTCGCCACGATTGGTATACGTGGTACCAACGTGGTTGGTGAGGCCGATGCTACATCCGCAACCATCATACTGCTGGAAGCAGAAGATACCTCGCGCAAGTCAAAAATTGATGTCTACAATGAATTTGGCAAGGTCAGTATAGATGAAGCCGGTTACGGTACCGAGATTCCCGACGAATTTAGTCCGCCATCACCACCCAGAAGAATGGCCATGCGCACGATTAACAACCTGATGCGTTCCATGCAACAAATCAATCGCATCAACATGCCTCGCCCGCGCATGCCATAACAGCTGTATCTGATTTAAAACCGGGCATATGCTTACCAGAACTTGCATAAGCTGTGTCCTTATCATCAGTTTACTTTCAGGCTGTTCAGTTGGGCAAAAAGTCAAAACAGGCGAACAACTCGCACTGCAATATGGTTTTGAACAAAAATACTATCGTACTAATCTATTCACGATAGTTAGCCTGCAAAAAAACATCAGCCCAAACACAACAGTTACGATCTACATCGAAGGAGATGGACGGGCCTGGAGAAACCGACGCCGTGTTTCGGCAAACCCGACACCTGCTGATCCAATAGGGTTGAAACTGGCAAGCGTTGATAGCAACAACGATATTATTTACCTTGCGCGTCCGTGTCAGTTTATTGATCTGGAAAGAGAGCAGCATTGCCAACCGGAATACTGGACATCAAAACGCGCAGGTAAGGAAGTGGTCAACGCATTGAACGACGTCGTTTCAACAATTAAAAATGAATATGACTATGAGCATGTTCGTTTGATCGGCTACTCCGGTGGCGCAACAATAGCAGCCATCCTCGCGGCGACACGTGATGACGTCATCGAATTTCGTAGCGTGGCAGGTAACCTGGATATTGCAAAGTTTGCGGACTATCACAACGTGACCCCGCTCAACGGCTCCATCAACCCGGTTTCACTTGCGGACAAACTCGTCTTTGTACCGCAAAAACATTTTTTTTCCAGTGATGATACTGTCGTTGTGCCAAAAATTATTGAATCCTATCTTGCCAGCCTCGCCATATTTGACCCGCAACTACGTTGTGTTATGAAAGCAGTTCTGTCCGGTATTACACACAGCAAAGGCTGGGAAGCCTATTGGCAGCAACAAACTCACAAGCGGGTCTTATGTCGACAATAAATAGTGCAACTGCGTTTAATCACTCATTAAGCGGGTAATTTAATAACAGGTTCACTGTGTAACGCACACCAAAACCGGTGGTGTCAGAGGCTATGTGACCCAGTCCACCCTTCCTGTTACTGCTGGCAAGGTCCATATGTATCCAGGGTGTGTCATTCTTGACAAACCGCTGCAGGAAGCGAGAAGCAAGTATGTGATCAACCCCGCTCTCCTGCGAACACTGTTTGATGTCTGCGATGTCGCTCTTGATCATCTGGTCGAAGTCTTCGTCCAGAGGAAACGGCCAGACGCGCTCACCACAGTCTTCACCGGCCTCGATGAGCATCTGGTGCCAGCCTTTTCTGTTCGTGAACACGCCGCTGTAGGATGTACCAATAGCATAGATGCAGGTACCGGTAAGCGTCGCAAAGTCCATGATTAAATCAGGTTTCTCACGGGATGCCAGCGCCAGGGTATCGGACAGGATCATTCTACCCTCGGCGTCGGTATGCACAATTTCAATCGTGGTACCATCGCAAGCAGTAATGACGTCGTTAGGTTTATATGCTTTAGGGCCGATATGGTTCATTGCCAGCGCCATCCAGCATTCAACCGGCCTGTTAAATTCGAGCTTGCTGAGTGCCAGCAGCGTGCCAAGCGCAACCGCACTGCCTTGCATATCTTCATGCATACCAAACATATAATTGGCAGGCTTAAGATTGGTGCCACCGGTGTCGTAGCAAATCCCCTTACCGACAAGAAAGATTTTCTTTCCACGCGCGGTTTTTGGCGTATAGGTCAGGCGCACGATGCCTGCATCCGGTGTCGGGCTGCCCTGCGCCACGGCGAGGAAAGCACCCGCCTTTTTCTTTTTCAGCGTAGTTTCATTATAAAACTCAAGCTTCCATTTATTGTCTTTAGCAATCTGCCTGACTTTTTTCAGATACTCTGTAGGCGTCAGCATATTTGACGGCAACATACTCAGGCTGCGAGTCAATGCATTGCCCTCGGCAACGGCAAGGCTCTGCTTGAAACCGTGTCTGGCTTTCACACCAAACATCAGGATTTTTTTTAACTTGATGGCTGAATCCGCGTCGCTTTTGAAATTTGGTAAATCTGCCGCCGCCGCCAATGCAGCTGAGAGTACTGCCTCGGCGATGCGTTCTTTTTCCGGTTCATCAAAACCATCGACCAATATGCCTAACTGAGACGGATTGGCACGCTTATGTTCAGCGACCAACTTGCGACCCAGAGTCAGCAAATCAAACGCAGAAAGTCCTGCTTCTATCGCCGCCAGCGACACATGACCCAGACGACTATTGGGTAAATCATGCGTGATAGGCGTTTTATCGGCTTTTTTCAGTTCCAGGCTTTTTCGTTTTGCGATTATTTGCGCCCCATAGGTAAAGTCACTTTTATCCATAGGATGCGCAAACACCATAACCCAGTTGCCCACGTTATCTACCTGTCGCTTGGTCGGCAATGAGCCATTCTGCTGTAAACTGATATTCATTGATTATATTCCTTACAAGTGTCGTTTGTTGTTACATTAGCCTGTCAAGTACAATGCCAACCAGCTTGATATTATGGCAACGGCTAAACTAGTATTTAACATAACAAGAATAATACCAGTTTGTGCAAGGTAACGTGGTTTATTCGCCCTGTAACAGTTAATGGTCAGGACATGTCTGAAAAGGAACAGGATATAGACCCACAGGAAACCCGGGAATGGCTGGAAGCGCTGGACTCACTGCTTGAGCGAGAAGGCGTAGAACGTGGACATTTTATTCTCGAACAACTGGTTGCCCGCGCACGTCGCTCGGGCGCTTATCTGCCTTTTTCGGCAAACACTGCCTATCTCAACACTATCCCTGCGCAACGGGAGGAAAAATCACCCGGTGATCATGCGCTGGAATGGCGAATTCGATCATTGATTCGCTGGAATGCCATGGCCATGGTCGTCAAGGCGAATCGCAACGAGGATGGACTAGGTGGTCATATCGCAAGTTTCGCGTCATCGGCAACGCTTTATGATGTTGGATTTAATCATTTCTTTCATGCGCCTTCTGAAGACCATGGTGGTGATCTGTTATTTGTGCAGGGGCACTCTGCACCAGGTATTTATGCACGTGCATTCCTGACCGGCCGTATCACCGAGGAACAAATGCTAAATTTTCGTCGCGAGGTTGACGGTAATGGCTTGTCATCTTATCCGCACCCGTGGCTGATGCCGGACTACTGGCAATTCCCGACTGTATCAATGGGACTGGGGCCACTCATGGCCATTTATCAGGCGCAGTTTATGCGCTACCTGGAAAATCGCGGGCTGAATAAGGATACCGGTCGCAAGGTATGGGCATTCATGGGTGATGGTGAAATGGACGAGCCCGAGTCGCTGGGGGCCATCGGCCTGGCCGCTCGGGAAAAACTCGACAATCTTATCTTCGTTATTAATTGCAACCTGCAACGCCTGGATGGACCGGTACGTGGAAACAGCAAGATTATCCAGGAACTGGAAGGTACATTCCGCGGTGCTGGCTGGAACGTCATCAAGGTCATTTGGGGTTCTTACTGGGACCCGCTGATTGCCCGGGATACCAATGGTTTATTGTTAAAACGAATGGAAGAAGTTGTTGATGGAGAATACCAGTCCTACAAGGCCAATGATGGCGCCTTTGTGCGCGAACATTTTTTTGGCAAGTATCCCGAACTAAAAACCATGGTAGCCAATATGTCCGATGAAGATATCTGGCGCTTAAACCGTGGTGGCCATGATCCACATAAGGTATATGCGGCCTATGCGGCCGCGATTAAACACCAGGGGCAACCGACGGTTATTCTCGTGAAAACTGTCAAGGGATACGGCATGGGTGAATCCGGAGAAGGCCAGAATGTGACACACCAACAGAAAAAAATGGATGAAAAGTCACTGAAACAGTTCCGCGATCGCTTCAATATACCTATATCAGATGAAGAAATAGCTGAAACCCCGTTTTACAAACCGGCGGAAGACAGTGAAGAAGTACGCTACCTGAAAACACAGCGTGAAAAGCTGGGCGGTTACTTTTTTGGCAAACGACAGCCTGCGCCGGAACTGGACATCCCCGGTATCTCTATCCATGACAAGCTACTGCAGGGAACCGGCGATCGTGCAATTTCAACCACGATGGCGTTTGTGCGAATACTGAATACGCTACTAAAAGACAAAAGCATTGGTAAGCATGTCGTCCCAATCGTGCCCGACGAGGCGCGTACATTCGGTATGGAAGGTATGTTTCGCCAATACGGCATTTACTCGGCGGTTGGGCAACTGTACGAACCGGTCGATTCCGACCAGGTCATGTATTACCGTGAAGACATCAAGGGCCAGGTACTGGAAGAAGGCATTAATGAAGCAGGTGCATTTTCTTCGTGGCTTGCTGCTGCTACTTCTTACCGAAACCATAACCTGAAGATGATCCCCTTTTATATTTACTACTCAATGTTCGGCTTTCAGCGCATTGGGGATCTCGCCTGGGCCGCAGGTGATATGCGCGCTCGCGGGTTCTTGCTTGGTGGTACGGCGGGCCGGACCACGCTGAATGGTGAAGGTCTGCAACACCAGGATGGACATGCGCATGTACTGGCATCCACGATCCCGAACTGCATCAGTTATGACCCGACGTTTGCCTATGAACTTGCCGTGATAATCCAGGATGGCATGCGCCGTATGTATCAAAATTGTGAAGATGTGTTTTATTACATATCGGTAATGAATGAAAACTATACCCACCCCGCTCTACCAGAGGGCTGTGAGGAAGGTATTGTTAAAGGGATGTACTGCCTGAAAAAAGCAGGTCGAGGTAAAACCAAAATCCATTTGCTGGGTAGCGGCACAATTCTGAACGAAGTGATTGCCGCGGCAGAGCTGTTAAAACAGGATTATTCTGTAGATGCCAATATCTGGAGCGTCACAAGCTTTAACGAACTGCGACGTGATGGTCTTTCTGTATCACGCTGGAACCTGTTGCATCCTGATAAAAAAGCAAAACCGTCTTTTGTCGAAACACAATTGCGTGATGCCTCCATACCGGCCGTAGCCGCGACCGACTATATCAAGAGCTATGCCGATCAGATCCGGGAGTTTGTACCAGGGCGTTACACCGTGCTCGGCACCGATGGCTTTGGCCGTAGTGATTCACGGGCAAAACTACGCGAATTTTTCGAGGTTGATCGTTATTACGTGACTGTAGCCGCACTAAAAACGCTGGCAGATGAAGGCGCCATTCCAGCAAGCAAGGTCAGTGAAGCGATAAAAAAATACAACATCGATCCTGACAAACCGGATCCGATCAGCGCCTGATGGTATCGCAGTGAGTAAACAACAGGACATATTGTTACCTGACATTGGTGATTTCGATACCGTTGATGTTATTGAAATTGCCGTAAACGAGGGTGACGAGGTTGCAAGGGAAGATACGCTGCTGACGTTAGAAAGCGACAAGGCCACGATGGATATCCCCTCACCCAGTGCCGGGACAATTAAATCCATCAAGGTAAGCGTTGGCGACAAGGTCGCCGAGGGTACGTTAATTGCCGTTATAGAAAGCAGTGATGAACAAGCGCAAAACGAAAGCGAAACAACAACGGCTGTAGAAACTGTCGAACAACCGCCTACCGCAGCCAGTGAACCACCACCGACGCGGGAGTCACCCCGCCCTGCACCACAAGTACTTGAAACCAGCGAGATGGTTGGTGCCAGTCAGTCGGCCCGGGCGCATGCCAGCCCATCGATTCGACGCTTTGCCCGCGAACTGGGTGTTGACCTGGGCCTGGTATACGGCACCGGACCCAAGGGACGAATTCTTAAAGAAGATGTAAAGGCATTTACCAAGAGCATACTGACCAGCAATAAACTGGCTCCTGGTGGCGGCTTCGCCATGCCGGAAATACAACCGGTGGATTTTTCCAAATTTGGCGATATCGAAACAAAAGCGCTCAGTCGTATAAAGCGGCTCGGTGGGCAAAGCCTGCATCGAAGCTGGATCACTGTTCCCCATGTTACCCAGTTTGACGAGGCAGATATTACGGAGCTTGAGGCGTTCCGAAAGTCCAGGATAGACAGCGCCAATAAACAGGGTGTGAAACTGACGCTGCTGGCTTTCCTCGTCAAGGCTGTGGTAGACGCATTACAACAGTACCCGGAGTTTAATTCATCACTGTCGACAGATGGCGAAAACATTATCCTGAAGCATTACTTTCATATCGGTGTCGCTGTGAACACTGACGATGGACTGGTTGTGCCGGTAGTGCGTGATGCCGATAAGAAAAGATTGTTCGATATCGCCAGGGAAATAGCAGATCTTGGCGATAAGGCGAGAGAGGGAAACATCAGTCCGCGCGACATACAAGGAGGTTGTTTTACGATTTCCAGCCTTGGCGGCATCGGTGGGCAACATTTTACGCCAATTATTAATATGCCCGAGGTAGCCATACTCGGTGTATCCAGAGCCGAGATGAAACCTGTATATCAAAACGGTGAATTTATTCCACGCTTAATGATGCCGTTTGCCTTGTCCTATGATCACCGTGTAATCGATGGTGTTGCAGGTGCGCAGTTCACGCGCTTCCTGAGTACGGTGCTTAACGATATCCGACATATCCTGTTGTAAGGCGCTGGCGTGACAAAAGAAATAGTCTTACCTGATATTGGCGATTTCGATGCGGTTGAAATCATCGATATTGCGGTCAAGGTCGGCGATAACGTCGAAAAAGAACAATCGCTGCTAACGCTTGAAAGTGACAAGGCCACCATGGATATACCTTCACCTGAAAGCGGTCTTATCAGGGAAGTAACAGTAACAATCGGACAACGTGTATCACAGGGTGATGTGATTGCTTTGCTGGAAAGTAGCGTTACCGATAATACCAAGAAGAGCGAACCTGCTGACACCAAAGCTGACATCCATAAAGCTCAGCATTTCGATGTTGTCGTTATTGGTGCTGGTCCGGGTGGCTATACCGCGGCATTCCGCGCCGCCGACCTGAGCAAGAAGACGGCACTGGTAGAGCGCTATCCTGCACTTGGAGGCGTTTGCCTGAATGTGGGCTGCATACCCTCCAAGGCCTTGCTGCATATCGGCAAAGTCATTTCAGAGATAACTGAATTAAAAGAGGCGGGTATTGATCTGGGGGCAAGCAAAAAGCCGGATCCGGTTGCAGTCCGAAGCTGGACGGAATCCGTCATTAACAAGTTAACAGGTGGCTTGAAACAGATGGCAAAACAGCGTGGTGTCACCGTGATACAAGGCCATGCCCGATTTTCAGCAACACATTCATTGTCAATAGAGCACGATGGCGACACCAGTGAGCTCTCTTTTGATAACGCCATTATTGCGGCCGGCTCGCAGGCCAGTCATATCCCAGGCTTGCCAGACGATCCCCGTATTCTCGACTCAACTGATGCGCTGCTGCTGGAAAATATCCCTAAACGGATGCTGGTTATCGGTGGTGGTATCATCGGACTGGAAATGGCCACTGTCTATGCTGCCATGGGCAGCAAAATCACGATTGTTGAGATGCTCGATAGTCTTGTCGCAGGGTGTGACAAGGATATAGTCAGGCCCCTGGAAAAACGAATTAAGCATCTTTACGAGGCCATCCATGTCAAAACCGCGGTCAAATCAGTAAAGGCAAACAAGTCGGGGCTTAAGGTTGAGTTTGACGGTGACAACGCACCAGCAGCGGATAAGTTTGATGCAATACTGGTGGCTGTAGGCCGCAAACCAAACGGTCATCTAATTGGCGCGGATAATGCGGGCATACATGTAGATGAACGTGGTTTTATCCCGGTAGACAATCAGCAACGTAGTAACGTCAAGCATATCTTTGCGATTGGCGACATCGTGGGACAACCGATGCTGGCGCACAAGGCGACACACGAAGGCAAACTAGCGGCAGAGGTCATTGCCGGGCACAAGGCCGCTTTCGACAACCGCGTCATTCCATCGGTTGCTTACACGGATCCGGAAATAGCATGGGTTGGCATCACTGAAAACCAGGCAAAAGAACAGGACATAAATTATGAAAAAGGGCTTTTTCCCTGGGCAGCCAGTGGCCGTTCGCTGGCTATTGGCCGCGATGAAGGCTTGACCAAACTCCTATTTGATCCCGACAGCCAACGCTTGATTGGTGCGGCAATAGTGGGACCGAATGCGGGTGATCTGATTGCCGAGTGCGCACTGGCTATTGAAATGGGTGCCGATGCCGAAGACATTGGCCTGACAATTCACCCCCACCCTACACTATCGGAAACGGTAGCCATGGCAGCCGAAGCATTCAGCGGCACCATTACTGATTTATATCTGCCTGGTAAAAAGTAGTAATCCTTTAGAACAACTTCTCCTATGCAGCTTACGTATACCACTTTCGGAGAGGGCCAACCTGTCATTATTCTGCATGGCCTGTTTGGTTCTGCACGAAATTGGCAAGCTATAGCGCGCAACTTGTCGGAGAGTTTTTATGTTGTATCACCTGATCTTCGTAATCACGGAAATTCGCCACATGCAGCTAACATGGACTATTTTCAGATGGCTGACGACGTGCATGCCCTCATTTCCGAGTTAAAACTCGACGCGCCAGTCATTATTGGGCACAGTATGGGCGGTAAGGTAGCAATGACACTGGCTCTGTCTAATCCAACGTTACTCAAAGGTCTGATCGTTGTCGATATCGCGCCTGTTAAATACGAGCATGACTATACGCAACTCATTAGTGCCATGCGCTCATTGTCGCTGTCGGGTATATCGAGTAGAGCAGAAGCAGAAACTCTGCTCAAACAACAACTATCCAGTGATAGATTGGCCGCCTTCATCTTACAGAATCTAGCACGCACAGATACTGGTTTACACTGGAAAATCAACCTGGAAGTAATTGCGCAATATTTACCGGATATAGGTGGATTTCCGTTTGAATTAGACGAACTTGCATGTGAGCGCTCCGCACTTTTTATAGGAGGCTCGGAATCAAGCTACATCAAGGACAGTCATCATGAAAAGATATGCCGGTACTTTCCTGTTGCAGAAATCAAAATGCTGACGGGAGCAGGACACTGGACCCATGTTGATAAGCCTGAAGAGTTCTTGTTTTTGATAAAAAACTTCATCGACTCTCTGTAGCCTCAATTTTCCTTCACGGCAAGGCGCTAAGCCGTTAGAATAAGCGCCCTTTTTTAATAGCGTCAGCTTATGTCTACAGATATCAATAAAGTCGTACTTGCTTATTCAGGGGGACTGGATACCTCCGTCATTCTCACCTGGCTGAAAGACACCTACAACTGCGAGGTAGTCACGTTCACCGCTGATATAGGCCAGGGTGAAGAAGTAGAACCCGCCAGGGCCAAAGCTGCGCAATTTGGCGTCAAAGAAATTTACATCGAAGATTTAACTGAAGAATTTGTACGCGACTTTGTGTTTCCGATGTTTCGTGCCAACACGGTTTATGAGGGCGAATACCTGCTCGGCACATCTATAGCCAGGCCCCTCATTGCCAAGCGCCTGGTTGAAATCGCGATAGAAACAGGTGCCGATGCTATTTCTCATGGAGCGACTGGCAAGGGTAATGACCAGGTACGTTTCGAACTCGGTGCTTATGCACTCAAACCGGATATCAAGGTCATTGCTCCATGGCGTGAGTGGGATCTGACCTCCCGTGAGAAGCTGCTTGCCTATGCCGAACAGCAAGGTATTCCTATTGAGGCCAAGCGTAAGGGTGGCTCGCCTTATTCGATGGATGCCAACCTGCTGCATATTTCATACGAAGGTGGACAACTCGAAGATCCCTGGTGTGAGCCGGAAGAGGCTATGTGGCGCTGGACGGTGTCACCAGAACAGGCGCCTGACGATGCCGAATCAATTGAAATCGAGTTTAGCAATGGCGATCCGGTAGCCATAAATGGTCAAGCCATGTCTGCTGCCGAACTCCTGGCAACATTAAACAAGCTTGGCGGAAAACACGGTATTGGCCGTGATGACATCGTTGAAAATCGATATGTTGGTATGAAATCAAGAGGCTGCTATGAGACTCCAGGCGGCACGTTACTGCTGAAAGCACACCGGGCCATCGAGTCGCTCACCCTTGACCGTGAAGTTATGCACCTAAAAGATGAACTCATGCCTCGCTATGCCAGGCTGATTTACAACGGCTATTGGTGGAGTCCCGAGCGCGAGGCCCTACAGGCATTGATTGATTCAACACAAACCAGTGTCAACGGCAGCGTAAGGTTGAAACTATTCAAGGGCAACGCATACGTGACCGGGCGCAAATCAGAAAATGACAGCCTGTTCGATGAAACCATTGCAACATTCGAAGATGATGCCGGCGCATATGATCAAAAGGATGCAGAAGGATTCATCAAGTTAAATGCCCTGCGTTTGAAAATTCAGGCCCAAAAGAAATAACTTTATTGCGAGGTACCTGCCTCGCTATCCCCGTTCTTTTTTCCGGCATTTCTGTAATTGTGATTCCTATCACAATGAATACAGCTATGAATATATGCATTGTGATAGTTATCACACAAGTTACTGATTAAATGACGCTAAGCTTGTCATACACGGTAAAACGGACGTCAACAATGACTATCGCTACAAATATAAACGAGATGGGATCTCAAGCAAGAAAGGAGAACGCTGTCGTTCTTGATGACAGTAAGGAAAAAACGTCAGGTTCACTGGTTAACAAGAACCAGGACCTGCACTACCTCTACAAGCAGGCGCCTATTGGCATCATCCTGAATATACTCTCAGCTTTACTGATTTGCTGGTTTATTATGCCAGTCGTTCCTGATTATTTTTATGTGCCGTGGCTGGCATTTGTCGTCATTACCGCTTTTACACACACTATATTGATTAAGGAATTCAATAAAAACAAGAACACGTTACATGTGAACAACCAGTGGGCTGTCTATCACACATTTATGAGCGGCCTGTCAGCACTTACTTTCAGTATCGGCTATCTGATATTCCTGCCCCTGGTAGATAGCTACGTACAAACTATACTGTTACTGGTATTGGCAACCATGGCCGTCTCATTCCTGCCAGTACTGTCTATTTTCCTGCCTGCTTATATCATTTATATATCCGCTTTCATCTTCCCCACAACTTTCTGGATATATAGTTTACCACCGGAAACAGGTTATCCCTTTGCGGCACTACTAACAGTGACCTATTGCATGCTGCTTGTTACAGCAAGCTATTATTCAAAAGCATTGATAGAAGCATTTAGTCTGGCTGGCGTTATAAATGAACAGGCGAACCAGTTACGAATACATCTAGAGGAGAAAAATACAGACAATATTCGGTTAAAAAGGGATATACATGAGCTTAATAAGTATTCTGATGACACGATTCGCCACAAGGAACAGGCCGAAATCACACTACAAGCAATTGGCGAAGGCGTCATCGCCACCGATCAATACGGCAAGGTTACCTACATCAATCCTGTTGCCGAGGTATATACCGGTTTCATAGCAAAGGAAATCAATAGCAGGAAAATTTCATCCGTGCTGAAGCTGGTGGATGAAACGAGTCATATGGAATTACCTAATCCGGTTTTCGGTTGCCTGGAAAAGAAGGCTGCAATCCATGGCACAGAGGAAATCCTGCTTATTCGGCGTGACGGCCTGGAATACGGCATTGAATACAGTGTGACACCAATTATCTCTGAAGAAAAAAACCTGAAAGGTACGGTCATGATTTTCAGGGATATTACTGAAAAGAAGAAAATGGAGAAAACGCTCAGTTGGCAAGACACGCATGATCCACTTACCGGTCTGATCAATCGGAACGAATTTAATCGTCGCCTGGTGCATCTTGTAGCCAATACTGAAGACAGGGAAAGTGAACACGCGCTTTGCCTGATTGACCTTGATCGTTTTCGACTAATAAATGACAGCTGCGGTAATGAAGCAGGTGATGAGCTTTTAAAAAAAGTTGCTAACCGATTGAGAAACCTGATGCGGGACACGGATACCCTTGCGCGTATAGCAAACGACGAATTCGCGCTGATAATGTATGGCTGTTCACTTGAAAAATCCCGTCTGATTGCTGAAATATTTCGTGAAGAGATAAACAAACTAAAATTTATGTGGGGAGATAAACACTATACGGTTTCAACCAGCATAGGTATCACCACTATATCGCCATCAACAACCGATGATATTGCGCAGGTTTACCGTAACGTCGAACTGGCTTGCAACAAGTCAAAGGGTTCAGGTGGTAACAGCTTGCAGATATTCAGCCCTGATATGACAGCGACTCGACAATATACCGGACATCTAAAACTGCTAGAAGAGTTACAACATAACCTGAATCACGAGAGTTTCAAACTCTATACGCAACGGATAAAACCGCTTGATGAACTTAACGACACCATCATGCATGAAGTATTACTACGCATGAAGAATGAGAATGGTGAAATAATATCTGCCGAAAGCTTTATCCAGACAGCTGAAGCCTATCATTTACTGGCTTCAATAGATAAATGGGTATTGAAATTTATCATGGAAATGATGGCGTACGGAAAACAGGTATTCAAGGACAGCCATATCATCAACATCAATATTTCAAAGCAGTCTATTCTTAACGAGCAGTTCATCGAGTACCTCGATCAACTGCTCAAGGAGTATAACTTAGCGCCGTCCAGGCTATGCCTTGAAATCAATGAACGACACTTCTACGGCAATGTAAATTCATTGCAGCGTTTTATAGCGCTGATCAAACAAATAGGATGCAAGATTGCACTGGATGACTTTAACTACAATCCTTCTACTATCAATAACGTGCGTAAATTAAACGTGGATTATGTCAAACTCGATGCCAGGCAATTTAACGAGATTGGCGATGTAAAAGGCTTTAATTATTCGCTACTGGAATCAATCAACAGTATCAATCATATGGTGGGTGCCCAGACAATTGTAAAATGTCTGGATAATGAAGACATGCTGGAACAGCTATTCGAAATAGGCACCGACTATATTCAGGGGTATGCATACGAGGCGCCAAAACCAGTCAATGGTAGTTAACGCATAACTCTGGCTGGGGCTTACCGGCGCTTTAGGTACCGGCAATAAATTTCTCTCTGAGCCAGTAATCGATACTCAAATATCGACCACCGCCAAGAAAAAGCAAGGCCAATAACATCAAAAAGTATGTCGCGGCGAACTCAATTCCGTTCTTTAATATCGTAATACTGCCGTATTCAGTTAGCCATCCATAATTTGCATGTTCCTTCAAGACAGCTATCGCACGTTGTTTACGCTTGTTCGCCTCAACGATTGCCTCGGTATTCCATTCCCAGGGCACGGTTAGTTTATTTTCCGGCAAGGCATGCCAGCCTGCATCCCAGTGGGCTGTTACTGCCGCAATGACCATGGTAAACATGAGCGGTATCGCTATATAGCGAGTAAGCAAACCAAATAGAAGAAACCAGCCACCAAGAAATTCTGTCCAGCCGGCCAGAAAAGCCAGCAAATCGGGGGCAGGCAGACCCAGTCCCCAGTCGGGATTACCAAACCAGGCAACGACGTTTGGATCGGCCAGCAGTTTCTGGAACAGTCCTGCCTCTTCGGAACCAAGCTGTAATTTTCCATAACCGGCCTTGATGAATATCGGGGCCAGAAAGATGCGTAGTAGTAACGGGGCACTGAAATCCAATGGGGCTCGCAGTTTGCCAAATAATTTGTCAAGCTTGATGCCTAGATTGATTAATGCAGTCACGTTTCGCTCCTCTCCAGACTGGTTCCCAGTATTACGCCCTTTTCTCGCATACTGTTTAAAATTTCAGCGCCGCCGTTGATAATGACACTGACATCAGGATGCTGGATTTCATTTGCGATTTGCTGCAGCATCTCGCGGCCAGATAAAGACCGGTTTTCTATCACTTTTTCAACCAGTCTTGCAGACAGCGGGTTTAACTCCATAAAACCGATATCATAGCCGTGCTTTCGATAGACGATGAGGTAGGTGGGATCATCCGGTACGTTATCGGGCAGAAAATCCGGACCGATTTTGTGCACTGGCCAGCGATAAGCCCTTGGCACCGCGACGGGGTTGATAACAGGGATGCCATCCAGCAAGTCACCTTCTGCTTCTACCAAAACTAAATCAATTTCGCGAGTGTCCAAAGAAATAGCGGTTTCCAACCATTCATAATGTGCTAACTCGGCAACAAATGGATACTTGGCCGGGACACTGTCCGGGTTGTTCTCGATATATTTGAGAAATTCCTGCGGCATCCTGGGGAATAGTGGGGTTTGAGCCTCGTGTCTGGCTACATACTGTCTCATGCAGGCATGCCATTCATCATCTGCCAATACTTTCCTGATGACGGGAAAACTGTTGGCAAGAAATCCCTGGATATTGTTGTATATCAAATCACGATAGATTTGCAGGCGGCGATCTTCAATGCCTGCCGGCGCAGGACTTCCGGCAGGATCGCGCATATTGCCGGTAAATTGTCGTTGCACGGCCTGGAAGTCAGGCTTACTGGTTCTTGACTGCATACTCTTTACCGGCATGCCGGTCCTGATAATCGCGTATCGTCCTGACTTCTTCCAGCAATATGTCTAGCGGCGGGATATTGAAATCCCTTTCCAGAAGTGTTGGGAAAACGCCAAAATATGCGTAGGCCTTATCAAGCAGGCCCCAAACCGGATCAATAACATCCGCGCCGTGGGTGTCTATTCGAATATCTTCTGCTTCCTTTCTATGGCCAGCAATATGTGCATAGGCAATTCTTTCACCAGGTAAGGCATGGAGAAAATCCACGGCATTATATTCGTGGTTAATGCTATTAACATAAATATTATTAATATCGATGTGCAACAGGCAATCCGCCTCTTGCAGGACCAAATTAATAAAATCTATTTCTTCAATCTGCTTGCCAGGTGCCGCATAGTAAGAGGCATTCTCCATAGCTATTTGTCTACCCAGGATATCCTGTACCCTGAGAATACGTTCGGCAACGTGGCTGGCAGCTTCCTCGGTAAACGGTATGGGCATCAGGTCATAGAGCTGACCACTATCAGCGCAATATGTCAGGTGATCACTATAGACCGGGACATTAAAGTCATCGAGAAATACTTTCACCTTATGAATGAAAGCTTCATCGAGTGGGGCAAAACCGCCGATGTTCAGTGACAGGCCATGACAGACAACCGGGCATCTTTCTGCAATTTTACGAAACAGGTTGCCATAGCGACCGCCAACATCGATCCAGTTTTCAGGGGCGACCTCGATAAAATCAACCTCGGTGGGCAGGGTATCTGCGAACGGGCCCAGAAAGGCCCGTCGCAGTCCAAGTCCTGCACCCTTAACAGGGTATGCTAAAGACATGATGAAACCTGTGAAACGCTATTAGTGGCCGCACTTACCTTCGCCGCACTTACCTTCGCCGTCTTTTTCACCACAGCTGCCTTCACCGCCTTTTTCACCGCAGCTGCCTTCGCCGCCTTTTTCACCGCATTTACCTTCACCACATTTACCTTCGCCGTGCTCTGCAGCAACCATGTAACCATTGCTGAACTCGTTTGCAGCAAAAGGGTTTTCAGCGGCATTCACCAATGGGCTGGTGGCCAGTGTTACTGCGAATCCGGTGCCAAGAGCAATTGCCAGTGCGCTGGTTTTATTTTTGTCAGTCATTTTTTATCTCCTTCTAGGGGTTTACGTTATGAAATGGAAGTGAGCCTGAATAATAACGATATTCGATGTCGTTAAGTTGATTGACTTCGCATTTCCGACAAAGTTTCTGTTACCAAACAATGACAACCTGGTCACAGAGAAGATTGTCTTGTTTGAAGCTTAAATGCATGACGTGAAAGAAAGGTTACAGCAAATAGTTATTTTTTTTCAGTTGCCGCCAGGATCGCATTGATTATCTCGTCAGGAACATGTCCTGTAGCCTCGTCATCAGGGCAATCAAAGATACGTTTACCAAGTGCAATAGAATCAATATACATTTGCAAGTAGCGACGACAATCAGCGCACATCGTGATATGCATGGAAAACTGCATACGCGTCAACAGATCCATATCACCATCAACAAAGTCGATCATAAAGTCTTCCACGTCGCGGCAGGAAAGCATGACTTTTTGCATTATGTTTTTCATGGTCTAGTAATTGTCCCTGAATGTATCACCGAGCAGGTTACGCAATGCCAGTCTTGCCCGGTGCAGCCTGACCTTCACATTTTTTTCAGTGGTATCCGTAATATCTGCTACCTCCCTTGTCGAATAGCCTTGAATATCACGTAGTATTAATGTCACCCTGTAGTTGTCAGGCAATTTGTCAATGGCAAGCCTGACCTGCTCCCGCGCCTGTTGTGACTGTTCCAGCACATCAAGGCTGGCAGGTCGCTCTGTTACATGGCTCACATGGTGCCCGCTATCATCAAATTCAAGCATCATGTCATCCAGTGACTCTTCCTTGAGCGCCTTCTTTTTTCTTAATGCCATTAAAGCCTGATTGGTTACAATTTTTCTTAGCCAGGCGCGTAAATTGCCACGGCTTTCAAAGGTCGCTATATGCTTAATCGCGTTAATGAATGCATCCTGCACAATATCATCGGCCTCATCACTGGAGCCAATCATGCGCCTTGCCAGGAAAGACAAGTCTGTCCAGTAGGTAGTAACCAGCGTATTACATGACGCGGTATCTCCGTTACGGACACCTTCTATCAACTCTTCCTCGTTGATAGTTGTCATTACTCGCTACCCTAATGCCTGTTCATCTACTGTTTGGCGCGCATATGCGGAAAAAGGATTACATCACGTATGCTGGCCATATTCGTTAACAACATCACCAGTCTATCAATGCCTATGCCCTCACCCGCGGTGGGCGGCATGCCGTATTCAAGTGCGGTAATGTAATCATCATCAAAGTGCATGGCTTCCTGGTCTCCGGCAGCCTTATCTTCTACCTGCTTTCGAAAACGCTCGGCCTGGTCCTCGGGGTCGTTCAACTCGGAAAAACCATTGGCAATTTCACGGCCACCGATGATGAGTTCGAAGCGATCGGTCACAAATGGATCAGCATCACTCATACGCGCCAGCGGCGATACCTCGGTCGGATAATGGGTAATAAATGTAGGCGCAATCAATTTTGATTCAACTGTTTCCTCGAAAATTTCAAGTTGCAATTTACCGAGTCCGGCGCCGTTGTCGACAGTGATACCAAGTTTGGCTGCAATTTGCCTTACTTGCTCTATGGAACCAAGTGCGTCCGCAGTGATGTCAGGATTAAATTGCAATACGGAATCAAACACGGTCATGCGCTGAAATGGCTTGCTGAAATCATAGCTTTCACCCTGGTACTCGACAATGCTACTGTCAAATAAAGCCATCGTCATCTTACGCAACATGTCCTCTGTCAGGTCCATCAGATCCTCGTAGTCCGCATAGGCCTGGTAGAATTCAAGCATCGTGAATTCTGGGTTATGTCTGGGCGATAATCCCTCGTTTCGAAAGCTGCGATTGATTTCAAATACGCGCTCGAAGCCACCGACAACCAGTCGTTTCAGGTATAGCTCAGGCGCTATACGAAGAAACAAATCCATATCCAGCGTGTTGTGATGAGTTATAAAAGGTCTCGCCCGCGCCCCGCCTGGAATAACATGCATCATCGGGGTTTCCACTTCCAGATAATTTTCCTGCTTGAGGTAGCCGCGAATGAAATCAATTATTTTTGACCGCAATAAAAAAGTGTTGCGTGTATCTTCATTCATAATCAGGTCAACATAACGCTGACGATAACGCGTTTCCTGGTCTGTCAGGCCATGGTATTTCTCGGGCAAGGGTTGTAGTGATTTGGTCAAAAGTCGAATGTTATCCACGTGCACACTGAGCTCGCCCTTGTTGGTCTTCATCAAAACACCGGTAGCACCGACAATGTCGCCAATATCCCATTTCTTGAATTGCTGGTTATAGACGCCTTCCTCGAGGTCGTCCCGTCGCACATACAATTGTATTTGCCCGCTCATGTCCTGTATGTGTGCAAACGATGCCTTGCCCATAACCCTGCGGCTCATCATGCGTCCTGCCACTGTCACCCTGACCGGTTCGGCTTCCAGTTCTTCCCTGGTTTTAGCGTCGTAGCTCGCCAGTAAATCAGCACTAAGATTGTCGCGTCTGAAATCATTACTGAAGGCCTGTCCATCCTGCCTGAGTTGCTGCAATTGTTCACGGCGCTGGGCAATTAATTCGTTTTCTTCGTTGTCACTCATATCTTGTTTTTAGTGTTATTTTTGATATTGATATTACCAGAAAATGGAACCGCGACGTGTTCCATAGTTTTATAGTCCACTCTTAAGGCTCGCCTCGATAAATGCGTCCAGATCACCATCCAGCACGGCCTGGGTGCTGCCCGTTTCTACACCGGTACGCAGATCCTTGATACGCGACTGGTCAAGCACGTAAGAGCGGATCTGGCTACCCCAGCCAATATCTGCCTTGGAGTCCTCCATCGCCTGCTTTTCAGTGTTCAATTTCTGAATTTCCATTTCATACAACTTGGCGCGTAACTGTTTCATTGCCTGGTCCTTGTTTTTATGTTGTGAACGATCGTTCTGGCATTGCACGACGATACCTGACGGGATGTGCGTCAGGCGCACGGCAGAATCTGTTTTGTTGACGTGTTGTCCACCTGCACCACTGGCACGGTAGGTATCCACACGCAGGTCTGCAGGATTGATATCGATCTCGATATCATCATCAATTTCTGGAGATACGAACACAGAGGCAAAAGAAGTATGACGACGATTGCCTGAGTCAAACGGCGATTTTCTGACCAGTCGATGTACGCCGGTCTCCGTCCGTAACCAGCCAAAGGCATGATCACCACTGTAACGAATGGTTGCACTCTTTATCCCCGCCACCTCGCCCGGTGACAGTTCAATTATCTCCGTGGTAAAGCCGTGCTGTTCACCCCAGCGAAGATACATGCGCAACAGCATATTGGCCCAGTCCTGGGCTTCGGTGCCGCCGGAACCTGATTGAATATCAAGAAAGGCATTACTTGAATCCATCTCGCCGGAAAACATGCGCCGAAATTCCAGCCCTGCAAGCTGCTGTTCGCAGTCATTCAGGTCCGACTCGACTGACTCAAACGTGTCTGTATCATCTTCCTCGGAGGCCATTTGCAGCAAGTCAACAGAATCAGACAGCGTGTCTTCAAGCCCGCTTATTGTGTTAACAATCGCCTCCAGGCTGGCACGCTCTTTTCCAAGTTCCTGTGCACGTTCCGGTTCATTCCATACATCAGGTTGTTCCAGTTCGCGCATGACCTCGGTCAGGCGTTCAGATTTGTTATCGTATTCAAAGATACCCCCTCAGCGCAGTAAGTCGCGCCTGCATATCGGAGATCCGTCCAAGGACAAGATTAATTTCCAGCATGGATTATGATGAGTTGTGAAGATGGGCGAGATTCTACCCGAACTATGGCGACTTGTGTAATACGATTACCTAGCGAGCGCTGGCCACTTTTTTCAGAAGGACTGTCTCGGTGTCAAAAAACGTTTGTTCAAATTCATGTGCTGGTATCGGCTTGCCGAGGAAATATCCCTGCACTTCGTTACAGCCTTCCGCAGCGAGGAAATTCAACTGCTCTCCAGTCTCAACGCCCTCTGCAATAACATTCAGGCGCAGGCTGTTTGCCATGGCAATAATGGCAGAGACAATGGCCGCATCATCCTTGTCATCAAGTATGTCCCTGACAAAGGATCGATCGATTTTGAGTGTATCGATAGGAAACTTCTTCAGATAACTTAGCGATGAATAACCAGTGCCAAAATCATCAATTGATATTTCGATACCCCATTTTTTCAGTTCCTTGAGTATCTCATTGCTCTTGTTAACGTCTTCCATCAACGCGCTTTCCGTAATTTCCAGTTCAATATACTTTGGTGACAAATCGGCAAAAACAATCTTGTTAAAAATAGTGCGGGCGATATCAGGGCGCTTGAACTGTTTCGGTGACAGGTTAATAGCCATACGTATGGGTTTATAGCCTTTTAACTGCCACTTTGAATTTTGCATACAAGCCTCGTTAACCACCCATTCGGTAATCGAGTGTATCAGGCCAGTCTCCTCAGCTATGGGTATAAATACAGCGGGCGAAACCATGCCCTGTTTCGGACAATCCCAACGCAATAATGCTTCGGCGCCAATCAGTTCCAGCGTCTGGATATTGAATTTGGGCTGGTAATGCAACTGAAATTCCTTGTTTTCAATGGCGTGCCTGAGGTAATTCTCCAGTACAATGCGTTCTTCCAGGTCCTTGTTCATATCGGAAGTGTAAAATCGGTAGCAATTACGCCCATCCTCTTTGGCCTTGTACATGGCCGCGTCGGCATTTCGTAGCAGATCCTTTGCACTGGAATCATCCAGCGGATACAGGGTAATACCCATACTAGGTGTAACAAATATCTCCAGGCCATTAATTATTACGGGTTGCAGCATAGAGTCGAGGATTTTGTTTGCCACAAGTGAGGCATCACTGATTTGCGATATATCTTCCAGGATGATAGTGAACTCATCGCCACCAAGCCTCGCGATCGTATCCCCTTCCCGCGTACATTCGCGCAGCCGGTTTGCAATTTCAATCAGCAACTGATCACCAACATCGTGACCCATTGAATCGTTAATGTTTTTGAAGCGATCCAGATCAATAAAAATCAGGGCGGCAATTTTTTTATTTCTGTCGGCCCTAATCATTGCCCTGTTCAGGCGGTCCCGGAACAATGTTCGGTTTGCAAGACCAGTCAGACTGTCGTACTGAGCAAGGTACTGCAATCCCTTTTCTATCTTTTTTCTTTCAATCGCATAGTCAATGGAACGACTTATAAGGTAGGCATCCGCCAGGCTCTTGACAAGATAGTCTTGCGCCCCGAGGTTAACTACCTGTATCGCAAGATCCTCGGAATCTTCTGCACTAATAACAACAATCGGTAAATCGCTTTTGACTTCAAGCAGACCATGGACAATATTTGCACCAGTGACATCTGACAGGTATAGGTCCGTCAGTACTGCATCATATGATGACTGTTTGATTTTTTCCTGACCGCTCGCAAGGGTACATGCCCAGTCGACATGGTAACGTCCTTCTTTCTCAAGGGACTCTGTTAAGTTAAGCGCATCGAGCCTGTTCTCCTCGATATAAAGCACCCTTCTTTTCTGTTTCTCGTTCATGTTTACACTTATGTTGTTCATGCTTTTGCATTGACGCCCAGCCCGTTATTAATTGTTTTAACAAGCACAGGGGAATAGTTTTAACGCAGTTCTACAACAGCCATATCGGCATCGGGCAGGAAAACTTTAGTCTCGTGAAAAACGAGACAGAATGAAGAATAGATTTCTAAACAGACACTTATAGATAAAAAAACTCAGACAGGCTCTATGTGTTCTATCAACAGCTGCAGGTTCCTGCGGTTCTGGTAATCATTGATATCCAGTTTATAGGCGGCTTGAACATGTTCTACCTGGCTGGGCCAGGTCTCATCAGTCGTGTTGAACGATATTGCATCAATCATCTTGCCACTATCCTGTGTCTGTAAACGCAGTTTAAGATGGTTACCTCCTACTACTCGCTTATCAACCAGGCGAAAAGTGCCGTCAAAAACAGGCTCGGGAAATGCCTGTCCCCAGGGGCCGGCTTCCTGGATGGCATACGCAAGTTGCATCGACAAATCCTCTGTTGAGAGTTCACCATCACTCAGGCACAGGTTTTCAATCGTCGCTTCACATAGCCATTCTGACAATTTTTGTTCAAATCGATTCTGGAAACGATCGAAACTGGTTTCGTTAATGGTCAGACCTGCAGCCATTGCATGACCACCAAAAGTCAGCACCAGTTGCGGTTCATCAAGAACAATGCTTTCGAGTAAATCACGAATGTGCAGTCCCTGAATCGAACGCGCTGATCCCTTGAGTATGCCTTGTCTTTCGCGGGCAAATACAATTACCGGTCGATGAAAGCGGTCCTTTATTTTTGCTGCAAGAATACCGATCACTCCCTGGTGCCAATCTGGATTGTAAATACAGAATCCGTTACGTTCGGGAGAGTCATCAACCGCTACCATCCCGTCGAGATCAAGTAGTGCCTGTGCCTGCATCTCATCCTGAATTTGCCTGCGTTCACTATTCAACGAATCCAGTTCCACGGCCATCTCCATGGCCGCCTGTTCGTCATCGCATAGCAGGCATTCAATACCCTGTGACATATCGGATAATCGTCCTGCCGCATTGAGGCGCGGCGCTATCGAGAAGCCAAGTGCCGTCGCCGAAACATCGGCAGTACGCTTACCTGCCAGCGCCAACAAGGCCCGAATCCCGGGTATCGTTTTGTCCTGTTTTATCAGCTTGAGACCATGCGCAACCAGAACGCGATTATTTTTGTCCAGTGGCACAACATCAGCAACAGTTCCCAGCGCAACCAGGTCCAGTAACCGTGCAAGATTCGGGTATTCAATGTCATGAGTCGCAAACCAACCCTGGTCACGCAATTGTGCCCGCAGTGCCAGCAACACGTAAAAAATGACACCAACACCGGCAAGGTTTTTACTCGGGAAACTGTCTCCTGGTAACTGCGGATTGATGATTACATCGGCATCAGGAAGATCCTGCGGCGGCAAATGGTGATCGGTGATCATGACCTGAATCCCGTGTTGCCTGGCATGACGAACACCGTCGACGCTGGAGATACCATTGTCCACGGTGAGCAGGATATCGGGTTGATACTCCAGTGCAACGTCAACAATTTCAGGTGTTAATCCATAACCATATTCAAAACGATTAGGGACAACATAGGTAATGTTATGTAAACCCATCTGCGATAAACCGCGTATAGCAAGGGCGCAACTTGTTGCGCCATCCGCATCAAAGTCCGCAACAATCAGTAGCCTTCGCTGTCTGGTTATTGCATCAATCAACAGCGTTACTGCAGCATCTATATTTTGTAAATCATCAAATGGTAGTAATGATTTCAGTGAATAATCGATGTCATCAATATTCCTGACATCACGTGCGGCAAAAACACGCTTCAGAACAGGATGCAGTGAATCAGGCAGGTCTGACTGAGTGGCGCATTCCCTTCGAGTAATTCTCCTACGCATATCAACCATTGGCCAGCGCTTTATAAGTTAGCAAGTCCCTGCTCTTGCGCCAGAATCGGTAGCGGTGATTACCGCCAATTGAAAACACCATGCTATCGGTTCGTAGATTGATCTGGTCCAGTCGCCTGGCATTCAACTCATTGCGCAATGGTTGTAACCAGTTTTTTTCCAGTTCCATTAACGATTCAAACCACCCCTCAAGATCGTGATAATAGTTATACTTTTGCAAACCCTGGAAAACCAGTAAACCATTAAAGCCGCTCTCAATATCGGTTAAGGCCGGTAACGTAGCCGGCAAGTCCCTGAACGGTGTGGCCGCCAACATGGCAAGGCCCCTGGCCAGGATGTCATCGCTGATAACCAGTGACCAGCACCGTTCCAATCGATCCGGAACCCTGCCTGTTCCCCAGAACCACAGACTGTTGATTGGCAATTGCCTTGCTTCCTGTCGCTGCTGGTTTATTTCTGCATTATGCAACACCATCTGGATCTCATTCAGTAACTGTATCCAGGCAATACGATCATCACCTCTCGGCATGTAAGGCAACAAATCCTTACCAACAACTATATCGATGGGAGTCGTTACCAGGTGCTGACTCTCGGGAATCTGTATGTACCAGCGATATGGCATGGGCACTTCCAGTGCCATACCGCGCGGTTGCAGTAGCTTGTTAACTTCTGCCGCCAGCGCCAGTGCGTCATGTTGACTCAGGCGAAAACGGGTCGAATCAAGCAGGATCAATCCATCACGATCAGCGGCCACATGGACAGGATCGGCTCTAAGCCAGTAGCCAGAGGGTGGTTGATTATCATCATTAAGTCGGGCAACAGCGGCCACAGGATAGTCGTGATCTGCCGGGTAGTGTAACCCGAACAGGTCACAAAGCTGATAGCTGGGTGATTTTACGGGGGTATTTTCACGGTCAGACTTGCTCAGAAACCAGTCCAGGGCAGGCAGTGTTGGCAGGTCATCCTGATGAACCGGTGTTTCAGGGCCAAACAGCCCGGGGATATATATCGTGAGCGAACGCATTCCAGGCTTGTCAATCAACTATGCACAGGGTCATTGGCTTTAGTATAAAGCGCAATCCAGCTCGTTGCATGACGACATAAATGCAAGGTTAGTCGACGTTATCCTCGATGGCTTTTCTAACCTGATCCAGCGTGGCCTCGATCTTGATGACAGGGCCTGTACTTTGCTTGATAGCAGTATCAGGATCCTTCAATCCATGACCGGTTAGGGTGCAAACAATACAGCTATTTTCCGGAATCTTGCCAGTACCGATATCACGGATAGCACCAGCCAACGAAGCCGCAGATGCAGGTTCACAAAAAACGCCTTCCTTCTCTGCCAGCAGTTTCTGCGTTTGCAGGATTTCCTCGTCTGTACATTCATCAAACCAGCCTTCGGATTCTGAATGCACTTTCCATGCATAATCCCATGACTGCGGGTGCCCAATGCGAATGGCAGTCGCCACTGTCTCCGGATCGTCGACCATGGCACCACGCAGGAACGGAGCCGACCCGCTGGCCTGGTAACCAACCATTTTTGGGCGCGTGCCAACAACCGCGCCACCCGCATAGCGACAGTTGCCTTCACAAAAGGCACAGGCCTCGGTGAGCTTGCCCTCATCGATGCAGGCATACTCGCAATAACCTATCCAATGAGCAGTAATATTGCCGGCGTTGCCCACGGGCAAACAATGATAATCCGGTGCTCGACCCAGCTCCTCTATTATCTCAAATGCGGCTGTTTTCTGTCCCTGCAAGCGATAGGGATTAATCGAATTAACAATCGTTACCGGGGCTTGATCGGCTACTTCCTTGACCAGGCGCATACCATCATCAAAGTTACCCTTGATTTGAATCACCGTGGCACCTTCAACCATTGCCTGGGCAAGTTTACCCTGGGCAATCTTGCCATCGGGAATTAATACGAAGGCAGTAATACCGGCACGTGCCGCGTATGCTGCAGCCGATGCCGATGTGTTCCCGGTGGAAGCACAGATAATTGCCCTGGCACCCTCGTTCACTGCCTGTGTTACAGCCATGGTCATACCACGATCCTTGAACGAACCGGTGGGATTGAGACCCTCGTATTTGACGTAAATATCAATATTCTTACCTAGCAGGTCAGGAATATTGTGCAGTTTTATTAATGGTGTGTTGCCTTCACCAAGGCTGATTATGCGCGTGTCATCGTGTACTGGCAGTCGATCGCGGTAACGTTCAATTAGCCCTGTGTAACGTGGTCTGAAGCTCATGATGTCCTGATGTCGTTTGCTGTAATGGTTCTAGGTGCGACCCATGGTTTCAACACGGATGCGAACGACCTTGCCCTGTATATTTTCATTGGCCTCGATTTTCTCGATGGCCTCATTCATATATTTTTCTTTTATTCGTTGCGTCAGCAGGATAACAGGCACGGTAAGATTGTCATCAAGGCTTTCCTTTTGCAGTATAGCTTCGATACTAATACCTGCGTCACCAAGAATACGTGTCACGTCTGCTAGCACACCAGGTTTATCTACCGCTTTAAGCCGCAGGTAATAAGCTGTTTCAACTTCTTCCATTGGTAATATTTGAATATCGGACAGGGCATCCGGCTGGAAAGCAAGGTGTGGTACCCGGTTTTCGGGATCGGTCGTCAATGCCCTGACAACATCAATGACATCCGCCACGACCGCTGATGCGGTGGGTTCAGATCCGGCGCCGGCGCCATAATATAGTGTGGGGCCAACTGCATCACACATCACCAGCACCGCATTCATAACGCCATCGACGTTTGCAATCAGTCGACGTTCAGGAATTAATGTCGGGTGCACTCTTTGTTCTACACCGCTGTCTGTTTTTCTGGTGATACCAATGTGCTTGATGCGGTAACCAAGTTCATCCGCATAAACCACATCCTGTTGTTCAATATTGCCAATACCTTCAGTGTAGGTTCTGTCGAACTGCAGGGGCATACCAAAGGCAATCGAGCCGAGTATTGTCAGTTTATGCGCGGCATCAATGCCCTCAACATCAAATGTAGGGTCGGCTTCGGCATAGCCTAGTGCCTGGGCTTCCTTTAACACATCGTCAAAGTCACGGCCCTTGTCGCGCATTTCGGTAAGAATATAGTTGCCGGTGCCATTGATAATACCCGCGATCCATTCGATCTGGTTTGCCGCAAGCCCTTCCCTGACAGCCTTGATTATGGGAATACCACCGGCAACGGCTGCCTCGAAGGCCACGGTGACACCTTTGTCCTGGGCTGCCTGGAAAATTTCATTACCATGCAAGGCAATCAGCGCCTTGTTAGCGGTGACCACGTGCTTGCCATTCTCGATTGCTTTCAATACCAGTTCCCTGGCAGGTGAATAACCACCGATTAACTCGATAACGATGTCTATTTCAGGATCTTCAACAACCGCAAACGCGTCGTCTGTAATTGTGCCGATCTTCTCCAGACCCTGAATATTATCGGCGTCATAGTCGCGTGCGGCAGCATGCGCGATGCGAATACCGCGCCCGGCACGACGGGATATTTCATCTGCATTACGTGTGAGGACACTGGCTGTTCCACCACCAACAGTGCCAAGGCCCAACAAGCCAATATTAACTGGTTCCATTACTCTTATACTTTTATTGTTATGAATGATTCAGATTTAAAAAGACGCACTAGCCGACATTTGCCTTACCGGGGTCTTCTTCTCTTAACATTGCCCTGATAGAGCGAATTGCCTGACGGGTGCGGTGCTCATTTTCAATCAGTGCAAAACGCATAAAATTGTCGCCATAGCTGCCAAAACCAATACCCGGCGATGCAGCCACCTTGGCCTCCATTAACAGCTTTTTGGAAAATTCCAGTGAACCCATTTCCCTGAACTGTTCTGGAATAGGCGCCCAGACAAACATCGTACCTTTCGGGCTTTCAACTTCCCAACCTGCAGCGTTCAATCCCTGGCAAAGCACATCACGGCGACTGCGGTACATGTCCCTGATCTCACTGACGCATTGCTGACTATCTTCCAACGCGCTGATTGCCGCGACCTGGATTGGTGTAAACGTGCCGTAATCAAGATACGACTTCATGCGTGTCAGCGCATTAACCAGCGTAGGGTTACCTACCATGAAACCAACCCGCCAGCCAGGCATATTGTAACTTTTGGACATGGAAAAGAATTCCACAGCGATGTCCTTGGCACCGGGCACCTGTAAAATCGACGGCGCTACATAACCGTCAAAAACAATATCAGCGTACGCGAGATCCTGTACAACCCAGATTTGATGTTCCCTGGCAATCTCGATGATCTTTTCAAAAAAATCCAGATCAACGCACTGTGTCGTCGGGTTGGACGGAAAATTGACCAGCAGCATTTTTGGTTTTGGCCAGGAATCACGAATGGCTTTTTGTAACTCCTCGAAAAAATCAATTTCGGGACCGATGGGTACATGCCTGACATCTGCCCCTGCGATAACAAAACCAAACGGGTGTATTGGATATGCCGGATTCGGTACCAGCACGGCATCACCACGGTCAACAACCGCCATGGCCAGATGTGCCAGCCCCTCCTTGGAACCAAGAGTCACGATCGCTTCTGTTTCCGGATCCAGATCAACATCGTAGCGGGTTTTGTACCAGTTACAGATCGCACGACGTAATCGTGGAATACCCCGTGAAATGGAATAACCGTGGGTATCTTCACGCTGAGATACTTCTACCAGCTTGTCGACAATATGCTTCGGTGTTGGCTGATCGGGATTGCCCATACCAAAATCGATAATGTCTTCACCACGATAGCGTGCCTCCATCTTCAATTCGTTTACGATATTAAAGACGTAGGGTGGTAAGCGGTTTATGCGTGCAAATTCTTCGTTCAACTTCTTAATTAATCTCAAAAAAGGGGCGAGTATACGATATTCACCATTCTGCGTCAGTCAAATTTAGGCAGTTTCAGACGTTGATCGGGCTGCTACCCGTCCAGACAGGACTTTCGTATAATCAACACTATGCTAATCGCCGCTGCCTTACAAATGGTCTCTTCCGATCGACTCGACGACAACCTTGAGCAGGCCCGACAACTTATCAGCGACGCGGTAAACAAGCAGGCCAGTTTTATTACCCTGCCGGAAAATTTTTCGCTAATGGGCAAACAGGATGTTGACCGACTGGCACTGGCAGAAACTGCTGGCCAGGGGCCGCTGCAAACTTTCCTTGGAGAACAGGCAAAACAACACGGGGTATGGCTGCTTGGCGGTACCATTCCGATAAAAACAGACTTACCAGACAAGGTCTATGCTGCCAGCCTGCTATTCTCGCCCGATGGGGAACCAGTGGCTCGCTACAACAAACTGCATCTATTTGATGTGCTGGTCGATGAGGGTAACCAGGAGGCCTACCAGGAATCGGCCACCTTTAAAGCGGGAACGGATGTCGTTGTCGCCAGTACGAAAATTGGCAATATCGGTTTATCTGTCTGTTACGACCTTCGTTTTCCTGAACTATACCGGAGCATGCACGAACATTCCGTGCAGATCATTACCGCACCCTCAGCTTTTACTGCTACAACTGGCGAAGCACACTGGGCGACGCTGTTGCGCAGTCGCGCAGTAGAGAACTTATGTTATGTTGTGGCCTCCAATCAGGGAGGGCTACATGCTAATAACAGGCAGACCTGGGGGCACAGTATGATTGTTGATCCCTGGGGCAAAATACTTGATTGCGTGGAACAGGGACCCGGAATGGCACTTGCCAACATAGACCTTGCAAAGCAGGACAGGCTACGCAACATGTTTCCTGCCTTACAACACAGAAGACTGGATTACCAAAAACGATGACGAATTCTTTAAAAATTGCAGAAAACGAACTGATTAATGAGCGCGGGCTGCAGCTAAGCGATGTACAAGGCACGATTGACCAGGTTATGACCAGTTCTATTGATTTTGCTGACCTGTATTTTCAGTCCAGCCATGCCGAATCGTGGGTACTGGATGATGGCATTATTCGTGAAGGCTCGCATAGTATCGACCAGGGTGTAGGGGTACGTGCAATAAGCGGCGACAAAACCGGTTTTGCCTATTCTGATGAAATCGTCCTGCCAGCGTTAACACAGGCTGCTTCCGCGGCTCGATCCATTGCCAGCCAGGGTAACAACCAGCAGCTGCAGGCGTGGCAGAAAAGCGAAACGCCAGTTCTATACAGCAACAACAACCCACTCGAATCAATTTCTACCGAGGACAAGATTGCCCTGTTGAAGCGCCTGGATGCGGCTGCGCGTGCGAAAGACGAAAGGGTCAAGCAGGTTATCATCGGACTCGTCGGTTCCCATACGACTGTATTAATCGCTAACAGTGATGGCTCATTAAGCGGCGATGTACGCCCGTTAATTCGTCTGAACGTGAATATAATCGTTGAGGATAATGGCCGCATAGAAAAAGGCGGCGCCGGTGGCGGTGGTCGCTTTGGCTATGAGTATTTCATTAATGATGACCTGGCCATGGGTTATGTCGATGAAGCCCTTGAACAGGCCCTGATTAATCTTGAATCAGACCCGGCACCGGCCGGCACCATGCCGGTAGTACTGGGACCGGGCTGGCCAGGTATTTTACTGCATGAGGCGATTGGTCACGGGCTGGAAGGCGACTTTAATCGCAAGAAAACCTCGGCGTTCTCGGATCGAATTGGCGAACGCGTTGCCTCTCCCGAAGTCACCGTGGTTGATGACGGTACGATAGAAAACCGCCGCGGTTCACTGACTATTGACGATGAAGGCACACCGACCACCAGCACGACGCTGATCGAACGTGGCGTGTTAAAAGGCTACATGCAGGACAAACACAACGCCAGGTTGATGGGTGTCACACCGACAGGTAACGGGCGCCGTGAATCCTATGCGCATCTCGTGATGCCACGCATGACCAACACCTATATGCTCGGTGGCAGTCATGATCCAAACGAGATCATTGCCTCGGTAGATAAAGGCATCTACGCTGCACAGTTTGGCGGTGGCCAGGTTGATATTACCAACGGCAAGTTTGTTTTTAGTGCCAGTCAGGCCTACAAGATCGAGAACGGCAAAATAACGACGCCTATCAAGGGCGCGACTATTATTGGTAATGGGCCTGACGTGCTTACACGGGTATCCATGGTCGGTAATGATATGGCACTGGATTCAGGTATTGGCACCTGCGGTAAGGATGGACAATCTGTTCCGGTAGGCGTGGGTCAACCTACTATACGCATTGACGACATCACCGTTGGCGGTACCAGCGTCTGACTAATCGGCAAACGAAAGTGATATGATTACAATGTCATAAAAGCGTTCTGGCTGCGGCATGAGGGTTGATGAATAATTACATGCGCACTTTTTTCAATTCAGTAAGTTGCCTTCAGCTATGAATTTCAATCAACTCATCCAGCGCTACAGGTTGCTGTATTGCATACCCCTGCCCATAGTCAACACCTATATCCTGAAGTATTTTTAATATACGATCGTTTTCAATAAACTCGGCTATCGTTTTCTTGTTAAATGCCCTTCCAATATCGTGTATTGATTTGACGATTGCCAGGTCCATTTCCTCAGTATCGATATCACGAACAAAACCGCCATCAATTTTGAGAAAATCAACAGGTAATTTTTTTAAATAGCCAAAGGAAGATAATCCGCTGCCGAAGTCATCGAGCGCCAGCTTACAGCCATGTTTTCTCAAAGTATCCACAAACTTTAGTGCGCTGACAAAGTTTGCAATGGCCGAAGTTTCGGTAATTTCAAAACAGATTCGTTCAGCAGGTATTTCATAGAGTCCCAACTTTTCGATTATAAAGTCGACGAGACCCTCATCTACAAGCGAAGCACCTGAAATATTTATGGATATAATGTATACCTTTTTCAGGAAACGTTGATTATCCGCAAGCCAACGGAAAGTTTGTTTTATGACATAGCGATCAATGCGAGTAATCAGATCATAACGCTCTGCAACAGCAATAAATTGTTCCGGCTCGATCAGTCCGCCGTTCTCGTCGACCATCCTTACGAGGATTTCACCATGTTCACCCTTGTACGCTTCGGAACATAAAGGAATAATTGATTGATAAGCCAGACAGAATTTATCATTGCTGAAAGCTTCCTCAATACGAGTAGTCCAAAGCATCATGCTGCGTCGGTTTTCCAGTTCCCTGTCTCCCTCTTCGTGGATGTGTACACGATTTCTTCCCTTATCCTTTGCCGTGTAACATGCATTATCGGCATGCATTAACAGGTCAGAAGTACTGACAGAATCTTGATTAATACTGACCATACCAATACTGGCACCTACCTTGAACATTTTGTCGTCCCAGTAAAAATGAAAATTGGCAACAGCATTCTTTATCTGGCACATGATCTGTTCAGCTTTTTCCAGAGAACAGTTTTCTATAAGCAGACCAAACTCATCTCCACCTAAACGGGCAAGGCTGTCTCTCTGCCTGACACTGCACCCTAGTACTTCGCTCAGCTGCTCAAGCATTTTATCGCCAGCAACATGACCACAGGTATCATTAATAATTTTGAATTGATCCAGATCGACATAGCACAGAACGTGTTCGACGTTGTGCTTTTTTGCAGAAATCAATGCGCGCTCTAATCGAATTTCAAACTCGTGCCTGTTTATAAGACCAGTCAATTTATCGTGCGTGGCCTGATGCATAAGCTGATCGGAGAGGTTTCTTGCCTCAGTGATATCCTCGCATACAACGAGTATATCGAAATCCTGCTCGCTATTTTCGATTGCCCTGGCCATGACATTAACCCAGAGGACTTCACGGTTGCGCTTTCTGATCTGCATTTCCCATTGCTGGACAGACCCGGAGTTTAGTATGCAACGCTTGATATAGTTCTCAACTGTCGGTTGTTGTTCATCATTCGAGAAATTGAAGAGATGCTTGCCAATGATGTCATGTTTTTCATATCCGATTTCCGCCGCACCAAAGTTGTTTACTGACTTGACACGTGAATTTTCGTCAACGATGAAAAACATGCATGGATTCTCATCAAACAGTTGACGAAATTGCTTTTCACTAATTCGTAGCGAATGTTCTGCATATTCCCGAACACAACGATTGCTTATTGACTGGATACCGAAAGAAATATTCTCGGCCAGATTCTGCAGTAATTTGATTTCCTCTTCATCAAAAGCGTCCTGCTCTCTGGAATAGATAACCAGCGCGCCTATAGCCCTTTCACCGGAAAGTAAAGGTAATGCAACAGTCGAGTGATACCCCCTGGAAAGCGCCTCATCACGCCAAACAATCTTTTTCTGTTCTGTTTCAATATTTCTTATGACCGACGGTTGCCGTGTATTAATCGCTTCGGTAAACGGACAATAATGGTCTTTGTTTCTTGACCAATATATGTTGTTTGCGTCCAGATACCCCTCTTCGAACCCCGCCCTGGCGACAGGATTTATGGTCTTTTTTTCATCAAGTTCCGCGTATCCAACCCAGGCTAAACAATAGCCGCCTGTCTCTACAGCAATCTTGCAGATATTCTGAAACAATTCATGCTCTTCAGTGGCATGAAATAAGACTTCCTTGCAGTCGTTCAGCATTTTCAGTGCACGGTTGGTTCTGACCAGATCTTTTTCAAATCCCATTCGCTCGGAAATATCTTCAATATGTGCTATCGCATACCTGGACTTCCCTTCTCCTTCCTTGATCAAGGAGACATTCAACCGACACCAGACGTACCCGCCTTGTTTGTGAAGATAACGCTTCTCCAGCTGGTAAGAATCAATTTCACCCGCCATTAGTGCTTTGAATCTGGAAAAACTGACTTCCAGATCATCAGGGTGGCTAACCTCAGCTATGCTTTTGCCAACAATTTCTTCCGGCTTAAATCCAATAATTTTTGTAGAGCGTTCATTTGCCTGAATCACAATGCCTTTATCGTCGACAAGGGCTGTGCCCATGGGCGCATTGCTAAAGGCTCCTTGTAAAAGAGCCTGACTCTCATGCAGCTCGGCCAATGCTTTGACTCTCTCTATGGAAATACTGATGAGATAGGAAATCGTTTGTAAACGCTCAAGATCCTGCTTTGATGGCTGCATGGCATTTGTCAGTGCCAGAACAAATACGCCCGATAGTTTTTGATTCTGTAAGGCGAAAGGTACTATCCAGCACGCGCCGATTTGATAGGTGGAAAAAACCTTTTGACAAGCCTCTGGCAGTTGCGTTTTTTCAGCATTATCTATAATCAGGCTATCTCCATTGGTAGTTTCCAGTAATTTCGTCACTATATTCTCGTCAGAAATCACAGCTTCCAGATCGATTATCAACGATTCTGTTGTCGTGGGAGCTGAGTTCGTAAACAGTTTTTGTTGCTTTTCATCATAATCGAAGATCATTGCCTTTACGTCCTGAGCAAACAATGACTCAAACATTTGACACGTTTGGTTGAGTATCTGCTGTTGTGACGTACCGGAAACAATGAGTTCGAAAATATGACGCTGTATATTCTGCAGCATTTCTGTCTGATAGCGATCATTGATATCCTGATGATGATTGACCAGCAGATTAGGTTGACCACCAATATTTTTGATTACCGATATATTTGCTTCGGTCCATATATAGCTTTTGGTTTTGTGTCTATATCTTCTGACCAGTCTGTAGCTTTCAATTTCTCCATTAAAAAGCTGACGCAATTTTTTCAGACTGCTTGAAATTTCGTCAGGATGCAGAAAGTCCCTGAAATTTTTTCCCTCCAGTTCTTCTCTTTGATAGCCGGAAAGTCGACATAGTGCCTCGTTAACCAGTAACACGTTTCCATTACAATCCGCGATAGCAATACCTGACGGACCGCTTTCGAAAACGCTACGAAACCGCGTTTCACTTTCTTTCAGCGCTTTTTCCGTACCTACTCTTTGAGTGATGTCATGGGTAACAGCAAGGTGCGCGACCACCTTGTCTTTCAGCGATTTATCATAGATGGGTGTCGCATGTGTCTCCATCCATCGGCGGGTGCCTTTGAGTCCTTCTATTTCAAAAATCAGGTTTGTAGTCTCGCCACTAAACACACGTTGATTTAATTCTACGAATGCAGGACGATACTCGGGCGTTACCAGATCGTATACACAAACTCCAGCTACCTCATCTAGCGACTCTGCTTCGATATACCTGAGTCCGGCAGGATTCATGTGGAGTAGGTGACCTTCAGCATCAATCGTCTTGACGCAATCTGGCTCGGCATCGACTATAAGACGATATTGAAAGGCTTCAGAAACATCGTTTTCAATCCCTTGCACCGACGGAGTCTGAGCGCTAGTACGTTTGTTAACCGTACTACACATAGTTCAAGATCCTGATGTTTATATATTTATTTTATTGAGTCCCAATGCTCAATGACGCGCATGGCCCTCACTTTTCCGGTCGGCTTTTTCCGAAGCCAAAGGACAAAAATTAAGTGTAGACAAAAAAATCCAATATAAACAGCAGTTTTGAAATCGATAAAGCTGTAGCGCAGTCAGATTGTGACTTAGGGCACGTCAGAAACAATCCATAATATTAATTGATAGACTAGACGAGATTGCTAATCTGGTAATCCCTTTAATGCAACGATTAGCGCGACGCCGCTAAGTCCGGCGGCAAACAGGAATGTTTGCATTGCGCCAATCGATTCCCACATATAGCCACTGGCCAACGTGCCCAGGGCCAGGCCGGCACCAAAACTGATACTGCTATACAACGCCTGTCCCCTGCCCTGGTGGGCGCCACGAAATTCCCTGTGTATGTACTGGATCGCGACTGCATGGTAAACGCCAAACGTTGCCGCATGCAACAGCTGTGCAAAGATCAATATTGCAACGCTATCGACGAACACCGCGATTAAAGACCAGCGTAAACTGGCAAGCACCAGGCTAATAATCATCAACCAACGCAAACCCCAGTTCCTGATAACGCGGTGAATAACCAGGTAGACAAGTACCTCGGCGATAACCCCAACTGCCCAGGCAATACCAATGAAGCTGTTCGAGTAGCCATGCTCTTCAAGGTAAATAGAAAAGAACGTGTAATACGGTCCATGGCTTGCCTGCAACAGGAAACAAACCACGAACAGATAAATGACAGTGGGGTGTTTAATCGTATCCAGAAAAGGACGGTCGCTTTCATCACTATGACGCTGCTGCCGTTCAGGCAGCGTCAGGCTGTGTATCCAGATTAGCGCAAGTGTGATGATCAGTATTGGTAACAGTAGATTAATCGGTTGTCGATCAAAAAACTGCCCCAGTACCAGTACACCGATAATAAAGCTGATCGAGCCCCAGACCCGTATTATCGTGTAATCATGATTGTTGTCTCCCAGGTGAGACAACGTGGTCGCCTCGATCAATGGCAGACCGGCACTCCAGAAAATTGAGAACGCCAGCAGCACGAGAAACAACGGCCAGAATTGCTCGGTAAAAAGCACCAGTGAAAAAAACACCATCGTAAAGAAAGAACAAATCCGAATCACACGGACACGATGGCCACGATGATCGGCTAACCAGCCCCAGAAAGGCGATGCAAAAATCTTGGTAACAACCACCACGGCCGACAGGATACCGATCTGCTCCGCTGTCATTGCAATGGATTTGAGATACAGGTTCCAGTACGGCATGAAACCGCCGATAGTGAGAAAAAACAGGAAATAAAACCCTGACAGTCGCCAGTATGGCAGGCCGTCTACCTTTATCATCGGGCTATAACGTCAGTCAGGATTGGCGGGT
The DNA here is from genome assembly GCA_965601665.1 of Gammaproteobacteria bacterium. GTDB lineage: Bacteria > Pseudomonadota > Gammaproteobacteria > Eutrophobiales > Eutrophobiaceae > JANQNX01. Next base: position 321,962 of record OZ271833.1, on the reverse strand, counting down.
ATTTCGGGCGTCGGCGATTCAACATCGACATTTTGACCGCGATGCCGGAGTAAATGGTCCATGATGACCAATGCCAGCATTGCCTCGGCAATAGGCGTAGCACGTATTCCAACACACGGGTCATGCCTGCCCTTTGTAACGACTTCAGTCGCGTTACCCTGTTTATCGATCGTCGCACCGGGCAAACGAATACTTGATGTGGGCTTCAATGCAATACTGACAAGAATATCCTGACCGCTAGAGATGCCACCAAGCACGCCACCGGCATTGTTGCCGACGAAACCATCCGGCGTCATGTCATCCCTGTTTTCTGTACCCTTGAATTCAACTACGTTAAACCCCGCACCAATCTCGACACCCTTGACCGCATTGATACTCATCATCGCCTTGGCAATGTCTGCATCCAGGCGATCAAAGACAGGTTCACCCAGACCAACGGGGACCTGCTCGGCAATAATAGTCAACCTGGCACCAACGGATTCACCCTCCTTACGCAATGCATCCATATATGTTTCCAAATCCTGTACGCGAGCCGGATCCGGACAGAAAAATGGATTGTTATCGACCTCGGCCCAATCCTTGAACTCAAGTTTTTCACTACCAAGTTGTGACAAATGACCACGAATCGTCATACCAAATTTTTCTTTCAGGTATTTTTTTGCAATTGCCCCGGCGGCAACCCGCATCGCGGTCTCACGTGCAGATGAACGACCACCACCACGGTAATCTCGAATGCCGTATTTTTGCTGATAGGTGTAATCAGCGTGTCCAGGACGAAACATGTCCTTGATATTGCCGTAGTCTTTTGACTTCTGGTCCTCGTTTTCAATTAACAAGGCAATGGGCGTACCCGTGGTAACGCCTTCAAAGACACCGGACAGTATCCTGACAGTATCTGACTCCTTACGCTGGGTCACATGGCGAGACTTGCCGGGCTTTCTCCTGTCGAGATCATGTTGCATGTCTGCCTCTGATAAGGCCATGCCTGGCGGACAACCATCAACGATGCAAACCAGTGCCAAACCGTGACTTTCGCCTGCAGTAGTGACGGTAAAGAGCTTTCCAAGTGTATTTCCGGACATGGCGCGCTATTGTATACGGGAAGACACAGGTCGTACATGTTGAACTGTGGGGTTAAATCCTTTTCAAAACTGTATAACCCGGAAAACTGTATGCAAAGCCTGATTAAACAGATTGTTCTGATTGGCCTGATTGGCAACCCGGCGCTTATCAATGCCGATGCAATGAACATGCAACTGGAAAATCTGCATGGCGAGAAAGAATCATTGTCCAGTTATCTCGGACAGGGTGACTGGGTCGTGATTAATGTCTGGAGCCCAAGCTGCAGTGCCTGTGTACTGGAACTACCGCGACTTAAAAGATTCATGCAGCGCAATCCGGAAGTCCCCGTGCTGGGAATTACACTCGACTTTCCAAGCTTCGGCTACGGTGACATGAATATATTGCGGGATTTTGTCAGTCGTAATCCACTCAACTACCCGTTGTTCCTGGCCGATCACGATCAGGCATCGGAGGCTATTGGTCGCCATCTTGTCGGTATCCCACTGATTGCTATCTACCGTCCCGATGGTAAGCCGGTCGCGCGATGGCCCGGTGTAATCGAGATCGACGAGATTGAAAAACTCATCAGCACTTACGAGGAAAATACCGACCCGCTCTCCGCCGGTTTCGAATAGGTGCTATGAGGCGCTACTTAGCTGGCCGTCGCGGTCGGCATCATCAATCAGGCTGGTGATGGTTTGCATGACACCATCAAAATCGAGGCCGGCTTCTCGCAACATATCTGCTGGGGCGCCATGATGCAGTAACGTATCAGGCAGGCCGATATTTGCTATGCGCTGTTCTATACCATGCTCGGCAATAACTTCATTTACCGCAGAGCCCGCGCCGCCATGGACGACATTTTCTTCAAGAGTCACAATTAGTTCATGGCTTGCACACATATCAAGCACACAATCCGCATCAATAGGTTTAACAAAGCGCATGTTTACAACGGTCGCATCAAGTTTATCGGCTACCTGTTCAGCAACGGCAACCATGCTGCCAAAAGCGAGTATGGCAACGTCTTTGCCTTGCCGTCGCAACTCCGCCTTTCCTATGGGTAATGCCGTCATCTCTTCCTGCACCTCAACACCCGGGCCCGTACCTCTGGGGTATCGCACTGCTACAGGACCATCGAGCTGGTAACCGGTGTACAGCATCTGTCGGCATTCGTTTTCATCAGCAGGCGCCATCACAACAATATTTGGCAAACAACGCATGTAACTCAGATCGTATGCGCCATTGTGTGTAGGCCCGTCCGCACCGACACAACCAGCGCGATCAATGGCGAACAGTACCGGCAGGTCCTGAACAACAACATCGTGTATGAGCTGATCATAGGCGCGCTGCAGGAAGGTTGAATAAATAGCGACCACCGGTTTCAAACCATCGCAAGCCATGCCTGCAGCAACGGCGACACTGTGCTGTTCGGCAATTGCCACGTCAAAATATTGCTCAGGATGTTCCTGCTCGAACCTGACCAGTCCTGAGCCCTCGCGCATCGCGGGCGTAATCGCAACAAAGCGATGATCCTGGGTCGCCATGTCACAGGCCCAATCACCAAATACCTTACTGTAAGATGGTCCTGATGCAGGTTTGCCTGTTGAGGGTTGTATACCCTTGCAGGGATCAAACGGCGTAACACCATGATACTTGACCGGGTCATCTTCAGCAGGTCCATAACCCTTACCCTTGCGCGTCAATACATGCAGGAATTGTGGCCCTTCAAGTTCCCGGACGTTCTTCAGGGTGCCAAGCAAGGCCTCGAGATCATGACCGTCAACCGGGCCTATGTAGTTAAAACCAAACTCTTCAAACAGTGTGCCTGGAACGATTAACCCTTTGACATGCTCTTCAGCCCGCTTGGCAATTTCCAGGGCATTTGGAATGTTGGACAGCACCTTTTTACTGCCCTTGCGCATGGTCGAATAAATCTTTCCTGAAATCAGCTGGGCAAATCGATTCGATAAGGCGCCGACATTTGGTGAGATAGACATATTATTGTCATTCAGAATAACCAGTAGATCGCTATGCAAATCGCCGGCATGATTTAATGCCTCGAAGGCCATACCCGCAGTCAAACCGCCATCGCCAATAATTGCGACACTCTTTCTATTCTTGCCCGTACGCGCGGCAGCGATAGACATACCTAATGCCGCGCTGATTGACGTGCTCGAATGACCAACACCAAAGGTGTCATATTCACTCTCATCCCGTTTAGGAAAAGGCGCCAGTCCTTCCCATTTGCGTATGGTGTGTAGCTGGTCCTTACGGCCCGTTAGTATTTTATGAATGTAGGCCTGGTGACCTACATCCCAGACCAGGCGGTCTTCAGGCGTATTGTAAAGGTAGTGCAAGGCGACCGTTAACTCCGCCGCCCCGAGGCTGGCGGCAAAATGCCCGCCAATCTTGCTGACGGTATGTAAAAGATATTGCCGTAATTCATCGACAACCTGCTCCAATTGCGACTCGGGCAATTTTCTCAGGTCGGATGGGCTGTTAATCTGGTCGAGTAGCGGAGTTTGTAATTCTGTGGTCATTGCAATTCTGTAAAAAAGATTATCATTATGAATAGTGCTGTAAAGCCTTGCAAGAAAATACATTTCCCGTGTTGTGACAGCCAACAGGCACGGAAAAAAATGACGAATATTTCACGAATTTTTGTTTATAATCGCGCTACATTTTGCCGAGACCGTCAGCATATGCTTTAATAGCTGGTTAATATTTGGCATAAATCAATTCAAAATCAATTAGTTGGAGTTATCAATGGGTGTACCACTTATTCAGCAATACAGGGTAGGGAAATACATACTCGGCAAAAAGCTGCGACGCCAGGAAAAATATCCCCTGGTTTTGATGCTTGAACCACTGTTTCGATGCAACCTGGCCTGTGCTGGCTGTGGCAAAATTGATTACCCCAAGGAAATCCTCGACAAGCGACTCAGCTATGATGAATGCATGAATGCGATCGACGAATGTGGGGCCCCGGTTGTGTCTATTGCCGGTGGTGAGCCGCTGATTCATAAGGAAATGCGACAAATCGTTGATGGATTCATTGAGCGTAAGAAATTTGTTTATCTTTGCACCAATGCCATTCTGCTGAAAAAGCATATTGATGAATATACACCCTCCCCTTATCTGACCTTCTCAATACATCTTGATGGCAATCGTGAACGCCACGACACATCAGTTTGTCAGGATGGCGTGTTCGACAAGGCGATCAACGTGATCAAGCTGGCTATACAAAAAGGCTTTCGTGTCACCATCAATTGCACGCTGTTTCAGGGTGAGTCTGCAGAAGAAGTATCAGAATTTATGGATATGGCAATGGAGCTTGGCGTTGAAGGCGTCACGATATCGCCAGGCTACAATTATGAACGTGCACCTAAACAGGATGTGTTCCTGAAGAAGGAAGAAAGTAAACAACTGTTCAGGAACATCTTTAAACTTGGCGTTGGCAAGAACTGGCGTTTTAACCAGTCCTCGCTGTATCTGGATTTCCTCGCTGGTAACCAGACTTACCAGTGTACGCCATGGGGCAACCCGACTCGTAATGTGTTCGGCTGGCAAAAGCCCTGTTACCTGCTGGTTGGTGAAGGCTATGCGCCCAGCTTCAAGGCACTGATGGAAGAAACCGAATGGCAAAACTACGGCACCGGTCGAAATCCAAAATGCACCAGCTGTATGGTCCACTGTGGTTATGAAGCAACCGCGGTTGACGATACATTTACTTCTCCCTTAAAGGCCTTCAAGGTATTCCTCAAAGGCCCAAGAACAGAAGGCGAAATGGCACCGGAATTACCGGTTCTTTATGATGATGATGCCGTTTCCAGACCGACGCTTGTAGGACAAGGAAGCCAAACCAGCCGTAGTTGCGGAACCAATAAAAGCAAGCAAGTAGCCTGATGACATTAACTCTCCTGGCGTTCCTGCCAGGATTGTTTATCTGGCTGGCAATACTGCTACTACCGTGGCGACCCTGGGCAACAACAGAAACGCTGGATGCCAGTCCAGAATCTGCTGATGTAGATTTATCCGATATTACCGTACTGATTCCTGCCAGGAACGAGGCAGACAGTATTGCGCAAACACTGACCGCTCTCAAACAACAGGGCCATGGGCTGAAAGTTGTTCTCGTTGACGACCAATCAACCGATGGTACCGCACAGAAAGCGTTATCTGTGCAACTGGACGACCTTACGATTATTCCCGGACAGGCATTGCCTGATGGCTGGAGCGGTAAACTCTGGGCGCTCGAGCAGGGCAGTAAACACGTTAGTACAACAAACCTGATCCTGCTCGATGCTGACATCATGCTCAAACCCGGCCTGATAGCCAGTGTTGCTGAAAAGGTAACCAGCGACAGGCTACAAATGCTGTCTCTAATGGCGCACCTGAAAATGGAAACAACATGGGAAAGGTTTTTAATGCCTGCCTTTATTTTCTTCTTCAAGCTGCTCTACCCGTTCCATTTATCCAATCAGCAACAACATCGAATGGCTGCAGCAGCCGGCGGCTTCATCTGGTTACAAGCTGACATACTGGAAGATCTTGGCGGCTTTGCATGCATCAAGGATGCCTTGATTGACGATTGCAGTCTCGCCAGTCAGGTTAAAAAAGCGGGCAATCGCATATGGACCGGGCTGAGCCATTCTGTATACAGTATCCGCAGCTACGAAGACCTGGCAACCATCTGGATAATGGTCACACGCACGGCCTATACCCAGTTGTTCTATTCACCTTTGTTACTGGCTGTTTGCACCTTGCTTATGATCGCCGCCTTTATGCTGCCCTTGCTGGCGTTGGTAAGTAGTCAGCCTGCTGTGTTCGTTTGCGGCATAATCACGCTGTTTCTGCAGGTTATCTGCTACCTGCCAACCCTGCGCTATTACGGGTTGCCACCTGCATACAGTCTGGGCCTGCCATTCGCGGGCATACTTTACCTGGTCATGACCTGGGACTCTGCCTTTCAACATTACTTTGGCAAGGGAGCAAGTTGGAAAGGCCGTGCCTATAAATAATGCAACATTATTCATTTTTGACACTCAATAGTTACAAGACTGCGTAAATAGCAAGTACTGAACATGACATTTACAGGATTTACACACCGCCGTATCCTGCCAGCACTGGCAGTAATATTGCTACTGATGCGATCGGCCTTTGCCGTGGATGAAGTAGCAATAGCCTCGCCCGTTGACCGTTTACACAGCGCCCTGCTTGAAAACATGAAACAGGGAGAGGATCTGGGGTTCAGTGGGCGCTATGACAAACTTGTACCGGTTATCAATGATAATTTTGATGTGGCGCTAATCTGCAAGGTGATTCTGGGTCGCTACTGGAAAGAAATGGATCAACAGGCGCAAGCTGAGTTTATTGAATTATTCAGGCAGTTAACCAGGGCAACCTACGCCAGCCGTTTTGACAGTTATGGCAACCATCGTTTTAGCGTTGTCGCTGTTGAAGGATTGAGAAAGCAGCGCAACCTGGTTAAAACTGAACTACTGGCCGAGGGAGAAGAAACCGTGGCCCTGGATTACATTGTGCAAAGCTATGGCGACACGTGGAAAATCATCAGCGTTATCGCCAATGGCGTCAATGATCTCTCTCTGAAAAGAGCAGAATACGGTGCTGTTATTCGCGAAAGAGGCTATGACAGCCTGGTTAAGGATATTCGAGCAAAAATAGCAGCATTACAGCAAGATTAAAATCCTGCTCACGTCCAACTATAAATTGTTTCCAGTCGCAAGCTGTGTCAATATCTCAAACAAAATTTAACCGCCTGTCAGAGAGAAACAACATGTCAGTAACCCTCATTGTAAAATACGCCAATATACTGCTAATTGGAGCGACACTTCTTCTTGCACAGGGCTGTGCCACCACAACGGCAAACAATGATGTCACTACTGCTGATAATTTTGAATCTGCTAACCGTGCTTCTTTCAACTTTACCGAATCACTTGATAAAGCCGTTATTAAGCCAGTCGCCGAAGCGTATACTGATGTAACACCAGAACCTGTGCGTAAAGCAGTTACCAATTTTTTTAATAACCTGGCCTACTTGAATGTGATACTAAATGACTTCCTGCAGGGCAAATGGGACCAGGGGCTACAGGACTCGTTACGATTTCTCTACAACTCAACCGCGGGTATTGGTGGCTTGTTTGACGTCTCTACGGGCATCGATATGCCGGCTCACAATGAGGACTTTGGTCAGACACTTGCCGTCTGGGGTGTGGACAGGGGTTCTTATCTTTACGTGCCACTGCTCGGCCCTAATACGGTACGTGATACAACAGATATTCCATCCTCTATTTTGACCAACCCTCTGTTTTATGCGTCAAGTATCGTGTTATTCCCGGTAACGGCCCTGAATATCGTTAACACCCGCTCTAATCTTCTTGAAGCATCAAACATTCGTGACCAGGCAGCTATCGATCCCTACGTGTTCACACGAGAGGCGTATCTACAGCAGCGTGAATTCCTCGTTTACGATGGCAACCCGCCTAGTTCGGATTTTGACGAATTTTTCCTGGAAGAAGAAGACGAGAATATGCTCATCATTGAATAATGATGAGCAATGCATACTGTTAACCATTTATCGGTTCCAGGTTGCTGGCTACATAGTCAACCCAGTGTCTGACCGGTACCGGGCTTGACTGGTTGAGGTGGGTAAGACAACCAATGTTCGCTGTCAGGATTACGTCGGGTGTGTCTTGTAACAGCGTCACCAGCTTTTCCTCCCTAACGCGTTCGGAAATGGACGCTTGCAACAAGGAATAGACGCCAGCAGAGCCACAACAAAGAAAATCATTTTCTACCCTGGTTAACTTTGCACCCAGTTGTTGCAGTATCTTTTCAACCACTCCATTTAATTTTTGTCCGTGTTGCAAGGTACAGGGACTTTGAAATGCAACTCGCAATGCAGTAGGCTTCAGGCGCAAATTCGTTAGGTCGCTGTCATTAATAACTTCCGCTATGTCCCTGGTTTTTACAGACAGTGCCTGCGCCCTGTCAAAATAATCCTGGTCTTCACGAAAATAATAACCGTAGTCTTTAAGGTGCACGCCACAGCCACTGGCTGTAGACACAATTGCCTCTACATCGGGTTCATTCAGTAGCGGACTCATCGCATCAATATTGGCTCGCATAAACGCCAACGCCTGTTCGGTCGCGTTCATGTGGTGTCCGAGCGCACCGCAGCATTGCTCTTCGTTAACATGGACCACTTCTATGTCAAGCCGATCCAGTAAAGCCCGGGTAGCCGCATTAATTGAAGGTGATAGCGAGGATTGAACACAGCCTTCCAGTAACACGACCTTGCGAACGTGCTTATTTGCCGGAGGAAAAACTGTTGCACGCTCTTTTTCCGGCACCTTTTTTTTCAACGATGCAGGCAGTAGTGGTCGAAATAGCCTGCCTATTGTCAGCAACGCTGCAAATCGATTTCTATGTGGCAAAACAGCGAGTAGCAATGCGCGAAACAGTCTATCGGACAGTGACCTTGAAACCTGCTGTTCTGCATAATGCCTGCCCACATCCAGCAAGCGACCATACTCTACGCCCGACGGACATGTCGTTTCACATGCACGACAGGTAAGACATCTATCGAGATGTTGCAGCGTGTTATCACTGGCAGACTTACCCTCAAGCATGGACTTAATCAGGTAAATTCGGCCTCGCGGTCCATCGAGTTCGTCACCTAGTAACCGGTAGGTTGGACAGGTTGCCGTACAAAAACCACAATGGACACAGGCACGCAGTATGCGTTCAGCCTCGGCGCCTGCGGCGGTATTCCTGATTGATTCCTTGAGTTCAGCCTGCATGTTCAGTTCATAACCCCGCGTACATTTTTCCGGGATTTAACACCCGCTGTGGGTCAAACGCCTGTTTGAGTCCTTCATGTAACCTGTGCACGGCAGCAGCAAGTGGTTGGAAACATGCCTGTTGCTTCGAGTTATTGCAAAACAGCGTTGCGCTGCCTCCCAGTTCCTGCGCCTGTTGGAAGATCGCTTCTGCGCTGCGCGCTGATGATAACCAGTATTGTGCCCCACCCCAGTCAAGGATAAATGCTTCGTCATTAAACTCCGGGTTGGCAGTTACAGGTAAAGACAAGCGCCAGCAGTCCTGTGCAGTTTCAAACAAACCATGTTTGTGATCGCGAAGTTGCTGCCAGAAGGAATGACTATCCTGATCGACTTGCATGTTTAGCAAGCCAGTTGTTTCATCCAGTAGTACTTTCTTGCCGGACAACCTGATGCGAAGCGTTTCATTTTCATAGGCTGCCGCGGTGACGGGAATGGCCTGGCGCGATATGTCAATCAGCTTTTGTCTCGCCTGCGGTAATGACATTTTCATGCTGCAGGTTATCTCATGCTCAGGTATTGGCAACACCTTCAACGTCACATCCAGGATTACGCCAAGCGTACCAAATGAACCTGTTAGCAGGCGGGAAAGATCATAACCGGCAACATTTTTCATTACCTGGCCACCAAAACGTAATAACTGACCTCGACCATTAAGGCAGGTAATACCCAGAATAAAATCCCTTGCTGAACCTGCGTAAGGCCTACGTGGTCCGCTCAGCCCACTTGCAATGATGCCGCCAATCGTTGTTCTTTCGGAATGCCTGGGTGGTTCAAAAGCGAGCATTTGCCGTGATTGTAATAATACCTGTTCAACCTCGCTGACAGGTGTACCGGATCTGACTGTGATGTAGAGTTCCGTTGGCTCGTAGCTGATGATGCCATGATAAGCAGTCGTCTCAAGGGGGGAGCCGTTACTGACGTTGCCAAGAAAAGCCTTACTGTTGCCACCGACGATGCGTACTGTAGTACCGGCAGCGGTCGCTTGCGTTATCTGGTCGACGAACTGTTCCGTTATAGCTTGCATGTGATGTCTTACTGACGCTAGTAACGTTCCAGTTCAGGAAACTTCTCTTCACCGCGATGCACATGCATGGCACCGAACTCGGCACAGCGATTTAACGTGGGTACAGCCTTGCCCGGGTTCAATAGCCCTTTTTGATCAAACACCGCCTTGACTGCGTGAAACTGGTTTAATTCATCCTGGTTGAACTGGATACACATCTCGTTGATCTTCTCTATGCCTACGCCATGTTCGCCGGTAATCGTGCCACCCTTGCTGATACAGAGTTGTAATATCTCGCTACCAAACTGTTCAGCACGCTCCAGCTCGCCCGCATTTGCCACGTCGTACAAAATTAATGGATGCAGATTGCCATCACCTGCATGAAAGACATTGACGACCGCCAGTCCGTACTTTTCAGACAAGGCGCCAATTCCCGATAACACTTCAGCGAGATGTTTGCGCGGTATCGTTCCATCCATGCAGTAATAGTCGGGTGATATTCTGCCAACCGCAGGAAAAGCCGCTTTTCTCCCTGCCCAGAACAGGGTGGATTCTGCATCATCCCTGGCAACGCGAACCTCGGTAGCACCATACTTTTTTAACAACACTGAAACTTCTTCCAGTTCACTGCTTACCTGTTGCTCTGTACCATCAATTTCACACAGCAGGATCGCCTCGGCGTCCACCGGATAACCGGCATGCACAAAATCCTCTACTGCCCTGATGCCGGCACGGTCCATCATCTCCAGGCCTGCCGGGATAATTCCCTCAGCAATAATGCCTGCCACGCTACTACCGGCTTTTTCTACATCATCGAATGCCGCCAGAATAACCCTGTTAAACGACGGTTTTACCAGCAGTTTCACTGTGACCTCGACCAGGATACCGAGCATGCCCTCGGAACCGGTCATTAACGCCAACAAGTCATAACCAGCACTATCCAGCGCATGACTGCCAATTGTGATTAGTTCTCCCTCGATGGTAACCAGCTTTAGCTGCAGGATATTGTGTACCGTCAACCCGTATTTAAGGCAGTGGACACCACCCGAATTTTCAGCCACGTTACCGCCGATCGTGCAGGCAATTTGTGACGAGGGATCGGGAGCATAATAAAGACCAAATGGTGCGGCAGCTTCCGAAATGGCCAGGTTGCGCACCCCGGGCTGGACCCGGGCCAACCCGGCCTCGGCATCCATTTCAAGAATCTGGTCGAATCTGGCCAGACTCAACAACACACCGTTCTCGTGCGGCATGGCTCCTCCCGACAAACCAGTGCCTGCCCCTCGTGCTACTACGGGTATATCGTTATCAAAGCAATAGCGGCATACGGCCTGAACCTGCTCAATGGTCTCCGGCAAAACCACGCATCCCGGTATTGCGCGGTGTGCCGACAGGCCATCGCATTCGTAAACGCGCCGTGATTCCTCGTCCAGGATTAATGCCGAATCGGGAACCAGTGCACGTAAACCATCAAATTTCATGTTGCCTAGTGTATGCTGCAACTGCGGTTGCGGCCAGTAATTGACGTAGAATCAACTATTTCCGCGCTGGGCAAATACCGTACAGTAACGATATACTGTATCCGTACTCGGCATAAACCAATTACCCAGCTACAGCCGGCCATGAGCGAAGAAATTCTTATCAACGTCACTCCGCAGGAGACACGGGTCGCCGTTGTCGAAAACGGTGTACTGCAGGAGGTATATATCGAGCGTACCCTGAAACGGGGTCTGGTTGGCAATATTTTCAAGGGCAGGGTTTCGCGCGTGCTTCCCGGCATGCAGGCCGCATTCATCGATATTGGCCTGGAACGAACGGGCTTTCTCCATACGTCGGATATCGTCGTTAATAACCAGGACGAGATCGTCACCGATATACCGGAGCCGGAACAACCACAACCGATCGAATCCATTCTGAAGGAAGGCGAGGAAATCCTGGTGCAGGTCATCAAGGACCCAATAGGCAGCAAAGGCGCACGATTAACCACACGCTTATCTATTCCTTCAAGATATATCGTATTTATTCCTGAATACGCATCTATCGGTATTTCACAACGAATAGAGGTTGAAGAAGAACGTGAGCGGCTACGCAACATCATACTTGGGTACCAGTCCGGCATTGCCAGACTGGCCGTGGGCAATGAGGACAATGTCGTACTACATGGCGCCATGCGCGAGTCTGAAATCCTTAATCGCGGCGGCTTTATCGTCAGAACTGCGGCCGAAAATGTTTCAGAAGAAGAACTCTACCGAGATATCGAATTTCTGCGAAAAATCTGGGATTCAACCATGGTACGCGCCAAGAACACGTTTCCGCCGGCGTTGGTTTATGAGGATTTGCCATTAGTCATGCGTACCATGCGCGACCTGGTTCACAGTGAAATAGAAAAAGTACGCATTGACTCCAAGGAAACGTACCAGCGTGTCATGGAGTTTTCCAAACATTTTATTCCCGAGTTCCTTGGACGAATCGAATACTATACCGGCAGCCATCCGATACTTGATCTGTATTCGGTTGATGACGAGATACAACGCTCACTGAAAAATAAAGTGCAGTTAAAGTCGGGTGGCTATCTGATCATTGACCAAACCGAGGCAATGACGACCATCGATGTGAATACCGGTGCGTTTGTTGGGCATCGCAACCAGGAAGAAACCATATTTAAAACCAACCTCGAAGCGGCACAAACCATCGCCCGGCAACTCAAGGTAAGAAACCTTGGCGGTATAATTATCATCGATTTTATCGACATGCAGGAACCGGAGCACTCAAGACAGGTATTACGCGCACTTGAAAAAAACGTGGAGAAGGACCATGCCAAAACCACGCTCAGTGAAATGACATCACTGGGGCTGGTACAGGTGACACGCAAGCGTACCCGCGAAAGTCTTGAACACATACTGTGTGAGCCCTGTCCAGCCTGTGATGGCCGTGGCAGTATCAAGACGACCGAGACGATTTGTTACGAAATATTCAGGGAAATCCTGCGTGAAGTCAGACAATTTGACGCAAACAAGTTGCTTGTTGTTGCCTCTCAAAAAGTGGTCGATTTATTACTTGATGATGAATCAGACAGTGTTGCAGAACTTGAAGCATTTATTGGCCGTCCAATTACATTTCAGGTTGAGACTCTGTATACGCAGGAACAGTACGACATCGTACTGCTCTGAACCAGATTTTGATGAATAGGTTTCTAACCAGCTGTTATCACTTGCTGTGGTATACGGTTGCCACACTACTAATCCTGTCCGCTGTACTTGTCACCGCCGCCAGGCTGGCCCTCCCGGGTATAGGTTCATATAAGGAAAATATCCAGGCATGGGTAAGTGACTACATGGACTATCCTGTTGTCATTAATGACATCAGTGCCGATTGGACCGGTTGGGTCCCTAACTTGCGTTTAACGGATATTGATTTACTTGAGCAGAATGGCAAACAGCGTATTGTGCGTTTCGATTCAGCCAGTCTAGGTATTGATATTTTTTCAAGCCTGTGGAGTGGCGAAATCATTCCACAACACCTGGCGATAGCAGGCTTAACACTTTCCCTTACGCGCCATGAAGATGGCACTATCAGTTTAAGCAATCAGACAGTGCAAGGCAGCTCCGGACAGCAAGCTAACCCGGCATTAACAGAGTGGTTATTGAAGCAGCGTTATATCATTCTTGAAGACGCGACTATCGACTGGACAGACAACAAGAGCGGCGCCCCGCTCAAACATTTCGAACAGGTTCGTGTTGCTTTAAAAAACGATGATGGTCGCAGACAGCTTGATGCTTCAGTAAACCTTCCCGCTTCCTATGGCAAGAGTGTGATCTTGCGAATGGACATGCTCGGCAATCCGCTGGAAGCTGACTGGGATGGGGTGTTGTACATTGAAGCCAACCAGGTAAACGTTGACAGTGTCGTTGAGAACACAGCCGTGGACATAGAACGCGGATTTCTCGATCTCAAGCTATGGACACAATGGAAAGCTGGCAAGCTGTTGGATATCACTGCCGATGCCGGACTCGACGGGGTTGTACTGGTAGCAGGTAATTATCAGAACAACATACAATCTGCTGAAATCGTACTGGAGGCAACAAGGCAAGGTGAACAGGATTGGTTATTGCAGTTTGGTCTGGAGAATGTCAAAACTGCAAATGGTTTATGGCCCGCTTCAAACCATGAACTTTTGTTAAGAAGGCATGCCGCAGAGAACAATTATCTTGTTGATGCAAAACTCTCGTTTATTCGTTTGCAGGATATAGTACCGCCACTAATCTACAGTCAAACCTTGCCGATTGCATCGCTTAAGGGAGTAGATGCTTCATCGGTATCAGGCGATCTTGCCAATACCGAGATCAAAAATTTCAGCACAAACCAGTCTGAAGTGTTTACTTTTCAAACACAGGCACAACAGCTGGCGCTAAAACATATACAAAGCCAGTTAGCCGTTGATAATGTCAATGGGCAAATTGGCTTTGACGGTAAGGAATTGCGTCTTGCGATTAACAGTCAGGCCGCAGTTCTCAGACTTGGCAAGTTTTATAAGGAGGATAAAAAGCTCGAACAATTGAAAGCATCGCTTTCCCTCAAAATGGAAGATACGCCAACCATTGATATTGATACGTTATCGTTTGTTCTCGAGGCAATGCCGATTGAGCTTTCCGGAGATATCAGGCTTGATAGCGAGGCGCCCTATTTCGATTTGATTGGACGTATTTCGGAGTCCAGCATAGAAAAACTCCCCTCCTTGCTGCCACTGCAAACTCACCCGAAGTTCTTAAAATGGGCGCCAAATGCGCTCGTTGGCGGAACGCTGAACTCCTGTGATGTCATTTTCAGGGGCACGGCAAACAAGTTTCCATTCCGTGAGGATGAAGGACTGTTCAAGGCCTTACTGAATATTTCAGACGCAACCATTAACTATATGGAAGGCTGGCCTTATGTAGATCAACTGACGGCGCAGGTTGTGATGGAAAATGATGACCTTTTCATTAACTCAAGTAGTGGATATGTTTTCGATGCCAGCATCGCACAAGTCAACGCCCGGATACCGGATATTAGTCAAGGTAAACGTCACATCTTCATAGACGGATCGCTGTCAGGCCATACGCGCAACCTGCCCCTGTTCATAACGCAAAGCCCACTTCGCAAAAACCGTGGCCTGTATGATTTTTCACAAAGACAGATAGTTGGCACTTTCGATTTGGACATTAAACTCGATATACCGCTGGGGGGTGGCAAAAAAAGTGTTGATGGCAATATCAGCTTCAACGATACAATGCTGGAGACGGAACTGCCCGGACTCGGCCTGACGGACATGAACGGCAGTATACAGTTTAATCGTTCAGCTGCATGGGGTGACAATATAACCGCGCTATACCATGGCAGGCCCGTATCAATCGATGTCCCTTTTGATGACAAGAAAGATGGTCGCAGTAAGTTTATCGTTAGTGGCGAGGCAGATAAGGTCTTTATCATCCAGGAACTGGGTGGTTTCTTCCCCGCCTTATTGAACCAGAAACACTCCCTGTTTGATTATTTCGAAGGCGGCAGCAAGTGGTCGGTCGCAATAGAGAGCATCCGGGACCCGGATGGACAACTTAGTCGTAATATCGTCATTGCTTCTCCCCTCGAGGGTATATCGATAGCACTACCGGAACCGGTCGGCAAGGATGCTACTTCCACAAGACCATTAACAATAAAAACCACGATGACCGGGACCAGGATAAACCAGATAGACTTTCTCTATGATAATTTCCTGTTCCCAAGTCTTTATGTGGACAACAGTAGTGACTTTAAAATGGATAAAATCGAGGTTGATGTAGGCAAGAAAATGCCGCGCGATCAGCTTGCTGCAGAAGACATTGTGGTCCGGGGTACTATCGACAAACTCGACGTTGGTAACTGGTTTAAATTTTTCAACAGCAAGCGCAAACCGAATGCGGCAATTAATACACCTGGGCGTAGCCTGTCCCTGGATCTGGATATTGCAGATCTGAAAATATTAAACCAGTCCTATACCGACACTTCATTGACTGTGAAACACACGCAACCGGAATGGCAAATTGGTTTTCAGGGAGACGATATCAGTGGTCGGGCAACTTACACTGGCTCAACGCCAACAGCTGATAAAAAACTGGCCATGCAACTTGAGCGCCTTGTGATTAGAAAACAGGAGAATGCAAAACCGGGCAGTAAAAAAATCACTATCAATTCAATACCTGAACTGGATGTTAGCGTAAATGACTTTGTTTTCCATGAAAGACAACTTGGCACTGCGCGCCTGTTAACCAGCAACCAGCCTGATCGTATCGAGATTACCAGTCTGGATTTTTCCAAGCCTGGTATGACGATTAACACCAGTGGCAACTGGACGCAAACCAATGATATCGACCAGACCAGTATCGAATCTGACATCGAAACCGACTCCCTGGCAGCGCTGATGCAAACCATGAGCGGCGAAAGACCTAATATCGAAGATGCGGCATCAAGTTTCAAAATGAAACTGAACTGGCTGGATAGCCCGGTAAAATTTGATATCGACAAGGTAGAAGGCGACCTGGGTGTCGACGTTGGTAAAGGCCAGTTAATCGACCTGAATCCATCAGCTGGCAGGTTGCTTGGCCTGCTCAGTATCACAACATTACCACGTCGTTTATCCCTTGATTTCAGCGACCTGTTTGAGGAAGGGTTTGCATTTGATCGCATAGAGGGTAACTTCCTGCTTCAGAACGGCGAGGCCTATACTAATGACTTACGCATTTTAGCGCCCGCTGCTGATATCTACATTAGCGGACGAACCGGTTTTGTCGCCAAAGACTATGACCAGGTCGCCACCGTCATGCCCAAGATTTCCAGCAGCATACCCGTTGCCGGAGCCCTGTTTGGCCCGATAGGCATAGGCATAGGCACCGCCATATTCCTTGCGGGTGAGGTGTTTAAATCGATTCCGGAAGAGATCAACAAGATACTGAGTTATCAGTATTCAATCCAGGGCAGTTGGGCCAACCCTGATATTAAAAAGCTTGAGCAGGATAACCCCAGCAGTTAATCAGGGTCGGGCAAAGGCGTAAAAAAGTATAGTCATGGTTGAGGCAACGGTGAGTCCAACACCAAACTCGATAATCAGGATGCCGATGTGCTGGCCGGATACCGGGTCGTCAACAAGGACACTGTAGTTGAGGAACTCGCCACCATTTAACATACTGGCCACACCCACGGCCGCGTAGATTAACACGCCGCTTGCAGACAAAATGCGAAGTATGGTTGGACTCACTACCTTTCTCAGTCTTTCAACGCCCCATATCAGGCCATATAGAATAAAGCCAACGGCAAAGATGACCCCTGCCTGGAAACCACCACCCGGACCATAGTCGCCATGAAACTGCACGTATAATGCAAACAACATGATTAACGGTATTAACAACCGGGCAACAACATGTAATACCAGGTGATGTTCCATTAGTTCTTCGCCTCTTCGTCGTGTTTTCCACGTCCAAGCAACATTAATACAGCAATACCGGCGGTAAAAATCACGGCTGTTTCGCCCAGCGTGTCATAGCCACGGTAACTGGCAAGCACAGAAGTCACCAGGTTGGGGACACCGATATCTACGGCAGATTGTTGTATGTATGTACCTCCCAGATATGTATGCACGGGATTGGATGCCAGCCCGAATGCGGGCATGTCAGAAACGCCATAGTCCAACAATGCGCCCGTGATCAATACCAGAAGCAGTCCCGGCCAGTTGACATGCTTCTGCGGTTTTTCAACATCGCTGGTCACCGCTAGCGTGCCCAGGAAAAGGATGGTTGCAATACCGGCCCCAACGGCCGCTTCAGTAAAAGCAACGTCCACCGCATCCAGACAAACGAACAGCGACGCACAAAGCAAACTGTAAATAGCGGTAAGCATAACAGCGTTAAACAACTTACGTTGTCTATGTACAGCCAGAGCGGCAATCACCAGTAGCACCAGCAGGCAAAAGTCGACAAATGTATCGTTCATGACTTTTTACCTTCCAGCTGTGGTTCCAGTTTGCCATGCAGTGCCGACTTGGCAAGCGCATGCGCCGCTGCCGGTGTTGTGATCAAAATAAACAGCATGATCAGGATTAACTTCACACTGACCAGGCTTAACCCTGCTATCAGCACAAGACCAAGGATTATCAACATGGTACCAAGCGTATCGACGATACTGGCAGCATGCAGTCGTGTGTAAAAGTCAGGCATACGATAAACACCAATTAAACCAACCAGGACAACAAGGCTACCAAGTAAAACCAGTGCACCAGCCAGGTATTGAATTAAGTCGGACATGACTAGATATCCCCGCCGTCTGACAGATGCGAGCTTCTGCCCATGTCACCGTATTCGAAGAATTTTAAAATGGCGATCGTTGCGACAAAATTAATAAGTGCATAAACAATCGCGATATCCAGAAATTCGGGTCGCTCGGTCATAAAACCGTAAACAGATATAAACAACACCGTGATGGTACCGAAGATATTAGCGGCAAGAATCATATCGTAAACCGTTTTACCAAGAATGGCATAAAAAAGCGCCATCAACATGGCAAGCAGGACGAGGCCGGTAGCGATCTCAAGCATAACCTCTATCCTCAACAGCAGTAATGCGCTTATCCATTTCTCCGCTCATTAAACCTTCAACACCACTCTCGCTGAGGGCATGTATTTCAATAAACTTGCCCTCTACATCAATAGAAATTGTACCAGGGGTCAATGTTATCGAATTGGCGTAGGCCACCCTTGCCAGTTCATCGGTCTGGGTAGAAGGTAGCAGGACAACCTGGGGGCTGATTGGTAGTTCAGGATTCAGGATACGTTTGATAACGTCAATATTGGAAAGAATGATTTCTTTCAATAACCAGAAACCATAAGGTACTGAACGCACTGTCTGGCGGAATACATCCGGTTGTTCATATTCAAGTAACCCCATGCGCGCACTGAGCCACCCCGTCAGGATAACCGACAGCATGCCGAGACTCGTCACCAGCACGGTGTAATGTCCGGATAATAATAACCATAGCGCGGCCAGCGTGATTAGCATACCGGCGACATGTATACTTTTATGCGAATTACTCATATTGATGATAAATACTGCTCACTAAGCAATTAATTCAAGTAGTGGCAACACGATATTCAGTAATACATCGGCCACTTACTTGAAATGTTTAGCCATAATCCTGACCTGAAAGGAAAAACAATGCAATGGAAACCAAATACAACGGTAGCTGCTGTCGTCGAAGATAATGGCAGGTTCCTGCTGGTCGAAGAGGAAATTGCCGGCAAACTGGTATTCAATCAGCCAGCCGGGCATCTTGAACAGGGTGAAAACCTGCTGGAGGCTGTTAAACGCGAGGTGCTTGAAGAGACTGCCCGGGAATTTGAACCGACTGCGTTAGTGGGCGTATACCTCTACCCCAGCCAGAATGACCCCGACATTACCTACCTGCGTTTTTGTTTTTCCGGTCACTGCACGCATCAATACGAGGACCAGGCATTAGACGACGGTATCGTCAGGGCTGCCTGGCTAACGACTGCGGAGTTAGAACAGGAACAGCAACGAATGCGAAGTCCAATGGTGATGGAATGCATCAATGACTACCTTGACGGTCAGCGTTATCCGCTCGCATTGCTGCACGATCAATTGACTTAATGTCGCTACAGAACAGGAAAATTATTGTTGGCGTTTCCGGTGGTGTGGATTCATCGGTGACAGCGCTATTGCTTAAGCAACAGGGCTGTAACGTCGAGGCATTGTTTATGAAGAACTGGGAAGATCAGTCGGAAGATGGTGCCTGCATGTGGGAAGCGGATGTCGAGGATGCCATGCATGTGTGCGACAAGCTCGAAATACCTCTCAACACGGTGGATCTGTCAGCGGATTACTGGGACCGGGTCTTCAGGAATTTTCTCAGCGAATACAAGCGAGGCCGGACCCCCAATCCCGATGTACTGTGTAACCAGGAAATCAAATTCAAGGCATTCCTTGAACACGCAGAGCAAATGGGTGCTGAACAAATCGCAACCGGGCACTATGCCAGGATTCATCATCACAACGACCAGTTTGAATTACTGAAGGGGCTGGATCCGAACAAGGACCAAAGCTACTTCCTCTGTCGCCTGAACCAGGCGCAATTGCGTAAATCAACATTTCCCGTTGGTGAACTGGAAAAACCGCGCGTACGCGAATTGGCTGAGCAGGCCGGTCTCGTGACGTATGACAAAAAAGACAGTACCGGCATTTGTTTCATTGGTGAGCAGCCGTTTCGTCAGTTCCTGCAGCGCTATATTCCGCCGGATCCCGGGCCAATCAAGACTACCGAGGGCAAGGTCATTGGCGAACATGAGGGCGTATTTTATTACACGCTGGGGCAGCGCCAGGGACTGGGAATTGGCGGGGTCAGTGGGTACGGCGAATCACCCTGGTACGTCGTGAGCAAGGATATCGGCGCTAACACCCTTATCGTCGCCCAGGACCATGATCACCCGCTATTGCATTCGCAAACCCTGCTCGCGTCGGGAATTAACTGGATTACAGGACAACAACCCACCCTGCCGTACTCTTGCGAGGCGAAAATCCGCTATCGGCAGGCCGACCAGCCCTGTGTTATCGAATCTGAGCAAAACGGGCAGTTCCGAGTTCGCTTTGAAAACTCGCAGCGCGCCATCACTCCCGGGCAATTTATTGTTTTTTATAAAGATTCTGTCTGTCTGGGTGGTGGAATTATCGATTCCGACCAATATTAATTTTATGTTGCAGGGCAAACAAGCCCTTAAAAATTGCATCGATATTCCTTATAATAGCCGCCCCTTCGATGCGGAAATCAGGCATCCCCCTTTAGTTTTAAATACAGGAGAATCGTTTTGCTTGAAGCTTATCGTGAACATGTTCAGGAACGTGCCGATATGGGAGTTGTTCCGAAGCCACTGGATGCGGAACAAACCGCTGCATTAGTTGAATTATTGAAAAACCCGCCCGCGGGTGAAGAGGACTTCATCCTCGAATTACTGACCTACCGTATTCCTGCAGGTGTGGATGAGGCTGCTTACGTCAAGGCCGGCTTTCTGGCTGCTATTACCAAGGGTGAAGCCACGTCGCCGTTAATTGACAAGGTAAAGGCAACGGAACTGCTCGGCACCATGCTGGGTGGTTACAATATCTCGCCGCTGGTTGACTGTCTTGATAATGACGAACTGGCGCCAACCGCTGTCAAAGCGCTCTCCAAAACCCTGCTCATGTTTGATGCCTTTTATGATGTAAACGAAAAGGCCGGCGCAGGTAACGAATTTGCCAAACAAATTATGCAATCGTGGGCCGATGGTGAATGGTTTACAAGCAAGCCCAAGCTGGCTGAAAAGATTACCGTCACAGTATTCAAGGTTACCGGCGAAACCAATACCGATGACCTGTCACCCGCGCCTGATGCCTGGTCACGTCCTGATATCCCGTTACATGCCCTGGCCATGTTGAAAATGGAGCGCGATGGCATCACACCTGACAAGCAAGGTGAGATTGGTCCTATCACGACTATCGAGAAATTAAAGGAAAAAGGCCACCCACTCGCGTACGTCGGTGACGTGGTCGGTACCGGTTCTTCCAGAAAGTCGGCGACCAACTCGGTACTGTGGCACATGGGTGATGATATTCCTTTCATTCCCAACAAACGCGACGGTGGTTTTTGCCTGGGGGGCAAGATTGCACCGATCTTTTTTAATACCATGGAAGACGCCGGTGCGCTGCCGATTGAATGTGATGTCACCAAAATGAACATGGGTGATGTGATCGACATCTATCCTTATGAAGGCGTTATCAAGAATCACGACACCGATGAAGTGCTGTGTGAATTCAAACTCAAGACTGAAATCATTATTGATGAAGTACAGGCCGGTGGTCGTATTCCATTGATCATTGGTCGCGGTCTTACCGAACGTGCCCGTGAGGCGCTGGGCCTTGGTCAAACCGACCTGTTCAGAAAGCCCGTACCGGCTACCGTATCCAGCAAGGGTTTCACACTTGCCCAGAAAATGGTTGGTCGCGCATGTGGTGTAGAAGGTATCCGTCCCGGTACGTATTGCGAACCCAAAATGACAACGGTTGGTTCACAGGACACCACCGGGCCCATGACGCGAGATGAATTAAAAGACCTGGCCTGTCTCGGGTTTTCATCTGATCTGGTTATGCAGTCATTCTGTCATACCGCCGCCTATCCCAAACCGGTCGACGTCGTGACTCACCATACGCTACCTGATTTTATCCAGACCCGCGGTGGTGTTGCCTTGCGACCAGGCGACGGCATTATACATTCCTGGTTGAACCGGATGCTGTTGCCGGATACATGCGGTACCGGCGGTGATTCTCACACCCGGTTCCCGCTTGGCATCTCTTTCCCGGCAGGTTCCGGCCTGGTTGCCTTTGCGGCCGCCACCGGCGTCATGCCACTGGATATGCCTGAATCAGTGCTGGTTCGATTCAAGGGAGAAATGCAGCCGGGTATTACGCTGCGTGATCTTGTCAACGCGATTCCCTACGCCGCCTTGCAAACCGGTGACTTAACCGTGGCAAAAGAAGGCAAAAAGAATATCTTCTCCGGTCGCATCCTTGAAATTGAAGGCTTGCCCAATCTCAAATGTGAGCAGGCATTTGAATTATCCGATGCCAGTGCCGAGCGTTCGGCTGGCGGTTGTACTATCCGTCTGGGTAAGGAACCAATCATTGAATACCTGTCTTCCAACGTCACGCTATTACGCTGGATGATCAGCGAAGGCTACGGCGATGCCCGTACGCTGGAGCGCAGGGCGCGGGCCATGGAAGAATGGCTGGCTAACCCGGTATTAATGGAACCGGATCCCGATGCCGAGTACGCCAAGGTATTCGAGATTGACTTGAACGAGATCAAGGAACCTTTACTTGCCTGTCCGAACGATCCGGATGACGTCAAACCGTTATCCGAAGTACAGGGGACCAAGATCGATGAAGTATTCATCGGCTCTTGTATGACCAACATTGGCCACTTCCGTGCCGCCGGCAAGATGCTACAAAAATTTACCGATGTGATTCCAACACGCTTATGGATCTCACCACCAACGAAGATGGACCAGCACCAGCTAACCGAGGAAGGCTATTACAGTATCTTCGGCAAGGCCGGTGCCCGCACCGAGATGCCTGGCTGTTCACTCTGCATGGGTAACCAGGCCCGGGTCGCAGCTAAGTCCACTGTAGTATCTACGTCAACGCGAAATTTTCCGAACCGACTAGGTGACGGCGCCAACGTGTTCCTGGCATCAGCGGAAATTGCGGCTGTGTCTTCTATCCTTGGCCATATTCCAAGCATGGAAGAATACATGCAGTTTGCGCAGGATCTCGATCCGATGGCAGCAGACGTATATCGCTATCTCAACTTTGACGAGATTGAGTCGTTTCAGAAGAGTGCCGCACAGGCACAATCAAAACTGGAACAGATACCGGTCTCGATTGAATAACAATAATAAGGAAGAGATAAAGGCGGCCCCGGGGCCGCTTTTTTTTGCCCGCGCTTCTACATGCCACCAGCTTCAATCAGGTAGGTATCGATGACACGTTCCAGGCTTCGCATTTCGAGGTCCTTGACGATGTATTCATCACATCCCGCCTGGTAGGCTTTTTCCTTGTCGCGATTTGACTCGGACGCAGTAAAAACAATAATTGGATTGGCAAAACCCCGCTTTCTAAGTTCGCGTGTGACTTCAAAACCTTCCATACCCGGCATGTGCAGATCCAGCAATACGAGGTCGGGCTGTTTCTCCATGCACAGTGTCACCGTTGCCTGTGGATCGGTGTTCGAAACAAGCTGGTATCCTGATTTAGACAGCACCAGTTCAACCAACTCGATCATCTCCTTATTATCATCAACATACAGAATTGATTTCATAACAATCACCCGCTGATTAAAGGCTATAAACGAGCTACCTAAGTCAGTATAGACAGATATCGGGCAAGACCCTAATTTTCAAGTGATATTTATACCCTGTAGCCGCATAAATGATGGTATTTACAGGTTATAATACAGGCACTACTCAGCAACATTTTTTTGATTATTATGGTGGCCATTTCCCAATGGATATGCGCTACATGACCATGCGGATTTACTGTCCCTGGATTAAGCAAAGAGTTGCAGGAGATGGGATACCGGTATTTTCAAACCGGGCTAACCTGGTCTGTTGATAGCATGAATGTACAAACCAATACATAAGACAAAAACGAAAGGCAGAAATATGGATTACAGAATTGAAAAAGATACCATGGGTGAAATCCAGGTACCGGCGGATAAATACTGGGGGGCGCAGACGCAGCGCAGCCTGACCAATTTTAGAATTGGTAAAGGCACGATGCCCATTGAGATCATTTACGCCTTTGCTATCCTGAAAAAGGCCGCGGCACATGCGAACTGTGAATTGAACGCATTGGATGCAAACAAGCGAGACCTGATATCGGCTGTCTGCGATGAAATCCTTGAAGGCCAACACGATGATCAATTCCCGCTGGTTGTATGGCAAACAGGCTCAGGTACACAAAGCAATATGAATGTTAACGAGGTGGTGGCAAACCGCGCCCATGTCAATGCCGGAGGCAAACTTGACGAGGGGAACACGACCATCCACCCCAATGATGATGTCAACAAGTCCCAATCAAGTAACGACACCTTCCCCACCGCAATGCATATTGCCGCCTATAAGATGATTATCGAGGTCACGATTCCAGGCATAACAAAATTGCGGAATACATTGAATGAAAAGGCAGGCTTGTTTAATGACACCGTGAAAATTGGCCGCACGCATTTTATGGACGCCACTCCACTTACGCTGGGTCAGGAATTTTCAGGCTATGTCTCACAACTTGACCACGGTATAAAAGCCCTGAACTATACGCTTGTACACCTGGCCGAACTGGCACTGGGTGGTACTGCCGTAGGTACCGGCATCAATACACCCGTCGGCTACCCGGAGTTAGTAGCCAGGAAGATCGCTGAATTCTCGGGACAGCCTTTTGTTTCAGCAGATAACAAGTTTGAAGCACTTGCTGCTCATGATGCCATCGTGGAAACCCACGGGGCACTCAAGCAACTCGCTGTATCACTTATGAAGATTGGTAATGACATTCGGATGCTGTCTTCAGGCCCACGTTGCGGTATTGGAGAAATACTGATACCCGCGAACGAACCTGGCTCATCGATCATGCCGGGCAAGGTCAACCCGACCCAGTCAGAGGCCTTGACAATGGTATGTGCACAGGTAATTGGTAACGATGTCGCCGTTTCTGCCGGGGGCATGAGCGGGCATTTTGAACTGAACGTATTCAAGCCTATGATGATCGATAACCTGCTTAACTCTGCCCGTCTGCTTGCCGATGCCTGTGTCTCATTTAACGACAACTGCGCGGTCGGTATCGAAGCCAATCATGAGCGCATTAAATTTAACCTGAATAATTCATTGATGCTGGTCACCGCATTGAATACCAAAATCGGCTATGAAAAGGCCGCCGAGATAGCCAAGACCGCCTATAAAAACGGCACGACACTTAAAGAAGAAGCGGTCAACCTTGGTTATGTCAGTGCTGAAGACTTTGACAAGTGGGTTGTACCCGAGGACATGATTGGCTCGTTGAAAAGCTAGATTCATCACCGTTCTCACCATTTTTGTACATTGCCGCTTATGGATAAAAAAACCCGGAATATTGAGTTGACTTATCTCAAAGAGGAGGATTACGTCGAACTGAAGCACCTGATGATCGATGCCTACCCTTTCCTGCCCACTCCCTATTGGAAGGAAGCGCAATATCAAACCCTGTTGGACATCTTCCCTGAAGGGCAGCTTGCTGTCAGGCTAAACGGGGAAGTTGCCGGCTGCGCATTGTCGTTGCTCATTGATAGCAAAGATGTTGATCTGGGCCATACCTATGCGCAAATCACAGGCAACGGAACATTCAACACGCACAACGATGGTGGCGATACGCTGTACGGCATTGATGTGTTTGTTAGCTCGGCACGACGTGGTTCGGGTTATGGTCGACGGCTGTATGATTTCCGAAAGCAACTATGCAAACACATGAACCTGAAAGCGATCATGTTTGGTGGCCGTATGCCTAACTACCATAAGTACGCAGAAAAAATTGGGGCACAAGCCTATATCAACAAGGTGCAGGCACAGGAACTCGAGGATCCTGTCGTCAACTTTCAGTTATCAAATGAGTTTAAACCTGTCGGCATTCTCAACGGCTATATGCCGGGTGACCCCGGTTCGAATGAACATGCTGTCTTGATGCAATGGATAAATGATGACTTCCAACCGTCATTCATGCGCCTGCAGCAGGACTTAGCCGCACGAACAGGCATGCCACTGTGAATATTCAGCTTGCTGCTATTGCAGCAACTCACTTATCGCGTTATCTATTTGCTTACTGACTGCGGCAACGCGATCCGGTCCGCCAGCAACGTGGCCCCAGTCGGAACGGATTACCCTTAGTTCTGCATTGGACATGTGTTCAACCTCAAAGGCATTGTCCGCAACCGTAAAGTAAAGATCGGTGTCGCAAGGCATGATGAGACTGCGCGCACTTATTGTCGATAGTGCCTTGGTGAAGTCACCATCCACACCCGGCGTTTGGCTGATATCGGCACGTTGCCAGGTCCATAACATCGCCAGCAGATCGTTCGCATCCCATGCCAGGTGATCCTGTTCCCAGCCTTTCAGCAAATCATCAATAGTGTCAAAACCCAGTTCACGGTACAGGCCATCGCGGTAAAACGCCTGGGAATAGGCCCAGCCAGCATAGACTCGCGCAAAGGCACGCAATCCCGATTCGGGTTGTTGACTATAGCGTCCTTGCTTAAAGGCGCGATCTGCACACAACGCACTTTTTATCCCGTCGAGAAAAACGAGGTTATGCGGTGAGACGCGCGCACTGCCACACACACACAACATATTCTCAACTAGTCCCGGAAAGGCCGTTGCCCACTGGTAGGCCTGCATGCCGCCCATAGACCAGCCCAACACCAGTTTGACTGCTGAGATACCAAACACCTCTTCCAGCAAACGCTGTTGGCAAATAACATTATCAAGTACCGATACACCCGGGAAATCGGCGCCTGCATATGGCGCCAGCATATTGCTCGGCGATGACGAGACGCTATTGCCAAACATGTTGGGTACGATAATAAAATAGCGTTCCGGATCCAGTGCCCTGTCCGGGCCAATCATGCTGGCATTGTCTTCCCACGTACCGGCGTAGTACGTCGGGAAGAGTATGACGTTATCCCTTTCGCTGTTGAGTTCACCCCATGTTGCGTAGGCCAGGGTGGCACCGGACAGCTCGCCACCATACTGAAGGGCAATCTTGCCTGTCTCAAACGTGGCTGGTTGCGGCTCTATCATCGGTGTCCCTGCCCCGCCACGCGGAGCCGTTTATTAAGTGTAAATATCTGTATAATACCGGGTTTTTAACCATGGAGTAGTGGCGTGCGACTGGACGCGGACGAATTCAGACAGTGGGACCGTAAGGCTATCACCCTGCTCGGCATGTCGGGCGTGGGGAAGACACGTCTCGCCTGTCTGTTGCGAAACGCCAACTGGTTTCACTACTCGGGTGATTACCGAATTGGTACCCGCTACCTGAATGAGGCCATCCTGGATAACGTCAAACGCCAGGCCATGCAGGTGCCGTTGTTAAAACGTTTACTGTTGTCTGATTCCATCAGTATCGATAGCAAGATCTCGGTGGATAACCTCAAGGCAGTGGCTACTTTCCTCGGGCAATTGGGTGATCCAGAAAAAGGCGGGCTGGGACTGCGCGAATTCAAGCGTCGCCAGAAACTGCATCATGATGCCGAAGTCCTGGCGATGAAAGATGTCCCCGAGTTTATTACCCGTTCACATGACGTTTATGGTTACGATCATTTCATTAACGATGCCGGCGGCAGTTTATGTGAGCTTGATGATACCTCTGTCATGGAGGCACTGGCCAAGCATACACTCATTATATATATACGCGCGACCGAGCATGATGAAGTTGAACTGATCCATCGCGCGGAACAGGATCCGAAACCGCTTTATTACCGTGAGGAGTTTCTTGATAGCCACCTGGAGCTATACCTGCAGGAAAAAGGCCTGTCCTATGCAGCAATGATTGAACCAGATGACTTTGTACGCTGGGTCTTTTCCAGGCTATTTTACGAACGTATTCCGCGCTATCAGCAGTTGGCAGATAACTACGGCTACACTGTTTGTACCAATGAGATCGCCGAGGTGCAGTCCGAACAGGATTTCCTGGCAGTCATCGCAAGAGCGCTTGCTTGAGGAAACCAAGATGCCACTGGTAGCCAACAGCAAACTTCCGAGCTTTTCCCGATTGCAGCACGAGGGAGAAACCATCATCCCCGCAGAGCAGGCGCAGCACCAGGATATTCGCGAATTGCATATCGGCTTGCTCAACATGATGCCCGATACGGCACTGGAGGCCACCGAGCGCCAGTTCTTCAGGCTCATCGGTGAGAGTAACCAGATCGCACAGTTTTACCTGCATCCATTTACTCTGGAACAGCTGGAACGCTGCCCGGAGGCTAAGGCGCATATCGACGAGTACTACCAGAGCTTTGACCAAATCAAGGAACAGGGACTGGATGCCTTAATCATCACCGGCGCTAACGTCGTCGGCAGTGAATTGGCCAGCCAACCATTCTGGGGACCACTGATGCAGGTGGTCGACTGGGCCTATGACAACGTGACATCGACACTCTGTTCCTGCCTGGCCACGCATGCGGTCCTGCAGTTTCGCTACAAGCAAAAACGCATTCCGCTACCGGCGAAACGCTGGGGGGTCTATCCCCATACGGTGCTGCAGCGACGACATCCGCTGGTTGCCGGTGTAAACACGCGCTTTGATGTGCCTCACTCGCGTTTCAACGAGGTTTACCCTGACCAGTTCACCAAGGCGGAGTTAAACACGCTGGTCGTTAGTGAAGATGGCGACGTGCACCTGGCCACCAGCGAGGATGGCTTTAGACTCGTTTTTTTCCAGGGTCACCCGGAATACGATTCCATCAGCCTGTTGAAAGAGTACAAGCGTGAGGTAGGACGCTTCATCAACAACGAGTTGGAAGACTATCCACCGTTCCCGGAAAACTACCTGTCACTGAAATGCCAGGCTATACTTGAGGAGTATCAGCTGCATCTACTGCAGGCACTTGAGAATAACGGTACGCTACCCACATTTCCTGAAGAATTTATTATCCCGCTAGTGCACAATACGTGGCACGACACGGCCGAAGCCGTCATTAACAACTGGATAGGAAAGGTCTACCAGATTACCGATACGGATCGACATATTCCCTTTAACAAGGACATAGATCCCAAAGACCCGCTGGGCCTGAAACAGCAATAAAAAAAGGCGGGCAATGCCCGCCTTGATAGCATCGGAGACTGTTCTTATTCTTTTTCGGCGCCAATCTCGTATAGCTCGATATTGGCTTCCTCGATTTCACCGGTAACGGCATCAACATCCACCTTTACCTCGTAGCCAAGTTTAGTCTGAATATCGAACTCGTAGGTGACTGAACCGTCAAAACCAACCTCGTTTTCGCTGGACATCACCTTACCAGGGTGAACAGCCAGCGCGGTTTTTTCAGCATCTCTTTTGCTTACTTTTGCGTGTTGCTTGAAGTAAGGATCACTTTCAGAGACCTCGCGTTCGATCTCGGTAATGAAGCCTTCTTCGGCATTGCATTCGACGTTGTGCACGACACCGTTGGTTGCCTCTATATCAAATTCATAGACCGGGTCATCCCCTTCCATCTTCATTTCTACCTTGCGGGCATCGCCAGGGATCGTATCCAGCGCGGCGTCAAGACAGGTTTCAATACTGACAATGTCCCAACCACGAATATCATCAAGATCAAAGTTGTCGTTTGCGACTACCGTCGTAAATGAACCGCTTAGTAGAGCAAGACCGACTAATTGTAATGTTTTCATTATTAACCCTCCTTTATATTGGTAACCATTAGTTTACAACTATGCGAATATTGCACATTGATATTGATCAACAATAATAAAACTCGGATATAGTATTGATATTAAACAATTTTCAGTATGACTATACTTTTTACTACGTTTAACACTTGCGTTTAAAACTTGAAGTACTGTTTTGAATGACACAGCAATTATTGAGTATCTTTTCAGCTTTTATCGACAATGTTCTATACCACATCGCGCGATGTAAACGGGATTTTTTCCCGAGTTTTTTCACTGCACTTCCAATACTGCAACAACTATTATTAAATCCACGCTAGACTATCGTTTTGGACCATGCCCTTGAATAATCGAGCCTGCAAATTGTTACTATCTGCCTTGTTATTGAGCCTGGTCAGTGCATGCGAGTTTCAGGACCCCCCACCGTATTATCCACTGGGCAATAAACTACAATGGCATTACAAAACCACCATGGTATATACAAGGCGATCGGTGGATTCCAAGCTTATTATTGAGGATCTTGGTTCGGATAGAATCAATGGCCGCAAGGTGTTTATAAAGCGTAATCATACCGGTAACAGTACGTATTTTTCGCTATCCGATGACTCCATACTGCGTAATTCAGAACAACCTGATTTTACTGACATTGATCCCGAAACAGATACGCACTTTGTCTTGCCATTACCTATGTCACTGGATACCGAGTGGACACTGAAAAGTAGACCATACGTACTGGAAAAAGCCATTGAATACGAGGTTGCGCTGCAAACGTCAACACCCGGTATAAAACTATCGAAACCCCTTGAAATGAATTACAGGCTGGCATCATTGAAAGAAACCGTTGATGTCCCGGCTGGACGCTTTTACAACTGTGCAAAAGTAGAGGGTACCGGCTCGTGTACCATGTCTGCATTGGGTGGCAATTTCAGTGGCAGCATCATCGTCAATGTCGAACATGCTGAGTGGTTTTGTCCTGGCGTAGGCCTGACCAAGTCTGTTCGCTCCGAGGTAGACCCCAGTAGCCTTATAGAACCGGTAACTTATCGCCAAGAACTGGAAAAACTCGTAGAACCCTCCTTTTTCTAGCCACTCCTTTCAAGCAATAAAAAACCCCGGCGAGTGCCGGGGTTCTTCAACAAACAAAAGTTTGTCTGGTGCTTACGGCAAGCTGAATACCATCAGGATACCAGCATTACGCGAAGAGTTACGTAATGCACGGTAACCACCCACAGCACCCAGTGCTGCTTCATCAGGTGCAGCCGCTAAGCCTGGGATAGCGACAACCGCGCCAGCCCAACCGCCGATACCTGACAGCACGCCTACGTACTGCTTACCTTTGTGTGCCCAGGAATGGAAGTTACCAATGATGCCGGAAGGTGCTTTGAACTTCCAAAGCAGCTTACCAGACTTGGCGTCAACAGCCTTGGCATAGGCGTCCAGGGTACCGTAGAAAACAACGTCGCCTTTCGTGGTCAGGATACCTGACCATACAGACCACTGCTCAGGAATAGACCAGACGATCTTGCCCTTGTCAGCATCCCAGGCAATCATGTTACCCATGTTGTCCTTCGCTGCGTTGTTGTTCGGGCAATCCGGACATACCGCACCCGCAGGATACATGGTCAGGTTAGCGTTGACGTATGCCTGACCAGCCACATATTCGTTACCACCAGCCGCGTAGCTGACTGGTTCGTAGGTCATACAAACGTGGTTGGTTGGGACGTAGAACAGGCCGGTACGCGGAGAGTAAGCAGCAGGCTGCTGATCCTTGGTACCCAGTGCCGCAGGACAGATGTCCTTGGAAACAACGTCTTCACCATTGTAGTGAGTAGAGTACTTGTTTACCGTCTGGGGATAACCCGTCTTCATGTCAACGTGGGTCGCCCAGTTAACCGCAGGGTCAAATTTCTCAGCAACAAGCAGCTCACCGTTGATACGGTCCATGGTGTAAGCGAAACCGTTACGGTCGAAGTGAACAGCAACCTTGCGCATTTTACCCTTGACCTTCATGTCGGTGAGAATCAGTTCGTTAACACCGTCATAGTCCCACTCATCATGTGGCGTCATCTGGTAAACCCAACGTGCAACACCGGTGTCGATGTCACGAGCATAAAGACTCATGGACCACTTGTTGTCACCAGGACGTACGGTTGGGTTCCAGGTTGATGGGTTACCTGAGCCGTAGTAAACGAGGTTTTCGTCGAAATCAGCAGGCCACCAACCCCAGACAGAACCACCACCGGTTTTCCACTGGTCACCCAGTGTTTTACATTTACTCGGACCGGTTGCAGGGGCTTTCCAGTCAGAGTTAGCACACCAGCTGTTCAGGGATGAGTTCTTGCCAACTTTCTTACCCAGAGAGGTCGTGTTGGCATCGAACAGGATGTCTTCATCCGGACCCATGCTGAATGCACGCCATGCCAGAGAGCCGTCTTTGGCATTGTAGGCAGCAAACCAGCAACGAACACCAAACTCAGCACCGGAACAACCGGTAAAGACCTTGTCTTTGATCGGGTGTGCCGCGTTGGTGTTGGTCATACCAGAAGCAGGACCTACGCCGACGCCTTCCTTGGAGTTCACCTGGCCAACGATCTCACTACCGTTCTTGACACTCCAGTTGAGCGCGCCCGTCTTGGCATCCAGGGCGATAAGCGTCGTGTCATTCTGTTGCAGGTAGATCTGACCCATGCTGTAACCCAGACCACGGTTTACGATGTCGCAGCACATAACAGGGACAGTTTCTGCTTCGTCCTGCTGTGGCTCGTAGAACCAGGTGATGTTCAGGGTATCCAGGTTAATGGCGAAAACGTCATTCGGGAATGAAGAGTGAATGTACAGGTGATCACTGCTCAAGCCAGTTGCACTGGTCGGCAGGACCAACGGTCCACCTTCATGACCTTGCAGACGGCCAGTTGAAAAAGTCCAGGCAGTGATAAGCTTGCTGACATTACCCGTGTTGATTTGATCCAGCTCGGTATAACGCCAGTTGTTGTAGTCACCACCAGGGTAGGCCCAGTAGTTCGGATCGGCAATCAGCTTGCGAACTTCGTCGTTCGCCATCACTGACGCCGAAAGACCTACTGCCAATGCGGCAACGAGCCATTTCTTCATTGATAATTTACTCATGACCTCCTCCTCTATAGTCGGTCGTTGATGGATGATCTCTACTTAAAAATAATTTGGCTTCCAGAGATCAAAAAAGCCAAGCTCAATTCTTATTATTGATTGACGTGCATATGTCGTATTGTTTGCGGCACGCTATTTCTACTCAGCCTCCGTAGTAAAGCGGGCATGGGCCGAAACCCATGCCCTGATCAGACCAACAAAGAAGTAGAGGAGGCATGAGATTTTTTCATTCCGGACTTTGCTGGTTTTTCTGTGACAGCCTTACTATTAAAGAACTACATTCAGATGAATATGGGAAAAAATCCCTTGATGTTGATACAGGTAAAAGTCAGGAATTTTTCCCGGATTTAATGCAGCGAAGACGGGAAATTTTCCCGGATGTCTATAGTAAAGATCCGGAAAACCCGGGTTGCGGCGGGTAAATAGACTAACCTGCAGCGGTTTGAGATTTAGGGGATAACTAAGGTAGCCACCGCTTATTACTATGAACTTCTTCTGCAGTAGTAGCGACCGGTCGTTGTTCAGGCTGACTTGCGGGTAAACTGTTAGAGAGTTCAACACCTGCATTGGGATCGTGCGTCGTTACTACCGACATCGTGTCTTGCATTCTCGGGGCAATACTCGCATCAGGCCGAATTGTATTGTTTTCGTAAATACGCAGGTCTTCCTCCAGCGGCCCTGGCGGTACCTGTTTAGGTTTGATGAATTCCGGATACACTTCATCTTCTTCCCAGTCGCTATATTTCGATTCTTCAAGCATGCGTTCACGAGTCACCTGTTCATATTCATCACCCTTACGGGTGACATAAGGCGTGATCAACAGGACCAGTTCACGTTCTTCCTCGACCTGCTCCTGGCGCCTGAATAATGCACCTAAGACTGGTATGTCGCCTAAGACTGGGACTTTCTGCACATTATTACTTTTAGTGTTTCTTATGAGTCCACCAACCGCCATCGTATAACCATGCTTGGCAACGACGGTACCGCTTAGTGTCTCTGTATCTACCGTATCAATAAGCGCATCTGTAACACCTCCAGTGCCATCTGGTACAAGAATACTCGCTCCGTTCTGATTTACTGTTGAAGTTTCCTGCTGTAAAAAAAGCGTGATCGAATCATCGTCGTTAATAAAAGGCGTGATAGAAATGCTGTTTCCAACCTGTCTGACTTCAGTTTCAGGGGTCAAAATGGTATTGGTGATGGTCTGGTTCGTCACAACATCACTGCTTATTCCGGTAGTGATGATGGTTTCCTCACCAACAAATAAAAAAGCAGGCCGATTATTCGAAGCCAGTATAACCGGTTTAGATAAGACATTTACCCTGTTATTCCGTGCGAGTACTTCTAGCGAGGCCTCAACCTTTTCGCTAACAAATCTATAAAGAAACGTGCCACCTATAGGGTTAGGCGGGAAGTCGCCAAATAGGAAACTATTGGAAGGAAAGAATCCACCACTACCATCTGGCACATCCGAAGTGCCGCTCTCGATCCCAAGACCACCTGTTGAACTAAAATCATCACTAAGCTGAACAGATAGTATCTTCATTTCCAGCAGTACCTGTGGCACTGGCTTATCCATCTCCTTGATTAACTCACCAATGGATTCCATGGCCTGTTCATCACCGGTGCGTACGATAATCTGGTTATGTTCATTGTTCGCAGTGACGTAAATCAGTGAAGACTGGGATGTTTTTTCCTGCAGTAGTCGGGCATCAACGCGAGAATCTGCACCAGACAACGCTTCAACCTGGTCAACCGTTAGCTCCGTTTGCACCTGCCGACTTTCATCAACAAACGTGTCACCCTGTCCGCCACCGCCGCCAAAACCACCGCGGCCTCCGCCAAAACCGCCGCGACCCCCGCCGCGACCCCCGCCAAAACCGCCACGGCCACCACCTCGACCTCCGCCGAATCCGCCACGGCCACCGCCGCCAAATCCGCCACCGCCGCCAAATCCACCTCCGCCAAGTCCGCCACCGCCGCCCATTTGTACAAATTCCTGTTCCTGGGCTGGGTCGAGTCCGAGTGACAAGATTACTCTCTGTTGTCCGAAGAGGTCTGCAATCGCCTGCGCAACAATCCTGACATTGGGATTAAGCAGGCGAAAGACCTTCACCTTTTCATTTTTGTAAATAGTAATGTCTTTTTGAAACTGCTCCACAGTCATGATACGAAAAGTTTTATTATCGCCATCCGTTCTATACCAGAGGCCGTTAATGCGACATATTGACTCTACAGCTTCTTCAATTGAAACATTCTTCAGGTAAATGGTGACGCGCTTGTCGTTAGCTTCCTCTGACGCGATGATATTTCTTCCACTCTGCTCAGCAAGAACCCTTATTACATCAAGCAACAGGGCGTCCTTGAACTCCAGCTCGTAGATCATTTCGTTATCGCCTGATTCGGCATCTACCATTGTCGGCAGCACCGCCTCTGCCGCGAGGTTGCCAGCCATTGCTGATAGGGAATAACCGCACATAATGGAAAAAAATATTATGCCGGCACGACAAATTCGCTTGGAAGTTGTTAGAGTTTTCATTATCTGATTATCAATATGTTACCGAGATTGCCCACCTGAACCTTCACTGAAAGCCGGGTAATCGACATGATTTTTATAGCGGCTGTAGGGTTAGTCGGGTCGTAACTTATCTCATCACCTACCCGCACCATAAATGTATCTTTCCTGTCTATCTGCAAAAGGGCGAGCAGGTCTCCCTCTTTCTGTTTATCGAGATTGACCACTCCCTTAAGTTTCAGAGTGGGTATCTTCTGCTGCTGCGCATTTGGCAAAAATGTGC
The DNA here is from genome assembly GCA_965601665.1 of Gammaproteobacteria bacterium. Lineage (GTDB taxonomy): Bacteria > Pseudomonadota > Gammaproteobacteria > Eutrophobiales > Eutrophobiaceae > JANQNX01. The sequence continues at coordinate 286,100 of OZ271833.1, read as the reverse complement.
TGTTATTAAAGCGATTCGGACTGATTCCCGGAGCCAGTTGATTATTCGAGGAATTAAAAGGATCGCGCAGAACACCGGCTCCGGGCTCGTCCTCTGCCAGGGTTAACAACTCGATACTGCCAGCGCCGGAATTTTCAGCCATATAGTCATTGATACTTTTTTCGATCATACGCCGCCTTTCATCCAGCGCATCGAGTACTAATCCCGTTTTCTGCTTTGTATTTGAATCATCTGCAGCTGCAGTCGACGTATACAGAAGTAGAAAAAAGACGATATTCAGTTTAGCTATATTCAACATCATGACTATCCCCTCGTAGAAACCGACAACAGGGCCTGAAAGAAACCGTAATAGACAAAACCAACGATGCCACCAATTAAAAGAATCGCAATTGGCTCGACCATGCTGGCAAGCGTTTTAGTCTTGGTTTGCAAATCATCTTCGTAGTAAGCACTGGCCTCGTCCATGATATTGACCAGGTTTCCTGAACGCTCGCCGACTGTCATTAGCTGCTGAATGAGTGTTGAGACAACCGTTTTTCGAAAACTCGAAGACAGGTCGTGCCCGTGCAAGACTCTGTCAGCGGCATTACTTACTGCTCTGGCGATTGCGCTATTACCGATCATTTCTGCAATGATGCGTAGTGAATCGACAACAGGTATACCACTTTTCAACAGAATACCCATTCCCCAACTTAATTGCGCCATTGCTGCTGATGAAATAGCAGCGCCAACCACAGGAATTCGAAGCAGATTCCTGTCTACGTTGTATTTCCCACTTTCTGTTTTGTAATAAAAGACAAACGCAACTATAGCCACCCCTAATCCGATTAATAAGACCAGCCAGTTGCTATTGAAGAAATCACCGATATCGATCATTAGCTGAGTTGATGGCGGTACCTTCTTACCCGTACTTAATAAGAAATCCTGAAATTTTGGGATGATGTATACCAGCATAAATACAAAAACGGCAATAGCGGCGAGCAATGTAAAGGCCGGATACATCATGGCAGATAGTAGTTGCTTGCGCAGCGCTGCCTTGTGTTCCAGGTAACGAGCGATGCGCATCAGGGCAATATCCAGGTCGCCACTGGTTTCCGCGCTATAGATCATATTTACAGCGAGATTAGAAAATATGCTGACGTGCTCTGACATTGCCTTGGAGAACGATTCACCGCTTTTGATCCGGCGATTGATTCTGAGCGATATTTGGCGCATGCGGCCGCGCTGCATCTTTACCAGGATGTCAAAAGCCTCTGTAATAGACATACCAGAACGTAACATCAGTGCCAACTGCTTAAAGAAGAACACCTTTTGCGAGGTTAATACAGGCAACAGCCCGATAAATTCCTCAATAAACTCTTCCTGTTTTTCTTCCTCGTCGATGGATTGTTGGTCTTCATCCAGGTTTAGCACGTACAGGCCGCGTTGTCGCAGCAGCTGTAATACCCGGTTCTGATCATTGGCTTCCATGAAGCCACTCTGCTCGTTACCGTTTTCGTCCAACGCAATGTAGTTATACTGTCTCATACCACAATTGCCAGGCGTTGCAGTTCCTGCAGGCTGGTATCCCCGTTAATGAATTTGCGCCTGCCGTCCTCTGCCAAGCTGGTATAGTCTTTCGCGACCGCAATAATTTCCAGCTCTGATGCCCCGTCCGTGATCGCTTTCCTTACTGCGCTGTCTACCCATAGCGTCTCAAACAAGGCAATCCTTCCGCTATAACCGGTATCAAGGCAGTGGGCACAGCCCTTGTGTTGATACAAATTACCGAGTTCAGTCTCAGTTAGCGCAAGCTTTTCTCTATAAGTGTCACTTATTTCCAGTGGCTGCTTACAATGCCGGCATAGCTTCCGCGCCAGACGCTGGGCAATCGCTGCAACAAGTGTCGAGGCAACAAGAAATGGCTCCGCACCCAGGTTACGCAAACGGTTAATACAAGCTACGGCCGTATTTGTATGTAATGTCGAAAATACCAGGTGCCCTGTCATCGCCGCTTTCATTGAAACATCGGCGGTTTCACCATCACGGATCTCACCGACCATGATTACATCCGGGTCGTGCCGCAGAAAGCTGCGCAGCGCACCGGCAAAATTGACCTTGGCACCAACCTGCAACTGCGAGATCGTTTCCAGCGGCTGCTCGACCGGGTCTTCTGCCGTCAGGATATTAATGTCGGGTGAATTAATCTCCTTCAACGCGGCATACAAAGTCGTCGACTTACCACTACCGGTCGGACCAGTAATCAGAATCATCCCGTGAGGCAAGGCAATCGCCTGTGAAAATTTTTGCAGTTCATTATCATCCATACCGAGTTCTTTGAGGCTGAACAACTTGGTCTCTGTCCCCAGCAATCGCAGCGTGGCGCGTTCGCCAAAACGGCAGGGCATAGTCGCCACGCGAATGTCGAATTCAACTCCGCTTTCTACCCGATGTGACATACCACCGTCTTGTGGCATGCGCGTTTCTGCGATATCCAATCGCGACAATACCTTTACACGGCTGATTAACGCCGCGGCTTCGGTTTTGTTGTAGCGATTGGGCATTTCCTGCAAACGCCCGTCTACTCGGATACGTGCAATCATCTGTTCTTTTAATGGTTCGAGATGCACGTCCGAAGCCCTGTTCAGATAGGCTTGGTCGAGTATGTCGTCCAGTTCAAGGACGGGATCAAATTCTTCTTCACCTGCACTGGCACCGAGCTCTAACAGCGGATTAAGGATTGGTTCAAGTTGTCTGATTGCAGTATCCAGTGCCCGGCCATCAGCAAGATAATATTCAATGTTATCGCCAAGGCTGCGTTCCAGTTGCCGCTTCAGGCTGTTTTCAGGGGCCGCTGCACAGGCAATGTGGATCTTGCTGATATCTTCCATCGATACCGGCAAAACGCGGCGTGACGTCATCAAGCCATAACCGCATTTTCGGGCCAGCTTCACGTTTGGTTTGAGATCTGCCGCGTTCAGGAAACACAGTTGATGGTACTGGGCATACGCACGGTAAAAACTGACCGAAGGGATTCGATGCAGAAAGCCAAGCGTGGTCAATAAATCACGCTGATCGCGGCGCGCAATCATTTTCGCCTGGCTAATATCATGCTCGTTCAGCAAGCCCTCGCTTACCGCAGCCTGCAGGATCGCTTTCTCCTGGATCATGCCGTATACCCCCTACGTTGCCGGGGCGGCTGGTTTCTCTGTGACATCGCCACCAGTTCCTTTAGCTGCTCGCCCCTGGTAGTCAAGATAAGGCCTTGTTCCAGCGAGATATGATCATTAATTATCCTGTCAGCTATCGCCTGTTCCAGCGTCTGGTTGCCGGCTTCTTTGCCTGTCTCCATGACAGAACGTATCTGCTCAGGCTTATGCTCTCTAATAAGATGAGCAACCGCGTGGTTTACCCAGAGAATTTCGTTTACAGGTACCCTGCCATCACCTTGCTTATTTTTGACCAGCGTTTGTGTTACTACAGCCCTGAGCACCATCGATAATTGTTGCCTGACATTGTTTTGCTCCTCACCGGGAAAGGCACCAATCATGCGATCGATAACGCCAACGGCATCATTAGTATGGAGAGTGGAAAACACAAGATGTCCAGTTTCAGCAACAACAAGAGCAGCGCGCATAGTCTCAAGGTCACGCATCTCTCCGACCAGGACTACATCAGGATCCTCACGTAACGCGCTACGCATGGCATCGGCGAAAGAACTCACATCCGCATTGAGCTCCCGCTGGTGCACAATAGCCCGCTTGTTTGGATGAATGAATTCAATCGGATCTTCAATAGTAAGGATATGACAGGCCCGATTCTGGTTGATCTCATTTAACACGCTGGCCAGCGTCGTAGTTTTACCACTACCGGTTGCTCCGGTCATCAATACCAGGCCGTCTTTAAGCCTCGGTAATTCAGCGAGCTGTGCGGGCAGATTCAGGTCGTGAAAACTCTGGATCTCAGCGTTCAACCAGCGAATGGCGAGCGCAAGCGAGTTTCGCTCATAATAAATATTGATTCGATAGCGTTCACCGTTTTCACCGGTATAACCCATGTCATGGCTGTACCGTTCATGCAGTTGTTCCCTTAGCGGTTCATCCAGCAGTAAAGCAATAATAATTTCAAGGTCGGCATCATTAACAGTCTGGTATGATTCCAAGGTCTGGATCTCACCATGGATACGGATTACCGGTTTGATGCCCGAGGATAAGTGCAGATCTGAACCCGCATGGGTGACAACCTCGTTCAGCAGTGTTTGAAAAGTTCTGTTATCCATATCTATATCGCCAGCGTCAGATCCGTTGTAACCAGGCGTTTACCCTGGTAGGTAATCTTATCCTCGGCCATGAGTTTAAAGCGTGCAACAAGGACACTGTTTTCCATTGCCTGTAGCTGCTTGAGAAATTTGTATGTAGAGAAAAATGTACCGCGTATCTGTAAATTAAAAACGTGCCTATTCAAGGTAGCGCTGTTGCCGGACGGCGCCGGAGTTGCACCACGCTTTGTGCTATTTTTCGCCGGCAGTCTCTTTCCAACCTGCGCCGTAGAGACCAGACTAGTAAGGTCGCGTATCTCGTTACTCTTGCCAAGCACCTGCAATTGGTTTTCCTCAGCAGCAATTGTAATGTTTGCTATTAATGCATGTTTTGCTTCCTGGTTGTCGAGATTGATAAAAGAAAAGTCCAATCCCTGCAAACTTTGCTGTTCTGCCTCCAGTTGTTTGGTCAATTTTTTGAGTTCCTTCTCCAACGTGCTCGACGGCTTGGCATCCTTGGTTTCCTTGAGCAATTTGCTATATCTGGATTTTAATGATTTATACTCCTTATCGTTCTTTTCAGCTTCGATAACCATGGGCTTAACGGCAATCATCATATAACCACCGAAAACGACTGATATCAGCAATCCAAAGATCAATAATTTTTCACGAAATGACTTGCCGGCTAGTACTTTTTTCATGGTTGTTGTCCCTGCATGGTCAAGTTGAGCCTGGTTCGCGAATTGTTTGATATCCGTTTTTGAATAACAAAACGAAACTTATAGCCGCCGATACCACTCCGATTACGCCCGAGACTACTAGGATTTTCAGCGATATACATATCCCACTTATTCAAGTCACGCGACAGATTTGTGCTATAAAGATCGATGGAGGGCTGATCCAGTGCCCAACCTTCTATAACAAATTTATTCCAATCCGTTTCATTGATGCTATCGATGACCAGGTTATCATTTAGATTGCGGGCGATGATATCCAGGAAATTACCAGTAAACTTCTGTCGCTCGACCAGCACGGTTTCCATCAGGCTCTTTAAAGCGAGTAACTGGTTGTACTTGTTGCGGGTTGACGTAATTTGTGACTGCAGCTTTTTCGAGTTTGCAAGGTCCTTTTTGATCAACTGCTGGCGATCATACTGCTCTTCAAGTTTATCCAGCCTCGACCCAGACTTAGCTAAGTTCCAGCTAAAATACAGTTGTGACAGCCCCATGCAAATCAGCATTACGACAGCAACGGCCCCAAAGCTTGCTTCAGGTCGCCTGTAAACAGGCGGCGGTGGTTCTTCACCCTGAACGGGCACCAGCAGCTGATCATTGCTGCCGGCATAACTATGTGCCGCACCTGCAATGAGGATTGCCTCCGCACTGGAGATTTCGGCAGGCAAATGCCGTGGTCTTGCCACCTCTTTTTCCAGCGGCTTGAATTGAAATAGTTTCAATTCATCCAATTGCCCCAGCAGGTAGTGCCGGTCGGGGTGCGTAACCAGTACATTGACATCTGACCCTTCCAGCGTGTCGCTGTTTTTCAGCAGATGTTCGACATCGCCCAGCCCTGGTGTGTCGCCACTACACTCGAGCGTCAAACATTGCACAAGACAACCCTCCCGGTAAGTCATCATTGCCAGATAGGCACGGTGCAACTCAAGCACGTAACAATCGTCTTCGCCATATACGGCCGGCAACTGTACCGAGGCCGTACCGATAAAAGGGTAGAACCTCTTCAGCTTGGTCTTACCGCCTATTGCCCTGCCCTTAATCGCACAAAAGGCATTTACCCATTTCTCATGGATGCCGTTACTGATTGCGGTAGATACCCAGCGCACAGGCTGCGTATTTCGCTGGGCACTCCAGCCACACTTGATACGCTGGTCCTGCAGTTGCAACTGATCCTGTGTCTTCAGGCAGGTTTCCAACTGTTCCCGAGTCAAGTAGTTTTCACGGATTGCCATTTCACCGATACGAATCTTTTTCTGGCCGGCACTATTCTCTGCTTCCAATTTGCGAACGAGTTCGTCACGTGTGCGCTCATTAATATAGCCGAGACCGATCATCAACCAACCGAGATTGTCATGTGGCACCAGATCCGAGAAAACCGATTCCATTTCCCAACGTACCAATTCCTGAATCTTGCTCCTTTCCAGCGCGTCAATATTATCGATGGCCAGTTCCAGTATCGAGGGAATCGCATGCGCGTGTATAACAATGGCCTGTTTCGGAAACTGCTTATACTTAAAGGTCAACTTGCCCGAAACCTCAATCAGCGCCTCAGCCGGATCGGTATAATCCGAACGCGCTGCAGCAGCAATATGGATCTCGCTATCCTTCTCTTCAACAATCGCCGCCAAAAGGCCAAAGCCGTCCGTCACCAACACAAGCAGCGGCTTAGAGAGTTCCTTGTTTTGTTTCCTGAAGCGGTCTAGGTTAATCATGGAAATTCCAATGATATTTCTGGCTGTGTCGCAGTACCTGGAAACACGATAAGACGACTAACATCGACTATGTCATCACCTGAACTAACAATAGTTGCATCGGAATCCAGTAAGAGTATTAGATGTTCACCCGCCGGGACACGCGTCAGGTTGGGCAAACTACCATCTGTTGACCAAGTCTGGCTTGAAGAATTGATCGAATTGCCCGCAGCCAATCCTGTAAAATCAAAATAAAACGTCTGCCAAAGATCGGCATCTTCGGAACCATCACCTGCAACAGAGTCATTCTTAAAGATAAGCAGTGCTACCCGTAAGTTTGCAGCCCCGGTGCCGTCATTGGTTACTGTGACATTCAGGCTGGACGGCAAAATAGTCCAGTCATTTTCATCGATCGTGCGAGTGATGCTTGTAGTGTTGATACTAAAAGGCACATCAGTAATCGGGCTGTTACTATCGAATGTGTAAGCAAACGTGGTTGCTGTAGCCGTAGTGATATTGAAGTCTACGCCCCAACCATCTTTCAACTGATTATCGCTATCCCTTGCATTACTGACATAAGGTCCACGAAACCCCTTGCCAAGCTTGTATAAATCATTGTCAGGTAGCTCTGTTTCAACATTATCAACGTCATAATAATAAGGACGTAAGTAATCAAAGTCGACCCATGTTTCGGTAGTGACAATAGACCAGTCCGTGTCGTTTTCCGTTAATGGAGATAAATCAGTCGTCCCATCCGGTAGTGAGCCATTATCGACAATAAAGCCTGATAGAAAGTCATTACCCCTGAACTGTTTTTCTTCGAATAAGGCAACACCGATTGCGTCAAAGCGTTGCAGCGATTGTTGGTAGCGCTGTTGCCCGTCCTCTGACTCCAGGAAAGAGAGACTGGTCGTGGTTAGAATCGCAAGGATGAATAACACCAATACCAACTCAAGTAGCGTAAAACCTCGTTGCCTGTGATTAGTACATCTCATGCGATCACCTTAAACAAAGGACAATGTCATCGGTGGATTCAGAATTTGTTAATGCGTCAGCACAGGTCGTTGCCTCACTATCGTAAGTACCGTTCTCACCAAAGCTGACGATCCTCGCTTCATCACCATCCAGGTTAAAAAAGAAGTACGGATTACCGCCGTTATCATAGGCATCCCGGATGACCGGAACACCTGTAGAGTCGGTGCCGCTACCAATGGAGCCATTAAATTCAAATTGGCCCGAAATCGTTGCCGTATCATTAGCCGTTCGAGTCAGGTAAGGGCCGTTCCAGCCAAGATTGTAGTCCGGGTCCCACGCTGCGAACTCGTCAGGGTCAGGCGTACCGGTGTTTTCACCAAACTCGCAGTCATCGTCGTTATCAAATTCGTTTGAGAGTAGAAAAGAGGCATCGGCCGGGGAACAGAGGTTCGCGTCAGATAATACGTGGATAGGATTGTCACGACTGAACTTCAGGATGGCATCACGAATCTGCGTCATTTCGTAGCGGGTAGCGGTGTCCTGTTTTTCGCCGATAAATTCTGGACCAAACGCAGAGATAACCGTACCAGCAATTACGGAAAGGATAAGTACGACCACCACCAGTTCAATGATGGTGAATCCGTTCCCATTGCTCAGTGAGAAAATTTGTAAGCGTTGCAAACCCACGGTGCCTTGCCCTTAATTATTGTTATAAAGAAAGCGGGCGGACATCTGCCCGCCCGCTTCCGGTAGTTATCTAAGTCATGTGTATTGGCTACACATTAATCAGATTACTCGTCTTCAAGACCGTTGAACTCGGCTATTTCGTCATCGAAATTGTCACCGTCTGAATCCAATATGGCAACGATTTCGATTTCATCAGCCTCGAATTCAGAACTTGTCGTAATTGCAGCCTGGTTGCTGCCTAATTCGCCATCATCTACTTCACCAACCTTAACCGCTAGTGAAAAATGACTGTAATACTGGCCGTCGCCATCAACGTTGCCATCAACAGGTCCGCGAGAAATGATCTTATTACGACCTTCAGACAACTCCGAAAAGTTACCTATGCCAAATATACCGACAATATCTCTTTGATCGGCACCAACACGAGTAGGATCATTTAATACCACAATACTTAAGGCGACTTCTTCAACAAGTGCGGCTTCAACACCGAAACCACCTTGATCTAAAGGCCAGAAAAGGGTGTTCGCTAGCACTTCATCAAGCCCTTCATCTTCGACACCAGCAGGAAGTGCTATACCACCTACATCAACCACATCATTATCACCACTGTTGCAAGCATTAGTTTCTACGTAACGGAACGTACTTAAGCCTGCTGATATAAGGTTTGCTGCTGGATCGGTACCATCGGCAGCAACGCCAACCGGCAGGTTTACTATTGAAAGAATGCCTGCGTAATCATCAGTCAGTCCTCCTAGGTGAGCAGTTGGAGTAGTAGCAGAACCCATGAGTGCCCCGCTAGCTGAAATCAAGTTAGCGTTGGCAAGACTGGTATCTGCACATAGCAGTGAATCCAGACCAGAAGGCAGTCCACCATTTAAAACTACGTTTTGACGCGTAGCATTTTCCAATGCGCCCATGGTGTTCAGGGCAACACCCTGACCAGCGCGCTCTTCCTGGCCACTAATGGCCGAGATAACAGCACCGGCAATGATGGCCAGGATAGCAACCACAACCAGCAGTTCGAGCAGTGTAAAACCGCTTTGTTTCTTGTTTATACGTTTCATTATGATATCCCCTCCTCAGAGAATATTTTTATTATTGCCCCAAACAATCAACAGAGTTATGAACTTATTTTATGCGTCCCCGCGACGCTATCTGTTTTTTTACATTCCAATCAACTGTCTACAGCAGCGAATTTTCGGGAAGTGACGGGTTCGGAGGTTTCCTTGATGGCGTCCTGGTTAAGATAATCCAGGACGTAGCGGTACTGCTTACCGTAATGAATGATGACTTCTTTTTGTTTTCTTTTCAGAATCTTTATTTCAACACGAAAGTCACTAAAACCATCATGTTGAAATGCATCTTCAAAGATACTCAAGAGCTCTTTCTTTACTGCATCTTTTTGACCGTTACCCACAACCGCCTCACTACTTGATTATTGTTGTTAATTGAATTATTACTCTACGCCCTCCGTAGCGAAGTGAAAAATTTAAGTAAACCAGATTGCTTTAGCAATAGCTTGGGAGAAAATCAGGAAAAATTCATATCTTCACCCGACAAGAATGGGAAAACTTCCTGAACCAGACAGGAATATTTCCTTACGCTATCAAAAAAATGATAGTAGGCTTATAACCATCTCTACTCGAAAAACGTAATGTGAAACACTTTCATTTCAGATGATGTTAAGCATAAAAAAATTAAATGACGTGGACACTGTTACTGGTATCGTTCTTTTATTGCTATATCTGTTGACGCTATTCTGCGCGGCAATGGGCGATGGTGTTACCTGGGGATGGCCAGCACTAGCCTGCTTAATCCTGTTTAGCATTAAGTCAAATATCACTGCTTATAAACTAACCCCATTGCTGCTAGCTGTGGCGTTATATATCGCCATTATGGTGATTAACCTACTGCTGATTAGCCCAACATTACATATTGAGGCCTTGTATTTTACCTGTTTCCTCTTTTTCGCGTATTTGGTTGGGCGCAGTTTGAGCGAAGATAACAGCAAGATTGCTTTCAAAATAGGGCTGGGTTGTTTTGCACTATTGTCTGTCTGGGCTATTTTTCAATACCTGACGGGGCTCGGTTACATCGAACAGCACTCGAACCGAGCCAATACGGTTTATACAACGCCCAATTCGTTTGCAGCAGCACTAAACCTCTTCCTTATACCATTGTTGGTAATACGGATATGCAGATCCGAACTGGCTAAATACGATTGGCTGATACTCCTTTTATTCAGCGCATTGTTGGTCAGCCAGAGCAGGGGCGGCTGGATAGCGTTTTTTGGTGCCATGTGCCTGTGTGCACCCTTTCTTTATTGGAAGGGCAATCCAAGGCTAAACAAGCAGATGGTATCTCTAGCTGTCAAGCTCATTTTTATCACTGCCGTGTTTGTGGTCTACCACCAGTCAGACACGAACCGCTCAGTTATCACCAGAGCAAATATCATGTCTATGAATGAGGAAATGATTGACAAGCCAGTACAGTTTTCTTCCATCCAACATCGTCTGCATTTTTATCGCATCGCCTGGGAACAGTTCCTGGAAAAACCTTTACTGGGCAACGGGTATTTCAATTACAAGTATTTCCTCAATCGAGATAATACGCCGAAGCTGGCAGAAAAAGGCACCACGCATTTTGTCCACAATGACTACCTGCAACACCTGCTGGACACAGGCATCGTCGGCTTCCTGTGTCTGTTGCTGATGATCTCGACCTGCTATTTTCAAATTTTGATACTGATAACCAAATCAGTGCATGATAAACAACTGCTTGGCTTGGCCATATTCGCGGGGGTGACCGGTTTCTTTATCCATGCGCTGGGCGATTTTGTGTTTTATCCACCCGGCATCGTAGTTTTTTTTGGCATCACCCTTGGTTGCCTGGACCGTGTCTACCTGGAACAGCATCGTAAGACGTCAAACAATGACATTTCCTGGCTTACCAGTTTAAATGCGAAGAAATTCAAGTTGGTATTGTTTGCTGTTGTTTGTATCGTGCTGATAAGCCCTGTCATCGCAATTCAATATGCTCAGGCAGCTGCAGATGCCAAAAACAACAGTGAATTTACAAAAGCTTATAACCTGATCCAAACAGCACAACAAATCGCGCCGTATGAATCTTCGCACGTCTATTTTGAAGCCAAACTGTGGCTGGACGCTTTAAACAACAACCCAACAAGCAACAGCGCCATGACTGCCGATCGATTACTTGTAAAAGCGATGGAATTAAACCCTTTTGAAAAATACCTGCTTTTGGAGCGTGCCAGGCTACACAGGGATTACCCTCAACTGCTTGAGCAACCTGCCGGAATTGACACTGTACTGGCGTGGCAGGAAGAAGTGCTGGATTGGCAAAGCCATATTAAAAATAACGCAGCGCAAACCGAGTATATCCGAACGCTGTCAATGGCAGGCAGAGTCGAAGAAGCCAGGGCGCTCTACAGAGAAATGCAACAGGAAATACTGGGCAGCAGGCAATTCAAGTCCCTGCTCAGGAATATTTTCAATCCGCAATAATGGACTACTGTGCTTGCACCTCAAAAAATTCCTTTTTCTTGAATAAATACGGAATTACCTGGTTAAGGAAACGTGTATTCACCTTGGCTTCGCGTCTATGAAACTGTATAGCGAGCGGCCTCACTAGGGTACGCAAAGTATTTATATCAACATTATCAACGGGAAATATTTCTATAGTAACTGGGACGACAGAGTCCATTGAGGGTCCATCTTGACTGCGTTTATCGCTTAATACTTTATCGATAGGGAATGCTTCCAGCGTGTAGTTAGTGTTTTTATATGTGTATGTACCATTTGACAATGCATAAATCGTCTGGTCTTCCATTGATGCAGAAGCTACAGGTATAAGTATAAACAACAAAGATATAAATTTTTTCAACATCGTTAAAATCTCAAGTCAAATTACAAAGTTGCAAAATAGCATGCATGGAAATATATTGCGCAGGAAAATTTCCCGTTTATTTTATTAAAGGCGCTTCAATAATAATGATATGTTTGCTATTTCGAATAATGTAATAGAAAGAATGTTTTTTCTAGCCAGCATGTTAGTCTCTTTTCTATTTCATATAACCAGTAGCGTAGCAATACCAATTTCCAACACCTTTATACAGAACATCTATATGTGGTTTGCGTTACTCGTGCAACTTTGCTTTAAACCAACCGAGGTTTTTTTTCATGAGGCATCACACGCCCTGGTAGGTATGGCGTTTGGTCGTGAAATTTATAACCTCAGTATTAACTGGCGCGGATTTGGCCAGGTCAGGCTGGAAGAGGCAGGCATGGTACAGATGGCAATTACCGCATTCGCAGGCTATGCCGGCGCAGCAATTTGGGGTTACCTGATCTATGTCTCCAGCTTGCATGAAAAACAGTACACACGCGCATTTCTATTTCTGTTCTGTCTTGCTTTTCTCTACTTGTGCAGCGATCTAGAAAGTGTCTTGATAGTACTAACGATTATGCTGGTGTTTTTCTTATCGTGGTTTTTTGAACGTATTGGCAACTATCTGCTACGCTTTATCGGCGTTTTCATTATGGTGTCGGCAGTGTATTCGCCCACGTATTTATTTAAGTATACTGATGGTGGAGATCACATTGTAATGCAATCCCTTACCGGGATTAGCAGTCAGATATGGATTGGCTGCTGGCTTGTGATAGCCGCTTACTGCCTGTGGCAAGCCTTTCAGGTATTAAAAGCCAAATCTCAATTTGAACGGTCGGTACGAGACAATGATTTTGATCCGCGTACCAGTGGTAGAAAAGCTTAATTTAAAATTCTGTAACAGGCTTCCCCTGTTCGCCATTCGTAAACCGGGCAACCGATTTCGGATGAACCAAGGTTATAAAAATAAGGTAGCGCCAGCATTACAAAGAAAAACATTACCATCAGCCTGGTATAAACCTTCAACGGCGCCAGTACTTCAGTTCTAGTCGACAACTCCATTTCAAATCTCCCGTTAATGAGTGATTGATCCTTCTATTCGCTATATCGACCTGCTCTGCCCGGAATTTAGTATCCGGTTAACAAAATATTAGGAAAATTTCCTGATGAAGCAAGGAATTTTTCCTATTGACGTGAAAGAAATGTGAAATCTAATATTTAACTTATTGATTTTCAATAAGTTACTATTATAAAAAACGTCAATTAATCGACCTGACTGGCGATTTTCGTCAATTTCGTGATGAAAAATGTAATTTTCAGGCCAGATGTTGGTGCTTTTTCTTGGTATGGAGAAATCCGTTAAGCGCATGGCACGCCTTCAATAGAACACGCCGTATCGTTACCGATACCTTATAATGCTCGCCTTCTAATAATAATCATGTAAGGGAGCAGTAAATGGCCAAGCAGGAAAAAAGCCTGGAAATGACAATCTTGATGACGCCTGACATGGCCAACTTTGCGGGTAACGTGCATGGCGGTTCCATTCTCAAGTTACTGGACCAGGTGGCCTATGCCTGCGCGGCGCGCTATTGCAAAACCTACGTGGTCACTATCTCGCTGGATCAGGTCTCGTTCCGTGAACCGATCAAGGTGGGTGAACTGGTTTCGTTTCGTGCCAACGTCAACTATGTTGGCAAAACCTCATTGGAAGTCGGCGTGAAGGTCTTTGCCGAAGACATTCATAAGAAAAGCGTGCGCCATACCAATTCCTGCTACTTTACAATGGTCGCCGTTGACGAGAACAAAAAACCGATGCAGGTACCCGAACTGGAAATTGAAACGGAATTTGAACAGAAACTATTTGAGGCTGGTAAGATGCGCAAGGAGCTGCGTGAACAAATCGTCAATCGCAACAAGGAAATCACGTCTGGCATCCCGGACTACAACGCGGACTTAATGCAGCGATCAGAAGAGGATTAAAAGTGGCGCCAGCCACTGGCCTTTAATTTTATTTCATTACCTGTAACGTCTTTAATTACAAGTTTGCCTTTGTCATGCGTCAGCTGCCCTATCCTTGTTAGCTGGCATAATCTAGAGAGTTCGTTTTCAACAAGTCCTGCTTGTTCTGACAGCACAGTAAAGCACAACTCGTAATCATCGCCACCGGTAAGCGCCAAGTCATAGGCGGTAAGGTCGTCAAGGCTCTGCAAGCTCTCAGAATAAGGTAATGCGTCCAGTGATATTTCTGCACCGCAGTTGCTGGCTTCCAGTATATGCATGAGATCCTGTTGTAAGCCGTCCGAGATATCAATACAGCTGCTTGCAATAGTTCGAAGTGCATGGCCAAGTTCAAGGCGTGGTTCAGGCCGATGCAGTCTTGCCAGTTCTTCTGTCGTGGCAGCTTGCCAGTTGGACGGTTCCAGCATGGTTTTTAATGCGTAGGCTGCCGCGCCAAGTTTGCCGCTGACGTAGATGGCATCCCCTGCACGCGCACCGCTACGGGTTAATGCACTGGTATTATTGTTTTCTGCTTCCGGTAGAAGTCCTTGTAACTGGATAGTGACCGATAAAGGCCCATGCACAAGATCACCCCCAACCAGGGCAAGCTGATACTGTTGCGCAAGTTCATATAGACCGTTTGCAAATGCTGCAAACCAGGCCTCATCGTTTTCCGGCACAGTCAGTGACAGTGTAATCCAGCGCGGTACCGCGCCCATGGCAGCCATGTCACTGAGATTCACTGCCAGTGCCTTCCAGCCAATATCAGCGGCAGACGTTTGCTCGGGAAAGTGAACACCGCTCACCAGTGTGTCCATGCACATGACCAGTTGTTGACCGAGAGGGATTGTTACGACGGCGGCATCATCACCGATACCCAGGATCACGTCTGTATCTTGTCCGGACTGCGGACGCTGGAAGTAATGCCGGATTATCTCGAATTCATTCACGCTACGGGTTAAACGCGTTGTTGCATTTCCACGCGGCGCAGCTGTTGAGCGAGTTTATCCATGATGCCGTTGATGTACTTATGGGATTCCTCGGCACCAAAGGTTTTCGCCAATTCGATCGATTCATTGACGACCACGCGGTACGGTAACTCATTATGATGTTCGAGTTCATAGCTACCGATCAGCAATATAGCGCGCTCGATCGCATCCAGTTCATCCAGTGTACGATCCAGTAAGTCAGAATAGTGTGTTTCAAGTTCGTCCTTATGTTTGACTACACCGAGGAACAGGTCCTTGAAATAGTCAATGTCGGTTTTGGCAAGCTTTTGGGCGTCGTTTTCAAATTCGGACAGAATGTCTCCTGCCTCCTTGCTGGTTAATAGCCACTGGTAAAGTGCCTGCACCGTGTTTCGCCGGGCCTTCACGCGGGCGCGTTTGCTGATTGCCTGTTGTCCGTTACTCATCAGTTACGCTAGCCTACCTGCCGTAAGACACCAATCATTTCCAGCGCAGCAGCGGCAGATTCCGCACCCTTATTACTTTCTTCCTCGCCAGCGCGGTCCAATGCCTGCTCGGTCGTATCAACCGTTAATACGCCAAAGATAACCGGC
Source organism: Gammaproteobacteria bacterium (assembly GCA_965601665.1). GTDB lineage: Bacteria > Pseudomonadota > Gammaproteobacteria > Eutrophobiales > Eutrophobiaceae > JANQNX01. The sequence continues at coordinate 270,311 of OZ271833.1, read as the reverse complement.
ACCACGTAATCCATGGAAAGACGGGCAATACCGTGCGCGCATTCATTACAGATGTAATCAAAGTGCGGGGTTTCGCCGCGAATTACCGCACCCAGTGTGATCACGGCATCGTACCTTTTTGTTTCCAACAGCGCCTTTACGGCTACCGGGATCTCGAAAGCACCCGGAACATAAACGCTAATAATATCCTCTTCGTCGATGCCGTTTTGCTGCAGCGTATCCATGGCACCGGCATAGAGTTTATCCACTACAAAGCTGTTGAAGCGGCTGGCAACAATAGCAATGCGTGCTGGTCTGTCTAGGACGCCACGATGGATAATAGTATTAGTAGACATAGTTGGTTCCAGCCTGTTATTGCACGTACTCTATCACTTCAAGCCCAAAACCGGACAGCGCATGTATACGCTTGGGCGCACTTAACACACGCATCTTGCGCACGCCAAGGTCCGACAAAATTTGCGCACCCAGGCCAATCGTGCGCGGATCCCAGTTAATGTTATTGGACTTCTGCTGGTCCTGCTTCTGGTTGGTTTTATACGACTCGATCTGCTGAATCAGTTCGATCGGTTCAAACTGATCACACAATATAACCAGTACCCCTGTATCTTCTTCCGACATACGTTTAAGTATGTCATTAATTGGCCAGCCCCTGTCGCGGGCAATGCTACCGGTGAGGTCAGCAATGGGGTTTTCCAGGTGCACGCGTACCAGCGTTGGTTGTTCAGGATCGATTCGGCCTTTTACCATGGCGAGATGCAGTTTCTTTTCCAGTTTATCCTGGTAGGCATGCAACACGAACTCACCGTACTCAGTCGGCAAGTGACACTCGTTCATGTGCTCAACTGTTTTCTCGTTTTCAATACGGTACTTGATGAGATCGGCTATCGTGCCGATTTTTAATTGATGTTCTTCAGCAAACTTTTCCAGGTCCGGCAATCGCGCCATGGATCCGTCATCGTTTAATATCTCAACGATCACGGCAGCCTCGGTCAAACCGGCAAGTCGGGCGAGGTCGCAACCGGCCTCGGTATGTCCAGCCCGGGATAACACGCCACCTGGCTGGGCCATCAATGGAAACACGTGTCCGGGCTGTACGAGATCGGTCGGCCTGGCATCGGCAGCAACGGCCTTTTGTATGGTTAACGCACGATCGGCGGCGGAAATACCGGTTGTTACACCCTCTGCTGCCTCGATAGAAACGGTAAAGTTAGTGGTAAAATTCGAATTGGTATGACTGGCCATTAATGGCAGGTTAAGCTTGCGACAGTGTTCGCCCGTGAGCGTCAGGCAGATCAGGCCGCGACCAAAACGCGCCATAAAGTTAATGTCCTCTGAGCGCACACTTTCGGCGGCGATAACAAGGTCGCCCTCGTTCTCGCGATCCTCGTCATCCATCAGGATAACCATGCGACCCTGGCGAATGTCTTCTATTAATTCTTCTGTTGTATTCATGTTTCCCTGTCGGCCAGCAGCTGTTCAAGGTAGCGCGCAATCATATCAACCTCGATGTTTACCCTGGTACCCGGCTCGTATTCACTAAAAATCGTTTCGTTATAAGTATGCGGGATGACGTTGACGGAAAACAGGTCTTGCTCAACGGTGTTCACGGTCAGACTGACACCGTCAACCGTCACCGAGCCCTTACGGGAGATGTAACGTAACAGTGCTTCCGGTACTTCGATATCGCAACGCCATGAGCGTCCTTCATCGTGCATCTTGCGGATAGTACCAATACCATCCACGTGACCGCTGACCATATGGCCGTTGATACGGTCAGATAACTGCATCGCTTTCTCAAGATTGACATGGGCGCCCTCACCCAGGTCACCAAAACAGGTCAGGTTTAGTGTTTCCATTGATAAATCGGCACTAAACGTGTTGGCCACTTTCTCGATAAGCGTCAGGCAGGCGCCGTTAATGGCAATGCTGTCACCAACATGCACATCATCCAGATTCATTTTACCGGTGTTAAACACGAATCGGCTATCCACACCCATCGGTATGATCGTCTCGATCTTGCCGGTTGCCTCAATAATTCCAGTAAACATCAGTTCCTGTTCTTAACTTGATAGGTTAATCGTATATCACCACCCAGCTGACGGGTGTCAACCAGCGTTAATTTTACCGAGTCGTCCAGTTCGTTAAAGCCATTGAGATCAAGCAACGGCTTTGCATCACTGCCCAGCAACATCGGCGCCATATAAACAAGCAGTTCATCAACAAGGCCTGCCTTGATCAGTGCCGCCGTCAGTTTAGCGCCCGCCTCTACCATGACCTCGTTCACCTCGTAATGCTTTGCGAGATGTGTCAGCACATCAGTTAACCAGCTAGCGCTATCTACGATGCTAATCACATCAACACTGTCATCTTGCAAGTCGTGCATCTTGTCGGATGCCGTGTAAATAATTGTCTTGCCAGGTAACGATAACAACCTGGCGTTGCCCGGCGTTTGTAACTGCCGGTCGATGATTACGCGCAGTGGTTGTTTGTACTCTATATCGATATCCCTGACATTCAGTGAGGGATCATCCGCAATGACGGTGTTAATACTGGTGAGTATGGCAGCTGCCTGCGCGCGTAATTGATGCACATTTTTTCTTGATGCAACAGAACTGATCCACTGACTGTTGCCATTGGCCAGGGCTGTTCGCCCATCTACACTCATGGCCAGTTTAATTGTCACAAGAGGCAAGTCCTGCTCCATACGCTTGCAAAACCCCCTGTTCAGTTTCCTTGCTTCTGCCTGTAGCAAGCCCAGCTGTGTTTTTATCCCGGCCGCCTCAAGTTTTTCTATCCCCTTGCCGGCGACCCGCGGATTTGGATCAAGCATGGCAATCACCGCCTCGGCAACGCCGGCCTCAACGAGGGCATCGGCACAGGGTGGTGTGCGTCCCTGGTGTGAGCAAGGTTCCAGGGTCAAATAAATGCGACTGCCTTTCACATCGCCCGCGGCGTTGATGGCATTGACCTCGGCGTGCGCATCGCCGGTAACCTGATGCCACCCCTCGCCTAATAACTTGTCATCGCGAGTAATGACACAGCCAACACGGGGGTTAGGATGACAGGTATAACGTCCGCGCCAGGCTAGTTGAATGGCGCGGGACATAAAATGGTAATCGGCTGCCGCCCACGTCAATTCTCTTCACCGTCTTCAGATGGCAACAAGTCCATCTGATTTTTACGTAGCTCTGGTGGCAGTTCATGCTCAAGCCTTTCGATTTCATCCAGGAATGCGCGCACATCTTCAAAACTGCGATAAACGGAGGCAAAACGCACATAGGCAACCTGGTCGATCGCGCGTAACTGTTCCATCACCCAGTTACCTATAGCCATCGACTCGATTTCCCGGTCACCCGAGGCGCGAAGGTTGTGCATGATATTCGAAACAGCAATATCGATACGTTCTGTTTCGACCGGTCGCTTTTCCAGCGCACGCATGATGCCGCCACGTAGTTTTTCTTCATTGAATGGTTCACGCCGCCCATCCGACTTGATAATGCGCGGAAAGTTAAGCTCTGCTGATTCATAGGTAGTGAAGCGCTCCGAGCACTTATTGCACTCACGACGACGCCGTATCTGGTTGCCCTCGCCTACCAGCCTCGAATCTATCACCCGTGTATCCGGGTCAGCACAGAACGGACATCTCATATTGACTGTTTCTTTTGCTCAAATAAAAGGGGATTGCACCAGCAATCCCCTCAATATACACCTTAAAGAAGCGGTGTGGGTGCGAATTAACGTAAATCCTCGTTAAATTCATACAGTGGACGCTGCTTGCAAAGCTCCAGCACCTCGCCTTTTACGCGTTCCTCTACAGACGCATCACCCAGGTTATCCATGATGTCACAGATCCAGTCAGCAACCTGAATAGAGTCTTCTTCATTGAAGCCACGGGTGGTGATGGATGGCGTACCAATACGGATACCACTGGTCACAAAGGGTGATTGCGGATCGTTCGGTACGGCATTCTTGTTAACAGTAATGTTAGCTCGACCAAGGGCAGCGTCAACTTCCTTACCGGTTAACCCTTTTTCTACCATGTCCACCAGGAACAAGTGGTTCTTGGTACCACCGGAAACGATTTTCAGGCCGCGCTCGATAAAGCGATCGGCCATCACACTGGCATTCTTCTTGACCTGCTGCATGTAGGTCTTGAACTCAGGCTGCATGGCTTCCTTGAAGGCGACGGCCTTGGCAGCAATGACGTGCATTAATGGACCGCCCTGATAGGCAGGAAATACCATGAAGTTGATTTTCTTTTCCAGTTCCTCGTTGGGTTTGCCACCCATGATTAAACCGGAACGTGGTCCGCGCAGGGTTTTGTGCGTAGTCGTGGTAATCACGTCTGCTATACCAACCGGGGAAGGATATTCACCCGCGGCAACCAGACCAGAAATATGGGCGATGTCTGCCATCAGGTATGCGCCTATCTTGTCGGCCATATCACGAAAACGCTGCCAGTCAAGAATTTGTGAGTAGGCAGAAAAGCCGGTGATGATCAATTTCGGCTTATGCTCAAGGGCCATGGCTTCTGCTGCGTCATAATCAATTTCGCCGGTGTCCGTGTTCAGTCCGTATTGGACTGCGTTATAGATGCGACCGGAAACGTTTACGCTGGCGCCGTGGGTCAAGTGACCACCATGCGCAAGACTCATGCCCATGATCGTATCGCCCGGCTCCAGTATGGCGTGATACACCGCACCGTTTGCCTGCGAACCGGAATGAGGCTGTACGTTTGCCCATGCTGCGCCGAACAGTTCCTTGGCACGATCAATGGCCAACTGCTCAGCAACATCTACGTATTCACAACCGCCGTAATAACGTTTGCCGGGATAACCTTCCGCGTACTTATTCGTCAAAACAGAGCCCTGGCATTCCAGCACCCTTGGGCTGGCCATGTTTTCCGAGGCTATAAGCTCTATATGCTCTTCCTGACGACGACGTTCGCCTTCCATTGCAGCGAACAGTTCGTCATCGAAGCCTTTAACTGTTGTATCTTTTGTAAACATAATTTTCCTCAATATTTAGTGTAAAAATATTCTGTAAGAATTCGTTCGCGACAGCTTGAAATAATTAAAACAAAAACCGGGTGAAATCTCTGTCTGCGTAGCCTTAGCGGACAGTATGCCCATGCTGCAAGGCGGCAAATATTAACAAAACCTGAAAACCATTGCATATCCTTGTGGAAGTCGATTAGGTCCAGGTTGGCTGTTTTCTGCTCCGGGCATAAGCCCATGAAATCTATTGATTTTTATTTCAAGGGATTATAACCGCAAAGCAGCCCGCGGATGAAGAAATTTCCACTTTTGCCGATATATCGATCAAGTCACTGGCCCAGCAGCGTGGCAACACCGCTGAGGACGGGCTGTTAATCAGAATATTATTTATAAACAATGGGATACGAGATGTCACTGCAAACCCGGCCAAACCCGGACCCGAAACTTGACAGCATCCGCAGACGATTCATGAACGTTAACCGCCAGCGCCTGCAGTTGGCCATGGACATGCTCGAGGAACGGCAGCAGCTGTTTATCAAGTGCCTGCCCATGTTGCTCCATGACAATAGCGAGGGACTACCCGGCTTTGTTGATGAAAATACGCCCTCCGGTATTTGCGATTACAGCATTGATCAAAAAACGATGAAGGCCGCTCAACTCCTGTTCACGGACTTCAAGGCTTGTCACCGGGCCAAGCGCTTGATGGAAATTCACGGGCTTTATTTCATGGGCAGTTGCGGTTCCATCGCTTTCAACCGTCACTCCGACTTTGATGTCTGGCTGTTGCATTCAGCCGACCTGTCAGCAGAGCGCGTTGACCTGATCCAGCAGAAGGCACACGCGATTGAAAACTGGGCCGAACAGGAACTGCGTCTCGAAGTCCATTTTTTCATCTTTTCTGCAGAGGAGTTCAAGCATGGCAAACAACAGGGTTTGTCTTCAGAAAGTAGCGGCTCGGCGCAGCACTACCTGCTGCTCGATGAATTTTACCGCTCCAGCTTGCTGATCGCCGGCAAGATGCCTGCCTGGTGGCTGGTCCCTCCAGACCAGGAACAGCACTACGACGATTACCTGCAACAGCTAACGCAACAGCAAATCATCGATGCCAGTGATTACCTGGACTTTGGTTCAGTTGCCGATATACCTGCATCGGAATTTTTCGGTGCTACTGTCTGGCAACTCTATAAGAGTATTAGTTCGCCCTACAAATCATTGATGAAGCTGCTGTTAATGGAAGTCTATGCCTGCGAGTTTCCGCGGATACGCGTATTAAGCATGCAGTTCAAGGAAGCGATGTACAGTGGTGCTATTGAGTTCAACCAGCTTGATCCCTATGTCATGTTGTACCAGCGCATCGAGGAATACCTGATGCAGCACAATCAACGTGATCGATTGGAATTATTTCGTCAGTGTTTTTATATAAAGATAAATGAGCCGCTGGGCAACCAGGTAAGAAAAAAAAGCTGGCGCCGCCAGTTATTTAATGAAATGGCACTGGAATGGGGCTGGGAGCGGGAGCAATTTTTGTTCATGGATTCCCTCAAGGAATGGCACATTGATGAAATCTCAAGGCAGCGAAACCAGCTTATGAATGCGCTGAAGGAAAGCTATCGCTTCCTGTCTTCATTTGCTCGAAAGAACACCGAGGTTTCGCTGGTGCGTCAAAACGACCTGAACGTACTGGGCAGGAAACTCTATGCGGCCTTCGAAAGAAAGGCAGGCAAAATTGATATTATCAATCATGATAACGACACCAACCTGAATATCTCTACGGTCACGGTGCAACAGCGCAGGAACCACTCATCCAAGCAAGTATGGCAGCTATTTCAGTATCGTCGTGACAGTGAGGATACACAAACCAGGCCGGTAAAACGTGCGCAAAGTGTGCTGGAACTAACCACGTGGGCCTATATCAACAAGTTAATTGACTCGCATTCGGCATTCTCTATGGACTGCAGTGATGAACTCACTGTAAAGGAACTGCGATCTATACTTCAGGTCCTGGAAGAAGAATTTCCTAACCGTACTCTACACAGTGCCGATTTTAATGACCTCAGCCACCCGGCAAAAATCGTACATGCCTGCCTGTTCGTGAATGTTGGTCGTGTACCAAAAATTGTTTCGGGCAAATCTATAAGCCATGTATCCAGCCTGCGAGACAATGTGCTGAGTTATGGCGCCAAACACCAGAACCTTACTGTGAGTTTTGATCTGCTCATCTCAACGACATGGGAAGAATTGCTGACTTTTCACTTTGAAGGAGAAGAAGCATTGCTCGATTGCATTTGTGAATACATGCGCTGGTATCCACTGACAGAGGCTCATCAACCGCCACCGGTTCATGTATTCAGTTACTCATCCAGCTATGGACCAGCGATCACGCGTCGTATTGAAGAACTGTTCCAGGACATCATCGGGCACTATTACCAACGCAACGTGAATGTACAGCAACGCTACCTTGTAGGCATCGGTGACAGTTTCCATGAAATCTATCACGAGAACGGTCATTTCAAGCATGGGCTCATTGGTAATAGCAGGAATTTACTTCGTAGCCTGGGCAGACCGAACCCGTGTTTCTGTCCGCTGGTGTTCGACAAGTACACGGCTGACAACCGCCTGTTACAGGCAATTTACAAGCTAAACAGAAAAGACAGGATCCAGTTATTTTACAGGGTGCAAAACTGTTTTGCCCATATCTATATCATTGATGAGAATGGATCATTGTTCTATCAAGAACTCCCTTATTCTGACGGTAGGGCACTCATCAAGCACTTTGATCTATTCTTTCAATCAAGTATCAATCGTCGCCTGTTCCTGTCACTGGATAGTACGTATGACGTCGAATGTATGGATATTGAGTTTTACAGTATCACTGAAGCCAAAGACCGGCCTTTCCGACTGACCAGGCTCAAGAATGACATTGAGGATAGTTACGACGGATTCTTTAATGTGAAGGTCATTGGCGATCCGGATGACAAGCACCACTCGCTCAGTATCTACTGTGAGGACAAGGAATTCTCTCTCATGGAACACGGCAATAATCTATTTCAGGTCGTTGCTGAATATATCTTTGAGCGCAGGGCCAGCGGCGAAACCTACCCAATCTATATCACCGATATCGATATTTCGCATAGCATGATGGAACAGGTCAAGGCCAATACCCTGCAGACTATCCATTACCTGAATTACAAGAAACGCATAGAAGATAAGTTGAACATGGCCATTGAGGCCATATAGCGGACATAAGCACCGAGACTGGTATACTCTGCTTTTTTACTTGCAGATCGAAACGTGTCTGAAACAGATAAACTTGTCCAGCGAATCCACTCGATAATTGACAGACTGGAACCGTTATTACCGGCAGCGCATGATGCTGCAGAGGCTTTTGCAGGTGGGGCTTTTCGCTGGCGGCGTGCTGCTAATGGCGGTGTTATTCAGACTATTGAACATCCGCCAGACGTATCACTTGCCGACTTGCAATGCATTGAACGACAAAAAGCTGCCATCACTACGAATACGAGACAGTTCCTTGCGGGCGCGCCTGCAAACAATGTGTTGTTGTGGGGACCAAGGGGCACCGGAAAGTCATCATTAATCAAGGCGGTCCTGAATGCGTTCCAGCAGGACGGATTAAACATGATCGAAGTGGAAAGGCAAGACCTGGAACAATTACGCGACATTACTGAACAACTACGACACTACGATGCCCGTTTCATTCTGTTTTGCGATGATCTGTCTTTTGAAGCCAACGATCCCAGTTACAAGGCTATCAAGGTAGTGCTTGATGGCTCATTAAGCGCGACACCTGATAACGTACTGATTTATGCGAGTTCAAATCGACGCCATTTATTGCCGGAATTTATGCAGGAAAATGTCGACAGCCATATGGTTGCAGATGAATTACATTTACATGAGTCGATAGAAGAAAAAATTTCACTGTCGGAACGTTTCGGTATATGGCTGGCTTTTCATCCCTTCAATCAGGAACAATATCTGGATATTGTCGATTACTGGATTCAACGCCTGGGCAATGACGCATATGATAAAGACGCGTTCAGGGCCTCAGCCCTGAAATGGGCACTGGAACACGGTTCACGTAGTGGCCGTTCGGCTTACCAGTTTGCGCGTGACTGGTGTGGCAAACAACAACTCGGGTGAAAACAATAATGGCCATTGACGACAGCATCTATGCTGAAAGCAAACAGGTACTGGATAATGCAGAGTGCCTGCACGATAACGCAACTGTTGAACAGGCGATCACAACGATGGCCGGAGAGATAACAGCGGCTTTAAAAAATGATAACCCATTGTTGCTGCCTGTCATGACCGGGGGCGTTGTCCTGGCGGGAAAACTCCTGCCACAGCTGAATTTTCTACTACAGGTGGATTACATCCATGCTACGCGCTATCGAAGCTCGACCAATGGCTATGAAATAAGCTGGGTAAAAAAACCGGAAAAATCACTGCATGGCAGATCTGTATTGCTTATTGATGACATCCTTGATGAAGGTGTAACACTGGCAGCCATTGTTGAACACTGCTACAAGGAGGGAGCGACAAGGGTCTATACAGCAGTGCTGGTCGAGAAACATCTGGATAAGCCAAAACCTCTGGAGAAAGCCGATTTTACCGGGCTGTCCGTACCTGATCGGTACGTGTTTGGTTATGGCATGGACTACAAGGAATATCATCGTAACGTTTCGGCGATTTACGCGGTAAAGGAATAATGGGCAAGACCGCAATTATAGGTGGCACCGGCCTCATGGATATTTCAGGGCTTAAAGTCACGGAACAAATTAATGCCACTACCCATTGGGGCATGCCTTCTGCAGAAATAACCGTGGGTAAACTTGATGACACCAGTGTACTGTTTCTGCCTCGACACGGTAACCCGCACGCTATTCCCCCGCATAAGGTTAATTACCGCGCTAATATCGAGGCACTATACGAGCAAGATGTGACAAGGATCATTGCCGTCAATGCCGTTGGGGGTATCACCAGCGAAATGACACCTTGTCGCATTGTTATCCCCGATCAGCTGGTTGACTATACACACGGTCGTGCGTCTACATTTCACGAACAGGACCTGGATGAGGTTGTACATATTGATTTTACCGCTCCTTATACTGAGTCCGTAAGACTACAGTTAATCAGCGCGGCAAAACAATGTGATATCGATATCTACGCCGGAGGCACCTATGGTGCTACGCAGGGACCAAGACTTGAAACCGCTGCCGAAATAAACCGAATGGAACAGGATGGCTGCGATATCGTGGGCATGACAAGCATGCCGGAGGCATGCCTGGCGCGGGAAAAAGGGATTGATTATGGCTGCGTTGCCCTGGTCGTGAACCGGGCTGCGGGCAAGACCAATGAGCTTATCACCATGAAAATAATCGAACACAACCTGACCCGGGGCATGCAGTCCATCCTCGACCTGCTTGCAATTGCGATAAAAAATGCCTGATGAGCCTGCTCGATACCACAATCATCAGTTGTCCATACTGTGGTGAATCAATTGAGTTGGTTATCGATACCAGCGTTACCGAGCAGGAATACATAGAGGATTGCGAGGTCTGCTGTCGGCCAATCTCTCTGTTTGTGCAGACGGATGAAGAAGGAATAGCAAACGTCATACCCAGTCATGAAAATGAAGCCTAGGACCCACCATTCTCTGCGAAATCCGCACCAATAAAAATAATCGCTATTTAGCTGAAAAATCGCAAGGTTTTGGCAAGAAACTTGCAGATTGCTTGTCCATGCTTGGCAACCTGAAACTTAAAACTATTATCTATGTACTGGCGGCGCTGATCGTCAGCTTCATGCTGTACTCCTATCTTAGTTCATTGAAAATACAGCAAAACGTCGACAACCTTGATAGAGTTTGGGACAGTTATCAGGCCAACCAGAATGAAAAGACAAGGCTGCGTGCGGAACTGATCATGCAGCTTGGCTACAACGGGCTTATCCACAAATACGATATCTACATTCTGCGCAAGACAGAGCAGCATCGTATAGAAGCATGGATGAGTTACGGCCAGGTACAAAACACGCTGGAAAAACTCATCCGCATAGCCAGCACCCATGGTGAGCGCTCTGCACTGGAAGACATCCAGAAAGTGGTGGTCCAGATTGGCACTAACCTGAAATATGTGGAAAGGCAGCTTGCAAAAGGCATCAGTGCAACAGCCATACTACGAGAGATCGACATAGATTTTTCCAGGGCCACAAGAGCGTTGGAAAACCTGAACCAGGCATTTCAAATCAACTACATAAATAAAGAAAACGCAGGCCAGAAAGATAAGGTCTTTGTCAGCATCGCGGCTGCCTTCGGCCTGAACGGATTTATCCAGGCATATAAACGTTACATCATACTCGGCGATGAGATTGAGATTGATAAAGCACTGGCGCATGCTGAGAACATAAAACAGTTAGCCGAGACCTATACCAGGTTTGATATTACCTTTGGTGAAAAGTTGGCCATCGAAGATATCGTCGAAACACTTGCTATGTACCTGGAGATGCTGGATGTTGCACAAACCATGCATGCAACAGGTGTTGATTCCGGGATAATTGATCATGCCGTCAGGATAGATGATGGCCTTGCAGTCCGCGGATTCGAAATACTGGAAGCAGTGAATGTCGAACAGATTCTCGACAGTGCGAGCTCTGTCCACAACTCTATAATGAATTTACAAAAACTGCAGATAGATTATATGTATCAGCATGCAGGTTTTCTGCTACTGCTGTTATTGTTGATCAATTACATCACGGTCCGTTACGTCATTCGTCCGATTGAAAATATCTCGGGTGCCTTCTTCGAGCTATCCCACGGTAATATTGAAGTCGAACTTGAACGGGATGAAAATAAAGACAATGAAATTGGCATCATGGAGGAAGCTTTTGAATTATTTCGCGAACACGAAATTAGACGACAATCTGCTGAAGAAGAGCTAAGAAAACTCGCGACCACCGATCACATGACAGGCCTGGTAAACCGTAATGAGCTCGAGAAACGTTTTATTGATCTAACAAATATTATTTCGCGCAGTGGTGAATCAATAGCAATAATGATGCTCGATCTGGATAATTTCAAGCTGGTCAATGATAACTTTGGACATCATGTGGGCGACGAATTACTAATCGATATCGGCAAGATCATGATTAGTGAGACACGTAAAACCGATATCGTCGCGCGTATTGGTGGAGATGAATTCGCCATTGTACTGTATGCACCCAAGTCGAAAAATTATGTAGAACTACTGGCGCAGCGCATCATCGATAAAATCAGTAGATTACATTATGTCAGAGAAAATACATTTGATGTTGGTGTAAGTATCGGGCTCATGTTTGAGCAGGGCCCCGATATATCATCCCTGAAGACGCTCATGGCCAGAGCAGATAAGGCGCTTTACCAGGCCAAACGCAGTGGCAAGAACCGCGTTATAGAGTTAAAAGCCGAGCTGGCAAAGGCCTAGACAGCGATTGTTGCTTGATTATTTTCGTGTTGCTCTCAGCATCCACGATGTTTTTTCATGTATGCGCATACGATCGGAAACCAGCGCCGCAGTTGACTCATCATCTCCATCTTGCGCCAGTTTCAATACAGCCCTGGCAGTTTTCACAACCTGCTCATGTCCCTTGGTCAGAATATCAACCATTTCTTCAGAGCCTGGCACACCTTCAACTTCTTTAACAGAGCTCAGCTTCGCAAACTCCTTATAAGTACCCGGCGCAGCAACATCCAGTGTGCGAATACGCTCCGCTATTTCATCTACTGCCAAGGCCAGCTCGGTATAGTGTTCTTCGAACATCAAATGCAATTCACGAAACTGGGGGCCGCTGACATTCCAGTGAAAATTATGGGTTTGCAAGTATAAAGTGTACGAATCCGACAAAAGCCGCTTCAGGCCTTCAGCGATTTTCTTTCTGTCTTTGGCATCTATGCCTATATCTATTTTTGTCATTTCGCACCTCTCAACAAGAGTTATAAATGTTAATCCAGATTAAAGTCGTCATAATTTATATATGGTCGCATACTCAAGATTCAAGCCGGCTTACCTGTATAATCAGGCCGAATAGCGGATGATCGAAATAATGCAGTTCGTTTAGTTTTATCCTTCGGGTTTCCTGCAGTCGTACAGGCATTGTGCCAAACGGATCGTAATTCAATATTTCCTGTTCTGTTTTAATGATACGATTCTGCAGGGGTATCGCAGTAAAATAAAACAGGTCAACATCTACGTGCAGGTAGAAACCACTTCGTACACGAACGGCGCCATCGATCAAGTAACCCGGGTCAGGGAAGTTTTCTATAAACTCGGGCTCATCAACACTGCCTGCAACTGCTACGGGTCTGGTATCAGTATTTGGCTCACGAATCTCCTCATTGGCATTGCTTTTTTCTGCTTCCTGCGTCAACTTTTGAATGTGCACAAAGCGAGCATCGCGTCTTTCGTAGGCAGGCTGCTGCCATGAATAATGCAACAACGGTTGATAATTACTGGAGAGTCGCAAGACTCGCTCGCTACCGGCAAGACGATTACGGCTGACTGGCAAAACCGAAAAAGGTGTTGGTTTTCCATTCACTACCGCTTCTTCAGATGGTAACAGCTCTACCAGAGAATCACGAGACTGATAATCACTATCCTGCCATTGCTCGCCATCGAAATCAGGTAGTGTCCTCTCGAAAACAATGACTTCTACCTGGTACCAGGACTCCTCCTCGGCAAACAAGCTTGTGGAAAGACCCAGTAGCGACACTAAACCAAGTAGTCTGAACATCATGTTGATATTATGCCGCATCTCTAACTGCAATTTCATGAAAAAGATACTCAAGTATATTTAGACGACTATCAATGTCAGGCAACTCCCTGTTGATACGTAGCTTATCCTGTCCATCAAGGCGATAACAATGGGGATCAGACTGTATCAACTGTATGGTTTTAGCCGGATCGATATTTGCCTGCTGTTCAAAAAGTACACGTCCCCCACGCTCACCAAGATCTATTTTTCGTATACCAAGCGGTCTCGCCATCTGTTTGATCCTTCCTATCGCGAACAGGTTTTTAACTGGTTCGGGTAACATACCAAAACGATCGATCATCTCTTCCTGTAATTCCTGCAAGTCTTCGTTTGTTTTTGCGCTGGCGATTCGTTTATACATAATCAGACGCAAGTGTACATCGGGAAGAAAATCTTCGGGAATCAATGAGGCCACATGCAGATCAATTTCTGCGCCATGGTCCAGTGGTCTGTCGAGTTCCGGCTGTTTGCCCTCTTTCATGGCATGCACAGCGCGGTCGAGGAGTTCCATATACAGTCCAAAACCGATTTCCTGTATGTGACCACTCTGCCCCTCGCCAAGTATTTCCCCTGCACCGCGAATCTCCAAATCGTGCGTGGCGAGCGTGAAGCCAATACCAAGCTCTTCCAACGCTTCAATCGCTTCAAGCCGCTTTACCGCATCGGCGGTCATGCTCCTGCGTGGTGGCACAATGAGATACGCATATGCCCGATGGTGTGAACGCCCCACTCGACCGCGCAACTGGTATAACTGAGCCAGGCCAAACTTGTCCGCGCGGTTTATAATAATGGTGTTAGCAGACGGCACATCGATACCGGTTTCAATGATCGTGGTACATACCAGCACGTTAAAACGACGATGATAAAAGTCGAGCATGATTGATTCGAGTTGCTTTTCCGGCATTTGACCGTGCGCGAACGCTACCCTGGCCTCGGGTAGCAGTTTGGCTATTTCATCTGTCGCCTTATCGATGGTTTTTACATCGTTATGCAGGTAGAACACCTGGCCACCACGTTTTATCTCTCGCAGTATGGCCTCCTTCAGCAAGCTATCACTCCGCTCTCGCACAAACGTTTTTACAGCAAGACGACGCGATGGGGGCGTCGCAATGATTGACAGTTCTCTTAAATCAGACAACGCCATGTTTAATGTTCGAGGTATCGGTGTTGCCGTTAACGTTAATACGTCTACCTCGGCGCGCAAGGACTTGAACTTCTCTTTCTGCCTGACTCCGAATCGATGCTCTTCGTCGATGATCAACAAGCCAAGGTTACTGAAACTGATATCGGCCTGTAATAATTTATGTGTGCCAATGACAATATCGGCCTTACCATCTGCCATTGCAGACAACGCTGTTTGCTGATCTTTTTTCGTTCTAAAGCGTGACAGTAATTCAATACGCACTGGCCAATCAGCAAACCGGTCGATAAAATTCTGGTAGTGCTGTTGCGCCAGTAGCGTCGTTGGCACCAATAGCGCCACCTGCTTGTTGTTCTGGACGGCGATAAATGCTGCTCGCATGGCTACTTCTGTTTTACCAAAGCCCGCATCGCCACAAACCAGCCTGTCCATAGGCCGTGGTGTTTTCATATCCTCGATCATGTCAGCGATTGCTTCCTGTTGGCCGGGCGTTTCCTCGAACGGGAAGTCCTGCACGAAGGCGGCATAGGCATCCTGTTCAAAGCGATAGGTCTGACCCTGGCGCGCAGCGCGACGCGCATGCAGTTCCAGCAGTTCTGCAGCAACGTCATAGACTTTTTCAGCCGCCTTGCGCCTTGCCTTCTGCCATTGACCGCTGCCCAGTTTATGTAACGGCGCATGTTCAGGGTCAACACCGGTATAGCGTGAAATAAGATCCAGCGCGGAAACCGGCACATACAATTTATCGCCATCGGCATATTCAAGCTGGATAAACTCGCCGGGAATACCGCCTGTTTCCAGCGTCATTAGCCCCAGATATCGACCGACACCATGATCTTCATGCACCACGGGCGCACCTATACGAAGTTCCGTCAGGTTACGCACCACCGCATCGGCATCCTGTTGCCGGCGTTTTCGCAAACGGCGTTGCGAGACACGTTCTCCAAATAATTGCGACTCGGTAATCACAGCAATATCGGGATCGTGCAAAATCATGCCCGCATCGATAGGCAGTACTGCAATGGCAAAGTCTTCTTCGCTGGAGAGAAAAGCCTGCCAGTTTTCAACATGGGTGGGCAGTCCCAGCGGCTTCAGGAGTTCCATAATGGTTTCCCGGCGACCAAGGCTTTCAGCAGCAATCAACACCCTGCCGCTAAATGTTTCAAGAAAGTGTTCAATCAAGGCCAGCGGCTTCTTACTTCGTGCATCGATCGTCAGCGACGGCGGCATATCACTGTTAAACTCAAGCGGTTGTTGTTTATCATCGGCAGACAGTCTGGCGATGTGCACCTGCTTGTAAGGCTTGATCGCGGTAAACAGATCGTTATCGTTCAGGAATACATCCTGTGGTGGCAAGATAGGTCGCTGAATATCGTAACGTTCCTGTTCGTAACGTGATGCGACATCTTCAATGAATGATGCCGCTGCCTCACAAACCCCATCATCCAGCACGACAATGGCATCGCCACCCAGGTAATCAAACAGCGTGCTTGTCTCCTGGTAAAACAGTGGTAAATAATATTCGATACCAGCGGGAGCAAGCCCCTGGCTCACATCACGGTATACAGGACACTCGTTGGGATTGCCTTCAAAGCGAGCACGCCAGTTAGCACGAAAACGGGCAATGCCCTCGTCAACCAGCGGCACTTCACGCGCAGGTAATACACGAATCGATTCCACTTTATCAATGGAACGCTGTGATTCGATATCAAAGGTGCGGATACTGTCGATTTCCTCGTCAAATAAATCGATTCGGAAGGGACGCACAGCACCCATTGGAAATAGATCGAGTAGCGAACCCCTGACAGAAACCTCACCGTGTTCGGTTACCTGGTCGACGAAACGATAGCCCTGATCGTTGAGTTTCTTTCTGAATATATCTATCGGTAATGCCTGCCCGACATCGAGCACAAGGCTGTTTGTTTGCAGGTAATCATAGGGCATCAGCCGATGCATAAGCGTGGTCACCGGGGCAACCAGTATTCCCTTGTTTGTACGTGGCAGGCGAAACAACGTTTCCAGGCGTTCGGATATGATGTCCTGGTAGGGCGAAAAAAGATCGTAAGGCAGTGTTTCCCAATCCGGTAACGTCAATAATGGGGTGTCCGCGTTTGCGTCATTAAATACACGTAGTTCCCGGTGCAGGTTGACTGCACCGAGCGTATCTGCAGTAATCACGACGACGAGTTGTTCACTGTTCGCGGCAAGGTTGGCCAGAGCAAGCGCACGTGCACTGCCATACAATCGAGACCAGTACATACGTTGCTGGTGTGCTGACGCAAGCGGCGGATTAAGGACGCTCTGTTTCGAGCTCGCGATCATCACAGCGACTGGAATTAAAGGTTTGCTGAAATCTCGGCATTAATTGCCGCAAGCGCGGCGCCAGGATCTTCTGCGCGTGTAATGGGCCTGCCTATGACCAGGTAGTGGCTACCTGCCTTGATTGCCTGTGCCGGTGTCATGATCCGTTTCTGATCATCTTGCTCGGCACTGGCAGGACGTATACCCGGTGTGACAAGACAAAATTCGGAACCAAGGGTTTGTTTCAGCTGACTCGCTTCCTGTGCTGAACAAACCACACCGTCGAGTCCGGCCTGTTTGGTCATGCCAGCCAGGTGCATTACCTGATCTGGCAACGAGCGCTCAACCCCCAGCGCAGATAACTCTGTTTCATTCATGCTGGTTAACACGGTAACGGCAATTAAAATCGGTTTATTGTTGCAACCCGCCACCGCTTCGCGGGCAGCTTCCAGCATCTGCCTGCCACCGGACGCATGCACATTCAGCATCCATACACCCAAGTCGGCAGCAGCCTTGCAGGCCTGGGCAACGGTATTTGGTATATCATGATACTTGAGATCAAGAAAAACATCGTAACCAGCTTCGATCAGCCTTACTACCAGGGCAGGCCCGGTACGGGTAAACAGTTCTTTGCCAATTTTCAATTTACATTCATCCGGCGATAGCTGCTGACAAAGATCCAGTGCCTGCTGCTGGTCAGGAAAATCAAGCGGTACAATAACGCGACAGTTACTCACCGACGACACCAAATACCGGTTTCACCGTGGCCCAGTGTTTACAGCCAGGGCATTGCCAATGCAATAACTTGGCATCGAATCCGCAGTTATTGCACTTATATTTTGCACGATCCTCGATTAACTGCGCGGTCAGATCCTTGATGGTACTGAGGTGCTCATGGGTCTCACCGACTGATTTGGAGAGAGTATACTCGATCAGGCGATCAACGCCTTTTACCGTTGGCCTGCTTTTTAATTCTTCTGAAATATAGCGAATCGCAGCGTTCTCACCCTCGCGCTCGGCAATCAGTTCAGTCAACATCAGCAGGATACTGATGCCGCCGTAAAGATTGACCAGCATGCGCAGGTATTCAATAAACTCATCCACCCTGTCCAGTTTGCGGTAGCAATCGAATAACGGCGTTAGAATTTCAGTCAGGTAATCACTGTCCTGTGACTCAATTTTTTTGTACGAACGTATAGCAAGTTTTTCCTTGCCTTGTTCCTGATACATGCGTGCCTCGATCAAGCTGGCGCGGACACAATTATTATCAAAGCTGAAGGCGCGTCGGATATGGTCCTTAACGCCACGAGCATTACCCTCATTCAAACATTGCTCCGCACGCTCACAGTAAAACTGGGCAATAATTGAATCGAGCGGTTTACCTGATACCAGTTCGAGTTTGCGTGCCATGTTTATGGCATTTTCCCAGTCCTTTTCCTGCTGATAGATATCGAGTAACTGTTTATAGGCCTGGCCAAGATAGAGCTCAGATTCAACCAGTTCCAGAAACAGGCCTTCGGCACGATCCAGTAAACCAAGTCGCATGTAATCCAGCCCCAGTTCCAGTAAGGCCTGTGCACGTTGTTCCTTGTTTAACGTTGGCCGTGCAATGAGGTTCTGATGTATACGAATGGCTCGATCAACCTCGCCACGACGGCGAAACAGGTTTCCCAGTGCGAGGTGGGTCTCGACAGTTTCGCTGTCAACTTCCAGCATACGAATGAATACCTCGATAGCCTTGTCAGGTTGTTCATTCAAAACAAAGTTAAGACCCTTGAAGTATTCCGGATGGATATTACCGATGCGGGCAGAGTTGCCAGCAGACGGCGAACGCCTGCCAAACCACCAGCCACTTACTGCAGCCACAGGTAACAATAACCAGAATAATGATACTTCCAGTTCCATAAACCTAGTCTTTTACTGGCAGGACACGCAGGTTGTTGATCTCTTTCTCGCTATTATCAATTTGCTTTTGCAACTTCATTTGCTTTCGTTTCAGACTGACAATAACGGGCAAACTGGCCAGCACACCAAGAAAGGCGCCTGTGCAAAGTACAAGTACCACCAGTAGTGACAATGAGAGTTCTACGGAGCCAAGATAATAATTCAGCTCGATAAGTTGGTTATTCTTGAGGTGAAACACCAGTCCCAGCAATAAAACGACGAACACCAGTATGATCTTGGCAATTCTGGACATGTCTACTCCATGATTCATTCGGTAGCGATATAACTACGATAGTCAGTCTTGCCGGCCATGACAATAGCCGGGATATTAAGGAAGAGAACCGGGAAAAACCGGATTAATCGGTGATTGGGCTACGGCTGTTATCAACCCGTTCACGCATTTGCTTGCCGGGTTTAAAGTGAGGAACATATTTCGCTGGCAGGGACACCGGTTCACCGGACTTTGGATTACGTCCCACGCGCGGTGGCCGATAGTGCAATGAAAAACTGCCAAAACCGCGAATTTCGATTCGTTCTCCGCCTGATAAGGTACCGGACATGTGCTCAATGATTGTCTTGACGGCCAACTCCACATCTTTATATGCGAGCTGGGATTGGCGCCTTGCCAGTACTTCGATAAGTTCTGATTTTGTCATGCTAGTTATCTCGGTATGTTAGCGGTTACAGCCGACATACACGCCCAAACCATTGTTATTATTCCTAAATCCTATCAGAAGATATGTGTTTTGTAATAGCACTTTTTGGGTATTATGCAAAAAAAAACGGCATCTATGCCGTTTTTTTTGGGAATATGACCAAAACGAATGGTTCTAGTCGTTATCGAGGTGCTCCTTAAGGAGATCGCCCAGCTTGGCACTGCCGCCTGACTCCGGTGCATATTCTTTAACCGCCGCCTGTTCATCGTCCGACTCCTTCGCCTTGATCGACAGGTTAATCGTGCGCTTCTTTCTATCAATGGCAGTAATCTTGACTTCAAGCTCCTCGCTTTCCTTGATAACGGTTCGCGCATCATCGATATCTTTTTCCAATGATATCTCGCTGGCTTTTAATGTGCCTTCAACACCGTCACCAAGTGCCACGGTAACAAAACGCTGGTCAACATCCTGGGCAGTACCCTTGACGATAGTGCCTTTCGGGTTTTCCGCGACGAAACTTGAGAAAGGATCCTTTTCAAGCTGTTTGATGCCAAGAGAAATTCGCTCACGTTCAGCATCCACCGCGAGTACCACGGTTTCGAGTTCCTCACCCTTGGTGTAATTACGGATAGATTCTTCGGCGTTATCAGACCATGAAACATCAGACAGATGCACCAGCCCGTCAATACCGCCGTCCAGACCAATAAAGATACCGAAATCGGTAATCGATTTGATGAGACCAACAACACGGTCACCCTTGTTATGCGTAGCAGCAAACTGTTCCCATGGATTGGCCTGGCATTGCTTCATGCCCAGAGAGATGCGGCGGCGTTCCTGGTCGATATCAAGAATAACGACATCCACTTCGTCACCGATGTGAACCAGCTTGGACGGATGCACATTCTTGTTGGTCCAGTCCATTTCTGAAACGTGAACAAGGCCTTCTACGCCTTCTTCCAGTTCGACAAAACAGCCGTAATCTGCCAGGTTGGTCACCTTGCCTCGCAGGCGGGCACCTTCCGGATAACGGCGGGTCAGATCCAGCCATGGGTCTTCACCCATTTGCTTCAGGCCAAGTGAAACGCGGTTTTTCTCGCGGTCAAATTTCAGAACCTTGACTTCAATCTCATCGCCGATATTGACGATTTCACTCGGGTTCTTGACACGCTTCCAGGCCATATCGGTAATATGCAGCAGACCATCTATGCCGCCGAGGTCGAGGAATGCACCGTAATCGGTCAGGTTCTTGACGACGCCCTTGACCATGGCACCTTCCTTCAGGTTTTCCAGCAATTCTTCGCGTTCTACCGTGTTTTCGGTTTCAACGACTGCGCGTCGTGATACAACGACGTTGTTGCGACGCTGATCGATTTTAATCACCTTGAATTCCAGCGGTTTGCCTTCCAGGTAAGAGGTATCGCGCACCGGACGGACATCGACCAGTGAACCAGGTAAAAAGGCCCTGACCTTATCAACGTCGACGGTAAAGCCACCTTTAACTCGTTCGGTAATAATACCGGTAACGGTTTCGTTGGCCTCGTGTGCTTTTTCCAGTTCTTCCCATGCTATCTTGCGCTTGGCTTTTTCACGGGACAGGCGCGTTTCGCCGTAACCATCCTCGATAGAGTCCAATGCGACATCGACGGTATCACCGGTATGGACCTCAAGGTCACCGTTTTCATCTTTAAACTGGTCTATGGGAATAATGCCCTCGGACTTGAGTCCGGCATTAACGATTACGTTGTCATTATTAATGTCGACCACGGTAGCACTGACTATAGTGCCTGGGCGCATCTTGGTTTCTATCTGGCTTTGTTCAAATAATTCGGCAAAACTTTCACTCATGGAAGGAATCCTGATTGTGGCTGCGGACAGCGGACAATCTTCTGTTTAAGTTAATCTTAAGTTGCGCACCCAAGGCGAGTGTCAACCACCTGTTATTTCGAAGCGGCCGGGATGTTTTTCAGGACGTGCTCCCGTATGCTTCGAACCACGGTATCGATATCCATTTCGCTGGTATCAATCACCACGGCATCTTCCGCTGGTTTCAGTGGCGATATAGCTCGCTGGCTATCTCGTTCATCACGGGCACTGATATCCGCGGAAAGGTGGCGGAGATTAGCACTAATACCTTGCCCATTCAACTGTTTATAGCGTCTTTTGGCCCTTTCTTCGGCGCTGGCGGTGAGAAATATTTTCAGGTCGGCATCAGGGAAGACAACCGTTCCCATATCGCGGCCGTCGGCTACCAGCCCGGGCGCCCGGCGGAAGCCGTGCTGCCTGGATAATAAGGCTTGCCGAACCCCCGGTATGGCGGCCACTACCGAGGCATCCCGTCCGCAGTCCTCGGTACGGATCGCGGCCGTAGCATCGCCTCCATCCAGGATCACCTTGACCAATTTACCTGCCCCCTGCACTTCAAATTCGATATCTAGTTCACCAGCCAGATTTTCAAGGCTATGCGTGTCGGTGTCGACGATGCCGCGCTTTTTGGCCGCCAGAGCCAACAGGCGGTAGAGTGCGCCGCTATCAAGGAAGTGCCAGCCCAGCCAATCAGCAAGATAACTACAGACGGTCCCCTTGCCCGTTCCGCTGGGACCATCAACGGCAATTACCGGGATATCATTCATAACTGATATTCATACCGGCATGACAGGCAAGTTCTACAAACCCGGGAAAAGACGTCGCCACGTTGGCACAGTCTTTAATATGAACCGGCTCCGTGGCCAGCACCCCGGCGATGGCAAAAGCCATGGCGATACGATGGTCACCGTGACTATCAACGACGCCGCCGTGAAACTCGCCGCCATTGACGACCAGGCCATCCTCGAGTTCGGTCACATCGATACCAAGCGCATTTAGCCCTTTATACATGGATTTTAATCTATCGCTTTCCTTGACCCGCAGTTCACCGGCGCCGGTAAGCAACGTCGTGCCGACGGCTGCGGCAGCCGCCACAAGGATCGCAGGAAACTCATCGATCGCGATGGCGACCAGGGATTCAGGAATTTGAATGCCCTTCAGTTGCGCACTTTTTACATGTATATCCGCAACCGGCTCACCCGATTGAACCCTCTCGTTTTGTAGCGAGATATCGGCGCCCATGGCCTCCATGATTGCCAGCATGGCATGGCGGGTCGGATTAACGCCCACCTCACGCAGCACGACATCAGAACCAGGCACGATACTCGCGCCAACAATAAAAAAAGCCGCTGACGAAAAATCCGCCGGGACATGTATATCCGTTCCGACCAGTCGCTCGCTATGAAAAATAGAAATGCGATTGTCTTCCCTGTGTACAGGGTTCATAAACGCCGACAGCATGCGCTCGGTATGATCGCGTGTTGGCTCAGGCTCGGTAACGGTGGTTTGACCATGCGCGTACATACCGGCAAGCAGCAAACATGACTTAAGCTGGGCACTGGCAACGGGCAAGGTGTAATCGATACCATGCAAGGACTGGCCGCCCTCTATGGTCACAGGTAAGGTACCGTTATCTGTGCAGGAAATGCGTGCGCCCATGTCACGTAGCGGATCAATGACGCGGCGCATGGGTCGCTGCATTAATGACGCATCACCAACCAGCGTGGTGTTGAATGATTGTCCTGCCAGTAAACCAGTCATTAACCTGACTGACGTACCGGAATTGCCAAGATCCAATGGGCCCGATGCGGGTTGTAGTCCTCGCAGTCCAACGCCATGGATACGAATCAGCGATTCACCCTGCTCAATCTTCACCCCCATTTGTTGAAAGGCGTGCAGCGTAGCCAGCGTGTCTTCGCCTTGAAGAAAACCCTGCACCGTGGTTTCTCCATCAGCTAAAGCACCCAGCATAATCGCCCGATGCGAGATGGATTTATCTCCGGGGACTTTTATCGTTCCCGCCAGTGAACCGCCGGGCAAAACGCTGAATCGTACCTGTTGTTTGCTGGTCATCGCACCGTTATCAAGTCTTAACCCTTCCTGGTGGAAGTGAAATTGTCTCGCGCCTGCTTGGCGCGCTTGAACACCTTCAGCAACGTTTCACTATCACCGGCTTCAATGGCCCGTCGAATCTCTTCAAGATGCCCGGTGAAGGTGGCAAGCGAATGTAACAGGGACTCACGGTTGGCAAGACAAATGTCATGCCACATTTCCGGGCTGCTGGATGCGATACGGGTGAAGTCGGCAAATCCACCGGCCGCATATTTAAATATTTCCTCGCGTTCCTCCATGCCTGCCAGGCAATCTACCAGCGCATAGGCAAGCATGTGCGGTAGATGACTCGTTGCCGCCAGCACCTGGTCGTGATGTTCAACATCGAGGTTAATGACATTCGCGCCTACCGCCTGCCACATCTGGGTGATTAATGCGTGCGCTTCAGGTTTTGTTTCGGGCAACGGGGTTAGTATGACACGATGGTTGACATACAGCTCGGCAAACGAGGCGGCGACACCACTTTGCTCGGTACCGGCAATCGGGTGTCCTGGAACAAACTGGCCAAGCCTGTCTCCCATTGTCGCTCTTGCAGCATTAACAACACTGCCCTTGGCACTGCCTACATCGGTTAACACGGCGTGTTCACCCATCGCCGCTGCTATGCTTGGTATTAACTGTACCGTTGTATCCAGCGGTGTGCCTATAACAACCACGTCAGCAGGTTTAACGGCTTCTGCAATATCCAGTGAATAGTCATCGATGACGTGCAAATCAACAGCCTGCTGCAAGGTCTCCTCGTTACGATTACAACCCGTAACATGCCCGACCAGCTTTGCCTGACGTAATGCCCTCGCGAGAGAACCACCAATCAGGCCAACACCAACAATAGTTAAATGATTAATTAGCATGTTTATCGTTTGTTACTAGGCAGCCAGTATTTTACCCAGTTCGTGGACAAACTTTTTATTTTCGTGTTCAAGACCGATGGAAATACGCAAATGATTCGGCATGCCATAGTTGGCAACAGGCCTGACAATGACGCCGGTTTGCAGTAGTTGCTGATATAAAGGTTCGGCTTCCTGTTCAAAATCGACACAGATGAAATTGCCCAGTGATGGAATGAAGTCGAGGCCCATATCATCAAGTGACATTTCCATGTATCGCATCCCCTCGCTATTGATGGCAATACTTTGTTCCAGGTAATCAGAATCAGCAATTGCCGTTTCTGCAGCAACGAGTGCAAGCTGGTTATTGTTAAATGGTTGTCTTACCCTGTTTAACAGGTTGGTCACATCTGGATGCGCCATGGCATAGCCCACACGCAGTGCAGCCAGGCCATAGGCCTTGGAAAACGTGCGCGTTACGATCAGGTTGGGAAAGTCTGACAGCCATTGACTGGCATCGGGATAATCAACCTCTGCACGGCCGTATTCAAAATAGGCTTCATCAACAAGTACGATCACATGTGACGGCACGTGTTCCATCAACTGCCTGAGATCATTGCTGTTAATCCATGTGCCAGTAGGGTTATTGGGGTTGGCGACAAACATCAAACGTGTTTGGTCTGTAATGGCGTGTTGCATTGCTTCCAGATCATGGCCCCATTCGACAGCGGGCACGACAACATGTTTCGCCCCGACCGCTTGTGTCACGATTGGATACACGGCAAATGAATGCTGCGAGTAGATAACCTCATGTTCATGCGTCACAAATGCGCGTGCAGTCATCTCCAGTACGTCATTGGAACCATTGCCTAGTGTAATCTGATCAATTGAAAGACCGTGTTTTTTTGCCAAAGCCTGCTTCAGTTCAAAGCCGTTACCATCAGGATAGCGAGACAGATCGGTGGTCGCTGCAATTGCGTCAAGCACACGCTGGCTGGGACCCAATGGATTCTCATTCGAGGCAAGTTTTATGATGTCACTTAAACCCAGTTCACGCTGCAACTCGCTCATGGGTTTTCCTGGATGGTAAGGCTGTAAACCTGCCACACCTTTCGTCGCCAGACTGAATAAATCACAAGACATATGTATTAGTTAACTTAAGATTAATCAATTATTCAAAAAGCACTTTAGATATTGTTGGTGATTTTAATTAATAGTTATTTTTCCGCGAGGTCAAGGCGGAACTGCGCGCAGAACCGGAATGTATAGATAATACATGAGGATTCGAGCACGGTTCCAACGACGAGATCGCGGAAAAAGAACATTAATATATAGCTAAAGGACTGAGCATGGGTAAGAGCCTAGTAACTTCACCATCGAAGCATGCTCTTCCATTTCCTGCAGCGCTTTTTTAACCGGCCCATCCTCGGCGTGCCCTTCAATATCGACAAAGAACACATAGTCCCACATTTCACGTCTGGACGGTCGTGACTCGATCCGGGTCATGCTGACATTATTGCTGGCAAAACAACTAAGCATGGCATGCAAGGCGCCAGGCTTGTTAGGCGCTGAAAATATCAGTGAGGTCTTGTCCTGACCGCTGGGCGGACACATGTTCTTGCCAATAACCAGAAAGCGGGTGGTATTGTCAGGCTGGTCCTCAATATTACTGGCCAGGCACTGTAACTTGTACAGTTCACCCGCAGATTCGCTGGCGATGGCGGCGGTATTTTTTTTACCGGCCGTAATTTTTGCCGCCTCCGCATTACTGTTTACCGAGATGCGCTCAGCCTTGATTAAATGTGCATCCAGCCACGCACGGCACTGGGCGAGCGACTGTTGATGTGAATACACTGTGTCGATTGTTTCCATGTCACTGCTGTTACTCAACAGGTGATGGTGAATGCGTAGCTCGACCTCGCCACAAATCAACAGACTCGAATGATTCAACATATCCAGCGTATGGTTAACGACGCCTTCTATAGAGTTCTCGACCGGCACGACACCAAAGTTGGATGCGCCAGACTCTACCTCGCGAAAAATCTGATCAATGCTGCCGAAGGCAGAGGCACGGACTGAATGACCAAAGTGTTTTAAAGCAGCGGTCTGCGTAAACGTTCCTTCCGGTCCGAGGTAGGCAACATCAAGCGGCTGCTCCAGGGCCAGGCAAGCCGACATGATTTCCCTGAACAGTCGTGCCATTTCTTCTTCGGACAGCGGACCCTTGTTCTGTTCAATAATCTTGCGCAATATCTGCGCTTCACGTTCGGGACGGTAAAAGTGGTTTTCTGAACTGGCAGCGTTTTTTACCTCGGCAACTTTCTGTGCAATGCGCGCGCGCTGACTGATCAACTCCAGCAGTTGCTTATCAACGGCATCGATTTCTTCACGTAGCTGTTCCAGGCCGGGCTTATCGCTCATTTTCATTCATTAATCAGGTTATACAGGAACAAGGCGACAGGATAAGGAGAGCGGGCAATCGAGACAAGCACTAGTTGGTTATCAACCGTGTCGTCGCTCGAATTCGCGCATAAAGTCCGCCAGTTCCTTTACTGCCTGAAGCGGCATGGCGTTATAGATGCTCGCCCGTAGTCCACCTGCAAGACGATGGCCTTTTAACGCAAACAGACGGTTTTCCTCTGCTTCTTGCAAAAACGGGCCCATGAGTTTCTCATCCGGTAAGTGGAAGATGACATTCATCTGTGAACGACAGGTAACATCAACATCATTACTGTAGAAACCGGAGTTATCGATCAACGTGTATAACAGGGACGACTTATTCCGGTTTACTTTTTCCAGCTCCTTAAGACCGCCATTCGCCTTTATCCAGTCGAACATCAGGCCAGCCATATACCAGTTAAATGTCGGCGGGGTGTTCAACATGCTATTGTCATTGGCCTGCATCTCGTAATTAAACAGGTCTGGTGTATACGGCAGCACATCGCCACAAAGATCTTTTTTTACGATAACGATGGTCAGACCGGCAGGTGCAATATTTTTCTGCGCGCCGGCAAAGATAAGTCCATAGCGTGATACATCAACCGGACGAGACAGAATCGAGGAAGTCATGTCACACACCAGCGGCGTCTTTACATCGGGGACATACTGGAACTGTACGCCACCAACGGTTTCATTTTCTGTGTAGTAGCAATAAGCCGCTGTATCATCAAGTTGCCAGGTGTCCGCTTCGGGTATATGTCGATAGCCGCCATCTTTAGTTGAGCAAACCTCATTAACGTTTAAAAATGGCCTGGCAATTCGCACGGCCTTTGCTGACCAGATTCCCGTATCAATATAGTCCGCACTGGTTTTATCTCTTCGAAGATTCATGGGTATCACGGAGAACTGATGGGTAGCGCCACCCGCCAGGAACAGCACATGGTAGTCGTCCGGTATTGCCATTAACTCACGCAGTGTTTTTTCTGCGTGTTTAGCAATGTTCATGAATGTGGGCGTGCGGTGTCCTATCTCCATGACGGACATACCGGTCCCCTGCCAATCGAGCATTTCGTCCCGCGCCCTGCTCAAGACCTCATCCGGCAACATTGCCGGCCCGGCACCGAAATTAAGAACTCGTCTCGACATAATTATGAGGGAGAAGAGCCGTTACTCTTCGTCATTGATATCAATGATCCTTTCCAGACCAGCCAGGTTTTCGGTGTCACCGAGACTAACCAGCCGCACGCCCTGCGTGTTGCGTCCAAAAATCGAGATATCACTAACCGGTGTTCTGATAAGTGTGCCCTGGTTGCTGATCAGCATGATCTCATCCTCGTTATCCACTGCCACGGCGCCTACCACGCTGCCGTTACGTGCAGAGATCTGGATGGAAATGACCCCGGAACCGCCACGCGACTTCTGTGGGTAGTCGTTAACCGGCGTGCGTTTACCATAGCCATTCTCCGTCGCGGTGAGGATAGCGGCCTGTTCGCTCTCGACAATGATCAGGGAGATGACACGTTGCTCGCCCTGCAATCGAATGCCGCGCACCCCCTTGGCCGTTCTACCCATCGCGCGCACATGTGCTTCAGGGAAACGGACCACCTTTCCGGCATCACTAAACAGCATGACGTCGCGTTCACCGTCGGTCAGTTCCACACCAATCAGCTTGTTACCATCAACCAGATCGATGGCACGGATACCGCTTGGGCGCGGACGTGAGAATTGGGACAGCGCGGTTTTCTTGACCGTGCCATCTGCTGTCGCCATGAACACGAATTTATCTTCACTGAATTCGCGAATAGGCAGGATGGCATTAATTTGTTCTCCCTGCTCGAGCGGCAACAAGTTAACAATAGGTTTGCCCCTTGCCGCACGGCTTGCCTGCGGCAACTCATAGACTTTTAACCAGTAGAGCTTTCCGCGACTGGAAAAACACAGGATCGTGTCATGCGTATTGGCAATAAACAGCTTGTCGATGAAATCTTCTTCTTTTACCGAGGTAGCAGACTTGCCGCGACCACCGCGTTTCTGGGAACGATAGGTGTCGATGGGCTGTGATTTGGCGTAGCCGGCATGTGACAAGGTCACCACCACATCTTCCTCGGTGATAAGGTCTTCCATGGTGAGGTCTTCCTGCGTCTGCACGATCTGCGTACGTCGTTCGTCACCATAACGTTCGAGTATTTCGTTCAGCTCTTCCCTGATCACCTGCATCAGGCGTTCCGGACGGGAGAGTATGTCGAGCAAATCGGCAATCGTTTCCAGCAGTTCACCGTATTCATTTAATATTTTTTCTTTTTCCAGCCCGGTCAGTTTTTGCAAGCGCAATTCCAGTATGGCCTGGGCCTGTTCCGGTGACAGCCGGTAGCCGGAGTCAGTCAAGCCAAACTCCTCTGGTAAATCATCCGGACGTGATGCCTCGGCGCCGGCACGCTTTAACATCTCGACAACGGTGCCGGATTCCCAGCGCTGCTCCAGCAGCCCGGCCTTGGCCTCTGCGGGGCTTGCCGATTGTTTGATCAGTGCAATGACGGGATCGATATTCGCAAGCGCAACTGCCAGCCCTTCAAGGATGTGGGCACGGGCACGCGCCTTGCGTAAGTCAAAAATAGTTCTGCGTGTAACAACCTCACGTCGATGACTGATAAAGGCCTCAAGCAAGTCCTTGAGGTTCATCAAACGCGGCTGGTTATCAGCAAGGGCGACAATATTGATGCCAAATACAGACTGCATTTGCGTGAACTTGTAGAGATTATTCAGAATCACCTCGGCGACTTCTCCACGACGTAATTCGATTACCATACGCATGCCATCCTTGTCGGACTCATCACGCAGTTCACGGATACCGGTAACCTTTTTATCTTTTACAAGTTCGGCAATCTTTTCCAGCAATCGCGCCTTATTCACCTGGTAAGGCAGTTCAGTCACGATAATTTTATTACCGGAATCATGTTCCTCGATATCACAGCGCGCACGCACATAGATTCGCCCACGCCCGGTTTCGTATGCCGCACGTATACCGGATGAGCCGTTAATGATGGCCGCGGTGGGAAAGTCGGGCCCGGGAATATGTTCCATTAACTCGGGTATAGAGATACCCGGGTTATCAATCAGGGCCAGGCAGGCGGCGATCGTCTCCGACAGGTTATGTGGCGGAATGTTGGTCGCCATGCCAACAGCAATACCACTGGAGCCGTTAATGAGCAGGTTAGGTATGCGCGTCGGTAATACGACCGGCTCATGCTCGGACCCGTCATAATTCGGCGAGAAATCGACCGTTTCCTTATCGATATCTTCCAGTATTTCGTGCGCAATGCGGGACATACGCACCTCGGTGTAGCGCATCGCCGCCGGTGCATCACCATCAACAGAACCAAAATTGCCCTGGCCATCGACCAGCACGTAACGCAACGAGAAAGGTTGGGCCATACGGACAATGGTGTCGTAAACAGCAGTGTCGCCATGTGGATGGTACTTACCGATTACATCACCAACAACGCGAGCCGATTTCTTGTAGGGTTTGTTGTAATCATTACCCATTTCCTTCATCGCAAATAACACGCGACGGTGAACGGGCTTGAGTCCGTCACGGACATCGGGAAGTGCGCGGCCGACGATAACACTCATCGCATAGTCCATATAGGACTGCCGCATTTCGTCTTCGATATTTACGTGCGAAAGCGAACGCGCGAATTCAGATTCTGACATAAATCATTGATGAAAAAGGGAAGAAAAAAAGCCTTAATTTCTAGTCGTTATTTAAGCCGAAATTTTAACATAATTCAGCAATTTAGACTAAAAATAATTTACTGTTTCAGGCCTGTTTTCGAGCCAGAATTCGGACCGGAAATCAAGCAAAAAGTGAGCGCATTTTTTCCCGGTTTGGCTGCTCAATCACACCCTTTTCCGTGACGATGACGTCGACAAGTTCGGCAGGCGTGACATCAAATGCCGGGTTAACCGCATTCATACTCCTGGGAGCAATCCTGTTGTCATGAAGGGTCATGATTTCGTCAGCATCGCGATGCTCGATAGGAATGGATTCACCATCTTCAATACGCATATCTACAGTCGAGGAAGGCGCAACGACCATGACCTTTACGCCATGGTGTTTCGCATTGACTGCATGTGAATACGTACCAATCTTGTTGGCCACATCACCATTGGCGGCGATACGATCTGATCCCACGATCAACCAGGTGATACTCCCTGCCCGCATCAATGCCGCCACCGCCGCATCCACGATCAGGCTGACCGGAATGTTGTCTTCCTGAAGTTCCCAACTGGTCAGGCGCGCCCCCTGCAACCAGGGTCGCGTCTCGGAAGCATAGACATGGTCAATCAAACCACTCTTATAGGCGCTTCTTATGACTCCTAGTGCTGTGCCGTAGCCGCCGGTTGCCAGTGCGCCGGCATTACAATGGGTTACAATTTGGCTGTTTGGACTAATAAGCTCTGCACCCAGCCTGCCCATCTCATGGTTTGCAGCAATATCGTCCTCGTGAATCCTGGTTGCCGCCGCCAGTAATGCCTGCTCGGGATCGCCAGTGACACCGGCAAAACCTTCATGCATCTCGGCAATGGCCCAGTTCAGGTTAACCGCTGTCGGCCTGGCCTCAGCCAGATACTGTAAGTCTTGTTCTATGGCCTCACGCCAGTGTTCCCCCGCTGCTGCATAGGCCTTACGGGCGGCAAGTACGATTCCATACGCTGCCGTGATACCGATAGCGGGGGCACCGCGTACTACCATATTCGTGATGGCATCAGCGACGTCAATGACATTATCAAAATCCAGGTAGATCTTTTCTGCGGGCAAGCGACGCTGATCAAGCAGCGTTAACATACCTGCATTCCACTTCACCGGTGTGATATTACTCATTGGCTGGGCCATGAATCTGGTTTCAATAGTCGGTACATATTCCTGGCAATTCCTGCTTAACCATGCGGCTAATGCAATCTCGGGCAAACATGAATATAGTGTGCAGGATAATAACATCGAATAGCGTTAACAGGACGTCACAAGCCATTGAAAGCGGATTGCCTCATTCATGCCGGCTGGATTATCCCGGTTGAACCCCATGCCACCGTGCTTGAAAACCACACGTTGGTCATCAAGGGTGATCATATAGAGGCGCTGTTACCCACCGCTAAAGCCAAACAGAAATACCAGTCAGACAACAATTATCATCTGCCACAACATGCATTGCTGCCCGGGCTGGTCAATGCACATACGCATGCTGCCATGAACCTGTTTCGCGGTATCGCCAATGACCTGCCCTTGATGGATTGGTTAAACAATCACATCTGGCCGGCTGAACAGCAATGGGTGTCACCGGAATTTGTACACGATGGCACACAGCTGGCAGTTGCAGAGATGCTTCGCGGCGGCACCACGTGCTTCAATGACATGTATTTTTTTCCGGATGTCACCGCAGAGGTCTGTACCAGTATGGGTATGCGTGTAAGCGTTGGCCTGATTTTGATCGACTTTCCGACTGCATGGGCAGAAAACGCCGAGGAATATATCGTCAAGGGAGAGCAAGTTCATGATGACTTCAGGCATTCACCGCTGGTGACCACGGCATTTGCCCCTCACGCTCCGTACACGGTTTCTGATGAACCACTGCAACGTATTAATGTGCTGGCTGAAGAACTGGATATACCGATACACATGCATATCCATGAGACCGTCTTTGAAGTTGACGATGCCACTGAGAAAAATAGCCAGCGCCCGCTGGCAAGACTGACCGATCTGGGTGTTGTGGGGCCGCGGTTAATCGCGGTACATATGACCCAGTTACAGCAAAAGGAGATTAATGAACTGGCCCGGTTGGGTGTCAGCGTGGCTCACTGCCCGGAATCCAATCTCAAACTCGCCAGTGGATTTTGCCCGGTGCATGAACTTAACAAGGCAGGCGTCAATGTATGTCTTGGCACAGACGGTGTTGCCAGTAATAACGATCTGGATATGTTTGGTGAAATGAAAACGGCTGCCCTGTTGGCCAAGGCTGTGGCCGGCGACAGCACAGCCGCGGATGCACACACGGCCATACAGATGGCAACCTTGAATGGTGCAAGAGCGCTCGGACTGGATAACAACATCGGTTCACTGAAAAAAGGCAAGCAGGCCGATGTCGTTGCCATCGACCTTGGACAGCTTGAAAGCCTGCCGTGCTACGATCCGGCTGCGCAGATCGTTTACGCTGGCAACCGACAACACGTTACTGATGTCTGGGTAGCCGGTAAACAGCTACTGCGTAACCGGGAACTGACCACGATTGAATATCCGGGCCTGCTTGAAAAAGCCAGACACTGGGAAAAGACCATTAGCGCCTGAAGATAGCTTTATGCATGCTGGCTCAAGTGTCACCAACGCCTGAAAATTCATTCCACCGATTAACAATGTCACAAAATATCAGGGCTGTTTGCTCTGCATCGTAACGGGCAGAATGGGCATCTTTTTCGTTCCAGTCCAGACCGGCACATTTTGCCGCGCGTGATAGCACGGTCTGCCCATAGGCCAGTCCACACAACGTGGCAGTATCAAATGTGCTAAACGGGTGAAACGGGTTGCGCTTGATGCCGGTTCGTTCTACAGCAGCATTGAGAAAACCCAGATCGAAGTGGGCATTGTGACCAACCAGCACAGCTCGGTTGCAGTTATGTTCCTTGATCTTTTTTCGCACCGGTCTGAATACTTCCTTTAGCGCCTCTTCTTCTTCCACGGCAATCTGCTTGCGAAAGGGATGGTGAGGGTCAATTCCTGTAAACTCCAGCGAGGCCTGATCAAGGTTTGCCCCTGCAAATGGATTGACGTGCCTTGCGATCACCTCGTCGATGCACCATTGTTGCTGATCATCAATAGTAAGAGTAACGGCAGCAATCTCGAGCAATGCGTCGGTAGCCGCATTAAATCCAGCCGTTTCTACATCGACGATCACCGGGTAGAAACCACGAAACCGAGTTGCGACCGAGTTCATTACAAACAATAACCGTGCTGCTTACTGCAACCGCCAGGCACAGGTTGACCCGGCCCTGAATGGCACCAGTTCTTCGTTACCCAACGAAAATAGCTCTGGTACCGCCTGCTCTTCCCTGACCAACGTGACTTGTTCAGTATTGCGTGGCAAACCATAGAAATCGGCCCCATAAAAACTGCTGAATGCCTCCAGTCGATCAAGTTGCTCGGCCCTGGCAAAGGCCTCGGCGTAGAGTTCCATTGCTATGTGCGCGGTGTACATACCGGCACAACCGCAATCCGATTCTTTCTGACTACGGGGATGAGGGGCACTATCGGTACCCAGGAAGAATTTTGAATTACCACTGATTGCGGCAGCAACCACAGCCTGTCGATCGTCTTCAGCTTTCAGTATTGGCAGGCAATAATGATGCGGGCGGAGACCACCGCGAAACAGATCGTTGCGATTAAGCAGTATGTGTTGCGGTGTAATCGTTGCCGCCACGTTGGCATCTGCCTGCGAAACGAATTCGACCGCCGCGCGGGTGGTGATATGTTCAAACACGATCTTGAGTTCAGGAAAATCATTCACGACCCGTTTTAATACCTTATCAATAAACACGGCCTCGCGGTCAAAGATATCGATATGGTTATCGGTGACTTCCCCATGCACGAGTAAAAACAAACCGGTATCAGACATGGCCTGCAGCGCCGGATAGGCTTTCTGCATATCGGTGACGCCCTGGTCAGAATTCGTCGTGGCGCCGGCAGGATAATACTTCAATGCCTTGATATAACCACTGGCGGCGGCTTTCTCTATCTCTGCCGCTGACGTATTGTCTGTCAGGTACAGTGTCATCAAAGGTTCAAAAGCCAGGTCTGGAGCCAGCGCGTCAAGAATACGCTGCCGGTAAGAAAGCGCTTCTTCAGTGGTTAATACCGGTGGCTTCAGGTTGGGCATGATGATCGCGCGCGCGAACTGGCGCGCAGTGTGGTTGATTACGCTTTCCATAGCCGCGTTATCACGCACGTGTAGATGGAAGTCGTCCGGTTTTGTTATGGTAAGGGTCTGCATTGATAAGATGTTTGTTAACCGTATTAAATAAAGGTATCACAAGCATGGCATTTTGTCCGTGCTCACAACAGTGAAACAAAGGCGCTCAGCATGAACTACACCAAACTTGGAAATACCGATATTGACGTTAGCCGACTCTGCCTTGGCACCATGACCTGGGGCGAACAGAACACTGAACAAGAGGCACATGAGCAGCTTGATTACGCCGTCGATGCCGGCATCAATTTCATCGATACTGCCGAGTTATACCCGGTAGCGCCCAAAGCAGAAACGCAGGGTTTAACGGAGCAATATATTGGTAGCTGGTTAAAGCAACGTACAGATCGGGACAAGCTGGTTATCGCAACGAAAGTGTGTGCCCGGGCAGACTGGTTGCCGTACCTGCGTGACGGTAAGGTAAAACTGGACAGGCAAAACATCACTGCCGCACTTGATGCTTCACTGAAAAGACTGCAAACCGATTACGTCGATCTGTACCAGATACACTGGCCGGAAAGGGATACCAATTTTTTTGGCAAGCTGGGCTATTATCATGCGCCTGACAAAGATGGTATGTCGATCGAGGAAACGCTGGAAGTGCTGGATGAACTGGTACAGTCCGGCAAGGTCCGCACGATAGGTATCTCTAACGAGACCGCCTGGGGTTGTGCCGAGTACCTGCGCGTTGCGCGGGAGAAGAAACGTCCCCGCATTGTCAGCATCCAGAACCCCTACAACCTGTTAAACCGAAGCTTTGAAGTTGGTCTCGCCGAGTTTGCGCATCGTGAGCAGGTTGGCCTGTTGGCCTATTCACCAATGGCGTTTGGCGTGCTCAGTGGTAAGTACCTTAACGATGCCAAACCAGCAGGTACCCGACTGGTAATGTTTGATCGTTTTACCCGTTATACCAATCCACAGGCACTGACGGCGACAGAGGCATACGTGACATTGGCCAGGGAAAACGGGCTGGACCCGGCACAGATGGCACTGGCCTTCGTCAACAGTCGACCGTTTTTGACCAGCAATATAATAGGTGCAACCAGCATGGCGCAATTACGTACCAATATCGACAGCAGCAATATCGAACTCGATAAAAGCGTAGCGCGAGAAATCGAAGCGATTCACGCCAGGATTTCCAACCCCGCGCCCTGATTCACGCTGTCTTAACAGGTAAATTTACCTGTATAATCGCAGGGTTAGTCTTACTGGAAAATCTAATGACATTCTCTGCACTCACTGCTGTTTCCCCCATCGACGGTCGCTACCAGAACAAGACCGAACCATTGCGCACGATATTCAGTGAATATGGACTTTTCCGTTTCCGCGTGCTGGTCGAAATTGAATGGCTGAAGATGCTGGCCCGGCATCCGGGTATCAAGGAAGTCGAGTCCTTTACTGAGGCATCCCTGCAACGACTGGATGACATCAAAAACAAGTTTAGTGTCGAAGATGCCGAAGCCATCAAGAAAATAGAACAAACAACCAATCATGATGTAAAGGCGGTCGAGTATTTTATCCGTGAATGCATCAGGGACAACAAGCAACTGGAAACGGCATCGCAATTTATCCATTTTGCCTGCACTTCCGAAGACATTAATAATCTCAGCCATGCATTGATGTTGAAAGTCGCTCGTGAAGAGGTATTGATACCACGACTTGACGAGATAATTTCCACACTGACAAGCCTCGCCCAGCAGTATGCGGAAACACCGATGTTATCACGCACGCATGGACAAACGGCATCGCCCACCACGCTGGGCAAGGAACTCGCGGTGTTTGTTCACCGGCTGCAACGTCAACGACAGCAACTACTAGCTGTAGAGTGTCTTGGCAAGATGAATGGTGCGGTAGGTAACTTCAATGCACACCTGGCCGCTTACCCTGATGTTGACTGGTTAGCGCTTTCACAACAATTTGTCGAAAGTATCGGCCTGGACTGGAACCCGTACACAACCCAGATTGAGTCACATGACTACATCGCCGAATATTTCCATGTCTTAATGCGCAGCAATACGATCCTCATCGATTTATGCCGCGATATCTGGAGCTATATCTCGCTGGGTTATTTCAAGCTCAAGTTAAAGGAAGGTGAAATTGGCTCCTCCACGATGCCGCACAAGGTCAACCCCATCGATTTTGAAAATGCGGAGGGCAACCTTGGACTTGCCAATGGCGTACTGGATCATCTCGCGCAGAAATTGCCCGTCTCCCGCTGGCAACGAGACCTGACAGACTCAACCGTGTTGCGCAACATGGGGGTCGGCATCGCGCATAGCCTGATCGCCTTTGATGCCTGCCTGAAAGGCCTGGGGAAGCTGGATATCAACACGGACAGGCTGACCCAGGACCTCGACCAGGCCTGGGAAGTACTGGCAGAGCCGATTCAGACGGTTATGCGCCGATATGGCATCGAGAATGCATATGAAAAACTGAAAACCCTTACCAGGGGACAGCTTATCGAACAGGAAACGCTGGCTACATTTATTACCGGTCTTGATATCCCGGATGAGGCAAAGCAACAACTACTACAGTTGTCGCCTCATAATTACGTGGGTAATGCGGATCAACTGGCGACGCGTGTAGCTGCAGAAAAGTAAACCTGCTTATGATTGATTTTTCCGAACAGATACTGGGCAAATCGACAACGGGACAAATCGCGATTACTTCCCGTGAGGAAAATGCTGCCGCAGCGCTGGAGATGGTGCGGCAGGCATCGCAGAGAATCGCTATCGTCAGCCATGAACTGGACCCCATTGTATTCGACACGCTTGAATTCAGGGACGCGTTAAAAGAGATGGTGCTGAATAACCGCTATGCCGAGGTCAGGATTATCGTGTTTAATCCTGAAACAATTGTACGTCGTGGGCATAAGTTACTCGACCTGGCCACGCACCTGAGCAGTTTTATACACTTTAAAAAAGTAGCGCGGGAGCACAAATCTTCGAATGAAGCTGTTCTGATTGCCGATGCTACAGGCTACGTATTTCGCGAAAATATTGAGCGCTACCGAGGCAAGGTAAACTTCAACAGCCGTAGCGAGTCAAAAAATTTACTGGATGTTTTTGAAACCATGTGGGAAGCGGCCACGCCGGACCCCAACTTACGCCGGGTGATGATTTGAGAAACCTTGTTCTTACTGCTGTACTGTTGCTGACTGGAACCGGTCATGTTCTGGCTGAATCGATGAAAATCGAAACAATCCCCATGCGACATCGTCTTGTTTCAGATGTGATACCTATTATCAAACCACTTGTCAGCGAAGGTGGCAGCGTCACCGGTATGAACAATACCCTCATTGTCAAAACAACACCTTCCAACCTGAAACAGATCAAACAGGTACTCGAACAGATTGACTATGCGCCACGCCGCCTGATGATCAGTGTCAGGCAGGACATTGACGGTAATTTCAGAAACCGCCAGGGTGGCCTGTCTGCCAGGTATCGATCTGACGACGTGGATATCACGATTCCTGACCGCGGCCGCGACGGCACCATCGTGCAAGGCAAGGATAGTGATGGCAATGTCGTACGCTATCGTAGTGTAAACACGATTGCGCGTAATGAAGACAGGAACAGTTACCGTGTGCAAACCCTCGAGGGTAACCCCGCTTACATTAATACAGGGCAATCGGTTCCTGTTCCAAACAGCACCAGTTTCCTGACACCAGGTGGCGTCGTGGTTCAAAATGCCGTCGAATACCGGGACGTTGCATCGGGTTTTTATGTGCTACCCCGTTTACAAGGCGACAATGTGACCCTCGCCGTATCGCCCTACATGGAGAGAATACAACCCCAACAAGGTGGCGTATTTGATATCCAGAACCTGGAGACAGTTGCCAGTGGCAAACTGGGTCAGTGGCTGGAAATAGGCGGCGCCGCGGAAACTTTTAATGATGACGCCCGGGAAAACACGATTAGTACCAGGCGTGACGGGCAGGAATTACGTACTATTTTGATTAAGGTAGACGAAATTAAATAAGCCTTTTTACCCCTGCTTTGATTTTTTTCAACGCGCAATTCGCGTTCGCTATGACCAGCGAATAAGTTAGATTCTCACCCGCCCGGCTGATAAAATGCCTGCCAAAATTTTCCAGCCACGATACCCAATAGATGTTAATACTGCCAGGCGGTAACGCCCTATCCGACTTTCGAATAAACAAGCTTATCGGTTCGATTAATGATCGTGGCGTAGACATCTCAACTGCTATTTGCACTTACGTTCACTTCGCGAACTTATCTTATGACTTAACTGAAGCCCAGCACGCACAACTGGAACAGCTAATGTCTTACAGCGCAAAGGCAAAAAAAATTACTGGCGCTACATTTAAACTCATTGTCATACCCAGACCAGGAACCATTTCACCATGGTCCAGTAAGGCGACTGACATCCTGCATAATTCGGGACTGACCACAGTTGAGCGCGTAGAACGCGGGATGATATTTGAATTTGAAAAACGCAACGGCGGTTTACCTGGTGATTCGGAACTGCAATCGATTTTGCCTGCCGTTCACGACCGTATGACCGAGGTTGTCATTACTGACGAGACAGAAGCGGAGGCCCTGTTTGCCAGTGCCGAACCGACCGCCTTGCAACATATCGATATACTCGCTAACGGCAGGGCTGAACTCGAACGCGCCAATAACAATATGGGCCTGGCACTGTCTGGCCAGGAAATTAACTATCTCTATGACAGTTTCAAACAACTTGATCGTAATCCTACCGATGTTGAGTTGATGATGTTTGCCCAGGCCAATTCAGAACACTGTCGTCACAAGATATTCAATGCCGACTTTACAATAGACGGAACCAGGCAGCCGCACTCGCTGTTCAACATGATCAGACAAACGCATGAGACAAATCCGGGCAAGGTATTGTCTGCCTATCATGATAATGCGGCCGTCATGCAGGGTTACCGCGGTACTCGTTTCATCACGGACAATATAAAGCGTGAGTATCGTTATGTTGAAGAAGATATCCACATGCTGATGAAAGTGGAAACCCATAACCATCCTACCGCGATATCGCCCTATCCCGGTGCTGCAACCGGTGCCGGCGGCGAAATCCGTGATGAGGCGGCAACCGGGCGCGGTGCCAGACCCAAGGCGGGATTAACCGGGTTTGCCGTCTCCAACCTGAAAATCCCGGGCTTTATACAGCCCTGGGAAGTCGAGAACGGTAAACCGGAACGCATTGTTTCGGCACTGGATATTATGATCGAGGGGCCTATCGGTGCGGCATCCTACAACAACGAATTTGGCCGACCTGCCCTGTGTGGTTATTTCCGCAGCCTTGAACTTCAGCAAGCTGATGGCGTGGTCAGGGGTTACCATAAACCGATTATGCTCGCCGGTGGCTACGGCATGATTAGAGACAACCACGTCAACAAACTGGACATCCCTGCCGGGGCAAAACTGATCGTACTCGGCGGACCAGCAATGTTAATCGGCCTGGGTGGCGGTGCCGCCTCGTCCATGGCATCGGGCAGCAGTGCCGCTGACCTCGACTTTGCCTCGGTACAGCGTGATAACGCTGAAATGGAACGACGCTGTCAGGAAGTCATCGATCGTTGTTGGGCCATGGCGGATGAAAACCCGATACTGAGTATTCACGATGTGGGAGCAGGCGGTCTCTCCAACGCCATGCCTGAACTGGTCAGTGCCTGTGATCGTGGTGCAAACCTGGAATTACGCGACATACCCAATGATGAACCAGGCATGTCGCCAATGGGTATCTGGTGTAACGAATCACAGGAAAGGTATGTGCTCGCCATTGCCGCTGAAAAAGTTGCTGAATTCGAACAGCTTTGCCAGCGTGAGCGGGCTCCGTTCGCGATACTTGGCGAAGCCACCGGCGAACAACAATTGCGCTTGAATGATTCGCACTTTAACAACCAGGCAATTGATATGCCCATGGCAGTTCTGCTGGGCAAAATGCCGGTTATGCAGCGCGAAGTACAAGCCCGCGAACATATCGGGAATAGTTTTTATACCCGGGACATCGACCTGCAAGACGCGATACAAAGAATATTGCAACTACCCGGCGTTGCCAGTAAACAATTCCTGATCACTATCGGCGACAGAAGTGTCTCCGGGCTGGTTGTGCGAGATCAAATGGTAGGGCCTTACCAGGTGCCTGTCGCCGACTGTGCGGTAACCAGTCTTTCCTACCACGACTACACGGGCGAGGCAATGGCCGTGGGCGAGCGTACACCACTGGCTCTTGTCAATGCACCTGCATCTGGTCGCATGGCTGTTGCAGAGGCATTGCTCAACATTTG
The DNA here is from genome assembly GCA_965601665.1 of Gammaproteobacteria bacterium. Classification (GTDB taxonomy): domain Bacteria; phylum Pseudomonadota; class Gammaproteobacteria; order Eutrophobiales; family Eutrophobiaceae; genus JANQNX01. The sequence goes on along the minus strand of OZ271833.1, from coordinate 228,934 downwards.
TGCCGCACGCATATTACAACTGGACAATATCGTTCTGTCTGCAAACTGGATGGCAGCTTGTGGTGAACCCGGCCAGGATGCAGAGTTATATGCGACCGTGGCCGCAGTTACCAAGCTATGCAAGGAACTCGGTATCGCCATACCTGTCGGCAAGGATTCATTATCCATGAACACGGTCTGGCAGGAAAAAGACAAGGACCGGCAAGTCACGGCGCCCCTGTCGTTAAACATATCAGCATTTGCCCGCGTCGCCGATGTTCGTCAATCGTTGACGCCGGAACTTAAGGCCGATGAAAACTGTTGCCTGCTCTTTATTGACCTTGCACAAGGCAGATATCGCCTTGGTGGTTCCGCATTATGCCAGGTGTATCAGCAATCAGGTGATGAAGCCCCGGATGTTGATGATGTAGACCTGTTAACAGGTTTTTTCCAGGCCCTACAAATTCTTAATGAATCTGACCTGATCCTGGCCTATCACGATCGCTCTGATGGTGGTTTGTTTGTCACCCTGGCAGAGATGGCCTTTGCCGGGCATGTTGGCATCGATATTACCTGCCCTGACGGCCAGATCATTGATTACCTTTTCAACGAGGAACTCGGTGCCGTCTTGCAGATAAACGATAGCGATCTCGATTCGGTGAAAAAGGCATTTGTTGATGCGGGAATACATGAATCAGCGATAAGCATTATTGCCAAACCGAATGATCAATTAACGCTATCGATTAAGCAAAATGAAGACACGGTATTTTCAAGTACTATCGCTTCACTGCAACAGCGCTGGGCAGAAACCAGTTATCGAATACAATCACTACGAGATAACCCTGACTGCGCTAACAGTGAATTTGAACTGATTGAAGATGCATCGCACAGCGGTTTATTTATGGATACCAATTTTGAACTGCATGCAATACCGGCACCGACAGTGAATACAGGTAGCCAACCGAAGATAGCGATATTGCGTGAACAAGGTGTTAATGGCCAGGTAGAAATGGCTGCCGCTTTTGACCGCGCAGGCTTCAGTGCAATTGATGTTCATATGCAGGATCTCATCAATGGCGATACCGATCTTGAAGGCTTTCACGGCCTGGTTGCATGCGGTGGCTTTTCATATGGAGACGTGCTGGGTGCCGGCGGTGGCTGGGCCAGGACGATACTCAACAACGGTGTTCTTACCGATATGTTTTCAAGGTTCTTTACTCGAGACGACACTATTGCGTTGGGCGTGTGCAACGGTTGCCAGATGATGTCTCAACTTCAGGGCCTGATTCCCGGCACACAACACTGGCCAGCATTTGTGCGTAACGAATCGGAGCAATTCGAGGCAAGACTGGTCATGGTCGAAATCATGGACTCGCCGTCCGTACTGTTCCAGGGCATGGCAGGTTCGCGACTACCTGTTGTTGTTGCCCACGGTGAAGGTCGCATTCATGACGACACTGATGCCCCTGCCGTCATGCGATTCATTGACAGTAGCGGCAAGCCTACGGAACGCTACCCGTTAAACCCGAATGGTTCCCGCAACGGTTTGACCAGCGTAACAAGTGAAGACGGCAGATTCACTATTATGATGCCGCACCCGGAAAGGGTCTTCCTGAGCAAGCAATTTTCATGGTTACCAGCTCATTGGCAGCATGAATATAGTCCGTGGATGCAAATTTTCCTGAACGCACGGCGGGCATTTGGCTGAACCGTAAAGTGATCGGAAGGTCATAATAGCAAAATCGGATTATGCATCTGTCTGTCACTGGACGGCACAGTGTTCATGCTTTATAACCGTAACCATCATGTCAAAATCAACACGTATATCCGACGAAGACAGCGCGCTGTTCCGCGATGCGATTGGTGACATTACGCCAATCAAAAAACAGCGCGTCATTGCCGAAAAAAAGAAACCGGTAGCGCAGCCTTTGCAAAAAGAGGCTGATGAACGAATGGTAATGGCAGAATTACTTGATAGCGAATTTGATTCATCAAACCTTGAAATGGGCGATGAGTTATTATTTCTTCGTACCGGCATCCAGAAACAAACATTGCGAAAACTTCGCCGCGGTCATTATCCCGTTGAGGCTGAACTGGATTTACACGGTTTGAGAGTCGAGGAAGCTCGTTCTGCACTGGCATCTTTTTTAAAGCAGTGCCAGATACGTTCACGACGTTGCGTCCGCATCATTCATGGCAAAGGTCTTGGTTCAAAAAACAGGAAACCCGTTATCAAGAACAAACTTCATAACTGGTTACAGCAAAGAAATGAGGTACTTGCATATTGTTCAGCGCGGCAAATTGACGGCGGAACAGGTGCTATTTATTTGCTATTAAAAAAACCCTGATAGACAATAGCAGCATATAATTTGGCCAAAGCCGGAAACTAATTGAATGCTGCCTGTATCACCAACTCGTATTTGTGGCATACAGTTGTCTGCAAGGACAGCGTTAGACAATGGGCTATCGCTTTACCCTCCTGTAACTCACGATACTCGACTATGCTAGACAAAATAATCAACAGGCTGAAAAACCGTGAAGATGCCGAGCACGACCAGTGCTTAACAAGGATTGTTATGGGGCTGGTGGTATTGGCTTATGTCAATCTCGTTCATATTCAGATACCTCAATCACCTCATGCGTTGCTCGCTCCCGTGCTTTACCTTATCTTTGGCGCAAGCGTTTTTACCTGGTTATTGATTAGTCCGGATATCAACAAGGTCAGACGTGGCTTCAGCATGTTAATGGATGCTGCCATCATGTCCTACGGCTTGATTCATATGGATGAAGTCGGCGTGCCCATTCTCAGCAGTTACCTTTTCATGACATTTGGTTATGGCTTCCGTTACGGCAACACATATCTATTTGCCTCCACGCTGCTGTGCCTGACATGTTTCGGTATCGTGATGGAGACTTCCAGTTACTGGAATGAACATGTTTTTCTCAGTTACGGTTTTGTCGCCACACTGATTATCCTTTCAGTTTATGTATCAACGCTGTTATCCAAACTGCATTCTGCAATTAGCGAAGCCAATGCAGCAAACGACGCCAAGAGCCAGTTCCTGGCAAACATGAGTCATGAGATACGAACGCCATTAAACGGCGTTGTCGGTATGAGTGCGTTACTGGCAAAAACAGAACTTAATTCCAAACAGCGTGAATTCGCCGCAACGATTAATGCGTCTGCAAAAACGCTGTTAACGCTTATTAATGAAATCCTGGATATTTCAAAAATTGAAGCTGGAAAAATCGAAAGCGAATATGTCGATTTTGATCTTTATGCCATGGTCAATTCGACAGTAAAGATGTTACAGCCGCAGGCTGAAATCAAAGGGATTGATATCAATATTCACATCGCACCCGAGATCCCATTTCTATTACACGGCGATGCACAGCATATTCGTCAGATAGTCATTAACTTACTGGGAAACGCTATCAAGTTTACCCAGAAGGGACAGGTCGATCTTTTCCTCACGCTCGTCTCCAGCGGACCAAGGCAAGTCACAATCAAATTTGACATTCTTGATACCGGCATTGGAATTCCTGAAGATGTCAAATCGAATTTGTTTGATAAATTTACGCAGGCAGACGATTCAACGACCAGGAAGTATGGAGGCACCGGCCTGGGTATGGCGATAGCCAAGCAGCTGGTAGAAACCATGGGTGGCGTCATTGGTTATGATAGCAAGCTGAACGAGGGGTCGAATTTCTGGTTTACACTGGAACTGGATAAGCAGGAAGTACTTACAGAAGAGAAGTCGCTACTCAGTGATTTAAAAGATCTGCAATTAATACTTATTACACCTGAAAAGAATAGCAGGAATATCATTGAAAGCCATTTAATCAACCTGAATATTCCCTTTACTTACGCTATCGGTGTAGAGCAAGGTTTAAACAGCATGCAGGAGCATGCCAGTAGAAATACGATTGTTCTGGTTTATAAAAAGTTTCTTGATTCAGATCCAATCGATTTTGTATATAAGGCCAGAAGCAGATTTAAATCGTTCTGCTATTTCCTCATTGCCGATGATGAACTTGATGCTGATGCAAGGAAAGACTTCCTGAAGGCCGGCTATACAAATGTGCTTCAATCCAATCCGGATCGCTCACTATTATTCCGCTCTATTCATTCCGGCTTTGCCGGTATTGAGCAACTTGTGTCAAGGCCGCAACAAAACCCGTTAAGAAAACAGCCCTTACAGCAGGACTCGCTGAATATTCTTGTCGGAGAGGATAACGAAACCAATCAGCAGGTTATCAAGAACATACTTGAATATGAGAATCATAAGGTAACACTCGCAGAAAACGGTGAGGTTGTGCTGGACAGACTTGAACAGGAAGAATTCGATATTGTCATTCTTGATATGCACATGCCGGTTATGGATGGACTTGAAGCTGCGAAGATATATCGCTTTATGGAACACCAGGGTCCGTTAACACCGATTATTATGCTTAGCGCCAACGCCACAAAAGAAGCCATGGAATCAAGTAAGGATGCCAGGATTGATATTTATCTGACCAAACCGGTTGATCCTGAAAAACTGCTTGAAACAATTTATACACTTACCAGTGACAAGCCCGGTATCAAGGAGTCGGAACACGGTGCGGCAATATATAATATTGCTGATTTTAATGATCCGGATAATCTACCTGTCATTGATCGCAAGGTACTGGATGAAATCAATAAGCTGGCAAGGAAAGAAAATTTCATGTCGAACCTGATACAGGGTTATCTGAAGGATGCACATGCAACCGTCGCTAAATTACGCGAATCGATCAATGAAAATTTAAATGAACACACTGCAGACCTTGCGCATGGCATAGATGGAAGCTCTCGCTCCATTGGCGCAAAAAAACTATCGCGTGTCTCTGACCTTTTGTTTAAGTCTGCAAGAAAACAGGAACCTGAAGCTATCAGGCAATACTTCAATAGCCTGGAGCTCGTGCTGGAAGAAACTAAAGTGGAGCTGCAACGGTATCTTGATTCCAAAAACGAATTCAATCAGAAAAAACACGACTGACATCCCTGTCAGTCTTCAATTAACGATGATTGTGCAGTGACCGCACTGCAGTCACGCACAAACACATTGAATCACTTCATTTTCAGGATGCCCTGGCTTCAAGCGCAGGCATCTGCACACCGCCTGTAGGTCGATAACGATCCTGTCCACGCAGCAAACGTTGTACGGTTCGAATGTCCTTTTCTGTCATGTTAAAAACAGACTCTACCCAGGCGTTACAACATATATCCATTATTTCCTGGTAATCATAATTTTTTAACCTTTCGGTTACGTGTTGTATTGCCATATTACCGTTCCAGCGACGAGAGTGGCCCTGTACAAAAGCGTACACAGCCTCTTCACCACAATGTTCATCAACGAGAATATCGACAATACCTTTCTCGTATAATTCTTCCGCGCTGTACAGTTTGCCACTTTGAATCATACGAGTGGCGGCCTGCAAGCCAATGCGAGCAGACAGTGTTTGAAACGCACCCATGCCCGGGAAGGTATTAAACAGTATTTCCGGAAAACCCATTTGTGCCTGACGCTCGGCAATAATCACATCACCAGATAACGCAATTTCGAATCCACCACCTAATGCACTGCCCTTTACCAGTGATATTGTCACTATCGGTTGATTGAAATTAACCATGATCGGGTAAATGGCATTGATGCAATTACGTGCGTAGTTTGTCATAGCAACTTCGTCTTTAGTCTCTAGACACTTCAGAAAGTACGCGAGATCACCACCCAGGCTGAATACACCATTAACGTGTGAGTTTAGTATGTGGTATTTGACTTTCTTCATACCATTTTTACCAGGGAACATACCATTATTAACTTCAATGGTACGGTGTAAAGAACGTATTTCATCGACAAGTTGTGGCGTGACACAAGGCTTGGGTGAGGAATCAAGGTACACCCATAACATACCATCATCTTCTTCGAATTCATGATTAATATGTTGAAATTCGTTAGTAGTCTGTGTGGCCATATATTCAATTGTGTTCATCGTTAATCTCCTTGAAAAAAATATATAGTTATCATTTCATCGCGCGTTAAGAGAATACGTTGACGAATAACGAGACGACAGGTTCTCTCATCACATGATGCTATTGAAACCTAAGAGGAAAAAAACGGTTTTGTAAAGAAATTTATTTGGAAAAAGTTGGGAAATGATTACTGTTTAGCCAATATAACCACGGCGTAGGCAACAATACCTTCGCCTCGACCGACAAAACCCATGTGCTCCGTGGTACTCGCCTTGATATTGATTTGATCAATTTTTCCCTGTAAATCTGCGGCAAGATTAGCCCGCATTGCCGCCAAATGTGGCGCCATTTTTGGTGCCTGGGCCAGGATGGTGATATCAGCGTTGACCAGTTCATATTCATTTTTAATCATTAAATCAAAAACTTGTTTTAATAAAACACGGCTGTCAATATTTTTTAACTCGGGATCAGTATCGGGAAAGTAACCACCGATATCGCCAAGACACATCGCACCAAGCAAAGCATCACATAGCGCGTGAATGACTGCGTCGGCATCAGAATGGCCGTCCAATCCTTTTTCGTAAGGAATAGTTACACCACCGAGGATCAGATCACGGCCATCGACCAGGCGATGCGTGTCATAACCATGGCCAATTCGCATTTTTTTTATATCACTCATGAGAGGTAGATTTCTGCTTGTTGAATATCATCTTTATGGGTGATTTTTATATTTTCATGATGTCCCGACACCAGTTTAGCCGTGAAACCCGCTAACTCGATTGCCATTGCTTCATCGGTTACCGACAGTCCTTCAGCAAGTACCTTTTGTAACGCATCCAGCAGTTTACTATAGCGAAACATCTGTGGTGTTTGTGCGTGCCATAGATTTTCACGATCAACAGTCGCCGTTATATCGCCGTTATGATCGGCCCTTTTCATTGTATCGCGACAGGGTAAACCGAGAATACCGCCGGTTTCATGTCCGGCGAGTTCACTCATCAGGCGATCCAGTGCCGACTGGCTTAAACAAGGACGCGCTGCATCATGTACCAACACCCAGTCATTCTCGCGGGCGCAATCGGCAAGAGACTCCAGTGCATTTGTTACAGAATTAAAACGCTCTTCACCACCTGGAGCGACAATAATTTTTTCATGTGTAGAAATTGGTAATGTCGGCCAGAAACTATCATCGCTGGCGATAGCAACCACGATGCCTGCTATGTCTTCTCGATGTAGAAAACAGTCAACGGTATGTTCCAGGATAGTTTTACCGTATATATCAATGTACTGTTTGGGCTTGTCGGCACCAACGCGCTTGCCGATACCGGCGGCGGGTATTGCTACCCAGTACTGGATGTCGTCTGACATGTGTTAATTGGAATTAGTCTGTGCAGCTGTGTAATCGATGATTTGATAGAAAGTTTCATCGTATTTAATCATGCCCATTTCACTTCTGGCACGCTCTTCAATAGCATCATGTCCCTGTTTCAGATCCAGCACCTCTGCCGCAAGCGACTGGTTACGTTCCTGTAACTGTTTATTTTCCTCTTCAATTTGCGCAATCTGCTGCTTGAGTTCATTCACTTCAACAAGACTGCCATTGCCCGACCACAACCTGTATTGCAACAGTACCAGCATCAGTACAAATACAATTGTCATCGGCTTCATGCGGTGTGCCCCAAGGTTATTTCAAATTATAAAACGTATCCCGGCCAGGATAGCTTGCCTTGTTACCCAACTGGTCTTCAATCTTCATTAAACGGTTGTATTTTGCCACTCTGTCAGAACGCGACAGTGACCCGGTTTTAATCTGGCCTGCTGATGTTGCGACTGCGAGATCAGCAATCGTCGTGTCTTCAGTCTCACCGGAACGATGCGAAATCACCGCCGTGTAACCGGCTTTCTTTGCCATGTCTATCGCGGCCAGTGTTTCGGTTAGAGAACCAATCTGATTCACCTTTATCAGGATAGAATTACCTATCCCCTTATCGATGCCTTCCTGCAAAATACTGGTGTTAGTGACGAATAAATCATCACCTACCAACTGCACCTCATCACCCAGTTCATCGGTCAGCAACTTCCAGCCATCCCAGTCGTCCTCGGCCATGCCGTCTTCCATGGTAATAATCGGGTACTTGTTAAACCACGGCAGCAGGTAATCAAGGAATTCCTGTGCCGATAATTTTTTATTTTCCGATGCCAGCGTATAAATACCGTCCTCGTAGAACTCGGAACTGGCCACATCCAGACCCAGCAGGATTTCTTCACCCGCCTTGTAGCCTGCCTTTTCTATTGCCTCAAGGATCACTGCTATCGCTTCCTCGTTTGAAGACAGGTTGGGCGCAAAACCACCTTCATCACCAACCGTGGTACCCAGCCCTTTTTTAGACAACACTGACTTCAGGGAATGAAAGACCTCGGTACCGTATCGCACTGCCTCGCGAATACTGGAGGCACCAACCGGCAAGATCATGAATTCCTGCAGGTCGACACTGTTATCGGCATGGGCCCCGCCGTTGATGATATTCATCATGGGTACCGGCATCTGGAACGGGCCGTCGCCACCGAGGTAGGCATATAACGGCAAGCCATTCTCATTCGCAGCCGCGTGCGCCGTTGCCATTGATACGGCAAGGATCGCGTTGGCACCGATATTTTCCTTATTATCGGTCCCATCGACGTCAAGCATGGTGTTATCAATATCTGCCTGGTCCGTCACTTCCTTGCCGGACAATGCCGGCGCAATCTTGTCGTGGATGTTGGCAATCGCGGTCAGTACGCCTTTACCCAGGTAGCGCTGGTCATCCATATCACGCAGTTCCAGCGCTTCGCGCACGCCAGTCGAAGCGCCGGAAGGTACCATCGCACTGCCCATGGCACCGCCCTCGGTATATACCTCGGCCTCAATGGTTGGATTGCCCCTGGAATCCAGCACTTCCCGGGCAACAATCTTGTTAATTGCAGACACTTGTTATCCTCTTTATTTCTGATTTTTAATTGTATTGTCTATTGCACAAAGGGTTTCTAATAACTCTGGCATTTTATCCAACGGCCAGGAATTAGGGCCATCGCTTAATGCCTGTTCCGGATCCGGGTGCGTTTCCATGAATAAGCCTGAAATACCAACGGCCATCGCAGCGCGTGCCAGTGTAGGGACAAATTCTCTCTGGCCACCGGAGACCTTGCCTGCACCGCCGGGCATTTGTACCGAGTGGGTCGCGTCAAAGACGACCGGCGCCCCTGTTTCACGCATGACCACCAGCGAACGCATATCTGAAACCAGGTAATTATATCCGAATGACGCGCCACGCTCACAGACCATGATTTGCTCATTCCCGGTCGCCCTGGCCTTTTCAACAACATTGGTCATATCCCACGGTGCCAGGAACTGGCCTTTCTTGATATTGACCGGTAGCCCCTGGCTGGCAACCGCCTGGATATAATTTGTTTGTCGACAAAGAAACGCTGGCGTTTGCAGTACATCTACCACACTGGCAACTTCATCCAGCGGTGTGTCTTCATGCACATCGGTTAATACCGGTACGCCAACCGCTTTCTTGACATTGGCAAGTGCCTGCAGGCCAGCTTCAATACCCGGACCACGAAAACTATCGTGTGAACTACGGTTGGCCTTGTCAAAAGAAGACTTGAAGATAAAAGGGATATGCAACGCCGCGGTTAATTCTTTCAACCTGCCGGCCACATCCGCAATCAGCTGTTCACTTTCAATGACGCATGGACCCGCAATTAAAAAGAACGGCTTATCCGGCCCGGCCTCGAAATCACATAGCTGCATTTTGTGTCAATTCCTCGCGCGAATCGCGGTAATGGTTTGCGGCCTCGATAAACCCGGTAAACAACGGATGGCCATCACGCGGCGTCGACGTAAACTCGGGGTGAAACTGGCAACCGATAAACCACGGGTGATCAGGGATTTCGATGATCTCAACCAGTTCACCGTCCAGTGATAAACCGGCGATACGCATACCGGTCTGTTCAAGCTGTTCGCGATACGTGTTATTAAACTCATAACGGTGGCGATGGCGTTCTGTAATGACATCCTGCTTGTAGAGCGACCTGGCCAACGTGCCTTCCTGTAACTGACATTGCTGCCCTCCCAGACGCATCGTACCGCCAAGGTCTGAAGCCTCGTTGCGCTGCTCAATGTTACCTGACGCATCACGCCATTCGGTAATCAGTGCGATCACCGGATGAGGCGCCGCTTTTTCAAACTCGGTACTGTTGGCATCAGCAAGCGATGCCAGGTCACGGGCTATCTCAATGACGGCGAGCTGCATGCCCAGACAAATACCGAGATAAGGAACACCGTTCTCGCGTGCATAGCGTATCGCCGCTATCTTGCCTTCGATACCGCGGTTACCAAAACCGCCCGGTACCAGCACGGCATCCATTCGCGACAAACAGTCCGGGCCGTTACGTTCGATTTCTTCCGAATCAATATAGGCAATATTGACCTGGGTCTTGGTCTGCACACCGGCATGAACCAGTGCCTCCGTTAAAGATTTATAAGAATCGGCAAGCTCGATGTACTTGCCCACCATCGCGATATTGACTTCTCCAGAGGGGTGGTCAAGAGCCTGTACGACGTTGTCCCATTCGACCAGGTCGGCCCTGGGAATATCCAGTTTGAATTTATCAATCACAATGTCATCCAGTCCCTGCTCGTGCAAGACCTTGGGGATCTTGTAGATGTTATCGACATCAATGGCGGAAATGATTGCCGACTCGGTAACGTTGGTGAACAAGGCCATTTTTTTTCGTTCAGCTGCTGGCAGTGGTTTGTCAGTACGGCACAGCAGGCAATCTGGCTGAATACCAATGGAGCGTAGCTCCTTGACCGAGTGCTGCGTCGGTTTGGTTTTGATTTCACCGACGGCGGCAATGTAAGGCACCAGCGTCAGGTGCATGAATAATGTGTTTTCCGGTCCCAGTTCGATACGCATTTGTCGAATCGCTTCCAGAAATGGCAATGATTCAATATCACCAACCGTGCCGCCTATCTCCACCATGGCAATATCAGCATCGCCAGCGCCCTCGACAATACAGTGTTTGATTTCATCGGTGATATGCGGAATGACCTGCACCGTACCGCCGAGATAATCACCATGGCGCTCTTTTTGAATCACGTTCAGATAAATGCGTCCGGTGGTGTAGTTATTACGCTTGCCCATGGTCTTGCGTACGAAACGCTCATAGTGACCAAGGTCCAGGTCTGTCTCGGCACCATCCTCGGTCACATACACCTCACCATGCTGAAAAGGACTCATCGTGCCCGGGTCAACATTAATATAGGGGTCCAGTTTAAGCAGCGTGATATTCAATCCGCGTGCCTCGAGAATCGCGCCCAGTGATGCAGACGCTATCCCCTTGCCAAGCGATGAAACTACGCCCCCGGTAATAAAAATATAACGCGTCATGACGGGCACCCTGAGGCTGTCTGTTTTTTAGGGGGAGTAAGGTTGACCGATTTGTAAAAATCGTTTGTGGGGTAAAAACTTGACCTAAATAACTGCATATTCAGGGATAAGCATGCTAACAGATTCGTCCCGATTTCACCATGCGTCGGCGGCGAATATTTGACAAAATGTCAGTTAATAACCGTGCGGTATTGTTTCTCGATATCCTCCGGCGTAATGATGCCATTGATACGATCTGCCGACTGTCCCAGTCTGGTGATGGCATACAACGCCTCTGCCTCGCTGTCGTTAATCAGTTGTTGCGCGTGCTGCAGTGTCGATTCCAGTGAAACCGCTGCCAGCTGTCTGCGTTTGGCCGGTATCTCCAGCAAATCAACGCTGTCAGCATCATCGTTTTCAAGATGATGGGCGAGATCGGCCGCGGGCATCAACAGGTTACTGTCATCCTGGCGTCGCAGCAGGACCCAGTCCGGATTATCTTTTAATAGAGCAATGGCGCCCTTACGGTCAATGACAGGCTCTGCAATAACAAAAGAACGGTTAATAACCGACTCCAGGCTAATACGTCGCAGATGTTGTGCAATAGGATCATTTCGATAATCAAGCCCAAACTCCTTAAACTGACTCATAAAAAATGACTCGGACTTGAAGCCTTCCTGCGCGGTAAGGTTGGCACTGACCACGGCCAGCATCGCGGGAAAAACGATATTGTGATTGCCGGTTAACTCCAGCAATGCCAGTAAAGCCGCCAACGGCGCCTGCAGGGTCGCACTCATCATTGCCCCTGCTCCCAGCAGCGCGTACATGCCCACACCCGAGTGAGGAATAGCGGCCAGCGTAAAAGACTGCGCGAGCAAGCCACCAACCACCGCACCGATAACAAGGCTCGGACTAATCAGGCCACCCGGGATACTAAAACCAACGCATACTGAGGTCGCCAGCACTTTCATAACGAGTATCAAGGCTAAACCAAGTAATCCAATCTGACCCAGGATGACCGCATTGACGGTGTCATAGCCGATACCCATGACCTCGGGGCTGACCAGCGCAATCAAACCAACAATGAGACCAGCCAATGCCATTCTCAACCAGATGGCCATGCGCAAACCAAACTCGGTGATCTGCCGGGTCAGGCGAATAAAGATACTGGCCACGGCACCGATCACAATTCCCATGAGCACGACCAGTGGCAGATCCAGCAAGGACTGCAAATTAATATCCTGAATAATAAATACAGCTTCAGTACCAAACACCAGTCTGGAGATGACCGTAGCACTGACCGCGGCCAGGATCACCGGCGTAAAACCGGCGATGGTGTATTCCATAAGGATCACTTCCATGGCGAAGATCACGCCGGCCAGCGGGGTATTGAATGCAGCAGCAACAGCGGCGGCTGTGCCGCAGCCAACCAGCGTACGGATACTATTATTTGGCAGGCGCAGGTACTGGCCAAACAGGCTGGCTGTACCGGCACCAAGGTGCACACTGGGACCTTCCCTGCCAACAGATTGACCAGAGGCAATAGCGATAACGCCGCCAATAAATTGCATGACCATGTTCTTTAAAGGCAGGTGTCCCTCGTTATAGGCCAATCGCTCAAGCACATGAATGACACCGACGCGCAACGGGTTACGAGAGACAAGAAAAAAAAGCAGGCCGAGTAACACACCCCCTGCCGTGGTGAGTATCAGACGGCTGTGCCAATGCAAGCCCTCGTAGTTGCCGATTTCGTCAGCGAGAAAGAGCGCCTGCGAGACTTCGATGCTGTAACGAAACAGGCTGATAACAATCCCTACGGCGACGCCACACAATACACCCAGCAATGACAACAGGAACAAGGCCTGCTTGCCTGCAAGGTAGCTGCGCTGTCTTGCCAGATTAGCTCGTAGTCTTGTCAACATGGCTTAACGTCACGTCTATTAATCTTGTATCTCGCTGTCTTTCGCGCATAATGCGCTACCTATTGCACCCTGCATCAGGGTAAACTGGAAAAAATACTCGGGCTGAACAGTGCTGGACGTTCACCTGAATCATAAAAAATCTTATCACATCGTTCGTTTAACTTTTTGTATTTACTTAAATTATTGAACTCTTTTTAGGGAGGGCAGCATGTCTGATATTGAAATCGCCCAGAAAGCGAATAAAAAACGCATTGTCGAACTCGCCAAGGAGCAGTACGGGATCGACAGCGAACATCTTGAACCCTATGGCCACTACAAGGCCAAGCTATCATTAGAATACGTACAAAGCCTATCGGGTAACGAAGGTAACCTGGTGCTGGTCACCGCGATCAGTCCAACGCCTGCAGGCGAAGGAAAAACCACAACGACTGTTGGCCTCGGTGACGCACTTAACCGTATAGGGAAAAAGGCCATCATGTGCCTGCGTGAACCATCGCTGGGACCTTGTTTTGGTGTTAAAGGCGGCGCCGCAGGTGGCGGCTATGCACAGGTGGTTCCTATGGAAGACATCAACCTGCACTTCACCGGCGACTTCCATGCGATTGGTGTCGCGCATGCCTTGCTTTCAGCCATGATTGATAACCATATTAATCATGGCAACGAGTTGCAAATCGACGCCCGCCGAATCCAGTGGAAACGCGTCGTCGACATGAACGACCGCGCGTTACGTAAAATAACTGTCGGTATAGGTGGTCCTGCCAACGGCTACCTGCGCGAAGACGGTTTTGATATCGTCGTCGCGTCTGAAATCATGGCCATCCTGTGTCTCGCGACCAGCCGCCAGGATCTAAAAGAACGTCTCGGTAACATCATCATCGGATACAAGACCGACAAGGTGACGCCGGTCTATGCACGTGACCTGAAAGCCCATGGGGCAATGGCTGCTTTGTTGAATAACGCCATCAATCCTAACCTCGTACAAACACTCGAAAACAACATCGCTATTATTCATGGCGGACCATTTGCCAACATTGCACACGGTTGTAATACCGTCACCGCAACCAAAACAGCATTGCAACTGGCCGATTACACCATCACCGAGGCAGGCTTTGGTGCCGACCTTGGCGCCGAAAAATTTATTGACATCAAGACCCGCATGGCCGGGCTGAAACCGAAATGCGTGGTGCTGGTCGCAACCATCCGCGCGTTGAAATACCACGGCGGCGTTGCCAAGGATCAGCTGAATAATGAAAACCTCGAAGCATTGGAAAAAGGTATGGTTAACCTGGAACGTCACGTGAATAACATCCGTAACGTGTATGGCCTGCCTTGCGTTGTTTGTGTTAATCACTTTACGTTTGATAGTGATGCCGAGGTCAAGCTACTGCAGGAAAAATGCGAAGGACTCGGTGTTAAGGCCGTGCTTTCCAAGCACTGGGCAGACGGTGGCGCAGGTGCTGAAGACCTGGCGAAGGAAGTCGTCAACATCGTTGAGAACTCGCCGGGATCACACACCTATGTTTATGAAGATGACATGAGCCTGGCAGATAAAATCGAAGCGATTGCGACCAAGGTATACGGTGCCGGTAGCGTGACATTCGATCCCAAGGTCAAACAACAACTGGCGACGTGGGACAAGGACTACGGCTCGTACCCGGTATGTATGGCAAAAACGCAGATGTCATTCTCCACTGATCCAACCGCCATTGGCGCACCGAGTGGCCACACGGTGCATATCAGCGAGGTACGGCTGGCGAATGGCGCCGGTTTCGTTGTTGCCATCGCTGGTAACATGATGACCATGCCCGGACTGCCCAAGGTACCGGCGGCTGAAAAGATCGACGTGGACGACGACGGCAATATTGTCGGACTGTTCTAGTTTGCCAATTTGTAATTCGGGGATACGGGGCGCTATGCGCCCCGAATTCTTTACAGAATTCGATCATGCGCCAGGTTAACTGTCACATCTATCGCTGTGCGAGAAAGGATGAAATGTATCTGTATGTACATTCAGATACCAAACTGGACGAGTTGCCCGATGAACTGATGAAACTGGTCAAGCAGTTAACACATGTCATGGATCTTGAACTGAGTGAAACACGTAAACTGGCACGTGTTGATGTTATTGAGGTCATGAAAGCCCTGGAAGATACAGGCTATTTCATCCAGATGCCGCCCGGAAATCTGATGCCCGACCTGCATCATGGAGATTAATCAACAGATCTAAATGTCGTACTTCTCCCGGAAGTCGCGTATTTCTTCTTTAACCCTGTTGGCAAGGTGTTCTTCGTTAACACGGGCAAATATATTTTTAAGTACGGCTTTTTCCTGTTCGTCAACTATTCCGTCTTCCAGTGCAAGTTTCTCGATAAAGTGTAACTCGCCTTCATCAATGGTGTCATCATTGGCAAAGACCACGAGAAAGGAATAACCAGCAAGTTCTCTCGCCTTCGAGTGTTTCTCTGTCATCATACTACCCCTGCTTTATATAGTTTTACTTATATACTGTTAGTATCGCAGAAAACTTATTTTGCAATGCAAAAATAAGGTGTAGTACTTGATATAAATCAATCCCTGCCAGGGCAGCTTATCCATGCAAATTGCCGCGCGCCAGTGAAAAATACAGACCGGGTAAACACATGCTCGCAGCAATCATAAAAATAGTACGTATCGCCTGCTCCAGCTCGGCATAATTATCCGGCTGAATTTGTACACTGCCGATAATCATTGCAAAGACCAGCGTGACCAACATCATGCTGCTCATCTGGCCAACAATACGCATGGTTGCGACGACACCATTTGCCCGGCCAAGGTTTTGCTTGTCGACCGAGCTCATAATGGCATTCACATTCGGTGACGAGAACAGGCCAAAACCCAGTCCGGTAGTAATGAGCGCTCCTACCAGGTAGGCAAGGGACGAAGACTGAGTCAGGTTAGCCAATAACACCAGCCCCGTGGCGCTGATCAACATCCCTGCAGAGGCAAGTTGCCTTGGCTCGAACCTGTCAGACAGGCGACCGGCCATGGGTGAAAACAACGCCATGGTCAAAGGCTGGCACATCATGATAAAGCCGGCCGTCGTCGCCGACAGTGCTTTCAGGTATTGCAGGTAAAGACTGATCTGCACCACGTTGGCAAACGTTGCCGTGTAAATAATCAAGGAAGCAAGACAGGAAAAGGTAAATACGCGGTTGGTGAAAAACAGGCTCACATCCATGATGGGGTGTTTATGCGCTCGCTCGAACAGCAGGAAGAAAACAATACCTGCCAATGCGATCGCCAGCAGGATGAACCCGGCAGTTGTTGGTATATACGTTACCGATACACACAGCAACAGGATCGCTATCGCGTAAATCAGGGCGCCAAACAAATCGAAACTGCCGCGCTCTTCGGCGTGCCAGTCGCCCTTCACAAAACGCAGCCCCATGAAGATCGCCAACAAACCAAGCGGAATATGTACCAGGAAACTGGTGCGCCAGCCAAAGCTGTCGACAACAAAGCCGCCCACAAGCGGTCCAATCGTCAAGCCGAAATAAATCATGGAAACGACCAGGCCAATGGCCTGCCCCCGTTTCGGTGGCGGGAATACCGAAGACACCAGTGCGACCTGCGTTGCATATAACATGGCGGCACTGGTTCCCTGAAAAAAGCGGGCACCGATCAACATGTAGGGATTCACCGCAAGCGCGGCAATCAGCGAGGTCACGATGACGCAGCTGGTACCAATCAGGAAGACCCTTTTCCTGCCTACCATGTCAGCAAGACGACCAAAGACCAGGACGAACATGGCACTCGCCATGAGATAAGCCATAGGGATCCAGCTGAGTAACACGGCGTTCATCGCAAGGTCGTTGGCAATGGAAGGCAACGCC
Organism: Gammaproteobacteria bacterium; assembly: GCA_965601665.1. GTDB lineage: Bacteria > Pseudomonadota > Gammaproteobacteria > Eutrophobiales > Eutrophobiaceae > JANQNX01. The sequence goes on along the minus strand of OZ271833.1, from coordinate 211,749 downwards.
ACGTTTACCGCTGATAACATTAACGGTGTGGTAAAGGCATTCACCAGTACCATGGTTAACGTCAGTTTTTGTAAACGCTGCTGGTTTTGTTCAGACATAGGAAGCATCATCAGTAAGGACTGATGATTCTACCTTGTTTAAAAATTTAAAGAAGCTTAAGAGAGATGTTATGGGAGCCAGCCACCGGCGACCTGTACGGGCTCCGGGTTACCTTTACGACTAACCCATACCGCAATCGCCATTCGATCCGAGCGTTCCCTGATATCAGGCAGCACATCCATGCTGGCATATTGTTGCTGTTGTCGGTTAAACGGCAGTGCCTTATATCCCAGCACCACGAAATCGTGTTGCAACACGCGGTTGCGATTTTCACCTGCTTCAACGTTGGTTTCGATATCAAAGCCGAGTATTGCAATGTTGAGGATAAGCGACTCATTGAGTTGCGGGTTGGCGGGAATAAAACTCGCATCAAAATGCATATCGTCGATGGCAATGCGTAAGTCACCCATTCCTTTTGCACCATGGCGTTGTGGCAGGCTTTGACGTTTAAAGAATCCGCGCCACTCTTCCCCGTTAATCAGGAAACCTGGCGTGTAAACGCTATCCAGGTTGTCATTTGCCGCATAGTATCGTTGCCTTGCAGAGTAGCGCGATGATGAGAATCGATCCTCCCAACCAATGTAGTTCCAGTAGTCAACATGAAAGGCCACGGGAATAATGCGTGTCCATAATTCAGGATGCGATTCCAGTTTACTTAGCCACCGATCAGCAGGGGGGCAACTACTGCAACCCTCCGAGGTATATAGCTCGATAAACTGCGCTGGTTGTTCAGCACTCTGGATAACCGTCTCTGCCTGTACGACTGAGTGGAGCAACAGCGCCTGTAACAAAATAACCACCAGTGTCTTTATCATCATCATCTTCTTCCTTTACACGATTTTTTGACCCGCGGGCCTTGTTACTATTCAATGCAGTCATGCAGCGAATAGTTACAGGTAGTCACCGTGTTTGATCAGTTCTGGTCCGCAACCGTTGACCTATTGTGGGGGTTACCCCTGGTTATATTCATCCTGTGTGTGGGCCTATATCTGGCGTTTCTTTCCGGCATGCGCCCGCTTGCCGGATTTGGACATGCCTTCGCTATCCTTGGTGGTCGTTATGACCGAACCGATGCGCCCGGTGAAGTACCCCATTTCCAGGCCCTGTGTGTCGCGCTATCAGGGACAATTGGTATGGGTAATATTGCCGGTGTTGCTATCGCGATCAGCATGGGTGGTCCGGGGGCGATCTTCTGGATGTGGGTAGCTGGTCTGCTTGGCATGATTATCAAGTTTTTCACTTGCACCCTGTCGTGTCTTTATCGCCAGCAGGATATCGACGGTATCGAACAAGGTGGTCCCATGTACTTTATCGAATTGGGGCTGGGTAAACGCTTCAAACCGCTGGCCATGCTATTTGCCGTCGCCGGGCTGATCGGTTGTGTCCCCATGTTCCAGGTCAACCAGTTGGCCTCACTAATGGAAAGCGAATTGGCTGTCGAACGTCTGACCACCGGGCTGGTCGCAATGACGTTTATCGGCGTGATCATCATCGGTGGGGTTAAACGTATCGGGATGGTGGCAGCCAGAATCGTGCCGTTGATGTTTCTGCTTTATGTCATATCCAGCCTGCTAATCATCATGCTTAACATTAACGACATACCGAGACTATTAGCAGGCATCGTTTCTTCGGCGTTTGGACTGGAAGCAGGCATTGGCGGGGCAACGGGTATGGCCTTCAAGGAAGTGATGGTAACTGGCATTAAACGCGCTATTTTTTCCAACGAGGCCGGCGTTGGTACCGAGGCATTGGCACACGGCGCCGCACGAACGCGAGAACCGGTACGCGAGGGACTGGTGGCGATGCTGGGGCCATTTTTCGATACGCACATCGTCTGCACGTGTACAGCGCTGGTCATACTGGTATCCGGTATTAGCACCGACGGCAGCGGCGTGTTGATAGCAGCAGAGGCCTTCCAGCATGCGTTGCCAGGTGGCAACCTGATGGTATACCTGGTATTCCTGTTATTCGCGCTGTCGACGGTGCTGACATACAGCTATTACTCGTTGAAGTGTGCGCGCTACCTGTTTGGGAAACGCCTGGGTAACCAGTTCGTTTACTTCTATCTGTGTATCATCCCCCTATGCGCCATCTGGACACAGGCAACGATCATTAACATCATCGATTCCATGTTCGCGATGATGATTTTTCCAACTCTGCTCACCACATTGCTATTGGCCAGGAAAGTGAAGATAGAAATGCAGCGCTATTTCGGAAATGTTGAAAATACTCAATAAGACCAGTGTTGAATCATGCAGCGGCGTCAGCTGTATGAATTGTCAGGTCGCTTGTCCATGTAGCCATGGTGCATAGCTCAGGCCGATCAACACCCCCTCGGGGCTAATGAACCTTGCCACCGTCTGCCCCCAGGGTTCGGTTCTTGCCTCATGTATAAAGGCTTGACCTTTAAGCTTCATTTCTTCAACTGCGGACTCTACCGCTGCAGCACTCACCAACTCAAACTCAATGGTTGCGGTCGGCTCCGGTACATGAGCAGGCCAGTCCTCTTTCCCGAAACAGGACTGCGCAGCCATGCTCAGTGGCCAGACACCAAAGTGATTAGCGCCAGAGAATTTCTCGATGAAGAGATAGTCGTCCTGTTTCTGTAGCGGCAAACCAAGTGCACCGTGGTATAAAGATGCGCTTGCTTGAGGATTCTTTGTTATTACAGCAAATCCGGCGATACATTTTATATCCATAGAAACTCCTGCAGCTTGTTTGAACTCCAGCGCGCTGGAAAAAGCACGCAAAGCCAAGTCCTTGATTGATTCATTGGTGAATAAGCACCATCTCTACGCTTCGGGTATAGGTAGCCCTTGCTGACGCAAGAAACTTAATTTGTCCCAGTAACCGCGCTGAAAAACGATAAGTCCATCAACAATGTGAAAAAAACCGCAACCCCTTAATCCGAGAGGATCTTTCCATTCCAGGATAACCCATGCCCCATCCTCGAAAATATTTTCAACAATACATACCATTGTTGAATTCGAAAAACCTTCTGCAAACATCTCTCGAATTAACGGTTTGCCGATTACAGGTGCTTCAGGAACCTGATGATTGGTTGCGTCTTCACTGTAGAAAGCGGCGAGCTTGTCTGCATCAGCTTCGTTAAAAGCTTCGACCCATAATTCGACCACTTCTCTTGGCTTCATTGTACTTACCAGCGCCCCAAATAATGGACCTAACGTTAGCCGGGTCCTTGATCGATTTGTTTGTTATGCAGCTTTATCATCGAACCGAACAGGTATATCAAAATGCAATACCTCTTCTCGAGCACCAAGCCTGGTATATAAGTTTACCGCTGGTTCATCAACATAGTCTGCTTGCACAAAAATCACCCAGGCTCCACGCGATTTGGCAATGGGTTGCAGTGCCTCAATTAACGAGGTGGCTATGCCTCGCCTTCTGTGAGGCCTGGTTACGGCCAGGTCATAGATGTATATCTCGCTTCGCATCTGTTCGAACTTTTTAAGTTCGTAAGCTGCAAGACCGCCTACAACTGAGGAATCTTCACCTATTGCCACAATTGCGATAAAAGAATCACTGCCGAGTAATTCGCGCATGTAATCTTCGTTGGGGCGATTGTCCCCGTAAGTGTCTCTGTCATTGAATGCTTCGCCAAAGCAATCTAAGAGCGAGTTCATCAATTCTAAATCGTGTGACATGAGTTGCTTCAGCTTGTAATTCATAGAATGCCTTATTTCTCCTGACCTAGCTGCAAAAACGCCTCGCATCAGCGGCCTCACAAGGCGGGTAGCGACTTGTGATGTCCATCTACATGCGCTTGTTATATGACAAATAGACTTTCTCTTAAGTTGACTAAAAGATAACCAACACCAACTACTCAATGGAGATAATTGTTTTTACTTCCTTGGTATGCTCCTCTACTTCCAGTATGGTACCTTCGACTTCCGGGTTATCTGCAAGTTTTTGTATTTCTTCAACATCGATATCGTTTTTCTGAAGGGCATCCAGTGCTTTTTTGGGCAGTAGTTTCGCGACAATCTTGAAAATTGACAAAGGAATAGTCACTGTTTGTTCTGGAGTGTCACGGCCAGTTTTAAATTCTCTTATCTTTATACTTCTCATGGAATGCCTCCGTCCCTAATTACTACCCGATAGTATAATTATAAGCCCTTATTCACTGAAGATTATATAAACGCCAGGCATATGGTTCGACTCCATTATTAGAGTGCTACGTATTCTTGGCTATCAGCCACATAACGATTGGGCTCATCTGCCCGATCTTTTCGCGGTCGGCGGGAAGGGCTTGCCAGGCTGCCTAGTCAATGTAAAAGTACTGTTTGCCATCGATGACTCCGTCATTACTTGTGACCTCACATGTGTGTCTGGAAAAGGGTGGAATGCCAGTAAATCCTACCATCAATGATTGGTCATTAATGATGCGGAGCTTATCTTCCCCCACCGTCTTTGCTGTTTCCAACAGTGAGGCGTATGACTCGCCGATCGTTACTGAGTCGCAAAAGCTTCTGGCACTGTCCTCCGCCTTTTCTTCCCGAATACCTGCCCAGGCGAGCAAACCGCCCAATACAAGAATAGTTATAATCCATTTCACTGTGCACTCTCTTTCTTAGTGTAATCTAACGTCTTAAGCAGATGAGCGTGCTTTTTACACGTCCTGCTGGCTTAACTTGTTATGGTCTTTTATACATAAAAAATAAGCCCATGCAATTAAAATAAGTTGCAATAGCACCCTAATATCCAGCATTAGCGACATGATAAGACATGTAGCGATTTGTGAGTTCCGGCTGCATGGCATTGTTATAGCGCAGCCTGTTAATCACGCATTCTTTCCCATGTTTGTACCATAAGCTTCCTGGTGCTTCCCCAGCGATAACCACCCAGCGCGCCACTCTGCTTTATAACTCGATGACAAGGGATCAGTAAAGCAACCGGGTTTGCGCCAATAGCATTTCCAACAGCTCTCGCAGCATTGGGGGCGCCCAGCGCCTCGGCTACCTGAGCATAGCTCACCACAGCGCCCGGTGGTATTTTCAGGAGAGCACGCCATACAGCTACTTGAAAATTGGTTCCTGCTACATGCAGCGACAGCGGTACCTGCTTTGACGCTGCGTTAGTATTAAAGAAAGCATCAATGACATGGCGCGTCGATCGAACGCTTTCCCTGATGGAACTGAAAGGCCAGGCGCTATGCAAATCATCTAGCAACTCTTCCAGACTGTTATAATCCATGAACTCTGCCCGGTAAACACCACGCTTGGTTACTGCCACAAACATAGGCCCCAGTGGCGTGGAGTGCACACCATATTCGATCTTTAGCTGCTTACCTCGATTTTTATATTCACCGGGTGTGACTGCTTCCAACTGCACAAAATGATCATGCAATCTAGAACTGCCGCTTAATCCAAGTTCATGTGAAACATCGAGCAAGGAGCGAGAGTTATCGAGCAATCTTTTGCCACGTTCCAATGTCAGAACCTGTAAAAAACGTTTTGGTGTTGTACCTGCCCAACGACAAAACATCCGTTGAAAGTGATACGGACTAAGGTGTACGTGGGCCGCTATCTCCTCCAGACTGGGCTGATCAGTTGCCCGATCGACCAAAAAGTCCATGGCACATGCGATTCGTTCGAAGTCTGACATGATGCGGCCTCTCAGACACAATTTATGGATACACCGCCATCGATCAGCATTGCCGATCCTGTGGTGAAGCTGAAAGCACCGGAGGCCAGGTATAACGCGGATAGAGCGATTTCGTCTGGCGTCGCCATACGCTTTTGAGCGTGTAGATATTGTACAAACATCAATGCCTCTGGCGTATCGGCAAACTCACGTCCCGCCGGGGTATCAGTACCACCGGGTAAAAGGGCATTGACGCGGATATTCTGCGGCCCGTGCCCGGATGCCAGCACTTGGGTCAACCCAATCAGGCCCATCTTACTGGCGGCGCAAACAGCCATGCCCGACATACCTGCAGTGTAGCCAACGAAGGTGGATGTGAATATTAATGACCCTCCGTTTCGGGTAGCCAATACCGGAACCGGCATCGGCAAGAATAGCTACTTTGTTGGCAAGTGTGGTCATCAATCATTGCTCCAGGCACTTTTTATAAAATAAATAGCGAATGCCCAAACAGATGCGATATTGGGAGAACAAACGACTACAGTCGACCCGAATCTTGCTAACTTCAATTGCGCTATAACACCATGCGTCAGCGGCACGGCCAAAGGCCACGCCCGTCTGCATGCGCTTGTTAGCTTTCTTTTTTCTCGTAAACATAAAAATGTATCTTTTCCGAAGATTGTAGATTTGTTCGGCATCCATGGTCGTCAAAACCTGCCTTGGCAGCAACTGCCTTCGAAACTACGTGATTAGGTGCTATGGGGGCTATCACACGTCTATAACCAAGCTGATTGACAGCGTATTGCGCTAAACTTGATGCGGTCTCAGTGGCATAGCCGTTGCCGCGAAAATTCGGCATTATCGCGTACATGATTTCTACTTCGCCTTCCTCGCGAGGGGCCAAGCCGCAAAATCCTATAAATTTTCTGCTCGTGTACTCTTCAATGGCATAGGCCATCATAGGCGTATCAGATGCGTATGAGTCGATAGTTACAAATAGTAGTTCCGTGGCCCCTTTTCGGTTTTTCTGAGCTTCTTCAAATGCAAGAAATTGCGTGGAGTCGGGATCTGACATGAAGCTAACAAAGTCCTCCACATCGTCTGGTTCAAACTGGCGGATTCGCAAGCGCTTTGAATTGATAGAAAAGTTCACGTCTGTTACGGAAGCTATAGAGGTTTTATAAGACAGCTAACGTCCTTAATTATGGCTACTGCTTGCGGCATCCTTAATTGATTTGATTGTTATTTCTCGCCTAGGTTTGAATATTTCTCACAATTATTGGCAATGAAACCTAGATAATCCGGGTTACTAGAAACAACGTCTAACCAACCACCCATTCCGCCAAAAGTGCTATAGAATCCTCTGACCAAAAATTCATTATTAGTTTCAAGTCTCTCCAGATCTTCTTCGCTGACGTCATTAAAAGGAGCTTCTGTCGATAGGAAGCAATCTCTAGCTATAAGTCTTAGCAATCTACTATCTCTGGCATCAAAATAGATTTCATCTATGTTAACGGGGTCCAAATTAATGTATCCAGACTCATCGAAATCAGTAAATTTAAAATAGAGCCGGGCTCGGTTAAATGACCCTGGTGCAGTCCCTCTGTTTGAAACGAGCAGATAAACGCTATCGGTACTCGCAGTTGCGGACGAAAAATCTATGAGTGCATCGTCCCTCTCGAACACTGATACGAAAACAGGGGTTGCGACAGCCAGTACAGAAACCAGTGCAACGAGTAACGACAGTATCGTATTGCTAAAATTGAAATGACGCCTAAATCCCTGATAGGAATCACAGTGCTTGCACTTTGAAGCGTCGGCAAAGATGTGTTCGGCGCAGACCACACAAAATTTTTGTTCTCGATCTTCAGCCATGCGAGCAGAGATAACGTTTGCGCTAAGGGGCACCACCGATAGGCGGAGTCCCTGTTTTGAGCGATTGGTTATGCACGACTATCGATCGCCATTCAGTTACGCGGGTCATCCTCGGGATCAATATACTTAATCCCCCATGGGCCGTTACCGTGTAGCTGAATTACCGTGATGCCCTCGGCAAATCCAAACATGGGATCACCTGGGGGCATAATGGCCACGCTGCCTTCGGGTAGTCGCCGTGTCGCCTCCCGCTCGAAGGTTTTGCCATGCGCAAAATGCAGGGTTCCTTTCAGCACGGTCACCCTCTCATAAGCAGGATGCACATGGGGTCGGATTACGTAACCATCTTGTAATCTAATCCGAAAGGTAAACGGTTCCTCGGCGGAAATATCGCCCTCGATAAAAGCGATCTCGGCGCCTTCTCCCATAGAAGCCACCGGCCCCCAGACCAGCGAATCCGGTGTAACCATCATGTGACCATCACCACGGTAACGATCATCGGTGGCATGAGCACCTGCCGGGACAACAAGCATAATCAGAGAAACAATTTTGAGAATATTGTATTTCATAACCGTCTCCTTTAAATGTATCTAACTAACAGCGCGCCGGTATTGATAAGTGTCGGCGCGTAACACAACAACAGCGCAAAAGACTACAAATACTCGTAATTTTCCTGAATGGGCTGAGCATAACGTTTTAACTCAGCGACGCAGCTTTACTGCGACGCTGTGGAGTGATTGGTTATGCTGCGTTTTCATGCTTGATGTCCCATCCTGGAAAAACAAGCACCGCAGGGTGACACTTAAGTACACGAGCGAGTTGCTTGGCTCGTTCCACTCCAAGATTCACACGATCATTTTCAATGGCAGAGATTGTAGATTGTGGAATGCCTGTTTCTCTCGCTAGTTCATTCTGGCTCATCTCTTGCAATTCGCGAATGATGCGGACTGACTCACCTACTGAAACATCAGCCTGTTTTTTCGCAATTTTGTAATTTTTCATATCATTTCTTCCGGTAATCATGAGCGGTAATATTCACTACCTGTACGAGTATTTTATCTCGCACAACTTTATATATGACTCGATACTTCGAACCAAGTCGCGATGACCGGCAGCCTTTCCATTCTCCACGAAGCGCTTCATCATGAAAACCTTTGATTAATCGTAACCCTTGAGGCCCGGAAATAATGACAATATCTTTCCATTTCTCATACCGTTTCAGCATGTCCTCAGGGACAGAGCCTAACTGCCGTGTAACGCGGCGGTGTTCATAAACGAGCCACATACTATATATAGTATATATATACTGTTTTTAGTATGTCAATTAAGCAGCATTACCGCCTGAGCTCGGGTGCGTTTGAGGCGGCGTATGCTTTTGCGGTAACAAAAGCATGTGGCGGGTCAAATGGCACCTGCAGCGATTTATTGGCCCGCTTTAGTATGCTCCTTTGCGGCGCTCTCCAAAGCGCGGCTGTGCTCTCGGAGCGTCAATGAGTGCTGGTGTAGCAAGCGCGTTACCTGTGGCAAACATGTAGGTGCGAAGAATATCTGCTTGAACCTCTAGCAGCCATGCGTTGGAGAGGTTGCCGAAGTCAACCGGCGTTAATCCGATGTCTCGCAAAAGTTCTGCAACCACGGATTTTGCCTTCTCATCATCGCCAGCGATAAAACCTTGTACCCCGGCTTCCTGGAGAGCCGCCGCATCCGCATTAAAAACCTCCATGGCCTGATTGTTTAATGCCTTGATCACTTTTGTTTCGGGTACATCGCTTTGGGCTGCAGATGCCAACGAATTTAATAGCTCGTCACCTTCGTATTTTCTCGGAAAATCGCGGTTATTCAGGTCAATCAATATTTTTCCGTTTAGGTTCTCACAGGATTTGAGATACTTGGATGGAACCTCGCGTATCGAACTCACAAGAACCTCGCAGAATTCTGCGATTCTGTCGTTCGTTTCTCCTTTTGTTCCATGGCTGATCTCAGAAGCTATGGCCTGCGCTTTGGGTTTGGTGCGTGACCCGAAAAAGACTTCATGTCCCGCGACTGCCAATGCGCCGCCGATTACGCGGGACATATTTCCAGTACCGAAGAATCCGATTTTCATATGACTTACCTCATTTGGTTAGTGGTTTAGGCGACCCAATGCCTGAGTTCAGCGGCGACAAAGCCACGCAGTGAGTTTGACATCCGACTGCAACGAAATGTTAGGTAGCAACGCTAAGGTCCACAACATGAATGACTTTAAATTCTTCGCAAACAACAGGCATCTGTTTCGAAGGTAAGCGACCGATTTTGTAACACACGTTAGCAAAGTACTCCCAATGTACCTGCCTCCAGAACTCAAGTGATTTATCTCCTTCACCTTCGAGTGCTGCGTGATCTGACGAAACCTCGCCGAACGGAACGACATTCACGTTGATGATGCTCGATACGATTTCAGGCTGATGCTCTGCATTTACGATGATTTCAATATCTCCAGGCTTTGGGATGGCCTCACCCTCGGCCTCATACTCCCACAACAAACTAGCGCCACCGCGCTTAACGCCGGCCTTAATCAGATTTAGTAATTCACACTCACTCGCTTCCGAATCTCCATAACGACCGAGCCTGATTGGTCCATCTGGAAGGGATATTCCATATGCATTAAGAGCTTCGATGACCTTCTGGGTTTCTGTGGTGTTATTCACGGAAGAGCTACCTAACGTTTTAACTCGGCGGTGCGTTAGCGGTCGGATAGAATTACTTATTATATTTCTTTACGACCAATTGCTTGAACAACAGAAGCAAGCCCAGTGTGGTATATACCTTCAATTACTTCTCTCTCAATCTCTACCAAATGACTAAATTTTAAATTTTGAAATTCTTGAGTGAGTGATTCTTTCGATTGCATCGTATCCGTACAATCGCCTCCACCGGTACCATATTTTGGCTGATTAGGCGTGTATGACTCTGTTAAAAACACACCACCCATTCGAAGTCCTGTTTCGACCTTTCTATGAATAACCGCACGTAGCTCTGAGGGCAACGGACAAAATATTGATATAACTCCATCCCAGTGATTTTCACCAAAATCAAAATCCAATAGGTCAGCATTTATGCATTCAATTGAAACGCCGGAATCATACGCCAGCTTTTTTGCCTTTTCGAGTCCAACAAAAGAGCTATCAACTGCTGTAACCTCATATCCTTGTTTCGCAAGAAACACCGCATTTCGGCCTTCGCCTTCCGCAATGCTTAAAATTTTACCTTTGGGAAGATTTCGAAATTCTTGACTTAAGAAACCATTAGGCGCAGTCCCGTAAGCATACTCATCTGTACTGTACCGCTCATCCCACATAAATACTTTCCTCCGATGGAGACTCTTCTGAAATATAACGGTTGAGCTAAGAGGCGCCGCTTTGCGGCGTCTCGTGTTTGAGCGATTTGTTAGAAGCCTTTTGTCGTAATTGATAAAGACATGTTACAGATAAGATTACTAATATTATTGATAATGCAAAAATTAACATGAAAAACTCTTGAAGCGCCCTGCGATATTGCAAGTCACTTTTATTTTTTTCCCAAAACATTCTTGCGTAATAATCTGCACTTTTTCTTAGTGAACCCAGATTGTCTATTTCTTGCAACCTTGGTGATATGTAGTTGTAGTCGTTAATCTTTACCTTAGCTAATTCCTCTGAACTATCAATAAGACCTTTATTAAAAAAGACTGCAAGAATTGAAAGTGAAGCTACACAAGTAGCTAAAATAAAAATAGATAAAATTAGTTTTTTAAAATCCATGAATATTTAGCTTCTAACGGTTGAACTCAGCGGCGAGCCTTTGGCGAGTCGCTTTGAAGTGACTTGTTAGGTGTTATGTTTTTCATCACTTTTAAATATTTCTCCATAATAGTGATAATAAAATATTGCACCCGCAACAATTGCACCAAGTATTACTGCCGCGATCTCAATATTATTGATATTTCTACCGACAGAACGCTCATGAACAAAAATCAAAAGAACAGCTAATCCACCAACTACACCACCACCTAAGGTAAATGATAATAATTTAATATGCTTTCTATTCATGACACCTAACGTTTTAACTCAGCGGCGCGCCGCTTTGGAGTTGCTGGTTATGTGAGTTTTTATTTTTCTTTAGTTGGTTCTTAAGAAAACTTCTGTGAAGTAGCATGTAACCAATAAAGCCTATTGTAAACGTTATGAAGAAAATACCTTGAAACACACCGTTCCTACCTACTTCACCTCTAGAAAGATAAATAAATAGGAATAGCAACGAAAAGAAAGTGATAAATGGAACAGCTTTAAAAAAAGTAGGATAACGTAATAGTAATAAATCAGCCACTATTGCAGGAATCAATACAATAGATGCATATTGCATAGCCCCGATAAGTGGTATTAGCATAAATCCCAATACAACTATAGCTTCCATATTATTAAACTCACATAACGTTTGAACTCAGCGGCGCAGCTTTGCTGCGTCGCTGTGGAGTGATTTGTTATGTGTCATTGAGTATTTCATTGATTTTCTTTAATGCCTCATTTTCTGCGCTATGAATATCACTGTTTAATGATGTAATTTTTTCCATGCCTTCTTTAGCGGAAATAAGATGTTTCAATGCCAATTCTTTCTCACCATTTTTATAAAGAGAAAAACCTAAATATGCCTCGAATATTGTTCCTTTTATCTGGCTGGGCGCCCATGTGTAACCGCGCCGTAGCCATTTTAGTGCTTTTTTATCTCTCCCTTTCCAGTAATGAGCTAAACCATGGCTAACAGCTGGAACTGCAAATGATTGTTTTAGTGCTTCCATGATTTATGACACATAACAGTATGCTAGGGAGACCATTTTTCGGATAATGTTATATAGCTGTTTTGGCAGGACATGTTGATAATCTCCTTATAATCAAATGTTTATTAAATGTAGTCTACATTAATCTCAATATCCAGCAGGCTCACTTTGCTGTTTTCAATAAAAAAATGCGATAGGCCATGTATCACGCCCTCAATAAGGGAGGACATGGTGTCAAGTCTCCCCTGGACAACCTTTAATCATTGCGAAAAATTAAAATTCCAGGTTTCTCGGTGTTCTCGGGAATGGAATGACATCGCGAATATTGGATATGCCGGATACCAGCATGAGTAAACGTTCAAAACCCAGGCCAAAGCCGGCATGTGGCACCGTGCCGTATTTACGGGTATCGAGGTACCACCAGTAATCGGCCTCGTCGAAGCCCAGTTCATTGATCCGTCGCGCCAACACATCATGGCGCTCTTCGCGCTGGCTCCCACCGATGATCTCGCCAATCGCCGGCACCAGGATATCCATGGCGGCAACGGTTTTTTCATCGTCATTCATGCGCATGTAGAAAGCCTTTATATCTTTGGGGTAATCATAAACAATCACCGGCTGCTTGAAGTGCTGTTCGGTTAAAAACCGTTCATGCTCGGACTGCAGGTCTTTACCCCATGCCACCTCGTATTCAAATTGTTGTCCACTCTTCTCCAGTATCGAAATCGCCTCGGTATAGGGCAGACGCACAAAGTCGTTGTTAACAATGTTCTCCAGCGTGTTCATCAGGTTTTTATCAACAAATTTTGCAAACAGCTCCAGGTCTTCACTACACGCTTCCATCGTGAAACGCACCAGGTACTGGACAAACGCCTGTCCCAGTTGCATGTCGTCCTGCAAATCGGCAAACGCCATCTCGGGTTCGATCATCCAGAACTCGGCCATGTGACGACTGGTGTTGGAGTTCTCCGAACGAAACGTCGGCCCAAACGTGTACACATCACCAAGGCTGGTACAAAACGTTTCGACTGACAATTGCCCGGACACCGTCAGGTTGGCTTCCTTGCCAAAAAAGTCGGCATCGAAGTTCACCCTGCCGCCCTGCGTCGGCACGTTTTCAAGGTCCAGCGTTGTGACGCGAAACATTTCGCCCGCGCCTTCACAATCGGAACCGGTGATAATGGGCGTATGTATCCATTTGAAATCGCGTGACTGGTAAAAGTCATGAATGGCTTGCGATAACCGCGAACGCATACGGAAGATAGCGCCGTATTTATTTGAACGCGGTCGCAGGTGTGCGATCGTGCGCAAATACTCATCAGTGTGGCGTTTCTTTTGTAGCGGGTAGTCATCCGGGGCATGGCCCACTATCTCGATAGTGGTTGCCTGGATTTCCCATTTTTGCCCCTTACCCGGTGATTCAACCAGCTTGCCGGTCACCGCAATGGCGGCACCGGTGGAGAGATGCACGATCTCACTATAGTTAGCGATGCTGCTGTCCACGATTACCTGGATGTTGGCAAGGCAGGAACCGTCGTTTAATTCAATAAAGGAAAAATCCTTGCTCTGACGCAGTGTTCTTATCCAGCCTTTCGCCAGTACTTCATCCTGTGCGCTGTTTGCGTTTAATAATGCTTTTACCTTGCTACGTTCCATTTGTTTCCTCTGGTTGTTGCTGTTCTGATTGTATCACTTTCAGGTATTCGCCCCGCGCCTCTCGACTGGTGCCGATAACCAGCCTCGTGCACCCATCAATGTCCTGTTCAAGGACTCCACTGGCCTCAATGAGTTCATTGATAAATGCCTGGCCCGTGAACGTGGCAGTGTAAACAACCACCTCTGCAATCTGTTTATGGTCAATGATATAGCTTGCCGGATAATCAAACACATGGCTGTCGTCCAATACCCGGGCTGTAATCACTTGCCTGCCAATTTTTCTGTAGCCCGGCTCCCGCTCAATTTCACGCTTTTTCTCAGGGAGCATACTTATGTCAACCTTACTATGACCACTAATACATTTGTTGAATTTACGTTGCTCATGCCAGCAGTAGGTTTCCAGGTCCAGGCTGCAATCTCTCCTCTGATAGGCCTCGTGCCAGTCTTCAGGTCTTAGCCGCTGCAATTCTCCGCTGTTACAGCCAAGCTTGAAGACTTCCCTGGCTTGCATAAACGCCTCACGGCCATAAACGATCAAATCAATATCGGAGTCCGTATGATGCGCATCAAGTAATATCGAACCGGTTAAACCGATGCGATTGCGATCTATGCCGTGACTTATCAAATACTGAATAATATGTATGGCATCCTCCTGTTTGCTATCCGGCTCTTTCAATTGCAATAGCTTTGCCGTCGCTGTTAGCGCCGGGTAAACAGTATCGATGTTTGCTGCGGGAACACCATGCACATGGTTATCCATACGCTGACTGTGAAACAGGAATGTCGCGCAGTGTTCTGTAATATAGTCAGCAGCTTCGGCGGTATTGAGCTTATACATGCGTCCGTTTTTCTTTATATAGCGTAACCAGCAGAGTACGCGCCCGGACTCAGTTTCATCACTGATTACAGCAAAATACAATTGCCCGTTCGCGCGCACATAGTCCCTGGCACGTATTGAAGTAAAAGCAGAAGTATTCATGC
This sequence comes from Gammaproteobacteria bacterium, assembly GCA_965601665.1. Classification (GTDB taxonomy): domain Bacteria; phylum Pseudomonadota; class Gammaproteobacteria; order Eutrophobiales; family Eutrophobiaceae; genus JANQNX01. The sequence continues at coordinate 196,742 of OZ271833.1, read as the reverse complement.
TGTAAAAATAAAGAAATCAATCAAGATAGCAGGATCATATCAAAATTCACGTGTACCAAGAGGAAAGGGTTCCAAGCGATTAATTGAAATAAGAAATGCACAAAACGGCTGAAATAGCTTCTATTACAGCTATGTGACATTTTGATTGCATGTGCCGGCTAACGCTTGAAAAAGGCTCGATTCGAGCGTTAGTCTTGCTATATAAATAATGACGCACGACGGGGGAATCGATATGCGTTGTAATGGTAAAATAATCACTTCAATTTTTTTACTTTTCTTACTGCCGCAGTTGGCCAATGCAGCAACCGTTCGAGTTGATCAGCAATGGTTCAGGTTTATTCAAATTGGCGCATTCACCGATCCAAATTTAGTCGCAAATACAGTCGCTTTCATTGATAGCAGCACTGTCGCTGGCGTAGGCATAGAGCTAGCGCCGTTAACCTACTTTGGGTTGTCATACATTGATAATGGTTTGCCTACCACTTCAGTGATTGCGACAACACCCAGCGATGTGACTGCCCAGTTTCAAAACGGTATCTTCGAGTTTTTCAGCGGTAACACGACCCCATGGAATGTCAGTGGAGCCGGGGGCTTTAACGTAAACACCGCGATCGGAGAACTGTTTTGGCTGTTTCCCGGTTCAGGGGAATGGGAATTCCGTTTGCAAACGACGGACGTTATCTTGCCTGCTGCGCCGGTTCCGCTGCCTGCTACGGCCTGGTTAATGGCACCTGCTCTGTTACTGCTAACAAGGTTTAGAAATAAATCCGCTTTACCAGTGCCTGTCTGATCAGCTTTTGATTTCTTTATAACGATAGCATTCAACCAGGTGGTCGTTGACCATGCCAGTAGCCTGCATGAATGCGTAGCAAATAGTGCTACCAACAAACGTAAAGCCGCGTCGCTTCAGCTCTGTCGACATCGCATCGGAGATTAGTGTATTAGCTGGCACCTCTTGCATACTACGAAACCGGTTATGAATGGTTTCGCCATCGGTGAACTGCCAGATAAAGCGGTTGAAGGTACCAAATTCTTCCCTGACCTCAATAAAGGCCCTGGCATTGTTTACCGCGGCCTGCATCTTTAGCCGGTTTCTAACCAGGCCCGGGTTCTTTAATAACCTGTTTATCTTGTGCTGGTCGTATTGAGCGACCTGATTAAAGTCAAAACCATCAAAGGCCTCCCTGTAAGCAGGGCGTTTTCTTAAAACTGTAATCCAGCTAAGTCCTGCCTGGACACCTTCGAGGATTAAAAACTCGAACAGTTTTTTGTCGCCATGTACCTGTACGCCCCATTCCTTATCGTGATAACGCACGTACAGTTTGTCATCGCCACACCAGCCACAGCGTTGCTTATTCATATGTTTGTGCACAGTAAGCGCATCATAGCCTAAACAATAAACACAGCAGCCCTGGAATCAACGAATGTGGCGACAACACTGAAAGACAAAGAAAGTTGTGCCATAGTCTTGACAATATAATAATAATGATTATCATTTAGATTAAATAATTACTGGTTCTTAATAAGTTGAATCTTATCAACAAGATAGTACCAATATCATGAATGATGATATTGACCAAAATACGATGAACGACAAGCGGCAAATTGAGGTTAGCAATAACCGCATCGACAGTAGTGAATTAATTGGATGCCAAAAAGAGCTACGAATTATTCACAACCAGGAGGAGTACAAATTAAGTCTTACCGCAAATGGTAAGTTGATATTAACCAAGTAAACCGACTAGAAAGGTCAGTAGCCCGCCACCCAGCCAATAGCCAGGCAGCCAGCAAACACCGTCAATTAAGGAGTTTTCATGCGACGCAGTTTTTGTCTGGCTTACGCCACGATTACATTTTTATATAGCTTTTCACCTCCAGCGATAGCGGCCGAAAACGCTATCGTGGTTCCTCGCACCAAAAAGGTCACGGTGTATGCTACTCGTAGTCCGCAATCGACGTTCGACGTACCTGCAATGACATCGATTGTTGAAACAGATAGTGCCGGTAATGCATTGGCCGGCGATACTGCCGACCTGCTTGAGTTTGTGACGTCCGTAGAAGTGGATAATGGTCCGCGTCGTAACGGACAAACGGTTTCAATTCGTGGTTTCGATGATGAAGCCATCATTACACTGATAGATGGTCGGCGCCAAAACTACGAGTCTGCACACGATGGCCGCTTTTTCGTCGACCCTGCCCTGCTGAAATCAGTAGAGGTGGTCAAAGGTGCTTCGTCTGCTATTTATGGTGGGGGTGCCATTGGTGGCGTGGTGGCTTTCGAAACCAGGGATGCGGCTGACTTGTTAGCACCCGGCGAAACACGTGGCGTGCTTACGTCATTTAATTATCGAAGTGCCACTGATGAATATGTGCCTTCAGCAACCGTCTACCAGCGCAGTGGCAATTGGGACTTAATAGGCAATATTACCTTCCGACATGCAGATGATATCGAACAAGGCGATGATAATGAACTGAGTTCAAAAGACCACCTTTTGTCAGGGCTTTTCAAGGCAGGCTATACATTTAACGATGTACATACGCTGAAATTCCAGTTCCAGTCGCAAAACAACGATAGTACAGAACCGAACAATGGTGCCGGTGCAATTACCGCTTCAAACCCGCTGGTAAACAAGGAAGTGCGAGATAACCAGTACAGCTTCAAATATGCATTCCAGGATCCGTCTAACACATGGTTACAGCCAAAACTGCATGTCTATTTTAACGACACCAGTGTTGAGGAAGTCGATTTTAACGGCACTAACACGGGCCGTATTCAATCTCGCGATATTGAAACCCTTGGCTTCAACCTTGATAACCAGTCCGTATTTGACTCCGGCAATGGACTTAAACAAATAGTGTCTTACGGTTTCGAGTATTACACCGATGAACAAATCGGCAGCAATACCTTCACGGCCAACGGCAACCGTGCCGGTGTGCCAGACGCAGAGGCAGAAAACTACGGGTTTTACCTGCAGGACGAGATTGAGGTCAACAGCAGCGTTGGCAAGTTACTCGTCATTCCGGCCGTTCGATATGACAGCTATGAAAGTAATGACAATGCAGGTAACAGCCAGGACGAAAGCCGGTTCTCACCCAAAATATCAGCAAGCTATCTCCCTAATGAAAACCTGATGGTCTATGGCAGCTGGGCGCAGGCCTTTCGCGCACCAAACCTGACTGAACTCTACCCTGCCGGGCAGCACTTTCCGGGCTTAACGTTTTGCCCTGCGCTGCCGTTCCCGGGCTGTCCGCCGGTACCGCTGGTCACAATTTTCCCGAATAACTTCTTTATTCCAAACCCAAACCTGCGTCCTGAAACAGTAACCACACTTGAATTTGGCGCGGGCATTACTTTTGACGGCCTACTGGCTGCAAATGATTTCCTCGAAGTAAAAGGCGCATGGCATCACAGCGATGGCGATGACTTTATTACGCAGGAAGTGGATATAGCTGCCGGCACCACACGTAACTTCAATATACCCAGTGCAGAACTGGAAGGCTGGGAAGTCGATGGCACATATGTTTATAACGGCTTCGCTGTGCGCATAGGTGCATCACATATCACTGCAACCAATGAGGCTACCGGTGAGTTTCTTCCAAACGGCATACCACACACGCTGGTAAGTGACGTGAGTTATAGCCCTGTGGGTACAGGCAGCACATTCGGCATACGTGGTCGTTTCGCGGAGGGGAATGATGAAGTGCCCGCAACTGAAACACCGACTGATGGCTATGGTGTTATGGATATGTACTACCGCTGGCAATCAGGCAACGTCGGCAAGGAATCACTCGTGTTGGATCTTGGCGTAGAGAATATTACCGACAAGGCCTACACCCGGCGCTTTGCCAGCCTGCTCGAAGAAGGGCGTAGCTATGTCGCGAGGGTTGCCTATCAATGGTAACCGCAGCGCATTTACAACCCGCGACAGGGGCAAGGTGGCTGAACTACCTTGCCGTTTCGCTGCTTTTGAATGCGCTACTGCTCATCTTTATTACCATGCCGGCGGTGCCAGTTACAGTCAACATGCCTGACAAACTGGCCATTACATTGAAAGCAGTTGCCCCGCCCTTGCCTGCTACCCCGCCGGTCGTACAGCAGATCGCAACACAGCAACCCGCACAGCCAGTAACCCCGCCGGTAGTAACAACAAACCAGGCAAGAAAAAAGATTGCCAAACCTGTAAATAAACCAACTGTAAAAAGCGCACCTGCGCCAGTACAACGCACAGTTGCAGAAAAACCGGAAATCATTGAACCGAAACCCTTAATTAATGAACAGCCCGCCATTGAAAAAGCTGTCGCCAGGAATGAATCGAAACCAGTTACTGCGCCAGTTGCTCCTGCGCCTGAACGTCAGCCCGTTGAGCAGCTCACTAAACAGACAGAATCTACAACCGACGATGGCGGCGTTGATAACGCCAGCGTGGTACAGGAAGCGCGCTATCGTAAGCAGGTACCACCGGTTTACCCGCGTCGTGCCCTTGAGCTTGGTCAGCAGGGCACGGTCACGCTGCATGCGCGTGTGAAACCTGACGGTTTGGCCCAGGAATTAAAAGTCGTGGCAACATCCGGTCACTCGCTACTCGACAAGGCTGCATTGGCGGCAGTAGAGAAATGGGTGTTTGAGCCGGTTGTCCATAATGGCATTGCGACCACGGGCTGGGTACGAGTGCCAATCGAATTTGTTATTCAATAACAGGAGATACCAGATGAGTGAAGCAGCAGTAATTAACAATAACGAAAAAGAGACGTTAAAGGATCGCTTTTTGAAACTTAAGCAGGAACAACCAGGCCTGCGCGCCCGCAACGCAGCAGAAATGCTCGGCATATCAGAGGCAGAATTACTTTTGATTAATGATGACGCGAAGGTGACCGTCCTGCAGAAAGATCCCCAGGAAATACTTAAACAGGTTATTACCCTGGACGAAGTCATGGCGTTGACGCGCAATGAATACTGCGTGCATGAGCGAAAAGGAATTTATGATAACGCGTCGTTCTTTTCGCACGGACCAATGAAACAGGGTCTGTTTGTCAACCCGGATATTGATCTGCGGCTATTTATGAACCATTGGCAATTCTGCTTTGCTGTTATCGAAGCCAGTGACAGGGGAGATAGAAAAAGCCTGCAATTTTTTGATAAGTCAGGTAGTGCTGTGCATAAGGTCTATGTAACAACCAAATCTGATGAAGCGGCCTATACAACACTGGTAGAGCAATTCCGCGCCGATGAACAGCCGGAATCTATTCAGGTAGAAGACTATGACCCCAAACCGGATGATCTGCCTGATGATGAAATAGACTGGAAAGGCTTTCGTCAAACCTGGGAAAACCTGAAAGACACACATGATTTCTTTCCCATGTTGAAAAAATTCAACGTGGGCCGCGAACAGGCACTCCGTCACATTGGTGTGGACTTCGCCTACCAGGTCGGAAATGATGCCTCACGCAGAATCCTGGAACTGGCGCGCGATAGCGAATGCGAGATCATGGTGTTTGTTGGCAATCGTGGCTGCATCCAGATCCATACCGGTCCGGTCAGGAAACTGCTGCAACACGGTGACTGGTATAACGTCATGGATCCCATGTTCAACCTGCATCTGCAGGAAAGTAATATCGCGCGTACCTGGGTGACGAAAAAGCCGACTGTCGATGGCACTGTAACGGCGCTGGAAGTATTTGATGATGACGGTGAACTTATCGTTACGTTTTTTGGCAAGCGTAAACCTGGCATACCCGAACTTCAGGGCTGGCGCGACATTATCGACCAGGTCCAACCGTTGGAGCATGATCATGCTGCCTGAATGGTTCCTGCAACTTGGCCTGATGCGTTGGCCACTTGCGACCTGTTCCGTAATCACCTTGATGATCGCCATAGAACGCATGGTGTTCTTTATCGGTGCCACGAGTAAGCGAGAAGAACAGGTTGAAAAATTAGTTGATTATTTGACGCGACACCGGCAACTGGCAAAGCAATACCGCGATGAGATGGTGAGTATTTTAATGCAGGATGTACAGTCAGTCTGTTTTAGCGGCATTCGTCTGTTACGGATGATTGGCACAATTAGCCCCATTATCGGGCTGCTAGGCACAATCCTGGGCATCATCTCGGCTTTCAAGGTCATCGCAGCACAGTCCGGGCCGGTATCACCGTCCATGATTGCTGATGGCTTATGGGAGGCAATGCTGACTACTGCGGCCGGGTTGATGATCGCGCTACCTGCTTTGTTACTGGCTTACCTGTTTCACCACCTGGCTGAACGCCACGTTAATTCGATTTGTTCAGAACTCAATCGCTTATCTATGTCGTTTGAACTCAATGATAGTGAAGCAGACGCCATGCCAGTAAATGTACAGAGGCTCAGTGCATGATTCAGTTACAACAGCAAAATAATAGCAACACGCTTGCCAATGACTTGAGTCCGGATCTGACGCCTATGCTGGATATCCTTTTTATACTACTGGTTTTTTTTATGCTCACCGCTGGTGCAGTCCTGCAATCACTGGACCTCACCTTACCCGCCAGCGTATCTGAGGAATTACCACTTATAAATGAGCCAAAACATATCATGCTCGAGATAAGAAAATCAGATTTCGCGATTGATGGCAAAAAATATGAAAGTTTTGAGAACATGGCGTCTGCGTTGACTACTCATGTTAATAAAAGGCCGGGGTATGAGTTAATAATCGCTGGTGATAAATCCATCTCAATGGAAAGACTGCTTAAGGTACTGACATTTCTTCAAACCGAGGGCATCAGCGCAGCTAACATCTTAATGCAACATGAGGTCAGGCAATGAAACTTGTAATAATCCTGTGCACGTTAATCATCACTCTGCCTGTTCATGCGAACGAGGTGCCGAATCGTATTATCAGTATTGGTGGTGCCTTGACAGAAATCATATATGAACTGGGTGCCGGCGAGAAACTGGTTGGTAGTGACACCACCAGTTATTTTCCTGAAGCGGCGGAGCAACTACCCAAGGTGGGCTACCAGCGTGCACTTTCGGCAGAAGGTATACTTTCACTGAACCCGGACCTCATTATCGTGACCGAAGATGCCGGCCCCGACAACGTGCTTGCACAAGTTGAAAATGCCGGGACTAAACTAATGAGATTGAAAGCCGGGCGCTCTCTCGAAGATGTTATTGAGAACATCAACGCTATTGCCAGGATGTTGCACCTTGAACAACAGGGTGCAGGTTTAATTGACAATATAAACCAGCAGCGTGAAAAGCTGGCTGAGCAGTTAACTGATCAGAAACAAAAACCAAAAGTCCTATTTATCCTGTCACATACCGGTGGCGCACCAATGGCTGCGGGTACAGATACGGCAGCAGATAGCATTATCACCCTGTCAGGCGCAGACAATGTCGTTTCTGATTATCAGGGTTACAAACCTTTAACAGCTGAAGCAGCGTTACTCCAGTCGCCGGAAATTATCCTGACAACAACACAAGGTCTGGAACAGGCAGGCGGCATGGATGATTTTTTAAAAAAACCCGGACTCGCGTTAACACCAGCAGGTAAAAAAGGTCGCGTTATAGCGATGGACTCGCTGTTACTACTCGGCTTTGGTCCGCGAACAATAGAAGCAGCGCGACAGTTATATACAACATACCAGCAATAATGCTTAGTCTTACAAAAAGCATCTATGTCTGTTTGCCATTAACTGAAAAAGGTATCCATGTACCTGTAATACCGACATTATTTGCAACACTGTTACTGGCCAGCATCAGCGCACTTTCTATTGGCGCCTACCCGATACCCCTGCATGCCTTGCTAACAGGAACACTGGCAGAGCAGCAGGAAACCGTGCTTACTGCAATACGATTGCCACGGGTTATTCTTGCCGTGCTGGTAGGCGCAGCATTGGCCATTTCAGGTGCAGCGTTACAGGGTTTGTTCAGAAACCCGCTGGCTGATCCGGGGCTGATTGGCATCGCCAGTGGCGCAGCGCTGGCAGTTGGCATTGTGATTGTGTTTGCTGGCCCAATGACAGGGTTTGCTGGCCTGTATGGATTAACGATTGCCGCCTTTACGGGTGGGCTACTTACATGTCTATTAATATTCCGCTTCGCCCGTTTAACCGGAACGACCAGCGTAACGTATATGCTGCTTGCAGGCATTGCCGTGAATGCACTTGCCGCTGCGGCCACAGGTTTTCTTGCCTACCTTAGCGACGATCAGCAATTACGCACACTGACTTTCTGGACAATGGGTAGCCTTGGTGGCGCAATGTGGCCAGCAGTAATAATTTGTCTATCTGTTGTCTTACCGGCATGTCTGTTACTAATCAAAAATGCCCAGGCATTAAACCTGATGATCCTCGGCGACGACGAAGCAAGACATCTGGGTGTTGATAGCGAGAAATTAAAACGCAGAGTAATTATCTACACCGCATTGACCGTAGGCGTTGCCGTCTCGGTTAGCGGCATTATCGGCTTTGTTGGCCTGGTTGTACCACATCTGATTAGATTGACCCTGGGACCTGATCATCGCTTGCTGATACCAGCATCTGCAATGCTAGGCGGCATTTTACTGGTTGTAGCCGATACGGTAGCGCGTACTGCTCTCGCGCCAGCAGAAGTACCGGTAGGTATTTTTACCAGTCTTATTGGTGGGCCATTTTTTCTATGGTTACTAATAAGACAATATGCAGGCAGATTTGGATTATGATTGTTGCCAGCAACCTTGGTTATCGTGCAGGGTATACAGACGTCATAGCAACCATAGATACCACGATCAAGGCAAATACGATCACAGCAATACTTGGACCTAATGGTGCTGGTAAATCTACCTTACTTAAGTGTCTATCCGGCAGCATTCGCGACCATAATGGAACTGTTTTTTTTAAAGATAAAAATATACACAGCTATCCATTAAAGACACTGGCGCAGATGCGATCAGTGCTGTCACAACTCAATAGAATCAGTTTTCCATTTACAGTCAGGGAGATCGTGCAAATGGGTCGAAGCCCGTATGGTGATGGCATGCGGCGTTCAGATAATGAAATTATCGACAGCGTGTTGGAAGCGGTTGATGCAAACTACCTGTCTGACAGGATTTTCCCTACGTTGTCAGGTGGAGAACAGCAACGTGTTCAGTTAGCGCGGGCGCTGGCACAGATTTGGGAGCAGGATGATGCACTCTTGTTTCTTGATGAGCCAACATCAGCTTTGGATATAAAGCACCAACATCAGATACTGGATTTAGCAAGAAAGCTGGTAGATAAAAACGGGCTTACTATTGTATGCGTGTTGCACGATCTTAACCTTGCACTCCATTACACTGATAATATCCTGTTGATGAAAGGAGGCCATCTATATAAACAAGGTAAAACCGTAGAGACCCTGAGCGTTAAAAATATTGAAGATGTATTCCAGGTGCCCTCGGAATTAATCAACAAGTTTCATCTTAACCGAACGATTAACGCACTTTAATTTTTATTAACTTATCAGTGACTGACCGCACCCTCGGCACCAAGCCCGGTTTGCGAACGAACATACTGATCTTCAAAGTCACTGGCTTCCTGCTGCGCCGATGCTGATTTATCCAGCTTCGATACGATAATGATGAAGATGAAGGCCGCAGTCACAGAAAACAGGGCCGGATGTTTATAGGGGAATACCGGTTCGGCATTACCAAGGATATCGACCCAGATTGTCGGACCGAACAACATGCACGTTATTGCAGTCAACAAACCAATGCCGCCTCCGATAAATGCGCCGCGTGTCGTTAAACGCTGCCAGTACATCGACAGGAAAAGGATTGGGAAATTGACGCTGGCGGCAATCGCAAAGGCAAGACCGACCATGTAAGCAACGTTTTGTTTTTCAAAAATGATGCCCAGGAAAATAGCAATAATACCGAGAGAGATAGTGGCAATACGTGACACCCTGACTTCTTCACCCTCGTTCGCCTCACCGTGTCGTATCAAACTGGCATAAAGATCATGTGAGATAGCTGAAGCGCCGGAAAGCGTGAGTCCGGATACAACAGCCAGTATGGTTGCAAACGCGACTGCCGATATAAAGCCAAGGAACAGTTCACCACCGACCGCCTGCGATAGATGAATCGCGGCCATGTTGTTACCGCCAATAATGCCATCGCTCGAACCGTCGAGGAATTGCGGATTATTCACCAGCATCACGATGGCGCCGAAACCGATGATGAACGTAAGAATATAGAAGTAGCCTATAAATCCGGTTGCATAGAAGACAGACTTGCGTGCTTCCCTGGCATCCGGCACGGTAAAGAATCGCATGAGGATATGTGGTAACCCTGCGGTACCAAATATCAATGCCATGCCCAGTGAAATCGCCGATACAGGATCAGATACCAGGCCACCTGGTGACATGATCGCAATGCCCTTGTCATGCATCGTCACTGCTGTGGTAAAGAGTGTCTCAAATGAGAAGTCCATCTTCGCCATGACAGCAGCCGCAATAAAGCTGGCGCCAAACAATAATAGTACTGCCTTGATAATCTGCACCCATGTTGTTGCCAACATGCCGCCAAAAGTGACATACAGAATCATCAGTATACCAACGATGATCACGGCCAGGTAATACTCCAGCCCAAACAACACCTGGATTAATTTACCGGCGCCCACCATTTGCGCAATCAGGTAAAGCAATACAACGGCCAACGTGCCACATGCAGACAGGCTACGTATTGGTAGCGGTTTCAATCGGTAACTGACCGCATCAGCAAACGTGTATTTACCCAGGTTGCGCAAGCGCTCCGCCAGCAGAAATAAAATAATAGGCCAACCGACCAGGAAACCTATGGAGTAGATCAGACCATCAAAACCGCTGGCAAACACCAGGCCGGAGATACCAAGAAAAGAAGCCGCCGACATAAAATCGCCGGCGATGGCCAGGCCATTCTGTAAACCGGTAATCGAACCACCGGCAGCATAAAAATCTTTTGTGCTTTTGGTACGGCGGGCTGCCCAGAAGGTAATACCAAGCGTCGCAGCAACAAATATAAAGAACATGACAATCGCCGTGACATTAACTGGCTGTCGTTCAACCTCACCTTCAAGCGCGCCTGCGGCAAACGCAGCGACACAAGTCAGGCAAAGCAGCAAGCTGATAAAAAACTGTAAGGGCTTAGCTTGCATCGTTACTCCTGACATGGTCAACAATGTCGCGGGTCAGATGATCAAACTCACCATTAGCACGAAAGACATAGATACCAGTCAGGATAAAGCTCAGGAAAATCACGCCCAGTCCGCAAGGAATACCCCAGGTAATGATACTGCCCTCTGAAATCGGTCGGGCAAACCATTCAGGAGCAAAGGCAATGACCAGGATGAAAGAAAAATAGACTAGTAGCGTTATACAAGCGAGTGACCAACTGAAAACACCACGCTTGTGTTCCAGTTCATGGAATTCGGGGTCGGCATATATCTGCTTATAAAGGTGTTGCATGAGAAGTGTTTTATTTCGAATAATAACACGATGTTCATACAGGCGACTATTTATTGCCCTTATGGCCTTAGCTATTGATCATATTAGAAAACCTTCCCATGTAGTGCATTGGCGGGGCGCTGACTCTGGTTTGATAAAGCGCTAACGTTGGCTTGATCAATAACGACGTCTGGTTACGCATCACGTTGCGGGAACCAATCATCAACGAAGCCAGGAGCCAGGGCAAAAATCGAATCAAGGTAGCTGAAATAGATTACCCTGTCGTCAATAACTGAAAGTAGCCGACGGTTACACTATTGCAACCGTCGGCCAGCATTTCATTAGCTACCTACTTCATCATCACTAAACTGGCTGTGCGAACCATCACAAAATGGTACGTTGCTGGTGTGTTTACACGCGCAAAGGTAGCCTGTCTCGTCTTTCTCGGGAATAAACTCAATGGGAGCTAATTCAGTACCTGAATGCGAACCATCACAAAACGGCTGGTTGGATGAACGCCCACAAGAACAAAAGTAGATTGCTTTGCCTTTTACCAGTTCTACCGGTATAGGTTTGTTATCGGCAACAATTGGTTTGGTCATATTATTCTCTCGTAGCTTTTCTATTAATTATTAATATAGTGCGCTACGCATCGTAGCGCACTCGATATGATACTTCTACTAGCCTTCCATGATGTTTACTTCAACGATGTTTTTGGCATAGGACTGGTACTGGTCCCAGATCTGTCTGGCCATCGTATCAGGGAAGGAATGAAAATCACCTACACTTAATGCCCTTACTATATCGTCGGCAACCAGCGTTGGTGGTTCGGCAATCTCGCCAAGACCGGCGTTGTTCGCCATATCAGTATCAATCGGCCCCGGGTGTACACTGACAACCTGCGTTCCCTGCTCTTCCAGTTTTTCTTTCAAACCCTGGGTAATTGAGTATGCTGCAGCCTTGGACGCCGAGTAGGTTGAGAAATCGGCAAAATTTTTCATCGAGGCCACAGAATTCAACTGCACCAGTGCACCGCCGCCGTTGGCTTTCAGTACCGGCGCAAATGCCTGGGCTATGCGAATAAGGCCGCCTACGTTAACGTCAATCTCCTTCAACAGGCTATCGTAGGCATCTGCTGCAAGCGGGTCTGCGTTATAAAGGACACCCGCATTGTTAATAACAAGTTCGACATCGGTCGCCTGTTTGGCAGCCGCGCTAATGGTCTCCGGTTTGGACATGTCTACCTCGATCGGCACGGCCTTGTCGCCATAAGTATCGACCAATGCTTGTGCGCTATCAACGTTTCTGACCGCGACGTATACCTTGGCTGCTCCCTTGTTCAACAGGGTTTCAACTATCGATTTGCCGATACCTCTGTTGCCACCTGTTACTAATGCTACTTTTCCGGTGATGTCAAAACTCATGTTTGTTCTCCTGTAAAAATCAGATCTAAAGACGTATTAATTCTTCTGCCATTCAGGCTGCAATTGTTTGCAGTGCTGCTCGTTGCTGCGGTTCATTAAAATCAATTACCGGGCCAAGCGGTACGACACCGGTGGGGTTGATCGTTGCATGACTGCCATAGTAATGGTGTTTGATATGCAACATATTAATGGTGTCAGCCACGCCAGGTTGTTGATACAGATCGCGCGTATAGGCCCAAAGATTCGGGTAATCGCGTAACTGTTTCAGGTTGCACTTGAAGTGCCCGTGGTAAACCGGGTCAAAGCGCACCAGCGTGGTAAACAGGCGCCAGTCTGCCTCTGTTGGCTCATGACCAGCAAGATAACGCTGTTTCGCCAGTTTGCTTTCAAGCCAATCAAGTGAGCCAAACAAGGCTGTGACGGCCTCCTCATAGGCCTCCTGTGTGGTGGCAAACCCGGCCTTGTAAACACCATTATTGACCGTGTCATAGATACGCTCATTCAGGGCGTCGATCTCCTCGCGCTTGCTTACCGGATAATAATCACCCTTTATTGCGCCAAGATGATCAAAGGCCGAATTGAACATGCGGATGATATCTGCTGACTCATTGGAAACGATGGTGTTTCGATGCTTGTCCCATAATATCGGTACCGTTACACGCCCGGTATACTCTTTATCCGCGGCAAGATAAACCTCGCGCAGAAACCTGGCATTGTGTATTGGATCGGCTACAACGCCCTCTCCATCTTCAAACGTCCAGCCGTCCTTGCCCATGTACCAATGCACCACGGAAACGCTAATCATGTCCTGCAAGCCTTTCAGTTCACGAAAGATCAAGGTGCGATTCGCCCACGGACAGGCCAGCGAAACATAAAGATGATAGCGGCCCGGTTCCGCCTTGAAACCATCGCTGCCCGTTGGTCCCGCAGACCCGTCTGCGGTAATCCAGTTGCGGAACTGCGATTTCGAGCGCTGAAAGCGGCCGCCGCTTTTGCTGGTGTCATACCACTTATCGTGCCATTCGCCATTAACTAGTAAACCCATGGTTATGCTCCTGTAAAACGGTTATTTTCATAATCATTAAATGCCTGCAGTACTTCCTGCTTCGTGTTCATCACGAACGGCCCGCCTCGCGCGACCGGCTCGTTCAAGGGTCGTGCTGAAACCAGTAAAAAACGTGAGCCTGTCTCCGCCTTGACGCTAACAGAAGAACCGTGGCGTAAAATCCCCAGTTGCCTGTTGCCAAGTACACGTTCACGCTCGCCGACAAGCAGGCTCCCGGAAATCACAAAGATAAACGTGTTGTCTTCTTCAGCGACAGCTTGTTCAAGGGTTTCACCTTCCGGTAACGACACATCCATATAGGTTGGATCCACAAGTTCGTTTACGACCGGTCCGGTCGTGCCCATGTTTGTCGTACCCGCAATAATCCTGATCCCGGTACCGTTGTCTCTTTGTTCAACGCTGACCTGGTCCGCTGGAAATTCCTGGTAGGCCGGTACCTGCATCTTATGGCTTGCCGGCAGGTTGACCCAAAGCTGGAAACCCTGCAGCAAGCCGTTTTCCTGTTCCGGCATCTCGGAATGAATGATGCCTTTGCCCGCGGTCATCCACTGTACACCACCTGGTTCGATCACGCCCTCGTTACCAACACTGTCACGATGGCGCATACTACCGGCAAGTAAATACGTCACGGTTTCAAAACCGCGGTGCGGATGCGCCGGGAAACCACCGATGTAGTCATCGGGACGATCGGACTCAAAGGCATCCAGTAATAGAAATGGATCCAGCATGTTCAATTCGGGTGTACCTATCACCCGCGTCATGCGCACACCATCACCGTCCATGGCGGGATGACCCTGTGTCACCGTGGTTAATTCTCTTACTTGTTCAGACATGTTAATCACCTGTTCAAATCGTTAAATATCAGATGACCGGCATTCTAGATGTTGACAAAATATGAATAAACAGGAGAATTTGAAAAACATTGTTCTAATTTGGAGAACTATTAATGGGACAGCTCGAAGACATGAGCGTCTTCATTCGCGTGGTGGAAGCAGGCGGTATCAGCAAGGCCGCAGAGCAACTGGGCATGGCCAAATCGGCCGTCAGTAGACGCTTGGTGGAACTGGAAACACGCCTCGGTGTGCGCTTGCTCAATCGCACCACGCGCTCTTCGAGCCTCACGGAAGCCGGCGAAAATTATTACGAGCGCGCGACCAGGATCGCCGACGACGTCGCTGAACTGAATGCGCTCACCATGGATGCCAATGTGGCCCTGGCAGGTTCGATAAGTCTGGCAGCTCCCTTATCATTTGGTGTCTCACACCTGTCTTCTGCTATCGATCACTTTGTCAGGCAACATCCCGGCATCCACATCAATATCGATTTTTCAGATCGCAAGGTCGATCTGGTTGAGGAAGGACTGGACCTGGCCTTTCGCATTGCGCGACTGGAAGACTCAAGCCTGGTGGCACGCAAGATCTGTCCGATACGTATATTGTTGTGCGCCAGCCCGGCATACCTCGAGCAACATGGCACACCCGAGTCGCTGAATGATTTACAGAAGCATAAATTACTGCATTACAACATGACAGGGTTGCGTCACTGGCTGCTGCTGGATAGTGAAGGTAAACAACATCGAATCAAGGTCAATTCCGCCATTGAGGCCAACAACGGCGAGTTTTTAAGGGATATGGCTATCGCCGGACACGGAATCGTCGCTACACCCACGTTTATCAGTTGGCAGGCGATTCAACAGCATCAACTCGTACCGGTGATGACAGCTTACAAGCCAATGCCCGTAGATGCCTATGCGGTGTATCCAAAAAATCGCTACCTGTCACAACGCATGCGCGCCTTTATCGACTTTCTGGTTGAACGCTTCGGCGATAAACCCTACTGGGACAGGCACTGCCCGTCATAAAGTAATGCGTGCCGTCAGTGATCGCGGCGGCGCTTTGGAAACGCGTCATGTTGTGGCAATGACTCAGTGCCTTCAAACCAGCAGGCACGGGAACCGCTGAAAATATTCCACATCGGCCTGATGCCCGGGTCATCATCAAGTGTCCCTGCTGTCACCACGATATTTTTTCCACCCTGTACCTCCCACGGCATCGATGAACCGCAACAAGTGCAGAAGCAAGTGGCAAAATAGCGGGCATCAGGGTGTTCAAAACGGCCAAGCCTGGACTGGCCGCGGGTCCAGTTGAACTGTTCCGGCGGGACGAAAAGATTGGCCGCATGGGCACTACCACTGACCTTCCTGCAACGGGAACAGTGGCAATACTGGAATATCTTGAACGGCCCGCTGATCTCATAGGCAACAACCCCGCACAGGCAGCTGCCGGTTATTGTTGTTTCAGTCATAAAATAGACCCCGGTTGAAAAAACGAACTATGAATAGTGAATGTTACTAAAAAACGCGGTCAGTTTTCGGTAAGTGTCAGCAGAATGTCAGCATACCAGGAACAATTCAGCGCCAGTGCCTCATCCAGCTTGACATCACGGGTACCAAGATCAAGCCGGGATGAATGAATGCCGAGCAGATAACACTGTAGGTCACCCAGCTCTGCGCGAGGTTTGTCTGTCCTCATGACCACGGGTGCACCGCTAATTCCGCGATGCGTTCTTGCATCGGTAAGAAAGAAACCACTGCCCTGGAAGCGCAAACCGTATGATGAAGACAAGCAGCCTCCCCTGACCACAGGAATATGGTGCAGCGTATCGTGAAAACCGAGAGGGTAGCCAATAACCAGCAAGCGAATGCCTATATTGATGGTCGCATCTGCTGGCAACAGGTGTGCCGGTGTAAAAGCAGCATAGGCCATGGTTTCAGGCAAATTTTGTCGATCCAGCTCAATGACAGCAACATCGATTTCTCCGGCTGCATCAACAGCGTGACGCCAATTGCTTTGAGTACCGTCATACAAGGGGATGGAATAGCCAATTGAACTGGCCATATTATCGGCGTCGGTATGCAACTCTATCCGGATACTATCCGGTCGATGGTCACTTGGCTCATCGAACATGACATGCCTGCTGGTAACAAGGTACAGACGCTGATCGCGCGCAAAGAAAAAACCACTCGCATTGGTAAGATGCTGGTCACCGATGAAGGTTTGTATCCTGGTTGCAGTTAATAACAGCGGTTCAACTATTGCCATACCAAGCCTGATTTACTGTTTTAGTTAGTCTGACCAAGACAATCTGCCACCGCAATAAAAGTCACGACGGGTTACTGGACATCCACATATGTTTTTCTATAGTTAATTAGCATATTTGGAATGGTACCCACAGTCAAAATAAAAGGTGAAAATAAGGGCTTGTTAAAGCATTGAATTTAAAAGGAATTACCAGCAAACCTTCTATCTTTTTCAATACCGGTATGTTTCTTGCTCCTTATAATTGATATGTTATTTTTGTTATACCGAAGAAGGTACAAATGAACAAAACGGCAATATACGACAGCATCATTAACAGTATAAGCGACTACGTCGCGCTTGTTGATAACCAGTATCGTTATATTGCGATGAACAAATCCTACGCCGACGCGCTCGGCATAAAACCGGAAGATGCGATTGCAAAATCGCCATCCGACTTTTTCGGCGAAGAGTTCATTTCCAAAAAAACCCGTCCCTGGTCTGATCAATGCCTGCAAGGAGAAAGGGTGCAATACCAGACCTGGTTCAAGTTTCCAAACCAGAGCGAACGCTACATGGATGTCATCCTGAACCCGGTTTTTGATGAGCAAGGTAATGTTAGTGGCTACATCTATCAGGGTACTGATACGACAGATCAGTACCACCAGATAAAACACACCGAGGATCTTGAACTCGCGCTTAACAACGCTATGCAAGGCGTCTCAAGACTGGATAAAAACGGTATTTTTGTCGTCGTACGTGACGAATATGCACGCATGCTTGGCTACACGCCGGATGAACTGATTGGGCAATCCTGGCAAGTGACGGTACCCGAGGAAGACCATGAAGGCGGTTACAAGGCCTTCGAGATCATGCTGCGTGACGGCCGCGCAGAACATGAATCACTTGCAATCAGGAAAGACGGCAGTGTTTTTTTCAAGCAGCTGTTACTCGTACAAATCAAGAATGATGATGGCGAGCATGTTGGTCACTATTGTTTCATGCGTGATATCAGCGAAAACAAGAAAGCCGAACTCAAACTACGTGAAAATGAGCGACGCTTGCAGGAGATCATCAAGGCCACCAATGTTGGAACATGGGAGTGGAATATCAAGGACCATGTTGTAACACTGTCCGATCGATGGAAGGAAATTTCAGGTTACGATCTTGATGAGCTTAAACTGGTATCTGATAACTGGTGGTGGGACTGGATTCATCCTGATGATCGCGATGAATCGAGGCGCCTTATGAATGAACACTTCGAAAAAAAGTCGGAGTTTTACGAATGCACCTGTCGCGTCTTCCACAAGACGGGAAAAACAACCTGGGTGGTTGAACGCGGTCAGGTAGTTGAATGGGGGAAAGATGGCAATCCGCTGCGTATGTCAGGCACGCTAACGGACATCACACATACCAAGGAATCGGAAGAAGAACTGAAAAAGCTATCCAAGGCCGTTGAAGCCAGTAGCGCCGCCGTCGTTATCATGGACCCGGACGGAATAATTGAATACGTGAACCCCGGATTTATAGAAAATTATGGTTATGAACGTAACGAGGTTATTGGTAAACCTATCTCTATCTTGCAGGCACAAGACCCTTCCGATTCTAATTATGTAGACATGCAGAAGCGACTCGCTAAAGGACAGGACTGGAAGGGAACCCTGCCCTATGTAAAGAGAAATGGCGATATCCAGCAAAACAATGTGATCATTTCCTCTATCAAAAACCACCTGAATGAAGTTACCCACTACATCAGCATTCACCAGGACATCACGCATGAATACGAGTTGTCACAGAAACTCAGTTTCCAGGCATCTCATGATGCGCTTACCGGGTTATACAACAGGCGAGAATTTGAACGACGCGCCAAAGGGACAATAAAAAATACCCTTTCGCAAAATACGCGACATGCACTGTGTTTTCTCGATCTGGATCAGTTCAAGATTGTTAACGATACCTGCGGGCATATTGCCGGTGATGACCTGCTAAGACAGATAAGCGCATTGCTGCGCCGCCAGACGCGGGAAGGCGACATGTTGGCGAGACTGGGTGGAGATGAATTCGCGCTGTTGATGGAACACTGCAGTATGCAACATGCGCAGCGAGTGGTAAAAAAAATACTCAAGGCTTTGCAGGAGTACCAGTTTAGTTGGGAGGGTCACGTCTTTCGCATTGGTGCCAGCATAGGCCTGGTAGCGATAGATGAGTATGTCAGAGACTATACCGAGCTAATGAAACATGCTGATGCATCCTGCTATGCCGCCAAGGAGTTGGGCCGCAATCGTTATCACGTGTTTAATCCCAGTGATAAAGTGCTCAGCCAACGTCATGGCGAAATGCAGTGGGTAACGGAAATTTACAGCGCACTTGAAAAAGACCTTTTCTGTCTTTATGCACAGCGCATTACACCAATTAGTAATAGTGAAACGCAAGACCAGTTTGAATTGCTGATTAGAATGCGGGATGAAGAAGGAAAGACCTTTCTTCCTGGTAGTTTCCTGCCCGCTGCTGAACGCTATAACCTGATTAAAAAGATAGACCGTTGGGTCATTAAGCATGCCTGCAATGAACTTAAAAAGCAGCCTGACTTCCTCGCCAGGGTCCAGCATCTTTCGATTAACATCTCCGGCCCATCACTCACAGACGAAACCTTTCTCTATTTTGTGAGTGATTTGCTTAAAAACTCTCCAGAACTGGCGAAAAAGCTATGTTTTGAGATTACAGAAACAGCAGCGATTGCGAACGTAACTCTTGCGCAGAAAACCATTATTGAACTGAAAAAAATGGGCTGTGCATTTTCACTTGATGACTTCGGCAGCGGGTTATCTTCATTCGCCTATCTGAAGAACTTGCCTGTTGATTACATCAAGATTGATGGCATGTTTGTTAAAGACATCAAAGATGATCCTATTGATCATGAAATGGTGCGTTCGATCAACCAGATTGCCCAGGTGATGGGCATGAAAACGATCGCTGAATTCGTCGAAAACGATGAAATCAAAGGCATGCTGAAACTGATAGACGTTGACTATGCCCAGGGCTATGGAATAGAAAAACCAAGGCCGCTGGACGAGTTGCTGGGCAACGCGCCAACTGTAAGCGACAATATCGTCGCATTTAAATCCTAGGCAGTAGGCCATATTACTTTCCTGATATTTGCCAGAACAAGCAACCTTACCTGGTCTGCTTGATTTAATTGTATAGATTGAGATGCCTGAAGGACCGGAAATACGTAAAGCAGCTGACAAGATAGAAAAAGCTGTACTGGCTGCACCAGTCGAGGAGATCTATTTCGCCTTCCCGGCGTTAAAAAAATTCGAGCGCCGCTTGCGTGACAAACATATTCTTTCAGTGGAAACCCGTGGCAAGGCACTGTTAATCCATTTTGAAAATAAACTAAGCATTTACAGTCACAATCAGCTGTACGGTCGCTGGTATATCCGTAAAGCACAAGATTATCCACGCACTAACAGGCAACTGCGCCTGGCCATACACAATGCTAAAAAATCTGCACTGCTATATAGCGCATCAGATATCGCTGTCTTGACACCAGCACAGGTGAAACAACACCCTTTCCTGTCAAAATTAGGTCCTGATGTCCTTTCGATTAAACCCGAAACGGTGATGGCTCAGCTAACCAGTGCAAAATTCTGCCGCCGACAACTGGTATCTCTGTTTCTGGATCAACATTTCCTTGCCGGGATCGGTAATTACTTGCGTAGTGAAATCCTCTTTATTGCGAGGCTAAACCCACGACTGCGACCTGTTGACTGTGACGAACAACAGCTATCACGACTGGCCGATGCGGCTGTTTTTACGTCGAGACAGGCCTACCGCCATAACGGCATTACCAACGATCTTGAACTCGCCAGGCAACTGAAGGCAGAGGGCTGGCGCAAAGGCCAGTATCGACACCATGTCTTCAGCCGGGTCGGGCAGCCATGCTTCGCCTGTAACACCCCGGTAATCAAGGACACTGCCGGCAGTCGACGCTACTATTACTGTGCAAGCTGTCAACAGTGAACATGTCTGTATGTAGACTGTCAGACAAGTTGAGAGGTGTTTTTTTATGTCTATTCAAATTCGCATTCTTTTTATTCTGGCTACGCTTTCCGTGGCAGGTTGTGCATCCAATATACCAAAGGAAATTAGCTCGCATCCTGAACCGGAAATTACCTATGACGATTATCTATTGAATAGCGGCTCGCTGTCGGATAGCGAGGTTCGCTGGGGTGGTGACATTCTTGATGTAGAAAACAAGGATAGCTATTCACTTATAGAAATACTTAGCCATGAACTCAGACGTAACGGCAGGCCACAAGAAAACGACGGCTACCAGGGACGTTTTATTGCGCGAATAAACGGTTTTCTGGATCCTGAATACTATACCAAGGGCAGGCAGTTTACCGTCTATGGCAACCTCAACCAATCAATGCAAAAATCAATTGATGACCACAGGTACACTTATCCCGTCATTGATGTAAAACAGTATTACCTATGGCCTGAGTATACGAATACACAACTCAGGCGCATGCCGCCATATGGCTATCCTTATTTTTATGGCCGCTACCCCTACCCGTTTTACGGGCATCCTTACTGGTTCGGTTTTTATTAAAACCTGGTTAGCCGCGTAAATTGAAAGCGTCACAAGGGTCTGGCCTGTCGATTCCACCTGTAAACCAAACATAATCAAACGGAAGATGACTACCACCCCAGAACTGGCGGTAATAGTCCAGACCCGTACTCCCGGTTTGCACTTCGACAAAAGCCAGCGAAACAACAGTCAGTTCAGGCGCTATTTCCTGTAGATAATAGGGCACACCCCTATCGGTGCGTACGTGACCGGCACCTGCAATCAGCAGGCGCCTGTCAGCAGCACTTTTTACAAGACTTAGCGTCATAGCAATATCCCTGGCGCGCTGTACGGTAACCATTGGTGCGGCTGACTCGGTATCCAGCATACCACAATGCGAACTTACCATTTCCTTTGTTATAAGTGCCTGCTGCTCAGGATCCAACTGAGTGTTTTGTAACCAATGTTCTAGTTCCGAACCCAGTGCCACCGGTTCCTGCTTCATGAAGGCACGCAGCCTGACCAGTTCAATATTGGCCGGATATATTTTTAATTGACTATCCAGTGCAGCAGCAAGTACAGGTTTATAATGTGTTTCGTAATCCCATGCGCTTGATGTTTCTTTTAGTTGCTCAATCAAGTCGTCCAATGGCAACCGATGCAGTTCACCGATAATTCGCGCCTGTTCGTTATCTATCATTTCGAATGAAACACTACTATTCTGATAGGTAGCGGCTACTTGAGATATCAGGGATGACTGTAACTCATGGTGGTATTGATTATCATGTCTTTCACCCAACAGGATAGTCTGCGACTGTTTCAAATTCGAAATCAATTCTTCCTGACTGACAAAAGCCATGTGCTTTACATCAAGTATTTTTCCGGCCACGACCGGTTCAAGTGTTGAAGATTGGCTTACTGGCGACAAATACTGGCAACCACTAACTGGCAGGATAAAAACAGTAGCAATAATCAGACGGCGCGAAACTACGAACATGAAAACCAGCAAAGTGAATGAATTATTAAAAGATAACGCTATTGACCCGGTTACAGGCAGAAACGTTCAACCAGCTTACAACTTACAGGTTCGCCTGTCTTCGGTCGGGCACGATGCGTCGATCATTTCCTGAACGACGATCAGGAAAAAAGGCAATATTCTGGCAGCGACGACCATCAGACTGACGGCGTCCGCTTTTGGGTTGATGAATATTGCGATGTACGATGATCATCATTGTTTTAACTTATTGTTGTTATATGGCTGTAAAATAATGTAGCCATGCCTTTTTATCAAGCTAGCGGTTTTTCACTATTGACATGATAAAGTGCTGCTAATTGAATGTTTTTAAGATGATTCACAGCAATATCAAACTATTTATGCAACGACTGACCGATAATTTTTTTAATCAGGATTAACCGCCATGTACAGCTACGACTATCCTCACCCCGCAGTCACCGTCGACGTTGCCGTATTCTGTCGCGAACAACAGGCCACTAAACTGCTGTTGATACAACGTGCACACTTCCCTGATGCGGGTAAATGGGCATTACCAGGCGGATTTATCGAGATAGACGAAGAGCTGGAACACGCTGCCCGTCGTGAACTGCATGAAGAAACCGGACTAAAAGTCGGTGCACTACAGCAACTGCACACTTTTGGTCGACCCGATCGCGATCCTCGTGAACGGGTGATTACCGTAGTATTCACCGCTGTAATCGAACCTGAAGCAATGAAAGTGACTGCCGCGACCGATGCTGCCGCCGCGGCATGGTTTGATATCAGTTCGTTACCCGAACTTGCATTTGATCATCCTGAAGTAATCGCCATGGCATGCAAACGCGTTGTACCTACGCTTGCGATGTAGCTATGTAAAGTCGACGGTATTACTGATCGCGTACTCTGATCACCACGGCAGCAATTGCGACTGTATCAATAACAGTGTCGTAGAATTCTTTACCTGACAATGCCATCAGGTACAGGGTATTGTCATTGACGTTAGCAGCCCTGCCTGTCATTTCTTTGCCTGATTCAAGTTAATTAACCCGAAGCGTTACATTAATGTAATTAATACCTATAATCTAAGACAGGCACACATTGCTTTACTGGATTATGAATCTATCTGCTCGCAAATACTATTTCGCATACAGCTCATTACTATTAGCAGGTTTGCTGTTTTTACTCAGCGCCTGCGCTGTACAACCCATGATTGAATCTTCCAGCGAGGAACGCGTAGTCATTAGTGGTAATCCAGATGATTTTCTTTGGCCACTTGAACTCGCCAGGCGAGAGTGCGATACAGCAGGTCGTATAGCACGCTATGTACCAGGTAAGCACGAAGCCATTAAGCGGCTCGAATTTGAGTGCATTGATCCGGACGTGCTGCTTGCTGAAGAAGTGGAAACGGATACACCTGTTCGTTCAGAAACAGACAACGAATAACAGGCGGTTACACGTCATTACTTGTTTCCCTGGCAGGACCTGTCGATACGGATTTTAATAATCAGGTCCTGCTCGATGCATACCTTGGCAATTTATATTTCCCTCGACTTTTCGGCAGTGGACAGTGTATTCCCGGTACCTATATATTATCGCGACAATCTATTCTGAATTTAGCAAGTCGCAATCCTCTACCTGAGTTCTATTGATGAGTAGCCGAAAACCAGTCTTGATCATGCAATTAAGGCCTGAAGATATTACGGCCGATAATGAATACGAGGCCTTCCTGAAATACGGAAAACTATCTGAACCCGATACCAGGCGTATACGCATCGAACAGCACGGTATTCCACCGGAACTGTGCCTGACTGATTATAGTGCTGTCATCGTTGGTGGCAGTCCATTTGATATCAGTACCCCTGCTGCTGAAAAATCAGCGATACAACGCAAAATTGAAGACGATTTCCAGCACTTTCTCGCACAGGTACTGGCCCTGGATTTTCCATTCCTTGGGGCGTGTTCCGGCAATGGTCTGCTCGGTCATCACCTTGGCACTTGCATATCGCGCCAGTATGGCGAGGCTGTAGGTTGCGTTACGCTGACAATGACCCATGCAGGAAAGCAGGACCCTCTACTGAAAGATTTTCCTGACAGGATCGACGTATTGCTGGGCCACAAGGAAGCATGTGATTCGCTGCCGCCTGGCGCAAGCCTGTTATTGCGAGGCGAGGTATGCCCTATTCAGATGTTTCGCGTTGGCAATAATGTTTATGCTACACAATTCCATCCCGAGGCCGATGCCCAGGGCTTTGAGGTGCGGATTAATGCTTACAAATACTTCGGTTATTTTGCGCCGGAACAGGCACAAGCGCTGATAACGACGATAGCTCAATATCATACGCCATACGCGCAACAAATCCTGGAACGCTTTGTTAAGCGTTATATAAATTATCGATAATGTACAAATACAGGTTCTTGACCTATATTTGTTTAATAGTCACTTATTCGTTTGGAGTAAAGCATGATTAACCGGATCACATTTATCGGTCTGATAACACTCAGTTTAATGACCTATGCTGGTGGCAACCCGGAACATGTTGCATTTCCAACCGCATATCAAGACCAGTTTACCAGGTATGACACCCGCAATAGAACAAATGGCAAGCAGGTCGCCGTGCTGTATGCGAACCAAATTGCGATGAATTCAGTTCCGTCAGATAAGCTTGCACCCGGTTCAAAAATCGTCATGGAAGTGTATAAAACGATACCTGGAGAAGATAATAAACCCCTTACCGATGAAGACGGCCTGTTTCAGAAAGGGCCGCTTGCGGCGGTAGCCGTCATGGAAAAAAGCGAGAGTTGGCCGTCAGGCTTTGCCAGTGACGAACGTGCCGGAAACTGGGGTTTTGCAATCTATAACACTGATGGTACGCCCAAGGCTAATAATCTTGAATGTGCAACGTGCCACAGTCCATACAAGGACAACAATTACATGTTCTCCTATTCCAGCCTGAAAGCATTCCAGCAGCAATAACATTACTTATTAAGGTTAGTTCACCCGCTAATTTACCAAAAAGTGCGGATAATTTGATCTGGATCATTTTGCTATAAAACCTGTTAGTTACGCTATGCGGGTAACCTTGTAACCTGTTGGAGAAAGACAATGGAGCTTTGGCTTGACCTGCTGTTTGGTAATCCTATAGGACTGGCTTCCATGATAGTGGTAATTACGACGACGATAATCGTTTGCGGCATCATGTACCTGCTTTATTACAAATCAACACACGACGAATAAACCAGCCGGATACTGCAACGGTAACCCTGTCATCTATGTTGTTGCAGATGCCTGTCGTTATGTTGCGCATCCATATAAAACGCGAACACCCGGTCGCAGCAGCGATGAATTCACCACGAGTACAAGATTGCTGTTCATGTCGACACTGCCAGCATGAATTGATTCAAAAGACAGTGTACTTTTTGCGTTAATCGTATAAACATAGCGTATCATCAATAACGATAGGCGTAGTCTATTTCTGTGTCCTCTTTTTCAAGGACATCAGGGATGGTCGTTAAAAACATATACCTGTGAAAAAACTGCAACGCCCCCGTGATGAACGTCGACTCGACGAACGCGAGTTTCATAAGGTGCCAATAATGCGTTTAAATATACCCTTATTTTATAAACCGTGAATCAAGCTGTCTTTCATTCCAGCCTGTGTAAAGCCATCACCCTGGCCTTACTGTTCATATTTTCACAACAAGGTCAGGCGCAGTCTGCAGAAGAAAAAATAGAGTACGCTAAATCACTTTATGATGCGGGCCAGGTTACAGAAGCATATCAATTGATAGAACAACTGGCCGATAGTGGCGATGCCACGGCACAGTCCCTGCTCGGTATCGCCTATATCGAGGGTAAAGAACTTGAGCAGAACTTTGATGAGGGTATCAGACTATTGCAGCTGGCCGCGGATCAGGGGTTAGCTGATGCCATGTACAACCTGGCGCAGGTTTACCGAATGGGTTTGCTGGGCAACGTTGATTATCCGAAAGCCGTCGACTGGTATACGCGTGCAGCGGAATTGAATGACATTAAATCGACATATAATCTGGCATTAATCTATCGAGACGGTCGTGGTGGCGTCCAACAGCAGACAACCAGGGCTATTGAGCTTTTTAAAAAAGGTGCCGAACTTGGTGACGGCAACGCCATGCATAATGTCGGCATGATGTATGTTACCGGAACCGGTGTGGAACAGGATTTTTCCGAGGCCATCGTATGGCTAAACCAGGCGGTTGCAGCCGGCGCATTGAATGCATACTGGGACCTGGGCAAAATGTATTTAAAAGGTTACGGCGTAGAAAAGAATATGCAACAGGCTTTTCTACATTTTAAGCACGTCGCCGATAATGGCTTTGGTCCGGCACAGAGCCAGATCGGGCTGATGTATTACAAAGGCACGGGCATCAACAAGAATGACAAGGAAGCATTTAAATGGACGAGCCTTGCTGCTGAAAACGGTATTGCAGAAGCACAGTTCAACCTTGGTAAATTTTATTTTGAAGGAACCGGAACATTAAAAGCAGATACGTTAGGTTATGGCTGGATGTATATCGCATCGCTGAACAAGGTTAAACCAGCAATGGATTACATCAAGCGCATAAATGAAGCAGCTGATGATGGAAAAATTGACAACGACGTCGTTGCCCAGGGTAAACAAACCGCACAGAACCTGATTGAAAAGCATGACTTTAATGTTAAGGTACCTGAGCCGTCGCTATTCGAAAAAATGAAGCAACTCTTTTAGGTATAGGTATGAGTACTATTTTAATTACAGGCGCTAACCGTGGCATTGGGCTTGAATATTGTCGTCAATATAAAAATAACGGTGATACTGTCATAGCTGTATGTCGATCTCCATCTAGCGAATTACAGCAATTGGGGGTAGAGATCATTGATGGTATTGACGTAGCCGATGCAAGTTCGGTCGAAAAACTTGCGGATCAACTGCAGGGCAAACAGATTGATATTGCGATCAATAACGCCGGCATCATGCTCAATGACACACTTGAAGACCTGGACCTTGATGGCATTCAACAGCAGTTTGCCGTGAATACCCTTGGACCTTTACTGGTTACCAAGGCACTGTTGCCAGTCATGGCTAGTCCATCCAAACTTATCCTGATTACCAGTCGCATGGGTTCAATTGCAGATAATACATCTGGCGGTTATTACGGCTATCGCATGTCCAAGGCGGCACTTAATATTGCTGGTAAATCCCTGGCCTGCGAATTGAAAGACAAGGGCATTGCCATTGGCATCCTGCATCCCGGTTTCGTGAAAACTGACCTGACCAACCATGAAGGCAACATCACACCAGCAGAATCAGTGGCTGGATTGATCAAACGCACCGAGGAACTAACACTGAATAACTCGGGCACTTTCTGGCATTCGGATGGACAGATATTGCCTTGGTAGAAAAATAAAAAAACTATAATCCTTCAGCTACATTGTGATTTATTGAAAGATCTTACTAAACGTGAGCTATTAAATAATCTGCAGCCTGATTAGAAGAAGTGACTTCTTCAACTATAACATCTCTTCTACTAGCTTCTTCTTTTAATTCTTGCACAGCATCTTTTACACTATCTGAGTAATTTTTTACTTTAGTATTAGTATAAATACCAGTAAGCAACGTTCTTTTTTCAGGTCGAAATAAGAAATTTGGAGCATCAGATAATAAATGTAAATTCCATAAATCAGCTCTTGCATCTTTAATTGACCTTGATAACGAGGAAGGATTAAGTGGAACTAAGTTTGCAGCAAATTTTGGATTTAAAAAGGTAAATTTCGCTGGCACGTCATAACTACCTAAAAATACTTTAGCTTCAAAATTACCTGATAATTCTGGTCGAGAGTTAAGTACAATTTCTCGCAATCCACCGACCCAATTTGACGTTTTATTATTTTGACTATTTTTTCTAATTTTACTACCAAACAAATCCTCTTGGTAAATTAGACTTGATGAAATAGGTAAAACTAATTTTATAGCTTCATCCAGATTTTTCGCAGAGATCTGTCTCACTTCACCTTTAAAAAGACCTGAGGTAGGTGGCATCCAGTTAACAAAAGATCTTGTATTCTCTAAATGCTCATGAAGACTAATTATAGATATTTTAATTATATGATTTATTAACTCGTTATCTTGTCCAAATATTTTTTTACATCTATTTGGCGTTATTGTTGAGTGACATTGTACTTCTCCAGTATGACTAAGAGTACCAACACCAATAGTAATTCGTTCACCAGAGCCTATTATGGGCTCAAAGAATATTGGGCACCATTCAACTGATATATGATTTGTCGGAACTTGTGGGAACGGAATATTCATAATCTAATGTAATTTTTTCTTATCTATAGAATATTGCAGGTGCCCTTGTGAACTTAAAAACTCTTGCTCCAATAATTGGGGCAAAAATGACATTCTATCTTCAAGTATTTGGATACATCCGTCTATAAAACTATTTCCATTCCAATTTTCTACATGTGAGTATTCTCTGAGAGCATAAAAATCAATACTTGAAAACCTTGAACATGATGCAAGTGTTTTACTGCAAGCAATTTCCAACTCATTTCTAGGAACTCCAGAAATAGCAATTCTAGCTAGGCCGTTACTAAATTTTGTCTCAGCCTGCATTTCGGAAGGAAAAGATTCACCATGATCAATTAGTTTATATTTATTTCTTCCAGTTACTAATATATTGTCTAGCGTCCGATCAGGATTCGCTATCCATTCATCAAAGCAAATACATTCTCGAATTGATGACCATTTCTGTATTTGTTCCAACATGTTCGGATTGCTTTTTGCAAATTGAGAGAAATTACTACTACCGTTTTGGAAAGCTGTAGCAAAACCATATTCGTTTTTTTCAATCCTTCGGAAGTTAACCATTATTGGTTCGAGCGTAGGTAAACCGAGAGCTTGTCCTAATTGTGCAGAGACAATTTCTCTAGCCAGTTCATAATCCGGAGTTTCCTTTATATAAGCAGAGAATCGAGATGACCCTGTATCGATTATTCCTAAGTAAGCATTGTGAGAACCGGATCCATTCTCAAATTGTTTCAAAGAGCTTGGATCAACGTTCGCTAATGTCACAGGCTTCAGCATATGTCCATTTTAGAACTTGCAGGAAGAATTTTCATCAATGAAATGATCTTAGAGAAGTCTAGTAATATCAATAATATAGAAACAGTCCCCATGTTCCTAAACATATCTATATTTCATATTGCAGCTCTAGACTAAAATACAATTTCAGAAAGAGCGATTTTTGATTCAGAACGAGGCGCCGCATTATCGAGGTGCGGAGTTTAGATGCTCCTAAATGAGCAACCGCAGGTAATGCAGCAAAGAAGTTATGGCAAAAACTAAACTGTCTGATTAGCCAGTCCAGCCTAATCCAGCTGAAATGCAGTTTATAGATAACAGCAGTGGCACCAGACTTTCCATTGGGTCCTCACCTTCTTCGCGATTTCGGAACTCATTCACCAAAGTAACTTGCTCCATGCCTGACTGGTGCAATATAGGTGCACGACGACTCAGCTTGCGACTGAATCGCTTGAATCGCTCACTGAGTTCTTTCTCGCCGGTGATACGCATGATCATTTCTTTGGTAATTTCGAACTCTTCCACGATCATGCCATATACCTGGCTACGCACTTTTTCATCGGCCACCAGTTTTGAATAAGACTCTGCAACCTCAAGATCAACCAGTGATAGTGTCTTTTCAGTTTCATCAATGATTAAACGAAACACCCTGGACTCGTCGAACATCTTCTTGACCAGTGTTTCGCCCTTGTCCCCGGTCTTATCGAGGTAATCTTTCAAGGCCGTACCAACGCCATACCAGCCTGTAACAATGTGGCGATTCTGGGTCCAGGCAAACACCCACGGTATAGCACGCAGGTCACCCAGCGATTTCGCACCAAAACGTCGTGCCGGCCGTGAACCAATATTCATCTTGGCAAGCTCTTCTACCGGGCTGGCCGCGTTGTAGTAATCCACCAGGCCCTCGGTTTCCGCCAGTTCACGATACTTGTTAAAACCGAATTCTGAAATGCTCTCCATGGCCTCATCGAATTCTGCATTCGGCTTCAGGGCGTCTTCATTCATTGATTTAATGGTGTGTTCAAAAATACTCGAGGCCAGTAACTCCATATGGTACTGGGCGGTACCCTCGTTCGCATACTTGGAAGATACAACCTCGCCCTGTTCGGTAATGCGCATCTGGCCGTGGATTGAACCGGCTGGCTGTGCGGCAATGGCAAGCCCGGTTGGGGCGCCACCACGACTGACAGAGCCACCGCGACCGTGGAAAAATGAGATGGGTATACCGGCATTTTGTCCGGTGTTGGTCAGTTCTATCTGGGCCTTGTAGAGTTCCCAGTTGGCGGTGAAATAACCACCGTCCTTGTTGGAATCGGAATAACCAATCATCACTTCCTGCACGCCGCTTTGTTGTTCAACCGAACGTCGAATGAGTGGAATATTCAGCAATTCCTCCATCATCGCGGGTGCACGCTGGAGGTCATCAATTGTTTCGAACAGTGGCACAATCGGCAGGCGACTATACTCTTCTCCGTTGTCCCCGGTAAACAGGCCGGCATAGCGTGCCAGCAAGTAGACACCCAGCAGGTCATTTACCGACTGGGTCATGCTGAGAATAAAGTGACCGAATGCCTCACGATCAAGTTCATCCATGATCTCGGCCGACATTCTGAATAGACCAAGTGTTTTTTCCGAGGTCTCATCCAGGTTGCTGAACGTGAGCATCTCGGGGCGGTCTTTGCCGAGTTCTTCTTTCAACCATGTCAGCCACTCTTCGCTACGCGGGTCAGGCGGGGTCTTGCGACCGTGCATGGCCTTGTAAATAGCAGCGAGCGTGTTGTTAATCGTTGTCGAGTTTTCGCGCAAATCAAGTCTGACCGTTCGAAAACGAAATGCCTCTGCTTCCTGAAGGATGGGCGCAATCATACTCTTGGCAATATTCTCACAACCGGATTTATTTAATCCGTTGATTAGCTGGTTGAGATGCAGGATGAATTCATCTGCATCCACGTAACTAATACCGCTGAAATGGCTTTTCTCGGCGGAAGACAGGGTGCCTTCCAGCTTTATTAACATACAGGCCACGAACTGTCTGAAGACTTCGCCAGGGTTACGCCTGGAGATATCATACAGATCATCAATGTCTACAAGGATTTTTTCCAGGTCCTCGGTAAACTGATCAGTAATTTCAATATTGATGCCAGATACACTGAGTTTGTGCACCAGGTTTTCCAGTAATTTTTTATAGTGATGTAATACCGCATTGCGGTTTTTTAACAACGTATCCCTGGTCACGTCATTGGTGACAAAGGGGTTGCCATCACGGTCACCACCAATCCAGGAGCCAAACTGGAAAAAAGGCGGAATGGAAAATTCCTTGTCCTTGTAGGCAAGCTGCAATGCATAGCGTAATTTTTCATGAGTTTCAGGAATACGTTCGAACAGTGATTGCTCAAAGAAATGAAGCCCCCAGACCACTTCCTGGGATACGGTCGGCTTTTCAAGCCGTAACTCACCGGTTAACCAGAGCAGGTCGATTTCATTTAACAACTCGGTGATTAAATCTTCGCGTTCGCGCTCGGTCCAGCGACTCGCCTCAATACGGTACAGCAACACGTAAATACGACGATGGATTTCAAGTACGGTAATGCGCTTGGCCTCGGTAGGGTGAGCAGTGATCGTTGGCCTGATATGAGCAACATTCAGCAGTTTCTGGATTTCCTCGGCACTGATGCCGGCGTCGGCAGCCTGCTTGAAGACGCTGGCAAAGCTACCGGGCAGGTTTTCTATGCCCATTTCCTTCTCATATAAGCGGCGACGGCGCATACCGGTATTTTCCTCGGCGACATTCAGCAACTGGAACCAGATGCCCCAGGCCTGCAACAGACCCAGCAACATGTCGGTATCGCCAGCAGGAACCGGTTTTTCACCGGTGAAGAAAGGCAGTATTTCCGGTTGTCTATTTTCAATGACCTGCTGCAGCTGTGTCGTTAACAGGTCGACAACTTCCTTGGCATATTCAGCCGAGCGGTCATCAATGGATTGTTCACTTTTTGCCAGATCGGTACTCATAGGTCTCCCATCATGTTGTACTTGTGTGTTCAGGCCACTCGGTCGCCCGGTTCTTTACCGTCAAAAAAAGCCTGCACGTTACCCAGGGAACGTAATCCCATGGCCACCCTGGTTTCGGTTGTCGCACTACCAAGATGCGGCAGCAATACCACGTTTTCCATGCCAAGCAAGTCCTCGGTTACCGATGGCTCACTGGCAAACACGTCAAGGCCGGCACCGGCAATAACACCGTTTTTCAGGGCTTCAACCAACGCTGGTTCATCAACAACATCGCCACGAGCAGTATTAATGAGAAAAGCATGATTTTTCATCATGCCCAGCCTTTCAGCATTCATCAGGTTGGTGTTGGCGCCACCACCAGGACAGTGCAGCGTCACAAAGTCAGCGTCTTTTAACACGTCTTCAACCGAATCCATCTGGGTAGCGTTATATTTGCTGATTACTTCTGTCGACGGTGGATAAGGATCATAGAAACTGATTTCCATATCGAAACCGTGGTGTGCCTTATGGGCTACTGCCTGGGCAATGCGGCCAAAGCCGATGAAACCCAGCTTCTTGCCGGTTACCTTGGTCGCGAGCATGTGAGTCGGACACCAGCCATCCCATTTCTTGTCACGCACAAGGCGTTCACCCTCACCCGCGCGGCGGGACACGGCCAGTAACAGTGACATGGCGATATCTGCAGTACAGTCAGTTAACACTTCAGGCGTATTGGTCACCACGACACCCGCAGCCTTGGCTGCCTCGGTATCGATATTGTTATAGCCAACACCAAAGTTAGCCACAATCTTGCAGCGCCGATCGTCGACATTAAAGATGTCTGCGTTAATGACAAAATCAGAAACGGTTGGGCACACTGCGTCGTAGTTGCGCATGGCATCTTTCAATTCATCGACCGACATCTTGTGATCGTCATCGTTGAGCGTTACATCAAATAATTCTTTGGCCCTGGCCTCGGCATCTGCCGGCCATTTACGCGTTAATAAAACCTTTGGTTTAGCCACTGTTATCTCCTGAAAAGTTACACCTTGTTATTCTTGGAAAGCGCAGAAGCTGCCAGTTGCGAAAGTACGCAACTGGCAGCCGGACTCCGCTAGCTGACTTTAGCCATGACCTCTGTCATGGTTTCGGCGAAAGATGACGGATTGGGTACTACCGTGTGCCCACACTCCTTCAATATTTCCACCTTCTCGGCTGCGCTTTCACCGACCGCTGAAATAATTGCGCCGGCGTGGCCCATTCGACGCCCCTTGGGCGCGGTCAGACCAGCAATGTATGCCACCAGTGGCTTACTCATGTTCTCCTTGGCCCACTCTGCCGCCTCAACTTCCTGTGGTCCACCAATTTCACCGATCATAATGACAGCCTTGGTTTCCGGATCTTCTTCAAAGGCCATCAGATGGTCCTTGAATGAACTACCGTTAATCGGGTCGCCACCAATACCGATACTGGAAGAAATACCGATACCAACAGACTTCATCTGTGAAGCGGCCTCGTAACCCAGCGTGCCTGAACGTCCTACCACACCAACGCTACCTTCCATATAGATGTGGCCCGGCATGATGCCCATCATGCACTTACCCGGGCTGATTGAGCCCGCACAGTTTGGGCCGGTCAGTACCATTTTCTTATCGGCCTTGTAACGACGCATGTAGCGTTTAACGCGAATCATATCGTGCGCCGGTATACCGTCGGTAATCGCGACACAAAAATGGATGCCTGCATCTGCCGCTTCCATAATACTGTCGGCAGCAAACGGTGGCGGTACGAAGATAATACTGGCGTCAGCACCGGTTGCTTCAACGGCATCCTTCATGGTGTTGAAAACAGGCTTATCCAGATGCTTGGTGCCACCCTTGCCCGGTGTCACACCACCTACAATGTTGGTACCGTAGTTAATCATGTCAGTTGCGTGGAAGGTGCCAATCTGACCCGTGAAGCCCTGCACCAGGACTTTAGTCTCTTTCGTTAAATGTATTGCCATGATTGTCTCCTCCTACTTCCTGCCTGAGTGTTCTTTCCAG
The DNA here is from genome assembly GCA_965601665.1 of Gammaproteobacteria bacterium. Classification (GTDB taxonomy): domain Bacteria; phylum Pseudomonadota; class Gammaproteobacteria; order Eutrophobiales; family Eutrophobiaceae; genus JANQNX01. The sequence continues at coordinate 162,055 of OZ271833.1, read as the reverse complement.
GCAGCAACGGCTTTGTCCGCGGCTTCCTTCAGCGTATCTGCCATGATGATCGGCAGGTTCGCTTCTTCAAGGATTTTCTTGCCCTGTTCTACGTTGGTTCCCGACAGTCGGACGACCAGCGGCACCTTCAGATCAATGGATTTCACTGCCTGCACCACGCCCTCGGCGATCCAGTCACAGCGGTTAATCCCGGCAAAGATATTAACGAGGATACATTCAACGTTGTCATCGGAAAGGACCAGGTTGAATGCCTTGGTGGTTCGTTCCGGTGAAGCACCACCACCAATATCGAGGAAGTTGGCTGGTTCGCCACCGGCGTGCATGATCATGTCCATGGAGGCCATGGCCAGCCCGGCACCGTTAATGATGCAGCCAATGTTGCCATCCAGGCCGACGTAGCTTAAACCACGGTCTGCAGCGCGCATTTCGCGGGCGTCTTCCTGTGACTTGTCACGCAGCTCTGAAATACTCTGGTGACGGAACAGTGCGTTATCGTCGAAGCCCATCTTGGCGTCAACGGCAAGAAGATTGCCTTCCTTGGTAACAACCAGCGGGTTGATTTCCACCATAGTGGCATCCAGGTCGCGCATGGCACGATAGCAACCCAGTAATAAGGTGCTGGCCTGGTTGACCTGCGCCTTGTCAAAGCCCAGCGCGAAGGCGATTTCACGGGCCTGGAATGGTTGCATACCGACCGCGGCTTCGATGGAAACCTTAACAATCGATTCCGGCTTTTCAACGGCCAACTGTTCGATCTCCATACCGCCTTCAGCCGAGGCAACGACAGTCACGCTTTCATTGGCACGGTCGAGCACGAAGGCAAGATAGATTTCGCGATCAATATTACAACCGGCCTCGACATACAAACGATGGCATACCTTGCCTGCAGGTCCTGTCTGGTGGGTAACCAGTTTCTTGCCCAGCAGATCTTCGGCCGCCTTTGATACTTCTTCTGTTGATTTACAGACCTTTACGCCACCGGCCTTACCGCGTGCACCGGAATGAATCTGTGCCTTGACGACCCAGACTTCGCCGCCAATTTCCTGGGCGCGATAAGCGGCCTGTTCAGGACTGTAGGCCAGTCCTCCAGCGCCGATTGGCACACCGTAGTCGGAGAGAATCTCCTTAGCTTGATACTCATGGATATCCATACGACATATCCTCCCAAAAAATAATGATTAAATTAGTAGGGAAACGACAACACGAACAAACTACCACTGCGTATCGATTAGTCTCCCCGTTGGTACTGATTTGTTTACTTGTTTAGCGCTTGGCAGCAATGGCATCGGCCTGTTCGACGATATTGCGAGCCATGCGCTCTGAAGCAATATCAATCATTTTGCCGTCCAGCTGAGCGGCGCCTTTACCCTGCTTGGCCGCTTCTTCCAACGCCTCAAGCACACGACGCGCGCGGGTCACCTCCGCTTCAGGTGGTGACATGATTTCATTGGCAAGGTCGATCTGCGACGGGTGGATGGCCCATTTACCCTCGTAACCAAGCACGGCCACGCGGCGCGCGGCAGCCTTGAAGGCCTCTGGATCGCTGAAATCACCGAACGGACCGTCAATCGCACGCAGGCCAAATGCACGGCAGGCGTGAATCATCTGGCTCTGGGCGTAGTGCCATTGGTCATTGATTGCACCCTCGCAGTTGTATTCTTCAACCAGGCCACCGATGACCGAGGTGCGGGAACGCATGCTGGCCGCGTAGTCGGCAACACCAAAGTGAAATGCTTCCAGCCTTGGGCTGGCCTGCGCTATTTCGAAGACATTGACCCCGCCCAGTGCGGTTTCAATCAGGCACTCAAGGCCGATTTTTTTCTTTAAACCCATGGCCTCTTCGATCTGGGTAACCAGCATATCGATCGCATAAACATCGGCTGCGGTACCTACCTTCGGAATAAGTATGGTGTCGAGGTTATCGCCAGCCTGCTCCAGGATGTCGACAACGTCGCGATACATATAATGCGTATCCAGTCCGTTGATACGAACCGACATGGTCTTGTCACCCCAGTCGATATCGTTCAACGCTTCGATGATATTCTTGCGCGCCTGCGGCTTATCATCAGGTACCACCGCATCTTCAACATCAAGAAATACGTAGTCGGCGTTACTTTTGGCCGCCTTTTCAAACATGCCTGGATTAGACCCGGGTACTGCCAGCTCACTGCGCTGTATACGCGCGCGAGCCTGCGTATATTGCGTAAAACTCATAAGATTCTGCCCTCTATTTTTGTAATTAAAAAGACGCGCCGAAGCGCGTCTCTTTTTTAAGTTGCTTGTTATGCCATGCGATCCTGCTTGGTTGAACGCAGGTATTCCTGTGCTGCAGCAACACCACTACCCAGTTCAATCGGGTAGCCAAGGTCTTTCATTGCCATTTCAGCACCGTTGAGTGGCGTCAGTACCATGAGTTCATTCATGTCACCCAGGTGACCAATTCGAAATGCCTGACCCGCAATCTTGGCCAGGCTGATAGACAGGGCCAGGTTGTAATACTTGTAACCGTGACGCACCACTTCGTTACCATCAAACCCTTCAGGGACCTTTACCGCGGTAACGGTGTCGGAATACCACTTTTCTTCTTTCGCGATCGGCTCCATACCCCACGCACTGACTGCGGCTCGAACCGCATTCGCCATACGGTTGTGACGTGCGAAGACATTTTCCAGACCTTCTTCAAAAATCATGTTAAGTGACTCACGCAGGCCTCGCAGCAGGTTCATTGGCGGGGTATACGGGAAGAAGCCATTATCATTGGTTTTTATCTGGTCGGCCCAGTCGAAAAAGGTTTTGGGTAATTTTGAATCGGCGTGGGCGGCAAGGGCTTTGTCGCTAACTGCACAAATGCCGAGACCTGTCGGCAGCATGAACCCTTTCTGGGAACCGGACACACAGACATCAACGCCCCATTCCGCCATACGAAAATCGATAGAAGCAACAGAACTCACACCGTCGACAAATAACAATGCCGGGTGGTTGCACGCGTCCAACGCCTTGCGGACGCCAGCGATATCAGAAGCGACGCCGGTAGCAGTTTCATTCTGGGTGGCAAAAACAGCCTTGATTTCATGATTCTTGTCAGCCGCAAGGATTTCGGCGTACTTTTCTACCGGTACACCTTCGCCCCACTCTACTTCCAGCGCCTGTACATCCAGACCCCAGCGCTGGTTCATATCAATCCAGAGGTTGGAGAAATGACCAAAACCAGACATCAAGACCTTGTCGCCCGGACTCAGGGTGTTGGCAATGGCAGATTCCCAGCCACCGGTGCCGGACGCAGGAAAAATAAATACGCGACCATCATCCATCTTGAAGACCTTTTTCATGTCTTCATACAGGGGCTTTGTGAATTCCGGCAGATCCATTGCGCGCATGTCTTCCTGCTCGACGTTCATCGCATTCTGAATGCGGCGCGGTATATTGGTCGGGCCAGGGATAAATAGAAAATTACGTCCGGGCATAGCTAACTACCTCTATGTTAAGTTAATAAAAAAAGTAAAAAACAACAAAAACAAGCATTTGCTTGCTTACAGAAATTCGTTCAGAGAATTTGTGTGTCCGTACTTAATATCTTTTTTTATATGTACGAAAAAAACACACCGGTGCAGCTAGGTGTGCCATTATAAGAATTACGCTCGGCAATACGACAGACTGTAGCGAAATACTACATTGCCTAAAAGTTAATAGTCTAGGTAAAACCTTCGACAATTTCTACATCTATGAACTTTAGTCAATTTTATGTCAAATTTTTGTGAAACGGCCAAGGGCTGAATCGAGCGCATCAATCAGGTCGGCCGTGTCCTCGAGACCAATCGACAAGCGAACCAGGTTCGGGCGAATACCAAATGCTTCACGCTGCTCATCGGTCAGTCGATTGTGTGTCGTGGTCGCCGGATGGGTAATCGTGCTCTTGGTATCACCAAGGTTGGCAGTGATGGAAAATATATCTACTGTATCAATCAACTGCCATGCCTGTTCCTGACCACCCTTGATTTCAAAGCTGACAATGCCGCCGTGTCCCTGCTGCTGCTGGCAGGAAAGTGCATGTTGCTCATGTGAGGCCAACCCTGGGTAGTACACTCTTTCGACAGAATTTTGACTATCCAGCCAATCAGCAATTTGTGCAGCATTGTGACAATGCGCCTGCATTCTAATGGACAGCGTCTCCAGTCCCTTGAGGAAAACCCAGGCATTAAACGGGCTCATGCTGGCGCCGCCGGAACGCAGGAAGCCGAAAATATCTTCGCCCAGTATCGCTTCGGGGCCCACTATCGCACCGCCCAGACAGCGGCCCTGGCCATCCAGGTACTTGGTGGCAGAGTGAATGATGATATCTGCGCCCAGCGCCAGCGGCAGCTGCAGCGCCGGGGTACAGAAGCAATTGTCGACAACCAGCAGCACGTCATTGGCATGGGCAAGCTCGGCCAACTTCCTGATGTCTGCAATGCGCGTCAGCGGATTCGACGGGGTTTCAAGAAAGAACAGGCGGGTCGATGGCGTAATGGCGGCTTCCCACGCTGAATAGTCAGTCATTTCTACAAAACTGGTCTCAATACCAAATTTCGGAATGATATTGGCAAACAGGTTGACCGTGGTGCCAAAGATACTGTTTGACGAAACAATGTGATCGCCGCTGCCGAGCAATCCCATGACCGTGCACAGGATCGCACTCATACCCGAAGAGGTGCCGATGCAGCGCTCGCCCCCTTCCATTGCCGCCAGCCGTTGCTCGAACGTTCGCACCGTCGGGTTGGTAAAACGGGAATAAATATTGCCGTCTTCGTCGCCCTTGAAGCGCGCCGCGGCCTGTGCGGCATTGTCGAACACGAAACTGGACGTGGTGAATATCGGTTCACCGTGTTCATTTTCGGGTGTTCTTTGCTGTCCGGCACGGACTGCCAGGGTATTCAGTCCGTAGTCGGGCTTTTTGTCATTTGTCATGGCGTCCTCTCATGCGGGAATTGTTCCCGGTTATCACGTACACAATTTTTTTCAAGAGTCAGCCCGACGATGTGATGCCAAGAAGAGAGTGGGGTGTATTTTGAAAGTCGCTCCAGGCGTCCTGCCTTCGAGAATGTGTTCCAGACATTCTCTACTTCCCTGGAGATAACCCGCTCTCAGCTTAGCTAAAGCAGGTTGTCTCTTTAGCGGTATTTTTATTGCGCCCGCAAGCTGATTTCAAATCGGCGCACGCACAAAACTAGTGAATATCGGTCGCGATGTCAAATAGATATAGCCCCTTTTTGTCATCACGTATAACAGCTAAACTGGCAATATTGTAAACGATACTACAGGGAGAAATGACTGGTGACAGCTCAAAAAGCGCCAGCAGGCGGTAAAAAAATTTCAATCCGAAACGGCGAACTCAAAGTACCGGATAAACCGGTTATTCCATTCATTGAAGGCGACGGTATCGGCCCGGATGTCTGGAAGGCATCACAACGCGTCATCGATGCCGCAGTTGAGAAGGCCTATGCTGGCAAAAAAGAAATCAAGTGGCTGGAAGTCTATGCCGGCGAGAAGGCCAACCAGTTGACCGGCAAGTGGCTGCCTGACGAAACCATAGAGACCTGCCGCGAATTCCTGGTTGCGATCAAGGGGCCGCTAACCACCCCTATCGGTGGCGGCATTCGTTCATTGAACGTCGCACTCAGGCAAATCCTGGATCTCTATGTTTGCCTGCGCCCCGTGCGCTGGTTCAAGGGTGTGCCATCACCGGTTAAAAAACCGGATCAGGTAGATATGGTGATTTTCCGTGAAAACACGGAAGACATTTACGCCGGCATTGAATTTGAGGCAGGCTCGGAAGAAAATGAGAAGTTCCTGGAAGCACTGAAAGACGCATTTCCCAACTACTATCGAAAGATTCGTTTCCCCGACAATTGCGGTATTGGTATCAAACCGGTTTCAGCCGAAGGTACACAGCGACTCGTACGCGCTGCGATTAAGTACGCCATTCAAAATAATCGTAAAAGCGTCACCTTCGTCCACAAAGGCAACATCATGAAGTTTACCGAGGGGGCATTTCGCAACTGGGGGTATGAACTGGCCGAGCAGGAGTTTCCCGATAACACCTATAGCTGGGACATCTGGGAACGCACTCGGGCGAAAGATGGCACCAAGGCCGCACAGGATGAAATGGACAAGGCCATGCAGGACGGCAAGATTTTGATTAAGGACGCCATTGCAGACATTACGCTGCAACAGGTGCTGACCAGACCGAAAGAATTCGACGTTATCGCTACCATGAACCTGAACGGTGATTACCTGTCCGACGCCCTCGCAGCCCAGGTCGGCGGTATCGGCATTGCACCCGGTGGTAACATAAACTATGACACCGGCCATGCGATTTTTGAGGCCACGCATGGTACCGCGCCTAAATATGCTGGCCTGGATAAGGTCAACCCGGGGTCGTTATTGCTGTCCGGTGAAATGATGCTGCGCTATCTTGGCTGGACCGAGGCAGCAGATATGGTCATCAATGCCATGGATAAAACCATTGCCCAGAAAGTAGTAACGTATGACTTCGCCCGCCTCATGGATGGAGCTACAGAAGTGAAATGTAGCGAGTTTGCCAGTGCGCTGATTGAAAACCTCGATTGACAAAACGGACGCTGACAGCAGCGTCATGTCCGACAAGGAGAGGATCGCGGAGTGTTCGCAGATCGTCTATGACGGGTTTATTCGTTATAACAATTACTTTCACCGCATTACGCGCCGCGCGCGCACGCGCTTCGAACAGCGAGACTGGAAGGGACACCAGGAGGATATCAACGAACGCCTCGATTTGTACGAGAAGTCGGTACGGCGAGTTGTGTTGCGATTGCATAACCTGCTACAGGAAAGGGTTAAGGATGAGAAACTCTGGTATGAAGTAAGGGAATACTTTGGCGAACGACTGAACGAAGTCCCCGACAACGATTTTATCAAAACGTTCTTTAATTCGACAACGAGACGCATATTCGGTACCCGTGGCAGTAATGAACAGATAGAGTTTGTGTCGTCAGGCCCTTCTGACGACATGCATTTGATCCTCGGACTTAATATTCGACGCTATCCATACTGGATATCGCTGCAAAAGATCTTTGAAACCATCCTGGATGATTTTTCCTTTCGTGTTCCCTATAACGACTTAACAGCAAACGCTGAAAAGATCGCAAACCTGATCGAAGCGCATGCTGAAAGCCACTTCCCTGCTGATTACGATTACATTCGGTTTGAATTCATCGATTCGTTTTTCTATCAGGCCGCCAGGGCCTATCTGGTAGGAAAATTGATCCTGAACAATAGCGAAGCACCGATCGTGATCGCGTTCAAGAATGAAACAGATGGAATAGAGGTCGATGCCACATTTTTGACCGAGAATGAAATCAGCATCATTTTTGGCTATACCCGTTCTTATTACTTTGCCGACCCAAACTCGGTGATTGGTGCTGTGCACTTTCTAAAATCAATACTGCCGCGCAAGCCGATCGATGAACTGTATACAGTCCTTGGCAGGTTAAGACAGGGAAAGACGGAACGACATCGTATCTTCAACCGCCACCTCGAAAAAACCTGGGACCAGTTTATTCACGCCGAGGGCGATACCGGACTGGTCATGATCGTATTTACGCTGCCTTCTTATAACCTCGTATTCAAGGTTATCCGTGACAAGTTTGGCTACCCAAAAACCATTAGCCGTGATGAAGTGATTGATAAATACAAGCTGGTATCCAAGCATGACCGGGCCGGGCGACTGATTGATACGCAGGAATTCCACAATCTTGAGTTTCCCTATGCGCGTTTCTCGAGAATCCTTCGTAACGATCTTCTGGAAAACGCAGCAGAGAGTGTCCGACGCGAAGGAAACGACCTGTTATTTGAACGTGTTTACGTTGAGCGACGTGTCAGACCATTAAATCTGTATATTAATGAGGTATCCGAGGAAGACGCTGCCTTTGCGATTATCGATTATGGGCAATGCATCAAGGATCTTGCGCAAACCAATATTTTTACCGGTGACTTACTGCTTAAAAATTTTGGTGTCACCGCCCATAAACGCGTCATTTTCTATGATTATGATGAAGTAACACTGGTGAGCGACTGTAATTTTCGCGATATACCGGTTGCCGATGATTACCAGGACGAAATGCTGGCGGACACATGGTACTACGTTTCCGAAAACGATATTTTTCCCGAGGAATTCATTCGCTTCCTGTCAATGAATGACACATTGAAAGAGGAATTTATGAAATACCATGCTGACCTGTTAACCGCAGAATTCTGGCGCCAGATACAGGGCCAGCATGAACGCGGCCAGGTTTCACTGGTCGTGCCTTACACGTCGACGACGACGATCGGTCGCTATACCGAGTAGTGCTAACCCCCGGTTGACGGCAGGCTGATATCAATACCGTTTGCCCTGATAGTGTGTTTCAGATATTCATTTTCTTCCTGTGTTGCGAGACTTAGCAACAACATTCGATTGACGTATATCGATACGACAAACACGACCAGCGCATATGCAAGCATGAATCCCCCAAGAAAAGAGTGATAGTTATCACCCTTGTAGACCAGCATCAGGCATTGCGGCACTACCGCTGGCAGCGCGAAACAGAAATAGGCACTGCGACTGACTGAGTAGGTGATAACCGATGCTGCGATCAACACGCCAATGAATAACAGCAACATGCCGTGATACATAACAGAATCTATCAAGGGTAAAGAGTGCGAAGGAATCAGTAGAAAACCGGTCACCCCCCAGAACAATCCGGAGATAAAGGCGCCCACCAGAAACAGGCTTAACCATCGTTCACAATTTTTGCTGGTTCGTTGCTTCTGATAAAAAAAGGTCAACACACATCTTGCAACGGTTAACAACAGAAACAGTGAAAACCAGATAAATAGCATGTTGCTTGGTGCTACACGATATAACAACCAGACAACAAGCAATGCACCGACTGCCGTTGCCACGTAGCTTAAATAGGAATTGCGGTATAGATGTTGCGTTACCCGTGAGTGCAGCATGACTTTTCTCCCTGTGTTATTTCTGCTCAATCCATGAGCGCTATCTATTTCAAGTTTAACACATCCTGCATATCAAACAGGCCATGCCCCTTGTCTGTCAGCCACGTAGCTGCACGTACTGCGCCGCTGGCAAAGGTTTTCCTGGAATGCGCCTTGTGGGTTATTTCGATCCTCTCGCCCGGCATGGCAAACATCACAGTATGGTCACCGACGATATCACCGGCTCGTATTGTTTCAAAGCCGATCGTTTTTCTGTCACGTACACCGGTAATACCCTCACGTCCATAAACGGCACACTCCTTTAAATCCCTGCCTAACGCATTGGCGACCACTTCGCCCATACGTAAGGCAGTACCCGAAGGCGCGTCTTTTTTCTGGTTATGATGCGCCTCGATAATTTCTATATCGCTACTGTCACCAATGACACTGGCTGCCATCTCCAGCAGCTTGAGCGACAAATTTACTCCAATACTCATATTCGGGGCAAAGACGATACCGATCCGTTCAGAAGCCTGTTTGATGCCTTGCTGGTCCGCTTCACTGAGCCCGGTAGTACCGACGACCATCTTGCAGTTTGCAGCAACACATTTTTGCAGGTTAGCAGCAAACGCATCAGCAAAGGTAAAGTCGATAATCACATCAACCTCATTGGCAACGGCCTCGATATCATCGGAAATGCTGACACCAAGCTTGCCGATACCCGCCTGCTCACCGGCATCCACTCCCAGCATGGATGAACCGCTATACTCAATCGCGGCCGTAACTTCCACACCATCGGTATCGTTACACACCTCGAGTATTGTTTTACCCATGCGCCCCGCCGCGCCACAAACACCTACTCTTGTTACCATATTTCTGATCCAGACCTGTTATTTAATTTGCGAACAGTATCGCCGATTTCAAAAGCGATCTAAAGCTTACCCTGAATTTCTGGAAGAAAGAGAATAAATAGGCTGATGAATTTTTCGTGATGACAAAGCGCCGTGCGATCGAGGATCGCAGTTTACGAATTGGTAAATGAGAACCGCAGAGTGTGCGGCAACGAAGTCAGCGCGGAAATAACCAGCCGCCGTTATCCCGTCATAGAGTCGAAGAATTTTTTAACCCCGTCTAACCAACTACTGGCTTGCGGACTGTGCTTGGTCCCACCTGTCGTCATTTCCGATTCAAACTCCCGCAACAGCTCTTTTTGCTTGCTACTCAGTTTAACCGGCGTTTCAACTACCACGCGGCAAAGTAAATCACCCTTGGTTGAGTTCCTGACAGAACGTACGCCCTTGGAACGTAAGCGAAACAACTTACCGCTCTGGGTTTCGGCCGGTATCTTGAGTTTAACCTTGCCGTCCAGCGTCGGGACTTCCAGTTCACCGCCCAGCGCCGCAGTAGGAAAGCTTATGGGGACATCACAGTAAAGGTCGGTGCCATCACGCACAAATATGGGATGATCCTTGACGGAGATGTGTACATATAAATCACCGGCTGGTCCGTTGTTTTCACCTGCTTCACCCTCACCCGATAGACGAATGCGGTCGCCGTTATCAACACCTTCCGGAACCTTTACTGATATGGTCTTGCTATCATGAACGCGACCCTGACCATTACAGGTACCGCAGGGATCCTTAATGATATTACCCTGGCCGCGACACTGCGGGCAGGTTTGCTGGATTGAAAAAAAACCTTGCTGCATACGTACCTGTCCCTGGCCATTACAGGTAGGACATTTGGCAGGTGTGCTGCCTTTTTTGGCGCCGGAACCGTTACAGGTATCGCACGTAGATCTTTTTGGTACTCGAATCTTGACGTTAGCGCCTGCAACCGCGTCTTCCAGCGACAGTTCCAGGTTATAACGCAGGTCGGCACCGCGATAAACGCGATCGCCTCCGCGCCCACCGGCGGAACCGAAGATATCACCGAACACGCTGTCAAAAATGTCGCCAAAACCGGCACCGGAAAATCCGCCAGGACCGGCACCTGCACTGGCATCAACACCGGCATGGCCAAACTGATCATACGCAGCACGTTTTTGTTCGTCAGAGAGGACGTCGTACGCTTCCTTGGCTTCCTTGAACTTGTTCTCGGCCGACTCGTCGTTGCTATTACGATCGGGATGGTACTTCATCGCCAGGCGGCGATAGGCCTTCTTCAACTCGGCCTCATCAGCGTTTTTGGAAACGCCCAGTACCTCGTAATAATCACGTTTATCTGCCATTGTTATGCCTGCTTAAACTTCCTACTATTCATTCATGTGCGTTGCTTATTACGTAAACAAGCCCGAAGCAGCGTTACGCACCTCCGGGCCCGGTTATTACAACTTGATCAAACGACCGTTTTACTTGTCGTCTTTTACCTCTTCGAACTCGGCATCCACGACATCGTCATCCTTATTGTCGCTACTACCACTGTCATCAGCCGCGGCCGAGGCATTCGCTTCAGCCGAAGCCTGTTGCTCGGCATAGGCCTTCTCGGCGAGTTTACCCGCCACTTCTGTCAGTTTGGTGGTCTTGTCGCTAATTTGATCCTTGTCATCCGTCTTCATGGCTTCTTCAAGCTCGGCAATAGCGGCCTCGATATCTTTCCTTTCCTGATCTTCTACCTTATCACCCAGGTCCTGTAGCGATTTGTTGGTAGCATGAATCATGTTCTCGGCCATGTTGCGAACTTCTACCAGTTCCCTGGCCTTGCGATCTTCTTCCGCGTGGGCCTCGGCATCCTTGACCATGTTATCAATCTCTTCGTCCGATAAACCACTGGACGCCTTGATGACGATAGACTGTTCCTTACCGGTAGCCTTGTCCTTTGCTGATACGTTCAAAATACCGTTGGCATCGATATCAAAATTGACCTCGATTTGCGGTATACCGCGAGGCGCCGGCGGGATATCACTGAGGTCAAATCGTCCCAACGATTTGTTACCCGTTGCCATTTCGCGTTCGCCCTGTAATACATGGACGGTAACCGCGGTCTGGTTATCCTCTGCAGTAGAAAACACCTGGTTTGCCTTGGTCGGAATGGTCGTGTTCTTGTCGATCAGTTTGGTCATAACGCCACCAAGCGTTTCAATACCTAATGACAGCGGCGTTACATCAAGCAACAGTACATCCTTTACGTCACCACCAAGTACACCGGCCTGAATAGCCGCCCCGACAGCAACCGCTTCGTCAGGATTAACGTCTTTACGTGGTTCCTTGCCAAAGAATCCCTCTACTTTTGCCTGCACCATCGGCATGCGTGTTTGCCCGCCCACGAGAATGACATCATTAATGTCAGATTTTGATAGACCGGCATCCTGCAAGGCTACCTGGCAAGGATCGATAGTACGTTCAACCAGTTCTTCTACCAGCGACTCAAGCTTTGCTCGTGTGAGCTTGATATTCATGTGCTTGGGTCCTGACGCATCGGCCGTGATATATGGCAGGTTGATGTCAGTCTGCTGGCTAGATGACAGTTCGATCTTGGCCTTTTCAGCGGCTTCCTTCAGACGCTGTAATGCCAGCGGGTCATTATGCAGATCTACGCTGTTTTCTTTCTTGAATTCATCACACAGGAAATCAATGATGCGCAAGTCGAAGTCTTCACCACCGAGGAAGGTATCACCATTGGTTGATAACACCTCAAACTGGTGTTCACCATCTACTTCGGCTATCTCGATAATGGAAACGTCGAAAGTACCACCGCCAAGGTCAAACACGGCAATCTTGGCATCGCCACGTTTTTTATCCATACCGTAGGCGAGAGATGCGGCGGTCGGTTCATTGATAATTCGACGTACATCCAGACCTGCGATCTTGCCGGCGTCCTTGGTAGCCTGACGCTGGGAATCATTGAAATAAGCCGGGACAGTGATAACCGCCTCGGTCACTTCTTCACCAAGATAATCCTCGGCGGTTTGTTTCATCTTCATTAATACGCGCGCCGATACCTCGGGTGGTGCCATCTTCTTGCCTTTGGCTTCAACCCAGGCATCGCCGTTATCCGCTTTAACAATATTGAACGGGACGAATTTGATGTCTTTCTGTACGGTTTCTTCGTCGTAACGACGGCCAATCAATCGTTTGACACCGTACAACGTATTTTTTGGATTCGTTACTGACTGGCGTTTCGCAGACTGACCCACCAGGATTTCATCGTCATCGGTGTAGGCGACGATGGAAGGCGTCGTTCTGGCGCCCTCGCTGTTTTCAATGACCTTGGGCTTGCCGCCTTCAAGTACGGCAACACAAGAGTTGGTTGTGCCGAGGTCTATACCGATAATCTTGCCCATTGGTTTTCTCCAGATTCTTTAACTATATGTATTTAAATAATTTTTTTGAAAAATTGTGTTATTCAATAAAATGAGGGTGATGGCCCTGATTTCAAGAGTCGCCGTCGATTTATTTCGCCACCATGACCATGGCAGGCCTGACCAGGCGCCCGTTTAGCTCGTAACCTTTCTGCATGACGGTAATCACTGTGCCAGCGTCTTTCCCTTCTACCTCTTGCATCGATACGGCTTCATGCTGTTCCGGGTTAAATTTCTCACCCTCCGGGCTGAGCTGGTTTACGCCAAACTTTTCCAGCGCCGTCAAAAACATTTTCAATGTCAGTTGCATGCCCTCCAGCAACTCCTTATTAGCATCGTTGCCGACCGCCGCAGCCATACCAAGTTCGAGGCTATCTACAATTGGCAGGAGTTCGTTTACGAATTTTTCAAGCGCATATTTATGGGCATTTTCCACATCACGGGTTGTTCGCTTGCGCAGGTTTTCCATTTCGGCCTGGGCCCTGAGGGCACGATCCAGGTTAACCTGGGCCTGCTCCCGCTCTTTATCAAGCTCGCTGCGGAGTGTTTCCAATTCATCAGTATCGCCAGTTTCAGCGTTGTCTGGTGCTGGCGATTGTTGTTCTGAAGCCTGCACTGTGGCTTCATTTTCTGTTGTTTGCTGCTCTGCAGGCTGCTCAATATCAGCCTGTGCAGTCTCGTTATCCTGACCTGACATAACTATCCTCTAACAATAAGACGTGTGAGACCCTGTGCCGCAATAGCACAAATTTCAGAGATAGGGGTTAATTTTTAGAATTCAAGGCGACCCCAAGCATCTTGGCAGTAATATCCACGATGGGAATCACGCGGTCATACTGCATGCGCGTGGGACCAATCACACCCAGGACGCCAAGAATTTCGCCATTTGCCTCATAGGGAGACGTCACGACACTGCAATTATCAAGGACATCATAGCCGGATTCCTCGCCAATAAAGATCTGGATTCCCTCTGCATTAATGGCCTGCTCGAGTAAATGCAATATGTCTCGCTTCTGGTTGAAGGTTTCAAATAATTTCTTGAGCTTATCTACATTACAAAGCTCTGCTACGTCCATGAGGTTAGTCTGACCTGAAAATAACAGGTCTTCACGAGCTTCGTCACTGGTATCAAATGCATGCTGCGCTACCTCTATTGCAGTCTGCATCAACACATTGACCTCGTCTTTCATTTTTTCCATCTCATCGATGATGGATTTCCTGACTTCGGTCAATTCCTTGCCTGCGAATAACTCGTTCAGGTAGTTCGAAACCTGCTGCAATTCCGAAGCGGTGTAACTTTTAGCTGCATGAATAATACGATTTTGTATTTCCCTGTCATTCACGATCAGAATGACAAGAATCTTGTTGGCAGACAGGGAAATAAATTCAATGTGCTGCAATACCGATTTATTGGTCCTGGGCAACATAACCACACCAGCGAGTTGCGTAATATCTGACAACATGTTCGATGTGCGCTTCATCAATTCTGACAAATCGCCTTCCAGTGCCAGGCCGCGGGCAATATGTTCAACTTCCGCTGATTGCAGGTTATTAATTCTTAACAGGTTGTCGACGAACATACGGTAGCCCTTGGCAGTGGGTACCCGGCCAGCAGAGGTATGCGGCGACTGTAGTAAACCAAGGTCTTCCAGGTCGGCCATGACATTGCGAATGGTCGCCGGGCTTAGATTAAGATCGGAATCCTTCGCCAGGGTGCGCGAACCTACTGGCTGGCCATCTACAATGAAGTGCTCAACAAGCACTTTAAAGAGGCGCAGACTGCGTTCAGATAGCTGGGAAGATTCAAGATTCGCTGCCATGATAAAAGTCAACAGATCAGATAATTACAACAGAATTTAGCACTCTGTCAGCGCGAGTGCAAAACCTGTGAGTGAATTCTGTGAAACCGACATGTACAGTATCAGCAAGTATTTTGGCGACGCTCCAAGAGCATGATATGTTTGCTTTAAAAATTGGTAAAAAGAGCCGGCTAAATGTTTAAGCGTATTGGACTTATCACGAATTCTGGTGTCAGGGCAGTCAGGGATACCCTGACTGAATTAATGGCATATTTCTCTACCCGGGATATAGAACTGGTACTGGATAAATGCTGTGCCGAACTCGTAGACGTCGGTGATAACCAGGTTGTTGATAAGACAGAGCTCGGTAAACATTGCGATCTCGCTATTGCCATTGGCGGTGACGGCACCATGCTCATGGCTGCACACCTGCTATGCGATGACAAGGTACCCCTGCTGGGTATAAATATGGGTCATGTGGGTTTCCTGTCGGATATCCCCGCCGATGCCATTGCCGGGAATCTTGATGCCATCCTGGGTGGAAATTACGTGGAGGATGTCCGCTTCCTGTTGCGTGGCCAGGTATTCCGGGATGAAAAGTGTATCCTCGAAGATTACGCCCTCAACGACGTCATCATCCAGAAATGGAACATTGCCAGACTGGTGCAACTGGAGACGTTTGTGAATGACGCTTTTGTGCACAGGCACCGTTCAGATGGACTAATTGTGGCCACCCCGACTGGCTCAACTGCCTATGCGTTATCGGGTGGCGGACCCGTTGTGCATCCGGCCCTGGACGCCCTGGTACTGGTGCCAATCTGTCCTCATTCATTGACTAATCGTCCCATTGTCGTCAATGGGGACAGCGAGGTAGAGGTGGTTGTGGGCACGCGTGAAGTCGATCAGGCACGGTTAACATTTGACGGCGAAATCATGCTGGAACTGGCGCCCAGTGATCGCATCGTCATCAAAAAGAAAGACCGCAAGATCCACCTGATACATCCGCCTGATCATGATCAGTTTCATATATTGAGAGAAAAATTACACTGGAGTAAGTAGAGCACATCCGAAAATGCATTTTTTCTCTTACAGCTGCGTCGTATCTGTTCTCAAGACCTTATGTATTAACTATACACTACGGCTCTCGGCTTTGGCTTCCTGCGTCGCTCTAAATGAAAAACTACTCTTTGCGGAGGCACTCTAATTGCTTCGTAATCTGGTCATAAAGAATCTAGCGGTCATCGACCAGCTGGACCTGGAGTTTGCCGCTGGCATGACGGTTCTTACCGGGGAGACCGGCGCTGGCAAGTCTATCCTGCTCGATGCCATTGGCCTAATCCTTGGCGACCGGGCCGACACCGCGCTGGTGAGATCAGGCACTGAAAAGGCAGACATTACCGCGGTGTTTGTTCTGGTAAACCTTCCCCATGTGCATAGCCTGTTACAAGAACTGGATATCGATTGTGAAGACGACGAATTATTTATACGTCGTGTTGTCAGCAATGACGGGCGTTCCCGTGCTTTTATCAATAATCAACCTGTACCCGTGCAGTCATTGCGCGACGTCGGCATACATTTGATCGATATCTTCGGGCAGCATGCACATCAATCACTGTCGCAAGCCGGTACACAACGCCAGTTACTGGATGACTATGGCCAATACCAGTCAAGGCTCGACAGTGTGGAGAATCTCTACAATGAATGGAAAGATATCAGCCAACAATTACAGGAAGTTCAAACCGGTGGCGAAGATTACGAGGCAAGGCTGACACTGCTGCGTTACCAGATAGAGGAATTGACCGAGCTTGGCATGGGCGATAATGAATATGAACAATTGGACAAACAACACATACGACTCGCCAACTCACAGAAACTAACAGAGGCCTGCCAATCTGCCCTGTCAGAGTTACGAGACTCGGATGCCGCTATCGAGGATCGGGTTGGCGCACAGCTGCGCGCATTTGATGATTTATCGCGACTTGATAAATCACTTTCCGGCATTGCCGAGATGCTTGGTAATGCACATATACAGGTTGCTGAAGCCGCAGATGAATTACGAAACTACCTTGAAAGAATTGATAACGACAGTTCCGAACTGCAACGCGTGGAACAAAGGCTGGATCGGTATCACGACCTGGCGCGCAAACACCGCGTCAAACCAGAATCGTTGATGTCACACCTGCAAACGTTACAACAGGAACTGGACAAGCTGGAGCATGGGCAGGAGCGTTACGATGCGTTACAAGAACGCTTGCAAACAGTTATCCAGGACTATTTCAAACTGGCGGAACTATTAAACAGGCAACGACAACAAACGGCCACAAAATTGTCAGCCGCGGTCTGTGAAAAAATGCGTGAACTCGGCATGGGTGGCGAATTCAGGATTGACGTGACGCGGATGGAAGAAGAAAAGCCTCGTCAACATGGCATGGATACGATTACTTACATGGTCTCTACAAACCCGGGGCAACCAGCACGCCCGCTCGTTAAGGTAGCCTCCGGTGGCGAACTATCGCGACTAAGCCTGGCAATACAAATTATCGGCTCCAGTGATAGCGGTGTGCCAACGTTAATTTTCGATGAAGTAGACACCGGTATTAGTGGCGGTATCGCAGAGGTTGTAGGCCGTTTATTGCACAATCTGGCCGGGCACAGACAAATTTTCTGTGTCACCCATCTCGCACAGGTCGCGTCATGCGGCAATCAGCATTTTCGGGTCTCCAAGGAAATGCAAGACAAGCAAACCAGTACCCGGGTAGAGGTGCTCGATAAACAACAGCGTATCGATGAAGTCGCCAGGATGCTGGCGGGTCTAACCATCACGTCAGAAAGCCGGGCCAACGCCGAAAAAATGCTTGAGGCTGTTTAGGCCGCCAAACCTGAAACGGTATCGTTTCTCTAACTCATGCGTGCGATATCTGTTAGAGTGACGCGGAATTCATTCAATGCCTGTTGTATTTGTCATGAGATTGTTTAGTACCAGCTTGTGCATGCTGTTTTTAGCGCCGTTCGTGGTTGCAGCCGACTCCACCACGGTCATTACTGCCAAACTCGAAGATATTGCAATTTACCCGCAACGCTCGGCACCGGCCACGGTGATTAGCCTGAACGAAACCTCTGTCAGTTCCCGTATCGAGGCACAGGTGGAGTCCATACCGGTCAGGGTCGGGAATGTTGTTGATAAGGGCAGCATCCTGGCAAGACTGGATTGCACGGATTACACGTTACGCAGTAACGAGATTCGTACCCGGCTGGAAAGTCTAAAGTCGCAAATTACATTGGCAGAAAGACGACTTGAACGCACGCGCAAACTGACACTAAAGCAATCGGTAGCGGAAGAATTGCTGGATGAACGTGAATCAGACCTGCAGGTATTACAGGCCAACCTGCGTGGCACCCGTATTCAACTGGATATCGCATTACTGGATGAATCACGCTGTACTGTGGTCAGCCCCTTCAGGGCACTGGTGCTGGCGCGGGACAGTGCCGAGGGCCAGTTCGCCAGCAACGGTACACCACTGGTAAGGATTATTGATATCGATAATCTTGAACTATCGGCCCAGATTCTCAGTGATGATGCATCGCAGGTTGAAACTTCAAAAGCGCTTTATTTCGAACAAGGTAACAGTCGTTATACCTTGAAACTCCGCGCCATTAACCCGGCGATTAATCCTGAAACCCGTAACCGTGAAGCCAGGTTACTGTTTGCTGATGACAGGGCACTGCCTGGTGCGGCGGGTAAGCTGGTATGGAAAGACCAAAGACCCCACATTCCAGGCCAATACCTGGTACGCCGTAATGACAAGCTGGGTTTTTTTACAATTATAAACGATATCGCTGTATTTATACCCTTGCTTGATGCACAGGCAGGACGAGCCAGCCCTACGGATTTACCGGAACAAACGCTCATAGTCATCGAGGGGCAGTTCTCATTAAAAGAGAACGATAGCGTAATCACTCAAAATTAATCATGCAGTGGCTGGATCGATTTCTTAGCAACCATGTTCTGGCTAACCTGACCTTCTGCCTGGTCATTGTTATCGGTTTTATTTCCTACACACAGATGCCGCGGGCGAAAGATCCCGAGATCAACTTTAACTGGGTCAGTGTTACCACGTTTCTTCCCGGTGCATCCGCCATTGATATCGAAAAACGTATTACCGATCCGCTGGAAGATGCAATACGACGCGCAATACAGGATATTCGTTTTGTATCAAGCACCAGCCGCGAAGGTTTTTCCAATATTCTTATCCGCTTTGATCAAATCGATGAGCGCACCTTTGATAAACGACTAATCGATCTGCGACGCGAGGTACAGAATACCTATACCGACGAGTTGCCTATTGATGCGGAAGATCCGCTGGTTACAGAAGTTACCACGTCGAACGCATTCCCTTCTGCTGCAGTCGTTGTTACCAGTGCCGGTGCAGATGAGAACTTGAGAAAACAGACCCACAATATTCGAAAGGATCTGGAGTTAATCAGTGGTGTTGACCGCATTAACGATGTGGGTGTGAGTGAGCCGGAATTACATATTCGTTTTTTCCCCGAGCGTCTTCAGGGGCTGGGCATCACACCCGCTGATCTCAGCGATACTGTGCGCAGTTATTTCCAGGATGTCTCTGCGGGTGACATTAATACTGCTGACGGGCAATGGATTGTTCGCATAGAGGGCACCAGTGCCGAACCGGGTGCGCTGGCTGATTATCCGATAAACACCGCGCAAGGCGTTGTTCCTCTAGGCACGCTTGCAGAGTTGGTCAGAACGACCGAGGAACCTTCCGAGGTTGTCAGGTTTAATGGCGAACCAGCCGCGTTACTGGCGGTAACAAAACAGGCCAGTACAAATGTACTGCAGTTACTCGATAGAGTTAATCAATATATTGAGGAAAAAAACCGGCTCAGCGCATCCACTGGCGTTACGCTGCACCTGGTGGATGACCAGACCGTATCAACACGAAAGGCGCTGGCACTAATGCAAACCAATGCCCTTATCGGTCTATGCATGGTACTGCTAGTCACCTGGTGTTTTCTGGGTACACGTATCTCGGCGCTGACAAGCATCGGTATCCCTTTCACATTGGCCGGTACGTTCCTGATATTACACAGCAATGCGATGTCATTGAACAACACGGTATTGCTCGGCGTGGTGATCGCACTCGGCATGATTGTCGATGATGCCGTGGTCGTTGTGGAAGCCATGTACCAGCGCATACAAAATGGTATTACCGGTGCACACGCCGCACTCGATGCGTTGCGTGAGGTATTCGCACCGGTCACCACATCGGTACTGACAACCGTCGCTGCATTTCTGCCGTTGATGTTGATGCCAGGCATTCTGGGCGAATTCATGAAGGTGATCCCTATCGTTGTGACACTGGCATTATTAATCAGCCTGTTCGAGGCCTATTGGATGCTGCCCGCACACGTCATCGCTACAAAGATGGACTTGTCGCAGCCAAATCGTATTCAGCAAATGCGACTGGACTTTACCCGCTGGCTTCGCCACCGCTACACTGTCCTGTTGCTGAAGGCATTAAGGCGTCCGGTATTATCTATTAGTGTAGTCAGCATGGTCTTTTTAGTCGCCGTAGCTACCGTTGCCACCGGGAAAATACGCTTCAATTTTTTCGAGGCGGATGCCGTGCCTTTATTCTACGTAAACATTGAAATGCCGCGCGGCACTACGCTTGATGAAACCATGGACATACTGGTTGAAGTAGAGAAACAGGCACTGCTGCAGGTGTACCCGGAAGAACTACGCGGCTCTGTGGCTTATACAGGACAGGTATTCACGGAGACAGAGCCCTTATTTGGCGATAACGTGGGGCAAATACAAATCAGCCTTAATCCGATCATGCCGGGAAATCGCACCGTTGATGAAATAGCCGATGCGGTAGAAACCGTCGTTATCAACACGCCGGGAGCTGATAGTGTCTACCTGACGCGGTTACAAGATGGCCCCCCCACTTCCAGTCCTGTCAACATCAAGATCCGTGGTGACGAAATCAATGTTATCAAACAAGTCGCCGATCGCCTGGTTGGCTTTCTCCGCGCAAACCCGCTGTTTAATGATATCTCGCTGGACTATAGACCCGGCAACCCGGAGTTGGTGCTGGCGTTTGATGGCGAAGCAATCAAACGTACCGGTATTGATCCCAACGTTGTCAGCCGTTCTATCAAGGCGTTAATCGACGGAGAAATCGTAACCAGCTTTCAAAATGAAGGTGAAGAAATAAAACTACGCGTCGTGGCCACAGATAATAACTGGGATGATATACAGGAACTGCTAAGACAAACCATTCCGTTGCCGGATGGAAAGTCGATCGCCATTGGCGAACTTGTTTACACCGAACACGGACTAGGCCAGCAAAACATCAGACACTATAACTTTCGCCGCGCTATCACGCTTGAAGCAGATATCGATAAGGAGAATATCGATACGGTGTCTGCAAATAAACTGATCGAAGAAGAGTGGCGACAACTACAAAGGGAGTTCCCCTCAGTCGATCTCGATTTTTCAGGTGAGCTTGATGACATCAAGGAAAGCCTGGATGCCATGGCGATGCTGTTTCTACTTGGTGTCGGCCTGATTTACATCATTCTTGGTACGCAGTTCAGAAGCTACTGGCAACCGTTCATGATACTCGTCACAGTACCGCTGGCCTTTACCGGTGTGGTACTTGGGCTGCTGGTAACTGGCAACCCGCTCAGTCTTTATACACTGTATGGCGTGGTGGCCCTGGCTGGAATCTCTGTTAATGCGGCCATTGTGCTGATTTCTGCGGGCAATGCACGCCTTGAAAAAGGCATGAGCCTGTTGCATGCAACAATCTATGCTGCACGTCGTCGGGTAATTCCGGTATTGATAACCTCGCTGACGACAATTGCCGGCCTGTTTTCATTGGCCACAGGACTGGCAGGGGAATCATTGATCTGGGGGCCAGTCGCCACCGCCATTGTCTGGGGGCTGGCCTTCTCGACAGTGCTAACGTTGTTTGTAATACCGATGTTATTTCGCTTTTTTATGCGTTACAGCCGCCGCTCGGTGTATTAAGTAAAAACCTATTTTGGCTTGACGTACAACACCAGGCTGTGATCGACGAGTTCGAAGCCGTGCTTCTTTGCGATTTCCTGTTGCAGCCGCTCAATTTCATCATTATGAAATTCAACGACCTTACCCGTATCGACACAGACCATATGGTCGTGGTGCTCCCCACGATCAAGTTCAAAGACAGAATGGCCGGAATCAAAATTATGCCTCATGACAAGGCCGGCTGATTCAAACTGGGTAAGTACCCGATAAACGGTTGCGAGGCCAACTTCTTCGCCAGCATCCAGCAAGGTCTTGTACACATCTTCCGCGCTTAGATGCGCATCCTCGGAGTCTTCAAGAATTTCCAGAATTCTGATTCTGGGCAAGGTAGCCTTGAGCCCGGCTTTTTTTAAATCAATCGCTTCCATGGTTGCCTCCAGGTAGGCAGAAATGCGTCAAAAAAACTTGTTAAAGTATAGAGTAATTGAATTTAATTGTCGTTGTGGAAATGTGCAGCAACAGGTATGCTCTTGAATGTAATAGCACTTTCCTCAATATCACTAATGAAACACAGCCCCGCAGTCCTGATCTTCCTTTTAACACTAAGCGCCTGTTCGCGTAGTTTTGATGGCGGCTACAATATGCCGCTGCTTTACAAGATTGATGTCCAGCAGGGGAACGTAATAGAACAGGAAATGCTGGACCGGCTACAACCGGGCATGGACAAGCAACAGGTCCAATTTATCATGGGCACGCCGGTCATCATTGATCCGTTTCATGCAGACCGCTGGGAATATATTTATAGCTATCAACCAGGTGGAAAAGTCAGGGAGCAGCGCCACATTACCCTGCACTTTAAAGGCGACAAGCTGAGCCATGTTACCGGTGATGTTCAGCCCGCCAGTGAACGCCGCACGGGTAATGAAATCGTCACAGGCGAAGAGTCTGTTGTCGTACCCAGGGGTAGCAAGAAAAAAGAAGGTTTTTTCAGACGTATGTGGGACAGCATTACGCCTGGCGACTAGTTTTTCTCTGCCCTGCGACGTCGTGCCTGTTTAGGATCGGCTTGTAACGGACGATAAATTTCAATTCGATCGCCAGCCTCTATCTTATCCGTTAACGCCCGAAATTCATTAAATACCCCCACCTTAGCGGTTGCCAGATCAATATCGGGAAACCGTTCCAGTAGTCCTGAATAGTCAATTACCTGCCCTATCGTCGAGTCGGATGGCACCTGTAGATTAATGATGACCTGCTCCTGTGGAATGATATAGACGACTTCTACTGTTATGCTCTTGACCATTGAACTAATGACGGCGGCCATAGACATTTTCTGCACGCAGGATAAACGCATCCACGAGTGAGTCCGTGATCTTGTGAAAGGCATGACCCAACGTATGCTTGACCAGCTTGTTCTTGAACTCAAATTGCATATCAAGTGATACCACACAATTATCGCCTTCCATGCGTTTAAACTGCCAGTGACCACTTAATTGCTTGAATGGCCCTTCTACCAGACGCATGACAATAGCCTCGCTATCCTGCATCTGGTTTGCGGTGGTAAAAGTTTGCCTGATTTTACCGATGGCAATAGACACGGAAGCAACCAGTGAGTCACCATGGTTTTCAATCACGTTGGTTGAACTGCACCAGGGTAAAAAATCCGGATAAGACTCAATGTCATTCACCAGCGCAAACATTTCATCTGCGCTGTACGGCACCCGCTCCTGCTTATGAATCCTTGCCACAATTACTGAATAAGACCAAGTAGCTTAAAAAAACCAATGGCGTGTAAAAAGATGAAAATCACACCAACTGGCGCAATATAACGAATTGAAAATCGCCATGCCTGGTACATCACACTATCACCCAGGCCAAGTTCATCGACTGTTGACTGTCTCGACATCAACCAGGATGCAAAGATGGCCACCAGCAATCCACCCAATGGCAACATGATATTGGCTGTCAGAATATCGAAGATATCAAACATGCCATTTTCCTTAACCGTTCCGGCAAAGGAAAAGGAAAAAGCCCAATGATTAAAAGATAAAACGGTAACAATTCCAAGCAGCCACACGACGACACCGGCATAAGCCGTGGCTTTAACCCGATGCATGCTCCTGTTTTCCACTAACCATGTCACTGCCGGTTCCAGCAACGAAATACCAGAGGTCCATGCCGCAAACATTAATAGCACGAAGAACAGGCAACCAAAAAATGTACCGAACGGCATTTGACCAAAAGCAATGGGCAGCGAGACAAAGATCAAGCCGGGGCCACCGCCCGGTTCGAGCCCATAGCTGAATACAATCGGAAAGATCGCTATACCGGCAAGGATGGCAACAGAGGTGTCGGCAATGGCAATACTGACACTGGTACCGACAATGGATGACTGTTGTGACAGGTAAGAACCATAGATCATGATGGCGCCCATTCCCAGGCTGAGACTGAAAAACGCCTGGCCCAGCGCCGGTAACAGGATATCTGAAAACAGGTTTTTCTCAGCAAGCCGCTCAAAATCCGGAACGAACAGATACTCCAGACCTTCGGTAAATTTTTCAGTACTCATGGCATAACCGACCATGAGTAACAGCAGGATAAACAGCGCTGGCATCAGGAAACGCACAGCTTTCTCCAGTCCACTCTTTACGCCGCGCGATACAACGATGATTGTCATCATGATAAATGATGTATGCCAGGCCAGTAATTTTTCAGGGTCGGCGACCAAATCAGAAAATATTTTTTCTGTTAGCTGCGCATCGGCATCGACAAACAACCCAGCCCCGGTCCTGAATGTGTAGGCCAGCGTCCAGCCAGCGATAACACTGTAATAAGACAGGATAATAAAACCGGCAACGACGCCCATCCAGCCAAGCAGATGCCAGTGCTTGCTCAAGCCTTCTTCCTCGGCGAGTGTCAACATCGTGTTAATCGGGCTCTGGCGACCGCGCCGACCAAGCAGGATCTCGGCCATCATGATGGGAATGCCTACTATGAGTACAAAAAACAGGTAGACGAGCACAAATGCCCCACCGCCATTTTCACCAGCAAGGTACGGAAAGCGCCAGATATTACCTAGCCCTACCGCAGACCCGGTGGCAGCGAGAATAAAGGCCCAGCGTGAGGACCATTGACCATGAATTGAAGTGCGTTTGGCAGACATAAGTAACTTTTTTTTAAGTATTTTCCGTGAAATCAGACTGCTTCACAAGTCGCATAAAAAGTGATTCCAACGCTCAAGAAAACTGACTTTTTGTCGCTATTTAGACTAGGGAATGACGAGACTGACACATGCCTGGAGCACCAGCAAAAAATACCGGCGCCAATTCACTACCAAAAACCATAGGACGGTTTCAGCCAATCAATATACTTGGGCAAGGCGCGCAGGGTGTCGTCTACCTTGCCGAGGACACCAAACTCGGCCGCAAGGTTGCCATAAAAACACTGGACAACCAGCAACGCAGTGCAGAGCAGTTAACGCAGGAAGCCCGACATGTAAGTCAATTGACTCATCCGCATATTATTCCCTTGTATGAAATAGGTTTTGATCACGAGATACCTTACCTCGTCTACCAATACTACGAAGGTGAACAACTGCAAGATAAACTTGCAGCAACAGGCCCGTTATCACAATACGAAGCCATCAAAATGATTAACCAGGTACTGGATGGCATTGGTTATGCCCACCGCCAACAGATAATTCACCGCGATCTAAACCCCTCGAACCTGATGATAGACAAGGAAGGTCTTGCCCATATCATGGACTTCGGCATTGCCATTATTGTTGGAGAGGCAAATGTTGATAACACGATAACAGGTACCGCCAGCTACATGGCACCGGAACAATTAAACAACAGTGAACTGACGCCAGCGGTAGACATCTATGCATGTGGCTTATTGCTATATGAAATGTTAACCGGCCACAAGGCATACAGTGCGACAAATGTGGCGACAGTAGCGTACAAGATTAACAACAATGAACTGGTGCCGCCTTCAAAACGCAATTCAAAACTGGACGAGGAACTCGATACTATTTGCCTGAAAGCACTTGCCGTCGATCCTGCAGATCGCTATAGCAATACCATAGAAATGCAGGAAGCGATAAAGAAATTCCTGACCGCTGATATTGCTGAACCAACGTCATCTGACAATACTAAAGCCAGTGCGGTAGATTTCCTGTTAAGACGAATGAAACGCAAACAGGACTTTCCTGCGATATCCAGTAACATCTCGGAACTGAACCAGAAAACATCAGGTTCGACCAAGAGCTCGGCCAATGAATTATCCAATATCATCCTGAAAGACTATGCACTCACCACAAAGCTGCTCAGGTTGGTTAACTCATCATTCTATGGCCAGTTTGGTGGTGAAATAACAACGGTATCGCGGGCTATCGTTATCCTTGGTTATGAACAGGTTCGCGCGGCAGTACTCAGTATCATCCTGTTTGAGCATCTGCAGAATAGCGAACAGGCCAACGACTTGAAAAATGCTGCCTACAAGGCATTAATGAGCGGCATCATTGCCCGTGAACATTCCAAAACGCTTAACAATCTGCAAGATGACCATGTGGAAACATGTTTTATCAGCGCCATGTTCCACTTGCTGGGTCAATTACTGACGATTTACTACTTCCCGGAAGACTATGCGGCAATGAAATCACTGGTTCAGAGCAAGGGAATTGATGAAAATCAGGCCATGCGTTCCGTACTGGGCGTTACTTACGAGGAGTTGGGGCTGGGCATTGCTAGTGAATGGAAACTACCCGGCATCATCAGTGACAGTATGAGAGCACTGCCGGAAGGTGCGGTTTCACCGCCAAAAAATAGTAGAGAAGCGATGCGCCAGCTTTCCTGCTTTGCCAATGAGCTTTGCGCGATCACCAGTAACGAAATTGAAACTAACGATGCCTATACAAGATTGGTCGGTCGTTATAAAGAGGCATTGAATATCACCGATGACAAAATAGCCAGATTACTGGAATCTTCTATCAAGGAAGCAGACGAGTTTACGCGGATACTGAATATTGATACCAGCAAGGTGACGGTGTTTGAAAACATTCGCAGAAAAACAGAGCAGCAAACTGAACAGGACAAGTGGCAAACCGAGGTTAAGCAACAGGCAGAAAACGATGCTGGCTTGATCATCGAAACAGACAGCACCACGCAAAAAACGGGTGAAGAAAACCTTCAGGATATTCTGGTTAATGGCATATCCGAAATCACCAATACCATGTTAAATGATTACAATATTAACGACGTTCTGACCATGGTACTGGAAACGATATACAGGGGTATGGGTTTTAACCGTGTGCTGTTTGCCCTGCTGGATCCCAGGACAAAACAGGTTTCCGCGCGGTTTGGTTTTGGTAAAAACATCGACGATATCATGCCACGCTTCAGGTACGTGGTAGACAGCGGTGATGACGTTTTCGTTGCTTCGGTCAGAAAAGGCAAGGAATACATCATTCTTGACGTTAACTCGGAACAATATAAAGACCGCGTACCCACATGGGTCAGAAAACTGACCAGCCCCACTACCATTGTGCTGTACCCGCTAGTGGTCAACAAGCGTTGCCTGGGTGTGATTTATGCTGACAACGACGATAGTTCGATCAGTATTTCCATGGAAGCACTGGGCTTTTTCAAGACATTACGCAACCAGGCCTGTCTCGCTATTCAGCAAAAGCAAAAATAATCCCGCGTCCAGGCCCGTGCTTATCAATAAAGCCAGTCCTGTTATAATCCGCTGCAACACACAGGCAAGCAATCATGAGTAAAACCAAATCCAGTGGCGGCAGTACTATCGTGCTCAACAAGAAGGCCCGCCACGATTACTTTATCGAGGAACGCTACGAGGCCGGTATTGCTTTGCAAGGCTGGGAGGTAAAAAGCCTGCGCGCGGGTAAAGTACAAATAGTTGAAAGTTACATCATGCTTAAAAACGATGAAGCCTTTTTATTTGGTGCACTCATTACCCCATTACCTACCGTATCAACTCATATTAACGCTGATCCTACGCGTACCCGTAAACTGCTCATGCACAGGGAAGAAATCAACAAGCTCATCGGGGCTGTCGAAAGAAAGGGCTATGCACTGGTGCCTACTGCCATGTACTGGAAAAACGGCAAGGTCAAACTGGAGATCGGCGTGGCCAAGGGCAAGAAAGAACACGATAAACGCCAGGCTATCAAAGCACGCGACTGGGAAAGGCAGAAGGCGAGGATTATCAGGAAATAACTAGCCGTATACGCTTGTGCAACTGGTAACTATGTAAGGCTTGTCTTAAAACAGTTCGACATCACCAGTGCATAGCGTCTGTTTGTTGATGTCACCTGCAGCAATTAAGTCTTCAAAAAATGTGACCTGGTTCCTGCCATTTTCCTTGCTGGCGTAGAGTGCCTGATCGGCATATTCCAGCAGCGTTCCAGAAAAGGTATATCTATCAATAGCAACTGCACCCGCACTTAATGTCACTTTCTCCACACGTGGAAAGTGATGATTTTCAACCCGTTCCAAAAGTCGTTTCAAGTCGAGGCTGGCGCTATCGGCACTTTCGCACTGAATAAGTAGTACAAATTCCTCACCACCAAAGCGAAATATCAGGTCTTCATTACGAAAACTGCCACGAATTATCCGGGACAATAAAATCAATACATCATCGCCATAGACATGGCCGAATGTATCGTTGATTTGTTTAAAGTGGTCGATATCAAGCATCACCAGCCAGTAACTGTCTGGCTGGTGCTGCCGAAACTCATCATCCAATGCATACTGGTCATTTTCTTCATGCTTGGGAAGCATGTTGTAGATCTTATCCATTGCGCCATCAAATGACTTGCGATTAAGTAACCCTGTCAATGGATCGGTAATGCTTTCTGCAAGCAGGCCGACATAATTCTTGAAAATCTCCAACATGCCCATCAAAAAATGCCTGTTTTGCCTGGAAAGCCGGTCGTGGTTAAGAATCTGTATATACAGATTAGAGGCTGCTGTCTTGTGTAAATGATAAATCGTCAAGTAGCCGTCCTCTTTATTAATCGTATACTCGCATGCATCGTTAACCTGCATATGCTCCAACATATCGCTAACTGTCTGGTCCAGTATCAATTCATGCGTATGCGAAACACGACATTGATCATGGCTAAATACGATTTGGCCGCGCAATATATGTTGAGTGTCCATACGCAAGATACGTAGATCGAGCGGTTTGAGAAATTGATCCAGGGTGCGCAGTAAACTGTATTCAAGTAATTCAACATCTCTGATTGCCGTGAGATCGACAACCTGACTAAAAAGATTATTAGCATTCATAAAGGGTTTACCAGAGGAACAGACTTGTTTTATTCATAACAAAGTAACGGCTATCAATGTGGAAACTTTAAGCCTGTCAGAAACTTTGTCGTAAAAATTGAGTCTAAATATATCAATAAAATCAATGCTATAGAAAACTTCGGCGATTAAACCTTGATATATGGGAATAATCGTCCAATATTGTCGCTACTTTCAGGCAATCCGAAACGGGGGCGTACTGGCTTCGACGTGGATAACAAACCTGAGGGGCATGCCGAGGCGCAGATCACCTCGTAAATACAGCTGCACACTTTATAGTTGCCAACGAAGACAACTACGCACTAGCTGCTTAATAACCAGTTATAGTGCCGTCTGACTGAAGTTGTGCTTGTGCACTCAGACCCAGGCGTCGACTTACACAAGATCGCAATGAAGCTCGTCCGGGGTGGATTTGTTAAATTCTTTCCGGAATCGCTGTCTGTCTTCCCTGCCGTTCGGGTAGCAGCCAGTTAAATTCAAAGAGTCGGCTAAGCATGTAGATCCAATGGCAGAAGATTTACGGACGCGGGTTCGACTCCCGCCGCCTCCACCAAAAAATACCCATATGATATTGTTTCATATGGGTTTTTTATTTTTAAGAATCAAATAATGTACGTTTTGATGTACAAATTTTACTCATTCAAATTCTAAACTGTAATTGCTTCAGTAGTAATTAGAGCGGATATTTCGCTATAAATATCAACATCGACATCTGGCACAGAAATCGTAACGATCAAAGCATAACGCGCTTCTTTGTTGTATCTATCTAGTTTTCTTCTTGTACGCCACCAACCCATTGCGGGATAAACGACAATTTGCCCTCGCTCCGCGAGATCAGCAGCCTTTCCAGACCACACATCTTTATGAATAGATCCCTTGTGCCTGAACTGTGATCCAATTAGCCAATCTGGATCTGCAGGGGCTCTTATCGTTCCTTCTTCTTCATCCCTTGCCTGACGGTTAATTCGTTTCCTGAACCGATCGACAGACTCAAGTTGTCTTTTCACATCAAAACGTAATCCATGACTTTGGTAACTGTATTTTCCACTCACTGTTCGGCTAGATGGGTTTGGTTCTATGAAATAAGAAAGTGTCACAGTCATTTTGACCTCAGTCTCGCCCAATTCTTGAAGTGCATCTTTCGGCCAAGGAAGCTCATGCAAATGCATGTCTCTTGTTTTGATTTCTCCCTCAAACTTATCGAAAGGCTGCAATTTGTCTTCAACGATCAAAGCCAATGAGTTATTTGCACTCCACAGTGCCCGTTCCAAATTAGGTACTCCATAACCAACACAACGAACTCTGTGATGTGCGCGTTGCCTTTCGGTGTTTCCATGAGAAAACTGAGCAACCATAGTATCGGTCCATTCCGCTGAATGAATAATTAATGCCCGTACTGTTTCAGGCCATAAACCTGGATATTGTGCGTAGATATTTGCAGCAAAACGGCTTGCCAATGCTGTCGCAGCACTGGTCGCATAAAATGTAGAAAATAAACGCTGTAAAGGTTGATGATACGTCGTCAATAAACTCAGACTTGGAATAGCAGCACAACTAATTTCATCTTTACCGATGTTGCCGCCCTCGAAAACAACTTCCGGTTTCAGTGGTGCTGAATTTTGCCAAGTAACTGAAGTTGTACTGAAAGGTGACAGCCCTCCCGTAGGCGCAAGAGGTTCATAGTCTAAACAATCGGGTTCGACAATAATGTCCTTTTGAGTAAAGGCACCGACAGTCAACACATTCCAGGCCTGCCCCGGATCATGAATGTCCTGTAAGAGGTTATAGTCAGGGTATTCCGCCATCGCATTCAGATCATCACCGGAATTGCCTTCTGACACTGTAAAGAGCCTGGGAGTCTGATTTTCACCCATATAATCAACTGCCAAACTGTCTAGAGTGGCAGACCATGCTGAAGGTCTCCCTCGGTCGCGGGCATCAGTAGCCGAGAGCGCCATGGAGAAAACCCGAGTGCGTAATGGTTCTTGAATCTCTGGAGTCGCAACGCCTTCAGTAGTCACCGTCCCTAGATGCTTGCCCTCATTGTCATTGGGGTAGCGCAAAACCTTAACTGACTCCAATCTATGGTTGATCGCGACTGTCTCTGTACCATTAAGTGCTAACGTAAGATCACCCCAAGCCGCAAGTCCTGCCATACCAGTACCGTGACCATCATCATCGGCAGATGACCAATCAGTATCAATCGTCAACTGATCTGCTGGATCAATGAAGGACTCTAATAATGGATGTCCAATATTTACTCCTGTGTCCAATATACAAACATAGGGCACAGTTTCAGGATCCTGCGGTTGAACTAGCCGACCGAGTAAATCCTCTACCCACTTCTGCTGTTCTTCTAGTGATAGCTCATCGAAAAACGAAGCTGTTTCCTTTGCTCGACGAAGTTCAGAAATAGTATTCAGTAATAAAGTATTACTAGAAAACTGGCGCTTATTACCCCTTGCTAATAGAACTGAGCGTTCGGGAAATTGCAGAACCTGTTTAGAAACAGATATTTCTACAGCTTCCGCTAGACGCTGAAAATCATGCAGTACAGCTAGCCGGTTATCACGTACTGGCAGCCATATTTCCCACCAAAATGCCTCTTCAGGATTTTCAGGAAATTGTTCTTGGTCGTCGGTCCATAAAGCCTCTAGTGCCGCCGTACGAAAAGACTGTATCGCATCTATCAACTTGCGATTGTCTCGTGGTTTTCCAGATGAGTCTTTTTTCTCTTCTAAGTAGGCCTGTAATTTGGTTTCTATGGACGTTAACTTTCCTTCTGGCACAAAGATGGTGGCATAAATTTTGTTGTCTCGAGAAGTGACATTCAATAATTCAATTTTCTGTCTAGCATCAGCAAGACTTTCTACAGCAAGTTCAATTTCAGGAAAACTTTCAAACTCAACTTGAATACCAACAACAGATTCCAGCTCATACTGTACGGCTTCTTTACTCAGTGTAGCTTGTCGTTGTTCGACAACCCTCAACTGTTCAATGAGTTCATGGCCATGCTGTTGGCGGTTCCGAACTGGAATGTCTGGTTTACGACCGCCTCCTGTAGAAGGAGAAGTAAAGCGTTCAGGCTTTCCCGTAGAACCTAAATAAATATGGGGTTTTACATCCTTGTTTTCCGCCATTAAATTTCCTTAATTTAGGATTTATGTCTTTCGTGACTCATTCCGCGTCGGTCGTTTATTGCGGATTCAATC
Organism: Gammaproteobacteria bacterium; assembly: GCA_965601665.1. Lineage (GTDB taxonomy): Bacteria > Pseudomonadota > Gammaproteobacteria > Eutrophobiales > Eutrophobiaceae > JANQNX01. Next base: position 129,386 of record OZ271833.1, on the reverse strand, counting down.
ATTGCCTCTGTTATTTTATCATGTTCGTTAATAAGCAGTTCTTTTATGGCATCCTCCGCAACCAAAGTAACTTCAGCACTACTGAGTCCTTCAGCCTTTTGGGTAACATCACTCCAGTGAAACGTATCATTGACGTAAGGAGAAAGCCGTCTTTTAAAAAGACTCATAATTTCTTTACTAGTCGGAAGATGATATTGAATAACGTCATCAAACCTACGGAACAGAGCATAATCAAGTATTTGTGGATGATTAGTTGCACAAAAAATTACGCTGTTAGAATCATCTTGCTCGATCATCTGCAGAAAACTATTAAGTGTTCGACGCGCTTCGCCAACATCATTAGAGGTTGCTCTCTGCGTACCCAACGCATCGAACTCATCGAAAAAGTAAACACCTCGTACATCACGAATCGCATCAAAAATTTGACGCAACTTAGCTGAAGTTTCACCCATAAATTTGGTGATAAGTGCATCTAAACGCACCTGAAAGAGAGGATATCCAAGTTCTCCAGCCATGATTGAAGCAGTGAAGGTTTTGCCAGTACCAGGAGGACCAACCAAAAGCAACTTGCGACGTGGTGCAAGCCCATGACTCTTCAGTTTGCTAAGGTGGCGTTGCTCGCGAATAACACGTTTTAACTTCTCCAGAACTTCATCTGTTGTTACCAGATCATTTAGCCGCACCTGGGGTGTAGTCGCATAAAGCAACCCAGAAGTATCCTTGAGTCCTTTGGCTATTGGTACTGGAGCTGCCGTTTTGGCTCGTTTTTTTGCCTTTTCAATAATATCGCGCAATTCGAGAGCTAATTTCCCATGTCCTATTCGGGCTTCATGGGCGGCCACCTGCATAGCAATCGACAAAAAACGATCATTGTCGCCCTCCATATGGGAGAGTAATAATGCTTTAAGTTGTTCTGAGCTAGCCATCTTCAATAAAATCAGTTGGTTATGTGTTTAAATAAATCTAATTATTATTTTACATAGTATGAAATATTTTTTAGTTAATTCACAGAATAAGGTTCAAAAACTTGCCTGTCTGGGCGGAACGGCTTACCAGTTTGCCCAACCTAGCTCAAATAAAAATGTCCCTACCGACTGAACTGTTAACTCTGTGTCTCTTTCATGCAACTCTCTAATTTTCAGTCTCTCTCTGTTCAGTACTATTTCCTTTTGGATATAGCCTTATAGTTGTTACGCAACATAAATAATATAATCAAGCCACATCAGCATTATCATTAATCGACTGGATTCTCTCGATGATTTTTTTGCTCGCATCCTCTCCAAAAACACCTATCACGCCCTGGTCATTAATATTAGTAAATGGGTTATCGAAGACCGTCTTGGGCTCCATAATGCCATTTTTAGCCAGATAATTGACTACCTCATCGAGAAAGGTGATCTGGTCTGGATGCAGGGGTGCTTCACTAAGAAATTCAGCAAAAGCAGCCTTCGCAGCATTACGATCAAGGCCTACAACAGAGCGCACTAAATAACCTACCGGTGTACCACCGAATTGCTTTTCATATTCTGCTCTAGGAATAGGTCCGTCTGCCGCAAACAGTATGTCTTCAAGTGACTCAATATCTTTCCTAGAGACAGGTTCGTTATTTTTAAGTCGCCGTATAGCAATATGATCCTGATGCTCACGGATAAAACTCTGCACCCGCTCGCGGTAGTCTCTAAGTCTTTCATCCATAGTGACGATTTTATAATCACCGGCTTCTTCACCTATCTCATCCTCAAAATTGGTGAATACATCTTCTTTAGCCTCATCCGGATCTATGAAACGAACTAGTTCTCTAAGACGAACTCGCACTTCTTCGAGCATTCTTAAAGTAACGTCTTGCCACCAGGACGCCGTCTGAATATCAAGTAAGAGTTCGAGTTGTTTGGAAACAGCAGGGATTGTGGATTTACTCTCTAAATCCTTTGCAATATTGATCATTTTTTCCTGATAGGTCTGCTGTGTGGGATTAGCCTGCAATATTGCCAACTGTAGATTGAGAATCAGCAAATCAAAACGTCTAGCATATTCGTCATCCTCATCAGGTGATGGAAGATTTGTCAATTTGTCAGAGATAGCCTCAAGGTCCTTCTCAGTTAACTCCTTCCAGGCATCGCGTTTTGCATAGGTTTCCACCTCTTTACGGTGTTTTCTGACAATAAAATTATCCAGATTCATAGATTGGACAATGCTCTGCATCTGATCTTTGAGGATTTCCGAGAGTTCGAGCGAGGATTTATCATCAGTCCCGCTACCCTGTATGCCAGCTGCCAATTCCAAACGTCGCTTAAATATCTTCTGACGGATCGGTTCCTGTAATTTACTGTCATAACCATCTGGATTGGCATCGAAGAACTCAAGGTTTTGGCAATAATCGAACACCACAAACTCGGATTTATGCTGTCCTGGGCCGAACAAGTCTTCACATAACCTCGTGCCACGACCTATCATCTGCCAGAATTTGGTTTTTGAGCGTACCAGCTTAAAAAAGACGAGGTTTACAATCTCAGGCACATCGATGCCTGTGTCGAGCATATCCACAGATACAGCGATTTGCGGGTACTTCTCCTTAATACTGAACTCGTCGATGAGGCTTTGCGCATATTTCACTGAGAAGTCAATTTTCTGACAGAACTTTCCCGCGTAGTGCGGATAATTCTTATCAAATCGTTCCACGATAAAATCGGCATGCTTGGTATTCTTGGCGAAGATAATGGTTTTACCTAATTTATCACCGCCCTCGATCTTTATGCCGTTTTCCATCAGGTGCATCAGCACCTTGTCGACCGTATCCTTATTAAACAACCATTGATTCAAAGCAGGCGCATCTATCTGTTCAATGAGTTGGCCTGTCTCGTCATCGTAAAAGCGTTCTTGTAATTCGTACTCCTCTTGTTCCTCAGGAGACAAGTCATGATATTTGATCCCTTCACGCTGAAATTTGAGCGGCACCGAAATGGCACGGGGTGGCACCAGAAAGCCATCCTTGACCGCTTCTTCTAACTCATAGGCATAAGTTGGCTGATGATTATCCAGCTCAAAGAGTTTGTAGGTGTTTCTATCGACCTCTCCCCTGGGAGTGGCCGTGAGCCCAAGCAATAATGAATCAAAATAATCGAATATCGCACCGTATTTTTGATACACGGAACGATGTGCCTCATCGATTATGACAAGATCGAAATGAGCCACGCTAAAAGTTTCCTTAATGTCTTTGCGCGTCCCGTCTATGCAGTTCAGCATGGTGGGATAAGTCGAGAACACCACACGGGCCTCTTCTTGCTTCTTATCTAATAGACTAGCGACAGAGACATGCGGTAAGTGCTTATTGAACTCGCGTTTAGCCTGATTCACTAGCGCAATGCGGTCAGCGAGGAATAATACACGTCTGGCCCAGTTTGCCCGCATCAACATATCTACCAGGGCAATAGCAAGCCTCGTCTTTCCAGTGCCAGTGGCCATCACAATAAGGCTTTTTCTTTTTCGCTGTGCTCCGTACTCATCCATGACGCGAGCGGCAGCCTCTAGTTGATAGTGGCGGGCTACTATCTCGTTTTTGGGTTGTAACCGTGCAAGGTCTTGTCGACTGCTCCGTTGGTTGATACGCCACTGTAGTTCATCGCGGTTAGCAAACCCTTGTACCTCACGAGGTGGATAGAACGTATCGTCCCACATCCAGGTGGTGTAACCGTTTGAGTAATAGATGATCGGGCGCTGTCCGAAATGCTTTTCCAGGCAGTCTGCGTAAAGCTCTGCTTGTCGCTTACCCTGTTTTGGACTGATTTTTGTTTTCTTTGCCTCGACCAGCGCAAGTGGTTTTCCATCCAGTCCCCATAGCACATAGTCGACATAGCCAGTGCCGGTTTTTTCGCCAGATGAGGTCGGCATGCAGTCCGTGACTTCAAATTCTTCAGTATCCTCGACCTTGGGATCCCAACCGGCCTCGCGCAGCATTATATCTATGATTAACTCGCGCGTTTCGGCTTCCGTATATTCATCGCTACCTATTGTTTTCTGTTTAGCTTCTTTAACTTGTTGTAACAGCGCAAGTTGTTCTTTTAGTTCTCTCAGCTCTGCTTCAGACTGTTCCAGCTTTCTTTGTGCAGCTTCGTGTGCCTTGTCCTTGGCTTCCAGATCCTGCTGAATTTTATCTAATTCGGATTTGGTTAATTCCGGTTCATTTGTTTCCGACTTTGGTAATAAACTCGCGCGAAACTGTTCAGGTTTTGCGCCTTCACGTGTGTAAACACGTGCAAGCCAGCCTAAAAAAGAATGTAGGGCAACAATGGCTTTTAGGCTTTCCTCGGCAGAGATATTTTGATCACCATGAACAGCCACGTTACCAAGTCGGTGGATAAACTTGATGTCATGAAACAGGCCTTTCTTGATGTTGTTGGCAAAGGTTGGCTCATGAATCATCGCCGCCAAGCTTTTTTCATAGGGGGCTTTTAGGGCAGTATCGTTGTCGAACAGCCACTTGAGGGAACGCTCCAGGGTGCGGCGGGCAAAGATAGCAGCGGCGCGGGGATCACGAAGGGCATAACTCTCTACCTGCCGGGCATCGTCTAGAAGGAAGGCCCAGTGTTCAGATAAAAATTTAAAGTTACTGCTTTTATTATCCACTATCCTTGTGCACTCGTTTTACGCTGCTTTAACTTGTTTACTCAGTGCGCCAGAGAAGGCTTTCTGAGTTAACGAGTTGAATAGATCATTATGTTTGTCGAAGTGGATATTAAACTTTAATCTTAACGCGCATATCTGATCAATTACATCTTTGAATTTTTCCTGAGTTTCCATTGGTGGAACTGGTATGTTCATTGTCCTCAATTCTTTTACATTAATATGCTTTGAAGTCGCCCCAACCATTACCCGTTCAATTCTTTCTGGCTCCAGTTCGTAAAGCAGGATGTGTAAAAGGTACTCGCTAATCACTGTACTAGAATCTGGAACAAGCTGAACAAGTCTTTGACCCAGACATATTTCCATATTTTCTTCTACGATTGCCGCAATACCTACTGTTCCCTCACGACTAAGGACTACATCTCCCGGCTTTACATAGGCACGCTTTGATCTATCGTGAAACTCTTCATCGCTAACATAGCGAGTATCTTCCCAGTTCCAACCTCCAGCAGTGAGGTTTGATGTTCTAATTGCTATCTTTCCTAATTCTTTCCATTTTGGTGTTGAATGTGGACAATCAATTACTTTGTTTACAACATCCTCAAGCCTTAACTTTTCCCACCCCTTCGGATTCGTTACCGGATCACCAAAAATATCAAGAAAGACGGAACGGAGGAGTTGGTCAGTGAGGGAGATGGCTTGCTGGCGTTTGCGGCGTATGGCATCGGCCTTGTCCAGTATCTTAGCGATGCGTTTTTGTTCTTCCAGAGGTGGGAGTGAAATTATTAATTCCTGAGCTGTGCCCTTGTTGAGCTTTTCTCTTGTTGCACCATTTATGTAAGGGCGAACATCATATTTTTCTAAATGGCGACATAAATAACGAATATCGATCTTAGAGGTTGGTCTTAAAACATGAGCATGGTTATTTACCCAGCACTTCCCTTCTACTTGATATGCGATTGTTCTATTGGGGTCACCAAAGTAGCCACCGTCTTCAGCAACCAAAACCAATGGCTCATCAAAAATATATCCATCAACAGAGTCTTGCTGTCCATTTGCGCCGTAGTAAGGATATGGGCCCGGAATACGATCTTTTGCTGTAATAGGTTTGCGCTTGTGATCAAGAAATTCAACCACATCTCCAAGCCGTACTTGTGGCCATTTATCACTAAATAGTTCAGCACGAATCACAACATTCGCCTCAAATCCTTCAGATCTTTTTGTATGTCTGTTTCGAGCAGTTCCAATTGATCCAAAATCTTTATGGGCGACTCATACTCTACCTCTTCGTAGGCAGTTACTTTGTAACGGTTGATTGAAAGGTCGTATTTGTTCGCAGCAATGTCGGCCTTATCCACCACGAAGGCCCTGGCCTTTTTATCGCTGAGTCCTTTGCCTGTTTCCTGCCACTTTTTATACTGCGCGATGATATCAGGGATGTCGTTGTCCTTGATCGGTTCGCGCTTGTCGTCGAGGCTAAGGCCATCGGCCTGCATGTCGTAGAAAAAGGTCTTATCTGTACCGCCGGAATCGGTGCGGGTGAAGACGAGGATGGCGGTGGAAACACCGGCATAGGGTTTGAACACGCCAGAGGGCATGGAAATGACTGCGTCCAGTTTTTGATCTTCTACTAGAGTTCTGCGTAGTTCCTGATGCGCCTTGCTTGATCCAAACAGTACTCCATCCGGAACAATACAAGCACAACGTCCTCCGGGTTTCAGTTGTTTGAGGAACAAACTAATGAAAAGCAGCTCGGTCTTCTTGGTTTTGCTGACTTGTAGCAGATCCTTGGCCGTAGCATCGTAGTCCAGCGACCCCTTAAATGGCGGATTGGCCAGGATCAGTGTATAGGCATTACGCTTGTCGGCATGGTCTTCGCTCAGGCTGTCGCGGTATTCTATAAGCGGATTGTCGATGCCATGCAGGGTCATATTCATGGCGCCTATACGCAACATCGAGCTATCGAAATCTGATCCATGAAACATATCGTTGTGAAAATGCTGCTTCTTTTTCTTATCTAGCAATATATCAGTGTACTTATCTTCCAGATAATTTGCCGCAATCACCAGAAAGCCACAGGTGCCACAGGCCGGGTCACAGATGATGTCGTCAGACTTTGGCGCAACGAGTTCCACCATCATTTTGATGATATGTCTTGGGGTACGAAACTGACCGTTTTTACCGGCAGTGGCAATCTTTGACAGCATGTATTCATACAAATCTCCCTTGGTGTCTCGGTCCTCCATCGGGATGGCGTCGATCATGTTTACGACCTTATCCAACAAAGCCGGAGTCGGGATGATGAAAACAGCATCTTTCATGAACTTGGTATAGGAACTACCGGCCTTTCCATTCATATTTTTGATAAAAGGAAAGACCTCGTCTCGAAATACTTCAAATTTTCGTTCAGGCTCGAAATCTTTGAAGCGTGACCAGCGAAGGTGATCCTGCTTCTTCATAAATAACGGGTTTTCTATTTTTTTTCCAAGCAGGCTAGCCTGGGCCTCACGATTGGTGTGAATGTCATCGATGCGTTTCGCAAATAGCAAATAGGTGATTTGTTCAATGACGGAAAGTGGGTTTGATATACCACCGGTCCAGAAAGTGTCCCAGACCTGATCGACTTTGTTACGCAGCTCCCCGTTCAGCATATTCCCCACACCACTTGAATTGTAATGCTGTATTACTCTTATGTGATACAAAATGAAATGTACTGTAAAGTCTAATAAAATCCAAGGCATTCCAGCAAGTCGTGTTGACGAAATGTTAAAAAAAATCAATTATTTATTAGATGTCCCCAAAACTAAATGGAGAAAAAGCGAGTGGAAAACCGCTGCAGAAATAATGGCGAGTGATTTATATGAAATCTACGGACCAATAGGAGCAGCGATTGCAGAGGACAAAAGAGAAGAGCTACGTTTACATATCCTTAAAGTGTCAAAAAAGAAGAAGCGCGGGCGACCGCTAAAATACAGTCAAAGTCTGGTCTCAGAAATGCTCCCAATAATAGAAGCCAGACGAGCACTTTTGGTTGAAGAAAAGAAAGAACAGACCGGACTTAATAAAGTGAGAATTTCTGACAAGGCTGTTGCAAACAGTTTTGCGAAGTCAAACATAAAAAACTACTCAAAATCAGAGTATCGAAATAAACAACAACTATCCGATGACTACCGACTTTTTATTAAACGCCTAAAAGAAAAGAAATAAATTTACCGAAAAATCAGAAAAATAATTACTTTTTCCGGCGCATGGAAAATTCAGTATATCTGCCTGTAATTCAATGCATATCAGGAGATATATATGGAAACAAACATTTTAAGACTTCCAGCTGTTATTGAACGAACTGGCCTGGCTCGTTCTAGTATCTATCAACGTATCAAAGAACGCACTTTCCCTGAACCTATATCACTAGGCGATAGAGCTGTTGGTTGGATTGATTCAGAGATCGAATCTTGGATAAATGACAGAATTGCTGATAGCAGAGAGGTTAAGCCATGACTGATTACTCTGATGCGTCCAATATCGCTTATATTTCTGACCACCAAAACTTTCCTATAGAGGATGAACGCCCTGTAAGAGTTGAACCAGGCGCTTATGAAGTTGTTATGCATCACTATTGGAAGGGTTATCTTTATGGAAAATCGGCGAAGTTAATCCTGGTTTTTCGTATTACGACTCCCGGCCCTTATTACGGTGCGCATCTTTATCGATGTTACAACATAAAAGGTTTAACTAAACGAAAAGAAATCATCCCGAAAGGTTGGCATTCCACGTTCGTAAGAGAATATTCAGCGTTATTTGGTGCTCCAGCTAAGTTAAGAGATATAGGAATCAGGAAGTACAGAAATAAAGTTTTTCTAGCATCAGTACGAACCGTCACAAAGGATGCTAGGCAACGACCTCTTCCAAAATCTCTGCAATATAGCGTTGTGGATGAACTTACGAAAATAGTCGTTGGGTAGCATCATTAAAGAATGGTGCTAAACCTTAACCTAGACCTATACCTTAACCTAAACCTACCTAGCAACCCTTGAAAGAGTTTTATAGCAACACTTTCAGGGCCAGGAGGTTGGTAAAGTTTCAGGCCCTTAGTACAAGGTGGTGGCCTGGTTTCCTAGCTATCTTACTAACTACCGCCGGGGGTAACGAGATTGCCCCCGGTACTAAGCAGTATCAAAAGTTCAAATAAACTGAGTAACAATTATATGGCAACTAAGAAACAAATGAAGCAGCTTTATGACGTCGAATGGCGAGGAGATATACCTGAGTATTTACTAGATTTACGCTGCGAGGCAAAGACGCGGGCTGGCACGCCATGCAAACGGCGCGACCTTTATCGGAACGGCCGCTGCAGGTTACATGGCGGCTTGAGCACAGGGCCAATAACTGAAGAGGGAAAGCGTAAGGTTGTGCTTAATTTACCTAACCAAGAGACCAAACCCCATGAGAGGGCCAAGGTTTAGCCCAGATTACAAAAGCAAAGCATTCTTAGTAAACATTTGATTAACCAGACTGATGTGCCCAAACCCCATGAATATGATAAGTTTTAGACAAGATTTTCTAGACAGGAACTCCAATGAGTAAAGAAGTCGATCTACATCTTGATGATCTAGAAGAAGACAATGAACCCGTCATGGAAACTAGTGAATTACTGGTCTTGAAAAACACAATGCTTGAGAAAATGGGTAATGAGGAGACTTCTTCGGAAAAAGTGGCAGGATGGATATACCGCTATATTGACCAGCACAGCAGTTTCTTTGATTTAAAGAGAGAAAATTGGCATCTGTCGGTATTAGCTATGTGTTCAGACGTAAAACTCTGGATTATGCAGGAAATGGGGGATCCCTATGCTTATTGGTATTTAATGCTAGATGCTGCAAAAGAATGGTTCCCAGAAGGAGATGATAGCCGTTTTAAGCGTGTTTTTTGTCATCGATTAGAGATTGAATACCTTTCTTGTGCTTCCGACGTGCCAGGTTTTGTTGCAGTGATGAAAGTTTATGATGAATGGAGAGGATTTAGATCATGAAACTATTAGTCTCTATTTTACTTTTGATAAGCGCCGCTGCTTTCGCTAATGAAGATAAAATATATTCACCAAACTATTGTGAATTTTCTGTGGAATTTCCGAATTCTTATCGTAAGAGCACATCAATAAGTGCATTAGGCACCTCTATTAACGCAGCAAAATTAAGTCCTACTCGCACTACTTCCATCGCTGCCGAGTGTTGGCGTTACAATCATGAACTAACAATTGACGAATTTGCTCAAACAGTAAGAGAGGGTTATTTAAAAAAAGGGGTAAATGTGACATCCGTTCAAATAGAGCACCTTGATGATTACAGCCGCATTATTATTTCAGGCACAGTTGGCAATACAAAAATTGCGCATATGAAAAATATTTTGAATTTTGGTGAAACTAGTCGCATGGATCTATTTATCATTGAAGAACAAATGGCGAGCATGCTGGGATTAAATTTTAGAAATAGCCTACAAAAAGTTAAGTAGCGTAAAATTTTTTAAACTACCATTTTTAAGTTAGCTACACCTTTTCTTTTCTGCTTCAGACAATATTTAGCCCACGCTTCCATCATTTCAAGCCGCTTCTCAAACATATCACCTCGTTGATAGGCCGCTTCTGTTTTATCCTGTAAAACATGACTTAGGGCAGTTTCGGCAAGTTCTCTGGGAAAATGTGTCTTTTCAGCGCACCAGTCTCGGAACGTCGAACGAAAACCGTGAACAGTGTAATCTGGCTGTCTTCCGTGTAATACGTTTCTAACTGACGTATCTGATATTCCTAATTCTCGTCCGGGAAAGACGTACGAGCCCTTACCTTGCTTCTTTTTAACTTTTGTTAAAACTGCCCTGGCTGCTGAAGACAAAGGGATACGGAATGATCGGCGAGACTTCATACGCTCGGCAGGAATGGTCCAAATATTTCCGTCTATCTCATCCCACTTTGCCATTCGGGTCTCACCGCTACGCGTGGCCGTTAGGATAATGAACTGTAGTGCTAGCGCAGCCACGCTATCTTGCTCCTGTAGCTCGATAAAATACTCAGGTAACAAGCTATAAGGCATAGCTGGCTGATGCTTAACAGAGCGTATTTTGCTAGGTTTAGGGAGCAACTTATCGAGGTTGCCGCGCCAGAGAGCCGGGTTTTCACCAGACCGGAACTGACGAACTTTAGCCCAATCCAGTATGGCCTCGATGCGCTGTCTGACGCGAGTTGCTGTTTCAGTCTTTTCCTGCCAAATGGGCTGCAATACATCGAGAATCTGCACGATGCCGATCTCCTGCACGGGCATGTCACCAATAATCGGATAGGCATAGTGTTTAAGCGATTGCGTCCACTGATAGACATGCTTGGCATTGCTCCATTCACCCTTCTTGGAATCGATGTACTGTTCGGCGCAGAAGCGGAAAGTTTTCTGGCTATTCGCCTTTAATTGAGCCGCCAGTTTTTTTTGCTGCCTATCTTGAATGGGGTCAATACCATCAATCAGCAGTTGCTTGCAAGCAACTGCCTTATCTCTTGCCATTGCTAATTTTACTGTCGGATATGAACCCAACCCTTGCTTTCGCTGTTTTCCGTTATGCTGATAGCGATAGAACCAAGAACGTGAGCCAGTTTTTGTTACCTGAAAATACAATCCATCGCCATCCGGATAAGCGCCCGGACTTGTTAATGTCTTGAGTTTTACCTCTGATAATTGCTTTACTTTTTTTGCCATCCGGAATGTCTCCGCCAAAGTTTGATGTACGTTTTGATGTACAGTTTGATGTACGGCTGCTGCTGGAAGGCATTAGATCACATCGGACAAAAATGATCAAAATATTATTTAAAAACAATAAGTTCTGGACGCTACTGGATTTTACTGGATTTGAATTTTACGGACGCCGCCTCCACCAGATAAACAAACCACCGCAAAGGTGGTTTTTTTTGCTCCCGGATATCACTCAATGTCTTTACTCGTTTGGTTAACACTTAAATGTTAGAACCTGGCCCGCATTAATCATTAATAAAAATTAATAATTTCTTATTTTCGATAGAACAAGCATATCATTACTATTAATAATTTAAAATAGCTATTAATTTTTAATATTCTATAGTCTATACCTAATAACCAAACACTCTACATATTTAACCTAAACAGGAGAAAGACCATGAAAATTAAATCTACTATTGCCGCTATATCCGCAGCGTCTGCGATTATCGCCTCATCTGCCTATGCCGATGACATTAATACGGTTGTCAGCATCGACAGCGTAGATAACGGTGCGCAAGCAATCGGCCGCTTCAGAGATGTTTACCGGGTAAACATCCAGGACTATGTCGATGAAGCAAACCAGAATGTGGCAACAGAAAAAAACACCGTTGCTGAAAACGTCTCACGCTGGCACGTAGAAGGTGCACTTTAAGGCATTCTTTCTAACGGTTAAGGGGTTGGTCAAATAAACCAACCCCTGCAAACAAATGATGATGTCAAATTTCATATCCGAGGCAGAAAGACATGAAGAGCTCTATTCTGTGTATAGTCGGCGACACGCTGAAATACTTAGCATATTCAACAAGGTAAAAAGTGATTCAGTGAAGGACTCGGATATTGTGCAAAACTTGAATGACAATGGTGTTAATGTGAGCGAAGTGGAATGGTTGAAGAGAACGGGTCACTACCTACCCTCTTACTGGTAAATGCCTTAAGGACTTACTAATGTAGCTGTAGTGCAAAAAAATGACTGCACTAATTTGTTGAACCATGGCGTTTTTCTGCACAAATATGATGCAATCTGTTCAGGTATTTTTTGCCAAAGAGAAAAAACGTCGAATCACATAGGCCATTTCATCAAACCGTAAACCACATATGTTATGAAAGTTACGCCTTCACAAAATCATCATTTGCCCTGCGCGATAATGGATTTTTAACTGAAAGTCGCACTGACTTTCTTCGACGTCGTTGTATTTGTTTGCATAGTGAAAGAGGAAATTGGTTATGCCGTTAAATGGGAAAACAGCAATTATTACCGGCTCCACGAGTGGTATTGGACTTGGTATAGCAACAGGTCTGGCCGATGCGGGAATCAATGTTGTTATCAATGGATTCGGTGATCAGGATGCCATCGATCAGGAGATTGAGACACTTTCATCCAAAGGTGTAAAGGCTATCTATAACGGCGCTGACATGAGCAAGCCGGAAGAAATCAGTGCAATGATAGAACAAACCGCAACAGAACTTGGCAGTGTAGATATCGTCATCAACAACGCCGGTATCCAGAACGTGCAACCTGTTGAAGAATTTCCGCCGGAAAAATGGGACGCGATTATCGCCATTAATATGTCTTCATCATTCCATACAGTCAGAACGGCAATACCGCATATGAAGAAACAAGGCTGGGGGCGAATCATTAATATTGCTTCTGCGCACGCGCTGGTGGCTTCGCCGTATAAGAGCGCCTATGTCACCGCAAAACATGGCGTGCTTGGTTTCACCAAAACCATTGCACTGGAAGTCGCGCAGCACAACATCACCTGCAATGCGATTTGCCCTGGATATGTCTGGACGCCGCTGGTAGAAGGCCAGGTCAAGGACACCGCCAGGGCGCGCAATATGACGGAAGACGAAGTCATTAATAATGTCCTGCTGTCTGCACAGTGGACGAAGAAGTTTGTCACCGTTGAACAACTGGCCGGTACCGCACTTTTCTTATGCAGTGATCACGCCGAGAACATAACCGGAACCCATATCGCTGTTGACGGCGGCTGGACCGCCGCCTAGTTCCGTAATGCTTTCAAGGTAACTGACCCTTAAAAAGGAGCACATTCATGAGAAAGGAAGATATTCTTGAACTCCCATCCATGCCCCTGGCCAGCCCCAGCTATCCAAAAGGACCTTATCGTTTTATTGATCGGGAATATTTTATCGTCACCTATGAAACAGACGGCGATATTATTCGTGACCAGCTACCAGAACCGTTAGAACCGGACGGTTCAAATACAGTCTTGTTTGAATTCATCAAGATGCCAGACAGTTCCGGTTTTGGCGATTACACTGAAAGCGGCATTGTTATACCGGCGCAATACAAGGGTGAAAAAGTTAATTTCACGTCACAGATGTACCTGGATGATGATCCACCTATTGCCGGTGGACGCGAGATTTGGGGATTCCCAAAGAAGCTGGCTAAACCCCATCTTGCTACCGTGGAAGACACGTTGACCGGCACGCTTGATTATGCCGGTGAGCGCGTTGCAATGGGAACTATGCGCTACAAGCAGGAACATCTGACTTACGATCTTGATGGCGAGACAGTGTGCACCTCGTGTGTTGATACATTACAAGAGAAACTTGGCAAGACACAAGTGAACCTGAAGATCATTCCGGATGTTGATGGTTCTGCCAAAATTGCCCAGCTCGTTGCCTATAACCTGACTGATATAACCATTAAAGGTGCCTGGTCCGGGCCTGCTCGTCTGCATTTAATCCCTCACGTCAACGCGCCTGTCGCTGACTTACCGGTTTTCAATACCGTTGGCGGTATGCATTTTGTCGCTGACCTCACGCTGCCTTATGGACGCGTGCTCTATGACTATTTGGAAGGCTAACTATTATGGCAACGAATCCTTGTGCAGCTCCAAATCAAAAAACCATCAATCTTGCGCTGCAGGGCGGCGGTGCACACGGTGCCTTTGCGTGGGGTGTGCTCGATAAATTGCTTGAAGACGGCCGCTTAAATGTTGAAGGACTTTGCGCAACCAGTGCGGGGACGATGAATGCATGCGCCTATGCCTATGGCAAGATGCGCGGCGGTCCGGATATGGCCAGGGAAACCCTGCATAATTTCTGGTGGAATATTCATCAGGCCGGCCAGATATTCAACCCTGTTAAAAAGACACCGCTGGAAAAACATTTATCACTAAACATGGATAATACTGTCGCGTTTTTCTTTTTCGACACGATGACGCGCATGTTTTCTCCCTATCAAACCAACCCGCTGGATATCAATCCGCTTAGGGATATTCTCGAAAAAACAGTGGATTTTGAAGAACTGGTCAATTGCAAATGCACGCAGCTGTTTATCAGTACAACGCATGTCCGTACCGGCAAGATCCGCGTGTTTAAAAACAAAGAAGTCACGCTGGATGTCGCCATGGCATCGGCATGCCTGCCGTTTATATTTAAAGCCGTTGAGATCAATGGCGAAGCATACTGGGACGGTGGTTATTCCGGTAATCCGGCACTATTCCCGCTGTTCTATCATACCGAACCACGCGACATCCTGTGTCTGCATATCAACCCGATGGTAAGACCGGAAATACCTACCTCGGCGCCAGACATCATGAACAGGGTAAATGAAATCACCTTTAACAGTTCACTGTTAAAGGAAATGCGCTCTATCGCCTTTGTCAAAAAACTCATTGAGTACGACATGCTGAAAGAAGAGTACAAATGCGATTTTAAAGATATCTTGATGCATTCCATACGTGCAGACGAAGCCATGCTGGAATTTTCAGTGGCTAGTAAATTCAACTCGGACTGGGACTTTTTAACCACGCTTAGAGACAGAGGCCGCAATGCCATGGAAGCCTGGTTAGAGAAGCACTACAAAGATGTTGGCGTCAGAGATACCGTGGATTTGAAAAGTGAGTTCCTCACTTCAGTCACAGAGCTGTTTGAGCAAACGCGCGGGCGTGGACGCAGGCGCAAGACTCAGAAGAAAAAGACCAGAATCAATACCAATTAATTAATACGGAGTTTAATCATGAGTAAAGTCGCTGTTGTTGTTCATAGTGGTTACGGTCATACCATGGTACAGGCCAGGTCAGTCATTGAAGGCATCGAATCTATTGATGGTGTCAACCCGGAACTCATCGAGATAGACAGTGAAGGTAACATTCAGGAATCAGACTGGGCGATTTTGGATGCTGCAGACGCTATCGTGTTTGGCTCGCCAACCTACATGGGTATGGCTTCATGGCAATTTAAGAAGTTTGCTGACGCATCAAGCAAACCCTGGTTCGGTCAGAATTGGAAGAATAAAATTGCCGCGGGCTTCACCAACTCGGCATCCATCAACGGTGATAAGCACTCAACCTTGCACTATATGATTACACTGGCAATGCAGCACTCCATGGTGTGGGTGGGCACCGGCATGCTCCCCTCCAATTCAAAAGCAGCACAGCGCAACGACATTAACTACCTGGGTTCGTTTGCCGGTTTAATGGCACAATCACCCTCTGATGCGAGTCCGGAAGAAGGTCCTTTACCGGGCGATCTGGAAACGGCCAAAGATTTTGGTAAACGTGTTGCAGAAGTTTCACTCAGCTGGAAGCAATAAGTATGTTGCGGGCTTCTTAAGCCGTATCTATTGCGCTAATGCGGCCGAAGTTAGCACCTGTCGTTATATATGCAAACTGGACAGCAGCTATCCGTAAGCTAGTCCAGCGAGACCAATAACTGCCTGATCTCCTGACGGGCTGAATCAATAGCGGAGACAATCGTGTTCACTGTTTCCCTATCCGTAGCGATACTGGACCACCCTTTTGTCCATTGCTGCTTTAACGTTAGCGTACTTGCCGCCACCTCGGGGCTTGTTAGTCGTGCAAGGTCAGATGCGATACCAACCCTTACCCACCCTTTTCTTGGACTACCTTCCTGCAGATCCTGGTCGTAATGCGCTATATAAATTAACTGTTCCAGAGAGGCGAGTTCCTTCAGTAGCTCAAAGGATGCCATACGAATCGTGTTGTTTTGTTCCGATACTTCCAGTCGCCATACGTTATAGCTGAATCCCACAAGGGCAAACAATACGCTGAACACAACGGTCAACTGATACAACCTCATTTTTCTAACCAGTTCTCTATCCATTAACAATGGTTCCTTGTGGCAGTGGAATAACTGGTAAATGAAGCGCAGGGTGAATTGGTTACATATTCTACCCGGAGGGTAGCGTGCGTGCCGGCGAAGTTAGTTTGATAAACGAAAACCCAGGACAACCGGGGCTGGTAGCAGTCCCGGCAGCCTGGGCCGTCGTTGCTCGTTATTGTGTATGAACACACTACAAGATAAGGCAGACACCGTGCCAAACAGGGCAACTTACTAATCTATTGATTATATGTAGTATTTTTCTTTTTCCGGGCATTGTTGAACCTGAAGTCTGACAGAATTGTCGTCCCTACATGACACATCAGGTTGCTGTACAAAAGATGTGGCTGATTATTTCAGATGTCGGCCACCATCCAGGGGCAACATACGACCCGTGATATATTGACTGTCAAGCAGGTAATCAACCGCCTGCATAAATTCATCTATACCGCCTTCCCTTTCGAGCAGGCTTTTTTTCAGGGCTTTCTGTTTGTAGTCATCGCCATCATCATCGTTGAACAGCATCAACGCTGGCGAGATGCTGTTGACTTTCACCTTGGGTGCGAGCTTCGTCGCAAATGATAACGTCAGGTTGTCCTGTGCGGCCTTGCTGGCAGCATAGGCAATATGTTTCTTGCTGCCACGCGAGCTGACGTAATCGCCGATATGAATAATATCCGCGCATGCGTGTTGGCAAACCATTAACATGTCTGATAGCGCCAGGTTAATTTGATATGGCGCATCAACATGTATCGCGATCATTCGCTGCATAATGGTATGCGCGGAGAGATCGGCATTATCAGGTAGCCAGTCAGAGGCATTGTGAATAATCGCGCGCAAAGCCGGGTTTAAACCTCTAACCTGCTTAATCAGATTATCAATATCATCCTGGTCGTAAAAATCACAAGGATAGAGGGTGGCCCCTTTATCGGTAAGCCCGGTTAATGAATCACGTTCACTACGGTAGGTACCAATTACCGGAATGTTACGTTCCAGTAAGGTAGTTGCCAGATGAAACCCTAAACGTTTGCCGACCCCTGTAATCAGGATGGGGTCGTTGTTCATGGATTCAGGAATTCAGCCCGCGTGTGAATATTTTCCCTGAAACAACCGCCCAAAGCAGTGGTACTGGTCTGGGAATTCGTGTCCTTGATGCCCCTGCTCTTCACACAGTAGTGAGTTGCATCAATGCTGACGGCTACATCATCGGTTTCCAGCAGTGTCTGTAACGCCACCAGGATCTGCCTGGTTAACCTTTCCTGAACCTGTGGACGCTGGCCAAAAAATTGAACGATACGATTAATCTTGGACAGGCCAATGATTTTTTTACCCGGTATATAGGCCACCTTGGCTGTGCCATCAATGGTCACGAAGTGATGCTCACAGGTACTGGTCAGGTCAATATCCCGGATCTTTATCATCTCATCTGCGCCCATCTTGTTGTCGATCAGGGACAGCGCAGGGAAATGGCGATAATCGAGCCCTGAGAAGATTTCCTCGACATACATTTTGGAAATCCGGTGAGGTGTTTCTGCAAGACTGTCGTCTTTCAGATCAAGGCCTAGCGTCTCGATGACATCATGCATCAATTCCCGGATACGATGATATTTTTCTTTCCTGCTAAGCCCGTTATCAATCATCGGCGTTTCCAGCCCATGCTCAATCAGCGCGTTCCTGACACTGATAGCTTCCTGAGTCAGTTCTGTATCATCAATAGGATTACTGCCAGTGATATAAATTGGGTTGGTATTCATGAGGCCTTCTCCAGAAGTTTTAATTTTTTCTCTTTGCTGGCATCGTATTCAAGGGTGAGGGATACAGAATCAGCAAAGCGTAAGGCGTGTGGCTTATCAATAGTCACGCGGGCCATATTTACGCTTTCATGTTCACTGCAAAGGCACAACACGTCCGCCACCAGCTTTTCCAGTAACAGAAAACTGCCATTCTCGACATGGTTAATCACCTGCTTGGTAATGTTTTTATAATTCAGCGCCTGGTCAACACAGTCATCAAGGGCAGCTTCATTTATCGCGTAGTTGATTTCAATGTTGATAACAACGTCCTGTTTTTTCTCACGCTCCTCCTGGTTGAAACCGATAAAGGTACGCAGGCGTAAATTTGAGATATTAATAGTCGCACTTGATATATGCATAATCATTCATCACAGCTAAATTTTTATGTAATAACAATATGCTAACAGCCGTGAAACCGCTATAAATTTAATGTGAAGGCAATGTGAAATCCGGCCATGTCCCTGGCAAAAAAATTGTCTCGATCGCATCAGACCAGGACGAATATGCAATAATTACTTTATGCTTTTTTGTTCCTGCAGGTTCAATGTCATCAGCTTAGCACTTCTGCTCATCTTTTTGCTGTTGCAGTTGACCGGGTGTGAGAAAAGCGACCCGGCTGGTAAAACCAGCGCTATTGCAACAAAGACCACCATTGCCAGGGAGGATTTGAGCGCATTTACCGACGAGTTCGCCGATCCAGAGCTCGATGCATTTCATGGCGACCTGGATGCCATGAAACAGAGAGGAGTAATTCGCGCGCTGGTCACGCCGAGCCCTACCGAATTTTTCGTCTACCACGGAAAAATACGGGGTATTCAGACCGAATACCTGAGGCAGTTTGCCAACTATATAAATCAGGATATCAAGAACGAGGCGGATAAGATCCGAATTAAATATGTACCCGTTCCCTTTCCTGAATTGATTCCGGCCCTGTTAGAAGGACGTGGTGATATCATTGCCACCTTCCTGACGATTACAGAAAACAGAAGCGAACTGGTTTCGTTCTCAACACCGTTCAACAGTAACGTCAATGAAATCATCGTAACGAATAAAAATGACCCCCAACCGGTAACAATTGAAGACCTGTCTGGTAAGGATATCTATGTACTGGCAAACAGTAGTTACGTCGAAAGCCTGGAAACGTTAAATGAACACTTTCGCAAACAAAACCTGGAACCGGTGATGATTAAACAAGCCGAACCAAGATTACTTAGTGAGGATATCCTTGAGTTTGTTAATGCTGGCGTTATGCAAAGGGCTGTCGTCGATAACTATATCGCCGAACTCTGGCAAAAGGTATTAACCGATCTTGTGGTCAATGAGTCACTGGCCATTACAGAAAACACCAGGGTTTCCTGGGCAGTACGCCAGGATTCGCTGAAATTAAAGGAAACGGTAGACCAATTTGTAAGCAGAGTTAAAAAAGGGGCCAAAATCGGTAATATCCTGTTCGAGCGATATTATGAAAACACGCGCTGGATTAAAAATCCGACGGCAAGGTCTGAACGCGATAAATTAAACCGCCATCTCGATTACTTTAAAAAGTATGGTGAAAAATACGGGTTTGATCCGCTAGCACTTGCCGCGCAGGCCTACCAGGAATCCGGCTTAAACCATAATAAGCGTAGTCATGCTGGCGCCATCGGAGTCATGCAAGTATTGCCAACGACCGCACAAGATCCAAAGGTGAATATCACGAATATTGATGAAGTGGAGGCAAATATTCACGCCGGTGCCAAGTACCTGGCATTCTTACGCGATCACTACTTTTCCGATCCCGCGCTGGATGACTGGAATAAACAGGCTTTTACCTGGGCCTCTTACAATGCAGGGCCAAGGAAGATACGACGCGCACGCAAGATTGCAGAAAATATGGGGCTGGACCCGAATATCTGGTTTGGTAATGTCGAGGTGGCCGCCGCGAAAACAATCAGCCGCGAACCTGTTCGCTATGTTGCAAATATCTATCGCTACTTCGTCGCTTACCGGTTATTACATATACAGAATGAGCAACGACAGGAAGCGACTAACCGGTTTTAATTACAGCATTTTGGGCCTTGTCTGACTGACCGTATTTTGCCGATAGGCCATCAGGTTTTGTATTTCCGACCTGAATTTACTTAGCTCTGCCAACAGTATTTTCTGCTGCCTGTCATCGCGCAAGTTAAGCACGTCTGTAATGGCCTGGTTAATAATGGCGAGGTTGTGGGCAAAGACTTGTTGATACTTCTCTGAACGATAGCTCTCTCGTTCTGCAAACAGTTGCCTGATCTCATCCTGCCAGCCCGGATTACGTTTTATATAGGGCTGTAGTCGCCGTAACCAGGCGTCTCTATCTTCAAGCCAGGCATAATCCAGTCTTTGTAGCGAGTCCGCGGCCTGTTGTAGCATGGCCTGTTGTTCATTATCCAGACGGCCAAGGTATTCAGCGAGCCTGTCTTCAAGACTGTCATAACTGTCCGCTATATATTCCTCGTTTGTGCGCGACAGGTACTCATCTTTGCGTTCTTCATGCTTATCCCACACGTTGGCGATAAACTCCTGCATTTGTTGATCGCTGAGTGAGCTACTGAATTTAAGTGCAACATCCACCATGTTTAATTGCACGCGTCGAAATGATTGCATCAATTCATCAGTCCAGGTGGCGACTTCGTCAACTTTAACTGGCTTGGATACGTCGCTAAGCATAGTATCCAGCAACACTATATTTTTTTGCAGTTCTTCCTGGCGATGCCATTGCAGTGCTGGTTGCAACTCCTGTTGCAACAATGACTGTTGCGCCGAGGTAAGGTCAACATAGTCATCAACATACCAGGTAATCAGGCTATCCAGTCGGTTATAAACAAAAGAAGTAGTACAGCCCGATAGCAGGCTGAGACAGAGGATGAAAGCTGGTAGTCGAGTAATGAACGGCATGCCACTTCTCATTTCAACACCAACTGGGTGAATGCGGCGTGAAACCGTCTAGGGCTGCTGCAAGGCCTTTTTATAGATATGCCAGGTTGTATGCCCCAGTATGGGTAACACGACCAGCAAGCCCATGAACATCGGTACAAATGAAGCAAGCACGGCCAAGGTCACGAACACGCCCCAAGAAAGCATGGTTAGCGGGCTACTGAGTACCGCTTTAACACTGGTAATCATCGCAGAGATAAAATCGTATTCACTATCGAGCAGCAGCGGTAGTGAAATCACCGTGATTGAGAATAACAACAGTGAAAAACAGGCCCCGACAATATGCCCGGCAATGATGAACATCCAACCAGCAGTGGTAGTGGTGATTATCTGGAAGAACGCATCCCAGGATGTGAACGAGATTTGCCCAAGAAATATCGCCGTTAACAGCCGTACCTGGTACATCCAGATCCAGAACACAAATAGCATGACGAAGGCCATCCACGGCAACTCACGTTTACGCTGTGAGAAAACGACGGTAAGCACTTGTTGCCACGCCAACGGCTCATTTTTCTCGAGGCGCCGGCTAACCTCGTATAAGCCCACCGCGGCAAAAGGGCCAATCAGCGGGAAGCCAACCATCACTGGATAAATCAACCAGCCCTTGTCCCATAGGTAAAGCGATACCACCAGAAAGATACCGCCAAACGCAAAAATGCCACCGAAAAAAAGACCAAACATCGGGGCATTACTGAAATCGCGCACACCTAAAAGCAGGCATTCGCGTAAATCGTTGTAAGTCAGCGAGTTTACGTCGGGAATACCGGGCCCGCTGTCGTCCTCGTCGCGAATAACCTTGACGTGTTGCTCTTCGATTTCTGCCATAGCCAGTAAATTCCAGTTATTACCTCTTACAGCATAATCCTTTTTTTTGTCCAGCTAAAGACCTCCATGCGTGACTTTTACCACTATTTCCAGTCCTGGCTGGTCTCTGCAGGATTACGAATGCTTTCTGATCTATTAGTTGCGAGTCCGCTGATATTGGTAATACGGGAGTTGATCACGTCAACCACGGCGGCCTGTTTCTACGTGTGTTTCATTTTTTACTGTTACACGGACAATCCGGGTACCGGAAGTGTAATACAGTGGCAATCCTCTGTTCCTGTGTCTGTTTATCACCTGCCATGTAAGTACTTCTTGCAACAACCGCTTCCTGTGTTGGTTTGTTGATTATTTACAAACGAGCAGAAATGTTTGCCTGTAGACCTGACTGCTGAAGCCCCGCCACCTATTTTTTTAACTCTATTTTCAATAGGTTAACTATTGATTGGTGTTGCCCGCCAGGCACATGTGGCAACTAAAGGTATTCGTGACGTTGCCGCTATAAAACTAACGAGACAATCTTTTTTGCGTAACCGACGAGCTTGCAAGTTTGCCGGACTCCACATGTTCAAAAATAAACATGTTTAAAATCCAGCACGCTCAACAGCTTAGCCAGTTACGTTGAGAACCGAACACTTTGTAAATTGAAACGAATGTAAGCATAACTACACTTCAGGATAATCAAGTGTTAACAAGACCAGATAAATTTGCATATCGCGATGGAGAATTGGAAAACCTGTTAAAAGTCAGGGAACGTTTTGTCGAGATGCTTGGTAAATACAGTAATGGCCAGGCTGAACTTGACCGCAGCAAAATGCTGGGAACGATTTTTGACACAGTTTTCTTCGTAGGCATTTGTAACCTGCGGGACAAGATGCCATCAATGAAAGAGGTTTATCTTAATACCAATGAATCAAGAAACCGTTCATTGAGATGTCTCGAAGCACTGGAGCAAATGAATGTAGTTGTAAGAATCACTGATCAGATAGACACACGAGTAAGGCGCATCAGTCTATCCGAGACGTTCAGAGAGGATTTTGAAGAATTCATTGAGCTCTGGGTTGATTCCAGAAGACCCGGTCAGGAAAAGGCAATAAATGAAGGTAACAATATGTTAAATAGTACTGGAGACAAGTTATGAATAACGTCGTTGCTGTAAAGAACTACCGGAAAGAGGAGTTAACCCAACAGGGTTCATCCAACTGGATAGAGAAAGTTTCCAGCGTCTTCCTGGAAAAAAAGGTGAACCGTCATCTACAAATGGCCACAAAGGTTCATCCTTGTATTATCAACAACCAGCGTACCCTGGTTTATGAGCGTGGACTCGGACTTAACAATCCAGACGCATTAAAAAAACTAAAAGCCTACGCCGAGGAAAATGGCTTCAACATAAAGGAAGATCAGCGCTCTACAGTGACCAGGAAAGTCAGCTTTGAAAGACGAATGGCAAAAACGATTCCACTGCTCTTTCTTGCCAGTGGCATTTTTATGTCTGGTACCGCTGCTGCCACCGATATCTCGAATCCTGCTACTACCGAGGTAAAGCAGCTAAATGACGTTGAAGTTTCCGGAAAATATAATCGACTCGATCGTGCCTATAGTGGTAAGGACGGCAAGCGCTTTATCACTAATCCTTACGGCGAGACCGAATCGATTCTTGCTATTGCGGCTAAAACCAAGGCCAACGGCAAGCTAAAGCGTGTAAGTACACGCGGCATAAAAATGCCGCAAACATATGTTGGCGGTTACATCAATCGCTATCAACACACGTTCGGAAATGGACACACTTTTAGTTACTATGAAGGTGACGGCTTTGGCGCACTGGGCTATCACACCGAAGACGGTAAGGTAATTCTGGACGTGCTCGTCGGCGGCAGTCCATTTTCTGCACCACAACTCTGGGGACCTTATGATCAGATACTCGGCGACAAGGATAATTCGTCGATGCAGTTACTAATGGGCGACGGCAGTAGTGATGGCATGGGTCTGTTGAAGGCATCTTACGCCATTGGTTACACCGCAGTCATGGCAGAAGAGGATTACTCACTGATGGGAAATGCCTACAGCAATGCGATAAATGATGCAGTAAAAGAAATCGTTGCTGAGAATGGCAGTCTTGCCACTGCAGTAGCAACCAATTAGTACATTACTGCTCGAAGAAAAAGCCGGCGCTATGCCGGCTTTTTTATTAATCTAGCGTTGCTTCCACCAGGCCATGAACTCATCAAAATTAATCATGCCGGTATGATTGGTATCAACCTTGTCAAAGGTCTCTGCCTTGTCAAGCAGACTGAGATCCTTGTCGAGCTCATGTAACAAGTCCTGAAATTCCTTCCAGTCGATCGTGCCATTACCATTCGTATCGTATTTTTCGAAAACTGCTTGTATTTCTTCGATGCTCTTGCTCATTGATTCTCTTTATTTCCCTGTTTAATAAACGTGCATGCCTCAGGCATCAGGTCCCTGTACATGGTGCCCTGGCAAACCCAATCCAGACGGCCATTCACCACAACAGGCATCAGCGTAATTGTTCTGCCTCCAATATCTGCAGCAACATTTATAACATCTTTATTGGAAAAATAAACAGTAATTGCACCAGGGCGTTCTTCGCCAACCCGGATATCAGATACCAGTGACTTGCTTATGTCAGCACGAGGTCGCTGCTCCAATGCCTGCCAGGCCTTGCTATCAGGAAAAGTATCATGCTGTTGCCAGTACTGGCCTACAGCAAGTTTGTACTTGATCGCGAGTGAGAGCCCCTGCAGTACTTTTGCGGGATCGGTAAGGTCAACCTTCCTGTCGCTTGTAAAAATAAAATTCCAGCTGAGATAGAGGATGCCAAGTACCAACACGAGCAGGACTTTTTTCATTTTCCTGCCCTGGCCATGTCAACCAGCGCTGTTCTTGCTTCAGCTCCGTTTGTTACCGGTTGCGCAAAGCCTATCCGATGTATCGCCTTACCTGCTTTTACATGTATTCCTTCGGCATCGATACCTACCATTCCAGGGCTGTTTGCCTCGTCCATGGCTATCTCATGCATAGCGCAATAATGCATGATGGCATCAGCATGATCTTCATTCATGTGTGAAACGATACGCTGTTCCTCTTCCAGGGTGAACGGATTTGCCAGCAAAAACTGCTCGGGATCGAGCCAGTGAATCCTGCCAAAACCACCAATAAAGCGAATTCTTTTTATATGTAGCCGGTAGAAGTCAAAACCATGGGTCTTGTGATAATCAAGAGAATGTGGAAAGTAACTGTAATAGCGCCAGACACTATCATCATCATCAGCGCTGATTTTGATTGCATCTGCCAATAAGGTAACCCTGCCGGATGCCTGCTGATCATCAGCACTGTTATCAAGACAAATCAACGACACACGAGGATCAGCAACAATATTCCTCGTATGCTGTGCTATATCGCTGATCAGGATAACAGGTTGACCTGACCTGTCTGCACAATAGGGCACCACCGATCCAAATGGATACCCTTTCACATCCACTGAAAGCGTACTGAGTACAGCCTGATATTCATGTAAAAAATGATGCCGTGCCAGCACTGGCGTCTGTGTGTCAGTCATAGTTTGATGTTAACAGAATCTTTATAAGATCGTATTATCTGACCATGAGTTTGCTGTCCGGGAAAAACGGTTGATGTATGGGCCAGGAAATAGAATCCAGTCAATTTAGCAAGAACGAATTCGAACATTTCTCTGCCCGACTCAGGGAAGAAACGGCACTGCTGGAGAAGGCGTTTGCGGCAGGGCAATTCTCCGAGCAGGGTAACATCGTTGGTTACGAAATAGAGGCATGGCTGGTCAGCCGATCCGGTATACCTGCTCCTGTCAATCACACCTTCCTGAAACAACTCGATAATCCCCTGGTAGTCCATGAGCTTGCCGCATTCAATGTGGAGCTAAACAGCGATCCTTTGGACCTGACAGGCAATGTCTTTTCCGTAATGGAAGAAAACCTCGGCGCAATCTGGAAAACCTGTCAACAACATGCTGACGAGTTGGCTGTAGCGATCATGATGATCGGTATATTGCCCAGCGTGCAGGAGCGGCATCTTTCCATGGAGAACATGTCAAAGCTGAATCGTTACCGGGCGCTGAATGAGCAATTAATGAAACACCGACAAGGCCGACCACTACAACTGGATATCAAGGGACGGCAACATATCAGCACATCACATAATAGCGTGATGATGGAATCTGCCTGCACATCACTGCAATTACATTTACAAACACCTTTGCATAAGGCTGCCAGATTACTGAATCTTTCCAGCCTGATTTCCGGACCCATGGTCGCCGTGTCCGCCAATTCACCCTATCTTTTTGGCAAGGACCTGTGGGATGAAACGCGCATTCCACTGTTTGAGCAATCGGTAGATATTGTCAATAACAATCGACGCAGGGTTACCTTTGGTGATGACTACATTCATGAGTCCATCATGGAAAGCTTCCATGAAAACCTGCAGCAATATCCCGTCCTGGTACCGATAGACAAGGATTCTGAACCGGAACGGTTTAAACATGTTGCCTTTCATAATGGCACCATCTGGCGCTGGAACCGCCCGTTGATCGGTTTTGATGATAACCAGGATGCCCATTTACGCATTGAACATCGTGTCATCCCATCCGGCCCCAGCGTAACTGATAGCGTTGCAAACGCTGCTTTTTATTTTGGTTTGATCAATGGCCTGGAGGACGACGTTGACCTGTTAACCAGTCGTATCCCTTTTTCACAGGCCCGGCACAATTTTTACCAGTGCGCACAACATGGACTGGCAGCAAGCATACAGTGGAATGCGGACAGCAAGATCGATATCAGGCAGCTGCTGCTGCAGGAGTTGCTACCGGCAGCGACCGAGGGCTTACACAAATGCAATGTTGATGCAAAGGATGTTGAACACTACATGGGTTTGATACGGCAGCGAGTGGAGAGCGGTCAAAATGGTGCCAGCTGGCAGCGGCAATGGGTCGCTATGCACGGACATGACATGCAGCGCCTGACCTGTAGTTACCTGCAGCGACAGAATAGCGGTAAGCCCGTTCACGAGTGGAGTCTTTAGGTGTTAACAACTTATAAAACCTTCAACAGGAAATTATTCGACATACCTGCGCATCGCCTGCATGAATACTTGCCGGGGCCAAGTCTGTTTCATCTGAAAGGTGAAAAATCCCCTGCGCTGTTTGTCTCAGTTTTGCTACATGGCAATGAATCAAGTGGCTGGGAAGCCATCAAGCGTGTACTTCAAAAGTACAGGGGAAAAAAACTGCCGCGCGAGCTTTCTATTTTTATCGGCAACGTGAAAGCAGCACGCTACCACAAGCGTAAGCTGGAATCACAACCGGACTTCAACCGGGTCTGGATCGATGGCGATACGGAAGAACACCGAATGATGGCCACTGTGTTTGATACCATGCAACAACGCAAGGTGTTCGCAAGTATCGACATACACAATAATAACGGCTTGAACCCACATTATGCCTGCACCAACAGGCTTGACTCACGCTATCTTGGCCTGGCGCGTGAATTCTCACGCATGGTGATCTATTTTGTAAGGCCAGTCGGCGTGCAAAGCCTGGCATTTGCCAGCCTGTGTCCATCAGTAACACTGGAGTGTGGACAGCCTGGTGATGAGTACGGAATCCAGCTGGCCACGAACTATGTCGACCGCGTGCTGAATATGTCGTCACTGAAGCATGCCGATAATATTGAAGACATCGACCTTTACCATACCGCAGGCGTAGTCAAGATACCGCCTGAGGTCAGTATCAGTTTTAACAATGAACCCGCGGACCTTCAGTTTATCAATGGTATCGAGCGCCTGAATTTCGAGGAAATACCGGTCAACACCCAGCTGGCGCATCTGGAAAAGCAGATAGAACGACCAATGATTGTAATGGATGAAGATGGCAACGATATCTTTGACGACTATTTCGAGATCAAGCAGCAGGCATTACAAACACGAGCCAGCGTTATGCCGGCGATGCTGACTGATAATATAAAGATTATTCGGCAGGATTGTTTTTTTTACCTGATGGAGAAATACGATGTCAGTATGGGCGAGAAAAAAGTTGATACTAATACCACGGTATGGAACTAGGACCGTACGGGCATAGGCCACGCGCGCCAGCCCTGCAGCAACGGAAAATAAAGCGCCAATTGCACGGGTTCAGTTCCCAGCTCTTGCATTAACGCGCCATAGGTTTCCAGCTGTTGTTGGTAACGCTCTCGTTCCTGATCCAGAAAGGCATCAATATCAATACCCTCATGGCGACTGGTCTTATAGTCAACAACCCAGCGTATACCTTCACCATCAATAAACGTACGGTCCAATATGGCGTTCACCACGCCACCGTTTACCAGCCCGCTGATACTGTATTCATTGTGAACATCGACGTGATCGTCAGATAAAATCCAGCGGCCACGTTCGTCTTCCAATAAGCGACTGATTGCACTGCTAACCTGTTTTAATGAATGTTCCATTTCATTCGCCGGCACGCCGAGCTGGCGAAGCAATGCGGCAAACCTGTGCTGTTCATTCTGAATACGTTGCGGAGGCCATTTATCCATGCCTTCATCTGCTACCCACTGGATGATGCGATGCACAGCCGAACCAATATGCTTGATCGTTTCACCTGCCCACTCATATTCCACCAATAATTCTGCCTGCACATCTTCCGTTCCCGTTGCCGACACTGCCAGGTCTTCGGGCAGTGCGGGCAATGTCCAGTTGTCATCGAGTCGCGTATTTTCAGTTTTTAAAACGACTACCTGTTGTTCATCCAGATCCGGCATGCGAGCAGGACAGTGTTGCAGATAAACTTCCGAGACAAGAGGCCAGAGACTGGCAAGTAACGATCGCGCATCTGGTTCGCAGATAAGCTTGCCATCATCATCCTTTAAACGGGCGTGGCCGATTAAATGCAGATTGTTCCTGCTGCGGGTACAGGCGACATATAGCAAGCGCTGATCTTCAAAATACTGTTTTTCTTTCCTGGTTGCATTGATGTAGCGGTAAATTGCAGAGGGATCTTCTCCGGCCTCGCGTATCGGGGCCAATATCAGATCATCAGCATCCTCTGTTTCGCGTAGTAACCACACCAGAAGTTCATCAGAGCTACCACGTATAGCACGACCCAGTCCCGGTAATATCACATGGTCAAACTCAAGGCCTTTCGCTTTGTGTATGGTCATTAATTGTAAGCCTGACCCGGCAAGTTCATCCGGGGTGGCATAGAGTTCATCTACCGCCCGTACCAGCTCATCAAGACGAGGTATGCCACCCGCCGTTTCGATTGATTGCAACAGTTCGAAATAGGTACGGCAATTATCGATATCATTATGACTGGCAAGTGTGGCAGGCCCGCCTAACTGGCACCACAGAGACTCAATCGCAAAGCGCAGCGAAAAACGCTGCCTGTCCTGCCACGCTATGTTGAATATCTTTCTGAACTGTTCCGTTCGTTGACGTTGTTCCGGCGTCAATTTTTGCAAAAGTTCAGTGTCGTTAAGGCAATCAATGATTAGCCTGTCGCTGTCCGCATGGCACAGCTGGTAGAGGCTTTCCAATGTCAGTCCACACCAGGGTGCACGCAAGCAGGCAAGCCATGCAACACGGTCAGCGGGATAACACCACGCCCTTGTCAGGGCCAGTAAATCCTGTATAGCTGCCTGTGTATCCAGACGTTCAATATCCAGGGCCTGAAAGCGAATACCGGCATGGCGCAAAGCTGGCACAATGTCTCTTAAATGCGTGCGTCCCCGCACCAGTATTGCAATCGTGTCGTCGGGATCGTTGGCCTGGATTTCAGTAACCAATGCGACTACCTTATCGGCCTCTTCCTGAAATGCGCGTCCATAGATCGGGTATACACTCACCTTGACTGCGCCGCTTCCTGCGTTCATGGCCTGCGAGGCACTGTAACTTACTGCACCGCCAATAACATCATCTTCTGCTGGAAATAAATTTGCAAAACACTGGTTAAACCAGTTTACAAGTGCACTGCCCGAACGAAAGTTCATGCCAAGCTTGAGCGCTGTTAAAGGAACATGCCCGTGGTAACCTTCATGGAAAGTCCGGATAAAGATAGATACGTCGGCCTCACGAAAACGATAAATCGATTGCATGGGATCGCCCACAAGGAACAGGCTGCGGTCGTCATCAAGTGACCATTCACGGCTTAATGCCTTGATCAAGCGTGACTGGCTGACAGAGACATCCTGGAACTCATCCACCAGTAAATGGCGCAATTGATAATCCATGTGTCGGGCCAGTTCGGTCGGACTGTCATCACTGCCAAGGGCCAGCAAGGCCTTCTCGGCGATACCAATAAAGTCCATCTGGTTACGTTCAGCGAATATCAGCTTCAACTGCGCCGCAGCCAGGCGCAGCAACTCGGTGAGAGCATTGATAATCAACCACTCGTCGTCGTTGTAGTCTGGTTCTGGCAGAATCAACAGTGTTTGCAACATTGAGCGCAAGCCATCAACCTGTTGCAAGTCCTGCAGCAGGGTTTCCATCATGACCTTCATGGCCTGGCGTTTATCTCTTGCTGTCGCATCCAGCCCTTTTTCCGAGGGTGCAGGAAAACCGCAACGCTTGTTCAAACCCCTGGGACTGCGCCAGTTATTATCCCTGGTAAGCAGTAGCTCCCTGATGGCTCGCCAGTAACCCAGGTCGTCTATACTTACAGACGGAAAACGATTGACACCTGCAGCTTGCGCCAGTATGTGGTCAGGGTTTTCCGCATGCAGATTGTTGGCACTGAACTGTAACAGTTGTAAACAGCGCTGTTGCTGTTCAGCCGGAAACAGATCCTGGATAAGCTGTAGTTGTTCTTCAACGAGGCGGCATAATGCCTGTTCCATTCCGGTTCGATCATGTGGCTGAAACACGTACGGCATCCACTGGTCGCGTTTGTATAGCATATCCACCAGCAAACGCTTGATGCGCGGTAAATCATTATCAAGATGAAACACAAGATTGGCGATGGCATCAGACCAGCCCTCGCCTGATTCCAGTTCTGCCAGCGTATGACTTGCCGCTTGTTCATACAAAGGTGTGGGATCCTCAACGATCTCCGGTTGTGATCCCAGTTGGGACATTAACGGCATGTGCCGTGTCAAGGTTGCACATAATGAATCAATAGTCTGTATACGCAGTCTTCCTGGATTGCTGATGATGTCCCAACCCAGTTCGGCATCGCGGGCTAACGCCTCCGCCGCCAGTTCCAGGATTTCGCGTTCGTGCTCGCTGGTAGCTGTATCCTTTTCGCCTGCGCGACGTAGTGCGCTCAGAACCCTGCCCTGCATTTCTGCTGCAGCCTTACGGGTAAAGGTAATCGCAATGATTTCTTCTGGTGAATCAACCAGTGACAACAAACGCAGGTAACGCTTGATTAAGAGCCCGGTCTTACCCGAGCCGGCAGGCGCCTGAATGATGAACGAATGATCGGGCAACAAGGCCTGGTCGCGCACAGCCTGATCGTGAATCTGCTCAGACACTGTCATCACCTGCGACTATCATTTCACTGTCCAGAGTACTGGCGCGTTCGTAGATACGACATAGCGATTGCAGGTCACAATAGCGACAAGCTGTAACAAGCGGTTCAACTGCAGCATTACCTTGTCGAAACTCCTGCGCCAGTAACTGTAATGATTGCTGCCATTCAGCCATACGCCTGGTCCAGTCAAAGGTTTCGTCCTGCTCAACACCCGGGAGGATGTCATTCCCGTCGGCTTCACCGATGTATTTCATATTGCCTGGTTTCAAACTGGCAAACGCAATTGCCGCAATGTCCTTGTCATGGCTAACTGCGTAAAGCGGCAATTGCGGTTCATTGAAATTGTCGGTATTCCAGTCACTCTTCCTGACCTGACCGGTCTTATAATCAACAATTACGTAACGTCCGTCTGCAAGCTCATCAAGACGATCAACGCAAAGATGTACTTCCATATCGCAGAAATTAACGCTACGCCACTCCTCGGTAGCGACCACCTTGAAATCTCCACGTGTTCTTTCCACCTGCAACCAGCCTTCCAGTAATATTTCCAGGCGGCGCTGTTCAAGGGTAGAAAAACGTTCGCTAAAAATTTCGGGAAGCTTGCTGGCCTGGTGCTTGATGGCCTCGCTGACAACAGCCCGGACAAGGCTGCTACGTTCATTGTCTGAAAGGTATTCCAACTGTCGCCGGTCACGCATACGTTGCCATAGGTACTGGAGTGCGAGGTGCGTGAGGTTGCCACGCTGTGCGGCACTCAAACCAATATCGATAGTTTGCAAAGTCGTTGCATGCAGGCGATGTCGTGCAAATGCGCGAAAGGCACAAAGAGACTGGTCCCTGAACAGACTGCTGCCACCTGTGGCAACATCGCCATCGACAATAGCAGGGCCCTGTTCGTCTATAAATGTATGGCGCTGACGACCTGCAAAAATCATATCTGCAGGCAGCTGCACCTGCACAGTTGCTTCTGGATAGGGTTGATCCAGCCAGGGCAAAATTAACGTACTGGGCCTGCACTCGCGATCGCCCTCTTGCCTTGCATAGCTGAAAACAACTTCGGTGGCAGACTGCCGTAACAGTTCCAGCTGTTCACGTGCATGCAGTAAACGACTTTCAGCCGTTGCACCGGGAACGGCATTTTCTTTTAACAAGGTCGTCGGGATAAACGCATTCGGTACCGGTTGCTCGGGCCAGTAATCATCTTGCATATCCAGTATCCACAGAAAATCAAACTGCATACCCGCGCTACCAGTCATGCCGGTGACCTGTATTGCTGTCTCGGCTGTCTCTGGCTGAAACTGCTTGTCCACAACCAGGCGCCGAAGTAACGAGCAGGCTTCCGCATAGCCTACTTTCTTCTCTGTCGGATCCAGCTGTCCCAGGTCTGACAGGCATTCTTGCCAGGCCTGTAATGTCTGGTGTTCGTTACTATTCAGGCCTGATTGCCCCGGCCAGCCGAATATACCAAGCCATTGGCTGAAAGAGATGGTCCACTGCCTGAGTGTTTGCTGGCGTCGCTGGCTGAGTAAGGCAATTTCAAAGTCCTTTACCATTTGCATCAACTGTTCACAGCGACAGGCTAGCGGGAATTGCTCTGACCCGGTCAGTCGATACAGCGATCGCAGGCTGAACTCCTCTATACCCAGTTGGCGTAACCACATATCGAACAAGGCGCGCTGTGACTGTTCACTGTCACAGGCCATGATAAACCGTGAGTGCAGCAACTTACCGAGGTGCTCGGCAGCAACGCGTCGACGTCCCAGCGCCAGCAACTCTAATGCCGTATCGATCATCGGATACTCGGCAAGTGACTTACCAACTGCTACTGACCAGCTCGTGGCATTCAGCCGAGATGGCTCTATGAGTGCATTTGGCGTCAATATCGCGGTAAACGCGCTGATGACATGGTCACGGATATGTCGCAGCCTGGGACTGACAATCCCGATAGTGGCGCCCGGGTTTTCAAGCAATTTTTCTTTGGCCCACCAGGCTGCCATGAGCAGTTCGCTTCGCTTATCTACCGCAGCATGCACGGCAACACGCTTGTTACGTTGCAACGTCTCGGCTTGCACTACGCGGTAGCCGCAATTTTCAATAACTGACCGCAGTGATTGTTGCTGCGGTGTAAATTGTTCAAAGCCACGGAACTCGATAGCAGGCTGTCCAGCGACGTGATCAATATGATCGCATAACCAGTCTGGCAACGTGGCTGAGTCAATCCAGTCGTGCTTCAGCTTTTGCGCTTCGTATGTTTCAACCCAGTTACTAAATGCCAGCGCTTCTTCTGCAAGGAACAATCCCGATGGGAACACCGGAATTTCCCACTGCTTGCAGAGCAGGTAGGCGTGCATGACTTGTCTTGCGGTCGCATTTACCTGTAACAATTTTTCGCGGTAACGGGAACGCTGAATGATGCCCTGCCATAACCATTCCTGCTGTGCATCAGTCAACAATCGCGGCGCATCAGTCAAACGCAACTGAAGATCGCTATATAATCGATTGCACCATGCAGTCCAGGGCAGACAATCAAGTGTCGTCCAGGCGCGTTTACCCTGCTGCAATTGTTCGGCAGCATCCAGAAAACGCAAATGACGGCTGAGTCGCCGTGAGGAAGTGATTATCGTCTTGCGGCCGGGCATGAACGAATTCAAACAGGTCAGTATTGATTAGGCAACCGCTAAACCTGTCTGCACGTGCTTAATCGTTAGCCAGCCATTTACTGGTTATTTGTTCTGCCAGTGCCGGATTATCGATATAAATGTTACGATTGCCTTGTAATTCCTCGATCCGGTTGTTACGCAAAACTTCCTGGTTGCTGGGTGGATCATCACGATTCCATTTTTTCAGTGTTCGCAACATATCCGCATCAATAGGGACACCGTACTGCGAATGCATGTAAAAAACGGCACGCGCGATATTACCTCGTGCAATCTCCCTTGGTTCAACGATGCCGAGCCGTTTTTCAAAATCGCAGTCACTGTAACGCCAATCTTCACCGTTGACTATTCCATAACGACTGTCCCTGCGTATTACCGTGACCTCCTGCCAGACCGGGTAAAGATTATGCATATCCGCCTCCATGCGGGTAAACCGGGACTGTTCATCCTCCCGGCATTGTTGTCGGCTATGACAGTCGAGGCTGCGCAGCATCCAGCTACCGGGATAGATCTGTTCGATAACGACCAGTCTTCCCTCGGTTACGCCATTTGCAGCATCAAACCGGTAACCACAATAGAGAGACCAGCCACCATTATTATATAGCTCGTTCCAGAATGTATTGACGACAACCTCATCGAAGCTCTCCATCGGGATGTCTTGTGAACTGACGGGCACAGCTATTCCGGAGACAAACAGTAAGGCCATAGGCTTGAGTAAATTGGTGAACATGGGCTTTGGTATCATGCAAATCGTCGTTCCATCATATAATACATCCGGGGAATTAGTGAACGCCCGGTTATGATTGTCAATACAGCCTCGAATCGTGGACAATTCAACTATGTTTGCCTCATTCCAAATTGTAAAGCCACGTTCGCTTGCTGGCCTTTTATTCATATCAGTACTGTTTCTGACAGGCTGTTCAGATGGGCTTACCGAGCTTGAGCGCATTCAAAAACGGGAAACCCTGCGCGTGGCGATGCTGGCATCACCGCCGGTATTCTTTCCCGATGAGTCCATGTTGCGCGGGCTGGATTATGAAATAGCGGTTGATTATGCCAACAGCATAAACTGCAAACTGGATATTACTCCTGCCAGTACGCTTGGCGATGTCATGACCTTGTTAAAGCAGGGCAAGGCCCATATCGCAATAGCAGATAGTGCGCCACTGGTCACTGCCAGTGACATAGGCTCCAGTTACGGCTACAACAGGAACCAGTGGTATATTATTGGCAACCGGCACAACACGTTGCCGCGAACACTGGAAGAGATCGTACCCGGTCGGCTTGTCGTCGCAGAGAACAGTGGCCCCGCACTGGTCATGCAAGATCTTAAACGGCAATATGACTTCGTAAACTGGGTGGAATTGCCCGGTGGCAACTCCCGCCAGGTCATTCAGCAGGTCCATCTGAAACGATTCAGGCTGACCATCATTAATTCCGATCTGTATAGCTACTATCGAAATCTTTATCCGGATATCAGGGTTGCATTTAAACTCGATCAATATCATCCAACACGCTGGATGACCCTGAAAAAACAGGATGCTAGTCTTCTCAAATCAATCAACCATTTTATTACCGGATATAAACAAAGCGGCAAACTCGACAAACTGGCAGCCACCTATTTTAACCACCTGCAGGTGTTTCGGTACGTGGATGATGTTTACTTTCTGGAACGGATAAAAACGCTGCTCCCCGGTTACGCAGACATATTTAAGCAGGCTGCGAAAGCGAATACTTTTGACGAACGTTTTCTGGCCGCCGTCAGTTACCAGGAATCAAACTGGGATAAGGACGCTGTTTCCATGACCGGAGTTCGCGGTTTGATGATGCTGACAAAGGCAACCGCCCGGCGACTCGGTGTCACCGATCGTCTTGATCCTGAACAAAGCATAAATGGTGGCGCGAGCTACCTTGCCTTGCTCAGGGAATCGCTTCCGGAAGATATCAGGGAACCTGACCGTTCATGGATGACACTTGCTGCCTACAATATTGGCCTCGGCCACCTTGAAGATGCACGCGTGTTAACAGAACAGGCAGGTGATGACCCCCATTTATGGATCGATGTTGAGAAACATTTGCCTAAATTGAGCGAGCGGGAATGGCATATACAAACACGGCATGGCTATGCCCGCGGGCATGAACCGGTCGCATTCGTACGCAGGATCCGCCGGTACTTTGATATTTTGCGTTTGTATCAACAGGAAGAGCTGTTAAAAAAATATAACCGGCCCATTAACTACGACACACTGCAGCTCAGTTCACCTTTACTCTAGGCTTGTCTGCATACGACTGGCCGAACATACTGGCCATCACTTCTGCTTCAGCAATCTGGCCGCTGGATAATTTTTTGGCAAATTGTTGCAGGGCACGCTTTAGCTCGGGTTTGGGACTTTGCTCACAGGCAAGCTTCAGCCATGCGTAGGCACAGATAATGTTTTTTTCAAATCCTAAACCCTTCGCGTATCTCACCCCAACCATGTGCTGGGCCTTGTAATAACCGCGCTTGGCGGAACGTAAGAACCATTCGCAAGCTTCATGTTCACTCTGGTGCACACCCTTGCCGGTCAGGTATAGATGGCCAAGGGCATACTGCGCCTTTGCATACCCTGCCGTCGCCGCCTCAAGAAAATTTTTCGAGGCGGCAATTTCATCTACTGGCATACCACGACCTTGCGCGTGCATTTTGCCAAGCTGGTAGAAAGCCTTTGGATAATTTTGTCGTGAGGCACGCTGAAAATAGTCGGCTGCTTTCGCATCATTTTGCTCAACGCCCAGACCATGTAAATAAAACAGCCCCAGGTTAAACTGGGCACGAGCATAATCCTGCTCGGCTGCTTTCATATGCCATTTGAATGCTTCCGTATCATCCTGATCTACGCCGGCGCCGGCACTATACATCAGTGCAAGATTATACTGCGCCTTGGGATAACCCTGGTTGGCAGCCTGTCTGTACCAATGGACTGCCTTATTCTCGTCCATCGCAACGCCCTCTCCCTTGGCGTACATCAGGCCAAGGTTGAGTTGCGCTTTCATGTGTCCTTGCTCTGCCGCCAGTTCATACCAGTGCAGGGCTTCAAGATAATTTTTACTGGTGCCAACGCCGGTGGCATACATATAGGCAAGATTATAACGGGCGCCGGCATGGCCTTGCTTGGCAGCCAGCAGATACCACTCGAAGGCTCGTTCGAAGTCCTGTTCTACACCGAGGCCATGCTGATAGCACCAGGCCAGGTTGGCCTGGGCTGATTTGTCATCCTGCTCGGCAGCAAGATGAAAAAGCTTGGCAGCCTCGTATTCATCCTTGGCGACACCAATCCCACGCAGGTACATTTGCCCGAGCCGGGAGATGGCCTTGACAGCATGCCGGGCAGCCGCCTTCTGATACCAGTAAGCAGCCTTGGCGAAGTCCAGCTGTACACCGAACCCGTTTTCATACAAATCAGCAAGTTGCATCTGCGCATCGACATCGCCTGCTTCCGCATCCGCAATCAAGCCTGCCAACTCACCCGCCATTGTTATCCTGCAATTTATCAAAGAACCATCAAAATCTTAGTCCTATTCAAATGACAATAACAGCCGATCAACCAGGAATTGTGCCCACAAATGTACTGAAAATGGATGCCGGCTTATCTGTTACACTGCAACATAATGAATGTTTCCGAAACAGCACATCCGTTTACGCAACTGGACCCCGATACCATTATCAATGCAACGGAGTCGGTAGGCCTGGTGTCAGATCAGCGCATACTGGCGCTAAACAGTTACGAAAACCGGGTGTACCAGGTTGGAATCGAGGAACAGGAACCGGTTATCGTGAAGTTTTATCGACCCGGACGCTGGACCGACGCGATGATCATGGAGGAACACCGGTTCACAATGGAGTTGGCCGAAAACGAGATACCCGTGCTCGCGCCGACGCAGTTTGGTGAACAGAGCCTGTTCGAATATCAGCAGTTTCGCTTTGCAATCTATCCACGCTTTGGTGGGTATGCGCCGGAATTGGACAACCCGGAACACCTGTTACAGCTTGGACGCATAATGGGTCGTCTGCATAATATCGGTGCGGTATCAGCATTTGAATCCAGGCCAGGATTCAGCATAGATAGTTTTATTATTGAGCCATCGCACTTCCTGGTTGAGTACCGGTTTATTCCAGCAGAGCTGGAAGCGTCATACACCAGCACCGTCGCAGAGGCAATTAAACGGGTTCAGCAATGTCATGAACAAGCCGGTGATGTAACCTTGCTCAGGTTGCATGGCGATTGTCATCACGGCAACGTACTTACCAGAGACGACAGGTTTTTCCTTGTCGATTTCGATGATGCGCGTATAGGGCCGGCTGTACAGGATATCTGGATGTTCCTTTCCGGAAACAGAAGTTACATGACTAGAGGGTTGCACGATTTCCTTGAAGGCTACACTGAGTTTCGTTCGTTCAGCGCGCGTGAACTTCACCTTGTTGAAGCACTCAGAACGATGAGGCTGGTTCATTATTCAGCATGGCTGGCGCAGCGCTGGGATGATCCGGCATTTCCCAATGCCTTTCCTTTTTTTAATTCGCAGCGTTACTGGGAAGAACAAATACTCAGCCTCAGGGAACAGATTGCATTAATGGAGGAACCACCATTACATTGGCAGGCAAACTAGGTAATCATGGCAGCGACAATAGACAATCCACAAACAACAACAGATCGGGAACCTGAAAACAGGACTACCTATGACTGGCAGTACATCATCGATATTGCCAGGCAGCATAAGCAGCAACTGATCGTTGCCAATATTATTGCCATATTAGCAACGTTGGCCAGTGTCCCGGTGCCGCTACTGTTACCATTACTGGTTGACGAGGTATTACTGGACCAGCCGGGGGTCGTGGTTAATACCCTGAACAGCATCACGCCAGCCGCATGGCATGTTCCACTCTTATATATAACGTCTGTACTACTGCTGACGGTATTACTGCGCCTGACCGCACTGGTATTAAACGTATACCAGACCAGGCAATTCACCATTATTGCCAAGGACGTGATTTTTGGCATGCGCCAGGCATTGTTGAACAGGCTTAACCGGGTATCCATGTCGGAATATGAAACGCTGGGCAGTGGTACCGTGGCCTCTTATTTTGTCACTGACCTGACGACGGTTGATGATTTTGTCGGCTCAACCATCAGCCGCCTGCTGATTGCGGTACTTTCTATTATTGGTGTCGCCGTGATCCTGCTGGTAATGCACTGGCAACTTGCGTTACTAATTCTGTTTGCCAACCCAATTGTGATCTACTTCACTACGGTGCTGGGTAAACGGGTTAAGGAATTAAAACGCCGCGAAAACTCGGCGTTCGGTATTTTTCAACAATCACTGACCGAGACCCTGGATTCCATCCACCAGATAAGGGCCAGTAACAGGGAAAAGCACTACCTGAAACAGGTC
This sequence comes from Gammaproteobacteria bacterium, assembly GCA_965601665.1. GTDB lineage: Bacteria > Pseudomonadota > Gammaproteobacteria > Eutrophobiales > Eutrophobiaceae > JANQNX01. The sequence goes on along the minus strand of OZ271833.1, from coordinate 89,731 downwards.
ATTGAACTTGCAAGGGAAGTCAAAGACCATGGTATAGCCTTTGCCTGGAAAAGCGATGCAGCCAGTCGCTTCAGTTTCATGGTATTCCTGTTCGGGTTTGATGTGTTTCGCGCGGTATCCATGTTGATGGTGATATATTCCGGACTCAGCATTGGCCAGATGTTCGCCGTGTTTGGTTATCTCTGGTTCATGATGGGACCAGTTCAGGAAATCCTGAATATTCAGTATTCTTTTTATAATGCCCGTGCAGCATTATCCCGGATCAATGAACTGTTGAAACTGGAGCAGGAACCCGCCTATCCGCATATACATAACCCTTTTACAAACAAGCATACCGTCGGTATCACGATTAAGAATTTGCATTTTTCCTATGGTGAGGGTACTGACGTTTTAAACGGTATTAATCTGGAGATACCTGCAGGGGAAAAAGTGGCGCTGGTGGGGGCCAGCGGTGGTGGTAAATCAACACTGGTGCAGGTATTAATTGGCCTGTATCCGGGCAACCAGGGCATGATCTATTATGATGGCGTCCCGATTAACGAGATTGGTCTCGAAATCGTCAGGGAACATGTCGCTACCGTGTTGCAACACCCTGCACTGTTTAATGATTCTGTACGCATGAATTTGACGTTGGGCAAGGACATAGCTGATGCCGAGCTCTGGCAAGCGCTGGAAATTGCCCAGCTAAGTGACACCGTCAAGGCCATGCCAGAAACACTGGATACCATTGTGGGCAGGCAGGGCGTCAGGCTTTCCGGTGGGCAACGACAGCGACTGGCCATTGCACGAATGGTGTTGACTAATCCCAGCGTCGTGATACTGGATGAAGCCACATCCGCACTGGATGCGGAAACCGAGTATCATCTGCATGAGGCGCTATCTGATTTTCTCAAGGACAAGACGACGTTAATTGTTGCACACAGGCTTAGTGCAATTAAACAAGCCAACCATGTTTATGTGTTTGAAGATGGTGGCATTGCTGAACAGGGATCGCACCGGGAGTTACTCGATCAAGACGGTCTCTACTCCAAGTTATATGGCGTGATGCAAAGTCACCAGTAAAGGTATAAATACTGGAAGTTATATACCAGGTAATGATTTTTTAAAGCTCGCAGCAAGGCTTGAAAGATCTCTATACTGCCTCTAACTATAACCTCATTGACGGCTTTAAATTACGCAGTAAAAATCACCGCGATTATCCGTAATGATGTCTTTAACCGGTTTGCCTATCAGGTAACCGTGCATGTAATCAACATTATATTCGGTTGCCAGCGACAACTTGGCGGCATCCGAGATATTGATTGCAATAATACTGGTGTCGGTTGACTGTATATCGGCAATAAATTTATTTAGATGCCAGCGATTACCGCCACCAATCAATAAACTGATGTTCAACTTGACGTATTCAAACGGGTATTTTTCATTGGCCAGCTGATACAGATCCATGTCATGTATGCCGGAAAGAATGAATTTAACCTTGTACTCAACCCCGATAGAATAATACAGATCCTTGAACACATCCGGATTACGTACAAACTGGCCAGCATCAATCTCGATAAGTAGATAATCATTGGTCAGGTTAATTTCCGTTAATAATTCCCGAAACCACGGAATGAATGATTCTTCAGAGACCGAACTGATTGTTATCTTGACTGCCAGCTTGATATTGTTATCGGCCTTCTTTTCGTGCAAGTCCATAATCTTGCTGGCGGCCGTTTTCAGCACCCAGCGATCGATAGTCCTTTTAGCGTAGGCATCATCCATTAGTTTGATCAGCATACTCTGGCTAATGGCAAAGCCCCTGATATCGAAGAGTTCGATCCTTACATCATAGATCTCTCTTAAATCCTCATTACCATCGGAGTGCATCCCTACCCAGGGTTGATAGTTGGCCGAGACCCTGCCATCCTTGATAGCATTTTCAATATCGACGGTCTGCATTGCATCAGAAAAAATGGGCACTTCATTCGTCGCATTAAAGTTTTTCAGATTTACATCGCCGTAGCTGCGAAAATGCTCTGTTTCGTCTTTCTTCAACGAATTACACAACACCATTGCAATGGATAACAGTTCAAAATCGCTGCGTTCAAGCTCTTTCACATCCAGACTTTCCGGGCTAATCGCGCTGATGTTTGCCGCACAACTGTACCTGATCTGATCGATATCGTATGTATCTTCCTCCAGTAAACGATGAAGCCGCGCAACCAGTCGCTTGTAGGCCTTAACACGCAGGATCACCGCAATATATTCTTCCCTGAAAATGAAAATATTTTGTGAGATTTCCTTTCTCTTGAAATAGTCATAGAGTCTATTGGCAACATGACGAATATATTGTTCTTGCGACATAATGCCCTTTTGCCTGCCTATTTCCTGGTAAGAAACCGGGTTAATCATCAGTAAATGGTCATCGGTATTCTTTTCATCTGTGACCCGCTTCAGGCGATTAATAAAGTTTGGTTTGCTGAATACATTAATCTGATCGGACATATCGAGGCGTTTCTGTCTTTCCTCGTGCTTTTCCTCTACACAGCGTTTAATCGACTCCGAGAGTTTTTTGTCATCAAACTTATCCTTGGCGATATAGTTATCCACGCCAAGCTTGATTGCCTTCACAGCGACTTCCTCACTACCCTTGGCCGTCAGAAGTATAGTCGCAGGCAGAACGCCTGCATCAAACTGTCGATACCAGTCCAGACCGGTAACATCAATGCCCAGGTTGTAATCAAGCAGGATAAAATCAATAGCGGCCCAGCCATAATCTTCATCGGGCATATCGTCGGAGAGAGGGTCAAGTTCAACCACATCCAGTGCCGGAAAATTACGGTGTAATTTTCTGACCAGGAGGTTCCTGTAATCTTCGTCATCGTCAATGATGAGCGCTTTTTTAATCTCGACTGTCATGGTTATAATTAATCATTAGAATGTCGGAGTTTCCCTTTACCCGGGGACGAACCGATCCCATGCTACAGTCCTTTCGCTTCTTTAAACAGAATAAACAATGTTCACAGAAATTAATAGCGCTTATTAATGTAGATACTTGAATAAATTGATTATTTAAATGATATTTGTTCTAAATCAAGTGTTGCTTTCACGAATGCAATGAAATCCACGTTTTTCACCCTGTCTGTCCTCCTGTTTGTTACGGGCTGTTCTGAAACCGGAAACTGGGCTGTGCTGCAGGGAAAAACCATGGGCACATATTACAACGTCACCTACCGTGACAGTGAAAATCGAATTGATAATGACAACCTGCACAACCAGATAGATAAGCTGTTACAGGAAATCAACCAGTCAATGTCGACTTATATCGATGATTCAGAGCTGTCACTACTAAACCGCAACAGCATCAATACACCAGTCGCTATCTCAGAAGAGCTGTTTCACGTCATTAAGACAGCGCAGTACATTAGTGTCATTACCCGTGGTGCATTTGATGTTACTGTTGGGCCATTGGTAAACCTGTGGGGTTTCGGCCCAGAGCCCCGTATAGCAGTTCCTGACGATGGTGCAATTGAATCAACGCTTGCCCGGGTTGGCTATGAAAAACTGGTACTGGATGAAACCAAAAACAATATCGCCCGAACCAGTGACTTGATGTATATCGATCTGTCCGCTCTGGCCAAGGGCTATGCGGTTGACCGTATTGCACAACAGCTTGACCTGCGTGGTATACAGAACTACCTGGTAGACATCGGTGGCGAATTACGTGCCAACGGTAACAACAAGCAGCAAAAGGCCTGGCAAATAGGCATAGAGAAGCCCGACCCATATGCGCGCAATGCGCAAACCATTGTCCAGTTAAACAACATGGCCATGGCGACTTCTGGTGATTACCGCAATTTTTTCGAACGAGATGGTAACAGGTATACACATACTATTAATCCGGCAACTGGCAGACCTGTTACACATCAGCTGGCCTCCGTTACGGTCATTCATGAAGACTGTATGCATGCAGATGCGCTTGCGACCGCGATGCTTGTTATGGGAAAAGACGCCGGGATGGCACTTGCAAACCAGTTGGAAATACCCATCTATATGATTAGCCGTTCAGATAACGGCTTTATCGATCATCACAATACCTTCTTTGAAAAGTACCTGGGTAGGCAATGAATTCAATTATATTCCTTATCATCCTCGGCCTACTGGTGTGGTTCTGGCAGGACTCATTACGTGCCAGAGAGCAGGCCGTCTCCAATTCGCGTCGCTATTGCAAACAGTATAATTACCAACTTCTCGATGAAACTGTTGCACTTTGTTCAATACGTCCCGGGCGCGACAGCGATGGTTTCGCTACCTGGTACAGGCAGTACCGATTCGAGTTTAGTCTTGATGGTTATAACCGTTATAATGGCACGGCTAACCTGATAGGTTACCGGATCCATTCAATACACCTGGAGCATCCGCAAGGACATATTGTCGAAACTCAGGACAAGAATACGATTAATCAAAACACGGAGTAATTCTAATGCCATCATTTGATGTCGTCTCGGAAATTGAACAGCATGAATTGACCAATGCCGTTGATCAGGCCAACCGTGAAATAGGTAACCGCTTTGATTTTAAAGGTACGGACTCAGGGGTCGAATTAAATGATGACAGCCTGTTGATACGTTCCGCTTCCGAGTTCCAGGTGAAACAGATTAAAGACATTCTGGAAAACAGGGTATCAAAGCGCGGCATCGATGTTCGTTGCCTGGAGTATGGTGATATAGAGGAAAACAATAACCAGGCAAGGCAAACGGTAATGATAAAAAAAGGGATAGACGCCGACCTCGCACGTAAGATAGTGAAACTCATCAAGGAAAAGAAAATGAAGGTCCAGGCCAGTATCCAGGGTGACCAGGTACGGGTCAGCGGCAAGAAAAGAGACGATCTGCAACAGGCGATTGCCGATATCAAGGCCGCTAAATTCAGCCTGCCATTACAATTCGTCAACTTCCGTGATTGAAACGATTTCGTGTCAGTGATCTACGATTTACATACACACTCGACCGCATCGGATGGCGCCATTGCGCCGGCGCAGTTGATTGCCAGGGCCAATGCCCTGGGCATTCATAACCTCGCGCTGACCGACCATGACACGATAAATGGACTTGCCGAGGCGAGACAGGCTGCGGCAACGCTTGATATTCACCTGATTAACGGCATAGAGCTGTCGGCAAAATGGAATAACACAACCGTGCACATCGTTGGTTTGAAGATAGATCCTGACTGCGCGGCTATTAATAAACTGACAATGAACCTGGCGCAATTGCGGGAACAGCGAGCAATCAGAATTAGTGAGAAACTGGAAAAGGCAGGTATAGAGCAGGCCTACGAACATGCAAAACAGCTGGCCGGTACCGGTACGGTGACAAGACAGCATTTTGCACAATTTCTCGTCGAGAAAGGTTATGCCCGAAACCAGTCAGATGTATTCAAGCGTTATCTCGTACGCAATAAGCCCGGTTACGTGTCGGTCGACTGGCCCTTGCTGGATGAAACGATCGCGACGATTCACAACGCCGGTGGTATAGCTGTTATTGCCCATCCAATGCGGTACAGGATGACGGCGACTAAATTAAGACGACTTATTTCTGACTTCAAGGAGCATGGTGGTAAGGCCATTGAGGTAGTGACCGGACATAACGATAAACAGGAAATTCAGCAAAGCGCTGGTTATGCACGGAAATTTGAACTGGCCGCATCAGCAGGGTCAGACTTTCATAATGAACAAACACCGTGGGGCCAACTAGGTAACTTGTCGTCAATGCCGGAAGGACTTACCCCGATCTGGGAAATCTGGCACTGAGACTGCGTTAACGTTGCTTGTACTGGGTCGGACAGTATGCGCGGGTAACATCATCGGGCCTAAGTGCCCCGTGCTTTGTCTTTCTACCACTCACGCGGGCGCGCCAGCTATTGAAACTGGTTTTTTTCAGATTATTACGCATTAGTTTTATGACATCCTGTTCGGACAGCCCATAGCACTTTTCAATAGCCTCAAACGGTGTGCGATCTTCCCAGGCCATCTCAATGATGCGTGATATGTCAGATTCAGAGAATTGTTTCATAGCGGTTATGTTTACTACTCGGAAAGGCCAGTCAAATATTCCTGCTTAGTTTCATACCCGAGTTGCTGAAGTTCCTCGGATGCCTTGTCTGAAAAAGTACCGAGTGACACAACATGAAGTTCAAGGTAACCGTTATCAAGCGCAGCTTCCGCAAGCTTTGAATAGGTAGCCTGGTTGTTTTCGTCCCAGATTAAATGATCGCGATGCTCAAAAAAAACAATACGGTCAGTTGCCGTAGTCACGGCCGGGTGCTGTTCGAAATTGACAAAACGGGTGAACTGCTCATGTCGGTTATAGTAAAAATAAAGTGATTTGCAAAGCCGTTCAAATACCAGTGTTGTCACCTCATTATCTGTGTTATTGATCATCTCAATCATAAGCTTCAGATCTTCAACACCTGATATCTGTTCAAGGTAAGACAAAATCACTGTTCTGTTAGTTGGTGACAAAAAAGGCTGGCTCATGAATGCATCCGTCTGCAGCAGGTTGGTATCGAGCCTGTTCAAAACATTACGGTGCAACTGATTCAGTTCTTCCAGTGTCTTGTTTTTCAGTGTCTGCCTGATGCTCAAATCAAGAGCGCTTTGTCTGCGGGTATTAAAAAAACCGCGCCCTACACCAACACCTGCAGAGACCCTGCCTGCCGAGCGTGCATTGGCTATCGTATTCAAAAATGTCTGTACCCGGTAATTCCCGGAATACAGATCCAGTTGCATCTGATACGCAGTATTTCGTTTATGTGCAGCCGTAGTCGGATCTTTCGGTTCAGAATACACATAACGGGAAGCATACTTCTCTATGAAAGGGCTCTTCCCGGTTAACGTGTCGCCGAGACTATTGCTCAGTTGCGTTGCCAGTTCCGATGCTGTGCCAAACGGATTGGCGATGATGTCAACTGGCGAGTTCGCGGTAACGCGTAAGCCACTTCTAAGTTCGTAGGATAGCTGCCTGTTTTCTCTTTCATACAGCGTTATTGCCTCACCAAGCGTTTTTATTTCGTCCACGCGATTCATAAATAGTGCTTTTGATACCAGTTCAAGCTGGCCAAAATCTGACTCGACATCGAATACGTAAAAGCCATTGATGAAGTCTACGTTGTCAACACGATGATAAGTTGATGACAAATAGGCAGAGTCCAGCACCTCGTTTGAATTTACAACAGAAAGCTCTTCTGCAATAACGACCATGCTGCATAAAGAAAGGCAACATGAAATAAACTGTCTTATCGGCTGGTTCATTACATGCTGCCCGTTATACATAGTGTCAAATCGGATAGAATTATATCTTTCCATCCAGTCCCATTTGATAATATTTATGCACAATTTCTTCCTGGTTTTCCAATAACCAGTCAATATCCGGCTCGTTATTCATGGCCTTGTGAATCGCGGCAGTGGTTGCCTTGCGATGAATATCGAACAGGATTTTATGATCCAGATCATCGGCCTTGGCAACCAGGGGGTTTAACCAAACGGACACGATAATACCCAGGTCATTGGCTTTTTCTTTTGGAATATCACCATTTCTGACAGCATCGAGTACACCGTTAGCTATCGCACCCTGTACGGTACCCATCAGGATATTGGTATATCGCTCATTCTTCACGGTAACCTTGCTTACGCAAATGGTGGCGGGTTTCACCATAATATCGGTATTCATGATTGCCAATACACGGGAATGCCCCTTGACCTGGTCGCCCAGCAACGTGGCAAAGGCAGTGCCAACTGGCCCATCCAGTTCACCAATGATGACTTCCGGCTCGGCTGCTGTACCCGGCGGGCCACCAGCAACAAGCGCTTCTCCAACTCGCATAACAATACGATCGCTCATTTTCTATTCTCCTGAGTGTTTATAGGTTTTCTTTGAAGACTAAATAACAGATATGCTGTTACATGTAGAAATTATTGTGGTTAATCAGTCCGGCCAAGTTGCTTGGATATATCATCCAACAGGCTTTCGTTCTTGGATTTGGCCTGCTCCTTGGCTGCCGCCGCTTTCTGCTTGATTCGCTTCATCATATCGGCCTGCATTTGCATCTGTGTTCTTGATGGTTTGGCCGACTGGTGTTCCTCTTCAAACTCCTGCAGATCATCACTAATCTGGGCAGCAAGCGCTTCCTGCTCCTGTTTCTTGCGCTCCATATCAGCCTCGTTTTCCTGCTGAGCTGACTCGGTCAGTCGGGCCTTGTGTTCTGCATCCTCGATTTCACGTTCGGCTTCTTTTGCCTTTTCCTCGGCGGCCTTGATCTCGGCAGCCAGCTGTTCTCGAAGCGATTGCGAACTGGTTGATTCAGTCTGCTTTTGCCGTAACTCTTCTGCTTCTCTCAATGCCTGCTGCTTGATTGACTCGGCTTCGTTGCGGGCCTGTTCAATCTGCTGCATCGTCTGCCTGATATGCTTTGCCTCCTCTTCCAGTTTTTTTCGTTCAGCCTCAAGTTTTGCCCTTTCAGCATCGCGTTCCTGGTCATGACTTTTTTTGTATTCCTCGATAATTATTGCTGCCTCCTCCCTGGCAGCCTTGCGCGCGGCCTCTGCAGCAGCCTTTTGCTCCTGTAGCTGTTCAAACTCCTTGGTATTACGCTCGACCTGTTCGGCAAGCTTTCTGCGCTCTGCTTCTATCTTGGCGCGTGCTTTTTGTTGCACGGCCTTTTCGCGTTCTTCTTCTTCCTGTTTCTTTTTTGCCGCCTGCTCTTCCAGTTGTTTTCTGGACTCCTCGATTTCCTTTTTCAGGCGCTCTGCTTCTTCCATTTGTTTCCTGGCTTCGGCTTGCTGTTGCTGCTTGAGTTTCTGGGCTTCTTCCATTTGTTTCCTGGCAAGCTCGGCCTGCTGCTCCAGTTTTTCCCGTTCTTTGGCCAGTTTAGCTTCCGATTCTTCCTTGAGCTTCTGCAGCTTTGACATCTCCTCGGTATTCTTGTTGTAGATGTCTTCGAGCTTTTTCTTCTCGGCCTGCATTTTCTTGTCTGCATCCTGCTTGAGCTTTTTAAGCCGAGCCTCTTCCTGTTCGGCGCGTTTTTTCGAATCGGCTTCTGCTTTCTTTTTCTCCTGCTCAAGTTTTTTACGCTCGGCCTCGAGCTGTTTCATTTTCTGCTCGTGTTCTTTCTTCTTGGCCGCGTCTGCTTGTTCCTGTTTGCTCTGTTCCTGAATTTGTTTGAGCTTGAAATCAGTTGTCTCAAGTTCAGCATTGATGACCTCGGCCATAACATCGGCATCCATTTCACCATCATCTTCCTCGGGTTCAGGTTCCGAAGCTGGCGCCGGCTTAGGCTCTGCTTTAGGTGCCGGTGGAGGTTTGGGCACGACAGTTTGTACGCCGACTGCCTCCGGGTTGTTGACCAGTCCACCTTCAAGGTAGCTGACATCAAAGCCACGTTCAGCCAGCAGGAATGCCCCGGTAGAACTGCGCACACCGGTATCACAATAAATTACGTATTTGATCGATGGCTCCAGTTCATCTGATTTGAGACGCAATGCATTCAACGGCACATTAATACTGTCATCAATGGAGGATTCCTCATGTTCATTCGGGTAACGCACATCGAGCCATTTGGCGCCAGCCGCAATTAACTCTTCAGCCGCGTCAAACCTGACCGATGACAGGGTCGGATTTTTAATCAGATTAATGAAGGTATCCTTTGCCAGGCGCATTAACGTGCCATCGCTGATCATTTTTACCGTAGCATTACGGGTAGAGTCGGAGATTAACGCCTCTTCGCCGAAGCTGTCTCCGGAGCCCAGTTCAGCCAGCTTGACCTCGGTCGCCTTGGGCGAAGGTTTGCGATAAACGGCACAGGTACCGTGAGAGATAATAAAATAGTCTTCCCCCGGATCGCCCTGCTGGATCACGACATCACCGGCAGAAAAATCAACAGGCTCCAGCATGGCAAACAACTGGTGTATGTTCTGCATCGGCATGTGTGCAAACAGTTCCGACTGCAACATGGCGCTCATCCAGTCTTCATCACCGTCGCCCGCTTCGATTTCGTCGACCTCAACCTCAATACCTCCGCTACTGAGCTCGGACGTGGTTTCGTTGGCAACCATCATCAGCTTGTCGAGCTCGGCGCGCTCTACTTGCAAAAACTTGATGAGGGTCTTGGCCTTGGCGGTAAATTGCCGAGGTTGCAGCTGTGCCAGCGCATAGCGGGCCCGGTCGCTACCGCTCTTGATGACGCTGTTCAATTCCTTGTTGGCATAGAATTCAATTTCACCATCAAGCAGGTAGTAGGAAAAGCTGTCGGTATCGCCCTGGTTAAAGAGGGTCTTGCCTTTTTTTAGCTCCATCACCCTGGAGCGATCCAGCAGGCGGCTGGCAAGGTTGGACGTCAACTCGTTGATGGGGACGAAATTCCTAATAGATTCAACTAGTTGTTCTTGGTCTTCTGACATTATTTCCCTATCAATTAGGACCTGGATAGACAAGCACGCTACCGGTTTATTGTATCTGCACCAGCGACAACCTGCATACCGGCCCGTATGTGGCTGTCACTTCGAGAGTATACATGATAGTGATGAATTGTCAGCCGGAACAAATAGATACAGCTACATAACCGGTGCCATATCACAGTTTTTTGCTAGTCAAAAACCAGGGTTGCGTCGTCGGCCAGTTCCAGCATCAAATCACAGGGGGCTTCGCCACAAAAACTGTTTTCAAACTGAAACGATCTGACCAGTTGCTGCTCGTCATCCTCAAAAACCACCTTGAGCTGGTCGTAATAACCGGAGGCATCATTATTACGGAAGAACTGATTGAGATTCTCTGCCAGTGATTGTGCTGCCTTATCGCGAACGTTATCCATTTGCATCTTTCCCTGCAGTCGCAGTGTATCTGATACCTGTTTCAACAGCTCATCACGCATGGTGTCATCAGATGGCCCCAGCCATGTGCTGGAAGTCCGGTTTCTAATACTTGCCGAATCGAAGGCTACCGGCGTGGAAAGGTACAATGCCGGCACACGTAGTTCCAACACTCTCGCGTTCAATTGATAACGCAGTTCTGACAACCTGACAAAATATTTGAACGTGGCGCTGACCGCCAACTCGGCCTGTCCCTCACCAATTGGCCAGCGTTCCATGAATAGCCGCGTGGCTTCCAGCCCAAGGCTAACGCTGTTGCTTTCTTCGACGACGATATATTCATCTGCTTTGGCAATGTAGTGTAACTGAGTAAACGCTGACTGAAACTGCTGCGTGGACAACAGCCTTGGTACAGACTGGTACGCTAAAGACATGCCCAGCACGATTAACGCAATGAAGACCATCAACATGGCGATGAAAATGAACAAGCGTTTTACGTTAGTCTGCATATATGCCATCAATGTACGTAAACATCATTAACGTTAATGTAGACAGCTTATACGTCAAGTTGTCTTTATCATTTTGATTGTGACACAGACACCACTTTTATCTTCCAGGTTACTTGCTGATAAAGTAGCGCGGTGAAAATCGGCAATCAGGCGAGCGATATACAGCCCCAGTCCCAGGTGCGGCCCCTTTTTGCGCCCTTCCTTACGTACTGAAACCATTGAATGAAACAACTCGCTGGCCATCCCCTCGGGTAACAGCGGACCATGATTGAAGACACTGAATAATATATATTCGTTAAACGTTTCCATTTTGACGATGATGGGCGTGCCGGTAGCGGCAAAATCAACAGCGTTGCTAATCAACTTATCCAGCATCTGGTAAAACAAATCCGGACTTATCTGTTGCTTTACGTTTTCTAACGGCAATTTCAGTTCAAATTCCTGTTCGGGATAGGCCAGTCGATAGCCCTCAATGCACTGCTCGAGAAAATCATTCAGCACGATTTGTTCCTTCACAGCCTCCTGCATGGCGTTTTCGAGACTGGCTGCCTCGCTAAGTCGGGTGAGCAGTGATTGCAATCTTTGTAAACCAGTGGCAGCTGCTGCCAGCGATTTTTCTCTGTTTTCCGGGCTATCATCCTGCTGCAACTGCTCCAATGATGACTGCACTATTGCCATGGGTGTTTTTAATTCATGCGATAAACTCCCAGCCATGCCCTCCAGGTAATGATGATATTGTTGCAGACGGCTGAGTATGTCGCTGAAGTTTCTGGATAACTCCCCTATTTCGTCACGTGAATGTCCAGGTTTAAAAACGCCTTGCACCCTGCCATATTCGTCAATTGCAGCAGCGGTATCGCGGTTTAGCCGTATCAACCTTGATGACAATCTGCCCGCGAACAGGATCAACAGACACATTACTGCAATAAATAGCAGTAACGTTTTATTGAACAGGTTTGCCAGAACCTGTCTTTGCATAATCTGAATATTGTTGGTTGTTTCTTCAACAACAACGGCACCAACAACCCGGTCTTCAAACCAGACCGGCGAGGCAGCAGAAACGATTACCGCCCTGCCATCAGGCGATGAACGCCAACGCGTTGCCGGTTTTCCTGACAGGGCACTGTTTACTTCACTGCCCTTTAATCTCGAGGCACCAGCCAGGTCATCGGCGAAGTAGTCATACGCCGGGGGTAACAACAACGTATATAAAATGTTGAATGCGTTGTCAGGAAAATCTCGCCGTAAACTACCGTCACTGGCAAGTACCTGGCCGAACTGGTCCAATACCCAGGTCCTGCGGCCCTCACTGCGACCCTGCGTCAGGATAATGTTTTCTATCTGGTTCGAGGAACGCAATAAACTGTTTGGATACAGGTAAGTATCTTCACCCGCGGTGCTGATGTCATTATATTCATCACCGTTATAGTTTCTTAGTATAAAGCCCATGTGCTTACCGATGAGATAGGCGGGTATCTTCATCTCGATGTTGTAACCGCTTTCTACCGGCTGCCATACTGCAGACAGGTTATTAATCGTCCGCTGTACACGGGTCTCAATACCATATTCATCAAAGCGCATGTCGTAACGAAATGGTCGAATCAAACCTGGCCCAGTGGGAACAAAATAGTACTGGTGCAAGACATCGGCCTGATCGGTAAAAACAAGAATCAGGTGATCAGCATCAATTTTGCGACTGGTGTCTGCGCCTGCATATATGAGTTCACTATCACGCACCTGCATGAACAAATAGAAATAACGGTCGTTACCGCTGGCAATTAAACGAAAGCTGTCCGCGTTGTTTTCTGAACGGTAGGTATCTGCCCAGTCAAGGTAAGACATCCAGTCATCGGTATAACCATCCATTTGTACCTTGTGATCCAGCTCATGGATGAACAGACTGTTGTCCTGCTGCAAGGCGTAAACATTAAACAGGTCATCCTTGTTATTGAGTCCGCCGGCAATAGCATACGATGTATCAACCATCGTCGCTTCCAGGCTATCACGCAGGTAACTTTCCATCTGGCGGAGGTAGTCGAAGCCCAACAGCGGGATAACCAGCACCGCCAGCGACACCAGTAATAGCTTATATTTCAGCGAAAAAAACATGCTTGCTGCCCATCAACACCGGTAATGAAGAGGAGTACATGATGATTTTTTCATCAGCGCAAGGCGGCTTCGCACGCAGCCCCGCAATGTAGCGTTATTAAATGCCGCTACGCTAAATGAGCTAGTTTTCTTCAGTGCGCGGCAGTCGCGCGCACAGGAAAAATAGCGATTAATAAATGATGTTTTTTTTATCAGAGCAAGGCGGCTTCGCACGCAGCCCCGCAATGTATATGTAATACATGAGGAGGCGAGTACGGACCCAACGCGGCTATGATGAAAAAAGCGCATTTATTTACACCTTCCAGCGGTAGCCAACGCCGTATACGGTCTCTATATGATCAAACGCATCATCAACCTGCTTGAATTTTTTTCTAATACGCTTGATATGTGAGGTAATCGTGCCGTCATCGACAAAGATATTCGCGTCATTCATTAACTGCTCACGGTTTTTGACATGCCCGGCACGCCGCACCAGTGAATGCAGCATCCAGAATTCAGTCAGGCTAAGTTCTACCTCCATACCGGACCATTCAACCCTGAACCGTTGGCTATCCAGCAGCAAGTTATCAACACGTATTTGCTCGTTTGACACTGTATTGGTTTGTAAGGCTTGAATGCGCCTGAACAATGCTGCAACCCGGGCAAGAATATGCGGCATGCTGGTATCTTTGCTCAGGTAGTCATCTGCACCGAGTCTGAGTCCGGAGATGGTATCGAGGTCGGAGTCCCTGGCGGTTAAAAAAATGATCGGTAATGTTTCCGACAGCGTGCGTAGTTTCCGGCACAGATCGAAACCGGCTTCCATGTCGTCATCAAGACCAACATCGAGTATCGCGAGATCCGGTAGCTGCCTGGCAAATAGTTGCAAGGCCTCTTGCTTGCTGGCAGCGGTCAGTACCGAATACCCCTGGGCCTCCAGGGCCCTGGCGTAGTTTTCACTAAGAATGGGTTCATCCTCGACCAGTACGACCTGTTTTGCCATATTAATTCCTGCTTTTTGCCATTACTTTACTGCCAGCCTGCTTTGAATAACACCTCCAACATGGGAATTGCCATATTGTTGCCATAATTCATCAGCATCTTTCCTGTTTACCTGCCTGGCCATGTCATTTCTTCACGCTGTAATTAGTCATGACAAAAACAGGAGAAATCCACCATGAAAAATTTACAGGCAGGTTTATTAGTCAGTTTACTGTTGTTTCACTCTTTCGTCAGCGCCGAGACCAATCAGGATAATCAGGCTCGGAGCAAAAATGGTATCGGGTTTGGCGTGGGCGCAATTGTAGGTGGGTTGTTAGCTGGACCACCTGGCATTGTTATAGGTGCGGTCAGCGGCGGCGCCATCGGCGACCGACATGACAGGAAAGATAAGGAAATTGACAAACTGGAAAAGGAACTGAATGCCAAAAGTATTGAACTTGCCTATCAGCAGAACGAACTGAGTAAAACCCGCGCCAGTTTCGAGGAAGAATTCAGACAGGTCATGCTTGATCGCGAAATTCAGGCGTTGGAAAAACTCAGTCAGGGTATTTCCTACGTTATTTATTATCGAACGAATACAGTCGATATCAGCGCGGACATTATGCCGCGTATTGAACAATTAGCAGCGCTGGTCAAACCGTACACTGATATCCAGGTACGTATTGAAGGGTTTGCCGATCAGCGCGGTAGCGATGAATACAACCTCGCTTTAAGCAAAAAGCGTATCGAAAAGGTCCGTGCTGCATTGATTGAAGCAGGAATAAATGCAAGTCGTATACAGACACAGGCCTTTGGTGAAAGAAAATCAATGACGCAACAAGGAGATCTTGAGGGTTACCTGTTCGACCGCCGCGTCACGATTAACCTGACACTGGATCGAGAAGTATAACCATGCAGGCCAGGCAAGCGACGCATACTGGCGCGGTCAGGTCTTGCCTGACCATTGCCGGTCTACTGGGCATGGTACAGATAGCAGTGTTGACGTTGATTATCTTCTACAACATGGACGCGAAGGCAGAAACCGGGCAAATGAGTGAACTGACGGAAGAAGTGAATGATCTGAGTGAGATCGGCCAGGGCAGTCTGTTGTTTAAAAACACGGACGCGTTTCAACAGGCACCATTAATCGATACACAAGTAAGCATGCACATTACTGGCATGATTAACCGGGTCACACTGATCCAGGAATTTTCAAACCAGACCGAACGATGGCAGGAAGGTATTTACGTTTTTCCTCTGCCAGAAAACGCCGCTGTTGACCGCATGCGACTGAGAGTTGGAGAACGGATAATTGAAGGTCAAATAAAAGAGCGCCAGGCGGCAAAAAAAACCTACGAACAGGCAAAGCAAAATGGCCAACGTGCAGCACTTACCGAGCAGGAACGCCCAAATGTTTTTACCACTTCGGTGGCCAACATTCCTCCAAATGAAACCGTACTCGTGGAAATCGAGTACCAACAACTGGTCAGGTACGACAGCGGCACTTTTTCACTTCGCTTTCCGATGGTGGTGGGCACGCGTTACATTCCTGGCAAGGAAAAAATCATCGGTTTCTCGGGTAGTGGCTGGGCCGCCAATACCAGTGAGGTAGAGGATGCGGCACGAATCACTCCGCCGGTGTTACATCCTGACAACCCTCGACAGAACAAGATCAGTCTTCAGATCGATCTGGATGCCGGACTGGCATTACAAAACGTAACCAGCAGTTATCACCCCATTAATATTGATAAACAGGCGTTGCGCTATCGAATCAGTTTGCAACAGGGAACCGTATTAGCAAACCGTGACTTTGAATTGACCTGGCAACCACGCCCGGACGTTGCACCCCGGGCTGCTTTCTTTACCGAGCAAAAAAATAATAGTCACTATGCGATGGTAATGGTCATGCCACCCGAGTCATCAAGGGCAACCCGCATAAGTCGGGAAATGGTCTACGTAATCGATACCTCCGGCTCTATGGGTGGTCAATCTATCCAACAGGCACGTGCGGCACTTGAAATTGCCCTGACCCGACTCAGGCCAGGTGATTATTTCAATATTATCCAGTTTAATTCCTACACGTCACAGCTGTTTGGACAATCCCGCCCCGTTAATCAGAAAAATTTACAAAAAGCACTGCGCTACGTGCGTTCACTGGATGCCGATGGCGGCACCGAGATGAGTCCAGCCATGCGTGCCGCTCTGACCAAACAGGAAAATACCGGGTTACTGCGGCAGGTCATTTTTATGACAGACGGCAGCATCGGCAATGAACAATCACTATTCGACATCATCAAGCAACAACTTGGGCAGAGCCGCTTGTTCACGGTTGGTATTGGCTCCGCTCCTAACGCTTATTTTATGCAACGCGCTGCCAGCTATGGGCGGGGCACCTACACCTATATCGGCAAGTTAAACGAGGTCCGGTCGCGCATGGATAATCTGTTCACAAAAATTGAAAGCCCTGTATTGCAAGACATTAGCGTGGACTGGGGTAATGCCAATGATATTGAAATGTGGCCGCAAAAAATACCGGACCTTTACCTTGGTGAACCACTCATCATAACTGCAAAAACTGATCGCCTGCCTGACACGCTGACAGTCACCGGCCTGATTGGTGCCAAACCCTGGTCAGCAGATATTGAGCTAAACGGAGGCAATAATCGCGATGGCATCGCGGTGCTATGGGCAAGAAACAAGATAGCAGCACTGATGCAATCTACCAGAGATGCCGAATTCGACTCGATCAAGAATACCATTATTGATACCGCGATGACTTACCATCTCGTTAGCAAGTACACCAGCCTGGTTGCCGTCGATGTTACGCCGATACGCCCTGCTGCTGAATCACTGGAAGGTCACGCCATCCCCACCCTTCTGCCCGACGGCTGGCAATATAACAAGGTGTTCGGGCAAGCCTACCCGACTACCGCGACCGACGCGCGCTCACAAGTGCTGCTTGGATTAATACTGCTGTTGTTATCCATGTATTTGATTCTCACACAACGCAAAACAATGGGTACTTACACATGATGACTGGCGCTCAAAATGAAGATTTTTTCATGCGAACAGGGAAGCGGCACAAAAACAAACGGCATGTATAGCTAATACATGCGTATTTAAGCACGACGCTGATGAAGGTATCGAGAAAAAAGACCATGTTGTTAAATATGGCTCTGATTATTTGTGGTTTGTGGTTGGTAGGTAACAGCGCCTACATACATGCCAAGGCTATCGTCGCACAACTCCTCCTTGAGACGGCATGGACCGGGACACGGCACGACCAGGGACAGGTAAAACCCTGGCCGTGGGCCGACACCTGGCCAGTCGCCCGTCTGAGTGCTCCCCGCCTGGGTATTAACCACATCGTCCTGGCCGGGGCCAGCGGTGCAACACTGGCCTTCGGCCCGGGACATCTTTTTAACAGCACCGCACCCGGACAACGCGGCAATATCGTTATTTCCGGGCATCGGGATACCCATTTTGCCTTCCTCGAGGATTTGCAGCACGGCGACACCCTGTTATTGGAATCAGCTGATAAACAGTTGCGCCGCTACATAGTCAGCCAACAAATAGTCGTCGATAAAGATAAACAACCGTTTATTCATTACGACGCGACCGACCAACTGATGTTGATCACCTGTTTTCCATTCAATGCCGTACGAGCCGGTGGACCATTACGCTACATCGTTATTGCCAAACCCGATCCTGTTGTTAGGACATGAAGGAGAAAGAGATGCACAGCTTGCTAAAGACCACGATAGAAGAGCCTGTAACAATACAGTTTTCACAAACAGGTAAACAACAACGGTCGCTGGGGCGTCGCTGTCGCCGCCGGTTACGTAGCATGCATGTCAACAGCTTTGATTGGGAACAGGGGGGCTTACAATCACCGGTTAAATTCGTCGACCGTGACAGTATTGAGTACTCATTAGTGCAGGCACAGGATAATGACCTCAGCGAAACTGAGATGGCCAGTCTGACGCTGGACAATGCGATGGCATTACTCGACCCTGCCTGGGGCGGTGTCTACCAGTATTCTACCGGTGGTCAATGGCGCAATCCGCACTTCCAGAAAACCATGGCCTGCCAGACAGGACACCTGCGTATCTATGCACTCGCCTATGCGCAGTTTCAGAGAGATCGTTACCTTGCCGTGGCACAGTCTATACGTGCCTACATGTCACGTTTCCTGGTCAGTGATGCCGGTGCATTTTACACGGGGCAATCAGATTACGTACCCGGTACCGATACACGTTTTTATTTTTCCCTTAACGACAAGGAACGCTGCCAAATAGGCATGCCGGATATAGACAGGCGCATTAAAACCCGGGAAAACGGTTGGGCGATTGAGTCACTGGCAACGCTGTATGAATTCAGTCACGATCATTGCAGTCTGCTAATGGCGCTAAGGGCATTTAAAAACATTCATGTTCTCTGCGGGAATGAAGGTGCCAACTGGTTAACCAGCCACATGGCCACCACCGGCAACCATCTTGCCGAACAGCTTGCCATGGGTCGGGCATTGTTGCAGTTATACAGGGTAACGTTCAAACGTACTTTCCTCGAATATGCTGGCAAGACACTACATGCAATTCAGCAACGCTTCCGTCATGCTGACAGTGGTTATCTCACCAGTACTGATAATGGTTGCAAGCAGGTGCCAAGACAAATCGATGAGAACATCTCGCTGGCCCGTTTTGCCAACCTGATGTTTTATTACAAGGGTGAATCGGTATTTCGTGACATGGCGGAACATGCCTTCAGCTACCTGTCTGTCTTTGAAATTGCCACATCGCGCATGGAAGAGGCGGGCATCCTGTTGCTTGAACAGGAATTACAGGGTCCACCACTAACTTTTTATATTGAAACAAGTGCTGGAGACATTTTTAACAATCCATTTATGGATATCGCCTGGCGTCACCCGGGTTGGTACAAGCATATGGTTATCAAACAAGGCGATCGCGACCGTGTCACGGTGGAAATTGATGGCTTGCGTTCATGCCCGGTTTACACTACAGAACGACTGCAGGACCTGTTAAACCATTGCTAGTTGCCAGCTAGTTACCATTTTCTCAAAAGCGGTCTTTAAATTGTACAGAGCAACTTGCAATTCAGATACATTGAAGGTGGAATAGACAGCTAATTAAATTCCAGAGCAAGGAGTCTCCATGAGTGAATCAATAATCACGCTTTTCATTAATATAGCGATCGCCGCCGTCATATTTTTTGGCGGTATTTGGGTCTCGAAGAAGGTCAAGGTCTATGTCGGGAAGATAATGAACAAGCGCGGTGTCGACGAATTAATCAGTTCGTTCCTGAGCAACATCGTTTACGTGGCACTGGTAGCCTTTGTAGTTATTGCCGCGTTAAGCAAGCTGGGTATTCAAACAACCTCGTTCGTTGCGGTCATCGGTGCTGCCGGCCTGGCCATCGCCCTGTCATTACAGGGGTCGCTGTCAAATTTTGCCTCTGGCGTGATGATAGTTGCTTTCCGCCCCTTCAAGGTGGGTGACTTTGTTGAAGCAGGCGGCGTTGCCGGTATTGTTGAGGGCATACAAATTTTCTCAACCCAAATGCGAACCGGCGATAACAAGGCCATTATTGTACCGAATTCCAGCATTATCGGTGGCAATATTGTCAATTACTCTGCCAAGGATACACGTCGTGTCGATATGGTATTTGGTATTGGCTATGACGATGACATCAAGAAGGCGAAGGACCTGTTAATAACACTTATCGAGGAAGATGAACGTATCCTGAAAGATCCTGAACCGGTCGTGGCTGTTTCGGAACTGGCCGACAGCAGCGTTAACTTTGTTGTGCGGCCCTGGGTCAACTCCGGTGACTACTGGCCGGTGAAGTTTGACTTTACCGAGAAGGTCAAAACCACATTTGATAAGGAAGGCATTTCCATACCGTTCCCGCAACGCGATGTACATATCTATAACGAAGATTCGAAATAACCATAAACCTGTATAAGCCCCGCCTGACGGGGCTTTTTTAACCAGGCAAAAATGTTGAATACGGCAGGTAAACCAGGTTCAGGATTACCAGTGCATAAATCATGTAAAATGTCAGCTGCATACCGCGCACCCTGCCCCGCAAATTCTCAGCCAGGATGGCGCGACAATGAATAATGCGGCCTGTTACAAACGTGATGCCAACCGCGTGGATTAGAACCAGGTGGCCTCCATTAAGCTCCAGGAATAACAACAGCATAATAGCAACAGGACAATAATCGACTGCGTTGGACTGCGCCGAGCGGGCAATGATCAACTCCTCGCAATCACCATCTGCATATTTAACCCTGTTTTTGCGTCTTGCTTTAATGACATTAATCGATAAATGGCAAATCAGTAATGCAAGGATGCAGGCATAGATTGCTGTGGTCATGAATCCCCTCCCGGTGTAGTCAACCTGTATTTCATTATCGTGATATTACGACCATGGTAAGATTCTTTAGACATAACATCCCAACCAAGACGTTGGTAAAAACCGGCCTTATCCGGCGTAAACAGATAAATCTCTTTTACGCCCGCATTGCGTGCCTCGGTTGTCGCGTGCCTCACCAGTGTTGAACCTATTCCCTGTTTCCTGTAGTCAGGGTAAACATACACACTCGCCAACCATGGGCTGCAGCCCTCTATCTTCAAATCGTATTCAACAATTGCCGCAGAGCCAAGTACACGGTCATCTTTCATGGCGACAAAAGTACTGGGCACAAGGTTGTCATCAAGGTAGGCCTGCATTTTGTCAATTCGATGCCGCAGTGTCTGGCCAGGGTTGATATCGCGCCACTGTGCATGGTGCCAGCTCGCAAGTAGAGGAATATGCTCAGGTTGTTCACTAAGGTCAATAATTTCCATGGTTCATTGTCGGTTTGCCTGTTGTAACCATTTATCCAGCTGATTGGCAAATCGTTGCCTGTCACGCTGGTTCAATGAAGACGGTCCGCCTGTTTGTATACCGCTTGAACGCAACGTATCCATAAAATCACGCATGGTCAATCGTGCCTTTATCGTGTCTGTCGTGTAAAGTTCGCCACGAGGATTAAGTGCCAGGGCACCCTTGTTAATTACCTCAGCAGCCAACGGAATATCACTGGTAATAACCAGATCGCCATGATTGACCTGCCGCACAATCTCGTTGTCTGCCACATCAAAACCATGCGATACCACCAGCATCCTGATAAGTGACGAACGGGGATGCGATAGCACGTGGTTTGCTACCAGTGTTAATGGAATGCCGCTGCGTTCAGATGCACGAAACAGGATGTCCTTGATTACTCCGGGGCAGGCATCGGCATCGATCCAGATATGCATATTACGTTTGTCAATACGATTGATTGCTGTTTCGGCTATTTAAACTACAAACTAATAAAACCATCCAGTTCGAAAAGAAACCCCGGTGATTACAAACAGAATTGATAATACTGTTACAGGAATAATATGAAACGCCATATCTGTCAGATTATCTTCATTCAATTTTGGTATTACTCTTAACTTTGCGTCTAATGCAAATGCAAAGGTTAGCATTAGCAACGCTAACTTGATCAAAACAACACGCGATACTGATTGGTCAAGATCAAACCATGCAGAGACGTCGGGGATCATGGCTTTGGCAAGATATAATCCACTAAGTATCTGTATAATGAGTGCTGGCATGCCAATTTTCTCGTAGACTGACTCAAATTCAATCAGTTTTTCCGGCGATTTCTCGCGTAGCACTTTTGGCAGAATGACGACACTTAAAACAATATGCCCGCCTGTCCATATGGTCGCCCCCAGTACATGAAAAAGTAAAACCCAACCATACATGATTTATTCCTGTAAAATCAGGATAAAAATACAAAGACAATACGTTTTATTTAGCTCAATTAATGAATTATAGACTGTAACACTGTAAGTCTTCGGCAAACTTAACGACACCATCAAAACGTTTACGTATTTCCTCGAGTGTAAATGATTCCTTGCCAATTGAACGATTCATTCGGTGAGATAGAACAAGACGCTTGACGCCGGCCTCTTTAGCAATGCGTCCTATTTCTGATGGTGGCATGTGTAAGTTTCTGGCTACACCACTGGCGCCTTCAGGAATAGCATGATGTGCTATCAGCATGTCTGCATTTTTTGCAAATCCAGATAAAGTGCCGTATTCATTGTTCATATCGCCACTGAACACAATTCGTTTACCGTCTATGTTCACCCGCCAGGCCAAAGCCGGTAACGGCCCATGATGCACGGATAAGGCATGAACCTGATAGCTACTGTCAGAAATGACAAGCTGTGCTGATTTATTCTTGATATCAATATCATTCGGTATCAGCCGGTAATCTTCGACGCCGGAAAGATATTGACGTAGATAACGGTAAACACCATCCGGGCCGAACAGTCCTTGAATGAAGCTGCTTGTAGACGGCATTAACGCATTGCCTTCAGGACCATACAGGTTCAGGTCACGATTACGTTCAGTAAAATACGACGCCTTGATTAAGGCTGGCAAATCGCTGGTGTGATCGACGTGCAAATGACTGATGAGAATGGCATCCAGATTTTCCAATGATGCGCCACTTTGTTCGAAACGTAACAGACTGCCGCTACCTATATCAACAAGCAGCCTGGCTCTACCGTTATACCACAGGATATAACCACTGGATGCCCGTGCATCATCAAGCTCTGGCCCACCGGAACCCAATATCTGTACCGATATACCGGAATCAGCACAGTTGGTATCCGCAGACACCAGGCAACTAACCTGAAACAAACCTAGCGAAAGCAGCAGGGTTTTAATCATCGCGGATGCTTGTAATCAACAGTACTATCACAATGTCGCCAAGATACGCTGATACAGAAAAGCAGTCATCAGCAAATTCATAGCCAGAGCAAGATCATAAAAAGTATGATTTCGCTGCTTTTAAGCAACAGTTATTTAGAAGCTGGCATCCTGCTGCCAGCCTGAAACCTTATTTTTCAGACGGATATTTTGCCAGGTAGTCTTCTGCTTTTGCCATCGCTGCCGCCAATTCTTCTTCGTTGAGATTGGCCTCGATGACAGACACGTTTAATATAGCTTGTTCAAACTCGGCACGTGCGGCCAGTTTAAACCAGGCATAGGCTTCGTTGATGTCTTTTTCGACACCGTTACCATCGAAATACATGGTGCCCAAACTGTTCTGCGCTTCCTTGGAACCGTTTTGGGCGGCCTTGCGATACCACTCCGCTGCCCTGGCATAGTCTTTTTCAAAGCCACCCTCGCCCAGGAAATACATCAGACCCATATTGTGCTGGGCACCCTTGCTGCCTAACTCTGCGGCACGTTGCCACCAGTGGATAGCACGCGGAATATCTTTCTCGATGCCATCACCCTTGTAATACAAGCGTGCCACATTCGTCATGGAGGGCACGTAATCCTTTTCGGCTGCCTGTTCATACCATTCGGCGGCGGTTGGGAAACTACGTTTTACCACGATGCCATTGTGGTAAAACATTGCCACGTTGTGCATGGCCTTTGGTTCACCATGTTCGGCGGCCTTACGATACCATTCCAGTGAAGTGGCATAACTCTTTTCAACACCCAGGCCTTCACGATACATCGTGCCCAGGTAAAACTGGGCCTTCATATGGTTCCGCTCGGCAAGCTCTGTGAAACCCGCCAGTGCCTTGGTGTAATCCTCATTTTTATAGGCCTGGTAGGTCTCATTATAATCGACAGCGAATACGGCGAGCGGGAATAGTAGTAAGGCAAATAAGGTAGCAAATTTTGGCATTGGAATTTCCAGAGTATATTTATTATGTTGCTATGACCATGGCATGACGGATAAATTCAGACCAGTCATTTTGTCCATGACAAGGGCCAGATCAATAAAGAGAACATCAGCTGCTGAAATCCAATGAGTATCGGCCCCATGATTTTGAACAGGATGCCGCTGACCAACAATATCACCAGGATAATCAAACCATAAGGTTCCAGTCGCAGATACTGTCTTGCCATTGGTTCAGGTAACATCGCGTACACTACGCGGCTGCCATCGAGCGGAGGTACAGGATGCCGCTGACCAACAATATCACCAGGATAATCAAACCATAAGGTTCCAGTCGCAGATACTGTCTTGCCATTGGTTCAGGTAACATCGCGTACACTACGCGGCTGCCATCGAGCGGAGGTATGGGAAAGAGGTTCAATATCATCAGCAAACTATTGATGATAATGCCAGCCCATGCCATCCACACTACCACCATGGCAAAGATGTTTTGCTGTTCAGCACCGTCCATAAACAGCATGGCGAGTAATAACCAGATGATAATCATGCCCAGATTGGCTGCAGGCCCTGCCAGCGCGACCAGCGCGATATCGCGTTTACGGTTTCTCAACCTGGCCCAGTTCACAGGTACCGGTTTCGCCCAGCCAAAGATGAAGCCGCTAACAAAAAAAGCAATCAGCGGTACGACAACCGTGCCCATTGGATCAATGTGTTTCAGTGGGTTTAGTGACAGCCTGCCCTGCTGTTCAGCAGTCGGATCGCCCAGTTGCCGGGCAGCCCAGCCATGACCCACCTCGTGTAGCGTAATGGCAAACAGTACCGGCACGCTCCAGATCAGGATTTGATACAAAACAGGAAGGTCTCGCATGGCAGTGAGGACTTATTGTTGCTGGTCTTGCTTGCCAAGCAACCACGCACCGCCATCGGGCGTGGATGCATCATCCCGGGCGAAATGCTTGAAGTCATAGGCGTTGGTATCGAGCAAGTGAGAAGGCACAATGTTTTGCAGACTGGAAAAAATAGTTTGTACCCGGCCAGGATGTTTGCGCCCCCATTCAGACAGCATTTGCTTGATAGCCTGGCGTTGCAGGTTGTCCTGCGACCCACAAAGGTTGCAAGGAATAATCGGAAATTGCTGTGCTTCTGCATAGGCCTTGATATCTTTTTCAGCGCAGTACGCCAATGGACGAATTACGATATTTTCACCATCATCGCTCTTCAATTTGGGTGGCATCGATTTTAGCTTGCCACCATAAAACATGTTGAGAAACAGCGTCTCGATAATATCTTCACGATGATGGCCCAGCGCAATTTTGGTAAAACCCTGTTCTTTAGCAAACCGGTACAGTACTCCGCGGCGCAAGCGAGAACAAAGACCACAAAACGTTTTATTCTCGGGAATAACGCGCTTCACTACACTATAAGTGTCTTCTTCAAGTATGTGGTAATCGATGCCAAGCTCATCCAGGTAAGCAGGCAACACATGTTCAGGAAAGTCAGGCTGCTTCTGATCCAGGTTAACGGCGACCAGTTCAAAGTCGACCGGCGCCGTTTTCTGCATGCTTAGCAGGACATCAAGCATGGTGTAGGAATCCGCGCCTCCAGATAAACATACCATGACGCGATCACCCTGCTCGATCATGTTGTAATCTGCAATCGCCTTGCCCACGTTGCGACGCAGTCGCTTGTGTAGCTTGTTATGGTTGTATTGCTGCTTTTGCGCTGGCGCGGCCATCTGGATAGTTTCAGGTCTGATTATTCAGGGAACAAGGATAGCCCTTGTTGAGCGCTTCTATAACGAGGTCCTGTGCCGGCTGGCTCGCACGTGATGTCTTGGCCCGCAGGTAACCATGGACTTTCTCGGTCACTTCTTCCAATGGATGCATCTGCGGATTAATACAGAATATTGGTGGACTCTGCTCTGCCTGTTGTAGCGCCATCATCATAAACACAAAGTCACCTACGTATTTCATGCAGAATGGTGTTGGGGAACCAGGACTGTAGCCTTCGTTGCAGTTGTTGAGTAATTCGCCGGCGGTCATCAACTCTTCTTCCTCTGCCATTGCTGGCTGGCATAGCGTTACCAAAACGATGGCGAAAATAGCAGGTAATTTTTTGAAATATGTCATTGTAAATCCTCTGGAAGCCACAGCGTGGCAAATATCAGTGTATCATTCCTCGTCGCCGTTGGCAGCGGCACCGCACGATATAGCAAGACGAGGTCTTGAATGATTTTTGAGGGAGTTTGGCGAAAAGGGTTCCGGAAAAAAGCTAGCCTCTGGCGAGTGCGATCAACACGATAACGAATAGCACGACAAAACCAAGCGGTACCAGCGCACCCTGCCAGTCCTTGTTTTCGGCCTGCTGGCTCTGCTCCAGCATTTTTTTTGCGCCCGGCCAGAAGAAAAAGAGTATCGCTACTGCCGCGATACCCAGCAGCACCTGTTCCCAAGTAGACATCGTAGATCGATCTCCGGTTTAGTTGATTTGTTTCATATCTTTACTAATCAGATTGCGTCATTGTTAAACTATTCAAGCGTGAAGTCGATTACTTTACACTGCCGGGTTTCGTACCAAGAGAGATGAATGGACCATAGCGCACTTAATGAAGGCCTGATTTTACTTTCGCTATCCGTATTGATGGTATGGATACTGAAAAGATTAAAGTTTACCCCGATACTCGGCTACCTGTTTGTTGGCATTCTGGTAGGGCCAAACGCACTGGGCTGGATTCCCGAACTTGACAGTATTCAGCTGCTGGCCGAGATAGGCGTCGTATTCCTGCTGTTTATGATTGGGCTGGAGTTTGCCATCTCCCGCCTGATTGCCATGCGCAACACGGTGTTTGGACTTGGTAGCATTCAGGTCATCATTTCTTCCATGTCGGGCGGAACGATTGCCTGGATGACAGGCATTGAATGGCAGGCAGCACTGGTTGTGGGTGGTGCGCTGGCATTGTCATCAACGGCCATCGTTGCCAAACAACTCTCTGATCAGCTGGAAATGCAAGGCCGCCATGGCCTGCTTGCCATCGGTATTCTGCTATTCCAGGACCTTGCCGTGGTTCCGTTGTTGGTCATCATCCCTATCCTTACGGTTAATAGCGATCAATCCATGACCATGCCTATCCTGCTGGCACTGGCCAAGGGCTTGCTCGCATTTGTACTGTTATTTCAAATTGGCCGCCATCTATTACGACCTTTTTATCACCTGGTCGCCAGTACGCGCTCATCGGAAATATTTACACTGGCCACATTACTTGTCGTATTGGCCGCGGCCTGGTTAACACACGCGCTGGAATTATCGTTGGCACTGGGCGCTTTCCTGGCCGGACTGATGCTGAGTGAAACCGAATATAAACACCAGATTGAAACAGACATAAGGCCATTCCGGGATGTATTGATGGGACTGTTTTTTATCAGTATCGGGGCGCAGCTGGACATGACTGTCATTATTCGGGAATGGTTCTGGATTGGTTTACTGACTTCGGGCCTAATCGTTGGTAAAGGCGTGGTTATCATGATATTAACCCGCCTGTTTGGCTACCAACCACCGGTTGCTTTTCGGACCGGTCTGGTACTTGGACAAGCCGGTGAATTTGGCTTCGCGATATTAATCCTTGCAATCAGTAATGGTTTGATCAGCTTACAACAAACGCAACCCATTATGGCTTCGGCCCTGTTAAGTATGATCATCAGTCCTGTGCTAATCCGCTATAACAGTCAGCTGGCCGAATGGCTATTCAGGGGCCGCTATACCATGGGCGCCAACGTACCACCCAAGGATCTGGAACAGGCCTGTATATCGATTCGCAACCACGTCATCATTTGCGGCTTTGGTCGTATAGGCCAAAACCTGGCGAACATTCTCAATGAATTGGATATCAGCTACATTGCGCTGGACCTGGATCACAGTATTATCAGAGAGGCCTGGGAAGCCGGTGAACAGGTGTTCTATGGTGACAGCACGCATAGTGAAATACTGGATAAAGCCGAGGTTGAACGGGCCAGCGCCTTAATCATAACCTTTCATGATCCACAAATTGCGGAAAAAGTGATTCTTGCCACGCGCAGTCTTAATAAAACAATACCTGTCATTGTCAGGAGTAAGGATGACAGACATATGGATCAGCTGCATGACCAGGGCGCGACCAACGTGGTTCCGGAAAGTTTTGAAGCAAGCATGGTGCTGGCTATACACTTATTACAGCACCTGGGTATATCTGCATCGCGCTGCATGGCCTTTGTGGACCAGGCAAGAAAAGATGATTACAAGAAACTCAGGGGCTTTTTTCGAGGTGAGGAAGCGTTTGGCGTAGATGAGACGCAGGCACTGCGCTTTCATAATGTCACGTTGTTGGAAGACTGTTTTGCCATCGGAAAAACTCCGGCAGAACTTGAACTGGAGCCGATGGGTGCGACATTGATTGCGGTACGTCGTGGGCCGAATCGTATCGAACCCGTTAATCAGGATTTTCATTTCGAGGCTGGTGACACCGTGGTTATTGAGGGCCGACCCGGGGCATTAATTAATGCTGAACGGTTCATGCTGGAAGGTTAGGCAATCCATATCCCTGGAAATTGATCGCTTGCTGCAATGGACATTCGCCGGTTTTTTGTTCCTCGGCTTTGAATCCTGTGTCGTTCTACCAACTGCATCCATGCAGTTGTGCAAAACCGGCATATGACCGCCATGGATGGCGGGAATGTCGGTAATGCAGGAGCTATTACCGACCATTACAATCATGTACATTCATCGCTCCGGACTTCCTGTCCTCTCGCGATATACAGTCCATCCCTGGACATAAAAAAACCCTGCATGGCAGGGTTTTTTTCGGATAACATTTTAGTATCAGGATGCTACTTCCACCTCTACCGCATGCATACCCTTCGGACCTTTCTCTGCGTTATAGGTAACAGCCTGGCCCTCGTTTAAGGTTTTGAAGCCGTCTACCTTGATAGACGAATAATGAACGAATATGTCTTCGCCACCTCCCTCTGGTTCGATGAATCCATAACCTTTGGACTCACTAAACCATTTCACTTTGCCACTTATCATACTTAACAACTCCCCTACTTCTTAATGTAATGTAAATATTGCCCGAATAATTATTGTCTTGATCAGGCAATACCAATTAAAGGATAGACGATTCATTCAGCCGCTTCCAGAAAAAAAGCAGCTATTCAAAAGGGCGGTCGATAAAGTGTTAATTTATTTGATATTGCTTCACTGCATCATTTTTCCTGATGCTGCTGCCTTCCTGACTCGTCATCCTGATCACCGTTGAGTCACGATAGAAATCCGGATGCAACGGACTACGTACCTTGATTGCAGCTCGTTCACCACCAAGGCCATCATCATATAAATAAACATCACTTTGATGCACGAACCTGGAACGAAACACCATCTGCCCGTCTTCATAGATATACAGCACCTTGTCATTGCCAGCGGTTAGTTGCGGCTCATGTATTTTTTGCATACAGCCGGCAGCCATAAACAGGATTAGCGCGATTGCCGGGATATCTTTGGCTATATTATTCATAATAAACAAATAGTTATGTTATATTTAAAGAATCAGAATTAATTATAATAGGTTGCTTATTGAGAAATAACAACTAATTATGAATGAAGCCGAACACAAACAGTTCCTTTCGGGGCTTTTACCGGGAATTTTCATGACGGCAAAGAAGACTGCCGACTGCTATCGGATATGCCTAGTCTACGAGTAATTCCTGGCTCAGACGCCAGTTATTATCTTGTAATTGCAGATACCATTTACCTGTTGTCAGCGCGGGAAGTTGCCCCCGGTAAACATGGTCACCGGTATGTATAAGCCTCGCTGTTTCATCAAGACCGGCACGGGTTGCGTTAAGAAATACGGCTTCAATCGTTTCGGGGTAAGAAAATTCATTGTTAGCAGAGAGTACGATGATGACTTCCTTGAGTGCGGGCTCAAAACTGACATCCGCTTTAAGATCATAACTACTGGCAATCTGATCACGCTCAAGCGTGCGGTTAATTTCCAGGCCCTTCTTGTAATAGTCATCAACAACCAGTCCATCATCGGAAGTGATCGCAAGATGGATTGTATAAACACCCGCAACTACGGCGAGCATTGGGAAAAATATCACCATCCAGACATAGTATTCCCTGTGCCAGGGTTTGACCGGATGTTCGTCGTTAGTGCGGCTCATGGTAATGGTCCAATAAAAGCGGCTTTTTGCCTGATAGACATATCTTCCGTGTCTTCAGCAACCAGGTTAAAGAACACCTCTGTGCGCTGACCTGCAAGTTCATCTTCGCGGGCCCGCAGCCGTACCGGTAGCTCAACCACGTCACCGGCAGCGACCTGCACTGCCTCCTTGTCCTTCATGAGAATCAGACCATCAATACCATCTGCAGTAACGACGAATTGATGGGCAACGTTATCCATATTAATCAATTTCAAGGTATAGATATTCTCAATATAACCCTGGGTTTCACGGAACAACTGGTTTCTGTCACGAATAATATTCAGATCAATCACCGAGCGCGTCAGTATGGTAACAAGGAAAATCGTACTGAGTAACGACAGGATACAAAAGTAGATCACAATACGCGGTCTGATGATCCGACTTTTCTTACCTTCCATCGCATTTTGTGTTGTGTAGCGTATCAGCCCCTTCGGATAATTCATTTTCTCCATGACCTGATCACAAACGTCGACACAGGCAGAACAGCCAATACACTCGTATTGCAAGCCATCACGTATATCTATGCCGGTCGGGCAAACCTGCACGCACATCGTACAGTTGATGCAGTCACCCAGCCCTTCTTTAGCAGAATCAGATCGACGTGAGCCCCTTGGTTCACCGCGCTTCTCATCGTAGGAAATGATCAATGTTTCGTCGTCGAACATGGCACTCTGGAAACGCGCATAGGGACACATATATTTACAAACCTGCTCGCGCATCCAGCCGGCATTCACATAGGTGGCCATAGTGAAGAAGAAAATCCAGAACACTTCCCAACCGTGCGCATCAAACGTCATCAAGTCCCGACTTAATTCCTTGGCCGGGCTGAAGTAAGCGACAAATGTAAACGCGGTCAAAAAGGCAATCGCTAACCAGATAAAATGTTTACTCGCCTTTAGCAAGGCTTTCTTGCCTGACAATGAACTTTTATCCAGCTTGCGTTGCTGGTTAGGTGTACCCTCCAGCTTACGTTCAACCCAGAAATAGACTTCCGTCCATACGGTTTGCGGGCAGGCATATCCGCACCATAGGCGACCGGCCAATGCAGTAAAAAAAAACAGGCTAAAAGCAAGAATAATCAGTATGAATGCAAGAAACAGGAAATCCTGCGGCCAGAAAGTCAGGCCATAGATATGAAATTTCCTGGCCGGTAAATCAAACAATACAATTTGTTCACCTTTTAAATCTATCCACGGTTGTACAAAATACAGCGCGAGCATGGCCATCGCAGCAGAAGAACGCAGCCGTGCAAAAATACCATGTACTTCTCGCGGATAAATCTTCTCGCGCTTCTCGTAAAGAAGCTCGGATTCTTTTTGCGCGGCTGATGCCGCGCTGGAAACTGATGGGTCCTGCATGCTCATAGCAACACGTTACAACTAATGATCGTTTTCTTGAGCCGATGATTTATCGTCTTTTGTCGGGTATAGGAAAAATACCGACAGTAGACTGGAAGACGATGTCAATAACCAGAATAACAAGAAGCCAATCGAATAGGCCGCGGTGCGGCCCACTTCCGGAAAATCAACACAGGGTTTCAACTGCAGCGGGTCAATCGCCGAAAAAAAGGCACCTGTGGCAACGCCCGCCATCAGGAATGAAAGCCACATGACAGCGGCGACCCGGTAAAACGTTGCGGTCTTGCCGATGCCAGCAATGATTTCCATTATCTAGTTGGTTTCGTTAGACAGGCTATATATGTAAGCTGAAAGAATATGTATCTTGGCTTCGCCCAGGAACTCCTTGTGCGCAGGCATGATACCGTTCCGTCCTTTAACAACAGATTCCGTTATTTTCTTCTGCGAACCACCATATAACCAGATATCATCAGTCAGGTTTGGTGCTCCAAACATGTAGTTGCCCTTGCCGTCTCCGCCATGGCAAATCGCACAGTTAGTGTTATAAATGTCCTTACCCAGCGCTGCATGCTTGCCATCAACAGTTCTGCCTGACATTGACTCAACATAACTCACGACATTGAAAATATCTTCATTGCTGAGAAGATCGGCCCATGCAGGCATTGCTGCCTTGCGGCCATTGACAATGGTCTTGTATATATTGTCAGGTTCACCCCCGTACAACCAGTCATCATCACGCAAGTTTGGATAGCCCCTGGCACCACGTGCATCGGAACCGTGACATTGTGTACAGTAACTGGCATACAATCTTTCACCTATTTCCATGGCATCTGCATTACCGACCAGCTGTTTCATATCAGTATTGTGATACTGCTCAAAGATAGGGCTGTATTTTTCATCGGCCTGGGCCTTTTCGTTTTCATACTGCCCCTTTGAAGTCCATTCGCCTACACCGGCATAGGCGCCGAGTCCCGGATAGAAGATCAGGTAGGCGCAACCCCAAACCAAGGTGACGATAAACATGTATAACCACCAGCGTGGCAACGGATTGTTGTACTCTTCCAGGTTCTCATCCCAGACATGCCCCATGGTTTCAACGTTGCCGTCCTTATCCGTGGGTTTTTTGCCGGAGGATAGGATAAACACCATTATAAATAGAACAACGATGCTTATGATGGTCGTCAGGGCTATAAACCAGGACCATATATCACTGGTAAAATCAGCCATGCTGCGCCTCCTTATTTGTTAATTTTTTTTCAGGATTATCTTCTTCGTTGAACGGTATATTGGCCTGTTCATCGAAGTCTTCTTTGCTTTTGGACAAGACCCAGAAGACGATACCGACGAAGATCACAAAGACCGCGACAGTCCAGATAGAAAGAATCGTACTCATGCCTAACGCCTCGTCGTAACTGAAGTGCCCAGGTCTTGTAGATAAGCGATGATGGCATCCATCTCGGTTTTACCTACCAGTTCCTCCGGGGCCTTTGCTATTTGCTCGTCAGTGTAAGGCGCGCCTAATGTACGCAACACTTCCATCTTTTTCTGAATGTTCCTGTCATCCAGTTCAGCCGTTTGCAGCCATGGATAACCCGGCATGATAGATTCAGGCACCACATCGCGTGGATTAATCAAATGCACCCGATGCCAATCATCACTATAACGACCGCCGACTCGATGCAGGTCAGGACCGGTACGCTTTGAACCCCACTGGAAAGGACGGTCATAGACAAATTCGCCTGCCAGTGAGTAGTGTCCGTAGCGTTCCACCTCTGCACGGAAGGGTCGAATCATCTGTGAGTGGCATGTGTAACAACCCTCGCGCACATAGACATCTCGACCAACAATTTCAAGTGGTGAATAAGGCTCAAGCCCCTCGACCGGTTCAGTGGTTGAATGTTGGAAAAACAGTGGCACGATTTGCACCAGGGCACCCACGCTAATCGTGAGCACAATCAGGATTATCATCAGGCCGATATTCTTTTCGATAACCGAGTGATTAAAAGCCATGATTCACCCCCTAGTGCGCACCGGCTGGCTGCGGTATTGCGGCCGTCACCGGTTTGCTTCCCTTGACTGTCATCCACAGGTTGTAGGCCATTACTGCTGTACCCAGCAGGAATAACAAGCCACCCAGGAAACGTAAGATATAAAAAGGATGCATCGCTTCAACAGACTCAATAAAGCTGTATGTCAGCGTGCCATCATCATTCACTGCGCGCCACATCAAACCTTGCATGATACCCGCCACCCACATCGCAACGATGTAAAGAACGATGCCGATGGTTGAAACCCAGAAGTGAACTTCAATCAGCTTCACACTGTAAATTTCACGGCCGTATAGTCGTGGCATCAGGTAATAAATGGCACCCAGGCTGATGAATGCCACCCACCCCAGGGCACCGGAATGCACGTGACCAATGGTCCAGTCGGTGAAATGCGATAACGCGTTAACCGTCTTAATCGACATCATCGGACCTTCAAACGTCGACATGCCATAGAAAGACAGCGAAACAATTAACAGTCGTAATACCGGGTCGGTGCGTAACTTATGCCAGGCGCCTGATAGCGTCATGATACCGTTAATCATACCGCCCCATGATGGCGCCAGCAGGATAATCGACATCACCATACCCAGTGACTGGGTCCAGTCCGGTAATGCTGTGTAATGCAAATGGTGCGGACCAGCCCAGATATAGGTAAACGTCAACGCCCAGAAATGCACAATAGAAAGTCGATACGAAAACACAGGACGGTTGGCCTGCTTGGGCACGAAGTAGTACATCATGCCAAGGAAGCCGGCTGTCAGGAAGAACCCAACCGCGTTATGTCCGTACCACCACTGCACCATGGCGTCCTGTACGCCGGCATACGCAGAGTAGGATTTGGTCAGGCTGACCGGCAAGGCCATGCTGTTAAATATATGCAGAACGGCTACGGTGATAATAAATGCACCGAAAAACCAGTTAGCCACGTAAATATGTTTAACCTTGCGCATGACCAGCGTGCCAAAAAAGTTGATGGCATACGCGACCCAGACGACGGCAATCAGAATATCAATGGGCCATTCAAGCTCTGCGTATTCCTTTGAGGTCGTTATGCCTAGCGGCAGGGTAATTGCCGCGGAAACGATAACAGCCTGCCAACCCCAAAAGGTAAATGCGGCAAGTTTGTCACTGAACAATCGCGCATGTGCTGTGCGCTGCACAACGTAATATGACGTGGCAAACAAGGCACAACCACCAAACGCAAATATCACCGCATTGGTATGCAAGGGCCGAAGTCGGCTGAACGTCAGGTAAGGTATATCAAAGTTAAGAACTGGCCATGCCAGCTGGGCGGCAAGTAAGACTCCGACAAGCATGCCGACCAATCCCCAAACAATGGTCATAATGGCAAACTGTCGTACTACTTTGTAGTTATAAGTCGAACTGTCGTCCAAAATTGTAGAGGCCTGCGCGGCTACACTCTCAGACATAAAACACTCCTACTTGGTATCTGTAAATACATCTTTTTATAGTTATGATTCGTAGTATAAACCCTGAATTAATAATTACCACAAGGCTTGGTAAATATTTTGTACCAAGCCTTGCTCAAAGGTTTAATCTAGAAACGATAACCAACACCAGCGCCCACGACAAATGGATTGATGTCCAGGTCGACTTCCAGGTTGCCGCCGGTGAATCCCAGTTTGGCTGTGGTATTGATATCTATGTATTTTACATCGACGTTGAAAAACCAGCTGTCGTTGATGTCGTAATCGAGACCTGCCTGAAGCGCATAACCCCAGCTATTGCTAGTAGAGACATCAACCGGGCCCAATATAGCCTCTAATTGATCCGTCGCATCATCAAACAGGGTTGCCGTGTAGTTAACACCCACGCCTACATAAGGGCGAATGTTACTCTCTGGCATGAAGTGATATTGCAGTGTTACTGTCGGCGGTAGAACCCAGGTGTCAAAAATCTCGAACCCGTCATTAATACCAAGACCGGTCAACAAGACACCGTCGCTGCCTTCTATTGATACATCATGTTTTGCTATTCCCGCTATAGCTTCAACACCCCAGTGCGGCGTTATCATGTAGGTAATATCGAACTCCGGCACGAATGCTTCATTTACTTCCACGCCGGCATTCAATCCCGTCGTACCATTTGCGGTAATATTATTACTTGAATCATCAGGAATAATACCAATACCGCGAAAACGTACTTTCCATTTTTCATCGACAGCGTAAGCGCTGGTGGAAATGGTGCTGGTAAGCAGCGTAGCCAAAACAAGGCCTGTAGTGAGTAGCAATTTATTGTTGTTTTTCATTAGAAAAATCCTCTGTCTTTAATGTGAAAATTAATTACATAGATAGCTTGTGTTGTTGAATGGCGTTCTGGTTAGCGCAAAAATCAGGTATTTCAGCATTGCCGCCCTGTTCCGCGTCATCCAGTACAGTCTTGCAGGCCTGCTTTTCTTCACATCCGCGACAGCGAACAATGTCCTGCCTGACATCAACCAGGGAAACACGATGTAATAAGGTGTTCTGGTCAACTCCCTCTACAGCAAGCATGTTGCCAAAGGGCAATCCGTTAATCTGATCGGCCAGATCCTCGCGGACCCGTTTGCCGTTGGTAACGTTTCCAGCCAGTGCACGCACCAACTGTACGGTGACTACCACCAGTGTCAGCACCGGGATAGCAATGATTAAGATAGATACTAGGTTCATAATGTCTTTATCTGTGTTTTTATCAGTGAGGACATTATCTATACCCATGCGCAAGGTATCTTGATCCAGATCAAAAAATACGGCATTGCAACAAAACGGGTAATGGTAGACCGTATACTAGGCGGCCATAAAAAAAGCCGAACTCGATTCGGCTTTTGATGTTGTAACAGTAGGGCGGGGTTTACAGTGTGACGTTATTGTCCGTATCACCGGAGCGAAGATTGTCAATAATGGCCCTTGTGAGTAGTAAGGTTGAGATAACCAGAGTGCCTGATATGGCAGTAAGCAAAGTAGCTGAGACTAGTGACATTGTATTGACCCTTAAATAATTTTATTAATATCAGTAAGTTAACTATATTTTTGCGTTTTCATATTGCATTGCAACATTATATTGCACTGCAGCAGGAGATCAAGCTTTTTTCGTGATTATGGATCAGCGCCTAAACACCTGTTTTCACTGCGGCGAACCCGTGCCTAGCTCAATAAAACTGAGCGTGACTATAGAGAATACGCCGCAACCCATGTGCTGCCCTGGCTGTCAGGCCGTTGCCGAGCAGATAATTACTATGGGATTAACGGATTATTATCGTCACCGGACAGAACTACCCGAGAAGCCATCTGAACTGGTACCGGACGAACTGCGCAAGCTGGATGTATTTAATCTGCCGCAGGTACAGGACGGGTTCGTGCAGGCGCTCAATGCTGATTCAAAAGAAGCCTCGTTAATCATCGATGGCATCAGCTGTCCTGCCTGCACATGGCTGATCGAATCGCGCATTGCGGCCATGGAAGGGATCGACGCAATCCAGGTCAACTTCACCACCCAGCGCTGCCGCGTTAGCTGGCAGGAACAAAAAATACGCTTAAGTGATATTCTCGCTGCCATTCTCCGGCTCGGCTATAAAAGCCAGCCTTACAATCATCAACAGCGCGAACAGTTCTACGAGGACGAACGCAAATCACAGCTTATCAGTCTGGGTATCGCCGGCCTGTTTGGTATGCAGGTCATGATGATTGCCATCGCGCTATATTTCGGCGAATACTCGGGCATCGAAGATGTTTATCGACGCTTCCTGTCCTGGATCAGCCTGGTGTTGACACTGCCTGTATTGCTTTACTCGGCAAGAAAGATCTTCATGGGTGCATTTCGGGATATCAGGAACCGGCATCCAGGTATGGATATTCCCATATCACTCGGGTTACTGATTGCGATGGTGGGCAGCATTACGGCAACCCTCAAGGGAAGCGGGCATGTTTATTATGATTCCATCGTCATGTTTGTGTTTTTCGTGCTTGCCGGTCGTTACTTTGAATTTATGTCCCGTAAAAAGTCTGTGGCCTATCTCGATAATATCCTGTCTGTACTACCGGCCTATGCCACCCGACTTGGTGAGGACGGGGAAACCGAGGCAATTGATATCGGCAGGTTGGCAGTAGATGAACTCATCCTCGTCAAGCCTGGTGAAGTAATACCGGTAGACGGCACGGTCGTCTCCGGGCATTCAACCGTTGATGAATCAATACTTTCAGGTGAAAGCCTGCCACTTGAAAAGCGTTCGGGCATGAATGTGATCGGCGGAAGCGTCAATATCGAATCACCCCTGACGGTACAGGTAAAACAGATTGGCGAGGCCACGTTTTTATCAGGCGTGACAAGGATGATCGAAGCGGCTGGCTCACAAAAAACACGCACGATACAGTTTGCCGATCGGCTTGTGTCAATATTTATCATCGCCATCCTTTCTATCGCTGCAGCAGTTGCCAGTTACTGGTACATCTCTGACCCTGCCAGGTGGTTGCCGATTACGGTGGCGGTACTGGTGGTCAGTTGCCCGTGCGCGTTGTCCCTGGCCATGCCTACCGCGATGTCGGTTGCAGCAAGTACGCTGATACAAAAAGGCATGGCGCTGCTGGAACGTAATGCGCTGGAATCGTTAACCAAGGTTGATTGTTTCGTATTCGACAAAACCGGCACGTTGACTACCGGACAGCTTGAATTAAAACATATCGACATTTACGCAGACGGGTATAGCAGGGAAGCAATCGTTAATCTTGCTGCAAGACTGGAATCAGGCTCTGAACATCCACTGGCAAAAGCCATACTTAATGCAAGTGATATCAAGGGCAACCTAATCAACGACGAGTTACGCAACTTTCCGGGCGAGGGTATCGCCGGCAACATTGATGGCCAAAACTGGTATATAGGTACCGAGCAGTTTGTACGTTCATGTTGTCGTGAAGAATCAGCGCAGCTGCAACATGCTGAACCGGATTTACGTCGAATCGTCATGGCCACCGATACTGAAATTGTCGCCAGCCTGTACTTCGAGGATACGCTCAGGCAAAACAGTGCTGAGCTGGTGTCATCATTACAGCGCAAGGGCTACCAGGTTATGCTCATGAGCGGCGATCATCACAGTGCTGTACAGCAGTGTGCGGAAAACCTGGGCATAGAAAATTACCTGGCCGAGCTCAAACCCGATGACAAGCTTGCCCAGCTTGCCGCACTGCAACAACAGGGACATATAGTCTGCATAGTCGGGGACGGAATCAACGACGCGCCGGCGTTTGCTCAGGCCAACGTGGCTATTGCTATGACCGAGGCCAGTGACCTGACAAAGTTGAATGCAGACATCCTGTTACTAAACCAGGATATAAATAGTATTGGCAATTTACTGACTATCGCCAGAAAGGCATCAACGACGATACGTGCCAACTTCGGCTGGGCCATTGGTTATAATCTTGTTGCATTACCGTTTGCGATAGCAGGCTGGCTCGCACCATGGATGGCGGCACTGGGTATGTCTTTGAGTTCACTGGTTGTAGTATTGAACGCTACACGTATTGCAAAAACAGTTAAACGCTGATGGAAGTCATTTTTTTACTCATTCTTGTCTCGCTGGTGTTCGTCTTGTTGATAGCCGGCATTTTTTACTGGTCAATTAAATCAGGCCAATATGATGACGTTGAAAGACAGGGGCACCAGATATTGATGGACGATGACGATACCCAGGGCACTGAAAAAAAGCAGGGCGATTAGTGATGATGAGAATGCGAATGTTCTTGCTGATGGCTACCATGGTCATGATGGTTGGAAAAATACCATGATGATACCGGTAGACTAATCGCGATAACTATTAACAGCAGTGCCGACAATACGCGCAACTGTTTTTTACTTGAGAGTTGTTGCAGGTATTCAAACAAATAACCGGCAGATAGCATTGATGGCAACGTGCCCAGCCCAAAACACAACATCGCGACTGCTGCGTGCGTGGGGTCGGCGGTAGTCATACTGTACAGCAATGCAGAATAAACCAGGCCACATGGCAACCAGCCCCACACCATGCCGAACGAAAAAATCTTTAGCGGGCTATTCAACGGCGCAAGTTTCCGGCCCAGCAGCTGTAGTTTACTCCATAACAATTGACCGACGCTTTCCAGGCGACGTGTAAACAAGGCAATGCCAAGAATATTCAACGCTATCATTATTAATACCAGTGCAGCGATTAGCTGCAGGTAAAAATGCGCTTTATAGTCCTGAAACACCTGGATAAATGTCGCACCAAACACACCGGCCACAATACCTGCCAATGTATAACTGCTGATCCTGCCAAGATTGTAGAGCAGGCTGAAGCCTAACAATTGCTTTTTGCTTGACTGTTCGTCTGCTGCCTGACGCATCAGCAATGTAATGATACCGCCACACATGGCAATACAGTGCAAACTACTAATCAGGCCAAGGTTGAAAGCAACGAGTGAACTTAACCACACAGTAATGAATCCTGCGAAAAGAAAAACTGGCGGTAATCAGGCAGCGGAATTATTTTTCTTGGCACTCAATGAACGGTTGCCATCACAGATTTCA
The DNA here is from genome assembly GCA_965601665.1 of Gammaproteobacteria bacterium. Lineage (GTDB taxonomy): Bacteria > Pseudomonadota > Gammaproteobacteria > Eutrophobiales > Eutrophobiaceae > JANQNX01. The sequence goes on along the minus strand of OZ271833.1, from coordinate 49,374 downwards.
TGCAGTGCAGGCAAATCATTGATGCGTATTTCCTTGCGATTGATATCAATCAAACCGTTACTCTGGAAACGACTCAAAAAACGGCTGACCGTTTCGATTGTAAGGCCAAGATAATTACCAATCTCCTGGCGGGACATGGGAAGATTAAATGCACACTCTGAATAGCCCATGCGCTTGAAACGACCGGACAGGCTAACCAAAAACGTGGCGATACGTTCTTCTGCAGAGCGGCGATTGATGGACAGTAGCAGCTGGTTTTCCTTGGTGAATTCGCGACTCAACAAACGGAATAACTGATTCTGCAGATCGGGAATACTCTGACTAATCTCGTTCAGCTTGTTGTATGGTAATGTGCAGTAGGTCGTCGTTTCCATGGCAACTACAGAACAACTGTGCTTGTGGTTTTCGATGGCATCAAACCCCATTATCTCACCGGGAAAATAAAAACCGGTAACCTGCTCGTCGCCGTTTTCATCAATAATATAGGATTTAACTGAACCACTACGTACCGCGTAAAAAGCAGTAAATTCGTCATTCGTTCTGAATAGATGCTCGCCCTTGTGCACCGGGCGAGAGCCCTTGACCACGTGTTCGAGTTGCTCAAGATCTTCCGGGTCCAGTCCCCGCGGCAAACAGAGCTCCTGCATATTGCAATTCGAACAGGACGCCTTGATCCTGGAAAAGTCGATGAGTTGCTCGTGTTTGCTCATACTCTATTCAGTCGCTTCAACCAGACAGTAGATACAATGAATTGATGGGATTACATCAGCAATTTAATGCATTGTATAACCCTGCTCCCGGTTTACACAACACTAATCAGACCATACCGGTAACAAATCTTACATATTTATTCTTTAGTATTAGGTTGTCTACAAATGGAGTCAAAACATGAATAACGGCCGTTTTGAAACCCTCTTCCTTTGTACCGGTAATTCCTGCCGCAGCATCATGGCAGAGGCGTTGTTGCAGCGCCAGGGTCTTGGCGACTTCGTGGTCTACAGTGCCGGTAGCAGACCGCGCGGACAAGTAAACCCCCTCGCACTGCGGATCCTGCAGGAAAACAATCACCCGACCAGTGACTTGCGCAGCAAAAGCTGGAATGAAATAGCGGCTCTGCCTGGCATTGACCTCGATTTTGTCATTACCGTTTGTGATAACGCTGCCAATGAACCCTGCCCGGTATGGCCCGGGCAACCGATGACAGCGCACTGGGATATTGAAGATCCGGATCGTCCTGACATGCCAGATGATATGCAGATCAGGCTGATGAAAAAGACCTACTGGGAACTAGATTCGCGTATCAAACTGCTTACCGCCCTGCCCCTGGATAAGCTGGATGCATTAAGCCTGCAGCAAAAAATAAACAATATCGGTAAACAGCATGAAACTGCCCCCGCCTGACAGGCAGCTGGATAAAAAAACCCGCAGGCGGCGGGTTTTTTTTGGGTTTTTTGCAGCTTACTCTGTCAGCGGCTGCAGCGTGATTTCAACACGTCGGTTAGCCTGTCGGCCAGATGCTGTTGAATTTTCAGCAACCGGGAGTGATTCTCCATAACCGGTACTGACTATCCTTTCCTCAATAACACCGTTATTGACCATGTAATAACTCACGCTGTTTGCACGACTCATTGATAACTGCTGGTTATAGTCATCGGACCCGGTGCTATCGGTATGCCCGGCAATGTAAACGATAGTCGACTCATAGTCGGCAAGCGTGCCACTGATTTCGTTAAGGATGGGGTAAAAACCCGGTTTGATCCGGGACTGGTTGGTATCAAACGTAATCGAAGATGGCATATTCAGCTTGATATTGTCACCCTGGCGTACAACTTCGACGCCGGTGCCTTCCAGGTTCTTTCTCAGTGCGGCCTCCTGTTTATCCATGTAAGCACCCACGGCAGCGCCGCCAATAGCACCGATACCTGCGCCGATGATTGCGGCTTTCTTGCTATCGCCAATCAACCCGCCGGCAAGCGCACCCGCCGCAGCCCCGACCAGTGCCCCGGTACCGGTACGGTAGGCCTCTTTCTCGCCCGTGTTCGGATTAGTGGTGGTACATGCTGACAGTGAAACCAGCATTGCTAATACAAACGCTTGTTGTTTTTTTACAGTATTCATATTGCCTCGTTTAATTAATGTACACACTGAATCAGACCGCAAGTGTAGCGATTCTTTCCGGAAAAAATAAGTGAACCAGGTTACAAAATCAGGGCCTGTGCTGGCACAGTATGATTGTTACGATTAACGCAATGTCATGGTTTGTTACCCGGCACATACAAACACTATCGAGCCGGGTATGACTTCGATAAAAGCGTTAATCAGGTGATTGCTGCCTGTTGCTGTTACTGATGAGATGCTTGATCTCCGGCTTACAACTGCCACAGTTGGTTCCGGCCTTTAAAGCCACACCTATCGTATCAACACTGGATGAACAGGATTTATTAATGCAATCAAGTATGGCGTTTTTACCCACGTTAAAGCAGGAACAGATCACTTCACCCTGATCTTCAATGTTGTTCTCGCCTGAAGCAGTTAGTAACTGCGTTCGTTGTGACATTGCCAGTTCTAACCGGGAAAATTGACTGGATAACCAGTTTCTTGCAGGTAATGCCTCGTAGCTGTCTGCTGTGAATATGCAGCCCTGCAATTCCTGCTCATCGAACCATAGATAGCGTGTTACATTATTGATCTCATCGACAAACTCGACCCAATCGTAGTCGCGGCCATTTCGCATCCGTTGCTTAAACCAGTCAATTGTATACGGGCAAGTATCCGAAAACTCGTAACGCCAGCTTTTTTCCTCGCGTAGTTTCGTCCAGTAAATCATGGGTAGTGAATATTCCTTGCGGCTCAACATGAAACCAAACCACTGATGTTGTACAGGTGTGATGTTAACCGGCGTGTGTTTGAACTCAGGTTGTCCGGAGACAGGATCGACATGTGGATTCACCACCGTATCTACGCGCGCCCTTGCAGAAAATTGATCATTCCAGTGCAGTGGAACGAATATTTCACCTCTGCGCTGTCTATTGGTAATGTCGGCACGCACTACCACGCTACCCCATTGACTTGTAATCTCTACCAGTTGATCGTGGCTGATGTTGTAATCGGCAGCCGTCGCAGGATGCAACTGCGCAAAGGGTTCGCGTATGTGACGTGACAATCGCTTTGATTTTGCAGTGCGTGTCATTGTATGCCAGTGGTCCCTGACACGACCGGTATTTAACACCAGGGGATAGCTGTTACTGGTAATTTCAACTGGCAGTCTTGGAGTAACAGCAATAAAGCAGGCCTTATTATCGGCAGTATAAAAATGACCATTGGTCAACAGACGCTGTGTGCCTTCCGGGTGTGAATCATTTACAGGCCATTGCACCGGCACCAGGTTATCATAGGCGTTATCATCAATATTGGTGTAAGCACTAATATCGAAATCCCTTGTGCCCTGGTTTTCATAACCCGACAAGGCTGCATGTTCACGAAAAATATCGGCTTCTGACCGGAAATCAAACCCGTCCTCAAAGCCAAGTCGACGCGCTACCTGGCAGATGATCCACCAGTCCGGTTTTGCCTCTGCAGGCGGCGACAGGAATGTTCGCTGTCTTGAAATACGTCTTTCCGAATTGGTCACCGTGCCGGATTTTTCTCCCCAGCCCAGCGCCGGCAACAGTACATCAGCATGTCGCGTCGTATCTGTATTACTAATACAATCCGAGACCACAACAAAATTACATTTGCTAATGGCACGCTCTACCGCGCTGGCATCAGGGATACTCACTGCCGGATTGGTTGCCATCACCCATAGTGCCTTGACCTTGCCCTCGTCAATGTTGCGAAACAGGTCTACGGCTTTCAATCCGGGTCCTGTGGCAACGTTGTCAGTTCCCCAGAAACGGCCAACCCGATCAATATGTGTGTCGGTGAAATCCATATGGGCTGCCAACGTCGATGCCAGCCCGCCAACTTCCCTGCCACCCATTGCATTAGGTTGCCCGGTGATCGAAAAGGCGCCCATACCCGGTTTGCCAATGCGACCGGTGGCAAGGTGCACATTAATAATGGTATTCACCTTGTCGACGCCGCTGGACGACTGGTTGATGCCCATGGAAAAAAAGCTGATGTTTTTTTCTGTGGCTGCAAATAGCTTGTAAAACTGAAGCAAATCACCAACTCCAATATCACAGCACCTTGCCACGGTGTCGATATCGCCTGCAGTTTTCCTGGCTACGTCTATAGCAGCATCAAAACCGTTGGTATGGTTTTTTATATAATCGTTATCCAGCAGCTCGTTTTCAGCCAGATAACTTAACAGTCCGTTGAATAACGTGGCATCTGTTCCCGGCTTAATCGGTAGATGCAGATCGGCCCCTTCACAACTGTGGGTCTGCCTGGGATCAACAACAACTATCTTCGTATTATGTTTTTTTCTCGCCGCTTCAATGCGCTGATACAGTACCGGGTGGCACCAGACTACGTTCGAGCCGATGAGCGTAATAACGTCTGCCTGTTCCAGGTCTTCATAACAAAGACCTACGGTGTCGTTACCGAAGGCACGTTTATGCCCGGCAACAGCAGAAGACATGCAAAGGCGTGAGTTCGTATCAATATTGCCACTGCCAATAAAGCCCTTCATGAGTTTATTGGCAACATAGTAGTCTTCGGTCAACAACTGGCCTGACACGTAAAACGCAACGGATTCCTTGCCGTGCATTGCGATCGTTTCCCTGAATCGTTCTGCCACCTCATCCAGTGCCTGTTCCCAACTGACAACCTGTTGATTCACCTGCGGTCTTAACAATCGATGGTCGAGATCAACGGTCTCGCCCAGTGCCGATCCCTTGGAGCACAGCCGACCAAAATTTGCAGGATGATCCTTGTCCCCCTGTATAGAGACGTTACCCTTCTCATTCACCGTTGCTATGACACCACAGCCAACACCGCAGTAGGGACAGGTTGTTTTCACTGCACAGGATTTGTTGTCAGGCATAGCTCGCCTCGGCCAGCGTCATGTCATCTTCATTCGAGAGGGGTAACAACCATTCCGGTTCGCCAAAGATCATTAACGGATCAATGTTGTCGATAGTTTGCCCGGTTTCGATAAGTTCATGGAACCAGTTGGAGCCGCGTATATCACCAAACAACAGCACACCAATCAACCTGCTGTTTTTGAAAACAAGCTTACGGTAGAGCCTATTGGCAGCATCACTCAGCTGCATGGTTTTACATTGTTCGTCTTCGTTAAATTGACCGGCAGAATAGAGATGGACACCGGTTACTTTTAAACCTGTTGCATTGATTGAGCCCTGGTAGGCCGCCTGTCTATCGCCGTTAAGATAGCTGGCGAGTACTGTTGCCTGCTCATAGAGAGGCGCTACCAGCCCGTAGGTAACGCCATCATGCTGAGCACATTCACCAATAGCAAAAATATCAGGCACCGAGGTTTGCATTTTTTCATCTACCAGTATGCCTTTCTCACAGTCGATACCCGCAGCCGTTGCCAGCGTGATGTCGGGCACAATGCCAACAGCAAACACGACTATATCCGCGGGTAATTGCCTGCCATCATCGAGCACGACAGACTTTACTCGCGCATCACCTTCCAGTTTCAAGGTGTTGGCCTCGGTAAGTATCTCTATATCTTTTTGTGCCAGTATGGACGAAAGATGCCGGGAGGCGGTGTCATCCAGCTGTTTTTCCATTAGTGTACAGTGCCGATGGCAAACGCTGACATCCAAACCCCTGGCTTTAAGACCATAGGCAACTTCCAGTCCAAGTAATCCTCCACCGATTACAACGGCATGTTTACCCTGATTGCCAGCAGTCAGCATGGCATCTACATCATCAATCGTACGATAGGTAAATACGCCATCAAGATCCGTACCCGGTAAATCAGGGACAAATGGCCTGGAGCCTGTCGCAATAATCAACTGGTCATAATGATGTATGTCGCCATTATGGTCCGTAATGCATTTGTTTTCGCTATCGATGTTGTCAATACGCGTGTTGGTAATTAATTCGATATTTCTATCCTGATACCAACTACGAGGGTGTGTAATGACGTCTTCCAGTGTTTGCTCACCGCTTAACAATGGTGATAACAGTATCCGGTTATAACCCGCGTGGGGCTCCTGGCCAAAGACGGTAACGCGACACGTAGATGCGTCATCTTCAAATAGCTGCTCGAGGAATCGAATCGCGGCCATGCCATTGCCGATTACGATAATTTTTTTACCCGACATCGACATGCCCTGTTTATTTCCTGGCGATATGAACTACTCCGTCAATCACGCTAACCAAGTAAGTCGTCAGCGTCACGGATTCGTCTTCAAGGCATTGACCGGTTTCCAGGTTGAAGTGTTGCTTGTAAATTGGCGACGCAACAACGGGCTGACCTTGCAGATCGCCGCTGATTCCCCTGGATATCACATTAGCGTTGCTAAAAGGGTCGTAATTATCGATGGCGTACAGTGAACCGTCGCTGAACTTGAAGACTGCCACCTGTTCACTTTCCAGTAACGCACAGATCCCGATGTTATCGATCACGTCGTTAATTCTACATACAGAGACCCAGTCATCTGATTGTTGTTCGCCTGTGTTACAGTTAGCTGCTGCTTCCATCTTTTTTCCTATGCTGTTTCGGCCAGTTCTTCTTCTGTTGCCGGGCGTACCTGGTTACGTTCCTGAACAAAAACCACCTTGTTATCTTTCTTATCACTGTTAACAAAATGTCGGAAACGTTTTACTTTTTGCTCGTCTTCTATGGTTGTCTTCCATTCGCATTGGTAGGTATCAATAATATTGAGCATTTCTTTTTCAAGCTCGGCGCAGATTCCCAGCTTATCGTCAATAATCACTTCCCTGAGATAATCCAGACCACCTTCCAGGTTATCCATCCATGTGGCTGTTCGTTGCAGTCGATCTGCCGTACGTATGTAAAACATGAAAAACCGATCGATGTATTTGATCAAGGTTTCATCATCGAGATCAGAGGCAAACAAGTCAGCGTGACGCGGTTTCATGCCGCCGTTACCACAGACATATAGATTCCAGCCGTTCTCGGTTGCAATCACACCCACATCCTTACTTTGCGCTTCGGCACATTCGCGCGTGCAACCGGATACCGCCATCTTCATCTTATGCGGTGAACGTAAGCCCTTGTAACGGTTTTCGAGATCGATAGCCATCTTCACACTATCCTGTACGCCATATCGACACCAGGTGCTACCAACACATGATTTGACCGTTCGCAGGGCCTTGGCATAGGCATGGCCTGACTCGAAACCGGCTGCAATCAGTTCTTCCCAGATCGATGGCAACTGGTCGACCCTGGCACCGAATAAGTCAATGCGCTGACCACCGGTAATCTTGGTATAGAGCTGGTATTTCTTCGCTACTTCACCGAGCACAATCAATTTATCCGGCGTTATCTCTCCCCCCGCAACACGCGGTACGACGGAATAAGTGCCGTTCTTTTGCATATTGGCAAGGAAGTGATCGTTGGTATCCTGTAACTGCGCAAGAGAGTTTTTCAATACAAAGTCATTCCAGCATGATGCGAGGATAGAGCCCACGGCGGGCTTGCAAATATCGCAGCCCTTGCCCTTACCATGTTTGGCAATCAGTTCCTCGAACGTTTTGGTTCCTTCTGCTCGGATGAGCATGTACAGATCCTGGCGTGTATAAGGAAAGTGTTCGCAGATATCACGATTGACTTCCATACCGCGTTTTTCCATTTCAAGATCGACAATGGACTTTAATAATGCGGCACAACCACCGCAGCCGGTAGAAGCTGCCGTTTCTGCTTTGACGTCAGCAACAGAGCAACAGCCATTGTCCATTGCCGAGATGATCGCACCTTTACTGACGTTATGGCATGAACATATTGTCGCTGTATCCGGTAATAGATCTGGCCCGAGCGCCGCACTGTTGCCTTCGATTGTTGGCAGGATGAGTGATTCAGGCTCTGCAGGAAGGTCAATACCGTTCAGGTAATATTGCAACAGGTTATCGTAATCGGAAGTATCACCAACCAGTACGGCACCCCATAATTTCTTGCCATCGGCACGGACTACGATGCTTTTATATACCTGTTCACGCGGGTTGCAATAAACATAGCGTTGACTTCCAGCTGTGTTACCAAGCGAGTCGCCAATCGATCCAACATCTACACCAAGAAGTTTTAACTTGGTGCTCATATCTGCACCCTGGAAAAATACTTTTTCATCCAGTAACTGGCTAATGGCCACATCGGCCATACGATAGCCCGGCCCAACAAGACCAAACGTTTGTCCGCCCCAGTTTGCACATTCACCAATGGCATAAATATCACTGTTACTGGTACGACAATGGTAATCAACGACAAACCCGCCGCGCTCTCCCTTTTCCAGCCCGCTTGGCTCGGCCAGCTGATCGTTGGGACGAATCCCGGCTGAGAACACAATCATGTCGGTTTCCAGTTCACCGCCGTCGGCAAAACACATTTTTAAACGGTGCTGATCGCCTTCAACGATCTTCTCGGTAACCGTACTGGTATGAACCTTGACACCCAGGTCCTCGATTTTGGTTTTCAGCATCTGGCTACCGCCCTCATCCAGCTGCACGTTCATCAAACCCGATGAAATCTGGATAACATGCGTCTCAAGGCCAAGGTTGACTAATGCATTGGCGCATTCGAGTCCCAGTAAACCACCACCCACGACAACACCAACCTTACTTTTCCGGGCACTGGCCTTGATATCACCCAGGTCATCAATTGTGCGGTAGGTCAGGCAATGAGGCAGGTCATGGCCGGGCATTGGCGGCACAAACGGATAGGAACCGGTTGCCAGTACCAGTTTATCGTAGCTGAATGAACGTCCGCTTTTAGTGCATACCGATTTTTGTTCAGTATCGATCGCCGTAACCGGATCACCAAAACAGGCTTCAACGTTGTGTTCCTCGTAAAACTCACGGGTCGTTAAGGCCAGTTCTTCCGGTTTTTTACCGGCAAAAAATTCAGATAGATGAACACGATCGTAGGCAGGCCTGGGTTCGGCCCCAATCACGGTGATGGCAACATCAAGTTCGGTCTGCAGCAATTTTTCGACATAGTAATGACCAACCATGCCATTACCTATCACGACAATACGACTTTTACTCATAGCGTTTTAACATCCACAACATTAATGGTTGTCACATTCAGCAAGGAACGTAATTAACTCTTCCCGGTAGCGGTAATAATCCGGGTGCGAAACCAACGCCTTGCGGCTGCGTGGGCGTGGCAAGTCAACTTCCATGACTTTCCCCACTTTGGCGTTGGGTCCATTAGTCATCATGACCACGCGGTCGGCAAGGAGAATGGCCTCATCCACATCATGGGTAACAACGATGGCCGTTACCTGCGTGCGCGCCCAGACTTCCATTAACACCTCCTGTAATTCCCAGCGTGTTAACGAGTCCAACATGCCGAAAGGTTCATCCAGTAATAACAGTTTTGGCGACAGCGCGAAGGCGCGAGCTATGCCGACGCGTTGCTTCATGCCATTGGAAAGCTCTGATGCTTTTTTATGTAATGCATCACCAAGACCAACCCGGGTCAGGTAGTATTCAACGATTTCATTGCGCTCCTTTAACGTTGCATGTGGATAAACGCTTTCCACACCCAGTGCCACGTTTTCTGATGCGGTCATCCATGGGAATAGACTGGGAGCCTGGAATACGACAGCGCGGTCAGGACCGGCGCCATCTATTTCACGTTTATCAAGCACAATGCCACCATCACTGATGTCATTCAGCCCTGCCGTCATTGACAGCACTGTCGATTTACCACAACCGGAGTGACCGATAACGGAAATGAATTCACCCTTATTCATGTTCAGGTTAAAGCCATCCACAACGGTCAATGGCCCCTTCGGCGTTGGGTACACCTTGGTCAGGTTATAAAATTCCAGGTACTTGGGTTCGCCGCGGTTTTTCATATATGACTGCAAAACACCTGGCACGGTACTTTTACTTGCCTCGGCACTACGATCGATGGGTTTTACCGGTGGCAGTTGTATGACGTTATCCGTGTTGCCACCTGTTTCATCGATGCCAACCTTCATCAGATACTGCGTTATCTCGCCACGCAGTTTTTTAAACTTTTCGTCATGGTTCATCGCGCTGCGATCACGAGGCCGATCCAGATCGACAATGAACTCTGGCCCGAATGTCGCATCCGGTCCCGGATTCAGGGGAATAATGCGGTCCGCCATGATGAGACCCTCATCCACGTCGTTGGTAATCAGGATGACGGTTTTCTTTTCCTGCTCCCATATGCGAATAATTTCATCCTGTAGCTTGGCCCGTGTCAGTGCATCCAGTGCGCTTAAGGGTTCGTCCAGTAATAACACGTCAGGACTGGCAGCCAGGGCACGCGCCACGTTCACACGCTGCCGCATACCACCGGACAGTTCAGCCGGTCTTCGATTGGTGGCGTGAGAGAGACCTACCATTTCAACATATTTTTCAGTATGGGCGCGGCGCTGTCCTGCCGACCAGTCCGTGTATATGGCATCTACCGACAGGGCGACGTTGCCATACACTGTCAACCAGGGCATGAGGGAATAATTCTGGAAAACCACGCCACGCTCTGGCCCGGGTTCCTTAACCTGCTTGCCATCCAGCATGACACTACCTGCATCACCCTGGATTAAACCGGCGATGGCAGAGATCAGCGTGGTCTTGCCGCTACCGGAAAAACCAACAATAGCGACAAACTCGCCTTCAGTAATCGTCAGGTTAATGTCCTTGAGCACATGGGTGGCATTGCTACCATGACCGTAGGATTTATTTAGATTCGTTACACTAAGAAATGACATTTAGCTTCTCCTAGCGACTTTCGCCAAAAGTGAAAAACTTTTGCAGCGTCAGCATGATGCGGTCGAGCAGAAAACCAATGAAACCGATGGTAAATACAGCGACCATGATCTTGCCCAGTGACTGCGAGCTACCATTCTGGAATTCATCCCAGACAAATTTACCCAGCCCCGGGTTTTGCGCCAGCATTTCAGCCGCGATCAATACCATCCAGCCCACACCCAGAGACAGGCGCAGACCGGTAAAAATCAAAGGCAACGCGCTGGGCAAAACAATTTTGGTTACCGTCTTAAGCCAGCTTAGCTTCAAGACCCTGGATACATTCATCAGGTCTTTATCAATTGATGCCACACCGACGGCCGTATTAATCAGTGTTGGCCATAATGAACACAAAGTGACGGTAATCGCAGAGGTCAAAAATGACTTGTCAAACCAGGAGTCGTCATTGATCTCATAGGTAGCACTGACGACCAGGGTAACGATAGGCAACCACGCCAGTGGCGATACCGGTTTGAATATTTGAATTAATGGATTCAACGCTGTGTTGATGATGGAGCTTAAGCCACAGAGGATTCCCAACGGTACAGCAACCAGCGTAGCCAGCACGAAACCTGTAAATACTGTGTATAGACTTGTTACGATCTGATCGAAATACGTCGGTGGGCCGGTATAAGGCCTGATCTTTACTTCGGCATCAGGGTTCTTGGCCAGTTTCTTTTCGTTACGTTCCACCTGGCGCTGATAAAAAGCCGCTTCCTTTTCACGTTCGCGATAATGATCGCTTACCAGGTTACCTGCCTGCTCCCAAACCGCAGCCGGACCGGGTATCGCACCCAGGCTGGTCTCGACCTTGGCAGCGGACCAGTTCCACAAGGCCAGGAATAACGCAAAGGCAACGACTGGCACGCCAATCAATAGCATTAGCTGCTTGAATTGTTCCTGGGGATCTTCACCAACGCCCAGCTTGACCAAGGGAATAAACCAGGTCAGCCCGACCAGTTCAAAAAAATTACATAGCCGGGTCGGCATGGCGACACCTGCAGGCATGGTTTCAGTCACCTGTTCTTTTTGTGCACTAACAGGTTCAGCCGCCAGGTCTTCCTGTTTGATTGCCGTATTTGTTTCCATCATCTTTCTCTATGTGTTTATAAAACTGTTATGGCGCCTGCCCAATTGCAGGCGCCGGAGCAGAGTGTCTTTATCGGAGGGGGAAAGTCACTCGACCTTGTCATCACCTTTCAAACCAATCGGGAACTGCGAGAGGTAATCATTGGGTTTACTACCATCAAACGTAATATTGTCGATAAACTCGGTCTGTGGCGGCTTGTAACCGCTGGTATCCCATGGGATGTCCTCTTTCTTGATGAGACCATCCGCAACCAGTTCTTCGGCAGCAGCCAGGTAGATATCCGGGCGATATACTTTCTTTGCAACATCGTGGTACCACTCGTCAGGTTTACCCTCGGTGATCTGGCCCCAACGTCGCATCTGGGTTAGATACCAGATTGCATCGCTGTAAAACGGATAGGTTGCATAGTAACGGTAGAACACGTTGAAATCGGGTAGCGAACGTTTATCGCCTTTTTCATATTCGAAAGTACCGGTCATGCTGTTGGCGATAACGTCAAAGTCAGCACCGACGTATTCCGAACGCGATAATATTTCCACTGCCTCTTTACGGTTAGCACCGTTGTCCGCGTCCAGCCACTGTCCGGCACGTATTAACGCCTTTACTACCGCCTTGTGTGTATTCGGGTTGGCATCAGCCCACGCCTTACTCACACCAAATACTTTTTCCGGATTGTCTTTCCAGATTTCATAGTCAGTAATAACCGGAACACCGATGCCCTTGAACACGGCCTGCTGGTTCCAGGGCTCTCCTACGCAGTAGCCGTAAATCGTACCTGCTTCAAGCGTGGCCGGCATTTGTGGTGGTGGTGTAACAGATAACAATGCATCGGCACTAATCTGACCGGTGATATCGGTTGCAGAGTAATAACCAGGGTGAATTCCACCTGCGGCAAGCCAGTAACGTAATTCATAGTTATGGGTAGATACCGGAAATACCATGCCCATATTGAACGGCTTACCTTCAGCCTTGTATTTTTCAACAACAGGTTTCAGGTAATCGGCCTTGATTGGATGCACGGGTTTACCATCATCACCCATGGGAACGTTGGCTTTCATCTGTTCCCAGATGTCGTTGGATACGGTGATGCCGTTACCATTCAAGTCCATACTAAACGCGGTAATAACATCGGCCTTGGTACCGAAACCAATCGTCGCGCCCAGTGGCTGTCCTGCAAGCATATGCGCACCATCAAGTTCACCATCGATAACGCGATCCAGTAATACCTTCCAGTTAGCCTGGGGCTCCAACGTGACATACAGGCCCTCGTCCTCGAAGTAACCCTTTTCATAGGCGATAGCCAGAGGTGCCATATCAGTCAGTTTGATAAAACCAAACTTCAAGTCTTCTTTTTCCAGGTCATCAACCGCCTGCACAGACAAGGTTGTAAACAGCGCTAAAGATGCCGAGATGACAAGCCCTATCGCCTTCCCTTTAAATAAATGTTTCATTGATACCTACTCCAGTTATGAATTTCAGGCATAAAAAAAGCGTCCAGAAGCTGATAGCTTCAGGACGCCTTTGCCCTTTATTACCAATTTGTCAGTAATGAATTTGAGGCTAACGTAACCTCATACTTAAATCTCAATTCTATATCGCAAGACGTGTGCCAATCGCGATAAATAAGAAAACATGTTGATATTGCTTATATTTTTCGAAATGCACATCGACTGTTACCGACTTGAGATGCACCAAAATATTCGCTAGCGCGCATTTCGTGCACAACTTGGGCGCAAGTTAACAGTTCAACTTTTCCAACTGCGCCAGTTCGATGTCGCAGTGATTGATCCTGAACCCTGACAAGTAGCTGACAATGTTATCTGGATCGAAAGTCACACCATCCATAAAGCTGTCTGCACCCATTTCAAATGACTGGTTACCATCCTGCATGGCCCAGTTGGAGCCATGTATACCCTCATCCTTGTAATTAAACGACGGGTACAAAACGCCAAGCTGCGTTGCTGCCAGTCGATATACATCCGGGCGGTAAACCGCTTCTGCTATTTGCTTGATATCAATCACATCCTGTAACTGTCCCCAGCGGTACATCTGGCTAATGATCCAGCAGGCATGGGAACACCAGGGGAAATTTGACAGGTAGCGATGATACACATTCATGTCGCTAATCTGTCTTACGTTAACGCTATTGGCATTGTTAAATTCGCCTGCCAGTGAGCTGCGAATAATATCTACTTCGATACCAATGTATCGACTCTCCGCCAGTACCTCGGCAAACTCATGGCGATTCTGCAAATCGTCTATCCACGCCGCCGCTTCAATCAGTGCCATGATGATACTCAGATGTGTATTGGGGTTATTGCCAGCCCATTGCCGCGTTACACCAAAGATCTTTTCCGGTGAGTTATTCCAGATTTGATAACCACTGGTAATTAAATGACCAACACCTTTGTTGATAGCCGCGCTGTTCCAGGGTTCACCGACACAGAATCCATCAATCACACCATCTTTCAGGTTATCAACCATATACTGCGGTGGAATCACCCTGAGTTCGACGTCCTGATCCGGATCAATGCCGGCACTGGCCATCCAGTAACGTAGTTCATAATTATGGTTAGAATACGGGTACACCATCGCGAAGGTGATCGCGGGTTTTCCGTCGACACGTTCCTGTTCTATCAGCTGCTTCAAGGCCAATGCAGAACGATTGGGGTCGGTTTCGATCTCGGCATCGACCTTTAACAGGCGCTCATACAGGGAATTCGATACCGTAATAGCGTTGCCGTTAAGATTCATGCTGAATGACGTGACCATGGGTTTTTTTGTAAAACCCAGTCCCAGCGTAGTTGCGATGCTCATACCCGCCAGCATTTGCGCACCATCAAGTGCGCCCACGCACACCTTGTCGCGAATATTCGCCCATGAGGCCTCGCGCGACAGTGAAACATCAAGGCCGTACTTGTCAAAAAACCCTTTTTCTTTCGCTGCAACGAGAACACAGCAATCGATAAGTGGAATAAATCCCAGTTTCAATTCGCTTTTTTCTGGAATAGGAAAGTGTTGTTGAGGCATGCTAATTTCCGGTTTCTATTTCAAGAGTTCAGCTGCAGCGATAATGCTGCGCGCCAGTTCGACCAGTTTCATGTTTCTACTCATTGCCGTTTGTTGCATTGACTTAAAGGCCGCTTCTTCATCCTGGTTCGTCTGCTTCATGACGATGCCCTTGGCACGCTCGATGAGTTTTCTTTCCTCCAGCGTGTTCCTGGTCTTCTCCAGTTCATTTCGGATCGCCTGGTACTCGTTGAACCGTGCCATGGCCGTATCAAGAATAGGCATGACCCGGTTTGGATGCATGCCATCAACAACGTATGCCGTTACACCGGCCTTTACCGCCTTTTGTATCGTGTTGCTATCATCATCATTGGTAAACATGACGATCGGACGCGGTTTTTCTGCGCTGATACTTTGCATATGTTCGATCGTATCGCGATCAGGAGAGTCCATATCGATAATGATGATGTCAGGCGAATAGCGGTTAACCATGCCAGCCAGGTCATCGCCTGCCGATACAGTAGCTACTATTTTATGCCCCAGGTTGGTGAGCAGCTTCTCCATAGCCATAGACCGCTCTGGTAGCTCGTCTATTAGCATGATATTTAACTGTTGTTTTTCCTTGCTCATCAAACAGGTAATTCGTGAATGAAAAACGCACAGTATATTTATATTGATTAAAAATAAACCTCTCCCGCAACAAACGGGGGAGGTTTATGACAGAACGGTTTACCCGGTCACTAACTAGAAATCGATCGTGAAGTAGGTCCAGAACCGGGTTAGATCAGCGGCAAACCTGGGCGCATTTCCGGCATTGGAATCACCCATGTAACCGGCATACTTGATACCCAACGTGTAGTTCTTGGCAAACTTCTTGGTAAACCAGACACCGATTTCATCACCGTAATCAAAGCCACCCTCATCCGCTTCAAACATGTCGTATCTTAGTATGATTTTTGTCTGGTATTTACCGGTGGCAACAATCGTAAAGTAAGTATCCTCAATACCAGCCGCTGGCGTGTTCAGGAACAAATCAGCCCAGCCCTGGAAGGCATGGTTGGTACCTAGCGGTGTACGGAACGACTGTACGCCGTTGTCACTGCCGAGTACTTCATAGCTTGCCTTGAACAATACTGATTTCAGATACTCATTGTCGAAGCCCATTTTAAACCCTGCTTCGACAAGGTAGTAGTCAGCATCGTAGGCGACCGGGGCATTATCACCCTCTTCCTGTCTGGCATACTCACCAGCATAAATAAACTTTGTTTTGTCATTGAAAACAGGGACACCACCACTGGCGCGGAAACCATAAGTCGTTGTTGACAAGGCAGTAAGATCATCGAATTCAAGATCATAGTAGTAGCCTTCCAGTTTTGCATACTTAAAGCCACTGTATTGGACGTTAACAATAGGAGCGCTCATGTCCCGGTCATCACCAGTGATGAAATTGTTATTCCATATGTATCCAGCCATTATTTTTGTAGAAGGCAACGACGTATTAGTGATCGTCACCGCATCCTGCATCATGTAGTTCTGACGCCATAAGACTGTACCGAGGAAGCGGTGGAACGGCGCCTTACGCGGCGTAATCTGCTGTCTTCCGGTTTTGATAACCGTCGAACCTTCCAGTAGCTTCATGCCCAGGTAGGCCTGGTTGACCTCGGTACCGGCAGGGTCGGCAATAACCGGCAACTGGGTCAAACCATTTTGCGTATCGTTGTATTGCTTATCATTGGTGATGTTCGTTACGTTTTCAAACTCGAGGAAGCCAAACAGGTTGTAAAAGTCGCCGGTTTTGTAACCGAGGGCCGTCCTGGTTGTTAAGGCATCGGCCTCCTGGTTCCCTGCAGCCCTGAACTCATCATCTATATATTCGTAACGCGTGTTAGATTGAAAATTAAACGTGCCTCCCTTCAGGGCAGAAATAAAATCATCTTCTGCATTGGCCTGTCCGAACAACAGGATACTCATTAATCCGGTAACAATGAGTCTCCGTTTTGTTTTTATGTAGTTCACTTAAGTTCTCCCATTTTTAAAAAGCAAAAAAAAAGCCAGCACAGACATGACGCTGTGCGTGGCTCCTTTACCAATTCAATACGGTGACTACGCCTTTGTAATCAACTTAACGCTGGGCAATAAATAATTACTCCCACGTTTTGTAATCCTAATCAGCAAATTCCAGGCCAACATTATATCAAGCTGATATTCCTGTATTTTTTATTTTCAAACCTTAATAAGACCAGTTTGTCATGCACAACAATAGAACGTAATTAAACCTGTTTGCCCGATTTAAGTGCCAAACATTTTCAACAACACGTTATTAACGCTAATGCATGGTCAACTTCAGGCTTAAAATTTTGTTGTAGAAGGTTAAAGAGTAATGGTCAGATAAAAACATGTGCATTTTTGTGCTTGTCATTTTTATTATTAAGTCAAACTGGCAGCACGTTTGCAGACTCGTCTTGTTCAATAATGATGCAGCGTTAATCAAAACAGTGCAGAAAAATACTGCTTACGCACATAACAAATTTTTCATTTACATGAAAAACAATTACTTAAACGGGAATGAGTTAATGGCATAAATTCTGCAAACTAATTAGCGATCCTAATGGCGGGATTGATATATGTAGAAACAGTAACGTTTTAGTTACTCGATTATTTAAGGGACAAAGGCGTCACATGGTTGATTGGCTATCAATTGACTTGTGGCGTTTTTTTTGGGTCAGAAAATTGTGAATACAGCATTAAAACTGGATACAAGACAAGCGGAAAGCATTCTTATGAATGGCCAAAAGCCCATTGTCATCATTGGCAGTGGCCCGGTTGGTATGCGTTTCGTCAGTGAGTTGCTTGATTATTCAACCGGGCAACCTGTCGTTATTTATGGTGATGAATCATGGGTCCCTTACAACCGTGTGAGGTTATCGTCTTTGCTTGCCGGTGAGGTAAACCACGAAGACATCGTCATTACCGGTGCGAATACTGATTCAAGTCTACTCATCCAGCGTTTTAATTGCCGTGTAGAGCGCATAGACCGTGAGAACAAACTTATTGAGGATGAATATGGCAATGTACAGGAATACGAGCAACTAATCCTTGCTACTGGTTCCAGTCCATTCATTCCTGAAATACCAGGCATCGATCTCGAAGGCATCTACCAGTTTCGCAGCATGGATGATGCAGAAAAACTCATCGCGCGCCGCGTCCGCAGTCGCCGTACCGTTGTGCTGGGTGGCGGGCTACTTGGCCTGGAAGCAGCCAGGGCAATGCAAAGATATAGTACTGATGTCAGTGTCATCGAACACAACCGCTATTTAATGTTCCGTCAACTTGATGAAACAGCCGCAGAGCTATTCAAACAGCACGTCATTAGCATGGGTATTCATGTCTATCTGCAAGATAGTGTCAAAGCGATACACGGTGATAGTGAAAACCGAATCCGATCAATAGAACTGCGATCTGGAGAAACCATTCATTGCGACACGCTTATTGTGTCAACCGGGATTCGACCCAACATTGAATTGGCCAGGCAGTCAAAACTGGCCTTTGGTCGTGGCATCAAGGTCAATGACAGTATGCAGACCAGCGATCCCGATATTTATGCTATTGGTGAATGTTGTGAACACCTGGGCGAAGTGTACGGCATTGTTGCGCCCGGTTTTGAACAGGCAGGCATTGCTGCCCGCAATATCGCCAGTATACCCAGTAAGTACAAGGGCACGGTACTGGCAACCAGCCTTAAAGTTGTTGGTCTGCCAGTATTTAGCATGGGCGACGTTGACGAAAGCACGCGTACCTACACGCAGTATATTTTCCAAAAGGACAAACTCTATCGACGCCTGAATGTATATCGTGGTCAGCTGCTCGGCGTGATCGCCATTGGTGAATGGGCCGAGCTGATTCAACTTAAAGAACATGTAAAGAAAGGCAAATTACTCTTCCCCTGGCAACTAAAACACTTCGTTGAAACTGGCGAGCTGTGGGACAGTGACAGTCTTGAAGAAGTAAACCTTTGGCCAGCCGAGGCAACCATTTGTTCCTGCAATGGCCTGTCCCGCGGCTATCTAGCTAAGGAGATTGAGAACGGATGCAGCACGGTACAGGCGCTGGCTGAAAAAACAGGCGCATCGACGGTATGCGGGTCATGCAAACCTTTGCTGGTTAACATGCTGGGCCAGAAAGATATCGAACCTGTCAGGGCATGGAAACCCTTGTGGTATGGCTCGGCAGTAATTTTCATCATGTGTGCTATTGCCTACCTGTTACCCGCGGTGCCGTATAACAGCACCGTACAGGTTCCCTGGCGCTGGGACATGCTGTGGACAGATAGCCTGTTTAAACAAATCAGCGGCTTTACGCTACTGGGCATGACCACGTTGGTGTTAATCCTTTCATTGCGCAAACGAATTAAATGGTTCAGTTGGGGTGACTTTCCAATCTGGAGACTGCTGCATGCCTTGTTAGGCGGTTCTGCGATCTTTGCTTTACTCGTGCATACCGGCTTTCGCCTTGGCGACAACATTAATTTCCTGTTGATGATGAGTTTTACCGCGCTGCTACTGGTGGGCACCGTGGTTGGTTCGGTCATAGCGCTTGAACACAAACTGGAAGCCAGGACAGTCAGACAGGTTCGAAGCCTTGGTAACTGGTTGCATATCCTGTTGTTCTGGCCAATCCCCGTTTTGCTTGGTTTTCACATCTTCAAAACCTATTACTTCTAGGCATTGAAAGGATTCAAGTTAGGTGAAAAGAAACACGTGGCTATGGCTGACATGGATTTTATTAACGATTGCATTAACAACGTACCTGGTAATGAAGATTAATAACAAGGCAGCAGATAAAAGCATTTTCCTTCCTGGTGAAACCACCCATGGCCATCACCAGATTGAACTCGCCTGCAATGCCTGCCATAGCGAATCGTTCGCCGATGAAGAAGCGATACAAAATGCCTGCATGAATTGCCATGGCGATGCATTGAAAGAAAACAAGGATAAACATCCAAAGAGTAAATTTACCGATCCAAGGAATGCCGACCGGGTAGAAATACTCGACGCCCGCTACTGCGTCACCTGTCACGTGGAGCACAATCCTGAAATCACACAGGACATGGGCCTGACCATGCCACCGGACTATTGCAACCTTTGCCACAACGACATTGCCAAGGAAAGACCCAGCCACGAAGGGATGGCCTTTGATACCTGTGCATCAGCCGGCTGTCACAATTATCACGACAACCAGGCGCTGTATGAAGACTATCTGGTCAAGCATCTGCATAAACCCGACATACTGGATAGACAGGAACTACCTCCTGATTTGAACCTGGCTGAATACGCAGCAGTATTGCCCGACTATCCCAGCAGGGACTATCCACTGGAGAGGTTGAAACTGGTTGAAGCCGTTTACCCACAGGACATCGATGTAGATATAGAGATCGTCCATTCCTGGTACGACACTGCACATGCCAACAGCGGTGTGAATTGTAATGCCTGCCATCAGCAAACTATCGAGGAAGAAACGGTCTGGGTGAACAAGCCAGACCACAAGGCCTGTGCAACTTGTCACACACCAGAAGTTGATGGCTTTCTCATAGGTAAACACGGTATGCGTCTCGATGTGGAAAAACTGGAGCGCGACCTTTCACCCATGACACCTGCCATGGCAAAACTGCCAATGAAAAAGGACGCAAAACACGAGGAGCTAACCTGCAACAGCTGTCATGGTGCTCATGATTACGATACGAAAATCGCATCCATCGATGCCTGCCTGGGTTGCCATAATGATGAACATAGCCTGGCGTATATCGATTCCCCGCACCACGAGCTCTGGAAAAAGGAACAGGTTGGCGAGCTACCGGAACACAGTGGTGTCACCTGCGCTACCTGTCATATGCCACGGATAGAAAAGGAATTCATGGACGGCATGTTTTATATGGGCATCGTTCAGCATAACCAGAACGATACGCTTAAACCGAATGAAAAGATGATCAGACCTGTTTGCATGGACTGCCATAGCCTTGGCTTCAGTATCGATGCACTCGCTGATCTGGCACTGATTAAAAATAATTTTTCCGGACAACCATCGGTGCATATTGAAAGCATGGATATGGCCGAGGTTCGGATGATTGAGGCAGAGGAAAAGAAAAAGCGTCTTCGTGAACAGCAAAATAATGAATTGTTTTAAACCGTAATACTGTCATTTCTACAGGAGAAGTATGATGTCTAGACTAAAAAAAGTGTTACTGACGAGTTCGATCGTCGCAGTTCTGGCTATACCGCTAACTGCTTCATCGGAAATCGCGGAAACCCCTACATTCACACCCAAGCAATTGGCGGACTGGTTACACCTGGTAATGTCAACTGACCGCGCTGTCTACACAAAAAAAATTGTGAACAGACTAGTCAAGAAAGATAAGGTCATCAAGGCCAGCGAACACTTCGAAGATGACAAGGCACTGGTGTTACCGGCACAGATGTTCCGTTTTGGTGCTGAAGAAGTTTCCAAAAAGACCGACCAGTTCACCTATTCGCTGCAATCGTTGTGGCCTATCAACAAGCAAAATGCACCACGCACGGAGGTAGAAAAAGCTGGCCTTGCCTATGTTGCCGAAAACAAGGGTGAGAACTACTACGGTGTAGAAGAACTTGGTGGTACCACTTATTTCACTGCCGTTTATGCTGACCCCGCCGTAGCACCGGTATGTGTCAGTTGCCATAACGAGCACAAGGATACGCCCAAGAGTGATTTCAAACTTGGCGATGTCATGGGCGGCGTCGTGATTCGTATACCGGTTAAGGGTTAATACGATGCGTGCCCTCACACTTGTTATTTCAATATTGTTTTTTACTTCGATTGTTCAAGCTGAAGATAAATCCCGTTACAAGGATTTTGATGACGCGCATTTAATCAAGGCAAAGGCAATCTGGATGGACACGTGCGAGGGCTGTCATGGCTGGGGGATAGCAGGTGCACCTATCCCCCTTGATTATGAAGAATGGGGTTTTCGCATCGATAAGGGCAAGGAAGTACTTTACGAACATGCTATCAATGGATTCTTTGGTCCCGATGACAGCATGATGCCCGAACGCGGTGGAAATCCTGAGTTGACAGATGAAGAAGTCAAGGCGGCTGTGGACTACATGGTCGAATTGGCAAAAAGTCACAAACCTTAAAACTACCTTACGAGGACAACACAATGACTCCACAACAAATTGATCTGGTTACCAGTACATGGGCACAGGTAAAACCGATTTCAGAACAAGCGGCCGCAATGTTTTATGCGAGGTTGTTTGAATTATCACCTGAAGTAAAACCACTTTTCACCCATGACATGACGGAACAAGGCAAGAAACTCATGACCATGCTTGATACTGCCGTAGGCAGTCTGAATGACCTGGAAAGCATCATTCCTGCGGTACAGGATATGGGTAAACGCCATGCCGGCTACGGTGTAAAAGAAGAAGACTACGCCAAGGTCGCCACTGCGTTATTATGGACATTAGAGCAAGGGCTTGGAGATGGATTTACCGAGGATGTTAAAGCGGCATGGACTGAAACCTACATGACACTTGCAGGTGTGATGATAGATGCAACAAAACAAGCCGCATAGATCAAGATGATGGTGACCAGGGACGGTCATCTTTTATATTTGAAATAGACACTGCAACGACATAATAAAACCATCCTTTTGTCATTTAACTCCGTAATCATGCCGATTACGGCTGTTCTTTCCCGGCACTACAGAGAACTAATTATTGCATTTCGACTGCTTTATATTGATAACGATTATCATTTATATTAATATTTGTACATTAAAATATAGAGCAAGCTGAAAACTGTTTCAGAAAATATATTGATAACAATATCAATAAGATAAGGAATGTCGATGTAAAAGACGTCGTCAGTAAATATGCAAAATAAGTTCAGTAAAGATAAAGACCCAGCCGAATTTCCAGATCTATGTGCCCTTCTGTCATCACTAGTACGATTGATGTCCTGTTACGTCAAAGAACCATCGGTGAATCATGCCATGGCGCTGGTGCATATGATGAAACAAATACAGACACATCCTGAGTTTTCCGCCAACCCGGTCGTTGAGGTAGTGGTAATGCAGGCACAAACAATCTGGCGTGACGAACTTCTCCAGGCGAGAGCTCGTTGCGCCTTCAATTGTACGCAGATAAAAAATTCTGACGGAAAAATACATTAATCGGCCTTGCAACACTTCTGGTTTATTGAAGACACCAGAAACCGGTTAACTATAACTATCAGAGTAATTAGAGGAGGATAGCAATCATGATTTATTCTGATCCAAATACAGACGGCGCGGTAGTGGATTTCAAACCGCAATATGACAACTTTATTGGTGGTGAATGGGTAGCCCCTGCCAAGGGAGAATATTTTGACAATATATCCCCTGTAAATGGCAAGGCCTTTTGTAAAATACCTCGCTCAACCGATGAAGATATCGAACAAGCGCTTGATGCGGCACATGCAGTGAAAGACGAATGGGCGAGTACCTCACCTGCAGCACGTTCAAATATACTGTTGAAAATTGCTGACCGAATCGATGAAAACCTGGAAAAGCTGGCTGTCGCCGAAACATGGGACAACGGGAAGGCAATTCGAGAAACACTCAACGCCGATGTGCCGCTGTCTGCAGACCACTTCCGCTATTTCGCAGGATGCTTAAGGTCACAGGAAGGCTCCCTAAGTGAAATTGATGAAAATACGGTTGCCTATCACTTTCATGAACCGTTGGGCGTCGTAGGTCAAATCATTCCCTGGAACTTTCCACTATTGATGGCAGCGTGGAAGCTGGCGCCCGCGCTTGCAGCAGGCAACTGCATTATCATGAAACCGGCAGAACAAACCCCGGCATCAATTCTGGTTCTTGCCGAATTGATCAGTGACCTGTTACCAAAAGGTGTGCTGAATATTGTAAACGGTTTTGGTGCTGAGGCAGGTAAGGCGCTGGCTACGAGTACGCGTATCAGCAAGATCGCTTTCACCGGCTCTACGCCGGTAGGCTCCATGATCATGAAATATGCTGCTGACAATATCATTCCTTCTACCGTGGAGCTGGGTGGTAAATCACCGAACGTATTCTTTGAAGATATCATGGACCAGGAAGACGATTTCGTCAGTAAGGCTGTAGAGGGCGCAGTACTCGCTTTCTTTAACCAGGGCGAAGTGTGCACGTGCCCATCACGTATGCTGGTGCAGGAATCAATCTACGAACAGTTCATCGAGCTGGTTGTAAAACGCATTGGCGATATCAAACGGGGTAACCCGCTTGATACCGATGTCATGGTAGGCGCACAGGCCTCCCAGGAACAATTCGACCAGATCCTCAACTATATCAAGATCGGCCGAGACGAAGGTGCGCAGGTACTGGTAGGCGGTGAAGCTGAATCTCTGGAAGGTGCACAATGTGACGGGTTTTATATCAAGCCGACGCTCCTTAAAGGCAACAACAAGATGCGCGTTTTCCAGGAAGAAATCTTCGGACCTGTCGTTTCAGTAACGACGTTCAAGGACGAGGCAGAAGCACTGGCTATCGCCAATGACACCGAGTTTGGTCTTGGTGCCGGCGTCTGGACCCGTGATACCAACCGGGCCTATCGTATGGGCAGGGGTATTCAGGCTGGTCGAGTTTGGATGAACTGCTATCACCAGTATCCAGCTCACGCTGCCTTTGGTGGTTACAAAAAGTCTGGCGTTGGTCGTGAAACACACAAGATGATGCTTGACCATTACCAACAGACAAAAAATATGTTGGTAAGTTACGACATCAATCCACTGGGTTTCTTCTAGGTCTTCAACACTCTGGAAAAGGCCCCGGTAATCCGGGGCCTTTTTTTATATAGCTTTCGCAGGACGCAGATGTAATTCATATGGGTTCTTTCACAGACCTCACGGTAAAAAACCGCTTTTATTCACTCGGCGACCATTTCTACTGCGAATTCCAGCCACAGGGTTTAACCGATCCTGAGTTCGAAACTGTTAATTCAATTACGGCAACATTGTTAGGGTTATCGGCAGATGAAACCGAGTCAGATCTATTTCTACAGGTGTTTAGCGGGAACAAGATAATTCCTGATAGCAAACCATTAGCACAGGATTATGCAGGCCATCAGCTAGGCAACTTCAACCCGATGCTCGGCGATGGCCGGGCCATATTGTTATTCGATACAGAAAATGAAACCGGTTTTTGGGAATGTCATCTGAAAGGCGCAGGACAAACACCTTACTCACGAGACTTTGACGGCCGTGCCAGCTTGAGCGGTTGCTTACGAGAATTCGACTTAAGCCAGCAATTAATCAAGCTCGGCGTGCCATGTACACATAGCCTGTGCGTTATATCGGGCAAGGAACAGGTTTATAGAGGTCAATTTGAGCCTGCGGCCATCATTACGCGTGTCGCCCCAGGCTTCATTCGTTTTGGTACTTTTGAGAATTATTATTTTCAACGAAATACTGCGGCACTCACACAATTAACAGATTATGTCATCCACTATTATTATTCAGACTGCATTCATGATGAAAAAAATAAGTACGCAGACTTTTTTTCAGAGGTTGTTAAACGTACCGCGCGTTTGATTGCTCATTGGCAACATGTTGGCTTCACGCATGGCATGATGAATACCGATAATCAATCCATACTGGGGATCACGCTGGATCTTGGTGAAGCAAGTTTTACCGAGAACCACGATACGAACTTTGTGAGCAGCAGTAATGATGAGAAAGGACGCTACGCGTTTGGAGAGCAACCTGTTATCGGCTTATGGAACTGTAACGTGCTGGCGCGGGCATTATCTCCGATAATTGCTGACAATGATTTGCGTAAGGCACTGGAGTGTTACGAAAAGGAATTTCTGGGCTACGCTGACTATCTTAAAACAATCAATGCGAACAAGAATGGAATAATGGATGGGTTAAATTAAACTATTCTTTGACGACTTTAAGCGAGGGCGTAGAAGCATCAGACCTGTTCATCTCCTGCGCCTGCTGTGCCAAAGATAAAGTCACCATATCCATTCTATTAGTAGTTATTGAATCGCGAAGTACAGCGGTGATAATTTCTGCAATACTGATGTCAACACCACTATCAAGAAAGTGTTTATGGTAGGTAAGTGTAATTTTTGCCCATGCAAGAGGACTGAGCATTACAATGAAATCGTCCGTTAAATATTTTCTTGCATTGGCAAGACACTCTTCAACAAGCAAGCTGGCATCATTAATCTGCGGTGCCAGTATTTGTAGCTGAGCACAGATATGCTCACTCAAGCCCTCTGTATCCATAATGTAAGTGTAATAAAGCAGCTACTGGGTGTCACTTTAAAATGGTTGGTTCCGTTGTTCAGATCATTGTAAAAAAGGGCGCTAAATAAAGCGCTGATATATTACGCTCAAAGATTATTATTCTTCATAATTATCAATAAGTTAACATTAACAGGAAATGTGACACAAAGACTACAATCCAGGTATCAATAATTTGATTTAATTTAGCCATTTCTTACACATCTTTTTGACATAAATACTCTTAATTTCGCCGCTCCTTTTTGTTTATTTATTAACGGAGTGTTGTATGTCTAATTCAATTACTATTACCAGTTCAAACGTGATGAGAGTCCTGTCAGGTGCTATAGCGGCTTCCCTGCTTGCCATTAGTATGGTTGCAGGTGCTGCTGAGAAAAAAGCAGAAAGCCAGGACATCGTTGATGTTGCTGTCGCAAATGGCAGTTTTAATACCCTGGCAGCCGCGCTGAAGGCTGGCGGTTTAATCGACGTTTTAAAGGGGGATGGCCCTTTTACCGTATTTGCTCCGACCGACGAAGCATTTGCAAAACTTCCAGCAGGTACCGTTGAAAACCTGTTGAAGCCTGAAAACATCGAGCAGCTGAAAGCTGTACTGACCTATCATGTCGTCTCAGGTAAGGTAATGGCAGCTGACGTGGTCAAACTGGATAGTGCAACAACCGTTAATGGTGCAGATGTATCTATTTCAGTAGAGCAGGAATCAGTCAAGGTCAATACTGCAACAGTCGTAGCGACGGATGTAATGGCAACCAACGGCGTTATTCACGTGATTGACACCGTAATTCTGCCACCTGCTTCATAAACTGAATATTAGCTTGAAAGAGTTAAATTTAGTTAACAAGGCCGGCATATGCCGGCCTTGTTCATTATGTACTGTCGAGAATATTCTTCAAACTTATCAATTGTGAAGCCATAAATGTTGTCGCCAGGTTCAATAATAGTGACTAACAGGCGTCTACCGGATTCATCGGTCTGCACGGCGTTATCAAGGTTGATATTAGCCGATTCACGTACGTAAACGTTATTATTCTTGACCTCAGATAACGGGGAGGAGACCAGCTTTGTCCAGATCATCAATTGGATGGCATGTCCGCTGTGACGCGAATAAGTTAGTCTAATTTTATGTTACGGTAATAGTTCTCCTTTTCACATTCTGTTCACATATTGGCTCAATTTCAGGAATAAATCCTAACTCAATACCTTACTCATTATTGTAGATTACGTCCCAGCTACACTTGTAAATAATTCTATTTATCAGGGAAGGCCGACATTGGTTAACTTAGCTAAATTTTTTCTTATCTTTTTCTTTCTTAATTTTTCCGGGTTTGCAGTCGCTGGTGATAAAGCGGCAGGCGAAGCAAGATACAAAAAATCCTGCATCAACTGTCACGGACCTGCTGGCAAGGGTGCGGCCAGTTACCCGAAAATTTCCGGTAATGAGATTTCCTATGTGAAATCAAAACTAGAGACTTACAGAGACGGGATAAAGATTGGGCCTAATTCAGCCTTGATGATCATGATGGCCAAGTCACTGACGGATGAAGAAATTGCAAACCTGGCTGCGTATTTAAAAGATGCGAAATATAACAATTAGTTAAGGAGACAACTGATGAATCCATCATTTACTAAGGTTTTGTCGACAGTCACGGCGTCTGCTGTGATGTTGGTCGGATTGGCATCCAATGCCAATGCAGAGGAACACGCAAATAAAGGTATGAATGTACCAACCATTGAATCAACGGCGGTAATGGAAGGACTTGATAACCCATGGGATATGGCCTTCTTGCCCGACGGTACCATGTTTTACACTGAAAAATGTAAGGGTCTTTCAGTAAGAACTGCATCCGGTGATGTGAATGCACTTTACGGAATGAAAGGTTCTAAAGGTTACAAAGCTTCAGGCAATGATCTTTTTTGTGATGGCCAGGCCGGCATGTTGGGCGTGGTAGCCGATCCTGGGTTTGCCAAGAACCGCACACTCTATGTTTACTCCACCTCTAACAAATATCATGGCGATGGATGCAAGACGAATTTTGAAAAATGCAACGGCAACATTGTTATGAGATTCAAGGTTAGTAAGGATCTTAAGAAAGTATCTAACCGCACAGATATCGTCACAGACATCCAGTATAAGCCGTTCGAATCGAACCAGCCCTTTGGTGGCCCCGGTGCGCATAATGGCGGCAGGTTACGTTTTGGTCCTGAAGGATACCTGTGGGTAACCGGCGGTGATCGCCATAGAGGAGTATGTCCGCAGGACGGTACCTTACTATGTGGCAAGGTACTCAGAATCGATGGTAATGGCAAAGCACATTCAGGCAACAAGCCACCTGCTGGTTTTGATAAGCGTATCTATACTTATGGTCATAGAAACGTACAAGGTATCGATTTCCGTCCTGGCGACGGCAGAGCGTTTACTTCCGAGCATGGGCCCTGGCATAACGACGAGATTACCGCCCTGGTAAATGGTGGTAACGCAGGCTGGGATCCTGCAGAAAAGAGAGGCGGTAGAGGTGAATGCCCGGACCAGTACTGTGGCTACGAGCCTAATCAGATGGATGCGATGGATCCCGCCGTACGTGCCGCGTACACCCCCATGAGTGATACACGCTTCAAGGATTTAATGCCGCCTGCATGGAATAACAACGGTTTTTCTCAAGGCACGGGATCTGCCGCGTTCCTGACAGGCAGTAACTGGGGTATCTATGAAGGTCGTTTAACTGCGGGCATCATGGGCATCGCTTTTGGCGACACGCCAGCCGGCTCGCGTATTGATATGTATGACATCGCAGCTGATGGTTTATCGATCAAAAGTGTTGTCCGCATGCCACTCGGCTTTTCCAAGCGGTTTCGTGGGCTTGTAATGGGTCCGGATAATGCGCTGTATGCGTCCACCGATGAAGGTGAAATTTATAAGATTACAGCCAAGTAATTATAACTAACCTACTAAAGAAGATGCTCGCGCTATGCAAATAGCGCGGGCATTTTTTTTGCAAGCTGTAGTACAGACTTATTTTGTTTATATCAATAGACTCAGCCTTCCTTTATGACATAACTCTCCGTATGGAGTCCTATTCCTTGCAGAGTTTGTTGGCCAGTTCTCCGATTGCTGATTCAGCATCTATACTTACCCAGGGCTTCTCGGTACTGTCAGTCGCCATGGCAGGCTTGAGCCAATCCTTATCCAGGTAAAAGGTACTTTCTGTTGTTGCCACTGAATAGGTAGCACAATCGATAACAATCTGGCTTTGATAACTGAACGCGGCCATTACCGAAGTCTTGTACCGGGCCCTATTCCAAACGGTGACCCGACTACCGTTCTTTTGTACACGTGCATCATCAAAGTAATAGACATCACCATTTACCCTGGTGGAATACTCGACCCAGTCTGCCTTCAAATTAGAAGAAAGGGTTAAAACTATTATGAGCAATAAATACCGCATATTCGCCTCTCCAAATCCGGATATAACCAGATCAAGCCAGTTGGTTCCTGTTCCATGTAAAAACATGAGTTGACGGAATTATATATCCAGAAAACTAGATGGCGCGTCCGGAGGTATTATTCGGCACATCCTTGTGCCCCACCCCTACGGGGCCCGCCTTCTGCGGTTCAACTTTTGCTCCTGCAAAGTTGTCGAACCCCCAACCCTCGGTTTCGAAGAGAAGGCTGATAATTCAATCTTATTATATTTCAATGATTTGTAAGGCGCGCTCAGCAACAAATTCGTAAGCATGTCCTACAGGAAAATATCCTGAATATATTCTTATAGTACTTACTTACTATTCAACGCTACCTTCACTGAGTGTTACCGTATTGTTTTTTTTTCAAAGGGGATGGGTTGTGAAATTAAAAAAATATTTGTTGTTAAGTTCGATACTAACGCTTGTTGCATTTAATACTGCAGCATATGAGACAAGACTTGAGGGTCAATTTGGTATTGCTACCGGTGACCCAGAGCTTTCCGAAGCTG
Source organism: Gammaproteobacteria bacterium (assembly GCA_965601665.1). Taxonomy (GTDB): domain Bacteria; phylum Pseudomonadota; class Gammaproteobacteria; order Eutrophobiales; family Eutrophobiaceae; genus JANQNX01. The sequence continues at coordinate 19,110 of OZ271833.1, read as the reverse complement.
GTATTTCGGATGATCTTGACACAGATGAAGGACTTTCATATGGCGTCGGGTTATATGTCGATAAAGCCTGGTCACTTTATCCGGAATTTACATTCGGCATCCAATATAATCGGATTACTGACGCTGACTATTCAGGGTCACCTGGTGACACTTTTGCTAATTTAGTTTTATTGGTTCCTCTTGAAATTGAGTATGAAACAGATTTGTTCACTGTTAATTTTTTATGGCGTGATAATGATGGCTCGTCATTTAACAACAGCAGCTTTCATCCTTATATTGGTGCCGGTGTTGGCTATGCATTTACTGATGTTGATCTTAGTGCAAATATTGCAGGCATTAGTGTAAGCGGTAGTGATGATGATTCAGATTTCGCATTCCAGTTTATGGGTGGCTTTGATTATGACATTACTGCGAATGCTTATATAGGAGTTAATGCATCCTACCTTAGGTATGATGCTAACTTTTCCGGCACTGAAGCTGAATTTGAAACTTTCAGAGCCATGGGAATAATTGGTTATCGGTTCTAGAGAACTAAATTTGTAAAACAACGAAGCCACCGCAAGGTGGCTTTGTTAATTATGGCGCGCCCGGAGGGACTCGAACCCCCAACCCTCGGGTTCGAAGAGGAACCCGGCAAATCCAATCTAATTACATTTCAATGACTTGCAACGCTCGCACTCGTACAACTGTAGCTACAATAAGTCACAATAAGTATTATTAAAACGCACAATAGCTACAATACTATCGTTGGCAGATTTTATTATTAATCAGGAGATAACAATGGCAGGATTTGGATTTGATGCAGACGCGATTGCCGCACAGGGAAAAAAAGGAGATATGTATATAGTCATACAAGTTGTTTTGACAGAAAAATTAGTCGGAACAGGCTCCGGAGGCACCAGCCTCACTAATTTACAATCGACGATAAATAAGCAGGTAGCTCAAGGATATAGATTACATACTATTTCGACTACTTCATCAGGTTCAAAGGGATTTTTGGGTGGAGATAAAATCCAAGCCACAATGGTATTTGAAAAGGTGTTATAACGATCAGATTAGGTCATATATTAATGTAACTTATTTGTAACAAATACAAATCATCGTCTTTTGGTTAAAATTTTGTAGGAAATTTTCACAATCATTTTCTAAAAACATATTGCAGCGCTCAAATTTGTTAAATTAAATCTGTTAAAGACATACAATTATTATTAGTTATACTTTCACTATACGTTTGAAACATAAATAAATATGGATATGGAGAATTGATATGGCAAAGAAAAAAGTAGCTAAAAAGAAAACAAGGAGTAAAAGTTCTGAAAGCATATCAACCCCGAAATTTCCATATACAACCGTCCCAAACTCATTGAGAAGGTTTTTAGAGTTAGTACCAACCAAACCTAAACCCACCAAAATCACAGGAGAGACATTGAAGTCATGGGGTTTAAGAAATTCAAACGATGCAACAATACTTCGAGTTATCAAAAATGTTGGTTTATTAACTTCAACTGGTGAACCTACAGATCAATATAAGCAGTTTATGATGCCAGAATCTGGGCCAGGCATATTAGCTCAAGGAATAAAAAATTGCTGGGCACCGATTTTTGAGAATTCACATGAACCTCATAGAGAGTCTGATGATACGTTAAAAAATTATTTTAATGTTCATTCAGGTGGTAGCGACAGAGCTATTCAATATCAAATATCTACTTTCAAAGCTATATGTGATTATGCTGATTTTGGAGCAAGCATAGCACCTGTAAACTCCTCTAGTACTCAAAACTCTGGAGCAACAGGTTTAAATAATCCACCTGGTCAAGACAATAGTCCGCAGTTTCATATTGATTTACATATTCATTTACCTGAAAACAAAAGCAGAAGAGATTATGAATATATTTTTGAAGATATAGCTCGCTATATTTTTGGCAGAGATGTTTCAGGCAATAATGATGATTGATATATCAACTTTACCAGCATTAGCTAATGCTGTTTCAACACTGTCAAAAAAGCATTCATCTGAACCCAATGCTGAAGAAGCTGGAACTGTAAAGACTTCACAAATTATTGCAGCGCTTGAACAATTTCAAGAAGTTGTACGGTATTTGAATACTCGCAGGAGTACAAAAACAGTACTTACACTTGATTCTGAAGCAGCAGTGCAAGACGCTTTGTATATAATGCTCAGGCCTTGGGTACTTGATCTAACACCAGAAAATCCTACCGATAAAGTTGCAAATAGATTCACCATAAAAGATTTCATTAGCCCATCTGCAAAAACTATTATTGAAGTAAAATATATAAGAGATGCTTCCCATGGAAAAAATATAACAAAAGAACTTCATGATGATATTGAAACTTATAGGCATAACCCTACATGTAGAAATCTGATTTTCTTTATTTATGATCCAGATTCATTAATACCAGATCAATCTGCCTTATCTAAACAAATAGTAGTTGAAAGAATATATGATGGAGTTTCATTATTTTGTCATTTAATTGTAAAGCCTTAATCAATAATACTGTTTTTTATGTTTATTTCTCGTATGCATCTAGTGCGATTCAGAGCGAGGATACGAGCGATTGAGAGCACCAAGATGCCCCGTGCTAGTAACACGGGACGAAACTCAGCCAAACCACCATGTCATTGACGATAAGTGGATAAGACTACATTAAACTTTTGGTATGATTGGCGCGCCCGGAGGGATTGACTCGCTACATCCGTGTAGCTCGCACTTCGTGCAGACTGCGTCTGCCCAAATCGGCTGTCCTGCCGATTTGTCGAACTTCGTTCTCGTCCCACCAATACTAATCCATAAAAAAAACCACCTGACGGTGGCTTGTTTTATGGATGGCGCGCCCGGAGGGACTCGAACCCCCAACCCTCGGGTTCGAAGGGGAACTAATATTAGTCAATCTTATTACTTTCAACTACTTGCAACGCTCGCAATATTATAAGAAAAGCTACAGTAAGCCTAAATAAGTCACAATCTAGCTGCATAGTTTTTGTCAAAAATCGGCCAGAAGCGGATAATAGTATAAGCATGAAATCATCGACTCTAGCGTTATTAAAATTCAGTTTGTAACAATTATGACACGCAGCTAGATTATGCTTATCTTTTATATCTATATGAGATTAATGCTCAAGTCATGAAAGCGAAAGACAGCTTTAAGTTTCTTTTAATCTTATTGCTTTTTTCGTCCAAAGCAGATGCAGCTTTGGTAGTGTTTGATAATACTATGACAACTATTCCGAACCCTGTACGCGGAGGCTTTGCTGTTGCAGGCCCTGGCACAGAGTGGTTTCGCGAAAATGCATCTCCATTTCAAGCAGGCATGCAATTTATACCAACCGCTTCTGGCTATTTAGACAAGATCATTGCGCCTTTCACAGAGAGTAGTTTTTTAAATGAAAGTGAAATTGAGCTGTCGATATGGAATGATAATAACAATAGTCCAGGTTCGATTTTAGAAATTTCTTCTCCAACAACAATAGAACAAATATTCCCTTGGCCCTTGTACGAATTTCATTGGACAAACACGACACTACTAAATGAAAACGAAAAATATTGGATCATCGCTGAAAATAAAACCATCGATGGTTTTAGTAGTTGGCGTATTGCTCAAGAAGACTTTAGAGCTTATAGCTGTGGTACTACTTGTGGTGATGAGTATATAGCTCAAAGGTTTGTTGGCGAAGAATGGACTATCAATTCTGGGCTAGCTACTGAATTAGCAATGCGTATAGAAGTATCACCCGTTCCTTTGCCATCATCTTTAATATTTTTTTTCTCCGCACTACTTAGTCTCATCTCTCGGTATAGATTTACGTAAGAATTTACTGTGATAATCAATAGGGTCAGTGTCGATTGATTAATCGATTGGCGCGCCCGGAGGGATTGACTCGCTACATCCGTGTAGCTCGCACTTCGTGCAGACTGCGTCTGCCCAAATCGGCTGTCCTGCCGATTTGTCGAACTTCGTTCTCGTCCCACCAATACTAATCCATAAAAAAAACCACCTGACGGTGGCTTGTTTTATGGATGGCGCGCCCGGAGGGACTCGAACCCCCAACCCTCGGGTTCGAAGCCCGATACTCTATCCAGTTGAGCTACAGGCGCACGATAGAGGTTTTCATTACTGCCATTATACAAGAATTTATCAGCGCTTCGCGCTGCATACTCTCATCGCTCCCGGCGTCCTGCCTTCGCGATATTCGTGCATCCTGCACGTCATCCAGTTGAGCTACAGACACAGTGTGTAACCCGGTGAAGTTACGCCCTATTCTAGCACAATAGAAGCCGGCGAAAATGCCTCTGAAAAGCATCCAGAGCGGCAAATACTTGATCTGAATCAAGCTGCCAAAGCTGAATCTTGTCTAGACTTTCATCCTACCCTTGATTTAGGTAAAGAGATCTATGTTTAACAAGGAATTGATTGGTCGCTACGATTTATCCGGACCACGCTACACGTCTTACCCGTCTGCGCTCGAATTCAACGAAAAGTTTGGTATGGACCAGTACCAGCAACTGACGGAAAGCACCAACGAGGAACTTGTACCCAAGCCGCTTTCGCTATACGTTCACCTGCCGTTCTGTAATACCGTTTGTTACTACTGTGCCTGTAACAAGATTATTACCGCAAACCGTGAGCGCGCCCGCCCCTATTTGCAGGACCTGTTCCGTGAAATAGAGATGCAGGCCAGGCTGTTCGACGGCGACCGCGTGGTGAAGCAATTACACTGGGGTGGCGGTACGCCAACATTTATCAGCTACGAGCAGATACTGAGCTTGATGTTGAAACTAAAGAAGCATTTCAGATTCCTCGAAGACGATACAGGTGAATATTCAATAGAGATTGATCCACGCCAGGTCGACACAAAAACGCTCTCCCTGTTAAGAAACCTTGGCTTTAATCGATTGAGCCTTGGTGTGCAGGATTTTAATCCAGCAGTGCAGTCGGCCGTTAACCGTAACCAGTCATACGAGGAAACCCTGTCGGCGTTCAACGATGCCCGCGAGTTTGGTTTTCATTCTGTCAATATTGATCTGATTTATGGCTTGCCTAAACAAACAGTCGCCACATTCACCGATACTATTGAAAAGGTCATTACGCTCTCACCGGAGCGTATTGCGATTTACAATTACGCCCACTTACCACATATCTTCAAGGTACAAAAACAAATCAACGAGGCTGAACTGCCTACGGCTGATATCAAACTGGAAATACTTGAACGGGCTATACGCGCACTCACCGACGCCGGTTACGTCTATATCGGTATGGACCATTTTGCCAAACCCGATGATGAATTGGCCGTGGCACAGCGCGAGGGTCACCTGTATCGCAATTTCCAGGGCTATTCGACCAACGCAAACTGTGACGTCGTAGGCCTGGGCGTTACTTCTATCAGCAAGATCGGTAACAGCTACTCACAGAATTACCGCACGCTGGAAGACTACCATGCCGCCATTGAGAAAGGACAGATCCCGGTTTTTCGTGGCTACCAACTCAGCTTTGATGATGAGTTGCGACGTGATGTGATTTCGCAATTAATCTGTCATTTCAATGTTTATTTCTCAGAGATAGAGAAGCTCTACAGAATTGACTTCCGTGAATACTTTGCAGGAGAGCTGGAGCGGCTTACGCCTATGGTAGAAGATAATTTGCTCACCATTGATCATGAAAAAATTCGGATTATGGCAGCAGGTCGCTTCTTTATTCGCAATATATGCGCTGTGTTTGACCAATATATGAGTAAGGACAAACCTTCGAAACGTTTCTCTAAAATGATTTAGCGCCCGGTGGCCTACAGTGCCACCGTCTTCAAACGCAGCGCGTTGGTGATTACCGATATAGAACTCAGGCTCATTGCCAATGCCGCGAGCATTGGCGACAGTACGATACCCAGCAATGGATACAGGGCACCTGCCGCAACCGGTACACCAATCGCATTATAGATAAAGGCAAAAAACAGGTTTTGCCTGATATTACGCATGGTCTCGCGGCTCAGGTGTTGTGCCCTGACGATACCTAGCAAATCACCTTTCACCAGCGTTACACCGGCACTTTCTATCGCCACATCGGTACCCGTTCCCATGGCAATGCCAACCTGTGCCTTGGCCAATGCCGGCGCATCATTGATGCCGTCGCCCGCCATGGCCACCACGCGTCCCTGATTCTGAAGGTCCCTTATAACGTCTGCCTTGGCAGTGGGTAATACGTCGGCATAAACATGTTTAATATCCAGCTGCTTTGCTACTGCACGGGCCGTTATGTGATTATCACCAGTCAGCATGACGACATCTATTCCGGATGCACGTAGTTGCTCAATTGCTGCAGGTGTTGAGTGTTTAACCGGATCGGTCACGCTTACGAGACCAGCCAGGCAAGAGTCAATAAGTATATACACGACGGTTTGCCCAAGTTCGCGAAGTTGCGCTGCATCCCTGGTCAGCCTGTTTTGCTCAATACGACACCTTTCAAGCATTTGTTCGTTTCCTGCTGCAACGAGGTGACCATCTACCTTTCCCTTTATACCAATCCCTGCCTGCGCCTCAAATTCAGTACAGCTCGACAGCGTTAGTCCCTTCTGTTTTGCATGAGATACGATTGCAGCGGCAAGCGGATGTTCGCTTATCATTTCCAGGCTTGCGAGTCGTTGCAATACGGCGTCTTCTGAAAACTCGCTTGCTACTTGTATTTTCACCAATGCTGGTTTGCCCTCGGTCAACGTACCGGTTTTATCCACGACCACGGTGTCGATCTTTTCCATTGCCTCAAGCGTTTCGCCATTACGAATCAATACACCCATCTCTGCACCACGACCTGTCCCCACCGTGATAGACATGGGTGTTGCCAGTCCCAGCGCGCAGGGGCAGGCAATGATCAGTACGGCCACAGCATTAACAACGGCAAACGCCAGTCCTGGTTCCGGGCCAATAAGATACCAGGTAAAAAACGTTATCACTGCCACAACAATAACAGCAGGAACAAAATAAGCTGCCACTGTATCAACCAGTTTCTGCACAGGCGCACGAGAACGCTGTGCCTCGGCTACCAGTTTCACGATTTGCGCCAACAAGGTGTCTTTACCTATGCTGGTTACTTCCATGATCAGGCTGCCACTACCATTAATAGTGGCGCCGATTAACCTGTCACCCGGTTGCTTCGCGATTGCCATCGGTTCGCCGCTCAGCATGGATTCATCCACATGGCTACTGCCTTCAACTACGACCCCATCTACCGGTATCTTTTCACCGGGACGAATGCGAAGCCTGTCAGCAACCTTAACTGCAGAGACGGCAATGGTTTCCTCGCTACCATCTTCGTGAAGCAGGTTCGCGCTCTGTGGCGACAGCGCCAGTAACTGCCGTATTGCCGAACTTGTTTTACCTCGTGCACGTAACTCAAGTACCTGTCCAAGCAAGACCAGGCAGGTAATGACGGTTGCCGCTTCAAAGTACACCATGACCAGGCCAGCATCGTTTTTCACCGTGGCTGGAAATGAGTCAGGAATGATTACCGCTGCTGTGCTGTACAAAAAGGCCACGCCGACACCGAGGCCAATGAGCGTAAACATATTCAGTTGACGCGAAACTATGGAAAGCCATGCCTTCCTGAAAAACGGCCATGCGCCCCACAATACCACCGGTATTGATAAGGCCAATTCAAGCCATTGCCTCGCCTTGTCTTCAAATATTCCCTGCAAAACCTGGGGAAACATGGCGCTAATAAAAACCGGTAAGGTCAACAACAAACACACAAGCAAGCGGGTCCACATATCGCTTAACTCTGTCGTGTCCTGTTCCAGCCAGGGCTCTGCGGGCTCAAGCGCCATGCCACATTTTTGACAACTGTCTGGCTTCATACTGCCCACGCCCGGGCACATCGGACAGATATAAAGAAACCCGGTAGTAGTGACTACCGGTTCGGATTCAGCTTGATGCTTGTGATGGCAGCATTCACTCATCGTTAAATGCCATTTGCTACGTAGGTCTGATATACAGTGCTTGCCGGTACCGGTAATTATTGAACGGCACTGGCCTCGGCAAGTGCATCAACCGTGTTCCAGATAAGCCTGTTCTTGAAGTTGACCATACTCGGCGCAGAAGTTATGTGAAATAAATGATTCATCATCAGATCATGAATATCCTTGAACTCATTGTCTATGATCAAGTGCATGTTCCAGCTGGAAAATTTCCTTGTCTCAATATCGTGGCGAAGATAATGCGTGATACGATGGCGGTTATCACGGAAGACAAGATCAAACAGTTGCTGTACCTCTTCTTCTTCGCCCTCAATATACTGAATAAATCTGTCTTCACTATCGTAAGAAAGATAACCGGTAATATGATGCTTTCTATTTCTCGCAGCTGCCTGCTTCGCCAATGCCTTCAGCTCTTCAGCCGAAAAAGGGGTTGTAGCCCTGCTAATGTATACCAATCCCTTCATCATCCGATATGTTTATGTTGAACCTCTGTGACCACATCATTACTGTGTATTCAGTATCAGTATAGAACGGAAATAGTGCATCGTCGCCCCCTGTTTGTAACGGGCAGGAAGTAATACACTAGCACTTGTATTTTATTACAACTCTGTCGATAACATTACGCAGTATTATGCCAATCCATAAAGACAACCAGCGTCCGTTAAAGCGAATATTCGTAGCCGGGGCAACCGGCTATATTGGCAGGCATGTCGTCAGGGAACTGGTTGAGCGTGGTTACGACGTAGTCAGTTTTGCGCGCGAACACTCTGGTATCAACGGCAAGAGCGGTCCGCAACAGACCCGTGAAAAACTGCAAGGTTCTGAAGTCCGGTTTGGTAATGTATGTGAGCTGTCATCGATTATTGAACAGGGTTTTTGCGATGAAGGTTTTGACGCGGTTATCTCCTGTCTTGCTTCACGAACCGGTACTAGCGCTGATGCAAACCGCATAGATTATCATGCAAACAGTTTATTACTGGCTGCAGCTAAACAAAGTGGCATATCACAGTTCATCCTGCTATCTGCAATCTGCGTACAAAAACCACGCTTGGCCTTTCAACTTGCCAAGCTTGGGTTTGAACAGGAACTGGTTGATTCGGGAATCAATTATTCCATTGTGCGTCCCACCGCGTTTTTTAAGTCACTCGCTGGGCAGGTAGCGGCCGTAAAGAAAGGTAAACCGTTCATCGTGTTTGGTGATGGCAAGCTCACTTCCTGCAAACCTATTAGTGAACCTGATCTGGCAAGCTTCATCGCAGATTGTCTGGAAGATAGTAACAAGCACAGGCAAGTACTACCTGTTGGCGGGCCTGGCCCGGCCGTTACGCCGCTGGAACAGGGTCAACTCCTGTTTGAGTTGTGTCAGCGAACACCTCGCTACCGGCATGTGCCGGTGCAACTTTTCACGTTAGTCATTGCCTTATTAACACCCGTGTCATGGCTTATACCCAGGATCAGGGACAAAATTGAATTTGCCCGAATCGGTCAATACTACGCGACAGAATCAATGCTCTTACTGGATCCTGAAACCAACAGTTATGATGCTGACATGACCCCTTCCCATGGGAATGATACGTTGAAAGATTTCTACAGGCGAGTTATCGATGAAGGTAACAGCGGACAGGAACTTGGCGACCACGCCATGTTTTCATAATACCATGACACTTGAACATGCTTTACCGGGCAAACGGGAGACGTTCGACTCCGACGCTGGCGTCATTAGTTACTACACAGACGCACCCGACAACCCGGCGAATACAACGCCTCTATTACTTATACATACTATTAATGCTGCTGCCGGTGCGCATGAGATAAGGCCGTTGTACGAGCACTATCGTCAAACGCGCCCTGTTTATGCCATTGACCTACCTGGCTATGGTTTTTCAGAAAGGAGCGACCGAGAATACACTCCGCGCCTGATGACTGATGCAGTTCACGCTATCTGTAACCGAATACTGTCAAATCATGAGTGCAAGGCACTCGATGCACTCGCTGTTTCGACATCCTGTGAATTCCTGGCACGCGCAGCGCATGAATCACCTGACGCTTACCAAAGCCTGGCATTCGTAGCACCTACCGGTTTTAATAAACAATATCCATACAAGGATGAACCCTTAAGCAACAGGGGCATGCCTGCCTTCCTGCGCGTGCTTAGGTTTTCCATCATCGGAGAGACACTATTCTCATTGTTGACATCCCGTCGCAGCGTGCGTTTTTTCCTGCAAAAAACCTGGGGGTCGAAGCAGATCGACGAAGTCATGTACGAATATTCGTATCTATCGACGAAGCAACCCGGCGCATGCTATGCGCCCTTTTATTTTTTGTCGGGTTTTATGTTTAGCCAGGATATTAATACTATCTACGAATCACTGCCCCATCCAATCTGGATGAGTCATGGCGTAAGAGGAGACTTCACGAACTACTGCTGGAAAGAAACGTTACAAGTGAAAAGCAATTGGCAATTTTCTGTGTTTGAAACAGGCGCCTTATCTTACTTTGAAATGCTGGATGAATTTTGTAAACGTTATGATCAATTTCTTATGCAAAGTGCATAAGCTCAGGCACAATCTTTACTGACATCCTGCTCGTCGTCCAGGTGCTCTTTTAACTGTTCAATGACAAGCTTGGCAGAATATTGCAAATCAACCAGTCTTACCTGGGTAAGTTTACTTAGCTCATTCGCCAGCCTGACATCCTGAACATCAGAGATTAGCGTCTCTATATTTTGCTTGAGCTCGGAGAGTTGCTCAGCGGTATTTATATGACTTTTGGCATCCATCAAACATCACGGCCATTGTTGCAATGCACAAATTATAGACCCTTAACCTGTTTATGCAAGGTAATAAAATCGTTTAAGAATCAATGCATTAATTGAAATAACTGGCAAAGGAAGCATTTTGTTGCATTTTGCAGCAATAAAACTGACTTTCACATTTACCCTTCAGATTGTATGCGTTTTTGCACCATTTACGCTCTCGTCTAAATGTATAACTTATTGTTTTTACTATTTTTAATAAAACATTTAGAAACAATCTAAACTTAAATTATCCTCGCTAAATGCTGAAGTCAAGGGCTCTTTACAAGGGCAAGAAATCAAGAGATGCAGGCTAGATAGGGAATTGCGGAATATGCCTGTTTTTCAGGAATACGTCATTGTTCTTTCAGTAGGTAATTCATCAATATCCCCTTCCATGATGCGATTACGTACATAAACACTAATACGGTAACGCTCCATGTCCTGCAAATCATTGAAGCTGACACCAATAGAAATATCATCCTGGCCATGGTTGATGTCTTTCCATAGTACGGTTGCGTTGGTCGTCACCTTTAAATAATCATCCTCGGAATCTGACGGGATGTAAAACTCGAGAAAGATCCGGCTGCCAACTGCAACGTCGGATGTTACTCGCAAGTTGGCGCCGCTAACGGACAGGTTGACTGTTTCGGCAAAAATAAAACCGGCATCAGTCTGGCATTGAATTCGCACTTTAAGTGTGACGGCTGCGCGATGGTCCCAGCGCAATTCCTTATCCATATCTTCAGTGCCAGTATCGATACCCACGGCCCTTTCAAGTGCCTGCACAAATTCTCGACAGGAATGAAAGCGCTTACGTGGATTTTTTTCGAGTGCCTTCAACAAAACCATATCAACTTTGTCCGGTATTGTGTCAACTAAAACAGAAGGTTTGCTAACTGGTGTTTCCAGATGGCTTTTAAGCATTTCATTAACATTTTTCGCCTTGGTAAACGGGTGCCGGCCGGTCAACATCTTGTACAGAATAATGCCCAGAGAGTAGATATCCGCGCGGGCATCCATATGCTCGCAATTGATATGCTCAGGTGACATATATGACGGCGTACCGTTCGGTTTCCCGTCCAGGAAGGACTGTTCTTCGAGAAAGGTAGCAATACCAAAATCCATAATGAGCACTTCGCCACTCAGACTGATACGGATATTACCCGGTTTGAGATCAAGATGAACGATACCCAGATTATGAGCATACTCCATTGCCCAGAGTATCTTTTGCATGATCTTTAATGCCTGGTTTACCTTGAACGGTTGACGTTGGTTGCCCAGTATTTGGTCCAGATCGCCACCATTCACGAGGCGCATGACTATCAATACTGACTTTTTATAATCGATGATGTCATACACAGGTACAATATTGGAGTGCTCGGCGAGGGCATGTATACGCGCCTCTCGTATGACCGATTCCTTGTTAAATTTGCCATTAACAAGGTCCACGGAACGTACTTTTATTGCAACGTGCCTACGCAGTTCATGGTCAAATGCCTTGTAGACTTCGCCAAACGTGCCGCTACCAATGATTTTATTCAGATCGTAGCGCCCGATTCTCGTTCCTTCCAGCGTCGCGGGTTTGTTTTTTACAAACATGTAATCAATTTGTTTTTAAGATTGACAATCTGGCATACATCCATGTTCTGGTAAAGCGCAGCCACTAGTATTTTATCGGACTATATTGATCATTCTTTAGCAACAATCGGCCGTTATTTCAAGGAGTATTTACATTTAAAATCAGTATCTTATTAACTTCAAGAGCCGATAGACGTATGATGGACAGGAAAGATTGACAAAACAAACCCGGGACTAACCTTTTAAAACACGGAACCAACATGGACAAACAAATAACATTCGCCCTGGTCATGATGATCGTTACGATGCTGACCGCACATGCGGCAGACAATTTGAAAGCCTTTCCGCAAGCCGCACAGGGAATGACAAGGCATGTCCTCGAACTACCAAAACAGGAGGACGAGTCTCTCTATCAAGTCGAACTGATTATTGGTAAGACAGTAAAAACCGACACACAAAACCGCTATTTCTTTTCCGGCAAGATAGAATCGAAAAACATCGAAGGCTGGGGCTATACGCGTTATATCGTCCCTGACCTTGGTCAAATGATTGGCACATTAATGGCTGTTGACCCCCATTCGGCATCGGTAGACCGATTTATAAGCCTTGGCGGGGAACCCTTCCTGGTGCGTTACAATAGCCGTTTACCCATTGTCGTCTATGTCCCGGAGGCAGCGGAAGTGCATTATCGAATTTGGCAGACTGCCCCTGATATGAATGAAATTAGCGAAGGTTAGACAATTACTCGCTTTAAAAGCCTGACTCCCTGATGAGCACAGTCATCACCAGTTTATAAGCTCGCGACAGGAAACTCTCTTTTTCTGCTTCAACATGAAGTACGCCCCTTAACACCTGTTCCAGTTCAAGCTGCTCTACTTCGCTGACCATGGCGCGCAATCGATAGATGGATCGATTGGGTATTAGCTGGCCGTCCTGATTCTGTGTAGACGGTACCGTACCACCATTTACCGATGACAACGCCGGCAAATCCAGTACTTTCATGTCCGCTTCTTCTATATCAAAAACAATTCCCCAGATGGATTTGATCTGGGCGTTGTCCGGTACAAACCTGGCCGGGGCCTGCAACTTGACCAGGTGCAGCTGTTCTTCACCTAGTAGGCCTTCGATCACTACGTCTTTAGGTACGACTATATTGGCAAGTGGTAATGTTTGATCTATCCAGCGACCGTTGTGCAAAGAGGTGGTCACGTCCTGCAGCACACCATTGATAGGTGAACGCACCAGCATTTTCTTTTGCAGATCGAGCAACGATTTCAAGCGTGAGCGACTCTCCTGCAATTGCTGAATAATTACCTGTACGTTATCCAGCTCTTTCTCACTGGCTGCGATACGTCTCGCCTGTAGTTTAAGCTGCTCAATACGTAAACGTGTAAGCTCAATATCCTTATCAATCTCTTGCGCACTTAGCTCAATTAAAATATCGCCTTTACTAACACGCAGACCTTCTCGCATGTTATTGACTTGAATTTGTGCTGCACCGGGTGCAAAGACGGTAAAGGTTTGTCCACTCATCAACATGGCCGGCATTGAAACCGTGGATTTCCAGGGAACGATGAATATGATCAGCAATAAAAATGCGATACACGCCGTCACGTATGTGCGTCGTGAACGCTTAATGCTCGCTCTAAGTTCCCACCACTTTTTCAGCATTCCCGCCATTGGTAATAAAATAAACCAGAATATCTCGAGGGCAAAAAGGATAATGCCTAGTAGCTTGAAAAAAAAGTGATAGACGAGCAATGCGATGGCGATAAACAGGAAAAACCGGTAAACCCACACACACCACGCGTAAACGGTGAGCTTGAACAGCATTGCATCCGACAATGCTTCGGGCGGTTTCAATTTCAGACCGAATAGCAGCTCGGTCAATTTCCATTTACCGATTTCAAAAGAACGCCCTTGCAGGTTTTGAACATGTAGAAGATCGGAGAGGATATAATAACCATCGAATCGCATGAGCGGATTCAGGTTGATCGCCAGAGACATAACCCAGCTGGTGGTGGCGAGTATAAACGCGGCGCTTTTCAGATGGCCTTCCGGAAAAAAACTCCAGGCAAAAGTTGCAATCAACGCAATGTAAAGCTCCATGAGCATGCCTGCAGCACCGACGTTCACGCGTTGCGCGGCAGACTTGATACGCCATGTGTCTGAAGTATCGGTATACAGCAAGGGAAACATTACCAGGAAGGCAATGCCCATCGTGGGAACCTTGCAGCCGTAACGAACGACAGTGTAGGCATGCGCCAGCTCATGCAATACCTTGATAAAAACCAGCGACAGAAAATAAAACAACAGGCCTTGCAGGTTAAAAAAATAAAGAAACGTGGAAACAAACGCTTCCCACTGGCGACCAACCATGAACAAACCGACCAGTCCCAGCGTAAATACCAGCGCACGGCTAGTATAGGAAAATACAGGCTCAACATAGATCAACGTGCGCCTGAGAAATCGGGTTGGTTTAACCAGCGGAATCTTGAAAAACAGATAGTGATGAACCAGCCAAACCAGAAATGATGATTTACTGGCTTCGTATTGTTCGAGGTAATCCTGACTGCTACCGGAAGCAGGTTCCCTGGTCAGGCTGTTTGCCAGCAGGAATTCTATCAGCGATTTAACGTCTTGCTCGCCAACATCCAACGTTGTCTCGTGCTTCACTGCGCTGATAAGTTTTCTGGCAGTCCCCAGTGTCCATCGCGAAAGTAGCTGGAAGGCAGACCAGCCGATTGAAAAGTATTTATTCCTGAGCGGATCAACAATCAACCAGTTGGGCGATCCGTCCAGGGCGACGGGACCTTCTATCAGGTGCAGGTCACTGCGCAGCTCAGGCAGATCAAAGTCTTCCTGCTGTCCATTCATATACCAAAAAATTGCCTAACGGAAGAGATAGGTCTGCGAAACAGGTAAAAGAAAAGAGAGACCCTTTCTCCGTAAACCTTGGCTGTGCCCTGTAGACCGATACGTAAATCATTTGGGTCCACTGCTTCGTCAAATTTGGCATAAAGTCGGTAGCTCATTACATCACCCTCTGACTTGGCAGCGCGATAGCTGCTGTTTGTCAATACTGCCGGAATCGGATTAAGTGGATCCGCATCAAGGAAGACCTCTACGGTAGCCCGCTCCTCTAGCACGATGGCATCCCCTACTGGCAACTCTATCTGCAGTTGAATACGCTCCGGATCAGCAACCTCCATAATACGTTCACCGACCATTACCGGGCGGCCAATCCAGTCTGATTTACTTGAATAAATGAGTACGCCGCTTCTTTCCGCCGTCACATTTATTTTTTCCAACTGTTTTTTGGCGTACTGCATACGAGTCCGCTGCAGTTCTACCTCGGCCCTGAGCAGGGCTACTTCTGCATTACTTTGACTATCCTGAAATGCATCCTGTGATGCCTTGCGCAGCTCGGCCTCGGCCACGGCCAATGTTTTTTGAGCCACGTTGAATTGATTCTGTAGTTCTGAATCTTCCAGTTTAAACAGGACTTCATCGTCATAGACCTGTGTATTTGGCGACACATAGATATCGGAAACAACACCGTCTATAGGAGCACTTATCACTGCAGGTTCGATTGCGACAACCTCCGCCGGTGCCAATGCGTTGATCCTGATAGGCTTCGCAAGCACGGCAAACAGGAACAGAGTAATCACCCAGATAGCCATCCTTACGCGTGTTGGTCGACTATAGTAGGCTGGCCGGCTCGTTACTGTGATCATGGCATGAGCATAGGTTTCTGCCAGCCTTTTGGTTAAGGCCAACTCATTCTCTTGCCAGGGAGTTTCGCGGGTCAACCATAAGCCTCCGACAAAGGTGCCGTCAGGCATTCTAAGCGGCGTCCATAAAACAAAAGGTAAGGAAAATTCCTGCCACCCGTCTTTGAGTTTATCGGGACAATTTGACTGGTCTATCTGGTGCTGTTTATTAATTGTTTCGTTTGTAAAAAGGTTGCTAACCATTTTGTTCAACCAGCTTACAAAGGGTGAGTGCTCTTCAATGACAGCGACGCTGGAGGCAGCAATCAATTCGCAATCACCTTCAACAGGATGCCGGGAAAGAAACAGGTAGGCTTGCCTGTAGGGCAACAGCTTTCTCGTCTCGTTTACGATCATAAAGCTCAAAGCTTCTTTCGAATGGGCAGCGCGCGCCATTGACTCCAGCTGCATCAGCCTGGAGACGATATCTAATTGGCCTTCCTGTACCTTGTTATCCATTGGCAAGCAGAGCTAATTATTAAACCTTGCGGTTCCGCTCATACCGGAAAGCACATTTTGAGGTTGAGCTACGAACTTGCCTGTAACCCTGACGGTTTGGCTGACCGGATCGATAACCGCACCAATTTTTTTTACTGCAGACTTTACGGTCTCGCCTGTCTCGTCGATGATGAAGTTAAAGGATTCACCTACTTTTAACCACGTAAGCCACGTAGAAGACACGATAAGCTCTATTTCCAAATCCCTGTCATTAAGAATAGAGAGTATTTCGGTATCAGCTGGAATATTTTCGTGTTCATTCACAGCGACATCTATCACTCGTCCGTCGTAGGGTGCCTTGATCTCGCACTGGCTGACCTTGATTGCGCGCATACTGCGCTCGGCCCTGGCAACTTCCATTTCCGCTTCCGAAATCGATACATCGATTTCACTCATCGCATTCAGAGAGAGCAGTTCCTGGTTATTTTCGAAGACGTTCTTCTTGGCCTTGAAGTTGGCTTCAGCAGCCATCAGGTCAGCGCGGTAAAACGCGCAATCAAAACTAACCAGTATGTCGCCTTTGCGGAATTTCTGCGCCGACTTCTTTGGAATGCGGGCAATTTGTGCCGCAATCTGGCTCGAGATTACTGCCTTTTCTACTGGTTTGATAAGACCACGCACGTTCGCAAGACCTGTATTTCCCTGCTCGGGTTGCAGAAAAAGATCGACATCTTCCAACGCAAAAGACAGGCAAGGTAACAGTACTGCAACAAGTAGCGTTAATAACAGACTGCTTTTTTTAGAGTGCATGCTGACTCCCGCTGGTTATTGAATCTTCATTGAGAAAACCTGGTCCATCAGTGACAGATCCTCAAAACGATCCTGAATCAAACCCGTTAGTTGTTCCAGTGAACCCATTTTTGTGTCGGCTGGAAGAGGATCGATGCCTATAGATGCAAAAATACTGGCATAAGCATTCTCAACCTCTGCATATGCAATATCATATTTAACCTCGGCAACCATCATATTCATTTGTTCACGTATCAAAGACTGTTCTGTAACGGATCGCGTGGCTACACCTGATTCTATCTGCTCCAGAATTTCCTTTTGCGTCTGGTAATAGTCTGCTGCAGTGCGATACTCTTTTAGCGCATTTTCATATTGGGCAAGACTAACATGCACCTGGGTAATTACTGCCATACTTAGCGCCAGTCTGCGAGCTTCGAGTACCTTTTCCCGCGCTTCAATTTCGCGATTTTTTGCCGGTAGCTTGAATATATTCAGCAAGTTCCAACTCACCTGTGCGCCATAAGACAACCAGTTCTGGTTAAAAAGAAAGCTATTTGAGCTGTAATTATCGCCAAAATTGACGTCGATGCCCGGCAATAGCTGCAGTATGGCTGCACGCACTTCCTCGCGATTGATTCTCTGTTCATAGGATACCGAGATGAGTTCGGGCCGGTTCTCCAGAGCAAGCTGACTCATCATTTTTGGTGAGATATTCACCTTATCAAGTTGCGGTTTTCGCTCGGGTATCTCAAGCTGGTAATCTTCTCCCGGACTGATATTCATCAGTGCAGCAAGTTGTATTTTTGCAACCGATAGATCACGTTGCAGTTCTTCTAACTCACGCTTGATACCAATTAACTCTCTTTGATAAGTGAGTGCCGTCAGCGGTCTATCCAGGCGTTGCTTCTTGACTTGCTTGGACTCTTCAATGGCATTAGTGACCCTGACTAACAGGTCCTTAATCTTCTCAATAAGCCTGTCATTAGTAACCGCCCGCCAGTAAGCGGTGCGTACATCCTGCACAATTCGATTGATTACCTTACGTTTTTCCTGCTCTGCCACAAATATCTGGTCGGCTGCCTGTTTTGCACGAACGTAAGAAAGGCCGAAATCGAGTACATTCCAGCTCATCCTCAGATCAGTGGTAAACACATCGCGGTCTGAAGACGTGGAAGACTGTAGTGATTGCTCTCCGGTCAATAACGAACGGCTGGAAGCACCACTAAAGTTGTCTCTACCATCATAACCGGCACGGGCAACGAGCTGAGGTAACATCTCATAGCGTGAAACATCCAACTGTGTTTCAGCCAGTATCTTTTCTGCAAACTCAAGGTGGTAATCAAGATTATATTTCAGCGCGCGCGCGATAGATTCATACAAAGAGACAGGGCCATCAAGTGCTTCCTGGTTTGCAACGACAGTGATGCTATCTTGCCTGGCCTGGGCGCTGAGCGTCTCCTTGTCTATCGGCTCTGGCGTTATTGAACAACCACCAAGTAACAAAGTGGCGCTAGTAAATAGACATCCAGTAACGCGCCAGAATAATGTCCTGAAAATTTCCATATAACTTAATTAACGACTACACCGGTTGAATCAAGTTCGTCTTGATCAACCGGAAATGCGTGAGATCCCCTAGTTTATAAAAGATTTGGTTATTTTTTCTGCTGCTTGATCGAATTTGTCTGCTTCCAGACGAACCTGGTCTTCAAATAGACCTGAGCCAGCTATCACCGTGGTTTCGGCCTCTGAAAGCG